>NZ_JBAGIH010000001.1:0-2416311 GCF_037150675.1 Serratia sp. KG1D
ATTGATAAGCCCTGAGTTTCGACTCAGGGCTTTTTCATATCTGCATTTTGCGCTTTTCAGACTGGAATTGTTCCTCTTTACCGCCTCGCCTTTCTCCATATTATTGCCTTTAGATCAAAAGTCTTATGCCGAACCAGGCGTTTTTGATCAATAAAAAAGTTGCCATAATCTTCCTCATACCACATCTACCTGTTAATGAGAGAAAACATTATGAGCATCCCTGCATTTGGTTTAGGTACTTTCCGCCTTCAGGATCAGGTTGTTATCGATTCTGTCAGCACTGCACTTGAGCTGGGCTATCGCACTATCGACACCGCGCAGATCTATGAAAATGAAGCGGCTGTTGGCCAGGCTATCGCTGCCAGCGGCGTGAAACGTGAAGACCTGTTCATCACCACCAAGATTTGGATCGCGAATCTGGCGAAAGGCACACTGATCCCAAGCCTGCAAGAAAGCTTGAAAAAACTGCAAACCTCCTACGTTGATCTGACGCTGATCCACTGGCCGTCACCCAACGACGAAGTGCCAGTTGCCGAATTTATGGCTGAGTTGCTGGAAGCGAAAAAGCTGGGGCTGACTCGCCAAATTGGCGTATCTAACTTCACTATCGACTTGATGCAGCAAGCGATTGACGCGATTGGCGCCGATGAAATCGCCACCAACCAAATCGAGCTGTCACCGTTCTTGCAGAACCGCAAGGTGGTAGAATTCGCGCAGCAGCACGGCATCGCCATCACCTCTTACATGACGTTGGCCTATGGCAAAGCACTGCAGGATGAAACGATTAAAAGCATCGCCGCTCGTCACAATGCAACTCCTGCACAGGTTGTCCTGGCTTGGGCATTGAAGCTGGGTTATGCAGTTATTCCTTCCTCGACCAAACGTGAAAACCTGGCGAGCAACCTGTTGGCACAGCAACTGACGCTGACCGACGAAGATATGGCGCAGATCGCCGCACTGGAGTGCAACGGCCGTCTGGTTAGCCCGGAAGGCCTGGCGCCAAACTGGGATTAATCTTTCCTCGCAGTGGTTAGCATAAGGCGTCCATCAGGGCGCCTTTTTTATCGTTTCAGGTATTCACTCACAAAATCAATAAAGCTGCGCAGACGGTTGCTAACGGCGCTGTCGCTGTAATAAACCGCGTTGATCGGCATGGCGACCGGCAGTGTCGCTTCCACCAGAATCGGAACCAAATCTCCACGTTTGATATCTTCGTCGCTCATAAAGTCCGACAGGCAGGCGATACCGTTGCCATGCAGACAGAGATGGCGCTGGGTTTCTCCACTATTAGTGGTCAAGCCGGGAGCGATTTCCAACTGGCTGCCATCTGAACAAGCCAGTGGCCAGCGGTTCAAACTGGGCAGGTCGTTGAAGCCGATGCAGCAGTGATGTGCAAGATCTTCTACCGTTAGCGGCGTGCCGTGCTGCGCCAGATAGGCGGGGGAGGCGAGCACATGCCGGTAGCTGGTCATCAGTTTGCGCGCTTTCAGCGTGGAATCGGTCAGTTCGCCTACGCGGATCGCAATATCCACTTTTCGCTCGATCAAATTGATAAAGTTTTCCGAAGACACCAGCGATAACGACATTTCAGGATAACGTTCGCGGAACTCCGCCACTAAAGGCGTCAGCATGTGCAGCACCACCGGCGTTGCCGCGTCGACGCGCAGCAGGCCTTGCGGGCGTTGACGGCTTTCCATCAGCGCATTTTCTGCCGCGGCCATATCGTTCAGTACCTTCTGCACCTGGCGAAAGTAATTCTCTCCTTCCTGAGTCAGGCTGATTTGGCGCGTGGTGCGGTTGAGCAGCGTAACGCCCAGTTTGCTTTCCAGTTTTTTCACCGTTCGGCTAACCACGGAATTCGCTTGTTCCAGGCGTTCAGCCGCCCGACTGAAACTGCCGCTTTCCACGACGGTGACAAAGGTGATCAGCTCGTCTGAGTTTGCTTTCATTTTTGCTCCAATGGCAAAGTTAATTTGAAATTTTGAGCATTTTTATCATTTAAGCATAGGCCGATAATAGCCGTCATCAACTTGAATGCTATTTCGGAGTAAAAAATGCCACTCGCATTACTTGCCTTAACCATCAGCGCTTTTGCTATCGGCACGACCGAGTTCGTGATTGTCGGGTTGATTCCGACTATCGCGGAGCAGTTGGGAGTGACTGTACCGTCCGCTGGGTTGCTGGTGACTATCTATGCCCTCGGCGTAGCCATTGGCGCGCCGGTGCTGACGGCCCTGACCAGCCGTATACCGCGCAAACTGCTGCTGGTTGGCCTGATGGTGCTGTTCACTCTCGGCAACCTGCTAGCCTGGCAGTCACCCAGTTATGAATCGCTGGTAGTGGCTCGGTTGTTGACCGGCCTGGCGCACGGCGTGTTCTTCTCTATCGGTTCCACTATCGCCACTAGCCTGGTGGCGAAAGAGAAGGCGGCCTCCGCCATCGCCATCATGTTTGGTGGCCTGACGGTGGCGCTGGTGACCGGCGTACCGCTGGGGACGTTCATCGGCCAGCAGTTTGGCTGGCGTGAGACCTTCCTGGCCGTTTCTCTGATTGGCGCTGTCGCCACGCTGGCCAGCATTATTCTGGTGCCGAGCAATATCAAGAACCAGGGCAGCGCCGGCGTGCGGGAACAGCTGAAAGTGCTGACTCATCCTCGTCTGCTGCTGATTTACGCGATTACCGCATTGGGATACGGCGGGGTCTTCACGACCTTTACCTTCCTTGCGCCGATGATGCAGGAACTGGCCGGCTTCTCTGCTCCGACCGTGAGCTGGATACTGTTGGCTTATGGCGTCGCGGTGGCGGTGGGTAACATCTGGGGAGGCAAGCTGGCCGATCGTCATGGGGCCGTGCGTGCGTTGAGCTTTATCTTTGCCGCGCTGGCCGTTTTGTTGCTGGTGTTCCAGTTTACCGCCAGCCACAGTATTGCCGCTTTGCTGACGGTGATTGTGATGGGCGTGTTCGCTTTCGGCAACGTGCCGGGGCTGCAGGTGTATGTGGTGCAGAAAGCCGCGCAATACACGCCAAATGCGGTGGATGTGGCGTCCGGTCTCAACATCGCGGCGTTCAACATCGGCATTGCGCTCGGCTCGGTGATTGGCGGCCAGACTGTTGCCTCACTGGGGCTGGCGCAGACCCCCTGGATTGGCGCGCTGATCGTGGTGGTTGCATTGTTGCTGGTTAGCCTCAGTGGCCGCCTGGATAAAAAGTCTCAGCTGCAAACGGCTTAATTCGTAAAACCCTTGCTGCCTGGCCCGCATTTTGCGGGCCTTTTCGCATTTTTCACCTATTACCCCTCACCTTTACACAGCTATACCGTCAGAAGATTGAAATCGCTGCAGGCGGCCCCTATAACTGAAAAGGTGATGCCCGCAAAAGCCATGCCCTCTATGCAGGGTAGGCGTATAATCAATTCATCGTTGGCGAGTGTTCATCGCCAGTTTTCATGTTAATGGGTAATAGGCGAATCGCGTGCCGAAACGAACTTATGCAATGAGGTATGTTGCAGGTCAGCCAGTTGAGCGAATCTTTCCTGGCGCCGTTAACCAGCCGTTGCCGCCAGGGGCGGCGCTGCCGACGACCGGCGCCTTGCGCGTTATGGTGTGGAATATTTTCAAACAGCAGCGAGCCGACTGGCTTTCGGTGCTGAAGAACCATGGCAAAGACGCGCAGCTGGTATTGTTGCAAGAGGCGCAAACCACGCCAGAGTTGGTGAGCTATGCTACCGCCAACTATCTGGCGGCCGATCAGGTGCCGGCCTTTGTGCTACCGCAGCACCCTTCCGGCGTGATGACGCTGGCGGCCGCTCATCCTGTTTACTGTTGCCCGCTGCGCGAGCGAGAGCCGCTGCTGCGGCTGTCCAAGTCGGCCCTGATCACCGTTTATCCGCTGTACAACGGCGAGCTGTTGATGGTGGTGAACATCCATGCGGTGAACTTTAGCCTGGGCGTCGACGTCTACAGCAAGCAGTTGGGGCCGATAGGCGAACAGATCGCCAGTCACCGGGGGCCGGTGATCATGGCCGGGGACTTCAACGCCTGGAGCCGCAAGCGCATCAATGCGCTGTATGACTTCGCCGGAGAGATGGCGCTGCGCGAGGTGAGTTTCACCGACGACCATCGCCGCAAGGCCTTCGGTCGTCCACTGGATTTCGTATTTTACCGCAATCTGGGGGTGGTGGAGGCGTCGGTGCTGGTGACCAGCGCGTCGGATCACAACCCGCTGTTGGTGGAGTTTCATCCGGAGAAAGACTCGCCGGTATGGTGAATCGCAGCTAATAAAAAAGCACCCCGAAGGGTGCTTTTTTTGTGCCGAACATTTAAGTATCCGGCGTTAGCTTGTTGCCGACAAACAGGGTCAGCTTCAGACCTGGCTGCAGGTTGCCTTTGGCGAGCGTTGAATTCCAACGCATCACGTCGTTAATATCGACGCCGTGACGACGTGCGATACTGGCGAGCGAATCACCTTTACGAACCTGGTAGGTGATACTGCTGTTACTGCCAGTATTGCTGGCCACTTGCAGGGTTTGCCCAACTTTTATGGCGCTCTTGGCGCGTAAGTTGTTCCAACTCTGCAAATCGCTGGTCTTAACGTTCAGCCGTTTGGCAATGCCCGATAAGGTGTCGCCGGAGCGCACTTTATACGAACTGCCACCGGTCAAACCGCTGTTCTTCGCCAACTGCGTCGTTGGCTGAGTCACGGCGATCTGGCCATCGGCCAGCGAGTCTTTCAGTTGCTCGGCATGTCCTTTGGGAACCATGATGTAATGGGGCCCGTTGGGTGCCGTAACGCCTTTTTTGTAGCCTGGGTTATACGCTTTCATCTTGGTGACTGAAAGCCCAGCCATCTCAGCCGCCTGAGTCAGCTGGATCTGCTGTCCGACATCGATACGCGCCAGCGCACGGGTTTCATCCGTTTTCGGGAGTTTCACGCCGTACTTCTTGCTGTTCTTGATGATGTCGCTCAGCGCCAGCATTTTCGGGACATAGATTGACGTTTCACGCGGAAGCGACAATGCCCAGAAATTGGTTGGCTTACCCTGGCGTTTGTTTGCCTTCACCGCTTGCATCACGCGGCCTTCACCACTGTTATAGGCGGCTACGGTCAGTAACCAGTCGCCGTTAAACATGCGGTTCAAGCGCTGCATCATGTTAAGCGCAGCGGTTGTCGAGGCGACGACATCGCGTCGGCCGTCATACCACTGATTGTTTTTCAAACCATAATTGCGACCCGTTTGCGGCACGATTTGCCATAGCCCTGCGGCGTTGGCACTTGACGTGGCGTGTGGGTCAAAAGCGCTCTCCACTATGGGTAGCAGTACCAGTTCCATCGGCATATTACGTTTCTTAATCTGCCCGACTATCCAGTACATGTACGGCTCTGCCCGTAATGTTACATCGTGGAGATAGCTCTTACTTTTTAAGTACTTTCTTTTCTGATCACGGATCCGGGAATTTTCCGGAACCTCCATCTTCAGCTCGTCGCTAATGAAGTTCCACAGGTCCTGTTGCGCGGCGGGACTGTTGTTATCCAACCACCGCGCCGAGCTCGCTCGGCCATTTGCTGTGTACTCTCCTGCTTCACCATCTTGACCAGCCGAAGACAAACTCTGTGCATGCTGTTCTGGCGCCGGTGCGTCCTGCCTGGACGACTGGCAACCCACTAGCAAGACCGAGGCGAGAAATATCGCTTTAGCCTTCATGTGTGTGTCAATGTAGTTGCTTAAAAGACGAGCAATAATACTTTGCTTCGCCAAATAACACAACTAAAAGCTTAGAAGTTATCTTTCCGCAGGCGTAATTCGGAAAAAACTGAATGAAGGCTTTTTGGTGGTGAATTAAAGCCTAATTTCTTTTGTAAATCAGTGTCATGGCAACGTAAAAATAGGTTAATTTTGCGCTCTAATTGCAATGTGGTCGGCACGCTGGCTTGGCCTTTTGCCCTTAACGCTTCAACATGTTGTTGATATGTTTCAATCTCTCGATCTTCCGGCAAAATAGCCCGCGCAAACTTAAGATTTGAAAGAGTATATTCATGCGCGCAGCAAATTAAGGTGTTATCGGGAAGTTGCGCGAGTTGTTGAAATGAGTCGTACATTTGTTTGGCGGTGCCTTCAAACAGCCTGCCGCAGCCGGCGGAGAAAATGGTGTCGCCGCAGAACAGATAAGGGGCACTATAGAATGCCACATGGCCCAGCGTATGGCCGGGAACGGCGATAGTCCTGTATTGGCGGCCATCGATATCAAAGGTGTCGCCGTCATGGACGATGTGGTTGGCGCCTTTGTCCGCGGTTTCCTGCGGCCCATAGACGGCCAGGCCAGGGTACTGTGCGACAATCTGCGCCACGCCACCGACGTGATCGTGGTGGTGGTGGGTCAGCAGGATCGCCGACGGCGCCAGTTGCAGGCGCTGCAGCGCCTCGAGCACCGGCCGCGCTTCACCCGGATCGACGATAATGCAGCGCCCCTGCCGGTCATCCAATAACCAAATGTAATTGTCCTGGAAGGCGGGAATGCTGATAAGATTCATGGTGTACCTCTCGTTGGCAACGGCTTGAAAGAAGATAATAAATCATGAAACCAGCCCATACTCTACAAAAGCTCACCGGCCCGCAGTCCTGGGCTGAGCTGCCGTGGGGGGAGTATTATCGTGAAGCGCTCGAGCGGCAGTTGCAACCCTGGTGGCCCAAGCTGTTCGGTTTCCATCTGTTGAAGATGGGCATGCTCAGCGCCGAGCTAGCCACGGATAAATGCGCAATCTCCCATCAGGTTAACGTAGGGCTGGAGGGGGAGGGGCTGCAGGTGGTCGCCGACGCTTATCAACTGCCGTTTGCCGCCAAGTCGGTAGATGCCTGCCTGTTGGCGCATACGCTGTCCTATGCGGACGATCCGCACCGCATGCTGCGTGAGGTGGACAGGGTGTTGATCGACGACGGCTGGTTGGTCATCAGCAGTTTCAATCCGTTCAGCCTGCTGGGGTTGGGCAAGCTGGCGCCCGGGTTGCGTCGTCGCCAGCCCTATGTCAGCCGCATGTTTACCCAGATGCGGCTGCTGGATTGGCTCAGCCTGCTGAATTACGAGGTGTTGCACCAGGCGCGTTTTCACGTACTGCCGTGGCACCGCAAGGGCGGCAAATTTTTATGCACCCATTTGCCGGCGCTGGGCTGCATGAGCGTGATTGTGGCGCGTAAGCGCACCTTGCCGCTGACGCCTACGCCGATGAAACTGGGGGCGAGAAAGCCGTCTCTCAGCCGCGCGGTGGGCGCGACCAAGAGCTATCGCAAGCTGCCTTAGGCTTCCGGTTGGTAACCGACGTCTTCCTGCGTCGGTTTACCGGCCGCTTCGCGCGCCAGCACGTCACAACGTTCGTTCTCCGGATGGCCGGCGTGGCCCTTGACCCATTCCCATTTCACCTCGTGGCGCTGAATGGCCTGATCCAGCCGCTGCCACAGATCGACATTTTTGACCGGTTTTTTGTCGGCGGTTTTCCAACCGCGTTTCTTCCAGTTATGGATCCAACTGGTGATGCCCTGGCGCACGTACTGGCTGTCGGTGCTGAGCGTCACGGCGCAGGGCAAGGTCAGCGCTTCCAGCGCCACGATCGCCGCCATCATTTCCATGCGGTTATTGGTGGTCAGACGGAATCCTTCGCTGAAGGTTTTTTCCGTCTGCTTATAGCGCAGTATCGCGCCGTAGCCACCGGGGCCGGGGTTGCCAAGGCAGGAGCCGTCGGTGAAAATTTCTACCTGTTTGAGCATCTCTGGTAGACTCTTCCTATCAGTTTTATAAAAGCCAAGTCTGACATAAACGAGCGCTGTGAGCACTGCAATATGATCTCTACAACCACCAGACAGATTGTCCTCGATACCGAAACTACCGGTATGAACAAGCTTGGGGTGCACTACGAAGGGCACCGCATCATCGAAATCGGTGCGGTGGAGGTGATTAACCGCCGCCTGACCGGGCGCAACTTCCACGTATACATCAAGCCGGATCGGCTGGTGGATCCGGAAGCCTACGGCGTACACGGCATCAGCGACGACTTCCTGGCCGACAAGCCGACCTTCGATCAGGTTGCCGAGGAATTCCTCGACTTTATCCGCGGCGGCGAGCTGGTGATCCATAACGCGGCGTTCGATATCGGCTTTATGGATCACGAATTCCGCATGTTGCAGCAGGGCATCCCGAAGACCGAGACCTTCTGCACCATCACCGACAGCCTGTTGATGGCGCGTCGCCTGTTCCCGGGCAAGCGCAACAACCTCGATGCCTTGTGCAGCCGTTATGAGATAGACAACAGCAAGCGTACGCTGCACGGCGCATTGCTCGATGCCGAGATCCTGGCGGAAGTTTATCTGGCGATGACCGGCGGTCAGACCTCGATAGCGTTCCAGATGGAGGGGGATACCCAGCAAAATGACGCCGCGCAAGAAATACAGCGCATTGTCCGCCCGGCGACGGCGATGAAAGTGGTCTACGCCAGCGACGAAGAAGTGAAGGCGCATGAGGCGCGTCTGGATCTGGTGGCGAAGAAGGGCGGTAGCTGCCTGTGGCGCGGAGCGCCGGCGGAATAACGGCGTTTTTGCGTGAAAAAACCTCACCGGATGAATCTTCGTTGAAAAACTGTGCAAACGGTTCATTTGCGGAGAAAAAGGCGTTGACGGAACCGAGAGGCGTCCGTAATATGCGCCTCGTTCCCCCGCAAGAGGGAATGGCGCGGAGCGGTAGTTCAGTTGGTTAGAATACCTGCCTGTCACGCAGGGGGTCGCGGGTTCGAGCCCCGTCCGTTCCGCCACTATTCAGAAGCCCTGAGTTAGCGATAACTCAGGGCTTCGTCGTTTCCGTTCTCTGAAAAACGGCGCGGCCCAATGAACGGGGCCGGCAGACCGGCCCCTTATTCTCAGAATAACACCGAATAGTTCAAGCCGAAGGTGCGTCCGCGGCCTTTATAGCTGTACAGCTCAGGCGATCCGTAGGTCGGGCTGTACAGGATCGGCGCGCGTTGGCCCCAAACGGTGGTGTATTCCTTGTCCAGCAAGTTTTCCACGCTGAAGCTGATTTTCCCTACCGGCAGGGTATAGCTGCCGAGGAAATCGAGGGTGTTGTAGCCATCGATTTTGCGGCCCTGGGTGGAATTGGCCTTGGTGTAATCGCCATCGTCCGACACGTCGAAGGTTTGCTGCGACTGTAAACGCAGATTCCAGTCGCCCGGCGCCCAGCCGACATAAGCGGTGACTTTCGATGGGCTGGCGGTATCGACCACCAGCTTCTTCCATTCGCCGTTGACCTTGGTTTCGGAGCGGATAACGTTGAAGTTGGTGCCGGCGCTCCAGTCGCTGTCTTCAAAGAAGTAGTCCACCGCCCCTTCCAGTCCATAGATGCGCCGCTTATCCGCATTGACGTTAATGGTCATGTCGGTTTTGTTGATGGCGATGCTCTTGTCGGACAGCGAGTAGTAGGCGGCGATTTGCGTGCGCAGGTTATCGCCGGTATAGCGCCAGCCCAGCTCGTAGGCATTGACCTTGATGCCTTCCAGCTTGGAGTCGCCGACGTTGACACTCTTCAGCAACTGGTAATGTCCGCCGTTCAACGCGTAGGTGCCGTTACCGTAATATTTGCCCGGATCCGGGATCTCAAAGCCCTGAGAGAAGTTGAACCAGGTTTGCTGGCGCTCGGTCAGGTGCGCCAGCAGGCCGGCATTGAACAGCGCGTTGTTGTAGTCGGTTTTCCCGCCCGGTATAGCGTCGGCGGACGTCGCGGCGCCGGTGGCGATTGCCTGCTGCTGGTTATAACCGACGAAGTCATCAATCTTGTTTTCGGTGTACTGATAACGCACGCCGCCGCTCAGGGTGAAGATCGGGTTGATGTCGTAGCTGGCCTGCAGGAACGACGCCAGGTTGCTGGTGGTATAGCTCGGGTAGCGGCCGGTGCTGTAAGCGTTCTCCAGCGTCATGCCGCCCGACTGCTGAGCCTTCGCCAGGTTGAAGAACTGCTGGTTGGCGTTGAAGCTTTCATGCTCGGCGTCAATGCCGTAAGTCAGCGTCAGTGCGTCGACAGGTTTGCTGTTTAACGTCAGCTTGCCACCGTAGAAATCGGTTTTTTGCTGCGAAGCGCCAATGCTGCTGACGTAATAGTTCGGCGCTTTGCCCGCCAGCGTCGGGAACGGGTAGAAGGTCAACGTTTCGTCGCGGTAGTAGACCTGCGCCACCAAATCCTGGCCGAGGAAATCAGTGTTGGAATACTGCAGGTTGATGAGATGTCGTTCGGTGCCGGGGACGCGATCGGAGTTTAAGTTACCGCTGTTATATGCCTTGGCATTGCCGGTCACCGCCGCAAAGTTCTCTCCCAGGAACAGGCCGTGATCGCCGTCGGATTGGCTTTTGTAGTATTGGGTGGTCAGCTGCAGCTGTTGATGATCGTCGATGTTGAGGGTGCCGGTGCCCATCACGTCGAGGCGATCGGAATACTGCAGGCCGGTTTGGGTATTGTCGATCAATACCTCATTGCCTTTGCCGTCATACCAGCCGCCATAGCGCTGGTAAGAAACGGACAGGCGCCCAGAGGCATTGTCGTTGCCGCCGCTGACCGCCGCCGCCACGTTCTCGTCGTGATCGTTATGGCCGCCAAAGCCGGTTTTACCGCCGACCTGCAACTCGACCTGCTGTTCCTGTTGTCCTTTTTTGGTGACGATATTGATCAGGCCGCCGGTGCTGCCGCCGCCGTACAGCGAGGTCGCGCCGGAAATCACCTCGATATGATCGATATTGAACGGATCGATCGAATCCAACTGGCGGCTGTCGCTGCGCGATGAATTCAGGCGCACGCCGTCAATCATCACCATCATCGAGCGGCCGCGCATATTCATGCCATAGTTGGTGCGGCCCTGGCCGCTGACGTCCATGCCGGGGATCAGCTGCGCCAACATGTCCTTGATCTCTTTGCCGCCCTGAACCTGCTGTTCGATCTCCTGGCTTTCGATCACCCAGGTGGTCTGCGCCATTTCCGCCGTGCTGCGGTGTGAACGGCTGGCGGAGACCACCATCTGCTCTTCGGCGCCGGCTTTCTGATCTTCTGCCCAAGCCGTTGGCGCAAGCATCGCCAGCAGACAAGGATTCAAAACCCAAAGGTGTTTGCGTTTCATCGTTATTTATTTCCCAGGTGATATTGTTATTGCGTTATTTTTTGAGAATGATTCTTTTATCAATAACGTTTCTTGTTATCAATAAAATCATGATATGATTTTTTGCGATACATTAACGTAATTAATTAGTTTTATTAACATTTTACCCGCTGCGCGATCGAGCAACCCACGCCGTCAACACGGCAGCCGATCGGCCATACGTTCAAGCGACAGCCGTTGCCGGAGAATCGAGAACATGTCCGCCAGCTACAGAATTTTTGATATCACCTTGAAAAGCAAAACGCTGATTTCACCTTCGCTGGTGCGCTGCGTGTTTGAAGGTGCGGATATTCATCGGATGAAGTTGGAAGCGCCGGATCAGCGCATCAAACTGCTGTTCCCGGCGGCGGACGGCCAGATCCCGCAGTTGGCCAATAGCCCGGACTGGTATGGCGATTACATGGCGATCCCCAAAGAGCGACGCCCGGTGATGCGCACTTATACGCTGCGTGCGCTGCGCCGTGAGCAGAATCAGATGGACGTCGAGTTCGTGCTGCATGGCGTGAACGGCCCGGCCTCCGCCTGGGCGACTCACGCCGAGCCGGGTGATGCCATCCAGACCGTCGCCCCCAACGCTGACTTCGACGGCGACAGCGGCGGCTACGAATGGGCGCCGCCGGCGCAGTTGCAGCAGGCGCTGTTGATCGCCGATGAAACGGCCGTGCCGGCGGCGATGGGCATTCTGGAGCAATTGGCGCAGCAGACCAATCCGCCGCGCGTGCAGGCGTTCTTCGAAGTGCCGCAGGCGGGGGATTGCCTGGATTTGACCCGCTTCCCGTTCGCCGAGGTTTACTGGCTGCCGCGCGATGTGGGCCGCCAGTTGGCGCACGGCACGTTGCTGGTGGAAGCGGTGCGCCAGCGGGTGGATATTCCCGCTTCGGCGTGCGCGCAAGCGCAGTCTCTGGCGGAAAGCAGCCTGAGCGATGAGGTGTTGTGGGAGCGGGCGGCGGGCGGCAACGCTTTCTATGCCTGGGTGGCGGCCGAGTCTTCGGCGGTGAAAACCCTGCGCCGTTATCTGATCGGCGAACGCGATCTGGACCGCGCTACCGTTAACTTTATGGCCTACTGGTGCTGAGTCGGCCGCTGTCGCCGCGCGACTGCATCATGGGTTCTACCGCCTGGAGCCCTGTGAAGGCTAAGGCGCGTCGAGCAGGCTGACGTGCGCCGCTACGATGCGCCAGCCACAGGGCAGTTTGACCCAGGTTTGCATTTGCCGCCCCCTGCGATTGCTGCCCGGCCGATGAAATTCCGTGCTGGCCACCGCCATATCTTCACCAAAAGTCGTGATTTGGGTGTTTTCCAACAGCCGCTCCAGTCCGTTGGCCGGGCGCCGTTGACGAAAATCGCGGATCTCGTCGATACCGTAGAGGCTTTCGGTGGCGCCATAGCGCACCGTGCGCGCGTCGTGCCAGAACAACTCGTCCAGCACATCGATGTCATTGCTGATTAACGCCTGCTCATAGCGGTAAAAGGCGGCGTTGACCTCCGCCAGCACCGCCGGCCGATCGATATGTTCATTGTTCATTGATTACTCCTGTTTGCAGACGCAAGTGGCGATGCCGGCGCATTCCAGCGCATAGGCGGCGCGCAGCGCCAAATCTTCGCGCCACGGCGGGGCGATCAGTTGCAGGCCGATCGGCAGACCGGATGCGCTTTTCAAAGGAACCGTCACGACCGGCAGGCCAAGGAAGGAAATCGGCTGCGTCAGCAGGCCCATACTGGCGCGGATCGGCAGATCGACGCCGTTGATGCGCATCGTTTCCTGGCCGATCGGCGTGGCGCTGCATGGCGTCGCCGGGGCGATCAAAATGTCCCAGTGCTTGAACAGCGGCGCGGCTTGCCGGCGAAACGCGTGACGAAAGCGCTGTGCCTGCAAATACCAGGTGGCGGGGAGCATGGCGCCGGCCAGCAGTCGTTCTCGCGACAGTGGCTCGAAGCGTTCGGGTTGGCTGCGCAACTGCGGCAGATAGCGATGGCCGCCCTCTGAGGCGCTGAGGATAAAGGCCGCCGATCGAGCCAGCTCGGCCTGCGGCAGCTCGACTTCGGCGCTGGCTGCCAGCGCTTGCGCCACCTGGTTGACTGCGGCTTTGGCGTCATCATTGCACCATTGCAGGAAATAGCCGCCTAACACGGCGCAGCGCAGGTTCTGGCTGCCCTGCGTCAGCAACGTTTCGGTGCGGGTAATCGGCCGATCGCTCTGGAACGGATCTCCGGCGTCGATGCCCTGCATCGCGTCATACACCGTCGCGAGATCGTGCACCCGGCGGGCGAACGGGCCGATGTGATCCAGGCTGTCGACAAACGGCTGGCTGCCGCTGCGCGAAAGACGGCCGAAGGTCGGTTTCAGACCATAAATGCCGCACAGCGAGGCGGGCACGCGTATTGAGCCATTGGTGTCGCTGCCGAGCGAAAAGGTCACCAGGCCGGCAGCCACCGCTGCGGCCGAGCCGCCCGAAGAGCCGCCGGCGATGCGTCCGAGGTCATGCGGGTTTCGGGTGGCGCCGTAATGGCTGTTCTCGGTGGTGAAACCGTAGGCGTAAGCGTCCATGTTCAACATGCCGCAAAGCAACGCGCCTTGATCCGCCAGCCGGGAGACGCCCCAGGCGTCGCGGCCGGCCGGTGGCCGCTCGCTGAACAAGCGGGCGCCGGCCAGCGTGGTTTCACCGGCGACGTCGAACAGGTTTTTTACCGCATAGGGAATGCCGGCCAAAGCGGGCAGCGTTTGCCCAAGCGCGCGCGAACGGTCGAGGCGATCGGCTTCTTTTTGCATGCGTTCCCGGGTGATGTGCGTAAAGGCGTTCAGCGCGGGATTCTGACGGTCGATGTGATCGAGCGTATGCCGGACGATCTCGCGCGCCGAGAGCGCGCCGCGTTCAAGGGCCGTACGGATCTCGGCGAGCGACAGGGCGCTTAAGGGGTTCATGGGCGATATACCCCTGCGATTTCCTGGCGCGGATCCAGCGGTAAGGCCATCAGCGGTTCGGCCAGCGCGGCGATGCGTTCGATCTGTTTCAACAGTTCCCGGCGGCGGACATCGTCCAGTTCAACGGCCAGCACGGTTTCCATCTGGTGGATATAGGCCGCCCAATCGACGGCGTGTTGATTGTTCATAAGCGATCCCGATAAACAAGAGAGTCAGAAGCCGGCGGCGCTGCCGTTGCTTCGTGGATCGAAAGCGCCTTCGAACATGCCGTTGGTGTGGCGTACGATGGCGCCGGCATGGCCGACCGTTTCGCTGAACGCCGGCAGCAGTTCAACGGCGTGGCCGCGCTGTCGCAGATAGTCGAGGGTCGCCGCGTTAAAGCGCCCCTCAAGCTTCAACGAGTCCGAACTTTCTCCCCAGGTTCGCCCCAGCAGCCAGCGCGGCGCGCTGATCGCCTGCTGCAGCGGCAGCCCTTGCACCACATGCCGCACGAATAACGCCGCTTGAGTCTGTGGCTGGCCGTCACCGCCCATCGAGCCGTAGATCAGCGTGCGTCCGTCATACAGCCGGGCGGCGGCCGGGTTCAGCGTATGAAACGGCTGCTTGCCCGGCGCCAGCGCCAGCAGATGATCGGCGTCCAGGCTGAAAGAGGCGCCGCGGTTTTGCCACAGGACGCCGCTGTTCGGCAGAACCACGCCGCTGCCGAATTCGTGGTAGATGCTCTGAATGAAGGAGACCGCCAGCCCGCTGCTGTCCATCACCCCCATCCAGACCGTATCGCCGGGGCCTTTGCCCTGGCCCCAGTCGGCCGCTTTTTGGCCGTCGATGCGTCCGGCCAGCCTATCCAAATGGTCGGCCGCCAGCAGCGCCTGCGGATCCTGCGTCATGTGGCGCGGATCGGTGATGAAACGGTCGCGCAGATCGAACGCCAGCTTGGTGGCCTCGACCACGGCGTGCACCACGGCGCCTTCGCTCTGTCCGACCAGCGGCAGGCGGTCGGTCAGCCCGAGGATGGCAAGCGACACCAGCCCTTGGGTCGGGGGAGCCAGATTGAATATTTCACCTTTTTGGTGTTCCAGGCGCAGCGGAGGACGGCGGCATGGCCGATAACTCGCCAGATCCTGAGCGGTAAGCGGCATGCCCAACATCGCCATGTCCGCCGCCATGCTTTCAGCCAGCGGGCCGCGATAAAAACTGTCGAGCCCGTCCTCACTCAGTGCGATCAGCGTATCGGCCAGCTGCGGTTGGCAGAATCGTTGGCCGGCAAGCGGGATCTTTCCCTGCGGCAGGTAAATGCGGGCGAAGGGGGCGAACTCCTCCAGCTCGTGGCGTTTGCTGCGCGTCGCCGCCTCTTGGGAGGCGGTGACCGGAATGCCGTCGGCGGCGTAGCGTATGGCGTCGGCGAGCAGCCGCGACAGCGGCAGCGGCGTTTCGCCCAGTTCGGCCGAATAGGCCAACGCCTCCTGCCAGCCGCCGACGGTGCCGGCCACGGTCAACGCCGCTTTTGGGCCGCGCTGCGGGATGCGGCTTTCTCCGGCGTACAGCGCCGGCGTCGCCAGCGAGCCGGCGGCGCCGCTGGCGTCGATGGTCAGCGGCTCGCCCTGCGGCGGCACGATCAGCCAGAAACCGTCACCGCCGATGCCGTTCATGTGCGGATAGACCACGGCGATGGTCGCGGCGGCGGCCACCATCGCCTCAATGGCGTTGCCGCCTTCGCGCAGCACCGCCAGCGCGCTTTCGCTGGCGAGATGGTGTGGCGTGACCGCCATGCCCTGTGGCGCGGTATTGCTGTTAATCATGTTTCTGCCCTTGTCTGAGGTGAGCGTTTGGATAACAGAAGCAAGAGGCGTTCCACTTTTAATCAGGACGATTAATTGCTTGTCAGTGAGGGGCCGGGGCGTGCTATGTTCCGGTGAAACAAAAGTTACAGCGAGAGTGATGATGCAGCCCTTCGATGAACGCCTGCGCAACGAATATCCGCAATTGGCGCCGCAGGAACAGCGCGTCGCCGACTTTATCCTCGATCATTTCGATGACCTGATCAGTTACAACAGCGCCGAGCTGGCGCGCTTGAGCGGGGTTTCTAAAGCCACGGTCAGCAGGCTGTTCAAGCGGTTGGGGTATCGCAGCTACAAGGACATGCGCGCTGAGCTGCGCACCCTGCGCCAGAGCGGCATGCCGGTGACCGACGAGAGGCATGCGGTGCAGGGCAATACGCTGCTGGCGCGGCATTACAAGCAGGAAATGGCTAACCTCTCGCACTGGGTGAGCCATCTCGATGTGGAGCAATTCGGCGCGGTGATCGCCGCGCTGGCGCGGGCGCGGCGGGTCGCGCTGCTGGGATTTCGCAACAGCTATCCGATAGCCATGCATCTGCGTCAGCAGCTGATGCAGGTGCGGGAGCGGGTGCTGCTGATGCCGCAGCCCGGCCAGACGCTGGCGGAGGAGCTGGTCGATCTCGCGCCGCAGGATATGGCGGTGGTGGTGGCGTTTCGGCGCCGGCCGCGTCAGCTCAAGGCGATACTGACGCAGCTGCAAACTCGCCGGGTGCCGACGCTGTTGATCTGCGAACCGCAGGCGCAGGCGCTGATCCCGCTGGCGGACTGGCATTTGGCCGCCTCGCTGGACAGCGTCTCCGCCTTCGACAGCTATTCAGCCGCCATGAGCTTATGTAACCTGCTCAGCAACGCCCTGCTGCATGAGATGTTGGAGCAGGGGCGATCGCGTATTCATCATATTGCCGGTCTGTATCAGGATTTGGACGAACTGGAACCGCGCTAACCGGCGCTTTTTTGGTGCTGATGCACATTTTTGGTGCAGCTCTGGCCTGCCTGCCTTCCCTTTCTCCGTCGCCGGCCCGCTGAGGCCGGCAGGTTTTTTCTCGTTAATCAGCGCCAGTTAAGGCATGGGTTCGACGTATTTTCGATTGGCACATTAGTTGCAGAGGTTGTGGTGTAAGAATCTTTTGTTTCATCTTTTCACCATCGGGGATACGCTATGAACATCAAAAAAACGCTGTGGACGGTTTTCACCGGGATCGCCTTGCTGGCGCAGGCCGCGCCGACCAAGGCGGATCAATTGCAGGAGATCCGGCAGCGCGGCGTCCTGCGCGTGGCGGTGCCGCAGGATTTCCCGCCATTCGGCTCGGTGGGCACCGATCTGCAGCCCCAGGGTTATGACATCGATATGGCGCGTTATCTGGCCGATAAGATGAAACTTAAGTTGCAGTTGGTGCCGGTCACCAGCGCCAACCGGGTGCCTTATCTGCAGACCAATAAAGTGGATCTGGTGATCTCCAGCCTGGGCAAAAATCCGGAGCGTGAAAAGACCATCGCCTTCAGCCGCGCCTATGCGCCGTTCTTCCTGGGGGTCTTTGGTCCGAAAGACGGCGCGTTGGCGAACATGGCGCAGCTCGATGGCAAGACCGTCGGCGTCACGCGCGGCGCGGTGGAGGATATGGTGCTGAGCGACGGCGCGCCTAAAGGGGCGCAGATCAAGCGTTATGAGGATAACAACACGACGCTGTCGGCCTATCTCTCCGGGCAGGTGCAGTACATCGCCACCGGTAACATGGTGGTGAGCGCCCTTGCGCGCCAGAATCCGGGCAAGGCGCCGGCCGCCCAGTTCATGTTGAAAGATTCGCCGTGCTTCGTGGGGTTGCGCCAGGGAGAACCGGCCTTGAAAGCCACAGTGGATGCGCTGATTGGACAGGCGCTGGCGGACAAGACGCTGAATGGCCTGTCGGAGAAATGGTTGAAGGCGCCGCTGCCCGATGGTTTTGGCGCATAACGGGAGCGGCGGATGACCTATCAGCTGAATTTCTCCGCGCTCTGGCCCTACATGCCTGAGCTGTTGGCGGGGTTACTGACGACGATGGCGCTGACGGCGCTGGCGACGTTGATGGGGGTTGCGTTGGGCATTTGCGGCGCGGCGATCCGCAGCGGCCGGGCCGGCGCGCTGAGCCGCCTCTGGGGCGTTTACGTCGAAGTGGTGCGCAACACGCCGTTCGTCGTGCAGTTGTTCTTCATCGTGTTCGGCCTGCCGAGCCTGGGCTGGAAACTGACGGCCGGGCAGGCGGCGCTGCTGGCGATGGTGATCAACCTTGGCGCCTACAGCACCGAAATTATTCGCGCCGGCATTCAGGTCACGCCGAAGGGGCAGTGGGAAGCGGGACGCGTGTTGGGGCTCAGCCGCAGCCAGACCTTTTTACGCATCGTACTGCCGCCGTCGCTGCAGCGTATTTATCCGGCGTTGGTGAGCCAGTGCATCATCGTGATGCTGGGATCCTCGGTGGTGTCGCAGGTCTCGTTCGAAGAGCTGACCTTCGCCGCCAACCTGATCCAGTCGCGCACCTTCCTCAGCTTTGAAGTCTATCTGGTGACGGCGCTGCTTTATCTGTTGTTGTCGCTGTTGATGCGTCAACTGTTGCTGGCCGCCGGGCGGCGTTTTTTAGGGAGCCGAAACTGATGCTGACGTTTACCGATTGGGACATCGTGCGCAATCTGCTGTTGGCGGCTCGCTGGACGCTGCTGCTGTCGTTGACGGCGTTCTTCGGCGGCACGCTGGTGGCGCTGCCGCTGGTGTTGATGCGCCTGAGCAAGCGCCGCTGGGCAATGCGTTTTGTCCGCGTTTACGCGGAACTGTTTCAGGGCACGCCGCTGCTGATGCAGCTGTTTTTAGCGTTTTTCGGTCTGGCGCTGTTCGGCGTCGACGTCAGCCCATGGACCGCGGCCGCGCTGGCGCTGACGCTATTCACCAGCGCTTTTCTGGTGGATATCTGGTCCGGCAGCATCGCCGCCTTGCCGAAAGGTCAGTGGGAGGCAGCCCGTTGTCTCGGGCTGAGTTTCGCGCAGACGCTGATGCGCGTCATCACGCCGCAGGCGGTGCGTATCGCCATTGCGCCGACCGTCGGTTTCTCGGTTCAGGTGATCAAGGGCACCGCCTTGGCGTCGATCATTGGCTTCGTCGAGCTGACCAAGGCCGGCACCATGCTGAACAATGTGACTTATCAGCCCTTCAAGGTGTTTGGTCTGGTCGCGTTGGGCTATTTCCTGATGTGCTATCCCTTGTCGCGTTACAGCCATTATCTGGAGAAGAAATGCCATGCCGATCATCACCATTAATCAGGTTCAAAAATATTACGGTCAGAATCATGTGTTGAAGGGCGTGGATCTGGATATCGACATGGGACAGGTGGTCTCGATCATCGGCCGCAGCGGGTCTGGTAAAAGCACGCTATTGCGCTGTATCAACGGGCTGGAAGGGTATCAGGAAGGGAGCATCAAACTGGGCGGCATGACCATCACCGAACGCGATTCGCAGGCGCGTGAAATCAGCCGCTCGATTGGCATGGTGTTTCAGAACTTTAACCTGTTCCCGCATATGACGGCGCTGGAAAACGTGATGCTGGCGCCGCGCCGGGTGCTGAAAAAAAGCGCTGCCGAGTGCCGCGAGTTGGCCGAACAGATGCTGAACAAGGTGGGATTGGGTGAGCGCATGCATTACGCGCCGGCCAACCTTTCCGGCGGGCAACAGCAGCGGGTGGCGATCGCTCGGGCGCTGGCGATGAAACCGAAGGTGTTGCTGTGCGATGAGATCACCTCGGCGCTGGATCCCGAGCTGGTGGGTGAAGTCCTGAAGGTGCTGGAACAGTTGGCGCGAGAGGGCATGACGCTGATTCTGGTCACTCATGAAATGAGCTTCGCCCGCGAGGTGGGCGACCGGGTGGTATTCATGCACCAGGGCAAGGTGTGGGAGCAGGGAAATAGCCGCACGCTGTTCGCCAATCCGCAAACGCAGGAATTGAAACAGTTTATCGCTTCTGTGCGCGGGTTGTCAGAAGCCTGATCTCGGCAAATAAAATGACAAGTTATTAAGCTGGTAAGGAAATAACATGCTAACTACTCCGCAGTTCGAACAGATTAACCCGCCGGCGCGCCTGTTGATGGGGCCGGGGCCGATCAACGCCGATCCGCGCGTGCTGCGCGCCATGTCGAGCCAACTGATCGGCCAGTACGATCCGGCAATGACCGGTTACATGAATCAGGTCATGGCGCTGTATCGCGCGCTGTTCCGCACCGAAAACCGCTGGACGATGCTGGTGGACGGCACCTCGCGCGCCGGCATCGAGGCGCTGCTGGTTTCTGCCATTCGTCCGGGCGATAAGGTGCTGGTGCCGGTATTCGGCCGCTTCGGACATCTGCTGTGCGAAATTGCCCGCCGTTGTCGCGCCGAGGTACACACGATCGACGCGCCGTGGGGCGAGGTGTTCAGCGCCGATCGCATCGAAGACGCGATTAAGCGGGTGCGCCCGCGTCTGCTGCTGACGGTGCAGGGCGACACGTCCACCACCATGCTGCAGCCGCTGCATGAGCTGGGCGATATCTGTCGCCGCCACGGCGTGCTGTTCTATACCGATGCGACGGCGTCCTTTGGCGGCAACCCGCTGGAGACCGACGCCTGGGGGCTGGATGCGGTCTCCGCCGGGCTGCAGAAGTGCCTGGGCGGCCCTTCCGGCAGTTCGCCGGTCACCCTCAGCCCGCAGTTTGAAGAGATCGTGCGTCGTCGCAAATGCGTGGAGGAGGGGATCCGCACCGCCGAACATGCCGACGGCGACGACGAGATGATCTACTCCAACTATTTCGACCTCGGCATGATCATGGATTATTGGGGGCCGGAACGCCTGAATCACCATACCGAAGCCACCAGCATGTTGTTCGCGGCGCGAGAATGCGCGCGGGTGATCCTCGAGGAAGGGCTGGATCAGGCCATTGCCCGCCACCGGCTGCATGGCGCGGCGATGCTGGCGGGCATCCAAGGCATGGGGCTGGCGGTGTTCGGCGATCTCGAGCACCGCATGAATAACGTGCTCGGCGTGATGATCCCGCCGCAGGTGCACGGCGAGCAGGTGCGGCAGATGATGCTGAACGATTTCGCCATCGAAATCGGCACCTCGTTCGGCCCGCTGCAGGGCAAGATCTGGCGCATCGGCACCATGGGCTACAACGCGCGCAAAGATTGCGTGCTGCAAACGCTGGCGGCGCTGGAGGCGGTGTTGAACCGGTTGGGCTTCGCCACGCAACAGGGGGAGGCCCTCCAGGCGGCCTGGAAGCTGTACGATGCAGGACGGCCAGAATGACGCCGCAGGAGGCGCAGCAGGCCGCCGCGCGGGTGATGGCGCGCTGTGACGAGCTGGCGGCGATCAGCGCGGAGCCCGGTAAACTGACGCGTCTTTATTTGTCTGCGGAACATCGGCGCGCCAACGTTCTGGTGGGCGAATGGATGCGCGAGAGCGGCATGCGGGTGTGGCAAGACAGCGTCGGCAATATCTGTGGCCGTTATGAAGGGCTAACGCCCGGCGCCCCCGCGCTGCTGCTCGGTTCGCATCTGGACACGGTGCGCAACGCCGGGCGTTATGACGGCATGCTCGGCGTGCTCACGGCGCTGGAAACGGTGGCGCAATACCACCGCCAGGGGCGCCGTTTGCCGCTGGCGCTGGAGGTGATCGGCTTTGCCGACGAAGAGGGCGCTCGCTTTGGCGTGACGTTGCTGGGCAGCCGCGGCTTGACCGGCCAATGGCCGCAGGAATGGCTGGCGCAGACTGACGCGGATGGGGTGAGCATCGCGCAGGCCATGCGCGACTTTGGGCTGGAGCCGACGGCGATCGCGCAGGCGCGCCGCGCGCCGCAGGAAATCCGCGCTTATCTGGAATTGCATATCGAACAAGGCCCATGTCTGGAGGCGGCCGACCTGGCGCTGGGCGTGGTGACGGCGATCAACGGCGCACGTCGGCTTAACTGTGTCTTTAGCGGGGATGCGGGGCATGCCGGTACGGTGCCGATGGGGCAGCGCAAAGACGCGCTGGCGGCCGCGGCGGAATGGATAACGGCGGTTGAAACGTTGACCCGCGACGCCGATCCGCATCTGGTGGCCACCGTCGGCTGCATCGAGAGCCTGCCGGGCGCGGCCAATGTGATCCCGGGCGAAGTGCGATTGACGCTCGACGTGCGCGGCCCGCAGGATGCGCCGCTGGCGGCGCTGTTGGAGATGTTGCTGGCGCAGGCGCAGACGATCTGCGCACGCCGCGGAGCGCGCTTCGCCAGCGAGGAGTTTTACCGCATTGACGCCACCGCCTGCGATAGCGATCTGCAGCGCCGCTGGCAGGCGGCCGTCGAGCAGGTACAGGGGCAGAGTCTGGCGCTGCCGAGCGGCGCCGGTCATGACGCCATCGCCGTGGCGGCGCAATGGCCGGTCGGCATGCTGTTCGTGCGTTGCGCCGGCGGCGTCAGCCATCATCCGGCTGAAGCGGTGCGGCAGGCGGACGTAGCGCTGGCGATCCAGGCCTATTGCCTGACGATCGCCGGCTGGGACCGCGTTTAATCAGTCAAGACGCAGAAAACTGTCGGCATCGCGCCAGGCCGGGAAGGCGCTGCGGTAACTTTGCAGGTTTTCCAGCGAGAGTTCGGCGTCCAGCCGCGCGGCCGCGCCGGGCTCGGCATCCGCCAGGATCTCGCCCTGCGGGCTGATGATCAGGCTGTCTCCGCTGTAGTTCAGGCCGTTAGGGTCTTCGCCCACCCGGTTGCAGCCCGCCACATACACCTGATTTTCAATCGCCCGCGCCGCCAGCAGCGTTTGCCAATGGCGGCTGCGCGGCGCCGGCCAGTTGGCGACGTACAGCGCCAGATCGTAATCCTGCTGATAGCGCGCCCAGACCGGGAAGCGCAGGTCGTAGCAGATCTGCGGCAGGATGCGCCAGCCGCGCCACTCGAAGATTTCACGCCGGTTGCCGGCCTGGTAGTGCAGGTGTTCGCCGGCCATGCGGAACAGATGGCGTTTGTCATAGGCATGCACCTGGCCGCCCGGCTCCACCAGCAGGAAGCGATTGACCGCGCCTTCGGCGGTTTTCAGCGCCACGCTGCCGCCGATCAACGCGTGGCTTTTCACCGCCCAGCCGTGCAGCCAGTCGATCACCTGCTGTTCGGGCAGGGCGCTCTCGCCGGCATCCATGGCAAAACCGGTGGTGAACATTTCCGGCAAGACGATGAGATCGCGCCCGACGATCGGCGCCAGCAACGCGTCGAAGGCGGCCAGGTTAGCGAGGCCGTCGCGCCAGACCAGCGGTTGCTGCAACAGGGTAATTTTTAAAGTCGACATAACCGCTCCGCAGCTGCATCCAGCGTGGCGTCCTGTTTAGCGAAGCACAGCCGGATCAATTTATGAGGGAAAGGATCGGCACAGAAGACCGACAGCGGAATGGCCGCCACGCCCACGTGCTCAGTTAACCAATGGCAGAACGCCACATCGTCCAGATCGGAGATGGCGCTGTAGTCCGCCAGCAAGAAGTATGTACCGGCGCAGGGTAAAATTTCCAGTCGGCTGCTCGCCAGCGCCTGCACAAAGCGATCGCGCTTGGCGCGATAGAACGCCGGCAGCTGTCGCCAGTGCTCCGGTTCGGTGCGCAGGCTATCCGCCAGCGCCAACTGCGCCGGAGTATTGACCGAAAAGGTCAGGTATTGATGCACCTTGCGCACCTCGGCGCTCAGCGCGGCGGGCGCCACGCAGTAACCCACTTTCCAGCCGGTCATGTGGAAGGTTTTGCCGAAAGAGGAGACCGCGATCGCGCGTTGGCGCAGCTGCGGGTGGGCCAACACGCTGGCGTGGCCGCCTTTGGCGAAGCAGATATGTTCGTAAACCTCGTCGCTGAGTACGTAGATTTCGCGTTCGGCGATGGCGTGCCACAGCTGCTGCATGTCTTCCGCCTGCCAGGCGGTGGCGGACGGGTTGTGCGGCGTGTTGACGATCACCAGGCGGGTGCGCGGCGACAGCGCGGCGGCGAACCGTTGCCAATCCACGGCAAACGCGGGCGGCTGCAGGGCGAGGCGTTTGAGTACGCCGCCGGCCAGCGTCACCGCCGGCGCGTAGCTGTCGTAGCTCGGATCGAAACAGACCACCTCATCGCCGGGGCGCACCAGTGCCGTGATGGCGGCGAACAGCGCTTCGGTAGCGCCGGCGGTGACGGTCACTTCGGCGGTGGCGTCCGGCTGCCAGCCATACAGCTCGGCAGTTTTGTCGGCGATGGCTTCGCGCAGCGCCGCCACGCCGGTCATCGGTGCATACTGGTTGGCGCCCTGGGCGACATGCCAGGCCAGGCGTGCTTTCAGGTAGTCCGGCCCGTCGAAATCGGGGAAGCCCTGCGACAGGTTGATCGCCTGATGCTGCTGCGCCAGCGCGCTCATCTGGGTGAAGATGGTGGTGCCCAGGGCAGGCAGTTTACTTTCGGGAATCAATGCGGAAGTGCTCATAGCAGGTGAATACTCCAGGCGCTTATATTGCCGTCAATATAACACGATGCTAGTATTTGGCAATCAAGACGCTTAGATGGCTAAATGAGAAAAAGTGCTTAGCCTGTCGCGCAGCCGGCTAAGCCTCACCTGCTGACCGCTATACCGAACGGGAAACGATAACAATGACGGAGAATCCGCAACTTACCGCATTACTGGCGGTCTGCCACTGGATTGGCGACAAAGGCTGGTGTCCGGCGACCGGCGGCAACATGTCGTTGCGCCTCGACGAACGCCAGTGCCTGGTCACCGAATCCGGCAAAGACAAAGGCAGCCTGAGCGCCGCCGATTTTCTGCGGGTGGATATTGCTGACAATCACGTGCCGAGCGGCCGTACGCCATCGGCGGAAACCGGGCTGCATACGCTGCTCTATCGCTTGTACCCGCACCTTGGCGCGGTGCTGCATACCCATTCCGTCAACGCCACCGTGTTGTCGCGGGTGGAACGCGGCGATGCGTTGGTGCTGCAGGGGTACGAAATGCAAAAGTCGCTCGCTGGCCAGCGCAGCCACCTGGACAGCGTGGCGATTCCCATTTTCGATAACGATCAGGACATCCCCCGGCTGGCGGCGCGCGTGGCGGCCTATGCCGAGGTCACGCCGCTGCAGTACGGTTTTCTGGTGCGCGGCCACGGTCTCTATTGCTGGGGAAGCCAGGTGGCGGAAGCCCGCCGCCATCTCGAAGGGCTGGAATTCCTGTTCCAGTGTGAACTGCAACGTCGTTTGCTGGAGGCGAAATGATCCGCGCTATCGTGACCGATATTGAAGGCACCACCAGCGATATTCGCTTCGTGCATCAGGTGCTGTTTCCCTATGCCCGTGAACGGCTGGCGGATTTTGTTCGCCGTCACGCCACGGAGAGCGAAGTCGCCGCGCCGCTGGCGGCGCTGCGCGCTGAAATTGACCAGCCACAGGCGGATCTCGACGCGCTGATCGCCGCGCTGTACCGCTTTATGGATGAAGACCGCAAATCCACCGCGCTCAAGGCGTTGCAGGGCATCATCTGGCGTAGCGGCTATCGCGAAGGGGATTTCCGCGGGCATCTGTACCCGGAGGTCGCGGGGCAGCTGGCCGCCTGGCAGCGTCAGGGGCTGCAGCTTTACGTCTATTCCTCCGGTTCGGTGGAGGCGCAGAAGCTGCTGTTCGGCCACAGCGACGCCGGCGATCTGCAGCCGCTGTTTAGCGGCTATTTCGACACGCACGTCGGCGCCAAGCGTGAAACCGCGTCGTACCGCAACATTGCGCAGGCTATCGGCATCGCGCCCGACGAACTGCTGTTCCTGTCCGATATCCACCAGGAGCTGGACGCGGCGCAGGCCGCCGGCTGGCATACCTGCCAGCTGATCCGCGATGAGGCGGACGCACAAAGCCGGCATCCACAGGTCAGCCGTTTTGATCACATCGATTTAGGGGAGTTTGTCTCATGAGTGGATTGACCATTTTCAGTGATACAGCGCCGCCGCAGCCGCTGTGGCAGAGCCGCGACGCGCAGGAAATCCAGCGCCAGCTGGCGCAGATCGGCGTGCGCTTTGAGCGTTGGCAGGCGGATCGCGAGCTGGGCGACAATCCGCAGCCGGAGGCGGTGATCGCCGCCTACCAGCATGAGATCGACCGGCTGGTGGCGGAAAAGGGCTACCAGAGCTGGGACGTGATCAGCATGCGACCGGACCACGAACAGCGCCAGGCGCTGCGTGAAAAATTCCTGTCCGAACATACGCACGGCGAAGATGAAGTGCGCTTTTTCGTTGAAGGGGCGGGGCTGTTTTGCCTGCATCTGGACGGCAAGATCTTCCAGATCCTGTGCGAAAAGAACGATCTGATCTCAGTGCCGGCCAACACCCGCCACTGGTTCGATATGGGCTCGGCGCCGCACTTTACCGCGATCCGGGTGTTCGACAACCCGGAAGGCTGGGTGGCGCATTTCACCGGCGACAAGATCGCCGATGCCTATCCGCGTCTGGACTGATCGTTAACCGGCGGGCGTTAACCCAGCGTCCGCCGGAAAATCCCCGCTTCAACCTGTTGCGGCGTGATCACGCCGCTGTCGAACACCCACCCGCTGATGAGTTTTGCCGGCGTGACGTCGAACGCCGGATTGTAGACCGGCGCCTCGGCCGGCGCCCACTGGCAGGCGCCGAAGCTGCCTGAAACGCCGGTGACTTCGGCTGCTGCTCGCTGCTCGATCGGGATGGCGGCGCCGTCCGGACAGTGCGGATCGTGGGTGGTGTGCGGGGCGGCCACGTAGAATGGAATGCCATGGTAGTGCGCCAGCACCGCCAGGCTGTAAGTGCCAATCTTGTTGGCGACGTCGCCGTTGGCGGCGATGCGATCCGCGCCGACCCACACCGCATCGACCTGGCCCTGCGCCATCAGGCTGGCGGCCATCGAATCGCAGATCAGGCGATAGGGAATGCCCAGCTCGCCCAGTTCCCAGGCGGTCAGACGGCCGCCCTGCAGCAGCGGCCGGGTTTCATCGACCCATACCTGTTGCACCTTGCCCTGCTGGTGGGCGCGCAGCAGCACGCCGATGGCGGTGCCGACGCCGGCGGTGGCCAACCCGCCGGTATTGCAGTGGGTCAGCAGGCGGCTGCCGGGCTTGACCAGACCAGCGCCGCGATCGGCGATGCGATCGCACAGCAGGCGATCTTCCTCCACCAACCGCAGCGCTTCGTTCACCATCGCCGGCGCCCAGTCAGGCTCCGCCAGCGCCAGCTTCATGCGATCCAGATTGTTCATCAGGTTAACCGCCGTCGGGCGGGCGGCGCGCAGCGTGTGCAGCGCCTGCTCCAGCTCGGCGCGCGTCAGACCGCGTTCCGCCAGCAGCGCCAACAACAGGCTGGCGGACAGCCCGAGCAGCGGTGCGCCGCGCACCCGCAGGCTGTGAATGTGCCCGACCAACTCCTCCACGCTGTCGCAAGCGCGCCACCGCTTTTCCTGCGGCAGGGCTTGCTGATCGAGGATCCAAAGGCGGTTGTCCTGCAGGGTCAAACTGGTGGTGTTAAGCGCTTGCATCGGCGGTTAATTCCTTGTTGCGAGGTTATTGCATCTGAAACGCTATTCTGCCAACATGACTTCCAGATGTATAGACGTCCAAATGCTTTTACGTCTAAATAAACAGAATCGCTGGGGGCAGCGAGAGAGAACAGAGGGGTTGGGGAATGTCGCTTTATCGTACGTTTACGGCTGCCGATGCCGTTGAATACGCCCGCCAATACGGGCAGGTGGCCGATCCGCAGGCGCTGGTCAGCGCCGACGAGATCGGCGACGGCAACCTGAACCTGGTGTTCAAGATCCGCGATCGCGAAGGCGTGAGCCGGGTGATCGTCAAACAGGCGCTGCCCTACGTGCGCTGCGTGGGCGAATCCTGGCCGCTGACGTTGGATCGGGCGCGCATCGAAGCGGAAACGCTGTTGATCCACGGCGGTTTCTGCCCGCGGCATACGGTAAAAGTCTTGCATCACGATCCCGAGTTGGCGGTGATGGTGCAGGAAGATCTCTCCGATCATCGCATCTGGCGCAGTGAACTGGTGCAGGGGAACTATCATCCGCTGGCGGCCGGGCAGTTGGCGGAATACCTGGCGCAGACGTTGTTTCACACCTCCGATTTTTATCAGCCGGCGCAGCAGAAAAAGGCGGAAGTCAGCCGCTTCACCAACCCCGAGCTGTGCCAGATCACCGAAGATCTGTTCTTTACCGATCCCTATATCGACCATGAGCGCAATCAGTTCGAGGCGGCGCTGTTGCCGCAGGTGCAGGCGCTGCGTGAGGATGCGCCGCTGAAGCTGGCGGTCGCCGGCCTGAAACACCGCTTCCTCAGCAAGGCGGAGGCGTTGTTGCATGGGGATATCCACAGCGGTTCGATCTTCGTGGCGGAAGGGCGATTGAAAGCGATCGACGCTGAATTCGGTTTCTACGGCCCGATCGGTTTTGATGTCGGCACTGCGTTAGGCAACCTGCTGCTCAACTATTGCGGCCAGCCTGGGCTGTTCGGGCCGCGCGACGCCGCCGCCGGGCGCGAGCAGCGTCTGCAGGATGTGCGCGAGCTGTGGCTGATCTTTGCCGATCGTTTCCTGGCGCTGTGCCATCAGCAAAGCCGCGATGCGGCGCTGGCGACGCCGGGTTACGCCGAGCAGTTCCTGCTGCAGGTCTGGACTGATGCGATAGGGTACTGCGGTACCGAGCTGATTCGGCGTACTATCGGCCTGGCGCACGTCGCCGATCTGGACAGCATCGCCGACGCCGACATGCGCCTCGGCTGTCAGCGTCATGCGCTGGGCTTGGGGCGCACGCTGATCGTCAATGCGCCGCAGATCGAGCATATCGATGCGCTGTTGGCGCGTATTCGTCAGCAAGGCTGAAAAGGCGGGTGCTCGTGGATCCTGCCTGACATCATCAGCCAACGGGCGGGGCGAACCCCGCCGTTGGGTTGCCTTACCGTTCGGATTCGTAAGCCAAAGTGGCCGCAACCTCCGAGTCTCCCAACCTGATGCGCAGTTCGCACAGCGAACCGCGGGTGAGCCAGATGAACGCGATCAGCGTCATACAGACGATCACCAGTTTAAGCACGACCCGTTTTTGCTGCATTTTTGACCTCCCTATCCTTGCCTTGCGGCGGGTAAGAGGCTAACCTGATGTTGCTAGGCATCAGAGTGGCCTCGGGTTGATAATATCGACTCGGGGCCTTTCTCTTTCTCTCCTTTGCCAAGGCGCCGGACAGAAAGATCCAGAGCACCCGCGGCGCAGTCTACCCGAACTTCCTTCCCGTTAAATCCGCCGTTGCGCCAACCTGCGGCGCGGTGCGCAGTTTGTCATGAAAGCAAAAGAAAAAGGGGCGATGATGATCGCCCCTTGGATACGTGAAGTGAACCTTAAGCCGCTTCGGTCTGCTGCTGGCGCTTAGACTGCGCCGCCGGCTTTTCCGGCTTGGCGGCCGCCAGCGCATCCGGCGCAAAGTCGTCCACGTTGATGGAGCGCAGGCGGCTCTCTTCGGCTTTCACCAGGATCTTCGCCTCGTCGGCGCTGATCTTGCCTTCTTCCAGCGCGCGTTCCGCCAAACGATCCAGACGGGTGAACGGCAGGTTTTTGCCGACCGCCTTGCACAGGCGTTCGTGAATCGGCTCGGCGGCCATCACGTCGGCCAGCGCCGCTTCCAGCAGGCCGATTGGGTTATGCTCGCTCGGCGTCAGGTACTGGCCGCGCCCCAGACGGCTGCGGGTGGCGGAAGGCACCTGCAGGATCTTGGCCAACTGATGATCCAGGCGATCGGACGGTGCGGTATGCACGCGGCCGAACGGGAAGACCACGAAGCGCAGCGCGCCGGCGATAAAGCGGTTCGGGAAGTTGCGCAGCAGATCATCCAGCGCCTGTTCGGCTTTATGCAGGCTGTCTTGCACGCCCCAATGCACCAGCGGCAGATCTTCTTTCTGACGGCCTTCGTCGTCAAAGCGTTTCAGCACGGCGGAAGCCAGGTACATCTGGCTGAGGATATCCCCCAGGCGAGCGGAGATGCGCTCGCGGCGCTTCAGGCTGCCGCCCAGCACGCCCATGGAAACGTCCGACAGCAACGCCAGGTTGGCGCTCAGGCGGTTCAACTGCTGATAGTAACGACGGGTCGCGTCCTTGGTCGGCGTGGCGCTGGTGCGGCCGTTGGTCAGGCCCAGCCAGAAGCTGCGTACCTTGTTGCTGCCGACGTGGCCCAGGTGGCCGAACAGCGATTTATCGAAGGCGTTCAGATCGTTGTTCTGCGCCGCCGCCATTTCATCCAGCACATAAGGATGGCAGCGGATCGCGCCCTGGCCGAAGATCATCATGGTGCGGGTCAGGATGTTCGCGCCTTCCACCGTGATGGCGATCGGTGCGCCCTGATAAGCACGAGCCAGGAAGTTGGATTCGCCCAGCATGATGCCTTTACCGCCGGCGATGTCCATGGCGTCAACGATCGACTGCTGGCCGCGGTGCGTACAGTGGTATTTGACGATGGCCGACAGCACGGCCGGTTTCTCGCCCTGCACCAGTGCATAGGTGATCAGCGAAGCGGCGGCGTCCATCACATAGGTGTTGCCGGCGATGCGCGCCAACGGCTCTTCGATCCCCTCCATCTTGCCGATGGAGATTTTGAACTGACGGCGAATGTGCGCGTAGGCGCCGGTCGCCAGGGCGATGGATTTCAGGCTGCCGGTGGAGTTGGACGGCAGGGTGATGCCGCGACCGACCGACAGGCATTCAACCAGCATGCGCCAGCCCTGGCCGGCCATTTTCGGGCCGCCGATGATGTAATCGATCGGCACGAACACGTCGGTGCCGCGGGTCGGGCCGTTCTGGAACGGCACGTTCAGCGGGAAGTGGCGGTTGCCGATTTCCACGCCCGGCGTGCTGGTTGGGATCAGCGCACAGGTGATGCCCGGGGATTCGTTGTCGCTCAGCAGGCGGTTCGGGTCATGCAGTTTGAATGCCAAACCCAGCACGGTGGCGACCGGCGCCAGCGTGATGTAGCGCTTGTTCCAGGTCAGGCGCATGCCCAGCACCTGCTTGCCTTGCCATTCGCCCATGCACACGGTGCCCACGTCCGGGATCGCGCCGGCATCGGAACCCGCTTCCGGGCTGGTCAGCGCGAAGCAAGGGATTTCGTCGCCGCGCGCCAGGCCCGGCAGGTAGTGGTTTTTCTGTTCTTCGGTACCGTAGTGCTGCAGCAGTTCGCCCGGGCCGAGGGAGTTTGGCACGCCGACGGTGATCGCCAGGATGCCGGAAACGCCGGCCAGTTTTTGCAGCACCATCGCCTGAGCGTAAGGGGAGAATTCCAGGCCGCCGTACTCTTTCTTGATGATCATCGCGAAGAAACGGTGTTCTTTCAGGTACGCCCAGAGTTCAGGCGGCAGATCGGCCAGTTCATGGGTGATCTGGAAGTCGTTGGCCATGCGGCAGGCTTCTTCCACCGGGCCGTCGATAAACGCCTGCTCTTCTTCCGTCAGGCGCGGTTTCGGGTAGCTGTGCAGCTTGTTCCAGTCCGGCGCACCGCGGAACAGATCGCCTTCCCACCAGGTGGTGCCCGCGTCGATCGCTTCCTTCTCGGTGGTGGACATCGGCGGCATCACCTTGCGGAAGGCGCGCAGCGCCGGCGCGGAGAGCAGAGAGCGACGCACAGAGGAAAGGTTCAGCGGCAGCAGCACGATCGCCAGCGGCAGCAACAGCCAGAAGCTCCACAGGCCGATCGCGCCCATGGCGGCGGTGTACGCCACCAGGATCAGGCTGCTGAGGGTAAGGTTCACTCGGTGGTAGAACACCACGCCGAGGAGCGCCAGTAAAACGACAATACTAAGAACCATCATAAGAAGCTCCGAAGTAGTAAGAGGTCTGACCTGTTGTGTGTATGTAATAGGTTTTAGTACAAGGCAGAATTTTTATCAATGCGTTTACAGTTTAATTACAACTCAGGTCACAAACTGACAGCACCAATCATCAAAAACCTCTCCGCTTCCTTAACCGGCGCGCTGTTTGGCTGAGAATGCTTCTCGCTGTTTCCGCGATCCGGTACACTGCGGAGCGGAAGATTTGACGATAACAAGAGGTTCCTCATGTACCACGACCTTATTCGCAGTGAACTGAACGAAGCGGCTGATACCCTGGCGAAATTTATCAATGACGACGCCAACATCGACGCCATCCAACGCGCGGCGGTGCTGCTGGCGGATTCCTTCAAAGCCGGCGGTAAAGTGATTTCCTGCGGCAACGGCGGTTCCCATTGCGACGCGATGCATTTCGCCGAAGAGCTGACCGGCCGCTACCGCGAAAACCGCCCGGGCTACCCGGCGATTGCCATCTCGGACGTGAGCCACCTGTCCTGCGTCAGCAACGACTTCGGCTATGAGTATGTGTTCTCGCGCTATGTGGAAGCGGTGGGCCGCGAAGGCGACGTGCTGCTGGGCATTTCCACCTCCGGCAACTCCGGCAACATCATCAAGGCTATCGACGCGGCGCGTGCCAAGGGGATGAAAGTGATCACCCTGACCGGCAAGGACGGCGGCAAGATGGCGGGTTCCGCCGATGTGGAAATTCGCGTGCCGCACTTCGGTTACGCCGATCGCATTCAGGAAATCCATATTAAAGCGATTCACATCTTGATTCAGCTGATCGAAAAAGAGATGGTTAAGGCGTAATAGCCTTCGGGGGGCTGCGGCTCCCCATGAATAAGACTGCGGGCGCCGCATGTATGCCGTGCCCGCACAGCCTGTGTCAGTGTGGTTAAGGAGTGCTGGCGATGTGTGAACTGCTCGGGATGAGCGCAAACGTACCGACCGATATCTGCTTCAGCTTTACCGGCCTGGTACAGCGCGGCGGCCGCACCGGGCCGCATAAGGATGGCTGGGGCATTACCTTCTATGAAGGGAACGGCTGCCGTACATTCAAGGATCCGCAGCCGAGCTTCAACTCGCCGATCGCCCGCCTGGTGCAGGACTACCCGATCAAGTCTTGCGCGGTGGTGTCCCATATTCGCCAGGCCAACCGCGGCGAAGTGGCGTTGGAAAACACCCATCCGTTCACCCGTGAACTGTGGGGCCGCAACTGGACCTATGCGCACAACGGCCAATTGAAAGGCTATCGCCAGCTGGATACCGGCACGTTCCGCCCGGTCGGCCAGACCGACAGCGAATACGCGTTCTGCTGGCTGCTGCACCAGCTGGCGCTGAAATATCCGCGCACCCCGAGCCAGTGGCCGGCGGTATTCCGCTACATTGGCCTGTTGGCGAGCCAGCTGCGCAAGAAAGGGGTATTCAATATGCTGTTGTCGGACGGGCGCTTCGTGATGGCGTATTGTTCCACCAACCTGTATTGGATCACGCGCCGCGCGCCGTTCGGCAAGGCGACGTTGCTTGATCAGGACGTGGAGATTGATTTTCAGCAACAGACCACACCGAACGATGTGGTCACGGTGATTGCCACCCAACCGCTGACCGCCAACGAAACCTGGCACAAGATTGAGCCAGGCGAGTTCGCGTTATTTCACTTCGGTGAGCGGCTTGTTCTGAGCGAAGGGGTTGGTGTTGGGCGTCGGGCTGGCTGACGCGTACTGCGTCATCATGCCGCCGCTGCTCATCAGCGGTTGGCCCAAGACGTACTGGCCATTGACCACGCCCATTGTCGGCGGTTGGCGGTTCTTCGCGAAGTAATCGTAGCCCGGCTTCAGCTGGCGCCAGAAGGCGATATAGCTGGATGACGCATGGCGTTTCAGGTTCTGTTCGGTCATGCGGAACGGGTAGATGCTGATGTCGACGCGGCTTTGGCCATAGGCGAAGGCGGCTTCGACGTAGCGATAGATCTCATCCATATAGGTGTTGGTCATCGCGTAACAGCCGATCGATTTACATTCGCCGTGGATCATCAGATAAGCGCCGGAATAGCCCTGCGACTTATCGTAATCGTTAGGGAAACCGATATTGATCGCCCGATAATACTTGCTGTCGGGTTTCAGATGGCGCGCGTCAACGCTATAAAAGCCTTCAGGACTTTTAAAGTCGCCTTCACGACGTTTAGGACCCAGCCCGCCGGAGAAATTACAGATCGGGAACGTGTTGACCAGGCGGAATTCATTGCCCATTCTGGCATACAATTCCAGCTTGCGTTCCTCTTTGAAGATCTGAATATAGACCGGCGAACCCAATAATTGCTGTTTAACTACCGGCGCTTCGGGTACCTGCTCGCTGGCGCTGCAGGCCGTGATCATCGGCATAGAAACAAGCATCGCAAACAACAGCGCGATTTTGCTCATTATAATTCCTGCTTATATTTATCTGCCGGCGCAATCAACCTGGCCAGCATGCCACTGATTATTGTTTTTACTGCTGCAAAACACCGCCAGATTACCAGCGCGTTTATTTTTAGCAATACGTGATATGTATAAAAAAACGACAAAGCTCGATAAAAGTGAAATGACCGGCAGATTTTAACGATAAGTAGTGAAAAACAGGCGAAATTTAATTGCGTTTGCTTGACCCAAGTCACGACGGAACGCAGAACAATGTTGCGAACAATGTTAATATTCTCTCTTCAATTTAACGCGCGGTAGCGATTGAAGCGGCGGGGGTTATGGCATATAACCCGGCCGTTTCGGTGGTTATTTGGCTACAGGCCGTTAACACATCGATTGTCACGCAAATAACGGAGAGGGGGGAATCAAGGGAATGCGCGTTACCCCATATATTCACTGCGAGAAAGTTCATGTTGGGCGTGCCGTCGTGCGCACTGCCCGGCAATCCTGGCATCGTCCGCACCCGCCTCTGGGGCCGGGCAGACGTGTAAACCAAACTACATCGTATAAATCCTATGATTAAGATCAGAAAAGGGTTAGATCTGCCGATAGCCGGGGTTCCGGTTCAGGCGATCCAAGATGGCCCGAACATTCAGCATGTCGCCCTGCTTGGGGAAGAGTATGTCGGAATGCGCCCCTCCATGCTGGTGCAGGAAGGCGATACCGTTAAGAAAGGCCAGGCGTTGTTCGAAGACAAGAAAAACCCCGGGGTTTTCTTCACGGCACCCGCCAGCGGCCGCATCGCCGCGATTAACCGCGGCGAGCGGCGCGTATTGCAATCGGTGGTGATTGCGCTGGAAAACGGCGGTGACGATCAGCTCGAGTTCGCGCACTACCCGCTGGGTGAACTGAGCCAGCTGCCGCGCGAACAGGTCGAAAGCGAACTGATCGCCAGCGGCCTGTGGACCGCGCTGCGCACCCGCCCGTTCAGCAAAACGCCGAGCCCCGGCAGCGAGCCGCGCGCCATTTTCGTCACCGCGATGGATACCCAACCGTTGGCCGCCGATCCGCAGGTGATCATCGCCGAACAGCAGGCGGCGTTCAACGCCGGGCTGGTGGTGCTGGCGCGCCTGACGGCGGGCAAGGTGCACGTGTGCCATGCCGCCGGCGCCTCGGTTGGCCAGCAGAGCGGCCCGCAGATCGCCTACAGCGAATTTGCCGGCCCGCATCCCGCCGGGCTGGCGGGCACCCACATTCACTTCCTTGAACCGGTCAGCCTGAAGAAAACCGTTTGGCACATCGGTTACCAGGACGTGATCGCCATCGGCACGCTGTTCACCACCGGCAAGCTCGATACCCGCCGTGTGGTGGCGCTGGCCGGGCCGCAGGTGGCGCAGCCGGCGCTGCTGCGCACCCGCCTGGGGGCCAGCCTCGATGAGCTGACCGCCGGCCGCCTGAAAGGCGGCGAGAATCGGGTGATCTCCGGTTCGGTGCTGAACGGCATGCACGCCGCCGGGCCGAACGCCTGGCTCGGCCGCTTCCACTCGCAGGTGTCGGTGCTGGAAGAAGGGCGCGACAAAGAGCTGTTCGGTTGGATCGTGCCCTCGCCGAACAAGTTTTCCATTACCCGCACCACGCTGGGCCACTTCCTGAAGAACAAACTGTTCGCCTTCTCAACCACCACCAACGGCGGCGAGCGCGCCATGGTGCCGATCGGCAACTACGAGCGGGTGATGCCGCTGGATATTTTGCCGACGCTGCTGCTGCGCGATCTGCTGGCGGGCGACAGCGACAGCGCGCAGGCGCTGGGTTGTCTGGAGCTGGACGAGGAAGATCTGGCGCTGTGCACCTTCGTTTGCCCCGGCAAGTATGAGTACGCGCCGGTGCTGCGCGAGGTGCTGACCAAGATTGAGCAGGAAGGATAACCGATGGGCCTGAAGAATTATTTCGAGAAGATAGAGCATCACTTCACGCCGGGCGGCAAACTGGAAAAGTGGTACCCGCTGTATGAAGCGACCACCACGGTGTTTTACACCCCCGGCACGGTGACGCGCGGCGCTTCGCACGTGCGCGACGCCATCGATTTGAAACGCATGATGATCCTGGTGTGGCTGGCGGTGTTCCCGGCGATGTTCTGGGGCATGTACAACGTCGGCCAGCAGGCGATCCCGGCGCTGCACCATCTGTACAGCGGCGACGCGCTGCAACAGGTGTTGGCGGGCGACTGGCATTATCGCCTGGCGCAGTGGCTCGGCGCCTCGCTGGCGGCCGACGCCGGCTGGGTCAGCAAAATGGTGCTGGGCGCCTGTTACTTCCTGCCGATCTACGCCGTGGTGTTCGTCGTCGGCGGCTTCTGGGAAGTGCTGTTCGCCATTATCCGCAAGCATGAGGTCAACGAAGGTTTCTTTGTCACCTCTATCCTGTTCGCGCTGATCGTGCCGCCGACCCTGCCGCTGTGGCAGGCCGCGCTGGGCATCACCTTCGGCGTGGTGGTGGCCAAAGAGATCTTCGGCGGCACCGGGCGCAACTTCCTCAACCCGGCGCTGGCCGGCCGCGCCTTCCTGTTCTTCGCCTATCCGGCGCAGATCTCCGGCGATCTGGTGTGGACTTCCGCGGACGGTTTCTCCGGCGCGACGCCGCTGGCGCAGTGGAGCGCGGGCGGGGCGCACAGTCTGAGCAACGTAGCCACCGGCCAGTCCATCAGCTGGATGGACGCTTTCCTCGGCAACATTCCCGGCTCGATCGGTGAGGTGTCCACGCTGATGATCCTGATCGGCGGGGCGATTATCCTGTTCGGCCGCGTGGCCTCCTGGCGCATCGTCGCCGGGGTAATGCTCGGCATGGTGGCTTCCGCCATGCTGTTCAACGCCATCGGTTCCGATACCAACCCGATGTTCGCCATGCCGTGGTACTGGCATCTGGTGCTGGGCGGCTTCGCCTTCGGCATGATCTTTATGGCGACCGACCCGGTTTCCGCCTCCTTCACCAATAAGGGGAAATGGTGGTACGGCATTCTGATTGGCGTGATGTGCGTGCTGATTAGGGTGGTCAACCCCGCCTATCCGGAAGGCATGATGCTGGCGATCCTGTTCGCCAACCTGTTCGCGCCGCTGTTCGATTACCTGGTGGTGCAGGCCAACATCAAGCGGAGAAAAGCCCGTGGCGAATGAAGCGAAAAATGACGGCATCGGTAAAACGCTGCTGGTAGTGCTGCTGCTGTGTCTGGTGTGTTCAGTGGTGGTGGCGGGCTCCGCCGTCGGCCTGAAGTCCAAACAGCAGGAGCAAAAGCTGCTCGACAAGCAGCGTAATATTCTCGACGTAGCCGGCCTGTTGCAGCCGAAAATGGAGAGCGAGCAGGTCAAGCGCCTGTACAGCGAGCGCATCGAACCGCGCCTGGTGGATCTGAACAGCGGCGAGTTTGTCGCCGGCAAAGCGGCGGCGTTCGATCTGGGCGCCGCGCTGCGCGACGACGCCAAAAGCGTGGCGCTGGCGGCGGGCGACGATCCGGCCGGCATCAAGCGCCGCAGCAACCAGGCGGAAATCTATCTGGTGCGCGATGAAAGCGGCCAGGTGAACAAGATTGTACTGCCGGTATACGGCACCGGCCTGTGGTCGATGATGTACGCCTTCGTGGCGCTGGATAACGATGGCAATACGGTCAAGGGCATCACCTACTACGACCAGGGGGAAACCCCGGGGCTGGGCGGTGAGGTCGAGAACCCGTCCTGGCGCCAGCAGTGGGTCGGCAAGCAGCTGTTCGACGACAACGGCCAGCCGGCGCTCCGCGTGGTGAAAGGCGGTGCGCGTCAGGGGGACGTACACGGGGTGGATGGCCTGTCCGGCGCCACGCTGACCTCCAACGGCGTGCAGCATACGTTTGATTTCTGGTTGGGCGAGCACGGCTTCGGCCCGTTCCTGAAAAAAGTTCGTGAAGGAGCGCTGAAAAATGGCTGATTCCAAAGAAATAAAGCGGGTCCTGCTGGGGCCGCTGTTCGACAATAACCCGATCGCCCTGCAGGTGCTGGGCGTCTGTTCGGCGCTGGCGGTGACCACCAAGCTGGAGACGGCGGTGGTGATGACCATTGCGGTGACGCTGGTGACCGCGTTCTCCAGCTTCTTCATCTCGCTGATCCGTCACCATATTCCCAACAGCGTGCGCATCATCGTGCAGATGGCGATCATCGCCTCGCTGGTGATCGTGGTCGATCAGTTGCTGCGCGCCTATGCGTTCGAGATCTCCAAGCAGCTGTCGGTGTTCGTCGGCCTTATCATCACCAACTGCATCGTGATGGGGCGCGCCGAGGCCTACGCCATGAAGTCGCCGCCGATCGAGAGCTTTATGGATGGTATCGGCAACGGGCTGGGCTACGGGGTGATCCTGGTGCTGGTCGGTTTCCTGCGCGAGCTGATCGGCTCCGGTAAGCTGTTTGGCGTACCGGTGTTGGAAACGGTGCAGAACGGCGGCTGGTATCAGCCGAACGGCCTGTTCCTGCTGGCGCCGAGCGCGTTCTTCATCATCGGCCTGCTGATCTGGGTGCTGCGCACTCTGAAGCCGGCGCAGATCGAAAAGGAGTAAAGGCCGATGGAACACTATATCAGCCTGTTTGTGCGCGCGGTGTTCGTCGAGAACATGGCGCTGGCGTTCTTCCTCGGGATGTGTACCTTCCTGGCGGTGTCGAAGAAGGTCTCGACCGCCTTTGGCTTGGGCATCGCGGTGACCATCGTGCTCGGCATTTCGGTGCCGGTGAACAACCTGGTCTACAACCTGATCCTGCGCGACGGTGCGCTGGTGGAAGGCGTCGATCTGAGCTTCCTCAACTTCATCACCTTCATCGGCGTGATCGCGGCGCTGGTGCAGATTCTGGAGATGATCCTCGATCGCTTCTTCCCGTCGCTGTATAACGCGCTCGGCATCTTCCTGCCGCTCATCACCGTGAACTGCGCCATCTTCGGCGGCGTGTCCTTCATGGTGCAGCGCGACTACAACTTCGCCGAATCGGTGGTGTACGGCATCGGTTCCGGCACCGGCTGGATGCTGGCGATCGTCGCCATGGCGGGGATCCGCGAAAAACTCAAGTATGCCAACGTGCCGGCAGGGCTGCGCGGCCTGGGCATTACCTTTATCACCACCGGACTGATGGCGCTGGGCTTCATGTCCTTCTCCGGTGTTCAGTTGTAAAGGCGGGAAGAATTTATGGAAATTATTTTAGGCGTAGCGATGTTCACCGCCATCGTGATGGTGCTGGTGTTGCTGATCCTGTTCGCTAAATCGAAGCTGGTGAACACCGGCGACATCGCGGTGGAAATCAACGGCGATCTGGATAAGAGCTTCCATGCGCCGGCGGGCGACAAGCTGCTCAACGTGCTCTCCAGCCAAGGGATCTTCGTCTCCTCGGCCTGTGGCGGCGGCGGCTCCTGCGGCCAGTGCCGGGTGGTGATCAAAGAGGGCGGCGGCGATATCCTGCCGACCGAGCTCTCGCACATCAACAAGCGCGAAGCGAAAGAGGGTTGCCGCCTGGCGTGCCAGGTGAACGTGAAGCAGAACCTGAAGATCGAGCTGCCGGAAGAGATCTTCGGCGTGAAGAAATGGGAATGCGAAGTTATCTCCAACGATAACAAAGCCACCTTTATCAAAGAGCTGAAGCTGAAGATCCCCGATGGCGAAGACGTGCCGTTCCGCGCGGGCGGTTTCATCCAGATCGAAGCGCCGGCGCACGACATCAGCTACGCCGACTTCGACGTGCCGCAGGAGTATCGCGGCGACTGGGACAAGTTCAACCTGTTCCGCTACCGTTCGACGGTGAACGACACCACGGTGCGCGCCTACTCGATGGCCAACTACCCGGAAGAGAAGGGCATCATCATGCTCAACGTGCGTATCGCCACGCCGCCGCCGAACAATCCGGACGTGCCGCCGGGCATCATGTCTTCCTATATCTGGTCGCTGAAGCCGGGCGATAAGGTAACCATCTCCGGGCCGTTCGGCGAGTTCTTCGCCAAGGACACCGACGCCGAAATGATCTTTATCGGCGGCGGCGCGGGCATGGCGCCGATGCGCTCACACATTTTCGATCAGCTCAAGCGTCTGAACTCGAAGCGCAAGATCACTTTCTGGTACGGCGCGCGTTCGCTGCGTGAGATGTTCTATGAAGACGACTTCAACCAGCTGCAGGCGGAGAACGAAAACTTCACCTGGCACGTGGCGCTGTCGGATCCGCAACCGGAAGATAACTGGACCGGCTACACCGGCTTTATCCATAATGTTCTGCTGGAGAACTACCTGAAGAACCACCCGGCGCCGGAAGACTGCGAGTTTTACATGTGCGGGCCGCCGATGATGAACGCCGCGGTGATCAAGATGCTCAAAGATCTGGGCGTCGAAGACGAAAATATCATGCTGGATGACTTTGGTGGCTAAATTGCGCGCATTGGCGATGAAGAACTGGCTGACGGGCGTGGCGCTGAGCGCCACCCTGCTGCTGACCGGTTGCGGGCCGGAACAGGTGGATCTGACGGGTAAAACCATGGGCACCTCGTATTCGATCCGTTACGTGACCGGCGACGATACGCCGTCGGCGCGCGAGATGCAGGCGGAGATCGACAAACGGCTGGAACAGGTGAACGATCAGATGTCCACCTACCGGCCGGATTCCGAGCTAAGCCGCTTCAACGCCAGCCGCGACATTGACCGGCCGTTCCCGGTTTCGCCGGCCACCGCCGAAGTGGTGCGCGAAGCGCTGCGCATCAACCGCGTCACCGATGGCGCGCTGGACGTGACCGTCGGGCCGCTGGTCAACCTATGGGGTTTCGGCCCGGAAGGGCGGCCGGACAAAGTGCCGAGCGAGGCGGAACTGGAGCACCGCCGCGCCTGGACCGGCGCCGATAAACTGGCGGTGCAGGGCAGCGCGCTGGTGAAAAGCATCCCCGAGCTGTATGTCGACCTGTCTTCGATTGCCAAAGGATACGGCGTGGACGTGGTGGCGGAGTATCTGCAATCGCAACACGTGAAAGACTACATGGTGGATATCGGCGGTGAAGTTCGTACCCGCGGGCGCAACGGCGAGCAAAAGCCGTGGCGCATCGCCATCGAGCGCCCGACCGCCGGCGCGCAGCAGCAGGCGCAGCTGGTGATCCAGCCGGGGGAGATGTCGATCGCCACCTCGGGTGACTATCGCAACTACTTCGAGCAGGACGGGGTGCGCTATTCGCACACCATCGATCCGGTCACCGGGCGGCCGATCCATCATCGGCTGGTGTCGATCACCGTGCTGAGCCCGACCTGCATGACCGCCGACGGCCTGTCCACCGGCCTGAACGTGATGGGGCCGGAGCGCGGCATGGCGCTGGCCAACCTGCTCGGTATCCCGGTGTTCATGATCGTGAAAACCGCCGACGGGTTTGAGGAGCGTTATTCGGACGCGTTCAAACCCTATCTGAAAAAGCGTTCGTGAGGTTGCTATGTTGACGGTATTCGCCGCTACCTTCGTGTTGTTCCTGCTGATCGTCGGCGGGATGTCGCTGGGTTACGTGTTCAAACGCAAAAGCCTGCAGGGCAGCTGCGGCGGCATCACCGCGCTGGGCATGGAGAAAGTCTGCGACTGCCCGGAGCCGTGCGATGCGCGCAAAAAGCGCGAAGCCAAAGCGGCGCAGCGGCGCGAGCAGTTGGACAAGCACCGCATTCTGTAGCGAAGCGAAAACCCGGCCTTGGCCGGGTTTTTTTATTTGGGGCCTTGCCGAAAGACGCATGAACGTTTGGCTGGGCGCGATTAACAATGGTGTGAATTTTCAGGGCGTAACGGATAAAACGATCGCCAGAAAATACGAATATACGCTTTCTCAGTTTCTTAAGCAGAGGTAACAGGATGAACCGCATTATTTTGGTTGGAACTCTGGCTTTGCTGCTCGCCGGCTGTATGCACATGAACGATCCGAGGCCAAAAAACTACTTGGCCAACGCCACTGTCGTTGATAACCACGTTTGTGTGCGGGTTCAACCTGAAGGGGACGAGCGGTTGGCCGGCGTTATTATCGAAGAAATCGGCAACGCCAACGCTATCTTCGGCAAGCACTTCACGGATAACGAGATGCCTGCGGTCACCGCAGCTACGTGTATTCCCGACGATAATTATAAATTCGAAGACGGAAAGTCTTATGGGGTATCGGTGACGCTGTTGTCGCCGGATAAACGAAATAAAGGTCTTGAGCCTGCCGCCCGGCTATTCGGCGCTGGGTTTAGTGTTCGCAATGAAAATGGCATCATCCAGGTAGTTTCTGCTCACTAACGGATGTTGAAAGCCATAAGGGCATAAGGTGGGATGTCGAACCGCCTTATGCCGTAGCCGGTTATTTATTTCGCCTTGCGGAAGCTTTTCGCCTCGGCCGGCGAGTTGACCATCACGCCGTCGGCGCCCAGCGCCAGCGCCTGCTGATACTCCTGCGGCGTGTTGACGCCGAACAGAATGATGTGCGCCGGGCCCTGCGAGCGGAAACAATCCATCGACTCTTTATCCCAGGTCAGAAACGCCTTCGAGCGCCCTTCGCCGAGGGTGTACTTCTCTACCACTTCCACCTCGCGCTTCAGCTCCAGCCCATACCAGCGCGGCTGTCGGTTGTCCGGTTTGACATCGCACTGGTGCGCCATGGTGACGTTGGCCAGCAGCGTGCGGGTCTCGTCGCGGCTTTCGAAGCGCGGGATGGCCGGCGGCAGCGCCTGCAGGTATTTGGCATCGGTAGAGTAAACGCGGGTGCGGTTCAGGCTGTCGGTGCTTTCCAGCGTCGCCAGCAGCGCCTGGCCAAATTGCGCCGGATCGGCGTCCGGGGATTTGATGTCCAGATAGAAGGTGACGTGCGGAAACGCCTTTAGCACCTCGTCCAGCCGCGGAATGCCGATGCCCTGGCCGCGGAACGGATGCGTATCGCCTTTGGCGAACGCCCAGCCGGCATCGGTCTCGGCCAATTGCGCGGCGGTATACGCAGAGACCGGGCCCTGCCGGTTGGTCAGCGCCTTCAGATCCGAGGGGCGATACAGCACGATGACGCCGTCTTTGGATGCTTGCAGGGTGATCCAAATGGCGTCGGCACCGTTTTTCAGCGCGGTTTCGATGGCGATGCGGGTGTTTTCCGGCGCATCGGCGGTGCCGCCGCGATGGGCGACGATCGCCGGCGCGTGACCGGTGGCGGCGCTGGCCGCCAACGCGCTCAGCGACAGCGCGGAAGCCAGCAGCAAATAAGAAAATCTGATCATGTAGGGTACCTTGTCGTTATCGTTGTGGTGAGCTGCACGGGATGGCGGAAATCATACTATTGAAAAATTAAGCTTTTTTAACAACGCGGAAATATCTGGCGGAAACGGCGCTTTCATCGAAGCCTGCGGCCTTGAGCTTTCGGTATCTGACTGTATACTTATACAGTGTTACTGGAGGGTGCGATGCGTAAAATCATTCATGTCGATATGGACTGCTTCTTCGCGGCGGTGGAAATGCGCGACGATCCCAGCCTGCGCGATATCCCGCTGGCGATTGGCGGCAGCGCCGATCGGCGCGGGGTGATCAGCACCGCCAACTACCCGGCGCGGCGCTACGGCGTACACAGCGCCATGTCCACGGCGATGGCGCTCAAGCTGTGTCCGCATCTCACCCTGCTGCCGGGGCGCATGGCGGCCTATAAAGAGGCTTCGCTGCACATCCGTGAAATATTCGCCCGCTATACTCCGTTGATCGAGCCGCTGTCGCTCGATGAAGCCTATCTCGACGTGACCGACAGCCCGCAATGCAACGGCTCGGCGACGCTGATCGCTCAGGAGATCCGTCAGGCGATCGCCGATGAGCTGAATCTCACCGCGTCGGCCGGCGTGGCGCCGATCAAGTTTCTCGCCAAAATCGCTTCCGAGATGAACAAGCCGAATGGGCAATACGTGATCACCCCGGCGCAGGTGCCGGCGTTTTTGCAGCAGCTGCCGCTCAGCAAAATCCCCGGCGTCGGCAAGGTGACCGCCAAACGGCTGGAGGAAGTGGGGCTTATCACCTGCGCCGACGTGCAGCAATACGATTTGGCGCAGCTGCTCAAGCGCTTCGGCAAGTTCGGCCGGGTGCTGTGGGAGCGGTGTCAGGGCATCGATCGGCGCGAAATCTCGGCGGAGCGGCTGCGTAAATCGGTGGGCGTGGAGCGCACGCTGGCGGAGGACATTCACGACTGGGAAGACTGCGAAACGCTGATTATCGACAAACTCTACCCCGAGCTGGAGATGCGGCTGCGTAAGGTGAAGCCGGATCTGCATATCGCCCGACAGGGCGTGAAGCTGAAGTTTCAGGATTTTCAGCAAACCACCCAGGAGCACGTGTTCCCGGTGCTGAATCAGCAGGATTTGCTGGCGGTGGCGCGGCAGGCGTGGCGCGAACGGCGTGAAGGGCGCGGCGTGCGGCTGGTGGGGCTACATGTGACGCTGCTCGATCCGCAGCTGGAGCGGCAGCTGGCGCTGCCTTGGGAATAAAAAAGCCGGCGATTAGCCGGCTTTTTGCGTTAAGCGCGCAGATTACGCGCGCTCAGGGATCGCTTTCAGCAGCGAGGTCAGCAGCTTCCAGTACAGACCGACGCTTTCGATATGCACCTGCTCATCCGGCGAGTGCGGGCCGGTGATGGTTGGCCCGATCGATACCATATCCATGTTTGGATACGGCTTTTTGAACAGACCGCATTCCAGGCCGGCGTGGATCACCATGATGTTTGGCGTCTTGTTGAACAGCTCCTGATACAGCTCGCGCACCAGGTGCATCACCGGCGAGTCGGCGTCCGGCTGCCAGCCCGGGTAGCCACCCTTCGGCGCCACGTTGGCGCCGGCCAGCTGGCCCAGCGCGGTCAGCATCTCGACCACGTAATCTTTGCCGCTGTCGATCAGGGAGCGGATCAGGCAGATGATTTCCGCTTCGTTTTCGCTGGTGGTGACTACGCCGACGTTCAGCGAGGTTTCCACTACGCCTTTGACCGCGTCGCTCATGCGGATCACGCCGTTCGGCGTGCCGTTCAGCAGCGCCAGGAAGCGTTGCTGGCTGTCGGCGCTCAGCGCCTGCGAAGCGCTGGTGACCGGCTCCAGCAGCACGGTGATGTTCTTCTCTTTAGCGGAGAGTTCGTTCTGCAGCACCGCCAGGAACTCCTGGCTCAGCGCTTTCAGCGCGTCGGCTTTTTCCGCCGGCACCGCAACCACCGCGGAGGCTTCACGCGGGATGGCGTTGCGCAGGGTGCCCCCATTCAGATCCAGCACGCGCAGGTTCAGCGCCGCCGCATGGGCGAACAGGAAGCGCGCCAGCAGTTTGTTGGCGTTGCCCAGCCCGACGTGGATCTCGGCGCCGGAGTGGCCGCCTTTCAGGCCCTTGAGGGTCAGCTTCAGGGTTTGGTAGCCGGCCGGCACCGCTTCGCGCTGCAGCGGCAGGGTGGTGATGAAGTCGATACCGCCGGCGCAACCCATGTAGATTTCGCCTTCTTCTTCGGAGTCGGTATTGATCAGGATGTCTGCCTGCAGCCAGTTTGGCTGCAGCCCGAAGGCGCCGTCCATGCCGGCTTCTTCGGTCATGGTCAGCAGCACTTCCAGCGGGCCGTGCTCAACGCTGTCGTCGGCCAGCACCGCCAGGGCGGAGGCCATGCCGATGCCGTTGTCGGCGCCCAGCGTGGTGCCGCGCGCTTTCACCCACTCGCCGGCGATATAAGGCTGGATCGGATCCTTGGCGAAGTCGTGCACGGTGTCGTTATTCTTTTGCGGCACCATGTCCAGGTGCGCCTGCAGCGCCACCGGCTTGCGGTTTTCCATGCCTTTGGTGGCCGGTTTGCGCAGCAGGATATTGCCGACCTGATCGCGCTCGGCGTGCAGGTTCTTCTCTTTGGCCCAGGTGAGGATGTGCTGCGCCAGCGCTTCTTCATGATAAGAAGGGTGCGGGATAGAACAGATCTTGGCGAAAATATCCCACAGCGGCTGTGGCGAAAGCTGAGACAATTCAGACACTATAAGTCTCCTGTGACGGCAGGCTCCGACAGGACGGGCGTGCCGCGCGGTTGAGGTGAGCGGGTATCTGTGCGTCGTGGCACGATCGTTAGAGAATATCACTTTATTTCCGGCGGCGCGCGCCCCGTATTGTGCGGTTTAAGCGCTTGATCACACGGCTTCGCGGCGGGAACGTTCGCTTTTTCAGCATCAATCACCGAAAAGCCGCGCGGCGGAAATCGCGAGGTTTTCCTCGGTACAGCTGGAATTCAACGCGGCCAGTCTCTATAATCTCGCGCAACCTTTTTTCCCCTGAACTATAAAGTAAGCCGCTTCACCAGCCGGCTGGGACACGATTCTATGAGCGAAAAATACGTTGTTACCTGGGATATGCTGCAAATACATGCACGCAAGCTGGCGCACCGCCTGCTGCCTGCCGACAAATGGACCGGCATCATTGCCGTCAGCCGCGGCGGCCTGGTGCCGGCGGGCCTGCTGGCGCGTGAACTGGGCATTCGCTATGTGGATACCGTCTGCATTTCCAGCTACGACCATGACAACCAGCGCGAAATGAAAGTGCTCAAGCGCGCCGAAGGCGACGGTGAAGGCTTCATCGTGGTGGACGATCTGGTGGATACCGGCGGCACCGCAAAAGCGATCCGCGACATGTACCCGAAAGCGCATTTCGTCACCATCTTCGCCAAGCCGGCGGGCCGTCCGCTGGTGGACGACTATGTGATCGACATCCCGCAGGACACCTGGATCGAACAGCCGTGGGACATGGGCGTCAGCTTCGTTCCCCCTATCGGCGGTCGCTAAGCCCAGCCAGTTCCAAGTCAACGCCCGGTTATGCCGGGCGTTTGTTTAAGGATAAACGTGATGGCGTTGTCAGGCTTACCGAAGGCAAGATATAAAAAATAAGGAAAATCAATTTATTGATTTTCGGCCGTTGACCACAAAGGAGGAAAAACCACGCTTTTTCCTCCTTTGTCAGCCGCCCGACGCCCGGTTATGCCGGGCGTTTGCGTTATCTTGGTTTATCCCGCCAGAGTTAGGTACACTACCTCCAGTTAAGTAGGCCTGTTGCGGCCTATCGCCAGATTTACGGAGGCTGTTGTTACCATGGCACAGGCCAACCTTTCTGAAATTCTTTTCAAGCCCAAATTCAAACACCCTGAAACCTCGACGCTGGTGCTGCGCGCGCGCAACAAAGTCAGCGCCGCCATGCATTCCGCATTGGAAGGCGACACCACCGGCAGCTGGTACCGCATGCTGAACCCGCTGCTGTGGGCCTGGCGCGGCGTCAGCCCGATCGAAATCCACGAAGTGTTGGCGCGCATCGCCGCCTCCGACGCCGAGCGCAGCAATCCGCAGCGGCTGGATACCGTGGTGGGCTACCGCAACGGCAACTGGATCTACGAGTGGATCCATCAGGGCATGCAGTGGCAACAGCGGGCGACGGAGCAGCAAGATCCGCTGCTCGGCGGCGAATACTGGCTGAAGGCCGCGAGCCTGTACAGCATCGCCGGCTACCCGCACCTGAAGGGCGACGAACTGGCCGAACAGGCGGAGATGCTCGCCAACCGCGCGTACGAAGAGGCGGCGCTGCTGCTGCCGTATCAGCTGAAAGAGCTGGAGTTTCGCATCGAAGGCGGCGGCAGCGTCACCGGGTTCCTGCACATGCCGGAGAAGGGCGAAGCGCCGTTCCCGACGGTGCTGATGTGCGGCAGCCTCGATACGCTGCAGACCGACTATCATCGCCTGTTCCGCGACTACCTGGCGCCGCACGGCATCGCCATGCTGACGCTCGACATGCCGTCGATCGGTTCTTCCTGCAAATGGAAGCTGACGCAGGACTCCAGCTACCTGCACCAGCAGGTGCTGATCCAGCTGGCCTCGGTGCCGTGGGTGGATCATCAGCGGGTGAGCGCCTTCGGCTTCCGCTTCGGCGCCAACGTGGCGGTGCGATTGGCCTACCTGGAGCCGCAGCGGCTGCGCGGCGTAGCCTGCCTGGGGCCGGTGGTGCATCGCCTGCTGTGCGACAGCAGCACCCAGCTGAACGTGCCGGACATGTATATGGACGTGCTGGCCAGCCGCATGGGCATGGCTAACGCCTCGGACAACGTGCTGAAGGTGGAGCTGAACAGCTACTCGCTGAAAATGCAGGGGCTGCTGGGGCGCCGCTGCCCGACGCCGATGATCTCCGGCTATTGGGAGCGCGATACGCTCAGCCCGAAAGAGGAGTCGCAGCTGATCGTCACCTCCTCGGTGAGCGGCAAGCTGGTCGCCATCCCGCGCACCCCGGTTTACGACAGCTTCCACCGGGCGTTGCTGCAGATGTCCGGTTGGCTGAGGGACAAAATGCGTTAATTAGTTGCTAAATTTTAACAGTTTGTTAAAAAGAGTGGTCTACATTGAGGAGGTGAGAGAATGACGTTACCGAGTGGTCACCCTAAAAGCCGACTAATGAAACGTTTTGCCAGCTTGGGGCCGTACCTGCGTGAAGGGCAATGTGAAAACGACCGTTTTTTCTTTGATTGTTTGGCCGTCTGCGTCAATGTAAAGCCCGCTCCGGAGAAGCGCGAGTTCTGGGGCTGGTGGATGGAGCTGCAGGCGGAAGAGGCGCGCTTCACCTATTCGTACCAATTCGGCCTGTTCGACAAGGAAGGCGACTGGACGGCGCAAAACATTAAGGATGATGAAGTGAACGCCAAGCTGGAAGACACCCTGCGCGACTTCCATCGCCGCCTGGGCGAGCTGCTGGCGACCATGGAGCTGGGGCTGGAACCCGCCGACGATTTCAAAGAAAAACTGATCAAACTCTCCGCCTGACCCCGTTTGACCACGTATTGTGCTGATTTCGCGTTGTGCCTGTTGGCATAACGCGTCTCTCCTGTTACAAAGACCTTTGCACTCTTCTTCTCATCATTACACACGGCAGAAATACTATGAACGGCAGCCAGACATTGGTTGTGAAATTGGGCACCAGCGTGTTGACCGGCGGATCGCTGCGTCTGAACCGCGCCCACATCGTCGAATTGGTGCGCCAGTGCGCGCAGCAACACGCCGCGGGCCACCGCATCGTCATCGTCACCTCCGGCGCCATCGCCGCCGGGCGCGAACACCTGGGCTACCCCGAGCTGCCCGCCACCATCGCCTCCAAGCAGCTGCTGGCGGCGGTGGGGCAGAGCCGGCTGATCCAGCTGTGGGAACAGCTGTTCTCCATTTACGGCATCCACGTCGGGCAGATGCTGCTGACGCGCGCCGATCTGGAAGACCGCGAGCGCTTCCTTAACGCGCGCGACACCATGACGGCGCTGCTGGACAACCGCATCGTGCCGGTAATCAATGAGAACGACGCCGTCGCCACCGCCGAAATCAAAGTGGGCGACAACGATAACCTGTCGGCGCTGGCGGCCATTCTGGCCGGGGCCGACAAACTGCTGCTGCTGACCGATCAGCAGGGCCTCTACACCGCCGATCCGCGCAACAACCCGCAGGCCGAACTGATCCGTGAAGTGCACGGCATCGACGACGCGCTGCGCGCCATCGCCGGCGACAGCGTCTCCGGTCTGGGCACCGGCGGCATGGGCACCAAGCTGCAGGCGGCCGACGTGGCCTGCCGCGCCGGCATCGATGTGGTGATCGCCGCGGGCAGCAAGCCGGGCGTGGTGGCGGACGTGATCGAAGGCAAACCGGTGGGCACCCGTTTCCACGCGCTGGAAACCCCGCTGGAAAACCGCAAGCGCTGGATCTTCGGCGCGCCGCCGGCCGGTGAGATCACCGTCGACGACGGCGCGGTGGAAGCGATGATGGCGCGCGGCAGCTCGCTGCTGCCGAAGGGCATCCGCGAAGTGAAGGGCGACTTCTCGCGCGGTGAAGTGATCCGCATCCGCAACCTGGCGGGGCGCGATCTGGCGCACGGCGTCAGCCGCTACAACAGCGATGCGATGCGCATGATCGCCGGGCACCACTCGCAGGAAATCACCGAAATCCTCGGTTATGAATACGGTCCGGTGGCAGTGCACCGCGACGATATGATTGTCAGTTAAGGAGTGAGCATGCTGGAGCAGATGGGGAAGGCCGCCAAGCAGGCCTCCTGGCAGCTGGCGGTGCTGAGCACGGCGAAGAAGAATCAGGTGCTGTCGGTGATGGCCGACAGGCTGGAAGCCAACAGCGAAGCGATCCTGCTGGCGAACGAACAAGACATGGCGCAGGCGCGCGCCACCGGCATGAGCGAAGCGCTGCTCGATCGCCTGTTGCTGACCCCGGCGCGGCTGGCGGCGATCGCCAACGACGTGCGCCAGGTGTGCCGCCTGAACGATCCGGTCGGCCATGTGCTGGACGGCAACCTGCTGGACAGCGGGCTGAAGCTGGAGCGCCGCCGGGTGCCGCTCGGCGTGATCGGCGTGATTTACGAGGCGCGGCCGAACGTCACCATCGACGTCGCCAGCCTGTGCCTGAAAACCGGTAATGCGGTGATCCTGCGCGGCGGTAAAGAGACGCACAACACCAACCAGGCGACGGTGAAAGTGATCCAGCAGGCGCTGGAACAGTGCGGCCTGCCGGCGGCGGCGGTGCAGGCTATCGACAGCCCGGATCGCGCGCTGGTGAACGAACTGCTGCGCCTGGATCGCTATGTCGACATGCTGATCCCGCGCGGCGGCGCCGGCCTGCACAAGCTGTGCCGCGAGCAATCGACCATCCCGGTGATCACCGGCGGCATCGGCGTGTGCCACACCTACGTGGATGCCGACGTCGATTTCGACAAGGCGCTGACGGTGATTGAAAACGCCAAGATCCAGCGCCCGAGCGCCTGTAACTCGCTGGAGACGCTGCTGGTGAACCGCAGCATCGCCGCCGAGTTCCTGCCGGCGCTGAGCGCCAAAATGGCGGCGGTGGGCGTGACGCTGCACGCGGCGGAAAATGCGCTGCCGCTGCTGCAGGGCGGCCCGGCGACGGTGGTGCCGGTGAACGCAGAAGATTACGACGACGAATGGCTGTCGCTGGATCTGAACGTGCTGCTGGTGGACGATATCGATCAGGCCATCGACCACATCCGCACCCACGGCACCAACCACTCCGACGCGATCCTCACCCGTTCACTGAGCAGCGCCGAGCACTTCGTGCGCGCGGTGGACTCCTCGGCGGTGTACGTCAACGCCAGCACCCGCTTCACCGACGGCGGCCAGTTCGGCCTGGGCGCAGAAGTGGCGGTGAGCACCCAGAAACTGCACGCCCGCGGGCCGATGGGCCTGGACGCGCTGACCACCTACAAGTGGATCGGCTACGGCGACGATCTGGTGCGCAGCTAAGGCCGGATTGCGGTCATAAAGAGGTCAGGGCGCAGCGTGCTGCGCCCTGATTGTTTTTGGGGAAGGTTGAGTGTGCCGCAGTGTGGTTGCTTGCAAAACGACCAAACGCCCCGGCGGCTATTGACTCATTTCGCGCGCAGGTCTACCTTGTTCAACGCACATCCGGCTTGCCCCGCAGGCTTGGCTCGATGCCGATATAGCTCAGTTGGTAGAGCAGCGCATTCGTAATGCGAAGGTCGTAGGTTCGACTCCTATTATCGGCACCACCTCATTTTTTAACTTTCCCTTTCGTACGCTCCGTCACCGACTCTGCCGCAACGCTAAAGCCTATTAATCCGGTGCATGATGCAATACCTGGGCTTGTGTGCCATAAACCGCACAACACACAAACGTCGTAAACGGGAATATGCGTTGCTACGTTGGGACCTCACCGTCTTTTTCTTATCTGAGAATAAGGCATTGACGCGATTAATTCATTTAAACAAGTGAGGTTGTTATGTGTGAAGATTTAATATCAAGAACGAAGTGTTTTGTCTTTAATGGTCAAAGATACAGAGTCTTTATCTCTCACCGCAGGGGGATTGGCGGTAATTTGAACCCGCTGTATCTTTTGGATGCTAACTCCCAGTTTTCGGTCGTGACGGAACGTAACAACAGAAAACGCGATGGGGATATTCTTTATATCGGCATTGGCTATCAAGACGGGGTGGATATCTTGAAGGCAAGAACCCGTGATTATACGGTTCCCTCAGGAGAGAAAGAGTTTGCGGAGGGGGGCGGAGCGGCAGCATTTTATCAATTTATTGCCGCATGCGTTAAACCATGGATCGAAGCGCATTATCCTGTCAACGTAGACCAGCAAACGCTGGCAGGCCACTCGCACGGTGGTCATTTTGTGTTGTATACCCTGTTTAATCATCCTGATGCATTTCAAAATTATTTAGCGGCCAGCCCATCCATTTGGTGGGGCAATGGGGCGTTGATTCCTGACGGCAAGTTAACCATTGATGAGCATGTCAATCAGGTCACGCTGATGGTGGGAGAGTATGAAGAAAAACTTCATCCCCAAAGTAATGAAACAGAGAAAATGCAGATCCTTAGAATGAACGCCACGCCTAATCTGCGAGCCAGAAATCTGGCGGAGAAGTTGATCGGTAATGAACAGCGCTGTAGCTTTGTTTTTTGCACCGGGCGGCGCCATCCCGGCGTTATTAAGGATTATGCACAGGTGGCAAACCTGATCGCTGGGCATCGTCCCCAGAATGACGGGCTTTAGAATAGACATCGCGTTATTCAAGATCGATTTTATTGCTGTTAGTCCGGGCTGACGCTGCGAATCCTATCAATGCGAGTCACCTAGATTGCCAGTGGGAAGTCACCAGGGAAAATAAAATAGTCGACAGGATCTGGCCCCCGAAGAGGCAACACGCTTAGCGCGGCGTCAACGGCTGGCGTGATAGTCATGAATGTATGCGAATTATTTAATTTAAAAACAAAAAGATATTAAAGCATTGAGCCTTCGCCGCAGGAATATTCCTCCTCTTGCCGTACGTCTTTTTCCTGCCTTTCCCCGGTTAAACAACCGTTTAATTAATCACTGTTATAATTACCCCTGTTGAGCCTTGATGGGTGAATTTTTTCCTCCTCAAGCATTGCGATGCGGCGCTCTGTGGCGCGGCATCCGTTTTTGGACATGCCGGTGGTTCGGTGAGAAGTAAGGAGAAGTGCACTATGAGCAGAAAAGACAAGCTCGCGGCGGCCCTGCTGGCCATCTTCCTGGGTGGGCTGGGCATTCACAAGTTTTACCTGGGCATGAAGTGGTGGGGGTTGTTCTACCTGCTGTTCTGCTGGACGGGGATCCCGGCGATTGTCGGCTTTATCGAAGGCATTATTTATCTGTTCCAATCGGAAGATAAATTCAACCAGAAATACAATTCTGGCCTGATTTAATGCTTTTATGACGGTGCTTCCTGTTAAGGGACGCGCCGTCTTTCATTCCATTACTGTTTTTTATCAATATCTTACCGTGGATCTCTTTGCTCATCATTTTATTCGAACTGGAGAGCACGCGGGTTGACCATCATAATCCGCCAGGCCCAGCGCGGTGAGATCGGTCGCCAGTTCCATCGGCTGTTTGTTGTTTGGCGCTGGGAACATCGATTTGGCCGACATCATCATGGTGCAGCTGTTGATGGTGTAATCGGTTTTGACCTTCATGCCGATATATTTCGACTCCGGCATTTGCCGGCGACGTCGTGCTGCGGCGCCGGGCTGCCATTTTCCATCACGGCGTGCGCGTGTTCCGGCATTACTTCCGCGCTGCCGGTAGTGGGTTCTGCATCGGCCACGTAGGACGCGCCGCTAAAGGCGGCCACAGAGATAAGGATAATGCCTGTAACGATTTTAATCGTCGCTCCCCAGAATATTGTTGATGAAATATTTTATCGCCCGATAAAAACGGACTTTTTAAATTTCTGCAAGTGTGCTTGCGTGTGTTTGGATACATGTAAATAGTATATCTAAACATAGTCAATGATTGGAGTGTGTACAAATTATTGCGGTTTTTTTTCGCTTTCATTTTCCAGTTTTTTACAAGGAGTAAATGTTATATTGAAATGCGGGGAGTTATCTTTTTACGTTAAAAGCACTCTGTGAAGCGTTATTTATGTGATCTTCATAGTCACAGAAATAATGCTGAAATTACTACCTTTCTATCTAACGGCTAATTATTCATGGCATAGGCTTCAACCCCTTGCGTTTCCTGCGCTAGAATCAGGCGGTTTTCTCTTAGAAAAGGATATCGCCATGGCCGCCTGGGCCCTTTTGATCGTCGGTTGGGTGTTGATTTGGCAGGATCACCCGATTGTCGGCGTGCTGTGCATCGCGCTGTTTGCCGTGCTGCAATGGGTGAAGTACGCCGCTAAAGGCGCGCAAGACCCCGAAGAGGCCGCAGAGTGGCGCAAGACCGACTGGCATTCGCAGCCGATTGAAATGGCGCATGCCGGTGACTGTGACCGGCAGATAGGCGGCGTGGGGGAGTTGGGCATGGGCGGCCCCAGTTTTTGGACGCTGCTGCTGCGCGACGGGGCGATGGTGCATGGCGCCAGTGCCGAGCCGCAGGACGTGGACGGCGGCAGGTTGCGCCTGATCCCGACCCGCAGCCGCGAGGGAGAGGGGCTGACGGTGTACGAGCCTGCCGCCCAGGTGATGTACGCGCTGCCGGCGCTGACCGATCGTGAGCAGGGAGCCTTGGCCGCCGGTTCCGCCGAGGCGCTGGCGCGGCTGCGGGCGAAGTGTCGGCAGGTTGAGGCCACGGCGTTGCGGCAGGTGCGCGGTCTGTGGGTGCCGCAGTGGATAGAGGAACCGGCGGATCGTCTGGAGATCACCTTGCCCAGCGGCCGCGCGCTGACGGCGCGTTTGATGTTGCCGCCCGATCTGCGCTATGCAGACGATCCCGCCGCGCTGCTGCACGCACCGCCTTATGCGTTGTGGCTGGATAACCGGCCGACCGATCGCTTCGTGTGCGATCTCGAACGCGTGGCGGAATCCCCGGCGGGTGATGCCTTCAGCGTCGGCGGTTGCCAGTTCCGCGGCGAGCATATCGTGGATGGCCTGTACCACCTCTATTTCGCCGGCGAGTGGTTCTGCCTGCTTTCTTATGCGCACAAACCTGCAGGTGGGCGTGGTTCAGACACCACCTTTTTCGTTGAACGGGTCGAGCCGCAAGACGGCGGCGTGTTCGTGATTGAATGGGATGCCTACAGCGTGGGGCCCGACGGGCGTGAGCCGCGCGTGCCGGCCCCGCCGGTCTTGGTTATCGCGGTGAGCTGGCAGGAAGCGCCGCTGCAGCTGACCACGGCCAATAACCGCGTGACCGTGCGCCTGCCCAACGCTACGGCGTAATGTAACATGGTGAGCTCGCCGGCCTGCAAGGCGCGCGTTAATGCTCACATTTTGATTCGCTTAAGGGCGTTTCTTCCTGATCTTGCCGGGAGACTCGCCAAAATAGGTTTTACACACGCGATTGAAGTGTGAAACATCGACAAAGCCTGCCCGTTTGGCGATATCTGCGATGGAGAGTTCGTCAAATTCTTCGGTATTGAGCATACGTAATGCGGAGTTGGCGCGGTAGTTGATTAACGCCTGGCCGAAACTGGTGCCTTGATTGGCCATCACGCGGTGTAATGTTCTGGTTGAAATGCCGACCTCTCGCGCGATATCCGTTGCGGTCAGAACTAAATTCATGTGTCTTTGATGCAGACTTTCCACGATTTTCTGATAATTTCTATCGCGGCTAAATTTGCGGGACAAGGCATCTTCGCTAACCAAATCGTGATAGAGCAGCGAGAGCAGCATGCCGATTTGATCCAATATCATTGGCGGTTGAAAGTCGATTGTGCTCAGATAAGGCGGAGAAATCTGTTCCAGATAGGTGGCTAATACTTTCCCCCAGCCTGAAAGCTCGCTCAGGTTTTGTTCGATCATTTTTTCGGGATTGGCGACCCAGGTGTTGAGCCATTCAGCAGGCAATGCCAGCGTGCGATTAAGGAAACCCTCCGGCAAAAGTGAAATATATTCCTTGCGCGTATCGAGCAAGATTGCGCTTCCCGCAGGCACGGTGATCTCTTGGCCGTATCGATTAATAAATCGCCATGTGGTGCCGGCATACACGAGGTGGTATTCGTCGCTGGCGCTACGTAGAATATTCTTTCTGTCACGCTGTGAGCGTTTGGCTGAACCATTAATGTCAGTAATGGAGAATTGCCCGGCCTTGAGCGTTGACAGATGGCACCAGAAGCGGGAGTGATCGTCGATGGTGGTTGTAACGCTGATCAGGCTTTGTTTCAGCAGGCGATCAAATTCACTCAGCCGCTCTTCTGCAAGCATGCCGGCAGTTGACCAGTTAAATAAGGAGGACTTGTCCTTTCGCATTGCACCGCTCTCCATTTTACGTTGTCCGTTAACGTTTATTTTTCTCACATTGCCTAAAAAATGACTGTCTGACTGGGAATGTTCCTATTGTCTTCTATTAAAGCTGCACTCCTTTTCCTCTGCGCCGTAAGCCATCATCCTATAATGATAAGAGATAGGTTCCTTCTTAAGATGTAAATATCATAAATTATAGTTGATTGCATCGCTTGAACGGGGATTTATCAGATGATGTTTCTGATGTCATTAAGTTCTCTTATGTAATACAAGGGGGGATTGTTTTAAGGGGCTTAAGTAAACCGCCGTGATGATAATTATTTAAACCGGAATTTGCTTTGGGCGTCACTCAATTGGCTGTGAGTGACAGGTTGCGGGATAATTTGACAGCACATTCTTTTTCTGCCATTGGTTATTTGTGCAATGAAGTTAATTAAATGAGGAGGGAGAAGATGTCTGACGAATTTAACGGAAAGATCAGCGAGCGCGTCGTTCGAGAAATTATTATTTGGATTGATAATAACTTAGGTGGGGATTTGAGTATTGATGCCATATCCAGAAAGTCAGGTTATTCTAAATGGCATCTGCAGCGAGTGTTTAAAATGCGGGCCGGTATCAACCTGGGCGGTTATGTCAGAGAGAGAAGGGCGCTCTTTGCGTACTATGCTTTGACGGAAACGGATATACCAATAATTGATATTGCTTTTATGTTAGGCTTCAATAGTCAACAGGCATTTAGCCGAGTGATTGATAAAACATTCACGCTTTCACCCGGTGTTATTCGTCGGTTAAGCAGAAACGGCACGGTTTCTTTTCCGGCATTGATTAATAACAGCCATTGTTCAACGACCTCCATGAATCCCGCCATGCGGGTCTCTGCCATGGAGGGAATGCGTAAATTATTAATATAGTTAAATTCTAATTTTAATTGACGTCTGGTGATTGCCCCTTTTGCTTTTGATGCCTTGTCACTTTGAGCAAAAAAAATGGCACGTTTAACCCTATTAAAAAGGACGCTCTCCATTAGACTGAAAACAGTGAAATGCACATGGCGATCATGGAAAGGTAATAATTTGATTTTTAAATATTTTTTTCAGTTTTTACCGGGTTTAAGAGCTGATACCCCCCTTGGTTATATAAGAAAATGTTGATTTCTTTTAAGGTTTTTTCACGAGACAAGCCAATTTTGTTTCAGGGGGGAGGTAAATGATTGATGGAGTGGCTTATTTAATCAGCCTTTTGTTAATATTCCGATTTTGTGTCTTCAATTTGCTTCTCTGCTGAAAGAGACTAAAATTTATTCTATGCTTTGTCATCTTTCAGCTGGTCTTGGCGCTGTAGTTCTATACCCGGTCCGTTCGGTCCATTTAAAGGAGTGAGATATGTCAAAGAAATATGTTCGCCTTGATAAAAATGATGCCGCTGTGCTATTGGTCGACCATCAAACGGGGTTGCTTTCTCTCGTTCGTGATATCGATCCCGATAAATTTAAAAATAATGTCCTGGCTGTGGCTAATTTAGCAAAGTATTTCAAGCTGCCTACGGTGTTAACAACCAGTTTTGAAGTTGGCCCGAACGGCCCGTTAGTGCCGGAGCTAAAAGAGATCCATCCTGATGCTCCGTTTATTCCTCGCCCTGGGAATATCAACGCTTGGGATAATGAAGATTTTGTTAAAGCCGTCAAAGCTACCGGTAAAAAGCAATTGATTATCGCCGGGGTCGTTACGGAGGTTTGCGTCGCATTTCCTGCGTTGTCAGCGCTGGAAGAAGGCTTTGATGTATTCGTCGTGACTGATGCATCAGGCACCTTCAATGAACTTACGCGTGACTCCGCATGGGATAGAATGTCTCAGGCTGGCGCGCAGTTAATGACCTGGTTTGGCGTTGCCTGTGAATTGCACCGTGATTGGCGTAATGATATTGAAGGATTGGGCGCGCTGTTCTCAGCACATATCCCAGATTACAGAAATCTGATTACCAGCTTTAATAAAATGAGCGAGAAGTAATCTTCTAACGCTCTTTTTTGCATATATTTGGCATGATGCATGTGTTGCGTTGTATCATGCTAGTGTTTTTTCCCTTATCGCAGAGCTCTGTGATTGAGCTTAAATCGACAGGCCTTTTTTCTTTATATTCATCCATAAAAGTTTCTGGGCATAGGATGGGAAATTATGAATAACAAATTCAGTGTGATGTTCAACGCGATTGCCATATCTCTGATGACCTGCGGTATGGCCTATGCGGCGGATGCTTCTCACTCGCCGAAAGGGGAACAAGCGGTTGTTCAAACGGCAGAACCTTTCAAGGCCCATGTTTTGATTAATGGGCTTGATGCGCCCTGGGACATGATTTGGGGGCCAGATGGCGACCTCTGGGTAACGGAGCGCAAGGCTGCGTCAATCGTTCGTATCAACCCGCAAACGGGTGAAAAGCAGGTGGCGATCAAGATTGACGGCGTGCATGTCGGGCCGCAGCATGAAGGGGTATTGGGGCTGGCGCTGTCCCCGAACTTCATGAAGCCGGGAGGGGATAACTATGTCTACGCCTCCTATACCTATATGAATGGCAATGACGAGCACGCAAAAATCGTCCGTTTCGAGTATGACGAGAAAACCAAAAAACTGGGGAATGAGAAAGAAATTCTGGCGGGTTTCCCGGCAGGCAACGATCATAACGGCGGGCGCCTGCGTTTTGGGCCTGATGGCAAGTTGTATTACACGATCGGCGAGCAGGGCCACAACCAGGGTGCCAATTTCTGCAAGAAAATTGATGCTCAGCGAATCCCGACCGAAGCCGAGCTGGCTAAAAAAGATTATTCCTCTTACGCCGGTAAAGTCATTCGCTTAAATGTCGACGGCACTGTTCCAAGTGATAATCCGGTGATTCACGGGATAAAAAGCCATCTTTTCACCTACGGTCACCGTAATCCGCAAGGTCTCGTTTTCGTCGGCAATACGCTGTACGCCACAGAACAAGGGCCTTCATCCGACGATGAGTTGAATATCCTCGAAGCCGGCGGCAACTATGGCTGGCCTCATGTCGCAGGCTATCGCGACGATCAAGCATATGTTTACGCGAACTACTCCGAGGCTAAAAATTGCCCGTCTCTGCAATGGGATCCGAACCATATCCCGGCGGGCGTACCGATCCAGAAAGAGACCGAATGGAGCGCACCTGATTTCAAAGCGCCGTTGAAAACCTTCTTTACCGTAAGAGAAGGGTTTACTTATAACAACGCCAGTTGTCAGGGCGATTCATCCTATATGTGTTGGCCGACAATCGCGCCTTCCAGCATTGCGTATTATCCTGAGAATGGCGTGATAAAAGCTTGGCGCAACTCGGTTATTATCACTTCCATGAAAATGGGGGCATTGTACCGAGTGCCGTTAAATGCGGATAAGAAGGATGTGCAGGGGGATGTGATTAAATATTTCCACACCGCGAATCGTTACCGTACGGTGTTGGTGAGCCCTGATACGCGGAAAATCTATGTAGCGACAGATAATTTTGGCAACGTTATGGATGAAACCAACCATCCTACGCACGATCACAGCAACCCCGGTTCGATTCTGGTCTTTGAATATACCGGGCAGTAGTCGTGAATAAGGGAGATATCTGATGATATCTCCCTGAATTGAGCCGGAATAGAACGGATTTTTTGGCTTAGCTGCCGTTACTTTACATAAAGAGGGTAAACATCATGCTGTTATGGCAAAAACCTGAGTTTGTTGACCTGCGTCTGGGGCTGGAAGTGACGCTGTACATTTCCAACCGTTAATCGCCCGTCTGCCCGCCTTTCGCGCGGGCATTTCTTTCCCTTTTCTTCTGGTTTAGACATGCAGATAAAAGTTCTCGGCTCGGCAGCGGGCGGCGGCTTTCCCCAGTGGAATTGCAACTGCGACAACTGCCGGGGCGTTCGCAGCCACAGCATCAACGCCACGCGCCGCACGCAGTCTTCCATCGCCGTTAGCGATGACGGTAAAAACTGGGTACTGTGCAACGTTTCACCGGACATTTGCCATCAGCTGCTGGCCTCGCCCGAATTGAACAATCCCGACGTGCTGCGTGGCACCGGTATCGGCGCGATCGTGCTGACCGACAGCCAGATCGATCACTGCGCGGGCTTGCTCAATCTGCGTGAGGGGTGCCCGCATCAGGTCTGGTGCACGCCTGAAGTGCATGACGATCTCAGCACCGGCTTCCCGGTGTTTCCCATGCTCTCCCACTGGAACGGCGGGTTGAACCATCACCCGGTGACGCCCGGCGAACCGTTCCGCACGGCGGTCTGCCCAAGCGTGCGCTTCACCGCCATTCCGCTGCTCAGCAACGCGCCGCCCTATTCGCCGTACCGCGATCGCCCGCTGCCGGGCCACAACGTGGCGCTGTTTATCGAAGATACCGCGCGCGGGGTCGGGCTGCTGTACGCACCGGGCCTCGGCGAGCCGGACGAGACCTTGATGCCCTGGCTGCGCCGGGCGGATTGCCTGCTGATCGACGGCACGCTGTGGCGCGACAATGAGCTGGCCAACGCCGGCGTGGGGCGCAACACCGGCAAGGACATAGGGCACCTGGCGCTGGCGGAAGAGCACGGGCTGGCGGCCCTGCTCAGCGCCTTGCCCGCCAAACGCAAGATCCTGATCCACATTAACAATACCAACCCGATCCTCAATGAAGACTCGGCAGAGCGGCAAAGTCTGACCGCCGCCGGCATCGAAGTGAGCTGGGACGGCATGAACATCGAACTGTAGGGAATCGCCATGACGCAACCACGCCCCCTGACGCCGCAGGCATTTGAAGCGGCGCTGCGCGCCAAAGGCGCTTATTACCACATTCACCACCCGTACCACATCGCAATGCACAACGGCGAAGCGACGCGTGAGCAGATCCAGGGCTGGGTGGCCAACCGCTTCTACTACCAGACCAGCATTCCGATCAAGGATGCGGCGATCATGGCCTACACCCTGAACCGCCCGCCTTATCACAGCGTGACCGCCGCGCGGGTCTGGCACAACCAGAGGCTGGTGTAATGACGCCGAACCCTGAACATACCCCGATATTCCGCCGTGGCTACCGCCTGCAATGGGAGCCGGTGCAAAACAGCCACGTGATCCTCTACCCGGAGGGCATGGCCAAACTGAACGACAGCGCCGCCGCCATCTTGCAGCTGGTCGACGGCCACACCACGCTGAACGGCATCATTGCCCAGCTGAACGCCCGCTTCCCCGGCGCCGAAGGCTTGGCGGACGACGTGCTGGAGTTTTTCCAGCGCGCCTACGAACAAAAATGGGTGACCTTCCGTGACTGAACCACGTGCGCCGGCGGTGAATCCGCCGCTCTGGCTGCTGGCGGAGCTGACCTACCGCTGCCCGCTGCAGTGTCCGTACTGCTCCAACCCGCTCGATTTTGCCGCGCAGGAAAAAGAGCTGACCACCGCGCAGTGGATAGAGGTGTTTCGCCAGGCGCGGGCGATGGGCAGCGTGCAGCTCGGCTTCTCCGGAGGCGAGCCGCTGGTGCGTAAAGACCTGCCCGAGCTGATCGCCGCCGCGCGCGATCTCGGGTTTTACACCAACCTGATCACCTCCGGCATCGGCCTGACCGAGAAAAAGCTGCAAACCTTCGCCGACGCCGGGCTGGATCATATTCAGATCAGTTTTCAGGCCAGCGACGAAACGCTGAACGCCGCCCTGGCGGGCTCCGCCAGGGCGTTTCAGCAGAAGCTGGCGATGGCCAGGGCGGTCAAGGCGCTCGGTTATCCGATGGTGCTCAACTTCGTGTTGCATCGCCATAATATCGGCCAGATCGACCGCATCATCGAACTGGCGATCCAGCTGGATGCCGACGACGTCGAGCTGGCGACCTGCCAGTTCTACGGCTGGGCGCACCTGAACCGTGAAGGCCTGCTGCCGACCCGCGAACAGATCGCCGAGGCAGAAGCGGTGGTGAAACGCTATCGCGAGCGCATGGCCGCCGACGGCAAGCTGGCCAACCTGCTGTTCGTCACACCGGATTACTACGAGGAGCGGCCTAAAGGCTGCATGGGCGGTTGGGGGGCCATCTTCATGAGCGTGACGCCGGAAGGCATGGCGTTACCCTGCCACAGCGCCCGTCAGTTACCGATTACGTTTCCGTCGGTGCTGGAGCACGATCTGCAGCATATCTGGTACCACTCCTTCAGCTTTAACCGCTATCGCGGCTATGACTGGATGCCGGAGCCCTGCCGGTCCTGCTCGGAGAAAGAGCAAGACTACGGCGGCTGCCGCTGCCAGGCGTTCATGCTGACCGGCAACGCCGACAACGCCGACCCGGTGTGCGGCAAATCGCCGCACCACGGCACCATTCTGGCGGCGCGTGAAGCGGCGAATCGCTCGCAGATCGGTATCGATCAGCTGCGTTTTCGCAACCAGACCAACTCCCGACTGATCTTCAAGGGATAGCGTTGGTGCTGTCTTCACTGAGATCTGCCGGAACGGCCTTTTGAAAATTACGCCACGGTCTAACGCTTAAGGCAGCACCCTGACTTCGCCGTTGTGCAAGGTCAGCACCGCGATCGGGCTGCCGGAGAAGCACTCCTTAAAGAGCCAGCCGCTGGGACGAAACGCCGCTGCGGGCAGCCCGGCCTGCCACTCCTCCCACTGCGGGGTCGGCTGATCCGACGGCAAAGAGAAAGAGACCAGCCAACCGGCTTCGCAGTGCGCCCTTTGGCCGGTTGGACGGGTGAAGGTATGCGCATCCGCCAGCTCCATCACCGGCGGTAAAACCTCAAAAGCGATGATCGGCACGCCGGCCACGCTTTGCGGCTGAGGGAAGCGCACGGCGGTTACACCGTCCATCGTGATGGGGCTGTCTTCGGTGCCGGGCTGGCGCGGCTCCTGCCGGTTTATCCAGCTTCCCTTTGGCAGGGTGATTTCGCCGAACGGCCTGGCCGCCTCGAGCGTCAGGTAGCTGCGCCGATTCCAGCGTTCTTCCGCCCGCTGGCTCTTGAGATCCTGGATGGCAATGTCGATCAGCATCAGCGCGAACGCTACCGGGTAGATCGCCAGCGCCGAGGCCAATAGATAGCCGCCCCAGGAAAGCGGCGGGCGCGGGCGGCCGCAGCGGGCGGCGGCATATCGCCAGCCCCACCAGGCGAGCAGGATGCCGGCGAGCAGCAGGGCCAATAACAGCGCCAGCAGGCCGGCGACGCCGGCGCCATAACCTAACAGCATGGCAAGTTCCTTATGTTCACGGCGTGGTGGAGCGATAGCGAATGAAGTAGGGCAGCGCCGGGGTCTCCCCGTCATCGCCATAGTGGCTTTCCGGTTCGATCACGGTTTGGCGTGCGTCGTCGCGCCCGTTGTAGCGGTACTCCAACGGCTGTCGGTAGCGCACTTCGGATGAACGCAGATCGAAAATCAGCGAAAGACGGGCATCGCCGTTATCCGTTTGGGCGACCAGCTTATCGTTGCCCGCCCAGAGCTGATACAGCGATTTATCGCCGGTCTCCAGCAGCACCTTCAACTGCCCGTCGGATTGATAACGCAGAAGCTGATACAGTCCTCTGTCCAGCGTTTGGGCGATCAGGTAGATGCCGCCGTCCGAGGCCTGCGCGCTTTCCTCCACGCGCACCAGCAGCCAATGCAGTTCAATCACCTCGCCGGTTTTACCGTTAACGGCGATGTGTAACGCGCCGGATCCGAGCACCGGGTTCATCCAGAAATGCACGCGATCGCCATCAACGGCGGTGAAGATCTCGGGTACGGATTTGCGCTTACCGGAGGCGTAAGCCGTCGGTGAGTCCTCCTCGCCGCGCTCAAAGCCCAGCAGTTGCCGCGCGTCCAGCAGCGCCGGCAGATCCAGCGTCTGCCGCCAATGGGCGCCGAAGTCCGGGCTGTAAAATACGCCTTCGGTGCTGATGAGATACAGCGCGCGTTTTCCCGGTTGCGCCACCAGTTTGCCGCCGACAAAGGAAGGCCGGTTGTCGTCGCCCTCCGGCCAGGGGATCAGCGCCCCGATGGTGCCCCGTTGCACATCAACCAGCCTGCGGCCCTTAGAGAGAAAAAGCACGCACTCCTGCTCGCCGCAAACCGCATCGTGGATCAAGTCGTCGAGTTCCCCCAGCATCTGTAACCCTTTTGGGCCGGCAAACAACACCTGGCTGAGATAGTTGGCCGCCCAGCCGTAAAAGCTATTGTACGCGCGGTCTTCACTTCTTTTGCTGGTGAGCAGCAGGGCGCCGTCCTGCGCCGGGTAGCTGTGGATGAGATCGTAACGGGCTATTGTCGGCAACGCCTGGTCGCCCTGAGTCCATTGCCACTGCGCATAGCGTTGCTCAGGGGCGAGCAAATAGACGCCCAGCGCGCTGGCCAAAAACAGCGTCAGGATAATAAGGGGTCTTTTATAAAGCGCTAACGTCATCATTTCAGCTCCGTCACCTGAGCCTGCCGCCATAAACTGCGGCGCAGATTTCGCAGGTATTTAAACGTTTTAAACGTGCGGTGCTGGTCAAAAGAGTACAGGCGGCAGATCTGGGCGAACCCCTCGATCAACAGCGCCAGGCCGCTGACCATCAGCATCAGCAGCAGAATAATCGGCGGCAATTCGCTGCCGAGACGCTTCAGGGTCCAGGCATCCAGGTGAAAGCCGGCCGGGGTATCGGCGTTATCCACCACCATCATGCCGAGTACAAAACACGCCACGATTGCCCCAAAAATGAAGACAACGCGCGCGCACAGGTTAAGGCCGGCTTCGGTGAAGTAGCGGTTGCCGCCGATGAGATAGGTTTGGCGATCGCGATGATTGATGATCCCACGCACTTTGGGCAACTCGGGAATGACGTCGTTCTCGCAATACAGCACCTGCAGCGGATCGCCTTTAGCGATGAAAAGCGGATGTTGCCGACGAAATACCGGGTGCAGTTTGGTATTGGGGACATTGAGCGCGCGGGTCGTCAACGCGAAGTGCGTCTCCTTCTGACGCCACGCATACGTATCCAAATACTGCACCTGCCGCGGGATCTCATAGTGGCAGAGTTCGTAGTTCAGGGCGTTGACCGTCTCGATGCCAGAGGTCTCGACGCCGTCCGGGAGGGGGGGCGCGGTCTGCAGCGGTGCGGTCGCCGGCACAGCGTCTGCGCGGACGGCCCGGTATTTGATGCCGGGGATTTTCAGGCTGAGCGAGCCGGGCGGTGTGACGTCTTGCCCCTGCAGCACGCGATCCAGCGCCCGGAGCAGACGCCTGCGGCCGCGGTGCCCGATCAGCAGGAGCTCCGAACCGACGAACAGCACTATGCCGATGCCGATAAGGCCGGCGATGATGGCGATAAAGAACAGGACGATGGTCAGCCAGGAATCTTCCCCGTCCATGATGAAAAAGGCCGCCGGGAAACCGCCGGCCAGCACCGCGCCCAGCAGCAGCAGGGCGAAGTATTTCAGCTTGTATTTCAGCGTCCTGTCAGGCTCCAGCCGGCCTTTCGTGCCGTGCAGCAGCCAGTGCAGCCAGTAGCTGCCGTCTTGCAGGCGGTGGGCACCGATCTTCACCCGATCGCCGGCGGCGAGCCTGGCCAGCAGATTTTCGCTGTCGCTGAAGTCGTCGCGGTAAAAAAAGAACGTCTGGCCGGAGGCGATGATCCTCACCAGGTTGTCGGGCGCCGTCTGCTGGCAGGCGCATTGTTCGACGGTCACATTAAAAAATTGGGTTTGCATGTCATTCCCTGTCAGTGGGCGTGGCCCGAAAATTCATCCCTGGCGCCGGGTATTCAGCGTTTTTTCATCAGCGGCAGCATGCGCACCAGCGCATTGTCCTTGACGATATAGTGGTGGAACAGCGCGGCGGCGGTATGCAGGCCGATCAGCCAGTAGCCGAATGACGCCAGCGTTTTGTGCCAGCCGATAATCATTCGTGCCTGCGGCCGATCGGCTACGTCGGCGAACGGCATCGACAGGCCGAACAGATACCACTCCTTGCCGCCCAGATAGCGCGAATACACCCCCAGCACCGGCAGCGTCAGCAGCAGCAGGTAAATCAGGGCGTGCGTCAGGTGCGCCAGGCCGGTTTGCCACTTCGGCGGTTTGGGCGCGATGGCGGGCGAGGGGTGGCGCCAGCGCAGGAGCAGACGGGCGATCATCAGCGCAAACACCGTTACGCCGCAGCTGAAGTGGGTGACAACCAGCGCGTACCAGGGGGCGCTGCCCGGTTTGGCATAGCCGCGCAGCTCGATGGTGACACAGGTGATGACCAGCAGGATCGCCACCAGCCAGTGCAGGCGAATTTGCAACGGCATGTAGGTGTTCTGCACCGGGTTACCTTTTGATGTTAAAGGGTCTGTGTGCCGATGGTAACGAAATGTTACAGGCGAGGAAAGCGCCTGCATGCAGTTTAAGCAAAATGCCAGGGATTACGCCGCTTATTAAGCTATGAATTTAGTGGGTTAAGTGCCTGGCGACAGGGGAGGCAGTTAGCATCGTAAGTTGTGAAGTTAATGCGCGGTAGGTTCAGAGGCTGGCAGCTTATTAAGCGATGAGGCGGGTAGCGCCGCAGCTCTCGCCGCGGCGCCTGGGATCAGTTTAATTTGGCCTTGGCGAAGTCGCTGCCGTTCACGTCCACCACGTAGCCGCTCAGGTTGTTGCGGGTGGCGTAGAACACTTTGCCGGTGGCCAGCGGCAGCCACGGCGCCTGTTTGGCGAAGATCACCTGCGCCTGTTGATACAGCCTGGCGCGCGCCTGCGGCTGGTTCTCCTGGATCGCCTGCTGGATCAGGCTGTCGTAATCCTTATCGCACCAGCGCGCCACGTTGGCGCCGCTTTGCACGCCGGCGCAGCCGAGCAGGGTGGCGAAGTTATCCGGATCGCCATTGTCGGACACCCAGCCGTACAGTGCGCTCTGTTGCTCTCCTTTGCGCAGCCCGGCCAGATACTGGCCCCACTCCCAGGTAACGATCTTGGCCTTCACGCCCACCTTCGCCCAGTCGCTCTGAATCATCTCGGCGATGCGCTTCGAGTTCGGGTTGTAAGGGCGCTGTACCGGCATCGACCAGATGTCGGTCTCAAAGCCCTGCTCCAGCCCGGCTTGCTTCAGCAGTTCGCGCGCCTTCTGCGGATCGTAGGCGTACTCCGGCAGTTTATCGTTGTAGCCCAGCATGCCCGGCGGCAGCAGCGAGTTGGCCGGGGTGCCGCTGTCTTTGAACACGGCGGCGACGATCGCTTTCTTGTCTACCGCGTAGCTCAGCGCCTGGCGCACCAGCAGGTTGTCGAACGGTTTTTTCTGGGTGTTGAACGCCAGATAGCCGACGTTCAGCCCGGTAATGTCGTGCAGTTGCAGGTTGCCGTCGGCCTTGATGGCGGCGAATTGCTCCGGCAGCGGTGCCGGGATGATCTGGCATTCGTTGGTTTTCAGCTTGGCCAACCGGGTTTGCGGATCCGGCGTAATCGAGAAGATCAGGTGCTTGCTGGCCACGTCGCCCTGCCAGTAGTGCGGGTTGGCGATGTAGCGGATCAGCGAATCCTGCTTGTACTGCTGCAGCGCGAACGGCCCGGTGCCGATCGGCCAGTTGTCGACGTATTCCGGCGTGCCCTTTTTCAGCATCGCGTCGGCGTACTCGGCGGACAGGATCGAGGCGAAATCCATCGCCCAGTCGGCGACGAAGGCGGCGTTGGGCTGGCTCAGCGTGAAGCGCACGTGGTGTTCGTCCACCGCTTCCACCTTGGTGATCAGCTTATCCAGACCCATGTCGGTGAAGTATTCATAGTTGCCGCCGGAGACCTTGTGATACGGGTTGGCGGGATCCTTCTGCCGCATCACGGTGAACACCACGTCTTCGGCGTTGAAGTCGCGCGTTGGGGTGAAGTATTTGTTGCTGTTGAATTTCACGCCCTGGCGCAGGGTGAAGGTGTAGGTCTTGCCGTCCGGGCTGACGCTCCACTCGGTGGCCAGCGAAGGGGCGGGCGTTTTATCGCTTTCACGCAGCGTTACCAGGCGGTTGTACAGCACCTGAGAGGTGGCGATAAAGGTCGGCCCGGAGCTGGAAAGCTGCGGGTTGAACGATTCCGGCGAGGCGACGGTGCAGTACACCAGCGCATCGGAAGCGGCCAGCGCGCCGCCCGCCGACAACAGGCCGCAGCCGGCCAGCGCCAATCCGGCGATAGGGTGTTTTAAAAACGTCAAGGCAAGATCCTCAGGTGGAATGAGCCGTTACCGGCGAATTGATTTAACTATAGATAACGGATGGCGAGATCGGGAACAAGCCTCTCATCTGCGCATTCTGTGCGCCCCGCGTTGCCTGCCATTGCGGCGCAGATCTACACTGCTGGGCAAACAGTCACTCGCAAGGATTTCCCGATGAGCCACTTTCGCCCTGTCGCCCTCGAACACGCCAGCCGCCTGCTGAATCACGGTCCGACGGTATTGATCACCAGCCGCAGCCATGACGGCGCCAAACGCAACGTGATGGCCGCCGCCTGGTCGATGCCGGTGGAGTTCAGCCCGCCGCGCATCGCCATCGTGGTGGACAAAGGGGCGCACAGCCGGCAAATGATCGAAGAGAGCGGCGCATTCGGCATTTGCGTGCCGGCGGCGATGTTCATCGACGCCACCTACGCGGTGGGCAGCGTGTCCGGGCTGGATGAAGACAAATTTTCCCGTTTCCATATCGCAGCGATGCCGAGTGCAGCGCTGCAGGTACCGCTGATCGAACAGGGCTGCGTGGCGTGGCTGGAGTGTCGCTTGCTGCCGGAAAGCGGCGCGCAGGAAAAATACGACACCTGTTTCGGCGAGGTGCTGAGCGCGGCGGCGGACGAGCGGGTGTTCCAACAGGGGCGCTGGCACTTCACCGCCGCCAATGCGGATCTGCACACCATTCATCATCTGGGGGCGGGCAACTTCGTGCGCAGCGGCGAGACGCTGCGGGCCAAACCGCTTTAATCGGCCTTGCGTTTGCGGTCTGCATCATAGCGCTCGCGGGCGGCGTCCAGCTCGGGGAAGTGGTATTCCGCCCACTTATCCAGCGCCGTCAGCGTCTCGACCAGCGAGCAGGCGACGGCGCTGAGGCGGTATTCCACATGGGCCTGATTCTTTTCACTTAAATCCAGCCGCTCGAGCAGCCCGTTGCGTTCCAGCTGGCGCAGCGTTTGCGTCAGCACCTTCTGCGAAATGCCGTCGATGCGGCGCAGCAGCTCGCCGTTGCGCATCGGCCGCTGCGCCAGCGCGGGCAGGATCAACATTACCCACTTGCCGGAAATCAGCGCCAGCGCATCGCGCGCGGAGCACTTGCTCGAATAGACGTCGCCGGGATAAGCCATTGGGGGTTACCTTCAGGTGCGTAATTGCCAAGAGGGCGATAAAGCCACAGCATAACAGCACCACCTTACAACGGGAGAAACAGGATGAACGTGCTGATTGTGCTGGCTCACCCCGAGCCGCATTCTTTCAATGCCCATTTGGCCGAACAGGCGCGGCAGGCCTGGCTGGCGCAGGGGCATCAGGTGAAAACGGTCGATCTGTATCAGGAGGGATTTGATCCGCGCGAGGGCGCCGGCCACTACCCCAGCAGAAAGCAGGCGGACCGGTTCGATGCGATGCAGGAGCAGCGCCATCACTGGACGATCCAGGCGCTGCCGGCGGAGATCCGGCGGCATATCGAGCTGCTGAGCTGGGCGGATACGCTGGTGCTGCAGTTCCCTTTCTGGTGGTTCGGCGCGCCGGCCATCATCAAGGGCTGGATGGATCGGGTGTTCGTTTACGGCGGGATCTACGACAGCCGCCACCGCCATGAGAACGGCGTGATGCGCGGCAAGCGGGCGCTGCTGACCGTCACCGCCGGCGCTTCCGCACAGGCCTGCGCGCCGGACGGGCGCGACGGTGACATGCGGCTGATGCTGTGGCCGATCATGCATGCGCTGCACTATATCGGCTTTAGCGTGCTGGAGCCGTTCCTGGTCTATGGCGTGCGCGGCGGGCTGGCGGGCGAGGAGCGGCAGGCGCAAAACGCCGCGTTGGCGCAGGTGACGCAGGCGTATCGGGCTGGCTTAAGCGACCTTGCCGCCTGGCCGGCGGTGCCGTTCAACCGTAATGAAGATTTTGACGCCGATCTGGCGCTGAAGCCCGGCGCGCCGGTCTACAGTCCGTTCGTGCGGCACCGAGATCCGGCTTAGAACCCGGCCTTCAGCAGTTCCTCGCGCAAATCGTCGATAATCGCCGGTTCGATGTCGGGGAACTGCTGCTGAATATCGGCGATGGCTTCGGCCACGCTCGGGCCGGCGAAGGTGCCGGAGAAGGGCAGCAGCGGCAGATTCGCGTCGCTGTCCGGCAGTTCACCGCGGATGGTGCCGGTGATCATGCCCGCTTTTTTTTCCGCCGTGAGGTCGTACTCCCCCACGCTTTTGTCGATCGGTTTCATTGGCCGCCTCGCTGTCGGTGAGTGTTTACCCTGTTCTGTTAAAGCATAGTGTTTCAGGCAATGAATACCAATCAATGTATATAATATTAATATAAAACAAAGTGATGCGTATTTTTGTCGTTTGACGTTCACCGGGGGCTGGCGCTATGCTCTTGGCGCTAAAGGAACCTTCCTCACTGACAGGGACAGACGACATGAAAAGACTGAAAAGCGCGGCGCTGCTGTTGCCGCTGTTGGCGCTCAGCGCCTGCACTCACTCCCTCAGCAGCGCAGAGCAGCATGCCAAACACTACGTTTATCAAACCCGCGACGACTTCGATCCGCAATTCCGCACCGATGTGAACGGCAGCATTAAAAACGCCGTGCCGATGTTCGAACAGTTCTATCAGCAGGGGAAAAAGGATCGCGCGGCGGGCGTGGCGCGCAGCGAAGCGCAGAAAAAGGCCGACTACCTGGCCAGCGCGGAATTCCAGCAGAACATGCAACACAAAACCATTTTCATCAATCGCGCCTACAGCAGCACCGACAATCCTAAACGCCGCCAGGTGCTGTCGCAGGAAGCGGTAGGCGCCTATTGGGACGGCTACGAAGGGCGCTGACTTAATCCCACATAAACAGAAGGTAATAAAAACTGGCCTTCTGGCGGTTATTTGATTATAAAAACCGCCGCTAAGGACGATGTTCATAGAAGAAACCAGGAGTGTTTATGTTGGCAAAAGTTAAGCGTTCGTTCGCCGCCGCCGTCGTATTGATGTTGGCGCTGCCCGCGGTGCAGGCCGCGGATTACCGTGCGGGCGAGCAATATACCCGGCTGGATAAGCCGGTGGCCGCCGCACCGGCGGTGGTGGAGTTTTTCTCCTTCTACTGCGGGCCTTGCTATCAGTTCGCCGAAACCTACCGCGTAGGCAGCACCGTGGCGCAGGCGCTGCCCGCCGGTGAGAAAGTCACCAAATATCACGTCAGCCTGATGGGCAAACTGGGCAATGAGCTGACCGAAGCCTGGGCGGTGGCGACGGTGCTGGGCGTGGAAGACAAGATTGAAGGCGCGATGTTTGACGCGGTGCAGAAACAGCGCGCCGTCAACGGCGCCGACGATATTCAGCGGGTGTTCACGGCGGCCGGCATCGATGCCGCCACCTACGAAAACGCGCGCCACAGCCTGCTGGTCAAAGGATTGATCGCCAAGCAGAACGAAGCGGTGAAAGCGTTCGAGGTGCGCGGCACCCCGTCGTTCTACGTGGCAGGCAAATACAAGATAGATAATGCCGGCATGGCCAGCACCAGCGTCGAAGGTTACGCCAAAGAGTACGCGGCGGTGGTGCGCCATCTGTTGGATACGCAGCCTTAAGGCGATGCCTCCCCGGCGCCCGGTGATCTGTGATCGCGGCGCCAAATCCCCCGCTCGCCATTGATTGTGTGTTAACGGATTGTTATGGTGTTTTTCTGTTCAACGGCGCAGCACCGCTGCTGTTTGAAGGGAGAGATCATGACGGCATTGGCAACGCTCCGGGACGTCGGCTTCGAAGAGTGGCTGGGGAAAATCAACACCGCCTGCGGCCGATTCTGCGCGAAAACGTTGGGGCCCGGCTTTCGCGGGGCGATGCAGGAGTTTCGCGCCCATGCCCTGCGCCTGAGTGTGGTCGACGTGTCTCAGGCCCGGTTGTACCGCACGCCGCGTGAGATCGCCCGCAGCGACGGCGCGCACTTTTTCACCGTCATCCAGCTGCGCGGCAGCGCGTTGATGGAGCAGGGCGATCGCCAAACGCTGCTCTCCCCCGGCGACATGACGCTGATCGATGCCTCACGGCCCAGCAGCTTCACCTTCCAGCGCGATTCGCGCCAAATCTCCCTGTTGTTGCCGCGCGGCTGCCTGCCGCTGCCGCCGCCTGGTGCGCAGCGTCTCGGGGCCGAGCTCAGCGCGGTGCGCCTCAGCCGCCAGCTGGTGCTGAGCAGCATGCAGGATCCTCAGCTCGCCGCGGCGGAAAGCGAGGCGGTGCTGAATGCGCTGGCGGCGCTGCTGCGCCCGGCGTTGGCGCTCGAACAGGCGCGTCCGGAGGGGCAACAACCGGTCTTCGACAAGGCGCTGGCGTTGATCGACAGGCATATTCAGTCGGCGCAGCTGCGCCCTGAGTGGGTGGCGGCCGAGTTGGGGGTGTCGCTGCGCAGTCTGTATCGGCTGTTCGCCCGCCAGGGGCTGGTGGTGGCCCAGTACATCAGGAACCGCAGGCTGGATCTGTGCGCGCAGGCGCTGCGCAGCGCCGCCGGGCAAGAAAAGCTGGCCGGAGTCGGCCTCGACTGGGGCTTCGCCGATCACAGCCATTTCTCGACCGCTTTCAAGCAGCGTTTCGGCATGTCGCCGAGCGAGTACCGTCGGCAGTATCAGTAAGTCAGGGCGCGGGCCAGGCCCGCGCCGCTTCACTCAATAGCGGATGCAGACCGATTTCGACTCGGTGTAAGCGTCCAGCCAATCCGGGCCGAAATCACGGCCGCTGCCCGACTGTTTGAACCCGCCGAACGGCATGTTCGGGTCGATCAGCGTATGGGTGTTGACCCACACGGTGCCGGCCTGAATGCGCGGCGTCAGCGCCATCGCCTGCTGCAGGCTGGTGGTCCACAGGCTGGCGGTCAGCCCGAAGTCGGTGTCGTTAGCCTTGCTCAGCGCTTCTTCGGCGCTCGCCACCCGGATCAGGTTGACCACCGGGCCGAACACTTCCTCGCGCGTCAGGTTCAGCCTATCGTCCGGGTTGATCACCAGGGTCGGCGGAATGTAGAAGCCGTTGGCGTCCGGCCCGGCCGCGCCGCCGATAAGCTCGGCGTTTTTCGCCCGGGCGTCGTCCAGGTAGGCCGCCACCTTGTTGCGGTGCGCGAGCGATACCAGCGGGTTGATTTGCGCGCCGGTATCCATCCCCGGCCCGACCGACAGCGATTTCACCGCCTGTTCGAATCCGGCCACCAACCGATCATAAATCGGCGCTTCGATATAGATTCGCGAGCTGGCGGCGCACACCTGCCCCTGGTTGAGGAAGCTGCCGAGCATCAGGCCTTCGATCACCTGCTGTGGATCGGCATCTTTCAGCACGATGGCCGGGTTTTTGCCGCCCAGCTCCAGCGTCACGCGGGTCAGGCGATCCGCCGCGGCGCGCGCAATGCTTTTGCCGACCGGCGTGGAACCGGTAAAGCTGACTTTGGCGATCAGCGGATGTTCGGTCAGCGCCTTGCCGCACACGGTGCCGCGGCCGGTGACCACGTTGAACACGCCCGGCGGCACGCCGGCTTCGCTCGCCAGCTCGGCCATGCGCAGCAGGGTGAGCGGGGTGGTTTCCGACGGTTTGATGACGATGGAGCAGCCCGCCGCCAGCGCCGGCATCACTTTCCACATGCCGATCATCAGCGGGAAGTTCCAGGGCACGATGCCGGCGACCACGCCAATCGGCTCTTTGCGGGTATAAACCTGATATTTGGCGCCCGGCGGAATCGGAATGGACACGTCCAGCGTCTGGCCGGTGATTTTGGTCGCCAGCCCGGCGGTGTAACGCATCCAATTCAGGGTGTTGCCGACTTCTAAGCCGCGGGCGATGTTGATCGATTTGCCCTGTTCCAGGGTTTCGAGCTGCGCCAGCTCTTCGGCATGCTGCTCCACCAGATCGGCGAAGCGCAGCAGGATGCGCTCGCGCTCTACCGGCAGGCGCTGCGCCCAGACGCCTTCGCTGAAGGCTTTATGGGCGGACTGCACCGCCAGTGCGACGTCGTGTTCATTGGCGTCGGCGGTCGTGGCGATCTGCTGGCCATTGGCGGGGTTATACACCGCCAGGCGGCCTTCCGCGGCGGACGCGCGCCACTGGCCGTCGATATACAGCCCATGCTGACGATCGAGAAAACGCGATACGCTATCCAGCACGGCTACGGTATTGTCAGACATACATCCTCCGATCAGGCTCATCAGGTTATCGTTAACCCTGAGAGTCTAGATCAGCGGGAAAGCGGCGGCTTTGGTCTGCCTGACATTCGGTTTGCCCTGCGTGTCATTTTGCCGTGACGGACGAGTAAACTGCGGCCGGCGGGCGCCGGCCGAGAGGGATTACGAACTCAGCGTCGCCAGACGGGTGGCGAAACCGAGGAACAGCAGGCCGATCAGGCCATTGCCGAGCTTCGCCAGGCCTTTCTTGTGATTGAAGAAATGCGCCAGCATCGCGCCGGAGAAGATCAGCGTGCTCATGTAGATAAAGCTGACGGCTTCGAGGATCAGCGCCAGAATGGTGAACGACAGCCCGGTGTGTGCGTAGTTGAAGTCGATGAACTGCACGAAGAACGACACGTAAAACAGGATCGCTTTCGGGTTGGTCAGGCTCAGCGTCAGCGACTTGCGCAGAATGCTGTGGCCGCCTTCAATTTGCTGCTGTTGCGCCTGCGCCTTCTGCACGAAGGTGGCGTAGAGGATTTTTGCGCCGAGGAACAGCAGATAAATCGCGCCGAGAAAACGCACCAGGGTAAACAGGAACGGCGTGGTGCGGATCAGCGACGCCACGCCGATATAGGCGCAGAAGATCAGGATCGCATCGCCGATAAACACGCCCAGCGCCGCGGTGTAGCCGGCGCGCACGCCGCGCGATATGCCGGTTTTCAGCACGTACAGCGTATTCGGCCCCGGCAGAATGATGATGAAGACCACCCCGGCCAAATAGGTCCATAGATTCAGGACGCCAAAACTCTCTAACACAATAACCTCTCCATGCGCGCAACTAACAGGCAAAAACACTGGCCACGCCCGTGACCGGCCGCGATCCTAACGCCGTGCAAGCGGGTTGGCAACGTAATAAACTTCATGTTGTTGGTTAAAAATTGTCGAAACATTGTTGAAAACGTCGGCATCGAATTAAAAAGCAAGAGTCGGCGTGTTTCGCCAACGGCCCGTCACTATGCTGGTTAACATCGAAACCGCAGTGAGGAACGGATGATGAAAAACGTAATCGACAGCGCCGATCCGCGCTGGCTGGCGATCGTCAGCCGCGACAAGCACGCCGACGGCCGCTTTATCTACGCGGTGAAAACCACCGGCGTGTATTGCTCGCCTTCCTGCCCGTCACGCCAGCCGAATCGGCAAAACGTGGAGCTGTTCGACGATGCGGAACAGGCGGAGGCGGCGGGTTATCGGCCCTGCAAACGCTGCCGCCAGGGGCTGACGCCGTTGACGGAGCAGCATGCGCGGCAGATAGCCGAGGCCTGCCGCTATATCGAACGGGCGGAGAAAGCGCCGTCGCTGCAGACGCTGGCGCGCCACGTCGGGTTGAGCCAATACCATTTCCACCGGCTGTTCAAAGCGATCACCGGCCTGACGCCGAAAGGCTACGCCGACGCGCAGCGCAGCCAGCGGTTGCGCTGCGGTCTTAAGCAGCAGGAGACGGTGACCGACGCGATCTTCGACGCCGGCTATGGCGCCAACGGCCGCTTTTACCAGCAAGCCAACGCCGCGCTGGGCATGACGCCGAAAGCCTACCGGGCGGGCGGCAAAGGCATGCGCATCCATTTTGCTGTTGGGCGCTGTTCGCTGGGTGAGATCCTGGCGGCGCAGAGCGAGGTGGGTATTTGCGCCATTCTGCTGGGGGACGATGCGCAGCAGCTGGTGCAGGATCTGCAGGATAAATTCCCCAACGCCGAGCTGATCGGCGGTGACGCGCAGTATGAAGCGCTGATGGCGCAGGTGGTGGGCCTGATCGAAGCGCCGGAGAGCGGGCTGGCGCTGCCGCTGGATATTCGCGGCACTGCGTTTCAACAGCGGGTCTGGCGGGCGCTGCAGGCGATACCGGTCGGCGAAACCGTCAGCTATGCCGATATCGCCCGGCGCATCGGCGCGCCGAAGGCGGTGCGCGCGGTGGCCGGCGCCTGCGCCGCCAACGTGCTGGCGGTGGCAATCCCCTGTCACCGGGTGGTGCGCAACGACGGCGCCTTGTCCGGTTATCGCTGGGGCGTCGAGCGCAAGAAAGCCTTGCTGGAAAAGGAGGCGCAGCGATGAGCGGCGCGCTGGCGGCGCGGTTGGCCGAATTGGACTGGGCGGCGATCGAACGCGAACTTGATGCGCAAGGGGGGGCGCGCCTGCCGGGCGTGCTCAGCGCCGAGCTGTGCCGGCAATTGGCGGCGCTTTATCCGCATGGCGAACATTTTCGCAGCCGCATCGTCATGGCGCGGCACGGTTTTGGCCGCGGCGAGTACCAGTATTTTGCGTATCCGTTACCGCCCCCGGTGGCCGAAGTGCGCGGCCTGCTGTACGCGCGGTTGGCGCCGTTGGCCAATCGCTGGAACGCCATGCTGGGTCTGGCGGCGCGCTATCCCGCCGAACACGAGGCCTACCTGACTGAATGCCATCAGGCCGGCCAGCGGCGGCCAACGCCGCTGCTGTTGCGTTACACGGAGGGGGATTACAACTGCCTGCATCAGGATCTGTACGGCGAACGGGTGTTTCCGCTGCAGGTGGCGTTCCTGCTTTCCGCCCCCGGGCAGGACTTCACCGGCGGCGAGTTTGTGCTGACCGAGCAGCGGCCGCGGATGCAGAGCCGGCCGGAGGTGGTGCCCTTGCAGCAGGGTGACGCGGTGGTGTTCGCGGTGCACCATCGGCCGGTGGCCGGGGCGAGAGGCTACTATCGGGTCAATCTGCGCCACGGCGTCAGCCGGATACGCACCGGCCAACGCCACACGCTAGGGGTGATCTTTCATGACGCGTTATAGCTTGCGCGCCAGCAGGGTGGCGAAGCGCAGCGAGATGCGGTTGCCGGCGGCGTCGGTCTTGTGCAGTTGGCCGATGTCCTCGTTGTATTTGAGGATCTGCCAGTCGCGGTAATAGTGCTTCAGCTCGCCCGGCTTGAAGGTGAACGGGAAAGGCAGCGGGCAGGGATAATCTTCGGTATCCATCGCCGCCACGATCAGATTATGGCCGCCGGGCACGGTGCTGTCCTGCATGTTTTGCACGATATGCGGGAGCTGCTGGCGCTCGAGAAACATCAACACCACGGTGGACAGGATGAAGTCGTACTCGCCGCTGAAGCGGTGAGTATTGAGATCCTGCACCCCGGCGCTCAGGCGGGTCAGCTGCTCGGCGTCGATGATCTGATTGAGGCGAGCTATCGACGGCGCGTGCTTGTCCCAGGCGGTGACGTCGAAACCTTTCAGATTGAGATAGAGCGAATTGCGGCCGCCGCCGCAGCCCAGATCCAGCGCCTTGCCCGGTGCGATGCGCGCCGCCGCCTCGATCACTTCGGAGTGGGTGCGCGTCAGTTCGTATTTCTTGTGGTAGTAATCTTCCGGCGTGCAGTAGAACGCCAGCCGGCAGGTCATGTCGTCCGAGAAGGAAACGATGCGATGCCACTGCTGCGGCGTGATAAACGGCGGCTGGCTTTCGGGGCTAAACTGCCAGGTCTCGGTGGTGGCGTCGTCTTCGGTCATCATGGCGAACGTCAGGTTGCCGCTCAGCACGGTGAGCTTCGCCCAGGTGCCGTTCTGGGTGTTGTGGCGCTGGCGAAAGGCTTCCGGCAGTGTGTCGCTGTTCCATTCCGGCAGGGTTTTATAGCAAAGCAGCTGCTGCTCCATAGGGGGCTCCTCTGGCTGGGCAAACAAAGTGATTTATATGATGCATATAAAATACATCTTTATCGATCGTTTGAACATAGCGGCCTGACGGAAAGGCGCGGCGATATCTTTATACTGGATTGTGTGCGGCGGCTGGGCTAATTTCAGTGCTGTTCATGTCATCACGTTCAGGGAAAAGATGCCGATATCTCGTTTATTCCACCCGATGCCCTTCCGTTGGCTGAGCCTGGCCGCGCTGCTGGCGCTGGCGGGCTGTACCAGCAAAACCACCACCACGGCGCCGGCGGCGCGCCCCGCCGACGTCAAAGCCCGACTGATGACGCTGATCCCGGCCAACGCCGGCGATCGTCAGGGCTGGGCCACCGATATTACCGCCGCCTTCGCCGCGCAGGGCATTGAACCGAGCGATGAGAACCTGTGTTCGGTGCTGGCGGTGACCGAACAAGAGTCGACGTTCCAGGCTAACCCGCAGGTGCCGGGGCTGCCGAAGATCGCCTGGAAAGAGATCGACCGCCGTGCCGATCAGATGCACATCCCGAACTTTTTGGTGCATACCGCGTTGAAGATCTCGTCGTCGAACGGCCAGAGCTACAGTGAGCGTCTGGATAAGGTGCGCACGGAGAAGGATCTGAGCGATATCTTCGATGACATGATCGACCGCGTGCCGATGGGACAGAAGCTGTTCGGCCATTTGAACCCGGTACATACCGGCGGCCCGATGCAGGTGAGCATCGCCTTCGCCGAGGCGCACGCCAAAGGGTATCCTTATCCGGTCGACGGCTCGATTCGCCGCGAAGTTTTCAGCCGGCGCGGCGGCATGTACTTCGGCATTATGCATTTGCTGGGGTACCCGGCCGATTACAGCCGGCCGATTTACCGCTTTGCCGACTTCAACGCCGGCTGGTACGCCAGCCGCAACGCGGCGTTCCAAAACGCGGTCAGCCGGGCGAGCGCCATTCCGCTGGCGCTGGACGGCGATCTGATCGACTTCAGCAGCGACAAGCCCGGCTCGACCGAGCTGGCGGTGCGCACGCTCGGCAAGCGCCTGAACATGAGCGACAGCGCCATTCGCCGGGCGCTTGAGAAAGGCGATACGGCTGACTTTGCCGATACCGACCTGTATAAGAAGGTCTTTGCGTTGGCGGGCGGCAAGCTGCCGCGTGAGATGCTGCCGGGTATTCAGCTGGAAAGCCCGAAAATCACCCGCAAGCTGACCACCGCCTGGTTCGCCAAGCGGGTGGATGAACGCCGGCAGCGCTGCATGGCGCGCGCCGGCGGGTAACGGCATGAAAAACGCCGCCGGAGGCCTGAACCACCGGCGGCGCGATCATCGCGCCTCAGGCGCTGCGGCGCGGGTTGGTCAGGCCGAAGTTAAAGCTGTTGCAGCGGTTACAGAACTCTTTCATCACCGGCGGCGTGTCCATCATCGGCACTTTCACCTCGATAAACGCCAGCCGATCCTGCCGTGAGGCGTGTTCCAGGGCCATTTCCAGCTGTTGTGTGGTTTCCACCGCCACGCTGAACGGCTGCGCCTGGGTATTCAATACCGCCGGCAGTTTGGCGTAGTCCCACGGGCTGATGTCGTTGTAGGACGAGTTTTCGCCGAGGATATAGCGTTCGATAGTGTAACCGTCGTTGTTGATCAGGAAGATGATCGGCTTTTGTTCGCAGCGCAGCAGAGTGGACACTTCCTGCGCGGTAAGCTGGAAGGAGCCGTCGCCGATGAACAGCAGGTGACGGCGCTCAGGGGCCGCCATCAGGGTTCCGAGCAGCGCCGGCAGGGTATAACCGATCGAGCCCCAAATCGGTTGGTTGACCACCTTGACGCCGCCCGGCATGCGCATGCCGCCGATGGCCGCGCCCGAGGTGCCGTTTTCCACCACCACCACATCCTCCGCCTGGATGAAGCGTTGGATCCGCTGCCACAGATAGGCCTGGTCGATAGGCGCGTCGCTCGGCGTCGCCAGCTTGTCACGCGGATCGGCCAGCGGTGATAAAAGCTGCGCCGGCGCGTCTTCGCTCAGATCCAGCAGCGCCTGCAGCAGATCCGCCGTCGCTACCGCCGGGTAGGAGGTGTTGTCCAACGTCATCGAGAACGGCTGAATATCCACCTGAGCGGCGGCGGGAATTTGCTGCGAGAAATAGCCGGTGGTGGAGTCCACCAGACGCACGCCGAAACTCAGCACGCAGTCTGAGTGGGCCATGCGTTCATACAATTCGGGGCGCGACAGGTTGCCGCTGTAGCCGCCCATCCAGCCGGCGGTATTTTCCGGGATAATGCATTTGGCGGTTGGCATGTTGGTCAGCGGTATGGCGAAGCGGTGAGCGACATCGATAACCAACTGCTGCAACCGGTAGCGATCCACCATTTGGTCGACCAATATGATCGGGCGCTGCGCGCGCTTTATTTTGGTTAACAGCGCCATTGCCGCCAATTGCACATTGTATTTATCGCTCGCCGGCAATTGCGGCGCTGCTGCGGCTTCGGCGACTTCAATTTCGATATCGCAAATATCAGACGGCAGCTGTAAATACACCGGTTTCTTCTCTATCCAGGCGCGAGAAATAACGCGTGGAATTTCCTGCGCGGCATTTTCCGGCGTGATAAGAGCCTGAGCGACGGTGAATTGTTTAAAGCAGTTCATGACGTTGTCGAAATTGCCGTCGCCCAGGGTATGGTGCAATAGCTGATGATTCTTCATCGCGTGCAGCGGCGGCGTGCCGGCGATGCAGACCACCGGCGAAGATTCGGCATAGGCGCCGGCGATGCCGGACAGCGCGGCCAGATCGCCGACGCCGTAGGTGACGATCAGCGCGCCGGCGCCTTTCATCCGTGCGTAGCCGTCGGCGGCGTAGGAGGCGTTCAATTCATTGCAGTTGCCGACGAACGCCAGCCGTTCGTCGCTTTCCAACAGCTCCAGCAGGCTGAGGTTATAGTCGCCGGGCACGCCGTAAATACGATCGACGTTCAGGGCGTGAAGCTGTTGCAGAATGAATGACCCGATAGTTATTTTCATTGATTGCTCCGGATTATTTATCTTTATTTTGTCAGGCGAAAATCAGCAAAAATAAATTGCTGGCGATGTTGTGTCGTTAGCATTAACAGTTATTTAAAGTGCCGGCTTGTTCAAGATAGGGGGAGCGGCCGAGGAAGAGGTGGTTTGTATTCGGCGCTTTACGCGATGGGTTTTTCCATAAATAGTGTGGCTATTGTGCATTAGGGCGGGGCGGTATTTTTCGTTGACGGCATATCGGCAGAAAAACGGCGGCGCATTGGTATTTATCATGATGCAGGGTGAATCATCCGGTACTTTTGAAGCCGTGTTAAATCCCATTGAGCGGTGCAACGCTTTTTGCCTGAGAAAGAAAAGCACAACTTCATGTAAAGGTGCATTTTGGTGATCCGCCGCACGCTTATTTAAAGAAACCTTCAAGTAACCAATTAAAAACAAAAAATTAACAATGAGGTTTTTTTATTCGGTCATGGTTGTCAGTTTTGCTTTACAGATGCCGCAATGCGCGCCGCGTCGGGCCGGTGTAAAAATGGGCCGTCACGGGCGCTAATATAACGTGGCGGTCATCACATTCTGTGGGAAGTGATACGTAAACTTTTCTCTACGTGTGCACGGATGGCGTATACCTACCAGAGGGACTCATGTCCCAGCGGTGCTGGCCTGAGAGGGGGGCGTGTGATGAAAGGCTATCGACATATTCTGGTGCTGATTCATAACGAGCGTGATGGGTTGCCGTTGCTGCGTCAAACGGCGGCGATGGTGCGCGGTAAGCCAATCGCCCTCACTGTCGGCCATCTTAACGCCGACTACGCCGAGCTGGAGTACGGCAGCGATGCGTTAATCAAGGATCGCCAGGCGCAGGAAGTGATCGCCGCCAAAGCGATGCTGAGCCGGTTGGTGAGCGCCGTCGATGTGCCGGTCGCGGTCAAGGAGATTGTCACCATTCGGCGCTTTAAGGACGTGAGCGATTTTATTCACCAGGCCGGCATCGATCTGGTGGTGGTCGGGCACCAAAACCGCCTGTTCGGCCTCTATTCCTCGTATTCCCTGGAGTTTGTGAACCGTCTCGATGTCGATGTGTTGGTCAAGCATCTTGCTCGCGAGTAGCGTGCGACAAAGCGGATTTTTCCCACGGTTTTGCCGCCCGAAAGGCAATAGCATGCGGATACCGGTACGGTTTGTCCTGAATTATTGGGCATTTTCCGGTGCTAAACTTAACCAAAGCACAACGGGCGTTGGATAAATTAGATACGGCTTGATCTTGCCTGGGCTATCGGTAAAAATCTGCGGCCGTATTTTTACAGGAGCTTTACGATGTTTCTAAAACGGACCCTTTTGGCGTGTTCTCTGGCGTTGATATTTCCTGCACTGCCTTCTTATGCTGAGGTTGGTACAGAAAGTGGCAATGCCGCACAGGCTGAAAAACCGGGTTTATGGCAGCGTTTTACCGATAACGTGGCGGAGACCTGGAACAACTCGCCTAACCACGATCTCTATATCCCGGCCATCACCTGGCACAACCGTTGGACTTATGATGATGAGCATATCGATAAGTACAACGAACGTCCGTGGGGCGCCGGTTACGGCATCTCCCGCTACGACAGCGACGGTGACTGGCACGGCATCTACATCATGGCGTTCAAGGATTCCTTCAACAAATGGGAGCCGATCGGCGGCTACGCCTACGAGAAGATCTGGCGCCCGCTGGATGACAAGGATTTCCGCCTGGGGCTGGGCTTCACCGCCAGCGTCACCGCGCGCGATAACTGGAATTACATCCCTATCCCGGCGCCGCTGCCGCTGGCCTCTATCGGCTATCAGCGGCTGACGTTCCAGGCGACCTACATTCCCGGCACCTATAACAACGGCAACGTGTTCTTCGCCTGGCTGCGCTGGCAGTTCTAAACTTCCTGAATTCCGAAAAACGGTGCGGCGGCGAGATAAAAGGAACTTGTCGCCGCAGGCGGCGTCGGAGAGGTATCCCGGCGCGCTGCGCCGATTGCATGCCGTTATGACAGGAGTTTCACCACTATGATCACCAAACATCGTTTATTGCTGGCTTTGGCGCTGTCCGCGACCCTGGCCAGCGGCGCCACCCAGGCCGCCGGGCTGATGGATTCCCTCAGCAGCGCGGCGGGCGAACTGAGCAAGTCGGGCGGCGACAGCAGCGGCGGCATGTCGCTCTCCTCGTTGACCGGCCTGCTGAACGGCGGCGACAAGGCGTTGAGCTCCAGCAGCATGACCAATGCCGCCGGTATCCTGCAGTACTGCGTGAAAAACAACGTGCTGTCGGCTAACGGTGCCGAAGGGGTGAAAGATCAGCTGCTCAGCAAGCTGGGCATCACCAGCACCGAAAACGCCAAGAGCCAGGATTATCAGCAGGGCCTGGGCGGCTTGCTGCAGACCGGCGAAGGCAAGAGCCTGGATCTCAACAGCCTGGGCACCTCGCAGATCACCGAGAAGGTGAAGCAAAAAGCCTGCGATCTGGTGCTGAAACAGGGCAAATCCTTTATTTCATGATCTAAGAACGGCGGAGCGCTCCGCCGTTCGTTTTTGTATAAGCTGGAAAAATGAAAAAAACGTTGATGCTTTCCCTGCTGGCAGGGATGACGATGTTGCAGGGGTGTTCCGTGAAATCTAACGAGGCGCCGCCACCGCCGCAGGTGAAACCGATCGGCATGGCGAACCCGGCCGACGTGTACTGCACCCAAATCGGCGGCAAGCTGAACGCCAAAGAGAATGCGGCAGGCCAGTATTCCACCTGTACCTTGCCGAGTGGGCAGGAAATTGAAAGCTGGGAACTGTTCCGCCGCGATCATCCGGTGAAAAAGTAACCCTATGCGGCGCCGGCTCTGCTGCCCGGCGCCCGCTCAGAATTGGCGATCGCCTATCGGCTGCAGCTGCAGGCTGCCGTCCTTCCGCAGCGTCAGCGGCATGCGCCAATCACGCTGTTTATCCAGGTTGAACGGCCGGGAGCGGAACATGCAGCCGGTCTTGATATTCTTGATTTTCATCACGTGTTCCGCGTTCGCATTGATTTTCACCTCGAAGCTGCCGGCGGGCGGAATAAAGACTTCCGCCAGCTGTTGCGGCGCCGCTGGCGTTTCCAGCTTGACCAGCACCGCGAAATCGTTGCCCTGATTATCCAACGTCAGCCGATGCAGGCCGGATGCGGGCAGCCGCGTTGGCTGATGCAGATAACCCGCTGAGGCGGGCCACGGCTGCCCGGCATTGTCATGCAGCGGCCCGCCGCACTGTTCGCGCGCCTCCCGCAGCGGCATTTCGCGCTTGATGGCGCGATTGTAATCGGCGGGGGCGGCGAGACTGAACTCGTCGTCATATTGGTGGGCGCGCAGATAGCGCTTGGCGCCGAGCACCCCAACGGCGACCAGCATGAAGAACAAAAATATCCTCAGGCGATTTTTGAAAATCAGCCCGAACAGCTTCCCGGGGAGTTGAAACAGCCACCTTGCGATCGTCAATAACATCGTTTTCCCTTAGCGTCCAAGCCGTTACGTCTGCGGTAACTTCGCTTGCCTCAGTATAGCCAACATCCCGCAGGCGAAAATCCTGCCCGGCGATTTTTCTTCCGCTCTGCATTGTACGTTTATGTTTGTTTGTGTACATTTATGATCACTTTAGCGTCACCGGATTGACATGATGTCCAAACTGTTACCGAATGAGCGTCACCAGGCCATTCTTGACACGCTCCGCCAACAGGGGCGGGTGCTGGCCCTGGAGATGGCGCAGCGGCTGAACACCACCGAAGCGACCATCCGCCGCGATCTGCGCCAGCTGGCGGCGCAGAACCTGTGCAAACGCATCTATGGCGGCGCGTTGGCGCCGACGCCGGCCGAGGGGCCCGTTGCGGCGCGCATTGCGCTCAGCGGTGACGAGAAGCTGGCGCTGGCACAGACCGCGCTGGGGGTGATCGGTGAAGAACAGCTGATCTTCCTCGACGCCGGCAGCACCCACCTGTATCTGGCGGATCTGTTGCCGCGCGACCGGCGTTTGACGGTGGTGACCAATGCATTGAGCATCGCCGGCAAAATGCTGGAGCGGCCGGGGATCCGCACCATCCTGATCGGCGGCGAGTTGGATGCGCAGGTCGGCGGCTGCGTGGACGCCAAGGCCGCGGAAGAGATCGACGGTTTCCATTTCGATTTGGTGTTTACCGGCATCTGCGCCTACGACCCGGCCGGCGGCTTCTCCGCGCTGAGCTACCAGGACGCCACCTTTAAAAAGCGGCTGTTGAGGCGCGCCGGCAGCGTGGCGGTGCTGTGCACCCGCGACAAGCTCAATACCTACGCCCCTTACCCCTTCCTGCCCGCCGGGCAGGTGGATCATCTGGTGACGGCGCGCGGCGCGCACCCGCAGCTTGAGCTGCAGGTGGCGCAGGGCGGCGGCCAGGTTTGGCACAGCGATTTACCGACCGGAGAATGATGATGAAAATAGCCCATGTTGCCCTGTGGACCCGTGACATCGACGCGCAGCTGGCATTTTGGCAGCGTTATTTCAATGGTGCCGCGGGGGAGGAGTATGTCAGCCGCAACCGGCCGGGGTTCGTTTCCCGCTTCGTCAGCCTGGCGGCCGGGCCGTCGCTGGAGATCATGCGCGTGCCGACGTTGCTGCCGGCGCAGGAGCAGGAGGAGCGGGTCGGTTGGGCGCACATCGCGCTGTCGCTGGGGGATGAGCGGCAGGTCGAGCGGTTGGCGCAGCGCGCGCAGCAGGAGGGCATTTTGCTGTCCGCGCCGCGCTGGACCGGCGACGGCTTCTACGAGGCCGTCATTCGCGATCCAGACGGCAACGCGATCGAAATCACCGCCTGATCACTCTTCTTCAATGCTGGCGAATTGCTCGCCCAGATAGTCGAGCAGCAGCCGCACCGCCGGCAGCAGGCCGCGGCGCGACGGGTAAACCGCATGCACCACGCCGCCCTGCGGCTGCCAGCCCGGCAACAGTTGCACCAGCTCGCCGCGCAGCATGTCGTCGCGCATCATCATCGCCGGCAGTTGTACGATGCCGGCGCCGGCGATGGCGGCGGTGCGCAGCATCAGCATGTCGTCGGTGACCAGCCGCGGCGTGTGCTCCCACTCCACCCGTTCACCCTGCGGGCCGGTCAGCCGCCATTGGTGCTGACCGCGCGCCGGGCCGAGATCGAGCGTCGGGTATTTACGCAAGTCTTCCGGCGTGTGCGCCGGCCCGAGGGTGCGCACCAGCGCCGGGCTGGCGGCGACGCACCAGGTGCGCTGCGCCAGGATCTTCAGCACCAGATCGCTGTCCTCCAGCGGCGGCGGCCGCACCCGGATCGCCAGATCCAAGCCTTCCCCCACCACGTCCACCCGGCGATTGGTGGCCTCCAGATGCACCGTCACCTTGGGATAATCGGCCATAAAGGCCGCCACCATGCTGCCGACGCGGGTGTGCAGGATCGCCACCGGGCAGGACATGCGCACCGTGCCGCAGGGCTCGGCGCGCGTCTGCTCGATCGCCTGCTGCGCCGCTTCCGCTTCCACCAGCATCGCCTTGCAGTGCGCGTAATAGGTTTGGCCGACCTCGGTCACCGAGAAGCGCCGCGTCGAGCGCTGGATCAGGCGCACGCCCAACCGCTCCTCCAGCAGCGCCACGCGGCGGCTGAGTTTGGATTTGGGAATGCCCAGCGCCCGGCCGGCGGGGGCGAATCCCTGGTGATCGACCACGCTGGCGAAGAAAAACAGATCGTTCAGATCGGTCAGCATCGTATCCCTTATCGTTCTATCAGTAGAACGCTGAGTGTACATCTTGCCTACTACTGCAGCAAACCCCGGCGGATTAAACTTCTGACATCAACTTAAGGCCGTGAGGTCTGAAACGGGAGTTCAAGATGAAAAAAATCCTCGGTATTCACAACAGCCCGGAAGCACACTGGGTCGGTAACGGTTTCCTGGTGAATTCGCTGTTCTCTTATAACGATTTGGGGGCGGAAATGAGCCCGTTCCTGCTGCTGGATCACGCGGCGCCGACCAAATTCCGTTCCGCCTCCGGCACCCGTGGCGTGGGTCAGCACCCGCATCGCGGGTTTGAAACGGTGACCATCGTCTATCAGGGCGAAGTGGAACACCGCGACTCGACCGGCAGCGGCGGGGTGATTGGCCCCGGCGACGTCCAGTGGATGACCGCCGCCTCCGGCATCCTGCACGAAGAGTTCCATTCGCGGGACTTCTCGCGCAACGGCGGCACCATGGAAATGGTGCAGTTGTGGGTCAACCTGCCGGCCAAGGACAAAATGGCCGAGCCGGGTTACCAGACGCTGCTGAACGCCGATATTCCGGTGGTCCCGCTGGCGGACGGCGCAGGGCAGGTGCGGGTGATCGCCGGTGACTTCGGCGGCCATGCCGGCCCGGCGCGCACTTTCAGCCCGCTCAACGTGTGGGATATGAAGCTGAATGCCGGCCATACCACCACGCTGACGGTGAAAGAAGGCCATACGCTGGCGCTGGTGATGCTGCACGGCGCGATCCTGGTTAACGGCGAAGATGTGGTGCGTGAAACCCAAATGGTGCGTTTCGACCGGGCGGGGGATTCGATCACTATCGAAGCCAACAACGATGTCGCGCTGTTGGTGCTGAGCGGCGAACCGATCGATGAGCCTATCGTCGGCTACGGCCCGTTCGTCATGAACAGCGAAGCGGAAATCCAGCAGGCGTTCCGCGATTTCAACAGCGGCAAGTTCGGCAGCATGAACGCCGAAGCGAGCGCCGGTTGAACCTTGGCATCTGGGGCGGGAAGTGTTCTCGGTTCCAGACGCCACACTTAAACCTCAACGCCCCGCCACACCGGCGGGGCATTTCATCCGCAACATCAAACCCCACAGGAGTAAAACCATGACTGCAAATTACAAACGCCTCGACAAAGATCAGGCCGCCGTATTGCTGGTGGATCATCAGGCAGGGCTGCTTTCGCTGGTGCGCGACATCGATCCCGATCGGTTTAAAAACAACGTGCTGGCGCTGGGTGATTTAGCGAAGTATTTCAACCTGCCGACCATTCTGACCACCAGTTTTGAAAACGGCCCCAACGGCCCGCTGGTGCCGGAACTGAAAGCCCAATTCCCCGATGCTCCCTTCATTCCGCGCCCTGGCCAGATCAACGCCTGGGACAACGACGACTTCGTCAACGCGGTAAAAGCCACCGGCCGCAAGCAGCTGATCATTGCCGGCGTGGTGACCGAAGTGTGCGTGGCATTCCCGGCGCTGTCTGCGCTCAATGAAGGGTTCGAAGTGTTTGTGGTGACCGACGCCTCCGGCACCTTCAATGAACTGACCCGTCAGTCGGCCTGGAGCCGCATGGAAGCCGCCGGCGCGCAGTTGATGACCTGGTTCGGCGTCGCCTGCGAGCTGCACCGCGACTGGCGCAACGATATCGAAGGCCTGGGCACGCTGTTCTCCAACCATATCCCGGACTACCGCAATCTGATGACCAGCTACAACACGCTGACCAACGGTAAGTAACGCGACGGCCCTTTACTCAACCTTTCGCCTTTCATCACGTTAGACGCGGGATGTAAGCAAAGCGCAGCGGGGCGAAAAGGTAGCGAAAAGCGGCTTTCTCATTGGCCGGGGGCGGGGTAGCGTAATCCCGAACCCGGCAAATGAGGTTAATTCAATGAAACAAGCAATCAAGATCCTGGCGCTGCCCTGCATGGGCATGGCGCTATTGTTCAGCGCGAGCGCGATGTCGGCGCCTGAGAAGCCTGCGGCCAACGCGTTGCCGCCTTTGATGGATGCGCCGATGCGCATGCCGCCTTTCCCGGGCGGGCACCCGCCCAAGCCGGGGTTCTGCCACGGCGGCGAGCTGTTCTGCGCCACCTCGGCCAGCGACAATCCGGTGGAAACCATCAACAAACTGACGGCGGTGATCCCGGCCGGCACCGCCAAACACTATGAAGTGCGCATCGCGGTGGTGGCCGTGCCTGACGCACCGCCTGCACCTTAACGGGCCCTGTCATCCCGCTCTGGCCTGGGCGCGCCAGGCGCGTTAGGCTAAGGAGAGCATTTTTCGGGAGGCGGGATGACCCCTTTATCACAGCTGCCTTATCTCCAGCCCGGCGATCGCGTGCTGTTGTTCGACGGCGAATGCAATCTGTGTCACGGGCTGGTGAGAGACCTTATTCGCGCCGATCGGCAGCGGCGCATTCTGTTGGCAACGGTGCAATCCGTCGAAGGACAGGCAATCCTGCTGGCGTTGGGGTTGCCGACCGATCGTTTCGATTCCGTGGTCTATGTTGAGCAGGGGCGCTATTGGCTGCGCTCGGCGGCGTTGTTTCAGGCGCTGCGCCAAATGACCTGGCCGTACCGTGCGCTGGCGCTGGGGCGTTGCCTGCCACCGCGGCTGGCGGACAAGGTGTACGACGCGGTTGCCGGCAATCGCTACCGGCTGTTTGGCCGCAACGACGGCAGCGGCCTGCCGGGTGCCGATCAGCCCGGGCGCTATCTGTCTCGGCGGCGGGAGCCGCCGGCCTGAGCTTTACGCTTCTTTACCATCCAACCGCTTGAAATATCAGCACTCCAGCTCCATATAATGGAACATTCAACCAACAAGGAGCGCGTATGGGAATCAGTGAAGAAGAGCGCATTCGCCGTTTGACCCAGGAGAAAAACGACATGGGCAATACGGCGAAATGGGTGGCGATCGTTTCCGCCGTGTACTTTGCCTTGATGGTGTTTTACGGCCACCCGACCGGCGTGTTGGCGATGTCGGGCGCGGTGTTCATCGTGTCGACCACCACCTGGCTGAAAAAGCGTAAGAAGGTCAAATCTTATCGCATGGCATTGGCCAGAATCAGCGACGATCAGCCCTGATAGTCGCCGCGCTTTAGTGTATACACCAGGCTCGGCGCCGCGCCGGGCACGTCATCCAGCGTATCCACCCGCCGCATGCCGATCTTTTCCAGCACTCGCCACGACGCCTGATTCTCCGCGCGCACAATGGCGGAAATTTCCTCCATCGCCAATCCGACAAAACCATATTGCAGCGAAGCCCGCGCCATCTCGGTGGCCAACCCCATGCCCCAGACGCGAGTATCGAATCGATAGCCGAGGTTCACGGTGCGCTGCGCGCCGAGCGGTTTCCAGGACAATCCGCCAAAGCCGATGATCCAATCCGGCCGTTCGCGCAGGGCGATCGCCCAGGAACCGTAACCGTGTTGTTGCCACCCGGAAATTCTCTCTTGCAGCGCCGAGATAGCCTGCGCTTCGCTGGTGAGCGGGCCGGCGGGATTGAAACGCTGGGTTTGCGGATCGCCGAAGATGGCGTAGAAGCGTTCGAGATCCGCCATCACCGGCGGGCGCATCTGCAGGCGTTCGCTGAAAAAAGGGTCTGAAGGAGTCAGGCTCATCATCGTTTCTCCCGGCTGGATAAATGAACAGTGTTCACTGTAGACCAGATTGGTGAAACGGGGAATCCCCCTCTGCGGGTGAGAGGGGGCGAAGGGAATTACAGGAAGGAGTCGTCGTCGTCGTCGCTGTAATCGTCGTCGGCGTAATCCGTGTCGTCCTGATAGCTGGCGTTCTGGAAGCCGTTGTCCTGGTTCAGGAAGCTGCCACCATCGCCGTTGTTGAAGGTATCCAGGTTGTTGGAGGCGTCGAAATTGCGCATTGCGCTGTCGTCCAGCGGCGCCGGGGTTTCCTCGATAATATTTACGATTTCCTGTGGTTGCGAATGGCGGAACATGCCGGTCAGCATGTCGGCCAACACCACGCCGCCGGCGACGCCCGCCGCCGTTTGCAAGGCGCCTCCCAGGAAGCCGCCGGCGCGTGAGGGCGCCGCCTGCTGCGGTTGGGCATAGGCAGGCTGTTGCTGTGCGTAGCCCCCCTGCTGCGCGTTGTTCCAGGCCGCCGTATTTTGCTGCTGCGCCTGATACTGTTCGCGCGGGCTTGGCGTGCGGCTGCCGCCGCCGAACAGACCGGCCAGGAAGCCGCCGCTGCTCTGCTGGCCGTTGGCGGTTTGCTGCAGCTGCGCCACCTGGGCCTCCAGCTCTTTGACCCGCTGATCCATCTGCTTGAGCGCCGCTTCCTGAATGATCATCGCCTGCGCCATGTAATAAGGGGCGGAAGGCTGCTCGCGAATATGCTGGTTGATTTGCTGCTCTGCCTGGAGATCCCGTGGGCCCGTCTTGGTCTCGGCTTCTTTCAGGCGGCCAAACAGACCATCGATAAGGCGTTGTTCTTCGGATTGCATAGGAGTACCTCAGGAGATAAATAACGGTGCTGGATGATCATTATCATCGGTATCAATTACCCTAGCGCGTTTACATGAACCAATAAATAAATGGCGGGTAAACTTGCCTATGAATTTGTTACCAATTGCGGCAGCGGGATCAGCATCACCAGCTTCAGACCGGCGTGCTCTGCCGGGTGGAAGGTCAGTTGGCGATAGCGCAGTGCGCCTTGCCGAGAATGCTCGAACGCGCGTTCGCCGCCTTCGCGCGCCATGACGTCATGTTGCTTCCACCAGTGATTAAAGTCTGCGCTGTTGTGCGTCATGTTGCGCACGAAGGCGCGCATCTCTTCGGTATTTTGATGATGGCTGGTCTCGGCGCGAAACTCGGCCACCACGCGGCGCGCGCGCTCTTCCCAATCGCTGACCAGCGTTTTCGCCAACGGGTGGAAGAACATGAAGTGCAGCAGGTTGGGGCTGTTGGCCACATCCAGCCAGCCGCTGAACAGCGCCGCCGCCTGCGGGTTCCAGGCGACGACATTCCAGGTCACGTCCAGCAGGTAGCAGGGCACCGTCATCTGGTGCACGCTTTGCAGCACCGCGTCGTTGGCGGTTTCGCGGTGTGTTTCCTGCTCGGGGTCGGCGATGCGCGCCAGGGTAAACAGGTAATGGCGTTCGGCCGGGCCGAGCCGCAGCGCCTTGGCGATGCGTGCCAGCGTATAGGGGGAAATGGATACCTCGCGGCCCTGTTCGATCCAGGTATACCAGGTGGCGCTGATGCCGCTGATTTGCGCCAGCTCTTCGCGCCGCAGGCCGCTGGTGCGACGGCGCGAGGAGCTGGGCAGGCCGAGCATTTCCGGCGTGATGCGTTCGCGGTGCGCCCGCAGGAACGCGCCGAGGGCCTTTGGCCCGGATAAGGCTTCTGATGACATAGCGTGGTACCTATTTATACCAGGATAACTGCTCATATTGTACCCGTATAGTAGCCTGATTATAGTAGCCGAAAGCCTTCAGGCACAGGCGCAAGCCGGATAATAACGGGAGCAAACATGAGCATCAGCAACAGCCATAAAAACGCGGTAGACCGGCAGTTCGGCGAGCAGGCCAACGCCTACTTAACCAGCGCGGTACACGCGCAGGGCAAGGATTTGCAACGCCTTGCACAGTTACTGGAACCGCACGCCGGCGCGCGCCTGCTCGATCTGGGCTGCGGCGCCGGGCATGCCAGCTTCACGGCGGCTGCCAGGGTAGCGCAGGTGGTGGCCTACGATCTGTCGGCGCAAATGTTGGCGGTGGTGAAGCAGGCGGCGGCGGAAAAAGGCCTGAATAACATTCAGCAGCAGCAGGGCGTGGCGGAGTCTTTACCGTTTGAAGATGCCAGCTTCGATCTGGTCATCAGCCGCTATTCGGCGCACCACTGGCACGACGTCGGCCAGGCGCTGCGCGAGGTCAGGCGGGTACTCAAACCGGGCGGCAGCGCGATCTTTATGGACGTGGTCTCGCCGGGGCATCCGCTGCTGGATATCTACCTGCAAACCGTGGAAGTGCTGCGCGACACCTCGCACGTGCGCAACTATGCGCCGGGCGAGTGGCTGACGTTACTGACCGAGGCCGGGCTGATGGTACGCGAAGTGACGGCGGATCGATTGATGCTGGAGTTCGGCAGTTGGGTGGCGCGTATGCGCACGCCGGCGCATTTCGTCACCGCAATCCGCGCGCTGCAGCAAAGCGTGTCGGAAGAGGTGGCGGCGCATTTCGCCATTCAGCCGGACGGCTCCTTTACCAGCGACATCATGATGTTTGAAGTGACGAAGGGCTGAAAGCAACGGGGCAGCCGATGAAGGCTGCCCCGTGAAACGCGATTGACTGCGATACGCTTATTTTTTGTCTTCCAGCAGGCAGCGGTAGATCAGGCCGCCGATAATGCCGCCGACCAGTGGCACCAGCCAGAAGACCCACAGCTGCTGCAGCGCCCAGGTGCCCTGGAAGATCGCTACGCCGGTGCTGCGCGCCGGGTTGACGGAGGTGTTGGTCACCGGGATGCTGATCAGGTGGATCAGCGTCAGCGTCAGGCCGATCGCCAGCGGGGCAAAGCCTGCCGGCGCGCGCTTGTCGGTCACGCCGTGAATAACGATCAGGAAGAAGGCGGTCAGTACCAGCTCAATCACGATCGCGGCTTGCAGAGAATAACCGCCCGGTGAGTGTTCGCCGTAACCGTTGGAGGCGAAGCCGCCTGCGGTGGCGTCGAAACCGGCTTTGCCGCTGGCGATCAAATACAGCACCGCCGCTGCGGCGATACCGCCGATGACCTGAGCGATAACGTAAGGAATAACGTCTTTCGCCGCGAAACGGCCGCCGGCGAATAAGCCGACGGTGACGGCCGGGTTAAAATGCCCGCCGGAAATATGGCCGACGGCATAGGCCATCGTCACCACGGTCAGACCGAAAGCGAGCGCGACGCCGAGGAAACCAATACCCAGCTGTGGGAATGCCGCTGCCAATACTGCGCTACCACAACCACCAAACACCAACCAAAATGTGCCAAAAAATTCAGCAAAAAGTCGCTTTGACATAGATTCCATCCTGCGGAATAGACTAACGGGCGTTAGCACTAAAAACTATAGAACAGCTTTTTGAGTTCATGCAGATATTCTATAGAATTTTCTTAATGCACCTTGAATAACGGCGGTATTAAATCCCCGGTATTTTATTTTGTCTATGAGAAAAACACCGTTTTTCCCCGTGCCGACGCGCGTTTGCCGATTTTTTTATCTTTGCTATAAGAATTTACCCTAAGCAAAATGGCGGGCTATTTTCGGGCGATTTTTTCCAGCGGTTTTATCCATTCAATACGCTCAGGTTAATTGCTAATTTCTATTTGCCAGCCAACCTTATTGCTTGTTTTACATTTGACGAAGCGCCTGTTGTCATCTAAGTGTCATGCAAAATTAATATCTTCTTCTGCCTGATAACGCTTCATTCAACCTCGGGTAAAAAACATGAGAATAAAATCGCTCTCCCTGCTGTTGGCTTCGCTGTTTCCGGTATTCACCTACGCTGCAGATATTGAGGTGGCGCGTTATGTGGTCGGCTTCCCCGGCGGGGAACGCGTCGCCTATCAGGGGGCGTTTGCCAAGCATTTCCCGCAGGGGTTGCCGGTGGGGATCGGCTCAGGGCTGTCGTTCAATCGCAAGCAGGGCGACGATCTGGTACTGACGACGCTGACCGATCGCGGCCCGAATGCTGATGCCCCTGCGGTGGGCAAGCAAGAAGCCAAGATTTTCGCCAATCCGCAATTCACGCCTCTGTTGATGGACATTCGTATCGGCGGCGGCAAGGCCGTGGCAGAGAATGCGCGGCCCTTGCATGACGAAAAAGGGCCGATTAGCGGGCTGCCGCTGCCGAGCGAACTGATTGGTTCCACGAACGAAGTGGCGTTGAACGACGCGCTGCAACCGCTGTCCGGCGATCGCCGTGGGTTGGATACCGAAGGCGTCATCGGTGACGGCAACGGCGGCTATTGGCTGTGTGACGAGTATGGCCCGTTTCTGATCCATGTCGACGACAAAGGCAAAATTCTCGCCAAATATGGCCCAACGCCGCAGGCCGGCGAGCAGGCGGTGGCGAGCGGTTTGCCGAACATCCTGAAGTGGCGCCAGCCTAACCGCGGTTTTGAGGGGCTGACCCGGATGCCGGATGGGCGCATTCTGGCGGCGGTGCAGAGCACGCTGGATGTCGATGGTAAAAGCAAAAACAAGGCGCAGTTTACCCGGCTGGTGAGCTTCGATCCGCGCAGTGGCAAAACTGCGATGTATGGCTATCCCATCGATATCGACCGCTATAAAAAAGCCAAAGACGCCAAGATTGGCGATATCGTGGCGTTGGACAACCAGCGCATCCTGTTGATTGAACAGGGAACCGATAAAGATAAGACGATGATCAACAAGATCTATCTGGTGGATCTCGCGCAGGCCAGCGATCTGAGTACGTTTGACGGCCAGGGCAAAGCGCTGGAGTTCGACGATGCGCAAGAGCTGGCTAAACGCGGCGTGAAGCTGGCGCAGAAACGGGAAGTGGCGGATCTGCGCCAGTTGGGCTGGCGCCAGGAGAAAGCGGAAGGGCTGGCGCTGATCGACGATCGCACGCTGGCGGTGATCAATGACAACGATTTCGGCTTGCAGGCGAAGCTGGTGGATGCGTCGCCAAAGAGCAAAAAAATCGGTGACTACCAGCTGGAGAAAGGAGGGCGGTTGAGCCTCGACGGCGACAAGACCGATGCCCGTATCGAATTGCGCCCGCTGGAGCAGCCGGAGTCGCTGAGTGAGCTCTGGGTGCTCACCTTGCCGCAACCTTTGAAGTGATCGAGAGGGGGCGACAGCGCCCCCGTCAGACCGTTGAAAAAGGAGGAAAAAACGTGGTTTTCCTCCTTTGTGGCCATCAGCCGAAAATCAATAAATTGATTTTCCTTGTTTTTTTATCCGCTGCTCTCTGCAAACCCGGCAATGGCATGAGGTTTGTCATCAATCTCACAGCGGGGGCGGTGACGCCCCCGTTGGCTTCAGGTCTCCGCGTGCCGCTGCGGCGCTCTGCCGCGCGAGATGCTCTCCCACACCGCCACCACCACCATGATCAGCGTCGTCAGGCCATTGACCATCAGCAGATCGGTTAAATAGGCGGCGGGGGCCAATACCGCCAGCGCCAGCAGCCCAACCAGGTGCGACAGCGGGAAGCGGCGATACACCAACCGTTTATACAGCGCGTTGGCGAACAGGTAAATCGCCGGGCCGAGCAGCAGCACCGCCGCTGTGGCGTGTTGGATGCGGCCGTCAGGATGGGCGATCACCAGTTCGTTGGCCACGGCGCAGACGATGATGGCTCCCACCAGCGCGACGTGCACGTAGTGGAAATAAGCGCCCAGCTGGCCGGGGTTTTCCGCCTGGCTGATGGCGTGGCTGCCGGCTTTGCTGCTGGTGTCGAAGTAAACCCACCACATCGCCAGGCTGCCGAGAAAGGCCACCAGCGAAGCGATGAGCACCGGCAGGCTCCAGCTTTCCATTTCGCTCAGGGTGGCGCCGGTGATCAGAATGGTTTCCCCCAGCGCCACGATCACGAACAGCTGGCAGCGCTCCGCCAGATGGTGGCCTTCGATGGTCCATTCGCTGCTGCTGTCCGAGCGCCCCAGCACCGGCAGACGGAAGCCGAACATCGGCGAGACGTATTCGCACAAGACGGCGATCGCCCACAGCGCCAGGCGAGTATGGCCTTCCGCCAGCCCGCCGGCGATCCAGAAGACGGCGGAGATGCACAGCCAGCCGAGGATGCGGCGAAAGTTTTGTTTCAACGGGTGGCCAGGCGCCAGCAGGCGCAATACCGTGGCGGAGCGGCCGACCTGAATAGCGACATAAAACAGCGCGAAGATCAGGCCGCGCTCGCCAAACGCCTGCGGCAGCGCGGCGGCGGCGAACAGCCCCAGCAGCATGATCGCGAACAGCAGCAGGCGGATCTGGCGGGTATCCGGATTGAACCAGTTGGTGACCCAGGCGGTGTATTGCCAGGCCAGCCAGACGGCGAACCACAGCAGCAGGGTTTCCAGCGCGCCGGTCAGCGTCAGGTGATGCAACAGATAGTGGGAAAGTTGGGTCACGGCGAAAACGTAGATCAGATCGAACAGCAGCTCGGAAAATGAGACCGACGCGCCCTGACCGTCACGCACGCGCAGCAGGTTTTGCGACATAAGCGTTCTTCCTTAAAAGGGTAAGCCACAAAATCAGCGTAGCTCAGCGCGCTCCGGCGGGTAAAAAATCTTAAATAGACGCGGCGCGCATGCTTTATCTCGCACCGTCTTTAATTGTTCATCAAATAGGGGTAAGGTGAGGCCTATAAAGTCATTCCCGCCTGAAAATACACACCCGCTCTCACTTCCTCCTTATTCTCATCACAATGATTGATGTTCTTTACGTTGCATGACGTCCGTTTTCATTGGCTAGCGGATAATTAACATCACTGACCACGAGCTAATAAACAAGAACACCTGGAGTCAATCATGAAACTCATCCCAAGCATCGCAGCCGTATTGATCGCCGCCGCTTCATTTTCCACTTTCGCCGCGCCGCTGTCGTCGGTAAAACAGGTCAACAGCGAGCAGGCCGCCAATCTGCAAAGCCTCGGCGTTGTGTCGGTTTCCGGCGTTAGCGGCTCACCGCATGACGCCATCACCGCCCTGAAAGAAAAAGCTGCGGCGGACGGCGCCAGTCATTATCGCATTATCGGTCTGGACACCCCCGGGGACTCCAGCAACTGGCGCGGCAATGCGGAAATTTATCGCTAAGCGTTAGCTTTTTACCCTCTGGCCGCGGCAACGCGGCCAATAAAATAAACGGTCGCAATAATTATCTGAATAGTCGGTGTATAAACGACTTATTCTCAGGTCATTATTACGGCCGTTTTTCTTTGCGTGCCGTTGATGAGGTTGCATTTTATTACAACTGTGTCTGCCGCTTTCGGAATCATGTTAATGATTACTTAAGAAATTCGGCTCACATTGAGGGCTTAACCCAAGGAGGCCTCAATGTTAAATGCGACCCGGCTGCAACTGATGAATCACTTCGCTTACCTGCAGCAGTTTATGGCTTCACCGCGCACCGTCGGTACGCTGGCACCTTCTTCCCCGTGGCTGTGTCAGGCGATGCTGAACCAGATTGAATGGACCCGGGCGCTGTCGATCGCGGAACTGGGCGCGGCCGACGGGGTGTTGACCAAACGCATTCTGGGGCGGATGCGCGCCGATGCGGCGCTGGAGGCTTTCGAAATCCAACCCCATTTCGTGCATCGGCTGCGCGGGATAGACGATCGGCGGCTGCAGGTGATGGGCCACTCTGCGACCCGGATGGCCACGGATTACGACGTGGTGTTTTCATGCCTGCCGCTGTTGTCGATCCCGGTCAGGATCAGCGTGCGCATTCTTCAGCAGGCCCGGCAGCGGCTGCTGGCGCGCAACGGCACGCTGGTGTTGTTTCAATACAGCCACCTGTCGGAAAAATTGCTGTCGCGCTATTTTCACTGGAAGCGCCTGCGGGTAGTGCGCAACTTCCCGCCGGCGCTGGTGTATGTCTGTACGCCGCGTTAGCTACAGCGTTTTCGCCATCACCACCACCTCTTCGTCATGCTGCCGCCGGCGTTCCACAGGATGCCAGCCCCAGCCGGCGTACAGCGCTTCCGATTTGTCGGTAATGAGATGCAGAACCGAGTGATGGCGTTGCCGCGCCGCCTCGACGATGGCCATTTCAAGACGGTGGGCGATGCCCTTGCGGCGGTGATCGGGATGCACGAAGACGCCGGCCAGCCACGGAGTGAGATCCTGACGCTGGCGATCGTCGCTGGGCCACAGGCTGGCCATGCCGACCGGACGATCGCCGTCGATCATCATCAGCGTCAGGTGATCGTCGCTTGGCCGGCTGCATTGGGCGAAACGCAGCTGGGTGCGCGCCAGCGAACCGCCGCGCTGTGAACCCCATTGTCCGAAAGCCCAGGCGGCGCACACATCGGCAAACTGCGGGCACTCCGACAGCGGAATGATGCGTTGAGTCATGGAGGTCTCCCGGTTTTTTTGCTGTTTCCCCCTCCTATTTAACCGATTTTTCCGCCATTTTTTTAACTTTTTAAAGCCGCTATTTTAGCGGTTTTACGGTGTTTTACCGCGTGCCCGGCACCGTTTCCCGGATTTCTTTTGGCAATCGCGGCGTGGGATTGCAAGTGCTAATGAGAGTGATTATCATGCGCACACTATTTCCCCCGTTTCGGCTCAATCATGCGCAATTCCCTCATTTTACTGCTGCTTTCCCTGTGGTTCGGCATGTTCTCCGCCCAGGCGAAGACGGTGATCGATATCACCGGCCGCCAGGTCGCGGTGCCGGACAACCCGCAGCGCATCGTGGTGGGGGAGAGCCGCATGTTGTATACGCTGGCGCTGCTGGAGCCGGGCAACCCGGCGCAGCGCATCGTCGGCTGGCCGGCGGATCTGGCGCGCTTTGATGCGCAAAGCTGGCAGCTGTATACGCAGAAGTTTCCACAGATAGCCCAGATCCCCGTCATCAGCGGTAATAACTTTCGCCAGGTCAACATCGAAAGCCTGCTGCAGCTGAAGCCGGATCTGGTGATCCTGGCGCGCTACGCGCGTGAAGACGGCGACAACGATCTGCTGGTTTCCGCACTGAGCAAGGCCGGCGTGGCGGTGATCTACGTCGATCTGCGCATCGATCTGCTGAACAACACCGTGCCGAGCGTGCGGCTGCTGGGCGAAGTGCTCAATCGCCAGCAACGCGCCGAGCAGTTCATCGCGTTTTATCAGCAGCATATGACGGTGATCCGGCAACGGCTGGCGGGCTATCAGGGGCCGAAGCCCAAGGTGATGCTGCACCTGCATCTGGGGCGGCGCGACACCTGTTGCACCACCGCCGCGCACGGCAACCTCGGCGATCTGCTGACCTTCGCCGGCGGCGACAACATCGCCAACGCCAGCGTCAAAGGGGTGTATGGCGAGCTGAACCCGGAAACCATTCTGAGCGCCAATCCTGACGTGTACCTCGCCACCGGCATGGCCGGCCCGCAGGGCAAACGGCTGTCCGATCTGCGTCTCGGGCCGCAGGTCAGCCCACAGGAGGCCGCCGACAGCTTCCGCCAACTGATCGCCAAACAGCCGATGCTGGCCAGCCTGCAGGCGGTGAAAAACCACCGCGCCTGGAGCGTCTGGCACAACTTTTACCTCAGCCCGTACCATGTTGTGCTGGTCGAGATGTTCGCCAAAGCGTTTTACCCGGATCTGTTCGCCGACATCAACCCGCAGCAGACCTTCCAACAGTTGTATCAGCAGTTTTTGCCGTTACCTTTTTCAGGGACCTATTGGAGTCAGTTAGATAATGAATAACAACAAGCGCGGCTGGTGGTGCGCATTGCCTTTGGCAGCCTGCGCGACATCGCCGGCGTGGGCGGCGGAAAAAGCCGCGCCGCAAGAAGAGAGCCTGGTGGTGGTCGGCCGCAAAGACGCCGACGGCGTGCAGAGCTATCAGCCGTTGACCAGCGTCACCGGCACCCGCAGCGAAACCAACCTGCTGAACGTGCCGCAGGCGATCGACGTGGTGCCGCAACAGGTGATTACCGATCAGGCGGTCAGCAGCCTGGATGAAGCGCTGTACAACGTCAGCGGCATAACCCAGGCCAACACGCTGGGGGGCACCCAGGACGCGGTAATGAAACGCGGCTTCGGCGACAACCGCGACGGCTCCATTCTGCGCGATGGCGTGCGCTCGGTGCAGGCGCGCAACTTTACGCCGACCACCGAGCGGGTGGAGGTGCTCAAGGGGCCGGCCTCGATGCTGTACGGCATGGGCGAGCCGGGCGGGATGATCAACATGATCACCAAAAAACCCCAGCTGCAGCAGCATACCCACGTGGAAGGCTGGGGCAGCAGTTTCAACGGCGGCGGCGGCCAGCTCGACGTCACCGGGCCGCTCGGCACGTCGGGATTCGCCTATCGGATGATCGTCGATCACGATGAAACCGACTACTGGCGCAACTTTGGCCGCAATCGTCAGACGGTGATCGCGCCCTCGCTGATGTGGTACGGCGAGAACACCACCGTGCGGCTGGCCTACGAGCATATGGAATATCTGGTGCCGTTCGATCGCGGCACCATTATCGATTCGCGCACCGGCAAACCGGTGAATACGCCGCGCGATCGCCGTTTCGACGAGGCTTATAACGCCACCCGCGGCGATCAGGACAGCGTCACTCTGCAGATCGATCAAACGCTCAATGAGCGCTGGAAAAGCTCGCTGACCTACGCCTACAGCCGCAACAGCTACAGCGACAACCAGGCGCGCGCCACGGCGTTGGACCCGGAGAGCGGCGCATTGAGCCGCCAGGCCGACTCGACCGCCCATGCCGTCAGCCACGCCAACGCGGTGCAGCTGACGTTCAATGGTGACGTGGACTGGGGCAGCATCAACCACCAGATGCTGTTCGGCTTTGATTTTGAAGATAACCGTACCTACCGCGGCGACATGATCCGCGGTAAAAAGAACAGCGATTTCAATATTTATCATCCGGTATACGGCCTGATGCCGCCGTCGACCGCGGTCAGCGCCAAAGACAGCGACCAGCGGGAAAATCTCACCAGCTACGGCTGGTTTATGCAGGATTCCATCCAACTGACCGATAAATGGCTGGTGATGGGCGGGCTGCGCTACGACGCTTTCGACGTCTATGCCGGCAAGGGGCGGCCGTTCCAGACCAATACCGACAGCTCGGACGGCAAGCTGGTGCCGCGCGCCGGGGTGGTCTACAAGCTGACGCCTTACGTGTCGCTGTACAGCAGCTATACCGAGTCGTTCAAGCCGAACTCTTCCATCGCCACCCAGATTGATTCGCTGCCGCCGGAGCAGGGCAAGTCGTGGGAAGTCGGCGGCAAGCTGGCGCTGCCGAACGGTGTTACCGGCACGTTGGCGCTGTTCGACATCACCAAGCGCAACGTGATGGTCAGTGAGCTGGTGGCGGGCGAAACCGTGACGCGCACCGCCGGACGCGTGCGTTCGCAGGGCGTGGAGCTGGACGTGGCCGGTAATCTCACCGACTCGCTGAGCCTGATCGGTTCCTATGCGTATACCGACGCACGGGTGGTGGACGATCCGGACAACAAGGGCAAAGAGATGACCAACGTGGCGCGCCACACCGCCTCGCTGTTCCTGACCCAGAACCTGGGCAGCCCGGGTCTCTACAGCTGCGATGAGGTGCGCATTGGCGCCGGTGCGCGCTACGTAGGGCGCCGCCCGGGTGACGCTGCCAACAGTTTCTACCTGGATAACTACACCGTTGCCGATGCGTTCGCCGCTTACACCATGCCGATCAACGGCTATCGGGTGAAATGGCAACTGAACGTGAAGAACCTGTTCGATAAAACCTACTACCCGTCCAGCGGCGGCAATTTGCGCGTGGCGGTGGGGGAACCGCGTGAGGTGGTGCTGCGCGGCAGTGTCGATTTCTAAGCCACGGGCGGTGAAATTTGCTTAAATAACCGCCCCAACGTTAAGGAGAACCCATGAGCCTGCAGATTCGTTTGGCGCAGCAGCGGGATATCGCGCATCTGATGGCGGTTGAACGCTCGGCGGCGCAGTTGTTTCGCCAACAGCCGGAATGGCGCTTTATTGCCGAAGGCGAGGTGATGGCCCCGCAGCAGCATGCCGCGTTTATCGCCGAGCGCCGTGAATGGCTGGCGGAAAGCGACAACGGCGAGTGCGCCGGTTTCATCGCCGTGCTGGCTCAGGGGGAAGATTGGCACATCGCCGAATTGTCGGTCGCCGGCACCTGGCAGCGGCAGGGCGTCGGCCGCCGCTTGATCGGCGCGGTGGCGGAAGAGGCCAAACGGCAGGGTGCCGGCCGCCTGACGCTCACCACCTTCATTGAGGTGCCGTGGAATGCGCCTTACTACCGGCGGCTGGGATTCCGGCCGCTTGAGGGCGCGCAGCTCACGGCCGCCTTGCGGCGGCATCTGGATGAGGATCTGGCGCACGGCTTTGCCGTCGGCAGTCGCTGTGCCATGGAATTTACACTATCGTAAATATTGAAATACAGAGCGGGCAGGGTATGATGCTGCCACCACGCCATCGCACCCGCTCGGCATTTTGGTATGCAATGCACTCAAGTCACCGCATAAGGGACAACCCGTAATGACACAAACCCTGTTCATGATAGGCGCTCGCGGAGCCGGCAAGACCACGGTAGGCCACGCATTGGCGCTGGCGTTGGGCTATCAATTCGTCGATACCGATCTGTTTATGCAGCAGGCGGCGCAGATGAGCGTGGCGGAAATGGTCGAGCGCGAGGGTTGGCTGGGGTTCCGCCGCCGTGAGACCGTCGCGTTGCAAACCGTGACTAAGCCGTCAACTATAGTTGCCACCGGCGGCGGGGCGATCCTGGCGGAAGAGAATCGTCAGTTTATGCGCCAGCATGGCACCGTTATCTACCTGCGCGCGCCGGCCAGCGTGTTGGCGCAGCGGTTGGAAGAGTACCCGGAAGATGCGCAGCGCCCGACGCTCACCGGCAGGCCGATCGCCGAAGAGATGCGCGAGGTGCTGGCCGCGCGGGAAGCGCTGTATCAGGATGCCGCACATTACGTGATGGACGGCGCCGCCGATCCGCAGCGGGTGGTGGAACAAATCCTCGCGGTGCTGCCGCGTGAGACGGTGAAATAACCTTTTCTTCTCTTCGGGCGCTGTGCGCCCGTTTTTCTATTCCGTTTGCCGAGCGGCCGCAAAGTAGGCCCCGGGCGTGACGCCGAAGCGGCGGCGAAAGGCGGCGATGTAGGCGCTGACGTTATCATAGCCGCAGGCGTCGGCCACCTCGCCAACCGCTTCGCCGCGTGATAACCCCTCCAGTGAACGCAATACCCGCGCCTGCTGGCGCCACAGCGCGAAGCTGATGCCGGTTTCCTGCAGAAAACGGCGGCTCAGGGTGCGCGGGCTGAGCCCGGCCCAGATGGCCCAGTCGCGCTGGCTGCGCGGGCTGGCGGGATCGTTCAGCAGCGCCCGGGCGATGTTCAGCAACCGGGCGTCCTGCGGCAGCGGCAATTGCAACGGCGCGCGGCTTGCCGCGTGCATTTCGTCCAGCAGCACCTGCAGCAGCCGCCGTTGCGGCGCACTCAGCGGGCCGGCGGGGAACTGCGCGATGCGCTCCACCAGGGCCTGCAACAACGCAGAGGCCGTGAACAGCTGCGGCAGCGGCGGCATCTCCGGCACGCTTTCCATCGGCAGATACAGGCTCCAGCCCGCCACGTCGCCACAGGCCAGCGCCTGATGGGCGCATCCCGGCGGCAGCCAGCCCAGCGTGCCGCCGGTGATCGCCCATTGCCGGCCCGGGAGTTCCATTGCCAGCATGCCGCGCGTCAAGAGATAGATCTGGCCGCCTTCGTGCCGGTGCCAGGGCGTCAGGTGCTTTTTTTCATGCTGAAGGCGTTGGCTGCGGATCTGCGTCATGTTGGCCGTTTAACGTTATTGAAAGTCTTTATGTGGTTATTATGCCATCGCCTGGCCGGGATAGGATCGCCGTTCACCCTATTTCGGAGAAATGTGATGACTCAACTCACCCCATTGAACCTGGTGCTCGATACGCTGCAGCAGGTGGTCGCCAGCCCGGAGCATCGGCCGACGCAGCTCGCCGCCCGTTTCAGCGCAGGCTACCGCCAGCAGGTGGATGGCAAGGTGCTGAACTTCGAGCAGTTTGAGCAGCATATGGCGCTGCTGAAGCGGCAAACTCGCCGCATGACGCTGAGCGTGATCGCGGCGGCGGAGCAGGGCGAGGCGGTGCTGACTCACCATCTGGTCGAGGTGGAAAAGCGTGACGGTTCCCGCTGCCGCGTGCGGGTGCTGGCGCACTTCACCGTGCGCGAAGGCCGCATTTGCGCCTGCGACGAATTGACCGAGCTGTTGGCGGGCCCCCCTGGCGATCGCGATCTCGGCTCGCGCGTGTCGGAATGAGGACGGCTGCTATACTTGCTACTGTGTGAAACACACGGGAGAACGGCATGCGCGAAAATGATCAACCTGCTTATCCACGGAGCGCCCGCGTCGTAGAGGTGTTTCGGGGGGACCCGAACCTGCATCTGCGCCGTTTTGAGGTGCGCACCGACGACATTGAGCCAAATACGCTGCTCAGTGAACATGAAACCGAGCAGGAAGCGCTCGACGCCAAGCACCGCTATGAAGACGAGGCGCTAGAGCACTGACCTGCAGCCCAGCGGAAACCGGCGCCAGGCCGGTTTCCTGTTTATCCCCCCGCGTTAGCACATATTTCCCAGAACAATATTGATAATGATAATCATTTATGTGATTTTTATCGCCCCTATTGGGTGTTTCACTTCTGGGAAAAGAGATGTCCAATTCCGAGTTGCAGGCGCTGTTTCTGCGCCATATGCGGCCGCTGCAAGCCTATTTGAACGCCAAACTGCGCGACCCTCAGCTGGCCGCGGACTTGGCGCAGGAAAGCTTTACCCGCCTTACCGAGCAATATCCGCAGGGTAACATTCTCGATATCGAAGCCTACCTGTATAAAACCGCCAAAAACCTGATGCTCGACCATCTGCGCCAGCAGCAGCGGCGGCAGACCGAAGCGGTCGAAGACGACATTCTGGCGCAGTATCCCTCCGGTGAACCGGCGCTTGAACAACTGGCGATCGATAGCCAATTGCTGCAGCTGTTGCAGCAGGCGCTGGCGGGCATGCCGCCGCGCACGCAGCAGATTTTCCGCCTTAACCGGCTCGATGGCCTGACCCAGGCGCAGGTGGCGGCGCAGCTGGGCGTGTCGCTCAGCACAGTGGAAAAACACCTGGCCAGCGCGCTCGAGCGGCTGATGGCGCGGATGGAAGAACAATAATGGCAATTTTTTTACGGGTTTATCCGCGCTCAGACGTCTTAACCTATAACCAGAAAAAACAGAGGTCTATGCCATTATGAAACCGCTAACCGCACAGGTGCGACAGCAGGCGGCCGCCTGGGCCGTGAGCCTGGCCGAAGGGGCGCTGCCGGCCGATCGGCGGCGAGCGCTGGACGCCTGGCTGGCCGCCGATCCGCAGCATCCGGCGGCGCTGCGTCAGGCTCGCCTGCTGTGGACGACGCTGGGACAGCTGCCGCCTGAGCAGCGGCAGGCGTTACAACCGCAGGTGGCGACGCTGAAAACGTCATCCCATCGCAGGTGGCCCCGCTGGGCGGTGGCGGCGGCGGTGGCGATCGCCGTTTCCTTCGGCGTTTATCACGGGCCGGATCTATGGATTGGCATGCAGGCGGATTATCAAACCGTTCGCGGCGAGGTGCGCGAAGTTGCGTTGCCGGACGGCAGCCGGGTGGCGCTGGACAGCGGCAGCGCGATCGCACTGGCGTATTCCGCAGGCGAACGCAAGGTGCGGCTGCTTAGCGGCGCCGCCTATTTTGTCGTCGCGCCGTTGGGCGGGCCGGAAAGCCGCCCGTTCAGGGTGGAGGCGGAAAACGGCGTCACCCAGGCACTGGGCACCGAGTTCAGCGTGGCGCGCACCGAGCAGGGCGTCGACGTCAGCGTGCATCAGCACAGCGTGCGGGTAACGCTTGAGCGCGGTGAGCGTTCGCTGGTGGTCGCGCAACGCCAGGCGGCGCATTACCGCAACGGGCAGCTGCAGCTGACGCGGCAAACGGCCGGTGATGACGCCTGGCGGCGCGGCTGGCTGGTGATCGACCGCCAACCGCTGACGCAGGCGCTCGCGCAGCTCAACCGCTATCGCGAAACCCGCATCGTAGCGATCAATCCCGAACTCAGATCGCGTACGGTCAGCGGCGTGTTCGCGCTCAATAAACTCGACGACGGCGTCGGCGCCATTCGTCAGGAACTCTCCGCCCGCCAGCTGAATCTCCCCGGCATCACGCTGCTTTACTGAGCGGTGCAGGCGGGCCGGGATGCCCGTCTCGCCGCTATTTTCACTTTCTGTAAAAAATCTTTACGGGTTTTTGCCTCCCGGAACGTCCTTATGTTTAAACGAGATTGATTTCCATTATCACTTGGTTTGACATTCTTTCGGGTGGAACACACACGCATGCTTATTCACAAGGGAACCACGCCGGCCGGCCGCTTGGCCACGGCGGTACGCGCCGCGCTGGCGGCGATGATGTTGACTCAGCCGGCTGTGGCGCTCGCCGTCCAGGCTGAGGCGAACGGTGCGCAGGCTGCACAGCAAAAGCATTTCAACATTGCGGCGCAGCCGCTGCAGAGCGCCATGTTGCGCTTCGCCGAGCAGGCCGGCATGCAGGTGTTTTTCGACGAGGTGAAGCTCGATGGCATGCAGGCGGCGGCGCTGAACGGCAGCATGAGCGTTGAACAGGGTCTGAGGCGCTTGATCGGCGGCAATCCGGTGGCTTTCCGCCTGCAGCCGCAGGGGCAGATCGTATTGAGCCGGCTGCCGACGGCGAACGGCGATGGCGGCGCGCTGGCGCTGGACAGCCTGACGGTGCTGGGCGCCGGCGGCATCAACGCCAACGATTGGGTTTACGACGAACCGCGCTCGGTCAGCGTCATCAGCCGCGAACAGATGGACAACCGCCCGGCGCGGCACGCGGCCGATATTCTGGAACAGACCACGGGGGCCTATTCCAGCGTCAGTCAGCAAGATCCGGCGCTGTCGGTCAACATCCGCGGCATACAAGACTATGGCCGGGTGAACATGAACATCGACGGCATGCGGCAGAATTTTCAAAAGAGCGGCCATGGCCAGCGTAACGGCACCATGTACATCGATTCTGAACTGCTGTCCGGCGTGACCATCGACAAGGGCACCAGCGGCGGTATGGGCAGCGCCGGCACGCTCGGCGGCATCGCCACCTTCAATACCGTCAGCGCGAGCGATTTCCTGGCGCCGGGCAAAGAGCTGGGCGGCAAGCTGCACGCCAGCACCGGCGATAACGGCACCCACTTCATCGGCAGCGGCATACTGGCATTGGGCAACGAAACCGGCGATATCCTGCTGGCCGCCAGCGAACGCCACCTCGGCGACTATTGGCCCGGCAACAAGGGCGACATCGGCAACATTCGCATCAATAACGACACCGGCAATTACGATCGCTACGCCGAGAGCATCAAGAACAACAAAATCCCCGACACCCATTACCGCATGCACTCGCGGCTGGCCAAGGTGGGCTGGAATCTGCCCGCCAACCAGCGCCTGCAGCTGAGTTATCTGCAGACCCAGACCGCATCGCCGATCGCCGGCACCTTGACTAACCTGGGCACTCGCCCGCCCTACGAACTGGGCTGGAAGCGCACCGGCTACACCGACGTGATGGCGCGCAACGCGGCGTTCGACTACAGCCTGGCGCCGGAAGACGTCGACTGGCTCGATTTTCAGGCCAAGCTGTATTACGTCGATACTCAGGATGACAGCGACACCTACAGCACCAGTTCGCTGCTGGACAACGGCTACGCGACGCGCACCCGCCTGCGTACCTATGGCGCACAGGCGCAAAACACCTCGCGCTTCAGCCTGGCGCCGGGGCATGACTTCCGCGCTAATTACGGGCTGGAGTTCTATTACGACAAAGCGACCAGCGACTCTTCCCGCCAAGGCATGGAAGGGGTGACGCCGGCCGGCAACCGTTCGGTAGCCAGCCTGTTCGCCAACCTGACCTATGACTACGACGGCTGGCTGACGTTGGAAGGTGGGCTGCGTTACGACCGCTATCGCCTGCGTGGCCAGACCGGCCTGAGCTACGCCGACTTCCCGTATACGGCGGAGAATCCCTGCAAACAGCTGCGGCTGCGCAACTGCCTGGCGACGACCACGCAGCAGGAGTGGAACGTCGATCGCGATCAGGGCAAGCTGTCGCCGACGCTGGCGCTGGCTGTGCGTCCCGGCGTGGAGTGGCTGGAGCTGTATACCACCTACGGCAAATCCTGGCGGCCGCCGGCGATCACCGAAACGCTGACCAACGGCAGCGCGCACAGCACCTCTACGCAATATCCCAACCCGTTCCTGCAGGCCGAGCGCTCGCGCGCCTGGGAAGTGGGGTTCAACGTGCAGCAGCCTGACCTGTGGTTTGAGGGCGATCGGTTGGCAGCCAAGGTGGCCTATTTCGACACCAAAGTGGATAACTACATCAACCTGGCGATTAACCGCGACAAGCCGGGGCTGGTGCAGCCGAGCATCGGCAACGCCGCCTACGTCAACAATCTGTCGAAAACCCGTTTCCGCGGGCTGGAGTACCAGCTCAACTATGACGCAGGGGTGTTCTACGCCGACCTGACCTACACCCACATGATCGGTAAAAACGAGTTTTGCTCCAGGAACGCCTGGCTGGGCAATCGCCTGCGTTACGGCGCCAACTCCCGGCCGGGCAATTTCTACGCGGAGCAGGATCCGACGGCGAATGACGCCGTGTCCTGCGACGGCGGCTCGCAGTTCGGCACCGCCGCTTACCTGCCGGGCGATCGCGGCTCGGTGACGCTGGGCGGCCGCGCTTTCGATCGCAAGCTGGACGCCGGGGTGACCGTGCGCTTCGCGCCGGGCTATCAGGACAGCTCGGTGCCGTCCAACTACCCGTATCTGGCCGACTGGCCGAAGTACACCCTGTTCGATCTGTACGCCAGCTACAAACTGACCGACAGCCTGACGCTGCGCGGCTCGGTGGAGAACCTGACCAACCGCGCCTACGTCGTCAGCTACGGCGAGACGCTGGCCAATACCCTGGGGCGCGGCCGCAGCGTGCAGGGCGGGGTGGAGTACCGTTTTTAAGCAGTAAAAGGGCGTTGCTCATCGTTGAGCACAGAGGTCGCCTCGCAAGGGGCGCCGTTCATCAATGGAGATAGAGAAATGGCATTTTCAGTCAACTATGACAGCAGTTTCGGCAGCTACAGCATCCATAACTATCTGAACGAGTGGGCGTCGTCGTTTGGCGATATCAACCACACCAACGGTAATGTCACCGACTCCAACAGCGGCGGTTTCTACGGCGGCAGCCTGTCCGGCAGCCAATATGCCGTGACCAGCACCGCCAACAACATCACCTCGTTCGTGGCGGGCGGCAACCTGACCTACACCCTGTTTAACGCACCGGCGCACACCCTGTACGGTCAACTGGATTCCCTGTCGTTCGGCGACGGCCTGAACGGCGGCGGCTCTACGCCGTACAACATCCAGGTGCCTGACGTCAGCTTCGGCGGCCTGAATCTCAGCAGCCTGCAGGCGCAGGGCCACGATGGCGTGGTGCACCAGGTGGTGTACGGCCTGATGTCCGGCGATACCGGCGCGCTGGAAACCGCGCTGAACGGCATCCTCGACGACTACGGTCTGAGCGTCAACTCCACCTTCGATCAGGTGGCGGCGGCGACGGCGGTGGGCGTGCAACACGCCGACAGCCCGGAATTGCTGGCGGCCTGATCGCGGCCGTTTGCCCGCCGGCGCCGTGTGCCCCGGCGGGCGTTTTCTCGTTTTTAGCCGATGGAAAACGCCATGAAAAACGCCGTCAGGCGCGGAGAAGTGATGAGCGTGCTGGCAGCATACCGGCGCGGATTTTGGGGCATTGCACTGTTTACCGCAGTGATCAACCTGCTGATGCTGGCCCCGGCGCTGTACATGCTGCAGGTCTACGATCGCGTGTTGCCGTCGGGCAACCGCATGACGCTGGCGATGCTGACCCTGATGGTGGTCGGCCTTTATCTGTTTATGGGCCTGCTGGAGTGGGTGCGCAGCCAGGTGGTGATCCGCCTTGGCGCCCAGATGGATATGCGCCTCAATCAGCGAGTCTACGACGCCGCCTTCGAAACCAATTTGAAAACCGGCAACCCGCTGGCGGGGCAGGCATTGAACGATCTGACCAACCTGCGCCAGTTCGCCACCGGCAATGCGCTGTTCGCCTTTTTCGATGCGCCCTGGTTCCCGGTTTATCTGCTGGTGGTTTTTCTGCTCCACCCCTGGCTTGGCGCGTTGGCCAGCGCTGGGGTGATCGTGCTGGTGCTGCTGGCCTGGCTCAACCAGCGGGTGTCGCAGGCGCCGCTGGCGGAGGCCGGCCGCGTCGCGCTGAGCGCCACGCAGCAGGCCAACGGCAACCTGCGCAATGCCGAAGCCATCGCCGCCATGGGCATGTTGACCGACTTGCGCCTGCGCTGGCTGCGGCAGCATCAGCAGTTCCTGCTGCTGCAGAACCGCGCCAGCGAGAAAATCGCCGCGGTCACCGCCTGGTCGAAAACCGTGCGGCTGGCGCTGCAGTCGCTGATGTTGGGCTGCGGCGCGCTGCTGGCGGTCAACGGCGACATTACGCCGGGCATGATGATCGCCGGATCGATCCTGATCGGCAGGGTGCTGGGGCCGATCGATCAGCTGATCGGCGCCTGGAAGCAGTGGTCATCGGCGCGCCAGTCCCTGCAGCGGCTGGAGGTGATGCTGGCCGCTAACCCGCCACGAATACCGAGTCTGCCGCTGCCGGCGCCCGGCGGTAAATTGGCCGTGAATCAGTTGACCGCCAGTGCGCCAGGCGGCACGGCGCCTGTGTTGCACGGCGTCAGTTTTCGCCTGGAGGCCGGCGAGGTGCTGGGCGTGATTGGCGCGTCCGGCTCCGGCAAAACCCTGCTGATGCGCCAACTGGTTGGCGCGCTGACGCCGCTCAGCGGCGACGTGCGGCTGGACGGTGCAGACATTCAGCAGTGGGACAAGCAACAACTCGGGCCGCATATCGGCTACTTGCCGCAGGATATCCAGCTGTTCGCCGGCACCCTGACGGATAACATCGCCCGCTTTGGGCAGGTCGACGCCGAGAAGGTGGTGGTGGCGGCGGCGCTGGCCGGCGTGCATCAGCTGATCCTGCATTTACCGAAAGGCTATGAGACCGAGCTGGGTGAAGGCGGCAGCGGCCTGTCCGGCGGCCAACGTCAGCGGGTGGCGCTGGCGCGCGCGCTGTATGGATCTCCGGCGCTGGTGGTGCTGGACGAACCGAACGCCAACCTCGATCGCGAAGGGGAAGGGGCGCTGCAGCGGGCGATCGAAGCGCTGAAGGCGCGCGGCACCACCATCGTGTTGGTGACCCATAAACCGGCGATCCTGGCGACCACCGACAAATTGCTGGTGCTGAGCGCCGGCCAGATACAGCACTTCGGCCCCAGCGACGCCATCCTGAAAAAACTGCCTGGTTTTGCGCCCGCCGCCGCACCGGCCAATGCCGGGCGCAGCAACGGCGGCTTCAATGTCAATTACGCCAACTTCGCCAAAACGGCCAGCGGTGAACGAAAAGTATGAGCAATCAGAGTGTGATCCCCGGCGATATCGACGCCCTTTCCCGGCAGTTCGACGAAGGCCGTTATCTGCGGCTGGGAGGCTGGCTGGTGCTGTTGGGGTTTGGCGGTTTCCTGCTGTGGGGGCTGTTGGCGCCGCTGGACAAAGGCGTGCCGGTTTCCGGCAGCGTGGTGGTGGCCGGCAACCGCAAGGCGGTGCAGCACCCGAGCGGCGGCGTGGTGTCGCAGATTCAGGTGCATGAGGGCGACCGGGTCCGCGCCGGGCAGGTGCTGTTGTTGATGGATACCGTCGACAGCCGCACCCAGCGCGATGCGCTGCGCAGCCAGCAGTTGAGCAACGCCGCGCAGCAGGCGCGGCTGCAAGCCGAGCGCGACGGTCTGCAAGCGATCGCTTTCCCGCCATCGCTGCAAGCGCGGCGAGAAGAGCCGGAGGTGATGTCACTGATGCTGCTGCAGCAACAGCTGTTCACCAGCCGCCGTGCGGCGCTGCAGAGCGAGCTGGCGGCGATCGCGGAAAGCATCGCCGGATCGCAGGCGATGTTGGAAGGGGTTCGGCAGTCTTACGCCAGCAAACAGCGGCAAAAGGCCATGCTGCAGGAGCAGCTGGGCGGCATGCGCAAGCTGGCGGCGCAAGGGTATGTGGCGCGCAATCGGCTGCTGGATCTGGAGGGGCAGCATGCGCAGATCGACGGCCAGGCATCCGAGGACAGCGGCAATATCGGCCGTCTGGGGCGCCAGATCCTGGAGCTGAAACTGCGGGCGATCCAGCGGCGGGAGGAGTATCAGAAAGAGGTCAGCAGCCAGCTGGCCGAGGTGCGGATGAAGCTGGACGAGCTGGATAACCGCCTGGCCAAGGCGGAGGCCGATCTGGGGCATACGCAGGTGAAAGCGCCGGTGGCGGGCACCGTGGTGGGGTTGAGCGTGTTCACCGAAGGCGGCGTGATCGGCGCCGGTCAGCAACTGATGGAGATCGTGCCCAGCGATCGCGGGCTGCAGGTGGAGGCGCGTATTCCGGTCGAACTGATCGACAAGGTGCAGGTGGGACTGCCGGTCGAACTGTTGTTCTCGGCGTTCAACCAAAGCACCACGCCGCGCGTCGAGGGTGAAGTGACGCTGGTCGGAGCCGATCGCCTGACCGACGAGAAAAGCGGCGCGCCTTATTACAGCGTGCGCGCCAAGGTCAGCGAAGAAGGATTGCAACGCTTGAGCGGGTTGGAGATCCGCCCGGGGATGCCGGTCGAAGGCTTCATCCGCACCGGTGAGCGTTCGATGATGAACTATCTGTTCAAACCGCTGACCGATCGCCTCCATTTGGCGCTGACGGAAGAGTGAGCATGTCGGTTTCGCCGCTGCCTTTCGCCGCGCCCGGCACCGCCATGCCCTGGCGCCGTTGTCTGGTGTTGGTGCTGGCGCTGCATCTGCTGGTTGCCGCGCTGCTTTGGCCCTGGAGAGACAAGGCCGAGCCGCCGTGGGTGCCGCCGCCGGCGGTGATGGTGCTGATGGCCGCCGCGCCGCAGGCCCCGGCCGAGGCGAAACACCCGCCGGGACAAAGGACGCCGCCGCCTCAGGTTGAACCGCCGGCGCCGCCGGAGCCGTTGCCGCTAGTGAAAGCGCCTGACGCCGCGCAGCCGAACATCGCCGTGCCGCTGAAACAGAAAAAACCACCTAAGCCGGTGAAGAAAAACAACCTGCCCCGCACGCCGCCGCACGAGAGAATCATCGCGCCGCCGAAGGTTCAGGAACAAAGCGTCGGCGCGCCGCCGCCGGGCCGCGCGGATAAAACGGCCGCGCCGCAAACCCGCCTGACGCCCTATGCTCAGGCGGGGGAGGACAACTGGCGCAGCCGCATCAGCGGCCGCCTGAATCGCTTTAAGCGTTACCCCAAAGACGCACTGCGGCTGAAGCGCCAGGGCGTCGGGCAGGTGCGTTTCACGTTGGACAGACAGGGCCACGTGCTGGCGGTGACGCTGGTCAGCAGCGCCGGGCTACCGTCGCTGGATCGTGAAATCCAGGCGCTGGTCAAACGCGCTTCGCCGCTGCCCACGCCGCCGTCGGACGCCTACGTCAACGGCACGGTGGAATTGACGCTGCCGATCGATTTCAGTTTGCGCGGCGCGGGTTTTTGAGTCGCGACGAGATATCCCCCGAACAAAACCATTTTTCAGCAGCTTGTCCTGCTATTCATTATTTTCAAAGCGTATCGTTATTTTAATCAACGTGACGAAGTTGGCGTTCTGCGCGATATTTTAATTTAAAAAGCACGAATGCCTTTTATTTTTCTGCTGATAAAAAATAAACAGCTTGACGCTGTGGAGTTCGGGTTTTAGTTTTTAATTATAAAACAGGAACTGAGTTCCATATAGTGGAACAAGGCGGATCATGACAACGCTGGAAAATGCCGCTGCGGTATTAAAACTCTTTTCTCAACAACGCGTGATGCATGGCCAGCCGGGTATAGCATTCAGCGACGTGGTGGATCAATTGGCGCTGCCGAAAAGCACGGTGTCGCGCCTGCTGCAGACCATGGAAAATCAGGGCATGCTGGAGCGCGATCCCGATAGCCGGCGTTACCGCATCGGCGCGCTGTTGCTGGCGGTATCCAGCCACTATCTGTCGATGCCGCTGGTGGACAGCCTGGCGGCCAGTATGGCGCAGCTGTGCCGCCAGACGGCGTGTACCGGCTACCTTTCGGTATTGGAGGGGCAGGAGATCATGGTGATGCGCATGTTTCCCGGCCGCCACTTTTTGCAGGTGGTCACTCCGGCGGGTTACCGTTCACCGGCGGCGGAAACCTCGGTCGGCCGGGCGATACTGGCGCGTGAAAGCGACGAGCAGGTTCGAGCGCGTTATGCCGGCGGTTACCGGGCGGCTTCGCCCAATGCGCCGCAAACGCTGGATGCGCTGTTGCAGAAGTTGCAGCAGGTGAGGCACCAGGGATGGTCGTTGGCACGCAATGAAACTTTGAACAGCATCAGTTCGCTGGCGACCGCGCTGGTGAACAAGCACGGCAGCGAGACGGTGGGGCTGTGTCTGTCCTTCCCTTCGCAGGGTGAGGAACAGCCGTTCGTACCGGAAGTTCTGGCCGAATTAACCGCAGTCACCTGCCAACTGGCGGAAAAATATGGCGATGATTATTGGCAGCAGATCAAATAACGCGTCAGAGCTGTAGCATTCCATCATAATTAACGAGTGCCGACACCAGGGAACTCATTAGTTATATTCCACCGTATTTTATTGGTGGGAATAGATAGGCTGAGTAAGAGAATAATAACGTTATGACGCCAGCAGTTCCAAATAATGGAACTGCTGCGGCGAGCTATCGCCTGGCGTTATTTCCGTCATGCGGCAGGGAATATTCAGGGAAACCAAGCATGAAATCAAATAATCCGCTAAAAGCGGCCGGCACGCTGTTGGTCATGGCGCTACTTTCGGTGATGGGGGCGATCATCGGCGTTCAACTGATCACCACGCTGGGCGTGACGCCCAACACTTCGATCATCGGCGCGCTGATCGCCATGCTGTTGGCGCGCATCCCGCTACAGATGTTCCAACGCTATCGTTCGGTGCATACCCAGAACCTGGCGCAAACGGTGATCTCCTCCGCCACTTTCGGTGCAGCCAACTGTCTGCTGATGCCGATTGCGGTGCCTTACGTGATGGGGCAACCGCAGCTTATTTTACCGATGTTCTGCGGCGTGGCGGCGGCGATGCTGCTCGACGCCTATCTGCTTTATCGTCTGTTCGATACCAAAGTGTTCCCCGCCGCCAATGCCTGGCCGCCGGGCGTCGCCGCCGCAGAGGCGATTAAAGCCGGCGATCGCGGCGGCAAGCAGGCCTGGCTCCTGGTGGTGGGCGTAGTGGTGGGCATCGCTGGATCAATGCTCAAGATCCCCATGGCGGCTTTCGGCACCGCCTTTATCGGCAATATTTGGGCGCTGAGCATGTTCGGCGTCGGACTATTGCTGCGGGCCTACGCCGAGCCGGTGGCCGGATTCGATATTAACGCCCATTTTATTCCGCACGGCGTGATGGTCGGCGCTGGCCTGGTGGCGCTGATCCAGGTCGCGCAGGTGATCCGCAGCCGCCGCGCCGATAGCGCCGGTTATACCCAACCCGACAGCGCCGTAAGCAAAGCGCTCGGTCTGGGCGCGGTCGGCTATATCGTCATCGCCGCTTTTTTGGCCCTGGTCGGCGGGCTGTTTAGCGAGATGTCGCTGCCGATGTTGGCGCTGTTCGTGATTTACGCGGCGTTTGCCGCTTTCGTTCATGAGTTGATCGTCGGTATCGCTGCCATGCACTCCGGCTGGTTTCCCGCGTTCGCGGTGGCGTTGATCACCCTGATAGTCGGTATCCTGATCGGTTTCCCACCGCTGGCGCTATGCATCCTGACCGGTTTTACCGCCGCCACCGGGCCGGCCTTCGCCGACATGGGCTTTGATTTGAAAGCCGGCTTCATCCTGCGCGGCTACGGTGAGGATCTGCAGCAAGAGCTGCTGGGGCGTCGCATTCAGCTGTTTGCGGCGTTGATCGCTTTCATCATCGCCATTCCGGTGGTTTACCTCTCTTACCACAGCTATTTCCTGCAGGATCTGATCCCGCCGGTCGCGCGCGTTTACGCCAAAACCATCGAGGCCGGCGCGCAGCCGGGCATCGCCTGGAGTCTGTTGATCTGGGCGATCCCCGGCGCCTTGGTGCAGCTGGTCGGCGGCCCTAAACGCCAGCTCGGCGTGCTGCTGGCAACCGGCCTGCTGATCAACAACGCCTTGGCCGGGTGGGCGGTGCTGGTCGGCATCGCGCTGCGCGTGGCGATCCTGCGACGTTGGGGGGATCGTGGCCGCACGCCGATGGAGATTATGGCGGCCGGATTTATCGCCGGCGATGCGCTCTACAACTTCTTCAGCTCGATTTTTTCCAGCAAGGGCAAATAGCTCCTGCCGATGACATTGGTGAGGTAAAACGACCATGAGTTTGCAACAAACGCTGCAGGTTTTTGAATTGATTGATAGCGCATTCGTCAGCGGCCAAGACGTCGTCGACCTGTTTGCGTCTTACCCGGCGATCCGGGCCAGCACCTTGCGCGCCGAGGGGCCGAAGGGCGGCACCGATTTCGTGCGTATCGAGATCCCCGGCAGTGCAGGAAAATTCGGCGGTGGTGCGGCGCCGACGCTGGGCATTATCGGCCGCCTGGGCGGCATTGGCGCGCGGCCGACGCGAATCGGGCTGGTGTCCGACGGCGACGGCGCGATCGCCGCCATTGCCGCCGCGCTGAAGTTGGCGGAGATGCAGCGCAAGGGCGACATGCTGCCGGGCGATGTGATCGTCACCACCCATATTTGCCCGAACGCGCCGACCCGGCCGCACGATCCGGTTGATTTTATGGATTCACCGATCGATGACGTGACGATGAACGATAACGAAGTGGTGCCGGAGGCTGACGCCATCCTGTCGATCGACACCACCAAAGGCAACCGCATCATCAATCATAAAGGCTATGCGCTGTCGCCGACGGTGAAAGAGGGGTACATCCTGCGGGTGGCGGAAGATCTGCTGCGCATCATGGAGATGACCAGCGGCCGGCCGGCGGTGACTTTCCCGATCACCACGCAGGACATCACCCCTTACGGCAACGGTGTACATCACCTCAACAGCATCTTGCAGCCCTCGACCGCTACTGCAGCGCCGGTGGTCGGCGTGGCGATCTGCAGCGAATCAGTGGTGCCGGGCTGCGGTACCGGAGCCAGCCACGAAACGGACATCGCGTTGGCGGTCAAATTCGCGGTGGAAGTCGCCAAAGAATTCGGCCGCGGTACCTGCCGGTTCTATGATGCCGCCGAATACGGCCAACTGCTGGCGCTGTACGGCAGTCTAAGCCACCTGCAAAAAAGGAGATAGACCCATGACGGCTTCATTCGCCACGCTGACCATCGGTCAGGCGCCGCGCAGCGATATCATGCCGCTGCTGTCTGCTTATCTGCCGGCGGAGCGAGTGAGGCACGTCGGTTTGCTGGACGGCCTGGATATCGGGCAGATCGCCGAGCGTTATGCGCCGCAACAGGGCGACAAGCTGCTGGTGTCGCGTCTTTTGGACGGTACGCAGGTGACGCTCGGCGCCGCTCGCGTCGAAAGCGGGTTGCAGGAGAAGATCCGCGAACTGGAAGCGACGGGATGCGAGGTGATTCTGTTGCTATGCACCGGCGAATTCGGTCGATTGCAGGCGGAACGGGTGCTGTTGCTGGAACCGGATCGCATTATCCCGCCGTTGATCTCCGCGATCGTCGGCACACACCGTGTCGGCATCGTGGTGCCGGTGGCTGAACAGGTTGGGCAGCAGGCGCGCAAATGGCGGCAGCTGGCGGCGCCGCCGAGCTATGCCGTCGCCAGCCCCTATCTGGCAGATGACGCTGCGCTGGAGCAGGCGGCTTGCACCCTGCTGCGGCAGGGGGCGGAGGTGGTGGTGCTCGATTGTATCGGTTATCACCAGCGTCACCGCGCTTTTCTGCAGGCGCGTCTGTCGGTACCGGTGCTGCTGTCGAACGTACTGGTCGCCAAGTTGGCCGCAGAGTTAATCGACTGATTCAAATAGCCATAAATCTGCGCTCGACGCGACTACGGGCGTTTTGCGCCCGTGAGGCGCCCCGGGCTTCAGCAGCCCTGACTGTCGGCGAGAGGGCCTGTAGCGTTTTACTCTGCGCCGCGATCGCATTTCGCGCGAAAAACCAGTGACAGATCAACCGCAATCCCCCAATATGGATTTTCCATCAAGATGATTACGCGGGTGCCAGTCTATGCTGAAAGTGAATGAGTATTTTGCCGGAAAAGTGAAGTCTATCGGTTTTGACAGTAGCAGCATCGGTCTTACCAGCGTGGGTGTGATGGAAGAGGGCGAATACACCTTCTCCACCGCGCAGCCGGAAGAAATGACGGTGATCACCGGGGCGCTGAAAGTGCTGCTGCCGGGAGCGCCGGACTGGCAGGTGTTTACGCCGGGCGAGAAGTTTTTCGTGCCGGGGCACAGCGAGTTCAACCTGCAGGTGGCCGACGCCACCGCCTATCTGTGCCGCTACCTGAGCAAATAAATTTTGTTCGCTAGGGGAACGCAGGGCTCAGCGAAGGCTGGGCCCTGGTCGTTTCTGCGGCGAGATTAACGCTGGGCTTCGCCGCCGAGCGCTTCGATGGTGTTTTTGATCAACGCCGCCAGCTCGCTGGTCATCAGGATAAAGTCGGCGTCAAAACGCTGGGCGAAGTCATCGCGATCGATATCGTCGTTCTGCTCGCGCAGCGTGTCGGCGAACTTCAGGCGCTTGAGCGAACCGTCGTCCGACAGCATCAGCTGGATGCGCTCTTGCCAGTCCACCGCCAGCTTGGTCACCAGCTTACCGGCTTCGATGTGCACCGCGATTTCGTCGCTGATCAGATTCTGCTTCTTGCAGCGGATCACGCCGCCTTCTTCCAGAATCGCTTTCAATTCCGCTTCATCCTGAATGGCGAAGCCGGCCGGCATCTCACCGGAACGCACCCATTCGGTCAGCGTCAGTTCGATCGGGCTTTCCATGGTCAGCGGCACCACCGGCAGCGAGCCGAGGCTTTTACGCAGCAGCGCCAGCGTGTCTTCGGCGCGTTTAGCGCTGGCGGCGTCGACCATGATCAGATCGTTGACGGTGTCGATCCACATGAAGGTCTGGTTGAAGCGGCTGAACGCGCGCGGCAGCAGGCTGTGCAGCACTTCATCCTTCAGCGCGTCTTTCTCGGTTTTCTTCAGTTTGCGGTGTTGCTCCGCCTCCAGGCGCTCAATCTTGGCCTGCAGCTCTTGCTTGATCACCGGCGACGGCAGGATTTTCTCTTCCTTGCGCGCGCAGATGACGATCTGGCCGTTGACCGCGTGCGTCAGCGCATCGCTGTGCGAGCCCATCGGGGAGACCCAGCCGGTCTTCGCCATGTCCTGGCTGCCGCACGGCGTGAAGGCGAACGCGCTGAGTTGTTTTTCCATTTCATCCGCGTTTAACGCCACTTCGCGGCTCAAACGGTAAACCATCAAATTCTTAAACCACAGCATAATGTTATCCCTGGCTGGGCGTGCGTTCGGCACGCTGATTCGTCAAAAGCAGGGCGGCATGATAACGAATTGACGCTGAAAAATCGCCCCATTCTCTCCGAATTGCGTCGCTTTGCGCATCGGGAAAGGACGGGACGGAGAATGGGAAACAGGTGATTCATTCGCGCGCTTACATTAGGCTGTGACAACGCTGCGCGGCATCGAGGAGAAAAAATACGTGCGCATTGGCATCGACTTGGGTGGAACGAAAATTGAAGTGATCGCGTTGGCGAATGACGGGCGGGAGCTGTTTCGCCATCGCATCGCCACGCCGCGCCATGACTACCGGCAAACCCTGGCGGCGATCGCCGGGCTGGTGAAACTGGCGGAGGATCATACCGGCGAACGAGGATCGGTCGGGATCGGCATTCCCGGCACGCTGTCGCCGTTTACCGGGCGAGTAAAGAACGCCAACTCGGTGTGGCTCAACGGCCAGCCGCTGGATAAGGATCTGTCGGCGCTGCTGGCGCGCGAGGTGCGCATCGCCAACGACGCCAACTGCCTGGCGGTGTCGGAAGCCACCGATGGCGCCGGCGCCGGCGCGAAAACCGTGTTTGCGGTCATCATCGGCACCGGCTGCGGCGCCGGCGTGGCGCTGAACGGCCAGGCGCATGCCGGCGGCAACGGCATCGCCGGCGAATGGGGCCACAATCCGCTGCCGTGGCAGGATGACGATGAGCTGCGCTACGCCCGCGACGTGCCGTGCTACTGCGGCAAGCCGGGTTGCATCGAAACCTTTATTTCCGGCACCGGTTTCGCCACCGACTATGCGCGCCTGAGCGGCAACGCGCTGCAAGGGCATGAGATCATTGCGCTGAGCGAGCGGGGCGATGCGCTGGCGGCACAAGCGATTGAACGTTACGAAATGCGATTGGCGAAATCGCTGGCGCACGTGATCAACATGCTGGATCCGGACGTGGTAGTGCTCGGCGGCGGCATGAGCAACGTGGATCGTCTGTACCGCACGGTGCCGCAGTTGGTGAAAGACTGGGTGTTCGGCGGCGAGTGTGAAACGCCGATCCGCAAGGCGGTTCACGGCGATTCCAGCGGCGTGCGCGGTGCGGCCTGGCTGTGGCCGCAACAGCAGCGCTAAGCGTTGCAACAAAGCGCGAGGCTGCTCGCGCTTTAAACCCTTCACTGTACAAAAACTGGACGGCGCTTTATGCTTTAGCTAACTTAGCTAAGGAGAACGCGTATGCCGATTCAGGCCAATATGCACGAAGCCAAATCCAATCTGAGCCAACTGGCGGACAGAGCCGCGGAGGGAGAAACCGTGATTATTGCAAAAGCAGGGAAGCCGTACGTACAGCTGGTCGCCATCAAGGGGGAAGCGCGCCGCCCTGGCGCCGCCAAGGGCAGGTTCACCGTGCCGGCGGATTTCAACGCCGGGGATGCGGCCATTGCGGCGCTGTTTGAGGGCGATGAATGAAGCGCCTGCTGCTGGATACCCACGCGTTGCTGTGGTGGCTGATCGATGACGCCTGCCTGGGCGCGAACGCCAAAAGGCAGATCGCCGATCCGGGCAATGCGGTGTACGTCAGCGCGGCCAGCATTTGGGAGATCTCGATTAAGCAGGCGCTGGGCAAGCTGGCGCTGCCGGAAGACATCTTTGCGATCATCGAGGCCGAAGATTTTCTGTCGCTGCCGATGGACGCCTTTCATTGCCAACAGGCCGGGCAGCTGCCGCCACACCATCAGGATCCTTTCGATCGCATGCTGATCGCCCAGGCGCAGGCCGAGGGGCTGACGCTGATTTCCGCCGACGCGGTGTTTCCGCAGTACGGCGTGCGGGTGGCGGACGCCCGCCGTTAAACCGGCTTTTCCTCGCTTTCGCTGCGCACCCGTTCGATATGAATGGTCAGGAACATCATCTCTTCCGTGGTGAGCTGGTGCTGATAGTGCTTTTCGATGTGGCGGTTGATCTTGCCGGCGCAGGCGAATGACTCGCGGTACTTCTCTTTCACCACCTGATACAGCGAGTCGTCGTCGCTGTCGACGTAGTTTTTCCCCAGCAGGCGCTGGGCGAAAAATTTCAAGTGGGTGACGAACCGGTGGTAGCTCAGGGATTCCTCGTTGTAATCAAAGCGGAAATGGTATTTGACCAGGTTGAGGATCTCTTGCATCACGCGGGTAATGTGCAGCGTGTTGTGCATCTCGTCGTTAAGCTGGGCGTTGACCAGGTGCAGGGCGATAAATCCGGCTTCGTCCTCCGGCAGCGCGGTATCCAGCCGCTGGGCGATCAGAGCCAGCGCCTCCAGCCCGACGGCGAATTCGGTCGGGTAGAGCTTTTTAATCTCCCACAGCAGCGCATTTTTGATATCCAGCCCTTGCGCATGGCGCTGCAGGGCGAAATGGATGTGATCGGTGAGCGTGATGTAGACGATGTTATGCAACTTGCCCGGCAGGCGTTCGCGGGCGAGGGTGATGATCCTGTCGGCGGTGGTGACGCAGGCCAATGGGATCTCGGCGAGCAGCTCTTTATAGCGCTCGGCGATTTCACCGCCGTTATGGGTGAACACCTTTTCGATCAGGCTTTCGTCCAGCGTATCGCCGGGCTTCTTTTTAAAGCCGATTCCTTTTCCCATCACCACCGTCTCTTCCTGACGGTCGTCCAGCGTAATCACCACGTTATTATTGAGTATTTTAGCGATTTTCATGGTTTTTCCCGGTGTTTCAGCATCCTGAAAACGAAAAAACCTGACGCCCGGAAGCGATCCCGGGCGTCAGGTTTTGCCTGTATTTTATGTTTCTGTCCTGCGGCCTGAGCGGCGAAGGGGATACAGTAACAATCCTGTTATGCCTGCATAATAACCCGTGCCCGCCGCAGCTCAACGCTTTTCACTGCGGAGTGCCGCCGCGGTCACACTTCTGCGCCGCGCGCGGCGGGATCATTCCAGCCTGAAGTGCGCTTCCAACCGGCTGACGCCGAGCCCGTTGACCTTTTTCACTTTGATCTGCACCGGAATACGCTCTTTCATCGCCTCGACGTGACTGATCACGCCAATGGTTTTGCCGGAGGCGTTCAGACTGTCCAGCGCGTCCAGCGCGGTATCGAGGGTTTCGGCGTCCAGCGTGCCGAAACCTTCGTCGAGGAACAGCGAGTCGATGCTGGTTTTGTGGCTGACCAGATCGGACAACGCCAGCGCCAGCGCCAGGCTGACCAGGAAACTCTCGCCGCCGGACAGGGTGCGGGTATCGCGCAGCGCGTCCGCCTGCCAGATGTCCACCACCTGCAGCTCCAGCGCGTCGCTGGTCTTGCGCTGCAGCAGGTAGCGCCCGTGCAGCCGGCCGAGCTGAAGGTTAGCCAGATACACCAGATGATCGAGCGTCAGCCCCTGAGCGAAGCGGCGGAACTTGTCGCCTTCTTTTGAGCCGATCAGCTGGTTGAGGTAGCTCCAGTCGTCGTAGTCTTGCTGGCTGCGGGCGATCTGCTCGAACAGCGCCTGCTGATTGAGACGGCGTTCGGCGTCGCTTGCCAGCTGGTTGCGCAGTTCGCCCTGGCGCAGCTGCAGCGCCTTCAACTGCTGCGCCAGTTCGGCCAGCGATTGGGTGAGCGCGTCGAGATCCGCGTTGGCTTCATCCAGCCCTTCAGGGCGGTTCTGCCGGTGCTGCTCCAGCGTTTGCGTCGCCTGTGTCAGCAGGGCGGCGGCCTCCACCTGCCGCTGTTGCAGCTGTTCTTTGCGCTGCTGCAATTCGCGGCGCAGGGCGTCGTCCAGCAGCGCGGCGGCGAAGGCGGTTTCATCGGCGAATTCGCTGTCGGCCAGCGCCTGCTGCCACTGCTGCTGCGCCTGCTGCAGCCGCTCCTGCATCTGGGTGTGTTGCTGTTGCAGCCCGGCCTGCTGGCCGGCCAGGCGCTCGCGCAGTTCCTGCGCCTTTTGCCACTGCTCGGCGGCCTGCAAACTGGCCTGTTCACAGGCGGTTTGTTTGGCGCGCAGCTGTTCGCGCACCTCGGCGACCTGCTGTTCGCCGAACAGCGCCAGCCGCTGCGCGCGTCGTTCGGCAAGGGTTTTCTCGCCTTCTTGCCAGCGTTGTTGCAGCTCTTGCTGCTGTTGCAGGCTGTCGGCGTGGGCTTTCTGCAGCAGCGTAAAGCGTTCTTCGAGCAACGCCAGCTGTTGCTGCGTCTGCTGCTGCTGCGTTTGCAGAGCGATGAGCGCATCCTTCGCCTGCTGTACCGCCTGCGCCGCCTGTTCATGCTGCTGCAGCGCCTGTTGCCCGCGCCGTTCTTCGTCGTCGCAGCCGTTCAGCCAGGCGCTGAGTTGCTCGCCATCCGCCAGCGTAAAATCGAACGCCAGCGGCGCGCTGAGCTGCCGCCACTGCTGCTGTTGGCCGGCCAGCTGTTGTTCATCCTGCGCGATGGTTTGCTGCTGACGCTGCAATTGCTGTTGCAGGTTGTCGTAACGGGCTCGCAGCTCGACGCCTTGTTTTTGCAATGCTTCGGTCTGGACTTTCATTTGCTCCAGACGTTGCGCGGTTTCTGACAGTTTTACCTCTTGGTATTGTTCTACCGCCGGGTGCTCGCATGAGCCGCACAGCGGGCAGGGGGCGCCGGGTTGCAAACGGGCGCGCTCGGCCTCCAGACCCACGATCCGTTGTTCCAGCGCATAGGTTTTTTCAACATCGGCCTGGTGGGCTTTCTGCTGCTTAAATCGCTGACGGATGAGTTCTAGCTGCGGTTCCAACTGGGTAAGTTCATGTTGACCGCTGTTTAGCTCTTGCCGCTGTTGTTCCAGCCGTTTAACGATTTGCTGCGATAAAGAGGATAGAGTAAACAGCTGCTGGCGCGTCGGGCGCAGATCCGCCAGGACGCTCAGGCGCTGGCGCAGCGGGGCCAGCGGCGTTTGCGCCTCCAGCGCTTGCTGCTGCTGTTGTTGAGCGGCCAGCGCTTCGGTCAGCGCGTTCAACTGCTGCTGAAACTGTGCGGTCTGCGTCGTCAGTTGATTGCGCTGGACGGTGAGCTGCTCCAGCGCAGTCTGCTGCTGGGCGCACTGCTGCGCGGCGGCATCGCCGGCCTGTCTACGTTCGGCCTGTGTCGACTGCAGTTGGGCTATTTGATGGTCGAGCGGGGCGACCTGCTCGTCGATCAACTGTTGCTGTTGCCGCATGTGTTCGGCATGCGCTTGCTGCGCCAGACGGGCTTTTTCCACCGTCTGCTGCAGCGGCGCCAGCTGCGCCGACTGCTGTTCCTGCTGTTGCGTCAGCTGGGCTGCCTGCTGTTGTATCGTCTGCAGCTCGGCGCGGCAGCGATCGCGTTCACCGCGCAGCGGCCGCAATTTCTCGGCCGGCTCGCTGAGCGCCAGCCGCTGCAGCTGCGGGGCGGCCTCCGCCTGCTCGCGCTGGGCGGTGTCCAGCCGCAATTGCCCCTCGCTTTGCTGTTGCCGGAGGCGTTGCCATTGCTGCAGCCAGCTCAGCGCCTGTTGCTGTCGCTGGGTTTGTTCGCCGAGAGCGATTTCCTGCGCGCTCAGCGCCGCCAGCTGTTCGGTCAGAGACTGGCGCTGCTCGTCGTTCAGCAGTTCGATGCCGCTGGCGCGTTGGTGCAACGCATCCAGGTCGGTTTTGGCCTGCTTGTGCGACTCGAACACCTGTTCGGACAACCGCCCGTAGATTTCGGTGCCGGTCAGCTCTTCCAGCAGCTCGGCGCGATCGTTGGCGTCGGCGTTGAGGAAGGCGGCGAACTGACCCTGAGACAGCATCATCGATTTGGTGAAGCGGCCAAAGTCCAGCCCGGTGATGGCGGCGGTAAGCTCCAGCTTGTCGCGCACCTTGTCCGCCAGGATCTTGCCGTCCTCGCGGCGCGCCAGTTCGACCTTCGGCGCCTGCAGATTGCCGTCCGGCGCGTTTTTGGCGCGGCGCTGGCTCCAGAAGGCGCGATAGCCGATGCCCTTGACCTCGAACTCGACCTCCGCCAGCGATTCGGCGGTGTGGCGGGTCATCAGTTCATTCTGGCTTGGCGTGACGTTGAGACGCGGCGTCTGGTGGTACAGCGCCAGGCAAATGGCGTCCAGCAGGGTGGTTTTGCCCGCGCCGGTCGGGCCGGTAATGGCGAACAGACCGTTGCTGGCGAACGGCTCGGCGGTGAAGTCAATTTTCCATTCGCCCTGCAGCGAGTTGAGGTTTTTTAACCGCAGGCTGAGGATTTTCATGGGTTGCTCTCTTCAGGGGTGTGCTGCACCGCCTCGACCACCTGGCGGAACAGTTGGTGCATCCGCCGTTGGCGCGCTTCGGGCATGTCGGCCTCCTGCGCCAGGCGCCGTTCGAACACCTCGTTGACGCTCAGCTCGTTCAGCGTTTCCTTATCCTGCTGCGCGATCGCCTGGCGGCGCTGCTCTTTACTGCGCCGCAGCAGCACCACTTCCACCGGCAGCGCATCCGCCAGCAGCTGGATGCGGCGCTGGATATCGCTGAGGTAGTCCTGCGTCGCCACTTCGATATCCAGCCACACCGGCAGCTCGCCGGCATAATCGGCAAATTGCCGCAGCTGCCGTTCGATCTCGGCCAGATCGCCTTTGATCAGTTGCATGGGCTGAAACTGCGGGATCGTTAACGCGTCTACCCGTTGCAAAGCGCCGTCGGCGAAATCCACCAGGAAGACGCTTTTGGCTTTGCCCAGCTCATCGAAGCTGAGCGGGATCGGTGAGCCGCTATAGCGAATATGCTCCGATTTGGCGACGTTCTGCGCGCGGTGAATGTGCCCCAACGCGATATAGTCGGCGGGCGGGAAGGCCTGCGCCGGGAAGGCGTCGAGGGTGCCGATATAGATGTCGCGCACCGAGTCGGAGGTGGTGACGCCGACGGTGGTCAGGTGGCCGGTGGCGACGATCGGCAGCGGCAGGCCCAACTGGTCGCGGCGCTCGCAGGCCGCCTGATACAGCGCTTGATAATGTTCGGCGATGGCTTCCTGCAGCGCCTGCTGTTTCTGTGCGCCGGATTCGCCGGCGCGGCTGGTGAGCAGATCGCGCGGCCGCAGGAACGGGATGGCGCACAGCACCGCGCCCGGCTGGCCGTCGCGTTGGTTAAGCACCACGATCTGCTGTTCCGGGGCGCCCTGCGCGCTGGCGATCACCGTGGTGTTCAGGCAGGAAAGCAGTTCACGCGATTCGTTCAGCGTCGCGACCGAATCGTGGTTGCCGCCCAGCACCACCAGCTGGCAGCCGGTGCGCTGCAGTTCCACCACGAAGCGGTTGTACAGCTCGCGGGCATAGCTGGGCGGCGAGCCGGTATCGAACAGATCTCCGGCGACGATCAGCGCATCCACCTGCTGCTGATCTACCTGTTCGATCAGCCAGTTCAGAAAAGCCTGGTGCTCGGCGGCGCGGCTTTTGGTGAAAAAGTACTGGCCAAGGTGCCAGTCAGAGGTGTGGATCAGGCGCATGACACTCCCGGATGTAAAGATAATGGCGATGATTATAAAGGCGGCGGCGGCGGCTGTCCCGGCGCAATGATGATGACAACCGGATGATTTTTCGTTACTGCGGGAAATAATCGCTATGCTTACTGCCTATAACAGCCGGTTTTTTTCATAAAAGTGTCACAAAACTGACGCATAATGGCGCCCGAAAAGTCGCTAACACATTGGCAGGATTGACGATGGCAAGACGCATACTGGTGGTGGAAGACGAAGCGCCGATCCGTGAGATGGTGTGCTTTGTGTTGGAACAGAATGGTTACCAACCGTTGGAAGCCGAGGATTATGACAGCGCCGTGACGCGTCTGTCTGAGCCGTTCCCTGATTTGGTGTTGCTTGACTGGATGTTGCCCGGCGGTTCCGGCATTCAGTTTATCAAACATATGAAGCGCGAAGCGCTGACCCGCGATATCCCGGTGATGATGTTGACCGCGCGCGGCGAAGAAGAAGACCGGGTGCGCGGCCTGGAAGTGGGGGCGGATGATTACATCACCAAGCCGTTCTCGCCCAAGGAGCTGGTGGCGCGCATCAAAGCGGTCATGCGCCGCATTTCGCCGATGGCGGTGGAAGAAGTGATTGAAATGCAAGGGTTGAGCCTGGATCCGTCCTCCCACCGCGTAATGGCGAACGATCAGGCGCTGGACATGGGGCCGACCGAGTTCAAGCTGCTGCACTTCTTTATGACCCACCCGGAGCGGGTTTATAGCCGCGAGCAGTTGCTTAATCACGTCTGGGGCACTAACGTTTATGTGGAAGACCGTACCGTTGACGTGCATATCCGTCGGCTCCGCAAGGCGTTAGAAACCAGTGGGCATGATAAAATGGTTCAAACCGTTCGGGGCACCGGCTACCGGTTCTCAACGCGCTACTGATCGCGCCGCGCTGGAGAATATGCCGTGTTAGAACGTCTGTCGTGGAAGAGGCTGGCTCTGGAGCTGGCTCTTTTCTGTCTGCCCGCCTTACTGCTGGGGCTGATTTTCGGTTATCTGCCCTGGTTCCTGTTGGCCTCTGCGCTGGCTGCGCTGGTGTGGAATTTCTACAACCAGCTCAAACTCTCCCATTGGCTGTGGATCGACCGCAGCATGACGCCGCCGCCAGGCCGCTGGAGCTGGGAGCCGCTGTTCTATGGCCTGTATCAGATGCAGCAGCGCAACCGCCGCCGCCGGCGCGAGCTGGCGCTGCTGATCAAGCGCTTTCGCAGCGGGGCCGAATCGCTGCCTGACGCGGTGGTGATGACCACCGTCGAGGGCAACATCTTCTGGTGCAACGGGCTGGCGCAGCATCTGCTCGGCTTCCGCTGGCCGGAAGACAACGGCCAGCACATCCTTAACCTGCTGCGTTATCCGGAATTCAGCCACTATCTGCAACAGCAGGAGTTTTCGCGCCCGCTGACGCTGCAGCTGAACAACGAACACTACGTCGAATTCCGCGTGATGCCGTATTCCGAAGGGCAATTGCTGATGGTGGCGCGCGACGTCACCCAGATGCGGCAGTTGGAGGGCGCGCGGCGCAACTTCTTCGCCAACGTCAGCCATGAGCTGCGCACGCCGCTGACGGTGCTGCAGGGCTACCTGGAGATGATGGGCGACGAAGAGCAGGACGGTTCGCTGCGCAGCAAAGCGCTCAGCACCATGCAAGAGCAGACCCGCCGGATGGACGGGCTGGTCAAGCAGCTGCTGACGCTGTCGCGCATCGAGGCGGCGCCCAATGTCGACATGAACGAGCGGGTGGATATCCCCTTGATGCTGCGGGTGTTGCAGCGTGAGGCGCAATCGCTGAGCGGCGGCAATCACGAGATCACCTTCCGGGTGAACGAACAGCTCAACGTGTTCGGCAATGAAGACCAGTTGCGCAGCGCGGTGTCTAACCTGGTGTACAATGCGGTCAACCACACGCCGAAGGGCACCCATATCGAAGTCAGCTGGCAGCAGACGGCGCATGGCGCGCAGTTTCAGGTCAGCGACAACGGGCCTGGCATTGCCGCCGAGCACCTGCCGCGCCTGACCGAGCGTTTTTACCGCGTCGACAAGGCCCGCTCGCGCCAGACCGGCGGCAGCGGGCTGGGGCTGGCGATCGTCAAGCACGCGCTCAGCCATCACGATGCGCGGCTGGAGATCCTCAGCGAACCGGGGATCGGCACCCGCTTTATCTTTACCTTGCCCAATCGGTTGATTGTTCCCGCCGCTTTATCAGAGAATGCGGTGAAAAATTAACGCGAGACACCGGTATGACCCGAATCACCCGAGGGCTGTTGCTTTGCCTGGCGCTGCTGGCCGGACGCGGCGCGCTGGCGCAGCCTGACGGCATGTTGGCGGGCAACCTGTCCAGCGTCGGCTCCGACACGCTGGCGAATCTGATGGCGCTGTGGGCGCAGGATTTCAGCGAGCATTATCCCAACGTCAACCTGCAGATCCAGGCCGCCGGTTCGTCGACCGCGCCGACCGCGTTGGCGGCGGGCGCCGCGCAGCTCGGCCCGATGAGCCGGCCGATGAAGGCGGCCGAGGTTTCGGCGTTCGAACACCGTTACGGCTATGCGCCGCTGGCGGTGCCGGTAGCGGTGGATGCGCTGGTGGTGTTGGTGCATCAGGACAATCCGCTGCGCGGCCTCAACCTGCAGCAGCTCGACCGCATTTTCTCCGCCACCCGGCGCTGCGGCGAAAGCCAGCCGCTGACGCGCTGGGGCGAGCTGGGGCTGCGCGGCGACTGGGCGACGCGCTCGCTGCAACGCTTCGGCCGCAACTCGGCGTCCGGCACCTACGGCTATTTCAAACTGCGCGCGCTGTGCGGCGGCGATTTCATGCCGCGCGTCAATGAGCTGCCCGGTTCGGCCTCGGTAGTGCAGGCGGTGGCCGGTTCGCTCAACGGCATCGGCTACGCCAGCATTGGCTTTCGCGCCAGCGGCGTGCGGCTGCTGCCATTGGCGGAGTCGGGAGAGGACTATGTCGCGCCTACCGCCGCCAACGTGCGCAACGATCGCTACCCGCTGTCGCGCTATCTGTATATCTACATCAACAAAGCCCCCCATCAACCGCTGGAGCCGCTGACCGCCGCGTTTCTCGATCGCGTGCTGTCGACACCAGGGCAAAGCCTGGTCAATCACGACGGCTATCTGCCACTGCCGCCGGCCGCCCTGCAGAAGACCCGCCAGGCGCTCGGGTTGCCACCGCTCGCGCCGGCTACGGTGCAATAAGCGACAAAAAGCGGCGTAATTTTCGCCTTTTCTCACGGCAAAACGGAGCTTATACCACGCGAAAACCGGGCATTTATTGGCGTTTTCGCGCGGTAAAGTGATATATGCTTCACGTTTCGTGAATTCATTGTTCAAAAATGATACAAATCATGTAGTGTATATTTATTGATAGCCAATATGATCGACTGGTGGCTAAAGTTTATATGGTCGATAGCTCTGCTTTTCGCCGTGCGTCTTGCCTTGAAGCGCTATAAACGTTTACCTTAGCCTTCGTTGTCGGATTAAACCTCCATTTTTATAACTCCTAAAATTTTGCCCATCTTCATGAGCGGCCACTTTCGAATAGGGACATAAACGCCGGATCGACTGCGTTTAGGGTGCTTATTTGGCGCTGCGACGATCGGGCATGCCGGCAACCGGGTGGGGCGTTTCGCCACCACGCTATCGGACAATTTTTTTCATTTGAACAGGCAACACGACATCGTATGAGTCATCGTTTAACGTCAAAAGATATCCTGGCACTGGGCTTCATGACCTTTGCCTTATTCGTTGGGGCCGGGAACATCATCTTCCCGCCGATGGTCGGCTTGCAGTCCGGTGAACACGTTTGGATCGCTGCGCTGGGCTTCCTGCTCACCGCCGTGGGCCTGCCGGTCATCACCGTCATCGCGCTGGCGCGCGTCGGCGGCGGCATCGACGCCCTCAGTTCGCCGATCGGCCGCGGCGCCGGCCTGCTGCTGGCGACCGTCTGCTACCTGGCCGTCGGCCCGCTGTTCGCCACGCCGCGCACCGCCACCGTGTCCTTTGAGGTGGGCATCGCCCCGCTGACCGGCGACGGCGCCATGCCGCTGTTCATCTACAGTCTGGTGTACTTTGCGCTGGTGATCGGCATCTCCCTGTATCCGGGCCGCCTGCTCGATACCGTCGGCCATGTGCTGGCGCCGCTGAAGATCGTCGCGCTGGCCGTACTGGGCATCGCCGCGCTGCTGTGGCCTGCCGGCGCGCCGATTCCAGCGACGGCGGCTTATCAGAGCGTGCCTTTCTCCTCCGGTTTCGTTAACGGCTATCTGACCATGGATACGCTGGGCGCGCTGGTATTCGGCATCGTTATCGTCAACGCGGCGCGTTCGCGCGGCGTGAAAGACGCCGGTCTGTTGACCCGTTACACCATTCTGGCCGGTTTGATCGCCGGCGTGGGCCTGACGCTGGTTTATCTGAGCCTGTTCAAGCTGGGTTCCGGCAGCGGCGCGCTGGTGCCTGACGCCACCAACGGCGCGGTGATCCTGCACGCTTACGTTCAGAACACCTTCGGCGGCCTCGGCAGCTTCTTCCTGGCGGCGCTGATCTTCATCGCCTGTATGGTGACCGCGGTGGGCCTGACCTGCGCCTGCGCCGAGTTCTTCGCGCAATACCTGCCGTTCTCTTACAAGACGCTGGTGTTTATCCTGGGCCTGTTCTCGATGGTGGTGTCCAACCTCGGCCTGAGCCACCTGATCCAGATCTCCATTCCGGTGCTGACCGCGATTTACCCGCCGTGCATCGTGCTGGTGGTGCTGAGCTTCACCCTGCGTTGGTGGCACAGCGCGCCGCGTATCATCGCGCCGGTGATGCTTGTCAGCCTGTTGTTTGGTATTCTTGACGCGGTGAAAGCGTCCAGTTTCCAGCAGCTGCTGCCGGCCTGGACCACTCATCTGCCGCTGGCGGAGCAGGGGTTGGCATGGTTGCCGCCTTCGCTGCTGATGCTGGCGCTGGTCGCGATTTATGATCGGGTGTGCACGCGTTCCCAAGTGACCGCGCACTGATAATCCCCCGGCTTAATCCAGGGCCACGGACATGTCCGTGGCTTTTTTACGTTTAAAACTATGGGTCATCTTCATGCAACAACAGTCACCCACCACCGCCTCCGACAATAAGCTGAAACGCGGCCTCAGTACGCGCCATATTCGCTTTATGGCGCTGGGATCGGCCATCGGCACCGGGTTGTTCTACGGCTCGGCGGACGCCATCAAAATGGCCGGCCCGAGCGTGCTGCTGGCTTACCTGATCGGCGGCATCGTGGCCTTCATCATCATGCGCGCACTGGGGGAGATGTCGGTCAATAACCCGCAGGCCAGCTCATTTTCCCGCTACGCGCAGGACTACCTCGGCCCGATGGCGGGTTACATCACCGGCTGGACTTACTGCTTTGAGATTCTGATCGTCGCCATCGCCGACGTGACCGCCTTCGGCATCTATATGGGCGTCTGGTTCCCGGAAGTGCCGCACTGGATCTGGGTGCTGAGCGTGGTGCTGATCATCGGCGCCATCAACCTGATGAGCGTCAAGGTATTCGGCGAGCTGGAGTTCTGGTTCTCGTTCTTCAAGGTCGCCACCATCATCATCATGATCGCGGCCGGCATCGGCATCATCATCTGGGGTATCGGCAACGGCGGGCAACCGACCGGCATTCATAACCTGTGGTCGAACGGCGGCTTCTTCAGCAATGGCGTTATCGGCATGATCCTGTCGCTGCAGCTGGTGATGTTCGCTTACGGCGGCATTGAAATCATCGGCATCACCGCCGGCGAAGCCAAGGATCCGAAAAAATCGATTCCCAAAGCCATCAACTCGGTGCCGTGGCGCATTCTGGTGTTCTACGTCGGTACGCTGTTTGTCATCATGTCGATCTACCCGTGGAACCAGGTGGGCACCAACGGCAGCCCGTTCGTGCTGACCTTCCAGCATATGGGCATCACCGTGGCGGCAGGCATCCTCAACTTCGTGGTGATCACCGCTTCGCTGTCGGCGATCAACAGCGACGTGTTCGGCGTTGGCCGCATGCTGCATGGCATGGCCGAGCAGGGCCATGCGCCGAAGATGTTCAGCAAGGTGTCGAAACGCGGCATTCCCTGGGTGACGGTGGTGGTGATGATGCTGGCGCTGCTGCTGGCGGTGTACCTCAACTACATCATGCCGGAGAGCGTATTCCTGGTGATCGCCTCCCTGGCGACCTTCGCCACCGTGTGGGTGTGGATCATGATCCTGTTCTCCCAAATCGCCTTCCGCCGCAGCCTGAGCAAAGAGCAGGTGAAGCAGCTGGCGTTCCCGCTGCGCGGCGGGGTGTTCACCTCGGTGGTGGCGATCGTGTTCCTGGTATTCATCATCGGCCTGATCGGCTATTTCCCGACCACGCGCGTCTCGCTGTACGCCGGCCTGGTCTGGGTGGTGTTGCTGCTGGCGGGGTACTGGTTCAAGGTCAACCGCCAGAAAAAACGCGCGCTGTTGGCGACGCAGCAAGACTAAATGGAAAAACACCGGCTGAGGCCGGTGTTTTTTTAGGGTTTATCTTCCACTTCCTCATCCCCGGCGGCGCGCGCTTCGATGCGCATGCCGCCGTCGTTCAGGCGTTCCTCCTCTTCCTCGCCGGCGCAGCGTGCCAGCACTTCGCGAATGTCCTGCAGGTTGCTGCTAAGGGCGCTCAGCGAAGGTTGCAGATTGCGGGGCATGCGGCTTTCATCCAGCGATGCGCTGTGCAGGCAGCCGATAAACAGCAGCGTGGCCATCAGGGTGAACAGCCGATGACGTAACCGTTTCAGCAAGGGCTTTCCCTCTCGGTGGTGAAGGTGATGGCGCATTAACGCCGTTTTCGCCGGGGAAAAGAAGGGGATGGAGATATCTGCTGGCAATTGAAAGCGAATAATTACCAGCAGACACAGTTACGTCAGCTGACGTCAGGAAGCGTTCGCGCTTTGTCGCAGCATGCCGCGCAGGTCGTTGCCGGTCGGCGTCTGATGCACGCGCAGGCCGAACTCGTCGATCACCGCCAGGATATGGTCGAAAATATCCGCCTGAATGCTTTCATACTCCGCCCAAACCGTGGTGTTGGTGAAGGCGTAGATTTCCAGCGGCAGGCCCTCCGGCGTCGGCGCCAGCTGGCGTACCATCAGCGTCATGTTCTGGTGAATACGCGGATGAGCGCGCAGGTAGGCTTCCAGATAGGCGCGCAGCGTGCCGAGGTTGGTGAGACGGCGGCCGTTGAGCGGCGAGGCCAGATCGACGGCGATCTCCTGGTTGTGCTGGCTCAGTTCCTGGGTCTTAACGTTCAGGTAGCTGTGCAGCAGCGGGTTGCGCTGCAGGCGGCGCTGTTCCTCTTCCGACAGGAAGTGCACGCTGCCGGTGTCGATATTCAAGCTGCGCTTGATGCGGCGCCCGCCGGATTCCGACATCGAACGCCAGTTTTTGAACGAGTCGGAGATCAGCGCGTAGGTCGGTATGGTGGTGACGGTGTTGTCCCAGTTACGCACTTTGACCGTGGTCAGGCCGATGTCGGTGACCGCGCCGTCGGCGCCGTATTTCGGCATTTCCAGCCAGTCGCCGATCTTCAGCATATCGTTGGCGGAGAGCTGAATGCCGGCCACCAGCCCGAGGATCGGATCCTTGAACACCAACATCAAGACCGCGGTCATGGCGCCCAGGCCGCTGAGCAGCAGCAGCGGCGATTTGCCCATCAGCAATGAGACGATCATGATGCCGATCAGGATCGCCGCCACCAGTTTCAGGCCCTGGAAAATGCCGCGCAGCGGCAGCTGATTGGAAATCGGGCTTTGGCGCAGCAGCGCCAGCAGCGTATCCAGCAGCGAGAACAGCGACAGCAGGGTGAAGGCGAGGATCCACACCTGTGCGGCGGTGACGATCACCGCCTGGGTCTGGCTGCCGCTCTGCAGCCACAGCGTCGCCTGGATACTGATGATCACCCCTTGCAGCAGCAGCGCCACGCGCTGGAACAGTTTGTATTGGGTGATGGCCTGTTGCCAGACGCGCTGCGATTGCTGGCCACGGCGCTGAAGAGCAGCCAACACCACCCGGTGCAGCACCAGGTGGATCGCCACCGAGATCAGAACAATCAACCCCAATACCATCAACAGCGACATCACTCCGCCGAATTCCAAACCAAACTGTTCCAGCCAGCGCGTTATCTGTTGTTGCATTACCGCTCCTTAAAAAATGCGCAAAAAATATCCTGTAAACTTAAAACGCGTTAGCCTAAGGGGTAACGTGCAGGATTTGTACCTGTTTACCTTTTTTTACATCAAGTTAGCGCTATTTTTCGGTCTCCGCCCCCCGGCTCATCCCCGGGTTTTGCGGCCAGAGAGGAGGGGGAGTTGCACTTAACGTGGCATTGTTCGTTTCTTGAAGAACGCCGTCGATTTCGTTTGGTACAGCAGGAGAACAGTATGCTTAACGCCTGGCATCAACCGGTCCCGCCTTTTGTGGTGAAGCAAGGGCAACGTTTGGATATCACGCTGTGGTTACAAGGGGATGAACTGCCGGAACGGGTGTTTTTGCGCGCCGAACCGGACAATGAAGAGTGGCTGCTGGTGATGAAAGCGCAGCGCCACGAGGGGATGCGGCGCTACCAGGCCAGCCTGACGCTGAATGAGGGCGAGCCGACGCGGCGTTACTGCTTCAAGCTGCTGTGGGCCGATCGCCAACAGTGGTTCGGCCCGCAGGGCTGGTCGCCAACGCCGCCGGGCCAGCTGGCGCAGTTCGCCGTCGACGATCCTGACAATGGCCCCGAGTGGGTGGCGGATCAGCTGTTCTACCAGATTTTTCCCGATCGCTTCGCCAGCAGCGGCGGCGAGCACGGCATCCAGAGCGGCAGCTATCGCCATCATGCGGCCGGCGCCGAGGTGATTCGGCGCGACTGGCAGCACCCGTTGGAGGATCGCCACGCCGCCTCGACCTTTTACGGCGGCGATCTGGACGGCATCAGCGGCAAACTGCCGTACCTGCAGCAGCTGGGCGTGACGGCGCTGTACCTGAACCCGATTTTTACCGCGCCGAGCGTGCATAAGTACGATACCGAGGACTATTACCAGGTCGATCCGCACTTCGGCGGCAACGCGGCGCTGCAGCGTTTGCGAGTAAGCACTCACAAGGTGGGCATGAAACTGGTGTTGGACGGGGTCTTCAACCACACCGGCGATTCGCACCCGTGGTTTGACCGCCATCGTCAGGGCGAAAACGGCGCCTGTCACCACCCCGATTCGCCGTATCGCGGCTGGTTCAACTTCTACCCGGACGGCCGCGCGCTCGACTGGAAGGGCAACGCCAGCCTGCCGAAGCTCAACTTCGCCGAGCCGCAGGTGGCGGAAGCGATTTATCAGGGCGAAGGCAGCGTGGTGCGTCACTGGCTGCGCCCGCCGTACAGCATCGACGGCTGGCGGCTGGACGTGGTGCATATGCTGGGGGAGAACGGCGGCGCCACCGGCAATCTGCGCCACCTGGCGGGCATCTATCAGGCGGTGAAGCAGGAGAATCCGCAGGCCTATGTCTTGGGCGAGCACTTCGGCGACGCGCGCCGCTGGCTGCACGCCGGCGTGGAGGATGCGGCGATGAACTACATGGGCTTCGCGCTGCCGGTGCGGGCGTTTTTGGCGGGGCTGGACGTGGCCTACCACCCGGTGCGGCTGGACGCCGCCGGGTGCGCGCAGTGGATGGACGGTTACCGCGCCGGGCTGCCGCACAGCCGCCAGCTGATCCAGTTCAATCAGCTGGACAGCCACGATACCGCGCGTTTCCTCACGCTGTTGCAGGGGAACGCGGCGCGCATGCAGATGGCGGCGGTGTGGCTGCTGAGCTGGATCGGTGTGCCTTGCCTCTATTATGGCGATGAGATTGGGTTGGACGGCGGCAACGATCCGTTCTGCCGCAAGCCGTTCCCGTGGGACGTCGGCGACTGGGACCGGCCGCTGCTGGCGCTGTTCCAGCGCATGGCGGCGCTGCGTAAACAGAGCCTGGCCTTGCGCCGTGGCGGCTGCCAGGTGTTGTACGCCAGCGGAGAAACGCTGGTGTTCGTGCGCCTGTATCAGCAGGAGCAGGTGTTGGTGGCGCTGCAGCGCGACGGCAGCGGCCAGGCGCAGCTGCCGCATAACCCGCTGTTGGCGCGCGGCCCGTGGCGGCGTGTGGAAGGGCGGGGAGAGTTGAGCGAAACGGCGGGCGGGTTGCGGCTGCAGTTGGCGGAAGAGTCGGCCACCGTATGGCGCTGCGAGGGCTAAAGGGAGTGCGGGGGCAGAAACGCCCCCGCGATTAAGGTGAGTGGGTATTTACATCAGTAACCGACCGCGGAGCCTGCCGGACGGCGCACGTCGTTGGCGCCGTACAGGTAGCCTTCACGCACTTTACCGGAAACCGCCGAATCGTTGCCGGAGTTGGCCGGGCTGACGCCCGCCGCGCCCGGCAAACCGACCAGAATCAGTTCGGCGGCGCCCCACGGCGTTTGCTCGACCATCTTGTAGCCCATACCGCTCAGCAGCTTCAGCGTATCGGCGGAAACGCCGCGCTGTTCGTAGTACACCTCATCCGGCAACCATTGGTGATGGATGCGCGGTGCGTCCACCGCTTCCTGCGGCGCCATGCCGTGGTCGATCACGTTCAACGCGGTCTGCAGGGTGATGGTGATAATGCGCGAACCGCCCGGCGAGCCCAGCACCATAAAGATCTTGTTGTCCTTGGTCACCAGTGTCGGGCTCATCGACGATAGTGGGCGCTTACCGGGGGCAATACTGTTGGCGGTGCCCTGCACCAGCCCGTACAGGTTTTTCTCGCCCACTTTCACCGTAAAGTCGTCCATCTCGTCATTGAGGAAGAAGCCGGTGCCCGGTGCGATGACGACAGCGCCGAAGCGGCCGTTGACGGTATAGGTGGTGGAGACCGCGTTGCCGTCGTGATCGACAATCGAATAGTGGGTGGTTTCCGGCTTCTCATGCGGCTCCATGCCGGGCTGCACGTTTTCCGACGGCGTGGCCTTGTCCGCGACGATTTTCTTGCGGATCTGTTCGGCGTAGCTCTTGCTCACCAGCCGGTCGATCGGGTTCTTGATGAATTCCGGGTCGCCCAGGTAGGTGTTGCGATCCATGTAGGCATGACGCATCGCTTCGGTCATGGTGTGAATGGCCGCCGCCGAGTTGAAGCCCATGCTTTTCAGATCATAGCCTTCCACCACGTTGAGGATTTCGCACAGCGTCACGCCGCCGGAGCTGGGAGGCGGCGCCGACACGAACTTGTAGCCGCGATAGCTGCAGGTGATCGGCGGCGTTTCGGTGACCTTGTAGTTGGCGAAGTCGGCCGCCGTCAAAATGCCGCCGCCCTGTTTGGCCGCCGCCTCCACCGCCTGCGGGATCTTGCCTTTATAGAAGGCGTCGGTTCCGCCTTTGGCGATGGCCTCCAGCGTGTTGGCCAGATCGGTTTGCACCAGTTTATCCCCCGGCTGCAGCGGGCTGCCGTCCGGGCGCAGGAAGATTTTGGCCGATTCGGGATCCTGCTTGAAGCGTGCGATGGTGGTGTCGAGGATATCGGTGTCGGCGCGGGTCAGCACAAAACCTTCGCGCGCCAGCTTGATCGCCGGCGCCAGCACCTGTTCGCGGCTCAGCTTTCCGTACTTCTCACGCGCGGTTTCCATCCCCAGCACGGTGCCCGGCACGCCCGCCGCCAGATAGCCGTACAGGCTGGCGTCTTTTTTCACCTTGCCGTCGGCGTCCAGATACATGTTGGCGCTGGCCGCCGCCGGCGCGGTTTCGCGGAAGTTGATGAAGGTATCGGTGCCGTCCGCCAGGTGGACGGTCATAAAGCCGCCGCCGCCGATGTTGCCGCAGCAGGGGTTAACCACCGCTTGCGCATAGCCGACCGCCACGGCGGCGTCGATGGCGTTGCCGCCCATTTTCAGGATATCCACCCCGACCTGCGAGGCCAGATGCTGCGAGGTGACCACCATGCCGTTTTGGGCCTCCACCGCTGGGTTGGATGCCGCGTACAGGCTGCCGCTGACCAGCAGCGCCGCCATGGTCAGGGGTTTGCTCCATTTCTGTAAAAACATAGTTATTCCTACCCTGTCAGTTTTTTATTGTGTTGTGTTTGCTTGCCGTTACTCACTTGCAAAGCGCGAGCCAGCGTTATTGATAGTAGCCGCAGATGGGCGTACGCGCGGTGAACAGGGTGGGAAATGTGAGCGGAAACAGGGAAATAAAGCACTGAAGGCGGGCGGGCTGCCCCAAAATGGAGCATAAAAAAACCGGCCGCGGGGGCCGGTTGATTCACTATCAGGCTGAAATTACAGCTTGGCAGCGTTTTCAGACAGGTATTTTGCCACGCCGTCTGGGGAAGCGCCCATACCTGCTTTGCCTTTTTCCCACTGAGCCGGGCACACTTCACCGTGCTCTTCGTGGAATTGCAGCGCGTCAACGGTACGGATCATTTCGTCGATGTTACGGCCGATTGGCAGGTCGTTAACCACCTGAGCACGTACGATGCCGTCTTTGTCGATCAGGAAGGAGCCGCGCAGCGCAACGCCGGCTTCCGGGTGTTCGATGCCGTAAGCTTTCTGGATTTCACGCTTAACGTCAGCAACCATTGCGTATTTCACTTCACCGATGCCGCCTTTGTCGACAGGGGTTTTACGCCATGCGTTGTGAACGAATTCTGAGTCGAAGGAAACGCCAACCACTTCAACGCCACGCTTCTGGAACTCTTCATAGCGGTGATCGAAAGCGATCAGCTCGGAAGGGCATACGAAGGTGAAGTCCATTGGCCAGAAGAACAGCACGGCTGGTTTGCCGTTCAGGTGCTTCTTCAGGTTGAAGTTTTCAACGATTTCGCCGCTACCCAGTACGGCAGCTGCAGTGAAGTCAGGGGCTTGACGAGTTACCAGGACCATAATTACTCCTGTAATAGGTGTTAAAGGGTGGATGTAAAAGCAAGGGCCAGTATAGGGGCCGTGACTTGGTGAATAAAGGGTAAAAGACCAATCGATGAGATAGCTTTCACCTATCAAAGTCGTTGATATATTTTATCGAGCTTTAAAAATAACCTTTTCCCACAAAAGGGCAAGCGGCAAAACGTAAATTCTTGCAAGGCGCAGCAATTTCAAACGCTTGGGCTTGACCTCAGAGCGTTTTTTCCTTCGCCTGCCGCATCATTTGCGGATAAAACTGCCAGAATTGTGTTTCAAGCTGATGATAATGTTGTTCGACATCGGCGAACGAGCCGGCCAGCGCTTCGAGGCGCGGGCGGCGGCTGGCCATGCCCTGCAACACTCGGGCGATGAACGGCAATTCGGCGTAGCGTTCCAGCCAGCGCTCCGGCCACAGATAGCCGTTCAGGTTCTGAAAACGCGGCGGCGTGAGCGGCAGGTAAGGTTCGATCTGGCTGCGGGCTTCCTGGGTAAACTGGTGCAGATCGCGCGAGGGCTCCAGCTGCTGCCAGTGGCGCGCCAAAAAATGGTCCCACACCACGTCGAGGGTGATCGGCGCCACGCGGCGGTAGGGGGCGCTGAAATAGTCGCGGCTGGTTTTGACCTGCGGCAGGCTGTCGGTCAACACGTCGACGCGGCGGTGCATCATGATGCCGGCCACCACGTCGGGCTGGTAGTCGGCGGCGGGATTGCCGCGCACGAAGTCGGCCAGCAGGTTGCCCAGCAGCGAGCTGTCCGCCAGCATGGCCAGGTGAAGATGAGCGAGAAAATTCATCCCTCAACTATACCTGAAGTCAGGCAAATCCTCCTTATTTCTTGCCGCTGACCGCCCCCGGCTTTAGACTAGGCCGCCTGTTTTTTACCAACCAGCCCTAAATTGAAGAAGTGAATACCCATGCGCGTCGCTGATTTTTCGTTTGAACTTCCCGAATCCCTGATTGCCCATTATCCCCAGGCCGAGCGCAGCGCATGCCGCCTGCTGCAGCTGGACGGGCCGAGCGGGGCGCTGACGCATGGTATATTCACCGATCTGCTGGACAAGCTGGAGGCCGGCGATCTGCTGGTGTTCAACAATACCCGCGTGATCCCGGCGCGGATGTTCGGCCGCAAGGTCAGCGGCGGCAAGATTGAAGTGCTGGTGGAGCGCGTGTTGGACGACCATCGCGTGCTGGCGCACGTGCGCGCGTCGAAAGCGCCGAAGCCGGGCGCCGAGCTGCTGCTGGGGGATGACGAGAGCATCGCCGCCACCATGGTGGCGCGCCATGAGACGCTGTTCGAGCTGCGTTTCAACGACGAGCGCGACGTATTCACCATTCTCAACGCGGCCGGCCATATGCCGCTGCCGCCGTATATCGCTCGCCCGGATGAAGACGCCGACCGCGAGCTGTATCAGACGGTCTACAGCGAGAAGCCGGGCGCGGTCGCCGCGCCGACCGCCGGCCTGCATTTCGACGAACCGCTGCTGGCGGCGCTGCGCGCCAAGGGCGTGGAAATGGCGTTCGTGACGCTGCACGTCGGCGCCGGCACCTTCCAGCCGGTGCGCGTGGAAACCATCGAAGATCACGTGATGCACGCCGAATACGCCGAAGTGCCGCAGGAGGTGGTCGATGCGGTGCTGGCCTGCAAAGCGCGCGGCAAGCGCGTGGTGGCGGTGGGCACCACCTCGGTGCGTTCGCTGGAAAGCGCCGCGGCGGCCAGCAAAGAGGCGCTGATTGCGCCGTTCTTCGGCGACACCAGCATCTTTATCTATCCGGGCTATCACTACCAGGTGATCGACGCGCTGGTGACCAACTTCCACCTGCCTGAATCCACCCTGATCATGCTGGTGTCGGCCTTCGCCGGCTATAAAAATACCATGAACGCCTATCAGCAGGCGGTGGCCGAGCAGTATCGCTTTTTCAGCTACGGCGATGCGATGTTCATCAGCCGTAACCCGCGGGCGGAAAACGAATCCGTCGGCGGCTAAATTCCCGGGCTGCGCGCACGGCGCGGCCCCGTTTCAACGACATCAGACTGTTTCTCTGATGCTGGAGGCTTTGTGAAGTACGAACTACAAACTACCGATGGCCGCGCTCGCCGCGGCCGCCTGATTTTCGACCGCGGCGTGGTGGAAACCCCGGCCTTTATGCCGGTCGGTACCTACGGTACGGTCAAGGGCATGACGCCGGAAGAAGTGAAAGAGACCGGCGCGCAGATCCTGCTGGGCAACACCTTCCACCTGTGGCTGCGCCCGGGCCAGGAGATCATGAAACTGCACGGCGATCTGCACGACTTCATGCAGTGGCCAGGTCCGATCCTCACCGACTCCGGCGGTTTCCAGGTGTTCAGCCTGGGGGCGATGCGCAAGATCAAAGAGGAAGGCGTGTACTTCCGCAACCCGATCAACGGCGACAAGGTGTTCCTGAGCCCGGAAAAATCGATGGAGATCCAGTATGACCTGGGCTCCGACATCGTGATGATCTTCGACGAATGCACGCCATACCCGGCCGACTGGGACTACGCCAAGCGTTCGATGGAAATGTCGCTGCGTTGGGCACAGCGCAGCCGCAAGCGTTTCGACGAACTGGAAAATAAAAATGCGCTGTTCGGCATCATTCAGGGCGGCGTTTACGAAGATTTACGTGATGTTTCCGTCAAAGGGCTGGTGGATATCGGCTTTGACGGGTACGCTGTGGGCGGCTTGGCTGTAGGCGAGCCGAAAGAGGATATGCATCGCATTCTTGAACACGTTTGCCCGCAAATTCCGGAAGATAAGCCACGCTATTTGATGGGCGTCGGCAAGCCGGAAGATTTGGTGGAAGGCGTGCGCCGCGGCATCGACATGTTCGATTGCGTCATGCCGACCCGCAACGCCCGCAACGGCCATTTGTTCGTGACTGACGGTGTGGTAAAAATCCGTAATGCCAAGCACAAGGATGATACTTCTCCGCTGGATAAGGACTGTGATTGCTACACTTGTCGCCATTACAGCCGCGCCTACTTGCACCATCTCGACCGTTGCAACGAAATATTGGGTGCTCGACTGAACACGATTCATAACCTGCGTCACTACCAGCGCCTGATGGCGGGTTTACGCCAGGCTATCGAAGAGGGTAAATTAGAGCAGTTTGTTGCGGATTTCTATGGTCGGATCGGCAAGCCGATTCCGCCTTTAAACGCTTGATCTAATAATTGATAACTTAATGAGGGAATTTCAATGAGCTTTTTCATTTCTGACGCCGTCGCATCCGCAGGGGCTCCGGCTCAGGGAAGCCCGTACTCTCTGATCATTATGCTGGTGGTGTTCGGCCTGATCTTCTACTTCATGATCCTGCGCCCACAGCAGAAACGCGCGAAAGATCACAAGAAGCTGATGGACTCCATCGGTAAAGGCGACGAAGTGCTGACCACCGGCGGCCTGATCGGTCGCGTGACCAAAGTGGCCGACACCGGCATCATCGCCATCGCGCTGAACGACACCACGGAAGTGATGATCAAGCGTGACTTCGTGGCGGCCGTTCTGCCGAAAGGTACCATGAAGGCCCTGTAATCTTTTTTCCCGAAGGGAATTGCCGTGCTAAACCGTTATCCTTTGTGGAAGTATCTGATGTTGATCGTCGTGATCCTCGTCGGTCTGCTTTATGCGCTTCCCAACATCTACGGTGAGGATCCGGCCGTACAAATCACTGGCGCGCGCGGCGTCGCCGCCAGTGAAACTACGCTGGACCAGGTCCGTACCGTATTAGAAAAAGACAACATCGCGAGCAAGTCGATTGCGCTGGAAAATGGCGCCATCCTGGCTCGCTTTAAAGATCCTGACGTTCAGCTGCGCGCCCGCGAAGCGCTGGTGACCGAGCTGGGTGACAAATTCGTCGTGGCGCTGAACCTGGCGCCGGCCACGCCGACCTGGCTGGCCATGCTGGGCGCAGAGCCGATGAAACTCGGCCTGGACCTGCGCGGCGGCGTGCACTTCCTGATGGAAGTGGACATGGACACCGCGTTGAGCAAGCTGCAGGAACAGACCATGGATACCCTGCGCAGCGAGCTGCGTGAGAAGGGCATTCCTTACGCGTCTATCCGCAAGCTGGACAACAACGGCGTGGAAGTTCGCTTCCGCGACGATGCGGCCCGTGACCAGGCCATCAGCTACATCGGCCCGCGTCAGCGCGATCTGGTGCTGTCCGCCAATGGCGCCAACACCATGAAAGCCAACCTGACGGACGCCCGTCTGAGCGAAGCGCGCGAATACGCCGTACAGCAGAACATCACTATCCTGCGTAACCGCGTCAACCAGCTCGGCGTCGCCGAACCGCTGGTGCAGCGCCAGGGCGCCGACCGCATCGTGGTTGAGCTGCCGGGCATTCAGGACACCGCGCGCGCCAAAGAAATTCTGGGCGCCACCGCGACCCTGGAGTTCCGTCTGGTGAACACCAATGCGGATGCCACTGCGGCGGCCAACGGCCGCGTGCCGGGCGACTCCGAGGTGAAATACACCCGTGACGGCCAGCCGATCGTGCTGTACAAGCGCGTGATCCTGACCGGTGACCACATCACCGACTCCACTTCGAGCACCGACGAATACAACCAGCCGCAGGTTAACATCTCGCTGGACAGCGCCGGCGGCACGTCGATGTCCAACTTCACCAAGGACAACATCGGCAAGCCGATGGCGACTCTGTTCGTGGAGTATAAGGACAGCGGCAAGAAAGACGCCAACGGCCGTGCGGTGCTGGTGAAACAGGAAGAAGTGATCAACGTGGCGAACATTCAGTCGCGTCTGGGCAACAGCTTCCGCATCACCGGCATCGGCAACCCGAACGAAGCGCGCCAGCTTTCGCTGCTGCTGCGTGCGGGTGCGCTGATCGCGCCGATTCAGATCGTCGAAGAGCGCACCATCGGTCCAACCCTGGGTCAGCAGAACATCACCCAAGGTCTGGAAGCCTGTCTGTGGGGCCTGGTGGCGTCCATCGTCTTCATGGTGGTCTGGTACCGTAAGTTCGGCGTGATCGCCACCACGGCGCTGGTCGCCAACCTGGTGCTGATCGTCGGCGTGATGTCTCTGTTGCCGGGGGCGACGCTGACCATGCCGGGCATTGCCGGGATCGTGTTGACGCTGGCGGTGGCGGTTGACGCCAACGTACTGATTAACGAACGTATCAAGGAGGAGCTGAAGAACGGCAGGTCCGTTCAGCAGGCGATCCATGAGGGCTATAAAGGCGCGTTCTCCAGTATCGTCGACGCCAACATCACCACCCTGATCACCGCGGTCATCCTGTACGCAGTGGGCACCGGTTCGATCAAGGGCTTTGCGATCACCACCGCTATCGGTGTGGCGACGTCCATGTTCACCGCGATTGTCGGTACCCGAGCCATCGTCAACCTGCTTTACGGCGGCAAACGCATTAACAAGCTGTCTATCTGAGGAGTGCGTTGTGGCACAGGATTATACTGTTGAGCAACTCAACTACGGCCGTAAAGTCTACGACTTTATGCGCTGGGACTATTTGGCCTTCGGCATCTCGTTGCTGCTGTTGGTCGCGTCGATTGTCACCATGTCGGTGCGCGGGTTTAACTGGGGTCTGGATTTCACCGGCGGTACGGTGATTGAAATCAACCTGGAGAAGCCGGCTAACCTCGACCTGATGCGCGATACGCTGGAGAAGGCCGGGTTCCAGGATCCGATCATCCAGAACTTCGGCAGCAGCCGCGACGTGATGGTACGCATGCCACCGGCGACCGGCACCGCAGGCCAGGAACTGGGCAACAAGGTGATCGGCGTGATCAACGACTCGGTGGATAAAAACGCCACCGTGAAGCGCATCGAGTTCGTCGGCCCGAGCGTGGGCAGCGAACTGGCGCAAACCGGCGGCATGGCGCTGCTGGTGGCGTTGATCTGTATCCTGATCTACGTCGGTTTCCGCTTCGAATGGCGCCTGGCGCTGGGGGCGGTTATCGCGCTGGCGCACGACGTGATCATCACGCTGGGCGTGCTGTCGCTGTTCCATATCGAGATTGACCTGACCATCGTCGCGTCCCTGATGTCGGTTATCGGTTACTCGCTGAACGACAGCATCGTGGTATCCGACCGTATTCGTGAGAACTTCCGCAAGATCCGCCGCGGCACGCCTTACGAGATCATGAACGTGTCGTTGACCCAGACGCTGAGCCGTACGCTGATGACTTCCGGTACTACCCTGATGGTGGTGCTGATGCTGTACATCTTCGGTGGCGCGATGCTGCAAGGCTTCTCGCTGGCGATGCTGATCGGCGTGTCGATCGGTACCGTTTCCTCCATCTACGTCGCGTCCGCGCTGGCGTTGAAGCTGGGGATGAAACGCGAGCACATGCTGCAGCAAAAAGTGGAAAAAGAGGGCGCGGATCAGCCTTCGATTCTGCCTTAACCGCCGCAGTATTCAGCGAAATGAGAAGGAGCGCCATCGGCGCTCCTTTTTTTTGCCTCGAGTTTTCAGTGTTGCTGCACCACCGCCGGTTGGGCGGTCGAAACCAGACTGTGCAGACGGATATAGCCGAGCTGTTCCGGCGTCAGGCCGCTGAAGCGCAGCTCGAAATCCTGACCGGGTTTCGGCAGCAGCGAGTCGGCGCTGACGATCGGTTGCGACAGCGCCTCGGCGGTCAACGGCCGGCCGGTGGCCTCATCCAGTTGGCCCCATTCCACGACCGCGTTGAACGGCGGCAGCGTGGCCTGTGAGAGGATGCGCACATGCAGCTGCGCCTGCGTGCCGTTGGCTTCGCTCTTGATGTGGCTCAGCGAAACGCTCAGCTCGCCGATGCCGCTCTGCAAACGGGCGGCGCTTCGGGCCGCCGGCAGCAGGTAGACGCCGTTGTCGGAGTGCTGATTGAGCATATTCTGCCGCTCCAACGCGGTGGTTTGATCGGTCAGCACGCTCACTTTCTGGTTCAGCGCGGCGACCTGATGGCGCAGTTGAGGGACGGCGGGATTGTGCGCGCAGCCTGCCAGCAACACGGCGGCGGCGAGCAGGGCGATTTTGGGGTAACAGGTTGTCATGACGGCGATTTCCTATGCTGAATCTCCTGTTATCAGCTTAGTCCGCCCGGAGGGGAAAGTCATATCGGCGCCGCTTCCCGGCTGCGTGTCGCAACAAATGGCCGCCGCCCTTTGTTGTGGCTGCACTTCGGGGTAAACTGCATTTATCTATAAAAACGTTTATCAGGACGTGTTATGCATTGCCCTTTCTGCGCCGCCGTTGATACCAAAGTCATTGATTCCCGCCTGGTGGGGGACGGTTCGCAAGTGCGCCGCCGCCGCCAATGTCTGGTGTGCAATGAACGCTTCACCACCTTCGAGGTGGCCGAGCTGGTGATGCCGCGAGTGATTAAAAGCGATGAGGTGCGCGAGCCGTTCAACGAAGACAAACTGCGCCGCGGCATGCTGAAAGCGCTGGAAAAGCGCCCGGTAAGCTCGGACGACGTGGAAAACGCCCTTAACCATATCAAATCCCAACTGCGCGCCACCGGCGAACGCGAAGTGCCGACCAAACTGGTGGGCAACCTGGTGATGGACGCGTTGAAAAAGCTGGATAAGGTGGCCTACATTCGCTTTGCGTCGGTGTACCGCAGCTTCGAGGACGTGCGCGAGTTCGGCGAAGAGATTGCCCGCCTGCAAGACTAAAGGATCTTTCATGCATCACGACGAATTTTACATGGCGCGTGCCTTCGAACTGGCGCGCCTGGGGCGTTTCACCACCGCGCCCAATCCGAACGTCGGCTGCGTTATCGTGCGCGACGGCGAAATTGTCGGTGAAGGCTATCACTTGCGCGCCGGCGAGCCGCACGCGGAAGTGCACGCGCTGCGTATGGCGGGCGACAAGGCGCGCGGCGCCACCGCCTATGTCACGCTCGAACCGTGCAGCCATCACGGCCGCACGCCGCCCTGCGCCGATGCGCTGGTGGCCGCCGGCGTAACGCGAGTGGTCGCGGCGATGCAAGATCCCAATCCGCAGGTGGCGGGGCGCGGGCTGTACAAGCTGCAGCAGGCCGGCGTCGAGGTGCGTCATGGCCTGATGCTGGCCGAAGCCGAAGCGGTCAACCTGGGCTTCCTCAAACGCATGCGCACCGGTTTCCCCTATGTACAGCTGAAGTTGGGCGCGTCGCTGGACGGGCGCACGGCGATGGCCTCCGGCGAGAGCCAGTGGATCACCTCACCCGAAGCGCGTCAGGACGTGCAGCGCCTGCGCGCGCAGAGCGCCGCGATCCTCAGCACCAGCGCCACCGTGCTGGCGGACGATCCGTCGCTGACGGTGCGTTGGGATGAGTTGGATGCCGAGACCCAGCGCCTCTATCCGCGCGAAAATCTGCGTCAGCCGCTGCGCATCCTGCTCGACAGCCAAAACCGTATCACCCCGCAGCACCGCGTGGTGCAGCAGCCGGGCGCCACCTGGCTGGCGCGCCTGCAGGCGGATGAACAGGCCTGGCCGCAAGACGTTGAGCAGTTTATCTGTCCGGCGCACGGCGGCGGCGTCGATCTGGTGGTGATGATGATGCTGTTGGCCAAGCGCCAGGTGAATTCAATCTGGGTGGAGGCGGGCGCATCGCTGGCCGGCGCGCTGCTGCAGGCCGGCCTGGTGGATGAGCTCATTTTGTACATCGCGCCGAAACTGTTGGGCGATAATGGCCGTGGCCTGTGCCACCTGCCGGGCCTGGAGCGGTTGGCCGACGCGCCGGAATTCGTCTTTAGCGACGTGCGCCAGGTTGGCCCCGATCTGCGTTTGCGCCTGCGGGCGAAACACTGAATCTCGCGCCCGCGCGCCGGTTTTACAAAAGCGCCGCGCAGGCGATGAAAGAATATGATAGAATCCGCCCCCCTGCGGGGTATTGAACCCATTTTTAAGGAAAGCCCATGAAAGTTATCGAAGGTGTTGTTGCTACTCCAAATGCCCGTGTGGCGATCGCAATTGCACGTTTTAACAATTTCATCAACGACAGCCTGCTGGAAGGCGCCATCGACGCGCTGAAACGCATTGGTCAGGTTGCAGACGACAACATCACCGTTGTCTGGGTCCCGGGCGCTTACGAGCTGCCGCTGACGGCGAGCGTATTGGCCAAAACCGGCAAATACGACGCGGTTATCGCGCTGGGCACCGTTATCCGTGGGGGCACCGCGCACTTCGAATATGTGGCGGGCGAAGCCAGCTCCGGCATCGGCAACGTTGCGATGAATGCCGAAATCCCGGTTGCCTTTGGCGTGCTGACCACCGAAAGCATCGAACAGGCGATCGAACGCGCCGGCACCAAAGCGGGCAACAAGGGCGCTGAAGCCGCGTTGACCGCACTTGAAATGATTAATGTTATCAAAGCTATTAAAGCCTGAATTTAGTTAAGGGGAATTCCGTGAAACCTGCTGCTCGTCGCCGCGCTCGTGAGTGCGCTGTTCAAGCGCTTTACTCTTGGCAGTTGTCTAAAAACGACCTTGCCGATGTTGAACACCAGTTCCTGACGGAGCAGGATGTCAAAGATGTTGACGTCGCCTATTTTCGCGAGTTGCTGTCCGGCGCGGCAGTGAATGCAGGTATGCTGGACGAACTGATGGCGCCATACCTGTCGCGTCAGCTCGAAGAGCTGGGCCAGGTGGAGCGCGCAGTGCTGCGCGTCGCGCTGTTTGAACTGAAAATGCGCGAGGATGTCCCTTACAAGGTGGCGATCAACGAAGCGATCGAGCTGGCGAAAACCTTCGGCGCGGAAGACAGCCACAAGTTTGTGAACGGGGTGCTGGATAAAGTGGCGCCAACCCTTCGCAAGAAAAAGTAAAACATTAAGGCCGGTATCCCCGGCCTTAATTTCTTCTCGTGGAATATCGATATGGCATGCGGCGAATTTGACCTCATTGCCCGCTATTTTGACCGGTTTAAGCGCGTGCGCCGGGATGTACAGTTGGGCATTGGAGATGACTGCGCACTGCTGGCAGTGCCGGAAAAACAGCTGGTGGCCGTCAGTACCGATACGTTGGTGGCGGGCGTGCACTTCTTGCCGGATATCGATCCGGCCGATCTCGGTTATAAAGCGCTGGCGGTCAATCTCAGCGATCTGGCGGCGATGGGCGCCGATCCGGCGTGGCTCTCGCTGGCCCTGACCCTGCCGGAGGTGAACGAGCCCTGGCTGAAGGCCTTCAGCGACAGCCTGTTTGATCAGCTCAACTATTACGGCATGCAACTGATCGGCGGCGATACCACGCGCGGCCCGCTGAGCATGACCTTGACCATTCAGGGCTTGATCCCGGCCGGCCGGGCGTTGACCCGCAGCGGCGCGCGCATCGGCGACTGGATCTATGTGACCGGCACGCTGGGCGACAGCGCCGCCGGTTTGGCGATCCTGCAGGATCGTCTGGCGGTGACGGATACGGCGGCGCGCGATTACCTGATCGCTCGCCATCTGCGCCCGCAGCCGCGGGTGTTGCAGGGGCAGGCGCTGCGCGATCTGGCCAGCTCGGCGATCGACATCTCCGACGGCCTGATCTCCGATCTGAAACACATCCTGAAGGCCAGCGACTGTGGCGCACGCATCGTGCTGGACGAGCTGCCGATGTCGCAGGCGCTGAGCAGCCACGCGGATGCCGAGCAGGCGCTGCGTTGGGCGCTGGCGGGCGGCGAAGATTACGAGCTGTGTTTCACCGTGCCGGAAATCAACCGCGGCGCGTTGGAAGTGGCGCTGAGCCACCTCGGGGCCGACTACACCTGTATCGGTCAGATTGGTCCGCTGTCTGAAGGCATCCGCTATTATCGCAACGACGAGGCGGTGGAGCTGGACTGGGTCGGGTTCGACCATTTCAATGCGGAGCCGGGCAACCATGGATGAAGCCAAGCGCCGGCTGCGGATGAGCAATCCGTGGCACCTGCTGGCCACCGGTTTTGGCAGCGGTTTGTCGCCGGTGATGCCGGGTACCATGGGATCGCTGGCGGCGATCCCGTTCTGGCTGCTGCTGATCCAACTGCCGTGGCAGCTCTACTCGCTGACGGTGATGTTCAGCATTTGCATCGGCGTCTATATTTGCCACCGCACGGCAAAAGACATGAAGGTGCACGATCACGGCAGCATCGTCTGGGATGAGTTCGTCGGCATGTGGATCACGCTGATGGCGCTGCCGGTCAACGACTGGCGCTGGGTCGCCGCCGGTTTCGTCATCTTCCGCATTCTGGATATGTGGAAGCCGTGGCCGATCCGTTGGTTCGACCGCAATGTGCATGGCGGCATGGGCATCATGGTCGACGATATCATCGCCGGCGTGCTGTCCGCCGGTATCATCTACCTGATTGGCCACCACTGGCCGATCGGGCTGTTCTGACCGCCGGGCGCGGCGTTTCGCGCCCGCTTCTCTTATTCAAACCCCGTCACCCGATGCGGCACGTAAGCCGTCTCCAGTTCCGCCACCTCTTGCGGCGACAGACTCAAATCGACCGCGGCGATGGCGTCATCCAACTGCTCGCTGCGTGACGCGCCGACGATCGGCGCGCTGACCGCCGGTTTGTTCAGCAACCAGGCCAGCGCGATCTGCGCGCGTGAAACGCCGCGTTCTTCGGCGAGGCTGGCGACGCGTTCGGCGATGATGGCGTCGATGCCTTCAGTTTCCTCGTACAGGCTTTTGCCGAACTGGTCGGAGACCAGCCGCGCGGTAGTTTCGCCCCAGGGGCGGGTCAGGCGGCCGCGTGCCAGCGGGCTCCACGGCAGCACGGCGATGCCTTCGGCGGCGCACAGCGGGTGCATCTCGCGCTCTTCTTCGCGCTGGATCAGGTTGTATTGATCCTGCATGCTGACGAAGCGCGTCCAGCCGTGCAGATCGGCGGTATACAGCGCCTTGGCGAACTGCCAGGCGTACATCGAGGAGGCGCCGATGTAACGAGCCTTACCGGCTTTTACCACGTCGTGCAGCGCTTCCAGCGTCTCTTCCAGCGGCGTTTCGTAATCCCAGCGGTGGATTTGCAGCAAATCGACATAGTCGGTGCCGAGACGGCGCAGGCTGTCGTCGATGGACTGCATGATGTTGGCGCGCGACAAACCGCGCTTCAGATTGCTCAGCGGGAAATAGACCTTGGTGGCGATAACGACGTCCTCGCGGCGTGCATAGTCGCGCAGCGCCCGGCCGAGGATCTCCTCGCTGCTGCCGTCGGAATAGCTGTTGGCGGTGTCGAAAAAGTTGATGCCGGCTTCCAGCGCCTGTTTCAGCAGCGGGCGGCTGCTCTCTTCCGGCAGCGTCCAGGCGTGATTGCCGCGGTTCGGTTCGCCATAGGTCATGCAACCCAGGCAGATGCGCGAGACGTTCAGATCGGTGTTGCCCAGTTTCAGGTACTTCATGCTTGCCTCCCATTCACAGCTCAGACAGTAACTGTAGCGCGGATCCCGGAGGGCGGAAACGAAAACGCCCCCGAAGGCGGAGGCGTTTTATCAGGCGCGGGCGGCGATTACTGCGCCAGCCAGGTTTCGATTTGGCGCTGAATGCCGGCGGCGTCCAGCCCCAGATCGGCGCGCAGTTCTTCCTGGGTGCCCTGTGAGACGAAGCTGTCCGGCAGGCCGAGGTTCAGCACCGGCACCGGACGGCGTTTGGCCATCAGCAGTTCGTTGACGCCGCTGCCGGCGCCGCCCATGATGGCGTTCTCTTCCAGCGTGACCAGCGTTTCATGGCTGGCGGCCAGTTCGAGCACCAGCTGCTCGTCCAGCGGCTTGACGAAGCGCATGTCGACCAGCGTGGCGTTGAGCGCTTCCGCCGCTTGCGCGGCCTCCGGCAGGAGGGTGCCGAAGTTGAGAATGGCGATCTTTTCCCCCTGGCGGCGCACCACGCCTTTGCCGATCGGCAGCATGTTGAGCGGCTCCAGCGCCGCGCCGGTGCCGGTGCCGCGCGGATAGCGCACGGCGCTCGGGCCGTCGTTATAGTGATAGCCGGTATACAGCATCTGGCGGCATTCGTTTTCGTCGCTCGGCGTCATGATCACCATGGTCGGGATGCAGCGCATGAACGACAGATCGAACGCCCCCTGGTGGGTCTGGCCGTCGGCGCCGACGATGCCGCCGCGATCGATGGCGAACATCACCGGCAGGTTTTGGATCGCCACGTCATGGATCAACTGATCGTAGGCGCGTTGCAGGAAGGTGGAATAGATCGCCACCACCGGCTTGTAGCCGCCGATCGCCAGCCCGGCGGCGAAGGTGACCGCGTGCTGTTCGGCGATCGCCACATCGAAATATTGCTGCGGATAGTCGCGAGAGAACTGCACCATGCCGGAGCCTTCGCGCATCGCCGGCGTGATCGCCATCAGTGAGCTGTCTTTGGCGGCGGTTTCACACAGCCAGTCGCCGAAGATTTTCGAATAGGTCGGCAGACCGCCGGCGCTTTTCGGCAGCGTGCCGCTGGCGGGATCGAACTTCGGCACCGCGTGGAAGCTAATTGGGTCCTTCTCCGCCGGCGCGTAACCGCGGCCTTTCTTGGTCATGATGTGCAACAGCTGCGGGCCTTTCAGATCGCGCATGTTTTTCAACGTGGCGACCAGCCCCTGCACGTCGTGGCCGTCTACCGGGCCGATGTAGTTGAAGCCCAGCTCTTCGAACAGCGTGCCTGGCACCACCATGCCTTTCAGGTGCTCTTCGGTGCGTTTCACCAGCTCCTTGATCGGCGGCACGCCGGCCAGCACTTTCTTGCCGCCTTCGCGCAGGGTGGAGTAAAGCTTGCCGGACAGTAGCTGCGCCAGATGGTTGTTCAGCGCGCCGACGTTTTCCGAGATCGACATCTCGTTGTCGTTCAGCACCACCAGCATGTCCGGATTGATATCGCCGGCGTGGTTCATCGCTTCGAACGCCATGCCGGCGGTGATGGCGCCGTCGCCGATCACGCACACCGTGCGGCGGCCCTTGCCTTCACGCTCTGCCGCCACCGCCATGCCGAGGCCGGCGCTGATCGAGGTCGACGAATGGCCGACTGACAGCACGTCGTATTCGCTTTCGGCGCGCCACGGGAAGGGGTGCAAGCCGTTCTTTTGCCGGATAGTGGCGATCCGGTCGCGGCGGCCGGTCAGAATTTTGTGCGGGTAGGCCTGGTGGCCGACGTCCCACACCAGATGATCGAACGGCGTGTTGTAGACGAAATGCAACGCCACCGTCAGTTCGACGGTACCCAGCCCGGAGGCAAAGTGGCCGCTGGAACGACTGACGCTGTTCAGCAGGTATTGCCGCAGCTCATCGCACAGCTTCGGCAAGCTCTCTTTGGGCAGTGAGCGGAGTTCCTCGGGGTTTTCCGCTAGCGCCAGGGTTGGGTATTTGGCTATATCAAGACTCATTCGATACTCATATCAGAGGAGTTAACGTCACACGTTAATTGTCGCGTTCAATAATGAAGCTGGCTAACGCTCGCAATGGCGCTGTGTTATAAGATTGCGCTGCCAAAGTGTCTAATGCAGCTAATGCTTCCTGATAGAGATCCCACGCTTTTGCTTTCGCGCTGTCAAGCCCGAGCAACGCCGGGTAGGTACTCTTTCCGTGTTGTTGGTCCGCGCCCTGGCGCTTGCCGATCTTTTCAGTCTCGCCGACAACGTCCAAAATGTCATCCTGCACCTGGAACGCCAGGCCAACCGCGGCGGCGTAACGATCCAGCTGCGGCAGCGCCGCTCGCCCGGCTTCGCCGGCGCTCAGCGCGCCCAGGCGCACCGCCGCGCGGATCAGCGCGCCGGTTTTGTGGCGGTGGATCTGTTCCAGCGCCTGCAGATCAACGCGCTTGCCTTCAGCTTCCAGATCCAGCGATTGGCCGCCGCACATGCCGGCGACGCCGCTGGCGGTCGCCAGTTCGGAGACCATCGCCAGCCGATCGCGCAGCGCCACGTCGGGCATCTCGGCATCGGCCAGGATCGAAAACGCCAGCGTTTGCAGCGCATCGCCGGCCAGGATCGCGTTGGCTTCGCCGAACTTAATATGACAGGTCGGCTGGCCACGGCGCAGATCGTCGTCGTCCATCGCCGGCAGATCGTCATGGATCAGCGAGTAGGCGTGGATGCATTCCACCGCCGCCGCCGGCGCGTCCAGGTTGCTCAGCGATACGCCGAACATCTGGCCGGTGGTGTACACCAGGAACGGACGCAGGCGCTTGCCGCCCAGCAAGGCGCCGTGACGCATCGCCGCCACCATGTTGCCGTCGTTGAACGGCAGCGGGGCGATGAAGTCCAGCAGCGCGCGATCGGCCCGCTGGCGGAAAATCTGCAGTTGATCGGCAAAAGCGGCCGATGGGGCGATCTCAGACATGTCGGTTACTCGGCATCCGGTGTGAAAGGCGCCAGCGCCGCATCGTCGGCGCTGTCGTTAAGAAGTATCTGCACACGCTGTTCCGCCTGTTGCAGTTTCTGCTGGCCTTGGCGCGCCAGCTGCACGCCGCGTTCGAATTCGTTCAGCGCGTCTTCCAGCGGCAGTTCGCCCGACTCCAGACGCGTCACGATGCTTTCCAGCTCGCCGAGGGCGCTTTCAAAGCTGGCTGTTTGCTCTGTACTGGCTGATTGTGCTGGTTTTTTCGGCATAATTTTCTTTTTACGTCATCATGTGAACCGTGGCGCCAGAGCCTATCCTAGCGGATCTTGATTAGCAAATCATGGCGCTCATGTGTGGTTTTGTGCGCAGAGCGCGGCGATATGGTGATATACTCCGCGCCGTAATTCTTATCTGACAACAAAGACCGCCATGAAGTTTATCATTAAATTGTTCCCGGAAATCACCATCAAGAGCCAATCTGTGCGCTTGCGCTTTATCAAGATTCTCTCGACCAATATTCGCAACGTCCTGAAGCAGTATGATGAAACGCTGGCGGTCGTCCGTCACTGGGATCATATCGAAGTTCGCGCCAAAGATGAAAACCAGCGGCCGATCATCGCCGACGCGCTGACGCGCATTCCCGGCATCCACCATATTCTGGAAGTGGAAGATCGCGCTTATACCGACATCCACCACATCTTCGAGCAGACGCTGGAAGCCTACCGCGCCCAGCTGGAAGGCAAAACCTTCTGCGTGCGCGTCAAGCGTCGCGGCAAGCAGGCGTTCAATTCGCAGGACGTGGAGCGTTACGTCGGCGGCGGCCTGAACCAGCATATCGAGAGCGCGCGCGTTAACCTGACCCGCCCGCAGATCACGGTAAACCTCGAGATTGAAGACGACAAGCTGATGCTGGTCAAACGCCGCCTCGAAGGCATCGGCGGTTACCCGGTCGGCACCCAGGAAGACGTGATGTCGCTGATTTCCGGCGGTTTCGACTCGGGCGTGTCCAGCTATATGCTGATGCGCCGCGGCTGCCGCGTGCACTTCTGCTTCTTCAACCTGGGCGGCGCCGCGCATGAGATTGGCGTGAAGCAGGTGGCGCACTACCTGTGGAACCGTTTCGCCAGCTCGCACAAGGTGCGCTTCGTCGCCATCGACTTCGAGCCGGTGGTGGGCGAGATCCTGGAGAAGGTCGACGACGGCCAGATGGGCGTGGTGCTCAAGCGCATGATGGTGCGTGCCGCTTCGCAAGTGGCCGAACGCTACGGCGTGCAGGCGCTGGTAACCGGTGAGGCGCTGGGGCAGGTGTCCAGCCAGACGCTGACCAACCTGCGCTTGATCGACAATGCGTCCGATACGCTGATCCTGCGTCCGCTGATTTCGCACGATAAAGAGCACATCATCAAGCTGGCGCGCGAAATCGGCACCGAAGACTTCGCCAAAACCATGCCGGAATATTGCGGCGTGATTTCGAAGAGCCCGACGGTGAAAGCCGTCAAGGCCAAGATCGAAGAGGAAGAGAGCCACTTCGATTTCAGCATTCTCGATCGGGTGGTGAGCGAAGCGAAGAACGTCGATATTCGCTCCATCGCCGAGCAGGCGCAGGAGCAGGTGACCGAAGTGGAAACCGTTGCGGCCTTCGGCGCCGACGAGGTGATCCTGGATATCCGCTCCAACGACGAGCAGGAAGAGAAGCCGCTGCAGCTGGAACAGGTTGAAGTGAAAGCGCTGCCGTTCTACAAGCTGAGCACCCAGTTCGGCGATCTGGATCAGAGCAAAACCTATCTGTTGTACTGCGAGCGCGGCGTGATGAGCCGCCTGCAGGCGCTGTACCTGCTGGAGCAGGGCTTCAGCAACGTGAAGGTTTATCGCCCGTAACGCGGGCAGCGGCGTAAACGAGAGGGGCTGAACTGGTGTTCAGCCCTTTTTTTATCGGCAAGCCGCTCAGTCGCGGAAATCGTACATCCCAGGGATCAGCACCAGCTGCGCGGCGATCTCCGCCGCTTTGGCCTTGCCGAGCAGCAGATCGATCAGCTTCAGCGCGAACTCCATCGCGGTGCCCGGCCCCTGGCTGGTGAGCAGGTTGACGCGCGCGTCATACACCACGCGGCGTTCCATCCATTTATCCGCCGGTATCTGGTCTTTCAGGCCCGGGAAACCGGTCATGTTGCCGACCGGGAACAGATCGTGGTGCTGCAGCACCAACGCCGGCGCCGCACAGATGGCGGCGACGATATTCCCCTGCAGGTGCATCTGCCGCACTTTTTCCACCAGCAACGGGCTGTCGCGGAAGCATTCCGCCCCCTTCAGGCCGCCGGGCAGCACGATGGCGTCGAAAGGCTCATCGACGATCGCCACCAGCGGCGCGTCGGCCAGCAGCTTGACGCCGCGCGAACAAACGATAGTCAGCTCGCCGTCGCCGGCGACGCTGGCGGTAGTGACTTTAACGCCCGCCCGCACCAGCAGATCGATGGTGGTGACGGCTTCGGTTTCTTCGCTACCAGGTGCCAGGCAAACCAGCGCCGATACGCTCATATTCATTTTCCTTTCGTTTAATCAATTCAAACAGCCGCGCATTCTCCGGCAGCGTGAGGCCGTGACTGCGCGCACGGCGCAGCAGGTAGCCGGTGATGTAGTCGATCTCGGTATGCCGCTGGCTGCGGATATCCTGCAGCATCGACGAAACGTTGTCGGCGGTGCTGTGGATCACGTCCATCACATATTGCATCAGGCCTTCGCAGGAGGTGTGGTAGCCCTCCATCGCCATCACGCTAGCGACTTCACGACACAGCGTTTCGATCTGCTCCGGGTAGCGCTGCAGATCGCCGTTGCGGCAGCCGTACAGCGCCGTCAGCGGGTTGATCACGCAGTTGACCGCCAGCTTGCGCCAGTTGGCCGAGGCGATGTTGTTGTGCCAGGCGACGTCGGGCAGCGCCTGATGCAGCACTTCCGCCAGGTGGCTGAAGTGCTGGGCGGCCGGTGAGGTGGGGCCGATGTGGGTGATGCCGGTGGCGACGTGGATAATGGTGCTGCCTTCGTGGCGCGCGGCGTGGGTGGTGGTGCCCTGCAAGATGGGCTGGCCGTTCGGCGGCAGCTCCTCCTGAGTGCCCATGCCGTTGTGCAGCAGCAAGATGGCGCAGCGGGGGTTCAGCTTCGGCAACAGCGCGCCGACCGCGCTGGATACCTGCCAGGCTTTCAGCGTCACCAGCAGCAGCTCGCTCTGCGCGAGGTGCTCCGGATCGTTGGTGGGCAAATTGCGATTAAACGAGACGCCTTCCGGCTCTATCACGTTCACGGCGCAAAAAGGCTGCGGCACTCTCAGCCATCCCTGTACATCGTGGCCCTGCTGATACAGCCGGGAGAGCCACAGTTGTCCGAGCGCGCCGCAACCAAGAATGGTTATTTTCATTCAGTCTCCTTGGAAACACGGGAATACCGCTCAATTACCGTGATCTAACTATAGGCTTTATGGCAGCCTGAAGCTCTATCCCTGCGTGCGTTCAGCAGATTTTGTCTGAGGCGGCAAAGCGGTTATCATGCTCGGCATCAAAATCGCCTAAGCTATTAGGCACTCATTCAGGAGGAAGAAGTATGCCATCTTTCGACATCGTTTCCGAAATTGATATGCAGGAAGTGCGTAACGCCGTTGAGAACGCCACCCGCGATCTCGGCACCCGCTGGGATTTTCGCAACGTGCCGGCCAGCTTTGAGCTAAACGAGAAAAACCAAAGCATCAAGGTTGCCACCGAGTCTGATTTCCAGGTGCAGCAGTTGCTCGACATTCTGCGCGAAAAGCTGAGCAAGCGCAGCATCGACGGCGCCGCGCTGGAGATCCCGGAAGAGTTTACCCACAGCGGTAAAACCTACAGCGTGGAAGCCAAGCTGAAGCAGGGGATTGAAACCTCTGTAGCGAAGAAAATCGTCAAGCTGATCAAAGACAGCAAGCTGAAGGTGCAGGCGCAGATCCAGGGCGAAGAAGTGCGGGTGACCGGCAAGTCACGCGACGATTTGCAGAGCGTGATGGCGTTGGTGCGCGGCGGCGATCTGGGGCAGCCGTTCCAGTTCAAGAACTTCCGCGATTAATCTCGACGGGGCCGGCATTGCCGGCCCCGTTTCTTTACAGCGAATTGACCAGCGCTTCCAACTGACCGCGATTGGTCTGCTTGGTGTCCACCTTGACGTAGGCGCTGCGCTCTTCCGGCACCACGATCGCCTCGGCCACGCCGGGCTGCGCCCTCAGGCGGCTTTCCAGCGCCGAATCCTTCACCGCCAGTTCAGACAGCGTAATGCGCAGGCTGCTGACATACGGCGGCTCTTTCATGGTGCTGCTGACCAGGAACCAAACGGCGGCCAATACCGCGCCGGCGATAAACACCAAGCCTGCCCCCTGCAAACCGTACAGCCAGCCGCCGAGGCTGCCGCCGATCGCCACGCCGATAAACTGGCTGGTGGAGTAGACCCCCATCGCGGTGCCCTTATAGCCGGCCGGTGATTCTTTGCTGATCAGCGAAGGCAGAATGGCTTCCATCACGTTGAAGGCCATGAAGAACAGCTGCACGCCGGCGATGATGCCCCACAGGTGCGCGCCGGAGAGCCACAGCAGCACTTCGGCGCAAAACAGCACCGCCACGCAGCCCATAAACACCTGCTTCATGCGGCGATATTTTTCGGCATAGATGATGAAAGGCACCACGGCAGCGAACGACACCAGCATGGTCACCAGGTAGACGATCCAGTGTTCGCTGGCCGCCAGCCCGGCTTTCTCCATCGCCAGCGGCAGCGCCACGAAGCTCGACATCAGCAGGATATGCAGACACATGATGCCGAAGTTGAGTTTCAACAGGCGCGAGTTGCTCAGCACTTTGCGGAAACTGCCGCGCACAATGCTGGATTCGCGGTTCAACAGGTGAGTATCGGCGGAAGGTACCACCGCCAATGTGATGGCGATCCCGGCCAGCGCCAGCACGGCGATCATCCAGAACAGCGCATGCAGGCCGAAGGCGTGGGTAATTATAGGGCCCAACACCATGGCGATGGCGAAGGTGATGCCGAAGCTGACACCGATGAACGCCATCGCTTTGGTGCGGTTCTGCTCGCGGGTCAGATCGGAGAGCAGCGCCATTACCGCGGCGGCGATCGCGCCGGAGCCTTGCAACGCGCGGCCGAGGATCACACCCCAGATAGAGTCGGTCGCGGCGGCGATCACGCTGCCGAGGGCAAAGATCAGCAGGCCGCCGACGATCAGCGGCTTACGGCCGATGCGATCGGACACCAGACCGAACGGGATCTGAAACACCGCCTGCGCCAGGCCGTAGATGCCGATGGCGATGCCGATCAGCGCTTCGCTGGCGCCGTTGAGCGCCATGCCGTAGGTGGTCAACACCGGCAATACCATAAACATGCCGAGCATGCGTAGGGAGAATACGGTGCCCAATCCCCAGGTGGCGCGGCGCTCCTGCGGGGTCATTGAATTATCGTTCACATCAAACCTCGGTAAAAACCATGCCATCAGACGTTGCGACAGCGCCTGATGGCATGATTTCTGTAAAGCTGCGTCATTTTAGTGTGCAGGGCAGGGGGGGTAAATCGAATGTTGTTTAACAGATATTACAGTTTGGCCGCTTTTCGGCGTGACAAATAAAATGGGCCGCATACGCGGCCCATTGACAGATGATTTGGCTTACCAAACGTAGGTCACCAGCGCTTCAGGCGCCGCCGTGGCGCTGAAGTCGATCGACATCATCACGCTCAGCGAGGTGATGGCGACGATGGAGAACACGAACAGTTTACGCGCCCAGACGCTGTCGTTTTCGGTTTTATAACCGCGCAGCGCCATGCCCAGCCACCATACGCTCACCGCCGCAGCGACGATCAGGTATTTGTAGCCGGCGTAGCCCACCAGGGTCAGCATCAGCGTGGCGATCATAAATGCCAGGATGTAGACCGTGATGTGGTTCTTGGCGACGGAAATGCCTTTCACCACCGGTAGCACCGGAATGTTGGCCGCCTGGTAATCTTTAAAGCGGAAGATAGCGATCGCATAAGAATGCGGCATCTGCCACAGGCTAAAGATAGCCAGCAGGATCAACGCGCCGGCGTCGAACTCGTTGGTGACCGCGCAGTAGCCGATAACCGGCGGCGCGGCGCCCGACAAGCTGCCGATCAGCGTGCCGTAGACCGAATGGCGTTTCATGTACAGGCTGTAAACGCCGACATAAACCACGAAGCCCATCACCGCCAGCCACATGGCCAGCGGGTTGGCCGCGATATACAGCAACGCGAAGCCCGCAATACCCAACACGGTCGCATAAACCAGGGTGACACTCGGCGCGATCAGGCCTTTTACCAGCACCCGATTCTTCGTTCTCTCCATTTTCTTGTCGATATCGCGGTCGATGTAGTTGTTAAACACACAGCCCGACGCGACCACCAACGAGACACCCACCAGGGTGGCGAGAAACAGGGGATAGTCGATGCTCCCTTTGGAAGCGAGCAGGAATCCCCCAACGACAGAAATTAAATTGCCGAAAATAATTCCTGGTTTAGTGACTTGCAGGTATTGCTTAATCATCACGTGCAGCTCAGCTCTTAATCGACCATCATATTGATGTTGAGGTTGTACATAATCCAGAGTGAACCTACAACAACGATACCGATGATCATAGCGGTGAACAGCAATGCCACCAGGTTCCAGCGCTCTTCCGATGAGGTGTTCATGTGCAGGAAGTAAACCAGGTGAACAATCACCTGGATAACCGCCATACCGACAACAACCGCCAGGATGGTTGAATGAGAGGCAGTGCCGTTCATTACCATCGCAAATGGAATTACCGTCAGGATGATCGACAGGATAAAGCCGATCAGGTATGACTTCACGCTGCCGTGGCTTGCGCCGCCGTGAGAGGTTTCATGGGATGAATGGCTCATTACATAACCCCCAGCAGGTAGACAACGGTAAATACGCAGATCCAGACCACGTCCAGGAAGTGCCAGAACAGGCTCAGGCACATCAGACGGGTTTTGTTGGTCGCGGTCAGGCCGAACTTGCTCACCTGAATCATCAGCACGATGATCCAAATCAGGCCGGAAGTCACGTGCAGACCGTGGGTGCCGACCAGCGCGAAGAAGCTGGACAGGAACGCGCTGCGATCCGGCCCGAAGCCTTCGGCGATCAGGTGATGGAATTCATAGATTTCCATCGCCACGAAGCCCAGACCAAACAGGAAGGTCAGGAACAACCAGGTGTTTACACCGCCAACTTTACCCTTGTTCATGGCGATCATCGCCATGCCGTAGGTGATGGAGCTGAACAACAGCAGGAAAGTTTCGACCAGGACAAACTTCAGGTCGAAGATGTCTTTGCCTGAGGGACCGCCAGCGGTCCCGTTCACCAGGACTGCATAAGTCGCGAACAAGCTCGCAAACAAAATACAGTCGCTCATCAGGTAGATCCAGAATCCGAAGACTTTGGTCTCTCCCGCGTCGTGGTGCCCATGCTCTGCATGGGCTGCGTTATGATTGGTCAGAGTTTCAGTTGACATGGTTCACGCCTGCTTTACGGATTTGTTCGTAGTGTTGGTTCTCAATGCGCTCGATTTCATCAACCTGCACATAGTAGTCAACATCGTGATCGAAGCTCTTGCCGATCCAGACAACGATCATACCGATGAAGCCGGCCAGAGCCATCCACCAGATTTCCCAAATCATTGCGAAACCGAATACCAGGCTGAAGAAGGCGATGATAACGCCGGCGCCGGTGTTCTTAGGCATATGAATCGGTTCGTATTTAGCCGGTTTCTTATAAGCTTCGCCTTTTTCTTTCATGTCCCAGAATTCATCGCGGTCATGAATCTGCGGCACTACGGCAAAGTTATAGAACGGCGGTGGAGACGAGGTTGACCACTCCAGAGTACGAGCACCCCATGGGTCACCGGTCAGATCGCGGTTTTGTTCGCGGTCACGGATACTGACGAAGATCTGGGTCAGCTGGCACAGGATGCCGCAGGCGATCAACGCCGCACCGCCGGCTGCAACCAGCAGCAGAGGGTGGAACTCAGGGTTGATGTTCTGGCTGATACGACGGGTCATGCCCATAAAGCCCAATGCGTACAGCGGCATGAAGGCGGTGAAGAAGCCGATGATCCAGAACCAGAACGCGCGGATGCCCCATTTTTCGTTCAGCGTGAAGCCGAAGGATTTCGGGAACCAGTAGGTCAGGCCCGCGAAGCAACCGAACACCACGCCGCCGATGATGACGTTGTGGAAGTGTGCGATCAGGAACAGGCTGTTGTGCAGCACGAAGTTCGCGCCCGGCACCGCCAGCAGAACGCCGGTCATACCACCCACGGAGAAGGTGATGATGAAGCCAACGGTCCACAGCATTGCGGAGTTGAGCTTGATGCGGCCCTGATACATGGTGAACAGCCAGTTGAAGATTTTCACCCCGGTCGGGATGGAAATGATCATGGTGGCGATACCGAAGAAGGCGTTAACGTTCGCGCCGGACCCCATGGTGAAGAAGTGGTGCAGCCAGACGATGAACGACAGAACGGTGATCGCGATGGTTGCCCATACCAGTGAGGTATAGCCGAACAGGCGTTTTCTGGAGAAGGTCGCGGTGACTTCGGAGAATACGCCGAACACCGGCAGAACCAGAATGTACACCTCTGGGTGACCCCAGGCCCAAATCAGGTTGATGTACATCATCATGTTGCCGCCCATATCATTGGTGAAGAAATGGGTGCCCAGATAGCGATCCAGGGTCAGCAGCGCGATGGTGACGGTCAGAATTGGGAAAGAAACGATGATCAGGACGTTGGTGCACAGCGCCGCCCAGGTGAACACCGGCATCTTCATCATAGGCATGCCAGGGGCACGCATCTTCAGAATGGTGGCGAAGAAGTTCACGCCGGTCAGCAGGGTACCCAGACCGGAAATCTGCAGACTCCAGATCCAGTAATCGACCCCGACGCCAGGACTGTACTCTTTACCCGACAGCGGCGGATACGCCAGCCAACCGGTCTGAGCGAACTCACCGACCCCCAGGGAGATGTTGATCAGCACCACGCCCACCACGAAGAACCAGAAGCTCAGGGAGTTCAGGAACGGGAAGGCGACGTCGCGCGCACCGATTTGCAGCGGCACCACGACGTTCATCAGGCCAACCACGAAAGGCATCGCCATGAAGAAGATCATGATGACGCCGTGCGCGGTGAAGATCTGGTCGTAGTGGTGCGGCGGCAGGAACCCGGCTTCGCCGGCGGACGCCAACGCCTGCTGGCTACGCATCATGATGGCGTCGGCAAAGCCGCGCAGCAGCATGACCATCGCCACGATGATGTACATGATACCAATTTTTTTATGGTCGACCGAAGTCAGCCATTCGCTCCACAGCCACTTCCATTTACCGAAATACGTCAGCAGCGCCAGCACTGCCAGGCCCCCGACAATAATTGCGGCTACGGTGACCATGATGATCGGTTCGTGGTACGGAACCGCATCAAGTGTTAATTTTCCCAACATCAGTTATTCCTCGGCTCCGGCGTGAGCAGCATGTTCACCCATGTCCATACCTTGGCTCATGTCCATGCCTTCGTGCGCGCCAGCGCCCTTGTGCATATCCATGTCGCCCATGAATTTGGCAATTGTTTCTTTGAACAAATTCGGTTTGACAGCGGCAAAGTACTCAACCGGGTTGTTTTCACTCGGCTCTGCCAGTTTGTTAAAGTCGTCGGTGGTGTTCAGGTTTTTAGACGATGCCTTCACCTTGGCCACCCACTGATCGAAGTCGCCTTCGGTCGGGGTAACGATCGCGGTGAATTTCATACCGGAGAAGCCTGCGCCGCTGTAGCTGCTGGAGATGCCTTTGTAGGCACCGGCTTCGTTGCCGATCAGGTGCAGTTTGGTCTGCATGCCGGCCATCGCATAAATCTGTCCACCCAACTGCGGGATAAAGAACGAGTTCATTACCGAGTTAGAGGTGATCTTGAATTCGACTGGAACATCTTTCGGGAAAGCCAGCTCATTAACGGTCGCAATGCCTTGTTCCGGGTAGATGAACAGCCATTTCCAGTCGAGCGACACCACTTCGATCGTCATCGGCTTCTTGTCGGTGACAATCGGCTTGAACGGATCGAGTTCGTGGGTGGTCTTCCAGGTAATGGTGCCAAGGATGGCGATGATAATGATAGGAATGGTCCAGACGACCGCTTCGATCTTGTTGGAGTGGGCCCAGTTCGGACTGTACTTGGCGTCTTTGTTGGAAGCGCGATACTTCCAGGCAAAGGCGAACGCCATGAAGATAACTGGCACCACTACGATCAACATCAATGCGATTGCAGTGATAATCAGTGTCCGTTGCTCAACACCAATTGCTCCTTTGGGATTCATCAAAACCATATCGCAGCCACTGAGCAATACAGTGCCTGCGATTAATGACAGCATCCCAATACTTTTATTGTATTTCTTAAGTCTCATCTAACGACCTCAATAACAAAGGCTCAATTGTCGTTTCATGTGTGCGGGCATTTTACGGGAAGGTTGCAGTACTGTAAACATGCTTAAGGGAGTGTCAGCGGCTTGTTGACACTTTCTGTTAAGGGGGTCACAGATGTAACCCTGCGTGACAATTTACCAATGACAACAACGCGTTGGCACGCTGAATCGTGACGAGCAGCTCGTATGTTAAGGAAAACTAAAGGTATGATGAATTTGGCGAAGAAATGCGCGGCGGGGAAATACGCAGAAAAGGTTTATTTAATGTAAAATAATTGTGTCTTAAAGGTGAATTTAATTTTATTTCCGAGTGCGGCAGTCGGATAAAAAAATAATTTCCGCGCCGATTATCTTTTTTTACCGAAATAAATATATCCCCGGATCGCTTTTTTTTCGGCCGGTGAAATCACCGGCCGGTCAGATTATGCCAAACGGGTGCGGCGCAGGGCGAGGTAATCCAACGTACTGCCCATGGCGACGCCGAGCAGGCTCAGCGCGGCGCCGACCTGCAGCAGCCGATCGGCCAACTGCGGGGCCTGAGTCCAATCCAGCGCGTTGGCGATAAGCAACAGCAACCACAGGCCCAACAGCGAACAGCCTAGCGTCAGCAAGCGCAGCGCCCAACGGTAATATTCTGAAAACTCGGTGCGCGGCATAAAATTGCCATGCTGCTGGGTGTGCTCCAGCGTCTGACGACAGATACCGAGCAGCAGCAAGCCGGGCAGGGCAGCGGCGATAGAGAACAGGTAGAACAACGGCCAACCGTGGGCTTCAACGAACCAGCCGGCGATCGGGCCGACATAGACGCGCCCTACGGCGGACAGCGCCGACAGCAGCGCGAACTGGGTGGCGGAGAACGACCGGTTGCACAGCGTCATCAGCAGCGCCACGAAGGCCGCGGTGCCCATGCCGCCACACAGATTTTCGAGGAAGATGGCGCTGCCCATGGTGAGCAGGCTCTTGTCGGTCACCGCCAGGATCCAATACCCGAGATTGGAGACCGCCTGCAGGACGCCGAACAGCATCAGCGCGCGGAACAGGCTGAGACGCTGCATCAGCACGCCGCCGAACAGGGCGCCGACGATGGTCGCGAACAGGCCGAGGGTTTTGTTCACCAGCCCGACTTCACCGGCGTCGAACCCCACGCCGCGGATCAGGAAGGTGGTACTCAGGCTGCCGGCGAAGGCGTCGCCCATTTTGTACATCACGATCAGCAGCAGGATCAGCCAGGCGTTGTTGCGGCCGAAGAAATCGCGCAGCGGCGCGACGACCGCCTGTTCCATGGTGCGCGGCGCCGGGATGCTTTCATCCGGCTCCGGCGCCAGCAGCGTGGCGGCCACGCCGATCAGCATCAACCCGGCCATTAGCCAGTAGGTGGCTTGCCAGCCGAAATAGCGATCCGCCAGCCACAGCGCCAGGCCGCCGGAAACCAGCATCGCCAGCCGATAACCCAGCACCGAGATCGCCGCGCCCGTGCCGCGTTCTTCGGCTCTCAGCAGATCGGTTTTATAGGCGTCGAACACGATATCTTGCGAGGCGGAGCAGAACGCCACCAGCACCGCCAACGCCGCCAGCCACCATAGGTGCTGCGCGGGTTGCATAAAGCCCATCGCCACAATCGCCGCCACCAGCAACAGCTGGCTGATCAGCAACCAACCGCGCCGCCGCCCGAGAAACGGCGGGGTATAGCGGTCCATGAACGGCGACCAGAGGAATTTGAAGACGTAGGCCTGGCCCACCAGCGAGAAGATGCCGATGGTTTTCAGATCGATATTTTCGACGGTCATCCAGGCTTGCAGCGTGCCGGAGGTCAATGCCAGCGGCAGACCCGACGCGAAGCCCAGCAGCAGCAGAATGGCGGAGTTACGCTGGGTGAAGATGTTCAGATAGTGTTTCGACATGAGTTCCCTGTCTGCGCCGCCCGATCCGCCGGGCGGCACAAGGCGCGGCGATTAACGCGCGTTTTGCTTGATGAAATCGTTGACGCTGGTGTCCTGAGCCATGTCGGCGATCACGTCGCCCAGCACGGAGTTGACGGCGTCGGTGATCTTCTCGTTGGTCGCCGTGAAGGCGCCCTGCACGTTATAGGTCGAGCGGTAATTCTTCACCTGCTTGTTGCCGTTCTTCGCTTGGGCGATGATCGAAATGTCGGCTTTGGTGGTGATGTTGTAGCGCAGGTTACCTTCGGATACGTCCGCGTACAGATTATTGACGACGATTTGCAGCGCCACCGGGCCGTCGGCACCGATCATGTAGCCGCGTGCGCCCATCTGTTTCTCCAGCACTTCCTGCAGCAGGAAACGCAGATCGCGCGATGGCGTCAGCGTGACCAACTGGCCGTCGCGGTTCACCTTGGCCAGCGCCTGGTCGGTGCGCTGATCCGCGCCGTTGATGCTGACAGTGATGCCCTGCAGGGTAGGATCCTGCTGCGGCAGAACGATTTTCGGCGTGACGTTCAGGGTGTTGCTGCTGGTCGCGCAGCCGGCCAGCAGCAGGGCGGCCAGCAAAGGAAGACAAAGTTTCTTTAACATGTTTTCTGTCTCATTCTCGATGGATTTAGCAATAATCAGAGCGGGATAGCCGACAACAAATTGCCGACATCATAGCATCGCCGCCGTGCGGTGGAAGCGCGGAAGGCGCCTGAGTGACAAATTTTTACCTGCCGTTGATAAAAACACGCTTTTTTGGCCCGCTCAATCGGATAATCCCCCAAGCGGCGGGGATGGCGCTCATCATTTGACCGCAGAAAAGAGAAATTTGTCCCGGCGATGGTCTAAACGGGGGAAAACCGGCTAATATTGAACTAGATGGGCACGGTCCTCTGCCGGTGTTGTAAGGAGATCCTATGATTCGCGAGCAAATAGAAGCAAAGTTAAGGGCGGCGTTTGAGCCCGCGTATCTGGAAGTCGTTGATGAAAGCTATCGTCATAACGTTCCGGCGGGTTCAGAAAGCCATTTCAAAGTGGTATTGGTCAGCGATCGCTTCGTCGGCGAACGTTTTTTGACGCGCCACCGCTCCATCTACGGCGTATTGTCGGAGGAGCTGGCGGACGGCGTACACGCGCTGGCGCTGCACACCTATACGCTCAAAGAGTGGGAAGGTCTGCAGGATACCGTGCCGGCCTCGCCGCCGTGCCGCGGCGCCGGCACGCTGGCCTGAGGGGGAAATTTTCAGGTATCAGTGGAACTTTGCCCTTGAATTAGGGTATTACTACTGACGAATTTTGAAACGGCCTGCGGGCCGTTTCTGTTTTTGACGACGACACGGCCGACGCGCAATGTGGCCAACGTTCGGTCTGTTTTGGCGGCCTTTGGGCGATCGAATCGGCAAAAGTGTGAGTTTTAGCGCGCCTGCGCCGCCTAGCTTTCCTCGACTCGCCACGCATGCGCCGCTATAATGTCGCGTCTTATTTTTCCGGAATGGTTTCGGGACGCTTCTGTCATCAGGGAACTCGGTTCTTATCTGTAGCCGTCCTGGTTCTTGGAACGGAGTTGACCGAGCACTGTGATTTTTTTGAGGTAACAAGATGCAAGTTTCAGTAGAAACCACTCAAGGCCTTGGGCGCCGTCTCTCTATTACTGTACCGGCTGATACTATCAAGCAGGCGGTGAAGAAAGAGCTGATCAACGCAGCGAAAAGCGTGCGTATCGACGGCTTCCGCAAAGGCAAAGTGCCGATGAACATCGTGGAACAGCGTTACGGCGCCTCTGTTCGTCAGGACGTGCTGGGCGAAGCGATGCAGCGCAGCTTCGTTGACGCGATCATCAAAGAAAAGATTAATCCGGCTGGCGCACCAAACTACGTGCCGGGCGAGTACAAAGAAGGTGAAGACTTCACTTTCGCCGTTGAATTCGAAGTGTATCCAGAAGTTGAGCTGAAAGGCCTGGAAAACATCGAAGTCGAAAAACCCGTAGTTGAAGTGAACGACGAAGACGTCGACGCGATGCTGGATACCCTGCGCAAGCAGCAGGCCACCTGGAAAGAAACCGATCGCGCGGCGGAAGCTGAAGATCGCGTGACCGTTGACTTCACTGGTTCTATCGACGGTGAAGAGTTCGAAGGCGGCAAAGCGTCCGACTTCGTGCTGGCAATGGGCCAGGGCCGCATGATCCCAGGCTTCGAAGAAGGTCTGGTCGGTCACAAAGCGGGCGAAGAGTTCTCCATCGACGTGAACTTCCCGGAAGACTACCACGCGGAAAACCTGAAGGGCAAAGCGGCCAAATTCGCTATCGTGCTGAAGAAAGTTGAAGAGCGCGAGCTGCCGGAACTGACCGAAGAGTTCATCAAGCGTTTCGGCGTGGCGGACGGTTCCGTTGCCGGCCTGCGCACTGAAGTTCGCAAGAACATGGAGCGCGAGCTGAAAGGCGCCGTGCGTAACCGCATCAAGTCTCAGGCGATCGAAGGCCTGGTGAGCGCGAACGAAATCGACGTGCCTGCTGCCCTGATCGACGGCGAAATCGACGTGCTGCGTCGTCAGGCTGCACAGCGTTTCGGCGGCAACGAGAAGCAAGCGCTGGAACTGCCACGTGAACTGTTCGAAGAGCAAGCGAAACGCCGCGTAGTGGTTGGCCTGCTGCTGGGTGAAGTGATCAGCACCAACGATCTGAAAGCTGACGAAGACCGCGTGAAGACGCTGATCGAAGAAATGGCCTCCGCCTACGAAGATCCGAGCGAAGTCATCGAGTTCTACAGCAAAAACAAAGAGCTGATGAACAACATGCGCAACGTGGCTCTGGAAGAGCAAGCGGTTGAAGCCCTGCTGGCGAAAGCGAAAGTGACTGAAAAAGCCACTACCTTCAGCGAGCTGATGAACCAGACTCAACAGGCGTAATGCCGGCGTGCCGGGCGCGATGAACGGCGCCCCCGGTTTCGCCTGGCGAACCGGCGCACGATGAAAAAGCCCGCAACCTCAGGTTGCGGGCTTTTCTTTTTGCCACGTTGCTGATTAATCTCAGGTTAAGCGGGATAATATGCACTATATTTACCCTGTTGCCTGGGGAACTGGCTGGCATGATAACGGTCAGAATAACGGCATCGTTTCCGGCGCGCGGAGAAAATCGGCCTCTGGGCTTGAAATCGCGCCGGGCTCCCCCAATCTGTAAAGAATAATTCTGGGGCTGTTTGCCAAAGTGCGCGGGATAAAACAACCGTCGGGTACGTGCGGCGCGGGTCGAATGCTTGAGCATAGTCATCATGGCCGTTCTCAAGTAGAATCGGCGTATTAGGGTGACACCCTGGCCGCCAAGGCAATTTCTATTAGGAGACGGTAATGTCATACAGTGGCGAACGAGATCAATTTGCACCGAACATGGCGCTGGTGCCGATGGTGGTAGAGCAGACTTCACGCGGGGAGCGTTCTTACGACATTTATTCCCGCCTGCTGAAAGAGCGCATCATTTTCCTGACCGGCCAGGTGGAAGATCACATGGCCAACCTGATCGTGGCGCAAATGTTGTTCCTCGAAGCGGAAAGCCCGGAAAAAGACATTTACCTCTACATCAACTCGCCGGGTGGGGTAATTACCGCGGGCATGTCGATTTACGACACCATGAAGTTCATCAAGCCGGACGTCAGCACCATCTGTATGGGCCAGGCGTGCTCGATGGGCTCCTTCCTGCTGACCGCGGGCGCCAAAGGCAAACGTTTCTGCTTGCCGAACTCGCGCGTGATGATTCACCAGCCGCTGGGCGGCTACCAGGGCCAGGCGACGGACATCGAAATCCACGCGCGTGAAATCCTGAAGGTGAAAGCGCGCATGAACGAACTGATGGCCGAGCATACCGGCCAGCCGCTGGAGCAGATCGAGCGCGATACCGAGCGCGATCGCTTTATGACCGCGGACGAAGCCGTGGAATACGGCCTGGTTGACGGCATTCTGACACACCGCAGCTAGAACCACGCGGCGCCGATGGACTATAGTAATCAGAGTGGGCAGGGGCTCGTTCTGTTGCGGTCCCTCGGCGTTCCCGATATGAGTTTGGGCGCACTGCCGCCGTGATTTTCCTGCGGGACAAGACTAAAGAAGAGGTTTGACTGATGACAGATAAGCGCAAAGACGGTTCAGGAAAGCTGCTGTACTGCTCTTTTTGCGGCAAAAGCCAGCATGAAGTGCGTAAGCTGATTGCCGGGCCGTCAGTGTATATCTGCGATGAATGTGTCGATCTGTGTAACGACATTATTCGCGAAGAGATTAAAGAAGTTGCCCCGCATCGTGAGCGCAGTGCGCTGCCGACGCCACACGAAATTCGCCACCACCTGGATGACTACGTCATCGGCCAGGAGCAGGCGAAGAAAGTGCTGGCGGTTGCGGTGTACAACCACTACAAACGCCTGCGCAACGGCGATACCAGCAACGGTATCGAGTTGGGCAAGAGCAACATCTTGCTGATCGGCCCGACCGGCAGCGGCAAGACTCTGCTGGCGGAAACGCTGGCGCGCTTCCTGGACGTGCCGTTCACCATGGCCGACGCCACCACCCTGACCGAAGCCGGTTACGTGGGCGAGGACGTGGAAAATATTATCCAGAAGCTGTTGCAAAAATGTGACTATGACGTGCAGAAAGCGCAGCGCGGCATCGTTTATATCGATGAAATCGATAAGATTTCCCGTAAGTCCGACAACCCGTCGATCACGCGTGACGTCTCGGGTGAAGGCGTGCAGCAGGCGCTGCTGAAGCTGATTGAAGGCACCATCGCCGCGGTTCCGCCGCAGGGCGGGCGCAAGCATCCGCAACAGGAATTCCTGCAGGTCGATACTTCCAAGATCCTGTTTATCTGCGGCGGCGCATTTGCCGGCCTGGATAAGGTGATCGGTCAACGCGTCAACACCGGCTCCGGCATCGGCTTCGGCGCGACCGTCAAGGGCGAGTCAGAGAAGGCTACCGAAGGCGAACTGCTGCTGCAGGCCGAACCGGAAGATTTGATCAAGTTTGGTCTGATCCCTGAGTTCATCGGCCGTCTGCCGGTGGTGGCGACCCTGAGCGAGCTGAGCGAGGACGCGCTGATTCAGATCCTGAAAGAGCCGAAGAACGCCCTGACCAAGCAGTATCAGGCGCTGTTCAATCTGGAAGGCGTGGAGCTGGAGTTCCGCGACGAAGCGCTGAACGCCATCGCCAAGAAAGCCATGGCGCGCAAAACCGGTGCCCGCGGCCTGCGTTCCATCGTGGAAGGCGCGCTGCTCGACACCATGTACGATCTGCCGTCGATGGACAGCGTAGACAAAGTGGTGATCGACGAGTCGGTGATCGCCGGCCAATCCAAACCGCTGCTGATTTACGGCAAGCCTGAAGCCCAGGCGTCTGGCGAATAATTAGCCAGTTAAACCAGCGCGTTATCAGTAAAATGGGGGATTTCATCCCCCATTTCTTTTTCCTGCATTCTTGCCGTTGAATGTAAGAGATTCATCCCCATATACTCATTAACCAGATTTTATGAAACGTTAGATGCTTGCGTCTCATGAGATTCCCCCTCAACCTGGCGGAAATTAAACTAAGAGAGAGCTCTATGAACCCTGAGCGTTCCGAACGCATTGAAATCCCCGTTTTGCCATTGCGCGACGTGGTGGTTTATCCGCACATGGTGATCCCGTTATTTGTTGGCCGGGAAAAATCGATTCGGTGCCTCGAAGCCGCAATGGATCACGATAAGAAGATCATGCTGGTGGCACAGAAAGAGGCCTCAACGGATGAACCTGGCATTAACGACTTGTTCTCGGTCGGCACCGTAGCGTCGATCCTGCAGATGCTGAAGCTGCCGGACGGCACGGTAAAAGTGCTGGTCGAGGGGCTGCAGCGCGCACGCATCACTACGCTGTCCGACAGCGGTGAGCATTTCGCCGCGCAGGCGGAATACCTTGAGTCGCCGGCTATCGACGAGCGCGAGCAGGAAGTGCTGGTGCGCACCGCGATCAATCAGTTTGAAGGCTATATCAAACTGAACAAAAAAATCCCGCCGGAGGTGCTGACTTCACTCAACAGCATCGACGACGCCGCGCGCCTGGCGGACACCATCGCCGCCCACATGCCGCTGAAACTCAGCGACAAGCAGTCGGTGCTCGAGATGTCCGACATCACCGAGCGTCTGGAATACCTGATGGCGATGATGGAGTCGGAGATCGACCTGCTGCAGGTTGAGAAACGCATCCGTAACCGCGTCAAGAAGCAGATGGAGAAGAGTCAGCGCGAGTACTATCTGAATGAGCAGATGAAGGCGATTCAGAAAGAACTGGGCGAGATGGACGACGCGCCGGACGAGCACGAAGCGCTGAAGCGCAAGATCGATGCGGCGAAAATGCCGAAAGAGGCGCGCGAAAAAACCGAAGCGGAACTGCAAAAGCTGAAGATGATGTCGCCGATGTCGGCGGAAGCGACCGTGGTGCGCGGCTACATCGACTGGATGCTGCAGGTGCCGTGGAATGCGCGCAGCAAGGTGAAAAAAGACCTGAACAAGGCGCAGGAAGTGCTCGATACCGATCACTACGGCCTGGAGCGCGTCAAAGATCGCATCCTCGAGTACCTCGCGGTACAGAGCCGCGTCAGCAAAATCAAGGGGCCGATCCTGTGTCTGGTGGGGCCGCCGGGCGTGGGTAAAACCTCGCTGGGGCAGTCGATCGCCAAGGCGACCGGTCGCCAGTACGTGCGCATGGCGCTGGGCGGCGTGCGTGACGAAGCGGAAATCCGCGGTCACCGTCGTACCTACATCGGTTCGATGCCGGGCAAGCTGATCCAGAAGATGGCCAAGGTGGGGGTGAAGAACCCGCTGTTCCTGCTGGATGAGATCGACAAGATGTCTTCCGACATGCGCGGCGATCCGGCCTCCGCTCTGCTGGAGGTGCTGGATCCGGAACAGAACGTGGCGTTCAACGACCACTACCTGGAAGTGGATTACGATCTGTCCGACGTGATGTTTGTCGCCACCTCGAACTCGATGAACATTCCTGCGCCGCTGCTGGATCGTATGGAAGTGATCCGCCTGTCGGGTTATACCGAGGACGAGAAGCTCAACATCGCCAAACAGCACCTGCTGCCGAAGCAGCTCGAGCGCAATGCGCTGAAAAAAGGCGAGTTGACGGTCGACGACAGCGCCATCATCGGCATTATTCGCTTCTATACCCGCGAAGCCGGGGTGCGCAGCCTGGAGCGTGAAATCTCCAAACTGTGCCGTAAAGCGGTGAAAACGCTGCTGATGGACAAGAAGCGCAAGCACATCGAGATCAACGGCGACAACCTGAAGGATTACCTGGGCGTGCAGCGCGTCGATTACGGCCGTGCGGATACCGAAAACCGCGTGGGCGAAGTCACCGGGCTGGCGTGGACGGAAGTGGGCGGCGATTTGCTGACCATCGAAACCGCCTGCGTGCCGGGCAAAGGCAAGCTGACCTACACCGGTTCTCTGGGTGAAGTGATGCAGGAATCGATTCAGGCGGCGCTGACCGTGGTGCGCGCGCGCGCGGAGAAATTGGGCATCAACGCCGATTTCTACGAGAAACGCGACATCCACGTGCACGTGCCGGAAGGGGCGACGCCGAAAGATGGCCCGAGCGCCGGTATCGCGATGTGCACCGCGCTGGTCTCCTGCCTGACCGGCAACCCGGTACGCGCCGATGTGGCGATGACCGGCGAGATCACGCTGCGCGGCCAGGTGTTGCCGATCGGCGGCCTGAAAGAGAAACTGCTGGCGGCGCATCGCGGCGGCATCAAAACCGTGCTGATCCCTTACGAGAACAAGCGCGATCTGGAAGAGATTCCGGACAATGTTATCGCCGATCTGGAGATTCATCCGGTGCAGCGAATCGATGAAGTTTTGAACATTGCGTTGCAAAACCCGGCCTTCGGCGCACTGCCGGTAGCGGCAAAATAGTGACGAATCGCAAAAACCATTGATAAAACTTATACTGGCAAGCCATTTCGGACTTGCCAGTATTTTTTTGTACCGCTAAGTTAGATCTCTGTCGGCCCGCGTTTTGTCACCCAGTCGGTGGCTTGCCAAGGTTCGATGGGATTGATATAACAGCTGCGCTGTCGCAACCGTAGGGATTTTTCGGTGCGACGATAGAATTCTAGAGGGGATGATAGAGTGAATAAGTCACAACTGATCGACAAGATTGCCGCAGGTGCTGATATTTCCAAAGCGGCAGCGGGACGTGCTTTAGACGCAGTAATCGCTTCCGTTACCGACTCCCTGAAAGCAGGGGATGACGTGGCTCTGGTAGGTTTCGGTTCCTTTACCGTGCGTGAACGTTCGGCCCGTACCGGCCGCAACCCGCAAACCGGTAAAGAGATCAAGATCGCGGCAGCCAAAGTACCTGCCTTCCGTGCAGGGAAAGCGCTGAAAGACGCTGTAAACTGATTTAGCGTCTAACCGTTTAGCGTAACAGGGTTTTGTAATAAACAATCACCTGACGCAGCGGTGCTGGTAAGGTAAGATACAAGGCGCATCGGACTGATGCGCTTTTTTTATTTTTGTCGCAGGGAACGCGCCTGCGCAAGGGTTGTTAATCCACATCACAGCGGAGTGTTGTCACACTATGATGGACAATTTACGCGCGGCTGCCAATCACGTCGTGCTCAAAATCATCCTGGCCCTGATCATCCTGTCATTCGTTCTGACCGGGGTGGGTAACTACCTGATCGGCGGCTCCGGCGATTATGCTGCGAAAGTAAATGGTCAGACGATCGAACGCGCTCAGCTGGAACAGGCTTTCCAAAGCGAGCGCAGCCGCATGCAGCAGCAGCTGGGTGACCAGTTCTCTGCGCTGGCCGGCAACGAAGGCTACATGCAGCAGATGCGCCGTCAGGTGTTGTCCCAGTTGATCGACAACATGCTGCTCGACCAGTATGCCAAGAAGCTGGGCCTAGCGGTCAGCGACGATCAGATCAAGGACGCCATCCGCAAGGCGCCTTACTTCCAGACCAACGGCCAGTTCGATAACGCCAAATATCTCGATCTGATTGGCCGCATGGGCTACACCGCCGACAACTTCGCGCAGTCGATGCGTCAGCAGTTGGTCAATCAGCAGGTGATCCAGGCCTTCGGCGAGTCCGGTTTCGTGCTGCCGTCTGAATCGCAAGCCATGGCGGCGCTGGTGCTGCAGGAGCGCGACGTGCGCCTGGCGACCATCGATTTGAAAGCGCTGCAGGCGAAACAAAGCGCCGGCGACGACGAACTGAAGGCGTATTACGATCAGAACAAGAACAGCTTCATCGCCCCGGAGCAGGTGAAGGTGAGCTATATCCCGCTGGACGCCGCGTCCATGCAGGACAAGGTGAAAGTGAGCGAAGAGGACATCAACGCTTACTACGACCAGCACAAGAGCAGCTACGGCCAGCCGGAGCGTAAAAACTACAGCGTGATCCAGCTGAAAACCGAGGCGGAAGCCAACGCGGCGCTGGACGAGCTGAAGAAGGGCGCCGATTTCGCCACCCTGGCGAAAGAAAAATCCACCGACATCATCTCACGCCGCACCGGCGGCGAGCTGGGTTGGCTGGAGCCGGAAACCACCGCCGACGAACTGAAGCAGGCTAACCTGACCGAGAAAGGGCAGCTGTCCGGCGTAGTGAAATCCTCCGTCGGCTACCTGATCGTGCGTTTGAACGACATCGAACCTGAGAAACTGAAACCGCTGAGCGAAGTGCATGACGCCATCGCCAAGCAGGTGCAGCAGGAGAAAGCGGTAGACGCCTATTACGCGCTGCAGCAGAAGGTGAGCGAAGCGGCGACCAGCGACAACGAATCTTTGGCCTCGGCTGAGGAAGCGGCCGGCGTGAAAGCGGCGCAAAGCGACTGGTTCACCCGCGACAACATCCCTGCCGCGCTGAACTTCAAACCGGTGGTGCAGGCGATCTTCGACGGCTCGCTGATCGGCGAGAACGGCGCGCCGGGCAGCAACTCCGACGTGATCACCGTAGACGGCGACCGCGCTTTCGTGGTGCGCGTGAGCGGCCACAAGCCGGAAGGCATCGAACCGTTCGACCAGGTAAAAGACCGCGTGGCGGAACTGGTGAAACGCAACAAGGCGCTGCAGGCAGCGAAGCTGCAGGGCGAGAAGCTGCTGGTTGAGCTGAAGCAGGGCAAGGGCGACGAAGCGATGAAAGCCGCCGGCCTGAGCTTTGGCGCCGTGCAGAAGATGGCGCGCGCGCCGGAAGACAGCCAGCTGGTGGAGAGCGTGTTCGCGCTGCCGCACCCGCAGGACGGCAAGCCGGTGTACGGCATGTCGCAGGATCGTCAGGACAACGTGGTGCTGATTGCGCTTGATGCGGTGAAGCCAGGCACGCTGCCGGAAGACGAAATGAAAACCTTCGTCGGCAAGATGGAAGAGGGCGCGACCGGCGTTTCCTTCGATTCGCTGCTGGCGAGCCTGCGTAAAGAAGCCAAGATCAAAATGGGCGCCGCTGAGCAACAGCCTCAGTAATCGCCGCATTTTTCTGCAACGCAGTGCAACAAACAAAGGCCGCTTTCGCGGCCTTTTCCATATCTGACATCCGTCGATTGCTGAATATTCGCCGCCGCGGCAAGGTAGCCGTGCTGTCACACACAAGGAGGATACAGCATGCAATATTCAGAGAAAAAAGCGTTTTTCGGTTACCGTCGTCACGTTAACGCCGCGCTGACCGCGCTGTTGTTATGCCTGGCCGGGCCGGCCGCCGCGGTGGAAAAAAACGAGGAGCCGATGCTCTCAACACCGGCGAGCCATGGCGGACAATCGGTGATGACCAAGGCAACCGAAGAGGCGGCGGTCAGCATCAATCAGGCCACTGCCGAACAACTGGCCGCCGCCTTGAGCGGCGTCGGCCTGAAGAAGGCGGAAGGCATCGTGCGCTATCGCGAACAGAACGGGCCGTTCACCCAGGTTGAGCAGTTGCAGGAGGTGCCGGGCATCGGGCCGGCGCTGTTTGAGAAGAACCGCACCCGGCTGAAAATGTGATCCCGGTCGCGGCTGCGTGGCAAAATGCCGCTGAGGCCGTGACTCCTCTGCTACATTTTACAGGTCTTACCAGTTTGGCGCGTTGACCAAACGGGCGAGGGAGCCCACGCGGCTCCCTCTTTCTGTAATCACCAGGCAGGAGCGATCGTTCCCTATGCAAACCTTTATCAAAGTTCGCGGTTATCACCTTGATGTCTACCAGCACGTTAACAATGCCCGCTATCTGGAGTTTCTGGAGGAGGCGCGCTGGGAGTGGCTGGAAAACGAGCCAGGGTTCCGCTGGATGACGGAAAACAACATCGCTTTCATCGTGGTGAACATCAATATCAATTACCGCAGCCCGGCGGTATTGGGGGATAAGCTGCGTATCGACAGCCAGATGGTGCAGCTCAACGGCAAGAGCGGGGTACTGAGCCAAAAGGTGACGCAGGATCCGGCGGGGACGCCGGTGGCAGACGCGCTGCTGACTTTCGTGTGCGTCGATCTGAAAACGCAGCGTGCGCTGCCGATCGAAGGAGAATTGCGCGAGCACCTGGAGGCGCTCACGCTGAAGGAGAATCCGCAGTAAGCTCACGGGCGGCATAGGCTGCCGCCGTCACTGCCCTCAGGCCAGGCCGGCTTTCTGTTTCAACGCCGCCATCACTTCCGCCTGGTTGGCCCGGTACTGCGTCAGGCCATTGGCGCGCAGGTTGCAGGCGGCGCACTCGCCGCAGCCGTCACCCTTGATGCCGTTGTAGCAGGTCAGCGTATCCTGGCGTACGCGATCCAGCTGGTGGTAATAATCCGCCAGCGCCCAGGTCTCGGCCTTGTTCAGCCACATCAGCGGCGTTTCGAAGCGGATATCGCGGGCGATGCCCAGCGTCACCGCCTTGTTCAGCGCCTTAACGAACTCGTCGCGGCAATCCGGGTAGCCGGAGAAATCGGTTTCACACACGCCGGTGATCACCGCTTCCGCTTCGACCTGGTAGGCGTAGATCGCCGCCAGCGTCAGGAACAGGATGTTGCGGCCCGGCACGAAGGTGCTCGGCAGCGCATTTTTCTGGTTGGGATCGTAGGCGGGAACCGGAATATTGTCGCGCGTCAGGCTGCTGACGGCCAGCTCATTGAGCAGCGTTACGTCCAGCACCTTGTGCGCCTTGGCGCCGAGGGCTACCGACAGCTCTTGAGCCACTTCAATCTCGGCGCGATGGCGCTGGCCGTAATCGAACGTGACGCAGTGAACTTCGTCATACTGTTGCAATGCCTGTATTAAGCAGGTCGTGGAGTCTTGTCCACCGCTGAAAACGACAACCGCGCGCTTCATAAAATCACCTTTTTGGGCTTTGGCCTCTCCCGATACACATTCGGGCGGCAGGATAAAAATTGCGTTGCGGCGACAATAGTAGCAGAAAGGGCCGCCAGGCGCAGGGCGGTTCGGCTCAGGCCGGTGCGTTGTCCACCGGCGGCGGCAGCCATGCCTGGCAAAAATCGAACCAGCCGTGGGCGGTCAGCGTGACGCCATGCATGCGCGGCGGCGCGCTGATCTGATACTGGTAGTGGAACAGCGGCGTGATGATGGCGGCGGCCATCAGCCGTTGATAATAGGCCTGCAGCCGTGCGAAACGCGGTTGCTGCGCCTGCAGCTGCTGGATCTGCCGCAGCGTATCCTGTTGCTGCTGCCAGCGGCTTTCCGTCAGGATGCCGCGCCACAGCGTATCCTGCCGCAGCCAGCTCTCCAGCGTCGCCTCCGGCGCTTCGCCGATCAGGTTGTCCGCCAGCAGCAGATCGGCCTGGGCGATCTGTTCCTCGCTTTGCCAGCGCTTGCCGGCATAGTAACGCACTTCCAGCTCGCAGCCGTGCTGCGCGAGCAAACGCTGTAGCGCGGCCGTCACCGTTTCCAGCTCGACCGGCGGCCGATACAGCAGCGTCAGCCGGGCGGGCAGGGCGACATCCTCTTCGACCTGTTGGTGGGGGATGCGCCAGCCGGGCAGCATTTCATGGCTGGGGGTGATCACGCTGTTGGGGATCGGCAGATGGCTCAGCAGGCCGGACTGCTGGATCAGCATCAGCAGCTTTTGCCCCTGGGCTTCGTTCAGCACGCCGTGGCGCAGGTTCAGCGCCAGATAACACCAGCCCAGGCTCATGCTGCGCTGCACCGGCCGGGCCTGCGCCAAATCGTCTTGCTGGCCTATGGTGATGCGCACCGGATGCTGGCAACTGGTGTAGGTGCCGGCGGTAGGCAAATCGGGGGTGATCCAGTATTCGATGGTATCCAGATACGGATGCTGCAGATGATAACCGGCGTGCTGTTCCAGCCGCACCAGCTGCGGCTCATTCAGTGTCAGCTTGAACGGGCCGGCGCCGATGGCCGGCAGCTCCGGGTGAGTCATCAGGCAAGGCAGCTCCGCCAGACGGTGGGCCAGCCAGTAGTCCGGCAGGTGCAGATCGAACTGAATGCACAACGGATGCGGCAGGCTGATGCGCGCGACGTTGGCCAGGCTGGGTTGGCTGCGCGGATGGCGCTGCAGTTTTTCCAGCGTTTGCAGCAGTTGGTGGCCGGTCAACGGTTCGCCGTTGTGCCAGCGCAGCTGGCTGCGCAGAAAGAAGCGCCAGCGCAGGCCGCGATCGCTAATCTGCCAATGGTGCGCCAGATCGGGCTGCGGTTCCGGGTTACCGGTCATCAGGCGCGTCAGTCCGGCGTGCAGGGTCGACACCAGATGTTGTTCGGCGCGGCCCGTCAACGTGAGCGGGTCGAGCGCTTCCAGCGTGCGGTAATAGGGAATGCGCAGCGTCGGGCTGCCGGCCTGCCATTGCCCGCCGAGGTGCGGGCTGAGCAGATCCTGCAGGTGCTGCGGATCGAGCTGCGCCATCTCCAGCGCCCCCTGATGATTGCCCTGTTGCAGCAGCTGTTGAAGTAGCTGCGCGCGCAGTTCATCCGGGGTTTTCAGGCAGTGCAGGCGAGCGCGCTTACCGCGGCCGGGCTGCGAATGCCAGCTCAGCCAGCCCTGATCCTGCAGCTGTTGCACCAGCGTGCGGGCATGGCGTTCGCTGCAGTAGAACATCGCCGCCAGCTCGCCGATGGTCACGGCGACCGGCGCGCTGCCGAGCTGTTGATACAGGCGTTGATATTGGCTGAGGCGGTGAACCAGGCGCATGGGCAGAAATCCGGAACAGTTTTCTCAAATTGTTCACTATTACTTCCGCAAATGCCATCCCATACTGCAGTGATTGTAATCGTGTTCACATTCATGAGGTCTTTATGTATCGCCTGGCAGCTTTCGATATGGACGGCACGCTGTTGATGCCGGATCACCGGGTTGGCCCGGAAACGCTGGCGGTGCTGAACCAGCTGGTGGAGCGGGAGATGGTGGTGACGTTCGCCACCGGGCGCCACTACCTCGATGCGCAACCGATCATGGCGCAACTGGGGCTGCAGGGGTACCTGATCACCGGCAACGGCACGCGGGTATATGACAACCGCGGCCAACAGCTGCACGCCACCGACCTGCCGGCGGCGGTGGCCGAAGAGGTGCTGCATCATCATTGGCGCACTCGCGCCAGCATGCATGTATTCCGCGACGAAGGTTGGCTGACCGAGTTTCCCGTGCCGGAAGAGATGCTGCGGGCGCATCACCTGAGCGGTTTTCGTTTTCAACTGGCCGATGTGCGCCGTCTGCCGGCGTTCGGCAACAGCAAGGTGTGCTTTGTCGCGCCACATGAGGAGTTGCTGGCGTTGCAGGTGCAGCTGCGGGCGCAATTGGGCGACGAGGCAGACCTGTGCTTTTCCGCCTACGACTGTCTGGAGGTGCTGCCGCTCGGTTGCAACAAAGGCACGGCGCTGGAGCGGCTGAGCTGTCATCTGGGGCTGACGATGGCCGACTGCATGGCGTTCGGCGACGCGATGAACGACAAAGAGATGCTGGGAGCGGTGGGGCACGGCGTGGTGATGGGCAACGCCCTGCCGCAGCTGAAATCCCTGCTGCCGCAGCTACCGGTTATCGGCCATTGCCAACAACAGGCGGTGGCTCACTATTTACAACATTGGCTGCGTTCACCTTGCCTCACCTATTCCCCCGAAGAATGAGGTTCTCCTTACAGCCGGCCGGGTATGACTACCCGGCTTTTTTTTACCCGAAGCCTGGCGTTACAAATCCGCCAGCTGCGCGAGATACGGCTGCAGATCGCCGATGTTGTTGCTGACCCAATCCGGGTTGTAATAGGTATCCAGATAACGCTCGCCGCTGTCGCACAGCAGGGTGACGATCGCCCCTTGCTCGCCGTTTTCCCGCATCTGCTTCGCCAACTGCAGCGCACCCCAAACGTTGGTGCCGGTAGAGGCGCCAACCTTGCGGCCCAGCACGCCTTCCAGCCAGTGAATGGTGGCGACGCTGGCGGCATCCGGCACGCGCAGCATGTTGTCGACCACCGACGGGATGAACGACGGCTCGGCGCGCGGGCGGCCGATGCCTTCGATACGGCTGCCGCAGCTGCCGATCAGGGTGCGATCGCCGTGGTGGAAGCAGTCATAGAACACCGAGTTTTCCGGATCGACCACCGTCAATTGGGTGTCGTGCCCCTGATAGCGGATGTAGCGCCCCAGCGTGGCAGAGGTGCCGCCGGTGCCGGCGCTCATCACGATGTGTTTCGGCACCGGGAAAGGTTCGCGCGCCATCTGGCGGAAGATGCTGTCGGCGATATTGTTGTTGCCGCGCCAGTCGGTGGCGCGCTCGGCGTAGGTGAACTGATCCATATAGTGGCCGTTCAGCTCTTTCGCCAGCTGTTCGGAGGCAGCGTAGATCTGGGCGGCGTGATCGACGAAGTGACAGCGGCCGCCGTAAAAGGCGATCTGCTCCACCTTGCGGCGCGCGGTGCAGGACGGCATCACCGCGATGAACGGCAGGCCGATCAGACGGGCGAAGTAGGCTTCGGACACCGCGGTGCTGCCGGACGAGGCCTCGATGATGGTGGTGTTCTCGGTGATCCAGCCGTTGCACAGGCCATAAAGGAACAGCGAGCGCGCCAGGCGGTGTTTCAGGCTACCGGTCGGGTGAGTGCTTTCATCTTTCAGGTACAGGCAGATGCCGGGAAACGCCGGCAGGTTCAGGCGAATCAGGTGCGTATCGGCGGAGCGCTGAAAATCCGCTTCTATTTCACCGATAGCATATTTTACCCAAGAGTTTGTCATGATATGGCCTCAGAATAGGGGGCTGGTTTATGGCGTAGCATAGCCTGTCGGCGGGAAAAAAGGATTGCCATTTTCCCTGTTTAATCGCCTAATGGGAGAAAATTTTTCTCCGGGTGGTTGCTATGTTAGATAAAACAGACCGTAAGCTGCTGTGCATGCTGCAGCAAGATTGCACCCAGTCGCTGCAGGCACTGGCCGATGCGGTCAATTTGACTTCGACGCCGTGCTGGAAACGGCTGAAGCGTCTGGAAGACGAAGGCTATATCCGCGGCCGAGTGGCCTTGCTGGATAACGAAAAGCTCGGCCTGGGGCTGACGGCGTTCGTGCTGATCAAGACCCAGCAGCACAGCAGCGAGTGGTATCAGGCGTTTGTGCAGCTGACCAGCCAGATGCCCGAGGTGCTGGCGTTCTACCGGATGGCGGGGGAGTACGACTACCTGATGCAGGTCGAAGTGGCGGACATGAAAAGCTACGACGGCTTTTATAAGCGCCTGGTGAACGGCGTACCGGGCCTTATTGACGTCACCTCGAGCTTTGCCATGGAAAAAATCAAATACACCACTGCGCTGCCGGTGCCGGAGTGAAAAGTTAACCGGACGGGCGGCTCAACGGTGGTATCCTGCTCTGCTGAAGCAGAAAAAGAGACAAATCCCATAAAATCCTGGAATCAAACTGCGTGAGATTATTTGCACAAATCGGCTGGTACTTCCGCCGGGAGTGGCGCCGTTACCTCGGGGCGGTGGTGCTGCTGATCGTCATCGCCATCCTGCAACTGTTGCCGCCTAAGCTGGTCGGCATCATCGTGGACGGCGTCACCGAAAAACAGATGTCCACCGGCGTGCTGTTGGCCTGGCTCGGGCTGATGATCGGCACCGCGATAGTCGTTTACCTGCTGCGCTATGTGTGGCGGGTGCTGCTGTTCGGCGCTTCCTACCAGCTGGCGGTCGAACTGCGCGAAAACTTTTACCGCCAGCTCAGCCGACAAAACCCGGCGTTCTACCTGCGCCATCGCACCGGCGACCTGATGGCGCGCGCCACCAACGATGTGGATCGCGTGGTGTTCGCCGCCGGTGAAGGCGTGCTGACGTTGGTGGATTCGCTGGTGATGGGGGTGGTGGTGCTGGTGGTGATGAGCACCCAAATCAGCTGGCAGCTGACGGTGTTGGCGTTAATCCCGATGCCGCTGATGGCGATCGCCATCAAATATTACGGCGACCAGCTGCACCAGCGCTTTAAATCGGCGCAGGCGGCGTTTTCCAGCCTGAACGATCAGGCGCAGGAAAGCATGACCAGCATCCGCATGATCAAGGCCTTCGGGCTGGAAGATCACCAATCCAACCGTTTCGCCGACGTCGCGGCGCAGACCGGGGCCAAGAACATGCACGTGGCGCGGGTGGATGCGCGCTTCGATCCGACCATTTATATCGCCATCGGCGCGTCTAACCTGTTGGCTATCGGCGGCGGCAGCTGGATGGTAGTGAACGGTTCGCTGACGCTCGGGCAACTGACCAGCTTTGTGATGTACCTCGGCCTGATGATCTGGCCAATGCTGGCGCTGGCCTGGATGTTCAATATCGTCGAGCGCGGCAGCGCGGCCTACAGCCGCATCCGCAGCCTGCTCGACGAGGCGCCGGCGGTGCAGGATGGCCCGCAGGCGTTGCCGGCCGGGCGCGGCGTGCTGGAGGTGGATATCCGCGCGTTCCACTACCCGGAAAACCCGCATCCGGCGCTGCACGATGTGGCGCTGACGCTGAAACCAGGGCAAATGCTGGGGCTGTGCGGGCCGACCGGGGCCGGCAAATCGACGCTGCTGTCGCTGATCCAGCGCCAGTTCGACGTCGATCAAGGGCAGATCCGCTATCACGGCCTGCCGTTGCCGCAGATCAAACTCGACGACTGGCGTTCGCGGCTGTCGGTGGTGAGCCAAACGCCGTTCCTGTTCTCCGATACCGTGGCGAACAACATCGCACTGGGCCATCCGGGGGCGACGCAGGCGCAGATCGAACAGGCGGCGCGGTTGGCCAGCGTCCATGAGGACATTCTGCGGCTGCCGCAGGGCTATGACACCGAGGTGGGCGAACGCGGCGTGATGCTGTCGGGCGGGCAGAAACAGCGCATCTCCATCGCGCGCGCGCTGCTGCTGGATGCGGAGATCCTGATCCTCGACGATGCGCTATCGGCGGTGGATGGCCGTACCGAACACCAGATCCTGCACAACCTGCGCAGCTGGGGGCAAGATCGCACGGTGATCATCAGCGCACACCGGCTGTCGGCATTAACCGAGTCCAGCGAAATCCTGGTGATGCAGCACGGCGGCGTGGCGCAGCGCGGCGATCCGGTGGCGCTGGCGGCACAGCCGGGCTGGTATCGCGATATGTACCGCTATCAGCAGCTGGAAGCGGCGCTGGACGAAGCGCCGGAAAACGGCGAGGAGGCGTTGGCCGATGAATAAAGTGCAAAAGCTGTGGCCGACGCTGAAGCGCCTGCTGGCCTACGGTTCGCCGTACCGCAAACCGTTGGGGGTGGCGGTGCTGATGCTGTGGGTGGCGGCGGCGGCGGAAGTCGCCGGGCCGATCCTGGTGAGCTATTTTATCGATAATTACGTCGCCAAAGGGCAACTGCCGCTGATGATCGTCGGCGGGCTGGCGGCGGCCTACATTCTGCTGGAGCTGCTGGCGGCGGCGCTGCATTACTTCCAGGCGCTGCTGTTCAATCAGGCGGCGGTAGGCGTGGTGCAGCGGCTGCGCACCGACGTGATGGACGCCGCGCTGCGCCAGCCGCTCAGCGCCTTCGACACGCAACCGGTCGGGCAATTGATCTCGCGCGTCACCAACGACACCGAAGTGATCAAGGACCTGTACGTGATGGTGGTCTCCACGGTGCTGAAAAGCGCCGCGCTGATCGGCGCCATGCTGGTGGCGATGTTCAGCCTCGACTGGCGCATGGCGTTAGTGGCTATCTGCATCTTCCCGGCGGTGTTCGTGGTGATGGGCATCTATCAATATTACAGCACGCCGATTGTGCGCCGGGTGCGCAGTTATCTGGCGGACATCAACGACGGCTTCAACGAAGTGATCAACGGCATGGGCGTGATCCAGCAATTCCGCCAGCAGGTGCGCTTCGGCGAGCGCATGAGCGCCGCCAGCCAGTCGCACTATCTCGCGCGCATGCAGACGCTGCGGCTCGACGGTTTCCTGCTGCGGCCGCTGCTCAGCCTGTTTTCGGCGCTGGTGCTGTGCGGTTTGCTGATGTTGTTCGGCTTCAGCGGTGAAGGCGTGATTGGCGTCGGCGTACTCTATGCCTTCATCAACTACCTGGGGCGTTTGAACGAACCGTTGATCGAGCTGACGTCACAACAGTCGATCCTGCAGCAGGCGGTGGTGGCCGGCGAACGCATTTTCGAACTGATGGATCGCAGCCAGCAGAGTTACGGTACCGACGATAGTCCGTTGGCCGGCGGCCGCATCGACATCACCGATCTGAGCTTCGCTTACCGCGCGGACAAAAAGGTGCTGCAGCATATTTCGCTGTCGGTGCCGTCGCGCGGCTTCGTGGCGCTGGTCGGGCACACCGGCAGCGGCAAGAGCACCTTGGCCAACCTGCTGATGGGTTATTACCCGGTCAGCGAGGGAGAAGTGCGTCTCGATGGCCGCCCGATCTCCAGCTTGTCGCACCGCACGCTGCGCCAGGGCGTGGCGATGGTGCAGCAGGATCCGGTGGTGATCGCCGATTCGGTGCTGGCCAACGTCACGTTGGGGCGCAATATCGAGGAAGACGCCGTTTGGCGGGCGCTGGAAACGGTGCAGCTGGCGGATCTGGTGCGTGGCTTCCCGCAGGGTATTCACACCCGACTGGGGGAGCAGGGCAATAACCTGTCGGTTGGGCAGAAACAGCTGCTGGCGATGGCGCGGGTCTTGGTGCAGGCGCCGCAGATCCTGATCCTCGACGAGGCGACCGCCAATATCGACTCGGGCACCGAACAGGCTATCCAGCGCGCGCTGCGTGCGATCCGCGAGCACACCACGCTGGTGGTGATCGCTCACCGCCTCTCGACGATCGTCGATGCCGATTCTATTCTGGTGCTGCATCGCGGCCAGGCGGTGGAGCAGGGCAACCATCAACAGCTGCTGGCGCAGCAGGGGCGCTACTACCAGATGTATCAGCTGCAGCTGGCGGGCGAGCAGTTGGCGGAAGCGGTGCGCGACGAGAGCCAACCCGCCTGATCCCACGGGCCGCGATCGCGGCCCTTATTTTTCACAACGCACCACAAGCAGGCAACTCCGCCAGGCTACGCCCCCTTTCTGCACTTTTTCGACGCGACGCGCACCAAATCAGTGCGCATTATTTAACCCATTCAAGGTATCGGTACTGCACCGCGCCGCGGCGCCGCCCGCGTGCTCGCTAATCCGCTGAATCGCCATGCAAAATAAAATTTGGCACAGCCCTTGCTACATATGAGGCGTACCGGGGTGAGTTTGGGCTTAATTCGTGGAGAGACAATATGAAGCTGGTGACCGTGGTAATCAAACCGTTCAAGCTGGAGGACGTGCGCGAGGCCTTGTCCTCCGTGGGCATTCAGGGGTTGACCGTAACCGAAGTGAAGGGCTTTGGCCGCCAGAAAGGGCACGCCGAGCTGTATCGCGGCGCCGAATATAACGTCAACTTCCTGCCCAAGGTCAAAATCGATATCGCCATCGCCGACGATCAGTTGGATGAAGTGGTTGATGTCATTAGCAAAGCCGCCTACACCGGCAAAATCGGCGACGGCAAAATTTTCGTTGCCGAATTGCAACGCGTGATCCGTATTCGCACCGGCGAAACCGACGAATCGGCACTGTAACCGCGAACTCAGTTAAGTGATGGGGATGATTGATAATGAAAAGACTGTTATCCATGTTGGGCCTGAGTTCGGTAACCCTGGTTCCTTCTTTGGCCCTGGCCGCCCCGGCGGTCGCCGATAAGGCCGACAACGCCTTTATGATGATCTGCACCGCGTTGGTGCTGTTCATGACGCTGCCCGGCATCGCGCTGTTTTACGGCGGCCTGCTGCGCGGCAAAAACGTGCTGTCGATGCTGACGCAGGTCACCGTCACCTTCGCGCTGGTCTGCGTGCTGTGGGTGTTGTATGGCTATAGCCTGGCGTTCAGCGAGGGCAATGCGGTGTTCGGCGGATTCCAGACGGCGATGCTGAAAGGCATCGGCATCGACAGCGTCACCGGCAGCATCAGCCAGATGATCCATGTCGCCTTCCAGGCCTCCTTCGCCTGTATCACCGTGGCGCTGGTGGTGGGTGGCTTCGCCGAACGCATTCGCTTCTCGGCGGTGCTGATCTTCGCGATCCTGTGGTTCACGCTGTCTTATCTGCCGATCGCGCACATGGTGTGGGGCGGCGGTTACCTGGCCGCCGACGGCGCATTGGATTTCGCCGGCGGCACCGTGGTGCACATCAACGCCGCCAGCGCCGGGTTGATCGGCGCCTACCTGATTGGCAAGCGCGCCGGCTTCGGTAAAGAGGCCTTCAAACCGCACAACCTGCCGATGGTGTTTACCGGGGCGTCTATCCTGTATATCGGCTGGTTCGGCTTCAATGCCGGTTCCGCCAGCGCGGCCAACGGCATTGCGGCTCTGGCATTCCTCAACACCGTGGTTGCCACTGCGGGCGCCATTCTCTCCTGGACCTTCGCCGAGTGGGTGCTGCGCGGCAAGCCTTCATTGCTGGGCGCCTGCTCCGGCATGATCGCCGGGCTGGTAGCAGTGACGCCGGCGGCGGGCACCGTGGGCGTGGGCGGGGCGTTGATCATCGGCCTGGTGGGCGGCGTCGCCGGCCTGTGGGGCGTCGTGACGCTGAAAAAATGGCTGAAAGTGGACGACACCTGCGATGTGTTCGGTGTGCACGGGGTGTGCGGCATCGTCGGCTGCCTGTTGACCGGGGTGTTCACCGCCTCTTCACTGGGCGGCACCGGTTACGCCGAAGGGGTGACGATGGGCCATCAGGTCTGGATCCAGCTGGTGAGCGTGCTGATCACGCTGGTGTGGTCGAGCGTCGCCGCCTTTATCGCCTTCAAGATCGCGGGCGCCATGGTTGGATTGAGAGTGCCGGAGGAGCAGGAACGCGAGGGGTTGGACGTCAACAGCCACGGCGAGAGCGCCTACAACCAGTAAGGCTCAAAGCAGGGCAGTGCGCTAAAGACTAAAATAATGATGAAGCCAAAAGGGGCGATGGAAACATCGCCCCTTTCTTTATGCTGCGGATCAGGCGTCGCGTTGGCGAATCACCCCTTCCTGCACGGTGGTGGCGACCAGTACGCCGTCGCGGGTATAAATCTGGCCGCGCACAAAGCCCCGTGCGCCGGAGGCAGAGGAGCTCTCCACCGCGTACAGCAGCCAGTCATCCATGCGGAACGGACGGTGGAACCACATTGAGTGGTCAATGGTGGCCACCTGCATGCCCGGCTCGAGGAAACCGACGCCGTGCGGCTGCAGCGCCGTCGGCAGGAAGTTAAAGTCCGACGCGTAGCCCAGCAGATATTGGTGGATGCGCTGATCGTCCGGCATGCTGCCGTTGGCGCGGAACCACACGTAGCGATGCGGTTCTTCCACGCTGCCTTTCAGCGGGTTATGGAATTTCACCGGGCGCATTTCGATCGGCTTCTGGCCGATAAATTTTTCGCGCACTTTTTCCGGCAGCATATGCGCCAGCTTCTGGGCGATCTCTGATTCAGACAGCAGCCCCTCTGGCGGCGGCACGTCCGGCATCAGATTCTGATGCTCGAAACCCGCTTCCGGACTCTGGAAGGAGGCGGTCATATAGAAGATAGGTTTGCCGTGCTGGATGGCGCTGACGCGGCGCGCGCTGAAGCTGTTGCCGTCGCGCAGGGTTTCCACGTCGTAAACGATAGGCTTGCTGCTGTCACCCGGGCGCAGGAAGTAGCTGTGGAACGAATGCACGCTGCGTTCGTCCGGCACCGTCTGTTTGGCGGCGTACAACGCCTGGCCGACCACCTGCCCGCCGAACACCTGGCGCAGTCCCAGATCTTCACTCTGACCGCGGAACAACCCTTCTTCGATTTTCTCCAGATCCAGCAGATCGAGGAGGTTTTGCAATGCCTGGCTCATAAAGTTGTTACCTTTCTAATAATCATTTTGCGCAGTGTGCGGAATATCACGGCGCGGCGTCAACATTTTGCGTTAAGGGGCCGATGAGAATGCTCTTAATCATGGACGCCTTGGGCTGTTTAAGTGATTAATAGGCGGGGTAAAGTGGATTTATCAGTGTTTTGTGCTAGGTTTAATAGGTGAGGTGGTGAAAGCCACCAACATGTTGATAATAAAAAAGGAGACCGATCCATGAAACTCTGGCAAATCGTAGGCGGTGCCGCGGCACTGACGATCACGCTGGCAGGATGCGCGCAAAAGAGTGCCGATGTGCCTACACAGACGGCCGGTAACCCGGCGGCTGCGCAAACGCAGATTCAGGGCCCGGCGGTGACAGGTTCGGTTAATATACGTCAGCGCATTGCGCTGCCGCCGGACGCCGTACTGACGGTCACCCTCTCTGACGCTTCGCTGGCAGATGCGCCGTCCAAAGTGATTGCACAGCGCGCGGTGCGTACTGAAGGACAGCAGGCGCCATTCAGCTTTACGCTGCCGTACAACCCGTCCGACATCCAACCGAATGCGCGCATCATTCTGAGCGCAGCGGTGACGGTCAACGGGCGCCTGATGTTCATTACCGACACCATCCAGGAAGTGGTTAACCGCAACGGCACCCGCGCCGATCTGCTGCTGGTTCCGGTGCAGGGCGTGCCGATGCAGGCTGCGCCAACCGCCATGCAGTAAACTTACTGCGGTACAGCAAGATGAAATCAACAGCCTTTGCGCTTCGGCCAAAGGCTGTTTTGTTTTACCAGCGCCAGCCGTAGCGTTCGAAATCGACCGTGCTGTGCGGGCCGAAAATTATCCCCTCCGCTAGCAGTGCCTGCCGTTGCCGTTGAAAATCCTCCCCCTGCTGCGAGATCTGTCCGTGGCGGTTGATCACCCGGTGCCAGGGCAGCGTGCTGCCTTCCGGCAAACGCCGCAGCACGCCGCCAACCTGACGCGCGGCGCGCGGCGAGCCGGCCAGCCGGGCGACTTCACCGTAAGTGGTGACTTTGCCGTAAGGAATGGCGGCCACGATATGGAAAACCCGCTGGCTGAAAGAGGCGTCTTCTGGTTGCATATTGCTGTTCCTGCGCGAGTCAAAACCCAGGCGAAGAGTGTGCCACAATGCAGGTGGGCAAGAAAACAGCGGTTGGCCCCGGTTGGCTTGCTATTTGGTGGGGCATCGCCGATAATGCCCACCGCTTCGGAGTACAGAAGCCGTCAATGGGGGCCCTGTTGGTTCTCCCGCAACACTAACTTGTGAACTCGGTCAGGTCCGGAAGGAAGCAGCCGCAGCAGGTGACGTGTGTGCCGGGATGTAGCTGGCAGGGTCCCCACCCATTTGGGCTTCGCCAATCCGCGCTTTTGCCACCTCTCCTCCACGTATCTATTATCCATTTCTGTCATCAGGCAGAGCGACACGCATTTCTTTTCTTCCCGCCTTCAATTCTTTTGGATAATGAATTAGCGGTTCTGGGGAGCGGGCACAGTGAGGCGGGCGATGAGATAACCTGTCTCGATTAAAAAAGAAAATTGTTTCCGCGCAATATTATTATCGGAAGAGGGAACGCAAGTGAAGTTTTACTGTCAATAGGAAAAGTACGTATTCAACTTGAACATTGAAGCCGATAAAAGCATCGGCTCAACGCGTTGGGGGCTGATTATCTGACATATTTCCAAACGGAGGTGGGGATTTTGTCATACAGTTTGTTCATGGTGAGCTCTGCCAGACGATGATCTGCCGCTGAGTAAAACAGCTCCAGTTCATCATCGGAAAGCTCGTACTTATTTTTCTCAATAACACGTTCGAGAGTATCAATCGTGGTGCATTTACGTAAACGCATCAGATAGTCGGTTTTAGTCATGGTGGCCTTTAGTTTAATAACCGTAAAATAGCTTGGGAATAATTATCCCCTAAGTTTTCATTGTCGTACAGATGTCCTCTCCTGAGAACATTCTGAATAATCTCGCCTTGGTTTTTTGCCAGCGGCGCAGGTCGGAATCATTGATACCATAGCTGCTGAACAGCGTATAGGTATCGTCGAGATATTCTTCGACTAACTCCGACAGGTCAGATTCGTCCATGTATTTAATTTTATAACTCATCACAAACGAAGCGATATGTTCGATCAACTCATTAAGCTGCAGGTTGACGGAGGACGTCGGATCGTTGACCCACCCATGATGACTGTCTCCCAGGGTAGCGATACCTTCATCATACAAATTTTCGCACAAGAATTTGAGCTGAGCAATGTCGTGTCGCTTAGGCGAATACTCATCCATATCATCCCCTCCGTAAGTCTTAATTGCGGTGTGATAACACTATGTGAGTAAGCTGATTTACATCATGAACGGAGGCAGCTTAACGGTGGTTAAATAAACTTCCCGTAAAATGAATATAAATCATTTTTTCGCGTTTGGCCTGTAGTTATTACTTAAACTTACAATTCATCCGCAGTTGATGGGCGTGAGTTATCAATGATGTCGAAGATTAAACCCCGCGCCGTCACTCGAAACCGGACGCTGTCGTTGATGATATCTTCGCTGTTGATATCCAGGCAGGCATTAAAAATGCCCCACTTATAACGATAACTCATTGAATAATCGCTGTCACCTTGCTGCACTATATCAAGTGTTTCTAATGAATCTTCGGCATAGCGTGCGCTTTCAGAATAAAAGCTGAGTCCGCTGGTCAGCGCCGGCACTAACTCCGCAATATTGTCATGAACCACTTTCTTTAATTTTTTAACAGAAAGTGCGTTGACGTCCAGGTTACAGGCAAGGGTAACAAGCATTAATCTCGGCCAACAACAATGTTATCTGCTTATCTTACTCCTTTTCCGCCCTCGTCGGTAAATTTTTCGATTTACCGCTGTTCTTTACCTTACGCCAACATTCCAACCGAATGGAAATATCCCTGGGTTTTGTAAGGAGGACGGGGGGAGATCCGCTGTGCTAGGGATTGTTACGTTCCGTTGCATTATTGTCGCGCCCTAGCTTGAGCTACGGCAGTTGTTGTGATGTTATATTGTAACTATTAACCCGTCATTTTGGTCATCACATTGATTCCCACTTCACGACATGGCGCCGCGCCGTCACTGAATTCGTTGTTTACCACCTCCGCTGCCGCGCGTTGTGCGGGGGCCATTGTGCTGCTGGCTCTGCTGTGGCTCGGCATCTTTTGGGCGGTATCGCTGCCATGATCATGCTGCGTCAGCTGGTGCTAGGCTATGGCGCCACGCCGCTTTTCCCGCCGCTGAGCGGGCAGTTTACCGCCGGTTCGTTAACCGCGGTGGTGGGCGTCAATGGGGCCGGAAAATCGACATTGCTGAAAGCGCTCGCCGGTTTGTTACCGCCGATGGGCGGCAGCCTGAATTTCAGCGGCGGAAAGCCGCCGCGCAGAGCTTACTTACCGCAGCAGGCGGAGCTGGATCGGCAGTTCCCGATCGCGGTAAGCGATCTGGTGGCGATGGGCTGTTGGCCGCAAAGCGGCATGCTCGGCGGTATGAACAAGCATGCGGCGAGCCAGGTTAATGAGGCGCTGGCGAGCGTCGGCATGAGTGCGCTGGCGCACAGCCCGGTGGGCGAGCTCTCCGGCGGCCAGCTGCAGCGGGTGTTGTTTGCACGCCTGCTGGTCCAACAGGCGCCGCTGATTTTGCTGGATGAACCTTTCACCGGTATCGACAGCGCCACCACGCAGATCCTGCTGCAGGCGATCGCGCAACTGCACCGGCAGGGGAAAACGGTGATCGCCGTGCTGCACGATATGTCGATGGTCGCCGAGCATTTTCCGCAGGCGCTGTTGCTGACGCCGCAGGCTTGCCACTGGGGCGCGGCCGAGCAAGTGCTGGAACAGGTGCCGAGGTATCACGCCGCCGACCGGCTGCCGGATCTGCGGGCGGTGACGCCATGATGCTATTGCATGGGCTTATCGATCCTTTTCTCTCTTTCGGTTTTATGCGCCGCGCGCTGATGGCCTGCCTGGCGTTGTCGCTCAGCGCAGCCCCGCTGGGCGTGTTTCTGTTGCTGCGCCGCATGAGCTTGGTTGGGGATGCGTTGTCCCACGCGGTGTTGCCCGGCGCGGCGATCGGTTATCTGATTTCCGGCATGTCGCTGGTGGCGATGGGCGTAGGCGGCTTTATCGCCGGGCTGGCGGTGGCGATGCTGTCCGGCCTGGTGAGCCGCCGCACGCCGCTGAAAGAGGACGCCAGCTTCGCCGGATTCTATCTGGGCTCACTGGCGCTGGGGGTCACGCTGGTCTCGTTGCGCGGTTCCAGCGTGGATCTGCTGCACGTGTTGTTCGGTTCGATCCTGGCGGTGGATGCGCAGGCGATGCTGATGGTCGGTGCGATCGCCTCGGTTTCGCTGCTGGCGCTGGCGGCGCTGTACCGCGCGCTGGTTATCGAATCCTTCGACGTCACTTTCCTGCGCGTTAACGCGCCGCGCCGGTTGGCGCTGATCCACGGCCTGTTTTTGTCGCTGGTGGTGGTCAATCTGGTGGCGGGATTCCAGATCCTCGGCACCCTGATGTCGGTTGGGTTAATGATGTTGCCCGCCGCCAGCGCGCGCTTCTGGGCGCGCAATCTGCCGCAGACGCTGGCGACGGCGATGGGCATCGGCGCGCTTTCCAGTCTGATTGGGCTGGTGTGGTCCTATCACGCTTCGCTGCCTGCCGGCCCGGCGATCGTGCTCAGCGCCAGCATCCTCTTTTTTGTCTCGATCCTGTTTGGAACGCGCGGAGGCATTTACGCCTTTGCGCGCCGTTGAGAGTGCCATTTGCAAGGAGAAAATATGAAACGTTTACCTATATCGCTGGCGGTAGCTGCTCTGCTGGCCAGCCCATTGGCGATGGCGAAGACTGTCGACGCCGTCGCCAGCTTTTCCATTCTCGGAGATATCGTCAAGCAGGTGGGCGGCGATCACGTCAAGGTCAGCACGCTGGTGGGGCCGGATGGCGATCCGCACAGTTTCGAGCCTTCACCGCAGGACGGCAAGAAGCTGGCTCAGGCTGATGTGGTATTCGTCAGCGGCCTGGGGCTGGAAGGGTGGATCGATCGCCTGGTCAATGCTTCGGGTTATAAAGGGCAGGTGATCACCGCTTCACAGGGCATCAACACCCGCCAGATGGAAGAGGATGGCAAACCGATTACCGATCCTCACGCCTGGAACAGCATGAAAAACGGCGTGCAGTACGCCACCAACGTGATGAACGCCCTGATCGCCGCCGATCCTGAGGATGCCAACTATTTTCGCCAGCGCGGCGCCGACTACATTCAGCAGCTGCAAAAGCTGGATCTGTGGGCCAAAACCCAGTTCGCCGCAGTGCCGCCGCAGAAACGTAAGGTGCTGACCAGCCATGATGCTTTTGGCTACTTTGGACAAGAGTATGGCGTCACCTTCCTTGCCCCGGTCGGATTTTCCACCGAAGCGGAAGCCAGCGCCAGCGACGTGGCGAGCCTGATTAAGCAGATTAAACAGGAGAAGGTTAACGCTTACTTTATCGAAAACCAGACCGATCCGCGGCTGGTGAAGCAGATTGCCGCCGCCACCGGCGCCAAGGCGGGCGGCGAGCTGTACCCTGAAGCGCTCTCCCGCGCTGGCGGCCCGGCGGCCACCTATGAGCAGGCGTTCAAACACAATGTCGACACGTTGCTGAGCAGCATGAAGTAATCTCTGCCCCCCGCCCGCGGGTGGGGGGCAGCTTGCAGGCACTTTCTCGCCATAAAAAAAGCCCCGTTGAGCAGCAACGGGGCTTTGCGACAGATGACACTTGGGAGTTAACGCTTTTTCTTACGTCCCTGTACCGCTTTGAATCGCGGATTGCTTTTACAGATCACATAGATGCGGCCACGACGACGCACGACTTTGCAATCCGGATGGCGATTTTTCGCCGAACGCAATGAACTCAATACCTGCATGGGGTTTCCTTGTTACTTATTGCCGATAAAGCGGCCAAAGCGCTGCTGGAAGCGCGCCGTGCTGCCTTCTTTGGAATAGTCTTTCTGCTTACCGGTGTAATACGGATGCGAAGCGGAAGAGACGTCGAGGGTGACATACGGCCAGCTTTCGCCGTCCAGTTCGATAGTGCGATCGGTTTTGATGGTCGATCCCACTTTGAAGTAGGCATTGGCGCTGACGTCGTGGAACACCACGGTGCGATAATCGGGATGGATGCCGGGTTTCATAATGGCCTTCTCATGTAATGTTATACTATAACAATAATTATGCGCCGACCTGGCATCATGATCAAGCGTAAATTGCACTCACGAGCGAATTAATGAGAACGGTTTGCATTAACCTGCTGAAGCAAAAGAAAAAGGCCGCATGCGCGGCCTTTCGATTATCGGGTGGAGCTCACATCACTGAGCGATCAGTGGTGCTCTACCGGATGGCTGTGTTCCAGGTCTTCGTTCTTCTTGCTGAAGCGGCGGCGAACCACCACGAAGAACACCGGTACGAAGAAGATCGCCAAGACGGTAGCGGTGATCATCCCGCCCATAACGCCGGTACCAACCGCGTTCTGTGCGCCGGAGCCCGCACCGCTGCTGATAACCAGCGGCAGAACCCCGAGGATGAAGGCCAGGGACGTCATCAGGATTGGACGCAGACGCATACGCACTGCTTCCAATGTCGCCTCGATCAGGCCTTTGCCTTCTTTTTCCATCAGGTCTTTGGCGAATTCCACGATCAGGATGGCGTTCTTCGCCGATAGACCAATGGTGGTCAGCAGCCCTACCTGGAAGTACACGTCGTTGTTCATGCCGCGCATTGTCGCGGCCAACAACGCACCGATAACCCCCAGCGGCAATACCAGCATGACCGAGAACGGCACGGACCAGCTTTCATACAGCGCTGCCAGACACAGGAACACCACCAGAATCGAGATAGCGTACAGCGCCGGCGCCTGGTTGCCCGACAGACGTTCCTGATAGGACATGCCGGTCCAGTCGTAACCGATGCCGCTTGGCAGTTTGGACGCCAGCTGTTCCATCAGGTTCATCGCTTCACCGGTACTCTTGCCCGGTGCGGCCTGGCCCAGAATTTCCATCGACGGCAAGCCGTTATAGCGTTCCAGACGCGGTGAGCCGTATTCCCATTTCGCCGAGGAGAAGGCGGAGAATGGCACCATCTGGCCGCTGGTACCGCGCACGTACCACTTGTTGATGTCTTCCGGCAGCATGCGGAACGGCGCTTCGGCCTGTACGTACACCTTCTTCACACGACCGCGGTCGATGAAGTCGTTGACGTACGAGCCACCCAGCGCGGTGCTCAGCGTGCTGTTAATGGTGGTGATGCTGACACCCAACGCCTTGGCTTTCTCCTGATCGACGATCAGTTTGAACTGCGGGGTATCTTCCAGGCCGTTCGGGCGCACGCCCACCAGCACATCCGGATGCTGAGCAACCATGCCCAACAGCTGGTTACGCGCTTCGGTCAGTTTTTCGTGCCCCAGGCCGCCCTGGTCAATCAGCTCGAAGTCGAAGCCGGTTGCGGTACCGAGTTCGATAATCGCCGGCAGGTTGAACGGGAACACCAGGCCTTCTTTAATCTGTGAGAAGGCGCCCATGGCGCGACCGGCGATCGCTTCGACCTTGTTCCCGGCCCCCGGACGCTCGCCCCAGTCTTTCAGGCTGACGAATGCCAAGCCGTTGTTCTGGCCGTTACCGTTGAAGCCGAAGCCCGCGACGGTAAACACCGAAACCACGTTGTCCTTTTCCTTGTTCAGGAAGTAGTCAGAGACTTCTTCCAGCACTTTGTTGGTGCGGGACTCGGTGGCGCCGGCAGGCAACTGCACCATGGTCAACAGGATGCCCTGATCTTCGTCCGGCAGGAACGAGGAAGGCAGGCGCAGGAACAGCAGGCCCATGCCAACCACGATCAGCAGGTAGATGATCAGATAGCGGCCGGTGCTGCGCAGGATGTTGCCCACGCTGTCGGTATAGTGATGCGTGCTCTTCTCGAACATGCGGTTAAACCAGCCGAAGAAGCCTGTTTTAACCCCGTGATCGCCTTTCGGGATCGGTTTGAGCAGGGTGGCGCACAGCGCCGGCGTCAGGATCAAGGCCACCAGCACCGACAGCGCCATCGCGGACACGATGGTGATCGAGAACTGGCGATAGATGGCGCCGGTTGAGCCGCCAAAGAACGCCATCGGCACGAATACCGCTGACAGCACCATGGCGATGCCCACCAGCGCGCCCTGGATCTGGCCCATCGATTTACGGGTGGCTTCTTTCGGCGGCAGCCCCTCTTCGGACATGACGCGCTCGACGTTTTCCACCACCACGATGGCGTCATCCACCAGCAGGCCGATCGCCAACACCATGCCGAACATCGTCAGGGTGTTTATCGAGAAGCCGAACGCCGCGAGTATCGCAAAGGTCCCCAACAGTACTACCGGCACCGCGATGGTTGGGATCAGCGTCGCGCGGAAGTTCTGCAGGAACAGATACATCACCAGGAACACCAGGATGATGGCTTCGATCAGCGTTTTCACCACTTCGTTGATGGAGATTTTAACGAACGGGGTGGTGTCGTACGGATAAACCACTTTCATCCCTTGCGGGAAGAATGGCTCCATCTTGGCCAGCTCGTCTTTCACACCTTTGGCGGTGTTCAAGGCGTTGGCGCCGGTTGCCAGTTTGATACCCAGGCCGGCGGCAGGCTTGCCGTTATAACGCGCGGTAACGGCATAGCTTTCCGCGCCGCGCTCGATGTGAGCGACGTCGCGCAGGCGCACCTGGGAACCGTCGGTATTCACCTTCAGCAGGATCTTGCCGAACTCTTCCGGCGAAGTCAGACGGGTCTGCGCGATGATCGAGGCGTTCAACTGCTGCCCCGGCACCGGCGGCAGGCCGCCCAGCTGGCCAGCGGCGATCTGGTTGTTCTGCTCGGTGATGGCGGAGGTCACGTCCGTGGTCGTCAGCTGGTAGTTGTTCAGCTTGTTCGGATCCAGCCAGATACGCATCGCGTACTGGGCACCGAACAGCTGCACCTCACCCACGCCGGACGAACGGCTGATCGGATCCTTGATGTTGGACGCCACGTAGTCCGCAATATCGTCCTGCGTCATGTTCGGATCGTCGGAAACGAAGCCGGCCACCATCAGGAAGCTGCTGCTGGATTTTTCTACTTTCAGGCCCTGTTGCTGAACTTCTTGCGGCAGCAACGGGGTGGCCAACGACAGTTTGTTCTGAACCTGAACCTGCGCGATGTCAGGATCGGTACCGGATTCAAACGTCAGAGTAATGGTGACGCTACCAGAGGAATCACTGGTGGAGGACATGTACATCAGGTTATCGATACCGTTCATGTTCTGTTCGATAATCTGCGTGACGGTATCCTGCACCGTTTTGGCATCTGCGCCCGGGTAGGTGGCGGAAATACTCACCGCCGGCGGTGCAATAGTGGGATACTGCGCGATCGGCAGTTTCATTATTGCAAGCACCCCCGCCAACATGACGATGATGGCGATTACCCAGGCGAAAATTGGGCGGTCTATAAAGAACTTAGCCATGTATTACAGGCTCCTTTTTATGACTTCTGCGCTTCAGACTGCGGCTGTTTTTGCGCCTGAGTGTCAACTTCCTGCACCTTTACCTGCGCGCCCGGATGCACTTTCATCAGGCCGGAGACGATCACGCGATCGCCGGCTTTCAGGCCATCGGTAACCAGCCATTTGTCGCCAATCGCCTGATCCGCCTTCAGCGTGCGCAGCTCAACTTTATCGTCTGCACCGACCACTAACGCCGTCGCTTCACCACGCGGATTGCGGGTGACGCCTTGCTGCGGCACCAGCAGCGCATCGCTGCGCACGCCTTCATCCAGACGGGCGCGCACGAACATGCCAGGCAACAGCGTATCGTTCGGGTTAGGGAACAGGGCGCGAATGGTAATGGAGCCGGTGGTCTCATCGACGGTGACGTCAGAGAATTCCAGCGTGCCTTCCTGCGCATATTCGGTGCCGTTTTCCAGCATCAGTTTCACCTTGGCCTTGCCGTTTTCCTGCTTCAGCGCGCCGCTGGCCAGTTCTTGCTTCAGGCGCAGGAAGTCGGTGCTCGACTGGGTGACGTCGACATACATCGGATCCAACTGCTGCACGGTGGACAGGGCGGTCGCCTGGCCGTTGCTGACCAGCGCGCCTTCGGTCACGGCGGATTTGCCGATGCGGCCGGAGATCGGGGAGGTCACTTTGGTGTACGCCAGATTAATGCGCGCGGTTTCGACGGCGGCCTTGGCGGCCACCACGGCGGCATCCGCTTGCTGCAGCGTGGAGACGGCGTTGTCGTAGTCCTGCTTACTGATATAGCTGGTACCCAGCAATGGCTTGTAGCGGTTTACCGTCACGCGTGCGATGGAAGCGCTGGCCTGTGCTTTGGCCAAATCGCCTTTCGCGCTGTCGTAGCTGGCTTGATAGGTTGCGGGATCGATTTGGTACAGAGACGTCCCGGCCTTGATATCGCTGCCTTCGACGAAGTTGCGCTTCAGGATGATGCCACTGACCTGAGGACGAACTTCGGCGATACGATACGCAGCGGTGCGGCCAGGAAGATCGGTAGTGATGTTGAGAGGCTCGGCCTTCAAGGTGACTACGCCCACTTCAGGTGCCTGTTGTTGGGCACCTTGCTGTTGGGTTTCTTTATCGTTACATCCTGTTAGCACTAAGCTGCCTGAAAGCATCAGAACGGCCGCCAGAGGCGTTAACCCTCTGTTTTTGTTCATAGAAAAACCTCAAGTGTCCGATTTCAAAATGATCAATGGATCACAAGCTTTAAAACCCATTGCTGCGTTAATTATATGTGCGTGCTATGGTACATACATTCGCGAATGTATGTAAATCACACTCCCCCTAAATAACAATGCCATGGCACGAAAAACCAAACAGCAGGCGCAAGAAACCCGACAGCAAATCCTCGATGCTGCGGTGAGAGAGTTCTCTGAACGTGGCGTTGCTGCAACGTCACTGACAGATATTGCCACCGCTGCTGGGGTTACGCGTGGAGCCATTTACTGGCACTTCAAGAATAAGGTAGACCTGTTTAATGAAGTTTGGGAATCTACCGAGCCGAAAATTGACCAGCTCGAAACAGAGTATCAGGCAAAGTTTCCCGATAATCCACTGCGGGTTATCCGGGAAATTCTGATTTACATTCTGACGTCTACGGTTGAAGACGGCCGCAGGCGGGCGTTGATGGAAATTATATTCCACAAATGCGAGTTTGTCGGTGAAATGATGCCGCTGCTGGATTCGCGCAAGGTGCTGTACCTCGCCGGTTACGAACGCATCGAAGCGGTGCTGTACAACTGCATTCACCACGGGCAATTGCCGGCCGATCTGCACACTCGTCGCGCGGCGATCATCCTGCGCGGTTATATCACCGGCCTGCTGGAAAACTGGCTGTTTATGCCGGAAAGTTTCGATCTGCGGGCTGAAGCCGAAGCGCTGGTGGATGCGTTTTTGGAGATGCTGCAGTTTTGCCCCACCTTGCGCCTCAGATCCGATATGCCGACGGCAGCACCGTCCAACGCCGGCTCCCTGCCTTTATAAGGAGAGATTTCATGTCATCAGTCGTTCTCATCGCCAACGGCGCCGCCTATGGCCACGAATCCTTGTTCAATGCGCTGCGGTTGGCCATCGCCATGAAAGAGCAGCAGAGCAGTCTCGATCTGCGGCTGTTTCTGATGTCCGATGCGGTGGTGGCCGGGCTGGCCGGGCAGCAGCCGCACGAGGGGTACCACCTGCAGCAGATGCTGGAAATCCTCACCGCGCAGCAGGTGCCGGTCAAGCTGTGCAAGACCTGCGCCGACGCGCGCGGCGTCAGCCGTTTGCCGCTGGCGGACGGCGTGGCGATCGGCACCTTGGTCGAGCTGGCGCAGTGGACGCTGGCTGCGGAGAAAGTGCTGACTTTCTGATTTCGCGACAATGGGACATCACCGGCAACGCTTTTGTTGTTCGTTGCCTGCCGGCTGTCGTGATAATCTTCAGGCTTCTTAACCGATCCGAAGCTAAATCATGCATCGCTGGTTGACTCTGCCTTCTCTGGCGCCGCTCTCGTTTGTCGGCGCATGTCGGCGGCGCATCGCCGCCGCGACACGCCTTTTTTTCCTTATTTGCGCGTTCATCTTTCCGGCGCAGGCGGCGCTGAACGGCGATCTGCCGCAGCGCAGCGACGTGCAAAGCCAGCTGGAAACGCTGAACAAGCAAAAAGCCCTGACGCCGGTCGAAAAGCTGTCCCAACAGGATTTGACCCGCACGCTGGAGCTGCTGGACGCCCTCGAGCGCAACCGGCAAGACGTCGCGCAGCTTAAACAGCAGGTGCAGCAGGCGCCGGCGAAGCTCAATCAGGTCACTGCCGAACTGGATGCGCTGAAGCAGCCGGTGGACAATGCGGCGGCGCGCGCTGCGCTGTTGCCGCTGTCGCTGCGCCAACTGGAAAGCCGGCTGTATCAAACGCTCGACGAGCTGCAAAGCGCGCAGGAGAGCCTCTCCACCTACAACAGCCAACTGGTGTCGCTGCAAACCCAGCCCGAGCGGGTACAAAGCACCATGTACGCCGCCTCGCAGCGCCTGCAGGAGATCCGCAGTCAGCTCAGCGGCCAGACGCCGGGGCAAGATTCGCTGCGCAACAGCCAGCAGGTGATGCTGACCACCGAGCAGGCGTTGCTCAACGCACAGCTTGAGCTGCAGCGCAAAAGTCTGGAAGCCAATACCACGCTGCAGGATCTGCTGCAAAAGCAGCGCGACTACACCACGGCGCATATCGACGCGCTGGATAAGTCAGTGCAGCTGCTGCAGGAGATCGTCAACAGCAAGCGGTTGACGCTGTCTGAAAAGACCGCCAAAGAGGCGCAGAACCCGGAAGACGCCACCGATATCCAGCACGATCAGCTGGTCAGCAAGCAGCTGGACGTCAACCGCCAGCTGAGCCAGCGGCTGATTGCCGCCACCGAAGAGAGCAACACCCTGTTCCAGCAGAATATTCGGGTCAAAAACTGGCTCGATCGCGGGCTGCAGGCGGAGCGTAACCTGAAAGAGCAGATCCAGGTGCTGAAGGGCAGCCTGGTGCTGTCGCGCATCCTGTATCAGCAGCAGCAGAGCCTGCCGCAGGGCACGCTGTTGGCGGATATGGACACGCGCATCGCCGATTTGCGGCTGGAGCAGTTCGATATCAATCAGCAACGCGACGATCTGTTCAAGGGGGAGGATTACATCAACCAGCTGGTGGCCGAAAGCAAGGAAAAGGCCGGCCCGGAAGTGATCGACGCGTTGAACGAGATCGTCGACATGCGCCGCGAGCTGTTGGATCAGCTGAACAAACAGCTCAGCAACCAGCTGTCGCTGTCGATCAACCTGCAGATCAATCAGCAGCAGCTGACCAGCGTCTACGGTTCGTTGCAGGATACGCTGACCCAGCAGATCTTCTGGGTCAACAGCAACAAGCCGGTCGATCTGGCGTGGCTGAAGGCGATGCCAGAGGCGGTGCGCGATCAGCTCGCCGGGCTCGATATCAAATTCGACGGCGGCAAGCTATTGCAGGGCGGGTTGAATGCGCTGGTGTTCCTGATCCCGATGCTGTTGGCGATCGGGGTATTGCGCTGGCGCTACCGGCTAATCGACGGCCATTTACAAAAGCTGGCCAACGATGTGGGGCAACTGAAGCGCGACGGCCAATTGCATACGCCGAAGGCCATCGCGCTGACCTTGCTGAAGGTATTGCCCGGCGCCGCGCTGCTGCTTGGCGTCGGTTTCTGGATGTATCGCGCCGATTTCGGCATCAGCGACTTTATCTGGGCATTGTCGCAGCAGCTGGCGCTGTCGTGGCTGGTGTTCGGCTTCAGCTATCGGATGCTGAAACCGGGCGGCATTGCCGAGCGGCATTTCAACTTCGGCGCCAATCTGTGCGCGCATTACCGCCGGCAGACGCTGCGGCTGGGATTGGCGCTGCAGCCGCTGATCTTCTGGTCGGTATTGGGCGAAAAAGCGCCGCTGCGCCTGGTGGAAGACGTTATCGGCCAGATCGTGGTGATGCTGACGCTGGCGCTGCTCGCGGTGCTGGTGTTCCCGCTGTGTCGCGACAGCTGGCGCGAAAAGGGCTCGCACGCCGTGCGGCTGATGGTAGTTACAGCCATAGCCGCCACGCCGCTGATCCTGCTGGGGCTGATGTTCGCCGGTTACTTCTATACCACGCTGCGACTGGCCAGCCGCTGGATAGACAGCCTGTATCTGTTTTTCCTGTGGAATATCGTGTACCTGACCGCGCTGCGTGGTCTGAGTGTGGCGGCGCGGCGTCTGGCCTACCGGCGCGCGTTGGCGCGGCGGCAAAACGTGGCGAAAGAGGGGGCCGAAGGCGGTGAACCGGTGGTGGAAGAGCCGCCGCTGGCGCTCGATCAGATCAACCAGCAGTCGCTGCGCCTGACCACCCTGGTGCTGTTCGCCATCTTCGCCAGCGCCTTCTATGCCATTTGGTCGGATCTGGTGACGGTCATCGCTTATCTGGACAGCATCACGCTGTGGCATTACACCAGCACCGTGGCGGGCAGCAGCGTGGCGCAGGCGGTGACGCTGGGCAACATGATGGTGGCGATCGCCGCAGTGATCGTCGCCTACGTGCTCACCCGCAACTTGCCTGGTCTGCTGGAGGTGGTGGTGCTGTCGCGGCTGCAGCTGCGGCAGGGGGCGTCCTATGCCATCACCACCGTGCTCACTTACCTGATTACCGCCGTGGGCGCCGTGGTTGCGCTGGGATCGCTCGGCGTCTCCTGGGACAAACTGCAATGGCTGGCCGCCGGTCTGACGGTCGGGCTGGGCTTCGGGTTGCAGGAGATCTTCGCCAACTTCGTCTCCGGCCTGATCATTCTGTTCGAACGCCCGATCCGCATCGGCGATACCATCACCATCGGCACCTTCTCCGGTTCGGTCAGCAAGATCCGCATTCGCGCCACCACCATTACCGACTTCGATCGCAAAGAGGTGATCATTCCGAACAAGGCGTTCGTCACCGAGCGGCTGATCAACTGGTCGCTGTCCGACACCATCACTCGCGTGCTGATCAAGGTCGGCGTGGCCTACGGCTCCGATCTCGACAAGGTGAAAAAGGTGTTGCTGCAGGCGGCGCACGACAACCCGCGGGTGATGACCGATCCCGAACCGCAGGTGTTCTTCCTCAACTTCGGCGCCAGCACGCTGGATCACGAACTGCGGCTCTATGTGCGCGAACTGCGCGATCGCAGCTACACGGTGGATGAACTGAACCGCTCAATCGACCGCCTGTGCCGGGAAAACGACATCGACATCGCTTTCAACCAGCTGGAGGTTTATCTGCATAACCAGCAGGGCAACGAAGTGCAGGAAGTGAAAAGAACGCTGTCGCCGGATGATGGCGGCCAGACGGCGGTGGATAAGCAATGAGAGGCGAAAGGGACAGCGGCGCTGTCCCTGGTTACTGTCCGGCGGGCAGATAGGGCGAGGTGACGCCGGCGCGCTGCAGCTTTTCCTGATAATCCCGTTTGACGATATCCAGCGCCGCCAGTGCGGTGACCGGATCGATCTCGTTGCACTCCAGCAGGTAAATCAAGTCTACCGCCAGCTGCAGTTCGGGTGAGGCGTTTTCCAGAGACATAGCACCTGCGCTTATTAATTAATGGGATGATAACTCGCATACCGGCAGAGTATAGTGAACCCGGCGCGCAACCGGGAATAATCATTAAAATATTGTGATAAATCTTCAAAAACCGTTTTCTTTGCGCTCGATATTGCGCTCGATGCGCGCCAACGCCTGACGACAGCGCATCAGCCGCCCCTCCAGCGCCGCCAGCTCGTGCTGCAGTTTTTGCTGCGCCGCCAGCGTGGTTTGGCGGCCGAGCAGGCTTTCCCGATCCTGAATCATGGCGATCAGCCGGCGTTCGTAGTCCTGATGTTCGGCCAGCTTGTGGTACAGATCGGCCTCGGGGGCTTCTTTCGGCTGGTTCTTGCGCCGCAGCGCCTGGGTCGCCAGCTCGCGCTGCAGGGCGGCGATCTGAGCCACCAGTTTTTCGGCCAGAAAGGCCACCTGGCTGGTGCGGTTGTCGTTGGCGGCGCTTTGCAGCTGGGCGAAATTCTTCTCCACCTCGGCCAGGTAGTCGCGCAGCCGCGTGCCGCGATTGGCGAACAGGGCGGCGTCGAAGCGCGCCTGCGGGATCGGAACGTCGCCGCGCGGGGTCACTTCGGCCGCCAGCGCCGCGATCTGCTGTGCCAACACCTGTAATAGACGCTGAGTGCTCACATAAGCTCCCTCTTGATTTCAACAGGCGTAAGCTTGCCCGCGATGCTGTTGTGAAACAAGCGCCGCATGCATATTCCGCCGGCGCGGCGCCGATGCTACAGTAGGCCGCAACCGATTGAGGAGCGAAGAGCCGCATGACGCGTGGGTTATTGATCATTTTGGGCTGGTTGGCGGTGGTGCTGGCGACGTTGGGCGTGGTGCTGCCGCTGCTGCCGACCACGCCGTTCCTGCTATTGGCCGCCTGGTGCTTCGCCCGCTCTTCGCCGCGCTTTCATCACTGGCTGCTGCACCGTTCCTGGTTCGGCCCTTACCTGCGCCACTGGCAGCAGCATCGCGCGCTGCCGCCGGGGGCGAAGTGGAAGGCGGTGCTGGTGATCGTGCTGACCTTCGCCTGTTCGCTGTGGCTGGTGAAAATCTGGTGGGTGCGCGGGTTGTTGCTGCTGATGCTGGCCATTTTGCTGACCTTTATGCTGCGTCTGCCGGTTATTGACCTGCCGCAACAAAAACAGCGCTGATTGTGCGCCGCTGGTTGCATTTGTCCGCCAGTTTGCATAGATTTGGGCGTTTTCGTGCGCGGATCGCCTGCCATTTCTTCTCCGGTGTGTTTCTCCCGGGGGCGGCGGGTGAGCGGCGCGCCGGTTTTCAGGCAGTTTTATCAGGCAACAATTATGACCGCTACTGCGCAGCAGCTTCAGTTTATTAAAGACAGTATCAAAACCATCCCGGATTATCCGAAGCCGGGCATCCTGTTCCGCGACGTGACCAGCCTGCTGGAAAATCCGTTGGCCTATGCCGCCAGCATCGAGCTGCTGGTTGAGCGCTATCGCGAAGCGGGCGTGACCAAGGTGGTGGGTACCGAAGCGCGTGGTTTCCTGTTCGGCGCGCCCGTCGCGCTGGCATTGGGCGTCGGTTTCGTGCCGGTGCGCAAACCGGGCAAACTGCCGCGCGCCACGCTCAGCGAAAGCTATGAGCTGGAGTACGGCACCGACAAGCTGGAGATCCACACCGATGCCATCACCGCGGGTGACAAAGTGCTGGTGGTGGACGATCTGCTGGCGACCGGCGGCACCATCGAAGCGACCACCAAACTGATCCGCCGCCTGGGCGGTGAAGTGAACGATGCCGCGTTCATCATCAACCTGCCGGATCTGGGCGGGGAAGCGCGTCTGAACAAGCTGGGCATCGATTGCTACTGCCTGGTGGATTTCGCCGGTCATTGATGCGGCATCGCCCCTCGGGCACAACGGCCTCGCGGATCGCCGCGGGGCTGTGTTAGCATGACCCTCCAGATTCCTCGACTTCTCCGGTATTAATGAGCTATCAGGTTCTCGCCCGTAAGTGGCGCCCTCAAACGTTCGCAGACGTGGTCGGCCAGGAACATGTCCTGACCGCGCTGGCCAACGGCCTCTCACTGGGGCGGATCCATCACGCCTATCTGTTCTCGGGCACGCGCGGCGTGGGAAAAACCACCATCGCCCGCTTGCTGGCCAAAGGCCTGAACTGTGAAACCGGCATCACCGCCACGCCATGTGGCCAATGCGACAACTGCCGCGAGATCGAGCAGGGGCGCTTTGTCGATCTGATCGAGATCGACGCCGCTTCCCGAACCAAGGTGGAAGATACCCGCGATCTGCTGGACAACGTCCAGTACGCGCCGGCGCGCGGCCGCTTCAAGGTCTACCTGATCGACGAAGTGCACATGCTCTCGCGCCACAGCTTCAACGCGTTGCTGAAGACGCTGGAAGAGCCGCCGCCGCACGTCAAATTCCTGTTAGCCACCACCGATCCGCAAAAGCTGCCGGTGACCATTCTCTCGCGCTGTCTGCAGTTCCACCTCAAAGCGCTGGACGTCGATCAGATCCGTCAGCAGCTGGAAACGGTGCTGACGGCGGAGCAGATCACCAGCGACGCCCGCGCGCTGCAGCTGCTGGCGCGCGCCGCCGATGGCAGCATGCGCGACGCGCTGAGCCTGACCGATCAGGCGATCGCCATGGGGCAGGGGCAGGTGACCGCCGCCACTGTCAGCCAGATGCTCGGCACGCTCGATGACGAGCAGCCGCTGGCGATCCTCGAAGCGCTGGTCAGCGCCGACGGTGAAAAGGTGATGGCGCAGGTCGCGCAGGCCGCTTCGCGCGGCGTGGACTGGGAAAACTTGCTGGTGGAGACGCTGGCGCTGCTGCATCGCATTGCGATGGTGCAGCTGTTGCCTTCGATGCTCGACAACCACTACGCCGCCGTGGAGCAACGGCTGCGCGAGTTGGCGCGCACCCTGCCGCCGGCCGATGTGCAACTTTACTACCAGACGCTGTTGGTGGGCCGAAAAGAGCTGGCCTATGCGCCGGATCGCCGCATGGGGGTTGAGATGACCCTACTGCGCGCGCTGGCGTTTCACCCGAAAGCGGTGATCCCGGAGCCGGTGGCGTTGGTGCAGACCGCGCCGGCGCCGATGGCGCAGCCGCAGCAGGCCGCATCGCCACAGCCGCCGCAGTTTCAGGACGCGCCGCCGCCGCTAGGGCAGCCGGCCGCGCCGCAGCGACAATCATCGACTCCTTTACCGGATGCCACCGCCCAGCTGTTGAAAGCGCGGTCCCAGCTGCAACGACAGCAGGGAGCATCCACACCAAAAAAGAATGAGCCGGCGGCGCCAGGAATAGCGCGGCCGGCAAACTCGGCGCTGGGGCGTTTGGCTTCGGTGACCGAGCGCAGCCAGCAGCGCCTGGCGGAGAAGAAGGTGCCGGAAAAACCGGCGAAACCGGAAGCCTATCGCTGGCGCGCGCAAACCGAGCCGGAAGCGGCGCCGGAACCGCTGGCGACGCCGAAAGCGCTGCGCACGGCGTTGGAACATGAGAAAACGCCGGAGCTGGCCGCCAAGCTGGTGGTGGAGTCGCTGGAGCGTGACGCCTGGGCGGCAGAAATCGATAAGCTGAAGATCCCGAAATTGGTGCAGCAGCTGGCGTTGAACGCCTTCAAGCAGCAGCCGGAGCCGGGCAAAATTAACCTCCATCTGCGGTCTTCGCAGCGCCATCTGAATTCGCCTTCGGCGCAGAAGACGCTGGCCGACGCGCTCGGTGAGCTGTACGGCGGCCCGATCGCGCTGACCGTGGTGGAGGACGATAATCCGGCGGAGCGTACCCCGCTGGAATGGCGACAAGCCATCTATGAGGAAAAGCTGGCGCAGGCGCGCCAGTCCATCGAAGCGGATACCAACATTCAGACGCTGCGCCGATTCTTCGACGCGGATCTGGATGAAGAGAGTATTCGCCCCCTTTAAACGCTGCGCGATGTGCGCGGCCCTAGCGACGAGAGACGACTATGTTTGGTAAAGGCGGTCTGGGCAACCTGATGAAGCAAGCCCAGCAAATGCAAGAAAAAATGCAGCAGATGCAGGAAGAAGTCGCCAAATTGGAAGTGACCGGCGAATCCGGCGCGGGCCTGGTGAAAGTCACCATCAATGGCGCGCACAACTGCCGCCGCGTGGAGATCGATCCTAGCCTGATGGAAGACGACAAAGAGATGCTGGAAGATCTGATCGCCGCGGCGTTTAACGACGCCGCGCGCCGCATCGAAGAGACCCAGAAAGAGAAAATGGCTTCCGTCTCCAGCGGCATGCAGTTGCCGCCTGGCTTCAAGATGCCGTTCTGATGCAAACCAGCCCGCTCCTTGAATCCCTGATGGAGGCGCTGCGCTGTTTGCCGGGCGTCGGCCCGAAATCGGCGCAGCGCATGGCGTTTCAACTGCTGCAGCGCGATCGCAGCGGCGGCATGCGCCTGGCGCAGGCGTTGACGCGCGCGATGTCGGAGATTGGCCACTGCGCCGACTGCCGCACCTTCACCGAACAGGACGTCTGCACCATCTGCGCCAATCCGCGCCGCCAGCAAAACGGCCAGATTTGCGTGGTGGAAAGCCCGGCGGATATCCACGCCATCGAGCAGACCGGCCAGTTCGCCGGGCGCTACTTTGTGCTGATGGGGCATCTGTCGCCGCTGGACGGCATCGGGCCGGGCGATATCGGTCTGGATCGCCTGGAGCAACGGCTGGAAAAGGAAAGCATCACCGAAGTGATCCTCGCCACCAACCCGACGGTGGAAGGGGAGGCGACCGCCAACTACATCGCCGAGATGTGCGGCCAGTATGGCGTGCTCGCCAGCCGCATCGCCCACGGCGTGCCGGTGGGCGGCGAGCTGGAGATGGTCGATGGCACCACGCTGTCGCATTCGCTGGCCGGGCGCCACGCCATCAAGTTCTGATGTTTTCCCGGATGGGGCCGCCCGGCCCCATTGTTTTTTGCCAAAAAAATCCCGCCGTCCGCTTGAAAAACAACACCCTGACCCTCATCTGATCCTCATTGTTCGATTTTGGTAGCCATTGTCTTTTGAGGTAATCAATGAGTATGAAAGGTCAAGAAACCCGCGGGTTCCAGTCTGAAGTAAAACAGCTGCTTCATTTGATGATCCATTCGCTGTACTCCAACAAAGAAATTTTCCTGCGCGAGCTGATTTCCAACGCCTCTGACGCCGCCGACAAGCTGCGCTTCCGCGCCCTGTCCGCGCCAGAGCTGTACGCCGGCGACGGCGAGCTGCGCGTACGTTTGTCCTTCGATAAAGAGCAGCGCACCCTGACCATCGCCGACAACGGCATCGGCATGCGCCGCGAAGAAGTGATTGAAAACCTTGGCACCATCGCCAAGTCAGGCACTAAAGCATTCCTGGAATCCATCGGTTCCGATCAGGCGAAAGACAGCCAACTGATCGGCCAGTTCGGCGTCGGTTTCTACTCGGCGTTCATCGTGGCGGACAAAGTGACCGTGCGCACCCGCGCCGCCGATGACGAAGGCGTGTTCTGGGAGTCCGCCGGCGAAGGCGACTACACCATCGCCGACATCACCAAAGAGACCCGCGGCACCGAAATCACCCTGCATCTGCGCGAAGGCGAAGATGAGTACCTCGACGCCTGGCGCCTGCGTTCGGTGATCGGCAAATATTCCGATCACATCGCCTTGCCGGTGGAGATCGAAAGCAAAAACGAAGAAGACGACACCGTCACCTGGGAGAAGATCAACAAGGCGCAGGCCCTGTGGACCCGCAGCAAGGCTGACGTGACCGACGAAGAGTACAAAGAGTTCTACAAACACATCGCCCACGACTTCACCGATCCGCTGAGCTGGAGCCACAACCGGGTTGAGGGCAAGCAGGAATACACCAGCCTGCTGTACATCCCGGCGCAGGCGCCGTGGGACATGTGGAACCGCGATCACAAGCACGGCCTGAAGCTGTACGTGCAGCGCGTGTTCATCATGGACGACGCCGAGCAGTTCATGCCGAACTATCTGCGCTTCGTGCGCGGCCTGATCGATTCCAACGATCTGCCGCTGAACGTATCGCGCGAGATCCTGCAAGACAGTCGTGTGACGCAAAACCTGCGCGGCGCGCTGACCAAGCGCGTGTTGCAGATGCTGGATAAGCTGGCCAAAGACGACGCCGAAGGCTACCAGAAATTCTGGCAGCAGTTCGGTCTGGTGCTGAAAGAGGGCCCGGCGGAAGACAACGGTAACCAGGAAGCGATCGCCAAACTGCTGCGCTTCGCCTCTACCCACGGTGACAGCTCGGCGCAGACCGTATCGCTGGAAGAGTACGTCGGCCGCATGGCGGAAGGGCAGGAGAAGATTTACTACATCACCGCCGACAGCTACGCCGCGGCCAAGAGCAGCCCGCACCTGGAGCTGTTCCGCAAGAAAGGCATCGAAGTGCTGCTGCTGTCCGATCGCATCGACGAGTGGATGATGAGCTACCTGACCGAGTTCGACGGCAAGCCGTTCCAATCGGTCAGCAAGGCGGATGAAGCGCTGGATAAACTGGCGGATGAAACCGAAGAGCAGAAGGCCGCCGAGAAGCAACTGGAACCGTTCATCGAACGCGTGAAAACCCTGCTGGGCGATCGCGTGAAGGATGTGCGCCTGACGCACCGCCTGACCGATACGCCGGCGATCGTGGTAACCGACGCCGACGAAATGAGCACCCAGATGGCCAAGCTGTTCGCCGCCGCCGGTCAGCAGGCGCCGGAAGTGAAGTACATTTTCGAGCTTAATCCGGAACATGCTCTGGTCAAACGCGCATCCGACGTGGGCGATAACGAACATTTCGCCGAATGGATCGACCTGTTATTGGATCAGGCGCTGCTGGCTGAACGCGGCACGCTGGAGGATCCGAACCTGTTCATCCGCCGCATGAACAAGTTGCTGTCCGCCTAAAGTTGAAGATATGCGCCCTTAACGGCACCGTTAGGGGCGCATTTTCGGTTTTTCCCCGCCTTTTCTCGCCTTTTGTTCGTCGGTTTTTTTGCACATTCCGCAATCGATTTCCTTCGCGCGCCTTGAGCCTGCCCCCCCTGAAATGGTATCGTTGAGCGTTTTCGCAATTTTATAAAAACTACATAGCAAGGGGATTTACGCAATGCGTATCATTCTGCTGGGCGCTCCGGGCGCTGGTAAAGGTACTCAGGCTCAATTCATCATGGAGAAATACGGCATTCCGCAAATCTCCACCGGTGATATGTTGCGCGCAGCCGTGAAGGCCGGCAGTGAACTGGGCAAGCAGGCGAAAGAGATCATGGACGCCGGCAAGCTGGTGACCGATGAGCTGGTGATCGCGCTGGTCAAAGAGCGCATCGCTCAGGAAGATTGCCGCAAGGGCTTCCTGCTGGACGGTTTCCCACGCACCATTCCGCAGGCTGACGCGATGAAAGAAGCCGGCATCAACGTGGACTTCGTGCTGGAGTTCGACGTGCCGGATGAGCTGATCGTTGACCGCATCGTTGGCCGCCGCGTGCACGCGCCGTCCGGCCGCGTATACCACGTGAAATTCAATCCGCCGCAGGTGGAAGGCAAAGACGACGTGACCGGCGAAGAGCTGACCACGCGCAAGGACGATCAGGAAGAGACCGTGCGCAAGCGTCTGGTGGAATACCATCAGATGACCGCGCCGCTGATCTCTTACTACAGCAAAGAAGCGGCAGCGGGCAACACCCAATACCGCAAAATCGACGGCACCCGCAAGGTGGCCGAAGTGAGCGCAGAGCTGGCGACCATCCTCGGTTGATCGCAAGCGCATCGTGCATGACGCCGGGCCCGTGGCCCGGCGTTTTTTTTGCCGTTTTGCCGTCAAATTGTGATCGCGGCGGCTTGTTGCAACCGTGCCCGTTAATCGCCCGCGCCAAATGGCGTATAACAAGCCTGCGTTTTCACCCTCAGCAGGGAGCCGGGCATGCTCAGACAAACCATTCTTCTGGCGGAAGCCACCGCGCGCCAGATCGTCCAGCGGGCGATGGGCATCATCAGCCATTCCGTCAACGTGATGGACAGCAACGGCGTGATCATCGCCTCCGGCAATCCGCAGCGTCTGTTTCAGCGCCATGAGGGCGCGGTGCTGGCGTTGGCGGAGAATCGGGTGGTAGAGATCGATCGCGCCACCGCCGAGCATCTGAAAGGGGTGCGGCCCGGCATCAACCTGCCGTTCAGCTTTCGTAACCAGCGAGTGGGGGTGATCGGCATTTCCGGCGAGCCGGCCGAGGTGCGCGCCTACGCCGAGCTGGTCAAGATGGCGGCGGAGATGATGGTGGAGCAGGCGGCGCTGCTGGATCAGCATCAGTGGGAAAAGCGCTACCGGGAAGAGCTGGCGAACCAGCTGCTGCAGCCGCAGCCGAACACGGCATCGCTGGAAGCGATGGCGGCGTATCTGGGATTGGACCTGCGCCAGGCGCGCATCGTGTGGATCGTCGAACTGCAAGAGGCGCAGCCGCACCTGCTGCGCGAGCTGTTGGCGGAGCTGGAGGCCACCCAGCGCGATGCGTTGATCGCCATTACCGGCTTCAATGAAATGACCCTGCTGCGCCCGGCCTGCATGGCGCAAGGTGAGTGGAGCCTGAAGCTGGAGCGCCAACAGGCGCAGCGTCTGCAAAACCAGCTTAAACACCGTTTTCGGGTGCGGCTGATCGTCGGCGGTTTCTACGACGATCCGCAAAGCGCCTACCGCTCCAGCCTGACGGCGCGCGCCACCCAGGCAATGGCGCAGCGCCTGAAACTGCGTCACGCCACGCTGTTCTACCACGACTATCCGTTGCCGTCGCTGCTGTGCGATCTGGGAGAGGACTGGCGCGCGCAAGAGCTGGGGCGCCCCTGGCGGAAGCTGGGCGAACAGGATGAAAAAGGCGTGCTGCGCGCCACGCTGCGCCACTATTTTTCGCAGAATTGTGATCAGACGCAGGCCGCCGCGCAGCTGCATATTCACGTCAATACCCTGCGCTATCGCCTGCAGCGCATCGAAGCCATAACCGGCATGAAAATCAATCAATTAACCGACTCTCTGCGGTTGTATATCGGCATGCTGATGCACGACTGAGTTGTGCCAACCCACAAATTCCGCGCCGTTCCCCCGGCGATTTTTTGTTGTTTTCCCTCAGGTCAACGCCGGGCGCGCGGGATATGTTGGCCTGCACATCAACCACGGAGAAAACAACAATGACAACCGTATCCACTCTGGGGGCGCTGGTGGCGTTAGCCGTCGCCATCGTCCTGATTCTACGCAAGGTGCCGCCGGCTTACGGCATGATCGCCGGCGCACTGGCGGGCGGGCTGTGCGGCGGCGCCGATCTGGTGCAGACCGTGACGCTGATGATCGGTGGGGCGCAGGGCATCACCAACGCCGTGATGCGCATTCTGGCGGCGGGGGTGCTGGCCGGGGTGCTGATCGAATCCGGCGCGGCGCACACCATCGCCGAAACTATCGTGCGCAAGGTGGGCGAAACCCGCGCGCTGCTGGCGCTGGCGGTAGCTACACTGATCCTGACGGCGGTGGGGGTGTTTATCGACGTGGCGGTGATCACCGTCGCGCCGATCGCCCTGTCGATCGCCCAGAAGGCCGGCATTTCACGCGCGGCGATCCTGCTGGCGATGATCGGCGGCGGCAAGGCCGGCAACGTGATGTCGCCCAACCCGAACACCATCGCGGCGGCGGACAATTTCCACGTGCCGCTCACCTCGGTGATGATGGCCGGCATCGTGCCGGGGCTGTGCGGCCTGGTGGTGGCCTATCTGCTGGCGCGCCGCCTGAGCGATAAAGGCAGCAAGGTGATGGCCGAAGAGCTGACTCAGCATGCCGAAGGGGCGCGGCCGGGCTTCGCGGCGGCGATCAGCGCGCCGCTGGTGGCGATCCTGCTGCTGTCGCTGCGGCCGATCGCCGGGATCGCCGTCGATCCGCTGATCGCGTTGCCGGCCGGCGGTTTGGCGGGCGCGCTGTTGATGGGGCGCATTCGCCAGTGCAATCAGTTCATGGTCTCCGGCCTGTCGCGCATGGCGCCGGTGGCGATCATGCTGCTCGGCACCGGCACATTGGCGGGCATTATCGCCAACTCGGCGCTGAAGGATGTCCTGATTAACGGTTTGACGCATACCGGGCTGCCGGCCTGGCTGCTGGCGCCGCTGTCCGGCGCGCTGATGTCGATGGCGACCGCGTCGACCACCGCCGGCACCGCCGTCGCCTCCGGGGTGTTCAGCTCCACGCTGCTGGAACTGGGGGTGAGCGGGCTGGCCGGCGCGGCGATGATCCACGCGGGCGCCACGGTGCTGGATCACCTGCCGCACGGCAGTTTCTTCCACGCCACCGGCGGCAGCGTCAATATGGCGGTGCACGAGCGGCTCAAGCTGTTGCCGTATGAAACGCTGGTGGGGTTCACCATTGCGGCAATCTCGGCGCTGATGTTTGGCGTATTTAACCTGGCGGGATAAGGAACAGTGATGAAAACGCTGAAAAAAGTGGTTATTGCTCCGGATTCTTTCAAAGAGAGCCTGAGCGCGCTCGGCGTCGCCGACGCCATCGAGCGGGGATTCCGTCAGATTTATCCGCAGGCGCACTACGTGAAGCTGCCGATGGCGGACGGCGGCGAAGGCACGGTGGAGTCGATGGTGGCGGCCACCGGCGGCGAAATCGTCCAGGTGACGGTCACCGGGCCGCTGGGGGAGCCGGTGCAGGGGTTCTATGGCCTGCTGGGCGATGGCGAAACCGCGGTGATTGAAATGGCCGCCGCTTCCGGGCTGCATCTGGCGCCGCCCGATCGGCGCGATCCGCGCATCACCACCAGTTACGGCACCGGCGAACTGATGTTGGCGGCGTTGGATCGCGGCGTGAAGGCGATCATTCTCGGCATCGGCGGCAGCGCCACCAACGACGGCGGCGCCGGGATGATGCAGGCGCTGGGCGTTAAACTGCTGGATAAGGATCGTCGCCCGCTGCCGGTGGGCGGCGCGGCGCTGGCGCAGCTGGCGCACCTCGATCTCGCCGGGCTGGATATGCGCTGGCAACGGGTGAGCGTGACCGCCGCCTGCGACGTCGATAACCCGCTGTGCGGCGAAAAGGGCGCGTCGGCGGTATTCGGGCCGCAGAAGGGGGCGACGCCGGAGATGGTGGCGCAGCTCGATGCGGCGCTGCATCACTACGGCGAGCTGCTGGAACGGGAAACCGGCCGTGCCGTGCTGGCCCAGCCAGGGGCGGGCGCGGCGGGCGGCATGGGGGCGGCGCTGCTCGGCATGCTCGACGCGCGCTTGCGGCCGGGCATCGAGATCGTTACTGAAACCCTGCGCCTGGATGAGGCGGTGCGCGATGCCGATTTGGTGATCACCGGAGAAGGGCGGCTGGACAGCCAGTCGATCCACGGCAAAACGCCGATCGGCGTGGCGCGGGTGGCCAAGCGCCACGGCGTGCCGGTGATCGCCATCGCCGGCAGCCTGACGCCGGATTACCAGGTGGTGCATCAACACGGCATCGATGCGGCGTTTTCGGTGCTCGACCGCATCGTGACGCTGGAAGAAGCGCTGGCGGACGCCGATCGCAATCTGCAGGTGACGGCGCGCAACGTGGCGGCGGTATGGCAGCTGGCGCAGGGAAGAAGCCCACAGGCATAGCCTGTTGCTGTTATCGGTTTCGATGCAGGACTTTTCCGTTACAATAGCCGGCATTAATGGCTGCTGACATCCCGACCCAGAACGGAATGCCGGCCGGAAAGGAAATGAGGGGAACTGAGATGAAGCAAGAGAAACACGGCGTATTGCTGGTGAACCTGGGCACGCCAGATGCGCCGACCTCGTCGGCGGTCAAACGCTATCTGAAGGAATTCCTCAGTGACGATCGCGTGGTCGACACGGCGCCGCTGATCTGGTGGCCGATCCTCAACGGCGCGATCCTGCCGATCCGCTCGCCACGCGTGGCGAAACTCTATCAGTCGGTGTGGATGGAAGAGGGCTCGCCACTGTTGGTGTACAGCCGCCGCCAACAGCGGGCGCTGGCGGCGCGCATGCCGAATACGCCGGTGGAGCTGGGCATGAGCTACGGTTCGCCAAGCCTGGCGGAAGCCATCGACAAGCTGCTGGCGCAGGGCGTGACCAACCTGGTGGTGCTGCCGCTCTATCCGCAATATTCCTGTTCCACCAGCGCGGCGGTATGGGATGGCGTGGCGCGGGTGCTGAAAGGCTATCGCCGCTTGCCTGCTGTGGCCTTCATTCGCGATTACGCCGAACACCCGGCCTATATCGCCGCGCTGCAGCAAAGCGTGGAGCGCTCGTTCGCCGAGCACGGCCAGCCGGACCGGCTGGTATTGTCGTTCCACGGCATCCCCAAGCGCTATGCGCGTCTGGGCGACGATTACCCGCAGCGCTGCGAGGATACGCTGCGTGCGCTGAGCGCCACGCTGCCGCTGGCGCCGGAGCGGGTGATGATGACGTACCAATCGCGCTTCGGCCGCGAGCCGTGGCTGACGCCGTACACCGATGAAACCCTGAAGGGATTGCCGGCGCAGGGCGTGAAGCACATTCAACTGATTTGCCCCGGCTTCTCGGCAGACTGCCTGGAAACGCTGGAAGAGATCAAAGAGCAGAACCGCGAGATCTTCCTCAAGGCCGGCGGCGAGAAGTTTGAATATATCTCGGCGCTGAACGACGAGCCGGCGCATATCGACATGATGCAGCAGCTGGTGGCGCAGCGTCTGTAATCATCCATAATCTGTCTATTTAGGTGCATCGTGATCGGGCGGGGATGTGTTAACATTCTCCGCTTGTTAAACCGTCACCACCGCCAATCACATGAAATTTCCTGGTAAACGCAAGTCCAAACACTATTTTCCGGTGAGCGCCCGCGATCCGCTTCTGCAGCAGGCCCAGCCCGAAAGTGAAATCAGCACCTCGTATATTGTCGGCATCGACCAGACGCTGGTGGATATCGAGGCAAAAGTGGACGATGCTTTTGTCCAGCGTTACGGCCTGAGCCTGGGCCACTCTTTGGTGATCGAAGACGACGTCGCCGAGGCGCTGTATCAGGAACTGAATGAAAACAACCTGGTCACCCATCAGTTCGCCGGCGGCACCATCGGCAATACCATGCACAACTATTCGGTGCTGGCGGACGATCGTTCGGTACTGCTCGGCGTGATGTGCAGCAACGTGAAAATCGGCAGCTACGCCTACCGTTATCTGTGCAATACCTCCAGCCGCACCGATCTTAACTATTTGCAGGGCGTTGATGGCGCCATCGGCCGCTGTTTCACGCTGATCGGCGAAAGCGGCGAGCGCACCTTCGCCATCAACCCCGGCCAGATGAACCAGCTGCGCCCGGAAAGCATTCCTGAAGAGGTGATCGCCGGCGCGTCGGCGCTGGTGCTGAGTTCTTACCTGGTGCGCTGCAAGGAAGGGGAGCCGATAAAGGACGCTACACTGCAGGCGATCGAGTACGCCAAAAAACACGATGTGCCGGTGGTGCTGACCCTGGGTACCAAGTACGTCATTGCCGACAACCCGCAGTGGTGGCGCGACTTCCTGAAGGAAAATGTGACGATTCTGGCGATGAACGAAGACGAAGCGCTGGAGCTGACCGGGCTGAGCGATCCGCTGACCGCCTCGGACATGGCGCTGGAGTGGGTGGATCTGGTGCTGTGCACCGCCGGGCCGAATGGCCTGTATATGGCGGGCTACACCGAAGAAGCCAATAAGCGCCAGACCCAGCACCCGCTGCTGCCGGGGCATATCGCCGAGTTCAACCGCTACGAGTTCAGTCGCGCCATGCGCCGCGAGCACTGTGAAAATCCGCTGCGCGTTTATTCGCATATCGCGCCGTATATGGGCGGGCCGGAGAAGATCATGAACACCAACGGCGCCGGCGACGGCGCGCTGTCGGCGTTGCTGCACGATATCGCCGCCAACGGCTATCACCGCCACAACGTGCCGAACTCCAGCAAGCATGTGCGCAGTTACCTGACCTACTCCTCCCTGGCGCAGGTGTGCAAATACGCCAACCGCGTCAGCTACCAGGTGTTGAACCAGCATTCGCCACGCCTCACGCGCGGCCTGCCGGAGCGGGAAGACAGCCTGGAAGAGTCCTACTGGGAGCGTTAACCCGCTGAAAAAGAAAAGGTCCGGCATGCCGGACCTTTTTTTATGCGCGGTGCCTCAGATCGGGCAGCCGCCCATTTTTTCTTCTTCGCTCAGGGTGTCCAGCTGCAGGATGTTCAGCATGCTGTTGGCGATCTCGCGTTCGCCCATGACCACCTGATTGGCGCCGCGATCGGTGATGTAGGCCACTTCATCGTCGTAGTGGGCGCGGGCGATGATCTCGATGTTCGGCCGCTTGGCGCGCGCCGAGGCGACGATCTCACCGGCCTCGTAGCCATTCGGGATGGTCAGCAGCAGCCAGCGCGCGCAGTCGAGCCTAGCCAGATCCATCACTTCCGGATTGGCGGCGTTGCCCAGCACCGTCTTGATACCCTGTTCGCGCAACGCTTCCACCCGCGGGCGGGAATTCTCGATCACCACCAGCGGAATGCCCGCCTCGGCCAGTTTGCCGCCCAGCAGGCTGCCGACGCGGCCGTAGCCGACCACCAGCGCGTGATTGCACATATCCACCGGGATCTGTTTCTCTTCTTCCACCGCCTCTTCGAGGATTTGCTCTTCGATGGTTTCGGTTTTGGCCAGATAGCGTTCCAGCAGAGTGAACAACAGCGGGTTGAGCATGATGGACAGAATGGCGCCGGCCAGCACCAGATTGCGGCCGTGCTCCGACATCATGCCGAGCGCGATGCCGAGGCCCGCCAAAATAAAGGCGAACTCGCCGATCTGCGCCAGGCTGGCGGAAATGGTCAGCGCGGTGCGCTTGGAGTGACCGAACATTTTCACCAGCAGGAACGCGGCGGCGGATTTGCCGAACACGATGATCGCCAGCGTCGCCAGCACCGCCAGCGGTTCGTTAATCACGATCATCGGATCGAACAGCATGCCAACCGAGACGAAGAACAGCACCGCGAACGCGTCGCGCAGCGGCAGAGTGTCGTGCGCCGCGCGGTGGCTCAGCTCGGACTCGTTCAGCACCATGCCGGCGAAGAAGGCGCCCAGCGCAAAGGAGACGTCGAACAGCTTCACCGCGCCGTAGGCGATGCCGAGCGCCAGCGCCAATACCGCCAGGGTGAACAGCTCGCGCGAGCCGGTGCTGGCGGTTTTCGACAGGATCCACGGCACCAGGCGGCGGCCGACCACGATCATCAGCGCGATGAAGGCGATGACTTTACCGATGGTCAGCGCCAGCTCCATCAGCAACTGGCTGCTGCTGGCATTGTCATTGCCCAGCATATTGCCGAAGGCCGGCAGCAATACCAGCGTCAGCACCATCGCCAAATCTTCGACGATCAGCCAGCCGATGGCGATTTGCCCGCGCTGGCTGTCGATCAGTTGCCGTTCCTCCAGGGCGCGCAGCAGCACCACGGTGCTGGCGGTGGAGAGGCAGAGGCCGAACACCAGACCGGAGATCAGATCCCAGCCGAGCAGCTTGGACAGCCCCATGCCGAGCAGGGTAGCGACGGCTATCTGCGCCACGGCGCCGGGAATGGCGATAGATTTTACTGCGAGGAGGTCTTTCAAAGAGAAGTGCAGGCCAACACCGAACATCAACAGGATAACGCCGATTTCCGCCAGTTCCGGCGCCAGTGAGGTGTCGGCGACGAAACCGGGGGTGAACGGGCCGGCGAGCACCCCTGCGGCCAGATACCCCACCAGAGGGGAGATGCGCAGGCGGTTCGCCAGCATGCCGAGGAGGAAGGCGAGTACTAACCCTCCGACGATGGTGGTGATGAGCGGTGTTGAATTATGCATCCATACTCCTTCTGGCTATGCATCGCGGCACGGGAGAAACGCAACAAAGTTACGAAAAGATACATTTAGTTTATTGCATTTGTTCGCGGCTTGCTTGGCTAATTTGGCCTTTTTTGTAAAAAAGCAGAGGATTTCACTTAAGGCATGGCAATGAGGGGGTTTTGGGGAAGATAAACCAAATAACATTGATTTATCCGTAGGATAACCCGGATGAATAAATAATTTCATCCGGGCAGACAGCGGGGTTATTGCGCTTTATGCTCCATATTGGGCAGTAGCGCGGTAATAATGCCGATCAGTGGCAGGAAAGCACAGATTTGGTAGACCAGTTCGATACTGGTCAAATCGGCGACATAACCAAGAACTGCCGCACCTAACCCGCCCATACCGAAAGCAAAACCGAAGAATAAGCCGGAAACCATGCCGACTTTACCGGGGATCAGCTCCTGAGCGTAGACCAGAATGGCGGAGAACGCCGAGGCGAGAATAACCCCGATGATCACCGTTAAAATGCCGGTCCAATAGAGGGATGCATAGGGTAAAACAAGGGTAAACGGCGCAGCGCCGAGAATAGAGCCCCAAATTACGTATTTACGCCCTATCTTGTCGCCAAGAGGCCCGCCGATAATGGTGCCTGCTGCTACCGCAAACAGAAAGGCGAACAGGTGAATTTGGGCATTCTGCACCGAAACGCCGAACTTATGTATCAGATAAAAGGTGTAATAGCTGCTGATGCTGGCCAGATAGAAGTATTTGGAGAAAATCAGCACCAGCAGGATGCCCAGCGAGTAGGCAACGGTACGTTTTGGCAGCGGTTTCAGCAGCGACGGGCTTTTCGGCTGCCCTTTAGTTGCCCGATGCTGATGTTGATACCACTTGCTGACCTGCAGCAACACCACGATCGCCAGCAGCGCCGCCAGCGAGAACCAGGCGACGTTGCCCTTGCCGTAAGGCGCGATGATCAGCGCCGCCAGCAGCGGGCCGAGCGAGCTGCCGAAGTTGCCGCCGACCTGGAAGAGCGACTGCGCCAGGCCGTGCCGCCCGCCGGAGGCCATGCGCGCCACGCGCGAGGATTCCGGGTGGAAGACCGATGAGCCGGTGCCCACCAGCGCCGCCGCCAGCAGCACCAGCGGGAAGGTGCTCGCCACCGACAGCAGCAGCAGGCCGGACAGGGTAAAGCCCATGCCGATCGGCAGCGAGTAAGGCTGCGGGTGTTTATCGGTGTAATAGCCGATCAGCGGTTGCAGCAGCGAAGCCGTTAGCTGATAGGTCAGGGTAATCATGCCGATCTGCACGAAGCTGAGATGGAAATCGGCTTGCAGGATCGGGTAAATCGCCAGGATCAGCGACTGGATCATATCGTTGAGCAGGTGAGACACGCTGATGGCGCCGAGGATGGAGAAAGCGGTCCTCTTTACCGTACTGCCCTTGGCGGGCGGCATCGCGCTTTGGCTACTGTCGGTCATATTATTATTAGCCTGATAAGTTGTTGAGCACAGAGATGACATCTTAGGCAGGGCGTTCAATTTTTACCATATCTGAAATAATCAGACTCACATCGCAAAAAATTGAAATCAGCTGTCATTAATTCGCGCTACAATTTCGCCCTCATCATAAAAGCCATTTAATACACGGAGATCCGCCATGCGTTTTTCGCTGAAAACCACCGCATGCGCGTTGGCCGTATCCCTGACGCTGCTGTCGGGGGCCGCCAGCGCCTGGGAAAAGGATAAGACCTACGCCATCACCATTCTGCATACCAACGATCATCATGGTCACTTCTGGCAGAACGATCACGGCGAATATGGCCTGGGCGCGCAGAAAACGCTGGTGGACGGCATTCGTCAGGAAGTGGCGGCGCAGGGCGGCAGCCTGCTGTTGTTGTCCGGCGGCGATATCAATACCGGCGTGCCGGAATCGGATCTGCAGGACGCCGAGCCGGACTTCCGCGGCATGAACCTGGTGGGTTACGACGCGATGGCGATCGGTAACCACGAATTCGACAACCCGCTGAGCGTGCTGCGCCAGCAGGAGAAGTGGGCGACCTTCCCGCTGCTGTCCGCCAACATTTATCAGAAAAGCACCGGCCAGCGCCTGTTCAAGCCTTATGCCCTGTTCGACAAACAGGGTATCAAGATTGCCGTGATCGGCCTGACGACCGACGACACCGCCAAAATAGGCAACCCGGAGTACTTCACCGACATGGAGTTCCGCGTGCCGGCGCAGGAGGCGAAGCAGGTGGTGGAGCAACTGCGTAAGGACGAGAAGCCGGACGTGATTATCGCCGCCACCCACATGGGGCACTATGACAACGGCGAACACGGCTCTAACGCGCCGGGCGACGTAGAAATGGCGCGCAGCCTGCCGGCCGGATATCTCGACATGATCGTCGGCGGCCACTCGCAGGATCCGGTGTGCATGGCCGGCGACAACCGCAAACAGGCGGATTATGTGCCGGGCACGCCGTGCTCGCCGGATCGCCAGAACGGCACCTGGATCGTGCAGGCGCACGAGTGGGGCAAATACGTGGGGCGCGCCGACTTCGAATTCCGCAACGGCGAGCTGAAGCTGGTGCATTATCAGCTGATCCCGGTGAACCTGAAGAAGAAAGTGGAGAAAGCGGACGGCACCAGCGAGCGGGTGTACTACACCCGGCAGATTGCGGAAGATCCGGCCATGATGAAGCTGCTTACGCCGTTCCAGGATAAGGGCAAGGCGCAGTTGGACGTGAAGATCGGCAGCGTCAACGGCAAGCTTGAAGGCGACCGCAGCAAGGTGCGCTTCGTGCAGACCAACCTGGCGCGGGTGATGCTGGCCGCGCAGAGGGAGCGCGCCGACGCCGACTTCGCCGTGATGAGCGGCGGCGGGGTGCGCGATTCGATTGAAAGCGGCGATATCACCTACAAGAATGTGCTCAAGGTGCAGCCGTTCGGCAACACCCTGGTGCATGTCGATATGAAAGGCAGCGAGGTTGAGCAGTACCTGGCGGTGGTGGCCAACATGAAGCCGGATTCCGGCGCCTACGCCCAGTTCGCCAACGTCAGCCTGGTGGCGGACGGCAAGGGCGTCAGCGAGGTGAAGATCAACGGCCAGCCGCTGCAGGCGGATAAAACTTACCGCATGGCGACGCTGAACTTCAACGCGCTGGGCGGCGACGGCTATCCGAAGCTGGACGGGCTGCCGAGCTACGTCAACACCGGCTTTATCGACGCCGAGGTGCTGAAGCAATACATCGAGAAACACTCGCCGCTGGATGCGGCGGCTTACGAACCGAAGGGCGAAATCGTGTATCGCTAGAAGCGTCGCGGAACGGCGCTCTCGCTTGTCGCGGGGCGCCGTTCCCGCCGTCGCTTTTCTCCTCTGAATCAACGCCTTTTGTCAGCGTTGCCGTTTTAAACGGCGTCTTACTTTCTTCTCTCCATATACGCCCTCGGCGGGCAGCCCGCCATATTCTTGAAAAAAGTGGCGAAGGCGCTGTCGCTGGAAAACGCCAGCCGACCGGCGACGTCGGATTGGCTCAGCCCTGCGGCCAGCATCTCTATCGCTTTGATCAGGCGCCATTGCTGACGCCATTGTTGATAACCGAGCCCGGTTTCACGGCGGAAAATCCGGCTGATGGTTTTCTCGGAAGCGCCGCTATAGCGCGATAGCTCGTGCAGCGGCGGAAGCATGTCCAGATTGGCCAGATGGCGCAGGCGGCGGTCGCTGGGCAGCGGCAGCAGCGTCAGTTCGCGCGGCGCGGCGGCGATCTCGTCCAGGCAGACCGCCAGAATATTGGCGTAAGGCCCATGCTGCCAGTCGGTGTCGAAGGCGGCGAACGCGATGCGTTCCAACACCTCGCGCAGCAGCGGCGAGGCTGTCAGTACGGCAAGCTGCGCAGGCAGACAGGCATAGCGATCGGCGTCGAGATAAAGCGAACGGTAGCCGACGACGCCGTTGACCTGAACGCGGTGAGCCACCTGCGGCGGGATCCAGGCGACTCTGCCCGGCGGCAGCATACAGATGCTTTGGTTGAGCGTGATGCGCATGCTGCCTTGCTGACAGAACAGCAACTGCCCCCTGTCATGCCAATGCGTGCCCGAGTCGTGCTGCGCCAGTTCGGCGGCGATCCCGAGCACCCCGTTGTCGAGCGTATCCGGATTAAAACTGTCCTGCGCCTGAAGCCACGCCATAGTCTGTCCGATTTTGTAAATTTATTGTCTTTTATATTGTAATCGGCGATGGGACCAGATGCTACCTTGTGCAGCCTATTCTTGGCTACAGGATCTGTTATGCAACGTAAACTGACGCTGACGTTGGCGACGTCGATGATGATGTTTCCCCAGGTGGTGGAGACCATCTACAGCCCGGCATTGACGCATATTGCGCACGGTTTCCGGGTCAGTGCGGAGATGGCGGCGCAAACGCTCTCTTGCTACTTTTTCGCCTTTGCGCTGGGCGTGGTGGTATGGGGGCGGATGTGCGACGTCATCGGACGCCGTCCCACCATTTTGGCCGGGCTGACGCTCTATCTGCTGGCTTCTCTCGTTGCGCTGTTCAGCGGCAGCTTCAGCGTGCTGCTGGCCGCGCGGGTGCTGGCCGCCTTTGGCGCGGCGGTCGGTTCGGTCGGGACGCAAACGGCGATTCGCGATCGCTTCGACGGTTATGAATTGGCGCGGGTGTTCTCGGTGATGGGGATCGCCATGGCGATCAGCCCGGCGGTTGGCGTGTTGAGCGGCGCAGTGCTGACTCACTATTGGGGCTATCAGGGGGTGTTCGGCGGTTTGGCGCTGTTGGCGGCGCTGTTGCTGGGCTATGCCGGTTGGCAACTGCCGGAGACGCGTCCGCAACAGGTGGTGAAGAATTCATTTTTCGGCACGCTGGGACGGATGGTCAAGGACGGGGATATTTGGCTCAGCGCGCTGTTGGTGGCGTTGTTCAATATTTGCATGTTCAGCTATTACCAGCTGGCGCCATTCCACTTCTCGGCGTTGGCGCTGCCGGCGCAGTGGTTCGGTTATACCGGTTTGGTGTTGGCGGCCGGGGTGGGCATCGGCGCGGCGATCAACAAGTTTTTGATCGGTAAGCACTGGTTGTTCCCTGCACTGTTGATGCTGGCCTGCGGATTATCGCTGATCGGCGGCCTGCTGGTACTGCTGCTGGAAGGGAGCTTGTGGTTCGTTCTGCCGATGATGCTGGTGGTGATGGCGTACGGCATCGCCATTCCCAATATTCTGGCGCGCGCGCTGCGCCATTATAAAGACTGCATGGGCACCGCCGGCGCCATCCTTGGCCTGATGTATTACCTGATGCTCGGCGGTGGCTTGGTGTTGGCGGGGCTTTCGCAGCACCTGGGTGCCGTGCTGTCGCTCTGCAGCCTCTGCGTGCTGCTGTTGGCGTGGCGGGTGGTGCACAACGAGCGTCGTCTGGCGATGCCTGAGAGTGAAAACGCCTGACGGCTATATGCTGGCTGGTTCACTCAGGTGGCCTGCCAGCAACTGGTGAATGCCGGCTATCACGGCGTCGCGCTGCGTGGTGATATACATATGTCCGCCGGCAAAAGTGCGCTGCTGAAAATCGCCTTGCGCGATCCGGCGCCAGTCGAGCAAATCCTGCCGATCGATCAGCTCGTCGTTTTCACCATAAAACATCGCCAGCGGGGCGGGGTAACCCGGCTGCTCAGGAAAAAGCAATTGGCTGGACAGCATCAGATCGGCACGGATCAGCGGCAGATAGTAATCGAGCAGCGCGCTGTCGCCGATGAGCGACGCATCCAGACCCTCGCCGGCACATAGCGCGTTCAACAAAGCGGCACGCGGCATTCTCAGCAACGCACTGTGGCGCGCCAGGAAGGGCGATGAACTGGCGGAAATGATCAACTGCAGCGGCGGCTGAGGCAGCGCCGTCGCTAACGCCAGCGCAACCCGTCCGCCAAGACTGTGGCCGAAAAAGATCAGCGGTTTGTCCTGCAGTGGCTGCAGTGCCGGCATCAGTTGATTGATGAGTGATTGGGGGTGACAGAGCGGCGCTTCGTTTGCCCGCTCCTCTCGACCGGGGTATTGCACGGCATAGAGTTCGATGTCCTGATGCAACGAGGGGCTCCACCCCTGAAAGGCAGTGGCGCCGGCGCCGGCATGAGGAAAAGCGATCAGCCGCAGGCTGCCCTGGCGCCCTGGCGTCAGCGGTTTCAAGCTGCGTGGGGCGTTGGGGAAGTGGGTGCAATGCATGGCGAAATCCGTATTTTCAGGAGGCCAAGGAAGCCTGAGCTTCCTTGGCGTTAAGGAACGCATTCAGTTGATGGCGTTCCACAATTCATCGAAGATCGGCGTGAACAGCGTAGATTTCAGATAGTCCGAACCCGATGAACCGCCGGTACCTTTCCGCTGCCCGATAGTACGTTCCACCAGTTTCACATGGCGGTAACGCCACTCCTGCAACAGTGAATCCAAATCCAGCAGTTGATTGAGCAGCAGCGACTCGCAGCTCGAACGCGTCAGCGATTGCCTGATGATGTCGTCGAAGCCCCGCGCCGCCTGATTGGGCTGGTCATTGAGACGCATCAGATGGCCGCGTATTGCCTGCCATAGTGAAACCGGTTGGATGATAGCCGCCAATCGGCGCTGTGCCTCTTCATCACCCTGATACTGCTGTAGTTTTTTCGGATTTTCCTTGCCGAGCAGCGCTTCTATGCCGGCGAACTGGTAGGATTGAAAACCGCTGGCGGTGCCGAGATAGCTGCGAAAACGCTGGAATTCGTGAAACTTCAGCGTGCAAATCACGGCGATCTGATTCACCACGGTTTGGGTAATGGCATTGACGCGCGTCATCGTTTCGATCGCCGCCGGTATATCTCCTTCTTCGATCTGCGCGATCGCCAGATGAAGCTCATCGATCAGCTGCTTGAACCAGAGCTCGTAGGTTTGATGAGTGATGATAAACAAGTTTTCATTGCGGTGTTCCGCAGACGGCGAGGCTGGCTGTTGCAGCGACAGCAGCTGGTTTAGCTGCAGATAGCTGGCGTAATTCATGATGTCACTTTCCCTGTAGAAAACGAAAATAAGATGGGCCGGCTGGGAAGGGCATCCCCGCTCAGATCCGGCAGTTGAATGGTCAGAAAATAGTGTCCCGCCGTGGCCTGCGCGGGAACCTGAATCAGCTCGGTCACGGAGGCGTATTTGCGCCCTTCTTGCGGCCTGTCGGGGGCCTCAAGCCCCCAAAAACGGCGATGGTTGTCCATGCGTCCGCCGTCGTATAGTCGGTCGATCGACGGAATGTCCACCAACAGATGCTGGACGCCGAGTTCGACGATGCGCGCCAAGGCTTGATGGCTGAAGTAGGGCGCGCAGGACGCGGCGGGGAATTCGCTCGGCGCCTCGATCGCAATCACCAAAGCCTGCAGGTAGTCGCCCGACAACGGCGCCAATGCGTCATCGAGCGCCGCCCGGGTAATCAGCCAGTCTTCGCAGACAGCGCTGGCGTTATAGCTTTCCGCGGTCGCGTCCGCTCGCTGCGGCCTGACGCGAATCAGGGTGGCGGCGATGAACGGTTCAAGCGGCAAATCAGCCACGTTGTGCGTTTCAGGAAGAATATGGCCGATGCATTCGGTGTGCGTACCATGGCAGTGCGGCACCAGGCTGATGCGCTCGGCGTTGCAGACCCCGCCATGACGCACGCTGGCGACGGTATCACCGTAACTCAGCGGCGCCGAGTCGGCGGGGGCCACACCATAAAGGTTGGTTGAGTTATCGGCGAAGTCCAGCCTGGCCGAGAGCCGCAGCGGCTCTCGGTGGTCAAGGTGATGACAACGCCCTTGGTGGTACACCTCAATGCGTTTCATCGGCGACCTCGGCAGTTTTGCTCAAGGCCAGAGCGGTAAGTTCGCGGATCTGGCTGTGCATGATGAATTCGCGGATAGTCAGCGAGACGCCCATCTGTTGACGAATGGCGTGCAGCAGCTGCGGGATCTGCAGTGAATTTCCACCCAGGCTGAAGAAGCTGTCGCAGACGCTGATCTGCGTCTGCGACAATACTTGTTGCCAGATATGCTGCATGGCGCTTTCCGCCTCGTTGGCCGCAGGCGTGTAGTCCGCTTCGGAAGCCGAGTAGCGGGTTTCCGGCGCTGGCAGCCGACGAATGTCGATTTTGTTGTTGTTGGTGAGCGGGAAGGCCGACAGCACCACAAAACCGGACGGGATCATGATATTCGGCAAACGGGCTTTCAGCGCCGTGCGTACCGCTTTTTCATTCAGCTCTTCGCCCGGCGTTAACTGCAGGTAGCTGACGATGCGGGCCTGCTGGCCTTCACCGACAATTAAACTGAGTGACCGCTCGATATTGTCGAGGGACGATAGACTGAGATCGATTTCGCTCAACTCAATACGGTGGCCGCGAATTTTGACCTGGTGATCGTTCCGGCCGAGATACTCCAGCTGCCCCTGTCGATTAAAACGCACAATGTCGCCGGTGCGGTACATATAGCGCTCGGCGCCGAACGCCTGACGCCGTAGAAAGACCTTATCGCTCAGCGTCGGGTTGCGCCAATACCCCGGCGATACCCCTGCGCCGCCCAGCCACAGCTCACCAAATGCGCCGCTTGGCAGCGGGTTGCCGGCCTGATCCATGACCAGAACCTCAGTCTTCTGGATCGGCGTGCCGATACAGTCGCTTGCGCCTTCGTGAGTCAGATCGGCGCAGGTCGACCAGATGGTGGTTTCCGTCGGGCCATACACCTGCAGCACCCGTGTCGCGATGCGTCGCAATTGCGTCAATAGGGCCGCCGGCATCTTCTCGCCGCCGCATAGCACGGTCAGGGGGCGTTGGCTCGCCGCCGGCAGATGGTGGGCGATGGTACTCCAGACGGTAGGTGTCGCTTGAATCACGCTGGGCTGCTGTCGCTCGATAAAGTGATACAGCTTGACCGGATCCATGGCGGTTTCTCGTGGACACAGCGTGACGTGCGCGCCGCCGGCGAGCGAGCAGAAAAGTTCCAACCCAAAAATATCGAAACTGATGCTGGTCAGGCTGAGCACCTTATCGCGCGCGCTCAGCGCCAGCCGCCCGACGAAGTCGTTGGTGAAATTGTTCAGGTTGCCGTGCGTGATCATCACCCCTTTGGGGTTACCGGTTGAGCCTGAGGTGTACATGATGTAGGCCAGCGTATCGTCGGCTGGGATCGGCAACGCGTCGGCCGCTGCAGGATGAGAAACCAGCGAGTCGAAACCGACGGCGGGACTGGCCCAACCTTGCTCTGGCTCACCATCGGTCACCAGCAACCGGGCTTGCGCGTTCTCGATCATGTAGCTCACGCGGTCGGCCGGGTAGTGTACGTCAATCGGCACGTAGTGTTTGCCGGCTCTCAGCACGCCGAGCAGGAGCACGGCGACGTGGCAACTTTTCTCCATCATGACGCCGACCGAGAAAGGCCGGCTGTCGATGCGCAGCAATGCATGCGCGACGCGCTCAGACTGCGCCCACAGCTGACGGTAGCTGTACTGTTGCCGTTCGCAGCTGACGGCGAGGCTGTCAGGCTGAGTATGTGCCAACCGGCCAATGTGCATCAGCAACGAGTCACGTGAACCTGCGTCGGCGTTGACGGCCAACTGTTGCAGCCAATGTTGTTCCCGTTCGCATAGCGGGTTGAGGGCAAGCTGCGCCGTATTGGCCGGCAGGGTGAGCAGTTGCCGCAGCGTTTGCTGATAGTTGTCCAACAGCATTTGCATGCTGGCGGGATAAAACAGTTCGCTGGCGTAATCGAGCTCGATGGCGACGGCGTCCTGTTCCACACTGAAGTTCCAGGTCATATCGAACATCGAGAAGCCGGACGAAAGCGGCAAGCGATGCAGCGTGCAATCGCGCAGGTTTTGTTGGCATACGTCACCGGCGTTCTGCAGGATAGCCATGATCTGGAATAACGGATTTTTGTTCGACATCCGTTCGTATTCGATCTGGTGCAAGATCCGGTCGAAGGAGAGCTGCTGATGCTGGTAGGCGCCGATGCAGGTTTCCATCATGTTACCGATCAGTCCGGCCAGAGTGTCCTGTTCGCTCAGTCGGATACGCAGCGGTACGGTATTGACGTGGAAGCCGCTGACCTGCGCCTGATCCAGGTTATCCCGCGCTGCGATGGCGGTGCCGATGACAATATCCTGCTGCTGGGTATAACGGCTGAGCAGCAAACTTAATGCCGCGCAGAGCAAGGCGAAAGGCGTGGCGCCCAGCGCTTTGCCTCGTGACGCCAGCAGACCGGCCACGTCAGGCTGCAGCTGATAATGGATGCGCTCTCCGGCGTGCGTCGGCATCAGCGGGCGCGGTTTATCCAGCGGGAAGTCCAGTTCGCGGCAGTCTTGCAGTTGCTGTTGCCAATAAGCGACATCCGCCGGCGCAGGTGACGCGATGCCGCTATTGACGATGTCGATAGTTTGAATCTGCGGTTGCGGTGCGTCCAAGCCGTGGTGATCGTCAAGCTCGTTATAGCGCTGCCACAGATCGTTAAGGATCAGTTGTTCGCTCCAGGCGTCGGTAATAATGTTGTGTTTTACCCAAATCAAAACATGGTGCTGCTGATGATACTGGACCAGCCGAAGCACCAGCGGCGGGCGAGCGGTGATGTCGAAAGGCGTGGCACACAGTTGGCGCACCCACTTTTCTGCCGACAGCGTTTGGCCGTCCACCCAGTGATCGGCAAGGCGAATCGGGGTATGCGGTTCTGCCAACTGATAGGCGACACCGTCGGTTTCGCTGAAACGAGTGCGCAGGCTTTCATGTTTTTCATAAATAAAATTGATCGCCTGCTCAAAGCGCCCCAGATCAAGCGGGCCCTGAATGTCTATCGCCAGCGGCAGGTTGTAACTGCAATCGTCAGGATTCAATGCGCTCAGGTACCAAAGCAGGTTCTGCTGTGGGCTGAGCGGCGCGCGGCGTTCGTCGCAGATCGCGATGGCGCGCTCTGCGGCAACGGCCTTATTCTCGATATATTCGGCCAGTTTGCGCACCGTATTGTGGCGGAACAGATCGGCGATGCTCAGGTGGCAGCAAAGATCGCGTGCGACGAGCGCGACGATTTTGCTCATTGTCAGCGAGTGCGCGCCCAGGTTGATGAACTCCTGGGTGACGTCGGCTTGCGGACAGCCGATCGCGTTGGCCACGATGCGCTCGAGAATGGCCTCCGTTTCGGTTTCCGGCGGCGTCAGGCGCTCATTCCGCTCATCCAGTGGCCAGTTTTCCAACTGTTGGCGGGCGATCTTGCCATTGATGGTCAGCGGCAGCGCCGGCAAGAAAATAAAGACGCTGGGGATCGCGGCGGGGTGGAGCAGTGTGACCAACGCGTGACGCAGCGCGTCGATCGTCAGCTCAGGCGAAGCGGGTTGCACGAAGGCGGCGAGAATTTTGCCCGAGGGCTGGCTGCGAGCGACCACGCAGGCGCTTTCAACCAGTGGATGACTGCGGACGGCGCTTTCCACTTCTCCCATCTCGATGCGCACTCCGCGTATCTTCACCTGGTGATCACGGCGGCCGACGAAAATAATGTTGCCCTGTTCGTCCCATTTGGCGATGTCGCCGGTTCGATAAAGACGCTCTTCGGCCGCCATATACGGCAGCCGACAGATAATGAACTTCTCTGCGCTCAGCGCCTCTTGATGCAGGTAACCGTGCGCCAGGCCGCTGCCGGCGATGCACAGTTCGCCCTCAAAACCGACCGGCAGTGGATTATGGTGGAGATCAAGGATGTGGCAACGGTAGTTTTTCAGCGGTTTGCCAATGCAGTTCCAGGGAACGCCGGGACGATACTCGCACAGCGAAGTGGCAATGGAAGCCTCGGTCGGCCCGTAACCGTTGCACAATCGGGTGCGCTCGGCCCACCAGGCGACGACGTCCGCAGGCGGGGCGTCTCCCATGACGATCATCGTCCGCAGTCCCGGCCACATTTCGCGGGGCAACAATTCCAGAATTGCCGGCGTAATAGTGATATGGCCGATATCGTGTTGAGTCAGATAGTCGTGCAGCGCGCCGACATCGGTATGCAGCTCCGAGGGCGCAAGATAAAGCGTCGCGCCGCTGACTAACGCGCCATAGACGTCCCAGCCGAAGGCGTCGAAACCCAGCGAGGCGATGGCCAGCACGCGGCTGCCTTGCGCCAGTCCAATGAAATCGCGGTGGTTTTGCGCCACGTTGCTCAGGCCTTCACGCCCGATCATGACGCCTTTGGGCTTGCCTGTCGTCCCGGAGGTATAGCAGACGTAAGCCAGAGCGTCTCGCGATTGAGGGAGTTGCTCCGCATGGATGTTCAGCGAACGGTAATCAATGCTTGATGGCGCAATGCACGGCGCGTCGCCGGAGTGCAATGGCGAGTCGGCCAAAATCAGCGCGGGCTGTACGTCGTCAAGAATGCTTTGATTGCGTGCCGCTGGCGCCTGCGGGTCGAGCAGTACATAGGTTTTATTGCTTTTCAGTATCCCCAACAGCACGATCAGCAGCGTCGCTGACTTGTCCATCGAGACGGCGACGACCGAACTGGCGGCGCCGCTGTGTTCAAGCAGCCAACAGGCAAACTGATCCGAGGCGCGATCGATTTCTCCATAGCTGTATGTCTGGCCATCGGCATGCAGCGCGGCCTGTTGCGGATGAGCGGCGGCGGCGTGGCGGAACAAAGCGATGACGTCGTGCGCCAGGAGCTCGGCATCGTCGGTTGCGTTGAATTGGCTCAGGCGATGTAACGTGTGAGGTTGAGTAACAATGGGCGCGGCGACGGGATCGGCCGGATCTGCCAATAGCGCGTCAAGATAGTCGGTGAACGCGTTGAAACGCATGTCGTCGCCATACAGGGTAAGCTGAGTTCCGTCACCGCAAGCCGCTACGTCGACCATCACTCGTGGCTGGGCGTAGCGTCCCTGTTTGAGCGCGCCGGTTTCATTAAAGAAGAAATGTTGCAGCTGTGCGGGGGACGTGATGTCCGCTACCGGCACCGTATGGAAGTCGGCGCCGGGTTGCCAGGTGAGATGGCAGAGATCGCTGCCGCAACGTCCCTGCATCTGATCGCCAAGACGTTCCATCAGCAATGCGGTCAATTCGCGCATGCGCGTCGGTGATTCGGCATAGTATTTACGCGCCAAGCGGTAGGGAAGTTCTTGTACCGGCGGTATACCGCCACGCGACAGCTCGACCACAATGTCGACAAGCCTTTCCTGCAGCAGGGGAAGTTGGGCGTCAGCGGCCATATCCGACAGCGCATCGCACAGATAAGCGGCCTGGCCGGCGGAGCTAAAGTACAGAGAAAAGTGTTCTTGGTTTTGCAGGGTGTCAATGTCGTTAATATTTTTTTTATTGGTTGCGAGCGTCAGCAGATTTTTTCCCTGCTGTTGCAGTCGTCGTATTGTTTCAGCGTTATTTTCAGTGGTGATAATAAGGTCGAGCTTTTCGGTTGGACGGTGTTCGAGACTGATAAAGCTAACCTGATGGCCGTATTCCCGGATTTCGTCGGTTAATAATTTACCGCAGGCACTGTCGCCGAAATAGCCAATATGAAGTAATTCCATTTTTGCTTCCTGAGAATAATGGTTTCCCTTGCGGAATATCAAAGGTGCTGGATTTTTATACCGGTTAATTAGATTGTTGCATGCAGCGCATCGGCGATAGGCAAATCAGCCAGAATGCCCGATTTATTCAGCGCCACCAACATTTGCTCCGTGACGATATTATTGTTTTCCCACGGTTTAACATGCGTTGCTGGATAAGTGTCTGCGATGATGTCGATAATTTCCGCTTCTGTCAGTCCTAGTTGGCGCAACATGCAGGCGCTGAAATCTTTGGCGATAGCGTCGGTTGCGTAGCCTTCCAGGAAAGCCAAAATCGGTTGTTGCAACGCTTGCTTGGTCGCCGCGTCGCTGTGGCGCCAGATATGGCTCAGCACCTGCTGTGAGAAGCGGGCATGGCGGCCTTCATCCGCAACGTGATCTTTCATCACCAGATAGAAGGTCGGGAAAATATCTTCGTTGTTGATCACATCGATCAGATCGGTCGTCAGCGCCTGCTCCGACAGGGACACGCAAACCAGTCGCAGCAGTTCGCGCAGACGTTCGTCCCCCATTGCCAACGATTGAGCCAGGGCATAGGAGGCCTCGGTATCTTTTGGCATCGGCAGCGGCGCAATGGACGTCATCTGCTCTACCTGATTGATCAGATCCAGCGCCACCAGGGCGTGATAGGACTCATCCACGACCACAGTCAGCGCGTCTAAGCGCATTTCAAGCGGAAAGTCTACGCCGACCGCGTTTTTGTAGAGCTTGTAACTGGAATCATTGATGATATCCAACTCGATGTTGGCGATGCCATTCAGGTAATGGTAGAGGGTTTGTACCTGAATATAGCGCAAGGCTTGTTCACCGAGCGCGGCAACGCGCGGATGGAGGCACAGCGGCAGACGTTCGAGGGGGAAGAAAAGGGTTGATTGGCTGTCCTGTTCGTTGAGAAGGCGACGCGGGCGGGAGCGAACAATCGCGGCGCGATCCCATTTTTTCAACGTGGTTTCAATGAGGCTCATCGGTTAATCCTTATTAATAGAGTTCTATTTCAATATCCGATTGTGAATAGGCGCAGCAGGCCAGAATAATATTCTCTTCTAACTCCTCTTCGCATAAGGCACTCTGTTTTTCATGGCGTATATTTCCGCTGATTAGAAGTAATTTGCAACAGCCGCACCTCCCCTTTCGGCATAGGTTGGGAATGTCGATATTTAATCTTTCAAAGTTTTCAAGCAGCGACGTTTCAGGACAAAAGTCACCGATGCCCGCGCCATCAAAAATAACTTGATGACCATCGGGCCCTGTATTTTCAGACATGGCGTGTTATTCCCTATGGAAGTCAGTGAGTGAGATCACATTTTAAAATTCATATAAGTAAATTGTTATTAATAATAGGTTGTGAGTTTTAATGGGGAGTAACGATAGCTTTGGCTTTGTTTATTGTCAACAAGACACATTAAAAACATTAACATTATATTAAAGGTTATTTCACATAATATAGTTCATATTCAAACTTTATTGCCTTGATTGTTTAGCAATTCTTATTATTGCTTGTTTTATAATATCAATAAGCAAAAATCGTTGTTTAGTGAATGGAAAACAGGACGCCGCCGCCTTCCAATGATAGCCTGAGCGACAATTTGGTTTTGATAACGCAAACAGGAAGATGACATGTTGAAAACCGCAGGCTGGCTGCTGCCCGCCATCGTGGCGCTGGCGGGGTGTTCGTCATCCGGCCAACGTCACGAACAAACCCTCAGCCAGGCGCTGGCGGCCCTCGGCCAGGACAAGGCGCTGGTTGGGGCGTCGAGCGGCGTGATGGTGCGCGATGCCGAGAGCGGCGCCGTGCTGTATCAGGCGCACGCGGATCAGCGTTTGGCGCCGGCTTCCAACATGAAGATGTTCACCTCTCTGGCGGCGTTCGGCGTGCTGGGGGCCGATTACCGCTTTGAAACCCGGCTGTTGACCGCCGGTAAACAGCGCGGCGACACCCTGCAAGGGGATCTCTATCTGCAGGGCAGCGGTGACCCGACGCTGCATCCGGACGATCTCGACACCTTCGCCGCAGCGCTGGCGCAGCGCGGCATCCGTCATATACAGGGGCGGTTGTTGCTGGATGCCGGCGCCTTCGATCAGACGCCATTCGGCGCCGGTTGGAGCTGGGACGATGAACCTTTCGCCTTCGCTGCGCCGATCTCGGCGCTGAACTACGCCTTTACTCCCGGCGGCGATATCAACGTGGTGCAGGTGGCGGTGCGGCCGGGCGCCCGCGCCGGCGCGCCGGGACGGGTGAGCTTCTATCCCGCCAATGACGCGGTGACGCTGGTCAACCGCACCACCACCGGTAGTGACACCGCGCTGACGTACGAGCGCCGGCCGGGCAGCAACCGGATCGTGGTCAGCGGCACCATCGCCGCGCAGGCGGAGGCCAGCTCGCGATTGATTACCGTCGATCAACCGTCCCTCGTCGTCGGCGCCTTATTGCAACATGCTCTGCGCGCGCACGGCATCACTCTGCGCGGCAAGGTTGAAGAGGGCGTGACGCCGGCCGGCGCACAGCTGCTGGCGGAAAAAACCTCTCCGCCGCTCTCCCGCCTGGCCGTCACCTTCCTGAAAGTCTCCAATAACGGCTACGGCGAGATATTGACCAAGGCGATGGGCCGCAAGACGCAGGGTAAAGGGGATTGGGCCGCCGGCCTTCGGGCGATAAACGGATTTGTGCAAAGCCAGGGCGTCGCGGCCGACGCGTATCGCCAGGTGGACGGCTCAGGGCTGTCGCGCATGAACCAGATCACGCCGCAACAGCTGACGACGCTGCTGCTGGCGGCCAGAAAACAGCCGTGGTTCGCCGACTGGTATCACGCCTTGCCCGTCGCGGGCGAGCCGGGGTTGCTGGTGGGCGGCACGCTGCAAAGCCGCATGGTGAACAGCGCGGCGGCGGGGCGCGCCCACGCCAAGAGCGGTTCCATGACCGGCGTATCGTCGCTCAGCGGCTATGTCGATTCGGCGACCGGGCGGCCGCTGGCATTCGCCATCATCAGCAATAACTATCTGGTGCCGGGCGCGCAGGTGAAGGCGCTGGAGGACCGCCTGGTGGAAACGCTGGCGGCCTGTGACGCCACGGTGGCGTGCCGCTGAGCGCGCGGCGTCAGTCGCGTTTGGCGATGTCGGCGAAGCTGCCGGCCAGCAGGCGGCACAGATCGGCGGCGGCCAGTTCGATGTCCAGCCCGCGTTTGCCGCCGGAAACGTAGATGGTGGTGAACGCTTGCGCCGGGCTGTCGATCACCGTCGGCAGCCGTTTTTTCTGCCCCAGCGGGCTGATGCCGCCCACCAGATAACCGGTGACGCGCTGCGCCAACTGCGGATCGGCCATCTCGGCCTTTTTGGCGCCGAGCGCGCGGGCGACCTTCTTCAGATCCAACTGGGTCGCGACCGGCGTGACCGCCACCGCCAGGTGTTTGGCGTCGCCGTTCAGCGCCACCAGCAAGGTTTTGTAAACCCGATCGGCATCCAGCCCCAGCTTTCTCACCGCCTCGTCGCCGAAGTTGGTTTCGTCGCTGTCGTGGTGATAAGGATGGAGGGTGAAGGCGACCTTTTGTTTCTCAAGCAGAACGACTGCGGGCGTCATGATGTGTTGTCCAAAATGTCCCCGGCGGGGAAAGGGTGATAACCAGCCTTAAAAATACAAAAATCCAACCTGCCCGGCAACCTGAGCGGCTGTTACATAAAGCGGGTTGCCAAGATATTCACCGGGTTGCTACCCTGTTTACTGTAACCGTTAACACGGTTGCTATGCGTATAACTAGAATACAAGAAATTCCTCTTTGACTGGCCAATAGCGATATTGGCCTCTTTTTTACCCCTGTGGCTGCAGCATCGCCGGCAGGTTATCCTCGCCGTACAGGTGCAATGCGCCAACCGCCACCACATAGTCACCGGCAGGCAGCGCCTCCAGCTGATGCCGCCAGTCGCGATTGCGCTGATGCATCAGCACGTCATACAGCCCAGCGCTGAAGGTGGCGGGCAGCGTGTCCAGCGTACCGCGCGGTTTGGCGTCCAGCCACCAGCTCACCATGGTTTGCAGCAGCCGCGCGTTGGTATGCCAGTGTTCCAGCGTATCGCGCAGCAGCGCAATGCCGCCTTCCGGCAATTGTTCCAGCATCGCCAGCTGCTGCCGCGCGCCTTCCAGTTCGATCACCGGTTTGTCCTGCGCCCGGGCGGCCTGCAGCAGCTGATAGTCCACGCCATATTCCGCGCGCAGCCCCAAACGCTGAGCCTGGCGCGCCTGCATCATCAGCGCCACCTGCCAGCCGGGCAGGGTAGCGAAGGCGTGCGGGTCGGCGCCCAGCTCATGGCACAGCGCCAGCAACCGTTGATATTCTTCGGCGGACAGGCGCTGTTCCAGCTCCGGCTGCAGCTCGGCGTGGTCGAAAGGGGAGGCGGAGTCGGTGATATCGGCTTCGACGATCAGCGCGTCGGCCTGTTGCAGCCGGGCGGCCAGCCGGGGCGGCAACGGCGACATATCGACGGTGCCCATATGGATGCTGCCCACCAGATGCAGCCGACGATCGCCAGGCAGGGTGATGTCCAACGCCGGATAAGCGTAACGCTTGGGCGAGATCAGGCCGAGAAAGGCGGCGAGGCGGCGTAACAGTTGACCCATACGGCGTGGCTCCTGAATAACGGGTGCGCGTTTCAGCATGAAAGGCGAGGGGAAATCGTTATTCATGCTAAACGCTATCCGCCGCGCAGGAAAGCCCGGAAAACAGCGGGGCGCCATGACGGCGCCCCGGCGATCACTTCTGCGGTTTAAAACGCAGCAGCCGGTTGGCGTTGCTGACCACGGTAATGGACGACAGCGCCATCGCCGCGCCCGCCACCACCGGGCTGAGCAGCGTGCCGGTCAGCGGGTAGAGCACGCCGGCGGCGATCGGAATGCCCAGCGTATTGTAGATAAAGGCGCCGAACAGGTTCTGCTTCATGTTGCGCAGCGTGGCCTTCGACAGCGCTACCGCATCCGCCACGCCGTGCAGGCTGTGGCGCATCAGGGTGATGGCGGCGGTCTCGATGGCGATGTCGCTGCCGCCGCCCATCGCGATGCCCACGTCGGCCTGCGCCAGCGCCGGGGCGTCGTTGATGCCGTCGCCGACCATCGCCACGCGCTGGCCCTGCGCCTGCAACTGTTTGATCGCCGCCGCTTTGCCGTCCGGCAGCACGCCGGCAATCACCCGATCGATACCGGCCTCTTTGGCGATGGCGTTGGCGGTTACCGGGTTGTCGCCGGTCAGCATCACCAGCTGATACCCCTGTTGGTGCAGGCGCTGCAGCGCCGCGACGCTGTCCTCGCGCAGCGGATCGCGAATGGCGAACAGCGCGGCCGGTTTACCGTCCACGGCCAGCAGCACCGGCGTCACGCCGCGTTCGGCCTGGGCGCGCATCGGCGCTTCCAGTTCGGCGGTCGCGACCTGATGCTGTTCCAGCAGCGCGGCGTTGCCCAGCAGCACCTGCACGCCGTCGATCTCCCCGCTGACGCCGGCGCCGCGCAGGGTGCGGAACTGCGCGACCTGCGGCAGCGTTTGCCCAGCGGCGCGTTCCATGATGGCGCGCGCCAGCGGGTGGTTGGAGCCTTGTTCCAGCGCGGCGGCCCAGCCGATCGCCTGCTGTTCGCTGACCTGATTGAAGGTCAGGATCTCCACCACCTGCGGTTTCCCTTCGGTCAGGGTGCCGGTTTTGTCGAACACCAGGGTGTCCAACTGGCTGGCCTGCTGCAGGGCGTCGGCGTCGCGCACCAGCACGCCGAACTCCGCCGCGCGGCCGACGCCTGAAATGATCGACATCGGCGTCGCCAGGCCCAATGCGCACGGGCAGGCGATGATCAGCACCGTGGTGGCGATCACCAGCGTATAGACCAGCTGCGGCTGCGGGCCAAAGAAGTACCATATCGCCGCGCTGAACAGGGCGATCGCCACTACCGCCGGCACGAACACCGCCGAGACGCGGTCAGCCAGTTGGCCAATCGCCGGTTTACTGCTCTGCGCCTGACGCACCAGTTTGATGATGCGCGCCAGCGTGGTTTGGCTGCCGATGGCGGCGGCGCGGAACAGCACGCTGCCGTCGTCGACCACCGTCCCGGCATGCACCGTGTCGCCGGCGCCTTTCTGCTGCGGCACCGCTTCGCCGGTCAGCATCGCTTCATCGAGCCAGACTTCGCCCTGTACGATTTCACCGTCGACCGGCACGCGATCGCCGGTGGTCAGCCGCAGCGTCATGCCGAGCTGCACCTCCGCCAGCGGGATATCGCGCTCGCCGTCGTCGGTCACCAGGCGCGCGGTGGGTGGCGTCAGATCCAGCAGCCGCTCCAGCGCCTGTGAAGAACGCTGACGGGCGCGCTGCTCCAGCGCATGGCCGAGGTTGATCAAACCGATGATCATCGCGCTGGCCTCGTAATAGAGGTGGCGCGCTTCCATCGGGAAGAAATCGGGCCAAACGTTGACGGCGATCGAGTAAAGCCAGGCGGCGCCGGTGCCGAGCGCCACCAGGGTGTCCATGGTGGCGCTGCCGTTCATCAGCGCGCGCCAGGCGTTGCGGTAGAAGTGCCCGCCGGCGAACACCATCACCGCCAGGGTGATGACGCCGACCAGCAGCCAGGGGCGCTGGGTTTCCGGCGTCAGCGTCATGCTGCCGCCGAACAGCCCCCAGGCCATCAGCGGGATACCCAACGCCAGACCGAGCGCCGCCTGCCAGCTAAAGCGCATCATGTTGGCGCGTGCGGTCTGCTGCTGGCGTTCGCGGCGTTCGGTTTCGTCCTGAATCATCTCGGCACCGTAGCCGGCTTTTTCCACCGCCGCCACCAGCGCTTGCGCATCGGCGGCGCCGGTCACCAGCGCGCTGCGTTCCGCCAGGTTGACGCGCGCGTGTTCTACGCCGGGTACGCTTTGCAGCGCCTGCTGCACTTTATTGACGCAGCTGGCGCAGGTCATGCCGCTGAGCAGCAGCTGTACGCTGTCGTCCGCGCTGTCGGTTGCCGGAAGGGAAGGTTGCGCCGCTGGCTGAACGTCCGGCAACGAAGGTGTTGCGTCAGCCAACGGCTCAGTTTTTGGGACGACGGCGCCCGCCACGCTGGCGTGATAACCGGCATCTTCCACCGCAGCGATCAGCGCCTGCGGATCGGCATCGCCGTACACTTTCGCGCTGTCGATCTCGACGTCGGCGGCGAACACGCCCGGCACCGCTTCCAGCGCCTTGCGAGTGGTGCCGACGCAGTGCATGCAGCTCAGGCCGCTCAGCTGCAGTTCGGTATCGGCGTGCGGCGCGACTTCGGCCTGATAACCGGCGGCGATCACGCTGTCGATCAATGCGCTGTCCGGCGCTTCGCCGGTCACTTTGGCGTAATGCACGTTAACGTCCGCCTGTTCGACATCGCTGCGGCTTTCCAGGGCTTTTTTCACCCGCTGCGCGCAGTTCATGCAGGACAGCCCCTGCAATGCCAGCATAGTGGTGTGTGACATGATTGGACTCCTTGCTTAGAAGGCGGTGTTTAAAGGTTGACCGCCTGACCTGTTTTCACTAAGAAGGGAGCTTAAACCTTCCCGCAAGGGTAAGGTCAAGGCGGTTTTTACTTGCGCGGGCGTGACGGTCGTTTTGTGTTGTATAACAAGGTGTTTTATCGGCGGCAACGCGGTCAGCTTGCCCGGACCGCGCTGCCGCATTGGGGTTACAGCACGAAAGGAATGAAACACTTAACCTGACGTTTATAGTTGCGCCAGACCTCGCCGTAGCGCTTCTCGGCCATTTTCTCGCTTTTGGGAATGGCGTCGGCGAAATACTGCACCAGGTTAGTCAGCGGTGCGATCAGGCCAAACAGGTTGCCGGCAAGCAGCCCGAAGCTGACGAAAATAAGAAAGTCGCCGAAATAATTCGGATGGCGCGCCAACCCCCAAAAGCCGTTGTTCAGCAGCCGGCCTTTATTGTTCGGATCCTGTTTGAAGCGCCGTTTTTGATAATCGCTGCCGAAGTGGAACAGCGTGCCTATCAGGTAGACCCCAATGGCCAGCCATTGCAGCGCGCCCCACGGCCCCTGCAGTTGGCTGGCCCAATAGAAGGGCAGGCAGTACAGGCCGCCGAAGATCATGACCATCATCACCGCCAGCCATGGCACCTGCTGCGTGGGCATCACGTCCTTGAGTTTGGCCGCGGCGGTATTGCCGTACCAACGTGTCAGCACGATGTTCATGCGCAGCAGGTACAGGCCGACCATGACAAGGATCAGGGCTTTGTGGCTCAGATCGCCCTCGCCGAAATAGCAATAGACCAGAGTAACCGGCCCCATGGCGTTGAATCCCCACAGAAACATCGGGCGAGTGTCTTGAGCGCCGCGGCTGGTAATAAACGCCAGCAGGGCAAGGATCAACAAAACAGCGGCCAAAGCAATCCATACGTTCATTGTGTTCTCCTCAGCGGATTAGGGGGAATCGTTCCCCGGGGGCGCGCATTCGCCGGATGGCGGCGCGGTCAAAATGCTTTGCCAGCTGCGTCTGGGCGCTGCGCTGCCCCATTGTTGCAGGTGGCCGAAGCGGGCAAAAAACACCGGGGGAGCGCTGAGCGCCAGGGTTGCTGCGAGCTCGCGACGCGCCTCGGCGTGTTGCACCAGAACGCTGATCGGATGCAATCCCCAACCCCAGTGTTGCAGCGTGAGCCACAGACGTCCAAGCCGCATGCCGGTGGCGAACAGGTGCTCGGCACTTTCGTCGTTCAGACACAGCGCCAGGTATTGCGGGCCTTCCGCGACGCGTTGCGCCAGCCCTTGCGCCATATAAGCCGGCAAGCGCAACCCGGCCGCCAGCCGGCTTAAGCGAGGATGAAACGCCACTTGGAAGAAGCGCTTGAATGCTGGGGATACCGGGCCAAACAGGTGGTGCAGGTGAAAACCGTCGTCGGTAGGCTGCCGTTCGTTGAAGCGGATGTATTGATAGGTTTCGCGCCAGGCTTGGCGATCCGAGAAATCGAGCGCGGCGTGACGAGCGGTGAGCTGCGCGACCCGGCGGCGAGCGCGTTCGTCACCTGCGATACTGAGCGAACTCGCCGTTCCGTCGAACAAGGTTTGCAGCTGCATCCGCTGCGCTTCATTGATTGGCGTAGGCTGATAGGCCGCCCGTGCGGTATGCCGCTCGCCGATCAGCTGCGCCAATTGGCGATGGGCGGCGCGATCGGGCGCGGCAGGCGCGGCGGGGGCAAAGCTCAGTAAATGCGTGGGGCCATGCTCCCAACGCCAGGCGAGAGGCGTGCCTGCACAGTTGAGCAGCGCGCTGAGGTACTCGAAGAAAATCCCGCAGCTCATCAGCATCTCGCGTTCCAGCGAAGGCAGACTCTGCAAGGCGCGACGGCGGTCGATAGCCAACCGGCCACATCGGGCGTCGGCGTCATAGTGGAGAGACCAGGGTTGGCAGTTGTGTGAAGAGGGCGCCTGCCGCGCGATGTCCACGGCCTGTTGCAGCGCCGCGGCGAAAAGGTCTTGGGTCATGATAAGGCTCCGAAAGCGGAAGGGGCGGGCAGGGAAAATACGGTAACGTTCGCTCTGAACGACATGCTTTCCTCCGCCGGAAAGCAGAGTGCGCATGCCCAGTCCAGGCTGCGCCACAGCCAGAAGCGTCTGCTCGCCAAACTGCCGTCTGCGCTTGAGACCAACCCCGTGTGCCAGTCGATGCCGAGCGTCCTCAATTCGTAGGGCAGGCCGCGGCCGTGGCTTTTTAAAAATGCTTCGCGAATGGCCCAGACGGCGCAGGCCTGTATGCGTCCCAATCGCTGCTCCGCCTCGCCAAAGGCCCAGCGCAGCGCCGCGCCGGAGAAGGGGCGATAATGCTGCAGATCGATGCCGAGCGGGATATCGCCGGTGGCGCTGGCGTACCAGGCATGCGAATGGCTGAGAGAAACGTGGCGGCGTCCCAGCAGGAGGTGTTCGCCGAACGGTTGTCCACTCGCCTCATGGCGCAGCGTAAAGCCGGTCGCGTCCCCCCGGCACCATGTCCGGTTCAGCAGCGCGATGGCCTGTGCCCGCGCGTGGTTTTTCACCGCCGACAGATGCCGCAATCCCCGAACGGCGGCGCAGCGGTGGGGGCCGCCCAGCGCGATGACGATACGCGGCGCCACGCTAAGCTCGATAACCATCGGCGATGCGTTCTCCGCTGATTTCGTCAACGACTTCCGCCAACTGATTAAAGCGTTCAACCAGGCTTTGAAACAGCGGGGTTTGCATCTCGCGCTCGAACATTTTCAGCGAGTTCAGCTGAATGATTTCGATAAAGTGAAACGGCGCCTCCGCCGAAGGGCTGACTTCGATGACATCGAAGGCGCGTACCGCATCGAGGTGGCGGCAAGCCTGGTAATCGGTCGTCTCCACCCAGTCGCGAAACGCGGCGCGGTGGGCGATGTCTTTTAGCCGAATCTTATGGACGATAATGTGCATCTGGGCGGCCTTTTTAAATGGGTTGATGGATAAGCAAATGGTAATTGATGCCACCGGTGCCAAAGCCGTTGATCGCCGCCCGACGCCCGTCTTCACCCTGTGGCCAGTCGAGCGCGATTTGCGGGATTTCGGCCGGGATCGCCGCCAGCGGCAGTTCGGCATTCAATGTCGCCACCGGCGTGGGCGGGATTTGACCGTGTTCGAAAGCGCTCAGCACTTTGCACAGGCTGAGCGCGCCGGCGCCGGCGAAACAGTGGCCGAAGTTGTACTTCACTGAACCGATGTACAAAGGGGCGCGCGCGGCGCGGCGATACCCCTGATGCAATGACGCGACTTCTGCCCGATCGCCCAGTTCGGTGCCGGTGCCGTGCGCTTCGAGATACTGTATCTGGCGCGCTTCGACGGCGCTCAGGCTCTGGGTTTTTTCGATTGCCAACGCCTGGCCCTCGGGATCGGGCGCGGTCATGGAATAGCTGTCGCAAGATCCCGATATCGCTTCGATGGTGGCGATGGCCCGCGATGTCGCCTGGCCGGTCAGAATGAAGAAGCCGCCACCGTCGCCGGGAGTAAAACCGTCGGCTTGTCGGGCGAAAGGTCGCATACGCGAAGCGGAAAGCATCATTTGCGCGCTGCACAGCACCATATCGCGTTCGAGCGTCGCCGTTTCTATGCCGCCGACGAGCACCGCATCGTAGCGGCCGGCCTGTAACGCCCTGACCGCATTGTGCAAGGCGGCCAGCGAACTGGCGCAGGCTGCCTCGACCGCGTAGCAGTCCGCCTCGACGCCGAGCTGTTGCGCCAACAGCTGCGCGGTGCCGAGGCCGCAGGCGCCATGCCAGCTCCAGCGGTTGATCGCGGGTTGGGGCGGTGGCGAAAGGGGGACGCCGGCGGAAGGCAATGCCGGCCACAGCGCGCTCATGGCCTGTTGTCGATCGGCGCTCAAAGACAGGTTGCTGGCGACGATAATGGCGATGCGTTCAAAGCGTCGCAGGCTGTCGGGCCACGCCGCGCAGCCGTTGAGGGCGTGCAGTTGTGTGACGTCGAGGCGCTGCTTTTTGGCCGGCATCATAGGCCGCGTCAGCTCAAGCCGCACCGGATCGTGCGTTGGGAAGCACATGGCATGAGCGGTGTAGGCGCTGAGCTTTTGCGGCGTGGGGCGCACGAAGGCGCCGGGGTGCAACTGCTCGGGGCTGTGATCGCGCAGGGCGTCCTCACCGTTGCGCAAGGCCTGCCAGAAACGCGCTTTATCCAGCCCCTGCGCGGTGATGGGCTGATAGTCGATGATGCTGATGCGTGGCGAAGCCGTCGGTTTTAATGAGGGGGGAGACGCCGCGTCAATCCGCCAGCGATAGCCGGTGAACGAGTGGCCGGCGCACGTCTGTTGCCGTTGCAACAGCATGTCGAGGAGATGGCAGAAAACCTGATTGGCGCCGGCAAAATAGCCGGCGCTCGGCGCGGCATCCTGTCGTTCGGCGATCAGGGTCGACAATTGCGCGATCGCTGGCCATCCCTGTTCCTGAGCGACGTCCAGCGGGCAAACAACCAGGCTGATCGCCCCCTCCAGCCAACAGGCCGAAGAGGAAACGCCCTGCGCCAACAGCATGTCCGCCTGGGGTTGATGGTGGAAGCATTGTACGGCGGTCAGCACCGCCATGCGGCTGTCGGCATGGCGAAAACAGTCTTGCGCCAACTGCAGCAAGCGCAGGCCGCCCAGATCGGCGCCGTCGAGGGTTTGGCATTTACCGCGCGTGCGGGCGAAATGGGCGATGCGCGCGGGAATGCTGGAGGCCATTTCCCCTACGCGATCGTGGGATGAACTGCCGAACGCCTGGGCCAGCGGCTGTTTGTAATCGTCAATCCGGCGCATGACCGCCGCCGGTGAGAGCCCCTGAGCGTCAAGCCGTTCGGCCAGCCTGCGCAGCGCGCCGATTTTGGTGGCGTTGCGATAGGCCGCATCACTGCCCAAATGGGTGGCGCAAAATTGATCGCAGCGGTCGCGCAACGCGTCGGATAACGTCAGATGCTGCATGGCGGCGGAGGCGGCCTGCAGCGCCAGGCGGGTCTCGCGGCTGACCGCCAGTCGAAACAGCGGCGGGATGGCGAATTTTTTGAAATCAAACGCGGCGTCGTCGATCTGGCGACCGCGGATCGGCGCGGCCGCATCGCTCCACGGCATCGGCGGCGGGGCGTCGAACAGCGCCGACCAGGCGGCGCCGTTGGACAGATCGATACGATCGATGCCGGGCAGTGCGCAGCCGATGCCGACCAGCGCCAGCGGCGCGGCATGAATTTCCTGGTTCATCGCGCGTTCACCTCGGACAAACGTCCTCTGTCCACCTTGCCGTTGGCGTTGGTGGGCAGGCTGTCGGCGACCACCAGTTGGCTGGGGAGCATATAGGCGGGCAGCCTGGGCTGCAGGAACTGCTTGAGCTCCAGCAGGTTGGGGCGGAGCGCGCCGGGATGGAGGGTGATCACGGCGATCAGTTTTTGCTTCAGCTCGCCGAGCTCGACATACAGTGCGGCCTGGCTGACCGAGGGATGGTGATGAAGGATCGATTCAATCTCACCCAATTCCACCCGGTAGCCGTTGATTTTCACCATGTCGTCCAGCCGGCCTCGGTAGACCAGCCCATTCGCCGTCGTCTCCACCCAGTCGCCGGTCGCGTGGCATTGGCGCGGATGCCATTGCGCTTGCCGCGATGAGGCGACGTTGCTGTAGCCGGGGGTAACGCACGGCCCGCCGATCAGCAATTCTCCGCGTCGGCCCGGCGTACCGTCAATCGGCTGCAGGCGCCCCTGTTCATCGACCAACTGCGCCGTCAAGCCGGGCAGCGGATGGCCGATGGGGATCTGCTCCAGCGTCGCCAACTGCGTTCGATCCAGCGCGTAGGCGGTGCAGACATTGGTTTCCGTCGGGCCATACCAGTTGCTGACGCGGCACCGGGCCGGCAGATGCGCAACCAGACGCCTCAGCGCGGCGGCCGGATAAGGCTCACCGGCGAACGTGACCTGGCGCAGCGTTTTCACCGTCGATGGCGCCAGCAACGCGCTCTTTTCCAGCATGGCTAAAATCGAAGGTACGCTGTACCACAGAGTGACGCCGTGCGTTTGCAATCCGCGAACGAGAGCCTGGCAATCTTTCTGTTCATCTTCGCGCACGATCCAGGTCGCGGCGCCGGCGCAAACGCCGGCGAACAGATCGAAGGTGCTCAGATCAAAGGCGAAACTGGCATGATTGGCCAGCACGTCGCGTGCCGTCAGTTGCGTATCGCTGACGGCCCAGCCGATGAAAAACGTCAGCATGTCATGGGTGATTTGCACCCCTTTCGGGGTGCCTGTGGAGCCTGAAGTATAGAGAATGGCGGCGAGGGGGGAGCCGAGCGCGGCGATCGCTTCCGGCCAGGCGCCATCGAGATCGGTGCGGCCATCGAGCGCGCTCAACCAGCCCTCATCGACGATCAGCGCGGGTGAGGCGGTGGCGATAATGCGTTCGATGCGCGCCGTCGGTTGGCTGAAATCGATAGGGACATAGTGGTTGCCGCTCAGCCAACATGCGTACATGGCGGCGACGGCGTCGGGCCCTTTCTGCAGGTTGAGCAGCACGGCCTGCTGCTTCAACCCGGCATGTCGCAGCGCCGCCGCCATCATGCAGGCGCGATCGGCCAAGCGACGATAGCTCCAGCGCCGATCGCCGCACAGCAGAGCGGTGCTTTCCGGCGCTTGGCGGGCGTGCTGGAACAGGGCCTCCAGTATCGGTGAAATGAAGGTTGCCATGATGTCAGACCTCGGCGGCGCGTGCGCGCTCTTCCCGTCGGACATCGCCGTTGACCGGCACGCCGGTCTCCAGCGCCGCCGCCACCAAAATGGCGTAGGCTTCATCCAGATCTTCACGCGTGTGTTCACTGGTCACGCTGATGCGTAAGCGGGCGTCACCCACGCTGACGCCCGGGAAGACCACGGTCTGGCAGAATAGCCCGCGCGCCCGGACGGCGCGGCCGAACAGCAGCGTTTTGGCGTCGTCACCCACCACCACCGGAATGATGGCCGAGTCGGAATGCTCAAGGTCAAAGCCGGCGTTAAGCAGCAGCGTGCGGAAGTAGTAGATGTTGTCCCACAGCTTGGCCAGTCGCTCGGGTTCACGCAGCATCACGTCGATGGAGGCGATCACGCCGGCGGCGACTGCGGCGGGGATGGTGGCGGCGAAAACATAGGAGTTGGAGTAGAAACGCAGGTATTCGACCACTTCGCCATCGGCGCAAACGAAGCCGCCTAATCCCGACAGCGCCTTGCTCATGGTGCCCAGCTCGAGATCCACCCGGCCTTTCATATTGAAGTGTTCCGCCGTGCCCGAGCCGGTTTTGCCCAAGACGCCGGTCGCGTGCGCGTCGTCGACCAATACGCGTGCGCCGTAGCGTTCGGCCAGCTTCATCAGGCGCGGCAGATCGACGATATCGCCGTGCATGCTGAAAACGCCATCGGTGACGATCAGCTTGCCGCCGGGGTGATCGGCGTATTTGGCCAGCGATTTCTCAAGGCTGGTCAAAGAGTGATCATAAATTTTCCGCTGCGCGCCCGCCAACTTGCAGCCGTCCTGGATGCTCATGTGGTTGATGGCGTCGGTGAACACCAGGTCGTGTCGGCTGGTCAGAGCCGAGATGCATCCCAGGTTGGCCGAGTAGCCGGACGGATAGACGATGCAGTCTTCGCGCCCTTTGAGCTTGGCCAGTTTGCGCTCCAATTCCAGATGCAGCACGTTGCTGCCGGCGATGATGCGGCACCCGGTATTGGTGGCGCCGTACAGGCCGGCGGCGTCCTGGATGGCGTGGATCACTTCCGGATGGTTCGACAATCCCAGATAGCTGTTGGAGCCGAACATCAGAAATTCGCGGCTTTTGCCGGTGACCTCGTCGAACATGACCGCGCGGTTTTTGCACGGCGTTTCAAGCGGCATGCCGTACCAGTAAAGCTGACGCTGTTTTTTATCGCGATAAAAAGCGCCGAACTCACGCGTTTTATGGAACAAATCCGGGTGCTCGATGCCGACGAAGTCCCGCATGGTGCGCGGATCGCCGAGCTCATCGCGCGCGTCCGGCGACGCGGGCGCCTTGGTGGGCTGCGGCGCAGCGGATGCGGCGGTGTGCTGGCCAAAGCGGCTGAACCACGCTTCGCCCTGTTCCTGAACCAGCCGCGCCGTCAGGTTGTGCTCCAGCTCAGCCAACGTGCGGCACTCCGCCAGCGCTGCGTTATCGTCCAGGCCCAGCGTTTTGAGCAGCTCGTTGCGCGCCATCACCACCGCGACGGAGTCGATGCCCAGGTCGCCTTCGATGGCGGCGTCGGGGGGCAGATCACGCACTTCATATCCGCTGTGGGTGGCGAACACCTGGCGCACGAGAACGCTCAACCAGGCCTGAGGCGTCTCGGGGGCAGGTTGCGCGGCGGCGTTCGGCGTCGGCAGCGTGAAACCGCGCTGCAAAATACCGTCGAGCGCATCCTGAATGGTTTTGATCTCCTGGATCTCCAGCGGCGTATTTAATTGAAACTGACGGTTCAGCACCATGGCAATTTCCGCCAGCGCGATGGAGTCGACGCCCAAATCGTTTTCCAGATGGCTGCTCAGGGCCAGTTCCGACGGTTCATACTCGGTCAGCCGGGCGAAGGTGTGCAGCACCGACTGCCGGACGGCTTCATGCGCGTTTGCGGCGCTATCGACGGCGTGAACGCTCATGCGACACCCCCTGCGGCGACTTGCGCTTGCAACCGTTGCACCAGCGCGACCATCGCCTGCACCGAGGCGAAGTTCGCCGGATGGATCTCATGCATGCCGATGGCGACATGAGACTCCTGACGCAGAAAATCCACCAGATCGAAAATGGAGGCGGAATCGACGACGTTCAGTTCAAACAGCGGGGTTTGAGCGTTCAGGCCGTCGTGATCGCCATCCAGATACTGGGTGGCGATATGCTGGATCAATTTGCTTTCTAACATTGCGAGCTCCCGTTGCTAACTGGTTATTTTTCGCCGACGATCAGGGTGCGTGGGCCGGCAATTTTCATGATGCGCGCGTTGCTGAACCCCGCCAGACGGAATCTGTCCAGGTATTCCTGCGCGCTGCTCTCTATGCCACCGTCGGTGGAGACCAGCATGTTCAGCGACAGCAGGGCGGTAAATTCCGGCCCTGATTTGTCTTCGTTCAGCGGCGTTTCGGAAGCGATGAAGCGGCCGCCGGCCGGCATCGCCCGATAGATGTTGCGCAGGATGGTCAGTTGGGTTTCCGGGGCGTAGTCGTGCAGCATCCATCCCAGGTGGATCAGGTCATAGCCGCCGATCGGCAGATCGCCGCTGATGACATCGCCCTCCACGACGTCAATGCGTTCGCCATAGCCTTGCAGCGTCAGCTTGTCGCGCAAAAACGCCGAGGCCTGCGGCAGTTCGCAGATCGCCAGTGCGATCCCCGGATAAGCGTCGGCGATCGCCATCGGCAGGCTGCCGATCCCGCTGCCGATATCCAAAAACGCACGGTGTTGCGAGAAGTCGTAATCGCGAACAAAGCCGGCGATAAAGGGCGCGGCGAATTTACCGAGAAACTCCTGGAAGTCCGCCACGTCGTCCGGATTTTGGTACAGGATGTCGAACCAACTGCGGTCATCGCCGAATACCGTGCGGCGCTGGTGGGCATCGTTTCGCACCGCCGTTTTCAGCTCGCCCCACAGCGGATACAGGAAGGTATCGATGTGGCGGCCCAGCCATCCCAGCCACTGCGGTTCGTCGCTCAACAGAAAAGCCCGGTGGGCGGCGGGCAGATGATAAAGGCCGTCTCGTTGGTCGAGATACCCCATGGCCCGCAGCGCGATGAGCAACTGTTCGGTCGAACGCGCCGGGCAGTCAAGCCGCGCGGCGATGTGCGCCGCGTCGGCGTCCCGATCGCGCAACTGATCGAACAGCTTCAGCGCCAGCGCGGCGGTCAGCGCCTTGGCCTGGAAAAAGCCCATCATCTGATTGACGGCATCTTGCTTGGTTAAAGGCATTGCTGGCTCCCTAGTCTAAAAAGGTGGAGAGTTCCTCGCACACCGTGGCAAAGGCGCCGACGAAACGGTCGATCTCGGCTTTGCTGATGATGAGCGGGGGTTGAATACGGATCACCGTCGAGCTGTTGGCGGTAATGAAGGTCAGGATCTTGTGGTCCTGGCACAGCTTGGTGACGAATTTCATGCAGAACATTTCGCCGAGCGCCTGTTCCATGCGATCCATCGCCGCCCGCAGATGGGCTTGCACCGGATCGGGCAAGAATTTCCAGGTGGTGTGCCAATCGCCGGGCAGCCGGGTGGCGAATTCGCGGGCGGAGGCGTTGACCGCGCCGGTGAACGCCTGGTCGAACTGGATCCCCAGCATCAGGCCGCGGCCGCGCACCTCGCTGACGAACGGATAGCGGGCGGCGATCTCGCTCAGTGCCTGCTTAAAGTAGGCGCCCATCCGTTCGGCATGGCCGACCAAATCCTGCGCCAGGATCTCGCGCAGCGCGCTGAGGGCGACGACCGAGGCGAGGTTGCCGCCGCCGTAGGTGGAACTGTGCACCAGGAAGCGATCCGCCGTGCCATAGGCTTTTTGCCAAAGATCGGCTCGGCACAGCGTGGCGCCGATGGGGATCAGGCCGCCGGACAGGGATTTCGACAGCATCAGCACGTCCGGCTCGATACCGTCCCATTCGCAGGCGAAAAGTTTGCCGGTGCGCCCAAGCCCGGTTTGCACTTCGTCCACCATCAGCAGCACGCCGGTCTCGCGGCAGAGCTGCTGCACCGCCTGCAGGTAACCGGCGGGCGGGATATGCACGCCGCCTTCGCCCTGGATCGGTTCGACCATCAGCGCGCCGACGTCTTCACGGTTCAGCGCTTCCCGCAGCGCGGCGAGATCGCCGAACGGCACCTCCACCATCGCGTCCAGCAGCGGTGTGAAATAGCGGCGGTGTTTGTCTCGCCCGGTGATGGACAACGCGCCCAGCGTTTTACCGTGGTAACTGTTGCGCAGATAGGCGATGCCCGGCTTGCCCGTCGAGGCCTTGGCGATCTTCATCGCGGCTTCGACGGCTTCGGTGCCGGAGTTGCTGAAGAACACCCGGCCCATGTTGCCCGGCGCCAGACGACAGAGCACTTCGGCCAGCTTGGCGGTCTGTTCGGGAATGGAAATGTATTGAATGAAGTTGGGGCCTTGAGCGTCGAGGTAGTTTTTCAGCGCGTTGACCACTGGCTGCGGGTTGTGGCCCAGGTTTAGGCACCCGTAGCCCGCCACCATGTCCAGGAAAGCCTCGCCCGCATCGTCATACAACTGGGTGCCGGCGGCGCTGCGGAAAACGTTGTCGCAGCGCTGCAACTTGAGGAAGTCCACCATCATGGGGTTGATGTATTGATGATAGCGGTCGAGGGTGTCTTCCCTGGCCGGCGTTTGGGCGATGACCGCGTCGATAAACGCCAGGCGCGATGCGGGCAACGCCGCATCAGCAGGTTCCCCGGCATAGATGTCATGGTGGTAGTAGCGCTTGAGATTGATCACGCTCTGCCGATCGATGCGCTCGCCGTACGAGGCCAGCGGATAGGCGAAGAACCCGTGGCGCTCGGCGATTTCACCGATCTCCAGCACTTTTTCCGGCGCCAGATAGCGGCCCAGCGAAAAGTTTTCCCGCCGGTTTTCCAGCGCCAGCACAATGGTTTCCGCCATGCAGCCGTTCAATTGTTGCTTGATGGTGACGTTGAGCGATTCTCCACCCAACTTGACCGCATCGGTGGCGGTGACGCAGCCGCCGTCGATGATCAGAATGTCATCCCGCGCCGGGCGCGTTTCCGAAGCGATATCGCGCGGCAGCGCCACGTCGATGAAGATCGAGCCGGGTTGCAGTCTGGCGGGGTCGATCACGCCGCCGGCGGAGGTCGCGGCGGCAAACAGTTTGCAGCGCGGGTAGAGATCTTCGGGATCGCTGGTCAGGGTGACGCGCGAGTGATACTCCTCGGGCAAATGGCTGAGCAGTTCGCTGCGATCATGGTTGCCGGCGCGGTGCAGCAAATGGAGAGAGAAACCGTGCGCCAGCAGCAGACGGCTTAGCGCCAGGCAGATCGACCCCGGATAGCCGACGATGGCGACGGGTTCCTCCTCCGGGCGGATTTCCAGCCAGGACTGGATCTGCATCAAGGCCTTGTAGCCGGCGTAGGTGGTCAGCGAGTTGCCGGAGGTGACCGGCACCGGCGACTTTTCCGCAGTGGCTTCGCCGCGTCGCCCAACGATAGAGGTAAAACCGCCGAGACCGACCAGTTCGGCGCCATCGCCGGCCAGCTCTTCGATGCCTTGGACCACCCTGGCGGCGATACCGCGTGCGTCGGCCAGCATCTCATCCGCCACCAGCGGCATGTATTTGATCACCCCTTCGCAAGTGGCGCCGGTCGCCGAGGTGATCCTGGCGAAGTTCATAAAGGGAACCAGGTTTTGTCGTTCCCACAGTTCACGCGTATAGCCGCTGTGCTGCTCGGTCGAGTTGCGTTGCAGCAGATCGAGCATTTTGACGTAACGTTTCAACCCCAGTGAGGTGGGATGAGCGATGAATCCGAATTTCATGAGGTGGCTTCCTGTGTAGGATCTTGGTCGAAGGCGGTGCTGGTCGATTCGGGCTGTTGGGCCGCCCAGGCTTTGCGCTCCTGCAGGGCGTCGTGGTCGCTCGGATCGCGCTGCCAGCCTTTGGCGGTGGCCAGCGAGATACCGTCGCCTTCATTGTTGTGCCCCAGCACCACGGAGAACAGATTGAGTCGGTGCGGCGTGGTCAGCGCCTGGCGAATGACGTCTTCGTCGAAATGCGTAAGCGTTTTGCTCTGGATATGGAAGTTATTGACCGTTTGTTCGACGTCCGGCTGTTCGACGTTCACCAACCGCATTTGCCGTGAGGTGCGGTTGAACAGAATGCGTTCCTGATAGGTATTGATGACGGACAGCCCGCCGTTGCATAAATAGAAGACGGTGATGCTTTTATTCAGCAACTGTGGATGGGTAAGAATGTTGTCGATAAAAGCCGGCAGGATGTCCGGTACGATCCCTTTAGCGCCGTCGCCGATAAACGCCATCACGTGGCTTGGGCTGGTGTAAGCCAGGTAGCCGGTGGCCAGCAGAGCGTCGCCCATCAGGGCGCGGCCATACCAGCCGGAAAAGCCGCGGCGCGTTTTGGCGACGTTGCGCGCGGCGGAGATGCCGCACCGGCCGACGTCATATACGCCGGTAAAATCGAACCCCTCCGTTTCGATCAGCTCTTCAATCACTCGGTTCAACTGGCAGAAGAAGTAGTTGGCCGACATGGGCAGACTGGGAAGCTGGCTGACCACGTCGGAAGGCGAATCGAGATAGGCGGCGATCAGCGCGCGGCGTCTTTCCCGCAATGCCGGATCGACGTCGAGATGCGCTTTCACCGTGCGCAGGAACGCCAGACAGTTCATGTGCAGGTGCAGATCGGCATAGGGCGACAGATGGCGCTCATCGTGCGTAAGCTGCACCAGGTGAACCTTGCGCTCCAGCCTGCCGTCGGAGAAGGGGGTGGTGATCTGAGCGACGCGGCTTTTGATCATAAACAGGCTCTGCTCGCTCATGGCGTTGAGCTTGTCGTTGGTGTGCAGGAAGTTGTAGACGCGCGGGCTGTAGCCGTAAATCGCCAGGGTGCCCAGGTAGTGGGGATTGCGCCGGCCCTGATAATATTTCGGCGCCGAGCCTGGATGGGCCAACGAGTCCACCAGGGCGATGCCGGCGGCGTCGGCGATGTCATGGATCAGGGCGTATTCGTCGTCGCTGACCGGGCCCAACTGCCACACCAGCCGTTCCGGCCCGCGGTTGATCAGCGCTATCGCCTGGGCCAGGCTTTCGCTCATCGGCAGCGGATCGTCCGCCGACAGAACCGGGATCGGCGAGGGATCGCAGACGGCGCCCTCCAGCGACAGGGTCGACTCCAGCACGTTTTGCGTCGCCAGAATCACCACCGGCCCCTGGCCTTGATGATAAAGGCGGAAGGCTTCCGTCAAACCGGTGCCGATCGTTTCGACGTCATCGATATAAACGAACGGGATGCGGCGGGCGACGAGCACTTCACGCATGTCTTCCGTCGGCGTCAGCGTTCCCTGGAAGCTGTACCATTGATTGCCGCGGTTTTCCGCCGCGACGATGATGCCCTGGGCGGCGGTTTCCTTGAGGTTGGCCAGCGTCCCCTTGAATTCATCCATCATTCCGGAGGTCACTACGCCGAGGAACGGCATGCGATACAGCTGCCAGTTGGCCATGGCGCCGCAGGCGATGGCGTGTTCGTTAGGGCCGCGCAGGATCAGCGCGCCGCGCGCCTCCGCATGCCGATCCAGATAGCCGATCAGATTGGAGATGATCGACCCGGTGTAATAGGACACCAGCCAGCGTTCGGCGGCGGTACGCTCGAAAAATTGAATCAGCTGCTCACCCAGCGTGTTGTGCAGCGCCAGCGCGCCGATCGGCTTGACCCGGCGGTTGGTGTAGTTCATCTCGAAGAAGTCCATCCACAGGCACAACAGCTCGGTTTGGAAAATCGCCGGATCTTCGCTGCGCACGATTTCGCGGTATTGCTGCGGCAGGTAGCGGAAGGGCGATCGCAGCCGGCGAATGAACGCAACGGTGGAGAAGGTGGTGTAAAACGCGGGAATGCCGCTGCGCTGCAAGGCGCTGTAAAAGGCGTCCAGATCGCGATCGATCTGTTCGATGCTGTCATCGACGCCGGCCGGCGTGGTCTGATCGTAGAACAGCATGCCCAAATGAAATTCGGGACGCTGTTCCAGCGCATGGGTATAGATGATCTTGCCGGTGGCCTCGGCCAGGCTGGCGCATTGGATGATGCGAACGTTGATAGCCTTGTTTTGGCCTTTGAGAAAGTGCAGCGCCTTTTCGCGCGCGGCCTGATAAAGCGAGTCCGCCGCCAGATCCAACAGTTTCAGCGGCATCTCGGACTGGATATGCACGCGGTTGAAAACATAATCGCGGATATCGTTCAGTACGCTGAGCCCGGTTTGGAAAAACGCCGGGTTGCGCGTCACCACCACCACGCCGACCGTCAGAGTGTCGGGATCTGCGTCGGTGCGGCAGGCCTGGCGCTCCGCTTGCCACACTTGCTCGTAGGCGGCGGAGTTGGTGAGTCTTGCTTGTCCTGTCAGGGTCGTCATGATGAGTTCCTTGTGCAGCCAAAATGGAGTGACGGCTTCAGCCAGGCGGGCAAATTCGGCACGACAAAGCCCGCGACGGTCTCTGCAGGCGGCGGTTGCCGCGCGCATCACCTTCGTTGAATTGTGCTGTTTTCAGGCGGATGGTTTACCTTCGCCGGATGTGGTGCTGACTAGCCATCGGCACGTTCTCCGCGTTGAATAATGACCGTCCCGCTGTCGCCGTCGAGAATCAAGGTGTCGCCGCTGTTGATCAGCTGGGTGGCGTTCTTGAGATTGACCGCCGCGGGGATGCCGAATTCGCGTGCGACGATGCAGCTGTGGGACAGCGCGGAGCCGATATCGGTGACGATGCCCGCCGCCAGCGCGAAGAGCGGGGTCCAGCTGGCGTCGGTAAAGCGCGCCACCAGGATTTCGTTGGGCTGCAGCTCGCCGGCCTGCGCCAGCAGATCGGTGATGACGCGCGCCTTCGCCACCACTTTGCCGGGGCTGGCCGCCAGGCCGGACAGCATGCCGGCGGCGTTTTCCGCCGTGGGGGCTTTCATCCTGGGCTGATACCCCCCGACGATCGCCATCGGCGGCTCTTCCGCATGCAGGTTCAGCAGATGCTGGTGGCGATTGCGCTCGATCAGATCGGCGGCGAACGCCTCCTGCGCCGACTGTTCCCCCGCCATAAACGCGCGGAAGCGCTCGAAGTCCACATAGGGCAGATCGGCCTGTTTGACCAGGCCTTGCGCCTCCAGGCGCCGCAGCACTTCCAACATGATGCGGCGGTAGAACCAGGTTTCGGTGACGAAGGTTGGCCGGGTCGCTTCGCGGCGTTCGGCCATCACGCCATACAGTTTGGTGATGAACTTCAGCTTCATCCGGCCAAACCAGGGCATCGCTTTAAGCAGCGTCTCGCTGTCTTCATGGCGCAGCCGCTCTGTTTCCCGCAGTTTCGTGTGCAGATCCACCGGATGTTGCAGATACATTTTCATCACTTGCAGCAGGTAGCTGGGATCGTCGTTCCAGCGCGGAAGACTCAATTCGAACTCCTGGCGGCCACGGGCGCCGAACTCGAACAGGAAGGCGCTGAAGTCGCTTTGCCAGAAGGCGCGCGATTCGGGATCGATGGGCAGGACGGTGACCAGTTCCTGTGCGCTGTGTCGCTCGAACACGGCTTTTAACGCCGGTTGACGATTGACCGTCTCCACCAGGCTGAGAATGCCCAGCGTGACTTCGATGGTGCGCAGGTTGTTCATCGACGCCTTGATGCGATTTTGCAATCCGTTGCCGCGGCCTTTGAGGTAACGTTCGCAGGTCAGCGCCAGCGCATCGTAGAGCGCGAACGACTGAAGGAAGAAGGGCATATAGGCGGCGCAGCTGTCGAGGAAGTAACCGTCGATGCGGCTGAGTTCCCGCTCCAGCTCCTGATGCGTCATGGTGGTCAGATCCAGCGCCAGAAAGCGGCGCGTCTCGCGCTGGCGCAGGGCGATCATGGCATCGACGGTCGCGCCGGCGCTGCGCAGGTTATGCCTCTGCTGTTTCAGCCAATGCCAGGCGCTCTTGAGATAAGCCCATCCCTGTACGCCGGGGCCATAGGGGTTTTTGTACCCGCTGAAATCGATATCGGCGGTGGCGTAGCGGGTCGTGAACTTCATTTCGTCGCGGGTGGGCGGGCATTGGCGGAGCATGTAGGCCGATCCGGAGATATTCAGATAGACGTAGCCTTGCAAATACCCCATATAAATCTGCCAATCGCCGATATCCGCCAGCCCCATGGTTTTGATCGCCGGGCCATGAATATGCTTTTGGTAGAACTGGCAAAACGACAGCCCCAGCGGCGTCATCAAGCCGGTGACGATCTCGCCGGTGTCCATTCGGGAGAAAAAGGCCCGTTCCTTGATCGTCGGATCGCTTTCCCACGGGTTGGCGTAAAGCATCTGAACCGGTTTGGCCTGCGTGGTGATCGGCCGCGCCTGCAGGAGCCACACGCGATCGTCTTTCACCGCCCATTCGATATCCAGTTCCGCGCCGTAAATCATCCGCGTTTGCCTGGCCAGCCTGGCAAGCTGTTGCAGCTGTTCCGGGGTTAGGCTGGGAGCGTCTCGCCTGGCTTCTGGCGTTTGCAGCAGCGTGACCTGTCCCTGCGGATCGCGTTGGCAATAGTGCGGTTTGTGACGAATTTGCCGCTCGCGGATCTCGCCGCTCGCCTTATCCAAAATGAAGCTGTCGGTGGTGACCTGTCCGGAGACCACGCCTTCCCCCAGTCCCCAGCAGCTGTCGATGACGATGTGGTTGGCATCGCCTGTCAGCGGATCTTGGGTAAACATGACGCCGGCGGCGTCCGCATCCACCATGATTTGCAAGACGACGGCGATATCGCTCTGCGCCGCCGATGTCCGGCTATACTGGGCGGCGCGTTCCGCCCAGAGCGACGCCCAGCAGGATTGCACCTTGCGCACCACCTCGTCATCCCCGCGCACGTGCAGGTAAGTGTCGTATTGCCCGGCGAAAGAGTGGGTCAGGCCGTCTTCTTCCAGCGCCGAAGAGCGCACGGCGAGCGAGGCGCCGTCGCCCAACTGTTTGCAGGCGTGACGGATCGCCAGATCGAGCGGGGCGGGGATGGCGGCGCTCAAAATCATATCGCGCACGTTGCCCGGCGCGCCCGTGTCGAGCAGCGCTCCCGGCACGGCGAATTCGATAAACTGCCGGTAAGCCTGCGCGGTGATGCAAAACGCCGGCGGCACCGGCAAGCCCGCCTGAATCAAATGATTCAACGAATGGGCTTTGCCGCCCAGGCGATGGGGTTCCAGCGTTTTATCGCCGGAAAGTTCAACCACCAGGGTAGGATTCATGACATCACCTCCGCAGGCGTAACGGGCATTGCGAGGCGTTCTCTCACCGCTTTGGCGGCGTTCAACCCGGCTAACACCGCGCTTTCGATATTACCGATGCCCACGCTGTCCTGATTGGCGAAGTGAATATTCTCAAACGGCATGCTGGCCTGGTGAAACACGCCCTGAGCCTGTTGTCCGGCGACCGAGGTCACCAGACCCGCGGGCCAGAACCAGATTTGAATGTCTTCAATGATGTCGGCGTCAATGCCCATGTTGCCCAGCACTTTGGCGATTTCGATATAGGTCTGTTGCTGCAGCGCCGGGAACTCGTTCTGCGCGGTGCGACCTTGCCGCTCTGGGCGAGTGGTCGGTTTGAGCAGGGTTAATACCCCGGTTTCCGCGCTGAGGCGATTGTCCATCCAATTGGCGATCAGGCAGGTGCCGGCTTTGCTCCAATAGTAAGGTGTGCGGGTGTTTTCCGGCTCGATCAGATAGCCGCCGAACGAGTGTTCGAGGATCGGTTTTTTCAACAGCACGTTCGCCAGGTAGTAATCTTCATGGCGGATCTGACGGATCGCCGCCAATTGCTCTTTGGGCAGGGTGGGCAACCAGGTGGGCAAATGCGTTTTGGGGGCGGCCCAGATCACTTGTTTGGCTCTGATTTCGCTGGCCGCGCCATTGACGCTGAACCGGATCACCGTTTCGTCGCCGCCGGGCGTGATGCTTTGAAGCTGTACGCGGCTTTGCAGCCTGACGTTGTTTTGCTCCTCAAGATAGTCGAGCAGCCCGGCGCTGATGCTGCCGTTACCGCCCGGCAGCGTGACCAGATTGCCGCGTAAATACCCCACCAGGAAGTGCAATCCGACATAGGCGGAGACTTCGCGAATATCGAGACATTCCACGCGCAGCGTGGTGCTGACGGCATTCTCTACCAGCTTGCCGAATTTTCTCGGTGGCCGCAGATCCGCCGGGATCTGATCCAGTTTGTGCGGTTCGAACAGATAAGTGTACAGCGGGATAGTGTCGAGCAGCGCCATATTCGCTTTGCTCCAGGTGCTCTGCGGCGTCCAGGGCAGGCTGGGGTACCGCTCGCCGCGCGGCGAGAAGGTATCGAGGAAGGCGTACAGATCGGCAAAGATCGGATCGCCCAGCTGTTTTGCCGCGATAACATAAGGTTTACCGATCAAGGCATGCAGGAATAGTTGTCCCGTCAGGCGCCAGACGGCGGGTTTCAGCAGGTAGACCGGCTGTTTGAGAAAACCAACGACGACTTCACCCAGGCATCGGAGCAGCAAGAAGGTGTCGAAAAACACCAGCGTGTCCTTTTCATTGGACTTGTAGGCGCCGCTCAGACCGATTTTCTTCAGCAGTTGCAACATGAACGAACCCGGCAATGGCTCCTGGAAGCAGACGCCGGCGATGGGAAACTTCAGGCGATTCACCGCGCGGTAGCGCGCGTTGCCGCCAAAGGAAGCGCTTTTTTCCAGCACCAGAACCCGGTGTTCGGTCAGTTCGCTGGCCGCGGCCAAACCGGAGACGCCGCCGCCGATGATCACCACGTCATACTCGCCGTCCAGCGTGGGGGTTACCGAGCCGCCTGACGCCGGCGTGGGCGTGGAAAAGTCGCGCGTGGGGAACGTGCGCGGCTTGGGTTTGCGGTGGTGTTGCTGCCGCAGCATGTACAGCGCCGCCAGCGCGAAAATCGCATCGAGCAATATGACCTGCGGCTGGGCGCGGTGCAGGATCGTGACAAATCCCGCCATCATCAGCAGCTGGCAGTAGATGATCAATGTCGTCCAACGCGGGTTGAACATCAAGACCGCACCGGAGGCAAACAGCGCCACGCCGATCAGCGCGTTAACCGCTGTACCCTGCGCCGCCAGCCAAGCCGTCGCTCCGGCGTACCAGGTGCCCTGGTTCGCCACGGCCGCCTGCTGCAGAATATCGGCGACGTTTTCCAACTGAGGGAAGGCTTTCGCCAGGCCGGCCAACATATAGAGCACGGCAAAAACGCGTTGAACGATCATCATGCGCCTCCCCGCAGACCCAGCTTGCGGGCGACAATTTCTTTTTGTATCTCGTTGGTGCCGGAGAAGATCCGGCTGGGGATCACGTTCAGCAAGTGGCGCACCAGACCGAGTTCTTGATCCATGCCGGCTCCGCCGAAGATTTGAATCGCGTCCAGCGCGGACTGCACGGCATATTCGGAAATCAACAGTTTGCTCATGGCGATGTCGATCTCGGCGTCCTGGCCCCGATCGTGTTTCCAACAGGCGCGGTAGAGCATTAGCCGACACTGTTCCAGACGCAGTTTCATCTCGATGATGCGGTTGGAGACGGACTGAAATTGGCCGATCGCTTTGCCGAATTGTCGGCGTTGTTTGGCATAGTCCAGCGCGCTGTCGAACACGCGCTCCATTGCGCCGATAAACAGAGCCGACAGGCAGCCCTTTTCCCAGATCATTGAATCGTGGAAGATGGCGCCGCCGGCGCCCGGCATGCCGAGCCGTTGGGACTCTGGAATGAAGACGTCGTTGAAGGTCAGTTCGCTCCACGGGCAGTTGGAGAGGCAATCTTTCGGGCTGACGGCGCCTACGTTTAAGCCTGGCATCCCTTTCTCGAGCACAAATGCGGACACGCCCATAAAGCCATGTTCGGGATGGGTTTTCGCATAGACGATGAAGATGTCGGCAATCGGCGCGTTGGTGATGAAAATTTTGTTTCCGTTGAGGCGGTAGCCGCCTTCACAGGGTTGAGCGGTTGATTTCATGGCATAAATATCGGAACCGGCGTCCGGCTCCGTCGCCGCATTCGCCGCGATCAGTTTTCCGGCCGCCAACGCTTCGAGATAGCGCGCTTTTAATGCCTCGGAACCGAAGCGGGAAAGCGGGATCACGCAGGCGCACAGATGGGCGCAGAGCGAAAAGGACATGCCGATGTCGCGGCTGCCTTTACCCAGCGCCTCAATCATCAGCGCAGTATCGAGCGCGCTCATGCCCAATCCGCCGAACGCGGTCGCCACGGGGGCTCGGGTAAAACCATAGGCGGCGGCTTGTCGCCACAAATCTAGGCTTAATACCTGCCGTGAAAGCCGATCATGCGCATCCTGATCCAGCACCTCGCGGGCAAAACGCTGAGCGGATTCGCTTAGAGCCTGCTGCTCGCTTGATAAGTTAAAATCCATGACGAACTCCGCCATCGGGTTGAGAGATTAAATTAGCTAATATTTCTAGTTTGGAGGTGGCCAAAACTCAAACAGGCGCAGTAATGGCAAATGTAAATAAATGTTTATTTGTGTGGTCTATTATTACAATTTTGTTAATTTGTGTTTTTATTTTGTTGTTTTAATTGTGTTTTATTTTGTGTTATTTATACACAAAAATTTACATATAATAAAAATCTTAATTTGATCAAATTTTAATAGGTTAGATTGTCTATTGTTTTTTGATGAATACTTTGCAAGTGAAGTATCTATCTTTTGGCTGTGGCTATCGGTTTCTCATCGCTATCGACGGTAGGGCGTTGAGGCTTGGTGAGTGGCGGAAAGCGGCTTAAGATAGGAGGTGAGCAGGAGCATTCCGGAGGAAAAAATGAATATTAGCGACGTCGCGAAAAAGACCGGGTTAACCAGCAAGACGATTCGTTTTTACGAGGAGAAAGCGCTGATTACCGCCCCGATCCGCAGCGATAACGGTTATCGCCATTATTCCGCCAGGCACGTTGAAGAGCTGACGCTGCTGCGCCAGGCGCGGCAGGTGGGCTTCAACCTGGACGAGTGCCGCGAGCTGGTGGCGTTGTTCAACGATCCGGCCCGTCACAGCGCCGACGTGAAGGCGCGCACGCTGCAGAAGGTGGCGGAGATCGAAAGGCACATCAGCGAACTGGGAGAAATGCGCCAACGCCTGTTGACGCTGGCGGAACAATGTCCGGGCGACGAGGGGGCGGAGTGCCCCATCATCAATAATCTGGCGGGATGCTGTCGTTCGAATTAACGGCTGATGGCGCGGATCACCAGTGTGACCCCTTCCACCGCCACCACTTCCACTTCGGTGCCGGCGGGCAGATCTTCCGCCGCCTGCGCGCGCCAGCTGCTGTCGCCGATATTGATGCGCCCCATGCCGTTGTGCATCGGCTCCGTCAGCGTGGCGCGGGTGCCGATCAGCTGACGGTTGCGCTGGTTGAGCACCGGTGAACCGCCGGACACGGCCGCCGGGCGGCGACGCAGCCAGTACCACCATAGATAGGCGACGACGACGGTCAGGACGGCGAAGATCACGCCTTGCCATTCCCAGGTGAGCGTCGGCAGCAGCCAGATCAAGGCGCCGACCAACAGCGCCGCCACGCCGCTCCACAGCAGGTAGCCGCCGGCGCCGAGCATTTCCGCCGCCAGCAACACGCCCCCGAGGGAGAGCCAGAACCACAGCGGATTCGCCGCGATCAGTTCGAGCATGATTATTTGCCTTTGCTTTCTTTCAGCAGTTCGGTAATGCCGCCGATCGAGCCGAGCAGGCTGCTGGCGTCCAGCGGCATCATCACCACTTTGCTGTTGTTGGAGGAACCGATCTTCTGCAGCGCGTCGGTGTATTTCTGCGCCACGAAGTAGTTCACCGCCTGAATGTTGCCGCTGGCGATGGCGTCGGACACCAGCTGGGTGGCGCGCGCCTCGGCCTCGGCGGCGCGCTCACGCGCTTCCGCCTGCAGGAACGCCGACTGGCGTTCGCCCTCGGCCTTCAGGATCTGCGATTGTTTCTCACCCTCGGCGCGCAGAATGGCCGCCTGGCGCACCCCTTCCGCCTCCAGGATGTCGGCGCGCTTGGTTCGCTCGGCCTTCATCTGGGCGTTCATCGAGGCGATCAGTTCCGCCGGTGGGCGCACGTCGCGGATCTCGATACGGGTGATCTTCACCCCCCAAGGATTGGTCGCTTCATCGACGATGTGCAGCAGGCGGCTGTTGATGCTGTCGCGCTGCGACAGCATTTCGTCCAGCTCCATCGAGCCGAGCACGGTGCGGAAGTTGGTCATGGTGAGGTTGACGATCGCCTGTTCGAGGTTGCTGACCTCGTAGGCGGCGCGCGCCGGGTCGACGACCTGGATAAAGCACACCGCATCGATGGCGACGTTGGCGTTATCGCGGGAAATCACTTCCTGCGAAGGGATGTCCAGCACCTGCTCCATCATATTGATTTTACGGCCGATGCGGTCCATGAACGGCACCACCAGGTTCAGGCCCGGCATCAGCGTTTTGGTGTAGCGGCCGAAGCGTTCTACCGTCCATTGGAACCCCTGCGGCACAATTTTGACGCCGGCGAACACCACAATCAGCGCGACGACGATCACGATGGGAATAAAAGTAAGCATGCAAACCTCCTGTCAGACATATGTAAACAGATATTACGCCAGCGCCGGAAAAATGCCTACCGATACCGCGACTTAATCCAGGGCGTTGGTGATTCCGCCATAAGCGGAACCGCTGTTCCGAACAGGGAGAAAAACGTTATTGAAATAAGTCTGGCACAGTTGGCAGATAAGTATGCCTAAATGGCATGATTTCAATAATTTTTATTCATTTCATGATGTTGCTCGCCTTGGCTAGAGTAAAAACACCCCCGTGTTTACCGTCAAAAATTTGTCATTTTTATTTGCGACTATGCTTTTTGAAATGACATTTCGGCCAAGGATTGTTATGGATTCGCTCAGTGTTGATGAACTCGCCCAGAAGAAAGACCGCTGGTATCGCATTGTAGAGGAGATGCTGGCCGAAGCCGGCGTCGCCATCAACGGCCCGCGCGCCTGGGATATCCGGGTGCATAACCCGGCGCTGTTCAAACGCATTTTGCAGGAAGGCTCGCTCGGCTTCGGCGAGAGCTATATGGACGGCTGGTGGGAATGCGAACGGCTGGACATGCTGTTTACCCGCATTCTGCAGGCCGGCGTCGATGAGCGGCTGCCGAAAAGCCTGAGCGACATCGCGCGCATCGCCTATGCCCGGCTGTTCAACCGCCAATCGCGCAAGCGCGCCTGGCAGGTGGGCAAAGAGCATTACGACATCGGCAACGACCTGTTCCGGGCGATGCTCGATCCTTACATGCAATACTCCTGCGGCTACTGGAAAGAAGCGCAGACGCTGGAGCAGGCGCAGCAGGCCAAGCTCAGGATGATCTGCGAAAAACTGCAGCTGAAACCGGGCATGACGCTGCTGGATATCGGCTGCGGCTGGGGCGGGTTGGCGCAGTTTGCGGCGCAAAACTACGGCGTCTCGGTGCACGGCGTGACCATTTCAGCCGAGCAGCAGAAGCTGGCGCAGGCACGCTGCGCCGGGCTGGACGTCGAGATCTTGCTGCAGGATTACCGCGATCTGGATCGTCAGTTTGATCGCATCGTGTCGGTCGGCATGTTCGAGCACGTCGGGCCGAAAAACTACGAGACCTATTTCAGCGTAGCGGCGCGCAACCTGAAGCCCGATGGCCTGTTTTTGCTGCACACCATCGGTTCCAATCAAACCGACCTTAACGTCGACGCCTGGATAGACAAATACATCTTCCCCAACGGCTGCCTGCCTTCGGTGCGGCATATCGCCGAGGCCAGCGAAGGGCGTTTCGTGATGGAGGATTGGCACAACTTCGGCGCCGATTACGATCGCACGCTGATGGCCTGGCTGGAGAATTTCAAACGGGCGTGGCCGGAATTGGCGGGCGGTTATTCCGAGCGCTTCGAGCGCATGTTCACTTATTACCTGAACGCCTGCGCCGGCGCGTTCCGTTCGCGCAACATTCAGCTGTGGCAGGTGTTGTTCAGCCCGGCGGGCGTGGAGGGCGGGGTGCGGGTCTATCGCTAATCCCCGTCATCTTTCAAGCTGCTTCTGTGTTGGCTGCGTTTGCGCGTCCCGGTCACTGACTTGAGTAGGTTCCCGGGGACTTGCAAACACAGCCAACAACGATGCGGCTGGAAAGAAGCAGGGTATATCAGTACAGCAGGGAGTACAGCTGGCGGCGATATTTAGCGGCCAGCGCGTCGCCGGTGCCGAGTGCGGCCAGAATGTCCATCAGGGTCTTGCGCGCGTTGCCGTTGGCGGCGGCCAGATCTTTCTTCAGATGCCCCATCAGCAGTTCCAGCGCTTCTTCGTTACGCCCGACCTGATGCAGTTGCAGCGCCAGCTGCACCGCCAGCTCGACGTTGTCCGGCTCTTGCTGCACCTGCTGTTGCAGCTGTTGGATTTCCGGCGTGTCCGCTGCCTGCTTCAACAGTTCAATCTGCGCCACCAGGCCCTGATAGCGGGTATCGCGATCCTGCAGCGGGATAGTCGCCAGCACCGCTTCGGCATCTTCGCTGCGGCTGAGCGCGATCTGGGTTTCGGCCAGCGTCAGACCGATGTCGCTGCGCTGCTGGCTGCTCTGCCAGGCGTCTTTCAGCAGCGGCAGCGCTTCGGCGGCGTTGCCGGCGGCCAGCAATTCCTGCGCCTGCGCCAGTTTCAGATCTTCTTCCTTCGGCAGGAAACGCTGCAGCAGGTCGCGGATCGCTTCTTCCGGCTGCGGGCCCTGGAAGCCGTCGACCGGCTGGCCATCTTTAAACAGGTAGACCGTCGGAATGGAACGCAGCCCGAACTGGGAGGCGATCATCTGCTCGGCGTCACAGTCCACCTTGGCCAGAATGAACTGACCGGCGTATTCCGCCGCCAGCTTGTCCAGCACCGGCGTGAGCTGCAGGCAGTGTTGGCTGCGCTCGGACCAGAAGTAGAACAGCACCGGTGTGGACATCGATTGTTCCAGCGTCTGGTGCAGGTTAGTTTCGTTAATATCAACAACAGCTTGAGCTAGCATCTTTTTTCTCTCTGATCGTGCGGAGCCATGGGGTGTAAATGGGGGCGCGCCGCCATTCTTCAACCCCGTCGGGCGAATTAAGCGTTGCTGCGCAGCAGCCAATCCAGACAGCGGCCCGGCAAAATGCGGCGCAGCACGCTCATCGCGTGCGCCAGCAGGGTGACCGGATAGCGCAGTTTGGCGCGCGGGCTTTCCAGCGCGTGGCGCAGTTTGGGCAGAATGGCCTCCGGCGGCAGCGTCAGGCGCTTGGCGATGCCGGGGTTGTGCACCGGCTTGTCGCTCTGCGCCTGGTTGACGTTCTGGCTAAAGTGGGTGGAGATCGGCCCCGGTTCGATCAGGCTGACCTGAATGCCGCTGCCGTGCAGCTCCATGCGCAGCGCGTCCGACCAGGCTTCCAGCGCGAACTTGCTGGCGGCGTAGGCGCCGCGCCCGGCGCTGGAGACCAGACCCATCACCGAGCTGGTCTGAATGATGCGCCCTTCGCCGTGCGGCAACATTGCCGGCAACAGCAGCTGGGTTAGCTGGTGGGTGCCGAACAGGTTGGTGGCGAACTGTCGCTCCAGCTGGCTGCGCGAAATGCGGCTGAGCGGGCCGTAAACGCCGAACCCCCCGTTATTGAACAGGCCGTACAGGCGGCCGTCGGTCAGCGCGATCACCTCGGCGGCGGCGCGCTCGACGCTGGCGCTGTCGTCCAGATCCAGCTCGATGCCTTCCAGCCCGAGCTGGCGCATGTTTTCCACGTCCTGCGGCTTACGGCAGGCGGCCAGCACCCGGTAGCCGCGGTTGCGCAGATCCTGCGCCGCAATCAAGCCAATCCCGCTGGAACAGCCGGTTATCAATACCGCTTTTTGCATAACTTTACCTAGTGTACGACCCTAATTTAGTGAGACTCATGCTTTACTAGCGGTTCCAGGCGCTCCGCCATCCAGGTGGCGATAAACGGCTGAGCGTCCCCATTGGGGTGCAATCCGTCATCCTGCATCCATTCCGGCTTTACCACCACCTGTTCCATATAGAACGGCAGCAGCGGAATGTTGAACTGCTTGGCCAGCGCCGGGTAGACGGCGCTGAACGCCTCGGTATAGCGGCGGCCGTAGTTAGGCGGGATGCGGATCTGCATCAGCAGCGGCTGCGCGCCGGCCTGCTGCACCCGTGTGATGATTTGGCCGAGATCGCGCTGTACGTCCTGCGCCGGGAAGCCGCGCAGGCCGTCGTTGGCGCCCAGCTCGATCAGCACCCAGCGCGGCTGATGCTGTTTCAGCAGCGCGGGCAGACGCGCCAGCCCCTGTGCGGCGGTGTCGCCGCTGATGCTGGCGTTGACCAGCTGCGGCGCGCCCGGTTTTTTCTGCCACTGTTCGGCCAACAGCGTCGGCCAGGCCCGCTCGATCGGCAGGCGATAGCCGGCGCTTAAACTGTCGCCCAAAATCAATAAGGTATCGGCGGCGGCAGCGCGTAAACTGAATAATCCCAACAGCAAAAGGAAGGGAAGATGCCAGCGGAAAACGTTCTTGAAGTTCATCATCTTAGTAAACACGTTGGTCAGGGTGAGCATCAGCTCACCATCCTTACCGGAGTCGAGCTGCTTGTCAAACCCGCGCAGACGATCGCCCTGATCGGCGAATCCGGATCGGGGAAATCGACCTTGCTGGGCATTTTGGCCGGGCTGGACGACGGCAGCGAGGGCGAGGTGCGTTTGCTCGGCGAGTCGCTGACCGCGTTGGACGAAGAGGGGCGCGCCGCGCTGCGCGCCAGGAACGTCGGCTTTGTGTTTCAGTCGTTCATGTTGGTGCCGACGCTGAACGCGCTGGAGAACGTGCAGCTGCCGGCGCTGTTGCGCGGTGAGAGCGACAGGCAGAGTCGCGAGCAGGCGGTGCAGTTACTGGAACAGCTGGGGCTGGGCAAACGTCTCGATCACCTGCCGGCGCAGCTGTCCGGCGGCGAGCAGCAGCGCGTGGCGCTGGCGCGCGCCTTCAGCGGCCGGCCGCGGGTGCTGTTCGCCGATGAACCGACCGGCAACCTCGATCGTCAGACCGGCGATCGCATCGCCGACCTGCTGTTCTCTCTCAACCGCGATTTTGACACCACCCTGATCCTGGTGACCCATGACGAAACCCTGGCGGCGCGCTGCCAGCGGCGGTTGCGGCTGCGTGAAGGCAAGCTGTGGGAGGAAGCATGATCTGGCGCTGGTTCTGGCGCGAATGGCGCTCGCCGTCGCTGCTGATCGTGTGGCTGGCGCTGACGCTCTCCGTCGCCTGCGTGCTGGCGCTGGGCAGCATCAGCGATCGCATGGACAAAGGGCTCAGCCAGCAGAGCCGCGATTTTATCGCCGGCGATCGGGTGCTGCGCAGCGCGCATCCGGTGCCGGAAGGCTGGCTATTGGACGCGCAGCAGCAGGGGCTGAAGGTGAGCCGTCAGCTGTCGTTCACCACCATGACCTATGCCGGCGATCGGCCGCAGCTGGCGGACGTGAAAGCCACCGATCTGACCTATCCGCTGTACGGCAAGCTGGAAACGCGCCCGGCCAACATCAAACCCGAACCGGGCAGCGTGCTGGTGGCGCCGCGCTTGCTGGCGCTGCTGAACGTGAAAGTGGGGGATTCGCTGGAGGTGGGCGACGCCACGCTGCGCATCGCCGGTGAAATCATTCAGGAGCCGGATGCCGGCTTCAATCCGTTCCAGACCGCGCCGCGCATCATGATCAACCTGGCGGACGTCGATAAGACCGGCGCGGTGCAGCCGGGCAGCCGCCTGACCTACCGCTACATGTTCGCCGGCGCCGAGCCGGATATTCAGCGTTACGAGGAACGGCTGGCACCGCAGTTGACGCCGGATCAGCGCTGGTTCGGGCTGCAGGAATCCGGCAGCGCGCTCGGCAAGTCGCTGCAGCGATCCCAACAGTTCCTGCTGCTGTCGGCCCTGCTGACGCTGCTGTTGTCGATCGCCGCCGTGGCGGTGGCGATGAGCCACTATTGCCGCAGCCGTTACGATCTGATCGCGGTGCTGAAAACCCTCGGTGCCGGGCGCGGCGCGCTGCGTAAATTGATCGTCGGCCAGTGGCTGGCGGTGATGGCGCTGGCGGCGGCGTGCGGCGGGGCGATCGGGCTGGCGTTTGAAGCGTTGCTGATCCGCCTGCTGAAGCCGGTATTACCGGCTGCATTGCCTGCCGCCGGCGCCTGGCCGTGGCTGTGGGCGCTCGGCGCGCTGGTGCTGATCTCGCTGCTGGTCGGGCTGCGGCCGTATCGCCAGCTGCTGGCCACCCAGCCGCTGCGGGTGCTGCGCCGAGACGTGACGGCCAACGTCTGGCCGCTGCGCTACTTCTTGCCGGTGACGGCGGCGATCGTGGTGGCGCTGTTGGTGGCGCTGATGGGGGCCAGCACGCTGCTGTGGGCGATCCTGGCTGGCATGGCGGTGCTGGCGCTGCTGCTGGGCGGCATCGGCTGGGGCAGCCTGCTGTTGTTGCGCCGCATCACGCTCAAGAGCCTGGCGCTGCGGCTGGCGGTCAACCGCCTGCTGCACCAGCCGTGGGTGACCATCAGCCAGCTGGCGGCGTTTTCGCTGTCGTTCATGCTGTTGGCGCTGCTGTTGGTGCTGCGCGGCGATCTGCTCGAACGCTGGCAGCAACAGCTGCCGCCGGACAGCCCGAACTATTTCCTGCTCAATATGACCGAGGCGCAGGTGCCGCAGGTGAAAGCCTTCCTGCAGCAGCACCAGATCAAGCCGGAAACCTATTATCCGATCGTCCGGGTGCGCCTGACCGAGATAAACCAGCAGCTGGCGACCGAGCGGGTGCATGAAGACGATCCGGGCGGCGAGGCGGTGAACCGCGAGCTTAACCTGACCTGGTTGGCCGATCTGCCGGATCACAATCCGCTGGTGGCGGGCAATTGGCCGCCGAAAACCGGTGAGGTTTCAATGGATGAAGGCATCGCCGGGCGGCTGAAGATCAAGCTGGGCGATACGCTGACCTTCAGCGGCGATACCCAGGCGTTCAGTGCCAAAGTTACCAGCCTGCGCCAGGTGGATTGGGAAAGCCTGAAGCCGAACTTTTACTTTATCTTCCCGCCGGGCGCATTGGACGGCCAGCCGCAGACCTGGCTCACCAGCTTCCGCTACGACGGTGACGGCCAGATGCTGACCCAGCTCAATCGCCAGTTCCCGACGCTCAGCCTGCTGGACATCGGCGCGATCCTGAAACAGGTCGGCGGCGTGCTGAAACAGGTCAGTCGCGCGCTGGAGGTGATGGTGGTGCTGGTAGTGCTGTGCGGCGGCCTGCTGCTGCTGGCGCAGGTGCAGGTCGGCATGCGTCAGCGGCGGCAGGAGTTGGTGGTGTACCGCACGCTGGGCGCCGGCAAGCGGCTGCTGCGCCGCACGCTGTGGTGCGAGTTTGCCCTGCTGGGGTTGGTAGCGGGCATCGCGGCGGCGGTGGGCGCCGAGGCGGCACTGTGGCTACTGCAGAGCCGGGTGTTTGACTTCCCGTGGACGCCGACGCCGGTGCTGTGGTGGGTGCTGCCGCTGGCCAGCGCGCTGCTGCTGTCGCTGTGCGGCGGCTGGCTGGGCGTGCGCCTGCTGCGCGGCAAGGCGCTGTTCCGCAGTTATGAGGGGTGATGTTGGCTTAGCTCGATGAAAAAAGGGGTTAGCTTAAGGCTAACCCCTTTTACTTTCGGCGGCGTGCGCTTTAGGCCAGCTTCTGCTGTGCCCAGGCCAGCCCGCTTTGGTATTCGCCCGGCAGCAGCGGTGCCAGCGCTTGCAGCGCCTGGCGCAGATCGGCGGTGTTCGGGTCGTTCAGATTGAGGTGGCCGACCTTGCGGCCAGGGCGCACCTCTTTCTCATACCAGTGCAGGTGCACCAGCGGCAGCGACAGCCACTGTTCGTTGACGGCGGTGCCGATCAGGTTGACCATCACCGATGGCGTGCTCACCACTGGCTGCGGCAGCGGCAGGCCGAGGATGGCGCGCAGGTGCAGCTCGAACTGACTGATGGACGCGCCGTTTTGCGTCCAGTGGCCGCTGTTGTGCACGCGCGGCGCCAGTTCGTTGATCAGCAGCCGATTGCCGACGATAAAGCACTCCATCGCCATCACGCCGACGTAGTTCAGCTCGTTCAGGATCGCCGCCAGCATCTGCTCGGCCTGTTGCTGCAGCGCCGGGTTGGGCTGCGGCAGCGCCACGCTGGCGCGCAGGATGCCGTCTTCATGCAGGTTATGGGTCAGCGGGTAGAAGACCGAACGGCCGTCGTGGCCGCGCGCGCCCACCAGCGATACTTCGCCGGAGAAATTGATGCCTTGCTCGACGATGCACTCGCCATAGGCGTCGGCCGGCAGTTCGGCTTCCTGGCCCGGGCGCAAGCGCCACTGGCCGCGGCCGTCATAACCGCCGACCCGGCGTTTGACGATCGCCAGCTCGCCCAGCGAAGCGAACACCTGCGGCCATTCGGCGGCGCCCGCCAGCAATTGCCACGGCGCGGTCGCCAGGCCGAGCTGGTCGAGCAGCTGTTTTTGCGTCAGGCGATCGGCCAGACGCGGGAAGATGTCGCGGTTGACGAAGGCGTTGTGGGTCGCCAGTTCGCGCGTCAGCGCGGTTTCCGGCCAGCGTTCGATCTCGGCGGTAATGACGCTGTTCTGATACGGCACCGCCTCGGGTTCGGCATCGATGCCGACAGGGTAGACGGCGATGCCCAGCGGTTCGCCGGCCTGGCGCAGCATGCGCCCCAGCTGGCCGTTGCCCAGTACGCAAACCGGCTTCATGCGTCCTCCCGCGGATCGGGGTGGTTCAAAACGTCTTCAGTCTGCGCCTGACGCCAGTCTGCCAAACGCTGCGCCAGCGCGGCGTCGTGCAGCGCCAGGATCTGCATCGCCAGCAGCCCTGCGTTGGCGGCGCCGGCTTTGCCGATCGCCAGCGTCCCCACCGGGATGCCGCGTGGCATCTGTACGATGGAGTAGAGGCTGTCTACGCCGCTCAGCGCGGCGCTTTGCACCGGCACGCCCAGCACCGGCACCAGGGTTTTCGCCGCCAGCATGCCCGGCAGATGAGCCGCACCGCCGGCGCCGGCGATGATCACGTCAAAGCCGTTGGCGGCAGCCTGCTCGGCGAAGCTGAACAGCTTGTCCGGCGTGCGGTGAGCGGAAACGACTTCGACATGGAAGGGGACATCGAGTTGGGTCAGGACTTCGGCGGCGAACTGCATGGTGGCCCAGTCACTTTTCGATCCCATTACAATTGCGATTTTAGCCCCGGCATTGGCGGCTGAAGCGGCGTTGGCTCCCATGGGTGTAAGGCTCCTGTGATTTGTCTGGCGTCGGCTGAGGGCCGAATGAGGGCGTAGAGCATACCATGAGCGCACGGCGAGGAAAACGGTTGCGTCGCCGGTTTTCACCGGCGAAAGCGCGAATTTTCACTCGCGCGCCTGCGCGGAACTCAGAATGGGAATTGGATCAGCTCGACGGCGTCGGCGCTGACTTTGATCATCGATCCTTCGACGTGCCAGGCGCCCAGCACCGCGCGATGGGCTTCGCCGTTGCTCAACGCCAGCCGGTGCACCGCCGGACGATGGGTATGGCCGTGGATCATCCAGTGCACGTCGTGGCGCAGCATCGTTTGCTCGACCGCCTGCGGGTTGACGTCCATGATGGCTTCCGACTTGTACTGGTTGGATTGCTGGCTGCGGGCGCGCATGTTGGCGGCGATCTTCAGTCGCCAGCGCAGCGGCAGCGCGAGGAACAATTTTTGAATCAGCGGGTTGTGCACTTTACGGCGGAATTGCTGATAGGCTTGATCGTCGGTGCACAGGGTGTCGCCGTGCAGGATCAGGATCCTGCGGCCGTACAGCTCCAGCACTTTTTCTTCCGGCAGCAGCTGCATGCCGCTGGCGCGGGCGAAGCGCTTGCCGAGCAGAAAATCGCGGTTGCCGTGGATGAAATAGCAGGGCACGCCGGCCTGTTGCAGCGCTTTGAGCGCCGCGGCGATCTCCGCGTGCAGCGGCTCGGGATCGTCGTCGCCGATCCAGGCCTCAAACAGGTCGCCGAGGATGTACAGCGCGTCGGCGTGCACCGCTTCGCGCCGTAAAAAACGCAGAAAACCGGCAGTGATTGCCGGTTCCTGTGCGCACAAGTGCAGATCTGCGATGAACAGCGTACTCATGCAGCCGCGATTACTCGCTGACGGTCACGCTGTTGATGACGACGTCTTCTACCGGTACGTCCTGGTGCATGCCGCTGCGGCCGGTTTTCACGCCTTTGATCTTGTTGACCACGTCCATGCCTTCAACTACTTCAGCGAACACGCAGTAGCCCCAGCCCTGCACGTTTTCGCCGCGGAAGTTCAGGAAGTCGTTGTCGGCCACGTTGATGAAGAACTGTGCGGTGGCGGAGTGCGGATCGTTGGTGCGCGCCATTGCCAGGGTGCCGATGGTGTTTTTCAAACCGTTGTTGGCTTCGTTCTTGATGGTCGCGTTGGTCGCTTTCTGGTTCATGCCCGGCTCGAAACCGCCGCCCTGGATCATGAAGCCGTTGATCACACGGTGGAAGATGGTGTTGTCGTAGAAACCGGCGCGGCAGTAGTTCAGGAAGTTTTCAACGGTAACCGGCGCTTTGTCAGCAAAGGTCTTGATAACGATATCGCCGTGATTGGTGTGGAAAGTAACCATAGTTTTAATCCTAACAAGGTGAAGTGAGACGTCACGTAACGCGAGTGAACATTCAGACCGCCCTTATAACATATCCGCCCCAGCGAGTCAGCAGCGGCTCAACCGCGCACTGTCTGTGGTAATTGCACTTGTGTTATATTATAACAATTGCGCCGGCCGGCGAATTTCGCGCATTTTATTCGCGTGAAGTCAGCAAAGCTTGGCCTTAACCTTGCAATAGATCAGGCTTCAGGTTTCAATACGCTACCGGGCGTAAAACCTGAAGCCCGGTTATCTTTTTTGTTATCACGCACACCACGGAATCTCCCGATGCTAAAGATTTTTAATACCCTGAGTCGTCAAAAAGAGGAATTCAAACCCATTCATGCCGGGAAAGTGGGCATGTACGTGTGCGGGGTAACCATCTATGACCTGTGTCACATCGGCCACGGTCGTACCTTTGTCGCTTTCGACGTAGTGGCGCGTTATCTGCGCTATCTCGGCTATTCGCTGAACTACGTGCGCAACGTCACCGACGTAGACGACAAAATCATTCGCCGCGCGGCGGAAAATCATGAGACCTGCGACCAGCTGACCGAACGCATGCTGGCGGAAATGCATGCCGACTTCGACGCGCTGCTGATCGATCGCCCGGACAGCGAACCGCGCGCGACCCAGCACATCGCCGAGATCATCGAGATCACGCAGCGCCTTATCGATCGTGATCACGCCTATGTGGCCAGCAACGGCGACGTGATGTTCTCCATCGACAGCGATCCGCAGTACGGCCTGCTGTCGCGCCAGGATCTGGAGCAGCTGCAGGCCGGCGCGCGCGTGGAGATCGACGACGTGAAGCGTAACCCGATGGACTTCGTGCTGTGGAAAATGTCCAAGCCGGGCGAGCCGAGCTGGCAGTCGCCGTGGGGGCCGGGCCGTCCGGGCTGGCACATCGAATGCTCCGCCATGAACTGCAAACAGCTGGGCACCCACTTCGATATCCACGGCGGCGGTTCCGATCTGATGTTCCCGCACCACGAGAACGAGATCGCGCAGTCAAGCTGCGCCCACGACGGCCCGTACGTCAATTACTGGATGCACTCCGGCATGGTGATGATCGACAAAGAGAAGATGTCCAAATCGCTGGATAACTTCTTCACCATTCGCGACGTGCTCGGCCATTACGATGCGGAGACGGTGCGTTACTTCCTGATGTCCGGGCACTATCGCAGCCAGCTGAACTACAGCGAAGAGAACCTTAAGCAGGCGCGCACCGCGCTGGAGCGCCTCTATACCGCGCTGCGCGGCACCGACGCCGATGCCGCGCCGGCCGGCGGCGAAGCGTTCGAAGCTCGCTTCCGCGAAGCGATGGACGACGACTTCAACACTCCGGAAGCCTACTCGGCGCTGTTCGATCTGGCGCGCGAAGTTAACCGCCTGAAGAGCGAAGACATGGCGGCGGCCAACGGCATGGCGGCGGAGCTGCGCAAGCTGGCGAAAGTGCTCGGCCTGCTGCAGCAAGAGCCGGAGCAGTTCCTGCAAGGGGGCGCACAGGTTGACGACGGCGAAGTGGCGGAGATCGAAGCGCTGATCAAACAGCGTAACGAAGCGCGTGCCGCCAAGGACTGGGCGCTGGCGGACGCCGCTCGCGATCGCTTGAACGAGATGAACATCGTGCTGGAAGACGGGCCGCAGGGCACCACCTGGCGCCGTAAGTAAGCCGGCCGAAGTGAAAACAAAAAAGGCGCTGAATTCAGCGCCTTTTTCTATGGCTGCAGGTTAGGGTTTAACCATGACCTTGCCGCCGTTGAACTCCACCACCTGATCGGCGACGATCTTGCAGCGCTTGCGGGTTTCGACCTTGCCGTCGACTTTCACCAGCCCTTCGGCGATGACTTCTTTGGCGGCGCCGCCGCTTTCACACCAGCCCTGGAACTTCAGCAGATCGCACAGTTCGACGTGGGGATGATTGTCCAGATTGAAAATTTCCATACTGCCTTACTTATTTAGGTTGAACGTCGTGATATTCCTCGCAGGCCTGCAAGGTATTTTGGATCAGTGTAGCCACGGTCATCGGGCCAACGCCACCCGGCACCGGGGTGATGTAGGCGGCGCGCTCGCTGGCGGCGTCGAAATCGACATCGCCCACCACTTTACCGCTTTCCAAGCGGTTGATGCCGACGTCCACTACGATGGCGCCCGGTTTGATCCAGTCGCCCGGAATGAAGCCCGGTTTGCCGACCGCCACCACCAGCAGATCGGCGTTCTCGACGTGATGACGCAGATTCTTGGTGAAGCGGTGGGTAACGGTGGTGGTGCAGCCGGCCAGCAGCAGCTCCATGCTCATCGGGCGGCCGACGATGTTGGACGCGCCGACCACCACGGCGTTCAGGCCGTAGGTATCGATGTTATAACGCTCCAGCAGGGTGACGATGCCGCGCGGCGTGCATGGGCGCAGCTTGGGTGCGCGCTGGCACAGGCGGCCGACGTTGTAGGGGTGGAAGCCGTCGACGTCTTTATCCGGATGGATGCGCTCCAGCACCTTGACGTTATCGATGCCGGCCGGCAACGGCAGCTGCACCAGAATGCCGTCGATTTCCTCATCGGCGTTCAACTGGTCGATCAACGCCAGCAGCTCGGCTTCACTGGTGGCAGCGGGCAGGTCGTAGGAGCGGGAGAGGAAGCCGACTTCATCGCAGGCGCGGCGCTTGCTGGCGACGTAAATTTGCGAGGCCGGGTTCTCGCCGACCAGCACAACCGCCAGGCCTGGGGCGCGTTTGCCGGCCGCCAGACGTTGTTTCACTTGCTCAGCCACTTCGTTTCTAACCTGCTGCGCAATCGTTTTACCATCAATAATCTTTGCTGACATCAGTGTGGAAATCCATCAATTAAGAAAAGCGGGGATGCCGCTATTCTGTCAGAAGCTGAGCGCGCTGTCAGGCGCAGAATCACCCTCGCCGCCGTTGCCGAGGCCGATTTACGCTTTTTTTATGCCGGCTTCAGGAACCTCTACGCCATTTTTACCGGCATTTGCATACGCTGGGGCCATACACAGGGCGAAAGAGGGCAGGATCATGAGAGCGATAACCCGGCTTTATCCGTTGCATCACCAGCCTGGCGAGCAACCGGCGCAGCCTAAACATGTGGGGGAGACGGTGTTCGATTCTTCGCTGCATCCGGCGGACAGTGAGCAACTCACCGCGCTGCATCAGCTCGGCAAGCATGAGGCGGCGCCGTTGTGGCGGGCACGCCTGAATGCGCTGTGGCGGAAGTTATGCGTATGAAGGGCTGCGCTTGGGCAGGCTGCACGCTGTTGCTGGTTTGGGCATCGGGGAGCCAGGCTTCTTTAAACAGCGCACGCCCTGACGCCGCATGGGTTGAAAACGTGGCGGCGACTTGCAACACACGGGTGATTGAGCATGCCGATTGGGGGGACATTGCCGCAGTGGTTATGTCTGCTCGCCTCTGCCAGCGGCGGGACAACGGGCGGCAAGGGCGTGAGCACGCGCCGATTTACGTAGGCGCCGGGCTGGCTCAGCGTAACGGCGCCCGTTGACGAGAACCCTCACCGCGCGGGCGCTGGTGGAAAAAACGCCATAAAGCACGGCCGCCGCCGTAACGTCATGAAAAGGCATTGACTCGCTAACCTCTGACCGTATAATCGCAACCCGCAGCCGCAGGTTGCCGCATCTCAATGCGCCCTTAGCTCAGTTGGATAGAGCAACGGCCTTCTAAGCCGTAGGTCATAGGTTCGAATCCTATAGGGCGTGCCATTAACACTTCTCCTGATGTCTACTACAGTCCATAAATCCTCCGTATTTCTGCAAGTTCTCGATTATTCCTATGTCTGCTCGCATTTATTGATAGCACTTCTTATTTTATTGTATTGGGATATTGTTATCAGGTATATGACGTACAGATGTCCTAAATAAGCGACGCGTAGAGAGGCCTAACTCTTATCTCAAGTATGACAAGAATAATGTCAGTATTTTATTTCGTGATTTTTCGACCTGACTCTACTTAGACACCCGATCATTTAGACGAGAGAAGGATTAACTCAGTACACGATATGAATGGGAAGAATTTTCCCATGATGATTAACTTGTTATATTATTTTTTGTCATTGTGCTTCATTTTTATTTTTCCGGGAGAGATGCCATAGCATTTTTTGAAGCTCCTAATAAAGGATTGTTGAGTCTTGAATCCTACAGCACAAGAAACAGCAAATACGGATAATTTTGTTGTAGAAAGCAAGTTATAAGATTTTTTTAATTTTCTTTCAAGAATATAGTCACCAAGGTTTTTTCCCGTATGTTTCTTGAATAACCTTTGAAAGTGCCAGTTTGAATAGCCTGATACCTTGGAAATGTCTGCAAGACTGATGCGATGTTCAAGGTTGTTTTCTATCCAACTCATGATCTCTGTGGTGATTTTTTTTTGAAAGCAAGTGTTTTCTTTCATGATATGCCTGAGTCATATTTTCAATTGATTATGCGTTTTTTTTAATTAATTTATTTTAAATCTAATTATTGCAATTGAGTTTGTTTTTTAAGGAAGTTGGATTAAAGGGCTTAGCATATGCTGCCCTTTGTGATGTTATCATGCTTAGCGCATTGTTTCTTTATATGATAAAACAAGTGCGCAGGTTGAAAAAATAAATCCAACCGCCCAAAAAAGAGGCCCTAAAATCCCTGGCCAAATAGGCGTGTAACCAGGAATTAGAATGTAAATAATAAAGCCAATATCAGTGGCGCTGACAACGGCTAAATTTATCCACCATCCTCTTATGTCATTGCGCCAATTCAAGAAAATAGACGTCAAGGCAGCGCAAAGTGCAAAGCAAAATAAATTCCATGCATCTTGTTCTACTCGCCCACTTGCCATTCCTGGTGGCATGCTATCGCCTAATTTATAAACTCCCCAGGCAGCTTGAAAATGTAGAAGAGCCCAGATGAAATAAGCAATAGCCCCCCCTTTGGCGAACCAGGAAGATAAGTCTTTTTTCTGCATTGTCATGATACCTCAAGTTTGTTAATTATCGATCATCAACTGTTGACGGCATTCCTATTTACCACTCACTGCTTTTTAAAACTCTGGCTGGGTAGTGTAATAAATATATTTTCTTTTGTTGCTAGTGTTTTAAATGTATTATATGACTCTGGAAGTATGGCTAATTATTTCTGACAAAAACAATCCGATTGAAAAACGTCCTGTGTTCGCTGGTTGTTTTTGATGATGCAATGATGTGACTGAGGATATAGTTTTTAATCAGGTTATATCCTCAATCGTTATATCGCTCTCCCTGTATCAAATTTCCACTGTCGAACCACTGGGATCGGCTTTGATATGGTAGGTTCCACTCTCGCGAAAACTTCGTACTGTGGCGAAGGTATCTTCCATGAACTGTACGAAAGTTAACTTACCGCCCTTGGCGCGAGCCAAAATCGAGAGGGGGGAGGTGACAGTCTTATCCAAAACAGTAGAGCGATAAGTAAAATAACCGAAGACGGCAGCACCGTCGGCATTCTCAAAAGTGTCCTGTAATTCGAATGCCAGTGTAGACCAGTAGGCGTTCACATCCTTGAAGGTCTGGACCAAGCCTTCGGTTCCTGCTGTCGTCCCTGCCCAAGGCATGATGGCTTTTAGTTCCGGATGTTCATAATTGAGTGAAACATAGATGAAATTGTCCGCCGTAAATTGGCGGACATGCTCGAGATCCGCGGGTTTTTTCAGAAGGTCCAGCAGGAGAGCCAAAGGGCTGCTGAACGTGGCCGGTTTCGCGAGGCTAGCAGCCTGCGCTTCTTTTATGTTAGCGATTTTCTTGTAGACGTTTGACATGGTCTCCCCTTATTCCGGGAACGGCACGCTGAAGTGTGCCGTTCCCTTCAATAATCAATCTTCTGCTAAGACAATTCTCTTGTCTTTTCCAATATGGTGCGCTGAATTGCCGAGTATGGTTGGCAGGCCGGACAGTGTTGACACGACCGCCAGAGGATTCTTCAACCAGCAATTTGCCAACCGCATTTTAGCCTTTGAAATCTTTCTCTGGATTAAAGCCGTCCCAGTTCTCGAATACGTCCATGAAACCAGGAACGGTCTCTTGGCGAGCCCAGTCTCGCTGCAGCTCGCACCAGAGCTGTGTCTTGGAAATCAGTTTGCCACCCGCTTGTTCGACGCGGCGTAGAGCCAACTCATGAGCCGCTACTGAAGTTCCGCCGATGGCGTCGGCGACGACATAGACCTCGTACCCTTCCCTGAGTGCATCCAGAGCGGGGAAGGCCAGGCAGACTTCGGTCCAGAGTGCCGTCATGATCAACTTCCGCCGTCCAGTTGCCTGCACTGCCTGCTTGAATTCGACGTCTTCCCAGGCATTAACCGTCGTACGATCAATAACGGGGTCATTAGGGAGTAGCGCCATGATCTCTTTAATTGGCGGTTTGTTTAAGCCCGTCGCAATATTTACCGCCGAATGAATAATAGGTACGTTATAATTCTTCACAGCTTTAATGCTATGGGTGATGTTGAAAACCAATTCCTTTTGGTCCATCGAACGGATCGAACTCACCTGAATGGGTTGATAGTCGATCACGATGAACACGCAGTTCTCAGGGGTCAGGAGGTGGTCAGCCTTAGGATCACGGATAGATTCACTGGTCATTAGATAACTCTCTTTCACGTTACAGATTAGGTTAGACTCATCGCAATCGCGATAGGCCAAAGAAGGGATCTCAACATCGCCTTCAATGAAAGCAATCTTAATTGGGGTCATGTAATTGTGAGATATCATGCTAAGTCGATACAGCGGACCCGACAATCCCAATTCCGGAGAACATATTGTTCTCATTTTTGGGCTGTGAGAGTAGATCGTAACTTTAGTTGGGTGGGTTTAAGTCCTCGTCATTCACCCAGTCCTAACGCTGTACTTAAATAAGAGAACACAGTGTTCTTTTATTGAGGCTTTCTAATTTTTGTAGAGGAGGTAATGTTTGTCCTTTGTGGGGAGAAAGAACCGTCAGCACAAACGAACATTGTCATCTGCAGTAACGACAGTCATTCCATTGCAAAAAGCGAGTAGATCATGACCCATATCATTGGAATTTCAGGAAGTCTTCGCAGCGCTTCCTTTAACCATTCACTTCTTCAGGCTGCTGTGCAATTGGCACCCGAGAGCGTGACTCTGGATGTTCGTCGAATCAATGGGATACCGCTTTATGATGCTGATGTTGAAGTTAAATCTGGCATTCCCGCTTCTGTTGTCGAATTGAAGGAGGCGATCGCGGTAGCCGATGGCGTGCTCCTTGCCACCCCTGAGTACAATAATGGTATTCCAGGGGTATTCAAAAACGCCATTGATTGGGTTTCGCGTCCAGACAGCGATATACGACGCGTTTTCGGCGGAAAACCTTTCGCCTTGATTGGTGCATCGCCGGGGGGATTTGGCACAATCCTATCTCAGGAAGCTTGGCTACCCGTGTTGCGAGCACTTGGAACCCGACCTTGGTTCGGCGGACGGCTTCTCGTTTCCCACGCCAACCAACAATTCGACGTCGATGGCAATCTGACCGACGAGTCGACGCGTCTTCGCTTGGAGGGATTCTTGAGTGGGTTCGTGGAGTTTATTCGTTCGAACGAGCCTTCCATCCGTTAGAGAGTATCGCGCTACCCTGGATCCAGCAGCGCCTGCGCATAATACATTTTTCGGCATCGTCTGACGTGGGGGGCGGAAAGCGTGCGTCTCGATGCCGTTCCTCGAGAGGAATAGCGGTCGCTAAGTGATGCCGTATCATTGTGATTGACATATTTGGAATTGAAAAGGTTGCGGAAGCATGGCCGATCGCTTTGAGGAACTGAAAACTTATATTGCTGTTGTTGAGGCTGGCGGTTTTGCGGCGGCTTCAAAGCGCTTGGCCTTGGCTAAATCTGCGATCAGTCGCCGCATACGAGATTTGGAAATTCGGCTTGGTGCCCCGCTGCTGAACCGGAGCACCCGACAGATCCATCTGACGGACACAGGGCTGAAGTTTTATGAGCAAGCCAAACGCATACTGACTGAGTTGAATGAGGCTGAAAATGCCGTTGGAGGGCGACATAACGATTTACAAGGGCGGTTGCGAATCGCAGCTCCCGTTTCGCTGACCGTACATTGCCTTAGCCGGGTGGTTGGTCAATTTATCGAGGCGAATCCGAATCTGGCACTGGAGTTTGATGCCGACGACAAGATGGTTGACATCATTCGTGATGGATTTGATCTCGCCATCAGGATTTCTAAATTGCGCGACTCTTCCTTGGTAGCCAGGCGGATCACAACCATTCGCCATGTCTGTTGCGCGAGCCCGTCTTTGCTAGATCGGTACGGTCGTCCAAATAGAGTGGAAGACTTGGCGGCATTGCCGGGCATTCGCTATAGCAACGTTGAAGAAAGTTATTATTGGCGCTTTGCTGGCGGTCATACGCCAATGGTGAAATCGCGGCTCTGTTTTTCCAACGGTGATGCTGTTCGTGAGGCCGCCATCGCGGGTTTGGGGATCGCTATGTTGCCCACTTTCATCGCGCATGAGGCGATCAGAAAAGGTGAGCTCGAAGTTGTATTACGTGAGCATATGCGTCCTCCCATTGGTATGTATGCGGTTTTTCCTTCATCACAAAACATGCCTGCGAAAATGCGCGCATTCATTGATTTTTTACTTGCTAATTTCAGTGATGAGCCTTTTTGGGATCGCGATATATTGACCAATGAGAGATGAATCGCTTTGAAAAGAAGGCGTTTGCTTGAAAGTCGAATTACTCTAGCCGTTATGCTGCCGTCTTTCTGAATGAGCGCGAGGCTCTCGACCCGCCGCCAATTGAACCTTCGTTTAGTTTGTCGCGCTACAATAGGCGAAAATTTCCCCATGGAGCCTATCGTGCGCAAATCCAGATTCTTTCTCGTGACCTTGCTGTGCCTGTGCGCCGCCGCCGTGCTGTACGTGATGGCATATCGGGCGCTGGGGCATTACCTCAGTGACGGCGAGAAGGCCTACCCGGATATCAGCGTTGAAATTCGCTGAGAGCCGTGCGGCCTGAAGGGGACTGCGCCGACTTTTTCGCACTGATTTACCCGCCATTTACCCGCCGTCGGCAATGATGACGCTGCGTCTCCACATTGTGTGGTTCTCTTGGGCGGAATGCGGTTATGTCACTGCAGCAGGTTTCGAATGTCTCTTTAAGCAACAACGGCTTAAAGGGCATCGATTACAAACATTATGCGTTGGTGATCGTGGCGTTTTCGGCGCTCGTACGGTCTATATCCTTAACCGACAGGTATTTTTGGTGCGATGAAGCCTCCAGCGTGCTGACCAGCCGTTACGATGTGGGCGCGTTGCTCTATCACGCTTCTTTCGATGTTCACCCGCCGCTTTATTACCTGCTGTTGCATGGCTGGATGGTGCTGTTTGGCGATGGCATTCTGGCGGCCCGCTCGTTGAGCCTGGTGTTCGGCGTGGTGACGGTGGCGCTGGCGATGCGCTTTATCCGTTGGCTGGCCAATGAACGGGCGGCGCTGATCGCGGGCTGGCTGATGGCGATCATGCCGATGGCGGTGCGCTACAGCCAGGAGGCGCGCATGTATGCGCTGATGGGGCTGCTGGCGATCGCCGCCGCCATGGCGTTGGCGAAGTGGCTGAAAACGCCGGATAACCGCCGTTATCTGGCGCTGTATGCGCTGTTGATGACGCTGAGCTTTTATACCCATTACTTCACGATTTTCACGCTGATCGCGCATTGGCTGGTGGTGTTGGCGCTGTCGTGCCGCCGCGAAGGCGAGTGTTATATCAAGCGACCGGTATGGTGGCTGGCCAATGCGGCGATCGGGGTGGCCTACATTCCCTGGCTGCTGGTGTTGTTCAATCTGCTGGCGCATATCGCCGAGCTGAGGGTCGGCGGCGACGTCGGTTGGATCCCTCAGGTTTCCTGGAGCGATCTGCCGGCGATGTTCTGGCGTTTTCTCACCGGCCATGATGGCAGCAACTATCCCACGATCATTCTCTGGCTGTTGCCGGCGATGTTTGTCGCTTTATGTTCACTGCTGCTGTGGCGGCGCCAGATGCCGAGAAAATTCTCTCTGCTGCTGCTCTGCGGCATTCTGATCCCGGTGACGCTGGTATTCGCCATTTCCTGGCGCTCGCCGCTGTTTGTCGATCGCTATCTTTATTCCGCCGCGCTCGGCATTCCGCTGGTGTTGGGCGTGCTGATCGCCGGAACGAAAAACCGGGTGCGCGGGATCTCTTTGCTACTGTTCTTCAGCCTGCTGTTCGGCTACGGCGTACGTAACGACTACCCGGTCGAAAAAGATGAGTTCAAGGTGATGGTGCACTATATCAACAGCCACTATCAGCCTAACGATGCGGTGGTGGTCAGCAACATGTTCAACTACCTGAGCTATGTGTATTACAACAAGCAGGGCTACCGCGCCTTGCTGTATACCCCGGCCAGGCCCAATGGTATCTCGGGTAAGCCCAATGCCTATGGTTTCGGTACCTTTTTCCACGATCGGGCGGCGCAGACCTACGTCGATAAGCTCAGCGTTTTATCGAAAGGCCATCGCCGGATCTGGCTGGTCAGCGGCGGGGATTTCAATCAGGACTTCGGCCGTTCGCCGCCGGGGTGGGTCAATACCGGCACCTTCAAGAGCGGCGGCTTTGAGTCGCGCCTGTTCGTGGTGCGTTGAGCAAAATGTCATATTTCCCATTCGGCGTTACATCTGGCCGAGCAAACTTACGCGGGGATGACAGTTCTATACATTGAGATTGGTACTGTAGCTCTACCCGATGATGTTGTGTGTTATCCATTCCCTGTAGTGTATTACCCCATCCCTGTTAAGTTTATCCCGCCTTGTGCGGGATTTTTTTTATCTGAGCATGCCTGGCGGGGTAACGCGATTTTTTTGAATAACACCGTCAGTTTTATTCGGTATTCAGTCGCTGTGCGCTTGATTAGATTGAACGCGAGAGGGGCGCCGTCGGCGCCTTTGTGCAATGAGTGGAGAATTTCTATGGCGAAGACAGTAGTGGTGTTTCATTCCGGCTACGGCCATACCGAGCGTTTGGCGAAAGTGGTGGCGGAAGGCGCCGGGGCGGAACTGATCGCCATCGATCAGAACGGCGATATCAGCGACGAAGCCTGGCAGACGCTGGATGAGGCGGACGCCATCATCTTTGGTTCGCCGACCTATATGGGCGGCCCATCCTGGCAGTTCAAGAAATTCGCCGACGCCAGCTCCAAAGCCTGGTTCGGCCGCAAGTGGCAGGATAAAGTGTTCGGCGGTTTTACCAACAGCGCCAGCCTGAACGGCGACAAGCAGGTGACGCTGATCGCGCTGCAGACGCTGGCTTCGCAACATGGCGGCCTGTGGGTCAGTCTGGGGCTGCTGCCGGCCAACACCAAATCGGCGCAGCGCACCGACGTCAATAACCTGGGCGGTTCGGTGGGGCTGCTGGTGCAGACCCCGGCGGATGCCGGCGTGGATGAGATGTTGTCGGGCGATCTGGCGACCGCCAAGCTCTATGGCCAGCGCGTAGCGGGCTTTGCCGCCAAACTGGCGTAAGACCTATCGTGTAGATGGGACGGTGGTGCGGTTGAACGGATGCCGCGTTCATTTTCTCTGCACAATTGGCGTGTAATTTACGAAATGTTATTAGCCTGCTTGGGCTAACGCTGCATTTCGTACAAATATTCCCGGTTCCTAGGCCGGGTTTTTTGTTGCTAAGGTCTGCTTAAGCTTTCACCGCTATACTGCGCGTCAGCACGGTCATGCAATGCATGGCCGTGTCGTAACTGTCGATTTGCTGTTGTTCAAGCAAGCCCGCTTCATGCGGGCTTTTTTTGGGTTGTTATTGCACAGGCGGCCCAGTTGCAGGAAAATAATCGCGTAGTCATTCAAATATCATTCAACGAGCAATAACCACAATCTTATTAATGTAATTAACGTCGGTCGGCGGCCTATTACGCTATGCGCTATGCTGACAGCAGAGCTGAGCATTATTTTCCGACGGTATGCGGGGGAGTCCACCGCCGCCACATTAGGTTAAGAAAAGTCTGTTAATTAATTGTTAATGCTTTTTATTATTGATTTGTCTGGCTTTTTTGGTTGAAATCCGGGTTGATTATCCCTCACTGGCCGGGCGAGAGAGTATGCACATTATTATTCTGGTTATTAGCAAAATATGGGCGAGGCGATGAACGCCAGAATAAACGCCAGGCATGGCCTGCCGCTTACGGTTCAGCTCATCAATCTTTTCATGCTGGCCTTTTTACTTTCCCTGGTGGGCATTCTTAGCCGGCCGATTGGCTCGCTTTCTTTATTTTGGCCGGTGAATGCGATTTTGCTCGGCCTGCTGCTGCGCAAACCCGCTTACGCCACGCCGCTCGGCTGGCTCACGACCTACCTGGGCATGGTTGCCGCCGATCTCAGCACCGGCGAGGGCTGGTCTTTGGCGCTGTGGCTGAACGCCTGCAACATGTCGCTGATCGTCGTCGGTTACGGCATCATGCTGATGTTGCCGCAATCTCAACGGCGCATGGGCAAACCCCAGGCGATACTCTATATGTTCAGCGCCAGCCTGGCCGGTGCGGCGGTGGCGTCGACGCTGTCGGTGCTGCGTAACGACAGCCTGTACAACAATACGGTGGTGGTCGCCTGGTTGGCCTGGTTCAGTGAGCAGTTCTCGACGACCTTGTTGCTGTTGCCGGTGCTGATGGCGGCGCCGCGGTTGAAACAGCTGTTTCGCATGCAGGTGCGTTGGCGCCTGAAAGGCTGCCTGCCGCTATTGGCGCTACTGCTGTCGCTGGCGTTCAGCGTCTATATCGGCGGGCCGGGCGCCATCGCCTTCCCGATCCCGGCGCTGCTGTGGTGCGCAGTGCGCTACCAGTTGTTCCCCGTGACGCTGTTGACGCTGTTGACCGGCATGACCGAGATCAGCAACATTTCAGCCAACCTGGTGCTGTATGAAACGCCGAACAATCACAACGCCTTCCTCGACACCCTGATGTCCGCCCGCTTGGGCATCGCCATGCTGGTGATGGGGCCGCTGATCCTCGCCAGCTCTATCGCCGCCAATCGCAAGCTGATGCGGCGTCTGGAGCACAGCGCCAACCACGATTTCCTGACCGGGGTGCTGGCGCGCAGCGCGATGACGCGCAAAGCGGGCGAGCTGCTGGAGCACAAGCACCGCTCGAAAGAGGCGGTGTCGCTACTGCTGATCGACATCGATCATTTCAAGCAGATCAACGATACGCACGGCCACAGCGCCGGCGATCAGGTGTTGGCGTCGTTCGCGCACATCGTGCGGCGCGAGCTGCGGCACGATCAGCTGTTCGGCCGCTTGGGCGGGGAAGAGTTCGCCATCATGCTGCCGCGCGCGCTGGCGGCGCAGGGCGTGGCGCTGGGGGAGCATCTGCGCCGGTTGGTGGAGCAGGCGGAACTGCAGGCGGAAGGCAAACAGACGCTGAAAATCACCATCAGCGTCGGCGTCGCCAGCCTGGCGATGAACGAAGTGAAATCGCTGGAGCAACTGATGAATATGGCGGATATCGCGCTGTATCGCGCCAAATCGCAGGGGCGTAATCGGGTGGAGTCGTTCAACGTGGTGAACGGCAACAGCGTCGAGCATATTCTGTTCCGCTAACCGTTTTCAGCCTTGCCTGGGCTCGAAGCGGGTTTCGCAATTAGGGCAAATCAGTATCACGTCTTGCAGCATTGCCGCGCATTTTTGCCGGGTAACATAGCCGCATTTAGGGCAGACGATTTGGGTGGAGCGGTTGATAAAACCTTTGACGCTGCTGGAATCGGACATATCAATAGCCTGTGTCAGGTGAAAACTCACGCTAACACAGGCGACGACAAATTTCGTTGGTTATTTTCTGTACGCAGAGGCTTACAGGCTTTTCAACGCCTTGATGGTTTCATCCATGTCGATTTCGTGCTCGGAGAAGGTATGGGTGGTGTTCTGGAAGGTGGTGATGGTCAGCATGCGCAGCGTTTGCATGGCCTGCGCCTGGTCTTCGGACTGCGGGCGAATGCGGTTCATCAGCAGGCCGACCGACAGCACGGTGTTCTCTTTATCCACATCGGCTTTGACCGGCACTTCCTTGGTGAAGGTATTGAAAGACTTGATGCTGGCGATCTTGATTCTTTCATTGGCGATGATGATGTATTTGCTGGGCGCCAACACTTTGACCGCATAAGCCGACGGGCCTTTGGTGTTGTTGGTCGGTTCGAAGGTCACCGCCGCGTTTTTCTTAATCAGCTCCGGATTCTGCACTTTAATCACGTGAAAATAACGATTTTCTCCGTTCTCGTCGGTAATAAAGCCGAAGCCTTTGTCTTCAAAAAAAGTCGTTATCTTGCCGTTCATCGTTATTCTCACAAAAGGGATCAATACAGCGCTTATGATAGCGCGGAATGCCTTGCAGCGACAGATTGCGCGGGCGGCATTTAGTCATGCGATAACGGCATTTAGCGGCTTTCCCCCCACATGCTATGTTCATGCTGACTTCATTCAATGCGAAAAAGGAATATCGATGGGCATCAAACGTCTCAATCACGCCGTGCTGTATGTCAGCGACGTGCGGCAGAGCGCCGACTTTTATCATCAGGTATTGGGCTTCAAGCTGAAGCCGTCCGACAGCCCCGATCGGGCGGTATTTACCCAGGCCGCCGATTCGGACAACGATCACGATTTGGCGCTGTTCAGCAAGAATCTGGGCCAGCAGCGCGCCGGGGTGTTTCGCGCCAACAACGAGCCGCCGGCAGAGCATGAGCCACCGGCCGGGCTGTACCATCTGGCCTGGGAAGTGGACAGCCTGGAAGAGCTGGAGCGCATTCGTCACCAGCTGGCCGAACGCGGCATTCTCGGGCTGGAAGAGGATCACGGCGTGCACAAAAGCATTTATGGCCACGATCCGGACGGGCTGCTGTTTGAGGTGACCTGGTTTATTCCGCCGGCGCTGCTGACCGAAGAGGATAAAAACCAGCAGGGGATCCGTCCGCTGGATTTCGCCGCCGAGAAGCGGCGTTTCGCCGGCCTGTAAGCTGATCAGGTGTGGGGCGCCGCGGCGCCCCGACGATCACAGCACTTTGTTGAGGAAGTTAACGGTGCGAGGGTGCTGCGGCTGAGCCAGCACCTGCCTGGCGTCGCCCTGTTCGACGATCTGCCCGTCGACCATAAACACCACCTGATCCGCCGCTTCGCGCGCAAAGCCGATTTCATGCGTGACGACCACCAGCGTGACGCCCAGATCCGCCAATCCCTTAATCACGTCCAGCACTTCGCCGACCAGCTCGGGATCGAGCGCGGAGGTCGGCTCATCGAACAGGATCACCTTCGGGTTCAGCGCCAGCGCGCGCGCGATGGCGATGCGCTGCTGTTGGCCACCGGAGAGGTGGCGCGGGTAGGCATCCGCCTTGTGGCGCAGCCCGACGGTATCCAGCAGCTCATAGGCCACCGCCTTCGCCCGTTCGCGGGAGTGAATTTTGTGCACCACCGGCGCTTCGATGATGTTTTCCAGCACCGTCAGGTGCGGGAACAGGTTGAAGTTTTGGAACACGTAGCCGACGTTGATACGCTGCCGGAGAATGGCCTTTTCCTTCAGCTCGTACAGCCGGTTGCCCTTGCGGCGGTAACCGACGTAGTCGCCGTCGATGCGGATAAAGCCTTCGTCCACGCGCTCCAGGTGGTTGATCGCCCGCAGCAGCGTCGATTTGCCCGAGCCGGAAGGGCCGAGGATCACGGTCACGGTGCCCGGCTGCAGCGTCAGGCTGACGTCGTCCAGCGCCTTGTGTTTGCCGAAAAACTTGCTGACATTGCTGATTTCGATCAGGCCGCGCGCCGGCACCGGGGTGAGGTTGCGCGCCGGCTGCTCGGGCAAGGCGTAATAATCAATGGCTTCAGACATGCGGGTCTCCTAACGTTTTAGCCAGCCGGCCAGTTTCTGCCAGGGCGTCGGCGGCAGTTCGCGCACCGCGCCCCGGGCGAAATAGCGTTCGATGTAGTATTGGATCACCGACAGGGCGGTGGTGATGAACAGATACCAGACGGTGGCCACCATCAGCAGCGGTATCACCTGCTGGGTGCGGTTATAGATCACCTGGATGGTGTAAAACAGCTCCGGCAGCGCCAGCACATAAACGATCGAAGTGCCTTTCGCCAGACTGATGATCTCGTTGAATCCGGTCGGAATAATGGAGCGCAGCGCCTGCGGCAGAATGATGCGGAAGGTGCGTCGATAGCCCGGCAGGCCCAGCGCCGCCGCCGCTTCGTGCTGGCCGTAATCCACGCCCAGGATGCCGCCGCGGATGATCTCGGCGGTATAGGCGGACTGTACCAGCGTCAGGCCCAGCACCGCCACGGCGAACTGGCCGAGGATATCGATGGTCGGGTAGCTGGCGAACACCACCGAGGTAAAGGGAATGCCCAGCGAGATGGCGTCGTACAGATAGGAAAAGTTATACAGGATGATCAGCACCAGGATCAGCGGCAGCGAGCGAAACAGCCAGATATACCCCCAGGCTAGTGACGCCAACAGGTAAGAGCGCGACAGCCGCGCCAGCGCCAGCAGGGTGCCGAACAGGATGCTGAACAGCGTGCCGAGCAGCGTCAGCAGCAGAGTTTGCCCCAGCCCGGCCAGCACCGCCGGGGCGAAGAACCACTCGGCGAACACGCCCCATTCCCAGCGCGCGTTGCCCGCTACCGATTGCACGATGGCGGCCAGAATAAACAGCGAGAACAGGGCGCCGATCAGCCGCAGCGGATAGCGGGCGGGCACCACTTTCAAGACTTCTTGTTTGGACATGTCATGTCTCCTGACTACAGATAAAGGGGGTTTAGGCGATTTTCCTTTCCGACGCGCAACAACACGCGTCCTCTGCAATCAGGCTTTTGCGGAACGGCAGGCGGCCATCGTAGGGCGGGTGGCTGTAAACCTCGCTGTCAACGGTGGGATCGAACTGCGGCTGATAACCGTTGCTCAGGTACAGGCCCACCGCTTCGGGCTGGCGAAAGCCGGTGGTCAGGTAGAGCCGGCGATACCCCTGCGCCAGCGCCAGCGTTTCCAACTGCTGCAACACCCGCTGCGCCAGGCCCTGGCGGCGCAGATCGCCCCGGGTCCAGATGCGCTTCAGCTCGGCGGTTTGCGCGTCATAGCGTTTGAAGGCACCCATGGCGATCGGCGCACCGGCGCGCAGCAGCACGATGAAGGCCCCTTGCGGCGGTGCATACAGGTCCAGCGGTTCCGGTTCCTGGTCACCAAAATAGTCGCCGTAACGCTGGCGATACTCGCCGAACAGCCCCTCGATCACCGGGGCGATCAGCGGGTCGGTCGGCAACGTCTGAATGAAGGTGTCTTGCGTCATTGCGCGCTCCTAATCGCCCAGGCCGGGCGGGTTGATTTCCGACTGCGCAAGGCGTTCGACGCTCTCGCCCCAGCGATTGAGCACCTGATCGTACTGTCCGCCGCGGATCGCGCCGTTCAGCGCTTCGTTCACCGCCTGCACCAGTCCGTTGCCTTTACGGGTGGTGACGGCGATGTGCGCCGCCTTGGGCCAACCGCCTTCCACCGTGCCAGCGAGCCGGGTGCGGCCGTTCAGCGCCGCTTTATAGGCGCCCAGCACGTTCGGCCCGAAGTAGGCGTCGGCCCGGCCGGACTGGATCGCCAGCGTGGCGGCCGCATCGTCGGTCACGTAGATCGGCTGGAAGGGTTTGAGCCCCTGTTGCCGGTTCTGTTTGTCCCACGCCAGCAAGATGGCTTCCTGGTTGGTGCCGGAGCCGACGATGATCTTTAATCCGGCGATATCGGCAGGCTGTTTGATCGTTGCGATCTTGCCGCCGGTTTTGACGTAAAAGCCGAGCGAGTCGATGCGGTAGGTGGCGAAGTCGAAGCGGGTTTTGCGCTCTTTGGTCACGGTGACGTTGGTGATGGCCGCGTCATACTTGCCGGAAACCACCCCCAGCGGCCAGTCTTCCCACGACGTTTGCACTACGTTCAGCTCCAGGCCCAGGCTGTCGGCCACCAGCTGCGCGATATCCACTTCGCTGCCGATAAGCCGCCGGTTGTCGGCAGCGAACAGCGCCAGCGGCGGCGTGTTGAGCGCGGCGATTGCAACGGTGAATTGGCCCGGCTTCACGAAGTGGAAATCGGCCGGCAGTTTGGCGATCGCCTGCGGGTTTTTCGGCGCGTGGATCGGGGTTTCATTGGCCTGTAAATCGATGCCGGTGCCCGCCTGCGCGGCGCCGGTCAGGCTCAGCAAGGCCGCCACGAGAGCGGCGGTAACGGTTTTCTGCATAGCGGGTATCCCTGAAAACGATCTTATTATTGGGTGAATCTGTTCAACGGGCGCATGAGGCCCAGGTGTTCGCGCAGCGTATCGCCGTGGTACGCCCGGCGGAACAGGCCACGTTGTTGCAGGATGGGCACCACCCGATCGACGAAGTGCCCGAAGGCGTTGGGCGTACCGCCGCTGATGATGAAGCCGTCGGCGGCTTCGCCGTCGAACCAGCGTTGCAGGCCGTCCGCCACCGCTTCCGGCGTGCCGCTGAACACCGGGCGTGGCGAGGCGGCTTCCAGCGCCACCTGGCGCAGCGTGAGGTTCCGCTCGCGGGCGTTGCGCTTGATGGCGTCGGTGGTGCTGCGGAAGCTGTTTTGCCCCAGATCGCCGATGTCCGGGAAGGGGGCGTCCAACGGATGGCGGGAAAAGTCGTAATGTTCGAAGTAGCGGCCAAGGTAGTTGAGGGCGTTCTCGATGCTGACCAGGCGGGCGGTCTCCTGGTACTGACGCTCGACGTCCGCGTCGTCGTCGCCGACGATCACGCTGACGCCCTGGAAGATGCGCAGATCGTCCGGCTCGCGCCCCTGTTCCACCAGTTGCCGCTTCACGTCCTGGTAGAAATCCTGCGCCTGCTCCAGCGTGTCGTGATGGGTGAAGATCGCATCGGCGTGCTTGGCCGCCAGCCGTTTGCCGTCTTCGGAGGCGCCGGCCTGGAACAGGATCGGGCGGCCCTGCGGCGTGCGGCCGATGTTCAACGGCCCCTGCACCGAGAAGAACTCCCCCTGGTGATTGAGGGTGTGCAGTTTCCCGGCGCGGAAAAATTCGCCGCTGGCCTTATTGCGCACGAAGGCATCGTCTTCCCAGGAGTCCCACAGTCCTTTGGTGACGTCGAGAAACTCGCCGGCGATGCGGTAACGCAGGCTGTGCTCCGGGTGTTCGGCGCGCGAGAAGTTTTTTGCCGAACCTTCCAGCGGCGATGTCACCACGTTCCAGCCCGCGCGCCCGCCGCTCAGGTGATCGAGGCTGGCGAACTGGCGGGCGACGGTGAACGGATCGCTGTAGGAGGTGGAGAGCGTGCCCACCAGGCCAATTTTGTCGGTGGCGGCGGACAGTGCGGCCAATAAGGTCAACGGCTCGAAACGGTTAAGAAAATGCGGAATGGACTTTTCGTTGATATATAAGCCATCGGCGACGAAGACGAAATCGAATTTCCCCTGTTCGGCTTTTTTCGCCGAGGCGATATTAAATTCGAGGTTGATGCTGGCGTCGGCGGTGGCGTCCGGGTGGCGCCAGGCGGACATATTTCCCGATGCGCCGTGCAGAATGGCGCCCAGCCGTAATTGCCGTTGATTATTCGCGTTGTCGCTCATCGTGATTATCCTGTCATGCGCCGCAAAGGCGCGCGGTGTCTGATGCGTCCACTATTGATGAGCGGCAACGGGATGTAAAACAACAAAACAGCATATTCAAATGTTGAAAACTGCAAATATCACGGCGAGCGAAAATAATAATCCCCGACGCGGCATCAGCGGCGTCGGAGAAATACTATTTCACGTTATTCAGGCGTTGCTGAGGGCTTTTTTCGCTGCGGTGGTTAATTGTTGCAGCGTGCGCTCCGCCAGCAGCGAAAAATAGTGGGCGGCAGGGAAGAGGGCGCGCTCATCGGGATTGAAACGCGGATGATGCAGTCCGAATTCGCTGGCGGAGCCGATGCTGACGAACGCGCCCGGCACGTGATGCAGATACAGCGCGAAATCTTCGCCGCCCATCTGCAGCTCCGCCTCTTCGACCCGGTAGCCGGCTTCGGCGGCGACGGTTTTGCTGAACGCCGCCCAATGGGCGTCGTTGATCACCGCCGGCGGCCCCGGCTGCCAGTGGAGTTCGGCCTGCGCGCCGAGCGCGGCGGCGACGCCGTCGATCACCTGGCGAATTTTATCCGGCACCTGGCGGCGCACCGCGTCGCTGTGGGTGCGCACCGTGCCTTCCAGCTCGACGGTTTGCGGCAGCACGTTCCAGGTATTGCCGCCTTCGATGCGCGTTACGCTCACCACCAGCGATTCCAGCGAGCTGAAGCTGCGGCTGGGCAGCGTCTGCAGCGCGCCGACGATCTGGCTGGCGGTGACGATGGTATCGACGCCCTGTTCCGGTTTGGCGGCGTGGGCGCCTTTGCCGGTGATGCGGATCTGGAAGCGATCGACGTTGGCGTAGAACGGTCCGGCGCGGGTGGCGAAGGTGCCGGTGGGCAGCTCCGGCGCGTTATGCAGACCAAATACCGCCGCGACGTTATCCAGCGCGCCGGCGTCGATCAGGTGCCGGGCGCCGTTGAAGGTCTCTTCCGCCGGCTGGAAGAAGATGCGCACCGTGCCGGGCAGCTCGGCCTCACGCGCTTTGAGCAGGTGCGCGGCGCCGAGCATCACCGAGGTGTGAAAGTCGTGGCCGCAGGCGTGCATCACGCCGCTGTTTTGCGAGCTGAAGGGCACGTCGGCGATTTCGTCGATTGGCAGGGCGTCGATGTCGCCGCGCAGGGCGATGATCGGCCCCTTGCCGCTGCCGATCTCCGCCACGACGCCGGTTTTCAGCGCCAACGGCAGAATACGAATGCCCGCCTCTTGCAGCCAGCGGGTCAGGCGGGCGGTGGTGGCGAATTCGTGATTGGAAAGCTCCGGGTTTTGGTGCAGTTCACGCCGATAGGCGATGATCTTGTCTGCCAACTGGCTGGTCATAGGCTTGGCTCACAGTGGGAAATAAACCCTAACCCTAGTGCAGGGGCCGCCGAAGCAAAAAGACCATCTGGTTATATTTCATAGCGATTGTGTCTGCACGGCGCGTCAACGATCGGGGGAAGGGGCAGGTTTAGGCGTTCGCGCGTTGTTTGCCGGCGCAGGGAGAGGATTGGCCTGGAACGGTAACGTATCGCAACCGGTGCAATGCATTTACACCGGGCAACACGGATTTTTTCACTCTTTATCGGATTTCTGTGATCGCGGTGGTGGACAAAATCCTGCCTGCTTGCTGTACTGTAATCGACACAGGTTTTGTGTCTTTCATTCACGTTAAAGGTAAGTTTGATGTCTAAGATTAAAGGTAGCGTTAAGTGGTTTAATGAATCCAAGGGCTTCGGTTTCATTACTCCGGAAGATGGTAGCAAGGACGTTTTCGTTCACTTCTCTGCCATCGTTAGCAACGGTTTCAAAACGCTTGCTGAAGGCCAGCGTGTAGAATTTGAAATCACGAACGGTGCCAAAGGCCCATCTGCCGCTAACGTTACTGCTATCTAAGCTGCGTAGCTGAATTTCTTAAAACCCGCTCATTGAGCGGGTTTTTTATTGGGCGCGTTATGCTTCGCTGCGGCGGGCCAACAGGCTAAACAGCAGGATGGCGATGGCGTAACAGCCGACGATGGTCAGCGCCATCGACAGGCCTGAGGTGCCGCCCAGCCCGGTGAGCGGCACGGCGCAGGCGCCGAGCGCGAACATGCACACGCCGATCAAGGCCGACGCGCTGCCGGCTTTGTCCCCCTGGCTTTGCATCGCCAGCGACGAGGCGGTCGGGCCGACGATGCCGATCACCGCCACCGAGAAGAACAGCGGCACCAGCAACACGACCAACGGCGCATGCAGCGCGGCGGCCAACAACAGCAGCAGCGATGCGACGGCCGCCAGCGTTAACCCGCCCCTCAACACCCGGCGTTCCCCCCAACGTGAACTGAGACGGCTGGCCAGCTGCGCCGCAATGATCAGCCCGACGCCGTTAATGGCGAAGCACAGGCTGAACATCTGCGGGCTGAGGCCGTAGATCTGCTGCAAGACGAAAGGCGAAGCGCCGATATAGGCGAACATGCCGGCCATTACGAAGCCCTGCGTCAGGCACAGCCCCATAAAATAGCGCTGGGTCAGCAACCCGCCGAGCGACATCAGCATCGCCAGAATGCCGCCCTGGCTGCGGCGCTCGACCGGCAGGGATTCGCGCAGCTTCAGCGCCGACAGGCTGAACAGCAGCACCGCGATGGCCGCCAGTACGCCGAAGATGCCGCGCCAGTTCATCACCTGCAGCATCACGCCGCCCAGCACCGGCGCGACGATCGGCGCCAGGCCGTTAACCAGCATCAGCAAGGCGAAGAAACGGGTCAGCTCATGGCCGGCGTACAGATCGCGGGCAATGGCGCGGGAAATCACCGCGCCACCGGCGCCGGCGATGCCCTGGAGCAGGCGAGCGATCAGCAACTGGTCGATGGTGGGCGCCAACGCGCACCACAGCGAAGCGCCCAGCAGCAGGATCAGCGACAGCAGCAGCGGACGCATACGGCCCAGCTTGTCGCTGTAGGGGCCGAAAATCAGCTGGCCGACGCCCAGGCCGAGCAGCCCGGCGGTCAGGCTGAGCTGCGCGGCGGCGGTGGAGGTATTCAGCTCGCCCGCCATTTCCGGCAGGGCGGGCAGATAGAGATCGGTGCACAGCGGCCCCAGCGCGGCCAACAGGCCAAGCACGACGGCGTACACCAGACGTTGTCTGGCTAAGTGTTTGGTCATGGGAGATTAAGATTTCCTGAACAGGTGAGAAATGGCCTGCTGATACAGATCGCGCAGCAGGGACGCATCGGCTTTTTGCGTGGTAAGGATCCGGTAACCGGTGCCTTCGCTCATGACGGCGATAAACTCCACCCGGGCGGCGATCTCTTCCTCGCTGAAATGGGGGTACAGCCGCTGCAGATTGTGGCACACGTGGCGAAACAGCCGCGCTTCCGCATCGCTGAGCATTTTGGCCACCACCGGGTTGCGCGTGGCCTCGGCGGTCACTTCCAGCATCAGCATGTGATCGGTTTCGCTCTCGCCCGGCTGCTGAAACAGCGTGCGCGCCGCCAACGTGCCGGCGATCAGGTTGATGTGATCGCCAAGGTTTTCCAGCCGCTGCATCTTGTTGGTGATGATGCGGTTGACGATCTCTTCGATGATCGCGTCTTTATTGGCGAAATAGCGATAGATTTGCCCGACGCTAAGCTGCGAGCCCTGGGCGATCTCCGCCATGCTGGCGGCGTGGAAGCCGTGGCGGCGAAAGCTGGTTTTCGCCGCTTCGACGATCTGATCGCGGCGAGCCTGCACTTTGGCCTGTTTACTGTCGTTGGGGGGGAGCATCTGCCCGATCCTTTGCTACGCGTGAGCCGGGTTCACATTTTTGGGTGTGAACGTTCATTCTCAATTGTAGTGTAACCGACCGGAAAGACGCAAGATGAACGCGTGCTGCGATAAAAGGCGTTTAAGCGAACAGGTAGGATTTGATAAAGGCGGCGACGATCAGCACGCACAGCGCAACGGCGATCGCTTCGGCGGCGGTTTTCGGCAGGCTAAACATAGCGATTTCTCATCCAGTCAGGGGTACTGGATGAGATTATGCGCATGCAAGATTAAGGAAACATTAAGGCCTTATCGCCCGTTGACCCACATCACCAGCATAAAGGCCAGCAGCGTCATCGCCAGCGAGCCGGCCAGGTTGAGCAGCATGTTGACCAGCGCCCAGCCGAAGCGGCCATCCTGCATCAGGTATACCACCTCCAGCGAAAAGGTGGAGAAGGTGGTCAGGCCGCCGCAGAATCCGGTGGTGATCAGTAATTTCCAGGTGGGATCCAGATGCGTCATGCGGGTGAAAATCGCCATCGCCAGGCCGATGATAAAACCGCCGATCAGATTGACCATCAGCGTACCGAGCGGAATGTGGGCGTTCAGCGGATTCATTTTCATACTTACCGCCCAGCGCAAAACGCTGCCGACGCCGCCGCCGATAAATACGGCCAGTAAAGAGCTCAACATGGGGCAACTACCTTTCAATCAGAGAAATTCACGAGGCTCGGAAAGGGACAGGCGTAACGCTACGCGCCTCTCTCCGAGAGGTTACGTAGACATCATCAGCCTGTGAAGGCGGTTAGGGAGGAATGTCATCTCCAGCGTGCCGCACGGCCTTTTTCGCCGCACCCGGTGGATGTTACACCTAATGCCGCCTATTTTGTAGTATCGACACTTTGCGAGGTAAAACGGATGGAAATCAGAACGGCGCGTCTGAGCGACCGGCACGCTATCGCTGAATTAATGACGGCGCTGGGTTATCCCGGCACCGAGGCGTTTCTGACACAGCGGATGCACCAACTTCTGGCGCACCCGGACGAGGCGTTGCTGGTGGCGGAGCAGGGCGAACAAGTGCTGGGCGTGTTGTCGTTGCATTTTCTGCCACAGTTGGCGTTGGCCGGCGACATTGGCCGCATCAGCTATTTTTGCGTCGACGATCGGGCGCGCGGCGCTGGCGTAGGGCGGCGGTTGCTGGCGGCAGGCGAGGGGCTGGCGCACCGTCGCGGCTGCGATCGGCTGGAAGTCCATTGCCACAGCCGCCGCGAGCGGGCGCATGCGTTTTACCGGCGTGAAGGCTTTGTCGAAGCGCCGAAGTATTTTGCCAAGTTATTAAGTCAGTAAGTTACTCCCCTGGCGGCGCCGCCGTTTCCAGCCGGTTGCGGCCATTCTGCTTCGCCCGATAGAGCGCGCCGTCGGCCGCTTTCAGCCAGTCCAGATAACCGCCCAGCGCGGGGTGGAAGTTAGCGATGCCGGCGCTGATCTGCAGCCGCAGCTGCGGCGCCTCCTTGAAGCTGACCGCGTCCAGCCGCTGCTGGATGCGGCGCAGAACGATTTCCGCCTGTTCAGCACTGGTGTTCGGCAGCACTGCGCCAAACTCGTCGCCGCCGTAGCGCCCGACGATATCCACGTTGCGCATGCCGATCAGCAGCTCTTCCGCCAACGCCGCCAGGGCTTCATCTCCCAGCGGATGACCGAAGGTGTCGTTGATGGTTTTGAAGCGATCGATATCCATCAGGATCAGCGTGGCGTTGTCCTGGTAGCGGCGGCAGCTGTCGAACTGGCGATGCAGCAGGTGCTCCCAGTGGCGGCGGTTATATAAGCCGGTCAGCCCATCGCGGGTGCTGATGCGCTGCAGCTCCTGTTTCTTTTCCGCCAACCGTTTGGCGGTGCGGTAGGTCACCAGACCAAGCAGCGTCGGATAAAGGTAGATCATCGGCAGGCACAGATAGATTTGCAGCGCCGTGCTGTGCGGGTGAAACGGGAAGCCGAGCAGCGCGGCGGTGAGCATCGCCGTGGCCAGTTGAATGACCAATCCTTTCACAAACAGCGTTTTGCCGGCTGAAGCGATGTTATTCATGCTCATCATCGACAGGATGACGATGGCGGGCAGCGCGTTGAACGCCATCATCGCCGCCCAGAAGCCGCCGAAGGCGGAGTCGATCAAGAGGTTGCGGATCTCGGCTTTGAACGGATCTTTGGCGCGGCAGGCCAGGCGATAGGCGAGATGCGGCCAGAGAAAGCCGTGAAAGGCCAGCAATAGCCAGACCGCCGTGGGCGGAGCCAAGGGGTAGAGCGCGGCGCAAACGCAGATAAAGCCGAGCCCCAGACCGGCGACGCGGGGCAGATAGGTGCGTTTGGCGAAGCTGAGGCCGGATTTTCGGGCATCGAAAATGGGTGGAGCAATATACATCCGGCATCTCCCTGATAGGCATCACGGCAGAGTAGCATGCGGGTGATAAACTAAGAATAGTCTGGGATTCACGCCGCGGGGGCGCGTGGCATTCCTGCGACCGATCTCACTCTGTTACATGTTGCGGTTGTGCAAGCCGAAGGAAAGTCGCTAAATATTCGCAGGCAAGGTCAGTTTTTCTCGCTGTTCACGCAGCGTTTTATGATAAGAAGGTGAGTATGGAAGGTATCAGCATTACCAAACTTCTGGTGATTGCGGTGTTGGTGATTTTACTGTTCGGCACCAGCAAACTGCGCACGCTCGGCGCCGATCTTGGCGCGGCGCTGAAAGGCTTTAAAAAAGCCGTAGGCGACGACAGTACGCCGCCGGCCGCCGGCAACAATGCCGCCGAAAGCCAGTCCGCGCAGCAGAGCGTCGAGAAGAAAGACGTTTAATCTCGTCTGATGGCGCACAATAAAAAACGGATGCCTTGCGGACATCCGTTTTTTGGCGTTTTCGCCGTCTTTAGCGTAACAAACTATTACGCGTTATTTCACTTCCATCCCTTTGGCCTGCAGATCGGCGTGGTAAGACGAACGCACGAACGGGCCACAGGCGGCATGGGTGAAGCCCATCGCCATCGCTTCTTCTTTCATCTCGTCAAACTCGGCTGGGCTGACGTAGCGCTGCACCGGCAGGTGGTGACGGCTCGGCTGCAGGTATTGGCCCAGCGTCAGCATGGTCACGCCGTGGCGACGCAGATCGCGCATCACTTCAATGATTTCCGCGTTGGTTTCGCCCAGGCCAACCATCAGGCCGGATTTGGTCGGGATATCCGGGTGCGCTTCTTTAAAGCGCTCCAGCAGCTTCAACGACCACTCGTAGTTGGCGCCCGGGCGTACCTGGCGGTAGACGCGCGGCACGTTTTCCAGGTTGTGGTTGAACACGTCCGGCGGCGTGGCGGTGAGGATCTCCAGCGCGCGATCCATACGGCCGCGGAAGTCCGGCACCAGCGTTTCAATTTTGATGTTCGGGCTCTTGGCGCGGATGGCCGAGATGCAGTCGGCAAAGTGCTGAGCGCCGCCGTCGCGCAGATCGTCGCGGTCAACCGAGGTGATCACTACATAACGCAGCGCCATGTCGGCGATGGTTTGCGCCAGCTTTTCCGGCTCGTTGGCGTCCGGCGCGATCGGGCGGCCGTGGGCCACGTCGCAGAACGGGCAGCGACGGGTGCAGATGGCGCCGAGGATCATAAAGGTGGCGGTACCGTGGTTGAAACACTCGGACAGGTTAGGGCACGAGGCTTCCTCACAGACGGAGTGCAGGCCGTTTTTACGCATGGCGGCTTTGATGCCCTGAATGCGCGTAGAGTCGGCAGGCAGTTTGATCTTCATCCACTCGGGTTTACGCAACAGCTCCTGCCGTTCGGTGACCACCGTTTTGACCGGGATCAGCGCCATTTTGTCAGCATCGCGGTATTTGACGCCGCGTTCCATCTGAATTGGTTTACTCATAATCGTGCAGGTTCCAGTTACGAAGCTCGACCGTCTGGTAGCCGAGTAAATGAACAAATTCCTGTACCAGGATTGGGTGTATGTCTTCAATGCCAACGCCGGGCGCCAGCGCGCTGACCTGCGTCATCTGCATGCCGGCGTAACCGCAAGGGTTGATGCGTTGGAAGGGGCTGAGATCCATCGCCACATTCAGGGCCAGGCCGTGGAATGAGCTGCCTTTGCGGATCCGCAAACCCAACGAACAGATTTTCTGCTCCCCCACGTACACGCCGGGCGCATCCGGACGGGCGCGCGATGCGAGGCGGAAGTGGGCGAGGGTGTTGATAACCGTATCTTCTATCGCCGTGACCAATTGGCGTACGCCGACCTTATTGCGTTTCAGATCGACCATCACGTACATCACCTGCTGGCCCGGCCCGTGGTAGGTCACCTGGCCGCCGCGATCGCTCTGGACAACCGGGATATCGCCGGGCATCAGCACGTGTTCGGCTTTGCCGGCCTGACCCTGGGTGAATACCGGGTGATGCTGCACCAGCCACAGCTCGTCCGGCGTAGTCTCGGTACGACTGTCGGTGAAGTTATGCATGGCTTGGGATACAGGCGCGTAGGGCTGCAACCCCAGCTGACGCAAAATGATCTTGTCTGGTTGCAAAAGAGTCATCGTCAGGTTACAGAAGTGGTAAAGCCATTATACCGGGCGCTCCGGCTTGCGGCCAGCCTTTCGCTGACCAAAAATGCGCAACCCGGGAAGACGCTGCGCCATCCCGGGTTGATAAGCAGGGTTTTATGCTGGAATTACAGCACCATGCGAACAATTTCAATGTTGCCCAACTCCTCGTACAGGGTTTCGACCTGCTCGATATGAGTGGCGTTGATGGTGATGGAGACCGAGTGGTAGTTGCCTTTACTGCTTGGCTTAACCTGCGGGTTGTAATCGCCCGGCGCATGGCGCTGCACCACTTCAACTACCTGGTCAACCAGCTCAGGCTGCGCCAGGCCCATCACCTTGTAGGTAAACGAGCAAGGGAATTCGAGCAGTTCGTTCAGTTTAGTTTTTTGCATGTGTGTGCGCTCCAGAGTGCTAGCTAATCTATAAATTATAACTCCCGCCGGGGCGGGAGTTAATGTTATTCAGTATATGGGGGCAATTTCGCCCGTTTCAACCGTTAACCGAACCAGTGGTGGAACATCAGTTTGATGTAGTCCACGATGCGGCTGAAGAAACCACCTTCTTTCACTTCGTTCATCACCACCAGCGGACGCTGGTCGATGGTTTTGCCGTCCAGCTGGAAGTTGATGCTGCCCACCACCTGGTTTTTCGCCAGCGGCGCGTGAATTTCCGGCGTGTTCAGCACATAGCTGGCCTTCAGATCTTTCATGCGGCCGCGCGGGATGGTCAGGTAGACGTCTTTATCCACGCCCAGCTCAACGCGATCGGCATCGCCGAACCAGACCGGCTCGGAGGCGAACTCTTTACCGACTTTCAGCGGCGCCACGGTTTCGAAGAAGCGGAAGCCCCAGGTCAGCAGCTTCTTGCTCTCGGCTTCGCGGCCTTTGTAGGTGCGGCCGCCCATCACGGCGGAGATCAGACGCATCTGGCCTTCGGTCGCCGAAGCCACCAGGTTGTAACCCGCCGCGTCGGTGTGGCCGGTTTTGATGCCGTCGACGTTCAGACTGTTATCCCACAGCAGACCGTTGCGATTCATCTGGCGGATATTGTTGAAAGTGAACTCTTTTTCTTTGTAAATCGCGTACTCTTCCGGCACGTCGCGGATCAGCGCCTGGCCGATCAGCGCCATGTCGCGCGCCGAGCTGTACTGGCCCTGGGCATCCAGGCCGTGTACCGTCTGGAAGTGAGTGTTCTGCAGGCCCAGCTTGCTGACGTAGGTGTTCATCAGGTTGACGAACGCGTCCTGGCTGCCGGCGACGTAGTCGGCCATCGCCACGCAGGCGTCGTTACCGGACTGCAGGTTGATGCCGCGGGTCAGTTTGGAGACCGGCACGCGATCGCCCGGCTTCAGGAACATCAGCGAGGAACCTTTGAACACCGGGTTGCCGGTCGCCCAGGCGTCCTGGCCGACGGTCACCAGATCGTCCTGGCCGATTTTACCCGCTTTCAGCGCCTGGCCGATGACGTAGCTGGTCATCATTTTGGTCAGGCTGGCCGGATCGCGACGCGCATCGGCGTTCATCTCGGCCAGCACCTTGCCGGAGTTGTAATCAATCAGGATGTACGCTTCCGCATCGATCTGCGGGACACCTGGGATCATGGTTTTGATGTTAACGTCATCGGCATGTGCAACGGAGGCTGCGCTCATTGCGATAACGGTGCCGAGTGCGATGCTTTTGATTAAGCGAAAAGAAGTTACTTGTTTCATGATCGGGACTACAACATCCGTGAAAGTAAAGTTAAAAAACGAGCCACACTATAGCAGATGCGATCCCGGCAGGCATTATCCATTCATCTGACTAATTGCGGTTAGTGCCCTTTTAGCTGCAAGAAAATGTTTCAGCTAAATAACCGCTTAACAGCCGTGAATGCCCGCCGGGTTTAACGCTCAGGGTGCAGCAGTAACGAAAGACTGTTGTTGCGCTTCGCTGGCCAGGCGTTGTTGCAGTTGGGCCGCCTGCTGACGGCTGCTGAACGGGCCGAGCTGGACGCGGTAAACGTTGCCGCTGGCCGCCACTTTGCCCGGCACGCCAAACTGTTGGCTCAGGCTTTGCTGCCAGCTCTGGGCGCGCTCGGCGCTGCTCAACGCACCGACCTGCACCACGTAGCCGCCGGAGGAGGAAGCGGCAGCCATGCCGGCAGCGGCAGCGCCGGCCGCGACCGGTGCGGCTACTGCGGCGGCTTCAGGCTCGGCACTTTCCAGCACGCCGGCCGGTAATGCGCTTGGCGCGCCGAGGAAACCACTGCGGCCGTTGGCTGCGTTGCCGGCGTTCGCAGGCGCGTCGTCATCGGTGCGCAGGGTGCTGTTATCAATAGGGCGCACCGCCGCGCCGCTGGCGACCGGCACGTCCTGTTGGATCGGGGTGCCCATGCCGCTGGAGCCAAGATCCGGGCGCGCCGGCAATGCGTAGCTCTGTTTCGCCACGATGGTGCCGATGGTGCCAGGGCCGCTCAGCGCGCCGTCCGGCGCCACGTTGATGAAATCGACTTTGACCTTGGTGTTGTTGGACAGGTTGAGACGATCGGCGGCGGCTTTCGACAGATCGATGATACGGCCCTTGGTGTAAGGCCCGCGATCGTTGACGCGCACCACCAACTGACGGCCGTTGGCCAGGTTGGTGACGCGCACGTAGCTTGGGATCGGCAGCGTTGGGTGGGCCGCAGTCAGGCCATTAGGATCGAACTGCTCGCCCAGCGCGGTGGTGTTGCCGTTGGCCTCTTCGCCATACCAGGCCGCCAGGCCGGTCTGCGAGAAGTTCTGCGGATCTTTTACGATGCGGTAAGTATCGCCATTAACCTTATAATCCTGCATGTTATTAGGGTTATAGGGTTCATATTGAGGCTCGACGCCGCCGATTTCCACCACCGGGCCGTTGTACGGCTGCGGAGGGGCTTGCTGTTCCGTGGTCGGGGCGGTACAGGCGGAGAGCAACACCGCCGCGACGCCGATCCAAAGCCATTCCTTACGCATTACTCACCTCTTATAAACTTTTAGACAGCATTTTCCGATGCGTGTGGATCGACATGATGATGCCGAAACCGGCCATCAACACTATCAGCGCCGAACCCCCGTAACTGACCAGAGGCAAAGGTACGCCAACTACCGGCAAAATGCCACTGACCATACCGATGTTAACAAAGACATAAACGAACAAAATCAGCATCAAGCCGCCGACCATCACGCGGCCGAAGGTGGTTTGCGCCTTGGCGGCGATCATCAGCCCGCGGATGATCACCAGCAGGTAGAGCGCCAGCAGCACCAACACCCCGATCAGCCCCAGCTCTTCGGCCAACACGGCGAAGATAAAGTCGGTATGGCGCTCCGGCAGGAACTCCAGCTGCGACTGGGTGCCGTGCAGCCAGCCCTTGCCGGACAGGCCGCCGGAGCCGATGGCGATCTTGGATTGAATGATATGATAACCGGCGCCGAGCGGGTCGCTCTCCGGATCGAGCAGCATCATCACGCGGTCGCGCTGATAGCCGTGCATCAGGAAGAACCACAGCACCGGGATGAAGGCCGCCAGCGCGACGGCGGCGACGGCGATCAGCTTCCAGCTCATGCCGGACAGGAACAGTACGAACAGGCCGGAAGCGGCGATCAGGATAGAGGTGCCCAGATCCGGCTGCGCGGCCACCAGCAGCGTCGGCAGGAAGATCAGCACCAGCGCGATGGCGGTGTTTTTCAGCGAAGGCGGGCAGACATCGCGGTTCATAAAGCGCGCCACCATCAGCGGCACGGCGATCTTGGCGATTTCCGATGGCTGGAAGCGCACCACGCCGAGATCCAGCCAGCGCTGCGCGCCTTTACTGATCTGCCCGAAGGCGTCCACCAGGATCAGCAAAATCACGCAGAAAATATACAGATAGGGCGCCCAGCTTTCGTATACGCGCGGCGGGATCTGCGCCATAACGGCCATCACGATCAGCCCCATGACGATCTGCCCGATCTTGCGCTCCATCATGCCGATGTCCTGGCCGCTGGCGCTCCACATCACGAAGGCGCTGTAGACCAGCAGGGCCAGGATCAGCAGCAGGAACGTCGGATCGATGTGGATTTTGGTCCAGATCGAGCCTTTTTGTTGGCTTTCAGTCATGTTCTACCTTAGTCACCTTCTACGCCAGGCGGCAGCGGGGCCTCGCTTGGCAATTGCGTATTGTTGTCGCCCAGCAGAATATGGTCGAGGATCTGGCGGGTGATGGTGCCCACCGCCGGACCGGAGCCGCCGTTTTCCAGAATGATGGCGACCGACACCGTCGGGTTGTTGAACGGCGCAAAGGCGGTCATCAGCTTGTGATCGCGCAGGTGCTCCGCCAGTTTATGGGCGTTGTAGGTTTCGTAACCGAAGACCTGTGCGGTGCCCGATTTCGCCGCGGCTTTATAAGATGCGTCCGCAAAGTACTTGCGCGCCGTCCCGTTCGGACGGTTGGCCACACCGTACATGCCGTCTTTGGCGATTTCCCAGAAGCCGGAGTGAATATCGCCGATCTGCGTGCTTTCTTCCTGTTTGAACGGCACCAGCGCGCCGTTGACGCGGGTGCTCTGCAGCAGGTGCGGCGTTTTGACGGTACCGTCGTTGATCAGGGTGTTCAGCGCCTTGGCCATCTGGATCGGCGTGGCGGTCCAGTAACCCTGGCCGATGCCCACCGGAATGGTGTCGCCCTGATACCACGGTTTTTTATAGCGTTTCAGCTTCCATTCGCGCGTCGGCATCAGGCCGGAGCGCTCTTCGGCCAGATCGATGCCGGTGTACTGGCCGTAACCGAATTTGGTCAGCCAGCTCGACAGCCGATCGATCCCCATATCATAGGCGACCTGATAGAAGTAGGTATCCGCGGATTCTTCCAGCGCTTTGGTGACGTTCAGGCGGCCGTGCCCCCATTTTTTCCAGTCGCGAAAGCGTTTTTCCGAGCCGGGCAGTTGCCACCAGCCGGGATCGAACACTACGGTGTTCTTGGTGATCACCCCGGCGCTGAGTGCCGACACGGCGATATAAGGTTTCACCGTCGACGCGGGCGGATAAACCCCCTGCGTGGCGCGGTTGATCAGCGGGCGATTCGGATCGTTCAGCAGACCCTGATAGTCCTTGCTGGAAATGCCGTCCACGAACAGGTTCGGATCGTAGCTCGGATTGGACACCATCGCCAGGATGGCGCCGGTGCGCGGATCGCTCACCACTACCGCGGCGCGGCTGCCAACCAGCAGCTGTTCGATATAGCGCTGCAGATCAAGATCGAGCGTCAGGTAGACGTCCTGGCCGGCGGAAGGCGGCTGCTCGTGCAATTGGCGGATCACCCGGCCGCGGTTGTTGACTTCAACCTCTTCGTAACCGGTTTTACCGTGCAGCGTGTCTTCGTAATAGCGTTCGATGCCCAGCTTGCCGATATCGTGGGTGGCGGCGTAGTTGGCCAGCTTGCCGTCTTTGTCCAGACGTTCAACGTCGCGGTCGTTGATCTTCGACACATAGCCGGTGACGTGGGTGAGGGCGGATCCGTAAGGATAGTAGCGGCGCTGGTAGCCTTTCACTTCCACGCCGGGGAAGCGGAACTGATTGACCGCAAAGCGGGCGACCTGCACCTCGGTCAGCGCGGTTTTCACCGGAATGGAGACGAAACGGCGCGAGCGCTTGCGCTCTTTTTCGAAATTGGCGATGTCGTCGTCAGTCAGATCGACCACAGTGCGCAGCGCCTGCAGCGTGGCCTTGAGATCGTCGACCTTCTCCGGCATCAGCTCCAGCTGATAAATGGTGCGGTTGAGCGCCAGCGGGGTGCCGTTGCGATCGTAGATAATGCCGCGGCTGGGCGCGATGGGCACCAGTTTGATGCGGTTTTCGTTGGAGCGGGTGCGGTAATCCTCGACGCGGACCACTTGCAGATTATACAGGTTGGCGATCAGGATGCCGGACAGCACCAGGATGACCAGGAACGCCACCAGGGCGCGGCGTACAAACAGGGCGGATTCAGCCGTATAGTCGCGAAAAGGGTTACGTTCTATTTTCATCCCGCTGCTTTATTTCACTCTGTCACGGTCACCACCGGCTATTCCCGGTGGTAAGGATGATTTGTTGTAATACTCCAGGCGCGGTAGAGGCTTTCGGCCACCAGGACGCGCACCAAAGGATGCGGCAGCGTCAACGGAGAAAGCGACCAGCTCTGCTCGGCAGCGGCTTTGCAGGCGGGCGCCAGCCCTTCCGGGCCGCCGATCAGCAAGCTGACATTGCGGCCATCCTGCTTCCAGCGCTCAAGCTGCTGTGCCAGCTGCGGCGTTTCCCACGGCGTGCCTGGGATATCCAGCGTAACGATGCGGTTGCCTTTGCCCACCGCCGCCAGCATCTGTTCGCCTTCCTTGTCCAGAATGCGCTTGATGTCGGCGTTTTTGCCGCGTTTGCCGGCCGGGATCTCGGTCAACTCAAACGGCATGTCTTTGGGAAAGCGGTGCAGGTAATCCATAAAGCCGGTTTGCACCCAGTCTGGCATTTTGGTGCCGACCGCTACCAATTGCAGTTTCACCGCTTAGCTCCAGAGTTTTTCCAGCTCGTACAGGCGACGGCTTTCTTCCTGCATCACGTGCACGATCACTTCGCCCAGATCGACCACGATCCAGTCGGAGGCTTCCTGGCCTTTCATGCCGTACAGCTCCATGCCCGCGGCGCGGGATTCCTGCACCACGTGGCTGGCGATCGACATCACGTGGCGCGTTGAGGTGCCGGTGCAGATGATCATGCAATCGGTGATGCTGGATTTGCCCTGGACGTCCAGAGCGACAATGTCTTGGCCTTTCAGATCATCGATTTTATCGATGACGAAATCTTGGAGCGCTTTACCTTGCAAAGGTTCCCCCTCGGGTGTGTTCTGTTCAGTCGGCTGCGGCGGGCAAAATGCGCGCGCCGCGGCGTAACCGGATAATGGTTTCGGCAGGCTGCCGCTGAAAGCCAGCTAACTGGTGACTGCCCGGCCAGCTAAGGTTTCCGGGGTTTTCAGCGGATACCTGAAAAATAGCGGCGCAGTATATCACGCACCTTTCACTAGCGATATAAACCCTGCAACTCGATATAGCGCTGCACCGGGCGCGGCAGCAGGTCGTCGCAGTTGAGGCCCTGATGGCGGCGCTGGCGGATCTCGGTGGCGGAAATTTCCAGCTCCGGCGTATCGGCCAGATAGATATGGCCGTGCGGGCGACGGCTGAGCAGCGCCGGGTCGGCGGTGCGATGGCGTTCCAGCCACTGCTGCAGTTCCGGCGTGTCCATGCGATCGTTATAGCCCGGGCGCGCCAGCACCAGCAGGTGGCAGACGTCCAACAGCGCCTGCCAGCGGTGCCACTTATGCAGCGTCAGCAGCGAGTCCTGGCCAATAATAAACGCCAGCGGCTGGGCGGCGCCACGCTCTTTACGAATCGTTTCCAACGTCTCGATGGTGTAGGAGGGCGTGGTGCGGTGCAGTTCGCGATCGTCGACCGCAAACAGCGGGTTGCCGGCGATCGCCAGCTCGACCATCTTCAGGCGCTGCTGCGCATTGGCCTCCGGCTGCGGGCGGTGCGGCGGCACATGGTTAGGCAGCAGCGTGACGCGATTCAGGCCCACTTCGGCGGCCAGAGCCTCCACCGGCCGCAGGTGGCCATAGTGGATCGGATCAAAGGTGCCGCCGAACAGCGCGTGCAAAACGGTGGGGTGTTCCGGGTTAGTGGGCATCGCTAAAACTCGTGGCCAGGGGTTTGCCGCACAGCAGCATCGACAGGGTTTCCAGTTCCGGCCAGACCGACTGGCCATAGTCCTGCTTGAGGGTCAGCTCGATTTGCGTCAGCAGCTGTACCGCCTGCTGCAGCTGGGGGCCGGACAGGCGTTGCAACGCCTGGGTCACCAGCGGGCGGCGGTTCTGCCAGACCTTGTGCTGATCGAACAGCGAGCGCAGCGGCGCGGAAGCCATGCGGCGCTGCAGCGTCAGCAATAGCAGCAGTTCGCGCTGCAGGGTGCGCAGCAGGATCACCGGCTCCACGTCCTCTTGCTGCAGCTGCTGCAAGATATGCCAGGCGCGCTTGCTCTTGCCGGCCAGCAGGGCATCCAGCCAGTGGAACGGCGTGAAGTGGGCGGCGTCGTTCACCGCCTGCTCGACGCGCGGCAGCGTGAGCTTGCCGTCCGGGTGCAGCAGCGACAGCCGCTCCAGCGCCTGCGACAGCGCCAGCAGGTTGCCTTCGTAGCAGTAACACAGCAGCTGATTGGCCGCGTCGTCCAACTCCAGCTTCATCGCTTTGGCGCGCGCGGCGACCCAGCGCGGCAGCTGCGCCTGTTCAGGCGTCTGGCAACTGACGAGAGCGCCGTGCGGGCTGAGCGCCTTGAACCAGGCGCTGTTTTCCTGCGCTTTGGTGAGGCGCGGGCCGCGCAGGATCAGCAAAATATCCTCGTGCAGCAGCGTGGCGAGCTTGGTCAGCTGTTCGCCGATCGGCGCCGTCGGGCCGTTTTCCGGGAAGATCAGCAGCAGCGTCTGGCGGCTGGCGAACAGGCTCATCGCCTGGCAGATGCCGAAGATGGCGTCCCAGTCGGTATGGGCGTCGAGGGAAATGCTGTAGTGCTCGCTGAACTGCTGCTGTTGCGCGGCCTGCCGGAGCAAATCCTGGCTCTCCTGCAGCAGCAGCGGTTCATTGCCGCTCAATAAATAACAAGCGCGCAGCCCCTCACGGAGCTGCGCGGCAAGTTGTTCCGGATAAATGCGGATCATTGTGCGGTTTGGCTTGCCGCTCGTTCGCCGACGGCAGCGGCTTTCTGCCGGTTTTCTTCTTCCGCCGCGTGCACGGTCAGCAGTTTGCGCACCAGTTGCTGCGCCGCCTGCTCACGCATTTCCTGGCGAATGATCTCCTGCTCGGAGTCCTTGGCCAGCGCGGTCAGCGGGTTGTCGAAGAACGAACGGAACACTTTCACCGACAGCGGATACAGGTCGTGGCCCGGGATCAGCACCTGGGCCTGCACGGTCAGCACCAGCTGGTACTCGGCGGTTTTACCGTCCTGGAAGATCGAGGCGGTATCCTGGCTTTCCGTCGCGCCGACGATGCGCAGAGAAGGCACGTCTTTACGCTTCGGATCGCTGACGATGGTCACGGCGTTCAAACGCAGTTGCTCACGCACCGCGCGCGTCAATGGCCCGTAAGGATCCGAACTGTCCAGGATCAGCGTTTTCATTTCATTAGGCACCTGCGTGGTGCCACGCAGGTGAAAACCGCAGCCGGCGGTGACCAGCACCGCCAACCCCAGCAACAGCGTCAGAATACGTTGTCGCACAACTCCTCCTTGTGTTAACCCACAACCAGGTTAAGCAGTTTGCCCGGAACGTAAATCACTTTGCGAATCGTGACGCCGTCCAGATATTTAGCCACCAGATGCTCTTCGGCAGCGCGCGCGCGCACTTGCTCTTCGGTCGCATCGGCAGATACGGTGATTTTAGCGCGAACCTTGCCGTTCACCTGCACCACCACCAGCTTGGAGTCTTCGACCATCGCCTGCTCGTCGGCAACCGGCCATGGCGCGGTGTCCACGTCGCCTTCGCCGCCCAGCGCCTGCCACAGGGCGAAGCACACGTGCGGGGTGAACGGATACAGCATGCGAACGACGGCCAGCAGCGCTTCTTGCAGCAGCGCGCGATCCTGCTCGCTCTCCTGTGGCGCGCGGGCCAATTTGTTCATCAGCTCCATCACGGCGGCGATCGCGGTGTTGAAGGTCTGGCGGCGGCCGATATCGTCGGTCACCTTGGCGATGGTTTTGTGCAGATCGCGGCGCAGCGCTTTCTGATCTTCGTTCAGCGACGCCACGTTCAGCGGCTGCACCGCGCCTTTTTCCACGTGATCATAGGCCAGTTTCCACACGCGTTTCAGGAAGCGGTTAGCCCCTTCCACGCCGGATTCCTGCCACTCCAGCGTCATTTCTGCCGGTGAAGCGAACATCATGAACAGACGCACGGTGTCCGCGCCGTATTTTTCCACCATCTCCTGCGGGTCGATGCCGTTGTTCTTCGACTTCGACATTTTGCTCATGCCAGCATAGACCAGTTCACGGCCTTGCGGATCCGTAGCCTTGATGATGCGGCCCTTGTCGTCGCGCTCGACGGTGGCGTCAACCGGGGATACCCAGACGCGCTCGCCGCTGTTGCCGGTGTAGTAGAAGGCGTCGGCCAGCACCATGCCCTGACACAGCAGGCGCTTGGCCGGCTCATCGGAATCCACCAGGCCCGCATCGCGCATCAGCTTGTGGAAGAAGCGGAAGTACATCAGGTGCATGATGGCGTGCTCGATGCCGCCGATATATTGATCGACCGGCAGCCAGTAGTTGGCGGCGGCCGGATCCAGCATGCCCTGGTCATACTGCGGGCAGGTGTAGCGCGCGTAGTACCAGGAGGACTCCATAAAGGTGTCGAAGGTGTCGGTTTCGCGCAGCGCCGGCTGGCCGTCGACGGTGGTCTTCGCCCACTCAGGGTCGGCCTTGATCGGGCTGGTGATGCCGTCCATGACCACGTCTTCCGGCAGGATCACCGGCAGTTGGTCTTCCGGCGTCGGCATTACGGTGCCGTCTTCCAGGGTCACCATCGGGATTGGCGCGCCCCAGTAACGCTGACGGGAAACGCCCCAGTCGCGCAGACGGTAGTTGACCTTGCGTTGGCCGACGCCTTTGGCGACCAGTTTGTCGGCGATGGCGTTGAAGCCCGCTTCATTGTCCAGACCGTCGAACTCGCCGGAGTTGAACAGCGCGCCTTTGTCGGTCATCGCTTCGGCGCTCACGTCAGGCTGGCTGCCGTCGAGGTTCAGGATCACCGGTTTGATCGGCAAATCATATTTGGTGGCGAATTCCCAGTCGCGCTGGTCGTGCGCCGGCACCGCCATCACGGCGCCGGTGCCGTATTCCATCAGCACGAAGTTGGCGACCCATACCGGCAGCTTCTCGCCGCTCAGCGGGTGGACAACGAACAGGCCGGTCGGCATGCCTTTCTTCTCCATCGTCGCCATTTCGGCTTCGGCCACTTTGGTGTTGCGGCATTCGTCGATGAACTCGGTCAGCGCCGGATTGTTGCGCGCGCCCTGTTGCGCCAGCGGGTGGCCCGCGGCGACCGCCACGTAGGTGGCGCCCATGAAGGTGTCCGGGCGGGTGGTGTAAACCGTCAGCTTCTCTTCGCTGTCCGCCACGTCGAAGGTGATTTCCACTCCTTCGGAGCGGCCAATCCAGTTGCGCTGCATGGTTTTCACCTGCTCCGGCCAGCTTTCAAGCGTGTCCAGATCGTTCAGCAGCTGATCGGCGTAAGCGGTGATTTTGATGAACCACTGCGGGATCTCTTTACGCTCGACCTTGGTGTCGCAGCGCCAGCAGCAGCCGTCGATAACCTGTTCGTTGGCCAGCACGGTCAGATCGTGCGGACACCAGTTCACCGCCGAAGTCTTCTTGTAGACCAGGCCTTTTTCATACAGCTTGGTGAAGAACCACTGTTCCCAGCGATAGTATTCCGGCTGGCAGGTGGCGATTTCGCGATCCCAGTCGTAGCCGAAGCCCAGCAGTTTCAGCTGGTTCTTCATGTATTCGATGTTGTCGTAGGTCCACGGGGCCGGCGCGGTGTTGTTTTTCACCGCTGCGCCTTCCGCCGGCAGGCCGAACGCATCCCAGCCGATCGGCTGCAGTACGTTTTTGCCCAGCATGCGCTGATAGCGCGAGATCACGTCGCCGATAGTGTAGTTACGAACGTGGCCCATGTGCAGTCGGCCGGACGGGTAAGGCAGCATGGATAGGCAGTAGTATTTTTCCTTGCTGTCGTCTTCGGTAACTTTGAAAGTCTGCTTCTCTTGCCAGTGAAGCTGTACGTTCGATTCTATGTCTTCTGGACGGTATTGCTCTTGCATGGCGGCCGGTGGTCCTGTAGGTGTAAACCGTTGCCTCGGTCAGAGGCAACGCAATGAACATTTAGTATTCGTAGATCCGCATAGCATAGCTGATAAGACCTCCCGGCAACAACTCCAAGCGCCTGACTCGGCGCATTTAAAAAAAACGCCGTCATGACGCGGCTCACAACCTGCGGATCCCGCGTCTTGCCAAGTGACATCAGTCATTTACGGCTAAAATAAGAACAAGTAGCTTAGGGGGGATCCCTACAGCCAAGTCCGGCGCAGCGTTTATCGAGGAGAGTCTATGAACAAGGTTGCTCAGTATTACCGCGAATTGGTGGCATCGCTGAGCGAACGCCTGAAAAACGGCGAACGCGATATCGATGAACTGGTGGCCAGCGCGGAGCGGCGCTTGAACGAGGCCGAAGATTTGACCCGCGACGAAGTGCGGCAGGTGACGCAGGCGGTGCGGCGCGATCTGGAGGAGTTCGCCCGCAGCTATCAGGAGAGCCGGGACGAGTTTACCGACAGCGTGTTTATGCGCGTGATTAAAGAGAGCCTGTGGCAGGAACTGGCGGATATCACCGACAAAACCCAGCTGGAGTGGCGCGAGGTGTTCAAGGATGTCAGCCACCACGGCGTTTACCACAGCGGTGAAGTGGTGGGGCTGGGCAATCTGGTGTGCGAGCAGTGTCACTACCATCTGGCGTTTTACACGCCGGAGGTGCTGCCGCTCTGCCCGAAATGCGGTCACGACCAGTTCCAGCGCCGGCCGTTTGAACCTTGAGGACGTTCCCCGCCAGGGCGGGGAACGCTAAGGCCGGCGTTTAACGGAACAGTTTCTTCAGCAGGTTGCTCAGGAAACCGCCGCTGACGGTTGCCGGGGCAACGTCCGCCTGCGCCGGTGCGCTGGCCGGTACGGCGACGCCGGCCGGGATTTTCTGCACGACCGCGATGCGGCTGTCCTGGGCGGCTTTCTCCGCCGCTTCCGGGCCATAGGCGAAGCCTTCCGCCAGCACGAATTCAACGTCGGTGATGCCGATAAAGCCCAGGAACAACTTCACGTACGGCGTGATCAGATCCGTCGGCGTGTCGGCGTGGATGCCACCGCGGCTGGAGATGACGATCGCTTTCTTGCCCGTCACCAGCCCTTCGGCGCCGGCGGAGGTATAGCGGAACGTCTGGCCGGCGCGGGCGATAAGATCGAAGTAGATCTTCAGCTGCGTCGGGATGTTGAAGTTGTACATCGGGGCGCTGATGATCAGCGTGTCGTGCGATTTCAGCTCGGCAATCAGCTCATCGGACAGCGCCAGGGTGCTTTGCTGATGCGGCGTCAGCGGTTTGTCGCCGGCGGTAAAGCCGGCCATCACTTCACCATCCAGCTCCGGCAGCGTTGGGTTGGCCAAATCGCGCACGGTAAACGTGTCTTCAGGGTGAGTTTCACGCCATTGTTCAACAAAAAAATCGACTAATTTTCCAGACTGGGAATATTCACCCAGAATGCTTGATTTCAGGACCAGTACGCGGCTCATTGGCTTATCTCCAGGCGAAGGCTAATCGGTAACGATGTCAGTCGGTGTAAACGCATGGTAGAGGCAAGCCATGAACAGTGATAGCGCAAAAATTCGCTGAGTTAAATCAAAAAAGTTGAATGAGGGGCGCGAGCGCGCCCCGATAGGATCAATAACGCGCTACGCGCTCGGCCAGCAGATCGATAAAGCCCTCGCGGTTGATGCCGGTCAGCACTTCCACGTTGGCCGCGTTGCCGGTTTGCTGGAAATAGTCCACCACCGTCATGCCGACGGTGTATTCCCCTTTGGTCTCCACGCCGACCCAGCGTTCTACGCCGGTGAACAGCTGTGGCGCCAGCAGCCAGGCGATGGTGCAGGGATCGTGCATCGCTGCGCCGGGCAGGCCGCGCGGATGGCTGAGGTACAGCGGCAGATAAAAATCGAGCATCTCCGCGACCGCCTGCGCGACCGGATTGTCTATCTGACGAATGCGCTCGATATCCTGCGGCAACACCAGCGCCTGATGGGTGACGTTCAGCCCGGCCATGGTCAGCGGCACGCCGGATTTCAGCACCATTTCGGCGGCTTCGGGATCGACGAAGATGTTGAACTCCGCTACCGGCGTAGTATTGCCGGCGTTCATGCCGCCGCCCATGAATACGATGCGCTCGATGCGGCTTTTCAACTCGGCATGCTGGGCCAGTAGCAGGGCGATATTGGTCATCGGGCCGGTCACCACCAGGGTGATCGGCTGCGGGCTGGCGCGCAGCAGGTCGGCGATCAGCTCGACGGCGCCGCGGGGATCGGGTTTGAGGGTCGGCGTCGGCAGGTGGGTGTTGCCCATGCCGGTTTTGCCGTGGACATAGTCGGCGATCACCAGCTCGCGCATCAGCGGGCCGCCGGCGCCGGCGGCGACCGGGATGTCCTCGCGCTGCATCAGGGTCAGCAGGCCCAGCGCATTATGCAGGGTTTTCTCCGGCGTCTGGTTGCCGGCGGAGGTGGTAATGGCTTTGACGTCCAGCTCCGGCGAACGCAGCGCCATGGCCAGCGCGATGGCGTCGTCGAGGCCGGGATCGCAATCGATGATAATAGGGCGGGGCATGTTCTTTCTCCTCTGTTTGTTATCCAGCGAGCATCGGATCAAAACCGGGGAGAAACAAGCGCTTTTAGTGCCGGGAGAAAAGATGCGCCCCTGGCGGGGCGCATCGAGAGCGTTTAGTGCAGGATCTTGGCCAGGAAGTCCTTGGCGCGATCGGACTCGGGGTTGTTGAAGAAATCGTCTTTGTTGCGGTCTTCGACGATTTTGCCTTCGTCCATAAAGATCACCCGATTCGCCACCTTGCGGGCGAAGCCCATTTCGTGGGTTACCACCATCATGGTCATGCCTTCGTTCGCCAGTTCGACCATCACGTCCAGCACTTCGTTGATCATTTCCGGATCGAGCGCCGAGGTCGGTTCATCGAACAGCATGGCTATAGGATCCATGCACAGCGCGCGGGCGATGGCGACGCGCTGCTGCTGGCCGCCGGACAGCTGGCCGGGGAACTTGTTGGCATGGGCGGAGAGGCCGACGCGTTCCAGCAGCTTCAGGCCCTTCTCGCGTGAGGCGGTCTTATCGCGCTTGAGCACTTTCACCTGCGCCAGCGTCAGGTTGTCGATGATAGACAGGTGCGGGAACAGCTCAAAATGTTGGAACACCATGCCGACTTTGGCACGCAGCTGCGCCAGGTTGGTTTTCTTGTCGTTGACCGGCGTGCCGTTCACCAGGATGCTTCCCTGCTGGATCGGCTCGAGGCCGTTGACGGTTTTGATCAGGGTGGATTTGCCGGAACCTGAAGGACCGCAGACGACGACCACTTCGCCTTTTTTCACTTCGGTGGTGCAATCGGTCAACACTTGGAAGTGACCGTACCACTTGGAAACATTTTTCAGGGATATCATCAAACAGTCCTTTTCTTCAAATAGCTTACCAGCGCCGAGGCGGCGAGGCTGATAACAAAATAGACAAAACCGGCGAACAGGATCATTTCAACCTGGGTGCCGTCGCGTTCGCCGATGGTCGACGCGGTGCGGAAGAAGTCGGCCAGGCTCAGTACGTAAACCAGCGAGGTATCCTGGAACAGTACGATGCCCTGGGTCAGCAGCAGTGGCACCATGGCGCGGAACGCCTGCGGCAGGATCACCAGCCGCATGGACTGCCAGTGGGTCATGCCCAGCGCCAGCGCGGCGGAGGATTGGCCGCGCGAGATGCTGATGATACCGGCGCGGATGATTTCCGAGTAATAGGCCGCTTCAAACAGGGAAAAGGCTACCATAGCCGAGATCAGGCGAATATCGGTTTTCGGCGACAGCCCTAGAACCTGTTGTAATAAGCTTGGAACCACCAGATAGAACCACAGCAGCACCATCACCAGCGGTACCGAACGGAACAGGTTGACGTACAGGGTGGCGAACCAGCTTATCGGCTTGAACGGCGACAGACGCATCACCGCCAGCACGGTGCCCCACAGGATGCCGACCACGATGGCGGTCACGGTGATCTTCAGCGTGATCACCATGCCTTGCAGCAGATAAGGGAAGCTTGGGACGATCGACGCCCAGTCAAATTCGTACATTATTTACTCCCCAGGTTGCCAGGCAACTGCACTTTCTTTTCGACCAGACGCATAAACAGCATGATAACGGCGTTGATGCCGATATAAGCCAGCGTGATGGCGGTAAAGGATTCATAGGCGTGTGCGGAGTAATCCAACAGCTTGCCGGCCTGCGCGGCCATGTCCACCAGGCCGATGGTGGAGGCGATGGCGGAGTTTTTGACCAGGTTGAGCATCTCCGAGGTCATCGGCGGCACGATCACCCGGTAGGCGTTCGGCAACAGCACGTAGCGGTAGGTTTGCGGCAGCGTCAGGCCCATCGCCAGCCCGGCGGCTTTCTGGCCGCGCGGCAGGGACTGAATGGCGGCGCGCACCTGTTCGCAAACGCGGGCGGCGGTAAACAGCCCCAGGCAGAGCATGGAAGAAACAAAGAACTGCACGTTGGGATCCAGCTCGGTTTTGAACCAGGTGCCGATATTGGCCGGCAGCAGCTCGGGGATCACCAGATACCAGGTAAAGAATTGCACGATCAGCGGCACGTTGCGGAACAGTTCGACGTAACAGGTGCCGAGGGTGGAAAGAAAGCGGTTGGGCACGGTACGCAAGATACCGAACAGTGAACCGACGAAGAAAGCGATAATCCAGGCACAGACGGAGAGGGCCACCGTGACCTGAAAGCCGGACCAGATCCAGCCGAGGTAAGTGGTGTTCCCAAACGGGGCCTGCTGCAGGAAGATACCCCAGTTCCAATCTATTGACATAACAAACTCCGATAAACGGGCGCAGGGCGCCGAAGATTGATGACTTGATGAGCGCCGATCGCCGCGCGGCCAGTCTGGCTGGCTTGTTGTGTACGGGTGTCGGTGATGCGCCTTGGGGAAAATGAGGGAGGGGAACGGCCCCCCTCATTCCTGTCTGTCCCAGTCATCAACTGGGCCGGTTTGGCCTGGCGGCCGCGCCGGCTTTTGTTCTATTTAGTTCAACGCTTTGTCGTTTGGCTCTTTGAACAGTTGCTTCATGTCGTCCGACAGTTCGAAGTTCATGTTGAGGTTTTTCGGTGGAATAGGCTGCTTGAACCATTTCTCAAACCACTTGGCCGCTTCACCGGAGGTTTGCGCCTGGGCGATAGTGTCATCGACCAGCTTTTTAAACTCAGGATCGTCTTTGCGCAGCATGCAGCCGTAGGCCTCTTTCGACTGCGGCGTGCCGATGATTTCCCACTGATCCGGTTTCTTGGCCTTGGCGCGTTCGCCCGCCAGCAGGGCATCATCCATCATGAAGGCCACGGCGCGGCCGCTTTCCAGTGTGCGGAAGGAATCGCCGTGGTCTTTGGCGCTGATGATGCGCATGTTCATCTTGTCGCTGTCGTTCAGCTTGTTCAGCAGCACTTCGGAGGTGGTGCCGGAGGTGACCACCACCGGTTTGCCGGCCAGGTCTTTAAAGTCTTTGATGTCGGAGCCCTTTTTCACCAGCAAGCGGGTGCCGACCACGAAAATGGTGTCGGAGAAGGCGGCCTGTTTCTGGCGCTCGAGGTTATTGGTGGTGGATCCGCACTCGAAATCATAGGTTCCGTTTTGCAGCAGCGGGATGCGGTTCTGCGAGGTAATCGGCAGCATTTTCACCTGCAGATTCGGCGCATTCAGCTTTTTCTTAACGGCTTCAACGATTTGGTTGGAGTAGTCCTGAGAGTAGCCCACAACTTTTTGTTGGTTGTCGTAGTAGGAGAACGGCACTGACGATTCGCGGTGGCCGACAACGATCACGCCATTGTCTTTGATTTTCTTCAGCGTACCGGTCAGGTCTTCCGCATGCGCCACGCTACCTGCCGCACCGAGCAGCAGTAACGATAACGCCAATTTACGCATTTGCATGGTCCAACTCCTTTGCTGTTGTTGTGGCTCTGACTAAAGAGCGTCAGGTTAAATCGACTGTTTATTGCTCAAGTTATAAAGATAGTCTTATGAACTGAACGCTGTTAAAAAATAACCGATTGTGAACACCTTGAAACTAAAATGTTTCATTTTTTGAGACGCCGCGCGCACCAAATCAATGCAACAAAACGTCGGCGCACCCGCGCGGTGCGCTTAATGCACCCAAAATGTGCGCAGGTGCGACAAAACGTCAGCAAAAGTAAACCGGCGCGCGATGTCGCCATAGATAAAAGCAAGGAGTGTGCCAGCCACGTTGATTTAACGACGTTTTCTGACTGAGGCGGGGATATTGACGGGAACGCGGGGCGCGGCGGGCGCGCCCCGGCGAAGAGGATTATTTGCGGCGCAAGCCCAACATCAGCGCCCAGCCGCCCAGCAGCAGGGTAATCACCCACAGCGGTGTGGCGCCGAAGCGCGCGTAAGGCGTGACGCCGGTGGTCGGCGTGACCTTCACTTCGAGCACCTGGCGGGTAAACTGCGGGATCTCGGCGATCACCTCGCCGTTTGCATCCACCGCGGCGGTGACGCCGTTATTGGTGCTGCGCAGCAGCGGCCGGCCGAGCTCCAGCGCCCGCATGCGCGCCATCTGGAAGTGCTGCCACGGGCCGATGGAGTGGCCGAACCAGGCGTCGTTGGAGATGGTCAGCAGGAAGTTGGTGTCCGGGCGGAAGTTATCGCGCACCTGCTGGCCCAGCACGATCTCGTAACAGATGGCCGCCGTCAGGTTGTAGCCGCGTACGCTGAGCTGCGGCTGCACGTAGTCGCCGCGGCTGAAACCGGACATCGGCAGATTGAAGAATGGCGCGATAGGGCGCAACAGTTCACCCAGCGGCACGAATTCGCCGAACGGCACCAGGTGATGCTTGTTGTAGCGATCTTTGGCCGGGTAGCTGTACGGCGTCGGTTCGCCCAGCACGATGGCGCTGTTGTATTCCTGCACGCCTTGTGGGGTGGCGCGCGCATCGACGATGCCGGTGATCAGGCTGCTGTTCTTCGCCCGCATCAGGTCATCCATCATGGTCAGGAAGCCGTTCTGACGCGGCTCGAAGTCAGGGATGGCGGACTCTGGCCAGATGATGATCGGCGCCTTGCCCATGTAAGGGCGGGTTTCGTCCAGATAGGTTTGCAGCGTGCTGAGCAGAATGCTCGGATCCCACTTCATTGACTGGGGAATGTTGCCTTGCACCATGGCGACGTTCACCGCTTTCTCCGGCTGCGGGGTAAACCACTGCAGCTGGCGCAGCGGCCACGGCAACAGCAGCAGCGCGGCGGCGATCACGGCTGCCGACAGGCGCCGTTGATTGACGGCGTACACCAGCAGGCCGGCGATGGCCATCAGCGCAAAGGTGATGGCGTCAACACCCAGCAGCGGCGCGATGCCCTTCAGCGGGCCATTGATCTGGCTGTAGCCGAACTGCAGCCACGGGAAGCCGGTCAGCACCCAGCCGCGCAGGAATTCGGTCACCTGCCACAGCGCCGGCGCGGCGATGGCCAGCCGCCACCAACTGGTGGCCGGCCACAGGCGCGTCAGCAGCCCGGCGAACAGCCCGGTGTACAGCGACAGGTAAGCGGCGAGCAGTACCACCAGGAAGACGTTGACGGCGAACGGCATGCCGCCGAAGTCGGCGATGCTGACATACACCCAGTTGATGCCGCTGCCGAACAGCCCGAAGCCCCAGACAAAGCCGAGCAGGGCGGACTGTTTGGTGGTGCGATTGAGGGTAACGGCCAGCAGGCCGAACAGGGAGACGATGGCCGCGGGCCAGAAGTCGTAGGGCGAGAACGCCAGCGTCCCGCCGGCACCTGACAACAGCGCCAGCAGGGCGCGAACCCGCTGGCGTTCAAGTAATGAGGCTTTAGCCATGTTGGATTTAATCTTCCAGTTTCGGTGGTGGAGAATCGTCCGGAATTTTTACATGAACCTGGATGATACGTCGACTGTCGGCCATGGCAACTTTAAATAGGTAACCTTCGATTTCAATGGTTTCCCCGCGCGCCGGCAGATGGCCGAAGGCCTGCATCACCAGACCGCCGATGGTATCGACCTCGTCATCGCTGAAGTGGGTGCCGAAGGCTTCGTTGAAGTCTTCGATCGGGGCCAGCGCGCGCACGGTGTACATGTGGCGGCTGAGCTGGCGGATATCCAGATCGTCTTCGTCGTCATATTCGTCTTCGATCTCGCCGACGATCAGTTCCAAGATATCTTCGATGGTGACCAGGCCGGACACGCCGCCGAATTCGTCAATGACAATCGCCATGTGATAGCGCTGGGAGCGGAATTCTTTCAGCATCCGGTCGACGCGCTTGCTTTCCGGCACCACCACCGCGGTGCGCAGCACCTTGTCAATGCTGAACGGCTCGGAATCTGCGCGCATGAACGGCAGCAGATCCTTGGCCATCAGGATGCCTTCGATGTGATCTTTGTCTTCGCTGATCACCGGGAAACGCGAGTGGGCGGAGTCGATAATCACGTCCAGGCACTCTTCCAGCGTCTGGTTGCGCTTGAGCGTCACCATCTGGGAGCGGGGGATCATGATGTCGCGCACGCGCTGTTCGGCGATATCCATCACCCCTTCCAGCATGTCGCGGGTATCGGGATCGATCAGGTCGTTTTGTTCGGAATCGCGGATCAGCTCGACCAGATCGCCACGGTTTTTGGGCTCGCCGTGGAACAACTGGTTAAGGATAAGAGTAAAGAACCCCTTCTTGGGACTGGGGCTGTCATTGCTTTGTGAATGGTCGTCGCTCATGGCGTTTTCGTTACTGTCACTCATGTCAGAGTTAAGGGGCGTCAGCGACAGCCCCGCAGAGGGGCTGTAGGGTAAACGGCTGACGTCAGACGGGGTCTTTTTCCGCCAGGTACGGATCAGGATAGCCCAGTCCGTGCATGATTTCGGTTTCCAAAGACTCCATTTCTTCGGCTTCATCGTCTTCGATGTGGTCATACCCTAGCAGATGGAGGCTGCCGTGGACAACCATATGCGCCCAGTGGGCCTCCAGCGCCTTGCCTTGCTCAATCGCTTCCTGTTCAACCACCTGGCGGCAGATGATCAGATCGCCGAGCAGCGGCAGCTCGATGCCCGGCGGGGCTTCGAACGGGAAAGAGAGCACGTTGGTCGGCTTGTCTTTGCCGCGGTAGGTCAGGTTCAGCTCGTGGCTTTCCGCTTCGTCCACCAGACGCACGGTCACCTCGGCCTCTTCCTGAAATTGCGGCAGCACGCCTTCCAGCCAGCGCTGGAAGGTGGCCTCGTCCGGCAGGCCGTCGCTGCTTTCACAGGCAATCTGCAAATCCAAAATCACCTGGCTCATGGTGTCTCCTGCTCGGAGGCGGCGAGCGCCTCGCGCTTACGTTGTTCGGCAATCGCGTCTTTGCGTTTCTGTTCGGCCGCTTCCCAGGCCTCATAGGCGATGACCACGCGGGCCACCACAGGGTGGCGCACCACGTCTTCGCTGTGGAAGAAGTTGAAGCTCAGCTCTTCCACGTCCGACAGCACTTCCACCGCGTGGCGCAGGCCGGATTTCTGGTTGCGCGGCAGGTCGATCTGGGTGACGTCGCCGGTGATGACCGCCTTCGAGTTGAAACCGATGCGCGTCAGGAACATCTTCATCTGTTCGATGGTGGTGTTCTGGCTCTCATCCAGAATGATAAAGGCGTCGTTCAGCGTGCGGCCGCGCATATAGGCCAGCGGCGCGACTTCGATCACGTTGCGCTCGATGAGCTTCTCCACGCGCTCGAAGCCCAGCATTTCGAACAGGGCGTCGTACAGCGGGCGCAGATAAGGATCGACCTTCTGGCTCAGATCGCCCGGCAGGAAGCCCAGCTTTTCGCCGGCTTCGACCGCGGGACGGGTCAGCAGAATGCGGCGAATTTCCTGGCGTTCCAGCGCATCCACCGCGGCGGCGACCGCCAGGTAGGTTTTGCCGGTGCCCGCCGGGCCGATGCCGAAGGTGATGTCGTGATCGAGAATGTTGGCGATGTATTGCGCCTGGTTAGGCGTGCGCGGTTTCACCATGCCGCGCTTGGTTTTAATGGTGACCGCCTTGCCGTAATCCGGCACGCTGTCGGCGACCTGTTCCAGCACCCGGCTCTCTTTGATCGCCAGATGGATTTGCTCCGGATCGATATCCGGGATCACGCCGCGAATCGGCGCGGTATCCACGTAAAGATGGCGCAGGATATCGGCGGCGGCGACCACGCACAAGTTCTTGCCGACCAGCTTGAAACGGTTGTCGCGGCGATTGATTTCGATGCCCAATCGGCGCTCGAGTTGCTTGATGTTGTCATCAAACGGGCCGCACAGGCTGAGCAAACGCTGGTTGTCTGCGGGCTCTAACAAAATTTCTTGTGTTGCGACGTTCAAACTATTCCTCTAGGTCACATCGGGCCTGGTTGATGTCACATAGCGCGTCCGGGACGCGCGCGTTCAGGGCGAGCCTGAATACTCTCTTTCTTGAATTATTCATTGTGCGCCGCAACGGCGCAAGTTTACCGCTGATCTATCTGTGCGCCGTCGGTGGAATTCAAGGGAAGACAAGGAAAAAACGCGGCGGGGCGCAAAGCCCGCCGCGTCATCACAGGACAAGACCGCAGGGAGTCAGTTCTTTTTCACGAATTCGGATTTCAGTTTCATCGGGCCGAAACCGTCGATTTTGCAGTCGATGTTGTGATCGCCTTCCACCAGACGAATGTTTTTCACCTTGGTGCCGATTTTCAGCATCGAGGAGCTGCCTTTGACCTTCAGGTCTTTGATCACGGTGACCGCGTCGCCGTCCGCCAGCAGGTTGCCGTTGGCGTCTTTGACGATCAGCGCGTCCTGATCTTCCGCCGGGGCGCTGTCGCTCCACTCGTGGGCGCACTCAGGGCAGATGAACAGGGCATTGTCCTGGTAGGTGTATTCGGAGTTGCACTTCGGGCAGTGTGGGAGTTGCATGTTATGTCGCCTCTTCAACAATAAAAAATAAAAAAGAACATCACCGGGCGCGGGCGCCCGGCGGAGAAACGGTAAGGAGTAGCGCGAACGGGCGGCGATTAGGCGGCCGCCGCGGCGTCAGGGCTGGTAAATGCCGACGCCCAGCGCGTTTTCTTTGCGGGTACGGGCGATCACCGACTGCGGGGATTCATGTACGCGCAGATCCATCTGCTGTTCGGTGCGCACCACTGCGCCACGCAGGGTGTTGGTCAGCACCTCGGTAATTTCCACGTCGACAAACTGGCCGATCATGTCAGGCGTGCCTTCGAAGTTTACCACACGGTTGCACTCCGTGCGCCCGGCCAGTTCCATTACGCTTTTGCGCGAGGTGCCTTCCACCAGAATGCGCTGGACGGTGCCGAGCATGCGGCGGCTGAACTGCAGCGCCTGCTGGTTGATGCGATCCTGCAGAATGTATAGCCGCTGCTTTTTCTCTTCTTCGCTGACGTCGTCAACCATGTCCGCCGCCGGGGTGCCCGGGCGCGACGAATAGATGAAGCTGAAGCTGACGTCGAAGTTGACGTCGGCGATCAGGTTCATGGTCTGTTCGAAGTCGGCCTGGCTCTCGCCCGGGAAACCGACGATGAAATCGGAGCTGAGCTGAATGTTCGGGCGCGCCTTGCGCAGCTTGCGGATAATCGCCTTGTACTCCAGCGCGGTATGCGCGCGTTTCATCATGGTCAGGATGCGATCCGAACCGCTCTGCACCGGCAGATGCAGGAAGCTGACCAGCTCCGGCGTGTCTTCGTACACCGCGATGATGTCGTCGGTGAACTCGATAGGGTGGCTGGTGGTGAAGCGAATGCGATCGATGCCGTCGATGGCCACCACCAGGCGCAGCAGTTCGGCGAACGAGCAGATATCGCCGTCATGCGTGGCGCCGCGGTAAGCGTTGACGTTTTGGCCGAGCAGGTTGACCTCGCGCACGCCCTGCGCCGCCAGCTGGGCGATTTCGAACAGCACGTCGTCGCTCGGGCGGCTCACTTCTTCACCGCGGGTGTAAGGCACCACGCAGAAGGTGCAGTATTTATTGCAGCCTTCCATGATCGACACGAACGCGGTCGGGCCTTCGGCGCGCGGTTCCGGCAGACGGTCGAATTTTTCGATCTCCGGGAAGCTGATATCAACCACCGGGCTGCGGGTGCCCTGGACGTGGTTGATCATTTCCGGCAGGCGGTGCAGGGTCTGCGGGCCGAATACCACGTCGACGCAGGGCGCGCGGCTGCGGATCAGTTCACCTTCTTGCGAGGCCACGCAACCGCCGACCCCGATGATGACAGACGGGTTCTTTTCTTTCAGCAAGCGCCAGCGCCCCAGCATGGCGAAAACTTTCTCCTGCGCTTTTTCGCGGATCGAGCAGGTGTTCAGCAACAGCACGTCCGCTTCTTCGGCGTTTTCGGTCCACTCGAAGCCGTGCGTGCTGTTCAACAGGTCGGCCATTTTCGATGAATCGTACTCATTCATCTGGCAGCCCCAGGTTTTGATATGTAGTTTTTTCGTCATTGACTTGCCATTACTCAGTGCGGAGCGAAAGTTGCGTTACGCGACATGCAGGGCGCGTATTGTAATCATTTGCCGCCGTTGTGACCAGCGCGGGGGAAAATGGCACGCAACCTGAAGCCGAAGCGAAAATCCGGTACACTGCGCAAAACGCCATGCCGGGTGGGATGGCGAGCATTCACACAGAAAACATAGCCAATATGAAGACATCTCAAAATCGGTATGACGCGGTGGTGGTGGGCGGCGGCATGGTCGGCGCGGCGGCGGCCCTCGGGCTGGCTCAGGCGGGCTGGTCGGTGGCGTTGCTGGAACATCAGGCGCCGCAGGCGTTCGAGGCGCAAAGCCCGCCGGATCTGCGCATTTCCGCTATCGGCTGCACCTCGGTGGGGCTGCTGAAACAGCTTGGCGCCTGGCCCGCAGTGACGGCGATGCGCACGGCGCCGTATCGCCGGCTGGAGACCTGGGAATGGGCATCGTCGCGGGTAGCGTTCGACGCGGTGTCACTGGGGCTGCCGGAGCTGGGCTTTATGGTGGAAAACCGCATTCTGCAGCTGGCGCTGTGGCAGCAGTTCGCGCAGTGCGCCAATCTGACGTTGCTGTGCCCCGCCAGGCTGCAATCGCTGCAGCGGGCGGACAAGGCCTGGCAGTTGACGCTGGACAGCGGTGACACGCTGCAGGCGCGGCTGGTTATCGGCGCCGATGGCGCCAACTCGCAGGTGCGCAAGCTGGCGGCGATCGGCACCAACGGCTGGCAGTATCGTCAGGCGTGCATGCTGATCACCGTCGATACCGGCGCGCCGCAGCAGGATGTGACCTGGCAGCGCTTCTTCCCGTCCGGGCCGCGCGCCTTCCTGCCGCTGTACGACAGCTGGGCATCGCTGGTGTGGTATGACAGCCCGCAGCGCATTCGCCAACTGCAGGCGATGCCGCCGGCGCAGCTGGAGCGCGAGATCGCCGCCGCTTTTCCAGCGCGGCTGGGCCCGGTCAAGGTGCACGCCGCCGGATCGTTCCCGTTGACGCGGTGTCATGCGCAGCGCTACGTGCTGTCGGGGTTGGCGCTGCTGGGGGATGCGGCGCATACCATCAACCCGCTGGCCGGACAGGGCGTCAATCTGGGATATCGCGACGTGGATGCCTTGCTGAGCGTGTTGAGCGAGGCGCGGGAGCAGGGAGAGGACTGGAGCAGCGAGGCGGTGCTGCTGCGCTATCAACGCCGCCGCCGTACCGACAATCTGCTGATGCAGAGCGGGATGGATCTATTTTATACCGCCTTCAGCAATAATCTGGCTCCGCTGAACGTGGCGCGCAATCTGGCGCTGATGGCCGCGCAGCGGGCGGGCAAGTTGAAAGAACATGCGTTGAAGTACGCCTTGGGATTGTAACCGACAGGGCTCAGCTGCGGCTGGGCCTATTAAGGATGGCAGAACGCCAGACAGCAAAAAGCCCGCCGAAGCGGGCTTTTCTAAATATGGCTGGGGTGCCAGGATTCGAACCTGGGTATGCTGGTATCAGAAACCAGAGCCTTACCGCTTGGCGACACCCCAATTATGGTGGCTACGACGGGATTTGAACCTGTGACCCCATCATTATGAGTGATGTGCTCTAACCAGCTGAGCTACGTAGCCGATGTTACTTTTTACTTCTTTGATTTGCAAGCAGTTTGTTATGGCTGGGGTACCTGGATTCGAACCAGGGAATGCCGGTATCAAAAACCGGTGCCTTACCGCTTGGCGATACCCCACCTGCAAACAAATCTTATGTTGAAACCCCGTTCCCGAAAGAATATGGCTGGGGTACCTGGATTCGAACCAGGGAATGCCGGTATCAAAAACCGGTGCCTTACCGCTTGGCGATACCCCATCAACATACTGCGCCGACGATGAAGAGAAATGGTGCGGGAGGCGAGACTTGAACTCGCACACCTTGCGGCGCCAGAACCTAAATCTGGTGCGTCTACCAATTTCGCCACTCCCGCAAATGCAAAAAAGAGATGGTGGCTACGACGGGATTCGAACCTGTGACCCCATCATTATGAGTGATGTGCTCTAACCAGCTGAGCTACGTAGCCCTCTTTTTTTGCTTTGCCTTCATCGGCGTTGCGGGGCGCATTATGCGTATATGACCGATTTGCGTCAACAAGTTTTTTCCCGAAAAAGCGCCCGGAAGCGCCGTTTGTCTGGGTTGTGAACATTATGGCGATAAAATCGGCAATTCAGGCAGTTGGCGGGCGGAAAAGGCAACAAAAAGGCGGGCCAAGAGGCCCGCCCCAAGGGAAAACGCCGCGCGATTATTTATAGGCGGCCTGGTGCACGCCGACGGCGCGGCCGGAAGGATCGTCCATCTTCTTGAACGATTCGTCCCATTCGATGGCCTTGGCGGACGAGCAGGCGACGGACGGGCCGCCCGGCACGCATTCGGCGGCGCTCGGCAGCGGGAACAGCTCCTCGAAGATTTCGCGGTACAGGTAGCCTTCTTTCGAGGTCGGCGTGTTGTACGGGAAGCGGAAACGCGCGGTTTCGAGCTGTTGATCGCTGATTTGCTGCGCAGCCACCTCTTTTAGCGTGTCGATCCAGCTGTAGCCGACGCCGTCGGAGAACTGCTCTTTCTGGCGCCAGGCCACGCTGGCCGGCAAATAGGACTCGAAACATTCGCGAACGATGTGTTTTTCCATTTTGCCGTTGCCGCACATTTTATCTTTCGGGTTGATGCGCATCGCCACGTCGAGGAATTTCTTGTCCAGGAACGGCACGCGGGCTTCGACGCCCCAGGCGGACATCGCCTTGTTGGCGCGCGCGCAGTCGAACATGTGCAGCGCCAGCAGTTTGCGTACGGTCTCTTCGTGGAATTCACGGGCGTCCGGCGCCTTATGGAAGTACAGGTAGCCGCCGAACACTTCGTCCGCGCCTTCGCCGGAAAGCACCATCTTGATGCCCATCGCCTTGATTTTGCGCGACATCAGGTACATTGGCGTCGAGGCGCGAATGGTGGTGACGTCGTAGGTTTCGATGTGATAAATCACGTCGCGGATGGCGTCCAGGCCTTCCTGTACGGTGAAGTGGATTTCATGGTGCACGGTGCCCAGATGGTTGGCCACCTCCTGCGCGGCGCGCAGATCCGGCGAGCCCTCCAGGCCGACGGCGAAGGAGTGCAGCTGTGGCCACCAGGCCTCGCTGCGTTCCTGATCTTCCACGCGGCGCGCGGCGTACTTCTTGGTGATCGCCGAAATGACCGAGGAATCCAGCCCGCCCGACAGCAGCACGCCGTAAGGCACGTCGGACATCAGGTGGCTTTTCACCGACTCTTCCAGCGCGGTGCGCAGGGCGGCGGCGTCGGTCACGTTGTCCTTGACGCTGTCGTAATCGAACCAGTCGCGGCGATAATATTCACGAATCTCACCGTCCTGGCTCCACAGGTAGCTGCCGGCCGGGAATTCCTTGATGGTGCGGCACACCGGCACCAGCGCTTTCATTTCCGAGGCGACGTACAGGTTGCCGTGCTCGTCGTGGCCCATGTACAGCGGAATGATGCCCAGGTGATCGCGGCCGATCAGGTAGGCGTCTTTTTCGGTGTCATACAGGGCGAAGGCGAACATGCCTTGCAGATCGTCGAGGAAGTCCGGGCCTTTCTCTTGATACAGCGCCAGGATCACTTCACAGTCGGAACCGGTCTGGAACGCGTAGCGGTCGCTCAGCTGTTGGCGCAGCGCCTGATGGTTGTAAATTTCGCCGTTGACCGCCAGAACGTGGGTGTGCGCAGCGTTGTACAGCGGTTGAGCGCCATTGTTGACGTCGACGATCGACAGGCGTTCGTGAGCCAGAATGGCTTTGTCGCTGGCGTAAACGCCGGACCAATCCGGGCCGCGGTGGCGCATCAGACGTGACAGCTCCAGCGCTTTCTTACGCAGTTCAACGGGATCGGACTTCAGATCGAGCACACCGAAAATAGAACACATACAACTCTCCTAACGGGCTTTTATGACTGTGATGTTGTTTTTTACTGTTATGGGCAGCATTGCCGATTTATCAGCGATAACCCGGTTTTGCTGCGCTGTGGTTATGAAAATGCGCCAAAAGCTGCAGAGGATGCAAGCGTTTTAGCCATGCGCTGAGAAATAGTTGTTTGCGTAGCTGAGGTTTTTAACGGATTTTCAGTTATCGGCGTGAAAAATTATCGATTATGCAATTTTTAGCGTGATGGCGGGATTGCCGGCCAGTTTGACCGGCAATCGATTAGCGATTAGGCGATGAGCTGCCAGAGGGTGAACGCGGCATCCGGCGTCCAGCCGGCGTTGGAGGTGTGCGCCTGAATACAGGTGTATTTCTTGCCTTTATAACTCACGACGTCGCCGGCTTTGTAGCTGTGGTTGTTCTGCCACTCGGGCGCGCCCGGATCGGGCGGCGTACCGTCATTGGCGGTTTTGACCGCCAGCGCGCTGCTCGGCAGGGAGGTATTGCCTAGGGTGTCGGTCGCGGTAACGAAGTAGCTGTACTGGGTTGCCGGCGTCAGACCGCTGTCGGCCAGCGACAGACCGGCGGTTTGGCCGATCGGGTTGCCGTTGCGGTAGACGGTGTAGCTGGCGATCGGTGAGGCGCCGGTGGCGGCGGCCCAGCTCAGTTTCAGCGAGGTGGCGCCCAGCTCGGCGACTGTCAGCGCCGTCGGCGCATTAGGCTTTCCCGGCGGCGGGGTGACGCCGCCCTGAATCAGCGGCGCATAGCGGGTTTTGAACTCCCAATTGTAGGCGACGCCGGCTTTGCTCTTGCCGTTATCCCAGTTGATTGACCAGGTCATCAGGCCCTTGATCGACAGGTTTTTGGCGTCGAGACGCGAGAAAGCGTTATACACCGCCTGTTTGTTGACCACGTAGCCAGTGGCGGCGGCATCGTTGTTGCTCGGCAGGCCGATGACGAATTTTGCCGCTGGGATCTTCGCATAGCCGCGGGTGCCGGTAACCAGGCTTTCCGTCAGGTAGTAGAGGAAGTCCTCTTTCATGGCGTCGTTATTCTGCGTGATCCAGGCATTGAGTTCATCCACCCAAATACCGTCGCCGCCCTGGTTATAATATTGCGGCGCGATAAAGTCGTAATAGCCTTCGAGGGCGTTAATATAATCCAGGTAGGTGCCGTTGGTGCGTAAATACGGGAATTCCGGCGCCATGCTGATAATAAAGTTTTTTCCCTGCGCGGCGTAATGGTCTTTTACTTTTTTCAGCGCCGCAGGCAAGACGGTTTTATTATTGGCGGCGCCGATCGCCGCCTGTTCCAGATCGATATCCAGGCCGTCGAAGCCATAGACTTCCACCAGGCGAATAATCTCGTCTTTCAGCTTGTCTTCGTCGCCGGTTTTCAGCTCGATATGCGCGTCTGCGCCGCCGAGGGAGATCAGCACCGCGCGGCCCTGGCTGTTCAGCACGCCCACCTGGCGGCGGAACTCGGCATCGGACAGGTTGTAAGGCTTGAAGGTCGGGATGCCCTGGCCTTTCATAAAGGCGACGGCCACCACGTTGTACTCGGCGGGAATGTCGGTCAGGTTCATATTGGTGAACTGGCCCTGCTGATAGCCGTCACTGGCGCCGGCGGCCCAGTTGTGCCAGAAACCCATCAGGATCTTTTTATTGGCGATAGACGGCATAATGGCCGCGTCATCGGCGGCGACGGCATTAATCGTGTTATTTGTGCTCATGGTAGCCTCATTAATTAGGGGTAAGGGTTTTCCGCTCGCCGGCAATATCAGCTATTGGCGGGGCGTAACGTTATAATGAGGATTTTTAACGCAGGCAGGCTGAAACCTTTTACGGCCATGAACGAATTAAATTCAAACTGACGCTGAGGGAGAAGGAAATAATGGCGGCCGGGCGGCCGCCATGGCCGCATCAGAAGATGGTGATATCGGCGACGGAAGGGTAGACGTAGCTCGGGCGGAACGGCATGGTTTCGATGTCGCTCAGCGTGGAGACGCCGGACAGCACCAGCACGGTTTCCAGGCCGGCCTGGAAGCCCGCCAGAATGTCGGTGCGCAGGTTATCGCCGACGATCACCGTCTCTTCCGAGTGCGCCTGCATTTTGTTCAGTGCGGCGCGAATGATCCACGGGCTGGGCTTGCCGACGTAAAACGGCTTGCGGCCGGTGATCTTCTCAATGGGGGCGCACAGCGCGCCGCAGGCCGGCGAGAAGCCGTGGCCGTGACTATCCGGGTTGGTGGCGATAAAGCGCGCGCCGTTACTGACGAAGTAGGCGGCTTTGTGCATCATGTCCCAGTTGTAAGAGCGGGTTTCTCCGACGATCACGAAGTCCGGGTTGATGTCGGTGATGGTGAAACCGGCTTTGTACAGCTCATGGATCAGGGCGCCTTCGCCGACCACATAGGCTTTTTTGCCTTCCTGACGGCGCAGGAAGTCGGCGGTGGCCATCGCCGAGGTATAGAACGCGCTCTCCGGCACTTCCAGCCCGGCGGCGGCGAAGCGGTTCGCCAAATCCTGTGCGGTCTGTGACGGGTAGTTGGTCAGCACCACCAGCGGCATGCCTTGTTCCTGGATGCGCGCCAGGAACAGATCGGCGCCGGGCACCGGCGTATTGTCATGCAGCAGCACGCCGTCGATATCGCATATAACGTTTTTGATTTTCATTTGTCGCTGTTTCTCATGATTACGGCAGGCAAGAAGTGACGATAACACACCTGCCAGAAGCGGCGGATCAGCTTTCCAGCAATCGCTGCAAGAGCACGCCGTTGAGCATCGCGCGTTTGGCCAGGGCGAAAGCGCCGATCGCCGAGCGATGATTGAGTTCGGAGGTCACCACCGGCAAGTTTTTGCGGAAGTCCTTCAGCACCTGGGTATTGATGCAGCTCTGGATCGCCGGCAGCAGCACCTTGTCCGCTTCGGTGATCTCACCGGCGATCACCACCTTCTGCGGATTGAACAGGTTGATGGCGATGGCCACCGCCTTGCCCAGATAGCGGCCGACGTGCTCGATCACTTCGCTGGCCAGCAGATCGCCGCGGTTGGCGGCCTTGCAGATGGCGTTGATGCCGCAGTCTTCCAGCGTCAGTTTGCTCGGGTAGCCCTGGCTCAGCAGTTGGCGCACGCGCTGTTCGATCGCCGCGTTGGCGGCCACCGTCTCCAGGCAGCCGAAGTTGCCGCAGTGGCAGCGTTCGCCGAGCGGATCGATCTGGATATGGCCGATCTCACCGACGTTGCCGTTGTTGCCGAGAAAAATCTGCCCGTTAACGATGATGCCGGCGCCGGTGCCGCGGTGCAGGCGCACCAGAATCGAGTCTTCACAGTCGCGGGTGGCGCCGAAGTAGTGCTCCGCCAGCGCCAGGCTGCGGATGTCGTGGCCGACGAAGCTGGTGACGTTAAAGCGCTGCTGCAGGTTGTCTACCAGCGCCCAGTTGCTGACGCTGATGTGCGGCATATAGCGCACCACGCCCAGCGCCGGATCCACCAGGCCAGGCAGGATCACCGCGATGGCGATCAGTTCGCGCAGGCGGCGCTGGTTCGCTTCGATGAATTGGGCGATGGCGGCGAACAGCGCATTTTCCAGCGTTTCCTGGGTGCGTTCCGGTAGCGGATAGTGTTCTTCGCTGAGCGATTTACCGCTCATGTCATACAGCGTGATGGTGGCGTCGTGGCGGCCGAGACGCACCGCGACGGTATGGAAATGACGGGTTTCCGACACGATGGAGATCGCGCGGCGGCCGCCGGTGGAGGCTTGCTGATCGACTTCTTTGATCAGCCCGCGCTCCAGCAGCTGGCGAGTAATCTTAGTGACGCTGGCGGGGGCGAGCTGGCTGAGTTCGGCGATTTGAATGCGCGAGATCGGGCCCTGTTGGTCGATCAGGCGATAAACTGCCGCGCCGTTAAGTTGTTTGACTAAGTCAACGTTCCCTATTTGTGCTTGTCCGCCAGTGCTCATCAATAATGTTACTCGCTGTTCATTGAATTAAACCTCGTTACCGTTAACGAGCGTTTTGGTGATCTTGAAATCACGGGTGAAGACGGTCAGGTTAGCCACCTTGCCGGCTTCGATGGTGCCCAGACGGCGATCGGCCCCGATCGCGCGCGCCGGGTACAGCGTCGCCATGCGCAGCGCTTCGTCCAGCGCGATGCCGATATGCTCGACGCTGTTTTGCACCGCTTCGATCATGGTCAGCGCGGAACCGCTAAGGGTGCCGTTCTCATCCACGCACAGCCCATCCCGATAGTATATTGTTTTACCGGCGAAAATAAATTGGTCAATATCTGCACCCGCCGGTGCGGTCGCGTCGGTGACCAAGACCAATTTATCACCTTTCAGGCGTTTGGCGTTACGGATACTCGCCCAGGCCACGTGATGGCCGTCGGCGATGATGCCGGTATAGACCTCCGGCGTATCGAAGATAGCCCCCATCAGCCCCGGTTCGCGGCCGGTGATATACGGCATGGCGTTGTACAGGTGGGTGGCGAAGCTGATGCCGGCGGCGAAGCCGGTGCGCGCCTGATCGTAGGTGGCGTTCGAGTGGCCGGCGGAGACCACGATGCCGGCCTCGGTCAGCTGCTTGATAAAGTGCGGCTCAACCATTTCCGGCGCCAGCGTCACTTTGGTGATCACGTCGGCGTTGGCGCACAGGTAATCGATCATGTCCTGGGTCGGCTTGCGAATGAACGCCGGGTTGTGGGTGCCTTTTTTCACCGGGCTGAGGTACGGCCCTTCCAGGTGCAGGCCCAACGCCTGGTTTTGGTGCTTTTTCAGATAAGCGCGCATCACGTCGACGCTGTGCTTCATGAATTCGTCGCTGCTGGTGATCAGCGTCGGCAGATAGCTGGTGCAGCCGGATTTCTCGTTGGCGCGCTGCATGGTCTCCAGCGTTTCTTCCGAGATCGCTTCCAGCGAATCGTTGAACTGGACGCCGCCGCAGCCGTTCAGCTGCACGTCGATAAGCCCGGGGGCCAGGATGGCGCCACCCAGGTCGCGCGTTTCGATGCCGGCGGGCAATTCAGCCACCGGGCAGACTTTCTCGATCAGCCCATCAGCGATAATGACTGCATGGTCATCAAGTACGTCGTGGCCGGTATAGATTCGGCCGTGGGTTAAAGCGAACATCGTAGCCCCCTGCAAAGATTAAAGACTTTTCACGCTTTCCGCTTCTAACTCGCGGAAGTATTTGACGGTTTTGACTTTCAGTTCCATGGTGGCCGGTTCGTCGCACACCACCACCGCTTTGGCGTGCAGCTGCAGGCAGCTGATGGTCCACATGTGGTTGATGTTGCCTTCCACCGCGGCTTCCAGCGCCTGCGCCTTGGCGTGGCCGGTCACCAGGATCATCACTTCTTCCGCGTCCAACAGCGTACCCACGCCGACGGTCAGCGCATATTTCGGCACCAGGCTGACGTCGCCGCCGAAGAAGCGCGAGTTGGCGATGCGGGTGTCTTCGGTCAGCGTTTTGATGCGGGTGCGCGAAGCCAGGGACGAAGCCGGCTCGTTGAACGCGATATGGCCGTCGATGCCCACGCCGCCCATGAACAGGTTAATTTTGCCGTAAGACTTGATCTTCTCTTCGTACTGGCGGCACTCGGCGTCGACATCCGCGGCGTTGCCGTTCAGCAGGTTGATATTTTCACGAGGAATATCAACGTGATCAAAGAAGTTGCGGTACATGAAGGTGTGGTAGCTTTCCGGGTGTTCCTGCGGCAGGCCAACGTACTCGTCCATGTTGAAAGTCACAACATGCTTAAAGCTTACTTCACCTGCTTTGTGCATCGCAATCAGATGTTTGTAGGCTTCCAGCGGCGTGCCGCCGGTAGGCAGGCCGAGTACAAACGGGCGCTCTGCGGTTGGCTTGAATGCGTTGATGCGTTGAACGATATGACGCGCGGCCCATTTGCCGACTTGTGCGGTATCTTTCAGTGGGATAAGTCTCATCTAACACCTCTTGGGATAAGTAAACTAAAGCTATACTGTACGGGCCTGCGGGAGTCCTAAGCGTAACCCAGCTTTATGATTCTCGCGTGAATCGTCCGTCCGGTTGATTTTTTGAATGATAAAATAAGTTTTGTGTGATGGCCAGCAATCTGGGAGGTAAAGACTACTTTTTGGTGATATTTATCACAAAAAGGGAGGTTTTAATTTGCGATACAAAATAAATTTTTTACACTCGGCATGAGTGATACGTGCCATGCGTTTTTTCTAAAAAGGTAGTGAGAGCTCCAAATAAACTACTAATAGGGTCCGTCCGCGGACAACATAGGGGGAAAAGGTGAACATTCTTAGTTATTTGCAAAAGGTGGGACGGGCGCTGATGGTGCCGGTCGCCACGCTGCCCGCCGCCGCCATCTTGATGGGCGTCGGGTACTGGATTGACCCTGTTGGTTGGGGCGGCGACAACGCGCTCGCCGCTTTCTTCATTAAATCCGGCTCCGCTATCATCGACAACATGTCGGTGCTGTTTGCTATCGGCGTGGCCTACGGCATGTCCAAAGACAAGGACGGCGCCGCCGCGTTGACCGGCTTCGTCGGTTTCCTGGTGCTGACCACCCTCTGTTCGCCGGCCGCCGTGTCGATGATTCAGAAGATCCCGCTGGATCAGGTGCCTGCCGCGTTCGGCAAGATCCAGAACCAGTTCGTCGGTATTCTGGTGGGCATCATTTCCGCCGAAGTGTACAACCGCTTCAGCGGCGTCGAGCTGCCTAAGGCGCTGTCGTTCTTCAGCGGCCGCCGCCTGGTGCCGATCCTCATCTCCTTCCTGATGATCCTGGTGGCTTTCATTCTGATGTACATCTGGCCGGTGATCTTCAACGGTCTGGTGAACTTCGGTGAACACATCCAGAAAATGGGCTCGGTCGGCGCGGGCATCTATGCCTTCTTCAACCGCCTGCTGATTCCGGTTGGCCTGCACCACGCGCTGAACTCGGTGTTCTGGTTCGACGTGGCCGGCATCAACGATATTCCTAACTTCCTCGGCGGCCAGCAGTCGATCGAAGCCGGTAAAGCGGTTGTCGGCATCACCGGCCGTTATCAGGCGGGCTTCTTCCCGATTATGATGTTCGGTCTGCCGGGTGCGGCGCTGGCCATTTATCACTGCGCGCGTCCTGAGAACAAAGCCAAAGTGGCGGGCATCATGCTGGCGGCCGCTTTCGCCGCCTTCTTTACCGGTATCACCGAACCGCTGGAATTCTCCTTCATGTTCGTGGCGCCGGTGCTGTACGTGATCCACGCCGTGCTGACCGGTATCTCGGTGTTCATCGCCGCCAGCATGCACTGGATCGCCGGTTTCGGCTTCAGCGCCGGCCTGGTGGATATGGTGCTGTCTTCCCGCAACCCGCTGGCGACTCACTGGTACATGCTGATCCCGCAAGGCCTGGCGTTCTTCGTCATCTACTACGTGGTGTTCCGCTTCACTATCAACAAGTTCAACCTGATGACCCCGGGCCGCGAGCTGGCGGTTGCCGGTGACGAAACCGACGGCTACGACGTCAACGTCGACAGCAACGCGGGTAAAGACGAGAACGAAACCACCACGCTGGCCCGTCGCTACGTCGGCGCGATCGGCGGTTCCGATAACCTGACCGGCATCGATGCCTGCATCACCCGTCTGCGCCTGAACGTGAAAGACTCCGCGCTGGTGAACGACGCATTGGCGAAACGCCTCGGTGCATCGGGCGTTATCCGCCTGAACAAGCAAAGCGTGCAAGTGATCGTCGGCACTCGTGCCGAACTTATCGCCAGCGCGATGCGCAACGTGATCGCGGCCGGCCCGGTAGCGGCAGCGGCGGCTCCGGCGGCGGCCCCTGCTGCAGAAGCCAAACCGCAGGCGGTGCCGAACGCGCCGAAAGCCGCGTTTGAAACGCTGGTGGCGCCGGTAACCGGTGAAGTGGTGGCACTCGATCAGGTGCCGGACGAAGCCTTCGCCAGCAAGGCGGTAGGCGACGGCCTGGCGATTCGCCCGACCGACAACATCGTGGTGTCGCCGGCTGACGGCACCGTGGTGAAAATCTTCAATACCAACCACGCCTTCTGCCTGGAAACCGACAAGGGCGCTGAGATCGTGGTGCACATGGGGATCGACACCGTCGCGCTGGAAGGCCAGGGCTTCAAACGCCTGGTGGAAGAGGGCGCGGAAGTGAAAGCCGGTCAACCGATTCTGGAACTGGATCTGGATTACCTGAACGCCAATGCGCGTTCGATGATAAGCCCGGTGGTAGTCAGCAACTCTGACGACTATGCCGGCCTGGCGGCGCTGGCCAGCGGCTCTGTGGTCGCCGGTCAGACCAAGCTGTACGAGATCCAGAAATAAGGCTGTTTTTACCTGAGTAGTACCCGGGGCCGGTCACGCATCATGGCGGAGTTTGCCCCGACTTGGCGGGAAGAGAGCGATCTCTTCCCGCTTTTTTTATCCCATCTCGCTCCACGGCGGTGCGCTGCGCGCCGATGGTGCAATATGCCGCATTTTTCGTGAAACAAACGGTTGTTTCCAGACGTGGCTTGTTGGATCATAGGCGGTTATGTGTAGAGCTTTGCATTGAGGAACAGTGAAATGAGTGAGGCTGAAGCCCGCCCAACCAATTTTATCCGTCAGATCGTCGATGAAGATCTGGCGTCGGGGAAACACACGTCGGTACATACCCGTTTCCCGCCGGAGCCTAACGGCTATCTGCATATCGGCCACGCCAAGTCCATCTGCCTGAACTTCGGCATCGCCAAGGACTATCAGGGCCAGTGCAACCTGCGTTTCGATGACACCAACCCGGTGAAAGAAGACATCGAGTTCGTGGAGTCAATCAAGCACGACGTGGAGTGGCTGGGCTTTGAGTGGAGCGGCAACGTTCATTACTCCTCAGACTATTTCGATCAGCTGCATCAGTATGCGGTTGAGCTGATTACCAAGGGGCTGGCCTACGTCGATGAGCTGTCGCCGGAGCAGATCCGTGAATATCGCGGCACCCTGACCTCGCCGGGCAAAGACAGCCCGTACCGCGACCGCAGCGTGGAAGAGAACCTGGCGCTGTTCGAGAAGATGCGCAACGGCGAGTTCGCCGAAGGCGCCGCCTGCCTGCGCGCCAAGATCGATATGGCTTCGCCGTTTATCGTGATGCGCGACCCGGTGCTGTACCGCATCAAGTTCGCCGAACACCACCAGACCGGCGACAAATGGTGCATCTACCCGATGTACGATTTCACCCACTGCATTTCCGATGCGCTGGAAGGGATCACCCATTCGCTGTGCACCCTGGAGTTCCAGGATAACCGCCGTCTGTATGACTGGGTGCTGGATAACATCACCATTCCTTGCCACCCGCGGCAATACGAGTTTTCGCGTCTGAACCTCGAATACGCCATCATGTCGAAGCGCAAGCTGCACCAACTGGTGGCCGAGAAGATCGTCGAAGGTTGGGATGACCCGCGCATGCCGACCGTCTCCGGTCTGCGCCGCCGCGGTTATACCGCCGCCTCGATTCGCGAGTTCTGCCTGCGCATCGGCGTGACCAAGCAAGACAACAACGTCGAGATGGTGGCGCTGGAATCCTGCATTCGCGACGATCTGAACGAGAACGCCCCGCGCGCCATGGCGGTGCTGGATCCGGTGAAAATCGTCATCGAGAACATGGGCGATGCGGTGGAAATGGTCACCATGCCTAACCACCCGAACAAGCCGGAAATGGGCAGCCGCGATGTGCCGTTCAGCCGCGAGATCTATATCGATCGCACCGACTTCCGCGAAGAAGCCAACAAGCAGTACAAGCGTCTGGTGCTGGGCAAGGAAGTGCGTCTGCGCAATGCGTACGTGATCAAGGCCGAGCGCGTCGAGAAGGACGAAGCGGGCGAGATCACCACCATCTTCTGCAGCTACGATGCGGAAACGCTGAGCAAAGATCCTGCCGACGGCCGCAAGGTGAAGGGCGTGATCCACTGGGTGTCCGCGGCGCACGCGTTGCCGGCGGAAATTCGCCTGTACGATCGCCTGTTCAGCGTGCCTAACCCGGGCGCGGCGGAGGATTTCCTCTCTACCATCAACCCGGAATCGCTGGTCATCAAGCACGGTTTCGTCGAGCCGAGTCTGGCGGCCGCCCAGCCGGAGAAGGCCTACCAGTTCGAGCGTGAAGGCTACTTCTGTGCCGACAACCGTTACTCGTCGGCCGAGCATCTGGTGTTTAACCGCACCGTTGGCCTGCGTGATACCTGGGCGAAAATCGAAGGCTAATCTTATTCGCCTTGGAAATTAATGAATCAGCGCGGCTTAGGCCGCGCTTTTTTTATGTCTGCCATTGAGCAAATCATCTATTCCTGCAGCGTTATTCCGGGCTGTGCTTAATTAACCTCGGTGCGTTAATCAATAAGTTTTCTGATATTGGACTTAATAGCCTTAATTTTTACTTATATATTCGTGATGCGAATTAATTTCATTTGGAGAGCGCTCTCAATTTTTATTGTCTGAATGACGGATTTGGTCAGGCTGAAACCATTAATCGTCTCTGGTTGACCTTGTATCTCAATTTATTCTGATTTAATTGAATTTTTTATTCGACACCTTCCATGAACACTGGCGTAACAAAATCTCACTGATATGTGCTCCTTGTCATATTTTGACAAATCTCCCGCATTTTTCATTTGATAATTCGCGTCGCGAAAAATAGTCTGTCTGTAGCAATTAGTGCTGTGGGAATAACATCTCGTCGGCAATTTTTTTTACCCGTTCGGGTTTTTTATTGGCAGTCGTGCAGGGCAGTGGTGAACACAGGCGGCTGCAACTTTTAAGTTAAGTCAAAGAGGAATTTCAATATGGGTACGCACGGTGCTCAGCGTAAAACGCTGGCGCTCGCAGTCGCGGGCGCGCTGTTGGGAACAGGGTTTGCCATGGCGCCTGAGGCGAAAGCCGCAGGGTTTATCGATGATTCCACGCTGACCGGCGGCATCTATTACTGGCAACGTGAGCGCGACCGTAAAGATCTCAATCCGGACAGCAAGGATTACAACCAATACACCACCAACCTGTCGCACTCTACCGCCAACCTGAGCCTGGATTTCGCCTCGGGCTACGCCTGGGACATGTTCGGCTTGGATGTCGGTGCCTTTACCGCCATCGAGCTGGCTGAATCCAGCGCCAGCGGCCACCCGAACGAGATCGCGTTCTCCTCAAAAAACCGTACCTACGACGAAGACTATTCCGGTGACAAAGGCGGCGTCAGCCTGTACAAAGCCGCCGCCAAGTTCAAATACGGCCCGGTCTGGGCGCGCGCCGGCTATATTCAGCCGAGCGGCCAAACCCTGCTGGCGCCGCACTGGAGCTTTATGCCGGGAACCTATCAGGGCGCCGAGGCCGGCGCCAAGTTCGACTACGGCGATGCCGGCGCGTTGAGCTTCTCCTACATGTGGGCCGACAAATACAAGGCGCCGTGGCATATCGAGGTAGACGACTTCCGCCAGAACGATAAGAAAACCCGCGTCTCCTACCTGCACTCGCTGGGCGCCAAGTACGATTTCAAAAACGATCTGGTGCTGGAAGCCGCCTTCGGCCAGGCCCAGGGTTACGTGAATCAGTACTTCACCAAGGCGTCTTACAAATTCGATGTGCTGGGCAACCCGCTGACCACCAGTTACCAGTTCTACGGTGCGGAAGATCGCATCAGCGACAAGAACGATCCGAACAGCATCTACGACGGGCTGGCCTGGCTGCAGGCGCTGACCTTCGGTTACACCACCGGCCAGTTCAACTGGCGTCTGGAAGGCACCATGGTCAAGGCGGAAGGCAACCAGGGCTTCTTCCTGCAGCGCATGACCCCGACCTACGCCTCGTCCAACGGCCGCCTGGATGTGTGGTGGGATAACCGCTCCGACTTTAACGCCAACGGCGAGAAAGCGGTGTACGCCGGCGTGATGTATGACCTCAGCAACTGGAACCTGCCGGGCATGGCGGTCGGCGGCTCCTACGTTTACGCCTGGGACGCCAAGCCGAGCACCAACCCGATCTACGATCAGAGCCAGCGCCTGAAAGAGAGCGCCTGGAGCCTGGACGCGATGTACACCATCCAGGAAGGGCGCGCCAAGGGCACGCTGATCAAGCTGCACTACACCCAGTATGACAACCACACCAACATCCCGAGCTGGGGCGGCGGTTACGGCAACATCTTCCAGGACGAGAAAGACGTCAAGTTCATGGTCATCGCGCCATTCACCATCTTCTGATGCGTTCCCCGGCCTCGTCGCCGGGGGCAGTTAAGGGAATTCAACGATGAAAAAAATCATGCTGATGTTGGCGGCCGCCGCGGCCTTGAGCGCCTGCGCGCAACCCGCCGCGCCGCCGGAAGACGCCAAATTGAAGCAGGCTTACAGCGCCTGCATCAACACCGCCGAAGGTTCGCCGGAGCGTCTGCAGCCCTGCAAGGCGGTGCTGAACGTGCTGAAACAAGAGAAACAGCACCAGCAGTTTGCTGAGCAGGAAACGGTGCGGGTGATGGATTATCAGAACTGCATTATGGCGGTGCACAGCGGTAACGGTCAGGCTTACGACGCCAAGTGCGGCAAGCTGTGGCAAGAAATTCGCGATAACAATAATTAAGAAGGACGAGAAGATGAACGCATTCAAACTGAGCGCGCTTGCCGCTTTGACGGCAACGATGGGATTCCTGGGCGGCATGGGTAATGCCATGGCCGATCAACAGCTGGTGGATCAGCTGAGCCAGCTGAAGCTGAACGTGAAAATGCTGGATAACCGCGCCGGCGAAAACGGCGTGGATTGCGCGGCGCTGGGCGCCGACTGGGCCTCATGCAACCGGGTGTTGTTCACCCTCAGCAACGACGGGCAGGCGATCGACGGCAAGGACTGGGTCATCTATTTCCACAGCCCGCGCCAGACCCTGCGGGTGGATAACGATCAGTTCAAGATCGCGCATCTGACCGGCGATCTGTACAAGCTGGAGCCGACCGCCAAATTCAGCGGTTTTCCTGCCGGCAAGGCGGTGGAAATCCCGGTGGTCGCCGAATACTGGCAGCTGTTCAGAAACGACTTCCTGCCGCGCTGGTATGCCACCTCCGGCGACGCCAAGCCGAAAATGCTGGCGAATACCGACACCGAAAACCTGGACCAGTTCGTGGCGCCGTTCACCGGCGATCAGTGGAAGCGCACCAAGGACGACAAAAACATTCTGATGACGCCGGCTTCGCGCTTTGTCAGCAATGCCGATCTGCAGACGTTGCCCGCCGGCGCGCTGCGCGGCCAGATCGTGCCGACACCGATGCAGGTGAAGATCCACGCACAGGACGCCGACCTGCGCAAAGGGGTATCGCCGGATCTGAGCACGCTGGTCAAGCCGGCGGCGGACGTCGTCAACCAGCGCTTCGCGCTGCTGGGCGTGCCGGTTCAGGCCAACGGTTACCCGATCAAGACCGACATCCAGCCGGGCAAGTTTAAAGGTGCGATGGCCGTGCCGGGCGCTTATGAGCTGAAAATCGGTAAGAAAGAGGCGCGGGTGATCGGCTTCGATCAGGCCGGGGTGTTCTACGGGTTGCAGTCGATCCTGTCGTTAGTGCCGAGCGACGGCAGCGGCAAGATCGCCACGCTCGACGCCAGCGATGCGCCGCGCTTCCAGTATCGCGGCATTTTCCTCGACGTGGCGCGCAACTTCCATAAGAAGGACGCGGTGCTGCGTCTGCTGGATCAGATGGCGGCTTACAAGCTCAATAAATTCCACTTCCACCTGAGCGATGACGAAGGTTGGCGCATCGAGATCCCCGGTTTGCCGGAGCTGACGGAAGTCGGCGGCCAGCGCTGCCACGATCTGAGCGAAACCACCTGCCTGCTGCCGCAGTACGGCCAGGGGCCGGACGTCTACGGCGGCTTCTTCAGCCGTCAGGACTATATCGACATCATCAAATACGCCCAGGCGCGCCAGATTGAGGTGATCCCGGAGATCGACATGCCGGCGCACGCCCGCGCCGCGGTGGTGTCGATGGAGGCGCGCTATAAAAAGCTGCATGCCGCCGGCAAAGAGCAGGAGGCCAACGAATTCCGCCTGGTGGATCCGACCGATACCTCCAATACCACCTCGGTGCAGTTCTTTAACCGCCAGAGCTACCTGAACCCGTGCCTGGATTCCTCCCAGCGCTTTGTCGACAAGGTGATTGGCGAGATTGCCCAGATGCATAAAGAAGCCGGGCAGCCGATCAAAACCTGGCACTTCGGCGGCGATGAGGCGAAAAACATCCGCCTGGGCGCCGGCTATACCGACAAGGCGAAACCGGAGCCGGGTAAAGGCATCATCGACCAGAGCAACGAAGACAAGCCATGGGCCAAGTCGCAGGTTTGCCAGACGATGATCAAAGAAGGCAAGGTGGCCGACATGGAGCACCTGCCGAGCTACTTCGGCCAGGAGGTCAGCAAGCTGGTGAAGGTGCACGGCATCGACAGAATGCAGGCCTGGCAAGACGGCTTGAAAGACGCCGAGAACGCAAAGGCGTTCGCCACCTCGCGCGTGGGCGTCAACTTCTGGGATACGTTGTACTGGGGCGGTTTCGATAGCGTCAACGACTGGGCCAACAAAGGATATGAAGTGGTGGTCTCCAACCCGGACTACGTCTACATGGACTTCCCTTACGAGGTGAACCCGGACGAGCGCGGTTACTACTGGGGCACCCGCTTCAGCGACGAGCGCAAGGTGTTCAGCTTCGCGCCGGACAACATGCCGCAGAACGCGGAAACCTCGGTCGACCGCGACGGCAACCACTTTAACGCCAAAAGCGACAAGCCATGGCCGGGCGCCTACGGTCTGTCCGCTCAGCTGTGGAGCGAAACCCAGCGCACCGATCCGCAGATGGAATACATGATCTTCCCGCGCGCGCTGTCGGTGGCGGAACGCGCCTGGCACCGCGCCGGTTGGGAGCAGGACTATCGCGCCGGACGTGAATACAAAGGCGGGGAAACCCACTTTGTCGACACCAAGGCGCTGGAGAAAGACTGGCTGCGCTTCGCCAATATCCTGGGTCAACGAGAACTGGCCAAGCTGGACAAGGGCGGCGTCGCCTACCGTCTGCCGGTGCCGGGCGCCCGCGTGGCGGGCGGCAAGCTGGAGGCGAATATCGCGCTGCCGGGATTGGGCATCGAGTACTCCACCGACGGCGGCAAGCAGTGGCAGCGTTATGACGCCAAGGCCAAGCCGGCGGTATCGGGTGAGGTGCAGGTGCGTTCGGTCAGTCCGGACGGTAAACGCTACAGCCGCGCCGAGAAGGTCTAAGCCCGGCACATCGGCCTGTCGTCATGGCGGCGGGCCGCTTAACGAAGGGGGAATGCGTTCGCCCCCGCGCGTGCCGGCGTGGGGCGGATGTTGAAGTGAGAGCAGTACGTGGAGTCGCAGTGCCGCTGCAATTGTAGTATTTCATGACATGATCTTCCCCCGGCTGGTCCGGGGATTTTTTTGCCCGTTGTACGGCGGGCAAAAAAAAACCGCCTCAATGTGAGGCGGTTTCTCATAGCCGGTGAGGCTTATTTCTTGTCGTGCAGCGATTCGTCTTCGCGGCAGTCACCGGTTTCACAGTGGCCGTACAGGTACAGACTGTGGTTGGTAAGCTTGATGCCGTGCTGCTTGGCGATATCACGCTGGCGCACTTCGATGGATTCGTCGCTGAATTCGATCACTTTGCCGCAGTCCAGGCAAATCAGGTGATCGTGGTGATGCTGTTGGGTCAGCTCGAACACGGACTTGCCGCCTTCGAAGTTGTGACGTGTCACAATGCCCGCATCGTCAAACTGGTTCAGTACGCGATAAACCGTTGCCAGGCCGATCTCTTCGCCCATATCAATCAGTTTTTTGTACAAATCTTCCGCACTGACGTGATGGCATTCCGGATTTTGCAGTACTTCCAGGATTTTGAGTCGCGGAAGCGTGACTTTTAAGCCGGCCTTCTTCAATGCGATGTTGTTGTCGGTCATGCGAATTCAGTCCTGTTACTATGCTAATCAAGTTGAGGCGTACTCGCCTGTGGCATCGGTCGGCACAAAGAGTTAATGCGTCTCATTATAGAACCGGTTGTACTAAATGGAAACCGCCGGTTGTTAACAAAGATATAATTGCACTATTGCATGTTTTGCATGCAACGCCTTGATGGATGGGATAAACCGATATCTCAGTCTACCGTGACGGGGTGGGAAGTTACAAATCTGTAGCTTCTATCGCAGCAATCCCTGTTGCCGATGACGGCCCTGTCGGCACACTATGCACTTTACAGGGCCTTTGTTCAACCTTTCGCCAGTCCCGGCGTTTAGCCGACGATATCGGCCAGGCTCAGCTCTTCGACGATCTGTTTGACCCAGGCGTCGACGCGCTCGTTGGTCAGCTCCGGCTGACGGTCTTCGTCGATCGCCAGACCGATGAAGTGGTTGTCGTCCGCCAGGCCTTTGGAAGCTTCGAAGTGGTAGCCTTTGGTCGGCCAGTGGCCAACGATGGCCGCGCCGCGCGGTTCGATGATGTCGCGGATGGTGCCCATCGCGTCACAGAAGTATTCCGCGTAGTCTTCCTGGTCGCCGCAACCGAACAGCGCCACCAGTTTGCCGTTGAAATCGACTTCTTCCAGCGTCGGGAAGAAATCGTCCCAGTCACACTGCGCTTCACCGTAGTACCAGGTCGGGATACCCAGCAGCAGGATATCGAACCCTTCCAGGTCTTCTTTGCTGCTTTTGGCGATGTCGTGCACTTCAGAGACGTCGTCGCCAAACTGTTTCTGGAGAATTTTCTGGATCATTTTGGCAATGTTTTCGGTATTGCCAGTGTCGCTGCCAAAGAAAATGCCTACAGTAGCCATATCGCGTATAACCTTTAAATTCAATTAATTGCATTACTCGGCGCCGGCACTGCCGCCGATTAAAATGATGCCATGGCAAGAGCCTTTCGCCACGGTGGCGGGCGCCGACAGGCGCAGTCTCTTACCGGTAAATGCGTATCATGCCAGAAAGTGGCGCCGGGGTTTTATCGCATTTATGCGATGCCGAAGGATGAAGAAAAGCGTGGTCGATCCGGCGTTGTCCTTAACGCCGCGCCGCGCGTGCGGCCGAAGAGATCAATGTTCCGGCTGTTCTTCCGCCAGTTGCGCCAACAGCATCTGCTCGATGAGTTCGCTGCGGCTGATGTTGCGCTGTTCCGCCAGTTTGTTCAGGGCGTCCACCGCATCCGCGTTGATTTTCAGCTCTACGCGCCGCAATCCGCGCACTTTATCGCGCCGTAACTGATTGCGCTTATTGATTCTAAGCTGTTCATCGCGGGAAAGCGGGTTGGTTTTCGGGCGCCCCGGACGGCGTTCATCTGCGAACAGATCCAGCGTCGTGCGATCCGTTTGTTCTTTTGCCATAGGTAGCGGTACTGCAAGGGAGTTTGCATCAAAAAGCGCTCGCACGCTTCTGGAGGCATCGGTTAACACACTTCGGGCCAATAAACCCTAACCCAAATTTACCCCCGAACCGGCGTTCGCGAACGCGCTGGCGCGGCGGCAAAATTATAGCGCGCCATATTACCCCAGCAGATGGAGCGGCGACAATGCCTAACTGCGGGCTAAACGCGCTAAGCCGTTATCTTTAGCGCGTTTTTTCGCCAGGCGAGCGCGTTTTTCAGGCTTCGCCGAGGAAACGGTGGATGGCGCGCAGCACCGCCTCCGGTTTTTCGGCGTGCACCCAATGGCCGGTGCCGGCGACGACGTGCGCGCGTGCCTGCGGGAATTGGCGGGCGATGTCTGCACGGTAGCTGTCCTGCACGTACGGCGACAGGCCGCCGCGAATGAACAGGGTCGGGTGTGGCCAGGCCGGCACGTCCTGCCAGCCGGTGATGTCTTCGTAGCGTTCGATCAGCACCGGCAGGTTGAAGCGCCATTCACCGTTATGGAAGGACTTCAGCAGGAACTGGATCACGCCTTCTTCCTGCAGGTAGTCGCGCATCAACTGGGCGGCCGCCTGGCGCTGGGTGATGCCGGCGGCGCTGACGGCCTTCAGCGCGGCGAAGATCTCGTCATGGCGTCGGGTCTGGTAATCCACCGGCGCGACGTCAATGACGATCAGCTTGGCGATGCGCTCGGGCGCGATGGCGGTCAGCGCCATCGCCGCTTTGCCGCCCATCGAGTGGCCGATGACGATCGCTTTCTCCAGCTGCAGGTCGTCGAGCAGCGCCAGCAGATCCTGCGCCATGGCGGGGTAGTTCATATCGTTGGCGCGCGGGGAGAGGCCGTGGTTGCGCAGATCGACTTTGATCACAGTGTGCTGTTTATGCAGATCGCGCGCCAGCACGCCCAGGTTGTCGAGATTGCCGAACAGCCCGTGGATCAGCAGCACCGGCAGCGCGTCTGACTCGGCGGCCAGCAGTTGATAATGTAATTTCATGGCGAAGTTCATACTGAGAGAGATTCAGATTAGGGTATCATGATTGAATCGCACGATGAATCATGCGGAATTTTCGCGGCGCGGGCTTGGCAGTGCCGGCTATAGGTATTAGTCTGCATTTGCCGTCCGGAGGCACATTGTTGTGTTCGCCCCAGCGCTTTTAACCTTATAATCCCATGGCTTGAATGCAGGATCTGGCTTCAGGTTCTAAGTAGAAAAAACAGTATTGGATAAAGATGAAAACTATTGAAGTCGACGAAGAGCTTTACCGTTATATTGCCAGCCACACGCAACACATCGGTGAAAGCGCGTCCGATATTTTACGCCGCATGTTGAAATTTACCGCCGGCCAGCCGGTGCGCGCGTTGCCTGCCGCCAGTGCGTCGCCGTCCGTCGAGCTGGAAAAAACGGCGCCGGTTCAGCGTCCGCGCGATCGCGTGCGCGCCGTGCGTGAACTGCTGCTGTCGGATGAATACGCCGAGCAGAACAAAGCGGTCAACCGTTTCATGCTGGTGCTCTCCACGCTGTACACCCTTGATGCCGCCGGTTTTGCCGCCGCCACCGAGGCGTTGACCGGCCGTACCCGCACCTATTTCGCCGGCGATCAGCAGACCCTGCTGGCCAACGGCACGCATACCAAGCCGAAGCATGTGCCGGGCACCCCTTACTGGGTGATCACCAATACCAATACCGGCCGCAAACGCAGCATGATCGAACACATCATGCAGGCGATGCAGTTCCCGGCGGAACTGATCGAGAAAGTTTGCGGTACCGTCTAATTTAGCGAACAGCCCGTCATGATGGCCGTGCGCGACGTATTTGCCCGGTCACCGACAGGGATGAGGGAGATATGTCGATGGCGAATAATCCACGTGCCGGGCAGCCCGCCCGTCAAAGCGATCTGATCAACGTAGCCCAGCTGACGTCGCAGTACTATGTGCTGCAACCGGAAGCCGGCAATGCCGCACATGCGGTGAAGTTTGGCACTTCCGGCCACCGCGGCAGTGCGCAGCGCCACAGCTTCAACGAAGCGCACATCCTCGCCATCGCCCAGGCGATCGCTGAAGTTCGTCATCAGCAGGGCACCACCGGCCCGTGCTACGTGGGTAAAGACACCCATGCGTTGTCCGAGCCGGCCTTTATTTCCGTGCTGGAAGTGCTGACCGCCAACGGCGTCGATGTGATCGTGCAGGAAAACAACGGCTTCACGCCAACGCCGGCGGTATCGCACGCCATTCTGTGCCACAACCGCCGCGGCGGCGCGCAGGCCGACGGCATCGTCATTACGCCGTCCCACAACCCGCCGGAAGACGGCGGCATCAAGTACAACCCGCCGAACGGCGGCCCGGCCGACACCAACCTGACGTCGGTGATCGAAAAACGCGCCAACGATCTGCTGGCGCAACAGTTGAAAGGCGTTCAGCGTCAGTCGCTGGACAAGGCCTGGAACAGCGGCCACCTGCACGCCAAAGATCTGGTGCAGCCTTATGTCGAAGGCCTGGTTGACGTGGTCGACATGCCGGCCATTCAACGCGCCGGCCTGAAGCTGGGTGTGGATCCGCTCGGCGGTTCCGGCATCGCCTATTGGCAGCGCGTGGCGGAACACTACAAGCTGGATCTGACGCTGGTGAACGACTCCATCGATCAGACCTTCCGCTTTATGCACCTGGATCACGACGGCATCATCCGCATGGACTGCTCGTCCGAGTCGGCGATGGCCGGCCTGCTGGCGCTGCGCGACAAATTCGATCTGGCGTTCGCCAACGATCCGGATTACGACCGTCACGGCATCGTCACGCCGAAGGGCCTGATGAACCCGAACCACTATCTGGCGGTAGCCATCAACTACCTGTTCCAGCATCGCCCGCAGTGGGGCGCCGATGTGGCGGTAGGTAAAACGCTGGTGTCCAGCGCGATGATTGATCGCGTGGTGGCTGACCTGGGCCGCAAGCTGGTGGAAGTGCCGGTCGGTTTCAAATGGTTCGTGGACGGCCTGTTCGACGGCAGCCTGGGCTTTGGCGGCGAAGAGAGCGCCGGGGCCTCGTTCCTGCGTTTCAACGGCCAGCCGTGGTCGACCGACAAAGACGGCATCATCATGTGCCTGCTGGCGGCTGAAATCACCGCGGTAACCGGTGAGAACCCGCAGCATCACTATGACGATCTGGCCAAGCGCTTCGGCGCGCCAAGCTACAACCGCATCCAGGCGCCGGCAACCCATGCGCAGAAAGCGGCGCTGTCCAAGCTGTCGCCGGAGATGGTCAAGGCTAGTACGCTGGGCGGGGACCCGATCACCGCGCGTCTGACCGCAGCGCCGGGCAACGGCGCGTCGATCGGCGGCCTGAAAGTGATGACCGACAACGGTTGGTTCGCGGCCCGTCCTTCCGGTACCGAAGAGGCATACAAGATCTACTGCGAGAGCTTCCTCGGGGCGGAACACCGCGAGAAAATCGAGCACGAAGCGGTCGAAATCGTCAGCGAAGTGCTGGCTTCCGCCAAATAATCGTTGTTCTCGTCTGATAAAAAGCGCTGTTTTTACAGCGCTTTTTTTATGCCTGTAATTTAGATATATCTTTTTCACGGCACGCGCTTGCACATTTAGATATATCGATCTAGATTAGCGTTATCGACGCTGTTTAGATATATCTAAACAACCTCGTATTGATGTTCACTGTTAAAGCGAGGTATCACCCTATGTTTCATCGATTAGGTTTACACCGGCATCATCACCATCATGAATGTGAAGAGGGGCGCCGTCATCGCGGTGGACGCCATCACTTCGGCGGCGACGGCGAAGAGCATGGCCGTGGCGGGCGCGGCGGCCGCGGCGGGCGTCATCGTCTGTTCGAACACGGCGATCTGCGTCTGGTGTTGCTGGCGCTGGTGGCGCGCAAGCCCAGCCACGGGTACGAGTTGATCAAAGCAATAGAAGAAGCTTCTTCCGGCCTGTATGTGCCGAGCCCGGGGGTGATTTACCCCACGCTGACGCTGCTGGAAGAGCAGGATTTTCTCGAACCGCTCACCACCGGCAACGGCCGCAAAAGCTACCGCATCACCTCGGCGGGCGAGGGCGAGCTGCAAAAGCATCAACAGGTGGTTGAAGTCATTCTGGCGCGTCTGGCGGGCGCCGGCCGCGAGCATCATCGGCACGGCAACCTGGCGGAAGGCATTTACGACGCCATGAACCGTCTGCGCAGTCTGCTGCGCGGCAACGTGATGCGCGCCGATCTTACGCCGCAGCAGGTGGAGCGCATCAACGCCGCACTGTTGACCGCCGTGGCGGCGATCGAAAGCGAAATGCACATTCAACCCACGCAGCAGGAGGAGAACTGATGCCCGGCTACCGTTTTAACATTACCGTTGAAGCCCTGAGCGACCGCCAGGGCAACCCCGTCGAGAAGGCACCGCTGAGTTTTGAGGTGACCAACCATGACGATATTCTTGAGATCGTCGAGCGCATTCGGGCGCGTGACGATCTGAACTTCGGCCCTGAGCAGAGCGCGGCCTTCGCCGTGGGGTTGAAACTGTTCTCCGAAGTGATGATCGAAAACCGCAAACACCCGGTGTTCGCTCCGCTGCGGGAGGCGTTCAAGGAATTTATGGTCGGATTGAAGAAGGGCCCGGCGGCGTAAAGGCGCGGCAAACCGCGCCCGTCGGGGTTAAGGCATGAAACGGTAGCCGACGCCGGTTTCGGTCAGCAGGTGTTTGGGCCGGGCCGGATCGGCTTCCAGCTTCTGCCGCAGATGGCCCATGTAGATGCGCAGGTAGTGGCTGTGTTCCACGTAGTTCGGCCCCCAGACGTGGCTCAGCAGCTGGCGTTGGGTGATCACCTTGCCGGCGTTGGCCAGCAGCTCCGCCAACAGGCGAAACTCGATCGGCGTCAGGTGCAGATCTTCGTCGTTGCGCAGCACCCGGCGATTCACCAGATCGACGGTGATCGCCGAAAAGCTCACCAGCGGGCTTTCCTGCTGGCTGGCGGAGTGACGGCGCAGCGCGACTCGCACCCGCGCCAACAGTTCGCCGATGCCGAACGGTTTGCTGAGATAGTCGTCGGCGCCGGCGTCCAGCGCGGCGATCTTGTCCTCTTCGGCGTTGCGCGCCGACAGCACGATCACCGGAATGGCGCTCCACTGCCGCAGATCGCGGATGTAGCTCAGCCCGTCGCCATCCGGCAAGCCCAAATCCAGGATGATCAGATCCGGTTTGCGCGTGCCGGCCTCAATCAGCCCACGCTGCAGGGTTTCACTTTCAAACACCCGCAGGCCTTCGCTCTCCAGCGCGGTGCGCACGAAGCGGCGGATCTCTTTTTCATCTTCAACAATCAGAATGTTGGTTGGCGTTATGCTCACGTTTCCCCTGCGTTGATTACAGATCGAAGGCGTCGCCGTCGATCTCGGGCGGTTTTTCCAGCGGCAGCACGAAGCGGAAGCTGGCGCCGCCGTTGGCGCCGTTTTCCGCCCAGATGCGGCCATCATGTACTTCAATAATGGCACGGCAAATGGCTAACCCCAAGCCGACGCCGGGGATCGCCGACTCTTTATTGCCGCGTGAAAACTTGTCGAAAATCAGCTGCAGCTGATCGGCGGGGATGCCGGGGCCGTTATCCCAGACCTCGACTTCCAGCCACTCGGGCAGCGTGCGGGCGCGAATGCCGATGGTGGCCTCGGCGCCGGCGTATTTATTGGCGTTTTCCAACAGGTTGGTGAACACCCGTTCCAGCAGGCTGCCGTCGCAGTTGACCAGGATCTGTTCCGGCGGCAGCTCGACCACGATCGGATGCTGGCTGAGCAGCGGCTCCAGCATGTGCAGCGAGGCGCCGACGATCTCTTCCAGCGACTGCCACTCTTTACGCAGGCTGAAACCGCCGGACTGGATGCGCGCCATATCCAGCAGGTTGTTCACCAGCCGGGTGGTGCTCAGCACCTGCTGGCGGATCTGGCTGGCCTGGGTGGCGTGATTGGAGCCTTCGGCCGCCAGGTCCAGCGTGAGAATTTCCGCCTGGCCGAACAGCACGGTCAACGGGGTGCGCAGATCGTGCGACAGCGCCGCCAGCAGCGAGTTGCGCAGCTGCTCGCGTTCGGCGTCCAGCTTGGCTTCTTCGGCGCTGCGCGCCAGGTGCAGCCGTTCCAGCGCGCTGGCGATCAGCACTGCGAAGGTTTGCAGCAGCCGCTGTTGTTCCGGCACCATCAGCTGGCGCAGGTTGTTGGGTTCGATCGCCAACAGCCCGAAGGTCTGTTTGGGGGTATTGAGCGGCAGCAGCTGGTAAGGCACGCCGGGCAGAGTGTCGGTGCCGGCGCCGGCCGGCAAGCCTTTATCGAAACTCCAGCGCGCGATGGCTTCGTCTACCGACAGCAGCCCGCCTTCCTCGCCGATCATTTGCTGCAGCCGGCCGTCTTCCTGCGGCAGCAGCAGCACGGTTTTCGCCTGGAAGCTGCTGGAGAGGAAATGACGGCTGGTGTTGGCGATGTCGGCCACGGTCAGCGCGCGGCTCAGCCCGCGTGACATTTCGTACAGATGGCGCGCCCGCTGCTCGCGGTAGCGCGCCACCCGGGCCTGATAACGCACCCCGGCGGTCAGGTTGCCGATGATGATGCCGACGGCGAGCATCACGCCGAAGGTCAGCAGATACTGCATATCGCTGACGGCGAACGACCATTCGGGCTGGACGAAGAACAGATCGAAACTGGCGACGTTGATCACCGCCGCCAGCACCGATGGCCAGCGGCCGAAGAACAGCGCGACGATCGCCACGCCGAGCAGGTAGACCATCACCAGGTTGGCCTGATCGAAGCCCGGCAGCAGCCACTGCGAGAGCAGGGTGATCAGTGCGCACAGCGCCACCGCCACCGCACAGCCGCGCAGCTGCATGCGCCATTTCTCATTGAAGCTGCGGCCGTCGTGCTCCTTGCCCGGCGGCGGCGGTGCGGCGTCGCTGTCCAGCGCGACGATCACCAGATCGAGATCCGGGCCCAGTCTGCCGAGGCGATCGGCGAAGCTGCCGCGCAGCTTCCAGCGCTGCTCGCTGCGGCGGCCGATGATGATTTTGCCGAGGTTATGTTCGCGGGCGTAGCGCAGCACCGCGCGCTCTTCGGACGGATCGGCCAGGGTGGCGGTTTCGGCGCCCAGCTCCTGCGCCAGCCGCAGCGCACGCAGAATGGCGCGGCGTTGGTTTTCCGGCAGCCGGTGCAGCTTGGGGGTTTCCACATAGACTGCATGCCAGTGGCAGCCGAGCCGCGCCGCCAGGCGGGCGGCGATGCGCACCAGCTTTTCGTTGCCGCTGTTGTGGCCGACGCACAGCAGAATGCTGTCGCGGGTGTGCCACACTTTCTCGCGCCCCTGGGTGTCGCGAAACTCGCGCATCTGGTCATCGACCCGATCGGCGGTGCGGCGCAGCGCTAACTCGCGCAGGGCGATCAGGTTGCCTTTACGGAAAAAATGCTCGATGGCGCGCTCGGCCTGGCCGGGAATATACACTTTGCCTTCGTGCAGCCGTCGGCGCAGATCGTCCGGCGGCAGATCGACCAGCACCACTTCGCTGGCCTCGTCAAACACGTGGTCGGGCACCGTTTCGCGCACCCGCACGCCGGTCACGCCGCCCACCACGTCGTTCAGACTTTCCAAATGCTGCACGTTGACGGTAGTCAGCACGTCGATGCCGGCGTCCAGCAGCTCTTCCACATCCTGCCAGCGTTTGGGGTGGCGCGAACCGTGAGCGTTGCTGTGCGCCAGTTCATCCATCAGGATCAGCGCCGGATGGCGCGCCAGCGCGGCGTCGAGATCGAATTCATGCACCAGCCGGCCGCGATGCTGGATGCGCTTTTGCGGCAACAGCGCCAGGCCGTCGAGCAGGGCGGCGGTCTCGCTGCGGCCGTGGGTTTCCACCACGCCGACCAGCACGTCCAGCCCCTGAGCGCGCAAACGCTGGGCCTCCTGCAGCATGGCATAGGTTTTGCCCACGCCGGCGCAGGCGCCGAAGAATACCTTCAACCGGCCGCGCGGTTTTTCATTGGCCAGCGCCAGCAGGCTATCGGGATCGGGACGCTGCTGTTCTTCTTCGACCATGACAATTCCTTGTGTTACCAAGCAAAAAGGGGTTCGGCATGCCGAACCCTATCACTATGCTGAATACGGCGCGCTACTTCAACGCATCCAGCGCCAGGTTCAGCTTCAGCACGTTGACCACCGATTCCCCCATGAAGTTGGGCGTGGCCCGATCGGTGTTGTCTTCGATCAGTTTGGCGACCTGTTCCGGCGGCAGATGACGCGCCGCCGCGACCCGCGCCAGCTGATACCGCGCCGCGGCGATCGAAATCTGCGGATCCAGCCCGCTGCCGGAGGCGGTCAGCAGATCCACCGGGATCGGGCCGCTCATGGCCGGATTGGCCTGGCGCAGCTGCGCCGCGCGTTCGGCGATAGCCTTATCCAGCGCCGGGTTGGTGGCCGCCAGGTTGCTGCCGGCGGAGGCCTGTGGATTATAAGCCGAATCGCCGGTGACCGACGGGCGGCCCCAGAAATAGTCGGCGCGCGTGAAGTTCTGGCCGATCAGCGCAGAGCCGACCGCCTTGTCGCCCTGGTACAGCAGCGAACCGTTGGCCGCGCCCGAAAACAGCAGCTGCGCCAGCCCGGTGGTCAGCAGCGGATAGGCGATGCCGGTGATCAGAGTCAGCAGGATCAACATCACCAGCGCAGGTCGTAAATACGTCATGTTCATTTCCCTCAATGGTTAACCGGCGACGTGCAGCGCGACCAGGATCAGGTCGATCAGTTTGATGCCGATGAACGGCACCAGCAGACCGCCGACCCCATACAGCCACAGGTTGCGGCGCAGCAGAGCCGCGGCGCTCATCGGTTTGTAGCTCACCCCTTTCAGCGCCAGCGGGATCAGAAACACGATCACCAGGGCGTTGAAGATCACCGCCGACATGATGGCGGAGGCGGGGGAGTGCAGGTGCATCACGTTCAGCGCGTTCAGCTGCGGATAGGTGGCCGCGAACGCCGCCGGAATGATGGCGAAGTACTTGGCCACGTCGTTGGCGATGCTGAAGGTGGTCAGCGAGCCACGCGTCATCAGCATCTGTTTGCCGATATGCACCACTTCGATCAGCTTGGTCGGGTTGGAATCCAGATCGACCATGTTGCCCGCCTCTTTGGCGGCCTGGGTGCCGGAGTTCATCGCCACCGCCACATCGGCCTGCGCCAGCGCCGGGGCGTCGTTGGTGCCGTCGCCGGTCATCGCTACCAGACGGCCTTCCGCCTGATACTGGCGGATCAGCGCCAGCTTGGCTTCCGGCGTGGCTTCCGACAGGAAGTCGTCCACCCCGGCTTCGGCGGCGATCGCCGCCGCAGTCAGCGGGTTATCGCCGGTGATCATCACCGTTTTGATGCCCATCTTGCGCAGCTCATTGAAGCGTTCCTTAATGCCGCCCTTGACGATATCCTTCAGCGCTACCACGCCCAGTACCCGGGCGCCTTCCGCCACCACCAGCGGTGTACCGCCGGTGCGCGCCACGCTTTCCACCAGATCGTCCACCGCCCGCGGGAAGTGCCCCTGATTGGATTCGACGTGACGGCGAATGGCATCCACTGCGCCTTTGCGGATCATGCGCTCCTGCACGTTGACGCCGCTCATGCGGGTCTGGGCGGAGAAGGGCACGAAGGTGGCGTTCAGCGCCTGCAGATCGCGCTCGCGCAGGTTGAATCGTTGTTTGGCCAACACCACGATGCTGCGGCCTTCCGGCGTTTCGTCCGCCAGCGAGGCCAGCTGCGCGGCATCCGCCAGCTCTTGCTCTTTCACGCCCGGCGCCGGCAGGAACTCCGAAGCCTGGCGGTTGCCCAGCGTGATGGTGCCGGTTTTATCCAGCAGCAGCACGTCCACGTCGCCGGCGGCTTCCACCGCGCGGCCGCTGGTGGCGATCACGTTGGCGCCGAGCATGCGGCTCATCCCGGCCACGCCGATGGCGGACAGCAGGCCACCGATGGTGGTGGGGATCAGGCAAACCAGCAGCGCGACCAGCACGGTGATGGTGACCACGCTGCCGCTGCCGGCCGCCTCGACGCTGTATTGCGAGAACGGGAACAGGGTGGCGGTGGCCAACACGAACACGATGGTCAGCGCCACCAGCAGGATGGTCAGCGCGATCTCGTTCGGCGTTTTGCGGCGCTTGGCACCTTCCACCATGGCGATCATGCGATCGAGGAAGGTTTCCCCCGGGTTGACGCTGCACTGCACCACCAGCCAGTCGGACAGCACGCGGGTGCCGCCGGTGACCGAGGAGAAGTCGCCGCCGGACTCGCGGATCACCGGCGCGGATTCGCCGGTGATGGCGCTTTCATCCACCGAAGCGCCGCCCTCCAGCACTTCGCCGTCGCACGGGATGGTATCGCCGGCTTCCACCAGCACGATATCGCCTTTGCGCAGGCTCTCGGCGGCCACTTTCTCCGTGGCGCCGTCGCGGCGCGGGCCGGCCAGTTTTTTCGCCCAGCTGGTTTTCTTGGTGCCCTTCAGGCTTTCCGCCTGGGCCTTGCTGCGGCCTTCGGCCAGCGCCTCGGCGAAGTTGGCGAACAGCACGGTGAACCACAGCCACAGGGAGACGCTGCCGGTAAAGGCGGCGGCGCCGTCGGTTTGGCCGGTGAGCATCGCCAGCCAGATAGCGGTGGTCAGCAGGCTGCCGATATACACCACGAACATCACCGGGTTGCGCCATTGAACGCGAGGATCCAGTTTTTTCACCGCATCGATCAGCGCGGTGCGCACCAGAGCCGGTTCAAACAGCGCGCGTTGTTTGCGAGTCATCTCTTATTCTCTCTCTGTGACGTCGGTTAGTTTGCCAGCCAAAGCTGCAAATGCTCGGCCACCGGGCCCAGCGCCAGCGCCGGCACGAAGGTCAGCGCGCCCACCAGCAGCACGGTGCCGATCAGCAGGCCGATAAACAGCGGCCCATAGGTTGGCAGGGTGCCGTTGCCCGCCGGCTGGCGTTGCTTGGCGCTCAGCGAACCGGCGATCGCCAGCACCGGCAGGATCACCCCGAAGCGGCCGACGAACATGGCGAAGGCCAGCAGCAGGTTGTAGAACGGCGTATTGACGCTCAACCCGGCGAAGGCGCTGCCGTTGTTGTTGGCGGCGGAGGACAGGGCATACAGCACTTCGCTGAAGCCGTGGGCGCCCGGATTGAGGATGCCGGCGCGGCCCGCGTCGGTGCCGATGGCCAGCGCGCTGCCCAGCAACACCAGCGTCGGCGTGACCAGGATCGCCAGTGCGGTCATCTTCATGTCGTAAACGTCGATTTTCTTGCCCAGGTATTCCGGGGTGCGGCCGATCATCAGGCCGGCGATAAACACCGTCAGCAGCACGAACAGCAGCATGCCGTACAGGCCGGAGCCGACGCCGCCGAACACCACTTCACCGATCTGCATCAGCCACATCGGCACCATGCCGCCCAGCGCGGTGAAGGAGTCGTGCATGGCGTTGACCGCCCCACAGGACGCGGCGGTGGTCACCACCGAGAACAGGCTGGTGGCGAGAATGCCGAAGCGCGACTCTTTGCCTTCCATATTGATGTTGCTGTCGGCGCCCAGCGCGCTCAGGTGCGGGTTGCCCGCCAGCTCGGCAACCATCACCACCACCACCGCCACCACGAAGATCAGCGCCATCGCCCAGATCAGCGCATGGCCCTGGCGGTTTTCACCGGCCAGCTGGCCGAAGGAGAAGCACAGCGCGCAGGGGATCAGGAAGATGGCCAGCATCTGCACGAAGTTGGTCAGCACGGTCGGGTTTTCGAACGGGTGCGCCGAGTTGGCGCCGAAGAACCCCCCGCCGTTGGTGCCGAGCATCTTGATCGCTTCCTGCGAGGCGACCGGTCCCATCGGCAGCGTCTGCTGCGCGCCTTCGAGCGTGGTGACGTGCAGGTAAGGCAGGAAGTTTTGCAGCGTGCCCTGGCTGACGAAGAACAGGGCGATCGGCAGCGCGATCGGCAGCAGCACATACAGCGTGATGCGGAACAGATCGGCCCAGGCGTTGCCGACGGTCTTGCCGGCGCGGCGGGTAAAGGCGCGGATCAGCGCAAAGGCCACGGCGATGCCGGTGGCGGCGGAGACGAAGTTCTGCACCGCCAGCCCGGCCATCTGGCTGAAATAGCTGAGGGCGCTTTCGCCGCTGTAGGCCTGCCAGTTGGTGTTGGTGACGAAGCTGACGGCGGTGTTGAGCGCCAGATCCCAGGAGAGGCCCGGGAAGCCCTGCGGGTTGAGCGGCAGCGAGCCCTGCGTCATCAGCAGGGCGAACAGCAGCGCCAGGCCGAGCAGGTTGAACGCCAGGATCGCCAGCGCGTACTGCCACCAATTCATCTCGGTGGCGCGGATGCCGCAGGCGCGCCAGACGCCGGCTTCCACTGCGCGCAGCGCAGGCAGCGGCTCACCTTCGATCAGGCGCGCCATAAAACCGCCCAGCGGCCGGGCCAGCAGCAGAAGCACCAGCAGGAAGCTGGCGATCAGTAAAAAGGCTGAAGCCGCCATCAGAAATCCTCCGCGTTAAACAGGGCGTAGACCAGATAGGCCAACAGCAGCAGGACCAACAGCGCACCACCAATAACGCTGAAACTCACGGGACACCTCCAGAGGTGTTGTTTTTGATAGAGGCAGTGTAGGGAGAGGGGTAGAAAGAAGATGAAAAAATCGCGCGGGCAGGTGTAAAAAAAGTATAAAAATGGCTGAAATTTCAGCGGAAATTGGCCGTTTCAGGCAGCCTGCTTGCGGCGAGATTGCGCCTGATGTGTGAATAAGCCGGGGCTGAGGCGTGGGATGAAGAACCGAATAATAACCACAATGTAACTCATGTTTAGTTAAAAATTAACTTGATTGTAACAAAATTACGAATCACTGCGGTGATTAGCGATTTTTTGTGCGATTTAGTGGTCGGATGAGTAGTAAACTTTCATCAAGTGCGCTAAAATTTTGTCCAGTTACCAAATTACCGATTGTTCATTTGATACGCCGACGCCGTTTTCCCTGACAAATCAACGGCAGGCGTTTTTAAGGAGGTTCGCATGTCTACGACCTATCACGCTTATTCACTGCATCGGATTCTCCTGCGCCGCAGCGCAGTGGTTATCGCGGGCATTTTAGCCCTGCCGGTGATGCTGTTCCGCAGCGATCGCGGGCGTTTTTACAGTTACCTGCACCGCGTCTGGTCAAAAACCAGCGACAAGCCGGTCTGGCTGCAGCAGGCGGAACTGGCGTCCTGCGACTTCTACTGAGTCACTGCCGACTCACGAACAACCCTCGCCCTGCGGCGGGGGTTTTTTTATGCCCTGGCCGCCCCTACCCAACGTAAGGTCGTATTCGGCAAGCCGTTCTTCTACACTTTCCTCAATCGGCTAACAACGCGGGAGAGCGGTATGAGCGACAAGATCCCTATCGGCATCAGCGCCTGTTTACTGGGCGAGACGGTGCGTTTCGACGGCGGCCACAAGCGGTTGGCCTTTGCGGTGGAACAGTTGGCGCCCTATGTGCGCTTTGAGCCCGTTTGCCCGGAAATGGCGATCGGCCTGCCCACGCCGCGCCCGGCGCTGCGCCTGGTGAAACAGGCGCAGCCCTGGCCGGCGATGCGCTACAGCAACGACGCGAGCGTGGATCTGACCGAGGAGATGCGCAGTTTCTCCGCGCAGCGCGTGGCCGCGTTGCAGCACCTGTGCGGTTATATCGTCTGCGCCAAGTCGCCGAGCTGCGGTCTGGAGCGGGTGCGGGTCTACAGTGAGAACGGCAAGGACTCGCGTAAAAACGGCGTCGGGCTGTTTACCGCCGAACTGCTGCGTCAGATGCCGTGGCTGCCGGTGGAAGAAGACGGACGATTGCAGGATGCGGCATTGCGGGAAAACTTCATTGAACGGGTGTACGCGCTGTATGAGTTGAATATGCTGTGGCGCCAGGGGCTGACCCGCGGCGGGCTGATCGCGTTTCACAGCCGCTACAAGCTGTCGCTGCTGGCGCATTCGCAGCCGGCTTATCGCGAGCTGGGGCGCTTCGTCGCCGACATTCATCGCTGGGACTCGCTGGAGGCCTTCGCCGTGGAATACCGCAGCCGCCTGATGGCGCTGTTGGCGCACAAGGCGACGCGCCGCAACCATACCAACGTGCTGATGCACGTGCAGGGGTACTTCCGCCGTCAGCTCAGCGCGGCGCAGCGCCAGGAGCTGGCGCACCTGATCGATCGTTATCGGCAGGGCATGCAGCCGCTGCTGGCGCCGATCGCGCTGCTTAAGCATTACATGGCGGAATACCCTGACCGCTATCTGGCGGAACAACGCTATTTCGAACCTTACCCGGAGGCGCTGCGTTTGCGTTACGGCCATTGATTGACAAGGGAATTTTATGACCACGCATCTGGTCTGGTTGCGTAACGATCTGCGTATCACCGACAACAAAGCGCTGCACGCCGCCTGCAGCGATCCCAAAGCCCGGGTGTTGGCGGTGTTTATCGCCACCCCGCAGCAGTGGCGGCAGCATGAGATGGCGCCGCGGCAGGCGGCGCTGATCCACGCCAGCCTGCGGGCGGTACAGCAGGAGCTGGCGCAAAAGGGCATTGCGCTGCATTGCCATGCCGGCACGGACTTTGCCGCGTCGATCGACTGGTTGGCGGAGTATTGCCGGCGAGAGCAGGTGGACGCGCTGTTTTACAACCGCCAGTACGAACTGAATGAACGGCGACGCGATGTGCGGCTGGAGCAGCAGTTGAATGGACAGGTAACGTGCCACGGTTTTGATGACAGCCTGCTGTTGCCGCCGGGCAGCGTGCTAACCGGCGGCGGCGAGATGTACAAGGTTTATACGCCGTTTCGCAACGCCTTCATTCAGCGCCTGACTGAGTCCGACGTGAGCTGCCTGCCGGCGCCGAAGATCCGTGCCGATGGCGCGTTGCCTGCGTCTGAAGCGCCGGCGGCGTTCGATTATCCCGCGGCGGACATCGGGGATGACTATCCCGCCGGCGAGGAGGCCGCGCTGCAGCGGCTGCGCGCCTTTTGTCGTGAGCAAGTGCAGGATTACCTTCGCCAGCGCGATCTGCCCGCCATCGCCGGCACCAGCAGCCTGTCGCCCTATCTGGCGATTGGCGCGCTGTCGCCGCGCCAGTGCTTCAATCGCCTGCGCGCCGAATGCCCGCGGTTGCTGGAAGATCGCGAGAGCGGCGCTTTCGCCTGGCTGAACGAGCTGATTTGGCGCGAGTTCTACCGCCATCTGCTGGTGGCCTATCCCGAGCTGTGCCGCCATCGGCCGTTTATCGCCTGGACGGACAAAGTGCGCTGGTGCGATGACGCGGCGAAGCTGCAGGCCTGGCAGCGGGGCGAGACCGGCTATCCGATCGTCGATGCCGCCATGCGCCAGTTGAACGCTACCGGCTGGATGCACAACCGGCTGCGCATGATCAGCGCCAGTTTTCTGGTGAAGGATCTGCTGATTGACTGGCGGGCCGGGGAGCGCTACTTCATGTCGCAACTGCTGGACGGGGATCTGGCGGCCAATAACGGCGGCTGGCAGTGGGCGGCCTCCACCGGCACCGACGCCGCGCCGTATTTCCGCATCTTTAACCCGACCACACAGGGTGAACGTTTTGATCCACAAGGCACTTTCATCCGTAAATGGTTGCCGGAACTGGCGGATGTGCCCGACAATGACATCCATTACCCCCACCGCTGGGCGGAAAAGCAGCGCCGTACGCTGAACTACCCGCTGCCGATCGTCGATCACAAACAAGCCCGCGTGGAGACGTTGGCGGCGTTCGAGGCGGCGAAACGGGGAGAGTCTTGAGGCAACTGCAAGGAGCGACGCAATGATGAAAAAGGTGCTGGCCCTGTGCCTGAGCGGCTATTCCGCGCTGGCGATCGCCGGCTTTGACGTGGTGGCGCTGGGCGTCGACGGCGGCGTCAGCGACGGCAACCTGACTTCCTACCTGATCCGCAGCGATAATCAGCCGCAGTATGTGGCGCTGGACGCCGGCTCGCTGCTGCCGGGCATCGCCAAAGGGCTGGAGAAGGGCAGTTTCCCGCAGGTGACCCCCGAGCTGGCCGCGCCTTACACGCCGCAGGGCTACGTGTTCCGGCAGTTGATCGGCAGCTACTTTATCAGCCACGGCCATCTGGACCACGTGGCGGGGCTGATCGTCGGCTCGCCGGAAGACAATAAAAAAACCGTTTACGCCCAGGCGGACACCGTGCTGACCCTGCGCAACCATTACTTCAACTGGAAGGCCTGGCCGAACTTTACCGACGCCGGCAATGGTGCGCGGCTGGGCACCTACCGGCTGCAAACGGTGCGGCCGCAGCAGCGATTTACCCTCGGCCTGACCGGGTTGACCGGCGTGATGTATCCGCTCAGCCACGATCGCTACCCGTCGTCGATGCTGCTGATTTCCAACGGCAACGAGTTCTTCGCCTATTTCGGCGATACCGGGCCGGATAAGGTGGAGCAGTCGCGCGATCTCGATACCGTGTGGCGCGCGCTGGGGCCGCTTGTCGAGCAGAAAAAGCTCAAGGGCATGATTATCGAAACCTCTTACCCTAACGGGGTGGAGGACAAACATCTGTACGGCCATCTGACGCCGGCCTGGCTGCTGAAGGAGCTGAAGAATCTGACGCAGTACAGCGGCGGCGAAGGTTCGCTGAACGGTCTGCCGGTGGTCATCAGCCACATCAAGCCGAGCCTGAAGCAGGGCGAAGAGGCGCGCGCCGCCATTGCGCAGCAGCTGGCGCAGGGCAACGATCTGGGGGTGAAATTCATCCTGATGGCGCAGGGCGACCGGCAGACATTTTGACTATGAAGAGAGAAGAGAATGCGTAACCTCGATCTGGAACAACTGATCAACACGGAACTGAACGCCGCGGCGTTTCAGGACTACGCCCCCAACGGTTTGCAGGTAGAGGGGCGTGCGCATGTACAGCGCATCGTGACCGGCGTCACCGCCTGTCAGGCGCTGCTGGACGCCGCGGTGGCGCATCAGGCCGACGCGATCATCGTGCATCACGGCTATTTCTGGAAAAACGAGGCGCCGGCGGTGCGCGGCATGAAGCGCAACCGCCTGAAAACGCTGTTGACCCACGACATCAACCTGTACGGTTATCATTTGCCGCTGGACGCGCATCCGGTGCTGGGCAACAACGCGCAGCTGGCGCAGGCGCTGGGCATTCGGGTGATTGGTGAAATCGAGCCGCTGGTGCCGCACGGGGAATTCGAACAGCCGCTGACCGGCGAAGCGCTGCTACAGCGCATCGAAAGCCGGCTGGGGCGCGCGGTGCTGCACTGCGGCGATAACGCGCCTGAGCATATTCGCCGAGTGGCCTGGTGCACCGGCGGCGGCCAGGGCTTTATCGACAGCGCGGCGCGCTTCGGCGTCGATGCGTTCATCAGCGGTGAAGTCTCTGAGCAGACCATCCACAGCGCGCGCGAAATGGGCGTGCATTTCTTCGCCGCCGGTCACCACGCCACCGAGCGCGGCGGCGTGAAGGCGTTGGGGGACTGGCTGGCCCAGCACCACGGCTTTGATGTGACCTTTATCGATATCCCGAATCCCGCCTGATCTTTTTCTTCCCCGGATCCAGCCCGGCCTGCGCGCCGGCTGAATCCTTTTATCGCGCTATTTCCTTATTTTCCTTATGGTTGCGTTCTATTGACAGCCGGGGCCGCGTCACGCATAACTGGTGTGTTTTTCAGCGCGATAATAAGGAGAATAAGGGTGCAACAAGCACGTTATTACCTGTTGGGTGAAAGAGCGGTAGTGCTTGAACTGTCGCCGCCGGTGACGTTACCGAGCCAGCAGCGCATTTGGGCGCTGGCGGAAAAGCTGAATCACCACCCCGACGTGCGGGAAGTGGTGCCGGGGATGAATAACCTGACGCTGTTGCTGCATACGCCGCAGGCCGACGCCGAAGCGATGCTGGCATTGCTGCAGCAGGGGTGGGAGAGCAAAGAGCGCCTGACGCCGGAATCGCGTCAGGTGGATATTCCGGTTATCTACGGCGGGGAACAGGGCCCCGACCTGGATGAGGTGGCGCGTCATACCGGCATGACGCCGCAACAGGTGGTGGAATGCCACGCGGCGGCGGCCTATGTGGTCTATTTCCTCGGCTTTCAGCCGGGCTTCTCCTATTTGGGCGGCATGCCGGAACAACTGGCGACGCCGCGCCGCGCTGAACCGCGTCTGGCGGTGGCGGCCGGTTCCGTCGGTATCGGCGGCGGCCAGACCGGCATCTATCCGCTGGCGACGCCCGGCGGCTGGCAGCTGATTGGCCGCACGCCGCTGGCGCTGTTCAATCCGCATGAAATGCCGCCGACGCTGCTGCGCCCGGGCGATAACGTACGCTTCGTGCCGCAGAAGGAGGGCGTATGCTGATTATTCTGCGCGCCGGCATCTATACCACGGTGCAGGATTTGGGCCGCGAGGGATTCCGCCGTCTGGGCATCAGCACTGGCGGAGCGCTGGATCAACCGGCGCTGAAGATCGCCAACCTGCTGGTGGGCAATGCGCCGGAGGCCGCCGGGCTGGAGATCACCCTCGGCCAGTTCAGCGCCGAGTTTACCCGCGCAGGCTGGATCGCCCTGACCGGCGCCGGCTGCGACGCGCAGCTGGATGGCAAACCGCTGTGGACCGGCTGGCGCTATCCGGTGAAAAAGGGGCAGCGGCTGGCGCTGGGCACGCCGAAACGCGGCATGCGTAGCTACCTGGCGATCGCCGGCGGCATCGCCGTGCCGGAAATGCTGGGTTCGCGCAGCACCGACATGAAAGCCGCCTTTGGCGGATGCGAGGGGCGTAATCTGAAGGACGGCGACCGGTTGCCGCTCGGCAACTCCGCCGCTGAACCGCAACATTCCTGTGGCGTGAAACAGCTGCTGTTCACCAACCGCATCCGCGCGTTGCCGGGGCCGGAGTACGCTGAATTCAGCGAAGAGGCGCAAGATACGTTCTGGCGCGCCGCCTGGCAGCTCAGCCCGCAGAGCAACCGCATGGGCTACCGTCTGCACGGCGGCACGCCGCTGGCACGCACCACCGAGAGAGAGATGCTGTCGCATGGCCTGATGCCCGGCGTGGTGCAGGTGCCGCACAACGGTCAGCCGATCGTGCTGATGGCCGATGCGCAAACCACCGGCGGTTACCCGCGCATTGCCTGCGTGATCGAAGCCGATCTCTACCATTTGGCGCAGATCCGGCTCGGCGAACCGATCCACTTCGTTCTCTGCTCACTGGCCGAGGCGCAGCGCGCCAAGGCCGAGCAGGATCTTTTCCTTCGACAGATTGCCTGGGGGTTACATGATCGTTGATTTGAACGCCGATCTCGGCGAGGGCTGCGCCAACGACCAGGCGCTGCTGCAATTGGTGAGTTCGGCCAACATCGCCTGCGGCTTCCACGCCGGCGATGCGCAGACCATGCGTCAGTCGGTGCGCTGGGCATTGCAGTACGGCGTGGCGATCGGCGCCCATCCGAGTTTTCCCGATCGGGAGAATTTCGGCCGCACCCGCATGCAGCTGCCGCCGGAAACGGTCTACGCGCAGGTGGTGTATCAGCTCGGGGCGCTGGCGGCCATCGCCCGTGCCGAGGGCGGGGTGATGGTGCACGTCAAGCCGCACGGCATGCTGTACAACCAGGCGGCGGTTGAGCCAGCGCTGGCGGAAGCGATCGCCCGGGCGGTGCAGGCGGTCGATCCTGCGCTGCGGCTGGTGGGGCTAGCCGGCAGCGAGCTGATCCGCGCCGGGCAACGGCTCGGTCTGACCACCCGGCAGGAGGTGTTCGCCGATCGCGGTTATCAGGCCGACGGCACGCTGGTGCCGCGCGGTTTGCCGGGGGCATTGATCGAGGATGACGAACAGGCGCTGGCGCAAACGCTGGAGATGGTGCGCCATCACCGGGTGCGCAGCGTCGATGGCGTTTGGACCGCGGTTCAGGCGGAAACCGTCTGCCTGCATGGGGACGGCGAGCATGCGCTGGCGTATGCGCGCAAGCTGCGGGACAGTTTTGTTCAGCAGGGGATCCGCGTCAGCGCGGAGCAGTAAAGCAAGACACAACATCACAAGCAAAAAACTATTAGAAAATATCGAGGGAAGACTATGGAACAGGCCGTGAATCTCTGGCCACTGATCGGCATCGCCGCTATCGTGGTCGGGTTTGTATTGCGTTTCAACCCGGTGCTGGTGGTGATCGCCGCCGGCATCATCACCGGTCTGGCGGCGCTGATGCCGCTGGACGTCATTCTGGAAAAGCTCGGCGAGGGCTTTCTCAATACCCGAAACCTGCCGCTGATCCTGCTGCTGCCGCTGGCGGTGATCGGCCTGCTGGAGCGCCACGGGTTGAAAGAGCGGGCGCAGGCGTGGATCGCCAGGATCAAAAGCGCCACCGCCGGCCGTTTGCTGATCGTATACCTGTTCGTGCGCGAGATCACCGCGGCGATGGGGCTGACCAGCCTGGGCGGGCATCCGCAGATGGTGCGGCCGCTGCTGGCGCCGATGGCGGAAGGGGCGACGGAAAACCGTTACGGCGAGCTGCCGGAGCGTACCCGCCACCGCCTGCGCGCCATGTCGGCCGCCACCGACAACGTCGGGCTGTTCTTCGGCGAAGATATCTTCGTGGCCTTCGGCGCGATCATCTTCATGCACAACTTTATGCTGGAGTCCGGCGGCATTCAGACCGAGCCGCTGCATATCGCGCTGTGGGGCATTCCGACCGCCATTTTCGCTTTCCTGATCCACGCCTTCCGGCTGTATCGGATGGATAAACAGCTGAGCGCCGAGCTGGCGCAGCTGAATCAGGCGGCGCTGCAGGCGAAGGGGGAAGCACGATGAACTTCCAGCAACAATATCTCTACTGGCTGGCCGGCGCGGTGCTGCTGATTGTGGCGGTGATGTCCTTCCGCGATCGCGCCAACCCGCGCCGCATCACCACCGGGCTGTTTTGGGGGCTGTACGGCCTGGTGTTCCTGGTCGGCGACTGGACTTACCGCCTGCTGGGCGACGTGCTCGGCGAAGGCAGCAACGAGAAACGCATGCTGCACATCATCGTTGGCGTGGTGGTGGTAGTGATGGCCCTGATCGCCGGCTTCGGCGGCGTGCGCCTCGGCAGCTATCATCAGCGAACGCCGCAGGAGCGCGAGGCCAGCGCCAAGCGCCTGGGCAACAAGCTGTTTATCCCCGCATTGGCGATCCCGGTGGTGACGGTGATCGGCGTGCTGCTGTTCAACAACATTCCGGCGTTGCAAAGCGCGGTGTTCGGCAGCGGTAACCATGCGACGCTGATCACCCTGTTCTCGATGACCGTCGGCTGCCTGATTGGCCTGGCGATCGCGGTGAAAATGACCCATGAGAAGGCCTTGCAGCCGGTGCAGGAAGCGCGGCGCTTGCTGGATTCGATCGGCTGGGCGTTCATTCTGCCGCAGATCCTCGCCACGCTTGGCCTGCTGTTTACCGTCGCCGGCGTCGGCACCGCAATCTCGCATTTGACCCAGGAGTATTTGGCGGTGGATAACCGCTTTATCGCCGTGGCGGTCTACGCTATCGGTATGGCGGTGCTGACCATGGTGATGGGTAACGCCTTCGCCGCGTTCCCGATCGTCACCGCCGGCATCGGCATTCCGATCCTGGTGCTGCAACACGGCGGCAACCCGGCGGTGATGGCGGCGATCGGCATGTTCTCCGGCTATTGCGGCACCCTGATGACGCCGATGGCGGCGAACTTCAACATTGTGCCGGCGGCGCTGCTGGAGCTGCCGGACAAGAATGCGGTGATCAAGGCGCAGGTGCCAACCGGCGTGCTGCTGCTGTTGGTTAACGTGTTCCTGCTGTATTTCCTGATGTTCCTGTAGGAGTAAGGATGCAAAAAGTATTGATTACCGGCTTCGAGCCGTTTGGCGGTGAGCGCCTCAACCCTTCCTGGGAAGTGGTGAAGCAGCTCAATGATATGGAGCTGGTGGGTACGCGCATTGTGGCGCGCCAGCTGCCGTGCGTGTTCGGCGCGGCGCTGGAGGCGCTCAACGCGGCGATCGACGAGGTGCAGCCGCTGATGGTGCTGGCTGTCGGCCAGGCCGGCGGCCGCACCGACATCACGATTGAGCGGGTGGCGATCAACGTCGACGATGCGCGTATCCCCGATAATCAGGGGCAGCAGCCGGTGGACGAGCCGATCGTCGCCGGCGGCCCGGCGGCCTATTTCAGCACCTTGCCGATCAAGGCGATGGTCAGCTCGATGCGCGAGGCCGGCATTCCGGCCTCCGTTTCGCAGACCGCCGGCACCTACGTGTGCAACCATGTCATGTACGGCCTGCTGCACCGGTTGAGCGGCCAGCGCGAGGTGAAGGGTGGGTTTATTCATATCCCGTACCTGCCGGAACAGGCGGCGGCGCACCCCGGCGCGCCGAGCATGGCGGCCTCGACGGTGCTGTTTGCGCTGGAGCTGGCCATTTCCATCGCGTTGCAGGTGGAACACGATCTGAAAGTGGCGGGCGGCGCAACGCATTAATCAAGAGAATCCCCGGCGCATCGGGCTGCGCCGGGTCTACGCAAGGAGTGGTCTATGCCGGAAGGACCGGAGATCCGCCGGGCGGCGGACAAACTGGCGGCGGCGGTGATCGATCAGCCGCTGACCGCCGTCGATTTCGCTTTTCCCCAGTTGAAGCACTATCGCCAGCGTCTGCTCGGCGAGCGTATCGTCGCCATCGAGCCGCGCGGCAAGGCGCTGCTGACCCACTTTTCCAACGGGCTGACGATGTACAGCCATAACCAGCTGTACGGCGTGTGGAAAGTGGCGGCGGCGGGGGAGACGCCGGAGACCAAGCGCGATCTGCGGGTGCGGCTGGAAACCGCTCATAGCGCGATTTTGCTCTACAGCGCTTCCGACATTACCGTCGGGCCGCGCGAGGAAATAGAGCAACACCCGTTTTTGCAACGCATCGGCCCCGACGTGTTGGACATGTCGCTGACGGTGGATGAGGTGCAGGCGCGTTTGCTGACGCCGCGTTTTCGCCGCCGGCAACTGGGCGGCATGCTGCTCGACCAGGCGTTTCTTGCCGGATTGGGCAACTATCTGCGCGCCGAAATCCTGTGGCAGGCCGAGTTGGCGCCGCAGCACAAACCGCAGGATCTGGCGCCAGATGCGCTGCGCCACCTGGCGGAGGCATTGCTGGCGGTGCCGCGCCTTTCCTACCAGACGCGCGGGCAGGTGGATGACAACCGGCATCACGGCGCGCTGTTTCGCTTCAAGGTGTTTCATCGCAGCGGCGAGCCCTGTGAACGCTGTGGTGGGATGATCGTGCGTACCGAGCTGTCTTCGCGGCCGTTTTATTGGTGCCCAGGCTGCCAGAAATAGCCAAAAAAAACGCCGCCCGAAAGGGCGGCGCTGTGCGTTTCAGCCGGTAAAACGGCTTACTTGTTTTTCAGCTGGGATTTGAAATCACGCTCGGCATAGCCGGTGTACAGCTGACGCGGACGGGCAATTTTGATGCCTTCGTCGTGCATTTCGTTCCAGTGGGCGATCCAGCCGATGGTGCGCGCGATGGCGAAGATCACGGTGAACATGGAAGAAGGAATGCCCATCGCCTTCAGGATGATGCCAGAGTAGAAGTCGACGTTCGGGTACAGTTTCTTCTCGATGAAGTACGGGTCGTTCAGCGCGATGTGTTCCAGCTCCATCGCCACCTGCAGCAGGTTGTCGTCCTTCTTGTTCAGCTCTTTCAGCACTTCGTGACAGGTCTCGCGCATCACGGTGGCGCGCGGATCGTAGTTCTTGTACACGCGGTGGCCGAAGCCCATCAGGCGGAAGGAGTCGTTCTTGTCCTTGGCGCGCTTGATGAATTCCGGAATGTGCTCGACGGTCTTGATCTCTTCCAGCATTTTCAGCGCCGCTTCGTTGGCGCCGCCGTGCGCCGGCCCCCACAGGGAGGCGATGCCGGCCGCGATGCAGGCGAACGGGTTGGCGCCGGAAGAGCCGGCGGTGCGCACGGTTGAGGTAGAGGCGTTCTGCTCATGGTCGGCGTGCAGGATCAGGATGCGATCCATGGCGCGTTCCAGCACCGGGTTCACCACGTACTCTTCGCACGGGGTGGCGAACATCATGTGCAGGAAGTTGCCGGCATAGGACAGATCGTTGCGCGGATAAACGAACGGCTGGCCCAGGGAGTATTTGTAGCACATCGCGGCCACGGTCGGCATTTTGGACAGCAGACGGAACGCGGTGATTTCACGGTGACGCTCGTTGTTGACGTCCAGCGCATCGTGGTAGAACGCCGCCAGCGCGCCGGTCACGCCGCACAGCACCGCCATCGGGTGCGAGTCGCGACGGAAGCCACGGAACAGATGGGTGATCTGGTCGTGGATCATGGTGTGACGGGTCACGGTGGTCTTGAAGGTTTCGAATTCTTCCGGCGTTGGGGTCTCGCCGTACAGCAGGATGTAGCACACTTCCAGGTAGGAAGATTCTTTCGCCAGCTGCTCGATAGGGAAGCCGCGGTGCAGCAGCACGCCTTTGTCGCCGTCGATGAAGGTAATCTTGGATTCGCAAGAAGCGGTGGAGGTAAAGCCGGGATCAAATGTGAAATAACCTTTGGAACCCAGAGCGCGGACATCGAGGACATCGGGGCCCAGTGTCGGTGTCAATACGCCCAGTTCGATCGGAGCTTCGCTGTCGTTAATGGTTAGCGTCGCTTTCTTATCAGTCATTTACTGTCTCCTTAGCGCCTTATTTTAAAAACCACTAACAACTGAAATACCTTAAATCTCTGCAGGTTGCCCGCAAAAAATGGTGCGGACGCTAACTCTGTGAGCGACTGCGCAACTGTGCGCGGGTAGGGTACAGAGTGCTGACCAGGCGAACGAGACGGGTGACCAGTTGTTAACGATTCATAGTAATTCGTTATAGTCTGTTAATCTTACCTATGAGCTGTTCGAAGAGATGTGAACCTATCCCAATAATCTGTTTTTATGTGCTTTATTTGCTTTTGACGCCGGCAAACTCGAGCGGGAAACAACGGCTATTGGGATAGGTTCGCCAAATACACTGTTGCATAACTCGAACCCGGGAGGAAGTGTATCTGCTGACCCATAGCGCATCATAGGACCGTTTGTGCCCCTATATGTAATGGAAATGTTGATCTCTTGTCAAATCAGATAATTAATTTTGCACTAATTGTGAAATCCGTGATCTGAATCACTGTTCGGGGGAAATGTTATCAAAGCGGTTGTATGAGAATTGTAATCAGAATGTGATCCTCCTATACTGCCGCCAGGTCTCCGGATTACCCTGAAGTAGGAGCACCCAGCGTTATAAATGCGCGCCGTTTGAGCACAGAGGATGTTGATGTTTGAGCGCGTGACGTGTAAGGGTTTTAGGCTCTTAACGCTGTCTGATCCCCGCCCAGGCCCGGAGGAAGGAAAATAATAAGAGCTGTGTGGGCAAATACGTGAAAAAACAACGACCTGTCAACTTGGATCTGCAAACGATCCGGTTCCCCGTAACTGCGATAGCGTCTATCTTACACCGAGTCTCTGGCGTAATTACCTTCGTTGCCGTGGGTATCCTCCTCTGGCTGCTGGGCCTGTCACTCTCTTCCCAAGAGGGGTTCCTGCAGGCGGCCGCCATCATGAATAGCTTCATTGTCAAATTCATATTCTGGGGCATCCTCACGGCGCTGGCCTATCACATTTGCGGTGGCATCCGTCACTTGTTAATGGATTTTGGCTACATCGAAGAGAGTTTGGCCGCCGGCACCCGTTCCGCCCAGGTGGCGATCGGTCTGACCGTCGTGCTGTCAGTTCTGGCTGGAGTCCTCGTATGGTAAACAACGTTTCTGCATTAGGGCGCAACGGCGTGCACGATTGGCTGCTGCTGCGCGCTTCCGCTATCATCATTACCCTGTACGTCCTGTATATCCTGGGCTTTTTCGTCACGGCTCCGGAACTCACTTATGACATCTGGCGCGGTTTCTTCGCCACTTCCATTACGAAAGTGTTCACTCTGCTGACCCTGCTGTCGATTCTGGTGCACGCCTGGATCGGGCTGTGGCAGGTGCTGACGGACTACGTCAAGCCGCTGGCGGTTCGCCTGGTGTTGCAGCTGGCTGTCGTGGTCGCGTTGCTGGTCTATTTACTGTACGGAACAATCGTAGTGTGGGGTGCTTAAATGAAACTGCCAGTCAGAGAGTTTGATGCCGTCGTAATCGGCGCCGGCGGTGCGGGCATGCGTGCCGCGCTGCAAATTTCCCAAGCGGGCTCGACCTGTGCCCTGCTGTCCAAAGTTTTCCCGACCCGTTCCCATACCGTGTCCGCACAGGGCGGCATCACCGTCGCGCTCGGCAACAGCCACGAGGACAACTGGGAATGGCATATGTACGACACGGTGAAAGGTTCCGACTATATCGGTGACCAGGACGCCATCGAATATATGTGTAAAACCGGCCCGGAAGCGATTCTGGAACTGGAACACATGGGTCTGCCGTTCTCTCGTCTGGACGACGGCCGCATCTATCAGCGCCCGTTCGGCGGCCAGTCGCTGAACTTCGGCGGCGAGCAGGCGGCGCGTACCGCAGCCGCAGCCGACCGTACCGGCCATGCGCTGCTGCACACCCTGTATCAACAGAACCTGAAAAACCACACCACCATCTTCTCCGAGTGGTATGCGCTTGATCTGGTGAAAAACCAGGACGGCGCGGTGGTCGGCACCACGGCTATCTGCATCGAAACCGGTGAAGTGGTTTACTTCAAAGCCAAGGCCACCGTGCTGGCGACCGGCGGCGCTGGCCGCATTTACCAGTCCACCACCAACGCCCACATCAACACCGGCGACGGTGTCGGCATGGCGCTGCGCGCCGGCGTGCCGGTGCAGGACATGGAAATGTGGCAGTTCCACCCGACCGGCATCGCCGGCGCGGGCGTGCTGGTGACCGAAGGCTGCCGCGGCGAAGGCGGCTACCTGCTGAACAAGCACGGCGAGCGCTTCATGGAGCGTTATGCGCCGAACGCCAAAGATCTGGCTGGCCGCGACGTGGTTGCCCGTTCGATCATGATCGAAATCCGCGAAGGCCGCGGCTGCGACGGTCCTTGGGGCCCGCACGCCAAGCTGAAGCTGGATCACCTGGGCAAAGAGGTGCTGGAATCCCGTCTGCCGGGCATTCTGGAACTGTCCCGCACCTTCGCGCACGTCGATCCGGTGAAAGAGCCGATCCCGGTTATCCCAACCTGTCACTATATGATGGGCGGCATTCCGACCAAGGTGACCGGCCAGGCGCTGACCGTGAACGAGAAAGGCGAAGACGTGGTGATCCCGGGGCTGTTCGCCGTGGGCGAAATCGCCTGCGTATCGGTGCACGGCGCCAACCGCCTGGGCGGCAACTCGCTGCTGGATCTGGTGGTGTTCGGCCGTTCCGCCGGCATGCACCTGCAGGAATCGCTGGAAGAGCAGGGCGTGAGCCGTGACGCCAGCGACTCCGACGTGGAAGCCTCGCTGGATCGTCTGAACCGTTGGAACAACACCCGTTCCGGCGAAGACCCGGTCGAAATTCGCAAAGCGCTGCAGTCTTGCATGCAGCACAACTTCTCGGTATTCCGCGAAGGCGATGCGATGGCCAAGGGCCTGGAAGAACTGAAAGTGATCCGTGAACGTCTGAAGAACGCACGCCTGGACGATACCTCCAGCGAGTTCAACACCCAGCGCATCGAATGCCTGGAGTTGGATAACCTGATGGAGACCGCGTATTCCACCGCCGTGTCGGCCAACTTCCGTACCGAGAGCCGTGGCGCGCACAGCCGCTTCGACTATCCGGAACGCGATGACGCCAACTGGCTGTGCCATTCGCTGTATCTGCCGCAATCGGAAAGCATGACGCGCCGCGAAGTGAACATGCAACCGAAGCTGCGCCCGGCATTCCCGCCGAAAGTGCGTTCTTACTAATTGCGGAGATCGACAGATGAAACTCGAATTTTCCATTTATCGCTACAACCCGGATGTCGATGACGCGCCACACATGCAGGATTACACCCTGGAAGCGGAAGAAGGTCGCGACATGATGCTGCTGGATGCGTTGATCCAGCTGAAAGAAAAAGACCCGACCCTGTCATTCCGTCGCTCATGCCGCGAAGGCGTGTGCGGTTCCGACGGCCTGAACATGAACGGTAAAAACGGCCTGGCGTGCATCACTCCGGTTTCGTCGCTGCGCAAAGGCAACGGCAAGATCGTGATCCGTCCGCTGCCGGGCCTGCCGGTGGTGCGCGATCTGGTGGTGGATATGGGCCAGTTCTATACCCAATATGAAAAGATCAAGCCATACCTGCTGAACGACGGCAAGAACCCGCCGGCGCGCGAGCACCTGCAGTCGCCGGAGCAGCGCGCCAAGCTGGACGGTCTGTACGAGTGCATCCTGTGCGCCTGCTGTTCGACCTCTTGCCCATCGTTCTGGTGGAACCCGGACAAGTTCATCGGCCCGGCCGGTCTGTTGGCGGCGTATCGCTTCCTGATCGACAGCCGTGACACGGAAACGCAAGAACGTTTAGATGATCTGGACGACGCTTTTAGTGTTTTCCGCTGCCATAGCATTATGAATTGTGTCAGTGTATGTCCTAAAGGCTTGAACCCGACGCGTGCTATCGGGCATATCAAGTCCATGCTGCTGCAACGCGGCGCATAAACGGAATGAGATGCTGCGCCGGGCTCTTTTCCGGCGCACATCCCATAGGGGAGGGAACCTCTAAAAACTGACCCGCGGCTGCGGCGCTATGCAGCCTGGTTCTTCCGCCGGTTTTTAGAGGTTCCTTGTAAGGGACCGCAAGGTCCATAACAGAACGTATCGGGCCGACATGGCCGCAAGTACGTCGAGTGAACCGTTTTACGGCAAACCGTATTCATCACGGTAATTATGTTAACCACGGCGAAAACTAAAGCTTCAAAGCTTAAGGGATCATGATGCAGAACGGCGCAATGAAGGCCTGGCTGGATTCCTCCTATCTGGCGGGCGCGAACCAGTCTTACATAGAGCAGCTCTATGAAGACTTCTTAACCGATCCGGGTTCCGTTGAAGATAGCTGGCGTTCCATTTTTCAACAGCTACCAACCGCGGGTGTCAAACCCGATCAGCTTCACTCTCAAACGCGCGATTACTTCCGCCGCCTGGCGAAAGACTCCGCGCGCTACAACACCACCATCACCGATCCGGAAACCGACGCCAAACAGGTCAAGGTACTGCAGCTGATCAACGCCTTCCGCTTCCGCGGGCATCAGCATGCCAACCTCGATCCGCTCGGCCTGTGGCAGCGCGAGCAAGTTCCTGACCTTGATCCCGCTTACCACAACCTGACCGAAGCCGATTTCCAGGAAACCTTCAACGTGGGCTCTTTCGCCATCGGCAAAGAAACCATGAAGCTGGGCGATCTGTACGCCGCGCTGAAGCAGACCTATTGCGGGTCGATCGGCGCTGAGTACATGCACATCACCAACACCGAAGAGAAACGCTGGATCCAGCAGCGCATCGAGTCGGTGGTGGGGCGCGCCAGCTTTACCGCCGACGAAAAACGCCGTTTCCTGAACGAGCTGACCGCGGCGGAGGGCCTGGAGCGCTACCTGGGCGCCAAATTCCCGGGCGCCAAACGCTTCTCGCTGGAAGGCGGCGACGCGCTGGTGCCGATGCTCAAAGAGATGGTGCGCCACGCCGGCAAGAACGGCACGCGCGAAGTGGTGTTGGGCATGGCCCACCGCGGCCGTCTGAACGTGCTGATCAACGTGCTGGGCAAAAAGCCGGCCGATCTGTTCGATGAATTCGCCGGCAAGCATAAAGAACACCTCGGCACCGGTGACGTGAAATATCACCAGGGCTTCTCCTCCGACGTGGAAACCGAAGGCGGCATGGTTCACCTGGCGCTGGCGTTCAACCCGTCGCACCTGGAGATCGTCAGCCCGGTGGTCATGGGGTCGGTACGCGCCCGTCGCGATCGTCTGGACGAAGCGCGCAGCAACATGGTGCTGCCGATCACCATCCACGGCGACGCCGCCATCACTGGCCAGGGCGTGGTTCAGGAAACCCTGAACATGTCTCAGGCTCGCGGCTACGAAGTGGGCGGCACCGTGCGTATCGTCATCAACAACCAGGTTGGTTTCACCACCTCCAACCCGCTGGATGCGCGCTCTACCGAATACTGCACCGACATCGCCAAAATGGTTCAGGCACCGATCTTCCACGTTAACGCGGACGATCCGGAAGCCGTGGCCTTCGTCACTCGCCTGGCGTTGGATTTCCGTAACACCTTTAAGCGTGACGTGATGATCGATCTGGTCTGCTACCGTCGCCATGGGCACAACGAGGCCGACGAGCCGAGCGCCACCCAGCCGGTGATGTATCAGAAGATCAAGAAACACCCTACGCCGCGCAAAATCTACGCTGACGTTCTGACCGAACAGAAAGTGGCCAGCCTGGAAGATGCCACGGAAATGGTCAACCTGTATCGTGATGCGCTCGACCGCGGCGATTGTGTGGTTGAAGAATGGCGTCCGATGAATCTGCACTCCTTCACCTGGTCGCCGTACCTGAACCACGAGTGGGACGAAGAGTACCCGAGCAAGGTTGAGATGAAGCGTCTGCAGGAACTGGGCCGCCGCATCAGCACCGTGCCGGAAGCGATCGAAATGCAGTCGCGCGTGGCGAAAATCTACGCGGACCGCGCCGAGATGGCCGCAGGCAACAAGCCGTTCGACTGGGGCGCCGCCGAAACGCTGGCCTACGCCACCATGGCGGATGAAGGCATTCCCATCCGCATCTCCGGCGAAGACGCCGGCCGCGGCACCTTCTTCCACCGTCACGCGGTGGTGCACAACCAGAAAAACGGTTCGGTCTATGTTCCGCTGGCGAACATCCACAGCGGCCAGGGCGAATTCAAGGTCTGGGACTCCGTGCTGTCTGAAGAAGCGGTGCTGGCGTTCGAATACGGCTACGCCACGGCGGAACCGCGCACGCTGACCATCTGGGAAGCGCAGTTCGGCGACTTCGCCAACGGCGCACAGGTCGTTATCGACCAGTTCATCAGCTCCGGCGAGCAAAAATGGGGCCGTATGTGCGGCCTGGTGATGCTGCTGCCGCACGGCTATGAAGGCCAGGGCCCTGAGCACTCTTCCGCGCGTCTGGAACGCTATCTGCAGCTGTGCGCAGAGCAGAACATGCAGGTGTGCGTCCCGTCTACGCCGGCGCAGGTTTACCATATGCTGCGTCGTCAGGCGCTGCGCGGTATGCGCCGTCCGTTGGTGGTGATGTCGCCGAAGTCGCTGCTGCGTCATCCGCTGGCGATTTCTTCGCTGGACGAGCTGGCCAACGGCACCTTCCTGCCGGCGATCGGCGAGATCGACGACTTGGATCCGAAAGCGGTCAAGCGCGTCGTGCTGTGCTCCGGCAAGGTCTACTACGACCTGCTGGAACAGCGTCGCAAGAACGAGCAGAAAGACGTGGCCATCGTGCGCATCGAGCAGCTGTATCCGTTCCCGCATCAGGCCGTGCAGGCCGTGCTGGAGCAATACTCGCACGTGCATGATTTCGTCTGGTGTCAGGAAGAGCCGCTGAACCAGGGCGCCTGGTACTGCAGCCAACACAACTTCCGTGAAGTGGTGCCGTTCGGGGCTTCTTTACGTTACGCAGGACGTCCGGCCTCCGCTTCTCCGGCGGTGGGCTATATGTCCGTACACCAGAAGCAGCAGCAGGCTCTGGTGAACGACGCGCTGAATATTGACTAATGTTCGCTCGCTTGCCGGCCGAGGGGCCGGCAAGCAGATGATAAAAAACTTAAGGGAAAGCTAAATGAGTAGCGTAGATATTCTGGTTCCTGACCTTCCTGAATCGGTTGCCGATGCGACCGTAGCCACCTGGCACAAAAAACCGGGCGACAGCGTGCAGCGTGATGAAGTCCTGGTTGAAATCGAAACCGACAAAGTGGTGTTGGAAGTGCCGGCCAGTGAAGCGGGCATTCTTGATGCTATCGTGGAAGAAGAGGGCGCGACCGTGCTGTCTCGCCAGCTGCTCGGCCGCATTCGCCCAGGCGACAGCTCCGGCAAACCGACCGCCGAGAAGAGCCAGGAGAAAGAGTCCACGCCTGCACAGCGCGCGACCGCGAGCCTGGAAGAAGAAAGCAATGACGCGCTCAGCCCGGCGATTCGCCGCCTGATCGCCGAACATGACCTCGATGCCGGCGCCATCAAAGGCACCGGCGTGGGTGGCCGCATCACCCGTGAAGACGTGGAAGCGCACCTGGCCAAAGGCGGCGCTGCCGCCAAACCGGCCACCGCCGCTGAAGCCGCACCGCAGCCGGCTCTGGCCGGCCGCAGCGAAAAACGCGTGCCGATGACCCGCCTGCGCAAACGCGTCGCCGAGCGTCTGCTGGAAGCGAAGAACAGCACCGCGATGCTGACCACCTTCAACGAAATCAACATGCAGCCGATCATGGATCTGCGCAAGCAGTACGGCGAAGCCTTCGAGAAACGCCACGGCGTGCGTCTGGGCTTCATGTCCTTCTACATCAAGGCGGTGGTTGAAGCGCTGAAGCGCTTCCCGGAAGTGAACGCGTCTATCGACGGTTCCGACGTGGTTTACCACAACTACTTCGACATCAGCATCGCGGTTTCTACCCCGCGCGGCCTGGTGACGCCGGTACTGCGCGATGTAGACGCCATGAGCATGGCTGACATCGAGAAGAAAATCAAAGAGCTGGCCGTTAAGGGCCGCGACGGCAAACTGACCGTGGAAGAGCTGACCGGCGGTAACTTCACCATTACCAACGGCGGCGTATTCGGCTCGCTGATGTCCACCCCGATCATCAACCCGCCGCAGAGCGCCATCCTGGGCATGCACGCCATCAAAGATCGCCCAATGGCGGTCAATGGTCAGGTGGTGATCCAGCCGATGATGTATCTGGCGCTGTCTTATGACCACCGCCTGATCGACGGTAAAGAATCCGTCGGTTATCTGGTGACGGTCAAAGAGATGCTGGAAGATCCGGCTCGTCTGCTGCTGGACGTCTAGTAACCCTTGCCGGGCGCGGCGTGCCGCGCCCGCACTCTGTGCTATGTGGCCGGAAAACCATGCGGTTTACCGCGTAATAATGGTCCGGCTAAAAACCTTCAGAACTGAATGGATAGAACATCATGAATTTACACGAATATCAGGCAAAACAGCTGTTTGCTCGGTATGGCATGCCGGCACCGACCGGTTACGCCTGTACCACTCCGCGTGAAGCAGAAGAAGCCGCATCCAAAATCGGCTCCGGCCCGTGGGTGGTGAAATGTCAGGTTCATGCTGGCGGCCGCGGTAAAGCGGGCGGCGTTAAAGTCGTCAACAGCAAAGAAGATATCCGTGCTTTCGCGGAAGCCTGGTTGGGCAAGCGTCTGGTGACTTACCAGACTGACGCGCTGGGCCAGCCGGTTAACCAGATCCTGGTTGAAGCGGCGACCGACATCGATAAAGAACTGTACCTGGGCGCCGTCGTAGACCGCGCGACCCGTCGCATCGTATTCATGGCGTCTACCGAAGGCGGCGTGGAAATCGAGAAAGTGGCGGAAGAAACCCCAGAACTGATCCACAAAATGACCATCGATCCGCTGGCGGGTCCACAGCCTTATCAGGGTCGTGAGCTGGCCTTCAAACTGGGCCTGACCGGCAAGCAAGTCAGCCAGTTCGCCAAGATTTTCATGGGCCTGGCGACGCTGTTCCTGGAGCGCGACCTGGCGATGGTTGAGATCAACCCGCTGGTGATCACCAAGCAGGGCGATCTGGTGTGCCTGGACGGCAAACTGGGCGCCGACGGCAACGCCCTGTTCCGTCAGCCTGAACTGCGTGAAATGCGTGACCCTTCTCAGGAAGACGAGCGTGAATCCCGTGCGGCCCAGTGGGAGCTGAACTACGTTGCCCTCGACGGTAACATCGGCTGCATGGTGAACGGCGCCGGTCTGGCGATGGGCACCATGGACATCGTTAAACTGCACGGCGGCGAACCGGCCAACTTCCTGGACGTGGGCGGCGGCGCGACCAAAGAGCGCGTGACCGAAGCGTTCAAAATCATCCTGTCCGACGACAAGGTGAAAGCGGTTCTGGTTAACATCTTCGGTGGTATCGTACGTTGCGATCTGATCGCCGACGGCATCATTGGCGCAGTGGCTGAAGTGGGCGTTAACGTCCCGGTCGTGGTGCGCCTGGAAGGGAACAACGCCGAACTGGGCGCCAAGAAACTGGCGGACAGCGGCCTGAATATCATTGCTGCGACCAGCCTGACTGATGCGGCTCAGCAAGTTGTTGCAGCAGTGGAGGGTAAATAATGTCCATCTTAATCGATAAAAACACCAAAGTAATTTGCCAGGGCTTCACCGGTAGCCAGGGGACTTTCCACTCCGAACAAGCTATCGCTTACGGCACCAAAATGGTTGGCGGCGTCACCCCAGGCAAAGGCGGCACTCAGCACCTGGGTCTGCCGGTGTTCAACACCGTGCGCGAAGCGGTTGAAGCGACCGGCGCGACGGCCTCCGTCATCTACGTTCCAGCGCCGTTCTGCAAAGACTCCATTCTGGAAGCGATCGATGCCGGCATCAAACTGATCATCACCATCACCGAAGGCATCCCGACCCTGGACATGCTGACCGTAAAAGTGAAGCTGGACGAAGCCGGCGTGCGCATGATCGGGCCGAACTGCCCTGGTGTGATCACCCCTGGCGAGTGCAAAATCGGCATCATGCCTGGTCACATCCACCTGCCGGGCAAAGTGGGCATCGTTTCCCGCTCCGGCACCCTGACCTATGAAGCGGTGAAACAAACCACCGATGCCGGTCTGGGCCAGTCCACCTGTGTGGGCATCGGCGGCGACCCGATCCCGGGCTCCAACTTCATCGATATCCTGAAGATGTTCCAACAGGATCCGCAGACCGAAGCGATCGTGATGATCGGTGAGATCGGCGGCAGCGCAGAAGAAGAAGCGGCGGCTTACATCAAAGAACACGTCACCAAACCGGTTGTCGGCTACATCGCCGGCGTGACCGCGCCGAAAGGCAAGCGTATGGGCCACGCAGGCGCCATCATCGCCGGCGGCAAAGGCACGGCAGACGAGAAGTTTGCTGCGCTGGAAGCGGCGGGCGTGAAAACCGTTCGCAGCCTGGCGGACATCGGCGATGCGGTAAAAGCGGTGCTGAAGCGCTAAGAACCTAGTACGAAATAACAATATCTCGACATGTTTGGCCACCCATTGGGTGGCCTTTTTTATGGGCGAAACTCAGAAAACGTTGAGCGCCTTGATCAGCGCGATCCGATCCTGCAGGCGGCGCTGCTGCACCGGATCCGCGGCGGCTTGCCGCTGCTGCTCCAGCGAGGCGAGGGCGGCGCGGTAATCGTCGGCGTTGCGGAACAGCGCGTCTTTGACGTTGATCGACGCGACGTTGGTGTAGCGGCCATCGTCGGTGGTCGGCACCTGGATAACGCCTTCATTCAGCAGCCGTTTAACGATCGCCCGCTGCGGTTCGTATCCCTCTATGCCGATCAGTTTCCAGCGCTGCGGCGGCACGCCCTGGTATTGGCCGTGTTTCACTTCCGTCAGGTAGCGCAGGGCCAGGTGGCGAATGGTGCCTTCTTCTTCACCGTACTGCGCTTTGCTGTCGAACAGCACCGGGAAGGATTGCCCTTCCAGCGCGCCGCCCTTTTGCGTCAGGTGGCCCATGCGGTAACTGTTCATGCCCAGACGGATCGGCATATCGTCCGTGACCGGCGTGCCGTCCGCCAGGCGCAGATCGACGATGCGCGAACCGGCGGGTTGGCGCAGATCAATGGTGTAAGTGACGCCATCGAAGAAATCGTTGGTGGAATATTTGGACGAACGCCGCGCCGGGTTAAAGCTGTAGGTGACGTCGCCCGGCTGCAGCTGATTGAAGTAGCCGGCGGACCACTCCATGTAGCGTTTAAGCGCTTTACCGTTAAGCTGATAAACGGTGATCTCGCCGCCGGCGTATTGGTAGTTAAAGGCGATATCCTTGGCCTTGATGTCGCCGACGTCCAGTTTGGCGCGATCGTTGTCGATCTGCAGGGCGATCACCTGCGCCAGCGGTGCGTAGTGACGGGCGGCCTGCTGGAACAGCGCGCTGATGCCGGTATCCTGCACGTGTACCTGAGGAATGCCGCGGAACTCGTCGGCAGGCACCAGATCGCTGCCGCTCAGCTTCGCCACCACCCGGTTGGCGTTGGCGCGCAAAATGTCATGATACGGCTGGTAGAGAGCCTGCATGGCGCTGTCGGGCGTCAGCCCTTTGATCGGGTAGGTGTAGCTGTTTTTATCGATCAGCGTGAATTTGCCGTCGCGGCGTTCAAATTGCAGATCGATGCGTGACAGCGCGCGGCCGTATTTGTCCGGTTCGGTGATGATGACGCCGTTGACCACCGCCTTGTCGATCTTCACATGCATGTGGCCGGCGACGATCGCCGCCAGTTCCGGGTTGGCGTTGGCAATGTCGGCCACGCCGGTGCCCGGGCGCTGGTTCTCGTTGTCGATGCCCATATGCGCCACCAGTACGATGGCATCGACCTGGCCGTCGATTTGTTTGATGACCTGTTTCACCGCCTGCACCGGATCGGTGAAGTTCAGCCCTTTGATGCGATCGGTGCCCTTGGCGAATTCAGCGGTCATCGGCGTGTCCATGCCGATAATGCCGATCTTCACGCCCTGACGTTCGAGGATGGTGTAGGCCGGCAGATAAGGCTTGCCGTTGTCCCAGACGATGTTGCCCGCCAGCGCCGCGCCCTTGAACTGCTTGAGCGGGGTGGCCAGCACCGGCAGGCCGAAGTCGAACTCGTGATTGCCCATCACCCAGACGTCGTAATTGAGCGCATTGAGGCCCAGCATCATCGGGCTGATGGCCTCATGCTTGAAGGTTTCAACGAAGTTGCCCTGAATAGTGTCGCCGGCGTCCACCAGGATCAGGTTAGGCTGCTCGGCGCGCACCTTTTTGACCTGAGTGGCTATCTGGCTCAGGCTGCCCGCCAGGTTTTCCGTGTCGCTGGCGTAGTCCCAGGGCACGAAGGTGCCGTGCAGATCGGAGGTGCCCAGCAGGGTGATGTTTACCGTTTCGGCGGCCATGGCGTTTCCCGAGAGTCCCAAGACAGAGGCAAAGATGATTTTTTTCATAACTTATTGTCACTCAATGGAATTTTAACATAAGTGGTCATTTTGCTACAAAATCGCAACCTTTACGATCCCATCGCGAGAAATAGACTAATATTGGAGAGAGATTTGTTGTTTTGTGACTGCAATCACTGTCACGGCTTAATGGAAATAAAAGGTTAATTATGTCGCAGAATAAGCGCGTAATAATACAATGGCGGCTCTTTTAAATTACATTTATTTAACACAAAAATATCATTAAAAAACAATTAAACCATTGCGCAACATGCCCTCAAGAAAAATAGGCGAAATGTGCTGATGAATATGGAAATAATATGCGGATAGGCTTAAATTGTCTCAGATCAAATTAGCCCGAAGTACCTCTTTCGGCTAAGATTTGACCTGTAACCAAAAGTCCAACCCACGTCACGTAAAAACCTATTTATTGTGTGGGATTGGGCGAGTATCATCCATGTTGTGATTATGGATGGTTGATCTTGTTGCATTTGTTACCCGTTGTCGGTTTTCAGTGGCGTGCTTGTCGGCGGCCCGAGGGGCTATTGGCCGAGTGTGCGGTTGAAAGCGGAGAAGCTGGATCAAATTTGTTGTGTTTAAGGGCATTCACTGCGGGGCGTTACTGGCGGCTTTGAAAGAAGTATGCCGATAACCGCGTGTCGGAGTCTTCCTGCGAGGAGCAAGGAGTCAAGATGTTTGATATTGTCGAACTGTCGCGCTTACAGTTTGCTTTAACGGCGATGTACCATTTCTTATTTGTCCCATTAACGCTCGGTATGGCGTTCTTGCTGGCAATTATGGAAACGGTATATGTCCTGTCTGGCAAACAAATCTATAAAGACATGACCAAATTCTGGGGAAAGTTATTTGCGATTAACTTTGCTCTGGGTGTGGCCACCGGTTTGACCATGGAGTTCCAGTTCGGGACCAACTGGTCGTATTTCTCTCACTACGTCGGCGATATCTTCGGGGCCCCACTGGCCATCGAAGGTTTGATGGCGTTCTTCCTTGAATCGACGCTGGTCGGCCTGTTCTTCTTCGGCTGGGATCGTCTGAGCAAGGTGCAGCACATGGCGGTAACCTGGTTCGTGGCCCTCGGCTCAAACCTGTCCGCGCTGTGGATCCTGGTCGCCAACGGCTGGATGCAGAACCCGATCGCGTCGGATTTCAACTTCGAAACCATGCGCATGGAGATGGTCAGCTTCTCCGAGCTGGTGCTTAACCCGGTTGCGCAGGTGAAATTCGTTCACACCGTGGCTGCAGGCTACACCACCGGCGCCATGTTCGTGCTGGGCATCAGCGCTTACTACCTGCTGAAGGGCCGCGACATCGCTTTCGCCAAACGCTCCTTCGCCATCGCCGCCAGCTTCGGCATGGCTGCGGTGCTGTCGGTGATCGTGCTGGGTGACGAATCCGGTTACGAAATGGGCGACGTACAGAAAACCAAACTGGCCGCCATCGAAGCGGAGTGGGATACCCAGCCGGCACCGGCGTCCTTCACCCTGTTCGGCATTCCCGATCAGGACAAGATGGAAAACTCCTTCTCTATTCAGATCCCGTATGCGCTTGGCCTGATCGCCACGCGTTCTACCGACACGCAGGTCACAGGCCTGAAAGATCTGCTGGCGCAACATGAAGTGCGTATCCGCAACGGCATGAAAGCCTACCAGCTGCTGGAAGAGCTGCGCGGCGGCAATACCGATCCTGCGGTGCGTGCGGAATTCAACAAAACCAAGCAAGACCTGGGCTACGGCATGCTGCTGAAGCGTTATACCCCGAACGTCAGCGACGCGACGGAAGCGCAGATCCAGCAGGCGACCAAGGACTCCATTCCACGCGTGGCGCCGCTGTACTTCGCCTTCCGCATCATGGTGGCCTGCGGCGTGCTGATGCTGCTGATTATCGGCCTGTCCTTCCTGAGCGTGGTGCGCGGCCGCATCGGCCAGAAGAAATGGCTGTTGCGTGCGGCGCTGTATGGCCTGCCGCTGCCGTGGATCGCGGTGGAAGCCGGCTGGTTCGTGGCGGAATACGGCCGTCAACCGTGGGCGATTGGTGAGGTGCTGCCGACCGCAGTCGCCAACTCTTCGCTGACCGCGGGCGACATTCTGTTCTCGATGGGGCTGATTTGCGGCTTGTACACCCTGTTCCTGGTGGCTGAAATGTACCTGATGTTCAAGTTTGCGCGTCTGGGTCCAAGCAGCCTGAAAACCGGCCGCTACCACTTTGAACAACCGACTGCCGCCGTGCAGGAAGCGCGCTAAACAGGAGTCCACGTATGTTTGACTATGAAGTACTGCGATTTATCTGGTGGGTGCTGGTTGGCGTACTGCTGATCGGCTTCGCCGTCACCGACGGTTTCGACATGGGCGTCGGCATCCTGGTGCGCATCATCGGTAAAACCGATACCGAGCGCCGGGTGATGATCAACTCCATCGCCCCGCACTGGGACGGTAACCAGGTGTGGCTGATCACCGCCGGCGGCGCGCTGTTCGCCGCCTGGCCGATGGTCTACGCAGCGGCCTTCTCGGGCTTCTACGTCGCCATGATCCTGGTGCTGGCGGCCTTGTTCTTCCGCCCGGTCGGTTTTGACTACCGTTCCAAGCTGGAGAGCAGCCGCTGGCGCAACATGTGGGACTGGGGCATCTTCATCGGTTCCTTCGTGCCTGCGTTGGTATTCGGCGTGGCGTTCGGCAACCTGCTGCAGGGCGTGCCGTTCCATGTGGACGAATACCTGCGTCTGTTCTACACCGGCAACTTCTTCCAACTGCTGAATCCGTTCGGTCTGTTGGCAGGCGTGGTCAGTCTGACCATGCTGGTCACTCAGGGCGCGACCTACCTACAGATGCGCACCACCGGCGAGATCCACCTGCGGTCACGCGCCGCAGCGCAGATCGCGACGCTGATCATGGCGGTATGCTTCCTGCTGGCGGGTGTGTGGCTGGTGAAAGGCATCGACGGCTACGTGATCACTTCGGCGCTGGACACCATGGCGGAATCCAACCCGCTGCGTAAAGAAGTGGCGCATCAGGCCGGCGCATGGCTGATCAACTTCAACAAGTATCCGCTGCTGTGGGCCTTGCCTGCACTGGGCGTGGTGCTGCCGTTGTTCACCATCCTGTTCTCGCGTCTGGAGAAAGGCGCACTGGCGTTCGTCACTTCGTCGCTGACCATCGCCTGCGTCATCCTCACCGCCGGGGTCACCATGTTCCCGTTCGTGATGCCGTCCAGCACCGTGCCTAACGTCAGCCTGACCATGTGGGACGCGACGTCGAGCCTGTTGACGCTGAAAGTGATGACCGTCGTGGCGGCGATTTTCGTGCCTATCGTTTTGGCGTACACCAGCTGGTCGTACTACAAAATGTTCGGTCGCCTCGACAAGAACTACATCGAAAACAACAAGCATTCGCTGTACTAAGGATAAGGAGCTAAACCATGTGGTATTTTGCCTGGATTCTCGGAACGCTTCTTGCCTGCGCCTTCGGCATCATCACGGCGCTGGCGCTTGAGCAGAGCGAAGCGACCAAAGCTCAGCAAGACGGTAAGTAATGAGCTCGTCCGTGATTGACAAGCTGTACGCTGTCACCGACAAGGGCCCGGTTCGGGCCCTTTCCCTGGTGCTGGCGTTGATTTTGGCGGGGTGCGTGTTCTGGGATCCGACGCGTTTCGCCGCCAAAACCAGCTCGCTGGAGATTTGGGAAGGGCTGTTGCTGATTTGGGCAGTGTGCGCCGGAGTGATCCACGGTTTCGGATTCCGCCCGCAGCGCAGCGTCTGGCGCGCTTTTTTCGCGCCGCTTCCTGCAATTGTGATCTTGTGCGCAGGATTACTTTACGTTTCTTTATAATCTCCCTGATGTCCCCACGTTATGGGCCCTCACGGCCCATAATTATTTTCATTCCCATCTTGTAACCCATTCCCAACCCGATCCGTCTTGCGTATAGTAGCAGCGTTAAATTGCATTGCTGGGAAGTAGAGTGAGTAATACGTTGTTTCGATGGCCGGTTCGCGTTTACTACGAGGATACCGATGCCAGTGGTGTGGTCTATCACGCCCGCTACGTCGCCTTTTTTGAAAGAGCGCGCACAGAGATGCTGCGTCAGCACAACTTTCATCAACAGCAGCTGCTCAGTGAACAAGTCGCTTTTGTCGTCCGGCGCATGACGGTGGATTATCTGGCTCCGGCTCGTCTCGACGAGCAACTGGAGGTCCAGAGTGAAATCACCTCTCTGCGCGGGGCTTCTCTCACGTTTGCTCAACGCATTGTCAATTCTGACGGGGCCCTACTGAGCCAGGCAGATGTCCTGATTGCCTGTATTGATCCACACCAAATGAAGCCAAGAGCGCTTCCTAAGTCTATTGTCGCGGAGTTTAAGCAGTGACTGACATGAACATCCTAGATTTATTCTTGAAGGCGAGCCTGCTGGTTAAGCTTATCATGTTGATTTTGATATGCTTCTCGGTAGCCTCCTGGGCGATCATCATTCAGCGCACCCGCATCCTCAATGCGGCGACGCGTGACGCCGAAGCCTTTGAAGACAAATTCTGGTCCGGTATCGAGCTTTCCCGTCTGTACCAGGAAAGTCAGGCGCGTCGCGATAGCCTGACCGGTTCCGAGCAGATCTTCCATTCCGGGTTCAAAGAGTTCGCCCGCCTGCACCGCGCCAACAACCATGCGCCGGAGTCGGTGATCGAAGGGGCGTCGCGCGCGATGCGCATTTCGATGAACCGCGAGCTGGAAACGCTGGAAACCCATATTCCGTTCCTCGGCACCGTCGGTTCGATCAGCCCGTACATCGGCCTGTTCGGCACCGTGTGGGGGATCATGCATGCCTTTATCGCGCTGGGCGCGGTGAAGCAAGCCACGCTGCAGATGGTGGCGCCGGGTATCGCCGAAGCGCTGATCGCCACCGCGATCGGTCTGTTCGCCGCCATCCCGGCGGTTATGGCCTATAACCGTCTCAACCAGCGCGTCAACAAGCTTGAGCAGAATTACGACAACTTTATGGAAGAGTTCACCGCTATTCTGCATCGTCAGGCCTTCTCCAGCGACAGCAAATAAGTAGGAGGTAGCATGGCGAGAGTACGTGGACGTAGTCGGCGTGAGCTGAAGTCCGAAATTAACATCGTTCCGCTGCTCGACGTGTTGCTGGTGCTGCTGCTGATTTTTATGGCAACCGCGCCAATCATCACGCAGAGCGTGGAGGTTGACCTGCCGGACGCCACCGATTCCAAGACGGTGTCCAGCGATGACAATCCGCCGGTGATCCTCGAGGTTTCCGGCGTAGGTCAATACACCCTGGTGGTGGATCACAACCGTATGGAGCTGCTGCCGCCTGAGCAAGTCGCGGCCGAAGCCAAGTCGCGTTTGGCGGCTAACCCGAAAACGGTCTTTTTGATCGGCGGTGCGAAGGAAGTCCCTTACGATGAGATTATCAAGGCATTGAATATTCTCCATCAGGCGGGCGTGGCTTCCGTGGGGCTGATGACCCAGCCGATCTGACCGTAAGGCCAACGGCAACCCGGTTCCTGCGCTGCGGCCCAGGAACCCCGTATAAGCAACACCAGTTTTTGGGAATCTATTTTGGTAAAGGCAACTGAGCAAAACGATAAGCTGAACCGCGCCGTTATTGTTTCGGTCGTTCTGCACTTCATACTGATTGCCCTGCTGATTTGGGGATCGCTGCAGGAAAAGGTCGACATGGGCGCCGGCGGCGGCGGTGATGGCACCGTGGTGGGCGCGGTGATGGTCGATCCCGGCGCGGTGGTGGAGCAGTACAACCGCCAGCAGCAGCAGAGCAACGATGCGCAGCGTGCCGAAAAGCAGCGCCAGAAAAAAGCGGAGCAACAGGCCGAAGAGCTTCAGCAGAAGCAGGCGGAGCAGCAGCAGCGCCTGAAAGAGCTGGAGAAAGAGCGTTTGGCGGCGCAGGAGAAAGCCGCGCAGGACGCCAAGGCGCAGGCTGAGCAACAGCAGAAGGCGGCGGAGCAGCAAAAACAGGCCGCCGAGCAGCAAAAAGCGGCGGAAGCCGCCGCAGCCAAGGCCAAAGAACAACAGAAGGTCGCCGAAGCCGCTGCCGCCAAGGCGAAGGCCGAAGCGGACAAGGTCGCCAAGGCGCAGGCGGAAGCCCAGAAGAAAGCCGAAGCGGAAGCCAAGAAAGAAGCGGCCGCCGCCGCCGCCGCCAAGAAACAGGCGGAAGAGGCGAAGAAAGCCGCCGCCGCCGCGGCAGAAAAGAAAGCCGCAGAGGCCGCGGAGAAGAAAGCGGCCGCTGAAGCTGAGAAAAAAGCCGCAGCGGAAGCCGAGAAGAAGGCTGCCGCCGAGGCAGAGAAGAAAGCGGCCGCCGCTGAGAAAGCTGCGGCAGCCAAGAAAGCCGCTGCAGAGAAGAAAAAAGCCGCCGCCGAGGCTGCGAAGCAGTCGGCGGAAGTTGATGACCTGTTTGGCGGCCTGGCGGATGGCAAGAACGCGCCGAAAGGCGGCGGTGCCAAATCGAAGGGCGACGGTAAACCGGCCGGGCAGGGCAATGCCAAAACGGCTGGCGCCAGCGGGGCGGATATCAGCGGTTATATGGGGCAGATCCAAGGGGCGATTCAGAGCAAATTCTATGACGCCAGTTCGTTCGCCGGCAAAACCTGCGACCTGCGTATCAAGCTGGCGCCGGACGGCCTGCTGATAAGTGTACAAGCGGCGGGCGGCGATCCTGCTTTGTGTCAGGCCGCGGTCTCTGCCGCCAAGTTGGCGCATATACCGAAGCCGCCGAGCGATGCCGTTTATCAGCACTTTAAGAATTCTATCCTTGAATTCAAACCGCAATAACGGTTGATTGAGTGAGTAATATCACAGGGATGTACTAAGGTAACCAACAGGGATTATGTAGTTTTGCGTAAGTTGGTTTGTTAAAATTCTGCTAATTTATCGCAGGCATCCCGCCTGGATAAGGGAGATGAGATGAAGCAGGCATTTCGAGTAGCGCTAGGTTTTTTAATTCTGTGGGCGTCCGTGCTGCACGCGGAAGTTCGCATTGAAATCACCCAAGGGGTCGACTCCGCTCGCCCGATTGGCGTGGTGCCGTTTAAATGGGCGGGCCCAGGCACGCCGCCGGAAGATATCGGCAAGATTGTCGGCGCGGATCTGCGCAACAGCGGCAAATTCAACCCGATCGACGTGGCGCGCATGCCGCAGCAACCGACCTCCGCGTCTGAAGTGACGCCGGCGGCCTGGACTGCATTGGGCATCGACGCCGTGGTGGTCGGCCAGGTTCAACCTGGCGCCGACGGCAGCTACCTGATTTCCTACCAACTGGTGGACACCTCGGGTTCGCCGGGCACCGTCTTGGCGCAGAACCAGTATAAAGTGACCAAACAGTGGTTGCGTTATTCTGCCCATACAGCCAGCGACGAAGTGTTCGAGAAGCTGACCGGCATCAAGGGCGCGTTCCGCACCCGTATCGCCTACGTGGTGCAGACCAACGGCGGGAAATTCCCGTACGAGCTGCGCGTAGCGGATTACGACGGTTACAACCAGTTCACGGTGCACCGTTCGCCTGAGCCGCTGATGTCGCCGGCCTGGTCGCCGGACGGCAGCAAACTGGCTTACGTGACCTTCGAGAGCGGCCGCTCTGCGCTGGTGGTGCAGACCCTGGCTAACGGCGCTATCCGCCAGATCGCCTCGTTCCCGCGCCACAACGGTGCGCCGGCGTTCTCGCCGGACGGCAGCAAGCTGGCCTTCGCGCTGTCCAAGAGCGGCAGCCTGAACCTGTACGTGATGAACCTCGGCTCCGGCCAGATCACGCAACTGACCGATGGCCGTAACAACAACACCGAACCGACCTGGTTCCCGGATGGCCAGTCGCTGGCGTTTACCTCCGACCAGGGCGGGCGTCCGCAGATTTATAAAATCAGCGCCAGCGGCGGTGCCGCGCAGCGTCTGACGTGGGAAGGCTCTCAGAACCAGGATTCTGAAGTCAGCTCCGACGGTAAATTCCTGGTGATGGTGAGCACCAACAGTGGTGCACAACACATCGCCAAACAAGATCTTGGATCGGGCGCCGTTCAGGTTTTGACCGGCACCTTCCTGGATGAAACGCCTAGTATTGCGCCAAACGGCACCATGGTGATCTATAGCTCCACGCAAGGTATGGGCTCCGTGCTGCAGTTGGTGTCAACTGATGGGCGTTTCAAAGCGCGTCTTCCGGCAACTGATGGACAGGTCAAATTCCCTGCCTGGTCGCCGTATCTGTGATGCATGTGTAAATATGTATGGCAAACTATAAAAGGATCAAAGAAATGCAACTGAACAAAGTGCTGAAAGGGCTTCTGCTGGCACTGCCAGTTCTGGCTGTAGCAGCTTGTAGTTCTAACAAAAGCGCGAACAACGACCAATCTGGTATGGGCGCTGGCGCCGGCACTGGTATGGAAAACGGCAGCAGCAACCTGTCTTCCGAAGAACAAGCTCGTCTGCAGATGCAAGAACTGCAGAAGAACAACATCGTTTACTTCGGCCTGGACAAGTATGACGTAAGCTCCGAATTCGCTCAGATGCTGGACGCGCACGCTGCATTCCTGCGTAACAACCCGTCTTACAAAGTGACCGTTGAAGGCCACGCTGACGAACGCGGCACGCCGGAATACAACATCGCTCTGGGTGAGCGTCGTGCTAACGCCGTTAAAATGTACCTGCAAGGTAAAGGCGTTTCCGCTGACCAGATCTCTATCGTTTCTTACGGTAAAGAAAAACCAGCAGTACTGGGCCACGACGAAGCGGCTTATGCTAAAAACCGTCGTGCCGTTCTGGTTTACTAAGAGAATCGCATGAACAGTAACTTCAGACGTCACCTGTTGAGTCTGTCGTTACTGGTTGGCGTAGCGGCCCCTTGGGCCGCTACTGCCCAAGCGCCAATCAGTAATGTCGGCTCCGGCTCGGTCGAAGACCGTGTCACCTCGCTTGAGCGCATCAGCAATGCTCAAGGCCAGCTTTTAAACCAACTCCAGCAGCAACTCTCTGACAATCAACGCGACATTGATTCTCTCCGTGGGCAAATCCAGGAAAGCCAGTATCAGTTGAATCAGGTCGTTGAACGCCAGAAGCAAATCTATCAACAGATGGATAGCCTCAGCCAGGGCGGCGCTCAGAGCGCCTCTGCGGCAGCGGGCGCTGCCGGCGGGGCAGCCGCAGGCGCATCTTCCGATGCGGGCAGCAGCGCGCCTGCAGCCGCTTCTGCAACGCCGAGTGGCGGTGATGAGAACAGTGACTACAACGCCGCTGTTTCTCTGGCGCTGGAAAAAAAACAGTATGATCAGGCGATTTCCGCCTTTCAGTCCTTCGTAAAACAGTACCCGAAGTCTACTTACCAGCCCAACGCCAACTATTGGCTGGGTCAGTTGTTCTACAACAAGGGTAAAAAAGACGATGCGGCCTATTATTTTGCGGTGGTGGTGAAGAATTACGCTAAATCACCGAAGGCGCCGGACGCCATGTACAAGGTGGGTATCATCATGCAGGAAAAAGGGCAGGCTGATAAAGCCAAGGCCGTGTTCCAGCAGGTGATTAAACAATACCCAACCAGTGCGGCGGCCAAGCAGGCGAAAAGTCGCGTAGGCGGTTAACGGTTAGAAAAATGAGCCCAGAAGTTAGTCGATTTGACCGATTTCTGGGCTCGTTCGCGTGAAGAACAAGCAGTTGAACGCATCAGTAAAAAATTTAGGTTGCGCTGCCAAGATAAATTAGTAATATATGCCGCCGTTGCCAAGACATCTTGCAAGATGTTAAAGCGGCAGGGAAATTGGGTCGTTAGCTCAGTTGGTAGAGCAGTTGACTTTTAATCAATTGGTCGCAGGTTCGAATCCTGCACGACCCACCAATTTCTGAAGTAGCAGTAACCACAACAGTGGGTGATTAGCTCAGTTGGTAGAGCATCTCCTTTACACGGAGGGGGTCGGCGGTTCGAGCCCGTCATCACCCACCACTGTTATGGGTCGTTAGCTCAGTTGGTAGAGCAGTTGACTTTTAATCAATTGGTCGCAGGTTCGAATCCTGCACGACCCACCATTCTTAGAGAATGGCTGCAATAGAGAATCGTAAAGGATGAGAACCGTAAAGGTTCGAGTCTCGCGAAGCGAGACAACATCACTCCGGTGATGGCCCGCAAGGGCGAGGCCAAAGGCCGAGTTATCCTGCACGACCCACCATTCTTAGAGAATGGCAGCTTCAGAATCGGTTTGATGTGGCAAAGTAAAGGTCCGAGTCGAGTACCCGTCGAGTTGTCCTGAACATCCCCATCCTTGTTTTCCGCGAGTCGGTTTTTGTAACCTATTCGCCATCAGCAGTAAACCACATCAGTGGGTCGTTAGCTCAGTTGGTAGAGCAGTTGACTTTTAATCAATTGGTCGCAGGTTCGAATCCTGCACGACCCACCACTCTTTGATAGAGCAAGGTGTGAAAAATAGCAGTACCACAGCAGTGGGTGATTAGCTCAGTTGGTAGAGCATCTCCTTTACACGGAGGGGGTCGGCGGTTCGAGCCCGTCATCACCCACCACACTGCGGGTCGTTAGCTCAGTTGGTAGAGCAGTTGACTTTTAATCAATTGGTCGCAGGTTCGAATCCTGCACGACCCACCAATTCAGAAAAAAGCGCCTTTTGGCGCTTTTTTCGCATCTACGCCACCTGACTCTGCCTTTATCCTCTTACTGACATGGCCCACTGAGTCGTGCGGGTGAGATCCTGCGTTCAGGTTCGAGCATCGCGTAGCGATACGACAACGCGCAGCGTTGCCCGCAGGGTGAGGCCACAGGCCGAATCAATCCTGCACGACCCACCAATTCAGAAAAAAGCGCCTTTTGGCGCTTTTTTCGCCTCTGCAGCACCCCAACCTGAATCCCTGCTTTCTCGTTTCAACACTGCATCGATCGGCATCTCGCTCTTCTCTGAACGCCATACGCCCTCACCAGGACATTATCCGTCGTGATCTGCGTGGTCAATGTCTGTATTTTTAATCTATTAAACAATGAGTGCGTAAATATGAAAATATCAGCGGACTTTTCGCGAGGTTTTAGGTATTTTGTTTAGTATATAAAACGAGGGGCGTTGCGGCAGGCGATATTCACGCGGCAGGCGCCCAGCCTAGCATGAGATTGCAGCGATGAGTGAAATGTTTGATGTCAACGCGGCGGTGTATCCCTTCCCGCCGAAACCGGTACCGCTGGACGTAGCGGAAAAAGCCTTTTATCGCGAGAAGATCAAAACCCTGCTCAAGCAGCGCAACGCGGTAATGGTCGCCCATTATTATACCGACCCGGAAATCCAGGCGCTGGCGGAAGAAACCGGCGGCTGCGTGGCGGATTCGCTGGAAATGGCGCGCTTCGGCAGCTCGCATCCGGCTTCCACGCTGTTGGTGGCCGGCGTACGTTTCATGGGGGAAACCGCCAAGATCCTCAGCCCGGAAAAGCAGGTGCTGATGCCGACGCTGTTTGCCGAATGTTCGCTGGATCTGGGCTGCCCGGAAGAGGAATTTCATGCGTTTTGCGACAGCCATCCCGATCGCACCGTGGTGGTCTATGCGAATACCTCGGCGGCGGTCAAAGCGCGCGCTGACTGGGTGGTGACCTCCAGCATTGCCGTCGAACTGATCGAGCATCTGGATAGCCTGGGCGAGAAAATTATCTGGGCGCCGGATCGTCATCTCGGCAGCTACGTGCAGAAGCAGACCGGCGCCGACGTGTTGTGTTGGCAAGGCGCCTGCATTGTCCATGACGAGTTTAAGACCCAGGCGCTGCGGCGCATGAAGGCGCTCTATCCGCAGGCGGCCATCCTGGTGCATCCCGAATCGCCTCAGGCGGTGGTCGAGCTGGCGGATGCGGTGGGATCGACCAGCCAACTGATTCAGGCGGCGAAAACATTGCCGCATCAACAGCTGATTGTCGCCACCGATCGCGGTATCTTTTACAAGATGCAGCAGGCTTGTCCGGACAAGGAACTGTTCGAGGCGCCGACCGCCGGAGAAGGCGCGACTTGTCGCAGCTGCGCGCACTGCCCGTGGATGGCGATGAATGGCCTGAAGGCGATTGCCGAAGGGCTGGAGCGGGGGGGCGCGCAGCATGAGATCCACGTGGACGCCGCGCTGCGTGAAAAGGCGCTGGTGCCGCTGAACCGCATGCTGGATTTCGCCGCTCAGCTTAAGATGCAGGTTAAAGGCAACGCTTAACCGTTTAAAAGGATGACCTCATGAGCTTCTTCAGTACCAGCAATATTTTGGTGCATATTCCGCTTGGCGCGGGCGGTTACGATCTGTCGTGGATCGAAGCCATCGGCACACTGTTCGGGTTGCTGTGCATCTGGTACGCCAGCAAGGAAAAAATCATCAACTACCTGTTCGGCCTGATCAACGTCACGCTGTTCGCGGTGATTTTCTTCCAGATCCAGCTGTACGCCAGCCTGCTGCTGCAGCTGTTTTTCTTCGGCGCCAATATTTACGGTTGGTATGCCTGGAGCCGCCAAACCCAGGATAACCAGGCCGAGCTGCAGATCCGCTGGCTGCCGCTGCCGAAAGCGTTGGCCTGGGCGGCGGTTTGCGTCATCGGCATCGGCCTGATGACTTTCAACATTGACCGCGTGTTCGCCTGGCTGACGCAGATTGCGGTGGCGGTGATGCAAGGGCTGGGGCTGAACGTACAGATGCCGACGCTGCAGCCGGACGCCTTCCCGTTCTGGGATTCGGCGATGATGGTGCTCTCCATCGTGGCGATGATCCTGATGACGCGCAAGTACGTGGAAAACTGGCTGCTGTGGGTAGTTATCGATGTCATCAGCGTGGCGATCTTCGCTTACCAGGGCGTGTACGCGATGGCGCTGGAGTACGTCATTCTGACGCTGATCGCGCTGAACGGCTCCTGGCTGTGGATCAAGAGCGCCGGGCGCAACCATTCCAATCCGTTATCTTCCGCTCCGTAACAACGCAGAGGGCGCCGTGATGGCGCCCTCTTGGCTTAGTGGCGATGTCCCAGATGGGAGTGCGCTTCGGCATGTGAGTGTTCACTCGGCTCCGGCGCCCGGTTGATGCCGCAGTCCGGCGTCTCGCAGTGCCGGTACTCCATCTGAATGGTCACGTGGCCGATCTTGTAGTGTTCCAACAGATAAGCCTGGATACGTTGCAACAGCCCATCGTGGTCATGCGGCGGGATCACCTGCGCATGCAGCGTCATCAGCTTCTGTTCGCCGATCTGCCAGACGTGTACGTGGTGGATATTGCGCACTTCCGGGATGTTCAGGCACAGGTCTTTTTGCAGCTTGGCGATATCGACCTCCTGCGGCGTGCCTTCCAGCAGCTCGTGGAAGCTCTCCTTCAGCAGCCGCCAGGCGCTGCGCAGCACCAGACAGGAGACCAGCACCGACAGGATCGGGTCAATCGGCGTCCAGCCGGTGGCGAGAATAACGATGGCGGCGACGATGGCGCCCACCGAGCCGAGCAGGTCGCCCAGCACATGCAGCGCGGCCGCCCTCACGTTGATATTTTTCTCTTCGTTGCCGCGATGCAGCAGCCAGAAGGCGAACAGGTTCGCCAGCAGCCCCGCTATGGCGATGATCAGCATCGGAGTGCCCATCACCGGCTGGGGTTCGAAGAAACGCCGTATCGCCTCCCACAGGATGAATACCACGATCACCAGCAGCGCCGCGGCGTTGAGGAAGGCCGCCAGGGTGGTCAGGCGCAGATAGCCAAAGGTGTGGCGCGCGTTGGGCTTGCGCTGGGAAAAGTGCACCGCCATCAGCGCCACCAGCAGCGCGGCGGCATCGGTCAGCATGTGCCCCGCGTCGGCCAACAGCGCCAGCGAGCCGGACAACAGGCCGCCGACCACCTCGGCCACCATAAAGACGGCGGTGACTAAAAAAGCGGTCAGTAGGCGTTTACTATTACTGTCTTTCGGCAGGTGTACGTGTGGAGTGTCCGACATTATTCATCCTTATGCATAGCGAAAGTGGGGGCGGCGGCGAGCAGAGCGTCCAGCTCCGGTTCTATCTGCGCCACTAACGCCTTTAATTTAGTATAAGCGGCGGCGGCAAGCTCGCCCCGACGTGCGGTTTCCACCAGTTGCTGGCACAGCTGCGCGGCTTCCGGCAGCTGCAGCATCAGCAGGCTGCCCTTGATGCGGTGCGCCGCCTGTTCCAGGCGTGGCCAGTCGCTCGCGGCGACGGCATCCGCGAGCCGCTGCCGGTCTTGCCGCAGCGTGTCGCTGAGCGTCTGCGCCAGCCGCTGCATCATGGCGCGATCGCCGCCCGCCATTTCAGCCAGCGTTTGCCGCAGGTCAGTAAGGACTGACTTTTCTTCCTGAACCTGCGGTTGCTGGGCCAATACCTGGCCGATCGCCGCCAGTGAAATCGGCTTGGTCAGGAAGTGGTCGATCGCCACCAGCCCTGGCGGGATGCGGGTAAACTCCTGCACGTCTGCCGAGCAGAGCACGATGCGGCAAGGCGGGCGCCGTAGCCGCTGTTCGTCGCGGCGGATCAGCCTGGCCAGCGTCAGGCCGTCCGGGCGCGGCATGTTATAGTCGATAAACAGCAGATCGAAAGGCTGCCGGCGCTGAGCCTTCAGCAGCGCATAGCCTTGTTCAAAGCGGGCCGGCTGCAGCCCGAAGTGGCGCAGCTGGCGTTCCAGCAACAACAAATTGGTGGGATGGTCGTCGATCAGCGCGGTACGCAAGGTGGAAGACGGCAGAGCAAAGGTGTGCTCCTCTTGGGCGCCAGCCGTCGCGGCGCCGCTCAGCTCGACCGGTATCGCGACCTCGACGCGGGTGCCGACGCCCGGCTGCGAGTGCAACTCGATGCGGCCGCCCATCTGTTCGACGATTTCTTTGCAGATCGACAGGCCCAAACCGGTACCTTGCACCGAGATGCGTTGCGCGCCGCGCGCGCGGTAAAACGGTTGGAACAGTTTGCCTATTTCATCGGCGGCGATGCCGCAGCCGCTGTCGTTCACCGTTAATCGCAATTCCCCCTGCCGCTCATCCTGCGCGCGCCAGCCGACGTAGACCTGAATGGCGCCGCGCGGCGTGAACTTTATCGCGTTGTTTATCAGGTTGTTAGCCACCTGAAGTAAACGCTCACCATCAATAATCACCGCCTCCGGCAGAGCCGGATCCGCCACCACGCTCAAGGTCAACGGCCGTTCGCCGATAAGCGGCCGGTAAAGGGCGTCGATGCGCGCGACCCAGGGGCGCAGCGCCATCGGTTTCGGCGCCAGCGTCAACGACCCGGTTTCCAGCCGCGCGTGATCCTGCAGGTCGTTGAGCAGGTTGAGCAGCGATGAGGCCGAGCTGTAAATCACCGGTAGGCCTTCCGGCGCAGGTTGGCGTTTGAGCTCCAGTTCCAGCAGGCCGAGGATGGCGTGCATCGGCGTGCGCAGTTCATGGCTGACGGTGGCGAGGAATTTGCTCTTCATGCGGTTTTCCGCTTCGGCGCGGCGGCGCGCCTGCTCGAGCTCTTCGCGTTCGCGTTTTTCACGGCGCTGCAGCATGAAACGGCGCAGCGTCAGCGCCAGCAGCAGCACGGTGGCGGCGGCCAACAGCGCCAGCAGCCAGGTGGTCTGCGGCGGCATGCGGTTGTCGTTCACCGCGTCGATCAGGTTGCTGCGGTCGACGATCCACTCGTCGCGCAGCGATTGCAGGGTATCCGCCGGGATCTGCATCAGGTTCTTATCCAGGATCGCCAGCAGCAGCGGCCGATCGCGGCGCACGCCGAAGGCCACCGGATAGGGGATGTTGTTGGCGGCGAAGGCCAGCTTGATGGCGCCGGAATAGCGCGACAGCGCCAAAAAGTTGGCGGAGATGACGTTATCCACCAGCGCATCCAGCTGGCCGTTGGCCAGCGCGTCGTACATCGACTTGCTGTCGGCGAAGCTGACGGTCTGTTCCTGCTCCGGCACCAGCCCCTGAGCCAAATCGCCCTGCAGCACGCCGATGCGCTTGCCGGCCAGATCGCCCCAGGTCGAGACGCCGTTGGCATACTGGCCGACGTAAACGCCCCACAGCGAACGGTGGATCGGCATGCTGGCGCCGTAGCGCGCCTTGACGCCGCGCGCCAGCGGCAGGGCGGCGCGGAAGCTGGCCTGGCCGGACTGCACCAGTTGATCGGCCTGCTCGGCATTGCGCGCCCACAGCGGCGCGAAACGCAGCCCGGTGTTTTGCGCGATGATGTTGAGAATATCGATGGCGTAGCCGCGCGGCTGGCCGTCGGAACCGCGGTAGGCGAACGGGAAGTTGTTCTCGATGGCGGCGTAGTAAACCACGCGGTGGCTCGCTACCCAATTCTTCTCCATCGTCGTCAGATCGGCATTGCCGGTATCGAGGTAGCTGGGGATCTTTTTGCTCCAGCGGCTCTGCAGGGCATTCATCAGTTCCATCGGCGCGTCGGCGATGGCGGTGTTCAGCGTGTCTATCAGCCGCGGATCGGCGGCGGCGAACACGAAGGAGAGGTTGCCCAGGTTCTCGTTGCTTTCAATCTGATAGAGCTGGCCAAGCTGCAGCTGGTCGATGATAAAGCTGGCGCTGGCCTCGTCGGCGATAAAGTAGTCGCTGCTGCCGTTCAGCAGCGAATAGACCGCCTGCAGATTGTTGTCGTAGCGCTGGATCTGCGACGCCACCGCCTGCAGGGCGCCGCCGGACTGCATGTCGGTCAGCGCGCCGATCGCGACGCGGGCGTTGGCGGAATTGAGCATCACCGGCCGATCGTTGCTGCGATCGCGCAATACGCGCAGGTTGCTGACGTAGTAAGGCTGGGAGATCTCCAGCCCGTGCAGCGCTTCGCTCTGCGGGATGCCGTACAACAGATCGACCTTGCCGTCGTGCAGCGCCTGCTCCAGCTGGGTCAGGTCGGCGAAGCCGTAAATGGCGAAGCGGATGCCGGTCACCTGCTGAATATAGCCGAGGTAGTCGGCGTTCAGCCCATACAGATCGTCATCCACAATGATGTTGTACGGGCTGGTGTTCTCACTGATGATGCCGACGCGCAGCGTGCGATCGCGCCAGGGATTTTTCTCGCCGACGATCAGCATATTCTCGGGGGGATTCAGGTTGCTGACCAGCTGATAGCGCACCGGCTCCCCCGCCTGCGCCAGGCCGCACCACAGGATCAGCAGCAGCAGGGCGCGGCGCATCATGGCGCCAGCTCTTTAAACACCGCTACCAGCTCCAGCAGATTACCGGCGCCGGTTTTGCGCTGGATGTTTTTCTTGTGGGTGCTGACGGTCTTGTTGCTGATGTGCAGCCGGTCGGCGATCTGCAGGTTGGACAGCCCCTGGCTCAGCAAACCCAGCACCTCGAGCTCCTTGGGCGTGAGCAGCCCGCCGTCCGCCGTCGGCGCTTCTTCGGCCAGCGCAGCGGCGGGGAAACTGGTTTCACCGTCCAGCACCTGCTCGATCGCCTGCACCAACTCCGCCAGCGAGCTGCCTTTGTTGACGAAACCGTCGGCGCCGGCGGCATGCGCCATGCGCGCATACACATCGGCCTCTTGCGCGGTATAGATCAGGATCTTCTGTTGCGGGTAGCGGCGGCGGATTTTTTTCAACAGCTGCAGCCCGTCGACCTGCGGCAGGCCGATATCCAGGATCACCAGGCTGAAAGCGGTCTCGGCCAGCAGAGCCAGCGCCTGGACGTCGTCCTGCGCCGCCTGCAGACGGTAGGGGCGGGATGATTTCATTAGCGCCGCTTCCAGTGCGACATGAACCACCGGGTGGTCATCAACTAATAACAGAGAAGGCATGTTCAACTCGGGTCGCTTTATATTCCGATCGCTAGCATAGCGAAAAAGGAGGCTCTGCGCTCCCCTGATGAAACAGCACAATCTGCTGTTAATTTGGCGGTTCCAGCGGAGGGGGGCAAAGGTGATTTACAGCGCCATTCCCACAGGCTAGATTGTTGGGATCTACACCGTTACGCACTGCGAAATACCCCTCGATACCGAATGGAAAAGCTATGAATTACCAAAACGACGACTTACGCATTAATGATATTAAGGAACTCCTGCCGCCGGTGGCTCTGCTGGAGAAATTCCCGGCCACTGAACGCGCGGCAAAGACGGTGTCCCAGGCCCGCAGCGCAATTCACAATATCCTTCGTGGCAGCGACGATCGCCTGCTGGTGGTGATTGGTCCTTGCTCCATCCACGATACCCAAGCCGCCAAAGAGTACGCGGGGCGCCTGCTGGCGCTGCGTGAAGAACTGAGCGGCGAGCTGGAAGTGGTGATGCGCGTATACTTCGAAAAACCGCGCACCACCGTGGGCTGGAAAGGCCTGATCAACGATCCGCAGATGGACAACAGCTTCAACATCAACGACGGCCTGCGCCTGGCGCGCAAGCTGCTGGTGGAGATCAACGACAGCGGCCTGCCGGCCGCCGGCGAATTCCTCGACATGATCACGCCGCAGTACCTGGCGGATCTGATGAGCTGGGGCGCCATCGGCGCGCGCACCACGGAATCGCAGGTGCACCGCGAGCTGGCCTCCGGCCTCTCGTGCCCGGTCGGTTTCAAGAACGGTACCGACGGCACCATCAAGGTGGCGATCGACGCCATCAACGCCGCCGGCGCGCCGCACTGCTTCCTGTCGGTGACCAAGTGGGGCCACTCGGCGATCGTTAACACCAGCGGCAACGGCGACTGCCACATTATCCTGCGCGGCGGCAAAGAGCCGAACTACAGCGCGGCGCACGTGAAGGACGTCAAAGCCGGCCTGAGCAAAGCCGGGCTGCCGGCGCAGGTGATGATCGACTTCAGCCACGCCAACAGCAGCAAACAGTTCAAAAAGCAGCTGGACGTGAGTGCGGACGTGTGCGGGCAGATCAGCGGCGGTGAAAAAGCGATTATCGGCGTGATGATCGAAAGCCACCTGGTGGAAGGTAACCAGAGCCTCGAAAGCGGCGAGCCGCTGGTTTACGGCAAGAGCGTCACCGACGGCTGCATCGGCTGGCAGGACACCGAAACCGTGCTGCGCGATCTGGCGGCGGCGGTGAAAGCGCGCCGCGGTTAATCGCGTAAAGAGGGGCTCGCCAGCGGGCCCTTTTTCTATTTACCTTAAAATTTTATATCTCCTGTCAATTTAAGGCCTACAGTCAATAGGCTTACTAAATCTTTAAGCGACCCCCTTCGCATTATTCCTATTTAAGAAAAGAATAATTGTCACTGCTCGCGGCATTGTGCTTATATAAGACGCTTTTTTTATTCCATAAACCCCGCAGGCCTAATAAGCGGGGAGTGGTATGACCTTATTCCTTTCAGGATGAAAGAATTATGACAAACAATACCTCGCAGCCGCTGGGGCTGCACCGGATTAAATTCCATGGGAAAGGTGGTGAGTACTTCGCTATTTGGTTAGTCAATGCATTATTGACCGCCCTGACCCTGGGCATCTATTCCGCCTGGGCGACGGTGCGCCGTCGCCGCTATTTTTACGGCAACACGGAATTGGACGGCGATCGTTTCGACTACCATGCACAACCGCTGCAAATTCTGAAAGGGCGGCTGTTGGTGATCGGCGGTATCATCGTGTTTTATATCTTGCTGGCGATAACGCCACTGTTGGGGCTGCTGGCTTTGCTGGTGTTACTTGCCCTGCTGCCGTGGATCGTTATCCGCAGCTGGCGCTACAATGCGATTATGTCGAGCTATCGCGGCGTGCGTTTTAATTATGTCTGCCGCACCGGGCGCGCCTATTGGGCTTTACTGTTCTGCCCGTTATTGCTGATTATCGGGCTGTATGTCGGTCTGATCATCTTGCTCGGCATTGGCAGCGGTCTTGGCAGCATCAACGCCATCGCTTTTATGCTGGTGCTGACGTTGATTTTGGCCGTGCCGGCATTTGCGGCGGTAAACGGCATTATTAGCGCACTGCAGCATGATTTGTACGTTAATAACCTGTTTTTCGGAAAGACACCGTTTATTGCCGAACTGAAGAAATCGGCCTTTATCAAATTTGCCTTGATCGGCCTGCTCATATTCCTGCCATTCATGTTGGTCGCGTTGGTGTGCATCGGTTCGTTCTTCTTTACTCTCTATCAGATGGTGTTGATGGGCATGTTAACCAATGAAGCCATTGATGTGCTGGTGCTGGACAATATCAGCAGCCTTCTGCTGATGATGGTGGTGCTGTTGATCGGCGCGCTGGTGGCCAGCAGCTACCAGGTCGTTGCCCAGCGCAACTATCTGTTTAACCAGGCAAGGTTGAACGGCGACATCAAGCTGCATTCCTCAATGAAAACGCTGCCGTATATGGGATTGTTGATCACCAATACCCTGATTACCCTGTTCTCGCTCGGTTTGGCGGCGCCGGTGGCGGAAGTGCGTCATGCCCGTTATCTGGCGGCCTGCACGGCGGTTGAAGGCGATCTGGCGCTGCTGGACATTACGGCGCATCAGGAAAGCGCCAACAGCGCGGTGGCCGAAGAAGCGCTGCAGGCGCTGGATCTGGGCGGCAACTTCTGAGGCGCCGATGATCCTTGAAGGCGCTTATCAGTTGCCGGGAAGGGCCGCACGTGAGGCGGCTCGTCTGCTGGTGAACGAAAGCGGCGAAGGCGTGACGTTGCAGCGGCAGGATGAACAGCGTTACATCCCGCTGACGGACATCACCGTTTCTGCCGCGCTGGGTAATATTCCGCTGACGCTCACCTTCAAGGGCGGCGGGCGCTTTGTGCCTGACGACGACGCGGCCTTTCGCCGCTGGTTCTATCAGCGCCGTTCGCCAGGGTGGGTGCATCGCCTGGAACGCCATAAACGCGGCGTCGCCCTGGCGCTGCTGATGACGCTGCTGGCGGTAGTGGCTTACGTTTACGTGGTACTGCCGTGGGCGAGCAGCGAGATCGCCATGCGCATCCCCACCTCGGTGGAACAGACGCTGGGCAAACATACGCAGACGTTTTTGGACCAGAGCGGCTTCGCGCCCTCTGCACTGCCGGCCGAGCGGCAACGGGCGTTGCAGCAGCTATTCCGGCAGGTGATGCCGGCCGAGATGCGCCAGGAGCGCACGCCGCTCTCGCTGAAGCTGATGGCGGCGCCCGGTGCGCCGAACGCCTTTATGTTGCCCGACGGCACGCTGGTGCTCAGCGATAGCCTGGTCACCTTGTCAAAAAACGACGATGGTCTGGCGGCGGTGATGCTGCATGAGATGGGGCATCACGCTCATCGTCACCCGATGCGCATGTTGGTGCGTTCGTCACTGGTGGCGTTGACGCTGATGTGGATGACGGGTGACGTCAGCGGCATCGGCGATACGCTGCTGCAGTCTGCGTCCTTCGTGAATGAGATGCAGTTTTCTCGCGGGATGGAGCGTGAGGCGGATGCGTTTGCGATAGCGGAAATGCAGCGCCAGGGGCGTTCGCTGGCGGAAATGGCGGCGATCTACCGCGCGTTGGCGCAGGCGCCTGAACGAGAAAAGACCAATGACTGGGCGCTGCCTGCCTGGCTCAGCACCCATCCGGCGATGCAGGAACGGCTGGACGCGGTGAATGAGGCGATGGCGCAGCAGCAATAAAAAAGCCCCCGGTGAAAACCGGGGGCTTTTTCGTGAACGGGCGAAATTACTTCGCTTTACCCTGGTTCGCTACGGCCGCTGCTTTTGCTGCGATCTCGTCGGCGTTACCCAGGTAGTAACGTTTGGTCGGCTTGAAGTTCTCGTCGAACTCATACACCAACGGCACGCCGGTTGGGATGTTCAGCTCGAGGATTTCATCTTCGCTCAGGTTATCCAGGTATTTCACCAGCGCGCGCAGCGAGTTGCCGTGCGCCGCAACGATCACGCGCTCGCCGCTCTTGATGCGTGGCAGGATCTCTTCGTCCCAGTAAGGGATAACGCGATCGATGGTCAGCGCCAGGCTTTCGGTCAGCGGCAGCTCTTGCTCGGTCAGAGAAGCGTAGCGCGGATCGTGGCCAGGGTAACGTTCGTCTTCTTTGGTCAGCTCAGGTGGGGTCACCGCGAAGCCGCGACGCCATTGTTTCACCTGCTCGTCGCCGTATTTTTCTGCGGTTTCCGCTTTGTTCAGACCCTGCAGCGCGCCGTAGTGACGTTCGTTCAGCTTCCAGGATTTTTCGGTTGGCAACCAGGCCTGATCCAGCTCGTCGAGGATGTTCCACAGGGTGTGGATCGCGCGCTTCAGTACGGAGGTGTAAGCGAAGTCGAAAGTGAAACCTTCTTCTTTCAACAGCTTGCCTGCTGCTTTCGCTTCGGTGCGGCCCTTGTCGGACAGATCAACATCATACCAACCGGTGAAGCGGTTTTCTTGGTTCCACTGGCTTTCGCCGTGACGCACCAGAACCAGCTTAGTTACAGCCATAGCTTAACTCCTTAATAATCTGACATTTCAATGATAACGAAAATCATTATATTGCCGCGGGCCGGGGCTCGGCAATCGATAGTGTCTAACCATAGCCAATTTCTTGCCGCAAAGTAAGGGCTGGCGAAAGGAAAAAGCTGAATCGTTCAGGCTGAGGCGAAAGGGGGAGAAACGGCACGTCGGAATCGCTCCGGACGCGCCGTGGCGTGGGGAAAATCAGGCCGATTTTTTCAGGCAGTTGCTCATGAAGGTTTTACGCGCGTCGCCCTTCAGATCCTTGGTCTTGGCGTCGGCATTGCAGCTTTTCATTTTCTGCTGCTGCGGCGTCAGGGTTTTGCCGGACGCAGCGGTGCCTTCGGACTTCAGGCAGGTGCTCATAAAGGTGGAGCGATCGGCGCCTTTCAGCGACTTGCTGGATGCCTGCTGGTTGCAATCGGTCATGCGTTTCTGTTGGGCCGCCTGCGCCGGCGAAGGCGTTTTCGTCGCCGTCGTCGCGTCGGCCGCCATCAGATTGGTGCTCAGCATTAAGCCCGCCAGCAATGGAAGTGCAGTAATCAGACGCATAGGTGTTCCTTCAGCTATTGATTGGCCGCCATCGGCCGAAAATTGTGACGTTGCACAAGGCGTTGTGCTTATCACGGTAGCCTGAGTGTAGTGCGCGCTTTGGAATAAGGGAAGGTGGGCGCCGTTGGGGGGATGGCGCTAAAAGGTAAGCATTTATAACAAATTGCCCCCGGCCGCACGGCGAGGGGCGTAGCGGGTCAGATAGGATAAAACTGATAATGCGTGGCGCTGCGGTAGCGGCTCCCCGGTTGCAGCCAACAGTCCGGCTGCGGCCACTCGGGATGGTGCGGGCTGTCCGGCAAAAACTCGCTCTCCAACGCCACGCCGGCATGGTTGGCGTAGCTGCCGCCATCGCGCGCCGGCGTGCCGGCCAGATAATTGCCGCTGTAGAGCTGCAGCGCAGGCGCGTCGGTGAACACGCTCATTTGCACTTGCCCGTCGGCGGACCACAAATGCGCCGCCGGGCTCTCCAGCGCCCCGCAGGTACGATGCAGCAGAAAGGCGTGATCGTAGCCTTGCACCCGCTGCTGGTCGCGATCGCGCAGGAAATCCTGCAGCAGCGTTTTCGGCTGGCGGAAATCCATGCCGCTGCCGTCCACCGGCGTCAGATCGGCGCAGGGAATGCCCTCGGCGTCGACAGGCAGGTAGCGATCGGCGAACAGCTGCAACCGTTGGGCGCGGGCGTCGGTGCCGGCGCCGTCCAGATTGAAATAGGCGTGGTTGGTCAGATTGACCGGGCAGGGGCGATCGACCTGCGCCAGATAGTTGATTTCCAGGCGATTATCCGAGGTCAGGCGGTAACAAACCTGCACGTCGAGATTGCCGGGGAAACCCTGATCGCCCTCCGCCGAATGCAGCGCATAGCAGACCTGCTGCGCATCATGCTGCACCCGGCGCCAGCGGCGGGCATGAAAACCGTCGGGGCCACCGTGCAGCTGATGGGCGCCCTGATTGGCGGCCAGCGCATGGAGTTTCCCGCCGATGGGCAGACTGGCGTTGGCGATGCGGTTGGCGTAACGGCCGACGGTGGCACCCAGATAGGCGCCCTGACGTGGGTAGTCCGCCGGGCTGTGGCAGCCCAGCAACAGCTCGCGCTTTTCACCGGATTTGAGCGGCAAGACGGCGGACAGCCAGGTGGCGCCCCAGTCCATCAGCGTCACCGTCATGCCGCCGGCGTTTTGCAGCAGTGTCAGCTGGTAAGGTTGCCCATCGGGCGCCGCTGCCGCGGTTGCCGTCAGCATGTACCGGCTCCCTGCGAAGCCTGGCAGACATAGAACGTTTCCTGCAATCCGCCGGTTTGCCGCGGATACTCGTGCGCCACGGCGGCACGCACCGTCTCCACGAGATCCTGCGGCATCAGCGCGACGATGCAGCCGCCAAAGCCGCCGCCGGTCATTCGCACGCCACCGCGCGGGCCGATCGTCGCTTTGACGATCTCGACCAACCGATCGATCGGCGGTACGGTGATTTCAAAGTCATCGCGCATCGAGGCGTGGGATTCCGCCATCAGCCGGCCCATGCGCTGCAGGTCGCCGGCCGCCAGCGCGTCGGCCGCCGCCAGCGTGCGGGCGTTCTCGCTGATGACGTGCCGCGCGCGTTTGGCCACCAACGGATCCAACTGATGTTGACGCGCTGCAAACTGTTCGGGGCTGACGTCGCGCAGCGCCTTGACGCCGAAGAACCGCGCCGCTTCTTCGCACTGTGTGCGGCGGGTGTTGTACTCGCTGTCCACCAGCCCGCGTTGCACATTGGAGTTGATGATCACCACCGCGACGCTGCCCGGCATCGGCACCGCACGGGTCTCCAGCGAGCGGCAGTCGATCAGCAGAGCGCTGTCGCGCCGGCCGAGCGCGGAGATCAACTGGTCCATGATGCCGCAGTTACAGCCGACGAACTGGTTCTCCGCCTCCTGGCCGTTCAGCGCCAGCGCCACGCCGTCCAACGGCAGCTGATAGAGCGCCTGCAGCGCCTGGCCCACCGCCACCTCCAGCGCGGCGGAGGAGCTGAGCCCCGCCCCTTGCGGCACATTGCCGGCGATCACCAGATCCGCGCCGCCGAAGTCGGCGTTGCGGCGCTGAAGATGTTTCACCACGCCGCGCACATAGTCGGACCAGCGCTGATCGGGGTGGCTGACGATCGGCTCGTCGAGCGAGAATTGATCCTGCTGATTCTGATAATCGGCGGCCAGCACGCGGATCTGACGGTCGTCGCGCTTGGCGCAGGCGATGACGGTTTGGTAATCGATGGCGCAGGGCAGCACGAAGCCGTCGTTGTAATCGGTATGCTCGCCGATCAGGTTCACCCGCCCCGGCGCCTGGATGGTCAACGCCGGCGCGTAGCCGAAGTGTTCGGTAAACAGGGAATGGGTAAGCGGTTTCAGGCTCATGCTTGGGCTCCGGCTTCACAGTAATGAATATCGCTGACGGCGCGCAGACGCTCTGCGGCCTGTTCGGCGGTCAGATCGCGCTGGGTTTCCGCCAGCATCTCGTAACCGACCATAAACTTGCGCACGCTGGCTGAACGCAGCAGCGGCGGATAGAAATGGGCGTGCAGCTGCCAGTGCCGGTTGTCGGCACCGTTGAACGGCGCGCCGTGCCATCCCATCGAATAGGGGAAGGAACACTGGAACAGGTTGTCGTAGCGGCTGGTCAGCTTCTTCAGCGCCAGCGCCAGATCTTGGCTTTGCGCCGCGCTGAGATCGGTGATGCGCTGCACCGCCGCTTTCGGCAGCAGCAGCGTTTCAAACGGCCAGGCGGCCCAGTAGGGCACCACCGCCAGCCAGTGTTCGGTGTTCACCACGATGCGTTCGCCTGCGGCCAGCTCGCGCTGCGCATAATCCAGCAGCAGCGGGGAGGCGTGTTCCCGAAAATAGTCGTGCTGCAGGCGATCTTCGCGTTCGGCCTCGTTCGGCAGAAAGCTGTTGGCCCAGACTTGCCCGTGCGGGTGCGGGTTGGAGCAGCCCATCGCCGCGCCTTTGTTTTCGAACAGCTGTACCCAGGGATAGTGCTTGCCCAGCTCAGCGGTTTGCGCCTGCCAGGCGGCGACCACCTGTTCCAGCGCCGGCAGCGCCAGTTCGGGCAGGGTCTTGCTGTGATCGGGAGAGAAGCAGATCACCCGGCTGACGCCGCGCGCGCTCTGGCTGCGCATCAGCGGATCCTGGCTATCGGGCGCCGGTGGCGTATCGCTCATCAGCGCGGCGAAATCGTTGGCGAAAACATAGGTACCGCGATAATCCGGATTGCGATCGCCGGTGACGCGCGCATTGCCCGGGCACAGGAAACAGTCGGGATCGTGCGTTGGCAGCGTTTCCGTCGGGACGGCTTCTTGTTGGCCCTGCCAGGGGCGCTTGGCGCGGTGCGGTGAAACCAGCACCCACTGGCCGCTGAGCGGGTTGTAGCGGCGGTGCGGATGATCGATAGGGTTAAATTCCGTCATACGGTTCCTTTCTAGGCGCCGACGAAAGTGTAATCGCTTCCAATTACCGTCTTGAGACGCCCGTTGCTGAACAGGGAGAGGCTATTGCGCAGAAAGATAGCACGCCCGCGGCGGTAAAAAGGTGATCTAACGCGAAAAATGGAATCGTTTACACTTCATAGAAAAGCGCAGGAAGGGCGAAGAAAAGCGGGCGACAACGTGATTGAGGGCATTGCGGTGAGGTGCCGGTGATAGCGTTTTCACCCGACCAGCCGGCAGAGAGGGGGCTCTCTGCCGGCTTCAGCCGTTAAGAATGCTGGTACAGCGGATAGGTGAAGAACAGCAGATGGGTCAGATTAAGCCCGAAATGGAACAGAATCGGCACCCACAGACGGCCGCTCCACATCCACGCCAGGCCGTAGATCACCCCGGCGAGGGTCGCGAAGATCACCATCAGCGTACCGCCCGCCAGATGCGCGGCGCCGAACACCAGGGAGGCGACGATCAGCGCCGGCCAGGCGCCCAGCCACTGGCTGAGACGCTGTTGCAGGTAGCCGCGAAACAGCGCTTCCTCGGCCATGCAGACGAAGAACAGGTTTGCCATCACGAAAGGCAGGATCCAGGCGGGCGCATGCAACTCGATTTTTAAGCCGCCCAGCGCGACGGCCAGCAGCAACAGCGCCGGCACGGCCAGCAGCAGCGCAATCCAGCCCGCTTTGCCAGCGTTGCCGCCGCGTTCGGCGGAAAACAGCGTGGGCAAGCAGGCGAACAGCAGGAAGGGCACCATCGCCTTATCGAAGTTGTAATACATCGTGAACGGCGCGCTGAGCGGGCCGGCTTTTTCGCCGTCGATCATCAGCTGATTGTGGATGCCCGGCACCAGATGCAAGAACAGCGCCACGCAGCCGGCGACCACCAGCCCTTCGAGCGCAATCGCCAGATTACGCTGCTCGCGAAAATGGTGGCGCAGCCCCGCCAACGCCACGATGGCCAACAGGCAACCCAGGCTGAGCGGCGTCAGTACCCCATGATAAAGCCCCATGCCCGCCGAGGCGGCCAGGATCACCCAGGCTATCAGCCGATTAAACGGCAAGAAAAATAACGAAGCAGCCAGTACGCCCCACATAATATGTCCCTTTAAATATGTACACGGCGCTCAGCGCCTTTGCGGCGTGCGATGATGGCGAAATTGAGCGCTAGAGCGGATAGTAGCACACCAAGATGACGCTAAAGGTCGGGGCAGTGATGCATTTGTGCATGATGCTGGCCCACACGACCGGCGGCGATGAGGGTTAGCCTTTCATCCAGGCCTGCGAACGGGTGATTTCGGCCAGGTTTTGCAGGGTATCCAGGCTCTGCTGGTGGATCTCCTGCGTGGGGGCTGCGCACAGATCGTGCAGTACGGTCACCTGAAAGCCGGCGTCGTGCGCCTGCCGCGCGGTGCTCTCGATGGCGAGCGGCGTGCTGACGCCCGCCAGCAGCAGATGGTGGCACCGATGTTGCCGCAGCCAGGCTAACAAATTGTTACCGGAGAAAGCGCTGACTGCCGTTTTTTCAAACAGCAGATCGGTCTCTTCCTGATGCAGTTCGGGCATCCAGCGGCAGCCCGGGCCGTTTAACCGCAGCGCGCCGATCTGCTTGAGATGGTTGAACAGCGGCGAATGGGGCGGAATGTCATGATAATCGTCGGCGAATCCCACCCGCACCCAAATCACCGGGATTTTTCGCACCCGGGCATAGGCCGCGGCGGCATTGACGTTGGCGAGCAGGTGGGTCGCCGCCACCTGTTCGCGGCAGTGGTTGGCGCGCCCTTTGGGCCCGATCAGATCTTCGATCAGGTCGATGATAATCAACGCAGCGGACATGGCGTCTCCAAAAATGGCCTTCTTCCTTTCTATGATAAAAGGCCAAATGTGATGTGCTGCGGTGAAGTGTTGCCGGATATGTTTACGCCGCGTTTCAGGCGGAGGCCGCCTCCAGCCGTTGCTGTTGGTAACCATAGCCGCCTTCGCCGTCGGGCACGAAGCTGAGGCGGTGAGTGATGCACTGCGGCGCATCTTCGGCATGGTGCGAGACGAACAGCAGCTGGGTGGCGCCCTGGCCGATCAGCACGTCGATGAAGCGGCGCACCAGCTGGCGATTGAGCGGATCCAGCCCCTGCAGCGGCTCGTCGAGGATCAGCAGCGCCGGGTGTTTCACCAGCGCGCGGGCGATCAGCGCCAGCCGCTGTTGGCCCCAGGAAAGGCTGTGGAACGGGGCGTCACCGCGCGCGCCGTTGAGCCCGAGCAGCGCCAGCCATTGCTCTGTCAGCTGCCGCTGACGATCTGAAACCGCCTGATAAATGCCGATCGAATCGAAAAACCCTGACATCACCACGTTGCGCACGCTGGTGTTGACGCGATAATCCAGATGCAGGCTGCTGCTGACGTAGCCGATATGGCGTTTGATTTCCCAGATGGTTTCCCCGCTGCCGCGGCGGCGGCCAAATAGCGTCAGATCGTTGCTGTAGCCCTGTGGATGATCGCCGGTGATCAAGCTGAGCAATGTGGATTTGCCGGCGCCGTTCGGGCCGACGATCTGCCAGTGTTCGCCGGGATTTACCTGCCAGTCGAGGTGATTGAGGATCGGCCGATCGTCATAACTGACCACGCCGTCACGCAGGACGATCAGCGGCCGATCCGCCGGCAGGGCTACTTTTTGCGTCGGATCCTCGGTTTCCGGCAGCGTCAGCCCGCTGAGATTTTCGCTGTGCGCCAGCTGCGCCACCAGCGCGTCCGCCATCACCTGGCTGCGCGGCCCGCGGCTGGTCAGGGTGCAGTCCGCCAGCACGCCCACCCGCCGGACAAAATCCGGGATTTCGTCGAACCGGTTGAGCACCAGCACCACGGTTTGGCCCTGGGCGGAAAGCTCGCTCAGCAACGCGGCGAGCTGCGCGCGCGAGTGCACGTCCAGCCCGTCGAAGGGTTCGTCGAGGATCAGCAGGTCGGGCTCGGGCATCAGCGCCCGGCACAGCAGGGTCTTGCGCGTTTCGCCGGTGGAGAGGTATTTGAAGCGGCGCGTCAGCAGGGCGGTGATGCCGAACTGTGCGGCCAGCCGCTCACAGCGCGCGGCGTCTTTCACCTCTTCCTGAATGATTTCCGCCGCGGTGCGGCCGGTGTCGTCTTCGTCCGCGCTGAGCAGATCGGTGTTGTTGCGTTGCCACTCGTCGCTGACCATTTTTTGCAGCTGTTCAAAGGAGATGCGCACCGCGTGCTGAAAGTCGCTGCGGCGCTCGCCGCCGAGCAGAACCAGTTCGTCGGCCAGCGCCCGCGCCAGGGCGGATTTGCCGCTGCCGTTGGCGCCGACGAAGGCCCAGCTGTCGCCGGCCTGGATTTCCAGCGCGTCCAGCGTCAGGGTGCGGGTATCGCTTAAGCGGAATGAACCTTGCGAAATGTGCAACGACGACATCACCTGTTCCTTTTTTTGCAATTATTTGCCTTAGAAATAGGCGCATTGCAGGGGGATGTCAATCAACAAAAATGCAACGTTACGTTGCGCTTAACACAACGTGGCGACAATCACGTGGTCGGCGTTGAACAGGGCGTGTACGGCGGCGCCGACGCTCAGCTGCAGACGCTGCAGCTCCGCCGTCGTCAGCGTGGCGCACAGGGTTTCGCCGCCCGCCAGCGTCACCAGCACCTCACTGTGTTCGGCGCCTGGCTGAATGCCGGCCACCACGCCCGCCAGCGCGTTATCCGCGCCGGCATGTTCCGCCGTCTCGACGCTTAACCGCACCCAGGGCGCCTTGATCAGCGCCAGCACCTCTTTGCCCGGCGTCAGCTGCAGCCGGTCGGCGCTTTGCTGGGTAATGGCCGCCGTCAGACGAGTGCTGCCGTCGTTCAACAAAATCGCCAGGTGCTGCTGCACCTGCTGATGATCGCGTTCGATGACGGTACCGAAGAACTGATTGCGCGCGCTGGTTTGCAGCGAGAAGCGCGAGATGGCCGCCAGCAGGCTGTCGAGCGGCAGATCGTCCTGCTGCAACACGTCGAAGGCCTTTTGCTGCACCTGGCCCAGCAGGTCATACAGCTGGATCAGCCGCTGGCCATAGTGCGTCAGCTGTGCGCCGCCGCCGCCTTTCCCGCCGGTGGCGCGGTCCACCACCGTTTGTTCCGCCAACTGGTTCATCTCATTGATGGCATCCCAGGCGCTTTTGTAGCTGATGCCCGCCAGTTTGGCACCCTGGCTGATGGAGCCGGTGTGCTGCACCTGTTTCAGCAGCGCGATGCGGCGCGGATCGGCGAACAGCTTTTGCTGGAGTTTGAGAGTCAGAAGAATTTCGGCCTGCATAGCGCATCCTGTCGGCGGCAAAAATCTTATTGTCGCCGATTTGGCGGCAAAGCGCCAAACGCAGTGCGCTGGAGAGCGGGGTAATAAAGACTGGCATTGCCTTATTGTTATAATATAACATAACAGAAAAACGATAAGGCTTTACGCCGGCTGCGGCCGGTTTTTATTTCACCACAGGGATGCTCCACATGAGTACGACACGCCGGCGCCTTCGCGCGCCCAGGAAATCTTTATGCCTCGCCGCCGCCTGGGTCGGCGGTGCACTGGCGGCGCCGCTGGCTTTCGCCGCCGACTGCGATAAAGCCCGCAATGCCACGGGATGCGAAGAACATCTCACCGTGGAGGCGGCGGCCTCCGCCGGGCGCTACGATGCGTTGAACGCCGTGAGCCGCAGCGCGTCACAGCTCGGGCTGACCGCTCGGGAGACGCCGCGCAGCGTCGACATCATCAGCGCGCGGGCGATCCAACAGCGGGGCGATCGCTCGCTGGCCGCCGCCGTCGAGCACGCCACCGGCCTGTCCGGCGTCGCTTCGCCAACGTTGTCCAACAACTTTTCCGCGCGCGGTTTCCGGCCGATCGCCTGGCTGTATAACGGCGTAGAAATGCCCGGCAGCACGCTGCAGCTGGGCGATCCGGCGCATTACGACAGCATCGAGGTGCTGCGCGGGCCGGGATCGGCGCTGAACGGCCTGAGCGCCGCAGGCGGCAGCGTCAACCTGATCTCGCGGCGGCCGACCTTCAGCCGCCAGCCGGTTGAACTCGACTATGGCTTCGGCAGCTACCGCAGCCAGCGTTTGCATCTGGGAGCCGGCGGCGCGCTGGTGGACGATGCGGTGGCGTACCGGTTGGACGTCAGCGGCAACGACAGCGGTAGCAACGTGCAGGACGAGCGCGATCGGCAGAAGCGGGTTTCCGGCTCGCTGCTGTTTAAGCTGACCGACGATGCGCTGTTGACGCTGAGCCTGGACCGCATGCTCAACCGCACCAATAACCCTTACTACGGCACGCCGCTGCTGGATGGGCGCATTGCCGGCGAGCTGCGCGACATCAATTACAACAACCTGACCGACAGCCGCATCCAGAGCAACGCCACCGCATTTCAGGCCAGTCTGGACTGGTTTATGACGCCTGAAGTGGAGTGGCATAACCAATTCTATTACTACAGCGGCTTTCGCGAATGGCGCAACGTCGAGCGTTTCCGCGTCGCGGCGGCGGCCCGGCCCGGCGACGTCAACCGCGACTCTTTCGGCGCCCTGGCACACGACGACGATCTGATCGGCAACCGCAGTTCGCTGGTGTTCGATCGCGCCATTGCCGGTTTCGATAACCGGTTGCTGGTCGGCTTCGATCTGAGCAAGCGGCATTTTCAGTACTACTCCAACGGTTTCCCCGGTTCCGAAGACGTGCCGCTCGGCGCGCCGCCCAGAGAGCCGTTCGCGCAGGGCACCGATCGCCAACGCGCGCCGGTGCGCCACGTCACCCAGAATCAGTACGCCGCCTTTCTTGAAGATCGCTTCAGCCTGACCGAGCGTTTAGCGTTGCTGGGCCAGTTGCGCTACAACCATATGGACATGGACTGGCGCTTCCAGGGGCCGCAGGAAGAGAGCCGCGCGCGCACCTACGTTTTCAGCACCTGGAGCCTGGGCCCCAGCTATGCATTGACCGATAACCTCACGCTCTACGCCAACTACACCACCGGCCAGGAGCCGGGCAACGATCTGTTCTTCCTCAGCCCGGCGCAGACCGATCTGCCGCTGACGCGAGCGCGCCAGTGGGAGGCCGGTGCCAAAGGGCAGTTTTGGGGTAACAAGGGCGAGGCGACGCTGGCGCTGTACGAACTGCGCAAGGACAACCTGTTTGTGCCCGACGCGCAGCGGCCGGATGCGTTGAACGCGGTAGGCAGGCAGACGTCACGTGGCATCGAACTTGGCGTGGTGCTGCGTCCCGACGATCGCTGGGAGCTGGCCGGCAACACCGCCTACACGCACGCCCGCTACGACGACTATCGCGGCGGTAGCCCGCTGCGCAGCTACAACGGCAATCGCCCGGCCTATATCCCGGACTGGACCGCCAACCTCAGCGTGCACTATCAGGCGACGGAACGTTTGGGGCTGGCTTCTTCGCTGCGCTACGTCGGCAGCAGTTACAACGACGATGCCAACCGGCGCAAGATGCGCGCGTACACCACGCTTGATCTGGCGGCGGATTATCAACTGACGCCGATCGTCGATGTCGGTTTCCGCATTCGCAACGCCACCAACCAGCTGTACGCCTATCAGCGCACCTACCCGGATCAGGCGCTGATCGCGCCGCCGCGCAGCTATGAAACCTTCGTGTCGGTCAGGTTCTGACGGCGTGAAACGTTCGCTTTACCTGTTGTTGTGCGCCCTGGGATTGGGTTGGGGCGCGCCGCTGCGTGCCGATGCCGTCAGCCTGCACAATTGCGGGGTAACGCGCGATTACCCGCAGCCGCCGCAGCGGGTGCTGGTTTACGCTAACCCGGCGCTGGAAAACCTGCTGGCGCTGGGGCTGGCCGGCCGTGCGATCGGCGTGGTCGGGTATGACCGCGCGCGCGATCTCGCGCCGACGGCGCCGGCCGAGGCGCTGCGGGTGCCAGCCAGCCCGGCGCCGCCCACGGCGGAAGCGTTGCTGCTGATGCGGCCGGATTTTGTCTATTCGGCCAGCTATTACTGGCTGCACAGCCCGGAAACGCCCGATCGGGCGCGGCTGGCGGAATGGGGCATCGGCACTTATCTCTCTCCCGGCGCCTGCAGCGGCCAGCAAAGCGCGATCGCCGCCGCGCTGACGTTCGAAGACATTTTCACCGAGCTGCGGGAGCTGGCGCGTATCTTCAACGTCAGCCGCGCCGGTGAAGCGCTGATCGAACGGCTGCGCGGGCAGTTGAGGGCGCTTGAGCCGCAGCGCGCACAGCTGCCGCATTGGCGGCTGCTGTGGTGGTATGCCGGCGCGCAGACGCCCTATGTGGCCGGCTGCTGCGGCGCGCCAGGCTTGCTGAGCCGCAGCGTCGGCAGCGAGAACCTGTTCGGCGATCTGCCCGAGCTGTGGCCGACGGCGTCCTGGGAGGTTATCGCCGCCCGCGATCCGGATGCGATCGTGCTTGGCGATCTGCCGCGCGGCGGCTTCGGGGACAGCGCGGCCGACAAGATCGCCTTTCTGGAGCATCATCCGCTGACCGCGACGCTGCGCGCCGTGCGTCAGCGGCGCTACGTGATCCTCCCCGGTTACGACATGGACCCTTCCGCCCGCACCGTGGCGGCGCTGGGCCGTTTGATTCGGGGCCTGGCGACCTTGCCGCCGCAGGCTCCGACGCTTTCCAACAAGGAACCTTGATATGACTGCCGTTTCATTCTCTTCGCTGCTGGACTCCTGGGATCGCCAGCAGGCGGCCTACATCGCCGAACGCGAAGCGCGTTTTAACGCCCAGCTGGACGTGCTGGCGCTGGCCGTCGGCCAGGATTTTCACGTGCTGGATCTGGCCTGTGGCCCGGGATCGCTGAGCCTGCGTATTTTGCAGCGCTTTCCGCAGGCCAGGGTGACCGCCATCGATCTCGATCCGCTGCTGCTGGCGGTGGCGCGCGGCGCACTGGCGGAGTATGGCGATCGGATCCGTATCCTGCAGGCCGATCTGGCGGATCCGGCCTGTTTTTCCGTGCTGTCCGGCCCCGCGCCGCAGGCGGCGGTGTCCAGCACGGCGCTGCACTGGCTGATGCCGGAGCAGCAGCTGGCGCTGTTCCGCAACGTCGCCGGGCTGCTGGCCGCCGGCGGCGTATTCCTCAATGCCGATCATCAGCGCTATGACCATCGCCATCCGCGGCTGAAAGCGTTGGCGGAGCGGCATGATGAGCAGACCCAACAATGCGCCTGGGACAGCGGCGTTGAGGATTGGGATCGTTGGTTCGCCGGCGCCCTGCAATCGCCGGCCTTGGCCGCTTATCAGGCCGAGCGCGAAGCGCTGTTCGCCGGCCGCCCGGTACCGCCGCCGACGCCGGTGGGTTTCCAGCTTGCGGCCCTCAGACAGGCCGGTTTCAGCGAGGCGGGGACGGTATGGCAGCTGTTGGACGACTATGTGATTGCAGGCTGGAAATAGCATGAGCCGGCGGTTACTGCCCGGCCGTGAGACCGGCTGGTTGTTGCTGCTGGCGGCGGCGCTGCCGCTGGCCCTGCTGGGCGCCACCTTGTCGGGGCCCGCGCCGATCGCGTGGCGCGACGCCTGGCGCATTGTACTCGGCGTCAGCGGCGGCGCAGCGTCCGATGCCGAGGTGTATCAGCGCATCATCTGGTCGCTGCGGATGCCGCGCGCGCTGCTGGCGGCGCTGGCCGGCGCCGGGCTGGCGTTGGCGGGCACCGTGCTGCAGTCGCTGACCCGCAACCCGCTGGCCGATCCCTGGGTGCTGGGGATCTCCTCCGGCGCCGGCGTGGGGGCGGTGACGGTGTTGGTGTTGGGGCTGGGGGGCGGCCTGCTGTCGGTGTCCGGCGGGGCGTTTATCGGCGCGCTGGGAGCGTTTGCGTTGGTGATGCTGCTGGCCGGGCGTTCGCTGCAGGGGGAGTCCACGCTGTTTATTCTGGCCGGGGTGGCGGTGACGCAGCTGCTCTCCGCGCTGACTTCGCTGATCACCCTTTGGCAGGCGGACGCCAACGCCACGCGCGGCGTGATGTTCTGGCTGCTGGGATCGTTCAGCGACGCGCGCTGGCCGCAGGTCGGGCTGTGCGGGCTGGCGCTGGCGGCGACGCTGCTGCTTTGCTGGCTGCGGGCGGGCGAACTGGACGCGCTGGCGTTTGGCGGCGTGACCGCCGCTTCGCTGGGGGTGACGGTGGCCCCGCTGAAGCTGCTGCTGTATGTGGCGGCCACCGCGCTGACGGCGGCGATCGTCGCGTTCAGCGGCGCGGTGGGGTTTATCGGGCTGACGGTGCCGCATGTCGCCCGGCGGCTGGTGGGCTCGCGGCATCGGCTGCTGTTGCCGGCCAGCGCGCTGTGCGGCGCCCTGTTCGCCGTGGCGGCGGACACGCTGGCCAGAACGCTGTTTGCCCCGCGCGAGCTGCCGGTCGGCGTGCTGACGGCGCTGCTGGGGGTGCCGATATTCCTGCTGTTGCTGTATCGAAAGGTCAATGCATGACGATTGAAAAAGCGCGATCCGGCCTGTGCGCCGAGGCGGTGAGCTGGCGAGCGGGGGCGCGTACGGTGCTGGAAAATCTCAGTTTCTGCGCCTTGCCCGGTGAGATCACCGGCGTGCTCGGCGTCAACGGCAGCGGTAAATCGACGCTGCTTAAGCTGCTGGCCGGGCTGCAGACCGCCGCCGGGGGCCGCGTTTGGCTGGAAGGGCGCGAGCTCGCTGAGTTTTCCGCGCGGGAACGCGCCAGGCGCATCGCCTTTCTCGAGCAATCCGCCCCCGGCGCCTTCGCGCTGCCGGTGAAGGAGGCGGTATTATTGGGGCGCCTGGCCCATACCGGCCGCTGGCGCGGTTTCGGCGCCGAGGATCGCCGCCTCGCCGGGCAGGCGATGGAGCAAGTGGGCATCAGCCACTTGGCCGACCGCGATTGGCAGCGGCTGTCCGGCGGCGAACGGCAGCGGGTGCATCTGGCGCGCGCGCTGGCGCAGCAAACGCCGTGGCTGCTGCTGGACGAGCCCGCCAACCATTTGGATATCGCCCATCAACAGCAGTTTATGGCCTTGCTGCGGCGGCTGAAACTCAGCGTGGTGGTGACGCTGCACGACCTTAATCTGGCGGCCTGTTATTGCGATCGGGTCGCGCTGCTGCAGCGGGGCGGGATCTGTGCGGCAGGCGCGCCGCGGCAGGCGCTGACGCCGGAGAACATTCACGCGGTATACGGTGTGGAGGCCAGGCTGGCGGCGCCCGCCGGCTATGCGCCGCCGTTGATCTATTACCCCGCGCCGGGATGAGGGCGGCTGAAAGGGCACGTTTGGCCGATCACAATTTCGCCTCGCTGGCTAAAATAACTCCGTTTTACCGATTTTTTTGGGTTAGAATAACCGGATATGCGGTGAAAGGCATTTGCCGCTCAATGGGCAGTTAAGCGAGGCTATCATGTTGGAATTATTGAAAAGTCTGTTGTTCGCCGTGGTGATGGTGCCGGTGGTCATGGCGCTCATTCTCGGCCTGATCTACGGTTTTGGCGAAGTGTTCAACGTCTTCTCCAAAGTGGGCCGTTCGAAAGAAAACCGCGCCCAGCACTGACCGTTCCCCATCCCGATACCCGCCGGCATTCCCCGGCGGGCATTCCTCAAGTTATCTCACGCTTTGCCGATAAACCGCATGACAAGCTTTCGCGCAACGTTATATTATTTTTTATATAACGAAGAGTGATAATGCACGTTAACTTGCGGAGAAAAACAATGAAACAGCAATGGACCAAATGGGTTGGCGGGATCGTTCTGGCATCGGGCCTGGTGGCTCAGGCTTCTGCGGCGGAAAAGATCACCGTGTTCGCCGCCGCGTCGCTGACCAACGCGCTGCAGGACATCGCCACCCAGTATCAAAAAGGCAAGGACGTGCAGGTGGTTTCCTCCTTTGCGTCGTCCTCGACGCTGGCGCGCCAAATTGAGCAGGGCGCTCCGGCCGATCTGTTTATCTCCGCCGATCAGCAGTGGATGGATTACGCCATCGACAAGCAGCAGATGGTAAAAGACACCCGTTACACGCTGCTGGGCAACGAACTGGTGCTGATCGCCGCCAAGAGCGATAAGCAAGACAAGATCGCCATCGACAAGCAGACCGACTGGGCCAAGCTGCTCAACGGCGGCCGCCTGGCGGTGGGCGATCCGGATCATGTGCCGGCCGGCATCTACGCTAAGGAAGCGCTGGAACACCTGGGCGCCTGGAGCGCATTGGAGCCGAAACTGGCGCGCGCCAACAATGTGCGTAGCGCCATGGCGCTGGTGGAGCGCGGTGAAGCGCCGCTCGGCATCGTCTACGGCTCCGACGCGGTCGCCAGCGACAAGGTGAAAGTGGTGGGCGTGTTCCCGGAAGACAGCCACAAACCGGTTGAATATCCGATGGCGATGGTGAAAGATCGTCAAAATCCGACGGTCAGCGCTTTCTATACCTATCTGAAGAGCCCGGAAGCGGCCGCTATTTTCGAACATTATGGATTCACCCCGCGTAAATGATTCTGAGTGAGTACGAGTGGCAGGCGGTTGAGCTGAGCCTGAAAGTCTCCGGTTTGGCGGTGGTCTGCAGCCTGCCGTTCGGCATTCTGATGGCCTGGGTGCTGGTGCGTTGCCGCTTCCCCGGCAAGGCGCTGCTGGACGGCGTCATTCACCTGCCGCTGGTGCTGCCGCCGGTGGTGGTCGGCTATTTGCTGCTGATCGCCATGGGGCGGCACGGCGTTATCGGCGAGTGGCTGTATGACTGGTTCGGTTTCAGCTTCAGTTTCAGCTGGCGCGGCGCCGCGCTGGCATCGGCGGTGGTGGCGTTTCCGCTGATGGTGCGCGCCATTCGGCTGGCGCTGGAGGCGGTGGATACCCGGCTGGAGCAGGCGGCGCGCACGCTGGGCGCCAACCCGTGGCGGGTGTTTTTCACCATCACGCTGCCGCTGTCGCTGCCCGGCGTCATTGTCGGCGTGGTGCTGGCCTTCGCCCGTTCGCTGGGGGAGTTTGGCGCCACCATCACCTTCGTTTCCAACATTCCCGGTGAAACCCGCACCATTCCGCTGGCGATGTATACGCTGATTGAAACGCCGGGGGCGGAGGCCGCCGCCGCGCGTCTGTGTGTTATCGCCATCGTGCTGTCGCTGGCTTCGCTGATGGTGTCCGAATGGCTGGCCCGCTGGGGCCGCAAACGGATGGGGGTGTAAATGCTGGAGCTGGATTTCTCGCAGCAGCTGGGCGACCTCAATCTCAACGTCCGCGCCGATTTGCCGGCGCAGGGCATCACCGCGATTTTCGGCCTGTCCGGCGCGGGCAAAACCTCCCTGATCAACGCCATCGGCGGCCTGACCCGTTTGCAGCAGGGGCGTATCGCGCTCAATGGCCGTACGCTGGTGGATACCGCCTCCGGCCTCTGCCTGCCGCCGGAAAAGCGCCGTATCGGCTATGTGTTTCAGGATGCGCGGCTGTTCCCGCACTACCGGGTGCGCGGCAACCTGCAGTACGGCATGGCGGCCGGCATGCGCGCGCAGTTCAATACCATCGTCGAGCTGCTGGGCATCGGGCCGCTGTTGCACCGGCTGCCGCTGACGCTCTCCGGCGGTGAAAAACAGCGGGTGGCGATCGGCCGCGCGCTGCTGACCGCGCCGGAACTGCTGCTGATGGATGAACCGCTGGCCTCGCTCGATCTGCCGCGCAAACGCGAGCTGCTGCCGTATCTGGAGCGGTTGGCGCAGGACGTGAACATCCCCATCCTTTACGTCAGCCACAGCCTGGACGAGATCCTGCGCCTGGCCGAGCAGGTGATGGTGCTGGATCGCGGCGAGGTGCTTGCGTTCGGCGGGCTGGAAGAAGTCTGGGCCAGCAGCGCGCTGCGGCCGTGGCTGCAGCGTGAAGATCAGAGCAGCGTGCTGCGCGTCAGCGTGATTGAGCATCATCAACGTTATGCCATGACGGCGCTGGCGCTTGGCGATCAAAGGCTGTGGGTCAGCGGCATCGACGCTGAATTGGGCACCCAACTGCGTATTCGCATCAACGCCGCCGACGTCTCGCTGGTGCTGCAGCCGCCGGTCAACAGCAGTATTCGCAACGTCTTGCCGGCCAAGGTGAGCGAGTGTCTGGACGTGGACGGGCAGGTGGAAGTGAAACTGGCGGTCGGCGAACACGTGCTGTGGGCGCGCATTACGCCGTGGGCGCGCGATGAACTGGCGATCCGCCCTGGGCAGTGGCTGTATGCGCAGGTGAAGAGCGTGTCTATCAGCCGCGAGAGCCGCTGAGGCAGGCCCTCCCGGCGGGAGGGCGAAAAGATTACAGCACGCGGGTGCGGATCACCTCGGCGATGCCCGGCTGCAGGTTATCGGCGATCACCAGATCGGCGCGTTCCTTGATGGCGTCATCGGCATTGCCCATCGCCACCCCCAACCCGACCGCTTCCAGCATGCTGATGTCGTTGTAGTTGTCGCCGAACGCCACCACCTGATCCATGCTCAACCCCTGCGACTCTACCCATTGACGCAGGCGTTTGCCTTTGCTGTTGCCGCCTTTGGCGATATCCACCTGATCGTGCCAGGACCATTCGCACGCCAGCCCCAGCTCTTTTTCCACCGTGTCGGCAAACTCGCGCAGCGCCGGAATATCGGCGTGCGAGGTGGCGAATTTCCAGATCGCCTGCGCGTCGTCGGCCGCCTGCGTCAGGCTGCCGACCTGCAGCAGCGTCGGGCGCTGCGCCGCCGGCAGGGTTTCGGCCCAGGCCAGCGAGCGAATCACATGGCCGCTCGGCTCCTGATACAGCATGGCGTCGTCAACGTACATCAGCCCGTGAATGTCGGTCTGCTTGAGCATCTGCAGCACCTGCTTGGCCTGATCTTTCGCCAGCGGATCGGCGGCCAGCACCTTTTTCTGCTGAAAATCATACAGGTAGGTGCCGTTGCAGCAGATGGCCGGGGTATCTATCTGCAGCGCCTGGTAAAACGGATGGATGGCGACGTGGTGGCGGCCGGTGACCACCACCACCTGGACGCCGGCGGCGCGCGCCTGCGCCAGCGCTTCCAGCGACTGCGGTAAGATGCGTTTTTGGTTGTCCAACAGGGTGCCGTCAAGATCGAGGGCGATGACGCGGTAGCTCATAGGGTTCTCGTTATCGTTAGCCATAAAATTAATCCGATGGTACCTCTTCGCTCTGATGCAAACAATTCGGTCTGCCTGCTATCGCCGACCGATGACTTATTTGGACGCTGATGAGAACAGAGTTTTGAACATCGGTACCAGAAGTTTGTTGCCATATTCGCTAAGATGGTTATCGTCAAAATAGATGGGCCGCCCATTGTGAGTTCCCGCGCACTTGCCGTCTTCGCACAGGTAAGGAAGCGGATCCAAAATTTTTACGCCACATTTTTTCGCCGCTTCATCTTGAGCTTGCCAGACAAAAGCATGACGTTGTCGGTAATCTGTTTCGGAGATGGATATGTCGGGCTCTGAACCGCCAAAACTCAGCAGGCGCGACAGTGTTTTTGGCACATTGACGAGCATTTCCGGCACCGGACGCACAACATAAATTTGCCGTTCTGTAGCCATTTCACACAGAGTGTCGACGAGTGAAGTTTTGAACTCGGACAAAAATCCCGGCTCAGGGGTACGATATACCTTCGAAAAATACACCGATGGTTGGTTCTGCTTCGCGCCCGCAATTTGCTGGCCGAAGGCGTAAGCACTGGTTCGGTTAATCACGACTGCGGGGATATTGTTGTCCAGCGTGGATAGTTTTTCTTTTATCCACTGATTGAATGCGCTGCACTGAATATTATCGTCAAGCGCGCCGGGAACAACGTTGGCTCCGAAGAGCGTTGGGCAGCCTGCATAAGTGAGATTGAGAAGCCCATCAGTTTGATTTGGCAGGGCGGACTCGACTGCAGAGATCATCGCATCGCCGTGGCTATCGCCAACGATGATAACCCGAATATTTTCGCCTCCATAGATACAGGATGGCGAGCTGAAGCCGGACTTGGCGAAGCATTCATCTCTGTTGGCGAGCATGTTGGTACTTTCGTTGGCGATCAGATCGATTTGCTGCGGTAACCTGCCGGAGAAATTAACGGTAAACAGTGTGACACACAGCGCAGCAACCAGCATGGTAGCGATTCCGATTGTACACACTGATTGACGCGTTGTTTGCCTTGAAAGCCACTTGCGGACAGGGGTTTCTATAAGACGAAGCGACAACTCGCCAAGCAACACGCTGGCCAGTAATCCCGCAACTACCCATTTCATCTCGGATTGAGCATTGGTGTAGACAAGCAGCACCACAATCGGCCAATGCCAAAGGTAAATAGAGTAGGATGAAACACCCAGACGTGCAGCGACGGGGTTTGAGGTCAAGGGGGAATCCTGGCGGCCGGCGGCAAGCACCAACATGGCGCCGATAACCGGCAACAGGGCGTTGTAACCGGGCCAGGGTTTACTGGCATCACATCCCACGATGGCTATCGCGATGCATAGCATCCCAAGCCATTCCGTATAAATACGTCTTTTTCCGCTGAGCGTTCGGTTTTGCGTTAACCGCCAGACGATTCCTCCGGCAAGCATTTCCCAGGCTCGGGTTGGGATAAGAAAAAACCCGGCGGAGGGCGCGAGGGAAGACATGATGATTGATAAGCCAAAGGAGACCGCGCCGGCTAAAATGATGAAGCGCATGAAGCCGTTTTTGCCCCCCAATCGCCATATAAACATAAGGGCCAGCGGCAGGATAATATAGAACTGCCATTCTACGGATAACGACCAAGTATGCAGCAGCCATTTTTCATGGGATACGCTGTCAAAATAGCCGGCTTCTTTCCAAAACTTCACGTTAGACAGGAAGAGTATGGCGGTAAAGGCATGTTTTGCCAGTTGACTGTAATCCAGCGTTGGTAACCAGAACCATCCCAGGCACAGTAAGGTCGAACAGAGTGCAAGTAGGGCGGGAATGATGCGACGGGCTCGAGCCAGGTAAAAGCGCCAAAGTGAAAAACGATCTTGTTCCAGGCCGGTAATGATGATCTGCATCATCAGGAAACCGGATATGACGAAGAATACATCTACGCCGACAAAGCCGCCGGAAAAACCCGGGATGCCGAAATGAAAAAGTACGACAGCGATCACTGCCCAGGCTCTAAGCCCGTTGATGTCATGTCTGAAATTCTGTGAAGAAGAAAGCATATCTATTACTCAGTAAATGTATTTTGGGTTTTTTATAGTCATCCATAAGGAGTGCGGGCACGCTTTTCCATGGTGTTATTGCAATCGCGATTGAAGTTTTTATTCATTCCTCTTAATTATTTTTCATTTGTATTTATGTAATCAGTCAAATTAATTCATTAGGTGAATTATTAAAGGGGCACGCCACTGGCATAGGAGGCATGCCAAACTCGACATAACTGCTATGTCCAGCGAGTCATGGGCGTGTCTGTGTCGACCTTGGGCGGCAATATGTTATGTATAGATTAATTGATATTTTTTATATTATTAATATATCTATATCTATTATGATTTGTTTCTTGTTATTTATATTAATTATGTTTTTAGTGACGCCAGGTGGTTATGTGTATTGCTAATGTAAAGAGGATTAACCGTTCGGCGGCAAATTCTATTTTAATTTTTGAGCAGGCTTTTTAATTTATCAATAATTCGTGAGTCTGTCTTCCATTCTCTATGACTGCTCGTTTCCGATAAGAAAATCGCAGCAGACGTTAGGGTGATGGCTTTTGGCATTTTGAACGTGGATGTTGTCTGGGGGGAAAGAATGTGGCTTGGGGATTTAAGCGTAATGCGGTAGTGCCATGCGACGGATGTGCGGTAAGCTAGGGGCAAGCGAACGGCCTGAAACCGGTTCCTCTTTTACCCTTTGCAAGGAGAACACATGAAGCAAATCGTTTATGTCGCCAGCCCGGAGAGCCAGCAGATCCACGTCTGGCAGTTGGACGACGCCGGCGCGCTGGCGCTGCTGCAAACCGTTGACGTGCCGGGCCAGGTGCAGCCGATGACCCTTCATCCGGACAAGACTCACCTGTACGTCGGCGTGCGTCCGGCGTTCGGTATCGTCAGCTACCGCATCGAGGCGGATGGCACGTTGCAGCAGGCCGGCATGGCGCCGCTGCCGGGCAGCCCGACCCATATCTCGACTGATTTGCAGGGGCGTTACCTGTTCTCCGCTTCCTACAGCGGCAACTGCGCCAGCATCAGCCCGATCGGCCACGACGGCGTAGTAACGGCGCCGATCCAACAGATCGACGGCCTGAACGCGCCGCACTCGGCGAACATCGATCCGACCAACCAGCTGGTGCTGGTGCCGTGCCTGAAAGAAGACCGCATCCGTCTGTTTAACCTGAGCCTGGCGGGCCAGCTGACGCCGCACGCGCAGGACGCGGTGGATATCGCCGCCGGCGCCGGCCCGCGCCATATGGCGTTCCACCACAACGACAAGTTCGCCTACTGCGTCAATGAGCTGAACGGCACGGTAGACGTGCTGGCCATTTCGGAAAACGGCGGCAAATACAGCGTGACGCAGACGCTGGACATCATGCCGAGCGATTTCGACGGCACCCGCTGGGCGGCGGACATTCATATCACGCCGAACGGCCGCTTCCTGTATACCAGCGATCGCACCGCCAGCATTCTGACCCTCTTCAGCGTTTCCGAAGACGGCGGCACGCTGAGCGTGGTCGGCTATTATCCGACCGAAACGCAGCCGCGCGGTTTCAATATCGATCACAGCGGCCGCTTCGTGATTTCGTCCGGCCAGAAGTCCGATCACATCGCGGTGCATGAAATTGATCAGGCCAGCGGTAAGCTGACTACGCTGGCGCGTTATCCGGTGGGCAAAGGCCCGATGTGGGTAAGCGTGCTGGCGAAGTAATTAGTCAGTCAGACTCGAGTGGAAAGCGCGGTGCGGTTGACCGCGCTTTTTTATTGGCGGGGGATCAGTTGAACATCACCGTCAGCGTGGCGCTGCCGAGACTGTGGAAATGGACGTTAAAGCCCACCAGAGCGCCGCTGGACCCTTCATCCACCTCGATGCTTTCCACGTCCAGCGCGTGCACGGTGAACTGATAGCGGTGGCTTTCGCCATTCGGCGGCGCGGCGCCGCCGTAACCGGCCGAGCCGAAGTCGGTACGGGTTTGCAGCGCGGCGCTCGGCAGCGGCGCTTTGCCGGAGCCTGCGCCCTGCGGCAGCTCACGCACGTCGGCCGGGATATTGGCCACCACCCAGTGCCACCAGCCGGAGCCGGTTGGGGCATCAGGATCGTACAGGGTGACGACGAAGCTCTTGGTGCCCTCGGGCACGCCGTCCCAGGCCAGGTGGGGCGACAGGTTATCGCCGTGGTAGCCCATGCCGTTGAAAACCTGCGTCTGCGGCATTGTGCCGCCGTCCTGCAGATCGTTGCTGTACAAACGAAAAGCCATAATGACTCCCAGTTGCGATAAAAGCAGAGCCCTTAAGCTAGATCTTTTTGGTGGAACAATACAACCCCTTGCGCCAGCGGCGGGCGGTTGATCTCGACGGTAACATGCACCAGTTCGGGATGAACGGCCAACAGTCGACGTATCCTGTCGGCGGTGAGGGCGCGATCGGCGCTGCTCAGGGCGATGACGCAATGATATTTTCCTTTGCCGATGCGGCCTAAATGCAAATCTGTCAGCGTGAGCGCGTGGCCGGAGGTGGCCAGGGTCTGACGCATCTCTTGCGCCACGGGGGCGTCCATTTCGGCATCCAGCAAAATCTTCCCGCTATCGCGCATCAGGCTATAGGCCCAGGCGGCCACCATCATCGCGCCGACGATGCCCATCAACGGATCGAGCCAGGCGGCGCCCCAAAGCTTGCCGCCGAACAGCGCGACGAGGGCCAACACCGAGGTGGCGGCGTCGGCGATGACGTGGATATAGGCGGAGCGCAGGTTGAGGTCATGATGATGGTCATCGTGGTGATCCCCGTGGTGGTGATGGTGGCCGCCGCCGCGCAGCAGCCAGGCGCAAAGCAGATTGACGGCCAGCCCGCTCGTACCGATGGCGATGGCTTCGTTGTAATGAATCGGGCTGGGATTCAGCAGCCGCTGCGCTGACTGAAACAGCATCAGCGCTGCCACCAGCACCAGCAACACCGCGCTGGTGTAACCGGCCAGCACTTCTATCTTCCAGGTGCCGAGGCTGAAGCGGCGATCCTTGGCCAACCGGCGTGCGGCGCCGTAAGCCAGCAGCGACAAGCCCAGAGCCAGCGCATGCGAGCTCATGTGCCAGCCGTCGGCCAACAATGCCATCGAGTTAAACAGCCAGCCCCCGGCGATTTCGATGACCATCATACTGGCGGTGAGTATCACCGCCCATCTGGTGTTTCTTTCGGCCAATGGGTTACCATCGTCAAAAACGTGGCTGTGCTCGCGGTGCAAAGCGGGCGCGTGAGACGTCATGGTGAAGTTCCTCAGCAAAAGGTAGTGTGCTGAAGTATACTATACCCCAGTATAGTAAATAACAATCAGGCGGAAATAATGAGCCATACCCTCAGAGATCAAAAGAAGCTGTTGGCGCGGGTGCGCCGCATTAAAGGGCAGGCCGAAGCGCTGGAGCGCGCGCTGGAGAGCGGCGGCGAATGTTCTGCTGTGCTGCAGCAGATCGCGGCGGTGCGCGGCGCGGTCAACGGTTTAATGGCGCAGGTGTTGGAAGGGCATGTGCGCGAACATCTGGCTGCCGCGGACGCTACGCCGCAGCAGCGCGAGCAGGACATCGAGCAATTGATGATCGTTTTACGTTCTTATATGAAGTAATCATGATTTCACTGAAAAAACGCACGCCGTGGTTCGGCTGGCTGCGCCGTTGGGCCAAAGGCATCAAGCGCGATATCTACGCGCTGTGGCTGGCCGCCCGTGATAAGCGCACCCCATGGTACGCCAAGCTGATCGCGCTGCTGGTGGCCGGCTATGCGATCTCGCCAATCGATTTGATCCCGGATTTCATTCCGGTGCTGGGCTATCTGGACGATGTGATTATCGTGCCGTTGGGCATCATGCTGGCGGTGCGGCTGATCCCCAAACCGCTGATGGCCGAGCTGCGCGAGAAGGCGCAAAAGCGCGTCGACAACCCCACCGGCCGCATGGCGGCGGCGATGATCATTTTACTCTGGCTGCTGTGCCTGGGATTGCTGGCCCGCTATCTCGACCAGCATTGGTAAGGCATTAACGCGCGGCGGCGGCCACGGCGGCGGTCAGGCGGCTGAGCTGTGCCGCTTCGATGATGTAAGGCGGCATCAGGTAAATCAGTTTGCCGAACGGCCGGATCCACACCCCGCGCTCGACGAAGCCGCGCTGCAGCTCGGCGACATCCACCGGTTCGCGCATCTCCACCACCCCAATCGCCCCCAGCACCCGCACGTCCGCCACTTTCGGCAGCGCCGCCAACGGCAGCAGTTCCCGCTTCAGCTGGGCCTCGATGGCGCTCACCTGCGCCTGCCAGCGATTTTCCGCCAGCAGCGCCAGGCTGGCGTCCGCTACCGCACAGGCCAGCGGGTTGCCCATAAAGGTCGGCCCGTGCATAAAGCAGCCGGCCGCGCCGTTGCTGATGGTCTCCGCCACGTGGCGGGTGGTCAGGGTGGCGGAAAGGGTCATGTAACCGCCGGTCAGCGCCTTGCCCAGACAGAGAATGTCCGGCACCACCTGCGCGTGTTCGCAGGCGAACAGCTTGCCGGTGCGGCCGAAGCCGGTGGCGATCTCGTCGGCGATCAGCAGCACCTGATGGCGGTCGCACAGCTCGCGCACCCGCTTGAGGTAGGTTGGGTGGTAGATGCGCATGCCGCCGGCGCCTTGCACCACCGGTTCCAGGATCACCGCCGCCACTTCACCGGCGTGCTGCTCCAGCAGCGCGGCGAACGGCGCAATGTCTTCTTCGCGCCATTCCTCGTCGAAGCGGCACTGCGGCGCGGTGGCGAACAGGTGCGGCGCCAGATAGCCCTGATAGAGGCTGTGCATCGAGTTGTCCGGATCGCAGACCGACATCGCGCCGAAGGTATCGCCGTGATAGCCGTGGCGCAGCGTCAGGATGCGCTGCCGGCGCTCGCCGCGCGCCTGCCAGTACTGCAGCACCATCTTCAGCGACACTTCCACCGCCACCGAACCGGAATCTGCCAGGAACACGCACTGGAGCGCTTCCGGCGTCATCTCCACCAGCCGACGGCACAGCGAGATGGCGGCCGGATGGGTGATGCCGCCGAACATCACGTGCGACATCTTCTCCAATTGCTGGCTGGCGGCCTGATTCAGACTCGGATGGTTGTAACCGTGGATCGCCGCCCACCAGGAGGACATGCCGTCCACCAGGCGCCTGCCATCCGCCAGCTGCAGCTCGACGCCGCTGGCCGACTCGATCGGGTAACAGGGCAACGGGCGGCTCATGGAGGTGTAGGGGTGCCAGATATGACGTTGGTCAAACGCCAGGTCGGAAGCGGTGACAGACATACTTGTAAACCAAATTGAATTAAGATTGGTTGACAGTATATCCACAATATTTAAACTGGCGACACTTTTTCGTTTTGGAGACGCCATGATGGCCGACCGCATTCACTGGACAGTAGGGCAAGCCCAGGCCCTGTTTGATAAACCGCTGCTGGAACTGCTGTTCGAAGCGCAAACCGTACACCGTCAGCACTTCGACCCGCGTCAGGTGCAGGTCAGCACACTGCTGTCGATCAAAACCGGCGCTTGCCCGGAAGACTGTAAATACTGCCCGCAGAGCTCACGCTACAAGACCGGCCTGGAGTCGGAGCGGTTGATGCAGGTCGAGCAGGTACTGGAATCGGCGCGCAAGGCCAAGGCGAACGGCTCGACCCGTTTTTGCATGGGCGCGGCGTGGAAGAACCCGCACGAGCGCGATATGCCTTATCTGCAGCAGATGGTGCAGGGCGTGAAAGCGATGGGCATGGAAACCTGCATGACGCTGGGCACGCTTGACGGTACTCAGGCCGAGCGGCTGGCGGAAGCCGGGCTGGATTATTACAACCATAACCTCGATACCTCGCCGGAGTTCTACGGCAGCATCATCACCACCCGCAGCTACCAGGAACGCCTGGATACGCTCGACAAAGTGCGCGACGCCGGCATCAAAGTGTGCTCCGGCGGCATCGTTGGGCTGGGTGAAACGGTGCGCGACCGCGCCGGGCTGCTGGTGCAGCTAGCCAACCTGCCGAAACCGCCGGAGAGCGTGCCGATCAACATGTTGGTGAAGGTGAAAGGCACGCCGCTGGCGGATAACGATGACGTCGATCCGTTCGATTTCATCCGCACTATCGCGGTGGCGCGCATCATGATGCCGGCCTCTTATGTCCGTCTCTCCGCCGGCCGCGAACAGATGAACGAACAGACGCAGGCGATGTGCTTCATGGCCGGCGCCAACTCCATCTTCTACGGCTGCAAGCTGCTGACCACGCCGAATCCGGAAGAAGACAAAGACCTGCAGCTGTTCCGCAAGCTGGGGCTCAACCCGCAGCAGACCGCAACCGAACACGGCGACAACCAGCAACAGCAGGTGCTGGCCAAGCAACTGCTGAACGCCGATACCGCCGAGTTTTACAACGCGGCGCCGTGATGAGCTGGCCACAACGCATCGAGCAGGCTCTGGCGGAGCGGCGTTTGAACGCCGCCTACCGCCGGCGACAGACCACCGAGGGCGGCAACGGCCGCCAGATCCGGCTCGGCGATCGTCTCTACCTGAACTTCTCCGGTAACGACTACCTGGGGCTGAGCCAGGATGCGCGGGTGATCGCCGCCTGGCAGCAGGGCGCGCAGCGTTACGGCGTCGGCAGCGGCGGTTCGGGCCACGTCACCGGCTTTAGCGCGGCGCATCAGGCGCTGGAGGAGCAACTGGCGGCGTGGCTCGGCTATCCGCGCGCGCTGCTGTTCATCTCCGGCTACGCCGCCAACCAGGCGGTGCTGGCGGCGTTGATGCAAAAGGGCGATCGCATTTTGGCCGATCGCCTCAGCCATGCCTCGCTGCTGGAGGCGGCGGCTCAGTCGCCGGCCGAGCTGCGTCGCTTCCAGCACAACCAGCCGCAGGCGCTGGCGGATCTGCTGGCCAAACCCTGCGACGGGCAGCGGCTGGCGGTGACCGAAGGGGTGTTCAGCATGGACGGCGACGGCGCACCGTTGGCGGAGCTGCATCGCTTAACCCGCGCGGCGGGCGCCTGGCTGATGGTGGACGATGCCCACGGCGTCGGCGTGCGCGGCGAGCAAGGCCGCGGCAGCTGCTGGCAGCAGGGCGTGCGTCCTGAACTGCTGGTGGCGACCTTCGGCAAAGCGTTCGGCGTCAGCGGCGCGGCAGTGCTGTGCGATGAGGCGACCGCCGAGTATCTGCTGCAGTTCGCTCGCCATCTGATCTACAGCACCGCGATGCCGCCGGCGCAGGCCTGCGCGCTGCAGGCGGCGCTGGCCTGCATTCGAGAGGGTGATGAACTGCGCGTCCGGCTGCAGGACAACATCCGGCGTTTCCGCCAGGGCGCGGCGCCGCTGGCGCTGACCCTGACGGATTCCGACACCGCCATCCAGCCGCTGCTGGTGGGGGACAATCAGCGTGCGCTCGATCTGGCGACCCGTCTGCGCGATCGCGGCCTGTGGGTAAGCGCCATCCGTCCGCCGACGGTACCGCCGGGCGGCGCGCGGCTGCGCATTACCCTGACGGCGGCGCACCAGCCGCAGGATATCGATCGCCTGCTGGAGGTATTGCATGACGTCAGCCAATGACACAGTGAACAAACAGGCGGTCGCCTCGGCCTTCAGCCGCGCGGCCGGCAGCTACGACGCCGCCGCCGCGCTGCAGCGTGATGTTGGCGAGCGCTTACTGGGGATGGGGAGTTCCCACCCAGGCGAACGGCTGCTGGATGCCGGCTGCGGCACCGGCTATTTCAGCCGTCTGTGGCGCGAGCGCGGCAAGCAGGTGACGGCGCTCGATCTGGCGCCGGGGATGTTGGCATTCGCCCGCCAGCAACAGGCGGCGCACCATTATCTGCTGGGCGATATCGAGCAGGTGCCGTTGCCCGACGCGGCGATGGACATCTGTTTCAGCAGCCTGGTGGTGCAGTGGTGCAGCGATCTGCCCGCAGCGTTGGCGGAGCTGTATCGCGTCACCCGGCCCGGCGGTGTGATCCTGTTCTCCACGCTGGCGGCGGGCTCGCTGCAGGAATTGGGGGACGCCTGGCAACAGGTGGACGGCGAACGTCACGTGAACGCCTTCCTGCCGCTGGCGCAGATCCGCGCCGCCTGTGCCGACTATCGACACGAGCTGGTGACGGAGCTGCGCACCCTGAATTACCCGGACGTGATGACGCTGATGCGTTCGCTCAAGGGCATCGGGGCGACGCATCTGCACCAGGGACGCGAGGGCGGCCTGATGTCGCGCGGCCGCCTCGCCGCGCTGCAGGCGGCTTACCCGTGCCGGCAGGGGCAGTTCCCGCTCAGCTATCATCTGGCTTATGGAGTGATTTATCGTGATTAAACGTTGGTTCGTGACCGGCACCGACACCGAAGTGGGGAAAACCGTCGCCAGCAGCGCCTTGCTGCAGGCCGCCAATCTGGCGGGCTACCGCAGCGCCGGCTATAAGCCGGTGGCCTCGGGCAGCGAGATGACCGCCGAGGGGCTGCGCAACGGCGACGCGCTGGCGCTGCAGGCCAACAGCAGCGTGGCGCTGGGGTACGACGAAGTGAACCCTTACGTTTTTGCCGAACCGACTTCGCCGCATATCGTTAGCGCCGATGAAGGCCGGCCGATCGACGCAGCGCGGCTGTCCGACGGCCTGCGCCGGCTGGAACAGCGCGCCGACTGGGTATTGGTCGAGGGCGCCGGCGGGTGGTTTACTCCGTTGTCGGCGCAGTACACCTTCGCCGACTGGGTGCAGCAGGAGCAACTGCCGGTGATCCTGGTGGTGGGCATCAAACTGGGCTGTATCAACCATGCGGTGTTGACGGCGCAGGCGGTGCGACAAGCGGGGCTGACGCTGGCCGGTTGGATCGCCAACGACGTGGCGCCGCCGGGGCGGCGGCATCAGGAATACCTGGCCACGCTGCGCCGCATGCTGCCGGCGCCGCTGCTGGGTGAAATCCCGCACCTGCCGCAGGCCGAACGGGCGCCGCTGGGGCAGTATCTGGATATCAGCCTGCTGGCGCAGTGAGAGGTTCTGGCTGATGAATCACAACGCCGGGTCTTATGACCCGGCGTTGGCTTTTACATGGCGGTAATACAGGCGTTATCGAGATAAAGCACGCCATTTTTCGCCAGGGCATACAGGTTGAACGTCAGGATGACATGGGTCGCCCAGACCGGGACTTTTCGTCGATTGGCGTTGAAACGATATTCGGTGTACTCGGCGTAAGCATCGGCTTTCAAGGCGGCGTCCCAGGCTGCCGGCGCGGCTTTGGCGACGAGCGAGATGCCGTTGTCCGCATGTTCCTGGATACAGGCATATTGCAGCGTCGCGAACAGATTGCCGGTACCGCCGTTGACCGTTTTCAGGGTAAAACAGGCGCCCAACTGCTCATATTGCGCGGCGGGCACGATCACTCTCACTCCGGCGTTGGTATTGGCGTTGCCCAACTTGGTCACTTTCAGGGCATTACTGCCGTTGACGCCTGCGCCGGCTTCGATACTGATAGTCACTGCGTCTGAGGTAAAGGGCTCGCTGATCGTGCCGCCTGTCACTTCCCAGCCAAACGGCTTAGCGGAAAAGGCGAACTCACCGTCTTTTAACTTGTTATTCACGGCGCCGACCAGCGTCTGGATCCCGGCGCCACCCCCACCGCCATCCAGTCGGCTATTGACGATGACAAAGTCGCCGGTACCGCTGAAATAGCGGCCGCTGGCGGTTCTTACGCCATAGAACTTCACGCTGTCGACGATAATCCCGCTACTGCCGGCCTCGGCGTAAAACAGCGACGCTTGCGCCAGTCGGCCGCCGGCGACGATGATTTCGCCGCCGTGAATCAACAGCGATGCATTTTGATTGGCGCTGCAACGGAAGGGAATTTCCATAAGCGGACTATTACCGTTGTTGAATTCCATATGGCAGCCATGCAATTCAATGCTACCGGCCTCAACGTCGGCAATCGAGCCGGCATAGTCGATCGAAGCACCGAACAGGCGGAAGGCGCCGTTGGGGTTAGCGTTGCGAACGGCCAACCCCTGGGAATTGCCGAGGGTGCCACCGAAGAAGTTGATGCCTTCGCCGAAGTTTTGGGCGCCGCTGTTCGTTGAAGGCATATGCAGGCACTCAAAACAGCGAATGACTTCACAGGCGTAGTGGTGGGCGATATAGGCATTGGTGCCGTAGTACAGGCCGTAGTAGAAGCCGGAAATATAGACGTTATTGACGGAAAAGTTGCCCAGCGGGCCTTCAGGCGAATCGAAACGGACGCCGTCGATATAGGTGTATTCGATCGTCGTTTCATCTTTGTTGTTAATCCTGGCGCCGATGCCCTTTACGGTGAAATCTTTCATGATAGGCGCCGGGCGAATAGGAACGTTGTTATCCAGCGCGCCGCTGCTGGTATAGCAGCGCAGGAAATAGTTATGGTCGCTTTCCGTGCCGTTGGGGATCTCGGTAGTGATGTTGACGCCGTTGCCGTCGATATAGACGAATCCGACATTGATATCGGTTTTAGGCGCCGTCCAAAGGGCAAAAGGCGCGGCGAATCTGACAATCGCAGGGCGTTTTAACGTTTTGATGATAAAGTCTTGTGCGCCGACCAGTTCGTCGCGCGAGCTGACGTAAATGCCTTCAATATTAAGACGTTCCTGCAGGCTCCAGTTTTTGTTGCGCAAATCTGCGTATTGAATAAATGCCGCGTTGTTGTCTGTCATGCTTACATCCCTCGATATTATGGTGTCGGTGTGACCCCTATCGAGTATGAAAAGACGGCGGGCCCATGCCTATTGGGCGCAGACCGGCCGTGACTGATACAACAGCAATCTAATCGCTAACCCGAGCACTCACTCCGCCAGCCCGGCGCCGATCAGCGCCTCATCCAACTGCGTCAGCGCGCCGTGCGCCACGGTGCGCCCGCTATCGAGCAGACAAAAGCGGTCCGCCACCCGGCGCACGAACGGCAGCTGATGCTCTACCAGCAAAATGGTCATGCCCAACTCAAAGTTGAGCCTGCGGATCACGTTGCCGATGTCGGCGGCGATCGAAGGCGGCATGCCCGCCGTCGGTTCGTCGAGGATCAGCAGTGCCGGTTCCTGCGCCAGCGCACGGCCGATCGCCAACTGGCGTTGGGCGCCTTCGCACAGATCGCCGGCGCGGCGGGTACGCATCTGGCGCAAATTGGGAAACAGGCTGTAGATCAGCGGCGGAATGCGGCGAGGGGCGCCGCGCACGGCCATCTGCGCCACCTGCAGATTCTCTTCCACGCTCAGCTGCGAGAAGAGTTGCCGCCCTTGCGGGACGTGGCTGATGCCGAGTGCGGCGCGGCGCTCCATCGGTTGCAGCAGCAGGTTTTGCGGCGGCTGATCTGCCGGCTGCCAGGTCATGCTGCCGCTCACTACCGGCAAATGCCCCATGATGCAGTTGACCAGCGTGGTCTTGCCCACGCCGTTGCGCCCGAGCAGCACGGTGCACTGGCCGCGCGGCAGCTCCAGGTTGATGTCCCACAGGGTGTGGTTTTGACCGTAGAATTGATTGACCGATCTCAGGCTCAGCATTTGGCATTCTCCTCATAGACGCTCGTTTCACTCGTTGGCGGGGGACAGCAAAGGCCGCATGCGCGGCGAATTTCCCGAGTGTGGCAATGTCTGGAACAAGATGCCGTCCGTCCGATGAGCCAGAGCAAGGTCTGCGGTGGACGGAATGACAGTCAATATGTCGTTAAAAACGACGCTTGTGACGACTTGGTGTCGTTCTTGCGCTTTTACAGGCGATAGCACCGCGAGGCGTACACGCTGCGGCTGGCAGCGCATCACGCCGCCGCACCGCATTGATACGCAGGAAGATAAAGCAACTCCCAGGCCAATTTTGTCGCCGGGTGAAAACGGGAGGTTGTTATCGTCTTGTTAACCGCTAATCAGGCCTGACGCGCTCTGCCGCGGCGGCCTGAAAATACGCCGGGAAGTTAACCCGGACGTTTTTTGCACTCTTGTGGTGCTCTGCGGTGAGGGCATGGTGCAAGGCATTGCGCCGCCGTCAAGCGCGATCCGCGAGAAAGGGGGCAATGCGATTTTAGCAATGGGGATTTTTAGTATTAATCGGCATAAACAAAGCGATATTTTTATGAAAAAATAACTAAAAAAGCCATTTTGGCGAGTGTAAAGGGCGAAAAGCTTTCTTTCTGTAACTCCCGCCCCGGGCGGGGCGGTGAGAGTTATCCACTATTCCTGTGGATAACCTTGTGCATTAGATTTAGAAAAACGCTGTAAAGCGAGAGCCGACGCGGGTTCTGTTCGCTTTGCCCGCATTCTCGTCTTTTTATTAAATATCTTATATATCAATAGATTAATTAAAATCAAGACACAAGGGTATTGATCAGGTCTCTATGTATGATTTTTCGACGCGGTGCTATCAATAAGTTAATTCGCGGCAAGTTCTGGGGATAAATCTGTTATTGACAATAAAAATGTCACCCGGCTGTAACCTCACGGTGCAACGGCATCGCCGCCGTGCCGGGCGCAGCGACGAATCCGCTTGAAGCTGGTTTTATATCCAGTATCATGGGCACTGGCGCAAATCGCCGACACTTTCCATAATTAGGGGCCATATCCGGCGCAGAGCCGGCTGGCCGCCTGAGCGCGCGCATCTCCACAGGGTAGCCGAGCAATGAGTAAACTTTTCAAACTGCATTCCGAGTTCAAACCGGCCGGCGATCAGCCGGAAGCCATCCGCAAGCTGGAAGAGGGGCTGGAAGACGGCCTGGCGCACCAGACGCTGCTGGGGGTCACCGGTTCGGGCAAGACATTCACCATCGCCAACGTGATAGCCGATCTGAATCGGCCGACCATGGTGCTGGCGCCGAACAAGACGCTGGCGGCGCAGCTGTACGGCGAGATGAAAGCGTTTTTCCCTGAGAATGCGGTGGAATACTTCGTCTCCTACTACGACTACTACCAGCCGGAAGCCTACGTGCCCAGCTCCGACACCTTCATTGAAAAAGACGCTTCGGTGAACGAGCACATCGAACAGATGCGTCTTTCCGCCACCAAGGCGTTGCTGGAGCGGCGCGATGTGGTGGTGGTGGCGTCGGTGTCGGCGATCTACGGTCTGGGCGATCCGGATCTTTACCTGAAGATGATGCTGCACCTGACCCAGGGGATGATTATCGATCAGCGCTCCATTTTGCGCCGCCTGGCGGAGCTGCAGTATTCCCGTAACGATCAGGCTTTCCAGCGCGCCACCTTCCGCGTGCGCGGCGAGGTGATCGACATCTTCCCGGCGGAATCGGACGAGCTGGCGCTGCGCGTCGAGCTGTTCGACGAAGAAGTGGAACGGCTGTCGCTGTTCGATCCGCTGACCGGGCAGATTGAGCAGGTGGTGCCGCGTTTTACCATTTACCCGAAGTCGCACTACGTGACGCCGCGCGAGCGGATCATGCAGGCGATGGAAGAGATCAAGGTCGATCTGGCGGACCGCCGCAAGGTGCTGTTGGCCAACAACAAGCTGCTGGAAGAGCAACGCCTGACGCAGCGCACCCAGTTCGATCTGGAGATGATGAACGAGCTGGGCTACTGCTCGGGCATTGAAAACTACTCGCGCTACCTTTCCGGGCGCGCCGAGGGCGAGCCGCCGCCGACGCTGTTCGACTACCTGCCGGCGGACGGCCTGCTGGTGGTCGACGAATCCCACGTCACCATTCCGCAGATCGGCGCGATGTTCAAGGGCGACCGCGCGCGCAAGGAAACGCTGGTGGAGTACGGCTTCCGTCTGCCGTCGGCGCTGGACAACCGCCCGCTGCGCTTCGAGGAGTTCGAGGCGCTGGCGCCGCAGACCATCTATGTTTCCGCCACGCCGGGCAAATATGAGCTGGAGAAATCCGGCGGCGATCTGATCGATCAGGTGGTGCGCCCGACCGGGCTGCTGGATCCGATCGTGGAAGTGCGGCCGGTCGCCACTCAGGTGGACGATCTGCTCTCCGAGATCCGCAAGCGCGCGGCGATCAACGAGCGCGTGCTGGTGACCACCCTGACCAAACGCATGGCGGAAGACCTGACCGAATACCTGGAAGAGCATGGCGAGCGCGTGCGCTACCTGCACTCGGACATCGATACCGTGGAACGGGTCGAAATCATCCGTGACCTGCGTCTGGGCGAGTTTGACGTGCTGGTGGGCATCAACCTGCTGCGTGAGGGCCTCGACATGCCTGAGGTGTCGCTGGTGGCGATTCTGGACGCCGACAAGGAAGGCTTCCTGCGTTCCGAGCGTTCACTGATCCAGACCATCGGCCGCGCGGCGCGTAACCTGAACGGCAAGGCGATCCTGTATGGCGATCGCATCACCGATTCGATGGCCAAGGCGATCGGTGAAACCGAGCGGCGCCGCGCCAAGCAGCAGGCCTATAACGAAGCCAACGGCATCGTGCCGCAGGGGCTGAACAAGAAGATCGGCGATATTCTGCAGATCGGCCAGCCGGTCAACCGCGCCAAGGCTAAAGGCAAGGGCAAGGTGGCGGACAGCGGCGCTCAGCTGCAGAACCTTACGCCGAAAGCGCTGGATCAGAAAATCCGCGATCTGGAAGCGCAGATGTACACCCATGCGCAAAACCTGGAGTTCGAGCAGGCGGCTGCGCTGCGCGACGAAATCCACCAGCTGCGCGAGCAGTTCATCGCGATTTCCTGACCGTTGGACGGCGCCCGCGCTGTGAGCGTCAAAATTCCTTGTCGGCCGCGTCAAAGCTGTTATGGTGTGCGGCCCGATTTGACCACGAAGAGTACCGAACATGAGCCAACACCAGTCTAAAGACCCGCTGCACGGCGTGACTCTGGAGCAGCTGCTGAATAAACTGGTGGATCACTACGGTTGGTCCGAACTGGGCGCGCGCATTCGCATCAACTGCTTCCGCAGCGATCCGAGCATCAAGTCCAGCCTGAAGTTTTTGCGTCGCACGCCCTGGGCGCGCAAAGAGGTGGAAGAGCTGTATATCGATATGGTCAGCCATCCCGCCCCGGCCAGCGATAATCCCTGGCTGCGCGGGCGCGACGGCTAAATTCGGTCAGCGGCGGGCGGCCAGCTCCACCAGCGCGTGATCCAGCGCCTGGCGCAGCAGCTGGCGATCGTGGCGGTAGGGGATGTCGCTCGCTTCCAGCGGCTGTTGAATCACCACCCGATCCTGCACTTCACTGGTGTCCACCGCCGGGCCGACAATCAGCGCATCGATCATCCGGCGGCCGATCTTCTCTTCCATCAGCGTCAGCTTATCCTTTAACGACAGCGCCGCGGCGGCCACGCTCAGTTCGCGGCCGAGGTTGCCGATATAGATCATGCTGGCGCTGCTGCGGCGCAGCGCCTGGGTGAGATCGTCCAGCAGCAGCAGCGGCATCAGGCTGGTGAGGAAGCTGCCCGGCCCGATCAGGATCACGTCGGCTTGCGCGATGGCGTCCAGCGCTTCGCGCGTGGCGTTGACCGGGGGCGACAGCATCAGCTCCTGCGGCATAAGAGTCAGTTGATCGACATTCACTTCACCGTAAACGTGATTGCCTTCGTGATCGTGCGCCATCAAATCCACCGGCTGCTCCGACATCGGGATCAGCGCCGCGTCCACCTTCAGCAAGCTGCGCACCAGGTTGATCGCTTCCAGCGGGCGCACGCTCAGGTGATCCAGCGCTTTCAGCATCAGGTTGCCCAGGTTATGGCCGGCCAGCTCACCGTTGCCGCTGAAACGGTATTCGAACATCGCCGAGGCGACGCTCGGTTCGGTGATCAGCTGGTTGAGGCAGTTGCGGGTATCGCCCCAGGCAATGCCGCCTTCCGAACGGCGGATGCGGCCGGTGGAACCGCCGTTGTCGGTGGTGGTGACGATGCCGGTCAGGCGGGAGCCTAAGGACGACAGGGCCGACATCACACGGCCCAGACCGTGTCCGCCGCCCAACGCCACCACGCGGTCGAGATCGGCCAGGGTACGATTACGCATAAATTTCCTTACAAAGGGGCTGAACTGCCCGCATAAGGTAGCGGATCCGGCATAAAAACGCGATAAAGAGTGTCATTTGCGTGATTCTGGTCAATTCGTCCACGCAAGCGATGTTTATCATGGTTTACCCGAATAGACGGCGTCTAAAAACGCTGTATAGACAATTATATAGCGAATTAACGCGTTGGCTATCGTTGCCGATTAGCGCTAGAATTCTGCTGAAAACCACGGTTTCATTCCGGCTACTCAAGGTAGCGGGAAGAGAAATCAAACTCCTAGCCCCTGCGCCTACGTTGTTCATCCGGAACGATATGGCGCCTGGGCCGTGGCGAAGTCAGCCACCAGGGTGCAGAGGGGAAACGCTCGCATCTCCCGACTTTGGAAAGGTGTTATGGTACCGCAACTCATTGATGCTTATGAGCGCAAGTTCTATTACCTGCGCTTGTCGATCACCGACGTGTGCAACTTTCGTTGCACCTATTGTCTGCCCGATGGCTACAAGCCGAGCGGCAGCCCGAAAAGCTTCCTGTCGCTGGATGAAATCCGCCGCGTCAGCCGCGCGTTCGCCGAACTGGGCACCGAAAAGGTGCGCCTGACCGGCGGCGAGCCTTCGCTGCGCCGTGATTTTACCGAGATCATCGCCGCCGTGCGGGAAAACCCGGCCATCCGCACGCTGGCGGTCACCACCAACGGTTACCGTCTGGCGCGCGACGTCGCCGCCTGGCGTGACGCCGGTCTGACGGCGATCAACGTCAGCATCGACAGCCTGGATCCCCGTCAGTTTCACGCCATCACCGGCCAGGACAAGTTCCGCCAGGTGATGGACGGCATCGACGCCGCCTTTAGCGCCGGTTTCAGCAAGGTCAAGGTCAACGCCGTGCTGATGCGCGACGTCAATCACCAGCAGCTCGGCGCCTTTCTCGCCTGGATCAAGGATCGGCCGATCCAACTGCGTTTTATCGAACTGATGGAAACCGGTGAGGGCGGCGAGCTGTTTCGCAAACACCACGTTTCCGGCGAAGTGATTCGCCGGCAGTTGGAACAGCAGGGCTGGCAGCGCCAGGCGCGCGGCCGCAGCGACGGCCCGGCGCAGGTATTCAGCCACCCGGACTACCAGGGTGAGGTGGGTCTTATCATGCCGTATGAAAAAGACTTCTGCGCCAGCTGCAACCGGCTGCGCGTTTCTTCCATCGGCAATCTGCACCTATGCCTGTTCGGCGAGCAGGGGGTGCCCCTGCGCGATCTGCTGGCGGACGACGGCCAGCTCGATGCGCTGAAGGCGCGCATCCAGAGCGGGCTGCTGAGCAAGAAGCAGACCCATTTCCTGCATCAGGGCAACAGCGGGATCACCCAGAACCTGTCGTTTATCGGCGGCTGACAGCCAATAGGAGCTTATTGAACCATGAGCCATGCGAGCAGCGAGTTTATTGCGGCGCATATCGCCATCCTGACCGTGTCCGACAGCCGCGGCGCGGCGGAAGACACCTCCGGCCAATATCTGCAGGACGCGGCGCGGGAAGCCGGCCATCAGGTGGTGGATCGCGCCATCGTCAAAGATGACATTTACCAGATCCGCGCGCGGGTTTCCGCGTGGATTGCCGATGACAACGTGCAGGCGGTGCTGATCACCGGCGGCACCGGTTTTACCGCGCGCGACAACACGCCGGAAGCGCTGTTGCCGCTGTTCGACAGAGAGGTGGAGGGGTTCGGCGAACTGTTCCGCATGGTGTCGTACGAAGAGATCGGCACCGCGACGATCCAGTCGCGCGCGCTGGCTGGCCTGGCCAACCGCACGGTGATTTTCGCCATGCCGGGTTCCACCCGCGCCTGCCGCACCGCCTGGGAGCGGATTATCGAAGAGCAGTTGGACGCGCGCCATCGCCCGTGCAACTTCCAACCCCATTTGAAGAAGCCCTGAGTCATGACACAGCTAACCCATATTAACGCCGCCGGCGAAGCCCATATGGTCGACGTTTCCACCAAGGCCGAAACGGTGCGCGAGGCGCGCGCCGAAGCCTTCGTCGAGATGCTGCCCGCCACGCTGGCGATGATCGTCGACGGCAGCCATCACAAGGGCGACGTGTTCGCCACGGCGCGCATCGCCGGCATTCAGGCGGCCAAACGCACCTGGGAACTGATCCCGCTGTGCCACCCGCTGATGTTGAGCAAAGTCGAAGTGCAGCTGGAGGCGCAGACGCAGCACAGCCGGGTGCGCATCGAAACCTGCTGCCGGCTGACCGGCAAAACCGGCGTCGAGATGGAGGCGCTGACCGCCGCCTCGGTGGCGGCATTGACCATCTATGACATGTGCAAAGCGGTACAGAAAGACATGGTGATCGGCCCGGTGCGCCTGCTGGCGAAAAGCGGCGGCAAATCCGGCGATTTTAAGGTGAACGCATGATCGATATTCTTTTCTTCGCGCAGGTGCGCGAACTGGTGGGCACCGGCGCGCTGTCGATGCCGGCGGATTATCCCACCGTTGAGGCGTTGCGTCAGGCGCTGTGCGCGCGCGGCGATCGCTGGGCGCTGGCGCTGGAGTCCGGCAAGCTGCTGGCGGCGGTCAATCAGTCGCTGGTGGCGGCGGATCACCCGCTGCGCGCCGGCGATGAAGTGGCCTTCTTCCCGCCGGTCACCGGGGGGTAAGCATGGAAAACACCCGCATTCGCGTGGGCGAAGCGCCGTTCAACGTCGGCGACGAGTATCAGTGGCTGGCGCAGTGCGACGCCGACGGCGCGGTGGTGACCTTCACCGGCAAGGTGCGCAACCATAACCTCGGGGACGACGTCAGCGCGCTGACGCTGGAACACTACCCCGGCATGACCGAGAAGGCGCTGGCGGAGATCGTGGCCGAGGCGCGCAGCCGCTGGCCGCTGCAGCGCGTGACGGTGATCCACCGCGTCGGCGCGTTGTATCCCGGCGACGAGATCGTGTTCGTTGGCGTGACCGGCGCGCACCGCGGCATGGCGTTCGCCGCCAGCGAGTTCATCATGGACTACCTGAAGACCCGCGCGCCGTTCTGGAAGCGCGAAGCGACCGGCCAGGGCGATCGTTGGGTGGACGCTCGCGACAGCGATCGCGAGGCCGCGCAGCGCTGGCACGACGCGGCTAAATAACGCGTCAACAGCGGAAACAAATCAAGACCTTTGCCGCTTTCGCGCGGCCTATTCTGTGGTACGCTTATAGCAGGCGAAGCCCCGTTCGCGGGGCTTCGGAATCTTGTTTACAACGCAAAAGGTAACCGTCATGGACCGATATCCACGCTCTAATGGTTCAATCGTCGAACGTGCCAACAGCGGCATTCAGGCCTACATGGCGCAGGTTTACGGCTGGATGACCTGCGGTCTTCTGCTGACGGCGTTCGTTTCCTGGTATGCGGCCAATACGCCCGCGATCCTTAACTTCATCTTCTCCAGTCAGATCACCTTCTTCGGTCTGATCATCGCCCAGTTGGCGCTGGTGTTCGTGATTTCCGGCATGGTCAACCGCCTGAGCGGCGCGGTGGCCACCTCGCTGTTCATGCTCTACTCGGCGCTGACCGGGCTGACGCTGTCGAGCATCTTCATCGCTTATACCTACAGCTCGATCGCCAGCACCTTCGTGGTCACCGCCGGCATGTTCGGCGCCATGAGCCTGTACGGCTACACCACCAAGCGCGATCTGAGCGGCTTCGGCAGCATGCTGTTCATGGCATTGATCGGCATCGTGCTGGCTTCGCTGGTGAACATCTGGCTGAAAAGCACCGCGCTGATGTGGGCGATTACCTACATCGGGGTGGTGGTGTTCGTCGGCCTGACCGCGTACGACACGCAGAAACTCAAGGCGATGGGCGAGCAGCTGAACGCCGATGATAAAGACGGCTTCCGCAAGTACGCCATCGTCGGCGCGCTGACGCTGTATCTCGACTTCATCAACCTGTTCCTGATGTTGCTGCGCATTTTCGGCAACCGCCGCTAAATCCGTCGTCTTTCATGCCTTAGGGTATTTGGCGATCAAAAAGCTCTGCATGTGATATGCAGAGCTTTTTTTATGCGATCTTGCGGCGGAACAGCGCGTAGGCGGCGCTGCCGGTGGTGGCGGTGATCACCAGCAGCGGCCACAGGCTGCGCCAGATAATGCTGAAGCTGGCGTCCTTCAGGTAGATCTGCTTGGTGATGTCGGTGAAGTGGCGTATCGGGTTCACCCAGGTCAGATCCTGCAGCCACACCGGCATATTCTCCACCGGCGAGACATACCCCGAGAGCAGGATCGCCGGCATCATGAACACGAACACGCCGATAAACGCCTGCTGCTGAGTGGCGCACAGCGACGAGATCAGCAGGCCGAAACCGACCAGCGACAGCCCGTAGAGCAGCATGGTGGCATAGAACAGCAACAGCGATCCGGCGAACGGGATCTGGTACAGGAAGATGCCGATCAACAGCACGATGCTGGACTGGAAGCTGGCGACGATCAGCGCCGGCACCGCCTTGCCGGTAAAGATCTGCCAGGTGGTGAGCGGCGAGACCAGCAGCTGTTCCAGCGTGCCCTGTTCGCGTTCGCGCGCCACCGACAGCGAGGTGACGATCAGCACGCCGATGGTGGTGATCATGGCGATCAGCGACGGCACCACAAACCATTTGTAGTCCAGATTCGGGTTATACCAGTTGCGCACCACCAGTTCGCTGTTGTTGGGTTTGGCGCGGTTGCCGAGCAGCTCGTTCTGATATTCCTGCACGATCTGCTGCACGTAGTTGGCGGCGATCTGCGCGCTGTTGGAGTTGCGCCCGTCGAGCAGCAACTGCAGCGGCGCGGTGTTGCCGGCGGCGATATCGCGCGAGAACTGCGCCGGGAAGCGGATCAGCAGTAGCGCCCGCTGGTTGTCGATGGTGGTCTTTATTTCCTGCGGATTGCGCAGCAGCAGCACATGGGAGAAGGCTTTGGCCTTGGCGAAGCGTTGGGTCAGCTCCACCGATGCCTGGCCGCTGTCCTCGCTGTAGACCGCGATGGTGGCGTTGGTGACTTCCAGCGTCGCGGCGAACGGGAACAGCAGCACCTGCAGGATCACCGGCATGATCAGGATGGCGCGGGTTTGCGGATCGCGCAGCAGCGCCTGCATTTCCTTGATGATAAGCGTCAACAGACGGTGAAACATCGCTCTTTCTCCTTAATCCAGCCGGCGCTGGGTTTTCCAGGCCGTCAGGCCGATGAACACCACGGCGGAAGCGATCAGGAACAGCAGATTGATCGCCAGCACGGTGCCGACGTTGCCCGCCAGGAACAGCGTTTGCAGCGTGCTGACGAAGTAACGCGCCGGAATGATGTAGGTCACCGCGCGCACGATGGCCGGCATGCTGTCGATTTGGAAAATGAAGCCGGACAGCATGATCGACGGCAGAAAGGCGGCGTTCAGCGCCACCATCGCCGCGTTGAACTGGTTGCGGGTGAGGGTGGAGATCAGCAGGCCCATGCCGAGGGTGCTGGCGAGGAACAGGCTGCTGATCAGCAGCAGGATCGGCAGCGAACCGCGATAGGGCACGCCGAGCACCCAGACCGCCACCGCCATGCACAGCGCCATGGCGATCATGCCGAGGAAGTAATATGGGATCAGCTTGGAGAGCAGCAGCTCGCTGCGCGTCACCTGGGTGGACAGCAGAGCCTCCATGGTGCCGCGCTCCCATTCGCGGGCGATCACCAGCGAGGTGAGAATGGCGCCGATCACCGTCATGATGATGGTGATGGCGCCGGGAATGATGTAGTGCCGGCTGATGGCCGCCGGGTTGAACCAGTAGCGCATCTGCACGTCAATCAGCGGCTTGTCGCTGCTCCCCCGATCGGCGGCGCGTTGCTGCTGCCAAACTTGCCATACGCCCTGGGCATAGCCCTGCACGAAGTTGGCGGTGTTCGGCTCGCTGCCGTCGGTGATCACCTGGATAGGGGCGCTGTCGTGCGGGCGCGCCATGCGCTGGTCGAAATCCACCGGGATCACCACCAGGCCGCGGATCGTGCCGGCCTGCATCTGCTGGATCAGCTGCTGGCGGTTATCGCTGATGGTCGGTTCGATATAGGGTGAACCGGCGAAGGCGTGGGCCAGATCGCGCGCGTCTTCGCTCTGTTGCTCCATCAGAATGCCCAGATGCAGCTTGCTGGAGTCCAGGTTGATGCCGTAGCCGAAGATAAACAGCAGCATCAGCGGGATGACGAAGGCGATCAGGCCGCTGCTGGGATCGCGCAGTATCTGCCGCGTTTCCTTCAGGCACAGCGCCCGCAGCCGGCGCCAGGAGAAGCCGCCGTCGTCGATTGGGGGTAGGTTATCGCTCACCGCGTTTCCTCCTCGTCGTAGCCCTGCACCAGCTCGATAAACGCCTGCTCCATCGAAGGGCTGGGATTGTCGTCGCGCGCCACCTGTTGTTTGAGATCGTCCGGCGTGCCGGCGGCGATGATCTTGCCGCGATATACCAGGCCGATGCGGTCGCAGTATTCCGCCTCGTCCATAAAGTGGGTGGTCACCATCACCGTGACGCCCTTGTCGACCATGCCGTTGATGTGCAGCCAGAACTCGCGCCGCGTCAGCGGATCGACGCCGGAAGTCGGTTCGTCGAGGAACAGAATATCCGGTTCGTGCATCAGCGCGCAGGCCAGCGCCAGGCGCTGTTTGAAGCCGAGCGGCAGCGCGTCCGGCGTCTGATCGAGGATCGGCGCGAAGTTGAAGGCGCGCGACATCTCGTCGATTTTGTCGCGCTGCGCCTTGCCGCTCAGGCCGTAGACGCCGGAGAAGAACTTCAGGTTCTGCGCCACCGTCAGGTTGCCGTACAGCGAGAATTTTTGCGCCATGTAGCCGAGGCGTTGGCGCGCCTTGCCGGAGCTGGTCTTCAGATCCATCCCCAGCACCAGTGCCTTGCCGCCGGACGGCACCAGCAGGCCGCACATCATTTTGAAGGTGGTGGACTTGCCGGCGCCGTTCGGGCCGAGCAGGCCGAAGATTTCTCCGCGCCGCACCTGAAAGTCGACGTGATCGGTGGCGGCGAAGTCGCCGAATTTTTTGGTCAGCTGCACCGCTTCGATCACCGTTTCGCCGCTTTCACCGTTGACGGTCGGCATGATCTCCGCCAGCGCCGAGCGATGGTTGGGGCCGCCGCCGAGCAGATCGATAAACGCATCCTCGAAGCGCGGATCCGCTTCGTCCAGTTCGGCGTCCGGCAGATCCAGCGCCTGCAGCAGCTGCCGGTGATCTTCGCCTTCTTTCAGGATCAGGCGCAGGTATTTGCCCTGGATCACGCCGTCGGTGACCGCCGGCAGGCAGATCGCCCGCTGCAGCAACGATCGATGGCTGCCGGGCGGCGCGGCGATCAACACCGTGCGTCCGGCCATGCGCTGGGTCAGATCCTGCGGCGCGCCGCTGAACAGCAGCTCACCCTCGTTGAGCAACAGCACTTCGCGGCACTGCTCGGCCTCGTCGAGATAAGAGGTGCTCCACAGGATCAACATGCCGTCGTTGGCCAGCTCGTGCACCATGCGCCACAGCTCGCGGCGCGAGATAGGATCGACGCCGACGCCCGGCTCATCCAGCAGCAGCACCTGGGGTTCGCCCACCAGCGTGCAGGCCAGTCCCAGTTTTTGCTTCATGCCACCGGACAGCTTGCCCGCAAGGCGCTCGGTGAAGCGGATCAGATCGGTGAATTTCAATAGCCGTTCGAAGGTCTGGCGCCGCAGATCGCCGGTGACGCCGCGCAGATCGGCGTACAGCGTCAGGTTCTCCATCACCGTCAGATCCTCATACAGCCCGAACTTCTGCGGCATGTAGCCGAGGATCGCATGCAGTTGACGATCCTGCGCGATCGGATCCAGCCCGGCGACCCGCAGCTTGCCGCTGCTGGGCTGCAGCAGCCCGGCCAGCATGCGCAGCAGGGTGGTTTTGCCGGCGCCGTCCGGGCCGACCAGCCCGATCACCGCGCCGCTGCGCAGGGTGGTGGTCAGGCTGGCGACCGCCGGTTTCTCAAGCGACGGGAAGCGCTTTTCCAGCCCTTCCAACTCGATGGTGTGCGCCTGTTCCATGGCCGGCCTCAGGGTTTGGCGAAGCGCAGGGTGACCGGCATGCCCTGACGCAGCGCATCGTCGGCGTCGGTGACGATCACCCGCAGGCGGTACACCAGATCGGTGCGCAGATCCGGCGTTTCAACGCTTTTCGGCGTGAATTCCGCGGTCGGCGAGACGAAACCGATCTTGCCGTGGTAAGGCTTGCCGGGGCGGCCGTCGGTGTAAATTTCCAGCTCGGTGCCGGGCACCGCCTGGTTCAGGCTGGTCTCGTTGACGTAGGCGCGCACCCACACCGGCCGGGTCAGCGACAGGGTGAATACTGTGCCGCCGGCGCTGAGCATGGTGCCCGGCTCCACCGCGCGGGTCAGCACCGTGCCGGCGGACGGGGAGACCAGCGTGGCGTCTTGCAGATTCAATTGCGCCTGCGCCAGCGCCGCTTCGCTTTGTGCCACCTCGGCCTTGGCCTGTTCAATCTCTTGCGGGCGATTGCCGCTGCGGTATTGCGACAGCTTGTCCTTCGCCGCCTGCAGATTGGCCTGCGCCTGATTGCGGGCGGTGCGCGCATCTTCCAGCGCGTCGGCGGACGTGGCGTTTTTCGCCCACAGCCCTTGCTGGCGCTTCAGGAAGCTGTCGGCGTAGGCGAAGGCGGACTGGCGCTGCGCCATTTCTGACTGCACCTGGGCGATCTCTTCGCTGCGATAGCCGGCCTGCAGCAGCGACAGTTTGGCGCGCGCGCTGCCGACGTTGGCCTCGGCCTGCTGCAGTGCGTTGCGATAGGGGGCATCGTCCAGTTTGCCGAGCAGCTGGCCCGGCTGAACGGCATCGCCTTCATCCACCGTCAGCGACGCCAGGCGGCCGTCGACGCGGAAGCCGAGGTTGACCGTGCGGATATCGACGTTGCCGTACAGCGTCAGCGGCTTATCCTGCTGCTGTTGGTAATGCCAGACCGCGTAAGCGGCGGCCGCGATCAGCAGAATTAACAACACGATCAAGGCACTGCGTTTTTTGTTCATAACACTCCCTGCCTGAATTTACGCGCCGTGACGTTGGCGCAGCCCAATAACCAAAATCTCGATATGCTCGCTCAGCACCGCCGCGATCTGCGCAGCTTCACTTTCACCAATCTCTTGCCAGCCGGCCTGGCGGCGGATGGTCTCTCGCGCTACGCGGAACGACAGCACCTCGCCGATCAGCGCGTGGGTATGCAGCACCAGGCGAGTGGCGTGCTCGTCAATGCCGGTGGCGGCAGACAGCAGGCGGCACAGCCGCTCGTGCATCGGCGCGATCACCTGGCGGTGGATCAGCGGATAGGCCTCGGTCGGGGCGAGCTGTTCGCGCGACATGATTTTGCTCAGGTTCAGCGTGTGCGGCTGGGTCATCAGCTCACTGAAGGCCAGCAGGCCGCGCTGCAGCAAGCGCAGCGCCGCGTCGGGTGAGCGTTGTTCGGGCGCTTCTTGCCCAAAGCGATCGACCTCTTCGGCCAACGGGGCGAACGCCTGCTGGATGAAATCGGCGAGCGACTGCGCCACGGCCAGATACAGCCCCTCTTTGGAGCTGAAGTAGTAGGTGATGGCGGCGATGTTCTGGCCGGCGCGCTGGGCGATATCGCGCGTGGTGGCGCCCTGCAGGCCGAATTCGCCGAACAGTTCGGTCGCCGCGGCGAGCAGTTGCCGGCGCGTTTGCTCGCCGCGCGCCCGGCCGGCGGCCTGATGAGGTACGGAAGCTGGCATGGGTCACGCTCGAAGTTAATCAATCATATGATTAACTTTATGCCAGATTGTCTAAAACGCAACCGCTAACCACAATGAGTTATGTGATCGGCTTCAGACAATGCTGAATTTACGGCAGATTGTGCTCTGGGTGCGTAAAAGTGCTTTTTATTGCGCGACTTCTGTTACAATCGCCGCCTGGTGCACTGCAGTTTGTGCCAATCCCTCGTGGTCATGCTTAATGCCCCGTCTGATCATCCTCCCAGGAAACTGCACCGAACACCGTTAGGTTAGGGGGGATCTGGAGTTTTTCTCTTTATGTCATTTGAAACCCTCGGCTTAAGTGCTGAAATTGTGCGCGCTGTTGAAGAACAGGGCTATCGCGAACCGACGCCAATCCAGCGTCAGGCTATCCCTGTCGTGCTTGAAGGTCGTGACCTGATGGCCAGCGCCCAGACCGGCACCGGTAAAACCGCCGGTTTTACCCTGCCGCTGTTGCAGCTGCTGAGCAAGCATGACCATCCGGTCAAGGGCCGTCGCCCGGTGCGCGCGCTGATCCTGACGCCAACCCGTGAGCTGGCGGCGCAGATCGGCGAAAACGTCGATGCCTACAGCAAACACCTGCGCCTGCGTTCGCTGGTGGTGTTTGGCGGCGTGAGCATCAACCCGCAGATGATGAAGCTGCGCGGCGGCGTCGATATCCTGGTGGCGACGCCGGGCCGTCTGCTGGATCTGGAGCATCAGAACGCGGTTGACCTGTCCAAAATCGAAATTCTGGTGCTGGATGAAGCGGACCGCATGCTGGACATGGGCTTTATCCACGACATCCGCCGCGTGCTGGCCAAGCTGCCGGCCAAGCGCCAGAACCTGCTGTTCTCCGCGACCTTCTCCGACGACATCAAGGCGCTGGCCAACAAGCTGCTGCATAACCCGGCCTCGGTGGAAGTGGCGCGCCGCAACACCGCGTCCGAGCAGATTGAGCAGAGCGTGCACTTCGTCGACAAGAAGCGTAAGCGGGAACTGCTGTCGCAGATGATCGGCGAAGGCGACTGGAAACAGGTGCTGGTGTTTACCCGCACCAAGCACGGCGCCAACCATCTGGCGGAACAGCTGAACAAAGACGGCATCACCGCCGCGGCGATCCACGGCAACAAGAGCCAGGGCGCCCGTACCCGCGCGCTGGCCGATTTCAAAGACGGCCGCATCCGCGTGCTGGTGGCGACCGACATCGCGGCGCGCGGTCTGGATATCGACCAGCTGCCGCACGTGGTGAACTACGAGCTGCCTAACGTGCCGGAAGACTATGTGCACCGTATCGGCCGTACCGGCCGTGCGGAGCGCACCGGCGAAGCTATCTCGCTGGTGTGTGTGGATGAGCACAAGCTGCTGCGCGACATCGAGCGTCTGCTGAAGCGTGAAATTCCGCGCATTGCGCTGCCGGGCTACGAGCCGGATCCGACCATCAAGGCCGAGCCGATCATCAACGGTCGTCAGGGTGGCGGGCGCGGCGCGCCGCGCGGCAACGGCGGCGGCCAGCGTTCCGGTAACGGCGGCGGTCAGCGCAGCGGTAACGCGAACGGCGGCCAGCGTGAAAACCGCGGCAACGGCAACGGTAATGCCCGCCCGCAGGGTGATGGCCAGCGTCGTTCCGGTGCGCCGTCTTCGCGCCGCCCGCGCAGCCGCAAACCGGCCGAATAAGCCTGATTGCTCAAAGAGTAAGCCGCCGATACGGGCGGCTTTTTTTTTGCCTGGCGGAACGGCATTTTCGTACTAGGCTGGACGGTGGCTACCCCTAGATTCCAGGAGACGGAGATGAAATTGAAGTGCGCAATTCTCGATGATTACCAGCAGGTGGCGCTCAAGATGGCGGACTGGTCGGCGCTGGCCGATCGGGTGGAGGTGTCGGCCATCAGCGCGCACTTTACCGATGAAGCGGAGCTGGCGGTGCATCTGCAGGAATGCGACATTTTGGTCATCATGCGCGAGCGCACGCCGATGACCGCCTCGCTGCTGGCGCGGCTGCCGAAGCTGAAGCTGCTGATCACCTCCGGCATGCGCAACGCCGCTATCGATCTGGCCGCCGCCGCCGAGCGCGGCGTGGTGGTGTGCGGCACCGCCAGCGGCTCGGCCGCGCCGATGGAACTGAGCTGGGCGCTGCTGCTCGGGCTGGCGAAGCATATCGTGCCGGAAAGCGTCGGGCTGCAAAACAATGGCCCGTGGCAGCTGGGCTTGGGCGTCACGCTGCAGGGCAAGACGCTGGGGCTGCTGGGGCTGGGCAAGATCGGTGGCCAGATGGCCCGGGTGGCGCAGGCGTTCGGCATGCGGGTGCTGGCCTGGAGCCAGAACCTGACGGCGGAACGGGCGGCGCAGGAGGGCGCTGAGCTGACGCCGTCCAAGCGGGCGCTGTTTGAGCAGAGCGATTTTGTCTCCATTCACCTGGTGCTGAGCGATCGCAGCCGCGGGTTGGTGGGGCGTGATGAATTGGCGGCGATGAAGCCCACCGCGTACCTGATCAATACCTCGCGCGCAGGCATCGTCGATCGGGCGGCGTTGGTGGACGTCCTGCAACAGCGGAAGATCGCCGGCGCCGGGCTGGACGTGTTCGAGACGGAGCCGCTGCCGGCCGACGACGTGTTTCGCCAGTTGCCCAACGTGCTGGCGACGCCGCATGTGGGTTACGTGGCGGACGACAATTACCGCGCCTACTTCACCGAGGCGGTCGAGGACATTGCGGCGTTCCTTGCCGGCCAACCGATCCGCCGGCTGGGCTGACGGCATTTTTAATGCCCGCTGAGGCTTGTCTGGCGCGGGCATTCACCCGTATCATTGCGGGTCTTTTTTTAGCTGGGATTGGTCATGCGCGTATTATTGGCTCCGATGGAGGGCGTTCTCGACTCTTTGGTGCGTGAGTTACTCACCGAAGTGAACGACTACGATCTGTGCATCACCGAATTTTTGCGCGTGGTCGATCAGCTGCTGCCGGCCAAGTCGTTCTACCGGCTGTGCCCGGAACTGCGTCACGCCAGCCGCACGCCGTCGGGCACGCTGGTGCGGGTACAGCTGCTGGGGCAGTATCCGCAGTGGCTGGCGGAAAACGCCGCGCGTGCGGTGGAATTGGGCTCTTACGGCGTCGATCTCAACTGCGGCTGCCCGTCCAAACTGGTGAATGGCAGCGGCGGCGGGGCGACGCTGCTCAAAGATCCGGAATTGATCTACCAGGGCGCCAAAGCGATGCGCGCGGCGGTGCCGGCCCATCTGCCGGTCACGGTGAAGGTGCGCCTGGGCTGGGACTCCTCCAATCGCAGCTTTGAAATCGCCGATGCGGTGCAGCAGGCGGGCGCCAGTGAGCTGACGGTGCACGGCCGCACCAAAGAGGACGGCTACAAGGCGGATCGCATCAACTGGGCGGCGATCGGCGAGATCCGTCAGCGGCTCAGCATCCCGGTTGTCGCCAACGGCGAGATCTGGGATCACCAGAGCGCGCAGGATTGCCTGCAGGCGACCGGCTGCGACGCCATCATGCTGGGGCGCGGCGCGCTCAACGTGCCAAATCTGAGCCGGGTGGTGAAGTACAACGAACCGCGCATGCCCTGGCCGCAGGTGGTTGAGCTGCTGCAAAAATATGTTCATCTGGAAAAGCAGGGCGACACCGGCCTGTATCACGTGGCGCGCATCAAACAGTGGTTGGGCTATTTGCGCAAAGAATATGACGAAGCCACCGAACTGTTCAGCGAAATACGCGCGCTGACGACATCCGGGGATATTGCGCGCGTCATCTGCCGCAGCTAAAAATAAACCCGCGCGCGGCGGGTTTATTTAAATTGGTATTATCAGGCGGCTTTGTCGAGACGGTTCAATTCTATCTCGATATCCTGAATGGTTTTTTCCAGCCCTTCCAGACAGGCGCCCTGTTTATTCAACAGGTCGTTAATGGCTTCGGCGAATGCCTTATTTTTGCATTCCCCCTGATCGAAGGCCAGCCAGTGTGCGGAGAGCGTCTCGGTATTCGCCTGTGCATAGTGGCGCATTTCTTTCAGCTGGGAAGCGACGTTGCGTAAATTATCCAGCTGCGCCTGTGCGTTTGCATTGTTGCTCATGAATTTCTCCTTGAGTTGGCCGTTAAATAATTTCGACTGCGGGACTAAGCTTACCCTATCCAAATAAAAATATCACCCTCGGTGGCCTTGTTGGTTATTTTTCAATGAATGCGGCTATATTTATTATTCGGCTGAACAAGGACTTGGGTGGAATTGTAAAAATAGATAAATACGGTATTTTTGGCGATTATTTCCGGCCATCCCATACGGGATGACCGTTATTCTAACGCTTAAGAGTGATGCTTATTATGCCGCGTCCGCCAGCATAAACATGCCGTAGGGGTGAATTTCCAGATAATAGCGCTCGCCGACGTTCGGCTGCAGGCGGGTGGCGTTGACCTGCAGCAAAATCTGCTGCCCGTGCCACGCCACCGTCACCTCATACTGCGGCCCCATGTAGGCGACATGTTCGATCACGCAGCGCTGGCTTTCATCACCATGCTCGCTCAGCGTGATCGCCTCCGGGCGCACGCCCACCGTGCCGGCGCCTTGGGCGGCAAAGTGCGCGGGGCGCGGCAGACGATAGCCGCTGATATCGACATGGTCGGCGCTGAAGCTGGCCGGGAACAGGTTGGCGTCCCCCATAAAGCTCGCCATAAAGCGCGAGGCGGGCTGCCGATAGAGATCCTGTGGCGAGCCCATCTGCATGATATGCCCTTTATTCATCACCAGTACGGTGTCGGAGACCGCAAAAGCCTCGCTCTGATCGTGGGTGACGTACAGCGACGTGATATCAAACTGCTTTTGCAGCTCGCGGATCTTTTCACGCATGCTGCGGCGCAGGTTGGCGTCGAGGTTGCTCAACGGCTCGTCGAACAGCAGCACTTTCGGCTTGAGGATCAGCGCGCGCGCCAGGGCCACGCGCTGCTGTTGGCCGCCGGAGATCTGATCGACATAGCGATCGTCAAACCCCGCCAAGTCCACCATCGCCAGCGCTTCCTGCACGCGCGCTTTCACTTCGGCGCGCGGGATGCCGAGCATCTTCAGGCCATAGCCGACGTTTTCCCCCAGCGACATATGCGGGAACAGGGCATAAGACTGGAACACCATGCAGATATCACGCTGCTGGATGGAACGATGGGTAACGTCTTCACCATCAATGAATATCTGCCCGTCGCTCGGCTTTTCCAGCCCGGCGACCAGGCGCAAAATGGTGGTCTTGCCGCAGCCGGAAGGGCCGAGCAGCGTCACCATTTGCCCCCGCGGGATGGTGAGCGTGATGTTATCGATTACCGTGTTGTTGCCGAACCGTTTGGAGACGTTGCGCAGTTCAACGAAATTTTTCTGGCTCATCATGGGCTCCATTACGCCTGGTTTTTGGCTTTTGAACGGGAGATGCGTGCCTCGCCGATCAGCCAGTCAAAGAGGAAAATAATCGCCAGCATCACCACGATCAGAATTGAACCGTAGGCGATCGCCACGCCGTATTCGCCGTCTTCCACGCGGTTGAGGATGTAGGCGGTGGCCACGCGGGTATCGGGCGTCACCAGGAAGACGATGGCGCTGACGGTGGTGATGGCGCGCACGAAGCTGTAGATCAGCGCCGACAGGATCGCCGGGCGCAGCAGCGGCAGCAGGATGTGCGTGATGGTGCGCAGCGAGCCGGCGCGCAGGCTGAGCGAGGCTTCGTCCAGCGATTTGTCTATCTGGCCCAGCCCGGCGATCCCGGCGCGAATGCCCACCGGCACGTTGCGCATCACCATCGAGATAATCACGATGGCGGCCGTGCCGGTGAGGTACACCGGCGCGCCGTTAAAGGCGAGAATGTAAGAGACGCCCGCCACGGTGCCCGGCACCGCAAAGCACAGCATGGTGGTGAACTCGATGGTCTTTTTGCCCTTGAACTGCTGGCGCACCACGATCCAGGCGATCAGCAGGCCGAACGCGGCGGTGATCGGCGCGGCGATCCCGGCGTACAGCAGCGTATCGAGCAGCGAAGGCCACGCGCCGTCGCTCATGCCCTGGCCGAACAGCTTGATGAAGTTATCCAGCGTCAGCGTGTAATCCACCCCCCAGTTGACGGTGAAGCTGCCGTAGAAAATGCTGCCGTAAAGCAGGGCGTTAAAGGCTACCCACACCGCCAGCAGCGCGATCACGCTCCATACCAGCGTGACCGGCAGCGGCTGTACGTCGCCGCGATAGGATTTGCCGGACACGGTGACGTAGGAACGCTTGCCGATCCACATATACTGGATGCAGAACACCAACAGCGAGAACAGCAGCAGGAAGGCGCCGAGGGTGCTGGCGGCCTGATAATCGAGCTGTGAACCGGTAATGTAGAAATAGATTTGCGTCGCCAGCACGTCGAAGTTGCCGCCGAGCACCAGCGGGTTGCTGAAGTCGGCCAGCGATTGCACCACCACGATCAGAAACGCGTTGGCCAGCGCCGGTTTCAGCAGCGGCACGAACACGCCGTTAAAGGTTTGCCAACGGCTGGCGCGCAGGGTGTAGGAGGCCTCTTCCAGCGAAGGATGAATGGTCTTGATCGCGCCGTCGAGGATCATGAACGCCATCGGGGTGAACGCCAGCACCTGCGCCAGCCAGATGCCGGTAAAGCCGTACAGCCAGTTGGTGTTGGTCAGGCCGAACCAGGCCACCATCCACTCGGTCACGTAGCCGGAGCGCCCCATCATCAGCGTGACGCCCAGGCCGACGACGAACGGCGGCGTGACGATGGGCAGGATGGAGAAGATGCGGCCGATAATGGCGCTGCGCCTGGCGATGCGGGTGGTGTAAATCGCCAGCACCAGGCCGAAGAAGGTGCAGCCGGCGCCTACCGCGATCGACAGGGCGATGGAGTTGAGGATCACCTGGACGATGTGCGCCTGCGACAGCACGTTCATAAACGCCAGCGGCGCGAAGGCGCCCGTCTGGTCGGTGAACATCGGAATGAAAATCGCGATGCTCGGCCAGACGATGAAGACGCCGATCAGCGCCACGATGGTGACCAGCGCGCCGATAACGAAGCGGTCGCCGCCCAGCCAGTCGAGGCGGGTCAGCGCCAACGTCATGATGGCGCCCAGCGCGGTCAACTGCACCAGGGTGGCGTAGCCTAAACCGCGTCCCGCCAGCGTGGCGCTGACGACGATAAAGGCCATGCACAGCAGCGCCCAGCCGGCGTCGAACGCGTGGCGCCGCCGCCGTTCACCGCCCGCCGCAGCGTAAGGGCGCAGCAGCAGCAGGCTCGGCAGCAGGCACCAAAGCCAGCTGATATTGCGATTTGACCAGCCGTAGGCCGCGAGGATCTCTTCGCCGGTGGACTCCAGCAGGCCGTAATCCAGGCTCCAGCTCGGCAGCAGGGCGAACGCCAGCCAGCCGAGCAAAACCCAAAGGAATATCGCATCTCGTTTTTTCACGAGATGGAGTGCATGTGTATGTGACATAAGTTTCCCGGATGTTCAGGCCGGGCAAGCCGTGAGGCTTACCCGGCAACAGGCGCAGAATGTGGGCTTATTTACCCATCTTGACTTCGCTGACCCATTTGTTGATCAGCGCCTTGCGGACCTCGGTCGAGCCGTACTTGTCCATGTCGTAGTTGATCAGCTTCAGGTCGTCGAGCTTCAGCGAGTTCGGCGAGGTGTCGGCGGTGGTGTTGGTCAGGATCTGATAGGATTTGCCTTGCTTCCACGCCAGCTCCTGCGCCTCTTTCGACAGCACCCAATCCACGAACAGTTTGGCGTTGTCGAGGTTGCGCGCGCCTTTGAGGATGCTGACGCCGCCGATTTCATAGCCGGTGCCTTCGCAAGGCGAGATCAGCTCCAGCGGCGCGCCCTGTTCCTTTTCAAGCGAATAGTCATGCAGGAAACCGATGCCGATCGCCGTTTCACCGCGGGCGGCGTTGCGCGCCGGGGCAATGCCGGACTTGGTGTACTGCGAGACGTTGGCGTTCAGCTGCTTGAGGTAATCGAACGCCTGATCGTCTCCCCACAGCTGGGCAAATGTCGCCAGCGCGGTGTAGGCGGTGCCGGAGCTTTGCGGATCGGCGATTTGAATCTCGCCCTTGTATTCCGGCTTGGTCAGGTCTTTCCAGCATTTTGGCACCGGCAGGTTTTTCTCTTTCAGGCGCTGGGTGTTGACGCCAAAGCCGAGAATGCCGACGTAGACCGCCGAGGAGTAGTTGCCTTTCAGCTTGGCCGGATCGCGGAATTGCGTCATCACCTGGTCGAGGTTCGGCGATTTGTACGGCTGCAGCAGCCCCATTTCACCGGCCTGGGATTGCGGATCGAGGGTGCCGCCGTACCAGACGTCCGCCTGCGGGTTCTTCTTCTCGGCATCCACTTTCGCCAGCGTGCTGCCGGAGCCGTTGCGGATGAACGAGGTTTTCACGTCATATTTCTCGCCGAAGGCTTTGGTTTCCGCTTCGCACATTTCATTGGTGGCGCTGCAGTAGACCACCAGGCGGCCCTTGGCGTGCGCGGCGCCGCTCAGAGTCGCCAGCGCGATGCCGGACGCTATCAGGGTAGTGACCCACGTTTTTTTCATTGTTTTATCCTTCTCTCGGTAGAGGTGGTAACGCTCGCCATCAGCAGCGGCATCAGCAATAAACCCATAAGAACGGCGGCGATGGACAGCAAACTGAACATGCCCGACCAGCCGTAGCCTTCGATAACCCGCGACAGCGGCCAGCCCGCCAGCGCCGCCCCCAGGTAGGCGAACAGGCCGAGAAAGCCGGTGATGGAGCCCGCGGCGCCTTTGTGCCCGCATTCCACGGCGGCGAGGCCAATCAACATCTGTGGGCCGAAGACAAAAAAGCCCACCGTAAAGAAACAGCCCGCCAGCAGCGCGTAGTGATGCACCGGCGCCAGCCACAGCGCGGCGACGGAAACCATCAGCCCGAGCGTGAACAGCAAAATCATCGGCGCGCGCTGCCCGCCGAACAGCACATCCGATCCCCAGCCGGCGAACAGCGCGCCGAGCAGGCCGCCTATCTCGAACAGCATCACCGTCGCGTTGGCGCTGAGCAGGTTGACGCCGTGGCTTTCCGTCAGCCACAGATTGCCCCAGTCGTTCAAGGCGATGCGGATCAGGTAGACCAGCACGTAAGAGACGCCCAGCAGCCAGATCATCGGGTTCTTCAGCATCGTGGTGCGCAACATCCGCCACAGCCCCATTGGCGGGCTTTGCTGTTCCTGGCGCAGCTCCAGCGGATCGTGACGCCATCGGCCGACCGACGGCAGGCCTTCTTCCTGCGGCGTGCCTGTCAGCCGCCGCGTGAGCCAGAGGCCCAACGCCATGCTGACGGCCCCCGGGATCAACATCGCCGCCTGCCAGCCCCAGCGCTGGGCGGCGAAGGCGCTGATCAGCGGCACGATCGCGCCGCCGAGGTTGATCGACATATTCCAGCAGCCCCACCAGAAGCCGCGCTCGTTGCGCGAATACCAGTGGGTCAGCAGCCGCGCGCAGGGCGGCCAGCCCCAGCCCTGAAAGAAGCCGTTCAGCGCCCAGACCGCCAACAGCAGCGTCAGCGATTCGCCGAAGGCGAACGCCACGTTCAGCACGCCGGTGGCGAACAGGCCGATCCCCATAAACCTGCGCTGCCCGTGGCCGTCGTGCCACAATCCGGCGCTGAATTTCGACAGGCCGTAGCTCAGGTAAAACAGCGAGCCGAGCAGGCCGATGTCCCCTTTATCCAGCCCCAAATCCGTTTGCAGCGCCGGCAGCACGTAATTCACGCTTTTGCGCGTCAGGTAAAAGGCGGCGTAGCCGATGACCATGTACAGCAGCAGTCGCGGGCGCAGCGCGCGGTAACGATGATCGATTTCAGATGCCGAGTGTGTCTGCATAGCCGCCTCCCTGGTGATGACTATAAGAAGGTGAAAGGGAAAGGGGATGAGAGAAAGTCCGGACTGGCTAAGACTTTTTCCTAGTTAGTCGGCGGTTTGTTGCAAATTTGTGGGCAGGTTAACAATTACCCGCGTGCCGCGCTGTGTGTCCAGCGTCAGTTCGCCGCCGAGCGCGCTGACCCGTTCGCGCATCCCCTGAATGCCGAGGCCGGGCGCCTTGTCCGCCCGGATGCCGATGCCGTTGTCACGCACCTCGAGGTGCAAAAGTGCCCCCTGTTGATACAAAACGATGGCGACTTCGCTGGCTTCGGCGTGTTTGCACACGTTGTTGAGCAGCTCTTGCAGCAGTCGGTAGAGGGTAAAGCGCACCGTCTCGCCGGCGGGCGTGTCGATGAGTCGATAGTCGAAACGGCAACGGATGCCCCGTTCGCTGAAGGCGAATTCATTCAGCAGGTGGTGAAGCGCGTCTTTGAACGCCAGCTCGTCCAGCGCGGGCGGGCGCAGCTGGCGCAGCAGCTGGCGCGTGGAGTGATGAATGCGCCGGGCGAGATCGGCTATCTGGTTCGCGGCGGCCTGGGTTTGCGCCGGATCGCGCGCCCGTTTGACCAGCTGCGACTGAATTTGAATCGCGGTGATGTTCTGGCCGATTTCATCGTGCAGCTCGCGCGCCAGGTTCTTTCGCGTGTCTTCTTCGGTGTGGATCAGTTTTTCGGTCAACGCCCGCCGAGCCGCCAACTCTTCTTCCAGGCGTCGGCGATAGTGGTGCAGGTTTTGCGCCAGGTGCTGCTGACGGCTGATGGCGATGCCCAGACCGATGCCGAGCAGCGCCTGCGTCGCCAGAAAGATTTCCAGCTCGACCAGATTGCCGAACCCCACGCCGACCTGCCGCGCGATGGTGATCATCATGCTGCCGAGCAGGCCGGACAGCACGCCGCCCTGCCAGCCGAACTTCCACGCCATCACCACGTTCGGCAAAAACACCACGATCAGCAGCAGGCGTTCGATTTCCGGCGACAGCACCATCTGGGTGCCGATGCCGATAACGAAAAACAGGCTGCACCAGATGATTAAGGACGCGCGCAGCGGCGGGTTGCTGGTGTCCAGCCCCAGCAGATGGTAGCGGTGCTGCTGGCGCAGAAATTCAAAAATCAGGTAGACGAACGGGGTCAGCAAGACGCCGCCGGTAAATGACGCCAGGCCGAGCAGCATCGCCGGGCTGTGCGCGAAAGGCGCAAGCAGGGCGGTATTGAGCAGCGAGGCGGCGGTCACTGCGGCCAGCAGCAGCGTCAGCCGCTGCCAGTAGAGTGGAAAACGGCGCCAGAATCGCTGTGCGAGCGCGGCCGGGAGCAGGGTGATGAACGGCGCGGCCAGCAGGCTGTAGCCGCTCAGCAGGCGTTCGCCGTGCAGCCAGAACAGCAGCAGCACCGGCGGTATTATCAGGGCGGGCCAATAGCGGCGCGCCAGCAGGATCAGCAGCGCGAGATAGACGCCGTGAGGCAGAAACAGCGCCGCCTGATTGCCGTTGTGGGTCAGGTAGAAACCGAGCGTCCACAGCATCAGCCAACCGCTGCCCCAGGCCAACAGGATAAACAGCGAGATAACCCAGGGCCGGAAGCGGGGCGACATCAATGCCCCGCCAGCAGCTGATGGTCGAGGGCGAAATGCACCAGTTCAATGGTGCTGCTGCACTGCAGCTTGCCCAGGACGTTGGCGCGATGCACGTGCACCGTTTTATGGCTGAGATCGAGCTTGAAAGCGATCTCCTTTACGCTGTCGCCTTTGACCAGCAGATCGAAGATCTCGCGCTCGCGCGGGGTCAACGCCTCCAGCGCCGTGGCCGGCTGCTCGCCGCCGCGCAGCGCCCGCAGCGCGTCGGCGCACAGGTAATGGCCGCCCATATCGACGGAGCGCACCGCCTGCACCAGTTCTTCCGGCCCGCAGCGTTTGGTCAGATAGCCGCTGGCGCCGGCATCCAGCGCGCTCTGCACGAAGGTCGGGGTATCATAGATACTGAGGATGATCGCGCGAAACTGCGGCTTCTGCGCCCGCAGGCGTTTCAACAGGCTCAGGCCGTTTTCATCCGGCATGGCGATGTCCATCACCGCGACGCTGACGTCGTCGCGCAGCAATGCCGGCCAGGCCGCCGCCGCGCTGCTGTATTGCCCCACCACGTCGAGATCGTCCTCGAGGCTGAGCAATTGCGCAAAGCCGGAGCGCACCACCACATGGTCATCCACCAGTATCACACGGATCATTTTTCGCACTCTGTTGCCGAATCATGGCCCTATGATGCCTGCCGCCGCGGTGCTGGCAATCAGCCAAGCGCGGTTATGCAATCGGTGTAACAGAATCGCAATAAAAGGGCACCGCCGGCGCCGTCAACGCTCCAAATCGATGGCGAAATGCTGCCACAGTACGGCGCGCCGTTCCTCTTCCGAATGCAACGTCGTTTCGTGGCGCTGGTGATCTTCGGTCACGATCAGCTTCATGTCGCTGAGGGTCACCCGGCCGTGCTCCGTCGGCCGTGAACACACCAGGCGCTGGGTGAAGTGCGACTGCGGCGAGGTGCTGTGGAATCGGCACATCTCGTCGAACTCAGGCAACTCGCGCGGCTGAACGGTAAAGCGATACAGGGTCTTGGCATGTGAGCGTTGGTCGCCGTTGCGGCGCTCCAGCAGGTAATAGTCGCCTTCCCGTTCCAGGTGGAAAGTGCCGCTGGCCTGCGGTTGCGGCTCGGCGACGACGATCTTCAGCGGCGTCAGGAAGGAATCGCCGAAACCGACATCCACCAGCCAGGCCTGCCCCGCCAGATCCACCCGCAGCGCCAGATGGTCGTAGGGCGGGCCGAAATGGCCGTCGCGCGCGCGGATCTCGCCGGAGATAAAGCTCACCTTGAAACCGATCTCCCGCAACAGCAGGGCGAACAGCGTGTTCAGCTCATAACAGAAACCGCCGCGGTTACGCTCGACCACCTTGCTGAACAGCGCTTCGGGCGCCAGCTGAATACCCTGATGATAAATAATGCTCAGGTTCTCGAACGGGACGCTCAGCATGTGGCGATGGTGCAGCTGTTGCAACGTGGGGAGGTCAGGGCGGGCGGTGCCGGCAAAGCCGATATGCTGCAGGTAGCGTTGGGTATCCACAGGGTGTCTCGCATGAGAAAAAGTAGGCATAAAATAGCGGGCTTTGCGGCGTTTGTGAGCGCATTACGTGCTGCGTTGTCGGCATAACTCATAACCAAATCGACTCAGATGTCAGCATGGCTGCCGTTAGACTGAATCGATATGGATAAGGAGAAAGTATGGATTTAACCTTGAAAGCGCAGCGATTTGCCAATGACGCTCACCATGCCTGCAATCAGCGGCGCAAGTTCACCGGGGAGCCGTATATCGTGCACCCCGCGGCGGTGGTGGATTTGCTGCAGCGGGCTAAGCCGACGCCAGAAATGGTCGCCGCTGCCTGGCTGCATGATACGGTAGAAGATACGGCGGTGACCCTGGCGGATATCCGGCGAGAATTCGGTCCGACGGTCGAGCGTTATGTGGAAATGTTGACCGACGTGCAGCCTCGCAGCTACGGCGGTGAGCGTCTGCACCGTAAAAATGCCAATCTGCGGCACAGCGCGCAGGCCTGTGCGGAAGCGCAGACCATCAAACTGTGCGACTTGATTGACAACAGCAAAAACATTACCGATTACGATGTCTCCTTTGCCCGTCACTATCTGGTGGAAATGGCGCGCTTATTGGCTGTTTTATCGGCGGGCGAGGCCGGCCTGTTGGCCTTGGCCCGCCGACAGTGTGCGGAAGCGGTCGAGCGCATCAACGATCGTCATGGAGACGACGGCTGGTTCGACGCGTTGTGGCGGAAGTATGAGGCCCATCTTAAGCTGGATGAGCTGAAAACTGGGTCAACAGCAAAATAACAGGAATGGTGACCGCCGCCAGCAACGTTTGGATCGTGATGATACCGGCCGACAAGCGATGATCGCCGCCCAGCAGTTTCGCCATGATGTAGGCGGAAGGTGTACAGGGTAAGGCGTTAAACAGGACGATAGTCGCCAGCACCGGGCCGGAGATGCCCAGGGTGATGCCGATTCCCAGCGTCAACAGCGGTACCAGCAGTAACTTGACGAAGGTCGATTGCAGTACGGGGCCCTGTGCCGTACGCGCCGCCTTGATATCCAGCCCCGCGCCGACCGCCAGCAACCCCAACGGCAGAGAGGCGCCGCCGAGAATGGTGAGAATGTTCTCCAGCGCCGTGCCGAGCGACCAGCCGCTGGCATTGAAGGCCAGACCGGCCAAGACCGAAAGGATCACTGGGTTTTTCCCCAGCGCTTTGGCGATCTGTCTGCCGCCGGGGCGGGAGCCCTGGCCGTAATGCATCAGTATGACAATCGAGGCCACGTTCAACAGCGGGATGGCGACGGCGATGCTGATTGAGGTCACCGTCAGGCCGGTGTGGCCGAAAGTCGCCGCTGCTGCGGCAACCCCGATGTAGGTATTGGGGCGCAGAGCGCCCTGTATGACGGAAGAGAAAACCGGCCCGGGCTGTTTTAGCCAGATTCGCCAGAGGTACAACGACAAGGCGCCGATCAACACGGCTCCCAGGACCGACAGGGCGATCGGCCGTACCGGAAACTGGCTCAGGTCGGCTTTGCCGACCTGAATAAACATCAGCGCCGGGAAGAGATAAAAGTAGTTCAACTTCTCGCAGGGCAGCCAGAAAGCCCGATCGATCAGGTTTTTGTGCCGCAGAGTGAATCCCATGGCGATTAAAAATATCACCGGGATCAGAGAAAAGAGAGTCGTCGTCATGGGGAGCCTATAAATAGCCTTTAGTGAGAACGGCCACGCCATAGAAGGCAATAAAGCCGGTTACCATTTTTTCATAAACGGGAGCGCTGGCCCTCTTGAACAGCAGATTGCCGACGACCAGATACACCAGCAGAGCCAGCGGTGCCGCGGCGAAACCGTCGAGGTTCAGGGCTTGCCATTTAATGCAGGCCAGCGTGGCCAATTGGATTAAACCGAACATCAGGTAGTAACGGGAGACGGTGGTTCTTATCTCCAGTTTCTCGCGATGGCTGGCGGTAGCGTAGAGTGCCAGCAAGGCGCCACCCATGTTGGTGACGCCATGTATCAGGCCCATGACTGCGACATAAGCGCGCTGATGTTTGCCGAGATAATGCTTCACGGTTTCCTGCAGTGGCAGACGAAAGCGCATCAAGGCGGAAAACAGCAGGATGGCGCCCACCAGCAGATCGACATTCATCTTCAGCGTCGAATGCAAGACCAGGCTCAGCGCCAGAATGACGAAAATGGCGCAAATCAGCATATTGACCTTTTCGCGAGCGGGAAAAGCAATTCGTCGGGCGCCAAGCGTCTGCGTCAGAGAGATCAGCACCGACGACGGCAGCAGTAGCCCAAGTACGGAGGAGAAATCAACGCCCAGCATTAATAGCGTCGGTGTACCGAACACCAAGATGCCCATGCCGAAAACCGATTGGATCACGGCAAATAGCGCAATCACCAGATAGAACAACGCATGATTAACCATCAGGCCACCTCTTCTTTCCGGTGAGGTTCCCGCGCCGCGTCAGATTGCAGGTAGGCATCGGCGCTGAGCGTGCGCAAGATATTCCCGCTGATATGCTGATTGTCTTGCTGGGCGCTGACCAGCAGCAAAACATCGTGCCGATTTATCAATCCATTGTCTGACAGGACATTCAGAGCCAAACGTTCGGTTTCCGGCTGTGTCAGATCGATCCGAGGCAATGTCAGGCCGGTGATGCCTGGCAGCATATTCCAGCTGCGCACCGTCGCCGCATCGTTGCCGAATGCGACGATCGGGAGGCCGATGTTGGCCATGGCGGCGATGCGCACGCTGTAACCTGTGCGAGAAAACACCACCACCCGGGAGATCGGCAAGGCGCGGATAAGGGCGCCGACAGCCTGTCGAATATCGTCAACCTGCGCAGGGGGGGATGAGTGGGGCGCATGCGCTAAATACTGTTCCGCCTGATGGGCTACGCTGGCGATACGGGCAACGGCCTCCAGAGGATAGCGGCCTACGGCGGTTTCACCGGAGAGCATCACCGCCGCGGCGCCATCCAGCACCGCGTTGGTGATGTCGCTGACCTCCGCTTTGGTTGGCAGCGGGTTCTCTATCATGCTGTGCAGCAATTCCGTCGCCACGATGGTGGGTTTGCCCGCATGGGAGGCGGCTCGGAGGATCTGTTTTTGGTAGAGAGAAACGCGGTCGATCGAGGTTTCCACCGCCAGATCGCCGCGATCGATCATGATAACGTCGGCGGCGGCGATGACTTCCTCCAGATGCTCTATGCCGCCGCTGTTTTCCACTTTCGCCACGATGCGGGGCGTATCGCCTCCGATCAGCGTTCTGATCGCGTTGATGTGTGCCGCGCTTTCGACGAAGCTTATGCCGATGTAGTCCACTTGATGCGCTTTGGCGAAGGCGATCATGTCGCGATCTTTCTCCGTTATCAGCGCCTGCCCGAGATCGATGCCAGGCACATTGATGCCTTTGCGGCTTTTCAGTTGGCCGTCCATGTCGGCCCGCAGGTGGATGTCCCGATCGACGATGTTAACGACCTGAAACGAGAGGGTGCCATCATCGGCGAAAACCTTATCGCCCACCGTCAGCCGTTCATGCAACCGGCCGTACCCCACCGGGACTTTTTCCTCCCCGTTATGCGAGGTATCGGTCGTGAGGATCAGCGTTTGCCCTTTAGTGAATGAGGGTTCGTGTTTCAGTTGCAATGTGCGGATTTTTCTACCGGGAATGTCCAACAGCACCGGCGTATCCGGCAACGTTTTACGCAGCAGGGCGATGGTTTCCGCATGCCAGTCGAGCGTGTTGTGCGAACCGTTCAATCGGGCGACGGACATGCCGGCTTTTTCCAGCGCTGCCAACGTGTTGATGTGGCGAGAGGCGGGGCCGATGGTAGCGATAATGCGAGTCTTTGCCATGATAAATGCTCCGAAAAGTTAAGATGCATTTATCTATGACAGTTTTGTGACAGCGGGGAAAATAGGGGTTTAATCTAACTAATATATAAAAAGTTATAATGAGTTTTGGCGTCAGAGTGGGTGCGCCTTACACATTTAATGATGAAAATAAAATGGTTATACAATTTACCTCCATCGTATAGATAAAATATTGATAAGCATTACTCCTTTTATTCCTCGCCGCGTTGGGCATCACTGCTGCCGCAAACTGTCACTTGCCGGCGCTAGCCTGTTCCCCTTGAACTCAACTTTGCAGGAGAACGGCTATGCAAGATTTCAAACATCGGGTGGCGCTGGTGACCGGCGCGTCCACCGGCATTGGCGAAGCGATCGCCGCCGAGCTGTTTCGGCGCGGAGCCACGGTGGTGATGACCGGCCGCCACACAGCGCCTCTCACCGCCGCCGCCGCGCGGCTCGATCCCGACGGCCGGCGGGTGATGATGTTGCGGATGGACGTGCGCGACGCGCAGTCGGTGCAGCAGGGTATTGAAGAGATCGTGCGGCGCTGCGGCGCGCTGCATCTGCTGGTCAACAACGCCGGGATCACCGGCCCGCACGAGGTGGATATCGATCGGTACGCGGTCGAAGATTGGCATGAGGTGATCGCCACCTGCCTGAGCGGCACGTTTTTCGGCATGAAGTACGGCCTGCCGGCGATCGTCGCCGGCGGCGGGGGGGCGGTGGTGAACCTCTCTTCCGCCAACGGCGTGGTGGGCATTGCCGGGATTGCGCCCTATACCGCCGCCAAGCATGGCGTGCTGGGCCTGACGCGCTCGGCGGCGCTGGAATTCGCTACGCGCGGCGTGCGCGTCAACGCCGTCGGGCCGGGTTATGTAGATACGCCGGCGATGGGGGAACTGCCGGCGTCGGCGCGGGCGCAGATGGCCGCTTCGCACCCGATGGGGAGGATGGCGACGCGGGAAGAGGTGGCGAAAACGGTGGCCTTCCTGCTTTCGGACGACAGCAGTTTCACCACCGGCGCGTTTTACAGCATCGACGGCGGTTATACCGCGTGCTGAGCCAGCGCCTGCAGCCAGCGGAGAAACGCCGCTGCGCCGGGTTTTTCCAGCGTGCGCGGCGGGTAAACCACGTAGTAGGGTTTGCTGAGCGGCAGCGCCGGTTCGGCCAGGGTGACCAGCCGGCCCTCCGCCAGTTCACGGGCGATCAGCCGCCGCTGGCCGAGCAGCACCCCGCGCCCTTGTACGGCGGCGTCGATGGCCAGCGAGGTCAGGTTATAGGTCAGCCCGCGCCGCGGCGGCGGCGACCGATCGGCGGCGGTGAACCACTCGTGCCAGCCCGGCAGAAACTGGCTCTCCTTGCCCCAGTCGACGTGGATCAGCGGCAGCTGCGTCCAGTCGCCGCGATCGCGCAGCGCCGGGCTGCATACCGGCTGCACCCGATCCTGAAACAGCTGCACCTTTTCCAGCAGCGGATAATCCTGATCGCCGAAGCACAGGGCGAAATCCGCCGCCGAATGGGCGAAATCGACCGCCGCATGGGTCGCGTGCAGCCGCAGATCGCCGTCGGGGCACTGCGCCAGCCAGTCGCCCAGCGCCGGGTTCAGCCACTTGGAGGCCAACGCCGGCAGGGCGAACACCGTCAGCGCCTGTTTGCCGCGCTGGCGTTCGACGTGTTGCTGCGCCACGCGCAGCGTTTCAAACGCCTCCTGCACGTAGGCCAGGTAGTCCGCGCCCTGTTCGGTCAGCGTGACGCCGCTTTTGGCACGAATGAACAGCGTGATGCCCAGATGTTGTTCGAGCTGGCGGATCTGCTGGCTGACGGCGGCGGCGGTCAGCGCCAGCGCATCCGCCGCACGGGCCAGGCTGCCGGTGCGAGCGGCGGTTTCGAACGCCAGAATGGCGCTCAGCTTGGGCAAGCGCGCACGGGACGGTGAGTGCATGAGCAGGGCTTATCGCTAAGAATTCGTTAGCTTATCCATAACGTATTTTTGTTATGGCGGCAATGCGGCATTCGCTACAGTGAGAGGCATCCGGCTTTCGCACACGAGGGGAACGTCATGCCGCCACTTGCCGATATTATCGATCTGTCCGCCCATCCCATCGATGACGCCGCGTTCCGCGCCCGCTGCCGACAAACGCTGGCGCGCGCCGGCGCGCTGGTGCTGCCGGGATTTCTGCGTGAAGCCGCGCTGGCGACGGTGCGGCTGGAGGGTGCTGAACAGCACTATGCGGCGTTTTACGCCACCAGCAAACACAACGTGTATCTACGGCCGCAGGACGACGCGCTGCCGGCCGACCATGCGCGCAACCGGCTGATGGTGTCGTCCAAGGGGTGCATTACCGACGAGGATATTCCACCGCAGTCGCCGCTGCGCGCGCTGTACGACGCCCCGGCGTTTCGCGCGTTCCTGTGTGCGGTGCTGGGCGAGGCGCAGCTCTACCCCTACGCCGATCGGCTGTCGTCGATCAATCTGCATTACGCCCATACCGGTCAGGAGCTGGGCTGGCATTTTGACAACTCCTCGTTCGCCATCACGCTCTTGATCCAGAAACCGCAGGCGGGCGGGCGCTTCGAATACGTGGAGAACCTGCGCGACGCCGATCGCGGCGAGATGAACTATGCCGGGGTCACGCAGGTGCTGGACGGCGAGCGGGCGGTCAAACGGCTGGCGATGGAGGAGGGGGATTTGGTGCTGTTTCGCGGGCGCAACGCCATGCACCGGGTGACGCCGACCGAAGGCGACACCACGCGCATGCTGGTGGTGTTGGCCTACAATGCGCAGCCGGACGTGATGCTGTCGGAAAGCGCCAGAATGACGTTCTACGGGCGGTTATAGCGGATAAAAAAAACCGCCCCGGAGGGCGGTTTGTCGATTCAGTGCGGGTTCTGCTCTTCGTGAGCCTGCTGTTCCAGCTTCACTTCCTGCGCGCGTTTGCGCAGGCCGAACCAGCCCAGCGTCAGCAGCACCGCCAACACCGGAATGGTGGCGATGGTCCAGGTGCCGTTCGGGTAGTCGAAGGCCATCATTACCACCACGATCAGCAGGAACGCCAGCGTCAGCCACGAAGTGAACGGCGCGCCCGGCATTCTGAACGACACCGGCTGCGCGCGGCCTTCGCGCACGGCTTTGCGCAGGCGCATCTGGCAAACGATGATAAACGCCCAGGAGGCGATGATGCCCAGCGAGGCGATGTTCAGCACGATCTCGAACACCTGCGCCGGCACCAGGTAGTTGAGCACCACGCCGATCACATAGATGCCGCAGGTGACCAGGATGCCGGCGTAAGGCACCTGCTGGCTGCTCATTTTGGCCATCAGCTTCGGCGCGGAGCCGCCCATCGCCAGTGAACGCAGGATGCGGCCGGTGGAGTAGAGGCCGGAGTTGAGGCTGGACAGCGCGGCGGTCAACACCACGATGTTCATGATGGTGCCGATGTAAGGCACGCCCAGCTTGCTGAAGAAGGTGACGAACGGGCTTTGGCCGGCCTGATAGGCGTTCCACGGCAGCAGCAGCACCAGCAGCACCACGGAGCCGACGTAGAACAGGCCGATACGCCAGATCACGCTGTTGATCGCTTTAGGCATCATTTTGGCCGGATCTTTACACTCGCCGGCGGCGGTGCCGATAAGCTCGATGCCGGCGAAGGCGAAGATCACCCCTTGCACCAGCACCAGTGCCGGCAGCAGGCCGTGCGGGAACATGCCGCCGTTTTCGGTGATCAGGTGCATGCCGGTGGTGTGGCCGGCGACCGGGGTGCCGGTGCCGAGGAAGACGACGCCGACAATCAGGAACAGCGCGATGGCGGCGACCTTGATCAGCGCGAACCAGAACTCCATCTCGGCGAACCACTTCACGCCGATCATGTTCATGGTGGCGACGATACCGAGCGCGCCGAGGGCGAACAGCCACTGCGGCACGTCGGCGAAGGTGCCCCAGTAGTGCATGTACAGCGCCACGGCGGTGATGTCGACGATGCCGGTCATCGCCCAGTTGAGGAAATACATCCAACCGGCGACGTAAGAGGCTTTTTCGCCGAGGAATTCGCGGGCGTAAGAAACGAAGCTGCCGCTGGAAGGGCGATGCAGCACCAGTTCGCCCAGCGCGCGCAGGATGAAGAAAGAGAAGATCCCGCACACCAGATAGACCAGCGCCAGCGCCGGCCCGGCCAGTTCGAGACGGCCGCCGGTACCGAGGAACAAGCCGGTGCCGATGGAGCCGCCGATGGCGATCATTTGGATTTGCCGGTTGCCCATGCTTTTGTGATAACCGGATTCATGAGAGTCTAGCCAGCGTCTTCTGGCGGCGTGTTTGTCATCCGCCGACTTTTTTTGTGAGTGCATTATCCGTCCTGTTTACCTGTCTATGTTAACCCTGCTCTTAATGAGAGCAAACGATTGCTATGACCAATCGTCTTGAGAATGAGGTCGTGGCATCATTCCGCTGTTTATTGTGTATACAGCCATCACTAAAATAACGGCGAAGCATGCTACCTTTTCTCCGTAATGGTGGCAAAAAATACTGCGCATAAAACGTGAACAAGTGTGTTTATTTTTTAATCCAAATATAAAAGGATATATTATTCAAAAAGATGTGATGTTTTATCAAGACGGAAATATCGAGGAATAAAAAGTGATTAAAATCACAAAATAATAATTACCGTGCAAATTACAGGGTGTTGTTCTTATATTTCGCGGCGAGAAATAAGGGGAAGGAAATGGTGACCCGCGCAGAAAATGGGATAAGCAACGGGTCGGTTGGCGCGTAACGAGTCTTAGGCGGATTCACCGGCCGGCAGGGCCGATGCGGGCAGACCGAACAGCTTGTCGAACGCCCAGTTAAACAGGAAGGTGTAGCAAGGAATGATGACGATCAGCGCCATATCCAGCAGCAGCGCCTGCCACAGCGTGATGCCCATCCACCAGGCGATCAGCGGGATCAGATACACCACCAGCGTCAGCTGAAAGCCGACGGCGTGCAAAATGCGGCGTTTGAGCGTGCGGGTGCGCGACGCCTGGCGGCTTTCCCACCACTCGAATAAATAGTTGTAAATAAAGTTCCAGCTGACCGCGATGGTGGTGATCACCACCGCCAGCGGCCCGGTGCTGCTCGGCGCATGGCCCGACAGCAGCGCCAACCCCAGCGCCGAGATCGCCATGCCGATGATTTCATAAGCGGTGACATACACCAGTTTGCGTTTGACGCCTTGCATCGTTTTCTCCCGATCTGTTTTTAGTTGCCTCTGTGGCGACGGCGGCTAAGATAACGTCAATCACATTGATAGAAAAAGTCAGGAGTTGTCAGTTTTACTGACAGATAAAACAATGAATTTCTCCAGCGACAATATCGAACTGTTTTTGGCGGTGCTCGATCGCGGCTCGTTTTCCGCCGCCGCCCGCGCGCTGCGGCGCGTACCCTCCGCCGTCAGCATGGCCATCGCCAACATGGAGGCGGAGCTCGGTTTCGCCTTGTTCGACCGTTCTCACCGTGAACCGACGCCGACCGCGCTGGCGCTGGCTCTGGCGCCGCACGCCCGCCTGATCGCCGGGCAGCTCAAGCAGCTGCAGGTGCACGCCATCGAACTGTCCCAGGGGCTGGAGAGTCGGCTTTCGATCGGCGTGGCGTCGGATATCAACGGCGCCGGCCTGCTGGCGGCGGTGAAAACGCTGTCGCAGCGTTATCCGCTGCTGAACATTGAAGTGCTCAGCGCGCCGCAGGACGACGTGCTGCACATGCTGCACGAGGGGCGCATCGGTGTTTGTCTGGCGTTCGGCGGGCTGAACATCAATAGCGCGGAGCAGTTCCACTTCGTCGGCGCGGAGTCGCTGGTGGCGATGCTGTCGCCGCAGCACCCGGCGCTGGACGGCGCGGCGGGTGAGCTGTTTCTCGAGGATCTGGTCAACGTGCGGCAGATCATGGTGGCCAGCCGCGATCTGCCGATCGGCGATCTGCGTCCGCAGGTGGCGGAGGCGTACTGGCGCACCGACAGCCTGCCGATGGCGCTGAACATGGTGGAGGCGGGCCTGGGCTGGGGCAACTTCCCGCTGTCGCTGGCCGAGCCGCTGCTGGCGCAGGGGCGTCTGGTGCGGCTGAAATTCAAAAACACCAAGAACGAGCTGCGCTTGCCGATGCATTTGATCTGGCTGAAGAACCGCCCGTTGGACAAAGCGGCGCGCGAGCTGGTCGAGCTGATGCGCGCGGCGCCGCAGGAAAGCTGACGCCCGCTGCGTTTGCTCACTCCGCGTGGCGTTTGCGCCACCAGAAGCGCACCAGCAGAATGGCGGCGATCGCCAGCGCGACAAACAGCAGGCTGGAGAGCTTTTTGTCGAAGCCGGTAACGAAGCGTTCGATCGCCTGGCCGCCAAAATAACCGAGCATGACGAAGATCGTCGCCCATAAAATGGCGCCGAGGATATTGAGCGGCACGAAGCGCGACGGCGGCAGGCGGCTGGCGCCGATCAACACCGGGCCGATGATGCGGAAACCGTACATGAAACGCACCCCGATAACGAACAGCATCGGGTGGCGGGCGATCAGCCTTCTGGCGCGCGCGATGCGCTTTTCCTGTCCCTTGAGCCGCGAGATGACGCGGCCTTCAAACCGGCGGCCGGCGAAGTACAGCAGTTGGTCTCCCATCATGCCGCCCAGCGCCACCACTGCGATCACCCACGGCCAGTGCAACAGCCCTTCATGGGCGGCGATGCCGCCCAGCAGCGTGATGGTTTCCCCTTCCGCCAGGCAGCCGATAAACAACGCCCAGTAGCCATAGTCCGTAATGTAGTGGGCCAAATCGGTCATTCCTTACTCCTTATGTGGCTGACGCATAAGGGCAAGTATACGCCCGATTGCTAACCTTGGGCGATCTGGGCCACCAACGCTCTGCGCCGCTGAAGGCTCTCCGCCATCTGCGCCTGTACCCTGGCGTAAATGTGCGGCGGGGCCAATTCCGGCGTGCCGCCCTCGAACGGCGGCGCCGGGGCGTATTCCAGATAGAGCTGGATCATTTGGGCGGTGTCTTCGCCGTGCAGTTCGGCGATCAGCGCCAGCGCGAAATCGATGCCGGCGGTGACGCCGCCGCCGCTGATCACGTTGCCGTCACGCTCTACGCGTGCAGCGCTGGGTATGGCGCCGAACAGCTTCAGGCTGTCGCGCATCGACCAGTGGCAGGCGGCGCGTTTGCCCGGCAGCAGGCCGGCGGCGGCCAGGATCAGCGAACCGGTGCATACCGAAGTCAGATAGCGGGCATCGGCGCCCAGCCGCCGGATTTGCTGCATGAATGCTTTATCCTGCAGCGCCTGGGTGCAGCCGCTGCCGCCCGGCACGCACAGCACATCGCAGCGTGCGATCTCCGGCAGCGGGCGCAGCTGGGTGAAGTGCAAGCCTTCCGACTCGACATCCGCGCCGTCTACTGAAGCGACGATGATTTCCGCGCCCGGCATGCGGCGCAGAAACTGCAGTGGGCCAGTGAAATCGAGCTGGGTGACGCCTTGATAGATGGGAAATACAATCACGAGTGGTTCAGACATGACATTCGCCTCATTTTTATCGTTGGACCTGGGCCATAATAGCCGCCCTGTTTTTGGCTGATATGACAGATAACCCTCAAAAAGCGCCATCATGAAAACGATCGGTTTTGTGGTTTTTCCCGGTTTCAACCTGCTGGACTTTGCCGGCCCGCTGGCGGCGTTCGATAACGTCAACCAGTTCACTGACCCGCCGGCCTACCGCTGCGTGGCGATCTCGCCGCAGGGCGGTATGGTCGCCAGCTCGGCCGGGGTGGAAATCGCCACGCAGCCGTGCGGCGACGAGCGTTTTGATACGTTGGTGGTGGCCGGCGGCAGCGGCAACGTGATGGCGGCGCAGTCACAGGCGCTCGCGGCGTTCCTGGCCAACCAAAGCCGACGAGCGCGGCGCATCGCCAGCGTGTGCACCGGGGCGTTTATTCTGGCGGCCTGCGGGCTGCTGGACGGCAAACGCGCCACCACTCACTGGTATCATGCGGCGCGGCTGCAGCAGAGTTATCCGCGTATCCGCGTCGACAGCAACCGCATTTTCATCCGCGACGGCGATATCTGGACCTCGGCGGGCATCAGCGCCGGCATCGATCTGGCGTTGGCGCTGATCGAGGACGATCTGGGCGCCACCCTGGCGGCGGCCGTGGCGCGGCAGCTGGTGGTCTATCACCGCCGCCCCGGCGGGCAGTCGCAGTATTCGCTGCTGCTGGCGCTGAACCCGTCGTCGGATCGCATGCGCGCCGCGCTGTCGTACGCGCGCGAACATTTGCACCAGCCGCTGTCGGTGGCGGATCTGGCCGACGCCGCCTGCCTGAGCGAGCGTCAGTTCGGTCGGCTGTTCCGCGCTGAAACCGGGCAGACGCCGGCCAAGGTGGTCGAGCAATTGCGGGTCGAGGCGGCCAGGGTGCGCATCGAAGAGAGCGCCGAGCCGCTGGAAGCGATCGCCCGTTCGGTGGGGTTCAGCGATCCGGAACGCATGAGGCGGGCGTTTATCCGCGTATTTGGCCTGTCGCCGCAGGCGATCCGCCGGCTCGGCCGCGCGGGATAACTTTTTTGCCACGCCTGGCGGCGGGGCGCACCAGAGGAGCAACGGATGTATCAGGATTTTGAGAGCGAATTGAGCTGGGCGACGCGTCATATGCCGCGCACCCGGGCGGCGGTGACGGCGTTGCCGGACCTGCACGGGGTGCGGCTGGCGTGCAATATGCACCTGGATCTGAAAATGGCGCCGCTGGTGGCCGGCCTGCTGGACAAGGGCGCAGCGATCTTCCTGACCACCTGCAATCCCACTACGGTGCAGGACGACGTGGTGGCCTGGCTGGAACGGCGGGGCGCGCAGGCCTATGCCTGGCGTGACATGAGCGCCGGCGAATGGTCGGAATCTTTCGATCGCGCGTTGGCCTGGCAGCCGACCCACCTGTGCGAAATGGGAGCGGATTTGACCACCCGTTTGCACCAATCGCCGAACGGCCCGCAGATCGTCGCCGGGCTGGAGGCCACCGGATCGGGCATCAATCGGTTAAACGGCGTGGCGCCGCGCTACCCGATCTTCAACTGGGACGATCTGCCGGTGAAAGAAGGGCTGCACAATCGGCATATGGTTGGGCTGACCGCCTGGCACACCTTCTTCCAGACCACCCATTTGACGCTGCATGAAAAGCGCGTGCTGGTGATTGGCTACGGCCTGGTCGGGCAGGGAACGGCGGCCGCGGCCAGGGCCTACGGCGGCCAGGTGATGGTGGCGGAAATCGATCCGGCGCGTGCGCTGCAGGCGCGTTATGACGGCTGGCAGGTGGTGGATCTGGCGAGCGGGGTCGCGCAGGCGGACGTGATCGCCACCGCGACCGGCGCGAAAAACGTGCTCTCGGCGCAGCATCTGCAGCAGGCGCAGGACGGCGTGTTTATCCTCAACGTCGGCCACGTGGCGGAAGAGATCGACGTCGGCTTCCTCAAGGGCCTGCCGCACCACGAGCCGATGCCTTATGTGAACGCTTACCAACTCAATGAGAAGACGGTCTATTTGCTGGCCAACGGTTCGATGTTCAACCTGACCGCCGGCTACGGCGACAGCCTCAATGCCTTCGACGTCACGCTGGCGGTGATGGCGGCCGGCATCGGCCATATCGTCGGCGCAGGGGCGCGGCAAACGCCGGGGTTGTACCTGTTGCCGCAGTCGGCCTGGCAGCCGGCGCTGTAACTTTTTCTACGCGGGCGTTCATCCCAGAGCGCCCGCGGGCTGTGCCGATTTTCGGCCGACAGAATTTGTCACAAATCCGCCCTATAATCCCAGTGCCAAGCGCTGAACCCTCACATATAATTCGCTGAGTTCAAGCCCCCATTTCAGAGTAATGCCTGTGAAAATACGTGTTTTGGTTCTGACCCTGCTCGCTTTGCAGGCGGGCGCAGGCTTTGCGCCGCGCGCGCTGGCCAGCGACAACGCTGCCGCCCTGCACGCCACCCAGCCTGAGCTGGCCTCCGGCAGCGCGATGGTCGTCGATATGCAAACCCATAAGGTGATGTACGCGCGCAACCCGGATGAAGTGGTGCCGATCGCCTCGATCACCAAGCTGATGACCGCCATGGTCACGTTGGACGCGCACCTGCCGCTCGACGAGATGCTGTCGGTGGACATCCACCAGACGCCGGAGATGAAAGGGGTGTATTCACGGGTGCGGCTGAACAGCGAAATCAGCCGCAAGGATATGCTGCTGCTGGCGCTGATGTCGTCGGAAAACCGCGCGGCCGCCAGCCTGGCGCACCACTATCCGGGGGGGTACAACGCCTTCATCAAAGCGATGAACGCCAAGGCCAGGGCGCTGGGTATGACCAACACCCATTACGTGGAACCGACCGGGCTCTCTATTCATAACGTGTCGACGGCGCGCGATCTGACCAAACTGCTGATCGCCACCAAGCAATATCCGTTGATCGGCCAGCTCAGCACCACGACCGAGCGCATGGCCAGCTTCAAGGATCCGAACTACACGCTGCCGTTCCGCAACACCAACCACCTGGTGTACAACCCGAAGTGGAACATTCAGCTGACCAAGACCGGTTTCACCAACCAGGCGGGGCACTGCCTGGCGATGCGCACCATGATCGGTAACCGCTCGGTGTCGCTGGTGGTGCTGGACGCCTTCGGCAAATACACTCACTTCGCCGATGCCAACCGGCTGCGCAGCTGGATTGAAACCGGCAAGGTGACGCCGATCCCGGCCGCCGCCCGCGACTATCGCCGCCAAAAAGACGCCCGTCTGGCGAAGAACGACAGCGAATAACCCGCCTGGCGGCCTGCTCTTTTGCTGCAGGCCGCTATCGGCCCTCGGGCCGCCTGATGACAAATCCCCGCTCGCGATCGCCGTCGAAACCCGCTTTGAGATAAAGCTGGTGCGCGCCGGTGCGTTGCTGTCCCGACAGCAGCATCACCTTATAACAGCCCTTGCGCCAGGCCAGCTGCAGCGCGTATTCGACCATCGCGAGCGCCACGCCGTGGCCGCGATAGGGCTCCGCCGTCACCACGTGCTCGATGACGCCGAACGGCTGCGCCTGATGCGCCAGCCCCGGGATCAGCGCCAGCATGCAGGTGGCGATCGGCTGTTCCTCGTCCGCCGCCACCACCAGGCGGATCGCCGGATCGTCCAGCAGGCGTTGCAGGGCACGGCGCGCGTCGTCGGCGCGCAGCGGCGCGTCCTGCGGGCGCAGCTCGCGATACAAGGCTAACAGGCCGTTGAGATCGTCCGGCTGCGCCAGGCGATGAATGATGCTCATGATTGCTCCTTTCCGCCGCTTCAACGGTAATCCGCTATCCTCCATTAATACCACAACGATTGTCGGAGGGGATGTTATGAGTCAGGTTTCGACCTTTGTCATGTTCCAGGGAGAGGCGCAGCGGGCGATCGACCTTTACAGCCAGGTGTTCGAGCGTTTTCGGCTCATGCAGGTGCAGCATTACGATCCGACGCCGGACGGCCGGCGGTTGATCAAGCATGCGTCCATCGATTTTGATCGGCAGAACCTGGTGTTTACCGATAGCCCGATCAGCCATGACTTCAGCTTTACCCCGGCGGTGTCGTTGTTCATCAACCTGCCTAACGAAGAGGCGCTTGAACAGGCCTTTCACCGGCTGGCGGAGGGCGGCAAGGTGCTGATGCCGCTCGATGACTACGGCTTCAGCGCCCGTTTCGGTTGGCTGAACGATCGTTTCGGCCTCTCCTGGCAGCTCAATGTGCCGGCGGGCGATCTGCCCTGAACTCAGCGCGCGGCGTGCAAAAGGCATGGTAGCGCCTGCTGTTGTTTCATATGTTTATCGCCATGGCGGCAGGGTTCTCTGCCGTAGGAAATACCGACAACATCATGGAAAGGTGCGCTTTGATTGATTTTGACCGCTATGTTGAGCAAGCGAAGTCTTACGGCGAGTGGCCGGGCGGGCATGTGGACATGTCGCCCGGTTGCGTCGAGGGGTTGAGCTATCGCCTGTATCGGCACGCTGCCGAGAGTGAAGACGTGATGGTGGTTTATCACGGCGGCGGGGTTAACAGCGCCGCCGGGTATGACATTCTTGCGCGCCAGCTGGCGGCCGAGCCAACGCTCGCGGTGTGCCTGGTGGACATCCGCGGGCACGGCGATTCCGCGGGAGAGCGGGGGACGGTTGAGCGGCCTGAGCGTATTTGGCGCGATGTCGATGTCATCCTGGCGGAAATGCGCCGCCGTTTTCCGTTGGCGCGCAGGCACCTGCTGGGCCATTCCAGCGGCGCCGGGATGTTGCTCAACTACCTGACCCGTTATCCTGGCGAGCAGCAGGCGGACAGCCTGATCATGCTGGCGCCGGAGCTGGGGCCATTTTCCGGGATAGCCCGCGATCTGACGGCGGCGGCCCGTTTTGCTCAGGTGCGCCAATGGCCCTTTGTGGCCAATGCGCTCAGCGGTGGGCGATGGTTCGGGCAATCTCGGGCGGTCAGCCTGAATTTTCCCCCGCCCGTGCTGGCCGCCGCCCCCGATTTTGTCTGCCAATACAGCGTCAATATGGCTAACGCGCTGACGCCGCGTGCCCCGGCGAAGCAGCTGGCGGCGCTGCGATTGCCGACCTTGCTGCTGGCGGCAGCGCAGGATGAGTTGTTCAATGCGCAATCCATGCAGCGCTTCGTCGAACAGCATGGCAGCGTGCATGTGCTTGAAGGCAGCACGCATTTATCGTGCGTCTTTGATGCCCATCGCCTTGTCCTTCAACATATCTCGCGTGTGTCCGCTATCGGATCCGATGAGGGGCTGGCGGGCGAGGGGGCTTAACGCCCGCCCGGCATTTTCCGAGATCCTCCCATATCCTTTTATGACGCTTTACCGCTATGCTAAACATAGAATGGCCCGTGAATATGAAAAGGATGAATCATTTTGGCAGGAAGTAGCTTACTTACCCTTATCGACGACATCGCCTCGTTGTTGGACGACGTCTCTTTAATGAGCAAGATGGCGGCAAAAAAAACCGCCGGGGTGCTGGGGGACGATCTGGCGCTCAACGCGCAGCAGGTCACCGGCGTTAAAGCCGACCGTGAACTGCCGGTGGTGTGGAGCGTCGCCAAAGGCTCGTTGATCAACAAGGCGATCCTGGTGCCGTTGGCGCTCTTGATCAGCGCCTTCGCGCCCTGGGCGATTACGCCGCTGCTGATGGTGGGCGGCGCCTACCTGTGCTACGAAGGGTTCGAAAAGGTGTTCCACAGCCTGAGCCCCGGCAAGGCGGCGCAGGAGGAAAAATCGGACGGGCCCGGCGCCAATGAGGATGCCGCAGCCTATGAGAAGCGCAAGGTGAAAGGGGCGATACGCACCGACTTTGTGCTGTCCGCCGAGATCATCGCCATCACTCTGGGCACGGTCGCCGGCGCCACCTTCAGCCAGCAGGTGATCGTCTTGTGCGGCATCGCCGTCGTGATGACGCTCGGCGTGTACGGCATTGTTGCCGGCATCGTCAGGCTGGACGATCTGGGGCTGTATCTGAGCCGCAAAGGCAGCGCGTTGGCGCGCGCCATCGGCAGCGGCATCGTGCGCGCCGCGCCTTATCTGATGAAAACGCTGTCGATCGTCGGCACTGTCGCCATGTTTATGGTCGGCGGCGGTATTCTGACCCACGGTTTGCCGCCGGTGCATCACCTGTTCGAAGATTGGGCCTCGTACACCACCGTGGTGCCGACGTTTGGCCATCTTTTGCAGGGTGTGGTTCCGGCCCTGCTGAACGTGGCGTTCGGGCTGGTGGCCGGCGGCGTGGTGCTGGCGGTGGTATCGGCGCTGGGGGCGGTACGCGCGCGTTTCAAGGCATGATGAAAAGTCTCGCCCCGGAAGGGGCGGGACGTATTAAGCGCATTAAAAGATCAGTTTGAGAACGCCGGTAATCGTCAACAAACCCACGATAAAGATGATGGCGACTATCCACAGAATAATTTTCATTTGATTCTCCCTTACCGGTTAAAGCTGGCGCGCGATTGGCGCTAACTCAATGAAATCACTCTTCACTATAGACGCTAACTCCTTATCGTGCGTCGCCATGCCTTCAAGGATGCTGATTGTCGCCCGCGCCCAGCGCGCGCTGCATGATGTGGGTGTCGCGCCATTCCCCCAGCTTGAATCCCACGGCCTTTAACGTCCCGACGCTGGTAAAGCCGAGCGACTGGTGCAGCGCCAGCGAGCCGCGGTTGGCGGCGGAATCGCCGACGATCGCCAGCATCTGGCGCCAGGGACCTTGCTCGCAGCGGGCGATCAGCGCGCTCAGCAGCGCCTTGCCGACGCCTTTGCCCTGCTGCCCTTCGGCGATATACACCGAGTCTTCCACGGTAAAGCGATAGGCCGGCCGGGGGCGATACGGCGTGGCATAGCAGTAGCCCACAATACGGCCTTCGCTTTTCGCCACCAGCCAGGGCAGCCCGGCTGCTTGCACCTTGGCCAACCGCAGCTGCATTTCCGCCCGCGTCGGCGGTTGTTCTTCAAACGAGGCGGCTCCGTGCAGCACGTGGTGGGTGTAAATACGCTGCACGGCGGTCATATCGTCCGGTGTGGCGTCAAGGAGGCTGAGTACGGGAGCGGAGAGCGTCATGGCGGGTCTGTTCACCTTGAAAATCAGCGGATAAACGCCATTATGCGCGCCGCTCGCCGTCGGGGTAAATCGGGTTTTCTTATGGTGAGATAAGAAAACCCTATGGGGTCGTCAACCGCGCATCAGCCGGGTCACGGCCTGGCGCAGATAGGCCAGAAGCGGCGGAGTCAGCCAGGTGCCCTCGGTCAGCGAGGGTTCCCGTTCCATCGCTTCGCGGATCTTCATTTGCGTCGCCGGGTTGGTGCCTGCATAGGATTGGAACAGCGCCAGCCAACTGGCCGCCAATCGCACCGCCTCCGGCGAATCGGACGGTATGCCGTCGTTCATCGCTTGATGGAATTGAGCGATCAGAGCCGGCCACTCCTGCAGGCGGGTGAAATAGTGTTGACGCACATAGGCGTACTCTTCCGCCGACAGGTATTTTTGATAGACAGCCAGCTTGGTTTCGGCAAAGGCGCGGGTGATGTAGTCCGTCATCGTCGGTGTAATGCCGGTCTGTTCGCGCATCGACGGTTCGTCGGCGTGCATGGCGTTCAGCCGGGTGAGAAAGGCCGGGTTGCCGGCGGTGTCGCGCTCCAGCATCAGCATCCAGCGGCGCGCCAGCGCCTGTGCCTGTGGCGCCTGAGGTTCGACGCCTTCCGCCATCAGTTGTCCCACGCTGCTCACCAATGCAGCCCATTCCTGATTGCGGGCGGGATCGGCCTGGTAGAACGGCAGTTGCGCCAGCTCATCGGCGGTAAAGTATTTATCGTACATGGTCATTAACTCCAACGTAGTTAGCCAGTCGTTCAGTTCTGGTTCGTGCCCGGTGGAGAGTTGGGCATGCATGTATTGCAGCCGGCCGCGCAATGCGGCGATCTGTGCCAACTGCTGGTCCAACATGGCGATCTGCTGCTCAATCACCGCCGGAAGCGCCAGCCCTGAACGCGCCAGAATTGCCCCGACTTCCGCCAGCGAAACGCCCATCCGGCGCAGCGCCTGGATGTGGTGCAAGCGGGTGATGTCAGCCCGGTTGTATAAACGATAACCGGCGTCGGAACGCGCAGAAGGGACCAGCAAGCCAATGCTGTCGTAGTGATGCAGTGTGCGAACGGTAATGCCGGAACGGCGCGCCAGTTCGCCGACTTTCAATAACATATGTAGCTCCTCCCTTGTGCGTGCCGGGATACTAAAGCCTGACGCCACGTAAGGGTCAAGAGCGGGAAGAAAAGATGACGTTTTAAAAATCGGTGGGCGCTTGATAGGCAAAAGCCCAGCTGGATGGCTGGGCTTCGCAGGTCCCTGAAAGGGAGGGTATAGCATAAGGGCCTTTATCGGCTACGGCGACAATTTCACCTGATTTGTCTGTTTTGTCAACAACAGCGTACTGGTCAGAACAGCATATTTTTGGCATTGATCGACTTAATGACGGCGCGTTGTATGTCAGCAACAAGCTCGCGCGACAGACACTGGGTAAGAAAGCCTCTCTCTTTACGGGCTCTGTTCAGCCGTTGGCGGCTGACTTGCTGCACCAGATCGCCCTTTGCCCAGCGGGTTTGCGGATGAAAGAATCTCATATCTTCGATGAGTTCACGCGTAATTTCGATGTGCAATCCCCGTTCGATCTTGTTCGAATCTCTGGTGGTCGACAGCGGTACGATAATGCAGGCATTGCCGTTAATTTTGCCGTTTAACACAACAACTAAACGGTTCTTCACCATTTCTGGTGGAATGTGGCCATCATAAAAGCCGGCTTCATGCGGTTGGCAGACTGATAGGGGATAGTTGCCATAGTTGCACTCAAGAATTTCCCCGACCTTGGGGGCAAATTTGATCGGCATCGAGACACTCCTTTGTTGTGAACAATCCGTGTTATGGAGGAATGAGCATGCGGGCGTTTTGCTTTTAGAGAAAGGTGTGGCTAAGGAAACGGGGAATGAAAGTGAAATATTGCGGATTCGTACGCAGAATCCGCCTTGATGGTGGCCGAATTTACCAGCCTTTCACCGCGCCGCCGTTGAAGATTTTTTCGGCGGCTTTGGCCACTTCATCCGACTCATAGGCCTTGATGAAGTTCTGCACGTTCGGCGCGTCCTTGTTGTCTTCGCGGGTGACGATGATGTTGGTGTACGGTGAGTCTTTATCCTCGATGAAGATGCCGTCTTTGGTCGGCGACAGGCCGGTCTGGTTGATGTAGGTGGTGCTGATGACGGCGACGGTGACTTTCGGATCGTCCAGCACGTGCGGCAGCTGCGCGCCTTCCAGCTCCATGATCTGATAACGATGCGGGTTGGCGCTGATGTCCAGGGCGGTAGGCAGCAGCCCCTTACCAGGCTTCAGGCTAATCAGCCCGGTTTTTTCCAGCAGCAGCAGGGCGCGCCCCAGGTTGGTCGGATCGAGCGGGATGGCGATCACCGCGCCGTCCGGCAGCTCTTTCAGCGATTTTATCTTTTTGGAGTAGCCGGCCATCGGGAAGACGAAGGTATTGCCGACCGCCACCAGCTTATAGCCGTGATCTTTGTTTTGCTGTTCGAGGAATGGGCGGTGTTGGAACACGTTGGCGTCCAGTTCGCCCTTGTCGGTGGCGTCGTTCGGCAACAGCGAGCCGCTGAAGCCGACCAGCTCGACGTCCAGCCCATATTTCTCTTTCGCCACCTGCCTGGCGACTTCCGCCACGTCCTGTTCCGCGCCGTTGATGACGCCGACTTTGATATGGTTTTGGTCGGTTTTTTGATCGCAGCCCTGTAGCGCCAATACGGCGGCGAAGGCCGCCGCCAGAGGGGTGATACGCCAGCGTAAGGTCATCGAAGTCTCCCTGAAAAGAACAATAAAATCAGTTGGTTTTTGTTCTTACAGCTAAGCCTGAACCGCCGATGAAGTCAAACGCTCGTTCAGCATAAACGGCTATAGCTTATAGCCGTTATGCGGCGGGGAGTTATCGGCTGAGCGAACGCAGCACGACGATGCCCGGCGTAGCCATCACGTAATCCATAAAGGGCGAATCGACCACCCGCATGTTGGCTTTGCGCGATGAGGCGTTGCGCAGCACCGGGCCGTTGTCGGTCATCACGAAGATGCCGGTGTGGGTCACGTCCAGCCCGGCGAGATTGGTGTAAATGCCGATGTAATCGCCGGTGCGCAGTTGAGCCAGCACCTTGTCGTCGACGCTGTCGCTGGGGATATAGGTCACGCTGCGCTGTACGTCGGGCAAGCCGGGCAGGTAGCTGCTGCCGTCCGCCTTCTGGTTGAGGGTTTTCACGAGGCTGACGGCGTGCGGGCTGAGCTGCGCGGTGATGTCTTCGGCCACCTGGTGCGGCCGCTGCGCCCAGTCGGTGAAGAAGTGCTTGCGCTGCGGGAAGGCGATTTTGCCATCGACGTAGCGGATGTCTATCAGCCGCTGTACGAACTCGCCCTCGCTGCGGGCGGTGCTGAGCGCTTCCACATAATCGATGTAGGTGAAGCAATCCAGCCCGCGGAAGTCGATCACCAGCTGCTCGGGCGTGCTCTGCGAGCCGATCAGGCGGTTGGCGAGGTAGGGCGTGCCGAGGAATTCGCGCGAAATCAAATCGACGGTGCGGCCATGCGGCTGCGCGGCGGGCCAACCGGCGCGCAGCGCGAGGATCTCACGCAGCTTGCTGCGGGTGCTGGCGTCCATCTGCGGCTGCAGGTTCGGCGGCGCAACGGCGGCGTCGGTCGGCGGCGTTGCCGGGGTGGGGCGCTCGGCGCATCCGCTCATGGCGATAGCTAACATCAGTAAAACAGCCTTGTTCTTGTTCATACGGCCCTCCATGGGTGTCGCTGGCTTATCAGAGTAAGTGATAACAGTTCTCATCCGATGGTAGGGGTTAAAAAGTAAACATAACCTCAATGAGGCCCGATAAATCAGTAACCGATTTCGTTATTGAACGGCAAATACCAGAACAGCGCGATTTCGTGATCGGCGATCTCCGGTTCGGCGCGGTACAGCAAGCGATCGATGCCGCCGAGAATAAACCCGTAATGCTGATAGCAGCGGCAGGCCGCCAGGTTGTTGTTCTGCGTTTCGAGCATCATACCTGAGGTTTCCTGCTGCCGCGCCCACTGTTTGGCGCAGTCCAGCAGCGCCCCGGCGATGCCCTGGCGGCGCGCGTCAGCGCTGACGGCGATCTCGTCGATCAGGGTGTAGCCGTTCCAGTTTTTGCTCAGCGTGATGTGGCCAACGGCGTCGTCCTGGCGATAAGCCAGGAAGGTCACGCTGTCTTCGTTGGCGAACGGCGCCAGGGGATAGCGTTTGCGAAACGGCGCCACCGGGCGGGTTGGCCAGCTGTCGACCGGGCTGTCGAACTGCGGCAGGGCGTAACAGGCGATGGTAAAGCCGAAATCGCCGCGCGTCAGGTAATCATCGGGCAGCGCCTCAATGGCCACGATGCGGATGGCCGGGATCATTACGGCAGCTCCCGCAGCAGGCGCGCCGGGTTGCCGGCGTAGATCCCCTTGCGGGTGATGTCGCGGGTCACGACCGCCCCGGCGCCGATCACCGCGTCGCTGCAGATCTCCACCGCCAGGATCGTGGCGCCGGAGCCGATGGACACCCGATCGCCGATGCAGGTGCGCCCCCAGCTGGCCGGATCGGCATTGGGCGCGCCGTCTTTGAACAGATCGTTGGCGAAGGTGACGCCATGGCCGACAAAGCACGCTTCGCCGAGGGTGACGTATTCGCAGATAAAGCTGTGCGACTGAATTTTACTGCGCGCGCCGATGCTGACGTGGCGCTGGATCTCGACGAACGGGCCGACGAAGACATCGTCACCGAGCCGACAACCGTACAGATTGCAGGGTTCGATCACGGTAACGTTGCGCCCGGCTTCGACGTCGACGATCCCCGCCTGGCGGGTGGTGATAACGGATGACATGACCTTCCTCACAGCCTGGTTTTCATGGTGGGAGTATAAGACAAAGCGCCGCGGCGTTGCGCTTTCCGCACGTTTTTTCGCCGAAAGACTATAATTAGTACAGGGGAGAGAGCCCCGTGGCCGCAATCCTCGCACGGGTAGCAGTCCGTCAGAGGTGTGAAATTCGTTCGCCGATCGCGGCCTACGGCGAGATTGGAGGTGTCTCATGGTCAGTCATGTTTGGGGACTTCTGGCGCATCCCAGCGCCGAGTTCGAACAGATCAAAAGCGAGAATGAAAGCGTCTCGCACCTATACACCCATCACGTGTTGCTCTTGGCAGCCATCCCGGTGGTCTGCGCCTTTATCGGCACCACCCAGTTGGGCTGGCTCTCCGGCGAGGGACATGCCATCAGGCTCGACATGTTTACCGCGCTTTATACCGCCGTGGCGTTCTACCTGCTGATGCTGGCGGGCGTAGCGGCCATGGGGAAAGTCATTCACTGGATGGCGCGGCGTTATGAATCGCGCCCCAGCCTGCACCGCTGCATGGTGTTCGCCGGCTACGTGGCGACCCCGATGTTCCTCAGCGGGGTAGTGGCGCTTTATCCGGTCGTCTGGCTGTGTCTGTTTGTCGGCATTATCGGCCTGTGCTATTCGGGCTATCTGCTGAATCTGGGGATCCCGCACTTCCTGAATATCGACAGTAAGGAAGGGTTCATCTTCTCCAGCTCGACCTTCGCTATCGGCATTCTGTTGCTCGAGCTGCTGCTTGGGGTGACGGTGCTGCTGTGGGGGTACGGTTCCTGGTTATTCTGAGTTAACGGCTGTTGTTGTCGCCCCCGCGCCGGTGGAACGGCGCGGGGGCTTTTGCTTTTATGCGCGGCGGAAAACCAGCATCACGCCGAGCACGATGCCCGCCATCCCCAACAGGCTCAGCGCTGCCAGCGCGTGGCCGAGCAGCAGATAATCCAGCAGGGCGGTCACCGCCGGGATCAGATAGAACAGGCTGGTGACCTGCACCAGGTTGCCGCGCTGGATCAGGTGATACAGCAAGAACGTCGCCAGCACCGAGATCACCACCGCCATCCACAGCAGCGGCAGCACGAACTCAGGCCGCCAGTCGACCCGCAGCGGCTCAAACGGCAGCGCCAGCGTACACATCAATAGCCCGATGGCATACTGCAGCGGCAAGACCGCCAGCGGCGGCTGCGTCATGCCCTTTTGCAGCAGGGTGCCGGCGGTCATGCTCCCCAATGCGATAAAGGCGAACAGCATGCCGCTCGGCGAGAAATGAGCCACCATCAGGCTTTGGTACACCACCAGCGTGAGCCCGGCCATCGCCAGCGCCAGCCCGAATGCGCGCAGCCCGGTGCAGCGCCGTTCGGTGATGAACTGGGTGAGGATCGGCTGTACGCCGAGCAATGTGGCCAGCACGCCGGGCGTAATGCCCTGTTCCAACGCCAGCAGATAGCAGATCTGATAGCTGCCGATCATCAACACGCCGATCAGCGCGACGCGCCGGCGGGTGCCGGGGGCGGGCAGGCACTGGCGCCGGCACAGGCCGATGGCCAACAGCACCGCCAGCGCGATGGCGCAGCGGAAGAACAGAAAAGCGAAGGCGGAGGCGTGCTCCAATCCCCAACGGGAGAAGATCGCGCCGCTGCTCCAGAGCAGGACGAACAGCGTAGCCAGGCCGGCATTGGCCCAGAGAGAAGGTAATCGCATATCAATTTCACCTGTCGTGAAAATTACAGGCTCCGGCGCGCGCGGCGGTCTACGCATGAACGCAACAGATCACTAAGCCGGAGGTAAAAAGTCGGTTTGGCTTAACGCACAACCACAAGGCGTGGCGGGTAAGCGGCAACCGCAGAAACGACAGAAGAAACGGCGGGTGGGGCGGAGGAAGCACACAGCAAAACGACGGTCGGAACGGTCGCGTTTGTCGGATCTGTGCTGTGCGCCAGGTAGGTCATGTGAGTTCCTGAAAACCGTGAATGAAACCAGTCGCCTCAAACATAACCAAGTTCAGCGGGGCGTGCAATCGGAAATCACAGAGATATTAATGATAATGAAAATCATTATCATTAATAAAAAGGTGTGCTATGTTGCTTTAATCACGCCGTTTTGACGCAGGGCGCGGCTTGCCCTCTGCCTTGCTTCACGCAGCGCGTGCGGCAGAAGAGTTTGCGATTCGCTTTTGCAGAAGGCGAGCAATCGTGGTAAAAACACTGATATGTTATAATATAACAATTTATGCATGATGAATTCAGCTCACGACATCCTCCATGTTGATGGAGTTAGCCTGACCGGCCACGGCGGGGAATTGATACTCGACAACATCCATTTCGCGCTCCGCGCCGGTGAGAAGCTGGCGGTGATCGGCCCCAACGGCAGCGGCAAGTCCAGCCTGTTGCGCACCCTGATCGGCGAAACGCGGCCGGACAGCGGCGGCATTTACTGGCGAGGGCGCGCCTTGTCCGCGTGGCCGGCGGCGGAGCGCGCCAGAAGCATCGCCTTTCTGGCGCAAAACGATCTGCCGGATTTGCGGCTGTCGGTTGAGGATTACGTGGCGTTGGGCCGTTTACCGCATGGCGAACGCTCTGCGACGGGAAGGCGCATCGTTGACGAGGCCATCGGGGAAACCGGGCTGGCGCCGCTCAGGCGCCACCCGTTGGGGCGGCTCTCGGGCGGCCAGCGCCAGCGCGCCGCACTGGCCCGGGCGTTGGCGCAGTCTCCCGAGCTGTTGTTGCTGGATGAACCGACCAATCATCTCGATCCGCCCGGGCGCTCGGCGCTGCTGTCGTTAGTGAAAAATAAAGATATCGCCGTGATTGCGGTGCTGCACGATTTGCCCGTGGCGGAGGCGTTTGCCGATCGGATCCTGGTGCTCAACGAAAGCCGCCAGGTAGCCTGTGGTACGCCCGAGGCGGTGTTGCAGACCCCGGTGATTTTGCCGGTGTTCGGCATGAACAGTTTCAAGGTGGCGCACCCCGTCAGCGGGAAAACGCTGCGTATTTTTGACGTTCCCCATTGCGCTTGATAAACCAGAGAGAAATATGAACACACGCGTATTCCCCCTGCTCCTGCTCCTGCTGCTGGCCGGTGGGGCGGCGGCGGCCGAAAAATTTCCCGTCACCGTAGACAGCTGCGGTTCGCCGATCACCTTCAACCAGGCGCCTCAACGCGCCGTCATCAACGACATCAACATGGCCGAGATGGCCTTTGCGCTCCATCTGCAGGATCGCATTGTCGGGCTGACCGGCATCACCGGCTGGTACAAACTGACGCCCGACTTCAAGGCGGCGATGGGCGCCATTCCCGAACTGGCGCCGAAATATCCCGCTTTGGAAACGTTGCTGGCGGCGCAGCCGGATTTCTTCTTCGCCGGCTGGAATTACGGCATGAAGATCGGCGGCGACGTCACGCCGGAGAAGCTCGCCCCGTTCGGCATCAAAACGCTGGTGTTGAGCGAGAGCTGCGTGCAGGCCGGCGGGCGGCCGCAGAAGGCCGATATGAACCTGCTGTATGACGATGAGCTGAAGCTCGGCAAGATTTTCGGCAAGCCGCAAGAGGCCGCCGCGTTGGTTGAAGGCTGGCGGCGCCGGTTGGCCGCGCTGCCAGTCAGACCGGCGGGTCAGACGCCGCTCAAGGTGTTCGTCTATGACTCGGGGGAGGAGAAGCCTTTTACCAGCGGCAATTACGCCATGCCGACGGCGATCATCGAAGCGGCGGGCGGCCGCAACGTGATGGACGATTTGCCGGCGAGCTGGACGACGGCGTCCTGGGAGGCGGTGGCGGCGGCCGAGCCCGACTTCATTATTCTGCTGGATTACCAGACCGGTTCGGGGGCCGATGCGCTGCGGCGCTTCCTCGAGTCTCACCCGTTGATGAAATTGACCCCCGCGGTACGGCACCACCGTTATCTGAAACTGCAGTATGCGGAGCTGACGCCGGGGCCGGCCAACATCGGCGCGGTGGAAAAGCTGGCGCGGGCGCTGTACGCGCCGGAGGCTGAATGAACTCGCCGACCCGGCGATTTATGCTGCTCGCGCCGTTGTCGCTGTCGGTATTGTGTGGGCTAATGATCTGGAGCCTGCAGCTGGGCAGTGTCGCGCTGTCATGGCGGCAGGCGTTGGCGGCGTTAGGGCTCGGTTCGGCGCCCCTCTCCGGCATGCTGGATACCATCGTTGTGCAACTGCGGGTGCCCAGAGCCCTGTTGGCGGCGTTGACCGGCGCCGGGCTGGCGATGACCGGCGCGTTACTGCAGACTACCACCCGCAATGAGCTGGCCGATCCTTTTCTGTTTGGGCTCTCCTCCGGCGCCTCCGCCGGCGCGGTGCTGGTCATCACGCGCTTCGGCGATGCGCTGGGCGCGCTGACGTTGCCGCTGTCCGCTTTCGCCGGCGGCATTTTGTCCGCGATGGCGGTGATGATCCTGTTTCGCGTCAGCCGGGTCAGGCGCGCCGAGCAGCTGATCGTCTGCGGCCTGGCGGTCTCGTTTTTGTTCAGCGCGCTCACCAGCTACCTGGTGTTTTCCGGCGATCAGCGGGCGGCCGGCTCGGTGTTGTTCTGGTCGCTGGGCGGGCTGGGGCTGGCGCGTTGGGATAATCTGTTCATTCCGTTGGCGAGTTTCGCGCTGCTGGCCGGGTTTACGGCGCTGCGTTGGCGGGCGCTGGACGCGCTGCTGGCGGGCGAGCACACCGCCCATTCGATGGGGGTCAACGTCGCGCGTCTGCGCACCGAGACCTTTCTGTGCTGCGCACTGTCCACGGCGTTTCTCGTTTCGCTGACGGGCGTGATCGGTTTTGTCGGGCTGATGGTGCCTTATCTGGCCCGGCGCCTGGTGGGCGTGCGCCACCGCTTGTCCGTGCCGATGTGCGGCCTGCTGGGGGCGATGCTGCTGACCGGCGGCGACATGCTCAGCCGCAGCCTGATCCCCAATCAGGAGCTGCCCATCGGCATCATTACGGCGGGGCTGGGGGGCGCGTTCATCGTCTCCTTGCTGCTGCGCGCGGAACGCTGAATGGGCCATTGAAGGTCAACAGGAAGGTGAGGTGGCCCGCGTCGGCAGGCCAATCGGGCGCTCTTAGCGGGGGTCTTCGGCCCAGCCTTTGCGTTTGCTGGTTTTGCCGATGCCGGGGTTGAAGCTGTTGGTCGGATCGGCGGTGCGGTAGAACGCCTGCAGATCCGGTTTGGCGTGGTACAGGTGGCCGACATTATGCTCCGCCGGGTACTCGGCGCCGCGCCGGTTGAGGATCTCGAGCATCTTTTCTTTCAGTGCATGGCTGTCCACGCCTTTTTTCACCACGTAGTCCTGGTGGAAGACGTGGCACATAAAGTGGCCGTAATACAGCTTATGCACCAACTGACTGTCGATTTCCGGCGGCAGCGTTTCGAACCAGTCGGTGTCGTTGCGGCGCAGGGCGATGTCCAGCGCCAGAATATCCTCCACCTTGTCGGCGTGCACCGCGTGGTAGCGCACCGCGGCGCCGGCGGCGGCGAAGCGGTGCAGGAAGGCCTTTTTGCCTTCGTCAGGCGTGCAGGCGAAGAAGGCGCCTTCGGCCTGGGCGAAATAGTCGGTCAGGTAGCGCTGCGCTTCGTCTACGCCGGGGCCGGCCATCTTCAGCAGCAGGTGGTGTTCGAAACGTTCGCGGTATTCCTTCATGCGCCTCGGCAGGTGGCTCGGCGCCAGATGGCTCAGGCCCTGCATCAGCCGATCGGTCAGGTTGTGCGGCAGCAGCGGCAGCTTGTTGAGGCTGGCGTCCATGCGGCCTTTCAGGGTGAAGAAGCGCGGCATCTGATCGGTGCCGAGCTTGTCGATCATCATGAAGGTGTCTTTGCCGTACACCTCGGCGATGTCGAAGATATCGCGGTGCATGTATTCACCGGCCACCGGCAGGTTTTCGAATTTGCTCAGCATGTGGCGGCGCAGTTCGGTCAGCACCGCGGTGTCGTTGGTGCCGATATAGAACACCTGTTCTTTGCCCTCTTTCTCGAAGGTGTCAAGCCGCACCGCGAACACTGCCAGCTTGCCGGCGCAGCCGGAGGCCTCGTACAGGCGGCGTTTGTCGGCGTTGAAGCGGGAAGGGGTGTCGGCATCGACGTCGCGCACCCGGCTGGCGTATTCGTTATCCGAGGCGCGCAGCTCACCGTATTCGACGTCCTCCGGGCGATAGTCGCCTTTTTCCAGCCGGGTGAGGATCTCTTCCGGCGTGTCGCCAAGCCGGATGCCCAGATGGTTCACCAGGCGCAGCTGGCCGTCTTCCCCCAGCTGGGCGTACAGCGCCATTTCGGTATAGGCCGGGCCGCGTTTCACCAGCGAGCCGCCGGAGTTGTTGCACACGCCGCCGATCACCGAGGCGCCGATGCAGGAAGAGCCGATCACCGAATGCGGTTCACGGCCGTAGGGTTTGAGCAATTTCTCGAGGTGGTGCAGGGTGCTGCCGGGGAAGCCGACCACCTGCTTGCCGTTGTCCAGCACCTGAATATGATCGAGGCGCAGGGTGCTGACGATGACGATATCGCGATCATAGTCGTTGCCGCTGGGGGTTGAGCCCTCGGTCAGGCCGGTGTTGGCGGCCTGCATGATGACGATTTTGTCGGCGGCCACGCAGGCCTGCAGAATGCGCCACAGCTGCAGCAGGCTGGTGGGAAACACCACCGCCAACGCCTGGCCTTCGCCGGAGCGGAAGCCCTTGCGATAACGCTCGGTGTTGCGATCGCCGGTCAACAGCTGCGGGCCGCCGACGATGTCCTTGAGCTGATTGATAAACGTCTGATTGCCTGACTGCATGCTGCCTGTCTCCCTGTCATCCCCGTCGCCTTAACCGCGGCGCCGGAGTGCCGCGCAATAAGCTAAGAGGTTATCAATTAAATAACTTATTAAGCTATCAGCTTAGCGGGCTAATGGCTTGCGGGTTTAGTAGCGCTCGGCGTAGCCGGCCCGGCGCTCTTCGTCGCGCAGCGTCAGGATCTCCACGCCGTCGGCGGTGACCGCCACGGTGTGCTCCCACTGCGCCGACAGTTTTTTGTCGCGCGTCACCACCGTCCAGCCGTCCTTCTTCTGCTTGATGCGGCGGTCGCCCTGATTGATCATCGGCTCGATGGTGAACACCATGCCTTCCTGCAGCGCCATGCCGCTGCCGGGTTGGCCGTAGTGCAGCACCGCCGGCTCTTCGTGCATGTCGCGGCCGATGCCGTGGCCGCAATATTCCCGCACGATGCTGTAGCCGGCCTGTTCGGCGTGCCGCTGGATGGCGTGGCCGATATCCCCCAGAGTGGCGCCCGGTTTGACCGCGCGAATGCCCTGCCACATCGATTCATAGACGTTGTTCACCAACCGTTTGGCCAGCGGCGTCACCTGGCCGATGCAGTACATCTTGCTGGAGTCGGCGATATAGCCGCCGTTTTCCAGCGTGATATCCACGTTGACAATCATGCCGGAACGCAGGATCTTGCTGGCCGACGGCACCCCGTGGCACACCACGTCGTCTACGGAGGTGTTGAGCACATAGGGGAAATCATACTGCCCCTTGCTGGCCGGGCGCGACTTCAGTTCTTCGACGATAAACGCCTCGGCGCGGTCGTTGATCTCCATGGTGGAGATGCCTTCGACGATGACCTCATCGAGCATAGCAAACACTTTGGCCAGCAGAGCGCCGGAATGGCGCATTTTGGCAATCTCTTCCGGCGTTTTAATCACAATCTGTTTCACCCGACAATCTCCTTCAGCGTCAGCGCGTTATCTTTCATCATTTTTTTTACCAGTTGCGGGTAAGTCAGTTCCGGATGGAACTCCGCCAGCATGCCGATCCTGATCCAGTACTCGGCCTGCGCGTTGATCGAACGCGTCATGGTCAGGCTGGCGAGGCGCAGATCGTCATGCAGCGCGTCCGAAATTTTTACGATGCCCATCGGCGTCTCCATAAATGAACAATATACGAAGTGTATACGTTTTGGATGGTCGCGATGTGGCATTCTGTGGCGTAAGAAGATTCTGGCAACAACGATTGCCGCCGCCAGGCAATGCGTTTATTGTGATGAACGACTTTTTTGCCATGATTTTTCAGAAGGATTTAAGGCGTGACTAAACTACGTGTTGGAGTGATTTTTGGCGGTAAATCGGCGGAGCATGAGGTGTCGCTGCAGTCAGCCAAAAACATTGTGGATGCAATCGACAAAGAGAAGTTTGACGTCACGCTGCTGGGGATCGACAAACAGGGGCAGTGGCACATCAACGACGCCTCCAATTACCTGCTCAACGCCGAGAATCCGGCGCTGATCGCGCTGAACCGCTCGAACAAGAACGTGGCGCTGATCCCGGGCCAGGAAAAACAGCAGCTGATCGAAGCGGGCAGCGCCGGCGCGCTGGGCCAGCTCGACGTCATTTTCCCGATCGTGCACGGCACGCTGGGGGAGGACGGCTCGCTGCAGGGGCTGCTGCGCATGGCCAATATGCCGTTCGTCGGCGCCGGCGTGCTCGGCTCGGCGGTCAGCATGGATAAAGACGTGACCAAGCGCCTGCTGCGCGACGCCGGGCTGGCGGTGGCGCCGTTCGTCACCCTGACGCGCGCCAACCGCGCCGGGTTCACGTTTGAGCAACTGAGCGAGCGCCTCGGCCTGCCGCTGTTCGTCAAGCCGGCCAACCAGGGCTCGTCGGTCGGGGTCAGCAAGGTGGAAAACCGCGCCGAGTTCGACGCGGCGGTGGCGCTGGCCTTCAGTTTCGATCACAAGGTGCTGGTGGAGTCGGCGATCGTCGGCCGCGAGATCGAGTGTGCGGTGCTGGGCAACGACGATCCGCAGGCCAGCGTATGCGGCGAGATCGTGCTGAGCGACGCCTTCTACTCCTACGACACCAAATACATCAATGAGCAGGGCGCTCAGGTGGTGGTGCCGGCGGCGATCGCGCCGGAAGTGAGCGACCACATCCGCGAGGTGGCGCTGAAGGCGTTCCGCGCGCTGGAGTGCTTCGGGCTGGCGCGGGTGGATGTGTTCCTGACGCCGGACAACCAGGTGGTAATCAACGAGATCAACACGCTGCCGGGCTTCACCAACATCAGCATGTATCCCAAGCTGTGGGCCGCCAGCGGCGTCAGCTACCAGGCGCTGATCACGCGCCTGATAGAATTGGCGCTGGAGCGCCACCAGCAGGATCGCGCGCTGAACAGCTCGGTGTTCGATCGCTAAACGCGGCAGGGGGCGGCGGTGCCGCCCCCGTCCATCACTTCACCGTCACGTCGATATCGCCGAAATACTTCTTCGACAGCGCCGCCACCGTGCCTTGCTGTTTCACTTTGGCGATGGCGGCATCCAGTTTCTTCTTCAGCGCCTCATCCCCTTTACGCAGGCCGAAGGCGATGCCTTCACCGAGGATTTTGTCGTCGCGCACCGCCTCGCCGACGAAGGCGAAGCCCTTGCCGTCCGGCTGCGACAGGAAGCCGCTTTGCCCCGACGGCGCCATCACCAGCGTGGCGTCGAGCCGACCGGCCGCCAGATCGAGATACACCTGATTCTGATCCTGGTAAGACACCACATCCACGCCCGCCGGCGCCCAATGGGTTTTGGCGTAGATCTCCTGAATCGAGCCTTGCAGCACGCCCACGTGTTTGCCCGCCAGCGCTTTGGCGTCCGGCAGCAGGCCGCTGTCGGCCTTGGCGATCAGGCGGTTCGGCACCTGATAGATGGCGTCGGTAAAGGCGATCGCCTGGCGCCGCTGTTCGGTCACGTTCATCGCCGAGTTGATGGCGTCGAACTTGCGCGCCTGCAGCGCCGGGATCAGGCTGTCGAACGAGGTTTCCACCCAGCTGCATTGCAACTGCGCGGCGGCGCACACCGCATCGCCCAGTTCAATGTCGAACCCTTCCAGTTTGCCGCTGGCGGATTTGGATTCGAACGGCGGATACAGCGCTTCCAGACCGAAGCGCAGGCTGTTTTCCGCCGCCAGAGAAGAGCCGGCGGCCAGCAGGCATCCGGCGGCGAACAGCGTTTTCAAAGCTTTCATAGGCAGTGCCCCTTTCCCATGGTCGGACAAAAAATTACACCTGGCTCAGGCGGCGCGCGCCTTCCTGCAGGGTCTCGTTATCTTTGGAAAAACTCAGCCGAATAAGGCCGGTATCGGTGCCGTCGCTGTAGAACGCCGACAGCGGGATCGTCGCCACCTTCGCTTCGCGGATCAAGCGCACGGCGAAATCATTGTCGCTTTCGTGACTGAAGCCGCTAAAGCGGGCCAGCATGAAGAAGCTGCCGCGGCTGGGCAGCAGCTCAAAGCGCGAATCCTGCAGGGCGCTGGCCAGCAGATCGCGCTTTTGTTGGTAAAACGCCGCCAGCCCCAGGTAACTCTGCGGGTTGGCGAGCGCGGCGGCGAAGGCGTGCTGCATCGGCGTATCGGCGGAGAACACCATGAACTGGTGCACCTTGCGGATCTCGTCCATCAACGCCGCCGGCGCCAGGCAATAGCCGACGCGCCAGCCGGTGACGTGGTAGGTTTTGCCGAACGACGACACGATCACGCTGCGTTCCGCCAGCTGCGGATAGCGCGCCATGCTGTGGTGAATTTCACCGTCGAACACCACGTGCTCGTAGACCTCGTCGGACAGGATCACGATGTCGGTGTCGCGGGTCAGGGCGGTCAGGCGGTCGATATCCTGCGCGTCAAACACCGCACCGGTCGGGTTGTGCGGCGTGTTGACGATGATCATGCGCGTTTTGCCGTTGATGGCGGCGGCCACTTCGTCCCAGTCGACGCGAAAATCCTGCAGCGACAGTTTGATCGCCACCGGCGTGGCGCCCTGCAGGCGCACGATCGGCGCATAGCTGTCGAACGCCGGTTCGAAATAGATCACCTCGTCGCCGGGGTGTACCAGCGCGCTGATCGCCGAGTACAGCCCTTCGCTGGCGCTGGCGATCACCGTGATTTCTTCGTCGGCGTCATAGCGCGCGCCATACAATCGTTCAGCTTTTTCCGCCAGGGCAGCACGTAATGCCGCCACGCCGCTCATCGGCGCGTATTGGTTATGACCTGCGCGCATGGCTTGCGCCGTTGCCTCGATCAGCTGCGGATCACCGGCGAAGTTGGGCGCGCCCTGCGACAGGTTGAGGGCCTGATGTTCGGCGCTGAGTTGGCCAATGACGGTGAAGATAGTGGTGCCGACGTCCGGCAGCTTCGAGCGGGATGAGCAGGCGCTCTGCATGATGGGCTCCAGGCAAACAGGGAAGTGTTGAGCGATTAAGCATCAGGCGGCGTAGGCGGACAAGGGAAAGTTTGTCATACTTGCCATGCACTACGATCATACCTAATCGAGGCACGCTATGCCGATATCCCTGCCGTCGCTCGACGTGTTGAAAACCTTCGTGGTGGTGGCGCAACGCCTTAACTTTACCCATGCCGCCCGGCAGTTGCACCTGACGCAGGGAGCGGTCAGCCGGCAAATCCTCGGGCTGGAACAGCGCCTGGGCTATCCGCTGTTCAGCCGCCAGGCGCGTGGTCTGGCGCTGACGCCGCAGGGCGCGCAGCTGCTGGCGCCGGTACAGCAGGCGCTGGGGCAGTTGGATGAAGCCCTGACGCGGGCCGCCGCTCCGCCGGGGGCGCTGCGCATCAAATGCCCGACCTGCGCCATGCGTTGGGTGCTGCCGCGCATCATTCGCCTGCAAAATGAACGGCCGGACATGCATATCGAGCTGACCGCCTCGGTGTCGCACGGCCTGGATTTCAGTACCGAGCAGTTTGACGCCGCGGTGGTATTCGGCCGGCCGCCGGGTAAAAAGCTGACCGCGCACTTGCTGTTCGATGAAATCCTCACGCCGGTCTGCACGCCGAAGTTCCTGCCGCCTGCGCCTCGGCTGACGGACTTGACGGACAAAACTCTGCTGCACCCGACGCGCGATCGGCGCGACTGGCTGCGCTGGCTGAAGGCGGCGGGCGCCGATGCGTTGCCGTCCGGTAAGGCCCAGCATTTCGATACCCTCGATCTGGCGATGAGCGCCGCGCTGCAGGGATTCGGCATCGCCATCGGCGATCTGTGCCTGCTGGAGGAAGATATTCAGGCGCAGCGCATCGTCACGCCGTTCCCGCTCTGCGTCAGCAGCGGCGCGGCCTATTATTTGGTCTATCCTGAACGCACGGTGGCGCCGCCGATGTTAACCGCGCTGGTCGATTTTCTGGCGGCGGAGGCCGCTGACAGCCGCGCCCGGCTGCAGAATTACCTGCCGATAACCTGTAATGCTTTGTAAACATTAGCGATGCGAATTCCCTTGGCGATGAAACAGAGTGTGGCAAACTGTTTCTTCACTCCGATTAAACTCCGCGGCGTTGGCGGCGGAAACACGCCTGAGATAAAACAAGATGAAATGGCTTTGTGTGGTGAGTATGTTGTCCGGTCTGGCCCTCAGCCCGGCTTTTGCGCAGGAAACGCCGATAACGCAGGGCATTCACGCCCAGCAGCGCGACGCCTTCGTGTCCAATTTGATGAAGCAGATGACGCTGGAAGAGAAGATCGGCCAGCTGCGGCTGATCAGCGTCGGGCCGGATAACCCGAAAGAAGCGATCCGCGAGGGGATCCGCAAAGGGCAGATCGGCGCCATCTTCAATACCGTCACCCGGCCGGATATCCGGGTGATGCAGGATCAGGCGATGCAGCTCAGCCGCCTGAAAATCCCGTTGTTCTTCGCCTATGACGTGGTGCATGGCCAGCGCACCGTGTTCCCGATCAGCCTGGGGCTGGCGGCCAGTTTCGATCTGGAAGCCATTGCGCTCAGCGCCCGCGTGGCGGCGCAGGAGGCCAGCGACGACGGCCTGAACATGACCTTCGCGCCGATGGTCGATATTACCCGCGATCCGCGTTGGGGCCGGGTCTCCGAAGGCTTCGGCGAAGACACCTGGCTGGTATCGAAAATCGCCAAGGTGATGGTCGACGGTTTCCAGAACGGCGATCCGGCCAAACCCGGTTCGGTGATGGCCAGCGTCAAGCACTTTGCATTGTACGGCGCCGTCGAAGGCGGCCGCGATTACAACACCGTCGACATGAGCCCGCTGCGCATGCATCAGGACTATCTGCCGCCTTATAAAGCGGCGGTGGACGCCGGCAGCGGCGGGGTGATGGTGTCGCTCAACGCGATCAACGGCGTGCCGGCCACCGCCAACCCGTGGCTGCTGAAAGATCTGCTGCGCGACCAGTGGGGCTTTAAAGGCATCACCATCAGCGACCACGGCGCGATCAAAGAGCTGATTAAACACGGCGTGGCCGCCGACGCGCGCGACGCGGTGCGCCTGGCGATCACCTCCGGCGTCGACATGAGCATGAGCGACGAGTTCTACGACAAATACCTGCCGGGTCTGGTGAAGGACGGACTGGTGTCTGAAAGCGATATCGACCGCGCCTGCCGCGACGTACTGAACACCAAATACGACATGGGGCTGTTCACCAATCCTTACGTGCATCTGGGCCCGGCGGGTTCCGATCCGCAGGACACCAACGCCGAAAGCCGCCTGCACCGCGCCGAAGCGCGGGTGGTGGCGCGCAAGACGATGGTGCTGCTGAAGAACGATAAGCAGACGCTGCCGCTGAGCAAGCAGGCGACCATTGCGCTGGTCGGGCCGATGGCCGACAGCCAGCGCGACGTGATGGGCAGTTGGTCGGCCGCCGGGGTGGTCAAGCAGTCGGTCACCCTGCGCGAAGGGCTGGAGCGGGCGGTGGGCGACAAGGCGCGCATTCTGTACGCCAAGGGCGCCAACGTCACGCAAGATAAAGGCATCATCGACTATCTGAACGAGTATGAGCCGGCGGTGGCGTTCGATACCCGCTCGCCGCAGAAGATGATCGACGAAGCGGTGCAGGCGGCGAACAAGGCCGACGTGGTGGTGGCGGTGGTGGGGGAATCGCAGGGCATGGCGCATGAGGCCTCCAGCCGCGCCGACATCACTATTCCGCAGAGCCAGCGCGATCTGATCGCCGCGCTGAAAGCCACCGGCAAGCCGCTGGTGCTAGTGCTGATGAACGGCCGGCCGCTGGCGCTGAGCTGGGAGAGCGAGCAGGCGGACGCGATGCTGGAAACCTGGTACAGCGGCACCGAAGGCGGCAACGCGGTGGCGGACGTGCTGTTCGGCGACTACAACCCGTCGGGCAAGCTGCCGATGACCTTCCCGCGCTCGGTCGGCCAGATCCCGATGTACTACAACCACCTGAACACCGGCCGGCCGTTCGGCAAGGAGAACCCCGGCAAATACACCTCGCGCTACTTCGATTCGCCGAACGGCCCGCTGTATCCGTTCGGTTACGGCCTGAGCTACACCACTTTCAGCCTGTCGGATCTGAAATTGTCCAGCCCGACGATGGCGCGCAACGGCAAGTTAACCGCCAGCGTCACGCTGAAGAATACCGGCAAGTACGACGGCGCCACGGTGGTGCAGCTGTATCTGCAGGACGTCACCGCGTCGGTCAGCCGCCCGGTGAAAGAGCTGCGCAACTTCAAGAAAGTGACGCTGAAGGCCGGTCAGTCGCAGCAGGTTGAGCTGCCGATTAGCGAAGAGGATCTGAAGTTCTACAACGCCAGCCTGAAGTGGGGGACGGAGCCGGGCAAATTCAACGTGTTTGTCGGCCTGGATTCCGACAACGTGCAGTCGCAAAGCTTTACCCTGAAGTAAGTCTTCCCCCTCTTTCACTGCGGTGGGAGAGGGGGACCATCCATTCCCGCCAACGTCATCGGAGCCTGTCTCATGAAACGTTATCTGGACTGCAGCGCCAGCGATCTGGCCGATATCGGCAAAGCCGATCTGCTCTATGCCATCCGCGCCAGCGAAGGGCGCATCTTGGTCAGCGAAACCATCGCGGTCACTCAGCCGCTGCTCAATAACGTCACCAACGCCGAACTGGCGGCCAGCCAGGGCGCCGATCTGCTGCTGTTGAACCTGTTCGACGTCGATCGTCCGCACATCGCGGGCCTGCCCGCCGACGTGCCGCCGCAGGAGGCGCTGCGCACGCTGCAGCGGCTGACCGGACGAGTGATCGGGGTGAATCTGGAGGCCGTCGATCCGGCCTTCGCCACCGAACATAACGACTTCTGGCAGATGACGGCGGGCCGCGCCGCCACCGCCGAGAATGCGCGCAAGCTGTATCAGCTCGGCGCGCGCATGCTGGTGCTGACCGGCAACCCGAACAACGGCGTCAGCAATCAGGCGATCGCCGCCGCGCTGAAAGCGATCCGCGATGAGGTAGGCGACAAGATGGTGCTGGTGACCGGCAAGATGCACGGCGCCGGTATCGTGCGCGAAAGCGGCAGCCAGCTGATCGGCGAGCAGGATATCGCGCTGTTCGTGGAGAACGGCGCGGACATCGTGCTGTTGCCGGCGCCGGGCACCATTCCCGGCATGTCGCAGGAGAAAGTGGCGGCGCTGATCGCCTATGCCCAGCGGCAGGGCGCGCTGGCGATGACGGCGATCGGCACCTCGCAAGAGGGGGCCGACGTGCAGACCGTGCGGCAGATTGCGCTGATGAGCAAAATGGCCGGCGCCGATCTGCACCATATCGGCGATACCGGCTATCTGGGGTTGGCGCTGCCGGAAAACATCTTCGCCTACAGCGTGGCGATCCGCGGCGTGCGCCACACCTACAGCCGCATGGCGAGATCGGTGAACCGCTAAGCCTGGGGTTTTTGCGCCGTGACGATGCTGAAATAGCCGAGCGACGGCAGCACCTGAGCAGGCCCGAAGCCGACGTCGCGCAGCAGGTCGCCGATTTCCTTGCCGGAGTATTGGCGGCCCTGCGTCCATCCCATCATCATCAGGCTGTACCCCGCGGCGGCAGGTGGGCCGTCGCCGTCATCGTTGTACAGCACTTCGTGGATCACGATCCTGCCCCCGGGCGGGAGGGCCGCATAGCTCTTTTGCGCCAGGAAGCGGTTCTTGTTCATCGGCCAGTCGTGGAAAATATTGGAGTACAGGTGCAGATCCGCCGCCGGGTAGGGATCGCGCCACATATCGCCGCTGTGGGTGCCGATGCGCTGACTGAGGCCGTAATCGTGCGCGTAGTCGGCGGCGAGCGGGCACACCTCCGGCAGATCGAACACGGTGCACGTGAGCGCCGGCCAATGGGTCGCCAGACTGATGGCATGGGCGCCGGAGGCGCCGCCGATATCCAGCGCCGTGCGGCAGGCACCGAGGGGCAACAGCGTAGGCCAAACGCTGGCCGATCCCATGCTCAGGCTGTGCATGGCGTGGGTAAACAGCCGCATTCTGTCGGCGTCGAGCGTATGGGTTTCAAACAGCCCCTGCTCGCCGTACACCTGCGAGGCATTCTTTCTGATGGCGCTTTCCAGGTTTTTCAGCGTGAAAATCTCGCTGTTTTCAATCATCAAATCCCAAAAATAGCCGAAATAATGCGGGTTGTTTTTTAACAAAAAGGTTTCCGCTTCCGGCGTCAGAGAGAATGTTTCGCCGTCTCTGTCTATCAATTTCAATGCCACTAGCGCCATGACCAGCGTCTCTGCCGGGCGTCTTTCCACATTGGCCTGAGCGCATATATCGGTCAGGTTGCGGGGGTGCAATGCAATAAATTCAAAGATGCCCAGGCGGTGCGCAATAAGCGCCGCCGGATAGAGATATAAATTCATCGTGATATCGAGAATGGTTTTGTCGTCGCATTGCGGCGGCCGGACGGAATGGTTCATGTGAATCCTCTCCCACTAAGGCATGGCGCGTCTTAACAGGCTACGTTACGCCTGTGGTTTTAGCAAAGGACGGGAGCGCGATTGACCGCAGGCCAACGCTTACGTTGTAAATAATTCCATAGTGAGACTATTTTAAAATTGAATTGGGCGCGGTTAATGTCGAACGTAAAAACTGACGTCGGGCGGAGTAATAACCCCATCATGCATTTTTATTTTACTGGAGGTTAACTTAATCACAGTTATTAACGCGTTAGGGTTGTGTTAATCTGAGTCGCCGTTATACCGTACCGATATTCACATTATTTTTGTGAATAATTCAAAGCTAAATAATTCATTATTAAAACGAGATAACAATGAAAAAGATCATTCTGACCGGCATGATTGCCGCGACTCTGGGCCTGTTCAATACCGCTAATGCCGAAGGGATGGACCCTGCTGCATTGAAAAACGTCTATGACATTACGCGTAATACCAGCGGGCTGATGTCTTACTGCGTCGATAAAGGTTTTCTGAAAGCGGACAGCATCGACAACGCCAAGAAAATGGTGGCCTACGTGGCGGCTATTCCCGGCGGCGTCGACACCCGCGACGGCGACAAGCGTGAAGCGATGGGCCGTGAAGGCAATGTGCTGAACGACGACGGCAACGTGGTTGCGTTGGAAAAGGAAGCGCCACAGGGTCTGCAGACATGGTGCCAGCAGGCTGACGAAGGGATCCGCCAGGGTCTGACGTCTATTGGTCAATAAACGCCGGATGTAGCCTCCCCCTCCCTAAGGCTTCGTCTGAAGGGAATCTCCGGGCCAGGCGACCCGGAGAATCTTACCAGAACAGTGGCGTAGTGTTTTCAGCCAGAAACGCCAGCAGCGTTTCATTGACCGCCGCCGGATTTTCCTTGTTGCTGATATGCCCGGCGTTGGGGATCAGCACATGTCGGCAGCCGAGAATATCCGCCATGCGCTGGCCTTCCGCCGGCGGGCGCGGCTTATCCTGCGCGCCGGTGATGACGATGCTGGCGGCGGTGATGTTTTCCAGCAGCGCCAGCTTGTCGGGGCGGCCGAAGATCATCCGGCCCAGTGGCACGATGCTGTCGCGCAGGCGCTCGGCGGGCAGGCTTTGCAGATGGGCCAGCAAAGGCTGCGACAGAGCAGCGGGCACGTCGTCGGAATAGAACTGCGCGGCGATATATTCCAGCAGCGGTGACGTGATGGCGCCGGCCTGTTCCACGGCGGCCAGCATGCCCATATAGCGCTGCCGCGCCTCCGGCGTTTCGTCGCCCAGGTAGCTGTCCAGCAGCGCCAGCACTTTCACCCGCTCCGGCGCCAGCGCCGCCAGTTCCGCGCCCCACATGCCGCCGACGGACAGGCCGACGATGCCGAACTCTGCAATATCCAAATGATCCATCAGCGCCAAATGATCGGCGGCGATATCCGACAGGCTGTTTCGTCCAGGCGGCAGCGCCGGGGAGTCGCCGTGGCCCCAGAGATCAGGCACGATCAGGCGGTAGCGTTTCGCCAGCGCCTCGAACTGCGGTGCCCACATGTTCAGATCGAACAGATAGCTGTGGCCCAGCAGCAACGGAAAGCCCGAACCCACGTCGAGGTAATGCAGGGATTTGCCCATCGTTGGCATCTTGTCGGTTCCTTATATAAAGAGAGTCCGGCTGCTTATATCACACTCATATTCAACCTGCGGTATTAATTTACCTTAAATTACTTAGGTAAACCCTTATTTTTAATTTTTATTGATAACAAGACGTCAATGAAAGGTGACGCTAAGGATAATATTCTGGTGACGATAAGAGCCTTGGTTTATGCTGGCGCTTCTTTCAAGATGGAATAGGTAAACAGGGCGTCGCGATGAAAAGACTTTTCAGACTATTAATTATTTTGCTTGTCATTTTGCTGCTGGCGGCGGTGCTGTGGTGGTTCTTCGGGCGCGGTAATCCGAATGCGCTGTGGCAAATCGTCAGCCAACAGTGCGTGCCCAATCAGCAGCAGAACAACGATCCGGCGCCCTGCTTAAAGGTTGATTTAACCGAGGGTTATGTGCTGTTTAAGGACAGCAAAGGCCCCTATCACGATCTGGTGATGCCGACCGAAAAGGTCAGCGGCATCGAGAGCCCGATATTGCAAGCGGAGCGAACGCCGCCTTATTTCGCCCAGGCCTGGAATAACCGCGAACATATATCCAGCGAGCTGGGTAAACCGTTAAAAGACGCATGGGTTTCTCTGGCGGTCAATTCGAAATATGGTCGCTCTCAGAATCAGCTGCATATTCACGTTGCCTGCTTGCGCCAGGATGTCTATAACGCGCTGGGGCAGCAGGCGGAACAATTAGATCAACAGTGGCGGCCGCTGGCGGTGAAATTGGTCGGCCACCAATATCTGGCCAGAAAATTGGCGGGCACCGATTTAACCCAGGAAGATCCTTTCCGTTTACTGCAGAACTATGTGGTCGAGCAGGGCGACAGCATCGGCAATTACGGCCTGGCGCTGGCGGTCAGCCCGCAGGGCGAGATGTTGCTGTTGGCGAACCGTTTGAAGCTGACCGATCTCAACCTGGGCTCGGCCGGCGAAATTCAGGACTACCGGTGCGAGGTCGCGGGGAACTGAGTTTTTCTTATCGCTCCCCGTCGTTGGGGAGCGTATGCCGTGCGATATGAACTAACCAAATGTATTAAATCGTTTTTATTTTATTCTCCCTCATCTGCTTGATCTCGTCATAACGTCCGATCTATTATTTGTTTGCACAAGCAAATAAATAATCGAGAGCAATCCGGTATGTCACAACCACGCAAACTTCCTGCTGCACTGGGCATCCATCTGGATGTCACCAATCGCCTGTGGCGCACGGCGATGGACCAGTCGGTGAAAATGACCAATCTAACGCGCCCGCACTGGCTGGCGCTGAGTGCGATTGCCGATCTGGGTGATGGCTGCACGTTGAAAGACGTTTCGCAGCATTTGAACGCCGAAGTCTCGACGATGTCGCGTGCGTTGCTGTTTTTGGAAAAAAATCGGCTGATCGCTCGCGATGCCCTGTCTGAAGATAAGCGTGCTAAAGGCGTGAGAATGACCGTGGCCGGGCAGGAGATGCTGGCGCAGTTGGATCACTCCAGCCAACAGGCGCGGCAAAAGCTGCTTAGCGGCATTTCGGCCGACGATCTGGAGGCTTTTTATCGCGTATTGTTTGGCATCAAACATAACGCGATAGCGATGCTCGAACAGGAAAATCTATTGCCGGACGAGTTTGCGCTGCTGGTGGAGGAGCGCGCGGGAGCGATGAAGCCGGAAGGTGAAGCGTGATCGGCCGCTGGCGGAGAGCACAACAGCTGTGCGTTATCGCGTTGGGGATCTTCTCCTGCTCGGTCTTCGCCAGCCAGAATGACCAACAGGTCATCGCACGCGGAAAATACCTGGCGATCGCCGCAGATTGCGCGGCTTGTCACCGCGGCAGCAGCCAACAGGACGCCCCCTACGTCGGCGGTTATGCCATCGCTTCGCCGATGGGCGATATCATCGCCAGCAATATCACGCCCGCCAAAGGAACCGGCATTGGCGACTACAGTGAACCCGAGTTTCGCCGCGCGTTAACGCATGGCATCCGGCGGGACGGCCAACCCTTGTATCCCGCCATGCCTTATACCGCTTATCAGGGGTTGAGCGATGACGATCTGCACGCGCTGTATCGTTATTTTATGACCGGGGTCGCACCGGTCGATCGTGCGGTGCCTGAGACCCAACTGACGTTCCCTTTTTCCTGGCGTTATGCGATCCACGGCTGGAACTGGCTGTTTCTGAAAAAAAGGCCCGGCGATGAAGATGAGAAAAAAGCGCGGGGTCGCTATCTGGTGGATGTTTTGGGGCATTGCTCGGCGTGTCACAGCCCGCGTAACGGGATGATGGCCGAACGCGACGATCGCTATCTGGCGGGAGGGGAGGCCGGCGGTTGGATCGCGCCGAATATCACCTCGGATCCCGTCAGCGGCATCGGCGGCTGGAGCCGGAAAGAGTTGGTGCAGTATCTGCGCACCGGGCGCAATGACAAAGCCCAGGCGGCCGGCGGAATGGCGGAGGCGGTGGAGCATAGCCTGCGTTTCCTGAGTGACGACGATCTCAACGCCATCGCCGACTGGCTTAAACAGACGCCGCCGATCGTCACCGTGCAAGGAACGAAAGCGGCCTATGACTATCAGGGAGGCGGTGAAGGCCGTGCCGCCGGGCAGGCGCTGTATGCCGCTGCCTGCGCCAGCTGCCATCGCCTGGGCGGCGAAGGCGCCTATGACGGCCATTTCCCTGCTTTGACTCACAATTCCACCGTAGGCAGCGAGCGGGTCAATAACCTGATCATGGTGATGCTGCATGGCGTGCAGCGCCAGGGAGAGACGCTGCAAACCTGGATGCCGGGATTCGCCGATAGCCTGGATGACCGACAACTGGCCGAGTTGGGCAACTATGTATTGCAGCAATTCGGCAATCCGGCAGTCAGGATAACGCCGGAGCAAGTGGCTCGGCAGCGGGCGGGCGGTGAAAAACCGCTGTTGATCGCGTCATTGCCTTATGTGTTCTGGGGCGGTGTATTGCTGGCATTGATCGTCATCGGGGCGTGGGTGAAACGTCGGATGAAGCATTGATCTAAGAGAGGATGGCATGAAGTTCAATCTGAACGGCCAGGCGGTCGAATTTAACGGCGAGCCGGATACGCCGCTGCTATGGGTGATCCGAGAACATTTTAAGTTGACCGGCACCAAGTTCGGCTGCGGTATCGGCGCCTGTGGCGCCTGTACGGTACATGTCGACGGTAAGGCAGTGCGTTCATGTTGCTATCCGCTGCAATTGGTACGCGACCGGCAGGTGACCACTATCGAAGGGTTGTCCACCGATCGCAGTCATCCGGTGCAGCAGGCCTGGATTGCGGAGGACGTGCCGCAGTGCGGCTACTGCCAATCAGGCATGATCATGGCGGTCAGCGCGCTGCTGGCGGAACACCCGAGGCCGGACGATCGACAGATAGATACGGGCCTGACCAATCTGTGCCGCTGCGCCACTTACCACCGTATCCGTGCGGCGGTGCACCGCGCCGCCGACAAGGGAGAACCCTGAGTATGGCGATCACCCGCAGAACCTTGTTAAAAGGCAGCACGTTGGCAGTGGCCGCCATGCTGCTGCCGATATCGACGCGCAGCCTGGCGGCCGTGGTTTCACAGGACGCGGCGCCACCGGACGGTCAGCATGAATTGAACGATTGGATCTGGATCGATCGCGGTGGCCGCATCGTCATCGGCGTGTCGCAATGTGAGGTCGGGCAGGGGATTTACACCGGCCTGGCCGAAGTGGTGGCGGCGGAGATGGATGCCGATTGGGCACAGGTGACGGTGAAATTCGTCACCGGGCGTGATGCTTACCGTCAGGTTGCCGGGGGCGAGGCTTTCGCGCAATTTGTCGCCGCTTCAACCTCAATGACCAAATTTTATCAGCGCACCCGGCTGGCCGGCGCACAGGCGAGAGATTTCTTTCTGCGCGCCGGCGCAAAACATTTCGCGCTTTCACCGCAGCAGTGCCGCACGGAGAAAGGCTGGGTGCTTGAGGAGGGCGGGCAGCGCAAGGTCGCCTATGGCGATCTGGTGCGCTATGCCGCCGAGCTGCCGTTGGATCCGCAGCCTGCTTTAAAGAGCGAAGCGCAAGAGCAAGAGAGTTTCATCGGCAAGCCGCTGTTGCGGGTCGATACGCCGGAGAAAGTGGACGGCAGTGCGATTTACGGTATCGATATCGATCTGCCGGAGATGCTGATCGGCGTCCCCTGGATGGTGCCCGACCTCAGCGGAAAGCTGGTCGCCGTGCGTAATGAACGGCAGATTCGGGCCATGCCGGGCGTGGTGGATCTGGTGCTGACCCGGCAGTGGTCGATGAACAACATGGTCGGATTGGATCACGATATGTCACTCAATACGGTGATCGTGGTGGCGGCGAGCTACTGGCAGGCCAAAAAGGCGGCGGATTTGCTGGAGGTCGACTGGCTGCCGGGCGCAGGGCAAGCGCTGACCGGCAGCGCGATTGCGGCGGAGAATCTGGCGATGCTGGACGGCGATACCTTGGTGCCGGCGGTCGATCGCGGCGAGGCGTCGGCGTTGATTCATAACGCTGAGCAGGATTCGCGCCTGCATGAGGCGCGTTACAGCGCGCCTTATGTAGCGCATGCCACCCTGGAGCCTTGCAACGCCACCAGCCATTATGAAGAGGGCCGTATCGAAACCTGGGGCCCTTTCCAGGGGCAGGACATGGTGCGCAACGTTCTGGCGAAAATGTTCGGGCTGAAGCCGACGGATGTGGTGGTGAATACGACCTACCTGGGGGGCAGCTTTGGGCGCAAATATCTGCCGGATGCCGTGATGCATGCTACCGCCGCCTCCCGGGCGGTGGGGAAACCGGTCAAAGTGATCTATCCGCGCGAGATCGACATGCGGCATGAATACTATCGTCCGGCCTGCATCAGCCATTATCGGGCGCTGTTGGATGAAAACGGCTACCCGCAGGCACTGTGGGCGCGCTATGCCGGGCAGTCGCTCTTCTGGCAAATGCGGCGCGAAACGGTACACGAGGCCGGGGGATGGGATGAAAGTATGGTGGAGTGCGTTTACAGCACGCCGTATTGCATCCCTCATCTGAAAGTGGAGGCCGGCATCGTCGAACAACCGATTTCCCTGAGCTATCTGCGCGGCGTCGGCAGCGTCGCCAGCCTGTTCTTTTTGGAAAGCTTTATCAGCGAACTCAGCCATAAGGCCAACCGGGACGAGTACCAGTATCGGCGGCATCTGTTGCAGGACACCCCGGAAGCGTTGCGCGTACTGGACGCCACCGCGGCGGCGTCTGGTTGGCAGCATGAACCGCCGCCGGGCGTTTATCGCGGGATGTCGTGCAATATTTGGGTTGGCCGCAATAACGCTTTCACCACTTACGTCGGTTTGGTGGTTGAAATCGCCATTCAAGAGGGGCGACTGCGGGTGCTCCGCGCGATATGCGCGATTGACTGCGGCAAGGTGATAAACCCGAACCTGGTGCGCGCCAACGTAGAGGGCGGCATCGGCTTTGCGCTGACCACCTGTCTGCACAGCGAACTGCATTTTGAACGGGGCGGCGTGGTGGAAGGGAATTTCGATCGTTATCCGCTGCTCGCGATCGCCGAAATGCCCAAGGTGGAAGTGGTGGTGCTCGACAGCGCGCGTGCGCCGCAGGGATGCGGGGAAGTGTCGACTGCGGTGGTCGCTCCGGCGATGGCCAGCGCGCTGCATAAGGCCACAGGCAAAACCTATCGTACTATGCCGTTCCCGCGCCAGTTTTCATCCGTTTAACGGCCCGCCGGCGTAGTCAGCCGGCGGCTGCCGTGCGGTCAGAGTTTTTTCAGCAATGCCAGCAGCTGCGTTTCGCTTTTCTCCGCCAGCCCGTCGATGGCGAGCTTGATGATGTCGGAGCGGGTGATGCGCACGATGCCGTTGCGCGCCGCCTGCACGATCACCTCATCGATGGCTTCGATGTGGTTGTCCGTCAGGCTGACGGAAATCGCCTTATAGGTGCGCTTGCGGCCGGCCGGCTTGGCTTCCGGCGCGGGCGCCGCAACCGGCAACGTATGCGAGGTGGCGCTGTTGATGAATTCGTCTTCCGACATGCGGTGGGTGGGGGTGCGCTTCTTCACAGGATCACCTCTTTCACCAGGCATTCGATCTCGGCCTGCGCCTTTTCGTTGTTCGCCTCATGCACGGTGATGGCTTCGCCCCAGGCGTCGCGGTAAATTTTGCGATCGCACAGGCGGTGGCTCACCAGGGTGAACTCCGGGTATTCGCTCAGCACCTGCGCCGCTTCGTTGGCTTCATTAATGAAGATATTGGTCGGGCACATGTTCAGCACGATGTAGCCTTTGACCTTCTCGTTATATTCCTGCGCGGTGGAGAACATCTCCGACAGGTAGCCGATGGTGTCGAGATCCATCTGCGAAGGGCGCAGCGGCGAGAGGAACAGATCGGCGGCCAGCAGGCCGGAGCGCAGTTCGGCGCTGTCGCGGCCGGCGGTGTCGACGATCACGTAGTCGTAATGGCGATCGAGCTCCAGCAGCGTTTCCTTGATTTTGCCCGACGCGGCCACCACCGGAATGTGCGGCAGCCCCTCGACGTTCTGACGGTCGTTGTACCAGGTCATGATCGATTTCTGGTCGTCGGCATCGACGATGATCGCCGTCTTGCCTTGCTTAAGAATCAGATACCCGGCGATATTCACCGCTTTCGTCGACTTGCCGACACCGCCTTTTTGCGAGCCAATCAGAACAATCATGCTGCCATCTCTCAAGTTATTAAGCAGGTAACTTATTAAGTTAATGTGCTTATTAGGTTGATAATCAAACAGGTTAACAAGAACAACTCGCGAACAATATGCACCAACTGCGGCGGCTTGCCAAGCCAGTATGTCGTTAACTGTGCAGCTTATTTTGCGCTGGATGGCCCGGATGGGTAAGTAGGAATTCTCTGGGAAGTGGCGATGCGGAGGGGGATTTTATTAATTTAACAGCTTAATAAGTTAGTAACTCATTAAGCTGTTGTCGACATTATTTCTTCATCATCGCCTTCAGGTTGGCGAACGGGTTGTGGGTGGCGACGCCGATATCTTTTTGCGCATCTTCACCGGCCACCACCGTCGAACCGTATTGATCGGCCTCGGTGTATTTCGAGTGTTCGTGGTCGTGGCAATACAGGCACAGCATTTCCCAGTTGCTGCCGTCTTCCGGGTTGTTACTGTGATCGTGATCGATATGGTGCACCGTCAGCTCGCGCAGGTTGGAATAAACGAATTCGCGTGAGCAGCGCCCACACACCCAGGGGAACAGTTTCAGCGCTTTTTCGCGGTAGCCGGTTTCCAGCTTCGCATAGTTTTTGGGGATATAGGCCATGGTGGTTGTCCGTCGGGAATCAATATGCGGCCAATAATACCACAGTGCGTGCGGCTACAACGTGCGGCTCATCTTGCCGCTGTCAAAAGTCTCCACCGCCCAGTCGATGAACGCCCGCAGCTTGCCGCTGAGGTGGCGATTGGACGGGTAGACCACGTACATCTGCTCCGGCGGCGGCTGCCAGTCGTGCAGCAGGCTGACCAGCTCGCCGCGCTCGAGGTGTGGCTGCGCCATAAACCGATAAATCTGGATGATGCCTAATCCGGCCAGGCTCGCCGCCAGCAGCGCGTTGCCTTCATTGATGCTGACCGGGTAGCGCTGCTGGATGGCGATCTCTTTGCCGCGCTCGACATAGCGTTGCGGATGGATGCGGTCGTTGACCGGATGGCGGTAGTGCACCATCGGAAAGCCCTGTTCCAGATCGCACGGGTGGCGCGGGGTGCCGTGGCGCGCCAGATAGGCCGGGGTGGCGCAACTGACCCAGTCCAGATCGAACAGACGCCGGGCGATCAGGCTGGAGTCGGCCAATGGGCCGCTGCGGATCACACAGTCGGCGCTGTCGCTGATCAGATCGATAACGCGATCGCCGATGCTGAGATCGATTTGGATTTGTGGGTAGCGTTCCAAAAAGCCGGGCAGCGCCGGCAACAGCAGTTGGCGAGCGGTGCCGCTGCCGGTGTCGATGCGCAGCACGCCCTGCGGAGAACTTTGCGACTCGGTCAGGCAGCCCTCCATCTGCTCCAAATCCGCCAGCCATTTCACCGTATTTTGGTAATAGCATTCGCCTTCGCGGGTGACCGACACGCTGCGAGTGGTGCGCTGAAACAGCTTGGTCTGCAGGTGATCCTCCAGATTTTGGATCAGCTTGGTGACTGTCGCTTTCGGCATGCCCAGCGAATCGGCGGCGCGGGTAAAGCCGCCGGTTTCCACCACGCGGTTAAATACCCGGATAGCGAGCAAATGATGGTCCATAGGGTTCTCAACGCCATGCCCCGGCGGTGACCGGGGCATGTTTCTGCAGATAGATAATGATTAACACTGTTTAGCGCCAATCGCGCCGGAGCGCAAGCTGAGGCCGAACACCAGCGTGGCGGAGAGGATCAGCGCGCCGCCGAACAGCATGGCGCTGCTGACGCCCTGCCAGTCCACCACCTCGCCGCCCAGCAGCGCGCCGGAGGCCAGCGCGATCTGGATGACGCACACCAACAGCGCCTGGCCGGCTTCCGGCGCCTGCGGCACCGCGGCGAACATCCAGTTGGTGGCGCACACCGGGACGGCGCCAAAGGCCAGCCCCCACACCAGCACCATCAGCGTGGCGCCGGCGAGGCCGCTGAGCAGCGGCGAAACGATCAAAATGCCCGCCAGCATGGCGGCGATCAGAATAAAGGTGGCGCGCAGGCTGTATTCCCCCAGACGCTCGCCGAGGAAAGTGCCCAGCAGGCCGATGGCGCCATAGGCCAACAGCTGCAGCGAGATCGCCGACGGGCTGAGCACGAACACCTGCTGCAGCAGGGGTCGCAGATAGGTGTAGGCGGCGAAGTGGCCGATGAACAACAGCACGATGGCGATCAGGCCGATGCGCGCCATCGGCAGGCGCAGCGGCAGTACCAGATCGCGCGGCGTGACCGGCCGGGACGGTGGCACCGAGGTCAGCAAACGCAGCTGCGCCAACAGTACGCCGACCGCCAGCGCCGCACCGCCGAAGAAGGCGGCGCGCCAGCCAAACAGATCGCCGATCAGCGCCCCGGCCGGCACGCCGCACACCGCGCCGACCGAGATGCCGCTGAGGATCAGCGCGGTGGCGCGGCCCTGGCTGGCTTCCGGCACCAGATGGCGGCCGTAGTTGGCGGCGAACGACCAGAAGCCGCCGACGCAGATGCCCAGCAGCACGCGGCCCAGCAGCATCATCGGGAAGTTGACGGCCAGCGCCGCCACCAGGTTGGACACCATCAGCAGCAGCGACAGCCCCAGCATCAGCAGGCGTCTGTCCAGCCGGCCGGAAGCCAGGCTCAATACCGGTGCGGCCACCGCCGCCACGATGCCGGGCATGGTGACCATCAGCCCGGCGGTGCCGGTGCTGACACCGAGCGAAGGGGCGATGTTGGTCAGCAGGCCGATCGGCAGAAACTCGGTGGTGACCATGACAAAACAGGCGACCGTCAGCGAGAAGATCGCCGGCCACGGGGATGATGCAGGGTTATCTTTATTATTCAGCATAATGCCGCTCGTCTCAGGTGAATGCGCAGGCCGCGCGCGGGGCGCGGTGTGACCGAAGTCACAATCTACGGCAGGTGCAAGTCGCGGATAAATCCATCTGCGGTGGTTACACTGTTTCTGAGGGGGAACAATCGCGGCAGTGAGTTAAAGCGCGGCTTGCGCCGCGCCGAGGGGAAAGGAATAAAACGGCATAAGGTTATGACCGAATGCCGCGTGGCGCTTACAGCCCCGGCGCTTTCCACAGCGAGGTGGTCAGGCCGTTGTCCACCAGCGTCAACTGATCGGCGTAGATCCGCCGCCAGGTTTCTTTCTGTTCCTGATACAGCGCGTGGTGGGTCATGTCCGGCTGATGCTCGCGCTCCCAGCGCACCAGGCGCTCGCCGGTTTCGGCCAGCGATGCGTACAGCCCGGCGCCGACGCCGGCGGCGATCGCGCAGCCCAGCGCGGTGGCCTCTTTCACCACCGGCACCCGCACCGTCAGCCCGGTGACGTCGCTGAGGATCTGGCTCCACAGCTTGCCCTTGGCCCCGCCGCCGGCGAACACCAGCGAACGGGCCTGCACGCCGGAGAAGGCGGCGATCTGTTCCAGATTGCAGGCGGAGACGATGGCGGCATTCTCCTCCAGCGCGCGAAACAGCGTCTGTTTGTTGCAACGCTCCGGGTCGATCGACATGTTGATGAACGACGGCGCTGCGTGATACCAGGTTTTGAAATGCATGGCGTCGGAGAAAATCGGCATCACGCCGTAGGCGCCCGGCGGCACTCTGGCCGCCATCTCTTCCAGCAGGCTGTAGGCGTCGACCCCCAGCCGCTCCGCCAGCAGTTTTTCTTCCGCGCAGAAGGCGTCGCGGAACCAGCGCATGGTCAGGCCGGTAAAGAAGCTGATGGATTCCGCCTGCGCCATGCCGGGAATGACGTGGGGGTTGATGCGGATGTTCATCTCCGGATCGATGGCCGGCTCCGGCAGGTTGACGATTTGCTGCCAGAAGGTGCCGCCGAGCACCGCCGTCTGCCCGGCGCGCACGATGCCGAGCCCCAGGCTGCCGAGCTGCACGTCGCCGCCGCCCATCACCACCGGGGTGCCGCGCAGCAGCCCGCTCTCCTGCGCCGCCTGTTCGGTGACGCGCCCCAGCACGCTGCCGGTCTCTTTCACCGGCGACAGAATATCGGCGCGCAGGCCGGCCATGTCGAGCAACGCCGGCCGCCAGTCGCGGCTGGTCAGATCCAGCATGCCGGTAGTGCCGGCGTTGGAAGGATCGACCGCCAGTTCGCCGCTCAGCATGTTGGCCAGCCAGTCGCTGATCATGGTCAGCGTCGCCGCCTGGCGGTAGATGTCCGGCCGATGGTGCGCCAGCCACAGCAGACGCGGCATGGCGCTCAGCGCCAGCGTCTGGCCGGAGTGCTGGTACACTTCGCGTTCGAAGCCGTGGTTGTGCAGCTCTTTCAGCTCGCTGACTTCGTGGCTGGCGCGTGCGTCGACGTTGGCGCAGGCCCAGATCGGCACGCCGTTGCGGTCGTACAGCACGATGCCTTCACGCATCGAGCAGCAGGCCACCGCGCGGATCGCCTGAGCGCTCAATCCTGCACGTTGCATCGCCTGGCGGATGCACTGGCAGGCCAGCTGCCAGTTGCGGCTGAGGTCAAACTCCATCGAGCCGGGCACGCCCGGCACCGCGAGGTGTTGCCACTCCGCCTGGCCGTGCGCGATCTGGTTACCCGCCAGATCGAAGATCACCGCGCGAATGCTGCCCGTTCCTGCGTCCAGCGCCATCAAGTAGTTATCCATAGCCTATGCTCTCAGGGGGAGGAATGTTAACTATAGATGCCGCCGCCTTACCCCGCCGGGGGAGGAGTGGGCGTCGCCGACGCGATTTGTGAGCCAGGCGGCAAAATTGCCGTTGCGGCAGGGCAATCGACGGGAATAAACCTATGGTTGGAAAGCGCCATGTTACGGCGCGCCGTTTAAACAAGGAGTTGCCATGCACGTCACATTGGTTGAGATCAACGTTAAACAAGACAAAATCGACGAATTTATCGATGTTTTCCGCGCCAATCACCTGGGCGCGATCGAAGAGCCGGGCAACCTGCGCTTCGATGTGCTGCAGGATGAACAGATCCCGACGCGGTTTTACATCTACGAAGCCTATCGCGACGAGCAGGCGGTGGCGGCGCACAAGCAGACCCCGCACTACCTGCAGTGCGTGGAGAAGCTGGAAGCGCTGATGACCGGCCCGCGCAAGAAGACCACCTTTATCGGCCTGATGCCTGAATAATCGCCGGTGTTTGCCGGTGTCCATGCGCCCGGTTTGGTTGTAACCTGCAAGGCAAAGCGAATTTTCAATGGGATAAGCGGGGCGAGGATGACATTGCGCGATCGGCTGTTGGCGCTGTTGGTGGTGGTGATCTGGGGCGTGAATTTCGTCGTGATCAAGTTCGGTTTACAGGGTATGCCGCCGTTTCTGCTGGCCGGGATGCGTTTTTTACTGGTGGCGTTGCCGGCGATCTTCTTTATCCCGCGCCCGACTATTCCGTGGAAATGGCTGCTGCTGTACGGCATGACCATGAGCTTCGCGCAGTTCGCGTTTCTGTTCGTCGCCATCAAGGTGGGCATGCCGGCGGGGCTGGCCTCGCTGGTGTTGCAGGCGCAGGTGTTCTTCACCCTGCTGTTGGGCGTTGTGCTGATGGGCGAAAAGCTGCGGATCAACCATTTCGTCGGCATCGCTATCGCCAGCGGCGGCATGCTGGTGCTGGCGCAGGCCAGCCTGCATAAGCCGGGCAGCGGCGCGGTCCCCCTGGCGGGCCTGCTGTTGACGCTGGCGGCGGCGTTTTCCTGGGCGCTGGGCAACCTGACCAACAAGAAGATCCTGGCCGGTTTCCCGCAGCGTAATATCTTATCGCTGGTGGTGTGGAGCGCGCCGATCCCGGTCGTGCCGTTCCTGGCCTGCAGCTGGCTGTTCGACGGCCCTGAGGTGGTGCTGAGCAGCCTGAGCCATGTGCAGGTTGGCACCTGGCTGGCGGTGGCCTATCTGGCGTTCGCCGCCACGCTGTTCGGTTATTCGGTGTGGGGCAGCCTGCTGGGGCGCTATGAAACCTGGCGCGTTGCGCCGCTGACGCTGCTGGTGCCGCTGGTCGGGCTGTTCGCCGCCTGGCTGTTGCTGGACGAAGCGTTGTCGCCGGCGCAGTTCGGCGGCGCATTGCTGGTGCTGGCCGGCATGGCGGTCAACACCTTCGGGCTGCCGCGCCGCCGGGCCGTCGCCGTGCGCTAAACCGAATAGGGTAATTCTGTTCAATACGCTGTCGGCGGCGGTCGGCATTCTGGCGCCTGTGAATATTTTCTCAGGTGTCCATCATGAATATCTACCTTTCCATGGCCGCGTTTGCGCTGGCGGCCTCCATCACTCCCGGCCCGGTCAACATCGTCGCATTGAGCGCCGGGGCGCAATTCGGCTTTGGCGCAACCCAGCGCCATGTGTTCGGCGCCACGCTGGGGTTTACCCTGTTGCTGGTGCTGCTGGGATTGGGCATGCACCAACTGCTGATCCTGTGGCCGGGGCTGACCTGCTTGATCCAGTGGGCCGGCGTGGCCTTTCTGCTGTTTATGGCCTATCGGCTGGCGTTTGACGACGGCAGACTGGGCAACGGCGCGGCGCAGGCGCCTTCCTGTTGGTACGGCGCGCTGATGCAATGGCTGAATCCCAAGGCATGGCTGGCGTCGGTGGCCAGCCTCGGCGCCTTTGTCGGCGACGGTGACATTCGGCTGCTGTGGCAGTTCGCCGGGCTCTACTTCGTGATTTGCTATGCCTCGGTAGCCTGCTGGGCCTATGTCGGCGCGATGCTGCGCGGCCTGCTCAGGCAGGCGCGCAACGTACAGCGCTTTAATCGCGCGATGGCGGCGTTGCTGGCGGCCAGCGCTTGCTATCTGTTGGCAGAGGGTTTTTGATACTGGCCGGGCGTGGCGGCCAACAGCTGTTTGAAGGTGCGCTGAAAGTGCGCCTGATCGGCAAAGCCGCTTTCGCTGGCGGCCGCAGCGATCGGCAGGCCGCTTTTCAAGAGCCGATGGCCGTGCTGTACGCGGCGGTTGACCAGATAGGCGTGCGGAGTCATGCCGTAACGCTGGCGGAAGGCGCGGATCAGGTAAGAAGGGGACAGCGCGGCGGCGCGGCAAATGTCGTCCAGCGTCAGCGGCCGGGTGCAGTGCGCGTCGATAAACGCCGCCGCCGCTTCCAGCCGGGTATGCGGCGGCGTCTCCGGCTGGCGGACATCGCCCAGCCCGAGCTGCAGGGCGCTGAAATACTCCACCATGGCGATCTGTTTTTCCAGCGCGCTGCACAGCGGATCCGTCAGCAGCGCATAAAGCCGGTTCAGCCCGTGGAACAGCGCCGAATCGCGGCTGAGCGGCTGGCTGAACGGAACAAAACGGTCGCCCTCGCCGCCGAGCAGCTCCTGCTGCAGCGCGCCGAGCCAGGCGAGATCGAGATAGAACATGACGTACGACCAACGGCGATCGGCGATGGGGTTGCAGGCGTGCGCCTGCTGCGGGTTGATGACAACCAGATCGCCGGCGCTGACCTGCATGCGCCGTTCGCCGTTGACATAGGTGCTGACGCCGCCGGTGATGGCGCCGATGGAAAAGAATTCGTGGCTGTGCAGGCTGTAGCACACCTGGCGGCCATCCGCGATGGCGCGGGCTTCGACGAACGGCAACTGCGGATCGCGCCAGAACTGCGGCGTTTTTTCACTCATACGCTTTCCTTTTCACTGCGGCGGCATCACAGTGTTATAGCCTGAAAGCGACGAGTGGGGGAATGGCGGATGATGATTTTTAACGTGTTCGGCCGTCTGCTGGGCGTGAAGCGCATCGGGGGCGAATGGCGGCTGTTCCGCGTGACGCTGCCGGAGCGCAAATATGCTCCCAGCTACGATATCGTGCTGCCGGCGGATCTGCGCGAAGAGGAGATCGCCGGCTATCTGGGGGATATTTATCACGAGGCCGCGACGCCGCAACGGCCGGAGGTGTTTCGCGTCGAGTAGCGCGGGCGTTACTCTTCCGCGTTGCGCGCCATGAGGCGGCGCTGATGTTCCTCGCTGGCGGCCTGGATCTCTTCCAGCACCGAGCCGACGTCGGCGCGCTTCTGGATTTCGTTGAATCGGCCGCTGAGGGCGCTGTCCGGCGTCAGGTTGCCTTCCTGATACAGCGCCCAAATCTCTTTGGCGTATTGGCTGTCGCGCAGTTCCGGCGCGAACTGGCCGTAATATTCGGCCAGATTGCCGATATCGCGCTCGAACATGCTTTTGGCGTGGTTGTTGGCGGCGGCGTCCACCACCTGCGGCAGATCGATGATCACCGGTCCGTCTTTATCCATCAGCACGTTGAATTCCGACAGGTCGCCGTGCACCAGCCCGGCGCACAGCATGCGCACCGCGTAGTTCATCATCAGGGCGTGATCGGCGCGCGCCTGTTCCGGCGTCAGGATGACATCGCTCAGGCGCGGCGCCACCAGGCCTTCTTCGTCGGTGATCAGCTCCATCAGCAGCACGCCGTCCAGGCAGATATCCGGCTGCGGCACCCGCACCCCGGCCTTGGCCAGCAGATACAGCGCGTCCACTTCGGTGTTTTGCCAGGCTTCTTCCTGCTGCTGGCGGCCGAATTTGGAGCCTTTGCTCATGGCGCGCGCGTCGCGGCTGTTGCGCACCTTGCGCCCTTCCTGATAGTGGACGGCCTGCTTGAAGTTGCGCTTCTCGGCCTCTTTGTACACTTTGGCGCAGCGGATCTCATCGCCGCAGCGCACGATAAACACGTCGGCTTCTTTGCCGCTTTTCAACCGGCGGATGACGTCGTCGATTAACCCGTCATCCACCAGCGGCTGGAGTCGTTTTGGAATTTTCATGCAGCCTTGTACCCTATTTAGGCTCCGGTGTGAATGGCTTGCGCAGTTGATAGCGTAAGTTAGACCCGAAAGGCAAACATTAGTTTTGCCGCCGCGTCATCATTACGCGGCGGCGGGCGCTCAGAGGCTGGCGGCCGGCACCCAGACGCTGACGCTGCCGGCGTTAACCGGGAAATGGGCGCTGCCCTGGTCGTCGGCGGTGATTTCCTCCGGGCGGTTGCCGAGGAAATCGCGCCAGGCGGTGTGCGCGAGATCGGCGCCGAGCGTAACCGTCTTGCCGCTCTCGCCGCCGTTGGTCAGCACCACCACGCAGCCGGGAGCCTCGGCAGTGCCGGCGCGGCTGAAGGCCACGCAGTGGCTGTCGTCGGAGTAGTCGATTTGCGGGCCGTTGGCGAAGCGCTGGCGGGCGGCAATCAGCTTCTCCAGTTCCGGGATCGCCGGCATGTCGATCTGGTATTCGCCGCCGTCGCGCCCCTTGTCGCGGTAGCTGGCGCCATACAGGTCGGGGTAAAACACGCAGGGCACGCCCTGTTCGCGCAGCAGGATCAGCGCGTAGGCCAGCGGTTTGAACCAGGGTTCCACCGGCGCTTCCAGCGATTGCAGCGGCTGGGTATCGTGGTTGGCGACCAGCGTCACCGCGTGGGCCGGATCGGCGGCGGTCAGGGTATCGGTGAAGATCTGCGCCATGTCGAAGCCGTCGCCCTGCTTCGACGCCTGATGAAACTTCAGGTGCAGCGCCACGTCGAACAGCATCACCTTGCCGTCCACCAACTCGATGTATTGTTGCAGCGCGCCGAGATCGTGCGACCAGTATTCAGCAACGATAAACAGGTCGCGTTGCGCGCTGCCGCGCACGTGATCCGCCCACTCTTTGAAGAACCAGGCGGGAATGTGTTTGGCGGCGTCGAGGCGGAAGCCGTCGCACGGCAAGGTTTCCAACAGCCAGCGCGCCCAGTATTTGAGTTCCTCCGTCACGGCGGCGTTGCGGAACTCCACGTCGGCGCCCATCAGATAGTCGTAGTTGCCTTTCTCGTCGTCGACCTGATCGTTCCAACCGTCGTCGCCATAGTCGTTGGCGATTTTGAACACCCCTTTGTCGTCCGGCTGCTCAACATAGTCGACGCCGCTGAAGCATTTGTAATCCCAGATAAATTCGGAATGCACGCCCTGGCGGCCGGGGAAGGTGAAGCGGGTGTAGGCCAGCGCGTCGAAGCCCTGATCGTCGATGTCGTTGCGGTTGTTGGCGTCCACCTTGAACACGTGCACCCGTTCTTTCTCGTCCGCGCCGAGCTTGTGGTTGAACACCACATCGTAAAGCACGCCCACGCCGTGTTCGCGCAGCGTATTGGCGGCGTGTTCCAGCGCCGCCTTGTCGCCGTATTTGGTCGCCACGCTGCCTTTCTGGTCAAACTCGCCCAGATCGAACAGATCGTAAGTATCGTAGCCGACGGAGTAGCCGCCGGAAGCGCCCTTGCAGGCGGGCGGCAGCCACAGATCGGTGATGCCCAGTTCGGCCAGGTGCGGGGCGCGCTCGGCGGCCTCCTGCCACAGTTTGCCGCCGTCGGGGTAGTACCAGTGGAAGAATTGCAGCAGGGTGGTTTTTTTCGTCATGAGCCAGCGTCCCGGTTAGCCAGAAGGAGAGAAGCAGTTAAAGCATGGGCTACTTTTGGCAAAAGGGACAATGGCGCAGGGAAGCGCGCGAAGGCAGGCGTAAATATGTAACCGACGTTGACGAGGTAGCGCTTGAGTTGTTGCTATCAAGTTTTTACGTTTTAAATATTATCTTTTAAATTTCAAATAGATATTTGTTTTATTTTTTGTTTTACCCACTTTTGCCGTTTTTATGCTCACTTTTATTGGGTTTTTATTTCAGCCTTAAATCTTAATATGATTTTTAATTTTATTAATTTGTTTTTAGTTAGATTTAAATGCTGTTGCATGAAATATTTTGACATATTCAGGTGCCGGATTGGTTATTCATTCGCAATTGTTTATGCGTTATCGTTATGTTTAAAATTAGATAACACTATCAACCAATAACCCATCCAACGTAGCCTGAAGGTGGGAGAACAGGGGAGCATAACGCCGTGAACATCAGGGATTTCAGAGCATTGGCGCGCAGTTTGGTCAGAGAATTCGGCATGTTGAGCAAGCAGAGCAACGGCTCGCGCTTTTCGCCGCTGCAGATCCATCTGATGATCGAAGTCAGCGAGCAGCCGCTGGGCGTCACTGAACTGGCGGCCCGGCTTTGCATCGACAAGGCCAGCGCCAGCCGGGCGCTGCGCAGCCTGGTGGCCGCCGGCGTGATAGAAACGGTGGATCATCCTGATGACAAGCGGCACAACCTGCATCGGCTGAGTAAGCAGGGCGGCAAGACGCTGGCCGGCATCGAGAGCGACGCCGACGGTTTTATGCAGGCGGCGCTGGCGCAGTTGGACGACGATGAGCTGGCGAGCACCACCGCGGCGATGAAAAAGATGACCGCGGCGCTGCGCAGCGCGCGCAAACAGCGCGACGCCAATCTGCGGGTGCGGCCGATCGCCGAGCGCGACGATGCGGCGATGGCGGCGATCATTCGCGACGTGTTTCGCGAGTACGGCATGGACAAAATGGAAGGGGTCAGTCTGCACGATCCGGATCTCGATCGGCTGACCGGTCTGTATCGCGACAACGGCGGCCACTACTGGGTGCTGGAGCGGGACGGACAGGTGGTGGGGGGCGTCGGCATGGCGCCGCTGGCCGGCGAAGAGCCCGGCTATTGCGAGCTGCAAAAACTGTTTTTCAAACCCGGCGCGCGCGGGTTGGGCATGGCGCGCCATATGGTGGTGCAGGCGCTGAAGGCGGCGCGGGCGGCGGGGTATCGCTACTGCTACCTGGAAACCACCGAACAGTTGAAAGAGGCGATCGGGTTGTACTATGCGCTGGGGTTCACGCTGTTGACGGAACGGCGCGGCAATACCGGCCACCACGGCTGCAACGTATGCATGCTGAAAAATCTCCAGAGCGACGATATGTGAGCGGTTTCAAGGTTAGCGCCCGCGCCTTGTGTCACCCTGTTAACCGTTTGATAACAATCACAACGTTTTATCAGGGAGGAAACTATGTTGGGGGATCCGATGGCGCTGCCCGCGCTGGTCACGCTGGTGGTCATCGCGCTATGGGCCAGCGCCCGCTTGCCGGAGTATGTGGTCGCGCTGCTGTTCTTTACGGCGGTGATGGTCTTGCAGCTGGCGCCCGCCGCGGTGACCTTTTCCGGTTTCGCGTCTTCCGCATTCTGGCTGGTGCTCAGCGGTTTCGTACTGGGCTCCGCCATCCGCAGCACCGGTTTGGCGGATCGCCTGGCCAACCGACTCTTGCCGCATCTGGCCGGTTCCTGGCCCCGGCTGGTGGGCGGCGTGGTGGCGATAAGCTACGCGCTGGCGTTTGTCATGCCTTCCAATATGGGGCGGATTACGCTGCTGATGCCGATCGTTATGGCGTTGGCCGAGCGCGCCGGCCTGGCGGAAGGCTCGCGCGGCCGCATCGGTTTGGCGCTGGCGGTGGGGTTCGGCACCTTCCAGCTCTCCGCCAGCATCCTGCCGGCCAACGTACCCAATCTGGTGATGAGCGGCGCGGCGGAAAGCGCCTATGGCAGCCACTTCGCTTATCTTTCTTACCTGCTGCTGCACGCCCCGGTACTCGGGGTAGCCAAAGGCGCGCTGCTGACGCTGTGCATCTGCGGCCTGTTCCGTGCGCGGCCGCAGCCGGTGGCGGCCGAGGCGGCGCAAACCCCGCTCAGCGCCGCCGAATGGCGGCTGATCGCGCTGTTGGGCGCCACGGTGCTGTTGTGGATGACCGACAGCTGGCACGGCATCGCTCCCGCCTGGATAGGGTTGGCGGCAGCCTGCTTCTGCCTGCTGCCGCGCATCGGTTTTCTCAACGGCGAGCAGTTCGCCGCCGGGGTTAACGTGCGCACCTGTATCTACGTGGCGGGGATCCTGGGGCTGACCGCATTGGTCAGCCACTCGGGGCTCGGCGATCGGTTGGGCGGCGCGCTGCTGGCGATGATGCCGGATCTGCACGGCAAGCCGTTCGCTGCGTTCGGTTCTCTGGTGGGGATCACCGCGCTGTTGAATTTCGTGGTGACCGCCAACGGCGTGCCGGCGCTGTTTACCCCGCTGGCGCAGGCGTTGTCCGCAGGCAGCGGCTTGCCGCTGCTGACGGTGCTGATGACCCAGGTGATCGGTTACGCCACGCCGCTGCTGCCGTATCAGGCTTCGCCGATCGTGGTGGCGATGGGGATGGGCAAAGTGCCGGCGCGTGAAGGGTTGAAGCTGTGTCTGCTGTTGGCCGCGCTCAGCTTCGCACTGCTGGTGCCGTTGGACTATCTGTGGTTCAGGCTGCTGGGGTGGATCCCGTAAACAGCCCTGCGCCGCCGGCGAAACAATCTTCGTCCAGCGTCAGAGTGGCGATTTTATGCACCGGTCCGCGCATGCTGACCTGAAAATCGCCGCTGAAGGCGATCTGCAGCTCGCCGCCCGGCATCCGCACGCTAACCCGATCGCCGACTCGTCCCAACTTGCGCATCACGCTGGCGGCGGCGCAGCTGCTGCTGCCGGAGGCGAGGGTAAAACCGGCGCCGCGCTCCCAGATGCCGATGCGCAGCGTCTGGCGATCGACCACTTCCACCAGTTGTACATTGGTGCGTTTCGGGAACAGCGGATGGCGTTCAATCTGCGGTCCGAGCCGATGCACCTGCGCCAGATCCAGTTTTTCCACCGGCACCACGCAGTGCGGGTTGCCCATCGACACCAGCGAAACGCTTAACGTCTCCTCCCTCAGGGGCAGCGGATAGTTCAGCGCCTCCGGCAGATCGATCAACGCCGGCAGCGCCGCCGGGCTGAAATTGGCGCGCCCCATTTCCACCGTTATCTGATGCGCGTCTTGCGCCACCTGGCAGCGCACGTCGCCGCCGGCGGTGTGCACCAAAAACGGTTGATGGCCCACGCGGCCGCTGTCAAACAGATAGCGCGCGTAGATGCGCAGGCCGTTGCCGCTCTTCTCCGCTTCGGAACCGTCCGGGTTGATGATGCGCAGGGTGGGATTGACGGCGTCGCCGCTGTCGATCAGCAGGCCGTCGGAACCGATGCCGTAATGCGGGTGGCACAGCAGACGGATCTGTTCATGGCTCAGCCGATCGGCGACCGAACGGTGGCATACCAGGTAGTCGTTGCCCAGACCGTGATATTTGTGGAACAGCAGGGGAGTCATGGCGTTGCTCGGCTCAGCGGAAAAAGGTCGCTACAGCTTACAACAGAACGTTGGCGTTAAAGCAAACAAAAGGCGGCCTGAGCCGCCCTTTTGCACGATTGCCGATCCGGCCATTAATTGTAGATGATCGCGGTGCCGTGCAGTTTATTGTCACCGGTGGTGGCGATGATCTGGAAGGATTTTGCGCCCGCCGCATCGGCTTTGGCCGCCAGTTTGTTTTCCAGGCTGCTCAGGTCGGACGCGCCGCTGACGGTGACGACGCCGGCTTTTTGCAGGTCGGCGGGTTGTGCGTTAACCAGTTCGGCGGCGAAGCTGCCGAAGGAGACGGAAGCCAGTGCGATGGCGGCGATGGTCATTTTCAGGTTTTTCATGGTCTTATTTCCTATCTTTGTTCTTTACGATGTTTGTTTTGTAAGGTCGTTAAATTAATTAACGATCGATAATTTAATGTTAGATGCCGGTTTGACGGATTGCAAGTATTTTTTTAATGCTCGTTAATTAATTTTTTTTGACGCCCTGGCGTCGGGAGCACAACTTATCGCGATCCGCTGGTTTAATCCCTTGTTATTGATAGATTTCTGCGGTGCCGTGCAGCTGGTTGTTACCGCCGGCGCCGATGATACGGAAGGATTTTGCACCGGCCTGATCGGCTTTGGCGGCCAGGCTGCTTTCCAGCGAGGTCAGATCGGATGCGCCGCTGACGGTAATGACGCCCACTTTCTGCTGGTCAGCCGGTTGGTTCTGGACCAAATCAGCGGCGAAGCTGCCGAAGGAAATGCTGGCCAGAGTGAGGGCTGCTAAGGTTAATTTTAAGTTTTTCATAATGTTAATTCCTTTCCGATAACGGTGAATAGAGGGGTTTAATCCGCTTCGCTAAATTATCTTAACGATCGATAACTAAATGCTAATCGGTTCTCGACGAGGGCGCAATATTTTTTTATAATGATCGTTAAGTTATTTGTGCTAACCCTGCTGTGGAGCGGGACAGGAGAGAATGATGAGCATCAATGAAGAGGTCTGCGGCAAAAAGAGCCGTGGCAGGCCGAAACAATTTGATCGCGACCGGGCGCTGGAAAGCGCGCTCGATCTGTTCTGGCGGCACGGCTATGAAGCCACCTCGCTGGCCGATCTGGTGGAAGTGACCGGCGCCAAAGCGCCGACGCTGTATGCGGAATTCGGCAACAAGGAAGGGATGTTCCGCGCGGCGGTGGAACGCTATCTGCAAAAATACACCACCTGCACCAACCAACTGTTGGAACAGGCGTTGCCGGTAGCCGAGATCGTCGAGGCCTACGTGCGTTCTTCCGTCGAAGTGTTTACCGATCCCGATACGCCGTCAGGTTGTTTTATGGTGTGCGCCTCGGCCGCGCTGTCGTCCGCGTCCGACGACGTCGCCCAGATGCTGCGCAAAAAACATCATGCCCAGGAAGCGGCGCTGAAAGCCTGTTTCGATCGCAAGGTGCAGCAGGGTGAACTGCTGGCGAAGACCGACACCGCGCTGCTGGCGAAATACGTCATTTGCACCATTGAAGGCATGTCGGTGCAGGCGCGCGAAGGGGCAAGCCGCAGCGATCTGCTGCGGTTGCTGGAGGCGTTGATGCTGGTGTGGCCGCGGCTCAGCCAGATTGGCAATAAGGTGTGACAACCGGCCCGGCTTTTACCGGGCCGTTTAACCCATTACTGATTGACCGGGATCACCGCGCCCTGGTACTTCTCGCGGATAAAGTCCTGAATCGGTTTAGAGTGCAGCACTTTGACCAGCGCCACGATCTCCGGCTTGTTCACGTCGGCTTTGTGCACGGTGATGATGTTGGCGTACGGGTTGTTTTCGCCGCTTTCGACCGCGATCGGATCCTTGGTCGGATTCAGCCCGGCGTCGATGGCGTAGTTGGCGTTGATCACCACCGCGTCGCCTTCGTTGTTGTTATACATCTGTGGCAGCAGCGCGCCCTCAATGTTGGCCTGGAACTTCAGGTGTTTCGGGTTTTCCACCACGTCGGTGATGCGTGCGTCCACTTTGCTCACCCCCGGCTTCAGCTTGATCACGCCTTCCCGTTCAAAAATAGACAGGATGCGGCCTTCTTCCGCCACCGCGTCGCGCATGATGATTTTGCCGTTTTCCGGCAGATCTTTCAGGCTCTTGTACTTCTTCGAGTAGATACCGATAGGCTCAATATGGATCGCGCCGGCGCTGACGAAGTCGTAGCTCTTGTCGTCGGCGTGGTCTTTCAGCACCGAGTTCAGGTAAGGCACATGCTGGAAATAGTTGGCGTCAATGTCATGGCTGGCCAGCGCAGTGTTCGGCAGGATGTAGTCCTGGAAGCGCTTGATCTGCAGATCGATGCCTTCTTTTGCCAGTATCGGTTTAGCCTGTTCGAGGATCTCGGCGTGCGGCACGTTGGAGGCGCCGACCACCAGCTTGGTCGCCGCGGCGGCGCCAAAAGAAGCCAGAGTGGCGACGGAGGCGAAAGCCAACATCAGTAGGTGCTTTTTCATCATCGTTTTCCTTGGTTAATTAACGTTTATCGAGCGTTCTTGTCAGGGTGTCGCCAATGAACTGAATGACGAAAACGATCAGCAGGATCGTCAGCGTCGCCACCAGCGTCACGTCACTGTGGTTGCGTTGGAAGCCTTCCAGATAGGCCAGGTTGCCCAGGCCGCCGGCGCCGATCACCCCGGCCATCGCGGTGTAGCTCACCAGCGCGATCAGGGTGACGGTGATGCCGGAAACCAGCGCCGGCGAGCTTTCCGGCAGCAATACGCGGAAAATCAGGGTGCGGTTTTTGGCGCCCATCGAGCGCGCCGCTTCGATCACTCCTTTGTCGACCTCGCGCAGCGCGATCTCCACCAGCCGGGCATAGAACGGCGCCGCGCCGACGATCAGCGCCGGCAGGGCCGCATCCGCGCCGAGAATGGTGCCGATAAGCGACTTGGTGAACGGGATCAGCAGCACGATCAGAATGATGAACGGAATGGAGCGGAAGACGTTGACCAACACGGAGATCAGCGAGTAGACCGCCCGGTTCTGCAACAGCTGGCCCTTCGAGGTTAAAAACAGCAGCACGCCGAGCACGATGCCCAGCACCAGCGTGGCCAAACCGGCGATGCCGGTCATGTACAGCGTTTCCCAGGTGGCGTCCCACAGTTGGTCCAGACGCAGGTGGGGGAACAGGGATTCAATCATGTTGGATAACCTCGACGGCGATGTCTCTTTCGTTCAGCAACTTGAGCATGTCGGCGACTTGTTGTTCGTTGCCTTCGGCGTGGATGTACAGTTCGCCGAACGAACCGTTGAGGGTGTGGCTGATCTTGCCGTGCAGAATGTTGACGGTCAGGGCGTAGCGCCGGATCACTTCAGAAATCACCGCCTGATGGGTTTGCACGCCGACGAAGGTCAACTTGAAAATCGCCCCCGGCAGGTGGGCGGTGAGCTGCGGGTTGAAGCTCTCTTCGGTGTCCGCATACTGCGACACCTGTTTGACGAACTGCCGGGTGATCGGCTGCTGCGGCCGGGTGAACACGTCGAGCACCGGGCCTTCTTCGACGATGCGGCCGTTTTCCATCACCGCCACGCGGTGGCAGATTTTGCGCACCACGTGCATCTCGTGGGTGATCAGCACGATGGTCAATTTCAGCTGACGGTTGATGTCCAACAGCAGGTCGAGAATGGCGTCGGTGGTCTGCGGATCGAGCGCCGAGGTGGCCTCGTCGCACAGCAGCACGCTCGGGTTATTGGCCAGCGCGCGGGCGATGCCGACGCGCTGCTTTTGGCCGCCGCTGAGCTGCGACGGGTAGGCGTTTTCGCGCCCCTGCAGGCCGACCAGCGCGATCAGTTCCGCCACGCGCGGCGCAATCTGCGCCTTGGGCACGCCGGCGATCTGCATGGAAAACGCGATGTTCTGGCTGACGGTGCGCGACCACAGCAGATTGAAGTGCTGAAACACCATGCTGATTTTCAGCCGTGCCTGGCGCAGATGGCTGCCTTTGGCGCGGGCGATATCGAAGCCGCCGACGTCGATGCGGCCGCTGGTGGGCGTTTCCAGGCCGTTGAGCAGGCGGATGAGGGTGCTTTTGCCGGCGCCGCTGTAGCCGATGATGCCGTAAATTTGCCCGGCCTCTACCGCCAGGCTGACGTTGTCTACCGCTACGACGCGGCCCTGTGTGCTGTCAAAAGTTTTGCAAACGTTCGAAAGAACGATCATAGCGAAGCGGATCCTTATCGATACATCACAGCATTCCGTCCAGAGCGCGGTGCGCCGGACAGAGATCGTTCGGCTTTTCGGCTGACGGAACCTCTGTTGCGGGTGAATACCGGGCAATCCTACCGAGGGTTGATAGTGACAGGAAGAATGTAAAATCTATTACTTATTCTGATTTGATATATAAGGCGGCGGGGGAGGCGGGGGAAGAAAACCGGCCGCAGGGCGGCCGGCGGAGGGCTAGCGTTTGTCCAGCTTCATGTGCAGCAGCGGGAACGGGTTGCCCTGGCCGTCGAGCGGCGAGCGGCCGGTGATGACAAACCCGTAGTGGCGGTAGAAACCGCTGGCCTGCGGATTTTGCTCGTTCACGTCCAGCTGCAGCTCATCGTGCAGCGTTTCCGCGTGGGTCAACAGCGCTTTGCCCACGCCTTGGCCGCGCTGATCGGCGTCGATAAACAGCATCTCCACCTTGTTGCCGTTCAGGCCGATAAAGCCGCAGGGATGCCCCGGTCGGTCTTCGGCCACCCAAACGTTGACCGCCGGCAGGTAGTCGTTCAGCACCAGCGGGAACAGCTGCGCGATGTTGTCTTCGGTTAAAAAATGGTGGGTGGCGCGCACCGAACGCAGCCAGATATCTGCCAATTGCGCGTTGTCTTCCGCCGCGCGTGCTCTGATGGTAATCATCGAACTCTCTGCTATCTAAGTTGAAGGAAAAGAAACTAGATAGAGGTTTTGTGGGGTTAGTGCCGAATTAACGTGGGTTAACGCCCTGCAAAGCGCCTCTGCAGTGGATCGAATAGGCCCGCCTTCTCGCAAGCGGTATAACAACTGTAATTCAGCAAGTTAATGCTTTCAACCGCCGCAGGGCGCAATGAGGCGCCCGTCGCGTGATACACTGGCCGCTGAACCAGCAAGAGGGCGGCAGGATGGAAGCGGTACGCGCAGCGATAGAAAAACAGGTGCTCAGCCTGACCGGGCTGGCGCTCGGCGGCGTCGATTTTGAGAACCCGCCGGGCGATCCGGGCTTGTTCGGCCCGCAGTCTGTCATCTGGCAGGTACACCGCGACTTCACCCCGATGCTGTGCGGCGGCGTCAGCGCCTTGCTGCTGCAAATGCTGCACCCGCTGGCGCTGGCCGGAGTGTGGGATCACTCCAATTTTCGCGAAGATATGATCGGCCGCCTGCGCCGCACCAGCCAGTTCGTGTCGGTCACCACCTTCGGCCCGACCGCCGAGGCGCAGCGGCTGATCGCCAAAGTCAAAGCCATCCATCTGCGGGTGACCGGCGTCGGCAGCGACGGCACGCCTTATGCCGCCAGCGATCCGGCGCTGCTGACCTGGGTGCACGTGGCGGAGAGCAGCCGTTTTCTGGCCAGCCACCTGCGCTACCGCAACCCGCACCTTTCCCGCGATTTGCAGGATCAATACTATCGTGAAGCGGCGCGCGTGGCCGCCGCGCTGGGGGCGACGGCAATTCCTCAGTCCTGCGCGGAGGTCGAAGAATACCTGCAAGCGATGCGGCCGCAGCTGGTGTGCGATGAACGCACGCAAGAGGTGGCGCGCATTCTGCTGAAGGCGCCGGCGCCGAGCGCATTGGCGCGCCCCCTCGGCGGGGTGGTGATGCAGGCGGGCATCGATCTGTTGCCCGATTGGGCGCAGCGGCAGTTCGGTTTTCATCCGGGCGCGCTGCGGCGGCGGCTGGTGCGAACGGGCGCCGCCGGTTTGGGCAAGGTGCTGGGCGCGTCGATGCGCAACGGTTCCTATCAGCGTGCGGTGCGGCGCATCACTCAGCCGTCATGAGCCGCAGCCGCTATAATTAGCCTTTGTTTATCTTCGTTTACGGCCGTTTTTGAGACTTTTACGGGTGATCCGGCCAGTAATGCGTTTTACACTTGGGGCAAAGCCACATTCCATTTTTGGCGCGCAGCCGATTCTGCCGCGCCCTGACCCTATTGAGGTGATATGAACGAGTCATACGTACTTGCTGAAGTCAGCAATGAGAACCAGACGCTGGTCGCGGTGGTTCAGCAAGATCACCGGGCAGCCTATTTTTACATTTATCCCGCCGAAGCCTACAGCGATCGCTATCAGGTGCGCGCCTGCTGGCTGCGCAATCTGGCCGCCGCGCCGCTGCAGGAAGATCGCGCCGCGCTGGAGCAGGGGCAGCCGCCGATGCTGGCGGCGGAGTTTTGCCGCAACCTGGAAGGGGAAGCGCCGCTGAACCCGGAAGGGCTGATGGTGGTGTGGAGCGAAAGCGACGACGGCGCGGCCCTGTGGTATTACGGCCAACTGTTGGCGGTGATCCCCGGCTGGAGCCTGTATATCGATCATTCGGTGTGCTACTCGGCCAGCTGTATCAAGGAGAGCCCACTGGCCTATCCGCTCGGTTCGGCCTCGACCAACACGCAATATGCGCAGGCGGAAAGCACCCGCCAGTTTTGGCGCAGCTGGCAGCGTGAAGAGGGCAATCCGTGGCCGAAGATGCAGCGCGATTTTCAGGCGCGCTATGAGCCGCATTTCGGCCCTTCGGTAAAATACTACGCCATCGATCAGGGCAAGTGGCCGCCGATGGCCATCACCCAGCACGAACGCGACGGCATCTATTACTTCCTCACCATGGGGGTCAGCATCCGGCCGATGCCGTGGGTGGAGATCCTGTTCAACGACGAGGCTTCGCGCTATCGCCGCATGGAGATGGCGATCGCCATCGATAGCCAATACATGACTGAAGACAACGCGGTGCAGATGGCCAGCGCGCTGGCCGGTTTCGCTCATGCGCCGTGGGCGCGGCTGACCTGGATCGGCGAAGGGCATACGCTGGAGTCCGACGTGGCGCCGCTGGGCTATGAGGGCTATATTTTATCGTCGTCCTTCTACCCGCATCACGCGCACCTGGCTCTGCCGCAGCAGTATGGCGATCCGGTTAACCTGTTCTGGGCCAGCCCGGTGTTTACCGCCGAGCGCCAATTGGCGCACGCCACGCCGAATGGCGGGCACGATCTGGTGCACAGGCTGCGCGAGCAGGGCGTCGACCATATTTTCCGCCCGCGCCAGCCGGTGTGCTGACGCGCTTATCTTTTCTTCAGGAGCCGCCATGACCACCGCGCTGTTGATTATCGATGTGCAGGAAGGGTTGTTTACGCCGCCGCCGGCGGATGCCGCGGGCACCGTTGCGCGCATCAATCAGCTGAGCGAGCGCGCCCGCCGGGCCGGTGCGCCGGTTGTCGTCATTCAGCACCATACGCCGGACGATGAGTTGCCGCACGGCAGCGCCGCCTGGCAAGTGCTCGCGGCGCTGACGGTGGCGCCGGGCGACCATCGGGTGGAGAAAACCACGCCGGACTCGTTCCTGCGCACCTCGCTCGGCGCGTTACTGATCGCCAACGGCGTATCGCAGCTGGTGGTTTGCGGCTACTCCACGCCGTTTTGCATCGATACCACGGTGCGCAGCGCGGCGGCGCGCGGCTATCCGGTGACGCTGGCGGCGGATGCGCATACCTGCCACGACAAATCCTATGCCGATGGCCTGCTGATCCGCACCCACCATAACGAGACGCTGTCGAACATCGACAGCTTCGGCGTGCCGATCCGCGCAGTGCCCGCGGCGGACATCGTGTTCTGAGAACGGAAAACGGGGGCCAACGCCCCCGTTCGTTATTTCAGGCCCGCCCGCCGCGCCGCCACCTTGGCCAGCGCCGCCCAGTCCAGATCCGCATCCCCCTGCGCCATCGCGTCGAGGAAGTTGTCTTTCAGCACCCCGGCGAACGGCATCGGCGTATGGCTGTCGGCGCCGGCGGCCAGCGCCAGCCCGACGTCCTTCAGCCCCAGCGCCAGCCGGAATCCGGCGGGTGAATACTTCTCGGCGGCGATCAGCGCGCCATAGCCCTGATAGGCCGGGGCGGCGAAGACGGTGCTGCTCAGCATCTGCAGGTAGTCGGCGCCGGACACGCCGTAGTTGCGCACCAGCGCGCTGCCTTCCGCCATCGCTTCAATGGCGCTGGCCAAGGTAAAGTTGGTGGCGATTTTGACCACGTTAGCCTGCGCCGGATCGGCACCGAAGTGCCAGGTTTTCTGGCCAAGGGCATCGAACAGCGGCTGCGCTTGCTTCAGCCGCTCGCTATCGCCGGCCGCCAGAATATTCAGCTTGCCGGCGGCGGCCACGTCGACCCGGCCCAGCACCGGCGCGGCGAGATAGCCGATGCCGTGTTCCGCATGCAGCGTCGTCAGGCGTTTGGCGAGTTCGACCGAGATGGTCGCCATATTGATATGCAGCGCGCCCGGTTTCATCTGTTGCAGCAATCCGCTGTCCACCACCACCTGTTGCGTGGCGGCATCGTCAGCCAGCATGGTGATCAGCACCTCGGCATCGGCCAACTGTTCCGGCCGTTCGGCCTGCCGCGCGCCGGCGCTCACCAGCGGCTGCGCCGCCTGCGGCGAGCGGTTCCATACCGTTAAGGCGAAGCCCGCCTGCAACAGGTTGGCCGCCATGGCGCTGCCCATCCCACCCAGTCCGGCAAATCCGATCTTCATCATGCGCTCCTTTTTCAGGTTGAAGGTTTTACCCTAGCGCGCCAGGCCAGGAACGCAAATGCCGGAGTGTAACGTCGTCTTACGCACCGGCGGCGGGTTATTGACGTGCTGCCGCAGCGGGTATACCTTGATGCCATGAATATATCGATGCACTCCACCCACAATCAGTCATGGTGGCGCCTCTTCTGAGGCGGCACGAGTATTCACATCTCTTTTTAATGCCGCCGGTTTGGCGGCATTATTTTTTGTGGCGTTGATCCGGCGGTCTACAGACCTTCAGGAGCACTGTCATGAGTTACACCATTCTTACCGGCGATCGCGCCACCGGCCCACTGCATTTAGGCCACTTCGTCGGCTCGCTGCGCCAGCGCGTGGAACTGCAGCACCAGCATAACCAAACGGTGATGGTGGCGGATCTGCAGGGCCTGACCGACAACGGCAACAATCCGCAAAAAATCAGCGCCAACGTGCTCAACGTAGTAGCCGATTATCTGGCGGTCGGCATCGATCCGCACAAGACCACCATTTGCCTGCAGTCGGCGCTGCCGGCGTTGGCCGAGCTGACGATGTACTACCTCAATCTGGTCAGCGTGGCGCGGCTGGAACGCAACCCGACGGTGAAAAACGAAATCGCCGAGAAGGATTTCGCCCGCAGCCTGCCGGCCGGCTTTTTGATCTATCCGGTCAGCCAGGCGGCGGACATCACCGCCTTCGGTGCCACCCACGTGCCGGTCGGCGAGGATCAGCTGCCGATGCTGGAGCAAACCAACGAGATCGTGCGGCGCTTCAACCACATCGTCGGCCAACCGGTGCTGACGGAGTGCCAGCCGCTGTTGAGCAACGTCGGGCGTCTGCCGGGGCTGGACGGGCAGGGCAAGATGTCGAAATCGCGCGGCAACGCCATCCCGCTTGGCGCCGGCGCCGACGAGGTGCACAAGGCGGTGATGAGCATGTTCACCGATCCCGGTCATCTCAACGTCAGCGATCCCGGCCGGGTAGAGGGCAACATGGTGTTCACCTATCTGGACGCCTTCTGCGAAGACGCCGCGCTGGTGGCGGAGCTGAAGGCGCACTACCGGCGCGGCGGATTGGGGGACGTGAAAATCAAACGGCTGCTGGAGGATTGCCTGCAGAGCCTGCTCGAACCGATCCGCACCCGCCGCGCCGAATTCATCGCCGATAAAGGCGAGCTGACGCGCATCCTGCAGCACGGCACCCGCCGCGCGCATCAGGTCAGCCAGCAGACGCTGCAGCAGGTCAAGGCGGCGCTGGGGCTGGACTTCTTTAGCCTGGAATGATGCGCACGCCGGGGCGGCACGCGTCACGCCCCGGCCATAAAACCATCATCCCACTGTCATAAACTTATCCGTTAATAGGTGCCCATAATGATTAGCCACTGAAACCAGAGAAATCATATGGCTCAGGCACTGTTAAAATTGGCGCAGCACGACTTTCCAGGGCAGCACGCCGCCGCATCCCGCAAAGTGTTATCGGTAAAGGGGCTCGGCAAGGCCTACAAAGCGCAGCAGCGCGTGCTGGATGACATCAATTTCGATCTGCACGCCGGCGAATTCGTGGCGGTGATCGGCCGTTCCGGCGCGGGCAAGTCCACGCTGCTGCATACCCTCAACGGCACTATTCCTTCCAGCTGCGGCGAGATGCTGCACTTCGAAGACGATGGCGTGGCGCAGGATATCGCCCAGCTTGCCGGCCGCCAGATGCGCCAGTGGCGCGCGCGCTGCGGCATGATCTTCCAGGACTTCTGCCTGGTGCCGCGGCTGGACGTGATGACCAACGTGCTGCTGGGGCGCCTGAGCCACACCTCCACCCTGAAATCGTTCTTCAAACTGTTCGATGACGCCGATCGCGCTCGCGCCATTGAGCTGTTGCAGTGGCTCAACATGCTGCCGCACGCGCTGCAGCGCGCCGAGCACCTCTCCGGCGGCCAGATGCAGCGCGTCGCCATCTGCCGCGCGCTGATGCAAAATCCGCAAATCCTGCTGGCCGATGAGCCGGTGGCGTCGCTCGATCCGAAAAACACCCGCCGCATCATGGATGCGCTGCAGAAAATCAGCGAAGACGGCATCGCGGTGATGGTGAACCTGCACTCGGTCGAACTGGTGAAAGAGTATTGCTCGCGGGTGATCGGCATCGCCCACGGGAAGATCGTGTTTGACGGGCATCCTTCGCAACTGAACGAACGGATCCTGCACCAGCTGTATGGCGAAGAAGCCAATCAGATCCATTGAAGCACTTTGACCTTTACCCTTTACACACAAGGCACACCTAATGAAAAAAGTATTGAGTCTGACCACCCTGATGGCCGGCGCGATGATGGTATTTAATGCTGCCGCAGCGGATGCGCCGAAAGAGCTGAACCTGGGCATTCTCGGCGGCCAGAACGCCACCCAGCAGATCGGCGATAACCAGTGCGTGAAGCAGTTCCTGGATAAAGAGCTGAACGTCGATACCAAGCTGCGCAACTCGTCCGACTATTCCGGCGTGATCCAGGGCCTGCTGGGCGGCAAGATTGACCTGGTGCTGAGCATGTCGCCGTCGTCGTTCGCCTCGGTCTACATCAAGGATCCGAAAGCGGTGGACATCGTCGGCATCGCGGTCGATGACGTCGACCAGTCGCGCGGCTACCACTCGGTGGTGGTGGTGAAGGCCGGCAGCCCGTACCAGAAACTGGAAGACCTGAAGGGCAAGGCCATCGGCTTCGCCGATCCGGATTCCACCTCCGGCTTCCTGATCCCGAACCAGGCGTTTAAAAAGCTGTTCGGCGGCACGGTCGACAACAAATACAACAACACCTTCTCCAGCGTCACCTTCTCCGGCGGCCACGAGCAGGACATCCTCGGCGTGCTGAACGGCCAGTTTGAAGGCGCGGTGACCTGGGCGTCGATGATCGGCGACTACAACACCGGCTACACCAGCGGCGCGTTCACCCGGATGATCCGCATGGATCATCCGGACCTGATGAAGCAGATCCGCATCATCTGGCAGTCGCCGCTGATCCCGAACGGCCCGATCCTGGTGAGCAACTCGCTGCCGGCCGACTTCAAGGCCAAAGTGGTCACCGCCATCAAGAAGCTGGATAAAGACGATCACGCGTGCTTTATCAAAGCGATGGGCGGCAAACAGCACATCGGCGACACCACCCTGGCGGAATACCAGACCATCATCGATATGAAGCGCGAGCTGACCAAAGGCGACCGTTGATTCCCGGCTGCCTCGGCCGCCCGAATGAAGGGGTTCAGCATGCTGAACCCCTTGTTCCATAACGATGGAAGACCTGTTTTGAATACCGATTTCGCACACTATTACCAACGGATCCGCAGCAAGCAAAAGCGCGAAGCGCTGCTGTGGTCGCTCGGGCTGGTGGTGCTGTACCTGGGCGCCGGCAACCTCGCCGAGTTCAACCTGCACACCGTCTGGGTGTCTATTCCGCACTTCTTCGACTATTTGGCCGAAACCGTGCCGACGCTGCACTGGCACCTGCTGTTCGCCGACGGGCGCACCGAAGGCTCGCTGGCCTATTGGGGCTATCGCCTGAACATCCAGTTGCCGCTGATCTGGGAGACCCTGCAGCTGGCGCTGGCGGCGACCATTTTTTCGGTGCTGGTAGCGACCGTGCTGGCGTTTCTGGCGGCCGGCAATACCTATACTCCGGCCTCGGTGCGGCTGGCGATCCGCACGCTGGTGGCGTTCTTGCGCACCATGCCGGAGCTGGCGTGGGCGGTGATGTTCGTGATGGCGTTCGGCATCGGCGCCATTCCCGGCTTCCTGGCGCTGGCGCTGCACACCATCGGCAGCCTGACCAAGTTGTTCTACGAATCGATCGAAACCGCCTCCAACAAACCGGTGCGCGGGCTGGCGGCCTGCGGCGCCACGCCGCTGCAGCGCATGCGCTTTGGCCTGTGGCCGCAGGTGAAGCCGGTGTTTCTCTCCTACAGCTTCATGCGGCTGGAGATCAACTTTCGCCAGTCGACCATTTTGGGGCTGGTGGGGGCGGGCGGCATCGGCCAGGAGCTGATGACCAACATTAAACTCGACCGCTACGATCAGGTCAGCATGACGCTGCTGCTGATCATCGTGGTGGTTTCCGTGCTCGACTACGTGTCAGGCGAGCTGCGCAAGCGCGTGGTGGAGGGGGCAAAATGACAGCGGGCACTCCGGCGTCGGCGGAAACGCTGCGCCAGCTAAAACAGCAGCATCCGGCGATCTTCGCGCAGCAGGGGCGTTACCTGCGCACCGTCGGCCTGATCGCCTTGGCGATCGTGCTGTACTACGTGTTCTTCTTCCTGGTCTTCGGCATTAGCTGGCCGCAGTTTATCAACGGCTGCCAGCAGCTGGGACGCTATTTCCTGCGCATGTTCGTCTGGCATGACTTCGCCAACTGGCCGTTCATGTACTACTTCCAGCAGATTGGCATCACCATCGCCATCGTGTTCGCCGGCACCATCACCGCGTCGCTGATCGCGCTGCCGCTGTCGTTCTTCGCCGCGCGCAACGTGATGTCGACGCCATTGCTGCGGCCGATCTCCGTGCTGGTGCGCCGCTTGCTCGACGTGCTGCGCGGTATCGATATGGCGATCTGGGGGCTGATCTTCGTGCGCGCCGTCGGCATGGGGCCGCTGGCCGGGGTGTTGGCTATCGTGATGCAGGACGTCGGGCTGCTGGGAAAACTGTACGCCGAAGGGCACGAGGCGGTGGACAAGTCCCCGAGCCGCGGCCTGACGGCGGTAGGCGCCAACGGGTTGCAGAAGCACCGCTACGGCATCTTCACTCAGTCGTTCCCCACCTTTCTGGCGCTCAGCCTGTACCAGATCGAATCCAACACCCGTTCTGCGGCGGTGCTGGGCTTCGTCGGCGCCGGCGGCATCGGCCTGGTGTACGCGGAGAACATGCGGCTGTGGAACTGGGACGTGGTGATGTTCATCACCCTGATCCTGGTGGTGGTGGTGATGATCATGGACAAGGTCTCTTCGCTGCTGCGCAACAAGTACATCATCGGCGAAGATATCCCGCTGTATCAGCAAAAAAGCCAAATCGATTGAGAAACCCCTTGCCGATCCCTATACTGCCGCACATTCAAGGTGTGCGGCCATACCCGTCATACTTGGAGCTGCCTCTTTGTTGGCTGCATTTGCGCGCCCCGGTCACATAGTTAACTATGCTCCGGGGGCTTACAAATTTGCCGCCGCGATGCAACTCCAATTATTTTGGGTATGGGGCATTTTTTTACAATGCGCACGTCCCCGTTAGACAAGTAAAGGCAATGCAATCCCATGATGAACAACGACGTGCTGCGCAGCGTGCGCTATATGCTGAGCATTAACAACGCCAAAATGGTCGAGATTATCAAACTGGACGATTTCGAGGTGGCGGTGTCGGCGATGGACGCTTACGTGATCAAAGAAGGCGAGCCGGGCTACGAGAAGTGCCCGGACGAAGTGATGGCGCACTTCCTCAACGGCCTGGTGTTCTTCAAACGCGGCAAGGACGACAAGTTCCCGGCGCCGGCGGTTGAGCTGCCGATCACCAACAACCTGGTGCTGAAAAAGCTGCGCGTGGCGTTCGAGCTGAAAGACACCGACATGCACCAGATTTTCACCGCGGTGGATTTCCGCATCTCCAAGCCGGAGCTGAGCGCGCTGTTCCGCAAAGAGGGCACCAAGAACTACCGCCCGTGCGGCGATCAGATGCTGCGCTACTTCCTCAAAGGGCTGGCGCAGCGCGTTCGCGGCGAGTAACGCGCAGCGTTCACCGAACATCAGGTGCAATCGCAAGGTTGCGCCTTTTTTATTGCCGCTCTCCCGCCCGCCGTTGTTGTACAGGCCCTCAGCCATCCGTCATCGATGGAGGGCGTGCCGCCCATCCGGTTACTTTTCCAGGGTTCGTTCAATGTCGATTGAAACGTAAAATCCAGAGGAGTAATTCAATGGCTCAAATGTCAAAAGAAGATCCGCAGTTCAACACAAAAAATGCCGCAGCTCAGGTCAATGACGGCGGCGAATTCGCTGAATATACCCCTGAACAGTTTGGCGCCGTAGGCGATGGCCTGGCCGATGATCGAGATGCTGTTAGCGCCATGTTCGCTAAAGTGGCGATTGACGCCGCTAAATCGATGAAAAAACGCCAGGTCAGAATGGCGAATGTCTATCGGTTGACGTTGGGTTCGGCTTGGCAGCCTCTGCAGATCCCCAGCAACTGCCATATTTATGGCGGTGGTGAAATTCACCTGGATGACGATACGCCTCAAATCAACATTTTTAATACCGTTGAACAGTCGAATTTCATCGTGGAAGATCTGAGGATTACGAGAAAGGTGACTCAGAAAGATACAGATCCTATTTGGTGGTATGCCACACGCGCGTGCACCGGCATGGCTTTCACCCGTTGTGAAAACTTCACCGTGAGAAATTGTGTCATCAGTATGCATACTGATGCTTTGGGCCTTTCTGACTGTACGTCAGTTACCCTTGAGAACAATTTACTTAAAGATTTGGGAGAGGAACCTATCGCGGTTCGTGGCGGCCGCCATATTACGATCCAGAATAACGAGCTGACGAATCACCAGGGTGATGGGATCCTGCTGAAAACGGGTGTGAACAGAGAGGCTTATGACATCTTAATCGTGAACAATCATATTCACGATGGGCACAAGCCTGCGAAACCGGCAGGGGCAGGGCACACGCAAAGAGGGGGCGGGGTGACGCTCAATAACGAGGTGACCGGCACGCCTCATTCATTTACTAACCTGACCGTTGCCAATAACCATATTGTTAATACCAGCTATGGCATCGCGCTGGGTGGAATCAGTGACATTAATATCTCTAATAACTACATCAAGACGATCGAAAGGTTCGGTATTCAGATAGACTATTCCTTAGTAAATAACCCCACCAAAATTCCTACGAATAATTCCCGAATTATCGGGAATCACGTTGAGGATACCGTTGAGAATGGCATCGATTATCATGGTAACAATGATATTTCTGTCACGGAGTCTGTTATCACAGATAACTTTTTAAATTTCTGTGGTACCTCCACGACGTCGGCCTTCAATGGCATTGCCGCAACGGAGGCGACCCTTTCAGGCAATATTATCAATAACTGCAAGGTTGCCCTGTTCGCTAATAGCTGCGTGATGACCGGCAATAAGATAACCAACTCCGGATGGGGCACCAGTCAGGTATGGATCAAGTTGTATGGCGACCGTACGGTGTTTTCCGGCAATCGGGTGACGGACTCTGGGTTTGGTTATATCCGTTTCTTGAATGGGAAAAACGCCATTATTGAAGGGAATGTGATTAAACTGGCTGCGCCTGCTCGGGCGCTGGAGTTAGGCGGGGAATTTGACGAAACGACCCTTATTGGCAAGAACGCCTGGGATTGCGCTTTTAAACCTATTCTCTCTACGATTGCTGGGGTGACGGGCAATCAACTTATTCAGTATTCCTTCCCGAACGAAGGCGTGGCCCACATTACCCCGCAGATGTTCGGCGCGAAGGGTGATTGGAATGATACCGCTGGCGTTGGTACGGATGATACGCAGGCGTTTAAACAGGCTATCGCTTATGCGATTAGCCAAGGCTGCAAGAAGCTCTATGTGCCTGCCGGCAACTATTACATTACGGATACGTTAAATTTAGGGGGGGAAAACTACACCGGAGATAAAGGCATTGCGATAGAGGGTGAAAATTGGATTAGTACAAAATTCTTCTTTAAGCCGACGTCTAATGATCATGCTTGTTTTGAGTCGAAAGGCGGTTCCGGGATCCATACCAACAGATATATCAGCGACCTGACGATTACGCCGGCCAAGGGCGCGTTATATACGGGCACCGGCTATCGGATTAATGGTTCCTGCTTCATGCGGCATGAAAGATTGCTGATTATGAAGTTTTTTGTGAACCTACATCTGTTGAACGGCTATGCCGGTGCGTTTACCGAGTTCGTCAGTTTTCACTCTTGCCGGTTCCACCGTGGCTTGTCGAACATCTTGATGGAAAGCAATGGCGGGGATAGCTCCTTCCACGGCGTGGGGTTCCATGAAATTCAATGTCAGATCAAAGTTTCCGGCAATCCGGGCGATGGCGGCACAAATATGGATGCCGGCGTGGGGCTGGAGCTGAGAGGAAACGCCAACAGAGCAACCTGGTACAACGGTTTCTGCTATATCCACCTGTTCGGCGGCGTCGGCGCAACGGCGATCAAACTCACCCGGGCCAACACCGATAACATCCTGGGGCAGTTTACTTGCGAAGGTGAAGCCATTCTTCAGAGTGATGGAAGCACTTTTGAATGTCGAGGCGGTTTCTATAACGTGAGTACTACCACTTACAATGTGGCGGCAGAGCCGGTAAACGGCATTGCGGCGGCATTTGTGTTTGATAACATGATGAGCAATACGACAAGATTCGCCAACGCGGCAATCGCCGATATGGCTCCAAGGCAGCTTCCGTGGTCCTTGGCGGACAGGGCCAGTAATGGCGCTTATCCGGCGATTTTCCATGGCATCAAGGGCGACTCCGATAACCTGTTCTATGCAGCCAGAGGGGGAAGTACCAACTATCATTACTTTGGCGGTATTTCTCCAGGCAATAACCTTCAGGGGTTTGAACCGGGCGTCAGGTTGGCTCAGGACGGGGCTTCTTTCATTAGTTTTGCACCTAAGTTTACGCTTGGCGCGAATAACAATACGACCAGCAGCGGCGTATCCATCTCCCCTGCTGATTTTTCGCCGCAGAAGGATATCGCGACCGCCTTAGGACAGCCCTCATTCAAATGGAGCGGGTTGTACACTAAGCAGTTAACGGTCGCTGACAATGGCGTTTATCCTGCCGGTAACGGCGCTTACCCTATTGGTGGGCCGAATAACCAATTCTCCTCTGGCCACATAAAAGTGTTGAATATTTATGATTCAGCGAACGTGAACGGAGATCCCGTAGGTGTCAGAGTTGCCGTTCCCGCTTCGGCCGTTGCGCCCGGTAAAATAGGCCAATGGTCGGCAGACTCCGCATTCTTTTATGTTTGCACGGCGGCCAATACCTGGAGAAGGGTGGCGCTCACCACATGGTAGGTACTGAACTTGCGGCTGATGGCTGACCTATCCATATCATCCTTCCGGGGCGGCGAGTGTCGCCGCCCCGTTTTTTCCTCTGCGTCATCCCGCCATTGCACTCTTTTTGTTCTCCCGCTGCGCACCGCTGGTGCAGCCCGTTTGCCGCCGCTGTCATAAGTTTTAATTATAATTTATTGAAATCATGAGATTAAAAATTGGCACGCCGGTTGCTCTGTTGGATCCCATCTTGTGTACCAGATGGAATTCAGCCGATGAGCGAACCTGTTGAAGCGTGCGGTTTTACCCTCAGTGAATGGCAGCACCATTATCAAACCCGTCCGGCGGGCGAGCGCCTTGCCTGCGTCAGTGCGACGATCGAAACGCTGGTCGCCGGCCTGAACCCGGACGATAACGCCTGGCTGTATCTCGCCACGCCGGCGCAGCGCGAGCAGCAGTATCGGCAGCTCGCGCAGAGGCTTGAGGCGGTCGCCGGCGATCTCAGCCGCCTGCCGCTGTTCGGCGTGCCCTTCGCCATCAAAGACAATATCGACGTCGGCGGCTGGCCGACCAGCGCCGCCTGCCCGGCGTTCACCTATCAGGCCGCGGCGGACGCCACCGTGGTCGCCCACCTGCGCGCCGCCGGGGCGATCGCCCTCGGTAAAACCAACCTCGACCAGTTCGCTACCGGGTTGGTGGGCACCCGCTCACCTTATGGCGCGGTGGTCAACAGCTTCGACAGCCGTTACGTCAGCGGCGGTTCCAGCTCCGGCTCCGCTTCGGTGGTGGCGCGCGGCCTGGTGCCGTTCGCGCTGGGCACCGATACCGCCGGTTCGGGGCGCGTGCCTGCCGGGTTCAACAACATCGTCGGGCTGAAGCCGACCAAAGGGCGGTTGTCCAACCGCGGCGTGGTGCCGGCCTGCCGGTTGAACGATACGGTGTCGGTCTTCGCGTTGACGGTGGCCGATGCCGCGCAGGTGGCGGAGCTGGCGAGCGGCTTTGACGCGGCAGACCCGTATTCTCGTGCCGATCCGCATACCGCGCCGGCGGATATCCCCGCCGCGCCGCGTTTTGCCGTTCCCGCCCAGCTGGAGTTTTTCGGCGACGTGCAGGCCGAGCGGGCGTTTCATCGTGCGCTGGCGCAGCTGCAGGCGGGCGGCGCCACGCTGGAACCCCTCGATTTCGCGCCGTTTCGCACCCTGGCGGAACAGCTGTATTACGGGCCTTGGGTGGCGGAGCGCACCGTGGCGATTGAGCAGGTGCTGGAAGCGAGCCCGCAGGCCATCGATCCGGTGGTGCGCGGCATCGTTGGCAACGGCCTCGGCTACAGCGCCTGCGACGCCTACAAGGCGGAATACCTGCGCGCCGAGCTGGCGCGGCAGATCGCCCAGCGGCTGGCGCCGTTCGACGCGCTGGTGGTGCCGACCGCGCCCACTATCCGCACCCTGGCGGAGATGGCGCAGGAACCGGTGCTGTTCAATTCGCAGTTCGGCACTTACACCAATTTCACCAACCTGGCCGATCTGAGCGCGCTGGCGCTGCCGGGGCCGCTGCGCGAAGACGGCCTGCCGGCGGGCATCACCCTGATTGCGCCCGCCTGGCATGACCGGGCGCTGGCGGCGTTTGGCCTGCGCTGGCAACGGCAAAGCGCCTTGCCGCTCGGCGCTATCGGCCGGGCATTGCCGCCGCAGCCGGCGCTGGCCCCGTCTTCGGGACACGTGCGTCTGGCGGTAGTAGGCGCTCACCTTAGCGGCATGCCGCTCAACGCCCAGCTGACGCAGCGCGACGCGGTGTGGGTAGAGCAAACCGTTACCGCTCCCTGTTACCGCCTGTACGCGCTGGCCGATACCGAGCCGCCGAAGCCGGGGCTGGCGCGCGCGGCGCAGGGGGCGGCGATCCGCGTAGAGCTGTGGGACATCCCGCTGGCCCGTTTCGGCGAGTTTGTGGCGGAAATCCCGACGCCATTGGGCATCGGCACACTTCTGCTGGCGGACGGCCGGCGGGTGAAGGGGTTTATCTGCGAAGCCTGGGCGCTGGAAGGCGCTACGGATATCACTGAGTTTGGCGGCTGGCGCGACTATCTCGCCAGCGTTAAGGGAGCATGAACATGTTTACTACCGTACTGATCGCTAACCGCGGCGAAATTGCCTGCCGCGCCATTCGCACCCTGAAACGCCTGGGCGTCACCAGCGTGGCGGTTTATTCCGACGCTGACCGCAATGCGCCGCACGTCACCGAAGCCGACAGGGCGGTGGCGCTCGGCGGCGACAAGGCCGCAGACAGCTACCTGCGCATCGACAAGATCCTTGCGGCCGCCGCCGCCACCGGCGCGCAGGCGATCTACCCCGGCTACGGCTTTTTGTCCGAGAGCGCCGAGTTTGCCGAAGCCTGCGAGGCGGCCGGCATCGCCTTTATCGGCCCGACGGCGGCGCAGATGCGCGAGTTCGGCCTCAAGCACCGGGCGCGCGAGCTGGCGGCGTTGGCCGGGGTGCCGATGACGCCGGGTACCGGCTTGCTGGAGAACGTTGAGCAGGCGGTCGCCGCCGCTGCGCGCATCGGCTACCCGGTGATGCTGAAAAGCACCGCCGGCGGTGGCGGCATCGGCCTGACGCGCTGTGACGACGAGGCGGCGCTGCGCGACGCGTACGACAGCGTCAAACGGCTGGGGGAGCAGTTCTTCCGCGACGCCGGCGCCTTTATCGAACGCTTCGTCGATCGGGCGCGCCACGTCGAGGTGCAGATTTTCGGCGATGGCCAGGGGCAGGTGGCGGCGCTCGGCGAGCGCGACTGTTCACTGCAGCGCCGCAACCAAAAGGTGGTGGAGGAAACCCCGGCGCCGCATCTGCCGGCGGCGACCCGCCAGGCGCTGCATCGGGCGGCGGTGGCGCTGGGCGAGTCGGTGAATTACCGCAGCGCCGGCACGGTGGAGTTCATATACGACGCCGCGCGCGACGAGTTTTATTTCCTGGAAGTGAACACCCGCTTACAGGTAGAGCACCCGATCACCGAGATGGTCACCGGTCTGGATCTGATCGAATGCATGCTGCAGGTGGCGGCGGGCGATGCGCTGGATTGGGCGGCATTGCGCCGCGCGCCGCAGGGCGCGGCGATCGAGGTGCGCCTCTATGCCGAAGATCCGCTGAAAAACTTCCAGCCCAGCCCCGGCGTGCTGACCGAGGTGCATTTCCCTGACGACGTGCGCCTCGACGGCTGGGTGGCGACCGGCAGCGAAGTTTCGGCGTTTTACGACCCGATGATCGCCAAGCTGATCGTGCACGGCGCTGACCGGGCGCAGGCGCTGGAAAAACTGCGCGTGGCGCTGGCGGCGACCCGTTTGCACGGCATCGCCACCAACCTCGACTATCTGCGGCAGGTGATCGCCACGCCGCAATTTCAGCGCGGCGACGTCTGGACGCGCCTGCTGGACGATTTGCGTTTCCAGCCGCACTGCCTCGAAGTGCTGCAACCCGGCACCTACAGCAGCGTGCAGGATTATCCCGGCCGCCTCGGCTATTGGGACATCGGCGTGCCGCCGTCCGGCCCGATGGACGACTTCGCGTTTCGGCTGGCCAACCGCATCGTCGGCAACCACCCGGCGGCGGCCGGGCTGGAGTTTACCCTGCAGGGGCCGACGCTGCGCTTTCACTGCGACGCCACCATCGCGCTGACGGGCGCCAGCTGCCCGGCCGATCTGGACGGCGAGGCGGTTGCGTATTGGCGGCCGATTACGGTGCGGGCCGGGCAGGTGCTGACGCTGGGGCGCGCTACGCACGGCTGCCGCACCTATCTGGCGGTGCGTAACGGCTTCGACGTGCCGGTGTACCTCGGCAGCCGCTCCACCTTCGCGCTCGGGCAGTTCGGCGGCCACGCCGGGCGCACCTTGCGCGTGGCGGACATGCTGGCGATCGCCCAACCGGCGCTGGCGGCCAGCACCACGCCGGCGCCGATCGCCGCGCCGCAGGCGATGGACGACAGCCTGATCCCGCACTACGGCGATCAATGGCACATCGGCGTGCTGTACGGGCCGCACGGCGCGCCGGACTTTTTCACCGCTGAATCGATAGAGGCCTTCTTCGCCACCGACTGGCAGGTGCATTACAACTCCAACCGCCTCGGCGTGCGCCTGGCGGGGCCGAAGCCCGAGTGGGCGCGGGAGGACGGCGGCGAGGCCGGTTTGCATCCTTCCAACGTGCACGACTGCGAGTACGCCATCGGCGCGATCAACTTCACCGGCGACTTCCCGGTGATCCTGACCCGCGACGGGCCGAGCCTCGGCGGCTTCGTCTGCCCGGTGACCATTGCCAAGGCCGAACTGTGGAAAGTGGGGCAGGTGAAGCCGGGCGACCGCATCCGGTTCCATCCGATCGGCTTCCGGCAGGCGCAGTCGCTGGAGCAGGCGCAGCTTGGCAGCATCGAAGCGCTGGCGGCGGTGAAGGCCATCACCCTGCCGCCGCCGGATCTGGCCCCGGCGGACAGCGTTTCCGCCGCGGTACTGGCAGCGCTGCCGGCGGCGGAGGGGCGCCCGGCGGTGGCGTATCGCCAGGCGGGGGACGGTTACATCCTGATGGAGTACGGCGACAACGTGCTCGATCTGGCGCTGCGGCTGCGCATTCATCTGCTGATGCAGTCGCTGCGGCAGGAGGCGATCCCGGGCGTGGCGGAGCTGGCGCCGGGCGTGCGTTCGCTGCAGATCCGCTACGACAGCCGGCAGATAAGCCAGGCCGACCTGCTGCAGCGCCTGCTGGCGCGCGAACGGGCTCTGGGGGACGTCAGCCGGCTGAAGGTGCCGACGCGCACCGTCTGGCTGCCGATGGCGTTCGAGGATTCGGCCACGCTGGGGGCGGTGGATCGCTATCAGCAGACGGTGCGCGCCTCGGCGCCCTGGCTGCCGAACAACGTCGATTTCATTCAGCGCATCAACGGCCTGAGCCGACGCGAGCAGGTGCGCGACATTCTGTTCGACGCCAGCTACCTGATCCTCGGGCTGGGCGACGTCTACCTCGGTGCGCCCTGCGCGGTGCCGCTCGATCCGCGCCATCGCCTGCTGAGCTCCAAATACAACCCGGCGCGCACCCACACCGCCGAAGGGACGGTCGGCATCGGCGGCATGTACATGTGCATCTACGGCATGGATTCGCCGGGCGGTTACCAGCTGGTGGGGCGCACGCTGCCGATCTGGAACAAATTCCTCAAAAACCCGCAGTTCACCGCCGGTGAACCCTGGCTGCTGCGCTTTTTCGATCAGGTGCGCTTCTACCCGGTCAGCGAGCAAGAGTTGGACGAGCAGCGCGAAGCGTTCCGTGAAGGGCGCATGCAGGTGCGCATCGAAGAGAGCGAGTTCGACTTCGCCGCCTACACCCGTTTCCTGGCCGACAATGCCGGGGCGATCGCCGATTTCCAGCATCGCCAGCAGCAGGCGTTCAGCGCCGAAGTGGCGCGCTGGCGCAGCGATGACGACGAGGCCGAGGCGCAGCTGTTGCCGCCGGAGGAAGAAGACGCCATCGACGGCGATCTGGTCAGCGCCGATCTGAACGGCAGCGTGTGGAAGATCCTGGTGGAGCCGGGGCAGGCGGTGGCGGCCGGGCAGCCGCTGATCGTGGTCGAGGCGATGAAAATGGAGCTGGCGGTCACCGCGCCGCGCGCCGGGATCGTTAAACGCATCAGCTGCCGGCAGGGGCGGCCGGTCGGGCCGGGCGACGCCCTGCTGTGGCTGGAAAAGGCGGTCTGAACGGAGGAGCGATGATGCAAATCACCAACGGAGAGCACAAGGCGCGCCCGGAGGGGCTGGCGGAGCGCATTTATCTGCAGCTCAAGGCCGACATCTTCGAGTTTCGCCTGCTGCCGGGCGATCGCTTCAGCGAAAGCGAGGTGGCGCAGCGCATGGCGGCCAGCCGCACGCCGGTGCGCCAGGCGCTGTTTCGGCTGGAGCGCGAAGGCTATGTCGAGGTGCTGTTTCGCAGCGGCTGGCAGGTGCGGCCGTTCGATTTCGCCTACTTCGAAGAGCTGTACGACCTGCGCATCGTGCTGGAACAAGAGGCGGTGAAACGGCTGTGCGAACGCCCGGCCGGGGAAACGCCAGGCGCGCTGGCAGCGCTGAGCCGTTTTTGGGCCGAAGCGCCGCACCTGGCGGACGGCAAGGCGGTGTCGCAGCACGATGAGCAGTTTCATCAGGCGTTGGTGGCCGCGGCGGGCAACGGCGAAATGGCGCGCATTCACCGCGAACTGACCGAAAAAATCCGCATCATTCGCCGGCTGGATTTCACCCAGCAGGCGCGGGTGGATGCCACCTACCGCGAACACGCCGCCATTTTGCAGGCGATCCTGCAGCGGCAAAGCGGGGCGGCGCAAACGCTGCTCGGCGAGCATATCGCCGTCAGCAAGGCAGAGGTACGAAAAATAACGCTGCACATGTTGCACCAGGCGCGGGCTCAGCAGCCTGCGCGCTCGGCGTAACGATTTTGATTTCACACACATCGGGAGTTTGAACTATGCAACGTCGTCGTTTTATCAAAGCTTTTGCGCTGTCCGCCGCCGCGATCGGCATGGGCCTGGCCTGGAGCGCGCAGGCCGCCGACACCATCAAGGTCGGCATTCTGAGTTCGCTCTCCGGCACCATGGCGATTTCCGAGACGCCGCTGAAGGATGTGGCGCTGATGACCATCGACGAGATCAACGCCAAAGGCGGGGTGCTCGGCAAAAAGCTGGAGCCGGTGGTGGTGGATCCGGCCTCCAACTGGCCGCTGTTCGCCGAAAAGGCGCGCCAGCTGCTGAGCCAGGACAAGGTGGCGGCGGTGTTCGGCTGCTGGACTTCGGTGTCGCGCAAGTCGGTGCTGCCGGTGTTTGAGGAGCTGAACGGGCTGCTGTTCTACCCGGTGCAATACGAAGGCGAAGAGATGTCGCCGAACGTGTTCTACACCGGCGCGGCGCCGAACCAGCAGGCGATCCCGGCGGTGGAATACCTGCTGAGCGAGGACGGCGGCGGCGCCAAGCGCTTCTTCCTGTTGGGCACCGATTACGTCTATCCGCGCACCACCAACAAGATCCTGCGCGCCTTCCTGCACAGCAAAGGCGTGCAGGACAAGGATATCGAAGAGGTCTATACGCCGTTCGGCTACAGCGATTACCAGACCATCGTCGCCAACATCAAAAAATTCGCCGCCGGCGGCAACACCGCGGTGATCTCCACCATCAACGGCGATTCCAACGTGCCGTTCTACAAAGAGCTGGCCAACCAGGGCGTCAAGGCCACCGACGTGCCGGTGATCGCCTTCTCGGTCGGCGAGGAAGAGCTGCGTGGCATCGACACCAAACCGCTGGTGGGCAACCTGGCGGCCTGGAACTACTTCGAATCGCTGGATAACCCGACCAATAAACAGTTTGTCAGCCAGTGGAAAGCCTACGCCAAGGCGCACAATCTGCCGAATTACGCCACCGCGGTGACCAACGACCCGATGGAGGCCACCTACGTCGGCCTCCACATGTGGGCGCAGGCGGTGGAAAAGGCCGGCACCACCGACGTCGATAAGGTGCGCGCCGCGATGGCCGGGCAAACCTTCGCCGCGCCGTCGGGCTTCACGCTGACCATGGACAAAACCAACCACCACCTGCACAAACCGGTGATGATTGGCGAAATCGAGAGCAACGGCCAGTTCAACGTGGTGTGGCAGACCGAAGCGCCGGTGCGCGCGCAGCCGTGGAGCCCCTATATCGCCGGCAACGACAAAAAACCGGATTACCCGGTGAAAGGCGGTAAGTAACGTCACTCAACGCCGGCGCGGCTCGACGCCCGCCGGCCTAACAGAAGAGGCAGCTGATGCAATCTCCGTTTTTATCCTTTTTGCGCGTCGGGCTGTGGCTGCTGTGCGCCTGGCCCCTGCTGGCGCAGGCCGGGCCGGCCGATGAGTTCGCGGCGGCCACTCGCGCGCAGCAGGCCAAACTGCTGCAGGCGTGGGCGGCCGAGCCGGATCCCGCGCGCCTGCCGTTGCTGCAGGGGCTGCAGCAGGAAACCGTGGCGATCGACGAAGCGAAGCGCGCCTTTATCCGCCAGGGCGATCGCTATCTGCCGCTTGAAGGTGAGGCGGCCCCGGTTGGCGAACCGAAGAAGGTGTGGCTGAACAACCGGCTGCGCATTCTGATCGCCAACGCGTTGTCGGCGCAGCGGTTGGTCAGCGCGGACGCGGCGGTGCGGCTGCAGGCGGCGACCGCGCTGCAGCGCGAGGCGCAGGGCGAGCAGTTGCCGCTGTTGACCCGGCGGCTGGCGCAGGAGAAAGACCCGCAGGTACGCGATGCGCTGAGCATTGCGCTGGCCAACCTGCAATTGACTGACGCCAGCCCGCAGGTGCGCTTCAATGCGGTGCGGCTGCTGGGGGGATCGGGCGAGCCGGAAACCCGCGCGCGGCTGCAGGCGTTGACCGACGCGGCCAATGAGCCGGACGCCGCGGTGCGCGCCGAGGCGCAACGCAGCCTGCAGCGCGTGCAGCATCGCCTGATGATCGGCGATCTGCTCGGCCAGGCGTTCAGCGGCCTGTCGCTCGGTTCGATCCTGCTGTTGGCGGCGCTTGGTCTGGCGATCACTTACGGCCTGCTCGGCGTCATCAATATGGCGCACGGCGAAATGCTGATGCTCGGCGCCTATTCGGCCTATCTGGTGCAGGGGCTGTTTCAACAGTTTGCGCCGCAGTGGCTGGCGCTCTATCCGTTGGCGGCGCTGCCGGTGGCGTTCGCCATCACCGCCGGGATCGGCATGGCGCTGGAGCGCACGGTGATCCGCCACCTGTACGGCCGGCCGCTGGAAACCCTGCTGGCCACCTGGGGCATCAGCCTGGTACTGATCCAGCTGGTGCGGGTGCTGTTCGGCGCGCAGAACGTCGAGGTCGCCAACCCGGCGTGGCTGTCGGGCGGCGTGCAGCTGTTGCCGAACCTGGTGTTGCCGTGGAACCGCATCGCGGTGATCGCGTTCGTGCTGCTGGTGCTGGCGTTGACCTGGCTGTTGCTGAACAAGACCCGGCTCGGCATGAACGTGCGCGCGGTGACGCAAAACCGCGCGATGGCGGCCTGCTGCGGCGTGCCTACCGGCCGGGTGGACATGCTGGCCTTCGGGCTGGGATCCGGCATCGCCGGGCTCGGCGGGGTGGCGCTGTCGCAGCTGGGCAACGTCGGGCCGGAGCTGGGGCAAGGTTACATCATCGACTCGTTCCTGGTGGTGGTGCTCGGCGGCGTCGGCCAGCTGGCGGGGACGGTGGCGGCGGCCTTTGGCCTCGGCATCGTCAATAAGATCCTCGAACCGCAGATCGGCGCCGTGCTGGGCAAGATCCTGATCCTGGTGCTGATCGTTCTGTTTATTCAAAAGCGTCCGCAGGGGCTGTTCGCCCTTAAGGGCAGGGTGATTGACTGATGAGCCAACCATTGACCGTAACCGGCGTGCAGAAAGCGCCCCGGCTGGCGTTGAGCATCGGCGGGTTGGCGTTGCTGGCGCTGCTGGTGATGCCGTTCATGACGCTGTTGCCGGCGGATCATCCGCTGGCGGTGTCCACCTATACCCTGACGCTGGCGGGCAAGATCCTGTGCTACGCGGTGGTGGCGGTGGCGCTCGATCTGGTGTGGGGCTATGCCGGGCTGCTGTCGCTCGGCCACGGGCTGTTCTTCGCGCTCGGCGGCTACGCCATGGGCATGTACCTGATGCGGCAGGCGGCGGGCGACGGGCTGCCGGCGTTTATGGCATTCCTCTCCTGGAATGAGCTGCCGTGGTTCTGGAGCGGCACCCAGCATTTCGCCTGGGCGCTGTGCCTGATCGTGCTGGTGCCGGGCCTGCTGGCCTTTCTGTTCGGCTATTTCGCCTTTCGCTCGAAAATCAAAGGGGTGTATTTCTCGATCATGACCCAGGCGCTGACCTATGCCGGCATGCTGCTGTTCTTTCGCAACGAGACCGGCTTCGGCGGCAATAACGGCTTTACCGGTTTCACCACGCTGCTCGGCTTTCCCATCACCGCCGCCGGCACGCGGGTGGCGCTGTTCCTGGCGACGGTGCTGCTGCTGGCCGCCAGCCTGGCCATCGGCTTTGCCCTGGCGCGCAGCAAGTTCGGCCGGGTGCTGACCGCAGTGCGTGATGCGGAAAACCGCCTGACCTTCTGCGGCTACGATCCGAAGGGCTTCAAGCTGTTCGTCTGGACGCTGTCGGCGGTGCTGTGCGGGCTGGCCGGCGCGCTCTATGTGCCGCAGGTCGGCATCATCAACCCCGGCGAAATGTCGCCGACCAACTCGATCGAGGCCGCCATCTGGGTGGCACTCGGCGGGCGCGGCACGCTGGTGGGGCCGCTGCTCGGCGCCGGCATCGTCAACGGCGCCAAGAGCTGGTTCACCATGGCCATTCCCGAATACTGGCAGTTCTTCCTCGGCCTGATGTTTATCGTCGTTACGCTGTTTCTCCCGAAAGGGGTGATCGGCCTGCTGCGGCGGAGGAAAAGCTTATGAAGGCGATGCAAGTGACCGACGAACTGTTTACCCATCCGCTGCCGGCGGACAAATACCGGCAGCAAACCGATCCGGTGCTGCAGCTCGACAACGTCAACGTCAGCTTCGACGGTTTTCGCGCGCTGACCGATCTGTCGCTGCGCATTGGCGTCGGCGAACTGCGCTGCGTGATCGGCCCCAACGGTGCCGGCAAGACCACGCTGATGGATGTGATCACCGGCAAAACCCGGCCGGACAGCGGCAGGGTGTTTTACGATCAGACCGTCGATCTGACTCGGCTGGCGCCGATGCAGATCGCCCACGCCGGCATTGGCCGCAAGTTTCAAAAACCGACGGTGTTCGAGGCGCTGACGGTGTTCGAAAATCTGGAGATCGCCCAGAAAACCCGCAAGTCGGTGTGGGCCTGCCTGCGCGCCCGCCTGAGCAGCGAGCAGCGCGACCGCATCGACGAGATGCTGAAGACCCTGCGGCTGGGGCATGAACGCCACCGGCCCGCCGGGTTGCTGTCCCACGGGCAGAAACAGTTTCTCGAGATCGGCATGCTGCTGGTGCAGGAGCCGCACCTGCTGCTGCTCGACGAACCGGCGGCCGGCATGACCGACGCCGAAACCGACTACACCGCCGAACTGTTCCGCGAGCTGGCGGGCAAGCATTCGCTGATGGTGGTGGAGCACGACATGGGGTTTGTGGAAACCATTGCCGATCGCGTGACGGTGCTGCATCAGGGGCAGGTGCTGGCGGAAGGATCGCTGGCGCAGGTGCAGGCCGATGAACGGGTGATTGAGGTATATCTGGGGCGCTGAGGAGGCGTAATCATGCTGCAGGTAGAAGAATTGAATCAGTATTACGGCGGCAGCCACATTTTGCGCGGCCTGTCGTTCGAGGCGCGCATCGGCGAGGTGACCTGCCTGCTGGGGCGCAACGGCGTGGGCAAGACCACGCTGCTGAAATGCCTGATGGGGCTGATCCCGGCGCGCAGCGGCAGCGTCCGTTGGCAGGGCGAAGCCATCACCGGTAAAAAGCCGCATCAGCGGGTGCAGGCGGGCATCGCCTATGTGCCGCAGGGGCGGGAAATTTTCCCGCGCCTGACGGTGGAGGAAAATCTGCTGATGGGGCTGGCGCGTTTTTCCGGCGCCGACGCGCGCGCGGTGCCGGATCCGATCTATGAACTGTTTCCGGTGCTGCGGCAGATGAAGGATCGGCGCGGCGGCGATCTCTCCGGCGGGCAGCAACAGCAGCTGGCGATCGGCCGGGCGCTGGCCTGCCGGCCGCAGCTGTTGATCCTCGACGAACCGACGGAAGGGATCCAGCCTTCGGTGATCAAGGAGATCGGCGCGGTGGTCAAACAGCTGGCGGCGCGCGGCGATATGGCGATCCTGCTGGTGGAACAGTTCTATGACTTCGCCGCCGATCTGGCGGACAGCTATCTGGTGATGTCGCGCGGCAGCATCGTGCAGCGCGGTGCCGGCAGCAATATGGAACAGGACGGCGTACGCGGGCTGGTGGCGATTTGAACGAAAAAAATGGGAGCCGCATGTCTGAAAGTCGTGCCGTTGTTTTTCCTTGCTGATGTTATGGATTAATCTAAAAGGCGTTCTTTATTAATCCCTTGCCATGGATAGCTAACATCATCATGAATGAAATCACTGTGTCACGCCTCGGTTGCATCGTCCTGTCCCTGTTTCCGGCCCTGTGGGGGCTGTTCAGCCTGTTGAACAATACGGCAGATTTCGCCGGCACCGCGCGCAATGCGGTTGGGCCGCTGCTCGCCATGCAGGATACTTATCAAACGCCGGGGCTGATGTGGCGCGCGATCCGCGCCGACTGGGCCTGCATGTTGGGGTTGGCGGTCATCACCACGCTGGAAACGCTGGCCGGCCTATTCGCGGCCGCGGGCGTGGTGCTGATGATCGGGCGATTGAAAGGCCCTTACGCCGCCTTCGCCAAGGGCAAAGCCTGGGCGATGCTGGGAGCGCTTTGCGCGATCGCGGTGTGGGGCGTCGGCTTTATGGTGGTCGCCGGCGACTGGTTCATGGCCTGGCAGGCCAAAGAGAACCCGCTGGCGGTGCAGCTGGGGGCGCTGATCTACCTGGCGCCCAATGCGTTTGCCTTGCTGTTCCTGATGCTGCAGCGGGAGCCGCGCTAAACGGCGGCGGAGCGGGGCGCGGTTACAGCGCCTTGCTCATATACCAGATGCCTATCGAGCCCTGGGCGCTGGTGTAGCAGGTCTTGCCACACATGCTCAATCCCTGACGCTGATAAAAACGTTGGGCGCGGGTGTTGCGTTGCAGCACCTCCAGCCACAGCGTCTTCTGCTGGCGCTCGATGGCCCGCTGCTGCACCTGTTCGTACAGGCGCTGGCCATAGCCGTTGCCGGCATGGCCCGGCAGGAAATAGATTTTCTGCAGCTCTGCGCCGATTTGTTCGGTTGGTGCCAGCAGGCTGTCGAAGTTCACCCGCGCATAGCCGACCAGGGCATCATTCTCATAGGCCAACAGCCAGCACACGTCCGGCTGGCGCAGCGTCCGTTCCAGCGCGGAGACGGAAAAATCCTCCGCCAGAAAGGCCTCCAGCTCGTGCGGGTAGTGCCACAGCTCACCGAAGTGCGAACGATAGGTGCTGATGCCGATATCGCGCACCTGGGTTAAATCTTCTACCAATGCCTGACGGACGGTGAACATCTGTGCCCCTTTGAGTAAGAAGAATTACAGCCGTTGTTCCAGATGCCGGTGGGGCACCATCGCCTGATGCAGAATGGCAAGAACGGTGATGCCGGCAGGGCGGCTGCGGTAATAGATCCTATGGCTGGCGTAAGGAAAACTGCGTATTTCTTCGCCCAGATCGTGAAAGTGGGCCTTACCCGCTTCCGGCATATCCGCCAGATGATGCATGACCTCCCTCAACTGCTCAAGATAGCGGCGAGATTGCGCTTGGCCCCAGTGCTCGACGGTGAAATGGCGAATAGCCAGCAGATCTTGTTGGGCTTGCGGGGTGAGGCGAAACGCGGGCATCTCAGTCGGTTTCATCGGTGAGCAGACGGTTGAAGAAGGCATCGCCGTCTACCGCCTTACCGGCGTCTTCCTCGGCGGTAGCCTGCGCGATTTTTTGCTGCAGCGCGCGTAATTTGAGATCTTCCAGCGCCTGGTAATCTTCTACCGACATGACGACGGCGACCGGTTTGCCGTTGCGATTGATTTGCACCGGTTCACGCTGCGCCTTGAGCAGCAAATCGCCGAATTGGGTTTTCGCCTCGTTCGCGCTGAGTGCGTACATTTAATCGCTCCAGTTAATTAAATCGTTCGATTTAACCATTATACGGTGCGATGAAAAAATCACCAATGTTATTCCGGCGGGTTGGTTTCGTTGGACAGATGTCGCGGCGTTTCGCGGCGAAAGCCCAGGCCGATGATGCGACCGAACAGGCGCGGCAGCCAACGGCTGTTGCCGACGCGAGCGATCAGGCGCGAACCGCCGGCGGCGCGACGCTGACCCGGCTTGCGCTGGCTCATTTTGATCTGTAAAAACTGGATCGCCCGGGTGGGGAACTCGCGCCGGCGCTGCACGCTCAGCAAATGTTTCAGCTGCAGCCGATGTTGGCGCAGCGGCGGTATCAGGGCGTTGGCGGCGGCTACCGCGTCCTGAATCGCCAGATTGACGCCCACGCCACCGATCGGTGACATGGCGTGCGCGGCGTCGCCGATGCACAGCACGCCCGGTTTGGCCCAGCGATCCAGACGATCGATGCGGATGCTCAGCAGTTTCAGCTGATCCCACTCGACGATCTCCTGCAGGCGATCGTCCTGGAATGGCGCCACCTCGGCGAGGTGCAGCAAAAATTTCTCCAGCCCGTTGCGGCGGATCGCGTCGAAGCTGCCTTTGTCGATCGAGTAGCCGCACTGCCAGTAGTCACCGCGATCGATCATGATGAAGTTCTGCTTTGGCCCGGTGTGGCCCATTGACCAGGCCGGATCGCCCGGCTGCTTGCTGAGCTTCATCCACAAGACGTCGCGCGGGGCACCGAAGGATCGGCTGCTGAGCGCCGCCTGCTCACGCACCACCGAGTTGCGGCCGTCGGTGCCGATCACCAGCCGGCTGCGCACGCGGATCGGGCCTTCCGGCGTGTCGGCCAGTACGCCGCATACCTGGCCGCGGTCATACAGCAGCTCATGAACCTGCGTTGAGGTCAACAATCTGAAATTGGGAAAAGCGGCGGCCTGCTGTGCCAAAAAATTGAGGAACTCCCACTGCGGCATAAAGGCGATAAATTTGCAGCGCGTCGGCAGGCGGGTGAAATCCGCCAGCTTGATGTCGCGCCCGGCGACTTCGGCGTGCAGGGATTCCGCGCGCTGGTGCGGCAGCGTCAACAGTTCATCGAGTAGGCCCAGCTGATGCATGACTTCCAGCGTCGACGGGTGAATGGTGTCACCGCGAAAATCGCGCAGGAAATCGGCGTGCTTCTCCAGCACCGTCACGTCGATCCCCGCCCGCGCCAGCAGATAGCCGAGCATCAGCCCGGCGGGGCCGCCCCCCACGATGCAGCAGGTGGTGGCGTAAGGTGTGATCGGTGATGACGGCATGACGGTTGACCCCGGAGAGCGGCACGCATCCCGCGAGCCGCAAGTGAATGTTTAATGTTGATAATGATTATCAATATCAAGTTTGACTGTCAACCCGCGGCGCAGTGTGGTCAAAGGGGATGGACAGATGGCCGACGCGGAACAGCTGGCCGTTTTGCGGCCGTGCCTGCGGCGGTTCACGCCATAAATCCAGCCGCACTAACCGCCACTCGGCGGGGTCGAACGCCAGGATGGAGGCCAGCGCGCCGGGCGCCGCCTGCTGTTGCCGACGCAGCGCAGGGAGATCGCTGTAGGGGATGATGGCCTGTTCCTGACAGGTTGCCCAGGCGGCCTCGGCCAGATGAGGGCGATCGAAATGCGTCAGCCACGGCAGCCAATGATTGACGCGCGGCCAGCCGAACGCCTGGCTGAGGCCTCTGAAACCTTCGCCGGCCAGGAAATCGTTCATGCCGGCGCTGCTGTTCCACAGGTAGAAGGGAGCGTAGAGATTTTCGGCGCTGCCTTCGCTGCGCTGCGCGTACAGATAGGCTTTGACGATCAGCTGCGGGCAGGCGTCGAGCCGATGGCCGAAATCGGCGATGCGGCGGCGGACGATCGCCATGTCGTAATCGGCGGGCAGGGTGAAACGGTATTGCATCGCGAGCATAAGGATTCTCCGCAAAGACATTGACCGGGAGAGCGTGACACGCCATCTTTATCAGTAAAATCGGTATTATTTTGATTGATGGTTCAGAAAATCAGGATGGTCAGCATGGGGCGAATCACGTTCGATCTCGAGGATTTGCGCAGCTTCGTCACCGGCGTCGAGCTGGGCAGCTTCGCCAAGGCGGCGGAACGGCTGGGGCGTTCGACGTCGGCGGTCAGCGCTCACCTGAAAAAGCTGGAGCAGCAGGTCGGCGCGCCGATCCTGCGCAAGGCCGGACGCGGCATGGTGATGACCGAGGCGGGGGAAACCCTGCTCGGTTACGCGCGCCGCCTGCTGGAGCTCAATGACGAAGCCGCCGCCGCGGTGCGCGGGTTGGATCTGCAGGGCACGGTGCGGCTGGGGCTGCAGGAAGATTTCGGCGAGACGTTTCTGCCGCAGGTGTTGGGCAGCTTCGCGCGCGCCAATCCGAAGGTGCGCATCGAGGCGCGCATCGCCCGCAATGCCGAGCTGATCGACTGGGTGCTGAAAGGCCAGCTGGATCTGTCGCTGGCGTGGGACGGCGGTTTGAGCACGCCGTTTCATCAGGCGCTGGGGCAGCGGCAGTTGCACTGGATCGCGTCGCCCGGCTTCGCGCTGGCGCCGTGGCGAGAAGGGGACGAACCCTTGCCGTTGGTGATGTTCGACGCGCCCTGCCTGATGCGCAGCGCGGCGACGCAGGCGCTGGATCGCGCCGGCATTCCCTGGCGCATCGCCTTTAGCAGCCGCAGCCTGAACGGCGTTTGGGCGGCGGTGAGCGCCGGGTTGGGCGTCACGGTGCGCACGGCGGCGGGTTTGCCGCCCGGCCTGTCACCGTTGGCGCCCGAACTGCTGCCCGTTCTCGGCCAGCTCGGCGTGGTGCTGCACCGCGCCGAGGATCAGCCCTCGGCGGCCGTGCAGCGGCTGGCGCAGATCGTGGTCGAGCGGATCGAAACCTAATCTTTGGCGATGGGCTGTTTGCCGCTCAGCTGGCCCCATTCGCTCCAGGCGCCGTCATACAGTTTGACCTGCGGGGCGCCGAGCGACAGCAGGCCGAACGCCAGCACCGCCGCCGTCACGCCGGAGCCGCAGCTGGTGATGATCGGGCCGTTGATATCCACGCCCTTGTCGCTGAAGGTTTGGCGCAGCGCCTCCAGCGATTTGAAGCGGCCGTTTTCCAGCAGCTCGCCGTACGGAATGTTGATGCTGCCGGGAATGTGGCCGCGGTGCAGGCCGGGGCGCGGCTCCGGCGCTTCGGCATAAAAGCGCGGCGCGGCGCGCGCGTCGAGAATTTGCACCGGCGTGCCTAACGCCTGTTCCACTTGCCGCATATCCACCACCGCGTCGGCGTTGAACCGGGCGTTGAACGCCTGCGGTTCAGGCTGCGCCGGGCCGGTGGCCAGCGCCTGGCCCTGCGCTGTCCAGCCGTTCAGCCCTTCGTCCAGTACGTAAACATGCTGGGCGCCGAAATTGCGGAAGGTCCACCAGCCGCGCGGCGCGGAGAACTGGTTACCCTCATCGTAAATCACCAGGGTATCGCGCTCGCTGATGCCCAGCTTGCCCACCGCCGCGCCAAACTCCGCCGCCGTCGGCAGCATGTGCGGCAGCGCGGTGTTTTTGTCCGCCACTTCGTCGATGTCGAAATAGACCGCGCCGGGGATATGGCCGCGTTCGAACTCGGCAAGCATGTCCTTTTTCGGCGTTAGCCCCACCGGCGACATCCGGACGTCGATCACCACCAGATTTTCATCGTTGATATGTTGCGCAAGCCATTGAGGGGTCACCAGAAACGGAGAGTTCATCGTTATTGTTCGCCTGTTGTGAAAACGGATTTTCACTATACACCAGGCCGCGCGGGGATGAAGTATGATGTTCAGTCAAAGGCAATGGGCAGGGAGCGGAAAAATCATGACGGACGAGGCGTTTGGCGGGGCCAAGATCGCGCTGCTGTGCGATGGTTTCCTGCTGGTTTACCAACGGGACGATAAACCGGGCATTCCGTGGCCCGGCCTGTGGGATCTGCCCGGCGGCGGGCGGGAGAACGGCGAAACGCCGCTGCAGTGCGTGCAGCGGGAGACGCAGGAAGAGTTCGGCGTGGCGATCGCCGAACGTCAGGTTGTCTGGCGGCGGCGCTACGACGGCATTTTGCCCGGCTATCCGCCGACCTGGTTCATGGCCGGGATGATCACTCCGGCGCAGATCGCCGCCATACGTTTCGGCGACGAGGGGCAGCGTTGGCGGATGATGCCGGTGGAGCAGTTTATTCACCATCCGCAGGGTATCGAACACCTGCGCCGCCGGGTGGCGGAGTATTGGCGGCAGGGCGGTTAACCCCGTTGTTCAGGATGCCGCCAGCCGGTTGATCTGCGCCGGTTCGATGATGCGCAGCGCGCTTTCCCGTCGCGCCACCGCCAGCATCGCCCGCCCGATTCGTTCGGTGCTGCTTACCCGGGCGGGAAACAGCCGCAATGCGCCGAGCCACAGCGGCTTGAACAGCCGATAGGCCAGATCGTAGAGGCGGGTTTTGGAGCGAATGCCGTGCAGCGGCACAATGGCGCCGGGACGGAACATCACCGCGTGGAACGGCAGCGCCAGCAGCGCGTTTTCGGTGGCGCCCTTGACCCTGGCCCACATGCTGCGGCCGCGTTCGCTGCTGTCGGTGCCGAGGCCGGAGACGTAGACGAAGACCATCGACGGATTCAGCGTCGCCAACGGGCGGGCGGCGGCCAGCGTCAGATCGTAAGTCACCGCGCGATATTCAGCTTCACTCAGGCCGGAGGACGAAATCCCCAGGCAGAAGAAGCAGGCGTCGTAGCCGGCGAGCTGCGGCTCCAGCGCCGACAGATCACGCAGATCGGGCACAGAAAGCTGGCGCAGTTTGGCGTGGCTCTGGGCCAACGGGCTTCGGCCGATGCTGAGCACTTCGCTGACGCGCGGATCGCGCAGGCATTCCCGCAGTGCGCCCTGGCCCACCATGCCGCTGGCGCCGAAAATAATCACTTTCATGCTCTGTTCTCCCACTGGCCGGCGGCGCGCTGCGTGCGCCAGCGGCTGGGCGTCAGCGTTTCCCACTGAATAAAGGCGCGGCTGAACGAATTCAGCTCTTCGAATCCCAGCACAAAGGCGATTTCGCCCGGTTCAAGGTCGGTTTCCGCCAACAGCCGGCAGGCGGTGCGGTGGCGGGTTTTGTCCAACAATTGCTGGTAGCTGTAGCCGTGCTGTTGCAAGCGGCGCTGCAGCGTGCGCGGGCTGAGATAGAGTTCAGCGGCCACGCTGTTGACGCTGGGGCGCTGGCCGCGCATGCTGCGGCTGAGGATCGCCATCACCTGCGTGGGCAGATCGTGCGCCGGCTGCGATTTGGCCAGTTCCGCCTCCAGCCCCGGCAGCAATACGGCCAGCATGTCCTGATTGTAAGTGATGAACGGTTGGTCTATCAGCGCGCGGTCAAACACCAGCACGTCCTGCGGGGCGTTGAATGTCACCGGGCAGCCGAAATAGCGCGCCAGCGGCGAGGCGGCGTCCGGCCGCCGGGTCAATTCGATCGCCTGCGGCTGCAGGGGCAAGCCGGTGCCGCGCCGACACAGGGCCGTGATGGCGGCGAACATGGCGTCGATCAGCAGCGCCGGCGCAGGGGCTTCGCTCATGGTCCAGCGCGTATGCAAGCGGATGCTGTCGCCGTCTTCTTCCAGCATCAGCTCTTCCGGGCAAACCAGTCGTTTATAGCGCGCCACTTTTTGCAACGCTTCACCCAGCGTGGCGGAATGCAACGCGGCGACCAAGGCAATGTCATAGTGTTCCGGCGGGACCTCGCCGCCCAGGCGCAGGCCGAAGGCGGGATCGTCAGTCAGCTGTGGCAGACTGCGCCAAAGAGAGAAGAATTGTTGCGTGGTGAGTTTAATCTTGTCGCGCCGCGCGCCGAACAGGCCGGCAGGTAGCCCGGCCATGTGGCCGAGCTGCTCGATATCGACGCCCTGCGCCGCCAGGTGTACCGCCAGCGCGCCGGAAACCGGAATTTGATCGCTGCTCAATGCGGGCTCCTTAGGATTTTCCCGTCACCACCGCCGCCATCGCGGCGTGATCCGGCGAGCTGTCGTCGTGGTCGGTGCTGAGACTGAGGGCGCGAAACGCGGCGTCCTCCGCCTGGCGTTCTGCCAACACCTGCGCCGCCATATGCACCGCGTCGCTGCCGAGCAGCAGGCGTAGCGGAGGGGCTTCCAGCGCCGCCAACTGCAGGATCGCCTGCGCCGCCTTGGCCGGATCGCCGGTTTGGCTGCCGTTATGCTGCTGCAGGAAGGCCAGCATCGGCCCCAGCGTCGGCTGATAGGCTTCGCCGATCGGCGCAATGGTCATTGAAGAACCGGCCCAGTCGGTGCGGAAGCCGCCGGGTTCGACCATCGTCACCTTGACGCCGAAGGGGGTCATCTCTTTGGCCAATGATTCGGAGAACCCTTCGACCGCCCACTTGGCGGTATGGTAGGCGCTGAGGCCGGCAATGCCGAGGCGAGCGCCGATGGTGGCGATCTGGATGATGTGGCCGCTGCCCTGCCGGCGTAATATCGGCAGCGCCGCGCGGGTGACGTTGAACACGCCGAAGAAGTTGGTTTCGAGCTGCGCGCGAAAATCGGCTTCATCGGCTTCCTCCACCGGCGCGATATTGCCGTAGCCGGCGTTGTTGACCAGCACGTCCAGCCGACCGAAGCGTTCAATCGCCGTGCGCACCGCGCGTTCGGCGGCGGCGGCGTCGGTGACGTCGAGCGCGACTGTGGCGACCCGATCGCCGTAGCGTTCCACCAGCGGCTGCAGCTGTTGCGGCTGACGGGCGGTGGCGACCAGACGGTGCCCGGCGGCCAACACCGCCTGCGCCAGCTGTTGGCCCAGGCCGCGGGAACTGCCGGTGATTAACCATACTTGTGACTGAGACATCATGACCTTCCTGATTGCGAGTGGGTGTGATGCCACTTTAGAGCGCCGGGCAGCGCAGCGATAATCCGATCGCGTCAAGATTTAATCCGATTGCGCCAAACTGTCGGCCGGCATCAGCCGCTGGATGGTGGCGCCGACCTTCTGCACTGCCATCTCGATCTCTGTCGTCAGCGTCGGCGCATAGTTGATGCGCAGGCAGTTGCGGTACTTGCCGGCGGCGGAAAAGATGCTGCCGACGGCGATTTGTACGCCTTGCTGTTCAAGATGGCGGTTCAGCCGCAGGGTGTCGAACGCCTCGTCCAGTTCGATCCACAGCATAAAACCGCCGCGCGGCCGGCTGACGCGGGTGCCGGCCGGGAAGTGTTTCAGGATAAGATCGGTCATGCGGTCGCGGTTCTGCTGGTAGCGGGCGCGCATGCGCCGCAGGTGCTGCAGGTAATGCCCGCCGCGGATAAATTCGGCGATCGCCAGCTGCGGCTGGGTAGCGGTGGCGCCGGAGCTGATGAACTTCATGTGCAGCACCCGTTCCAGGTAGCGGCCGGGCGCGATCCAGCCCACGCGCAGCCCCGGCGCCAGCGTTTTGGAAAACGAGCTGCACAGCAGCACGCGGCCGTCGTCGTCGAATGACTTGATGGTGCGCGGCCGCGGGTAGTGATAGGCGATGTCGCCGTAGACATCGTCTTCGATGATCGCCGCGTCGTGGCGCTGCGCCAGCGTCAGCAGCCGCTGTTTGTGGGCGTCGGGCATGATGTAGCCCAGCGGATTATTGCAGTTGGGCGTCAGCAGGATGGCCTTGACCGGCCACTGTTCCAGCGCCATCTCCAGCGCGGCCAGGCTGACGCCGGTGAGCGGATCGGTGGGGATTTCCAGCGCCTTGATGCCCAGCCCCTTCAGCGTCTGCATGGTGCCGTGGAAGCAGGGCGAATCGACCGCCACGATGTCGCCGGGTTGGCAAACGGCGCGCAGCCCGGCGGAGATTGCTTCCTGACAACCGGTGGTGATCAGCAGCTGATCGGGGCCGATTTGGCAGCCGGAGTCCAGCAGCAGACGGGCGACCTGTTCGCGCAGCGCGGCCACGCCCTGAATGCTGTCGTAATACAGACTGCGCAGGTCGCCGTGGCGGGCGGCGTTGCGCAGGGCGACGATCAGCGGTTTCATCGTCGGTTCGGCGATATCCGGCATGCCGCGCCCCAGCTGGATCAGGCCTTCGCGCGGCCGGCTGCGCACCAGTTCCAGCACCTGCTCCCATTGCGAAATGTCCACCGGCCGCTGCACCGGCGCCGTCATGGCGGGCAGCTCGGCCTGCGCGCGCTGCATATGCACGAAGTAGCCCGACTTCGGCCGCGCTTCCACCAGGCGCTGTTCCTCGAGCAACCGGTAGGCTTGCTGCACCGTGCTGATGCTGACGCCGTGCTCCTGGCTCAACGTGCGCACCGAAGGCAGGCGATGGCCGGCCGGATACAACCCTTGCTGAATGCGTTGGCTGAGAATGGCGGCCAGCGTGGCGTAGCGTGTCATACAGATGCCTCTCATCGGTGGTCAGGATTAAAAAACCGGTACAGATACGTTCAAAATAAACCATTCAGCGGGTTTTTTGGCGCAGCTGTATGAAAAAAATAGCGCCAGCGTGAATCTGTATTGTTTTTTGCCTGGCGCGCATCATCACTACCAGGCGAAAACATCAGGGGGAATAATAAGATGGCTCTGTTTGATGGCATGACGATGTGGCGACGGGTAGGCTGGTCACGCTGGCGTTGGTATTTGTTGCGTCGCAGAACGCGCAGAGAGTTACTGCTGCTGAACGACAGGCAGCTGGCGGATATCGGCCTGACGCGGGCGGATGCCTGGCGGGAAGGGTATAAACCGTTCTGGAGAGAATAAGGAAAGTGAATGCTGAAATTATTGGGTAAAGCCTCATCGATCAACGTGCGCAAAGTGTTATGGACCTGTCAGGAGTTGGGGCTGACGCTGGAACGGGAGGACTGGGGCAGCGGTTATCGCTCCACGCAGGAGCCGGCGTTTTTGGCGCTGAATCCCAACGGCCTGGTGCCGGTGCTGATCGACGGCGAGCGGGTGCTGTGGGAGTCGAATACCATTTGCCGCTATCTGGCGGGGCGGGAAGGGCGGCAAGATCTGCTGCCGCAGGCACCCGGCGCGCGCGCGGCGGTGGAGATGTGGATGGACTGGCAGGCCACCGATCTGAACGGCGCCTGGCGCTACGTGTTTATGTCGCGGGTGCGTGGGCATGCGGATTATCAGGATGCCGCCAGCCTGGCAGCCGCCGAGCGCGAATGGAACCGGCTGATGGGCTTGTTGGACGCACATCTGGCGCAGCACGGCCCTTATGCCGCCGGCGCCGCCTTCACGCTGGCGGACGTGGTGCTGGGGCTATCGCTGAACCGTTGGCTGATGACGCCGTTCGAGCGGCCGCATTATGCGGCGCTGGCGGCCTATCAGCAGCGCCTGCTGCAACGCCCTGGCTACGTGCAGCACGGTGCTAACGGTTTACCGTGATATGAAATAAACGGTTCGTTTCATCTTGTCCGGATACGCCCCGCCGTGTCCGGACTTTCCTCATTACATCATCCCGTCAACGTTTCATGAACGGCATCACGAATATGAACTTTATTTTCCTGTGTGCTTGTTATTGAAATTTATATTCCATATAAACCCGTTATCAACCGGCGCGTTTCATTGAGCGACGCCTGGTTCTACGCAGAATTTCGGTCACGGGAGAAAATGATGAAACAGGTACGCGTTGGGTTAATAGGCACCGGTTATATCGGGCGTTGTCACGCTATCGCCTATGCGCAGGCCGCCACGGTCTTTCCTCTGAAAGGGGACCTGGTGCTGGAGATGCTGGCGGAAGTGACGCCCGAGCTGGCGGCGCAGCGCGCGGCCGAATTCGGCTTTGCGCGCTCGACCGGCGACTGGCGGCAGCTGGTCGCCGATCCGGCGATCGATGTGGTGGACATCTGCGCCCCCAACTTTTTGCATAAAGAGATGGCGCTGGCGGCGATCCGCCACGGCAAGCACGTGTATTCGGAAAAGCCGCTGGCGCTGGACGCCGCCGACGCGGCGGAGATGGTGCAGGCCGCGCGCGCCAAGGGGGTGAAAACGCTGGTCGGTTTTAACTACATGAAAAACCCCACCAGCCAACTGGCGCGCGAAATTATCGCCAACGGCGAAATCGGCGAGGTGGTGCATTTTTACGGCACCCACAATGAGGATTATCTGGCCGATCCGCGCACGCCGATCGACTGGCACTGCCGCCGCGCCAGCGCCGGATTAGGCGCGCTCGGGGATCTGGCGGCGCACATCGTCAATATGGCGCACTACCTGGTGGGCGATATCGTGGCGGTTTCCGGCGATATGCAGACCGTGATCAAACAGCGCCCGGATCCGCAGGACCCGACGCGCCTGCACCCGGTAGAAAACGAAGATCAGGCCAGTGCGCTGCTGCGTTTCGCCGGCGGCGCGATGGGCACTATCGAAACGTCGCGCATTGCCTGCGGGCGCAAGATGGGGTTGACCTATGTGGTTACCGGCACCAAAGGCACGCTGAGTTATACTCAGGAACGGATGGCGGAGCTGAAGCTGTATCGGCACGATGAACCGGCGGAGCGGCAGGGGTTCAAGACGTTGCTGGTGGGGCCGAAACACCCGGACTATGCGGCGTTTTGCATCAGCGCCGGGCACGGCATCGGCTTTAACGATCAGAAGACGGTGGAGATCCGCGATCTGGTCAACGGCATCGCCGCGGGCGATCGCATGTGGCCGGACTTTGAAGAGGGCTGGAAGGTGTCGTGCGTGCTGGACGCGATAGCCGCCTCCGCCGAACAGCGGCGCTGGCTGGAGATCAACCGCGATTGAAAATGAAATGGCGCTCTCCCGTGGACAGCGCCATTAATTTATTATGTTGCTAGCTTAATACCTTATTAAGTTAACTTTATAATAAGTTATTGGCTTGATGACTTAGAACGAGAAACACGAACAGCCGAACGCGCCCCAGAAGGCATTCTCGTCCGACACCGGGATGCTGGAGCGGCGCGCGATGTCATGCTGGTGTGCGTGCACGCCGCACGGGCCGCAGCATTGATGCGCCTGGCTCACTACCCCGACGCGGGCCGCCGCCGACGGTGGTGCTGAGCGGTAATGGCCCGGCACCTGGGTGACCGGCGACCACTCCGGCAGCACCGGCAGCGGTGGCGGCGCCAGCGACGAGAAGCTGCCGGCGGCGTAGACCACTTTGCCGTCCACCACCGTCATCACCGACTCGATGCCTTTGATCTGCTCTTCCGGCACGCTGAAGTAGTCCTGCGACAGCACCGCCAAATCCGCCAACTGGCCGACCTTGATCTGGCCTTTCTTGCCCTGCTCGGTGGAGAACCAGGCGCTGCCCTGCGTCCACAGCATCAGCGCCGTTTCGCGATCCAGCCGCGCGCTGTCGTCGTACATCGCCATGCCGCCGACGGTGCGGCCGGAGACCAGCCAGTACAGCGCCGTCCACGGGTTGTAGCTGGCGACGCGGGTGGCGTCGGTGCCCAGCCCGACCGGCAGCTCGGCCGCCAGCATTTTCGCCACCGGCGGCGTATGTTTGGCGGCTTCGATGCCGTAACGGTCGGCGAAATACTCCCCCTGGAACGCCATGCGGTGCTGGACTGCAATGCCGCCGCCCAGCGCCTTGACGCGCTCGATATTGCGCTCGGTAATGGTTTCGGCGTGGTCGAACAGCCAGTGCAGGCCGTTGAACGGAATATCGCGGTTCACCTTCTCGAACACGTCCAGCATGCGGCTGATGGATTCGTCATAGGTGGCGTGCAGGCGGAACGGCCAGCGGTGCTCGACCAGATGGCGCACCACTCGCTCCAGTTCGTCTTCGGTGCCCGGCGGCAGATCCGGGCGCGGCTGCAGGAAGTCTTCGAAGTCGGCGGCGGAAAACACCAGCATCTCGCCGGCGCCGTTGTGGCGATAGAAGTCGGTGCCCTGGCCCGGCTTGAGCATGTCGGTCCACAGCTCGAAGTCTTCCAGTTCCTGTTTAGGCCGCTGGGTGAACAGGTTATAGGCGATGCGGATGGTCAGCTGCTTTTTCTCGTGCAGCTCGGCGATCACCTGATAATCCTCCGGGTAGTTCTGGAAGCCGCCGCCGGCGTCGATGGCGCTGGTGAGACCGAGGCGGTTCAGCTCACGCATGAACTGGCGGGTGGAGTTGACCTGCTGCTCCAGCGGCAGCTTCGGCCCTTTCGCCAGCGTGGCGTACAGGATCATGGCGTTGGGTTTGGCGATCAGCATGCCGGTCGGGTTGCCGTTGGCGTCGCGCTGGATCTCGCCGCCCGGCGGGTTCGGCGTGTCTTTGGTGTAGCCGACCACCTTCAACGCCGCACGGTTAAGCAGCGCGCGATCGTAGAGATGCAGAATAAATACCGGCGTGTCCGGCGCCGCCTGGTTGATTTCGTCCAGCGTCGGCATGCGGCGCTCGGCGAACTGGAATTCGGTCCAGCCGCCGACCACCCGCACCCATTGCGGGCTCGGGGTGCGCAGCGCCTGTTCTTTCAACATGCGCAGCGCGTCGGCCAGCGAGGGCACGCCTTCCCAGCGCAGCTCCAGGTTATAGTTCAGGCCGCCGCGGATCAGGTGCAGGTGCGAGTCGTTCAGGCCCGGAATGGCGGTGTGGCCGTGCAGATCGATCACCTGGGTTTCCGGCCCGGCGTGCTGCATGACTTCGCTTTCGCTGCCGACCGCCAGAAACTTGCCGTCGCGGATGGCGACCGCTTGCGCGGTGGGGTGTTGGCGATCGACGGTGTGAAACTTGCCGTTGGTGATGATCAATGAAGCGTGGTGGTTCATAACATTCTCCCGGCGAACCGCCTAGCGGCGGGTCAGCCATTGATGAAAAACGCGAGTCACGATAGGCATCCACAGGTACACCACCAGGGCGACCACGGTGGCGTCATTGAGAAAATGGCCGAGCAGCGTGCCGTCCAGCTGCGGCAGCGCCAGCCCCCAAAACCAGGGCACCAGATTGGTGGATGGAAAGATCACCAGCAGGGTGATGATGAATTGCTTCCACTGGGGCGGCTGGCGCACGCTGGGGTTGGGCGGGGTAAACCAGAACTCTGCGCCGGGGCGGATCTCGATATGGTCGTTCTCCAGCAACAGCGGAGTGACTTCTTCGATGTATTGCTTGCGCTGCGGCGAGTTGAGCCAGCGGTAGAGATTGTCGAGATTGTCGAAGCGGACCAGCACCGTATAGGCCTGTTCGTCGCCGGAAGGGCGAATCACGTTGACGCCTAAATGGCCGGTGAAGCCTGCGGCGTCGGGCATGATGCGGTTCAGCCAGGCCTCATAGGCCTGTTCGTTCCCCGGCGCCAAACGGTGGGTGATCACCAGCGTGACATGCTGCGGATGGGCCATAAAACCGACTCCTGAAAATACCCCGGCGCGAGGCCGGGGCAAGGGGAATTATTTCACCGTGCGGGCCGGTGCGTGGTGCACCATGGTGTAAGCGTAGTCGACGCCCATGCCGTACGCGCCGCTGTGTTCGCGCACCAGCGCCATCACCGCGTCGTAGGTATCTTTGCGCGCCCAGTCGCGTTGGTACTCCAGCAGCACCTGCTGCCAGGTCACCGGTACGGCGCCGGCCTGCACCATGCGGTCGATCGAACGTTCGTGCGCATCGACGGAGGTGCCGCCGGAGGTGTCGGTCACCACATACACTTCATAGCCGGCTTCCAGCGCCATCAGCGCCGGGAAGGTCAGGCACACTTCGGTCCACAGCGCGGAGATCACCAGCTTTTTGCGGCCGGTGGCTTCCACGGCTTTAACGAAGGCCGCGTCTTCCCAGGAGTTCATCGAGGTGCGTTCAATCGGGGTGATTTCAGGGTGTACCGCCAGCAGCTCCGGCCAGATATAGCCGCTGAAGCTTTCGGTTTCGACCGAGGTGAAAAGGGTGGGAACGTTGAAAATCTTGCCTGCCTTCGCCAAACCAACAACGTTGTTTTTCAGTTGCTGACGATCAATATTAGCCACGCCGAAGGCCATTTGCGGTTGATGATCGATAAAAATCAGTGCGGAGTTGTCTTTATCAAGCAGTTGAAACTTGGACATAATTTACCTTCCCAGTGATATTTCGGTTGAACATCTGATGAGTGTAACGCCGATAAAACCCATGGTAGGCAGAGGGCGATTTCAAAGATACCGCAGAATTTTTGCCGACTTGTTGAGTTTTTTTATACACGGGAGAAAACATGAGATTAAACCTGGAAGCGCTGCTGATTTTGGATGCGCTGGACCGGCACGGATCTTTCGCCGCCGCGGCCGCCGCACTGTTTAAAACCCCTTCGGCACTGAGCTATATGGTGCAAAAGCTGGAGAACGATCTCGACATCACCCTGCTCGATCGCTCCGGGCATCGGGCGAAGTTCACCGATACCGGCAAGCTGATGCTGGAAAAGGGGCGGGTGCTGCTGCGGGCGGCGCAGGATCTGGAGCAGCAGGCGCGCTATGTCGAAAACGGCTGGGAAAGCGAAATCACGCTCGGGATTGACGCCTCTTTCCCGTTTGCCCGCCTGTTGCCGCTGATCGACGAGTTCTATCGGCAGCATCACCATACCCGGCTGCGTTTCAGCCACGAAGTGCTGGCCGGCTCCTGGGAGTCGCTGGTCTACGGTTGCGCCGACATTATCATCGGCGCCATCTGCGAGCCGCCGTCACGGGTGGGCTATGCGTTCAGCAGGCTGGGGCAGCTGGATTACGTGTTCGCCGTCGCGCCGCAGCATCCGCTGGCGGCATTGCCGGAACCGTTGCCGAAGGACGAAATCCGTCAGCACCGGGCGGTGGTGGTGCGCGACACTTCGCGCGTCAACGCGCCGCAGAGCCTGAATCTGCTGGAAGAGCAGGATACGCTGACGGTCTTCGGTTTCGACGCCAAGCTGCAGGCGCAGCTGGCCGGGCTGGGCTGCGGCTATCTGCCGCGTTCTTTGGCGGAACCTTACCTGAACAGCGGCGAACTGGTGGCGAAACGCGTCGAATCGGAACGCTGCAGCGACATCGCCTATTTCGGTTGGCGGGAAAGCGCCAGCGGCCTGGCGGCCAAATGGTGGCGCGAACGGCTGCAGCGCTACGCGGACGACGGCGAGGCCTACCCGGCGGCGCAGTGAGGGCCGCCCGATAAGGATTAATCCCCCAATAAGGACATCGGGAATGAAAAAGACACTAAGCCTGTTGGCGTTGTTGTTGCTGAGCGGCTGCGGCGCCGGGCGCGAGGCCGGCATGCCGTTGCCGCAGGCCCCGGCACTGGCCGCAACGCAGCTCAGTTATCCGGAGCGGGTACATAACGCGGTGAGCCGTGAGCTGCGCTTGCCGGAACATGCGCACGGTCAGCGTTGCACCCTTGCTATCCGTTTGCAGCCGGACGGCAAGCTGGCGAGCAGCAAGATCGTAAGAGGCGATGCGCCCCTGTGCGCAGCGGCGAGCGCTGCGGTGCAGCGCGCGCAGTTTCCGCCGATGGCCAGCGCCACTGAATACGCATTGTTCAACGCTGTGGTGCTCGATTTCGTTCCCTGAAAGCATGTGATCGACGGGCCGCTTGCGCGGCCCGTTTTTTCTCGTTTCGCCGTTTGCATCTTCGCGCTTTTCCGCCAATAGTGTTCTCCGGGCATGCAGCAAGGCGATTTTTCATTGGCCGGCCAACGGGAGACAAGGCATGAAAGGTGAGCATCATTATCAGGTGGCGGTCACCTGGCAGGGGAATTTGGGGGCAGGCACCGAGGATTACCGCGCCTATGGGCGCGATCACCTGATCGGCGCAGTGGGCAAGGCAGACATCGCCGGTTCAGCCGATCCGGCCTTTCGCGGTGACGCGACGCGTTGGAACCCGGAGGATTTGCTGGTGGCTTCGCTCAGCGCCTGTCACAAATTATGGTATCTGCATTTATGCGCTACCTCGGGCATTTCCGTACTGGCCTATCAGGACAACGCCGTCGGGGTGATGCGCGAAGATGCGGCGCGCGGTGGCTTTTTCACCTCGGTGACGCTGCGGCCGCAGGTCACGGTGCGCGACGGCGACGATCTGCAGCTGGCGCAACAGCTGCACGAGCAGGCGCATCACCTGTGCTTTATCGCCAACTCGGTGAATTTCCCGGTGGCGTGCGAACCGCAGGCCGAGTACGCAACCCGCTGAATTTTCACTTAGCTTTGCCATTTTCGTTATTTTGAACGTCACTGCGGCTCACCGATACTGGGGGAAAATCCCCAACCGCGAGCCGCAGCATGTCCCACGCCCACTATTTGCACCCTGAACAACGCGACCGCATCCGGCGGCTTCATCGGCGCTGGCACTGGCGGCTGGAGTTGCCCACCTGGGGGATCATGGCGGCGGTGTACGGCGGCTGGTTTGGCGTGGCGCATTATTGGCAGGCGCTGGGCCCGTGGCTTGGCGCGCCGCTGCTGATCCTGCTGACCACCGGGTATATGTCGCTGCAACACGAGCTGATCCACGGCCATCCGACGCGCTGGCCGCGCGTCAATCAGCTGTTCGGCCTGTTGCCGCTGGCGGTGTGGTATCCCTACGGGCTGTATCGGGATTCGCATCTGCGCCACCACCGCAACGACCACCTGACCGATCCGCATGAAGATCCCGAAAGTTACTACTTCAGCGCCGCGCAGTGGCGGCGTTATCCCCGCCTGCTGCCGTTATTGGCCGCGGTGCGCAATACGCTGATCGGCCGGGTGCTCCTCGGCCCGGCGCTGGATATCGTCACCACGCTGTTCGGCGCAGTGAAGACGCTTGCAGCGGGCGATCTGCGCGCCTGGGCGATGTGGCTGGCGCATCTGTCGCTGTTGGCGGCGCTGCTGCACTGGCTGCAGATGCAGGGCATCGGCGCGGCGTTTTACCTGTTGGCCATCAGCTACCCGGCGCTGGCGCTGACCAAGGTAAGATCGTTTTTTGAGCATCGCGCCGTGGACGCACCGCAGGCACGTTCTATTATTAATGAGGCGGGCTGGCCGTGGCGGCTGCTGTTTCTCAATCTGAACTACCATTTAGTGCATCACGATTTGCCCGGCCTGCCCTGGTATGGCCTGCGCGAAGTCTATCTGGCGGAACGCGAGGCGTATCAGCGCCGCAGCCAGGGATTCGTCGCGCAGGGTTATGGCGAGTGGCTGCGCGATTACGCACTGACGCCGATCGACGTCGGCGTGCATCCGCTGAGCGCCGGCGAACGGCGGGAGGAACGCGATGTCCTGCCGAAGAAAAAACTTATTGCGCGCTGGAAGCGCGTTTCTCAGGATTTTCCAACCGAACTGGCCCATGAGCCGGAAAACATATAACCAGAGGAAAAGTATGGCAATCACCTTATCACGCGGACGTTCCTTTGCCGTCGCGCTGGCTCTGCTGGCCGTCGGCGGTCTGGCGCAGGCGGCCGACTCGGTGCGCGTCGGCTCCAAGATCGATACCGAAGGTTCGCTGCTCGGCAACATCATCGTGCAGGTGCTGGAAGCCAACGGCATCAAAACCACCAACAAGCTGCAGCTCGGCACCACCAAGGTGCTGCGTGGCGCCATCACTTCCGGCGAGATCGACATCTACCCGGAATACACCGGCAACGGCGCGTTTTTCTTCTCCGATGAGAAAGATCCGGCGTGGAAGAACGCCCAGGCCGGCTTCGAGAAGGTGAAGCGGCTCGACTACGACAAAAACAAAATCGTCTGGCTCGATGCGGCGCCGGCCAACAACACCTGGACCATCGCCATTCGTCAGGACGTGGCGGACGCCAACCATCTCAAAACGCTGGCGGATCTCGGCAAGTGGATCAACGGCGGCGGCAAGTTCAAGCTGGCGGCCTCGGCGGAATTTATCGAGCGGCCGGATGCGCTGCCGGCGTTCCAGAATGCCTACGGCTTCAAGCTGAATCAGGATCAGCTGCTGTCCCTGGCCGGCGGCGATACGGCGGTGACCATCAAGGCGGCGGCGGAGCAGACCTCCGGCGTCAACGCGGCGATGGCCTACGGCACCGATGGCCCGGTGGCGGCGCTGGGGCTGCAGACGCTGGCGGATCCGAAAGGCGTACAGCCGATCTACGCGCCGGCGCCGATCGTGCGCGAAGCGGCGCTGAAGGCGCACGCCAATCTGCCTGAGCTGCTGAAGCCGGTGTTCGCCTCGCTGGACGGGCCGACGCTGCAAAAACTCAACGCGCAGATCGCTGTGGAAGGCCAGGACGCCAAACAGGTGGCGGCCGCTTACCTGAAAGAGAAAGGGTTTGTTAAGGGATAATGCCGAGGTGCCCCCTTTGCCGTCGGGAGAGGGGGTAAACCGAGGGAGCCGGAGCGTTTCTTTGACTATCGCCGTAAAACATCGCGTCTTGTTGACGCTGTTCATGCTGTTGCTGCTGGCCGCGTTCGGCCTGCCGTTCCTCAGTTATGCCCCCAATCGCCTGTTGTCGGGCAAAAGCCTCTCCTTGTTCTCCCTGCTGCACGGCCCGGCGCTGTGGCTGCTGTTGCCGCTGGCGGCATTGGCGATCCTCAGCCTGTTGCCGCCGACGCGGGGGCGGGCGCTGCTGGCGGCGCTGGCCGCCTGCGGGGTGCTGACGCTGGCGTTCTGGATCAGCGGGCAGGCTGCCGGGCGTCTGGCGCAGGAGGGATCGCGCCTGGCGCGCACCTCTTGGGGCAGCGGCTGCTGGTTGACCATGGCGCTGAGCCTGCTGATCGCCGCCGACGCCATGGCGCGTCTCACCGTGTCGCACCTGCGGCGGATGCTCGGCAACGCGCTGGTGCTGGTGCCGCCGGCGCTGCTGCTGTTCGGCCATCAGCTCGATCAGCTGTCGCTGCTGAAGGAGTATCATAATCGGCAGGAGGTGTTTGATGCTGCGCTGTTGCAGCACCTGACCATTCTGCTGGCGACGATGGCGCCGGCACTGGCGATCGGTGTGCCGCTCGGGGTGCTGTGTTTTCGTTCCGAGCGCTGGCAGCGGCCGATCTTCTCCGTGTTGAACATTATCCAGACCGTGCCGTCGATCGCGCTGTTCGGCCTGCTGATCGCGCCGCTGGCGGGGTTGGCGGTGGCGGTGCCCTGGCTGGCGGAACACGGCGTCAGCGGTATCGGCATGGCGCCGGCGATCGTGGCGCTGGTGCTGTACGCGCTGTTGCCGCTGGTGCGCAGCGTGGTGGCGGGGCTGCAAAGCGTGCCGGCCGGCGTGATTGAGTCCGCCACCGGCATGGGGTTGACGCGCGGGCAGATCTTCCTGCGCGTGCAGCTGCCGTTGGCGCTGCCGCTGTTCCTGACCGGCGTGCGCATTCTGGCGGTGCAGACCGTCGGCATGGCGGTGGTGGCGGCGCTGATCGGCGCCGGCGGTTTTGGCGCCATCGTATTTCAGGGGCTGCTCAGCAGCGCGCTGGATCTGGTTCTGCTGGGGGTGATCCCGGTGGTCATGATGGCGGTCATCGTCGATTCGCTGTTTAAATTTTGGGTTTCAATCCTGGACGTATCGCGCCGATGATTCACTTTGAGCAAGTCAGCAAAATTTTTCAGGGCAAGCCGGCGGTGGACGATCTCACGCTGCACATCGCCGAGGGCGAATTCACCGTGTTGATCGGCACCTCGGGTTCCGGCAAGTCCACGACGTTAAAAATGATCAATCGCCTGATCGAACACGATCGGGGCAAGATTCTCTTTGCCGGCGAAGAGATCCAGTCGTTCAAACCGCAGGATCTGCGGCGGCGCATGGGCTATGCGATCCAATCGATCGGCCTGTTTCCGCACTGGACGGTTGAAGAGAACATCGCCACCGTGCCGCAGCTGCTGAAATGGCCGCGCGCGCGCATTCGCGATCGGGTGACCGAACTGTTGGAGCTGCTGCATTTGGAGCCGGATCTGTTTCGCCGCCGCTATCCGCACCAGCTGTCCGGCGGGCAGCAGCAGCGGGTGGGGGTGGCGCGCGCATTGGCTGCCGATCCCGAGGTGTTGCTGATGGACGAACCGTTCGGCGCGCTGGATCCGGTCACCCGTGCGGCGCTGCAGGCGGAGATCGCGCGCATCCATCAGCTCTCCGGCCGCACTATCGTGCTGGTGACGCACGACATCGACGAAGCGCTGGGCCTGGCGGATCGTCTGGTGCTGCTCGATCAGGGGCGGGTGGTGCAACAGGGCACGCCGCTGACGCTGTTGACCGCCCCGGCCAACGATTTCGTGCGTGATTTCTTCGGGCGCAGCGATCGCGGCATCAAGCTGCTGTCGCTGGGGACGGTGGCGGAGCGGGTGCGACCCGGTGTCGCCGGGGGCGAGCCGATCGCCGCCGCCATGAGCCTGCGCGAGGCGCTGTCGGTGTTTGTGGCGCGCGGCAGCGACTGTCTGCCGGTGGTGGATGAACGGGGCGAAGCGTTGGGGGTGTTGCACTTCAACGATCTGATCGCCGGGCAGGCGCTGTCATGAGCGGGCGCATCGGGCGCCTGCTGCGCGATCCTTTGCCCTGGACGCTGGCGCTGCTGTTGGCGCTGGTGTTCGGCATGGATCATCTGCGCGGCCTGTTCGCCGCCTGGTTCCCCGATCTGGAGCGGCCCATTTACCAGCAGGACAGCTTTATCGCGCTGGTGGGGGCGCACCTGTCGCTGGTGGCGATCTCCAGCCTGATCGCGGTGGCTCTCGGCGTGGCGGCAGGCGTGGCCGTGACCCGACTCAGCGGCCGGGAGTTTCGTTCGCTGGTGGAAACGGTGGTGGCGGTGGGGCAGACCTTCCCGCCGGTGGCGGTGTTGGCGGTAGCGGTGCCGGTGATGGGCTTCAGCGAACAGCCGGCGATCATTGCGCTGGTATTGTACGGCCTGCTGCCGATCCTGCAGGGCACGCTGGCGGGCATTGAATCGGTGCCGCCCGCCACGCGCGAGATCGCCCGCGGCGTGGGGATGAGCGCCTGGCAAATTCTGTGGCGGGTTGAACTGCCGCTGGCGGCGCCGGTGATCGTCGCCGGGATCCGCACCTCGGTGATCATCAACATCGGCACGGCGGCCATCGCTTCCACCGTCGGCACCAAGACGCTCGGCTCGCCGATCATTATCGGCCTGAGCGGGTTTAACACCGCCTATGTGATCCAGGGCGCGGCGGTTGTGGCGTTGTTGGCTATTATCACCGATATGCTGTTCGAACGTTGGGTGCGTTATCTCACCGCCTGGCGTCAGCAGACGCTGGCGCCCACTTCGGCGGGGTAAGGGGGAAATGATGCAGGTGTCTCTACCGATGTACGGCGTTGGCCGGGAGCAGGCCGAATCCTTCTGGCAGGTGTTGCGCGACAAGCTGCTGCGGCTGGGGTTGCCGGCGATGCCGGAACGGCTTAGCTGGCCGGACGATCTGGCGCAGCACTGGCGACGCGAGGATCTCTTGCTCAGCCAAACCTGCGGTTATCCGTTGGTCAGCAGTCTGCCGCAGGTACAGTTGATCGGCACCTATCATTATCGGGTGGAAGGGTGCGACGGGCCGAATTACCGCAGCTGGCTGGTGGTGCGCGCGGACGACCCCGGCGAGCGGCTGGCGGATTTTCGCGGCCGAACGGCGGCGTATAACAGCACCGATTCCCAGTCCGGCTACAACGGCCTGCGCGCGCTGATCGCGCCGCTGGCGCAGGACGGGAAATTCTTCGGTGCGGCTATCGCCTCCGGCGCGCATTATCAGTCGCTGCAGCTGATCCGCAGCGGGCAGGCGGATATCGCCGCCATCGACTCCATCAGCATGGAACTGCTGCGCCGCGCGCAACCGCAGGCGCTGGAGGGGCTAAAAATCATCGGCCGCACGGCGGCGGTGCCGGGCCTGCCGTTGATCACCGCAGCCGGCACGCCGCCGGAACAGGTGGAAATCCTGCGCGCCGGTGCCCGAGCGATGCTGGATGAGGCGGTCAGCGACCGCCTGCTGATCGGCGATTTCAGCCTGGTGCCGCGTTCGGCCTACCAGATTATCACCGTGCTGGAACAGCAGGCCGCCGCGCAGGGCGTGACGGCGCTCTAGCCGCCGTTACAGCAGGCCGCCGCCGTCGATGTCGATCACGCTGCCGGTGACGAAGCCATTCTCCATCGCCAGCAGATACCCCGCCGCGACGTCGGCCGCCTGCCCGACCCTGCCGACCGGCAGGCTGACGCCAACCCGTTCGAACAGCGCCTGACGCTGTGCGGCGCTCATGCCGTCGTAGGCTTCGGTGGCGGTGATACCGGGGCTGACCACGTTCACCCGCCGCGGCGCCAGCTCCTTCGCCAGCTGTTTGCCGACCGCTTCCAGCGCGGCGTTGATGGCGGTTTTGACCAACTGACCGTTGAGGTATTTACGCGACAGCTGGCCGGAGGTCAGGGTGATCGAGCCCTGCGGCGCCAGCGTCGGCAGCGCCGCCTGCACCGCGCGCAAACTTCCCCAGAATTTGACGTTGAAGTCGGCCTGCGCCTGTTCAAGGGCGGTCTCCGCCAGCGGCTTCGCGTCCACCAACGGCCCGGCGGTGATCACCAAATGGTCGAAAGCGCCGACGGCGGCAAACAGCGCGCGCAGCGACGCGTCATCGGTCAGATCGGCCTGCATCAGGCGCAGCGCGTCGTTCTTCTCCCCGGCGTGAGGGAGACGACGCGAAGCCAGCACCACTTCAGCGCCGCGCGCCGCCGCCGCGTAGGCCACCGCGGCGCCAATGCCGCTGGTGCCGCCCAGGATCACCAGCTTTTGTCGTTTCAGGGGGGAGTCAGGAATCGTCATGTTAAGGCCTCTTTTTAGGTAAGTTTCAACGGGATCTATCTTTCCTGATTGAAAATGAGGAAAAAAGCCCGCCTAATAGCAAACACTTGTAAATTAATATTAATAATTGATTGGGCTAAAAAGAGAGGGAGCAGATGACCTCATTTGTCGATCTCGAGGTGTTTGTCCGCACGGTGGACGGCGGCAGTTTTTCCGCCGCGGCGCGCGCGCTGGATATCACGCCGGCGGCGGCCAGCATTGCGGTGAAAAGGCTGGAGCAGCAGTTGGGCGCGCGGCTGCTGGTGCGCTCCACCCGCAGCCTGAGGCTGACGGAGGAGGGGGCGCGCTATCTCGACAGCGCGCGCCTGGCGCTGGGGGCGTTGGCCGAAGGAGAGCAGGCGATCCGCGAGAAGCATCAGGGGCTGTCCGGGGTGCTGCAGATTTCCGCGCCGTCGGATTTTGGCCGCAATCTGCTGCTCGGCTGGCTGGATGAGTTCCGCCTGCAGCATCCCCACATTCAGCTGCAGCTTCTGATCAACGATCGGCAGGCGGATCTGTTCCGCGAACCGGTGGATGTGGCGTTGCGCTTCGGGCCGCTGGCCGACTCTTCGCTGGTGGCGCTGCCGATCCTGCCGCAGCATCGGCGGCTGATCTGCGCCAGCCCGGATTATCTGCGGCGGCATGGCGCGCCGCAAACGCCGGCCGATCTGGTTCGGCACAGCATTCTGGTGTATCAGCCCAGCGGCAAACGGCAGGTGGAATGGCGGCTGTGGCGCGGTGAGGAGCTGGTCGAGCTGCCGCTGAACGGCAGCTATTTTACCGATGACGGTGAGGTCGCGCGGCGATGGGCGCTGGCCGGGCACGGCGTGGTGCGCAAGTCGGCGATCGACGTGGCGGCGGATATTCGCGCCGGGCGGTTGATGCAGCTGTTACCGGAATGGCGCAGCGACGCGGTGCCGATCAGTTTGGTCTGCCCGCATCGTTCGCAGGTGTCGGAGCGCGTCAGGCAACTGCAGCGCTTTTTACAGCAGCGCTGCCAGCGCTGGATGGACGATCACTTGGCCTGAAGAGTTTCGGTTTGCGCCGGCGTAGCGGCGGTATCCCCGGCAGGCGCGCTTTCTTCGTGCGGGGTGGTGGAACGGGTGTAGATGTTCAGCCCGGCGAGGAATACGCCGCCCAGAGAACCGAAGGCGCACAGGGCGATGACGATGACGAACGCTTTTTTCAGCATAGGAATAATTTCGCAGGTTGCTTGGAACAGCGGGAATTATAGCCCCTTCGCCGGGTGAAACAAGAATCGTTTTTAACGGCGGCCCGCAGACCGCCCTTTGTGATCATCGCCGTTCGCAGTCGATGGCCTGCACGTTGGCCGGGCGGGCGAACAGGTATTTTCCCAGCGTCACCAGCACCACCGCCGCCACGATGATCACCAGCGCCAGCCACTCGCGCGGCGCCAGCGATTCGCCGGCAAAACCGATGCCGAGCAGCACCGCCACCACCGGATTGACGTAGGCGTAACTGGTGGCGACCGCCGGGCGCACATTCTTCAACAAGAACATATAGGCGCTGATCGCCAGCATCGAACCGAAGACGATCAGATAGCCCAGCGCCAGAAAGCCGCCGGTGCTCGGCATCTGAGTGAGGCGCTCGCCGCTCAGCTGGCTGGCTGCCAATAACACCACGCCGGCGACCAGCATCTCCGCCGCGCCGGCCATCGGCCCGGCCGGCAGCGAGATGCGCGATCCCAACACCGACCCAAAGGCCCAGCTGGCCGAAGCCAGCAAAATCAGCAGCGCGCCGGTCGGGTTGCCCACCAGGTTGTTGCCGGTGTTGAGCAGCACGATGCCCACCAACCCGAGCGCGATGCCGGCCCATTCCAGCTTGGTGTTGCGCATGCCCCACAACAGGCTGAAGCAGAGGGTGAACAGCGGCACCGTCGCCACCATCACCGCGGCGATGCCGGATGGCACATGTTGGTGTTCCGCCACCGTCACCAGGCCGTTGCCCACCGCCAGCAGCAGAATGCCGATGGCGCCGGCGGCCAGCCACTGCTTCAGCGTCGGCAGCGCGTGGCCGCGCCAGGCCAGGAAACTGAACAGCACGATACCGGCTGTCAGAAAGCGAATGCCGGCCATCATCAGCGGCGGCCACTGCGCGACGCCGAGGCGAATGACGAAATAGGTGGAACCCCAAACGATATATAACGTGAACAACGCCCCGATCAACGGCAGGACGCTACGGCTTTGTTGGCTAAGCATAGGATTGTATTTTGCGGGAATGATTATTATTAGAACGCTCAGTAAACCCGATCGGGCAACCGATAAGCAATGGCCTTCGGCATTATTTTTCCGGCTGCTGAAAGCCGTTCAATGGCCTTGCTGTTTCCACTGCAGCCAGCTGACGGCCGGCAGGTAAATCGACCAGCCGACGGCCAGCAGCAGCAGCATGAACTCGGGCGGCACGCCGGGCAACAAGGCGTCCAGCTTCCAGGACACGGCGTAGGCGAAGGGGCCGACGGCGGCGCCCAACACCGCCAGCGGCCAGGGGGCCGCTCTGACCACGTCCAGCAACCAATACCACCAGCAACCGAAGCCGATCCACAGCGCGATGGTCCAGAGCGGCAGGCCGTGTTGCCCGCTGTAGTGCAGCACGCCGCTGTAGCTCCACAGCCCATCCATGCCGATACCGCCGAGGGCGGCCAGGGCCGCGCCTTTGCGGCGGGCGGCAGGGGTAAAGATCAGCGCCAGCGCCGCGCCGGCCAGCAGTATGCCGTTGAGCCGATCGCGAGTCAGCAGCGCCAGCAGCCAGCAAACGCCCAGTCCCAGCGTCGCCAGCCAGAATCCGGCATGCGGCTTCTTCATCGTTCAACTCCCGTGGGGTTACTCTGCCGCTGCGCTAAGCGCCGACGGATTTGCCAGAGCGGGCGCGAGGCCCGCTGTTTGCCTGAATGTTCGTTAGTTCAACCTTAGAAGGGAAGGTGCGGGGTGCACAAGCAGAATAATCTGTACCGGTTGAAAACGTGGGCAAAAACCGGTGTTACAGGCGGGAAATCCGGTAGGCGCAGCGGCGCGAGCCGGCCAGAATGTGTTCGGCGCGCTCCACCTGCGCCTGCAGCACTTCGGTGAAGATGCTTAATTCCGCCCGGCAGAAGCCCTGGCAGACGGTGGCGGCGGCGCAGATCGGGCAGTGGTTTTCCACCAGCAGATAGGAACCGTCCTCCTCCTGGCGCCATTCGGCCATATACCCTTCGCGGCAGCGGATCTCGGTCAGGCGCGCCACGCGTTCGCGCAGCTCGGTGGCGCCGATCATCGCCTGCTTGTAGTTGATGCGGTTTTCCTGTTCGCGGGTCTCGATCAGCACGTCGATCGCCTGTTCGCCCAACTTGTCGCGCACGGTGCGCAGCAGTTGCACCGTCAGATCCGCATGGGTATCGGGAAAGCGCGCGTTCCCGGCAGAGGTCAAATGCCACAGCTGCACCGGGCGGCCCACGCCGCGCGTTTCCGCCACCGCTTCGACCAACCCCTCTTTCGCCAGCTTGACGAACTGCTGGCGGGCCGCCTCACCGGTGGTGCCGAGCACCTTTCCTGCGTCAGAAGCTAGCTGCGGGCCGCGGGTTTTCAATAACGTCAGCAAGCGGTCACTGACCGATTGTGCGGTGCTGCCGCTATTTTCCAAGTTTATTCTTGACATATTTCTCCGCCTCGCCCTAACTTATTCCAAGATAACTCTTGTTAAATTTAACGCAATCTTATGACCAACTCAATGCCATTCCTCTGAAAACAGGACGACAACCGTGATAACCCATGACGACAGCCGCTGGAGCGACCTTTTCTCCGGCAAAAATGCGGCCAGTGCGATTGCGCTTTCGCTCGGCGTGGCGCTGCATGCCATCAATATTCTGGTCGCCACCACCATTCTGCCCTCGGTGGTGCAGGATATCGGCGGGCTGGATCTCTATGCCTGGAACACCACGCTGTTCGTGGTGGCGTCGATCCTCGGCTCCGCGCTGTCGGCCCGGTTGCTCAGCGGCTATGGCGCACGCAGCGCCTATCTGGTGGCTTCGCTGTTCTTTATCGTCGGGGCGGCGCTGTGCGCGCTGGCGCCGAGCATGCCGGTGATGCTGATCGGCCGCACGGTGCAGGGCTTCGGCGGCGGGCTAATCTTTGCGCTCTCCTACGCGATGATCAACCTGGTGTTCGAGCAGCGATTGTGGCCGCGCGCCATGGCGCTTATCTCGGCGATGTGGGGCATCGCCACCCTGGTGGGGCCGGCGGTGGGCGGCATTTTTGCCGAGTTGCACGCCTGGCGTTGGGCCTTCGGCATTCTGCTGCCGATCATGGCGCTGTACGCGGCGTTTACCTTCCTGATCCTGCCCAAGGGCAAGGCGCAGCAGGCGGCCGCGCCATTGCCGACTGCGCAACTGCTGTTGCTGACCGTGGCGGTGCTGGTGGTGTCCGCCGGCAGCCTGGCGCACAGCGTCTGGATCAATCTGGCGGGCATCGCGCTTTCGCTGGTGCTGATGGCCTGGCTGATGAAGCGCGAGGCGCACGCACGCGCGCGTCTGTTGCCTCATGGCTCGCTACGGCGCGGCTCATCGCTGGCGGCGCTCTATATTACGGTCTCATTGCTGGTGATCGGCATGACCAGCGAAATCTTCGTGCCCTATTTTCTGCAGCTGTTGCACGGCCAATCGCCGCTGATCTCCGGCTATATCGCCGCCACCATGGCCGCCGGTTGGACGTTGTCCGAAATCCTCAGCTCCGGCTGGCGCGGGGCGGGCATTCGCCGGGCGATCGTCAGCGGGCCGCTGTTCGTGCTGGTGGGCCTGCTGGCGCTGGCGATCCTGATGCCGACGCCCTCCGGCGGTGACTGGCAGGCGCTGACCCCGATCGTCATCGCGTTGTCGCTGGTAGGGTTCGGCATCGGCTTCGGTTGGCCGCATCTGCTGACGCGCATTTTGCAGGTGGCGCCTGAAGCGGATAAAGATATCGCCGGCGCTTCAATTACCACGGTGCAGCTGTTCGCCACCGCATTCGGCGCGGCGCTGGCCGGGATGATCGCCAACCTGGCGGGGCTGAACGATCCGGGCGGCGCGGCGGGCGCGGCATCGGCGGCGCGTTGGCTGTTCCTGGCGTTCGCGCTGGCGCCGCTGCTGGCGGTATTCAGCGCCTGGCGCTGCGCGGTGATCGCGCCGCCGGGCGCAGAGACGGGCAATTTTGTACAAACTCCGCCCTCGCGCGAGTGCTAGAACGCTTCTCCTCATTCGGCGATGTTTGCGGTGATCCTGGCGTTCTTCCTGCGCGATATTTTTTAAAATCCGCTTGCTATATCTCTAATTTGAGATTATTTCTCTTATATGGGATTTTTAAGCGGAGTGTGAGCGGTGGATAACGGTCTGGACAATGCCGATCTGAGGTTGGCGCAGCGGCTGGCGGATTTGCGCCAGCAGCGAGCGTGGTCGCTGGAGGAATTGGCGCAGCGCACCGGTCTTAGCCGGGCGACGCTCTCGCGTGTGGAGCGCGCCGAGACCAGCCCGACGGCGTCGTTGCTGAACCGGCTGTGCGCCGCCTACGGGTTGACCATGTCGCGCCTGTTGAGCGAAATCGAAGACGAGCCGCCGGAGCTGCTGCGGTCGCAGCAGCAACCGGTGTGGGTCGATCGCGCCAGCGGTTTTCACCGTCGCTCCGTTTCTCCCCCCGCCGCGCTGTATAAGGCCGAGTTTATCGAAGCCCGGCTTGATGCCGGCGCGCAGATCGATTACGACCTGCCGTCGATTCCGGCGCTGGAACATCACCTCTGGTTGCTGTCCGGGCAGTTGGAATTGACCCTGGAAGGGCGCGTTTTCCGGCTGTCGGCCGGCGACTGCCTGCGCTACCGCCTGTTCGGCGCCTCCCGTTTCCATGTCCCCGGCGATGAGCCGGCTCATTACACGCTCGTTATCTGTAGGCCATAGCCATGATTGAATTGCAACAGTGGGATGCCGCTGCGGCGCAAAGCGCCATTGCCGACTTGGCCGAGATGCTGCACGCCAGCGTGGCGCACGGCGCCAGCATCGGTTTTGTCATGCCCTTTACGCAGGAACAGGCGCAGGCATTTTGGCAGGGGGTGCTGCCGGCTCTGGCGCGGGGAGAGCGTGTGATGCTGGTGGCGCTCGTTAACGGCCGACCGGTCGGCACCGTGCAGCTGTTACTGGCGATGCCGGACAACGGCCGCCACCGGGCGGAAGTGGTCAAGCTGATGGTGCACCCGCAGGCGCGGCGGCAGGGCGTTGCCCGGCTGTTGATGCAGGAAGTGCAGGCGCTGGCGGCGCGCCATCAACGCAGCCTGTTGGTGCTGGACACCCTGAGCGGCAGCGCGGCGCAGGGGCTGTACCGCCAATTGGGGTTCGAGGCGGCGGGCGACATCCCGCAATACGCCCGCGCCAGCGACGGCGGGGCGTTGGAGGCCACCTGCTATATGTACAAACTGCTGTGAGGCTTAGCGCCCGCGCCAGGCTTTGAGCGCCTGTTGGCGCACCTGCAGCTTCTGTTGCGGCGTCAGCTTGTTGTAGTCGCGAGCCAGGCCGCTCTCCCAATCGCCGTACAGCGGGTTGGGCAGCACGATGAATTCGGTGCCGAACTTGCCCTGATTCTCGCTGACAAACGCCCGGCGCTGCGCATTATCCTGGTGGTAGGTCGCGGCGCCGAAGTCGTTCAGGTTGTCGCCCGCGTACACCACGATGTCATAGCCGGCTTGTTTGATGGCGTCGAAGCGCGCCTGCTTATTGGACGTGTCGGTACTGAGCAAGACGGTTTTATCCGACATGCCGGTGAAACCGAGCTTCTGCATGTTGGCCACCGTGGCGGCGTATTCGCTCTGCTTGCGGTTCGAGACGTAGAACATCGTCCCCTGGTGGGCGTTAACGTAGCGGGCGAACGACACTGCCCCCGGCACCGCGCCGGCCTGTTCGGCCTGCGTCCATTGGGCCCAGGTGGCGCCGTCATACGGCTGGCCCTGCTGCGCCTGCCAGGCGGAGTAGGCGCTGTTGTCCAGCATGGTTTCATCCAGATCGACCACCACCGCCTTTTTGCGGCCCGGCGCGGCCCTGGCCCGATCGAAGGCGCGTTGCGCGCTGTTGAACGCTTGGTGGGCCAGCGCCTGGTATTCACCGGACTGTTGGAACCAGTTCACCGCCAGCACCGACTGATCCGCCAGCCGCTGCTGGGCTTGGGCGTCGGTGTGCGGCGGCTGCGCGCAACCGGCCAACGTCAGCAGCGCGATGCCAACCGCCGCGCCGAGGGTGAGTTTCCTTGCCTGTTTTCCTGCCATCGTTATCTCTCCCGGTTTTATTTTTGTGGGCTGTCCAGCAGCATATCCATCTCGAACTGGCGCAGGGGATCCTGCCGCCAGCCAAGATGCGTAAAGAAGGGGGCGGCCACCTCGGGCACAAAAACGTTGGCGGTCAGCGGCAAAGGGGCAAACTGCGCTTGCAGGGCGGCCAGCAAGGCGCGGGCATGCCCCTGGCCGCGGTGCTGCGGCGGCACGTAGATCAGGCGCAGCCAGCAGTGCTCGGCGCCGGGCATCACCACGGCGTAGGCCTGACGATTGAGCGTATAGGCTTGCGGTGTGCCCGGCAGCTTGAACAGCGATTCGGGAGCGATCAACCAGGGCAGATCGGTGGCGCCTTCCGCCGTCAGGCGATGGCTGACGGTCAGCGGATCGACCGCCTGCAGCGCCGCCGTGCCTGGCGGCACTTCCGCCGGCGCCTGATGGCCGGTCAGGGTGCGCACGATGCGCAGCCCGGCGCGGTGGTACAGCGCCAGCGCGGCTTCGTTGCCTTCGATCACCTCCAACGACAGCCGACGGTCGCCGCGCTGGCGGGCATCCGCCACCAGCCGCTGCATCAGCGCCTTGCCCAGCCCCTGACCGCGCATCTCCGGGCGCACGGAAAAGGCCGCCACCCGGCTGTGCCGGCCGCGGCGGGCGATCAGCGCCACCGCCACCGGTTCATGGCGGTGGGTGACGATCAGGCTGTCGTTCAGGCTGAGATCTTCGGCGCCGAAGCGGGCGGCGAAGGTCGGCCCGTCGAGCACGAAACGCACGATGTAGTTTTCAAAACAGTGGTTGAGGATGTTGGCCAGTTCGTCGCTGCTGTAGCGCAAGGCGTTGTGGTAGTCGAAGCGTCCGTCGTTATGCATGGCTGATTCCGCTCGGGGGAAAGCTATACATGTAGACCCGTTTGTTTTGCAAGGCAAGCGGGGGGATTCGCCGGCGGGGAAAATAAAAACAAAAAAGCCGGACGCAGCCGCCCGGCGAAATAAAACTCTGGGTATCAAGTGACGCTAAAGTTTGCAGTGGTGGTTATTCATTCATCACATCAGAACTGGTAGGTCAGGGCGACAACAACGACGTCGTCGTTTTTCAGACCCAGCTTGTTGTCGTCATCAAGCTGGTTGATTTTATATTCGACATAAGTGGACATGTTTTTGTTGAAGTAATAGGTCGCCGCCACGTCGAAATATTTCACCAGATCGACGTCGCCGATGCCTTCAATATCTTTGCCTTTCTGCTGAACGTAACCCAGCGATGGGCGAAGACCGAAGTCGAACTGATATTGCGCGACCAATTCAATCCCTTCCGCTTTATTGGCGAAGCCGCTAACGGAGGTCGAGTTATTATTGATGGTGGCGGTGCCGGAAATAGGCGCGATATTGCGGCTCTGCGAATAAGTCGCGGCCAGGTAGACATTGTTGTTGTCGTATTTCAGACCGCCGGCCCAGATATCGGCCTTGTCGCCTTTACCGAAGGTGCCCGCCTTTTGCGTGGCGGTGCGGTTGGAAGAGGCATAGGCGGCGCCCACGCTCAGGCCGTCGATGATTTCATAGCTGGAGGAGAGACCCCAGCCGTCGCCGTTCGCCTTGCTGGCGGAGCGGCCGTCGTTTTCGTTCTTGCCCTGGTACTGCACGGCAAATTTCAGGCCGTCAACCAGACCGAAGAAGTTGTTATTACGGTAGGTGGCGACGCCATTGGTACGGCCGTTCATAAAGTTGTCGGTCTTGATATAAGCATCGTCGCCGAATTCAGGGATCATATCCGTCCAGGCGCCAACGTCGTAAATGATGCCGTAGTTGCGACCGTAGTCGAAGGAGCCGAGGTCCTTATATTTCAGACCGGCGAAGCCCAGACGCGTTTTGGTGTCTTTGGTGCCGTCGGATTCAGAATGGTTGGCGGCGATCTGATATTCCCACTGGCCATAGCCGGTCAGCATATCGTTAATCTGAGTCGCGCCTTTAAAGCCGATACGGACGTAGGTTTTATCACCATCATTGCCGGCATCATCAGAGAAATAATGCAGGGCTTTCACACGGCCGTAAAAATCGAGTTTGTTGCCGTCTTTATTGTAGATTTCTGCTGCCTGTGCCGCTTGCGCAAGTAAAAGTGCCGGAATAATAACGGCCAGAAGATTACGTTTCATGGGTTACCCTGCTTTATTCGATTGAAAGACGCTTATCATCAGTTGCATTGCTGTTTTACTGTGCCGCCTGATTGTTGGCGGCGGAGAATTTTTACCGTAGTAATGTGATCTATTTATGACAAAAAATTCATTTTCATGTCGAACGATTAAAAAAGTCGCGCAAAGGGTGAATTTTTTCTTCAGCCGATGGTCGGCGGCTGGTCTACAGTTACCGATACCTTGTTCCGCTGCGGGAGGAATCATGCACGATACTTATACTTTGTTCGGTACGCAGGGCTGCGGTTCGACCATCGTGGCCGCCGCGTTGGCGTTGACCGCTTTCCCCTGGGGCTATGAGGAGGTGGATTACACGCAGGACGGCCCGGAGCGCGATCGCCTGTTGGCGCTGAACCCGCTGGGTCAGGTGCCCACCTTAGTGCTGCCCAATGACGAAGTGATGACGGAGAGTGCGGCGATTATCCTGCTGCTGCACGATCGCGCACCGCATGCCGAGCTGGCGCCGCCCGGCGGTTCGCCGCTGTTGCCGCGTTTTCTGCGCTGGCTGCTGTTCATCAACGCGGAGATTTACCCCACTTTCACCTATGCCGACCATCCGCAGCGCTGGCAGCCGCAGGCGGCAGGGGCGGAACAGCTGAAAAACGCGGTAATGGATTATCGCGAGCGTTTATTGCGGCAGTTGAACGCCGCCGCAGGGGGGGCTGGCCCGTGGTTTCTCGGCAAGAGCTTCAGCGCGTTGGATCTGTACGTGGCGGTAATGTGCAACTGGCGGCCGGGCCGCGCGTGGTTCCGGCAACACTGCCCGCGACTGTACGCCATTGCCGAACGGGTGGAGCAGCGGCCGGAGCTGAATGCGCTGCTGAGCGCCCATTTCGACGGCGTTGCCTCGCTGGAACCGTGAAATCGCTCCGCCGCCTGGCGGGGAACCATCCCGTTTTTCTGAACTGAGAGTGCCGAAAATCCCGATTTTCACTCGCCTCGGCGGCGGGTAGCGTAAGGCTATCCGCAACTGACAGGAGAGTGTGATGCCATCAAAATCCCAGGCCGGGCAACAGGCGTTCGGCGATATCGCCCCCAAGCTGGCGCAGCTCAGCGACAGCGTCTTGTTTGACGATGTCTGGCAGCGGCCAGAGCTGAGCCCGCGCGAGCGCAGCCTGATCACCGTCGCCGCGCTGGTGGCGCTCAACCGCGTGGAACAGCTGCCGTTTCATCTGCAGCTGGCGCAGCGCAATGGCGTGGCGCATCAGCAACTGGCGGAGCTCATCACCCACCTGGCGTTTTACGCCGGCTGGCCCGCGGCGGCGTCGGCCGTGGCGCGCTTGCGCGAGCTGGAACCGGAGGCGCCCCATGCCGTTTAGCCGCATCGCCCTGCATCAGGGCAAGTCCGCCGACTATCTGCAAACCTTGTCCGACAGCCTGCATCAGGCGCTGGTGGAGGCGTTCGACGTGCCGCCGGCGGACAGGTTTCAGGCGATCGATCAATACCGCCCCGGCGAGCTTATCTACGATCGCGACTATCTCGGCGGGCCGCGCAGCGCGGATTTCGTGCTGTTTTACATCACCGCCGGGCGGCCGCGCGACAGCGACACCAAGCGGCGCTTCTACGGGCGGCTGGCGGCGCTGCTGGCGGAAAACCTGCGGCTGAACCCCGAGGATGTGATGGTGGTGATCGCCACCACCCAGTTGGACGAGTGGTCATTCGGCGGCGGGCGCGCCTCAATGATCGATCCGCAGACGTAACTCGGGCTGACGTCGTCGGCGGTCTGTGGGACAATAGCGCCATCATTTCGTTTAGATAAGAGTTGAATGGCGCTCTCCTCCGCAGTTAAAGATCAGATTGGCCAGTGGTACAAAGCCCTGCAGCAGCAAATACCGGATTTTATTTCCCGCGCGCCCCAGCGCCAGATGATCGCCGAGGTGGCCAAGACGCTGGCCGGCGACTACCCGCGCCATCTGGCGATCGAGGCGCCGACCGGCGTCGGCAAAACGCTGTCTTACCTGATCCCGGGCATCGCCGTCGGGCGGGCGGAGAGCAAGCCGCTGGTGGTGAGCACCGCCAACGTGGCGCTGCAGGATCAGATTTACAGCAAGGATTTGCCGCTGCTGAAGAAGATTATCCCCGATCTGAAATTTACCGGCGCCTTTGGCCGCGGGCGTTACGTCTGCCCGCGCAACCTGGCGGCGATGAGCACCGACGTCAGTCAACAGGGCGATCTGACGCTGTTCCTCGACGACGAGCTGGCGCCGTCCAGCGGCGAAGAGCAGGCGCTGTGCCAGAAACTGACCAAGGCGCTGGCCCGCTTTGAGTGGGACGGGCTGCGCGATCACTATCAGCAAAGCATCGACGATCCGCTGTGGGCCAAGCTGAGCACCGACAAGGCCAACTGTCTGGGGCGCAACTGTCACTACATTCGCGAATGCCCGTTCTATATCGCTCGCAAAGAGATCGAGAGCGCCGACGTGGTGGTGGCCAACCACGCGCTGGTGATGGCGGCGCTGGAGACGGAATCGGTGCTGCCGAACCCGAAAGAGTTGCTGCTGGTGCTGGACGAAGGCCACCATTTGCCGGAGGTGGCGCGCGACGCGCTGGAGATCGACGGGGAAATCACCGCGCTGTCGACCAACCTGCAGCTGGACATGATCGTGCGCCAGGTCGAACAGTGCATGACGCAGTACCGGCCGAAGAATCCGCCGGGGCTGGCCAACAGCGAACGGCTGAAAAACCATTGTGAGGAGCTGCGCGAACTGGTGCAGATCTTCGAGCATCAGGTCAGCGCCTACCTGCCTGGCGACAGCGTGGCGGCCGAGCATCGTTTTGAAATGGGCGAGCTGCCGGCGGAGATGGTGGAGAGCTGCGCGCGGTTGTTCAAACTGACCGATGCGCTGCGCGGGCTGGCGGAGTTCGTGCTTAACGATCTCACTGAGCAGACCGGCAAGCACGACATCATGCGCCTGCACCGCGCCATCCTGCAGATGAGCCGCACGCTGGGCTATCTGGAAGCGATGAGCAAGCTGTGGCGGCTGGCGGCGCTCGACAAGTCGTCCAATGCGCCGATCTCCAAATGGGTCACGCGCGAACTGCGCGATAACGTCACCCATCTGTATTTGCACTGCGTCGGCATCCGCGTCAGCGATCAGCTGGAGAAGCTGCTGTGGCGCAAGGTGCCGCACGTGGTGGTCACCTCGGCCACGCTGCGTTCACTGAACAGCTTCGCGCGTTTGCAGGAGATGAGCGGGCTGAGCGAGAAGGCCGGCGATCGCTTCGAAACGCTCTCTTCGCCGTTCAATCACGTCGAACAGGGCAAGATTGTTATTCCGCAGATGCGCTACGAACCGGCGCTCGCCAACGAGGCGGAACACCTCGAGGAAATGGCGCGGTTTTTCCGCGCCGAGCAGGCGAGCGGCAAGCACAAAGGCATGCTGATCCTGTTCAGCAGCCACCGGGCTATGCAGACTTTCCTCAGCTACGTGACCGATCTGCGGCTGATGCTGCTGGTGCAGGGTGACCAGCCGCGCTACCGGCTGGTGGAAGAGCACCGCAAGCGGGTGGAGAAGGGCGTCGCCAGCGTGCTGGTGGGGCTGCAATCGTTCGCCGAAGGGCTGGATTTGAAAGGCGAACTGCTGACCCAGGTGCACATTCACAAAATCGCGTTCCCGCCGATCGACAGCCCGGTGATCATCACCGAAGGCGAGTGGCTGAAATCGCTGAAGCGCTATCCGTTCGAAGTGCAGAGCCTGCCGAGCGCCTCGTTCAACCTGATCCAGCAGGTCGGCCGTCTGATCCGCAGCAACCAATGCTACGGCGAGATCGTGATCTACGATCGCCGGTTGCTGACTAAAAATTACGGTTCGCGGCTGTTGGCGTCGCTGCCGGTGTTCCCGATCGAACAGCGCGCGGTGCCGGAGGCCGACAAGGCGCATCTGGCGGCGTTGAAATCCGCCGCCGACGCGGCCAAAAAAGAGAAGAAGCGCGGCAACCCGTTCGCCCGCAAGCGGCGGCGTTAATCAGAGCAGCGGCGGCAGGCGGCGCTTGACCGGCGTGGTTTTCACGATCGAGGTGTTGCTCTGCGCATGCTCGGCCAGCCGATCGAGGGTGTGGTCGAGCTGTTCCATCGAGTGCGCCACCAGCCGCACGATAAAGCAGTCTTCGCCGGTCACCTTATCGCATTCGACCACTTCCGGGATCGCCTGAATCAGCTGCTCGACCTTCTTCAGCATGCCCGGCAGCGGCTTGATGCGCACCAGCGATTCGAAGGCGTAGCCCACCGCCTGCAGATTGACGTTCAGGGTATAGCCCTGGATCACGCCGTTTTCCTCCAGCCGCCGCAGTCTTTCCGACGTGCTTGGCGACGACAGGCCCACCTGCGCGCTCAGCGTCTTCAACGATGCGCGCGCATCGTCCGCCAGAATGGTCAGGATTTGGCGATCGATATCATCCATAACGCCTCCGTTAGGTATTTTCATTATTATAACTGCGAGAAAAAGGCAGTTAAGCATATCTGCCTTTTTTATGCTATGGAAAGCCGCCCTGCGAAGCCGCAAGCTATGTCTCTGGGCAAGCTTCGAGGAACGCAGAATGAATGCAGAGATAAAACGCGGATCGCTGGAGATGGCGGCGGCGATGTTGATTTCCGGCTCTATTGGCTGGTTTGTGTTGATGTCCGGCCAGCCGGTTATCAACGTGGTGTTTTGGCGCTGCGCGGTAGGCGCGCTGACGCTGCTGGCGGTGTGCGGCGTATTGGGGCAGCTGCGACGCGATGCGCTGACGCGCGCCACGCTGCTGCTGGCGATCGCCGGCGGCGTCGCGCTGGTGATCAACTGGCTGCTGCTGTTCGCCGCCTATTCCTATGCGTCTATCTCCATCGCTACCGCGGTGTACAACACCCAGCCGTTTATGCTGGTGGGGCTGGGGGCGCTGTTTCTGGGGGAACGGCTGACCGCCCGCAAGCTGCTGTGGCTGGGGCTGGCGTTCGGCGGCATGATGCTGGTGGTGCTGGCGCAGCCGCGGCAGGCGGGGGAGCAGAGTCATTATCTGGCGGGCATCGCGCTGGCGCTCGGCGCGGCGTTTTTCTACGCCCTGATGGCGCTGGCGGCCAAGCGGCTGAAGGGCACGCCGCCGCATCTTATTGCGCTGATCCAGGTGACGGTGGGGGCGGTGATGCTGTTGCCGCTGGTGGATTTCCACGTTTCGGCCAGCGTGGGGCAGTGGGGGATGTTGGCGACGCTCGGCGTGCTGCACACCGGCCTGATGTACGTGTTGATGTACGGCGCCCTGCAGAAGCTGCCCACCAATCTGATCGGCTCGCTGTCGTTCATCTACCCGATCGCCGCCATGCTGGTGGATCGCCTGGCGTTTGGTCACCGGCTGTCTGTGTGGCAGCTGCTGGGCGCGGCGATCATCCTGCTGGCGGCGGCGGGCATGAACCTGCTGGGCGAGCGGCGAGCGCGGCTGCTGCCGGCCTCGGACGGCCGGCGCGCCGGCTGATGCTCAGCGCGGTTTTTTCAGCCGGCGCCATAAAGTGGTGCGGCTGATCCCGAGCAACCGGGCGGCGGCGGCGTGGTCGCCTCCGCACCGCGCCAGGGCTTCGTGGGCGGAGACGGGCGCCGCCTGCGTCTCGGGCGGCGGCGCCACCGCCAGCTCCGGCAGCAGCCACTGCAGGGTCTCGCCGCTCGGCGCAGCGCCGGTGCTCAGCATCAGCGCCACCCGCTCCATCATGTTGCGCAGCTCGCGCAGGTTGCCGGGCCAGGCGTAATGACTCAGTGCGGCGTAGCAGCCGGCCAGGGCGGTGCGCAGCGGCTCCGTCAGCGGCACGTCGAGCGCCGCCAGCGACTGTTTCAGAAAGTGTTCCGCCAGCATCGCAATATCGTCGCCACGCGCCCGCAACGGCGGCAGCTGCAGCCGCAGGGCGCTCAGACGGTAAAACAGATCGGCGCGAAAATCGCCCTGTTGAATCGCCTGCTCCAGGCGATTGTGGGTGGCGCTGATAACGCGAAAATCGACCGTTACCGGCTGTTGCCCGCCGACCCGGGTGATGGTTTTCTCTTCCAGCGCGCGCAACAATCGGGTTTGCAGGTGCAGCGGCATTTCGCCGATCTCATCCAGAAACAGGGTGCCGCCGTTGGCGGTTTCCAACAGCCCGCGTCGGCCGCCGCGCCGTGAGCCGGTGAAGGCGCCTTCCTCATAGCCAAACAGCTCCGCCTCCAGCAGCGATTCGGCGATGGCGCCGCAGTTGATGGCGACGAACGGCGGCGTCGCGCCGCGCCGGGAAAAGTATTCGCGGTGGATCGCCTGCGCCGCCAGCTCTTTGCCGGTGCCGGTTTCGCCTTCGATCAACACCGCCGCCGGCGATCGGGCGTACAGCATGATGGTGCGCCGCGTCTGCTCCATCTGCGGGGAATCGCCCTGTAAATCGCTCAGCCCATAGCGCGGTTGCAGGGTATTGCGCGCGGCGTAGTCGCCGCCGCGCTTGGCGCCGCCCAGCATCAGGCGCGTCACGTCCAGCGCGTCGCTGAAGGCGGCGCGCAGGGTGGCGGCGGAATAGAGAAAAATGGCGGTGAGCCCGGCCTCTTCCGCCAGATCGCTGATGAGGCCGGCGCCGACCACCGCCTGAATGCCGGCGGCTTTCAGCTCGGCGATCTGGCCGCGCGCGTCCTCTTCGGTGACGTAGCTGCGCTGCTCCAGCGGCAGATCGAAGGTTTGCTGGAACTCCAGCAGCGCGGGCAGCGGCGTTTTGTAGGTGATGACGCCGATTCGATCGGCGGTTCTGCGCGCCTTGCTCAGCGCCTGCAGCAGATCGAAGCCGCCGGGTTTGACCAAAATGACCGGCACCGACAGGCGGCTTTTCAGGTAGGCGCCGTTGGAGCCGGCGGCGATGATGGCGTCGCAAGGCTCGGTCGCCAGGCGAGCGCGGATATGCTGCACCGCCTCCTCAAAGCCGAGGCGGATCGGGGTGATGACCGCCAGATGGTCGAACTCGAGGCTGATATCCCGGAACAGATCGAACAGGCGGGTGATGGAGACGGTCCAGATCACCGGTTTGTCCGGCGTGCGGGACGGCGTGATGTGATCGCTCATGGTGGGTTACCGAATGAAAGTGGCTGCATTAGGTGTAGCCTTGTTTCAGTCATGTTTCAAATATGCCGAGTGAAACCGCGATTGAAACGTTAACTGAAACGTTTTTTATCGCTTGGTCTGCCCAATGGCGACGCGAATTTTATAACTCACTTATTTTTATCGCTTTTAATTTTTTCCTCGCCAAAGTGCAACCTGGCCCGCCCCTTGCTCTGTCTGTTCCATCTAGCTAATCGGAGAGAACGTCATGACGCTGCGCTCACCCGGGCTCGCCTTTCGTCAGGCCCTGAGTAAAGAGAAACCCCTGCAAATCGCCGGCGCGATCAACGCCAACCATGCCCTGCTGGCCCAGCGGGCGGGGTTCCAGGCCATCTATCTTTCCGGCGGCGGCGTGGCGGCCGGTTCGCTGGGGCTGCCGGACCTGGGCATTTCGACGCTGGACGATGTGTTGACCGATATTCGCCGTATCACCGACGTCTGCCCGCTGCCGCTGCTGGTGGATGTCGACAGCGGTTTCGGCGCATCGGCGTTCAACGTCGCCCGCACGGTGCGCTCGGTGAGCAAGGCCGGGGCGGCGGCGCTGCATATCGAAGATCAGGTTGGCGCCAAGCGCTGCGGCCATCGGCCCAATAAGGCCATCGTTTCCACCGAAGAGATGGTGGATCGCATCAAGGCGGCGGTGGATGCGCGCAGCGATCCGGACTTCGTGATCATGGCGCGCACCGATGCGCTGGCGGTGGAGGGGCTGGAGGCGGCCATCGAGCGCGCTCAGGCTTACGTGGCGGCCGGGGCCGACATGCTGTTCCCGGAAGCGATCACCGAACTGGGCATGTACCGCCGCTTCGCCGAAGCGACGCAGGTGCCGATCCTCGCCAACATCACCGAATTCGGCGCGACGCCGCTGTTCACCACCGACGAGCTGCGCAGCGCCCGGGTGGATATGGCGCTGTATCCGCTGTCGGCCTTCCGGGCGATGAATCGGGCGGCGGAGCGGGTGTACCGCGCCCTGCGCGAAGAGGGCACGCAGAAAAGCGTCATCGACACCATGCAGACCCGCAACGAGCTGTATGAAAGCATCAACTACTATTTGTTCGAAGAGAAACTCGACGCTCTGTTCGCTCGCCAACGCGACGAATAAGCGCCATTCACGCAGAAGCCAAATGAGGACAGTATGAGCCAAGCGATCCCCCCGCAAAGCCCGACTGGCGTTAAGCCGAAAAAATCCGTGGCGTTATCCGGCGTGCCCGCCGGGAATACCGCGCTGTGTTCCGTAGGACGCAGCGGCAACGATCTGCACTATCGCGGTTACGACATTCTCGATCTCGCGCGCCACTGCGAGTTTGAAGAGGTCGCCCATCTGCTGATCCACGGCAAGTTGCCCAACCGCGACGAGCTGCAGGCCTATAAACACCGTCTCAAAGCGCTGCGCGGCCTGCCCGCCAGCGTGCGCACGGTGCTGGAGGCGCTGCCGGCGGCGTCTCACCCGATGGACGTGATGCGCACCGGCGTTTCGGCCCTCGGCTGCACCCTGCCCGAAAAAGAGCAGCACGGCGCAGCCGGCGCGCGCGACATCGCCGATCGGCTGCTGGCGTCGTTGGGATCGATGCTGCTCTATTGGTATCACTACAGCCACAACGGCGAGCGCATTCAGCCGGAGACCGACGACGATTCCATCGGCGGCCACTTCCTGCACCTGCTGCACGGCGCAGCGCCTTCCGCCAGCTGGGAACAGGCAATGCATGCGTCACTGATCCTGTACGCCGAGCATGAGTTCAACGCCTCGACCTTCGCCGGCCGGGTGATCGCCGGCACCGGATCCGACGTCTATTCGGCGATCGTCGGCGCCATTGGCGCGCTGCGCGGGCCGAAGCACGGCGGCGCCAACGAGGTATCGCTGGAGATCCAGCAACGCTATGAAACGCCGGACGAAGCGGAAGCCGACATTCGCCGCCGCATCGACAACAAAGAGGTGGTGATCGGCTTCGGGCACCCGGTGTACACCGTCTCCGATCCGCGCCATCAGGTGATCAAAGAGATCGCGCTGCGCCTGTCGCAGGATGCGGGCGCGATGAAGCTGTATGACATCGCCGACCGGCTGGAAAGCGTGATGCGCGACACCAAAAACATGTTCCCCAACCTTGACTGGTTCTCGGCGGTGTCTTACCACCAGCTGGGGGTGCCTACCGAAATGTTCACGCCGCTGTTTGTCATGGCGCGGGTGAGCGGCTGGTCGGCGCACATCATCGAGCAACGGCAGGACAACAAAATCATTCGCCCGTCCGCCAACTATACCGGGCCGGAAGCGCGGGCGTTCGTACCGCTGGATCAGCGCTGAGCGCCGATCGTTATCGTGTCGTTTTCACTATGGAGCCTTTGGAAATCATGATGCTTGAGTCTGCCAACACCGGCCGTCCGCCGTTCGATCGCGAAATGGTCGATATCGTCGATTATGTGATGAAAGAGGCCGTCGATACCCCGGCGGCGTACCGCACCGCCCACTATTGCCTGCTCGATACCCTCGGCTGCGGGCTGGAGGCGCTGAGCTACCCGGCCTGCAAGAAACTGATGGGGCCGGTGGTGCCGGGCGCCGAGGTGCTGAACGGCAGCCGGGTGCCGGGCACCCGCTTCCAGCTGGATCCGGTGCAGGCGGCGTTCAATATCGGCGCCATGATCCGCTGGCTCGATTTCAACGACACCTGGCTGGCGGCGGAGTGGGGCCACCCGTCGGACAACCTGGGCGGGATCCTGGCGGTGGCCGATTGGCTCTCTCGCCAGGCGGTGGCGGCGGGCAAAGCGCCGCTGACCATGCGGCAGGTGCTGATCGCCATGATCAAGGCGCACGAGATCCAGGGCTGCCTGGCGCTGGAAAACGCCTTCAACCGGGTGGGGCTGGATCACGTGCTGCTGGTAAAGGTGGCGTCCACCGCGGTGGTGGCGCAGCTGCTCGGCCTGAGCCGCGAGGCGATCCTGAACGCGGTGTCGCTGGCGTGGGTGGACGGGCAGTCGCTGCGCACCTACCGCCACGCGCCGAATGCCGGCACCCGCAAATCCTGGGCGGCGGGGGATGCGACCGCGCGCGCGGTGCGGCTGGCGCTGATGGCCGCCACCGGCGAGATGGGTTATCCCTCGGCGCTCACGGCGCCGACCTGGGGATTCTACGACGTCTCGTTCAACGGCGAACCTTTCCGCTTCCAGCGGCCGTACGGCGCGTATGTGATGGAGAACGTGCTGTTTAAAATTTCGTTCCCGGCGGAGTTCCATGCCCAGACCGCCGTGGAGGCGGCCATGACGCTGCACCGCCAGATGCTGGCCGCCGGCAAAACCGCCGCCGATATCGCCAGGGTGAGCATCCGCACCCACGAGGCCTGCCTGCGCATTATCGACAAGCAAGGGCCGCTGGATAATCCGGCGGATCGCGATCACTGCATTCAGTATATGGTGGCGATCCCGCTGCTGTTCGGCCGGCTGACGGCGGCCGATTACGAGGATCGGGTGGCCGAGGATCCGCGCATCGACGCATTGCGCGGCAAGATCCACTGCCATGAAGATCCCGCCTTCACGCGCGATTATCACGATCCGGAAAAACGCTCGATCGCCAATGCGCTGACGGTGGAGTTCACCGACGGCAGCCGCCTGGATGAGGTGGCGGTGGAGTACCCTATCGGCCATGCGCGGCGGCGCGAAGCGGGCATCCCGCTGCTGATCGAGAAGTTCAAAACCAATCTGGCGCGCCAGTTCCCGGCCCTGCAGCAGCAGCGCATTCTCGAGGTGTCGCTGGATCGGCAGCGGCTGGCGCAGATGCCGGTCAACGAGTACCTCGATTTGTGGGTGATCTGACGCGAGCGGCGCTGACAAGCCACGTCGGCGTCGCTATGATGGAGGCTCCATCCCCGTCCGTCTTCTTATCAGGTGATTCATGATTGATGCCGCAACGCTGTTGTTGTTTTCCGGCGCCTGCGTGGCGCTGGCGCTGACCCCCGGCCCGGATATGCTGCTGATCGCTTCGCGCAGCGTCAGCCAGGGGCGGCGCGCCGGTTTCGCTTCGCTGGCGGGCATTCAGCTCGGCACGTACTGCCATGCGCTGGCGGCGGCGCTGGGGTTGTCGCAACTGTTCGTGGCGGTGCCGCTGGCTTACGACGCGGTGAGAATGTTGGGCGCGGCCTATCTGCTCTATCTGGCGTGGAAAACGCTGCGATCCGGCAGCAGTCTGCAGGCTTCCGCCGGGTTGCAGGCGGTGCCGACCGCGCGCATTTTCCGTCAGGGATTGTTCACCAACATCCTCAACCCGAAGATGGCGCTGTTCGTGCTGGCGCTGTTCCCGCAGTTTATCGATCCGCGCGCCGGCTCGGTGGTGGTGCAGATGCTGGCGCTGGCGACGGTGCTGAATCTGGTCGGCTTGCTGATTAACGGCGGGGTGATCCTGGCGGTCAGCGGCATGAAAAGCCGTTTCGCCGGCCGCCGTTTCAGCGCCCGCTGGCCGAACTATCTGCTGAGCGGCGTGTTCGCCGGGCTGGCCTGCAAACTCATTTTCGACAGCCGTCGTTAATCTTCGCGCAGCAGCGCTTCAAACGCCGCGCTGGCCGGTTCGTCCGGCAGCGCGCTGTACATCACCAGCCGCAGGTGGTTCTCTTCGTCGACGATGAAAGAGGCGTGGTCAAAGGTGACCGGGCCGATCTCCGGGAGGGTGAAGCTGCGCCGCCCCTGGCAACGTCCGTGAATATCATGCTGTCGCCAGAGCTGGCGGAACTGCGGCGATACCTGCTCCAGCGCCTGTACCCGTTGGCGCATCACCTCATCCTCCGGCGCACGGGCGTAGTCGCGGCGGAAGCTGGCCAGGATTTGCGGCGCCTGCGCCCGCCACTCCAGCAGGCGCGCATTGAGCTGCGGATCGGCAAACAGCATCCACAACATGTTACGCTCTTGCGCCGGGCGCTCGCCGATGGCGAACAGCCGCTGCGCCGCCGGATTCCAGGCGATGATGTCCCAACTGAGGTTCATGACGTAGGCCGGCCGCAGCGTCAGGTCGTCCAGCAGGCGCCGCACCAACGGCGAAACCTGGCACCACTGATGCCCGACCGGCACCGGCGGGCGCTGATGCGCCAATAAAAACAGGTGGTAGCGGCCGGCGGCGTCGAGCTGCAGCACCCGCGCCAGATTTTCCAAAAACGTCACCGACGCATTGATTTCCCTGCCTTGCTCCAGCCAGGTGTACCAGGTGAGGCCGACGCCGGCCAGCGCCGCCACCTCCTCGCGCCGCAAGCCCGGCGTGCGGCGGCGGCTGCCGCTCGGCAAGCCGACTGCCTCCGGCGACAGTTGTTCTCGCTTTTGCCGCAGAAAATCCCCCAGTTCGTGGCGGGTGCGTTCGAGGGTGCGTGGGGGCATGTCGGCCGTCCTGTTGCTGTTAGTAATAGTATAAATGGCTATATAGTAACAGTTTAAACGCTATTCCATACTGCGACCATCATAATCTCTGGAGGTGGTATGGAACATTCATTATCTGTTGAACGGCGGGGATTGCCCGGCCTGCCGGTGCTGCTGTTGGGCGGCTTCGTCACGGTGTTCGATCTGTTTGTGGTCAACGTGGCGGCGCCGGTGATCCAGCAACAGTTCGCCGCCGATTTCGCCGGTATCGGTTTGATCGTCGCCGGTTATGAACTGGCGTTTGGGGTGCTGTTGATCGCCGGTGGGCGTCTGGGCGATCGCTTCGGGCGTCGGCGTCTGTTCAGCCTCGGCATGCTGGGATTCACGCTGAGTTCCCTGTTGTGCGGACTGGCGGGATCGCTCAGCCTGCTGATCGCCGCGCGTATCCTGCAGGGGGCGGCGGCGGCGCTGTTGTTCCCGCAAATTTACGCCTTGATGCGGGTGCTGTACGCGCCGCAACAGCGGCGGCGTGCTTTCGCCTGGCTGGGCATGACACTGGGGTTGGCGGCAATCTTCGGCCAGATCCTCGGCGGATTTATCATCGAGGCCAACCTGTTCGGCAGCGGCTGGCGCATGATCTTTTTGATCAATTTGCCTATCGGCGCGCTGGCGCTGTGGGCGGCGCGGCGCATTCCCGAATCGCGAGTGGCGCAGGCGCAGCGGCTGGACGGCGTCGGCCTGTGGCTGGCGGCGGCCGGCCTGTCGCTGTTGCTGCTGCCGTTGCTGGAAGGCCCGGCGCGCGGTTGGCCGTGGTGGATCGCGCCGATGTTGGCATTGGCGTTGCTGACGCTGTGGGGCTTCCTGCGTTGGGAGCGCCGCCTGGCGCAGCGCGGTGATGATGCGGTGCTCGATCCGGCGCTGTTCCGCCAGGCGGGCTTCGCGCCGGGCATGGCGGTGGTGCTGGCGATTTATGCCACCGCCTCCTCGTTTTTCTTGTGCTTCGCGCTGCTGCTGCAGGCGGGGGCGGGGCTGACGCCTTTTCAGGCGGGCAGCCTGTTCGCCCCGGCCAGCGCGGCCTTTATGCTGGCCTCGATGCTGGCGCCCCGGCTGACGTTGCGTTGGGGCAACGGCGTGCTGAGCGCGGGCGTGGCGATTTACGCCGCCGGGTTGGCGCTATTGATGGCGCAGGCGCTGTGGGGCGGGGCGCTGGCGCATCCGCTGCGGCTGCTGCCGGGGTTGGTGGTGTTGGGATTCGGCCAGGCGTTGAGCATGACGCCGCTGCTGAATCTGGTGCTCGGTTTGGCGCCGGAGCGGCAGGCGGGCATGGCGGCGGGTCTGGTGGCCACCGTGCAGCAGGTGGGGGGCGCGCTGGGCATCGTGGTCAGCGGCGTCGGTTTTGTGCCGCTGTTGGCGAGCGGCGGCGCGGCGGAACGCTATGCGCAGGCCTTTGCCGGCGCGATGCTCTGTAATTTGGTGGCGATGGGCGTCGCCCTGATCTTGTTAAACCGGATCACTCGAAATACTCAGAAAGCGGATCTTAAGTAGGCCGCCGGCGGGTGCTTTACTGTCGACATCATGAGAGAGCGATAAGGAGCCACACTGATGTTTCAACCCGCCGCATTTCGCGAAGACGATCTGGATGCCCAACTGGCGTTGGTGCGCGCCCACCCGCTGGGGCTGTTGGTCAGCCACGGCGAGCAGGGATTGACGGCCGATCCGCTGCCGTTTCTGGCCGATGTCGAACAGGGGCAGATCCGGCTGCGGGCGCACCTGTCGCGCGCCAACGAGCACTGGCGACGGTTGCAACAGGCGGCGGAATGTCTGGTGATTTTTCAGGGCCAGGGGGGCTATGTGTCGCCCGGCTGGTACCCGAGCAAGCGCCAGACCGGCAAGGTGGTGCCGACCTGGAATTACAGCGTGGTGCAACTGCATGGCGTGCCGACGGTGACGGACGACCCGGCCTGGCTGCGCCGCCAACTGATCGATCTCACTGCGCAGCAGGAAGGGCGGCGTCCTGAACCCTGGCGGATCGAGGATGCGCCGGCCAACTACATCGCCGCACAGCTTAAAGGCATCGTCGGTATCGAGATCGCCGTCACCCGGCGCGAAGGCAAATGGAAGATGAGCCAAAACCGCAGCGCCGAGGATGCCGATGGGGTGATCGCCGGGCTGCGCGAGGGCGATGAAGCGCAGCAGCGACTGGCGGCGGAGGTTGAGCGGCGGCGCGGATAGGGTATGCTAACCGAAGAGTGGGCTGAGGGAACCTTCGGATGGATTACACCAAAATTATCAAAGAAATAGGCCGCGGCAAAAACCATGCGCGCGATCTGGATCGACAGACCGCCTTTGAGCTGTATCAGGCGATGCTGGCCGGGGAGGTCCCCGAGCTGGAGTTGGGCGGCATTCTGATCGCGCTGCGTATCAAGGGCGAAGCCGAAGAAGAGATGCTGGGTTTTTACCAGGCGATGCAACAGCAGGTCTTGCCGTTGCAGGCGCCGCAGGGGAGGCCATTACCGGTGGTGCTGCCGAGCTACAACGGCGCGCGCAAGCAGGCCAACCTGACGCCGCTGCTGGCGCTGCTGCTGGCGAAAGTGGGCCTGCCGGTGGTGGTGCACGGCGTGCTGGACGACAGCACCCGCGTGACCAGCGCCGAGATTTTCCGCGCGCTTGGGCTGCCGTGGTCGGAACAGGCCGCTCACGCCCAACAGCGTCTCGATAACGGCGAGGCGGTATTCATGCCGGTTTCCACGCTGTCGGCGCCGCTGGCGCGGCAGCTCGGGTTGCGTTGGCGCATGGGAGTGCGCAACAGCGCCCATACGTTGGCCAAGCTGGCGACGCCGTTCGGCGAACAGGATGCGTTGCGCCTCGCCAGCGTTTCACACCCGGAGTATGTCGGCCGGGTGGCGTCGTTTTTCCGCCAGATCGGCGCCCGCGGGCTGTTGATGCACGGCACGGAAGGCGAAGCTTACGCCAACCCGCTGCGCTGCCCGCAAATTCATCATATCGTCGGCGGCGAACAGCGCATCTTGCTGGAACGGACCTTGCAGGATGAAACGCCGGCGTTGCCGGCGGCGAAAGACGCGGCAACCACCGCGCGCTGGACCGAGCGCTGCCTGGCGGGCGAGGTGGCGATCCCGCAGGCCATCCAGCGGCAGGTCGCCTGTTGCCTGGTGGCCGCCGGCGAGAGCGAGACGCTGGAGCAGGGGCTGAAACGCCTGCATCAGGCCTAAGCGCGACTATACTGGGATATTTCCTCATCGGCTGAGAAGGACGGTTATGCAACAGGCTCTCGATTACTTCAATCAATTGAACCAGGATTACCTCGACGTACACCGCGCCAAAGAAGAGCTGTTCTGGCAAAACTACATGGGCACCGGCGGTGAAGACGTCTCGGCGCGCTTTTCCGCCGCGGAAAGCGCCTATAAGCGCTTTATCGCCGAACCGCGCCGGCTGGCGGAGATCCGCACTCTGCTGGCCGGATTGGAAGCGTTGCCGCAGGAGGCGCAGCGCGATGCGCTGATCCACGGCCTGCAAGGTTGGCTGCGCTTTTTCGACTGCAACGCCATTGAAGACCCGCAGGCGCAGGCGCTGTTGGATCAGATCATCCACGCCGAATCCGATCTCTACTCGCGCCGCAAGGGCTATCAGGTCACCCATCTGAACGCCGACGGCCAGCGCGTGGCGGCTTCGCTCGGCGAGCTGTTGACCAATCAGGCGACCAACCCGAACGAAGACTATCGCCGCAGCTCGCAGCAGGCGCTGCGCGATCTGGAGCAATGGCTGCTGCATAACGGCCTGCCGGAGCTGATCGGCCTGCGCAACCGCTTTGCGCGCCAGATGGGCTATCGCAACTATTTCGACTACAAGGTGAACAAAACCGAGCGCATGACGCCGGAGCAGCTGTTCGCCATTCTGGATCGTTTCGAGCGGGAAACCCGCGAGGCCAACGCGCGCAGCCTGCAGCAGCTGGCGGCCGAGAAGGGCAGCCAGGCGCTGGAGCCATGGAACGTCCGCTTCGCCAGCGCCGGCGACGTCACCCGCCAACTGGATCCTTACTTCCCGTTTTCCCGTTCGTTGGAACGCTGGGTCGACAGCTTCAAACGCCTGCACATCGGTTTTGGCGGCGCGGAGATGAATCTCGATCTGCTGGTGCGCAAAGGCAAGTATGAGAACGGCTTCATGCACGGCCCGGTGCCGCCGTTTGTACGCCAGGGGGAATGGGTGCCCGCGCGCATCAACTTCACCAGCCTGGCGCAGCCGGGGCAGGTGGGCAGCGGCGCTTACGGGCTCAACACCCTGTTCCACGAGGGCGGCCATGCGGCGCACTTCGCCAACATTCGCCAGAATGCGCCGTGCTTCTCGCAGGAGTTCCCGCCGACTTCGATGGCCTATGCCGAAACCCAGTCGATGTTCTGCGACAGCCTGCTGGACGACGCCGATTGGCTGAAACGCTATGCGAAAAACGCCGCCGGCGAAGCGGTGCCCGATGCGCAGATCGAAGCCGGCATCGCGGCGCGCCAGCCGATGCGCGCGTTCAACGAACGCCATATCCTGCTGGTGCCGTACTTCGAGTGGGCGCTGTATCAGTGGGATGACGAGCAGCGCACGCCGGAAGCCATCACCGCGCTGGCGCGTGAGGTTGAGCAGAAGATCCTCGGCATCAGCGGCAGCCCGCGCCCGACGTTGGCGATCCCGCACCTGCTGTCGCTGGAGTCCGCCTGTTCCTATCAGGGTTATTTGCTGGCGATGATGGCGGTGGAGCAAACCCGTCACTTCTTCCTGCAGCGCGACGGTTATCTGACGGACAACCCGGCCATTGGCCCGGATCTGGCGCAACACTACTGGTTGCCGGGCAACAGCGTCAGCCACGACGACACGCTGCGCAGCCTGACCGGCGAAGGGTTTAATCCGGACTATCTGGCGCAGGCCTGCAACCAGACGGTGGCGCAGGCGTGGCATGAGGCGCAGCAGACGATGGCCGCCGCCGCTGCACGCCCGCAGCCGCCGGCGGATTTCGATTTGCAGGCGCATATTCGGGTGGTGGATGGCGAGACGGTATTGGCAGACAACGCCGACGGTGACGAACGGATGTGCCGCGACTTCGCTGCGGCGATAGAGGCGCGTTTGGTTTAAGGCTGACAGTAAAATCCACGCGGAAGCGTGGATTTTATTTAATGGTTAAAACCAGGCGTGATTTTATTCGAAATACACGTCGGGATTATCGGCCAAAGACACGAAGCTCTTGGTGTTTCTATCCAGCGTGCGAATTTCGCCGCTTTCGATATCGTACACCCAGCCGTGCAGGCGCAGCCCGCTGTTGCGCAGACCCACCGCCACAGAAGGATGGGTTTTGATATTATTTAGCTGAGCAATAACGTTCTCTTCCACCATAGCGTTAACTTTGTCTGTTTCGCTATTCCAGGTTTTCTTCTCGACCACTGCTTTGGCCGCATCCGCATAGTGCAGCCAGTGAGCTACCGCAGGCATGGGGTCGAGACACTGGCAGGACGCGATAGCCTTCATGGCGCCACAGTTTGAGTGGCCACAAATCACGATATCAGTAACACCCAATGCCACCACCGCGTACTCGATGGTGGCAGAAACCCCGCCCGGCTCCGGGCCAAAGGAAGGAACGATGTTGCCGGCGTTGCGGATAACGAACAGTTGCCCAGGTTCTTGCTGCGTCACCAGCTCGGGCACCAGACGGCTGTCAGAACAGGAGATGAAAAGCGCTTTAGGATTTTGGCTGGAGGCAAGGCTGCGAAACAGTTCCTTACGCTGTGGGAAAATCTCTTTCTGGAAACTGAGGAAACCTTCAATGATATGTTGCATACAACGCTCTCTGCATCTGTAGTCTGCGTAACATGATAATCATCCTCTCCTGTTAGTCCAGCCATGGGCAGGTAAAAAAATGTGTGTGCAAGCCCCCCGCAATCCCCATTGAATACAGGGTTTCTGCCTGTTTGCGACAGAATTTTCCGGTTCGTTTACTCGTGGGGGGATGATAATGCGGGGCGGCAAGAAATTCGCTGTTGTGCCCATTCAGCGCTGACGTACGCGAACATAAAAAAGCCCGCCGGGGTGATATCCGGCGGGCTTTTTGACGTCTGGGGCGGCGATTATTTGTAGATAACCGCGGTGGCGTGCATCAGGTTATTGCCGCTGGTGGAGGTGATGGTGAAAGCCTTGGCGCCTGCGGCATCGGCTTTGGCGGCCAACTGAGACTTCAGGCTGCTCAGGTCGGTTGCGCCGCTGGCGACGATCACGCCGGCTTTTTCGAATTGGGCGGCATCCTGGGCGCTGACGTGTTCAGCGGCGAAAGTGGTGAAAGAAGCGGTGGCCAGGGCGATAGCGGCAGCAAAAGTTTTGATGGTTTTCATGTGGGTCATTCCTGTCAAAGTGAATTAGGGAGAAAGGGGTTTGCCTTTCGATGGGAGGATTATTGCGCAGTGACAGGCAGGATGAAATCGGAGAGTGTTGACAGTTTTATTCAGATTTTTTGATGATTAATTCCCCCGTTCATCTTCTGCATAAACAGGGGGAGACGATCAGCGCGTCGGGCGCGCCAGATCGAAACGGTGCTGTTCGGAAATGCCATAGTAGGCGGTTGGGCCGCCGGCGCGCAGGATAGGTTCGGCAGCGGCGGTCTGGTAGACGCCGTGTTCGTCCAGCAGCGCCGGATCGAGGTGCACCGCCACCACTTCGCCCAATATCAGCCAGGTCTCCACCTGTTCGCCGGCGGCGGTTCGCAGCTGAATGCACTGGGTCAGGCGGCATTCGAAGTTCACCGGGCTTTCGGCCACGCGCTCGGCTTTGACCCGGCGTCCGGGCAGCGGCGTGACGCCGGCGAAGGCGAATTCATCTTCGCCGCGCGGCAGGTTGATGGCACTGTGGTTCATCGCTTCCGCCAGCGGGCGTGTCGCCAGGTTCCAAACGAACTCGCCGGTTTCCACGATATTCGCCACGCTGTCTTTCCAGCCGGTGCTGGCGAAACCGATGATCGGCGGGCGATAGTTGAAGCAGTTAAAAAAGCTGTAGGGCGCCAGATTACGCAAGCCGGCGGCGCTGCGGGAAGAGATCCAGCCGATGGGGCGCGGGCCGACGATGGCGTTCAGCGGATCGTGCGGCAGGCCGTGGCCGGCGGCGGGTTCATAATAATAACGAGATTCACGGTTCATGGGGGATCCTGCGGCAATCGATGAAGCTTTCATTGTGCCGGGTTTCCCGCCGCTGCGCCATTGCGGGCCGGATGTGTTATCTTACGCGCCGGAAATCCCTTCAAGAGAGCCCGTCACGGTGGAAAAAAAGAAAACCTTCCCGCAGCAGAAAAGCGGCCTGCATCCGCGCAACCGTCATCGTTCGCGCTACGACTTCCCGGCGCTGATCGCCAGCTGCCCGGCGCTGGCGCCGTTCGTAAAACCGAACGCCTGGGGCGATGTCTCGGTGGACTTCGCCGATCCGGCGGCGGTGAAAATGCTCAACCGTGCGTTGCTGCAACACTTTTACGGCATCGAACACTGGGATATTCCGGCTGATTATCTGTGCCCGCCGATCCCTGGTCGCGCCGACTATCTGCATCACCTGGCGGATCTGCTGGCGACCAGCAACGGCGGCGAGATCCCGCGCGGCAAGGGCGTGGCGATCCTCGACGTCGGCGTCGGCGCCAACTGCATTTACCCGATCGTCGGCCTGCGCGAATACGGTTGGCGTTTCACCGGCTCCGAAATCGATCCGGTGTCGCTCAACTCGGCCAAGATGATCGTCGAGATGAACCCGACGCTGCGCAACAGCGTGCGCCTGCGGCTGCAAAAACAGCCTGAGCTGATTTTTAGCGGCATTATCGGCGCGGCCGAGAAATTCGACGCCACCCTGTGCAACCCGCCGTTCCACGCGTCCGAGCAGGAAGCGCGCGCCAGCACCCGCCGCAAGCTGCATAAACTGGGCAAAGGGGAAGTGGCCGACAAGCCGGTGCAAAACTTCGGCGGCAAGAACAACGAGCTGTGGTGCGAAGGCGGTGAAGAAGCCTTTGTGCGCAAGATGGTGGCAGAGAGCGTCGGCAAGGCCAACAACTGCCTGTGGTTCACCTCGCTCATCTCGAAAAACACCACGTTGCCTGCCATCTACCATGCGCTGAAAGTGGCGGGGGCGGCCGAGGTGCGCACCATCGAGATGGCGCAAGGGCAAAAGATCAGCCGCTTCGTCGCCTGGACCTTCCACGACGCCGAGCAACAGGCCGCCTGGGCAGCCGAACGCTGGCGCTAGGTCTTCAGGTGCTTCGGTATGGGAGCAAAGTCCCATACCGAGGATCGGTTTTCCCCGTTTTATTGACTTATCGCATCAGCATTTCTTAACTGTAGTCATACCTATAAAAACCCCTCCAGGCAGTGTGCAATGTCTCTCTTCGCGATGTAGGAGACAGGCCGCGGCGCAGCCATGCCGCGAACTTAGTCCATTACACTGACGGGATTTATTATGATTCCTTTAGCTACGCAACAAGAGGTCGGCGCCTTAATCATCGGCATTTTCGGGCGTTTGCCGACGGCGGCGGAAATCGATTACTACGACAGCGCATTTGATATCGGCAGCCAGCCGCCCGCCTATATGGCCAGCATTTTAATGAGCCAACCCGATGCCGGTTGGATGAGCGGCCAAAGCGAATACGACATTCTCAGCCAGGTTTATTTCTCCGTTTACAATACCGCTCCCGATCCGGATTACATCAATGCCTTACTGCAACAGGGGCATTTCAACAGCGCTGTCGCCAGCGTTGTTATCGACCTCTTTAACTATCTGGGGGACGATCCGGTGATGCTGGCGCAGCGTGATGCGCTCGATCAGCGCATTGCTGAAGGTTTGTATCCCGGCACGGCCGCCGATGCCGCCGGCGGAAGCGGCGACGCGCAGGCGATGTTTTATCTGCTGCGAGCACCCTGGCAGACCGATGAAATTGCGCATGACGGCAAGCTGCTCAATCAGGGGGGCAATCTGGCTGCGTTGGCGCAGAGCAAGATTGCCACCCTGCCGCTTAACGATCTTTCCGATCATGACTTCATTTTGCATCTGTTCGCTCAGGGATTCGAACGGCCGCCGACGGCGCCTGAACTGGCCGCTTACCAGCAACGGCTGGCGGAAGGCGCGACGCGCGGCGATCTGCTGGTGGATATGATCGCGCAGTTGCGCGGGGTGGTGGCGCCGGAAGATGCGGCGGCTCAACAGCATTTCAATGCGGCGGGCCAGGAATATTCGCCGGGCGAACTGCCGGCGACCGAGTATCTGGAGCAGATAGCGGCGCTGTTCCGTGCATTGCCCGAGCGGGCGGTGGACAGCGTCTCGCTGGACAATTGGAGCAAGACGCTGGCCTCCGGCACCTTGAGCTATGCCGAATTGGTCACGGCCCTTCTGGCGACGCCGGAATTTCAGGCGCAGATCGGTGGTTTACAGGGGGACGACTTTATTCAGCACGTCTATCAGGCGGTGCATGGCCGGGCGGCGAATGAACAGCAGTTGGACCACTACCGGGCGTTGGGCGGCGACAAGGCCCTGGTCACGCAGGCGGTGATCGCCGATCTGATCAATGCGCCGCCGACAGGTGATGTTCAGTATGAACAGTGGATGTTCGCGCGCGATGTCGGCGCCAGCCTGGCGTATAAAACGATCGCGTCTCTCGCCACCAGCGAGGGTGGCGGCAACGCGTCGGGTACGGTGAATACGCATGCTCATCATACGCTGAGCAATGCGGAAACCGCCGTGCTGTTCAGGGTGTTCCTGGATGCTGACGCGGACGTCACGGTTGACCTGAGCTATGCCTCGCAGCTTTCTTACCTGATCGTCAATGGCGACGCTGCGGCGGATATCCGGCTGCATAATAACCCTGCGGCTCGGTATGGGGTGGAGATGACGGTAAACAATGCCAATGTGACAGTGCATGGCACCCATGGCGACGATCGGGTGCAGCTCACTTCGCAGGCCGACCTCGCCGCCGCCCAAGGGCACTTTTATCTGAACAACGGCAATGACAGCCTGCTGTGGGGAGGCAATGCCGATGGCGGCGCCAATCATGTGGGGTGGATATTCAGCGCCGATGGCGGTGACGGGCACGATATTTTGTCCGCCAACCTGATCGTCAAAATGACCTCGACGCTCGATCTTTTTGGCGTGCGCATCAGTACGGTGAGCAGCAATGCCGCCAATTTCAGTCATTTCGAACAGATAGATATGGCGGGTTACATCGGCCAGGCGGAAGCTACGCTGACGCAAATCGGTTGGAACGGTTACAGCACGAAAGCGCTGGCGACGAGCGCTCATGTGTTTGACTACGGGGTGCTGAGCGGCAACGCCACCGTAGAGGGAACGGACGGAGGGACGGTCGTGCAGAGCCGGGCGGCGCAGGCGCTTGGCCGTGAGGGATTGTTGCTGTCCGGGCGGGCGGATAACGTCAAGGTGATCAACGCCAATGCCGATGCGGCGCGCCTTGAAATCAGCGGCATCGGTGATCATGCGGACAGCCGGCTGGAGATAGCCTTCCTTGAGAATGCCACCGATCGTTTCGACCTGTTGTTCTCCGGGCGCGGTAATGCCGGCTCATTGGCGCTTGACTCGCATGGCGATGAAAATCCATTGACATTGGTTGCCATTAACACCGGCGGCTGGGGAAATGGCGCCTTGACGCTGACGGGGCAAAATGATCAGGTGCAAGACATTACGTTGTCCGGCGGCGCGAATTTCAACCTGACGCTAACGGAGGGGTACACTCAGGTCCGCCAGGTTGACGCTTCGGCCTTTGCCGGTAATGGGTTCACCCTGACGTCCTCTCATGGCGGCAGCGGTGACGGCACGATCATTCAAATGTTGGGCTTGCTGCCGTTAAGTGGTGGCGCGCAGGCCAAATTGGCGCCGCTGCTGGAAGATCTTGGGCTACAGGGCGAACAGCTGTTGGTCAAAGGCGGAGGAGGCAGCGATCAATTTAACGTGCAGGGAGACACGACGATCGTCGCCGGCGCAGGGAAAAGCCACGTTACGCTGCAGAGCAGCACGGCGGCGTCAGGCGTGACGTTAAAAGACTTTTCGCTGACGCAGGGCAGCATCGACGATGTGCTTTCAGGTCTGCGGATCGCTCAGGGGGCCGGCGGCGGGAAGCTGGCGGATTATGGCGTCAGCGATGCGCAAGGCGTGGAGGCGAGAATCGGCGCCCTGACGGCCGAACAGGGCAGCAGCGCCAGCCAGCTGTTGGCCGCGTTGCTCGATCTCGGTCAGCCTGGAGCATTGAGCGCCAAGGTCGGGGTCAGCAGCGTTCTCGGCGAGCAAAACAGCAGCTACCTCATTGTCGATAACAATGATGACCACCGTCTGGATGCCGCGGACAGCGTCATCCTGCTCTTGGGGCAGGACCATCAAAGTTTGCTCAATGAACTGCGCTATGTGCCGGAAATCATGCTCAACGGCACGGTGGTTGAGCCGGAGCCGCTGGTCGCGTAAGAGGCGATGTGTTAGCTCAACGGCGCCGGTTATCCTGCCGGCGCCGACAAAAATCCGCATTTTACCTTTCAATTTTCATCACTTACGTTATTCTCATTACGCATTTAATAATAAAAATCTTAGGTTATTGGTTTATTTAAATTCGAATAATTACTTTACTGAATAAATAAATTTAATCCGGTTAAGAGCAATAACCAGAAGGTTCGGCGCTGCCCGTACCTTCCGCGATGGCACGTCTGCGTGTGGGCGCGGCATGTGGCCAGACAAAATAAGAAAAGCGCCATCATCTGCCACAAGGACTACACCTTATGCTGTTACGATTCAGTCAGTTAACTACCCACAAAGGCGCCGAGCTGGGCGCGATAGAACACGCCGTTCCCATGATCGTATTCTCGCCCGACGGCACGGTCTTGCGCGCCAACGATCTCTTCCTCAACACGCTGGGATTTCAACGCGATGACGTGATTGGCCGGCATCACCGTATTTTCTGCGATCCGAACTATGTCGCCAGCCCGTTGTACCGCAAGCATTGGGAGACGCTGAATAAGGGGCAACCCATCACGGACACCCTAAAACGCATCGCGAAAAACGGCGAGACGGTATGGCTGCAGGGCACCTACGCGCCGGTGCTGAATAAACAGGGTAAGGTGGTGGAAATCGTCAAGATCGCCAGCGAAGTGACCGAGCGAGTGACCCAGGCGCAGGAACACCGCAGCCTGCTGGCGGCGCTGAATCGATCGATGGCGATGATTGCTTTCACGCCGCAGGGCACCATTGTCAGCGCCAACGACAATATGCTGGCGCTGATGGGCTATCGGCTGGATGAGGCGTGCGGGCAGTCGCATGCGGTGCTGTGCCCGCCGGCGTTCGCCGCTTCCGACGACTATCGGCGGCACTGGCAGCGCCTGGCGCGCGGCGAGTTCATCACCGGGCGTTTTGAACGCATCAACCGGCGCGGCGAACGGGTATGGCTGGAGGCCAGTTACAACCCGATCCTCGACAATGATGGCCAGGTGGTGAAAGTGGTGAAAATTGCCCAGGACATCACCCGGTTGATGCAACAGCAGCAGCACGAAGAAGAGATGGTGCGCAACGCGCATCATCTGTCGCTGGATACCGACCGGCAGGCGGCGCAGGGCGCGGTCATCGTGCAGCAGGCGGTGAAAGGCATGCAGCAGGTCGAAGCGGCGGCGCGCGAAACCTCGGACGTGGTCACCGAGCTCGGCAAGTGTTCGCAGCAGATCGGCACCATCGTCGAAGCCATTCGTAAAATCGCCTCCCAAACCAACCTGCTGGCGATTAACGCCTCCATCGAAGCTGCCCACGCCGGTGAGCACGGGCGCGGTTTTGCGGTGGTGGCCAACGAGGTGCGCACGCTGGCGGAACAGTCGCGCAAGGCGGCGACCGAGATCGAACGCATGACCAAGTCTATCCAGCAAGGCGTGGCGGCGGCGATCGCCGGCATGGCGACCTGTGTGGAACAGGCCGGCGGCGGTGTGGCATTGACCCATGACGCCGGAGAAGTGATTAACCAGGTCAATATCGGCATGCATGACGTCGTGAAGCTGATGCAGGCCTTTACCTCGGTGAAGCAGGGCGATGCGCTGCACTGAGTCTGCCGGACGCCGCCCCTGAAAACGGGGCGGCGTTTGCCTCCCCCCAGCGATTCCTGCGCCGTTGAGCCGCGGTTCAATTTTACCGGTCTATGCTAGACTTGATATGAACGAACGTTCGTTCATTAATTAATTAATATCAATTTATGGCGCCAGGCGCCCCCTTCACCGTTTCGGGAACTGACGATGGGAAACCGAGAAAAGATTGTCGAGGCCGCGCTGCACAGCTTTACCCATCAGGGATTTCACCAGACCAGCATGCGGGATATCGCGCAGGCGGCGGGCGTCAGCGTCGGCAACCTCTATAACCATTTTTCCGGCAAGGAGGCGCTGATCGGCGAGATCGCGCTGCTGGAAAACGGCGTATTCGCCGAGTTCGCCGCCGGATTATTGGCCGACAGAAAGCGGCCGAAACAGGCGCTGTCGATTTTTTTCACCGCCTATCATGCCTTTGTCGCCGAACCGGCCAATGTTCAGCTGTCGGCGGAGATCGTGGCGGAGGTGGCGCGCAACCCGGCGTTGGCCGAGCCGTTCAGCGCCAACCAGCGGCAGCTGATTGAGGCGCTGGCGACGGTGATCGCCGAGGCTCAGCAAACCGGTGAAATCGCGGCGGCGATAGCGCCGTTACCGCTCGCGCAGCTGGTGCTGGACGTGATCGAAAGCCAGGCCTGGCGGCAGGCGATCTTTGCGTCGCCTGCGCCGGAGGAGACCACGCCGGTGCGGCTGTTGGAACAACTGCTCTACCGGCATCCCTAGTCGAGGTGGATATGCTGCACATTGAGCCGTATCGCGACGCTGACCGCCTGCAAACGGCGGCGTTGATCTACGCCGCGTTCTGCGACAAGTTCCAGCGCGCGCGCCGTTTGAGCGCCCGCCGGCAGTGGCGTCTGTTTTATCGGCTGTGGTGTTGGCAGCAAAGCGGCAGCCGGGAGCGCAGCTTCGTGGTGAAACAGGATGAACAGGTGGTGGCGGCTTTTGCCCTCAATGTGGCCGAGGCAGAGGGCGACGGCGGGCTGCGCCCGCGCGCCTTGCCGATTTGGCGGCTGTGTCGCCGCTATGGCTGGCTGAACGTTTGGCGCATGTATCTGCAAATGGCGGTATTGCAGCATACTCCGGCGGCCGATGAGCTGTATCTCTCTTACCTGGCGGTGGCGGAGAGTCAGCGCGGTAAAGGGGTGGGCAGGTGGCTGCTGCAGTGGATGAACGACTATGCCGCCGAACAGGGCGCAGGCCGGCGTCTGAGTCTGCACGTCAGCCGGCGCAATGTCGATGCGCAGCGCCTGTACCGGCGCTGCGGTTTTCTGGTACGGCGCGAAGAGCACTACGCCTTGCTGGGGGGGCTGTTCGGCCAGGCCGATTGGGTATTGATGGAGAAACGCAACGGGGAGGCGACGTGCGCAAAATAGGGCTGTGCCTCGTGGCGCTGGTTTTGGCGGCGCTTGGCTGGGTGATTTACGTCAACGACTTTCGCTTTGTCACCGAACCGGTCACGGTGACCGCCGGCGGCAACCGGCTGAGCGGCACGCTGGTGCTGCCGGAGCATGCGCCGGTTAAGCCTGGCGTGGTGGTGTTCATACACGGCGATGGGCCGGCCAACGCCAGCCGCGACGAAGGCTATTACGGCATTTGGGAGGCGATAGCGCAGCAGGGCTATGCGGTTTTATCCTTCGACAAGCCGGGCGTAGGCGGCTCCAGCGGCAACTGGCTGCATCAGACCATGGCGGATCGCGCGCGGGAAACCGCTGATATCATCGACTGGGCCAGACGGGACGGGCGCTTCGATGCGCGCTGCGTGGGGCTGTGGGGCGCCAGCCAGGCGGGATGGGTGATGCCGGAGGTGGCGCGTTTACGGCCTGACATTGCTTTCACTCTTGCACTCTCGCCGGCGATCAACTGGCTGCGGCAGGGGCGCTACAACACCCGGGCGGCGATGGCGGCGGCAGGGGACGATGAAGCGTCGATCGCCGCGCGCGAGGCGCATTGGCGCCACATCCAAACGCTGCTCGAACAGCCGGACGGTTACGAACAGTACCGCCGTGAGTTTAGCGCCGCCGCTGCATTGAGCGCCGACCGCTGGCGCTTTATTCGCGCCAACATGGCCAGCGACGCGACGGCGGGATTGCGGCATTTCGCCACGCCGGTGCACCTGATCCTGGGCGGGCGCGACGTCAACGTGGACGCGGACGAAACCGAGCGCGTGTATCGGCAAACGATCCCGGCCTCGCTGCTGACGGTGACGCGTATCGCCGAAGCCGACCACGTGATGATCAAACCGCTGTTCGCCCGCCATCCGTGGCTGATCAACGTGGTTGGCCTGTTTGCTCCGCGCTCGGTGCAATACGACGCCTACCGGCGGGACGTGGCGGCCTTCCTGGCCGCCCATCCTTGCGGCCAGGGGCGTTAGCCTCAGCTCGCGGCAGGCGGCGGCTCTTCATGCGGCTGCGGCGCGCGGGAGATCTGCATCGCCTGCTGCGGCATGCCGATGCCGGCCCGATCGAAATGGATTTTCACCAGCCGATCGAGGGCGTATTGCACCACCCACTGTTTCAGCGCCTGTGTGCGCACCGTCACGCGGGTGGTGAACGAGCGGTCTCCCAGCGCCACCACGCCGTTGAAGACCGGTTCGCCAATCAGGAAATGCTTCACCTGTTCATCTTGCTTCAGCGCCGCGACGGCCTGATGCAGCACCTCATTGACCCGATCGATGTCCTCGTCGCGGCTGACGGTGTAGTTGGCGCGGTATACCCCGAACTCACGCGCATAGTTGGCCAGCGTGGTGATCGAGGAGTACGGCACGATGTGGTAGACGCCGTAGTCGTCGCGCAGGCCGATCGAGCGGATGGTCATGCGCTCCACGGTGCCGGTGATACCGCTGACGGTCACGTACTCGCCGGTGTTCATGCCGTTTTCGAACTGGATGAACACGCCGGTAATCACGTCTTTCACCAGCGTCTGGGCGCCGAAGCTGATGGCCAGCCCCAGCGCGCCGGCGCCCGCCAGCAGCGGCGCGATGTTCAATCCCACCTGTGACAGCACGATCATCACGGTAATGGTGCTGATAACGATAGCCAGCACGTTGCGAAACAGCGTCAGCAGCGTGCGTTCGCGCGCGCTCGGCCGCACGCCGTTGCTCAGCTCCAGCGCCAGACGGTGCTCGATGATGCTGGCCATCAGCGTCCAGCTGAACACGGCAATCAACAGGATCAGCAGGATATGCACCAGCCCGCCGAGCGTCCGCTGGCCATTTTCGCTGCCCGCCCACTGGTACAGGTTGATCAGGTGCCAGGCATCGAGCAGGAACAGCGTCACCGCCAGCACCACCATCACCCGCAGTATCTTCAGCCCGTTGGGGATGTAGGAGTTGATGCGCCGCTCGAGCATCGGGTAGCGCAGATTGACGTCGGTCGGCAGTGAAATGCGGCGGAAAATCCAGCGGGTCAGCATGCCGGACAGCAGCGCGCCGACGCCGACCACCAACAGGCTTTTCACCGTGGCGCTCATCATAAAGCGCAGGCTGTTGCCGATGTCGAACTGGGACAGCACGAACAACACCAGAAAATAGGCGATCGCCAACAGATGCCAGATATGCCCCAGCCCGCGCAGGATCACGCTGAAAAACGCCATCGATCGTTCGGCCAGCAGATTGATCTGTTGCTGTATCGGCTTGCGGTTGTGCAGGATCAGCCAAATGGCGTACAGCGTCAGCGCCAGCATCACCACCAGGTTGACGGTGGCGGCGGCCGGGTAGCTTATCTGTACCGCCACCACCGGCACCACCACCATCAGGCCGTAGCCGATCAGGCCGCTGAGCCAGGCGAGGCGGGTGTTCCAGTAGTGCGCGCTCCGGTCGCTGAAGGGGAAGGGGCGCAGATATTCGAAGCGGGGGGCGAAAATCAGCCGCAGCACCGCCTTGAAAAATTCAATCACCGCGAAGGCGCTGAGAAACAGGGTCTGCAGCCGCAGAATGGTGGCGCTGTCGGCGTGGACGTGGCGGGCGAACAGATTGCCCGCCGCCAGCGCCAGCAGCAGCACCAGCAGATCGATGGCGAAAGCGCCGAGAATGGCGGCGGGGCGTTTATACCACGGGCCGCGCTGTAGCCGCGCATTGTGTCCCCAACTGCCCATGCGTTTGTACAGCGGCGCGATCAGCCGCCGGATCAGGTGGAACAGCGCAAAGGTGACCGCCACCGTCAGCAGAAAGTAGCCCAGCGCGCGGAAAAAGCCGGCGGGATTGAAAACGCGCTTCGGGCCGGAGTCGATCAGCTTTTGCAGCGCGCCGAGCTTTTGGTTAAAGGTGCCGATGCCTTCCTGCGCCAGCGAGTTCAGGCTGTCGCTCAGCGTAGCGGGCGTCGATTCCTCCGGCGTTGCCGGCGCGGCGGCGGGGGCGTCGCCGGCGGTCTGTTTCAGGTGGTTGATGAGTTCCGCGCGCGCTTTGTCGTCTTGCAGCAGCTCGGCCAGCGCGGCGTAGGCGGCTTTCTGCTGCTCGCTCTTGTCGGCGGGCGCGGGCGGCGCATTTTGCGCCAGCGCCGGTGGTGCGAAGACGTTCAGGGTCAGCAACAGCAGCAGGAAAAGCAGGTGTTCTCGCAGATGAGAACCTCGTCGGGAGTCTGCGTTTGGCGGCATGGTTCCTCTCTTTGGCGTTCTGTGATCGGCGGATGTAAAAGCAATACGATGAAAAACAATGAATATAGTAGGAAAGGTGGCGCGACGGGGCGTGGGAGAGCGTGCGGAATGAAAGCGGCGGGCGCGTGGTGCGCCCGCCGTTAAACCGCCAGGATCAGGACACGTGCTGCAGGAACTCCTGCAGACGCGGGCTTGGCGGATGATTGATCAGATCGTGCGGGTTGCCGTCTTCGGCAATCCGGCCCTTGTCGATAAAGATCAGGCGCGACGCCACTTTTTCGGCAAAGCCGACTTCATGGGTAACGATGACCATCGTCATGCCTTCCTCGGCCAGATCCTGCATCACCTTCAGCACTTCATGGCGCAGCTCCGGATCGAGCGCGGAGGTCGGCTCGTCGAACAGCATCATTTTCGGCTTTACCGCCAGCGCGCGCGCGATCGCCACGCGCTGCTGCTGGCCGCCCGACAGTTCGGACGGGTAATGGTGGGCGCGCTCCGCCAGGCCGACCTTGGCCAGCAGTTCGCGCGCCAGCTTTTCCGCATCGGACTTCTTCGCGCCGCGCACGCGGATCGGGCCGAAGGCGACGTTTTCCAGCGCCGTCAGGTGCGGGAACAGATAGAACTGCTGGAACACCATGCCGGCTTCCTGGCGGATCAGCCGATCGTCCACTTTCGGATCGTTGGCTTTCAGGCCGTCGACGATCAGATCGCCGCTGGTGACTTCTTCCAGCTTGTTGATGCAGCGCAGCAGGGTGGATTTGCCGGAGCCGGACGGCCCGATGATCACCACCACTTCGCCTTTGTCGATCTTCAAATCGATGTTGTGCAGCACCTGGGTTTGGCCAAAATGCTTGGAGACGTTTTTAAATTCAATCACAGGATTTTCATCCTTCTTTCCAGACGACGCAGCACGAAGCTCAGCACCAGGGTAATAATCAGATAGATAACCGCCACGGCGCTCCAGATTTCCAGCGCGCGGAAGTTACCGGCAATAATTTCCTGACCCTGACGGGTCAGCTCCGCCACGCCGATTACGATGAACAGCGAGGTGTCTTTGATGCTGATGATCCACTGGTTGCCCAGCGGCGGCAGCATGCGGCGCAGCGCCAGCGGCATAATGACGTAGCGGATGGTTTCGCGGCGCGACAGGCCGAGCGCCAGGCCGGCCTCGCGGAAACCGTTATGGATAGACAGCACCGCGCCGCGGGTGATTTCCGCGATGTAGGCGCCGGAGTTGATCATGATGGTCACCACCGCCGCGGTGAAAGGATCGATGCGCAAATCGGTGAACGCCATCGGCAAGGCGAAGTAGATGAACATCACCTGCACTACGATCGGCGTGCCGCGGATCACTTCGATAAACACCAACGCGATGTGGTTGGCGATCCAACCGCCGTAGGTGCGGGCAAAGCCGGCGACGAGGCCGATGATCAGGCCGCCAATCAGACCGAGGACCGAAATCCACAGGGTCATTTTGGCGCCCTCTAACAAGATAGGAATGGCGGGCCAGATGGCGCTCCAGTCGAACTGCATGATATTTCTCCCGGTGATCCCAAACGTGGGCATCAGATACAACAAAGCGCAGGGGGTTAAGCGCCCCCTGTGCTTAAGTTAATCGCTTGCCAAATTCACAGCTTACTTAGGTTCGGTGCCGAACCACTTCTTGTAAATCTCGTTATAGGTGCCGTTCTCGCGCAGCGTTTTCAGCGCGCCGTTCACCTTCTCGCGCAGCTCGTCGCTGCCTTTAGGGAAGGCGATGCCATACTGCTGCGCTTCCAGCGAATCGCCGACGGTTTTGAACTTGCCGGCGCCGGCCGTCTTAATGAAGTATAGGATGTTTGGCGTGTCGTGCAGCACCGCGTCGGCGCGCTTGGTGCCCAGTTCCATGTAGGCGTTGTCGATGTTAGGGAACTGACGCAGATCCTTGGTTTTGATGTGCTGCTTGGCATAATCCACCGAGCCGGTGCCGCTCTTCACCGCCACCACTTTGCCGTTCAGATCGTCGATGCTTTTCACGCTGTTGTTGTCGGCGTTGACCATCACCAGCAGGCCGCTCTTGTAGTAGCCGTCGGAGAAATCGATGGCTTTCTTGCGCTCATCGGTGATGGTGATGCCGGCCAGCGCCAGATCGACGTTTTTGGTCTGCAGCGCCGGAATGATGCCGCCGAAGTCCATCGGTTTCAGGGTGTAGTCCAACTTCAGCTCTTTGGCGACCGCGGCCCACAGGTCGATGTCGAAGCCGACGTATTTGTCGCCTTGCTTGAACTCAAAAGGAACGAAAGCGGTGTCGGTGGCGACCACCAGTTTGTCTGCTGCGTGGGAACTTACGGCAAAGGCCAGAGAGAGTGCGGCCAGGGAGACTTTAAAAATCGACTTCATGAGAGGAATTCCTGTACAGGTTGCGGATTACCCATTTTTTATATTGCAGTTGGTGCCATGAAAAAATCGTGCCATGTTTTCAACTAATATAAAAACAAAGAGTTACTGCGTGATGTTGTGCCATGACGGCGAATTGTTATGGTTATGCACCACAATGAGGCACCGAAATGGTGCGTAAGAATTATCTTGGTGCACGGGGCTATCATTAACCAAATTTTGGCTGTGAAACAACCGTTCTTTAACGTTTTTGCTTCAATATTGATAACTAACTCTAACTTTCATGATCCATTGACGGTGCAAGGGTGACTGCGAGAGGGGTAAAAGGGGAGCAGATAATGCTAGCGCAACTGGCTGTCTTTGCTGCCGCGCCGGTTGTACAGGCTGGTGGCCGCGTGTTTTTTGTCTTGTTCGGCCTGGCAGGCGACGCAAAAACGCACGCCCTTCAGCGCCTTGCGACGCGCCTCGGGGATCGGTTCTCCGCATTCCTGGCAATAGCGTTCGCTCTCGCCGTGCCCGAGCGCTTCACGCGCGCGCTGCACCGCATCGTCGATGGTGGAATCAATCTGATCTTGTACGGCGCCGTCCGCCGCCCAGCCGCTGGCCATCATCACCTCCTGACAAGGAAACCCTACCGTTTAATATGGGCCGTTTTTTGTACAATGCAACGGTCGCGCAAAAGAAAACAGGCCGGGCAAAGCCCAGCCTGCGCTGCCCGGAACGACGGGCGATCTGCAACGTTTTCGCGTTATTCGATATTGGATTCGATGAACCACAGGAATTTGTCCAGATCGCGCGAGGCGGCGGTGAACATATCGGCGGTGTCTTCGTCTTCCACTTCGGTAATGGCTTTGCGGATGTCATTCGCGACCGCGCCGTAGCGATCGGCCAGCGCTTTCAGGTGCTCTTGCACGCTGTGGATATTGGTCGGGTAGCTTTTCAGCGGCGTGCGATCGTTGACCACCTGTACGGTGCCCAGCGCCACGCCACCCAGTTGCACCACGCGCTCGGCGAAGGTGTCCTGATGCTCGATGATGGCGGTGCGGAAGCCGTCCAGCATTTCATGGACCGCGATGAAGTTTGCGCCGCGCATGTTCCAGTGCGCCTGTTTGGTGATCAACGAAAGATCGATGAATTGCACGACCTGATGGTTCAGCGCCTTGATGGCGGCCAGTTTAACTTTTTCGTCCAGATCGTTACGGGTATACAGCAGATCAGAAGATTTCGTTTTCACCAGTTTAGCGGTACTCATATCAGATATCCTCTTGATTAGTCGTTGTCCTATTTCGTTACGGGATTAATTATAGCAGGGATGTTTATTTTTGCCGCACGAAAATGGCTATTGCACAAATAGGGGGGGCCTAATGGCAATATTTTTATTTGTTTTCTGTCTATTGTGTAATTTTATGAATTTTATTGTTATTTTGTTTTTTATTATTATTTTTGTCAGTGACAATTTATCCCCGTTATCTTATTTTCTGCGGGCGCGCAGGTTTGGTTAAATATCCACTTTGTTATCGTGGTGTTAATGCCAAGCCTATTCAGATTGATAGACGTAATTGATACGGCTAAAGTATGGAAATTATCCCAGTCTTTATTGGCGAGTGATGAAAATTAACGTCGTCGGCACCAGCGGCAGCGGTAAAAGCACCCTGGCGCGTCAACTGGCGGAACGTCTTGACGTTCCCTATATCGAGATGGACAGACTCTATTGGCGGCCCGAGTGGCAGGGGACGCCCGATGGCGCGTTTCTGGCGCGGCTTGAGCAGACGCTGGCCGAAGCGGAAGGAGGTTGGGTGCTGGACGGCAACTACAGCCGCACGCAACCGATCAAGTGGCGCGAGGTCGATTATATCCTGTGGCTGGACTACGGTTTCTGCCGCACGCTGTGGCAGGCCGTGCGCCGCGCGTGCCGACGCGCGGCCAGCAAAAGCGAGCTGTGGCCGGGCACCGGCAATCGGGAAAGTTTCCGCCGTTCCTTCTTTAGCCGCGAGTCGATCGTGCTGTGGACGATCCGCACTTACTCGAAGAACCGGCGAAAATACCTGGCGGAGATGGCCCGTACCGATATAGGGGGCCGTTTCAAGCGCTTGCGCTCTCCCCGCCAGGCCGCCGATTTTCTACGGACGCTGCCGCAGGCTCACAGCAGCAGGCGGTGATGGATCCTCACCACCGCTTTCTTGATGTGCTGCGGCCGCTGCCACAGGCAGCCGGTCTTATGCGGTTCCATCTGGAAAAAGATCGCGAACATGCCGTGCGTCATGTGCAGCGTTTGCGGGTGGCGTTTGATGTCCAGCAGCAGCAGATCGCTATTTTCTGCATGCGGATGTTCGCGATGCCAGTCGCCCGCCAGGCCGTATTCGATGCGTTCTTCGCCGCTGATCAGCAGATGCAGCGCGATGTACTCCTGATGCATTTCGGCGCGCTTTTCCGCCGTAGGCACGGTGGTCAGCGTCATCACGTCCATAAAGATGTTGTCGCCGTCGATCGGGTGATGGCCCAGCGCCAGTTCGGGCAGGTCGCATCGGCGCAACTCGGTCAGGGTTGAAACCAGCGCCGGCGCGAGTCCGCGGCCGAAGCGTGGGTTGAAAAGGCTGTTGTGAATCACTGTTATTCTCCATGTGAGCGAAAGTCCAAAGAACCTGCGATACAGGCTAAGGGGAAGTATGCCGATTTGTCACGAGGAAAACAGTTAACCCGCCTGCATTCCGGCGTTGCGGACGGCAGGCGAGTCAGGCGATCAGGAAAGGCTTTCGAGGCGCGGTTTGGGGCGAATGGTCAGGGCGGAACCCATGGAGGCGGCGATAATCGCCGCCAGCGCCAACCATTGCACGCCGCTCAGGTGTTCGCCGAGGAACAGCATGCCGGACAGCGCCGCCATCGCCGGCTCCAGGCTCATTAAGGTGCCGAAAGTGCGCGCCGGAATTTTGGGCAGCGCGATGATCTCCAGCGAATAAGGCAGCGCGGTGGAGAGGATCGCCACCGCCAGCGCGACCGGCAGAATATCGAGGTTGAACAGCACGCTGCCGGTTTGCCAGGCGCCGATCGGGCAGAACACCAGCGCAGCGATCAACGAACCGAGCGCCACCGTGCCGGGGCCGTGATCGCCGCCGGCTTTTTGGCCGAAAATGATATAGACCGCCCAGCAGGCGCCAGCGCCGAGCGCACAGGCGGCGCCGAACGGATCGATCCCGCCTACGCCATGGCCGAGCGGCAACAGGAACCACAACCCGGCGATCGCCAGCGCCACCCAGAGAAAGTCGATCGGCCGCCGCGACGAGAACATGGCCACCGCCAACGGGCCGGTAAACTCCAGCGCCACGGCGATGCCGAGCGGCACGGTGCGCAGCGACAGGTAGAACAGGTAGTTCATCGCGCCGAGCGACAGGCCGTAAATCAGCAGCGGCAAGCGGCTGCCGGCGACGATGCGCATACGCCACGGGCGGAAGATAATGAACAGAATCAGGGTGCCGATGAAAAGACGCAGCGTCGTAATGCCTTCCGCGCCCACGATCGGGAACAGGCTTTTGGCCAACGAGGCACCGCTTTGGATAGACACCATGGCGATGATTAACAGACAGATGGGCAGCAGCGCGGAGGGCGCTCTGCCGGAAGTAGATAACGACATCCTTAACGGGCCTTTTTTGCGCCGTTCCTCAGCCTTGAGAAAACGGTCGAAACGGGGATGCGAGCAGTGTAAATGAAATGGCGAAAATCTGTCTGAGAAAAGCGCGCATCGCGGTGAAATCCGCCGATCCTCGGATGAGATGTGGCGGATTTGGTCAAAAAGTGCGCTTTTTCTTAAGAATTATCTGGATATTAAATTGGTGATTTTTGTCACAGAAAGCCGTAGAATACGGCCGAAAATAGAGCGAAAAGAAGCAGATACACTGTTCTTGAAATCTTCTGTTACACGATATAAAGCATTAGACACTCATTTCAAGGCAGAGTTTCACGCTAATTTTTGTTATATTTTCAAAGCATGAACAAATGGATGTACTTAATAATAAAACGCGTTTGAGGTGGTTATGAAAAAAATTGCATGTCTTTCCGCAGTAGCAGCTTGCGTATTAGCAGTTAGCGCAGGTACCGCATTCGCTGGTCAGAGCACCGTATCCGCTGGCTATGCGCAGGGTGATCTCCAAGGCGTTGCTAACAAGGCCAACGGTTTCAACCTGAAATACCGTTACGAGTTCGACAACAACCCACTGGGTGTGATCGGCTCCTTCACCCACCTGGAAAAAAATCGTTCTGAAAGCGGTTTCTACAAGAAATCTCAGTACGATTCCATCACCGCAGGTCCAGCTTACCGCTTCAACGACTGGGCGAGCATCTACGGTGTGATCGGTGTTGGCTACGGCAAAAACATCGACAACGCCCAGGCTGGCGGTAACAAAGGTGGCAACAGCGACTACGGCTTCACCTACGGTGCAGGTCTGCAGTTCAACCCAATCGAAAACGTTGCCCTGGACGTTGGCTACGAGCAGAGCCGCATCCGCAGCGTGGACGTTGGCAGCTGGAACGTTGGCGTAGGCTACCGCTTCTAAGATTTCTTCATGCCTGCGGGCGTGAATGCGCGGCACAGGTTGCCGCGCGGATAAAAAATCCGCCTTCGGGCGGATTTTTTTTATCTGTCGTTAGCCGCTGCGCCCCGTCGGCTGCGTCGAAAAGCGCGCGCTGCGGGCATCGCGCTCATAGCCTTGCGGTTCGGTCAGTAAACCGTACAGCTCGGGGCGGCGTCCGTAAATCCAGCGGCGTCCGGTACTGAGCGGGATCAGCGTCAGATCGAGATCGGCACTGACCAGCCGGTCTTCCGCCGCCCAGGTCTCCGCTACGATGCGGCCGTAGGGATCGAGGATCATCGCATTGCCGGTGCGTACCTCATCGTCATCGCGGCCCACGCCGTTGCTGAATAACAAAAACAGCCCGTTGTCATGAGCGCGCGAGGGCAGCCAGCGCATCAGCCAGCCGCGGCCGTGTTCGCCGCGAAAGGCGGCTTCTATCGCCTGCGGATCTTCCGCTCGCCGCTGCCACAGCGCCTGTGGGATCGGCTTCATGCCGTGCGGGCTGCGCGAATGGGTGCCGCCGGTCTGGTGTGGGGCCATCAACACCTCCGCGCCCAGCAGTGCCGTCGCGCGCACATTCTCCACCAGATTGTTGTCCCAACAGATCAATACGCCCACGCGCACGCCCCAGGGAGTGTCGAACACCGTATAGCGATCGCCGCTGGCGATAGCCGGGTGTTCGAAGGCGTGCAGTTTACGGTGCACATGCAGCGCGCCGTCCGGCAGGCATACGGCGTAGGCGTTGTAGCAACGGCCGTCGTCGCCCAGCTCGATCAGCCCGACGCCGATCGCCATATTGTAACGCTCAGCCAGCGGGCGAATGCGCGCCAGCGAAGGGCTGGACGCGATCGGTTCCGCCAGCGCCCGCACTTCGGCGTCGGACAGATGGCGCACGTGCCAATAGCCGGTGATACACATTTCCGGGAAGGCCAGCAGCTGTACCTGCTGCTCGGCCGCCTGAGCGATAAAGCGCTCGATGGTAGACAGGTTGTAATTCTTATCGTTGGCGCGATGCTGGAATTGCACCGTGGCGGCGCGTAATGAGATGGTCATGGTGTTTCTCCGATGAGGGTCTGCGTTGATTACAGCAGGTGGTTTGATTACTGTATAATCAATTAAATTCCCTATTTGATAACCTAATGGAATGGATATAAAACAACTGCGCGCCCTGGTGGCGCTGGCTGAACAGGGCAACTATCGGCAGGCGGCGAGCTGGCTATGCATCAGCCAACCGGCGCTGAGCAAGCAAATTCAGGCGCTGGAAACCCAGCTCGGCGTTCGATTGTTTGAGCGTGGCCGACAGGGGGCGGAGCTCACCGCCGGCGGGCAGCGGCTCTACCCGGAAGCGCAGGCGCTGGTGGAGCAGTACCAGCAGTTTCAGCGGCGCGCGCGGCGGGTGGCGCTCGGGGAAGCGGGGCGGCTGGCGCTGGGATTTGGCCTTTCCAGCTTTCATCTGGCGCCGCAGCTGGTGGCGGCCTTTCGCCAACGGTTTCCCGAAGTGGCGATCGGACTGGAGGACTTGCCGTCGGAACGCCAGTATCAGCTGTTGCTGCAGGGAGAGTTGCAGGCGGGGTTCGTGCGCTTGCCGGTCAATACGCCGCTGTGCGGCGTGGCATTGCTGAGCGATCGGTTGGTGCTGGCCGCGCCGGGCGCGCTGGCGCTGCGCGCCGACGATCTGATGGCGCGTTTCAATCAGCTGCCGCTGTTGCAGTTGACTCCCAAACGCGGGCGCGGGCTGAGCGATCAGTCGCTGCGGTTTATCGCCGCCCACCGGTTGACGCCGAACGTGGTGCAGCAGGCCGGCGATATCCAGACGTTGCTGGCGCTGGTTGCCGCCGGCGTCGGTGTCGCGCTGCTGCCGCACAGCATCACGCATATCGCGCCGGCCGGCATCGACATTTTACCGCTGAGCGGCGAGGAAACGGAGTGGCAGGTCGGTATCGCCTGGGATCCGCAGCGCGCCGATGCGCTGCGGGACAACTTCATCCAGACGGCGTTGGCGGTGCAACGCGCTTAGGCATTCAAAGCGGGCAATGCATCACGACGATCGGGCTCTGGTGATACTCGCTGCGGTGGCTTTCGCTAAAGCCGACTTTTTTCGCCAGCGCCAGCGAAGCCTGGTTCTCCGGTGAGATGATGCAGACGGTTTGCTTGCCGGGCAGGTGCGTTTTACCCCAGGCCAGCGCCGCCCGCAGCGCCTCGGTGGCGTAACCTTTGCCGTGCGCCGAGCTCACCAGCGTCCAGCCCATTTCCGGCGCGTCGAGCGCCGGGGTGATGTCACGCAGGAAGTTGGAGAAGCCGATGCTGCCGAGATACTCGCCGCTCTGTTTGTCACGCACCGCCCAATACCCGTATCCCAACAGCGCCCAGTGGCCGACGTAGCGCATCAGGCGCCCCCAGGAGTCTTCCCGGTCGCGCGGCGTGCCGCCGATATAGCGCACCACCAGCGGATCGGCCCACAGCGCGGCCAGCGAGTCGAAGTCGTCCAGCGTGTGCGCGTCCAGCCGCAGGCGTTCGGTGATAAGCGTTGGCGCGGTGTTGATTACGGTCATGTTGCTGCTCCTGCACAGGGTGAAAGGCGATGAAAAACAACGGCGTTCAGTATGCCAGAGAAATCACACCGCCAGCCACAACAGCCAGGTGAACAGAAAGCCGCTCAGGCCGAGCAGGGTGGTCAGCACCGTCCAGGTCTTCAGGCCATCGGCCACCGACAGCCCCAGATAGCGCGTGACGATCCAAAAACCGGAGTCGTTGACGTGGGAAAGCCCCAGCCCGCCAAAACAGGTCGCCAGCGTCACCAGCACCAGCTGCAGCTGATTCAACCCGCTGACCGCTTCCGACAACAGGCCGCCGGTGGTCAGGATCGCCACGGTGGCGGAACCCTGCGAAGCGCGTAGCGCCAGCGAAATGATAAACGCGGCGGGCACCAGCGGCAGGCCGATGGCCGTCAGCACTTCGGCCAGCGCCTTGCCGACGCCGGATTCCACCAGCACCTTGCCGAACACGCCGCCCGCGCCGGTCACCAGGATCACCACCGCGGCGGTCGGCAGCGCGGCGCCCATTACGTCACCGGTGTGTTGCAGGCTCCAGCCGCGGCGCAGCGCCAGGAAGTAGAAGGCCAGCAGCAGGGCTATCATCAGCGCCACCGCCGGCGACCCCAGCAGCGACAGCGCATCGCGCAGCGCCGAGCCTGCCGGCAACAGCGTGGCGGAGACGGTGCCGAGCATGATGATGGCGATCGGGATGACGATCAGCGCCGCCACCAGGCCAGCGCCGGGCGGGTTGATGCGATCGCTGAGCGGCGCTCGCCCTTCCGGCCGCGGCTCCGGCGCCGCCAGCTGCAGCTGTTCCAGCACCTCTATCGATAACGGATAGGTTTTGCGGTTGAGGTAGTTGGCGGCGAAATAGCCGATCGCGCCGACCGGAATACAGATCGCGAGGCCGATGATGGTCAGCCAACCGATGTCGGCGTTGAGCAAGCCGGCGGCGGCGACCGGGCCGGGGTGCGGCGGCAGCGCGACGTGTACCGTCAACATCACGCCGGCCATCGGCAGGCCGAACTTCAGCGGCGACACTTTGGCGACCTTGGCGAAGCCGTAAATAATCGGCGCCAGAATGATAAAGCCGACGTCGAAGAAGACCGGAATGCCGAGGATAAATGCGGCGAGGGTCAGCGCGGCGACGGTATGTTTCGGCCCCAGCCCCTGGCTGAAACGTTGCGCCAGCGACTCGGCGCCGCCCGAGTGTTCGATCATGCGCCCGAGCATCGCCCCCAGACCGATGATGATGGTTACCGAGCCGAGCACGCCGCCCATCCCGGCGGTCATCACTTTCATCACTTCACCGGTCGGAATGCCGCTGGCCAACGCCACCAGCAGACTGACCACCAACAGCGCGACAAAGGGTTGCACCTTCGCCTTAATCACCATCAATAACAGCAGCACCACGCCGAGTACGGCAATCAGCAACAGCAGAGAGGTAGACATGAAAAAAGCCTTTCGTTGGGTAAGCGTTGGGCACCGCGATCGCCGCGTGGCGATACGGGTGCGTTTCATTGTTATAAAATCGTTTTCCTGGTGTCGGCGTGCGACGTTAGCGGTAAGGCTTCAGCCAGCCGAGCCCGGCGGCGGTGTCGCCGCGCGGCCGGTATTCGCAACCTATCCAGCCCTGATAGCCGAGCGCATCCAGCCTGTCGAACAGCCATGGGTAATTCAGTTCGCCCTCGTCCGGTTCGTGACGATCCGGCACTGAGGCTATCTGGATATGCGCGTAGCGCCCGGCCAGCGTCTCCAGCAGCCCGCTGATATTGCCGTCCACTAACTGCGCGTGGAAAAAGTCGAACTGAATGAACACGTTCGGTCTCTCGATCGCCGTCACCACCTCCGTCGCCTGATGTTGACTGGCGAACAGGTAGTCGGGCTTGACCGGTGGGCTGAGCGCTTCGATCAGCACCTTGACGCCGTGCGGGGCGAAGGCGTCGGCGGCATAGCGCGCATTGGCGATAAAGGTGTCGAGATAACGTTGCCGATCCGCGCCCGCGGGCACCACGCCGGCCATCAGGTGCACGCAGGGACAGGAAAGGGAGATGGCGTAGGCCAGCGCGCGATCGATATCAGCGCGCGCATCTTGCTCGCGGCCCGGCAGCGCCGCCAGCCCCCATTCGCCGGCGGCGACATCGCCGGGCGCGGTATTGAACAGCACCTGTTGCAGGCCGTGCTCGCGCAGCTTTTCGGCCAACAGCTCAGCGGGATGCTCGTAAGGGAACAGGAATTCCACCGCGCTGAAGCCTTGTTCGGCAGCGGCAGCGAAGCGCTCGAGGAACGGCACTTCGTTAAACATCATCGATAAATTGGCGGCAAATTTAGGCATGGGTCAGCTCCGTAATTCGGCAATTTCATCATCGGTCAAATAGCGGATCGGACGATCGCCGAGGGTGAAGATCAGCCGCGCCGCATCTTCCATCTCTTCGGTATTGTCCGCCGCCGCTCGCAGGTCTTTACCGGTCACCACCGGCCCGTGGTTGGCCAGTAAAAAGGCGCGGTGGGCCGGCGCCAGGCGCGCCAGATCCTGCGCCAGCCTTTCGTCGCCAGGGCGATAGTAGGGCACCACCGGCACCTTGCCGACGCGCATCACCACATAGGGGGTGAACGGTTTGATGGCGTTGTCGACGTCCAGCCCTTGCAGGCAAGAGAGCGCCGTGAGGTAGGTGCAATGCAGGTGCACCACCGCTTTGCATTCCGGATTGTTCAGATACAGCGCTCGGTGAAAGCTGATCTCTTTCGACGGCTTGTCGCCGGACAGCCAGTCGCCGTTCAGGCTCACTTTAGACAGGCGATCGGCCTGCAGCTCGCCCAGGCAAGAGCCGGTCGGCGTCGCCAGCAGCGCGCCGTCCGGCAGCAACAGCGAGAGGTTGCCGGCGGAACCAGTGGCGTAACCGCGTTGAAAAAACGAGGCGCCGAGACGCACCATCTCTTCGCGCGCTTGCTGTTCGGTCGTCATGCTCATACTGGAAACTCCGTTTGCGCGCGCGAGAAGAAGGCTTCATCGCCAAAATTGCCTGATTTCAGCGCCAGGGAAATCGCCCGATCGCTGGCGCGCACCCAGGGAACGCCGGGAGAAATACCGGGGCCAATATGGAAGCCGCGAATGCCCAGCGCCTGCGTGACCACGCCGGAGGTTTCGCCGCCGGCGACGATAAAGCGGCTGAATCCCAACCGGTGCAGTTGCACCACCAATTCGGCGAACAGCGCTTCCACCGCCTCGCTGGCGGCGCCACCGTGCTGCCGTTGCGTTTGCTGCAGCGCTTCCGGCGGCGCAGTGGCGTAGATCAGCGGGGCAAGCGCCTCCCCGGCGTGATGCTGCGCCCAGTGCGCCAACTCGGCGGCGTAGGCGGCGCGTGCCTGTGGTTCGAGGCAACGGCCGATATCGATGGCCTGCGCCGAAGCGCGCTCGCGGTAGTGCGCCACCTGCCGGTTAGTCATCACAGAACACGAGCCCGACAGCACTGCTGCCTTTTCCCCCTGCGGCGCGCCGGCTGCCTCTGCCGAACGAGCGCCGCTTTGCGCCCATTGCCGCGCCAGACCGATCGCCAGGCCCGAACCGCCGGTCACCAGCTTCATCGTTTTCAACGCTTCACCCTGAATGAGCAGATGCCGCTCGTTGAGCGTATCCAGCACCGCGTAGCGCACGCCTTCCTGCGCCAATTGGCGCAGCTTCTCGCTGACCGCCTCGGTGCCGCGATCCATTTCCGCCGCCGTCACCAGCCCGCAGCGCCCGGCGGCCTGGGATTCCATCAGGCGCAGCAGGTTGCTGTCGGTCATCGGCGTGACCGGGTGATGACGCATGCCGGATTCAGACAGCAGCTGTTCCCCGACGAACAGGTGGCCCTGATAGACCGTGCGGCCGTTTACCGGCAACGCCGGTGAGACAACCGTGAAATTTTCCCCCAGCGCGGTGAGCAGGGCGTCGGTCACCGGGCCGATATTGCCCTGTGCGGTGCTGTCGAAAGTGGAGCAGTATTTGAAGTAGAACTGGCGGCAGCCCTGTTTTTGCAACCAGGCCAGGGCCTGCAACGACAGTTCGACCGCCTGTTCTGCCGGGCAGGAACGCGATTTCAGGCTGATGACCGCCGCCTGTGCGTTTACCTGCGTTTCGTCCTGCGGCACGCCGTTCAGCTGCACCGTCGGCAGGCCGTTTTGCACCAGAAAACTGGCGATGTCGGTCGCGCCGGTAAAGTCATCCGCGATTACGCCAAGCAGCATCAGAGCGCCTCCTTTTTTTGCGGCAGATCGATGCCGGCAAAGATTTTGATTACCGCACTGTCGTCTTCTTTACCGTAACCGGCGTTGCTGGCGGCGGTAAACATGGTGAAAGCGGTGGAGGCCAGCGGCAGCGGGAAGTGCAGCGCCCTGGCGGTATCCGCCACCAGCCCCAGATCCTTGACGAAGATATCCACCGCCGATTTGGGCGTATAGTCGCCGTCGACCACGTGGCGCATGCGATTTTCGAACATCCAGGAGTTGCCGGCGGCGTGGGTGACCACGTCGTACATCACGTCCAGCGGGATGCCGGCGCGGGCGGCCAACGCCATGGCTTCCGCTCCGGCGGCGATGTGCACGCCGGCCAACAGCTGGTGGATGATTTTTACCGTCGCGCCCAGACCGATGGTCTCGCCGATGCGATAAACCTTGCCGGCGATGGCGTCCAGCACGGGTTGCAGACGCTCGAAGGTGGCGTCGGCGCCGGCGGCCATCACCGTCATCTGACCTTCCTCCGCCTTGGCCGCTCCGCCGGAAACCGGCGCGTCCAGCATCGGTAGCCCGTAGTCCAGCAGCCGTTGCTCGATCTGTTTGGCGTCATCGGCAGAAATGGTCGAAGAGACCATCACCGCAGTGCCTGGCTTGAGCTTTGGCGCCAGGCCTTGTTCGCCGAACAGGATCTGTTTCACTTGGACGGCGTTCACCACCAGCAGCAGCACGGCGTCCAACTCGGCCGCGAAGTCGCACGCGCTGGTAGACGCTTGTTGCGCGCCGGCCTGCTGCAGCGTCGCCAGCGCCTGCGGATTCAGGTCCGCCCCGTAGGTGGCCAATCCGGCGCGAAGGCACGAACGCGCCGCGCCCATGCCCATCGCGCCCAGTCCGATGATGCAGACGGCATAATTCCCTGGGTGTGTCATACTGCACTCCTGTTAATTTTAGTGATAATTTGTTTTGTTGTGTTAAATGTAAGCGCTTGACGACGGTTTATCCGCGATCGATATCACAATAATTAACAATATGTGAAACGGATTTTTCGTCTGATTTCTGGCCTGAATTAACATTACTATTCTGTTTTTAAATAAGTTTATGTTTACCTGGCCTAACTGCGTGCGCCGTCACGCCGCGAAAAATTAGGGCTATCGGCGAACGAAAATTGACGTAAAATCACAATTATTATCACCGCAGCAACGAGAGGGAACCGTGATACCTGTAGAACGCCATCAACAAATTCTTGCGCTGGTATCCGAACGCGGCGTCGTCAGCATTGCCGAGCTGACCGAACGGCTGGGGGTGTCGCACATGACGATCCGCCGTGATTTGCAAAAACTGGAGGAACAGGGCTCGGTGCAGTCGGTCTCGGGCGGCGTGCAGGCGCCCGAGCGGGTGGCGAGCGAACCTTCGCACCAGGCCAAAGAGGGGATGTTCGGCCGGCAGAAAATCGCCATTGGCCGGCTGGCGGCGCGGCAAATTCCCGCCAACAGCTGTATCTATCTGGATGCCGGCACCACCACGCTGGCGCTGGCGAAACAGATCGGTGAACGTGACGATTTGACGGTAGTGACCAACGACTTTGTCATCGCCGGCTTCCTGATCGAACACAGCCAGTGCCGAATCATCCACACCGGCGGCACCGTGTGCCGGGAAAACCGCTCCTGCGTCGGCGAAGCGGCGGCGCAGGCGCTGCGCGGTCTGTTTATCGATCTGGCGTTCATCTCCGCCTCTTCGTGGAGCATGCGCGGCCTGTCGACGCCGAACGAAGACAAGGTGATGGTGAAGAAGGCCATCGTCGAGGCCAGCCGCCGCCGCATTCTGCTCAGCGATACGTCCAAATACGGCAAGGTCGCGACTTACCTGGCGCTGCCGATCGCCGCCTTTGACGCCGTCATTACCGACGAGGGGTTGCCCGCCGCCGCGCGGGAGGCCATTGAGCACGCGGGGATTGCATTGCTGACGGCGGGAGAAGAGGAATAAGAACGAAGCGGGATCAGGATGAAAGTTCGGTATCGATGCCACGTGCGGGCGGTTCACTGGCTTCAACGCCGCCGCGTTCACGCCATTCGCGGCGCCTTTGTTCCCACCACTCTTCGTGGAAAGCTTGCATCTCTTTCAGGCGCTGTTCCTTAACGTGCTGCTGGTAAGTGTGGGATGCTATGGGGGTTACGCGGGATTTCGATGACATAGAGGCCGTCCTTTATAAACTCTATTTTGTATAAATAATGCCCTTTGTGGGCGTATTTTTTCAACAATAAATCATAAATTTTAGCTAATGCTGGCCTTAACGGTGCGCTTAAGATGAGCCTGGCATGATACTGATAGGCAAACTTGAGAAGGGTTTCCCCGATGCCAACTACGAATAAGCGTTCGCGTTGGAAAAGGGTATAACGCATTGCGGTATAGGTATCGAAAGCTGAGCGCCGATGCCTGTTTGCGTCGCTCAACGCCTTAACATCATAAAACTCCAGAGAGAAAGCATTATTGAGGAGAGCAGTGTCCACATACACTGGGGCAAACCAATGGTGCATGTTTTGCCCAATTTTCTTGAAATCCAAATGATAGATGGCCGTTTTACCATCATCTTTACTTACTGCAATCTGATACCTGTATGTGTCTGCTACCCCTGTGTGTGACTCCCTCACATCAATCTCCATGATAAAATCCTTTTTACTATTATTTTTCCTATAGTTATCCCCTTTGTGACAAACAGATTATTAACCGCGACGGAGAGGCTCCTCCAGCCGCCGATGAGGCTTATGCGCAGCGCCGCGCAAAACTAAATGCCGCTGAACCAGTTGTAGCCCTGATCTTCCCAGTAGCCGCCCGGATTGACGTCGCTGACGAAGATCGCGGCGATATGTTTGGCGTTTTTGAACCCCAACTTGGTTGGCACGCGCAGCCGCAGCGGGTAGCCATAGTCCGCCGGCAGCGCCTTGCCGCCGAAGTCCAGCGCCAGGATGGTCTGCGGGTGCAGCGCGGTGGCCATGTCGAGGCTGGAGTAGTAACGATCGGCGCATTTGAAGCCTACGTAACCGGCATTCAGATCCGCGCCGACGTGCTGCAGAAAGGTGCGCAGCGGCACACCGCCCCATTGGCCAATGGCGCTCCACCCCTCAATGCAGATCAGGCGCGTGATTTGGCTTTGCTGCGGCAGCCGCTGCAGCTGTTCCAGCGTCCAGGGCGCTTTTTTCTCCACTTTCCCCGCGACCTCAAGCCGATAGCCGGCGAGATCGATCTCGGGGACGTTATATTCCGGGTAAAACGCGTTGAAGGGGAAAGGGTGGGTGATCTGATCCGGCCGGTAAGTTTGCGCCAGCCGTTGGCCGCTGAACAGCCAGGCCTGCACCCGGTCGTTCCAGCGCGACATGGCCCACAGCACTTTATCCACCCGATCGCCGTCTTGCAGGTTGCAACCGGTAAGCATGGCGATGCCGCCCAGCGTCAGGCCGGAACGCAGCATCAGGCGGCGCTGCAGATTGACCAACTGCTTTTTTTGGTCCGGTTCCAGTTTTGGCGCGGTTGCCCGCGGTTTTTTCTCATTCATGTTTGCCACCCGTTATCATCGCCCACAGCGTTTTGGGCACGACGATCACCATGAAGACGTGGATCGCCACGAACAGGCCGATGCCGGCCATGGCGAAGAAATGCACGTAGCGCGCGAAATCGAAGCCGCCAAACAGGGCGACCAATCCCTGCAGCTGAACCGGCTTCCAAATCGCCAGGCCGGACAGCACCAGCAATAGGCCCAGCGCCAGTACGCCGAGGTACATCAGTTTCTGAATGGCGTTATAGTGGCCATGCCGGTGGCGCAGGCGCAGCGTCAACGCCAGCCAGATATCCTGCCGCAGCGCGCCGATGCGAAGCGGCAACAGATCGCGGCGAAAATGACCGCTGAGCAGGCTCCACAGCAGATAGCAGACGGCGTTGAGCGCCAATAGCCACATCACCGCCAAATGCCAACCAATCGCGCCGCCCAGCCAACCGCCCAGCGTCATCTGCGGCGGAAAGCGGAAATCGAACAGCGGCGAGGCGTTGTAGATTTCCCAACCGCTCATGAACATGCACACCATGGCGAACAGGTTGATCCAATGAGTGATGCGAACCGGCCAGCGATGCACTGGCGGCGACGCGTTGGTTTTCATGGCTTTCCTCCGGTTACATCGGCGGCACGGTGCCGTCTTTGCCGGCGGAAATGCGGGTGGCGATGCGTTCGCCCTTATCGTTGACGGCGGAGAACAGCACAATGTGCACGCCCGGTTTCAGCAGGCTCAGATCGCCCGGATCCAGCGTCACGATCGGCACGTCTTCCGGCACGACGACGGTTTTCTGCTGGTTGCCGTAGGTGACGGTCAGGGTGCGGCCGTTGGATTTCACCAGTTTACCGACGGTGCCGTTGGTCATGGTGTCCACTTTGCCGTCGGCGGATTCCCAGGCCGAATGCCCTTCGCCGGTGCCGCGCAGGCTGGCGGCGAACACGTGCACCTCCAGCGCTTTGAGCGTGCCGTCCGGCTGCGGCACGGCGGCGGTGCCGATAAAACTGTCCGGTTTGATGTCGTCCAGCGTGGCTTTGGAAACGCTGAGCACTTTGGTCTGATCGTTCAGCTTGACGCTGAGGGTCTCGCCCTTGCGATCGGTCAGCTGCAAATTGCCGTCGGCAACCTGGCTGATGGTGCCGCGCAGCGGCGCAATCACCTTGCCCGGCGGTTGGGCGGCGGCGGCCAAGCCGCTGGACAGCAGCAAGGTGGATAACAGTAAACCGGCTATACGATGACGGGTAATCATAACGTTCTCCTGAAATGAGTTTGCCGGTTAAGCATGGTTGAGCCATTGGGTCAGCGCCATGGCCGTTTGATGACATTAATGTCATCAAGTTTGTCCGCCGAAGCTGCTAGTATTTTTGCAGACGTAACGAGGTGGCGAGCATGCGAATACTGGTAGTTGAAGACGATATCGGCACAGGGGATTACCTGAAGAAAGGGCTGGGGGAAGCGGGCTACGGCGTCGATTTGGCGCGCACCGGCACCGACGGGCTGTTTCGCGCGTTGGAGCAGGACTACGATGCGATCGTGCTCGACGTGATGCTGCCGGGGCTGGACGGCTGGCAGATCATCGAGGTGTTGCGCAAGAAAAGCGACGTGCCGATCCTGTTTCTCACCGCCCGCGATGGCGTACAGGATCGCATCCACGGTCTGGAGCTGGGCGCGGACGACTATCTTATCAAACCCTTTTCCTTTACCGAGCTGGTGCTGCGTTTGCGCACCTTGCTGCGCCGCGGGCCGGCGCGCGAAGCCGATCATTACGCCATCGCCGATCTGCAGTTGGACGTGCTGCGCCGCCGGGCGGTGCGCCAGGATCAGGTGATCCCGTTGACCAACAAGGAGTTCATGCTGCTGCATCTGCTGGTGCGGCGCGAAGGCGAAGTGCTGTCGCGCACGCAGATCGCCTCCCAGGTGTGGGACATGAATTTCGACAGCGACACTAATGTGGTTGATGTGGCGATCAAACGCCTGCGCGCCAAAATCGACCGGCCGTTCGACGTCAAGCTGATCCACAGCGTGCGCGGCATCGGCTATGTTTGCGAGCCGCGCCCGTGAACGCCCGCGCTTCACGTCGGCCGGTGTCGCTGACGCTGCGCACCGCCATGCTGTTCGCGCTGGTGGCCGCCTGCGTGGTGAGCGGGGCGGGCTGGTATCTGTTCGGCGCCATGCGTCAGGAAATGACGCTCCGCAGCGATCTGCAGGTGACCGGGCGCGTAGAGTATTTCCGCCATTTATTGGGGCAGCGCTTTCCTTTGGCGCGCCTGACGGCTAATAACGGCCTGTTCGAAAATATGCTGGGCAATGAACAGGATGTGTTGATTTTCCAAATGCCGGGGCAAAAACCGCTCATCAATGTGAATCCGGCCAGGGTGGCCCTGCCGCCGATCGCGCCGACGCCGCCCGAACAGGCGCAGACGCTGGCCGCCGTGCGCGGCGGGGAAACGGCGCAGGGGGTGCCGCTGCGCGCGGCGTCGGCAATGGTGCGCCTGGAAGACGGCAGTTTGCTGCAGATTTCCGCCGCGCACGTGATGGTCAACGAACAGAAAATGTTGGCGCGCTACCTGTGGCGCATTGTCGCGGCGGTCGTTGTGGCTTTCCTGCTGATTGCGCTGCTGGGCTATGGGGTCATGCGCCGCGGATTGCGGCCGCTATGGCGCATGGCGGCGCAGGCGTCGGAGATCGCGCCCAATACATTGTCGACGCGCCTCAGTGAACAGGGGGCGCCGAAGGAGCTACAGCAATTGACCCAGGCGTTTAATGCGATGCTCGATCGGTTGAATGAAGGCTATCAGCGGCTGACGCAGTTTTCCGCCGATCTGGCCCATGAGATCCGCACCCCGGTGGGCGCGTTGATGGGCCAGTGTCAGGTGGCGTTGTATCAGCCCCGCAGCGTGGAGGAGTACGAAACCCTACTGTCGAACAATATGGATGAGCTGGAGCGTATTTCGCGCATGGTGGAAAACATCCTGTTTCTGGCGCGCGCCGGTGAGGCGCAGTCCGCGCTGAACTACAGCCGTCTGGATGTGGCGGTCGAGCTGCGGCGGGTGGCGGATTACTTCGAAGGGCTGGCGGAAGAACGCGGCATCGCGCTGAGCTGCGAAGGGGAAGGCGAGCTGAAGGCGGACGCGATGTTGTTCCAGCGGGCGCTGAGCAATCTGGTGGCCAATGCGGTGCGTTATGCCGATGAAAACAGCCTGATCGTATTGCGAGCTGAACGGCGCGCCGATGCCTGGTGGGTGCAGGTCATCAATCAGGGGCCGCCGATCGCGCCGGCACAGCTGGAAAAACTGTTCGATCGTTTCTACCGCGCCGATCCCGCGCGCAGCGCCGGCAGCCATGCCAGCGGCCTCGGGCTGTCTATCGTACGCGCCATCATGACGCTGCACTGCGGTGAGGTGCGCGCCGAATGTACCGGGCGCGCGCCTGTCGCCAGCCTCATTTTCAGCCTGTGCTTCCCGCTTGTGCAATAACCGTTGTGCCGGACTCACGCGGCGGAATGGCAAAGCGGAAGCAGGCACCGCTTTTCGGTTGTTCGATCAGCTGAATATCGCTGTCGTGCAGCTGCAGAATGCGCCGCACGATCATTAACCCCAGCCCGCCCGCAGGGCGCCGGGCGCCGCTCAGGACCGACGGCCGCACGAACAGATCGGCGCGCAACGTCTGCGGAATGCCGGGGCCGCTGTCGCTGACCTGCACCATCACCCGATCTTCCTGCCGCCACAGCCGCACGCCGATGTCGCCGCCGGGCGGCGTATGGCGAATGGCGTTGTCCAGCAGATTGGTCAACACCCGCTCAATCATGCTGAGATCGGCGAATACCGGCGGAATGCCGGGAGCAATATCGGCGTGCAGCCGCTGATTACGCGCCTCCGCCGCCAGCTCGAACTTTTGGAACACGTCCTGCAACAGCTCGCTGAGGGAGAAGGGCTCTTTCTGCGGTTTCACCACGCCGTACTCCAGCCGCGCCAGCTCGAACAGCTCCTGCGCCAGCTTGCCCACTTTGCGGCTCTGCGCCAGGGCGATCTCCAGATAGCGGCGCCGATCGGCGTCGCTCAGGGTGGCGGCCTTGACCGACAGCGTTTCCAGATAGCCGTGCAGCGAGGTGAGCGGGGTGCGCAGATCGTGCGAGACGTTGGCGATGAATTCGCGCCGCAGCCGATCCTGTTGCGCCAGCGTTTGCCACTGTTCGGCGAGACGCTGCGCCATGCGGTGAAAGGCCTGTTGCAGCTGGCTGACCTCGTCGCGCCCGGCCGGCGCCGCCGGCAGCGCCGCGTAGGCCTGCACCGCCTCGATGCCGCCGCTGTCCAGCGCATTGACCTGGCGGGTCAGGCGCCGGATGGGGCGAGTGACCCAGTAAAACGCGAAACCGCCGGCCAGCAGGCTGAACAGCACCATTACTCCGGAGGTCCACAGCGCCATCCTGGCCGCCGAATTGAACTGGGCGTTGCTGGCCAGCGCCGTGTACTCCTCACCGAGCAAGACCACATACAGGTAACCTTCGATCCGGCCGTCGACCTTCAGCGGCGCAACGCTGAACACCTTGCGCCCGTCCGCGCTGCGCGGATCGTCGCCGTACACCGGCATCTGCGCGCCATCGAGCAGCGCCTGCAGCGGCGCCAGCGCGACCCGCTGCCGCTTCAGATGCCCGGCCGGCGCGGCGTTGCCGATAATCGTGCCCTGTTTGTCGAGCAGGTAAACCTCAACGCTGGGGTTCACCGCCATCAGTTGGTCGAACAGGGTATGCACCGCCTGCGGCTCCGGCCCGTTCACCCCCAGCAGCGGATTGCTGTCGGCGATATGCTGCGCCAGGTTGCCGGACAGGCGCTGGATCACCGCCTGGCTGTACTGGGTATTGCTGCGCACCTGCATCCAGCCGGAAAAGGCGCAGCCGATGACGATCAGCAGCGCGAAGATAATCGTGAGGCGTTGCGCTAACGTAAGGTTTTTCATGGCTCACTCTTGCGGCGCGGCCGCGAATTTATAGCCCATGCCCCACACCGTGAGGATGCGCTCGGGTTCCGCCGGATTGCGCTCAATCTTGATGCGCAGCCGGTTGATATGGGTGTTGACGGTGTGCTCATACCCTTCGTGCTGATAGCCCCAGACCTGATTCAACAGGCTGAGGCGCGAGAATACCTGGCCCGGGTGGCGGGCGAAAAAGTACAGCAGGTCGAATTCGCGCGGCGTCAGCTCGATCGGCTGTTGGTGCAGGCGCACCTCGCGGGCGATAGGATCGATGGTCAGATCGTTGAAGCTGAGCGCGCCGGCGTCCAGGCGCAGGTTGCGGCTCATCGCCTCCTGGCGGCGAAACAGCGCCTTGACCCGTGCTACCAGCTCCAGCATGGAAAAAGGTTTGGCCAGATAGTCGTCGGCGCCCAGTTCCAGCCCCAGCACGCGGTGCACCTCGCTGGAGCGCGCGCTGGTGATGATGATCGGCGTGTAGCGCGTCATGGTGCGCGCCCGGCGGCAAATCTCCAATCCATCGACGCCCGGCAACATCAGATCGAGGATCAAGGCGTCCCAGCCGCCCTGTTCCAGCATCGCCATGCCCTGATTGCCGTCGGCGGCGTGGCTGATGGCGTAACCCTCGTCACGCAGATGCAGCTGCAGCAGCTCGGCGATGTCGCCGTCGTCTTCGACGATCAAAATTCGTTTTGGCTTGTCCATTCTCATTACCGCTGATTAGCCCGATTCTCTCTGAAGTCTACACAACCGCCACCGGCGGAGTTATCACATTTTATTTAACTTTGCGTGAGGTCTTGGGGAACAAATCCGGGGAATACTGGGCTCATCGCATCGTTAGCTGGCAGGAATCGCTATGAGCTTCACCCTCACCCCGGAACAACGACAGACGGTACATCCTCTCTGGTTGCGGTTGACGCATTGGCTGAATGCGCTGGCGATGCTGATTATGGTCGCCAGCGGCTGGCGCATCTATAACGCCTCGCCGCTGTTCAACTTCAGTTTTCTCAACGAGCTGACGCTTGGCGGCTGGCTGGGCGGCGCGCTGCAGTGGCACTTCGCCGGCATGTGGCTGTTTGGCGTCAACGGGCTGTGCTACCTGCTGCTTAACCTCGCCAGCGGGCGTTTCAAACGCAAATATTGGCCGCTCAGCCCGAAGCAGTTTCTCGCCGATGTCGGCGCGGCGCTGCGCGGCCGGCTGCAGCACGCCGATTTGCGCCATTACAACATGGTGCAGCGCGTGGCCTATCTGTCGGTGATGCTCCTTGGCGTGCTGAGCGCGTTGTCCGGATTGGTGTTGTGGAAATCGGTGCAGTTTCCGCTGCTGCGCACGCTGCTCGGCGGCTATGAAGCGGCGCGCTATATCCACTTTTTCGCCATGTCGGCGCTGGTGACCTTCGTCGCGATCCATCTGGTGATGGTGGCGCTGGTGCCTCGCACGCTGCTGGCCATGCTGCGCGGACGTTAAGGAGTTCACGATGAAAAAGGATAAACAGATCATGACGATCGTTGAAGGGCAGGCGATCGTCAAAGAAGCGCAGCGCTTGTTGATCGCGTCGTCCCGCCGCCGCTTTCTGCGCAACGGTCTGACGCTGGGCGGCATTGCCATGCTCACCGGCTGCGATCTCAGCGGCAACGCCAACGTTGAACAGGCGCTGAGCCGCATCTCGCGTCTCAACGATCGGGTGCAGGGCTGGCTGTTCAACGGCGATCGCCTGGCACCGGTCTACCCGGAATCGATGATCACCCGGCCATTCCCGTTCAACGCCTTTTACGCCGAGGAGGACGCGCCCGACATCAACGGCGACGACTATCGGCTGGAGTTGGCGGGGCTGGTGCAGGACAAGCGCGCCTGGAGCCTGCCGCAGCTGCACCAAATGGCGCAGGTCAGCCAGGTGACGCGTCATATTTGCGTCGAGGGTTGGAGCGCCATCGGCAAGTGGGGCGGCGTGCCGTTCGCCACCTTTCTTAAGGTAATCGGCGCGGATCTGAGCGCCCGCTACGTCAGCTTCAAATGCGCCGACGACTATTACACCAGCATCGATATGGCCACCGCGCTGCATCCGCAGACGATTATCGCGCTGACCTACGACGGCCAGATCTTGCCGCGCAAGTACGGCTACCCGATGAAGCTGCGCATGCCAACCAAGCTGGGCTACAAGAATCCGAAGCACATTCAGGTGATCGAGGTCACCAACCGCTTCCCGGGCGGTTACTGGGAAGACCAGGGCTACAACTGGTTTGGCGGCAGCTGAGGCGGCCGCCGGCCATTCTCCGGCACTCCGGTGCCTTTGACATGACGGAAGGAAGTACCATGAAAAAGTTATTCGCAATGATGATGTGCAGCGCGCTGATGCTGGGTGTGGCCGGCGCCAACGCCGCCGATGGCATGAGCAAAGACGCGATGAAAAAGGACGGCATGAGCCAGATGTCGCACGACGGCATGAAGAAAGAGTGCATGGGCAAGGACTGCATGAAGAAAGACAAGCTGGGCCAAGACGCCATGAAAAAGGATGGCATGGCGAAAGACGGTATGGCCAAAGACGGCATGAAGAAAGATGAGATGAAGAAAGATGAGATGAAGAAGGATGCGATGGGGCACTAAGCCGCCGTACCCCGTGGCCGCAAGCGGCAGATCCGCTGCGGCTGCGGGCAACATAAGGAGAGAGGATGATGTTGGCGACATGGTTACGGCGCTTTCAGCGCTCGAACGGGGACGTTATCTTTATGCGCGCGGCGTTGGTGGTGATTTTCGCCGCCTTCGGTTACGCCAAGTGGTTTGATTACGAAGCGCAGGGGCTGGTGCCACTGATCGGCAACAGCCCACTGCTGAGCTGGATGCACCAGGCGTTCGGCATTCGCGGCGCCAGTTATGCGCTGGGCGTCGCCGAGTGGAGCTTCGGTTTGCTGCTGCTGGCGGGATTCTGGTCGCGGCGGTTGGGGTTGCTGGGGGCGATCGGATCGACGGTGACCTACCTGACCACGCTGACGCTGATCTTTTCCACGCCGGGCGCCTGGGAGCCCTCCGCCGGCGGTTTTCCCGCCATGGCCGGCGCCACCAGCTTTTTAATCAAGGATCTGGTGTTGTTGGCCGGCTCCCTGGTGCTGCTGAAAGCCGACTTGCCGGCCGAGCAGGCATAAAAAAGGGCGTAGCCTGGCTACGCCCTCTGGTTATTGATTGACCGTCACATATCCGGGAAGGTCAGGGTGCCCCCCGGCGCTTCGCGATGAATGTGCAGGAAGTTCAGGTGCTTCTCGTACTGGTCGAGGATATCGCCAATCACCTGTTCCTTGCTGTAGTCCATCAGGTCATTGCCCTGGGTGCCTTCCATCAGGAAGGTTTCCAGCCGGTAGTAGTGCGACTTGCCGGAGCGGGCGCGGTAGGTGAAGCCCGGCACCGAGTAGCGCATCGGCCAGATCTGATAGATGAAGTTCTGTTCCTCGCCCAGGTGCACCAGCAGCTCCAGGTGGTTCAGGCGTTCGTCTTCGGTCGGCGGCACTTCGCTGAACTCCACTTTCGCGCCGCGCAACTCCAGCTCGCGCGCCACGTCCTGCATCGCCGGGCGGCAAACCTTATCCAACATTTTCTGCGTGTACTGCGTGCCCGGGTAGTTCATCACCCGCGACAGGCGCTGTTTCCAGTTGAGCACGTCGTGGCTGGAGACTGGCACCGGCGCCAGGGTGCTGAGCGCGCTGGCCTTGCGGTAGTCCTCCACCCGCAGCGATTTGTACAGCCCGGCCATCACGAAGAAGATCACGAAGCTGAACGGCAGACCCATGATCACCGTGGTTTTCTGCAGCGCCGGCACACCGTCGGTCATCAGCATGCCGATGGTCAGCAGGCCGATGGCCACCGACCAGAAAATCCGCAGCCAGTTCGGCGCATCATTATTGATGTCGGCCAGGCGCGAGGTGAAGTTACCCAGCACCAGCGAGCCGGAGTCCGCCGAGGTGACGTAGAACAGCAGGCCGGTGATGGTGGCGACCGAGGCGCTGAAGGTGAAGCCGGGGTATTGCGCCAGCAGGCTGTAGAAGCCGCGCTCCGGGAACTGCATCACTTCCTGAGCAAACTCGGCGTTGCCGTGGATGATCTGGTACAGCGCGCTGTTGCCGAAGATAGACAGCCACAGCAGAGTGAACACGAACGGTATGATCAGCGTGCCGACCACGAACTGGCGAATGGTGCGCCCGCGCGAGATGCGCGCCAGGAACAGGCCGACGAACGGCGACCACGCCACCCACCAGGCCCAGAAGAACAGCGTCCAATTGTTCATCCACTCCACCGGCCGATCGAAGGCGAAGCTGTTGAGCGTCATGCCCATAAAGCGATTGACGTAATCGCCGACGTTGAGCACCAGCGCGTTGAGCAGGAACTCGGTGTCGCCGAAGAACAGCACGAACAGGATCAGGCCCAGCGCCAGCAGCACGTTCAGCTCGGACAGGATGCGGATGCCCTTGTTAACGCCCGAAGTCACCGAGATGGTGGCCATGATCACCGACAGCAGGATCAGCGAGCCCTGCACCGTCAGGTTTTCCGGGATCTCGAACAACACCTTGAGGCCGTAGTTGAGCTGCACCACGCCGATGCCCAGCGTGGTGGCGATGCCGAAGATGGTGCCTAGCACCGCGGCGATGTCCACGCTGTGGCCGATCGGGCCGTTGATGCGCTTACCGAAGATTGGGTACAGCGCCGAGCGGATGGTCAGCGGCAGATTGTAGCGATAGCTGAAGTAGCCGAGGGCGATGCCCATCAGCGCATACATCGACCAGCCGGTCAGGCCGTAGTGGAACAGCGTCCAGACCATGGCCTGGCGCGCGGCCTCCAGCGTTTGCGCGTCGCCTTCCGGCGGCATCATGTACTGGGTCACCGGCTCGGCGACCGAAAAGAACATCAGGTCGATGCCGATGCCGGCGGCGAACAGCATCGCCGCCCAGCTCATCAGGCTGAACTCCGGCTTGGACTGCTCCGGCCCGAGCTTGATGGAACCGAAGCGCGAGGCGGCGATAAACACCACGAACACGATGTACAGCGTCGCCGCCAGCAGGTAGTACCAACCGAAGGTGGTCGACACCCAATTCAGCGTGCGGGTGATCCACTGCCCGGAGAAGTCGGTGAAAAAGATGGTCATCAGCGAGAAGGCCAGGATCAGCCCCGCCGAGGTGAAGAAAACCACAGGGTTGAGGCGGTCCTGCTGCGGTTTGGAGGAGGTTTCGCGTGTTGTCATCGTCATCCTCTGAACTGAGTAAAATCGTGCCGCTCCGCATTTCGGGGCGCGTTGGCGCCGCCGAAAAACGGGCGAATGAAGGCGGCGACCATCCCCATCGGAATGGCCTGAGTAACGCCGCTTTCGCCTGTTGCCGAAGCACCGGAGCGCTTCGCGGTGGGAACCGCTTACAGCCACTGATTTTGGTCAGATTCGTTAATTACCTCACAAAAATCAGCCAGTTCCACAACCAGATAGTACAAATTTTTAACCAGGCGGCAATAAAATATATGCAATTTTTATTGAACGTTCAATCAAAAAAAAGTTTAATAGTCCGCATGATGACCTGAATCACGGGCGAAACGGCAGTGAAATTTGCCCGCTGAGATAAGGCCGAAGTCGGTTTTGTGAGAGTCGAAATATGCCAAAGGTAGGAATGCAGCCAATCAGAAGGCAGCAGTTGATTGATGCCACGCTCGCCGCGGTAAACGAAGTGGGAATGCATGACGCCACCATCGCGCAGATCGCGCGGCGGGCCGGCGTTTCCAACGGCATCATCAGCCATTATTTCAAGGATAAGAACGGCCTGCTGGAAGCCACGATGCGCTATCTGATCAGCCACCTGGGCGAGGCGGTGAAGCTGCGGTTGCAGGCGCTGACCGATAACAGCCCGGCGGCGCGGCTGCAGGCGATCGTCGCCGGCAACTTCGACGACAGCCAGATCAACAGCGCGGCGATGAAGACCTGGCTGGCCTTTTGGGCCAGCAGCCTGCACCAGCCGCAGCTCAACCGACTGCAACAGGTGAACGGCCGCCGGCTTTATTCCAACCTGTGCGCCGAGTTTCGCCGCGTCATGCCGCAGCCGCAGGCGCGGTTGGCGGCCAAGGGGCTGGCGGCGCTGATCGATGGGCTGTGGCTGCGCAGCGCGCTGCGCGGCTCCGCGTTCAATCAGGCGCAGGCGCTGGCGCTCACGACCGAATACATCACGTTCCAACTCCGGGGGCAAACGCCGCCCGGAGGATAACTCAAGGAGATCCTATGTCCCGTTTTGGCTTGCAGAAGCTCTATATTCATGGCGCCTATGTAGACAGCACCGCTGGAAAAACCTTCAACGCCATTAATCCGGCGAACGGCGAAGTTCTGGCTGAAGTCCAGTCCGCCGGCGCTGAAGACGTCGATCGTGCGGTGGCCAGCGCGGCCAGCGGGCAGAAGGTGTGGGCGGCGATGACGGCGATGGCGCGTTCGCGCATCCTGCGTCGCGCGGTGGATATTCTGCGCGAGCGCAACGATGAGCTGGCGGCGCTGGAAACGCTGGATACCGGTAAAGCGATGTCGGAAACCACCGCGGTGGACATCGTCACCGGCGCCGACGTGCTGGAGTACTACGCCGGCCTGATCCCGGCCATTGAAGGCGAGCAGATCCCGCTGCGCGATACCTCGTTCGTCTACACCCGCCGCGAACCGCTGGGCGTGGTGGCCGGCATCGGCGCCTGGAACTACCCGATTCAGATTGCGCTGTGGAAGTCCGCGCCGGCGCTGGCGGCGGGCAATGCGATGATTTTCAAACCGAGTGAAGTCACGTCGCTGACGGCGCTGAAGCTGGCGGAAATCTACACCGAAGCCGGCCTGCCGGACGGCGTGTTCAACGTGGTGACCGGCAGCGGGGCGGAAGTGGGGCAATATCTGACCGACCATCCGGGCATTGCCAAAGTCTCTTTCACCGGCGGGGTGAAAACCGGCAAGAAGGTGATGGCCAACGCGTCGGGTTCGACGCTGAAGGAAGTCACCATGGAGCTGGGCGGCAAGTCGCCGCTGATTATCTTCGACGACGCCGATCTGGATCGCGCCGCCGATATCGCCATGATGGCCAACTTCTACAGTTCCGGCCAGGTGTGCACCAACGGCACCCGCGTCTTTGTGCCGGCGACGCTGCAGGCGCAGTTTGAGGCGAAAATTCTCGAGCGCGTGAAGCGCATTCGCCTCGGCGATCCGACCGATCCGCAAACCAACTTCGGGCCGCTGGTCAGCTTTGCGCACATGGAATCGGTGCTGCGCTTTATCGAGAGCGGCAAAAACAGCGGCGCGCGCCTGCTGTGCGGCGGCGAACGCGTCACCCACGGTGAATTCGGCAAGGGCGCTTACGTGGCGCCGACGGTATTCAGCGACTGCCGCGACGACATGGAAATCGTGCGCGAAGAGATCTTCGGGCCGGTGATGAGCATTCTCAGCTACCAGAGTGAAGAGGAAGTGGTGCGCCGTGCCAACGACACCACCTTCGGCCTGGCCGCGGGCGTGGTGACCCACGATCTGGCCCGCGCGCACCGCGTGATCCACCAGCTGGAAGCCGGCATTTGCTGGATCAACACCTGGGGCGAGTCGGCGGCGGAAATGCCGGTCGGCGGTTACAAGCAGTCCGGCGTCGGCCGCGAAAACGGCCTGACCACGCTGGAGCACTACACCCAGATCAAATCGGTGCAGGTTGAGCTGGGCGAATACGCCTCGGTATTTTAACTATCCCCGTCGTCTTTCGAGCCGCAGCCGGGTTGGCTGCGGCCGACACTCCCCGAGAGCCAAATACACCGCCTGTTGCGGATCCGCGTTTCGCGTTTTCGTCTCATGCAGGCCAATAAAGTAAGGAGATAATGAATGGAATTTGACTACATCATTATCGGTGCCGGTTCCGCCGGCAACGTGTTAGCCACCCGATTGACTGAAGACGCCGACGTCAGCGTCCTGCTGCTGGAAGCCGGCGGCCCGGATTACCGGATGGATTTCCGTACCCAGATGCCGGCCGCGCTGGCGTTTCCGCTGCAGGGCCGCCGCTATAACTGGGCGTATGAAACCGATCCTGAGCCGCACATGAACAACCGCCGGATGGAATGCGGCCGCGGCAAAGGTCTGGGCGGTTCGTCCCTGATCAACGGCATGTGTTACATTCGCGGCAACGCGATGGATTTCGACAACTGGGCCAAGGCGCCGGGTCTGGAAGACTGGACCTATCTGGACTGTCTGCCGTATTTCCGCAAGGCGGAAACGCGCGATATCGGCCCGAACGATTACCACGGCGGTGATGGCCCGGTGAGCGTCACCACGCCGAAGGCCGGTAACAACGAACTGTTCCACGCCATGGTGGAAGCCGGCGTGCAGGCGGGCTATCCGCGCACCGACGATCTGAACGGTTACCAGCAGGAAGGCTTCGGCCCGATGGATCGCACCGTGACGCCGAAGGGGCGCCGCGCCAGCACCGCCCGCGGTTATCTGGATCAGGCGCGTTCCCGGCCGAACCTGAAGATCGTCACCCATGCGCTGACCGACCATATCGTGTTCGACGGCAAGCGCGCAGTGGGCGTCAACTATCTGCAGGGCGACAGCAATCAGCTGACCCATGCCAAAGCGCGCCGCGAAGTGCTGCTGTGCGCCGGCGCCATCGCCTCGCCGCAAATTCTGCAGCGTTCGGGCGTCGGCCCGGCGGCGCTGCTGAAAAGTCTGGACATCAACGTGGTGCACGATCTGCCGGGGGTAGGGGAAAACCTGCAGGACCACCTGGAGATGTACCTGCAGTACGCCTGCAAGAAACCGGTGTCGCTGTACCCGGCGTTGCAATGGTTCAATCAGCCGAAGATCGGCGCGGAATGGCTGTTCAACGGCACCGGCGTCGGCGCCAGCAACCAGTTCGAGGCCGGTGGTTTCATCCGCAGCCGCGCAGAGTTTGCCTGGCCGAACATTCAGTATCACTTCCTGCCGGTGGCGATTAACTATAACGGCAGCAACGCGGTGAAAGAGCACGGCTTCCAGGCCCACGTCGGCTCGATGCGTTCGCCGAGCCGCGGCCGGGTGCAGGTGAAGTCGAAGGATCCGCGCCAGCACCCGAGCATTCTGTTCAACTACATGTCGACCGAACAGGATTGGCAGGAGTTCCGCGACGCTATCCGCATCACGCGCGAAATCATGGCGCAGCCGGCCCTGGACGAATACCGCGGCCGCGAGATCAGCCCAGGGCCGGAGGTGCAGACCGACGAGCAGCTGGACGCCTTCGTGCGTGAGCACGCCGAAACCGCCTTCCACCCGTCCTGCTCGTGCAAGATGGGCGAAGACGAGATGGCGGTGGTCGACGGCCAGGGCCGGGTGCACGGCATGGAAGGATTGCGGGTGGTGGATGCGTCAATCATGCCGCTGATCATCACCGGCAACCTGAACGCCACCACCATCATGATCGCCGAGAAGTTAGCCGACCGCATTCGCCAGCGCGCGCCGCTGCCGCGCAGCACTGCCGACTACTACGTCGCCGGCGATGCGCCGGTGCGCAAGCAGTAACCGACACGCCCTCTCGCCGTTGAGGGGGAGGGCCGCCGTAGCAAGCAACCCCTCTCCATATGCTCTTCCCCAAGGCGAGGGGGCAACTCTCTTTTATCCCTTATCCCATCATGCCGCCGGCAGCGAGATCGCCTGATCGAAACTGGTGGGCGTCGCCATGCGCCACATGCGAGCGTAGAACTCGCTTTTGATCTCCGGCTGCAGCAGCGCGCCCGGCTCCAGGTAATAATAGATATCGGCGTATACCTTGATCTCGGTCGGCGTGATGCGGCGCAGCATATGGTGCGAGGTCAGCTGCTCCGGGCGGCTGACGCCGGCCGCCGCCAGCATGTCCGCCAGCGCTTTCACCGTATTCTGATGGAAGTGGTAGACGCGTTCCGCCTTGTTCGGCACCACCAGCGCCTTTTGCCGCAGCGGATCTTGCGTCGCTACGCCGGTCGGGCAGTGGTTGGTGTGGCAGCTTTGCGACTGGATGCAGCCTACGGCGAACATAAAGCCGCGCGCCGAATTCACCCAGTCGGCGCCGAGCACCAGCACGCTGGCGATGTCAAAGGCGCTGATGATCTTGCCGCTGGCGCCAATCTTGATTTGGTCGCGCAGGCCGCAGCCCACCAGCGTGTTATGCACGAACAGCAGCCCTTCGCGCAGCGGCATGCCCATATAGTTGGAGAGTTCGAGCGGCGCGGCGCCAGTGCCGCCCTCCTTGCCGTCCACCACGATGAAATCCGGCAGGATGCGGGTGTGCAGCATCGCCTTGACGATGGCGACGAACTCCCACGGGTGGCCGATGCACAGCTTGAAACCGACCGGTTTGCCGCCTGACAGCTCGCGCAGCTGTTGGATAAATTGCATCATTTCCAGCGGGGTGGTGAAGGCGCTGTGCGAGGCCGGCGAGATGCAATCCACGCCTTCCGGCACGCCGCGGGTGGCGGCGATTTCCGCATCTACCTTCTTCGCCGGCAGAATGCCGCCGTGGCCGGGTTTAGCGCCCTGGCTGAGCTTGATTTCAATCATTTTCACCTGCGGGCTTTGCGCCTGTTCGGCAAAGCGGCGCGGATCGAAATGGCCGTCGGCGGTGCGGCAGCCGAAATAGCCGCTGCCCAGCTCCCACACCAGATCGCCGTTGTTTTCGCGGTGATAGCGGCTGATGCTGCCCTCACCGGTGTCGTGGTAGAAGTTACCCTTGGCCGCGCCGAGGTTGAGCGCGCGGATGGCGTTGGCGGAGAGCGCGCCGAAGCTCATGGCCGAAATGTTGAAGATCGACGCGGAGTAGGGCTGGCGGCAATCGGCGCCGCCGATGGTGATGCGGAAACTGGTTGGGTCGGCGGCTTCCACCGGCCGCATGGAGTGGCCGATGCACTCATAGCCGGTTTGGTAGACGTCCAGCAGGGTGCCGAACGGTTTGTCACCCATCTCGTTTTTCGCCCGGCGATACACCAGCGTGCGCTGGGTGCGCGAAAACGGGATCTCTTCATTATCCTGCTCGAGGAAATACTGGCGCAGTTCCGGACGGATGAACTCGAAGAAGAAGCGCAGGCGGCCGATGATCGGGTAGTTGCGGCAGATGGCGTGGCGCTGCTGCGTGAGATCGTAGATACCCAGTACCATCAGGCAACCGCAGGCCAGGGCCGGCAGCCAGAACCAGGGATGGTTGTGCATCATGATCAAGAAAACCAGGGTGAGCAAGATGCTCAGCACAAAGCAGGTATAGCGGCTGAATAAGGACGACTTCATAACATCTCCTGATGTTTATTTTAATCCACACGACATGACTCACGGATAATCCGTGTGCAAATCGTAACCAACAGGAGAGGATGTTGTGTGTCTGTTGCTGCTTTGTCGCCGGTTGTTACATTAATTTAACCTGGCGGAAGGGAGGGGTTGCCGCGCGGCGTGCCGCGCAACAAGCCAAGATGTTTATTTGCCGGCGACGAAGATGGTGCTCATGCTGCGCAGCCGCAGCTTTTTCATCGCGCTGTATTTTTGCGAGAAGATGGTTTTCGGGTGCGTGCCGCGCTTTTCCGCAATGTGCAGCAGGCTGTCGCCGCGCAGCAGATTGAAGATCACGTCGCTTTCCGCCGGGCTAAGCTCGCGGGTTTTCTGCACTCTGATGCCGCCCGGTTCTTTGCTTTCCAGCAGCCGCTGGATTTTTTCCTGCAGCGAATAAAGCGGAATGCGGGTAGAGACCAATTCAACGGAAATCCCCAGGATCGACAGCAGTTTCACGACGCGCTCGTCGTCATAGAACACCAGCAGGCGCGTCTTGCTGTTGTATTGCTGGTGCAGGGACACCAGGCTTTCGATCACGTTGACGCTCTGTTCCAGGTTTTGCGAGGTGAAAATCAGCGCGATATCGTGCTTGGTGATCTTCTCTGCTTTAGCGCCGCCGTGCATGAAATCAGAAAACAGGCGGATATCGTAGGCGCCGTAATGTTTCTTCAGCAGCACCGACAGGCCAACATAGCTGTACTTACACTCACTAATCACAAGAACGTTGTTTTTAGACATAGGGCAAACACCAATACCGAGTTAAAAGTATTCAGCTGTAAGAAGCGAGTTCAAATCCTTGATGCTGGATTCCTTCCACAGCTTTCCCTGCAGTGCGTAATATGGCATTTCATCCAGCCATTTCTTGTGTTCGGGAGTTTCAACTCCTTCGATAATTACCTTGTAATGATTAAGGTAAAAGAAGCGCAGTAACGCGCGCATCAAGCCCTCGCCGCCGGACTTTTTCATAAAGTCCCAGAGCAGAAAACGATCGAGCTTAACGAAGCGGAACTGGCTGTTGTACAACGCGGAAAAACCCGCATAGCCAGAACCAAAATCATCGAGCCAAAATGAATAACTATTCAATGACGGATCGCCGTGCACGCGATCTTTCACCAGCCGGGTTGAATTCTCGCTGATCTCAAAATGAATACAGCGCAGGGCATTAATTCTTTCGGCAAAGTGACTATTCGCCAGCGATTGCAGGGAATAATCGTCAACATTCAAAGTGGCTATCACTTGGTTTTCATGAAACCAGTGTTTGTATTTATCGATCAGATTGATCTGATCCATCAAAATCTCAATCCGGGTGGCGCTGTCGGCGTGACGAAAGAACTGTTCAGGAGAAAAATGGGCATATTCGCTATTAAATGTAAAGCGAGACAGACATTCAACGGCCAGCAATTGTCCCGATTTCGCGAACATTGGCTGAAAAACATAATTAATGCCGTTATTTTTCTCTCTGAAAGAACCGCTCATTTCCCAATCCTTGGATTGATATTTAACTTGTTGATTTTAAATGATTAAAAAGAAAGTTACTCCAGGTTTATTGGTAAATTTCTTATTTAAAGCGTCAGGATGGCCGAAACGTGTCGACAGACCATTAAACGCGTAATTCGTGCCAAAGTCCAAACGTCGCAATCTGTTACTAAATGTAAATATTCGGGATAATATTCTGATTTTCAGGCCTTAACGCAAAATCTTGAACTCTGCAGCTTTCCCAAACACAGATTATTCCTATTCATATGAATCGTCAACATCGATCGATAGGTATCCGCCGATAGTTTATTCCTATCAAGAGGGGGCTTATGAATGTTTTAAACGATTTAACATTAAGAATATGCTTAGTCTATATTTCGTCCGGCAATGAGTTCATCGAGGCAACGCTCCTTTTCAGCAAGGGAGTGCTATCGCTGAGTGTATGCTCAGTGGCGGCAATATATATATAAGCCCGCCACTGAATCGATTATTTTATTGTTCTATGGAGCTGGAAATGAAAAAAGTATTATTGCCTTTGGCTGCCCTGGTATTGTCTGCAACTGCTTCCAACGCAATGGCAGCAAACGGCAACGTTAAATTCACCGGTGAAATTGTACAGTCCACCTGTAAAGTTGTTGATAAAGACCAGAATAAAGAAGTTTACCTGGGTAAATATCCTACCACCGCTTTCCCAACTGCCGGTTCTACCAGCGGTGCTAAAGCTTTCGATATCAGCCTGGAGAAATGTGAAGCGGGTAACTACACCCTGCGTTTCGACGGTAACACCCCAGCCGGCCACCCAGAGCTGTTGGCTGTAACTGGCGGCGCGACTGGCGTTGGCGTTGAAATTCTGGATAACAACGGTTCTACTCTGCCAATCTCTCAGGAAGTGGCTACCCCAGCTACCGTAACTGTTGCTGCTGATGGCGATAACCCAGGCGCTGCGACTTTCAACCTGCGCGCTCGTTACAAATCCTTCCAGGATCTGGTAACTGCCGGTCAGGCAAACTCTAACGCTACCTTCACCATCGAATACAAATAATTCGCTGGCAGGATAGATAGAGTTATTGGCCAAGGATGGCTAAATTTTGAGAGTTGAGACATTCCGATGAAAAAAATTCTGACTGGTATTTTATTCGCATTCTCTGTTAATGCCTTTGCCGGCATTCAGGTTGATGCGACGCGTGTCATCTATAACAGTGCAAGTAAATCCGCATCGCTCTCAATCAGCAATGACAGCGACGATACCTACATGGTGCAAACCTGGCTGGATACTGGCGATGCAAGCCAGATGCCTAAGAATTTGCCGATCGTGGTGACGCCACCCATTTTGAAGCTGGCTGCCAAGAAAGACGCCATTTTGCGTTTTATCTATTCCGGCAGCGGTTTGCCGCAGGACAGAGAATCTCTGCTCTGGGTCAACGTACAGGAAATTCCGCCAACGCCTAAGCAAGATAACGTGCTGCAGGTGGCGATCCGTACTCGTATCAAACTGTTCTATCGCCCGGATTCGTTGAAAACCAACCTGCAACAGCAGGCGGAAGCGCTGAAGTGGAAGCGCCAGGGCGGCAATTTAGTCGTGACTAACGATGGCCCGCTGTTCGTCACGCTGGGCGTCTTGAACCTGAAGAGCGGCGGCAAGAGCTGGAAAGTGAACGCCGACATGGTCAAGCCACACGACAGCCTGCGTATTTCCCTGCCTCAGGGGGCGCAATCAGCCAACAATATGTCGTTTACCTATATCAACGACTATGGCGGTCACACCGAGATTAAAAACGTCGCACTGAATTGATTTGAAGCACTTCAAGGAATGAAAGAAATGGCACACAAAAGAATAACAACCCTCGCGCCAAAACGTTTGGTGAAGCTGATTAATGGTGTAATTTATTTTTCTGCTGTGCCTTTTTCATTCTCACATATGGCCATGGCGGAGGAGCAGTTCAACACCTCCTTCATCCATGGCGATGACAATATCGCCCAGGTGGCGTCGTTGGCCAGCGGGGATGACATTCTGCCGGGTAAATATCCGTTTGATATCTATCTCAACGGGCAGCGTATCGATCACCGCGAAATCGAATTCAAGAAAGAATCCAAAGACTCTCCGGTAGCGCCGTGCCTGACGGCCGCGGACTATCAGGATTACGGCGTAAAGCTGCCCGGCGATCTGACCACCGCCGGTGCCGCGCAATGCTACGCATTGCCACAACAGATCTCCGGCGCCAAGCTGAGCTATGACGCCGCCGTACAGCGTATGGATCTGGAAGTGCCGCAGGTGTTTCTGATCCCGCGCCCGCAAGGTGCCATTTCGCCGAAAGTTTACGATCGCGGCATCAATGCCGGCTTTGTTAACTATAACTTTAGCGGCACTCATAACCGCTACGGCAACAACCAGAACGACAAGACTTCCGACTATTACTTCCTGAGCCTTAACAATGGCCTCAATATTGGCGATTGGCGCCTGCGCAACAACTCGACGTTGAACCAACAGTCGGGCGCCGGTACGCATTGGAAGAACATTTCCAGCTGGGCGGAAACGGACATCGTTTCTCTGCGCAGCCGTCTGGTGATCGGCCAGACCAACACCAATAACAATGTGTTCGACAGCATTCAGTTCCGCGGTGTGCAGATGTCCAGCGCCGACGACATGCTGCCGGAAAGCCAGCGCGGCTATGCGCCGGTGGTGCGCGGTGTGGCGACGACCAACGCGCGCGTTGAAGTGCGTCAGAACGGCTATACCATTTACAGCACCAACGTGCCGCCAGGGCCGTTTGCACTGACGGACATTTTCCCAAGCACCCTGAGCGGTAACCTGGACGTGACGGTTATCGAAGCCAACGGTTCGAGAACCTCTTTCGTCGTGCCGTTCTCCTCGGTGCCGAACATGCTGCGCGAAGGGATTTGGAACTATCAGCTGACCGCCGGTAAATACCACGACGGCACCAGCCGCTATCAGCCCAAGTTTGTCCAAGGCACCTTGTCGCATGGTATGGCGTATGACATCACGCCTTACGGTGGCGTGCTGGTGGCGGAAAACTACCGTTCAGCGGTCGTGGGCCTCGGTAAAAACCTGGGGAACTGGGGGGCTGTCTCTTTTGATATGTCCTATTCCGACACCAACCTGGTGAACGGCGATGACAAGCAGGGGGAGAGTTTCCGTTTCCTGTATTCCAAGTCGCTCAACGATTGGGGGACGGAATTCCGCATTGCCGGTTACCGTTACTCGACCTCCGGTTATTATGATTTCTCCGATGCGGTTGCCGAGCGCGAACGCTATGAGAACGGTTATTACCGTAACGATTACTACGATCAAAACGATCGCAACCTGGGCGTGCCGGACTGGGCGGAATCTCGCCGCCGCAGCTATTACACCAGCCGTTTCAACAACAAACGCCAGCGCGTTGAGCTGTCTGTCAACCAGCGCATCGCCGGTAATTCGACGCTGTACGCCAACCTCAGCAACCAGTCTTACTGGGGCGGATCCGGCGAAGACCGCACCGTACAAACCGGTTTTAACAGCAGCTATAAAAATATCAGCTATGGCGTCTTTTATCAGGACAGCCGCAGCAACTACGGCTATAAAGACCGCAGCGTCAACCTGACCGTATCGATTCCGTTCAGCTTCTTCAGCAAGGATTCGTCGGACATGACCGCCAGCTTCAACGCCGGCCACAGCAAGCAGAGCGGCAACACCTACAGCGCCGGCCTGAGCGGCACCGCGCTGGATGACAACCGCTTGAACTATGCGGTGCAAAGCGGCCATGATCGTTATTCGGGCCAAACCAGCTCGGCCAACGTCGGTTATCAGGGCAGCATGGGGACCATCAATGCCGGTTATAGCTACAGCAAAGATTATCAGCAGTCTTCGTTGGGCGTGGCGGGCGGTATCGTCGCACACTCCGGCGGCGTGACGTTGACCCAGCCGCTGCAGAATACGTTTGTGCTGGTGGAAGCCAAAGACGCCAAGGGCGTTCGTATCGAAAACCAACCCGGCGTCGCCATCGACCGCTTCGGTTACGCGGTGATGACCTCTGCGTCGCCATACCGCCATAACCGCGTGGCGTTGCGCACCGAAGATATCGGCAACGGCCTGGATATCCCGATGGCGGCAAGAGACGTGGTGCCGACTTACGGCGCAATCACCCGCGTGAAGTTTGAAACGCACACGGGCCAAAGCCTGTTGGTACACAGCAAGATGGCCGACGGCAGCGTACCGCCGATTGGCGCCAACGTCTTCAGTGCGGACGGCAAGAACAACGGTACTGTCGGTACCAACGGCGATATTTATATCTCAGGTGCCTCCGCAGGGGATCGTCTGCTGGTGAAATGGGGCAACGACGCGGGCGAAAGCTGCTCACTGGTGGTGCCGGAATTGAAAGCGGCGACCGAACAGTTGATGGGTTATCAGGAACTTTCGCTGACCTGCGGAAAACCGTAAAAGGAAAGGATATGTCTTCTTTGTTAAAGCATAAGAATCTCGGGTTGGCGGCTGGGCTGCTGGTCACGCTGGGCGCGTTTTCGCAGAGCAGCTATGCGCTGTCGTGTAAGCAGAACGGCAGCATTCGCCAGGATATCGTGCTGGATAAAGCCATCAAGGTGTCGACCGCCAATACCGCGCCGGGCGCGTTGCTGTGGCGTTCGCAGACCTTTACCTCGACCTTCCAATGTACGGATGACTGGAACAACCCGAAAGGGGAAAATGCCTACCTGTACTGGGATCCGCAGTCCCGGATGAGTCAGATCCATAATTCGATCGAAGTGGGTGTCACTTATCAGGGGATCGATGTCAAGCCGACTAAAGGCGCACGTCAGGACGTCGGTCCCGGCACGGAATGCCGCCGTTCGGGCAACCGCTGTTTGTCTCCGGCCAGATCGCTGACGGTAACCGTGTCTTACGCCATCTATATTAAAGCAACCGGCAAGGCGCCGCCGGCCGGCGGCAAGATCAACGACAACAACTCGTACTCGGTATTTCAGGTTGATGGCGTCGGCGGCTTGAACGGCACGCCGAACAGCAACTTTAACGCCTACATTTCCGGGCTGGGCAATATTCAGTTTATTTCCTGCAACCCGAAAATCACCGTGGTGGCCAACAACGGCTCGACGGTGAATTTCGGCACTATCCCGCGTCAGAATGCGGTGGTGGGCAAAATCGAGAAACAGGTGCCATTCTCGGTTGCCGCCAATATGTCCGATCCGACGACCGGACAGGACTGCCAGGGGGAGACGCTGCAGGCCAGCTTCAGCAGTACTTATCCGCTGCAGGATAACAGCGTGATCCTGCCGACCAGCGACAGCGGCTTCGGTATTTTGATCTCGCAGGCGGCGACGCCAAATACGCCGATCATGATGAACAGCCCGGTCGATCTGGGCCTGGTCAACGGCACCATCGTTGAAAAGAACTTTATGGCCAGCCTGAAATGGTTGAGCACCAACCCGAAAGTGGGGCCGTTCAGCGCATCGGCGAATATTGACGTCACCTTCAAATAATTCGGTGCCTGGTCAATAAAAGAAAGGGTTCAGTTCTCGCGAACTGAACCCTTTTTTGTGCCTTATACCGCGCTGATTAACGCAGCCCCATCCAGCTGGTGCAAACGCCTTCCGGCGGTTTGCCGGCGTACCAACGGGGCAGCGTGGGGGCATCATGGCGCGGTTCGGCCTGCATTTCTATCGGCTGCGCCGGCCATTCTGCGACGTCCCAGCGGGTGGTGCGGCGATACACTGCCGGGGTTTTGCCGAACTGTTTCTTGAAGGCGCGCGAGAACGAAGGCTGAGAGTCGAAATGGTATTGCAGGGCGATATCCAGGATCGGGCGTGGGGTGGAGCGCAACGCCTGCGCCGCCTGCGACAGGCGCCGCTCGCGGATATAGCTGCCGAGCGCGTGGCCGGTGGTGCTGCGGAACATGCGCTGCAGGTGCCATTTGGAGTAGCCCGACTTGGCGGCGACGTTATCCAGCAGCAGCGGCTGATCCAGATGAGTTTCAATCCAGTCTAGTAAATCGTGAATGATATTGACGCGATCCATGGTTTTAGTTCTCCCGCAAAAACGACATTCAGGTCACAGTGACTTAGCTTAATTATCCAAGAATATGCTTTGATAATAGGCGTGACTACGCCGTTACGCAAGGGTAAGCCGGGGATAAAAAGGTGGCCAAAAATGCTCTTTGAACGGCAGGGGAATAAAAGAAAGGCCGCATAAAGCGGCCTTTTCAGTAGGAAGTGACGGAAAATCAGTTAGTTTCCGGTTTCACTTCAATGTAGTTCAGACCCAGCACGCTGCTGGTGTAACCGCGGATCTTGTTGGTCATCTCGATATCGCCGTTCAGCTTGTGGCCGTAGGACGGGATGATCTCTTTCAGCTTGCTCTGCCATTCCGGCGTCGCCACTTTGTCTTTGAACACGGTTTCCATCAGGTGCAGCATGATTGGCGCAGCGGTGGAAGCGCCCGGCGAAGCGCCCAGCAGAGCGGCGATGCTGCCGTCTTCAGAGCTGACGACTTCGGTGCCGAACTGCAGCACGCCGCCTTTATCCGCGTCTTTCTTGATGATCTGTACGCGCTGGCCTGCGGTCCACAGCTTCCAGTCTTCCTGCTTGGCGTCCGGGAAGTACTCTTTCAATGCGGCGAAGCGATCGTCGTCGTTCATCATCAGCTGGCCGACCAGATATTTCACCAGATCGAAGTTATCCAGACCGACGTGGGTCATCGGCATCAGGTTCGAGGTGCTCAGCGAGTGCAGCAGATCAAACAGCGAACCGTTCTTCAGGAACTTGCTGGAGAAGGTGGCGAACGGCCCGAACAGCAGCACGCGCTTGCCGTCCAGCATGCGGGTATCCAGGTGCGGCACGGACATCGGCGGCGAACCTACGCTGGCCAGGCCATACACTTTGGCCAGGTGCTGGTTGGCGATCTCCGGGTTGGTGGTGACCAGGAACTGGCCGCCGACCGGGAAGCCGCCGTAACCGTCGGCCTCAGGGATGCCGGATTTCTGCAGCAGGGTCAGGGACGCGCCGCCTGCACCGATGAACACGAACTTGGCGTTAACGGTGGTTTCTTTACCGTCGCGGTTCAGATCGGCAACGGTTACGCTCCAGGTCTGGTCGGCGTTGCGCTTGATGTCGCGCACTTCGTGGCTCAGGTTCAGCTTGAACTTGTCGCTGGCGCTCAGTGCGTCAACCAACTGGTGGGTGATCACGCCGAAGTTAACGTCGGTGCCCAACGGCATGCGGGTCGCGGCGATTTTCTGCGCCGGATCGCGGCCGTTCATCACCAGTGGCGCCCACTGTTTGATTTGCGCAGGGTCTTCGGAGTATTCCATGCCGCGGAACAGGGTGCTGTGCTGCAGCGCCGCGTAGCGTTTACGCAGGAAGTTGACGTTGTCGTCGCCCCACACGAAACTCATGTGCGGCACGCTGTTAATGAAGGATTTCGGATCTTTCAGGACATTGTTTTTCACCTGATAAGACCAGAACTGACGGGAGATTTCGAAAGACTCGTTGACCTTCACCGCCTTGCTGATGTCGATGGTGCCATCGGCTTTTTCCGGCGTGTAGTTCATTTCGCTGAAGGCGGAGTGGCCGGTACCGGCGTTGTTCCAGCCATTGGAGCTCTCTTCCGCCACGCCGTTCATGCGCTCGTACATGTCGATGGTCCAGGTCGGCTCCAGCTCATGCAGATAGGTACCCAAGGTGGCGCTCATGATGCCGCCGCCGATCAACACCACGTCGACGGTTTTATTCTTCTCTTCAGCCGCCGCCTGTTGCGTAACGCCAAACAGGCTGAGACTGAAAATCAGGACGAGTAATTTTCTCATTGAATTAAATCTCTTGTGTGTAAATTCTACTCATTGCAGGTGAAAGAATTTAGCGGGAGTTACCCTGGAAATAATGAAGCCGACCGCCCGGCGTGAGCCGATAGGCAGCAATAATGCCTTTTTGTTAATAGGGTTTTTAACGAAAAGTGAACTATTGCAGGCCGTCCGGGTGCAAATTGATCGGTTCACGTTACTGGCGGGGTATTATTGTTTGCGAGAATGTTAAAAACTACTTTTGTAACTAAAAAAAATGAATATAAGCAAAAATAGGCCGGTTGTTGTCGCAGTAATAAACAAAGAGGGAGGAGATGCTGTATAACCGCGTTATTTCCGGGGGTTAATTGTCGCGCAATTAAACGTTATTTCGTTATCACACAATAATTGCGGTTAAATTGCAAATACCTATCGGTAACCAATAATAAATGGCCGCCGTTGCGGGCGGCCATCGTGCAGAAGGCGGTTATTTGATGCCCATCGCATCGCGCATGGTGAAGAACAGATCGGTCTGATCGGTCAATCCCACCACGTTGGCGGCGTGCGGGCCGTAGGCCGCGACGCGCAATTGGGTGCCGGTGTGCCCCTGCGACTCTTCTTCCGAGTTGCCGTAGCTGAGGGTCATCGGCGCGCCGTCTTTGGTGGTCAGCATCTGGGTCAGGCCCGGCGCTTTGGCGTCGGCGGCGACGATCTGGCTGGCGTGCGCATGGTCGGCGGTGACGATCACCAGCGTGTTGCCGTCGGCGCGGGCGAAGGCCAGCGCTTTTTGCACGGCTTCGTCCAGATCGACGGTTTCACCAATCTGCCCGCACGGGTTAGCGGCGTGATCCTGCTTATCGATCGACGCGCCCTCTACCTGCAGGAAGAAGCCGTTCGGGTTATCTTTCAACAGCGCGATCGCTTTTTCGGTCATCGCCGCCAGCGTTGGCGTGGCCGCGGTGCGCGCCGGGTTGTTTTCGCAGGTTACCGCCGGCTTGTCGAGGTTGCCGTGATAGCTGGCTTTCGGCCCCAGCCAGCGCACCGGCATGTTGCCGTCGGCGAACAGACCCAGCAGCGGTTTTTGCTGGTTGGCCAGCGTAACGGCCTGCAGCTCATCCGCGTTGCTCACCCACTGGTAACCCTGCGCTGCCGCCTGATCTTTCAGCGATTTTCCTTGCCATTCGCCGCTTTTCGCCAGCTGGTTGAAGGACTTTGCGCCGCCGCCCAGCGTGACGTCGGCGCGGGTTTTCAGCAACTGCTCGGTGATGGAGCCGCGGCCACCGTTTTCCAGCGCGTTAGCGGCGCATTTCTCGCTGGTTTCCTCCGGGCCGTAGCATTTGCGCGAGGTGACGTGCGACACCAGCGCCGCCGGCGTAGCGTCTTGCAACTCGGCGGTGGAGACGTTGCCGGTGGCCTTGCCGGCCGCCTTGGCGATCTCCAGCAGCGTCGGCTGATCTTTGCCGTTCACGTCCACGCCGAGCGCGCCGTTATAGGTTTTCACCCCGGTGGCCCAGGCGGTGGCGGAGGCGGCGGAATCGGTCACGTAATCCGGCTTGTGGGTTTTCTTGTCCAGCGAGTAGTGGGTGTATTGCCCGGTCAGCGGCAGAGCGTCGATGCCCTTGAAGTAACCGCCTGCGCCTTCAGCGTAGTTGCGCGCGGCGGTGATCTCGGAATCCCCCATGCCGTCGCCGATCAGCAGAATCACGTTTTTCGCCGTTTTGTCCGACAGCGACGCCTTCAGCGCGGCGGTCTGATCGCCGGCCAGACGACGGGCGCCGCCCGGTTCGGCGAGGTTGCCGCGCGCGGCGCGCTCGGTCAGGCCATCGGCATTGGCCGAGGTTTCCGCCGCGATGGCGGAGGAACAGAGCAGGGCGGACAGCACGGCGCCGGCGATCAGAGATACAGCAGGTTGCATGGGGTAAGCTCCTTGTCGTAATACAACAATGTAAATAACATCAAATTGTTACGAAAGGAGAGTAGAGCAGAGGGATGACAATTTTATGACAATGAAAGACGGGACGGCCCGGCGGCCATCCCGTTTGACGATCAGGCCGCGCGCGCCGGGATAGCCAGCCCGCGCTGCACCGCCGGCCGCGCCAAACCGCGCTCCAGCCACTGCGCGACGCGCGGGAAACTGTCGAACGCCACCAGCTCGCGCGCCTCATAGAAGCCGATCAGGTTACGCACCCAGCCCAGCAGCGAGATATCGGCGATGGTGTAGTCCGCGCCCATGATCCAGTCGCGGCCTTCAAGGCGCGTTTCCAATACGCCGAGCAGACGTTTCGATTCGTTTTTGTAACGCTCCAGCGGCCGCTTGTCTTCATATTCGCGTCCGGCAAACTTGTGGAAGAAACCGAGCTGGCCGAACATTGGGCCGACGGCGGCCATCTGGAAGAACACCCACTGAATGGTCTCATAACGCTGCGCCGGATCCTGCGGCAGGAAACGGCCGCTCTTTTCCGCCAGGTAGAGCAGAATGGCGCCGGATTCGAACAGCGGCAGCGGCCGGCCGCCGGGGCCGTCGGGATCGATGATCGCCGGGATCTTGCCGTTCGGGTTCAGCGCCAGGAATTCCGGCGTCCAGGTCTCGTTGTTGCCGATGTCGATCAGGTGCGCTTCATAAGGCTGGCCGATCTCTTCCAGCATGATGGACACTTTGACGCCGTTCGGCGTCGGCAGAGAGTAGAGCTGCAGCCGTTCCGGGTGCTGAGCCGGCCAGCGTTTGACGATCGGGAATTGGGTGGAATCGAGCATGGAAACTCCTCGGGTTGGCGGGGTCGCTTAAGCGTACCCCTTGAGTATTGCAGTAAAACTACCCCGCCGCCGGGTTACACCGTGAGGTCAAAATGTGCGGCCAGCGCTTTTTTACCGGCGGGGGGCAGCTGCAGTTCGCGGCTGTCGAGCCGGCGGACGATCCAGCCGCGTTGGATAAAGGCGGCTAACAGCGCGGCGCCCAGCGCGCCACCGAGGTGAGAGCGGCGTTCGCTCCAGTCCAGGCAGCCGCAGGCGAAGCGGCGGCGGGTGGGAGCGGGGGAGCAATCGACGCCCAGCCGAGCCAGCGCGGCCTGACCGATGTCGCTTAACCGGTAGTCTTCTTCGCCGGTCAGCCAGTTCAGCGCATGCAGCCGATCGTGCAGCTTCACCGCCACCTCGCCCGCCATATGGTCGTAACAGGTGCGAGCATATTGCAGCGAGGTGGGCGTGCTGCTTTTCACCGACGGGCGCGGCGCGCCCGCCAGCGCCATCAGACCCTCCAGCGCTGCGGCCACCGGTTGCCCGGCCAGCCGAAAATAGCGATAGCGCCCCTGTTTGACGCAGGCAATCAGCCGCTGCTCCAGCAGCTTCGCCAGATGTGCGCTGGCGGTAGACGGGGCGACCTCGACCGCCGCGCTGAGCTCGGTGGCGGTGTAGGCGCGCCCGTCCATCAACAGGCACAGCATGCGCGCCCGGGTGCGGTCGGCGATGGCGGCGCTCAGCGCCGCTAAACGATCTTCTATCTCGATGTTATGCATACTTCGAGGTTAGACGAAGTATGACGGCGCGTCCATCGCTAGCCTGTGGCTATCGCATTCTGGTGCTGTGCGCCCGTGTCCGCTGGATATTGATGAGCGGGCGCTGAAATCGGTGCAGTGGCGCCGTTCGCTCAATGCGCGCGTGCCGGAATTTTACCGTTGAGAGGAGACGAGGATGATTGCCGTGATGTTTGAACTGCAGGCTGCCGACGGGCAGCGCGATACCTATCTGACGTTGGCGGCGGAGCTGAAGCCGCTGCTGGCGCAGATCGACGGATTCATTTCCATCGAGCGCTTTCAAAGCCTGGCCGATCCTGCGCGCCTGCTGTCGCTCTCCTTCTGGCGCGACGAGGCGGCGGTGCAGCAGTGGCGCAATCTCGAGCAGCACCGGGCGGCGCAGGCGCGCGGCCGTGGCGAGGTGCTGGCGCAGTATCGCCTGCGGGTGGCGGAGGTGGTGCGGGACTACGGGCTGGAAAGTCGCGACCAGGCGCCGCAGGATAGCCGTTGTTATCACCGTACCTGAGAAAAAGCCCGCCGTCGGCGGGCTGTCACCGGCTATTTCGCCTCGCTGCCCACCTTCATCGCCCCGGCGTAGCTGGCGCCCATCCCCCAGGCGGCGCCGTGGTCGCGAGCGATCTGCAATACGCCCCCCGCCGTGGCTTTACGGCTCCAGTCCTGCTGCCATTCCAGCATCAACGCTACCCAGTTGATGGGCGTGGCGCCCGCCTGAACCAGACGCTGCATGGCGTTGTTTTGGCTGTCTGGCGTAATGTCGCCGGTGACGTCCGACAGGATATAAACCTCATACCCCTCGCCCAGGGCGGACAGCGCCGGCAACATCACGCAACTGGCGGTCCACAGCCCGCCGATGATGATTTTCTTGCGGCCGGATTGTTTGATCAGATCCACCACGCGCCGATCCTGCCAGACGTTGATGGCGGTGCGGTCGTACACCTGCAGGTCCGGGCGTGCCTGCGTCACCTGCTGGAATACCGGCCCGGCGAAGCTTTTGGCGTTGGCCGAGGCCAGAATGGTCGGCACGTTGAACACTTTGGCGGCCTTGGCGATGCCGGCGGCGTTATTCACCAGATTGGTTTGATCGATAGAGGAAATGGTCATGCCGAACATGTCCTGCAGATCGACCAACAGCAACAGGCTGTTGTCGGCGGTCAGCGGCTGCACATAACCCGCCTGGCGGCTATCGGCGGCGGGGGATTGCGCCAGCGCGGCGACGGGGGCGGTGGCGGTGGCGGCGCTCAGGCCGAGCATCAGGGCGAACAGGGTCTTTTTCATTATTAACTCCATTATTATCAGTAGATTAAATTCACTTACCACTCAGGGAAGCGGTTGGATAAAGTCTACTTAGGTTGTTGGGGTTAATAATCTGTGTTTTATTGAATTTATAATTAACTATCAGGACATAATATGGACGTGCTACTGACGATGCGCGCCTTTCGCCGCGTGGTTGAGCGCAACAGTTTCTATAAGGCGGCGGAGGATCTGGCGATCACCCCGGCGGCGTTGAGCAAGCAGATTAAGCAGTTGGAAAGCCGGTTGGGGACGCTGTTGCTCGTGCGCACCACCCGCAGCATGAGCCTGACCGAAGCCGGGCAGATCTATTACCAGGAAGCCTGTCGGTTGCTCGGCGAGTTCGACGCGCTGGAACAGACGGTTGCCGCCAGCGCGCAGCAGGTCTCCGGCACGCTGCGGGTCAATGCGCCGCTCTCATTCGGCCTGACGGTGCTGTCGCCGCTGTTGCCGCTGTTTATGCAACGTTACCCGCAGTTGCAGGTGGAACTGACGCTGGACGACAGGGTATTGGACGTAGTGGCGGCTGGTTTCGATATTTCCTTGCGCATTCGCCGACGGCTGCCGGACTCTTCCCTCAGCGCCCGGGCGCTGGGTGACGTGCACCAGCGAATTTGCGCCGCGCCCGGCTATTTGGCGCAGCACGGCGTGCCGCAAACGCCCAATGAATTGCCGCGACACAGCTGTCTGGCCTATTCCCTGGCGGAAAAGCCGGGGCAGTGGCAGTTCACCGCCGGCGAGGAGAGCCTGAGCGTGACGTTCACTCCCCGGCTGATCGCCAACAACAGCCTGATGCTGCGGGATATGCTGATGGCGGGACTGGGCATCGGTTCGCTGCCGTCGTTCGTGGCGGATCCCGAAATCGCCGCCGGCAGACTGGTGCGGCTGTTCCCTGAACAGATTGCCGACGTGCATCAGGTCTTCGCGGTTTACCCGACGCGCCGGCATCTGCAGCAGAAAGTGAGTTTATTCACCGAGTTTGTGCGAGAACAGGGATTGATGACGGCGAATTGACAACGGCGCACGGTTGTCATATTCCTTAGTTATGAAAAGATCCTATCGCCCATTCGCGCAAATTATTATCACCATGCTTCGTGTGGTGGGATAGCGCGTGTGTCGCCAATAAAAAACCCGCCGGCAAGGCGGGTTTTTTTATCCCCTTCCGGCAATGACCGGAGAACGGCATGAAAACCTACCCTGCAGTTTTACACCTGATGTGCGGCAAGGCCGGCGCAGGCAAATCGACGCTGGCGCAGCGTTTGGCGCAGCAACCGCAAACGCTGTTGCTGAGCGAAGATGCGTGGCTGGCGACGCTATATGAACAGGAGATGGCCAGCCTGCAAGACTACGTGCGCTGTTCCGAACGGTTACGGCGGGCGCTGGGCGGGCACCTCGTTCAGCTGCTGCGCGGCGGTTGGTCCGTGGCGCTCGATTTCCCGATGAATACGCCGGACAGGCGGCGCTGGGCCAAAGCCTTGGCGGAGGAGGCCGGCGTCGCGCACTGCCTGCACTTTCTCGACGCCAGCCATGCGCAGTGCCTGAGCCGGATAACGCTGAGAAACGCGCGCGGCGAGCACCCGTTTACACTGAGCGAAGCGGAGTTTGAACGCCTGGCACAGTACTTTGTTCCCCCGGCGGAAGAGGAAGGAATGACCGTCTTGCGTTATGGCGAACGGGACTGAAAACCGGCGCCATGACGGCGCCGGCAACAGGGTTAGGCTTCGGCGTTAAACGCGTTGTGGAAGGCGACCTCCGCGCACGGCAGCGCGCCCTGGAAGGCGATGGCGCGGAAGTAGTCTTGCGGCACGCCCGGCAGGGTCAGCGCGCTTTGCGCCTGGAAGCCGAAACGGCCGTAATAGTTCGGATCGCCCAGCACCACGCAGCCTGCGGCGCCGCGTTCCTGCAGTTCGGCCAATAGCTGGCGGATCAGCCGGCTGCCGATCCCCAAGTTCTGACAGGCCGGCAGCACCGACACCGGCGCCAGCCCGTACCACCCGGCGGCGCCGTTGCTGAGCACGACCGGCGAGACGGACGCGTGCCCGATCGGTGTGCCATTTTGCTCGGCGACCAGCGACAGAGTGAGGGCTCCCGCCGCGCGCAGCGCATTGACGATAAACTGTTCGGTGTGGCTGCTGTGTTCGGCGTGCAGGAACGCGGCGGCGGTCAGGGTGGTGATGGCGCCGACGTCGGCCGGCGTTTCGTGGCGTAACGTGATGTTCATGGTTGTATCCTGATTAAAAACGCTGAACCGACCGGACTGCCTGCCCGGCCGGTATCGATGATTAACGGTTGTCCAGCTGCGCCCGCACGGCCTTGAGCCCGGCGAAGGTGACGCGATAAGGGCGCCCCTGGCGAGAGAGGATCAGGCGTTTGGTTTTGAGCTTGGTGAAAACGGCCAGCGAGCAGTCGGCCAGGCCGAGCCCTTCGCGGGTGTAGCATTCGACGTGGGTGACGCGACCGGCGTCGTTGCGGGTGAAGGCGATATAGCCGCCTTTGGCCAACACGTGCAGCACGCGTTGTTCCGCTTTGGAAATGTTCATGTTGGGAGATCCTGTAATAACCCCAGATACGCGCATCCCCGCGCAAACGCGCGTCGGATACGTCAGAGTCCCTCGCCATACGGCAAGGAAGCGACTATCGGGTGGTTACAATCTCCAACATACAGGCCTCGGGCAGTGAAAAACGCCAGGGCGGCGTTTCAGCGCAGTTAATGTAGCCAATGGCCGGTTGGCTGTCAATTTGCCGGCGACGCGGGCCGCCGGCGCAAGGCCAATCAGAAAGGCTTGGTCGGCAGGTATTTGCCGTCCAGGGTGATCACCGCGCGTTCGCCGCCGTCCGGATCGGCGACCTTCTTGATATCCAGCTTGAAGTTGATGGCGCTGATGATGCCGTCGCCAAACTGCTCGTGCACCAGCGCTTTCAGCGTGGAGCCGTAGACCTGCAGCATTTCATAGAAACGATAAATGGTCGGGTCGGTCGGCACGCCGCCGGGAATGCTGCCGCGCAGCGGGATGGTTTGCAGCAGCTGCACCGCTTCTTCATCCAGCCCCAGCTTGGCCGCCACGGTGCGCGCTGCCGGTTCCGGCAGCGCATGCTGCCCCAGCAGGGCGGCGGTGACAAACGCCAGGCTGAGGCCGGTGCCCTCGGCCAGCGCTTCGAACGTCAGGTTATGGCGGATCTTGGCGGCCATGATGGTGTCGGTGAGCGCTTCGCGCGGGGCGGCGTTATGCAGAGAGTGTGTCATGTTGGCTCCTTTTGTTGGCTTAAAAACGGACGATCGCCGGCGTGGCGGTCACCTCGGGATGGGTGGCGAGCGGCACGAAGCGGCGGGTTTCGCCGTCCAGCGCCTCGATAGCGCCGCTGGCGATGTCATAGACCCAGCCGTGCAGCGTCAGGCGGCCCTGATCCAGCGCCAGGGCGACGGAAGGGTGCGTTTTGATGTTGTTGAGCTGGGCGATGACGTTCTCGCGCACCATCGACGCGACCCGGGCCTCGTCGGAGACATGCGGATAAGCCTGATTGACCGCCTTGGCGGAATCGGCGTAACGCAGCCAGCCGGCGACCGTCGGCAGGTGATCCAGACACTGACAGGTGGCGATGGCGGTCATCGCGCCGCAGTCGGAATGGCCGCAGATCACGATATCTTCCACGCCCAGCGCGGCGACCGCGTACTCGACCGAGGCGGTCACCCCGCCGGGTTCGGGGCCGAAAGAAGGCACGATGTTACCGGCATTGCGGATCACGAACAGATCGCCCGGCTCGCGCTGGGTGACCAGCTCCGGCACCAGGCGGCTGTCGGAACACGAGATAAACAGGGTGCGCGGATTTTGGCGGGTCGCCAGCCGCTGAAACAGCGCCGTGCGTTCAACAAAGGCTTCGCGCTGGAACTTCAGGAAACCCTCAATCACCTCTTTCATTGTTTTTCTCCCTGGGGGGTAAGCGATGACGGCATGATGAACGCTTCTGGCTATAGGGTCTAAGACCCATTTATAATGATGGCTATAGGTATTACTAATAGTTGGGGCGCTATGCTGCTGCGACATATCCGTTATTTTCTGGCCGTGGCCGAACAGGGCAGTTTCACCCGCGCCGCTGAAGCGCTGCACGTCTCGCAACCGACCTTGTCGCAGCAGATCAAACAGCTGGAGGATGCGCTGGGAGCGCCGCTGTTCGATCGCAGCGGCAGAAGGGTGCAGCTGACCGACGCCGGTGAAGCCTGGATGCGCTATGCGCGGCTGGCGCTGCAGGATCTGGACGCCGGCGCGCGGGCGATCCATGACGTGGCGACGCTGGCGCGCGGCCATCTGCGGCTGGCGATGACGCCGACGTTCACCGCCTATCTGGTGGGGCCGGCGATCGATGCGTTCTACCGCCGCTATCCGGGGATTACGCTGAGCATTGAGGAGATGGCGCAAGAGCGGATCGAGGCGTTGCTGGCGCAGGATAGGTTGGATCTGGGGATTGCCTTCGAGATGGCGCAGTCGGCGGAGGTGGAAGCCACGCCGTTGTTCAGCGAGACGCTGGAGCTGATGGTCGGCGCCGATCATCCCCTGGCTGCGCGGCGTCGGCCGCTGACGCTGGCGGAGTGGCGACATCTGCCGCTGGCCTTGCTGAGCGGCGATTTTGCCACGCGCCAGTTTATCGATCGCTACTGCACGCAGCTCGGTTTCCGGCCGCTGGTGGCGGTGGAGGCCAATGCGCTGGGTGCCATCGTCGAGATCGTGCGGCGGGGGCAGCTCGCCACGCTGTTGCCGGCCGCCATTGCGCGCGAGAACCGGCAGTTGAAAAAGGTGGCGCTGGCCAACGCCATGCCGGCCCGGCAGGCGGTGTTGCTGCAGCGCCAAGGCGCTTACCGCAGCGCCGCAGCGCAGGCGTTTATTGCCGTATTGCAGCAACAGGGCGTTACGCCAACGCCCCCCAGCGCTGCATCATCCCCAGCAGATGCACCAGTCCGAAACCGAGGCAAATCAGCGAGCTGACGACGATGAAGCGTTGGCTGCGGCCGGTATCGCGCAGGGCGAAAGGGCCGGCGACGCCGCGCAGCAGGTAGATAAAGGTGATGATAAACAGCGCGGGCCGCAGAAGCGGCAGCGGCGCGATCAGGCCCGCACCGGATAGCGCATACAGCGCCCAAATAAACAGCACCAGCGCGATACCGGCGGTGACGACGGCCGGGAACTTTTTACCCGCTTCCGCCGCCTTAATGAAGCGATCGCCGGCACCGCACAGCCGATAGCCGCGCGGCCCGGCGGCGATCACCCAAATATGCAGCAGGGCGGCGATGGCGCTCAGCGCGGCGCCGATCAGCAGCGCGGTGTTATAGAGGTGTGGCATGGTTCAGCATCCTTGTCCTAAATCAGTCTGGTATCAAGCGTAGACCAGAATGGGTAAGTCAGGCCCGGGGGAGCTCAACGGCCGACATTTGCAGCGCGTTTTCAGGCACCACGCGGGCCTGCGCATCGATAAATGCCAGCTGCACCGGCAGCCCGCTGTGTTTATCCACCAGTTGAACGTGGGGGGTGTCATGCAGAATATGCCGGTGGCCCCATGCCATCAGCGCAATCAGGATGGGCCCCAGGCTGCGCCCCTTGTCCGTCAAGACATATTCATGTCGTTCGCGCTCGCCCGGCTCCCGGTAAGCGCGTTTGGCCAACAGTTCTTGTTCTACCATGGCATTCAGACGGTTGCTCAACGCCTGGCGCGAAGCGCCGATATTCTCGCGCAGCTCTTCAAAACGGCGAACGCCGTAGAATGATTCGCGCAGGATCAGCAACGTCCAGCGATCGCCAAGCAGGTCCGCGGCCTGCGCCAGCCCGCACAGGGCAAGAGAAACGGTAGGGAGATCGGGAGATTTTGACATGGGCATTTTCCTTCGCTAGTCTAAGTCTTGTTTTTAGACTTATCTATATTCAAGGAGAGTATAATGCCATTTGTTAATGTGCAAACGGTGAAAGGCATGCTGGATGAACGGCAAAAAAGCGAATTGCTGTCCCGCATTACCGATCTGTTGGTGGAGATAGAAGGGCGAGGCGATCCGGCGTTCAGGCAGTCGGTTTGGGTCAGAATCGATGAACATGCGCCCGAACAATGGAGCCTGGGCGGCGTGCAGCCGACGGCGGCGATGATTGCCGCGAAGTTCCCGCCGCGTTAATTCAACTATGCCGCCTGCGAAAAGGATAGGATGCCGCAGGCGCTCAAAATGTCACCGAAACTTCCCGCGATCTCTGCACCCCGTTGTGGCATAATGCGCGCCAAATCACATTCCCTATGTATAAAGAGCGAGCGCTGTGTTAAGCACTAACAACATCACCATGCAGTTCGGCAGCAAGCCGTTGTTTGAAAACATCTCTGTCAAATTCGGCGGCGGCAACCGTTACGGCCTGATCGGCGCCAACGGCTGCGGCAAGTCCACCTTTATGAAAATCCTCGGCGGCGATCTGGCGCCGAGCGGCGGCAACGTGTTCCTCGATCCGAACGAGCGCCTGGGTAAACTGCGTCAGGATCAGTTCGCCTTCGAGCAGTACAGCGTGCTGGACACCGTGATCATGGGCCACACCGAACTGTGGGCGGTGAAGGAAGAGCGCGACCGCATCTACGCCATGGCGGAGATGAGCGAAGAAGACGGCTATAAAGTGGCCGATCTGGAAGTGGCCTACGGCGAAATGGACGGCTACAGCGCCGAAGCGCGCGCCGGCGAACTGTTGCTCGGCGTGGGTATTCCGGTGGAGCAGCACTACGGCCCGATGAGCGAAATCGCGCCGGGCTGGAAGCTGCGCGTGTTGCTGGCGCAGGCGCTGTTCTCCGATCCGGAAATCCTGCTGCTCGACGAACCGACCAACAACCTGGACATCGACACCATTCGCTGGCTGGAAAACGTGCTCAACGAGCGCAACAGCACCATGATCATCATTTCGCACGACCGTCACTTCCTGAACATGGTCTGCACCCACATGGCGGATCTGGACTACGGCGAACTGCGCGTTTATCCGGGCAACTACGACGAATACATGACCGCCGCCACCCAGGCGCGCGAGCGTCTGCTGGCGGACAACGCCAAGAAGAAGGCGCAGATCAGCGAGCTGCAATCGTTCGTCAGCCGCTTCAGCGCCAACGCCTCCAAATCTAAGCAGGCCACTTCCCGCGCCCGCCAGATCGACAAGATCCAACTGGAAGAGGTGAAAGCCTCCAGCCGCCAGAACCCGTTCATCCGCTTCGAGCAGGACAAGAAGCTGTTCCGTAACGCGCTGGAAGTGGAAGCGCTCACCAAGGGCTTCGACGAAGGCCCGCTGTTCAGCAAGCTGAACCTGATGGTGGAAGTGGGCGAGAAGGTCGCGGTGCTGGGCGCCAACGGCATCGGTAAAACCACCCTGCTGAAAACGCTGGTGGGCGACGCGCAGCCGGACAGCGGCACCGTCAAGTGGTCAGAAAACGCCCGTATCGGTTACTACGCGCAGGATCACGAATACGAGTTCGACGACACCCTGAGCGTGTTCGACTGGATGAGCCAGTGGAAGCAGGAAAAAGACGACGAGCAGGCGGTGCGCAGCGTGCTGGGCCGTCTGCTGTTCAGCCAGGACGACATCAAGAAAAAAGTGAAGGTGCTGTCCGGTGGTGAGAAGGGCCGCATGCTGTTCGGCAAGCTGATGATGCAGCGCCCGAATATTCTGGTGATGGACGAACCGACCAACCACCTGGATATGGAATCCATCGAATCGCTGAACATGGCGCTGGAGATGTACGAAGGCACGCTGATCTTCGTCTCCCACGACCGTGAGTTCGTCAGCTCGCTGGCGACGCGCATTCTGGAAATCACCCCGAACAAGGTGATCGACTTTACCGGCAACTACGAAGACTATCTGCGCAGCCAGGGTATCGTGTAACCCTCGCGGCAACGCATCAGGGCGGGAATTATCCCGCCCTTTTTTTTTATCCGTCATTCCCCGCCGCACACCTCGCAGTGCAGATCCTTCGGCAGTTTCATCTCGCGGAACTGCATGCTCATCGCATCGAACATCAACAGCTTGCCGTGCAGCGGTTGACCGTAGTCGGCCAGCAGCTTGATGGCTTCCATCGCCTGCAGAGTGCCGATAGTGCCGACCAGCGGCGCCATCACGCCCGCCTCGACGCAGGTGAGGGCGCTGTCGCCGAACAGCCGGCTCAGGCAGCGGTAGCAGGGCTCGCCCGGCTGATAGGTGAACACGCTGAGCTGGCCTTCCATGCGGATCGCCGCGCCGGAAACCAGCGGTTTGCGCAGTGCGTGGCACAGGCGGTTCAGGGCGTCGCGCGCCGCCACGTTGTCGGTGCAGTCCAGCACCAGATCGCAGGCGGCGATCTCTGCCGCGATCGCGTCATCTTCCAGCCGGCCGTCGATGGCGTCGATGCGGATATGCGGATTGATGGCGCTCAGTTCCTGTCTGGCGGAGGCGACTTTGCTCTGGCCGATGCGATCGTCGCGGTGCAGGATCTGGCGCTGCAGATTGGAGAGCGAGACGGTGTCGAAATCCACCAGTATCAGATGGCCGACGCCGGCCGCCGCCAGATAAGGCGCAGCGGCGCAGCCCAGCCCGCCCAGCCCGGCGATCAGCACGCGGGCGGCCTTCAGCTTCTCCTGGCCGTCGAAGTCAAAGCCGCGCAGCACGATCTGGCGGTTGTAGCGCAGCGCTTCGGCGTCGGTCAATTCCGGCAGCATGCTCAGCTCCTCAGCAGGGCGTTGAACGGCTCAATCTCCACCGTTTCACCCGCCGCCACCGAACCGCGTTCGCGCTCCAGCACGATGAAACAGTTGCCCTGGCTGTAGGAGCTGAAGACGTGCGAGCCCTGGTGGCCGGTGGTGCTCACCTCCAGTTCGCCCGCGGCGTTGCTGCTGAACACGCCGCGCTGAAAATCGAGGCGCCCCGGCGATTTCTTCAGCGGCGTCAGCGCCCGCGCGCGCAGGCGCGGCGGCAGGCGCCAGTCGCTGTGGCCGGCCAGCTTCGCCAGCAGCGGTTGCACCAGCTGGTAGAAGGTCAGGGCGGCGGAAACCGGGTTGCCCGGCAGGCCGCAGAACCAGGCGTGGCCCAGTTTGCCGAAGGCGAACGGTTTGCCGGGTTTGATCGCCAGCTTCCAGAAGCTGACCTGGCCCAGTTCGTCGAGCATCTGTTTGGTGTAGTCGGCTTCGCCGACCGAGACGCCGCCGCTGCTGATCACCACGTCAGCCTGGCTATCCGCTTGTTCGAAGGCGGCGCGCAGCGCATCGCGATCGTCGCGGATAATGCCGAGATCGAGCACTTCGCAGCCCAGCTGCTCCAGCATCAGGCGCACTGCGAAACGATTGGTGTCGTAGATCTGGCCTGCCTGCAGCGGCTGGCCGACCGGCTGCAGTTCGTCGCCGGTGGAGAACACCGCGACCTTCAGCTTACGCATCACCTGCACTTCGGCGACGCCGAGCGAAGCCAGCAGCGGCAGCTGCGCGGCGCCCAGCCTCACGCCGGCCGGCAACACGCTGGCGCCTTGGCGAATGTCTTCACCCGCCAGACGGATATTCTGGCCGGCTTCTACCGGGGCGGTAAAACGCACGCCCTGGTCGCTCACTTCGGCCTGCTCTTGCATGACAACCGCTTCCGCCCCGGCCGGGATCGGCGCGCCGGTCATGATGCGCACGCAGCTGTTGGCTGGCCATTGGCCGTCGAACGGCGCGCCGGCGAAGGCTTTCCCGGCGATCGGCAATGGCGCATTGGCCGCCAGATCGGCGAGGCGTACCGCATAACCGTCCATCGCCGAGTTGGCGAATGGCGGCACGTCGAGCGGTGAGACCACCGGCGCGGCGGTGATGCGGCCGGCGGCGGCGGTCAGCGCGACGGATTCGGTTTGTTGCAGCGGTGCGATCTGCCCGAGCATTTTTTCCAGCGCTTGCTCCAGGGAGATGAGATCGGAAGTATGGCAATGATCCATAAGGGGAACTCCGTAATCAGGGTGCGCAATGATAGCGACAAAGTGCGGCTATTATGGCAGAGAACGCCGGGGGGGAGAACGGGTTATGCCCGCCATCTTTCGCACTGCGCCGGAAGCGCGAACGGGTATAAACTGCCTAAAACACAGGAGGATCATGATGCATAAACAGGTTATCGAGTTCTGGTTCGACGAGATCGAACCGGTGATGTGGTTCAAAAAGGACGATGATTTCGATCGTCTGCTGCATAGCCGCTTCGGCGAAATCTGGCGGGCGGCGGCGGCGGGGGAACTGGCGCACTGGCGCGACACCATCGAAGGGCGCCTGGCGGAGGTGATCGTGCTCGATCAGTTCAGCCGCAACCTGTTTCGCGGCACGCCGCAGTCGTTCGCCTGCGACGGCATGGCGCTGGTCCTGGCGCAGGAGGCGATCCGCAGCGGCGAGTGCGAACGGCTGAGCCGTGAGCAGCGCGGCTTCCTTTATCTGCCGTTCATGCATTCGGAATCGCCGCTGATCCACCAGCAGGCGCTGGTGTTATATACCGAGCTTAATAACGGCGACCAGCTGGAGTTCGAGCTACGGCATAAGGCGATCATTGATCGTTTCGGCCGCTACCCGCATCGCAACGCAATATTGGGGCGCATCAGCACGCCGGAAGAAGAGGCCTTTTTACGGCAGCCCGGCTCGGGTTTTTAATCGTCGGATCATCTGCGCCCGGCCGGGGAAAAAACAGCAGGCCGGGCGCCACAATAAGCGTGACTCAGCGCGAACGTTTATTTCATTACGCCATGCCGCTATTTCCTCTCGCGAAATTACCAATAATCCCAGCCGCACTGTCAGCGGTTTGCCGCTTTTTATAACCTGCTGTTTTTATTCCAATAAGCTATTTCAAGGTGCGAAATGGTCTAAGCGCGCTACGCTAAAAGCGGGACGTGGACGTTATGCTGTACTTCCACTGTAGGACTAAATAGAGTCGAAAAAGACTGAATAATAATGATACCGCGCTCAGCTTATTCGCTGCGCAACGGCGGGATTAACACAGGGTGTCAGGCAAATGAGCAAACCAGTGATTGCCATTCATGGCGGCGCGGGCGCAATTACCCGGGCGGCGCTGAGTGCGGAAAAAGAACGGCAGTATATCCAGGCGCTGTCCGAGATCGTGGCCGCCGGGCAGGCGGTACTGGCGCAGGGCGGCAGCGCGCTGGACGCGGTGACCGAAGCGGTGCGGCTGCTGGAGGAATGCCCGCTGTTCAACGCCGGCAAAGGCTCGGTGTTTACCCATCAGGGCACCCACGAACTGGACGCCTGCGTGATGGACGGCCGCACCTGCGACGCCGGCGCTGTCGCCGGCGTCAGCCATATCCGCAACCCGGTGCTGGCGGCGCGCGCGGTGCTGGAAAACAGTGAGCACGTGCTGTTTGCCGCCGAAGGCGCCGAGAAGTTTGCCGCCGCCCACGGCCTGGAAATGGTTACTCCCGACTTCTTCTTTACCCAGGAACGCTTTGATCAGTTGCACCGCGCCCAGGCGGAGCAGGGGCGGGTCTTGCTTGATCACGACGGCGCGGCGCAGGCCGGCGATCCGCTCGATCCCGATCGCAAATTCGGCACCGTCGGCGCGGTGGCACTGGATGCGCTGGGCAACCTCGCCGCCGCCACTTCCACCGGTGGCATGACCAACAAGCAGGCCGGGCGGGTAGGCGACACGCCGATCATCGGCGCCGGTTGCTATGCCAACAACGCCACGGTGGCGGTCTCCAGCACCGGCACCGGCGAAATCTTCATGCGCGGCGTGGCGGCCTATGACGTCTCTGCCCTGATCGAATACGGCGGCCTCAGCCTGCAAGAGGCCAGCGATCGGGTGGTGATGGAGAAGCTGCCGGCGCTGGGCGGCAGCGGCGGCATGATCGCCGTCGATCGCCACGGCAATATCGCGCTGCCGTTCAACAGCGAGGGGATGTACCGCGGTTTTGGCTATGTCGGCGATGCGCCGTCCGTCGGGATTTATCGCTAAGCGTTCACCGGGAGGGTGTATGACCGACGTTTCATTCCGGCCCGCCGGCGACGGGCTGCCATTGCCGCCGCAGCGTGTGCTGTCGGTGCGCGATCTGAGCATCAGCTTTCCTCAATCGGAAGGCGCCGTGGAAGCGGTGCGCAACCTGTCGTTCGAGCTCGATCGCGGCGAGACGCTGGCGATCGTCGGTGAGTCCGGTTCCGGCAAATCGGTGACTTCACTGGGGCTGATGCGGCTGGTGGAGCAGGGCGGCGGGCGCATCGTCGGCGGCGCCATGACGCTGCGCCGGCGCGACGGCGCGCTGCTCGATCTGGCGCGCGCCTCGCAGAGCACGCTGCGCACGGTGCGCGGCGCCGATATGGCGATGATCTTTCAGGAGCCGATGACCTCGCTCAACCCGGTGTTTCCGGTCGGCGAGCAGATCGCCGAATCGCTGCGTTTGCATCAGGGCATGGATCACCGCAGCGCGCGCCAGGAGGCGCTGCGCATGCTCGATCTGGTGCGTATTCCGGAGGCTAAAGAGGTGCTGGGGCGCTACCCGCACCAGCTTTCCGGCGGCATGCGCCAGCGGGTGATGATCGCCATGGCGCTCTCCTGCAAGCCGGCGCTGTTGATCGCCGATGAGCCCACCACCGCCCTCGACGTCACCATTCAGGCGCAGATCCTGCAGCTGATCCGCGTGCTGCAACAGGAGATGCAGATGGGGGTGATTTTCATCACTCACGACATGGGGGTGGTGGCGGAGATTGCTGACCGGGTGCTGGTGATGCGCCGCGGTGAGCAGGTGGAGCAAAATCGGGTGCGCGAGCTGTTCGCCACGCCGCAGCAGGCCTATACCCGGGCGCTGCTGGCGGCGGTGCCGAAGCTGGGGGCGATGGCCGATCGGCCGCTGCCGGCGAAGTTTCCGCTGCCGGGGGGCGAGGAGGATGAAGCGCCGCAGGATACCGTGCCGCCAGGCGCCGCGCCGATCCTGCGGGTGGATCATCTGGTCACGCGTTTTGATCTGCGCGGCGGGCTGTTCAATCGGGTCACTCGCCGGGTGCACGCGGTGGAAAACGTCAGTTTCGATCTTTACCCCGGCGAGACGCTGGGGCTGGTGGGCGAGTCCGGCTGCGGCAAGTCCACCACCGGGCGTTCTTTGCTGAAACTGGTGGACAGCCAGAGCGGCACCATCACCTTCGCCGGGCGGCGAATCGATCGGTTGAAGGGGCCGGCGCTGCAGCACCTGCGGCGCGATATTCAGTTCATCTTTCAAGATCCTTACGCCTCGCTCGATCCGCGCCTGACGGTCGGTTTTTCCATCATGGAGCCGCTGCTGGTGCACAACGTGATGCGCGGCCGGGAGGCGGAACGGCGGGTAGCCTGGCTGTTGGAACGCGTCGGCCTGTTGCCGGAACACGCGCGCCGCTACCCGCACGAATTTTCCGGCGGCCAGCGCCAGCGTATCTGCATCGCACGCGCGTTGGCGTTGAACCCGAAAGTGGTGATCGCCGACGAGGCGGTTTCGGCGCTGGACGTGTCGATTCAGGCGCAGATCGTCAATCTGCTGCTCGATCTGCAGCGCGAGTTCGGCATCGCTTTTCTGTTTATTTCACACGACATGGCGGTGGTGGAGCGGATCAGCCACCGGGTGGCGGTGATGTACCTCGGGCAGATCGTCGAGATCGGCCCGCGGCAGGCGGTGTTCGACAATCCGCAGCATCCCTACACCCGCAAGCTGATGGCGGCGGTGCCGGTGGCCGATCCCGCTCACGCCCACAAACGGCAGCCGCTGCCGGCCGATGAGATCCCGAGCCCGGTGCGCGCGCTGGGCGATGAACCCGTTACCGCACCGCTGGTGCAGGTTGGCGCCGGGCACTTTGTCGCCCGCCACCCGATCGCCGGTGCTTTTTAAAGACCTCAGGAGAGACAAGCGACATGAAGCACACATTCAAACGCAATGCGCTGTTGGTCGCCGTACTGCTGGCGGCGGGAACCGGCCCGGTCTGGGCGGCGAAGGACGCGGTGATCGCCGTGGCCTCCAACTTCACCACCCTCGATCCTTACGACGCCAACGACACGCTGTCGCAGGCGGTGGCCAAGTCTTTCTATCAGGGGCTGTTCGGCTTTGATAAGGACATGAAGCTGGTAAACGTGCTGGCGGACAGCTATGAGGTCAGCAAAGACGGCCTGACCTACACCGTCAAACTGCGCCAGGGCATTAAATTCCACGACGGCACCGCGTTCAACGCCGAGGCGGTGAAGGTCAACCTCGATCGCGCCAGCAACCCGGACAGCCACCTCAAGCGCTACAACCTGTTCAAGATGATCGACAAAACCGAAGCGGTGGACGCCAATACGGTGAAGATCGTGCTGAAGGCGCCGTTCTCGGCGTTCGTCAACAATCTGGCGCACCCGGCGGCGGCGATCATCTCGCCGGCGGCGCTGAAGCAATACGGCAAGGAGATCGGTTTCCACCCGGTCGGCACCGGGCCGTATCAGTTCGTGACCTGGAACCAGACCGATTTCGTCAAGGTGAAGAAGTTCGACGGCTACTGGCAGCCGGGGCTGCCGAAGCTCGACAGCATCACCTGGCGCCCGGTGGTGGATAACAACACCCGCGCGGCGATGCTGCAGACCGGCGAGGCGACCTTCGCCTTCCCGATCCCTTACGAGCAGGCCAAGGTGCTGGAAGGCAACGCCAAGCTGGACGTGGTGGCCGCGCCGTCGATCCTGCAGCGTTACATCAGCATGAACGTCACCCAAAAGCCGTTCGACAACCTGAAGGTGCGCCAGGCGCTGAACTACGCCATCAACAAGGACGCGCTGATCAAGGTGGCGTTCGCCGGTTACGCAGTGCCGGCGGAAGGGCCGGTGCCGCCGGCGATCGATTTCGCCGCCCGCTATAAGCCGTGGCCGTACGATCCGGCCAAGGCGCGCGAGCTGCTGAAAGAGGCCGGCTACCCGAACGGCTTCACCACCACGCTGTGGTCTTCCCACAACCACAGCACCGCGCAGAAAGTGCTGCAGTTCACCCAACAGCAGCTGGCGCAGGTGGGGGTGAAAGTGACGGTGACGGCGATGGATGCCGGGCAGCGCGCGGCGCAGGTGGAGAGCGTCGGGGTGAAAGACACCGGCGTGCGGCTGTTCTACACCGGCTGGTCGGCCTCGACCGGGGAAGCGGACTGGGCGCTGTCGCCGCTGTTCTCCACCCAGGCGGCGCCGCCGAAGCAGTTCAACACCGCGTTCTACAGCAATCCGCAGGTGGACAAGGATCTGACCGACGCGCTGGCGACCACCGATCGCGCCGAGAAGCAGAAACTGTATCAGGACGCGCAGGATCGCATCTGGGCCGACGCGCCCTGGATCTTCCTGGCGACCGAACGCTTGCTGTCGGCCAACAGCAAACAGCTGAGCGGTTTCTACGTGATGCCGGATACCTCGTTCAACTTTGATAACGCCGATCTGAAATAAGGCGCCCATCCCCGCCTGCGGCCAGACGGCGGCGGGCGGGGGAAGGAATGAGATGCTCAATTATTTTCTGAAACGACTGCTGGGCCTGATCCCGACGCTGCTGATCGTGGCGGTGCTGGTGTTCCTGTTCGTCCACCTGCTGCCGGGCGATCCGGCGCGGCTGGCGGCGGGGCCGGAGGCCGACGAGGCGGTGGTGCAGCTGGTGCGCAAGGATTTGGGGCTGGATAAGCCGCTGCCACAGCAGTTCGCGCACTTTTTCGTTAACGCGCTGCGGGGCGACTTCGGCATCTCGATGGTGTCCAAACGCCCGGTGAGCGAAGAGATCGCCTCGCGCTTTCTGCCGACCTTCTGGCTGACCGTCGCCAGCATGCTGTGGGCGGTGGCGTTCGGTCTGGCGATCGGCGTGGTGTCGGCGGTGTGGCGCAATCGCTGGCCGGATCGCCTCGGCATGACGCTGGCGGTGTCGGGGATCTCGTTTCCGGCCTTTGCGCTCGGCATGCTGCTGATGCAGGTGTTCTCGGTCGAGCTGGGGTGGCTGCCGACGGTGGGCGCCGACAGCTGGCGGCACTACATTCTGCCTTCGGTAACCCTGGGGGCGGCGGTGGCGGCGGTGATGGCGCGCTTCACCCGCGCTTCGTTCGTCGAGGTGCTGCAGGAGGACTACATGCGCACCGCCCGCGCCAAGGGCGTGCGGGAAAGCGTGGTGGTGATGAAACACGGCCTGCGTAACGCGATGATCCCGGTGGTGACCATGATGGGGCTGCAGTTCGGCTTCCTGCTCGGCGGTTCGATCGTGGTGGAGAAGGTGTTCAACTGGCCGGGGCTGGGGCGCTTGCTGGTGGACTCGGTGGAGATGCGCGATTACCCGGTGATCCAGGCCGAGGTGCTGCTGTTCTCGCTGGAGTTCATCCTGATCAACCTGCTGGTGGATATGCTGTACGCGGCGATCAACCCGGCGATTCGTTACCAATGAGGATGCGGCATGATTAAGCATTGGCGGCGCAACGCTGCACTGAAGGCGATGCCGCTTATTGACCCCAACGCGGTACGCACGCCGTGGGGTGAGTTTTGGCGGCGTTTTCGCCGCCAGCGGGCGGCGCTGGTCGCCGGTCTGTTGGTGCTGCTGCTGATTGCGGCGGCGCTGCTGGCGCCTTATCTGGCGCCGTTCGATGCGGAAAACTATTTCGATTACGATCGGCTGAACGAGGGGCCTTCGCTGATGCACTGGCTGGGGGTGGATTCCCTCGGGCGCGATATCTTCAGCCGCATCCTGATGGGCACGCGCATTTCGCTGGCGGCCGGGGTGTTCTCGGTGCTGGCGGGCGGGGCGATCGGCACCTTGCTGGGGCTGCTGGCCGGCTACTATGAGGGCTGGTGGGATCGCCTCACCATGCGCGTCTGCGACGTGCTGTTCGCGTTTCCCGGCATTCTGCTGGCGATCGGCGTGGTGGCGATCATGGGCAGCGGCATGGCCAACGTGATCGTCGCGGTGGCGATCTTCAGCATTCCGGCCTTTGCTCGCCTGGTGCGCGGCAACACGCTGGTGCTGAAGCACCTGACCTATATCGAGTCGGCGCGCAGCATCGGCGCCTCGGACTGGACCATCATTCTGCGGCACATTCTGCCGGGCACGTTGTCGTCGATCGTAGTCTATTTCACCCTGCGCATCGGCACCTCGATCATCACCGCCGCCAGCCTGTCGTTTTTGGGCCTGGGCGCTCAGCCGCCGACGCCGGAGTGGGGGGCGATGCTCAATGAGGCACGCGCCGATATGGTGATCGCGCCGCACGTGGCGATCTTCCCCAGCCTGGCGATATTCATCACCGTGCTGGCGTTCAACCTGTTGGGGGACGGATTGCGCGACGCGTTGGATCCGAAGCTGAAGGGGTGAGGGCATCGCTGAATTGGCATACCCCTGTTTTACGAGTATAATTGATGAAAATTTGACCCGTGTATATTACAGGGATGAGGAATGGATATGGCAAATAACAATGTGACGAAAAAGACAGTCAACGTAACCATCGATCGCGATCTTTTCCAGCGCGCAAAATCCCTGGGCGTCAATGTGTCATCCGTATTGACGGACGCATTGAGCGTTCGTGTCAGGGACATTGAGATTCAACAGTGGCGCGAGCAAAATCGCGAGGCGTTAGAAGAACTTAATCGCATCACTGAAGAAAATGGTTTGTTGTCTGATGAATATCGGACATTTTGAATATGCAGTTTACCGTATATGACAATACGTATCCGGCATCAGCCTATCCCTACTTACTGGACGTTCAAAGCGATCTTATTGATGCCCTCTCGACCCGGTTAATGATCCCTCTTTATGCTTTGGATAACGTCAGGGTTAAAATTTCTGCACGCTTATGCCCGGAGATTGAGGTAAACGGCGAAAAGTTTCTCGTTATGACCCATGAGATGGCTGCCGTACGTATTTCACAGATCGGGAAGGCCGTTGGTAATGCCAATGAGCACAGGAATCAAATTAAAGCTGCCATCGATTTTCTGATTGATGGCTTTTGAAGAAATCCGGGCGGTTTAACCGCCCGGATTTTTTTATCAGCGGAACAGGTGCTCGGCGTGGAAGCGCAGGTGATCTTCCACGAAGGTGGCGATGGTGAAGTAGCTGTGATCGTACCCCGGCTGAATGCGCAGCGTCAGCGGCCAGTCGCGCTGGCGCGCCAGTTCGGCCAGCCGCGCCGGCTGCAGCTGATCGGCCAGGAACTGGTCGTCGTCGCCCTGATCGATAAGGACCGGCATTTTCTCCGCGCCGCTGGCCAGCAGATGGCAGCTGTCGTACTGCAGCCACTGGCTTTCGTCGCTGCCCAGATAGGCGGTGAAGGCTTTGCGGCCCCACGGCACCTGGCACGGGTTGACGATCGGCGCGAAGGCCGATACCGAGCGGAAGCGCTGCGGATTGCGAAACGCCATCATCAGCGCGCCGTGGCCGCCCATCGAGTGGCCGAAGATCGACTGACGATCGCTGACGCTGAAGTGCTGTGCGATCAGCGCCGGCAGTTCGGCGCTGATGTAGTCGTACATGCGGAAGTGACGATCCCACGGCGCCTGGGTGGCGTTCAGGTAGAATCCGGCGCCCTGGCCCAGATCGTAGCCTTCATCGTTCGGCACCTCGTCGCCGCGCGGGCTGGTGTCCGGCATCACCAGCACCAGGCCCAGCTCGGCGGCGATGCGCTGCGCGCCGGCTTTCAACGTGAAGTTCTCGTCGTTGCAGGTCAGCCCCGACAGCCAGTACAGCACCGGCGGCGGGTTATCATCGCGCGGCGGCGGCAGGTAGATGCTGAATGTCATGTTGCAATTCAGGCTCTGCGCCGCGTGGCGATAACGCTGTTGCCAGCCGCCGAACATGCGGTGCTCTTCGAGAAGTTCCAATGACAACGTCATCTCTGCCTCCTGGCTTATTGGTCGAAGTGGATGACGGTGCGGATCGATTTGCCTTCGTGCATCAAATCGAACGCTTCGTTGATCTGCTCCAGCCCCATGGTGTGGGTGATAAAGTCGTTCAGCGCGAATTCGCCGTCCAGATAGCGCTCGACGATGCCCGGCAGCTGCGAACGGCCCTTGACGCCGCCGAATGCCGAGCCGCGCCAGACGCGGCCGGTGACCAGCTGGAACGGCCGGGTCGAGATCTCTTCGCCGGCGCCCGCGACGCCGATGATCACCGATTCCCCCCAGCCCTTGTGGCAGCATTCCAGCGCGGAACGCATCACGTTGACGTTGCCGATGCACTCGAAGGAGAAGTCGACGCCGCCGTCGGTCAGCTCGACGATCACCTCCTGAATCGGTTTGTCATAGTCTTTCGGGTTGATCAGATCGGTAGCGCCCAGCTTGCGCGCCAGATCGAACTTGCTGGTGTTGATGTCGATGCCGATGATGCGGCCCGCGCCGGCCATCTGCGCGCCGATGATCGCCGACAGGCCGATGCCGCCCAGGCCGAAGATCGCCACGGTGTCGCCCGGTTGCACTTTGGCGGTGTTCATCACCGCGCCCATGCCGGTAGTGACGCCGCAGCCCAGCAGGCACACTTCCTCCAGCGGCGCTTCCTTGTTGATTTTCGCCAGTGAAATTTCCGGCACCACGGTGTATTCGGAGAAGGTGGAGGTGCCCATGTAGTGGAAGATCGGCTTGCCGTCCTTGAAGAAGCGGGTGGTGCCGTCCGGCATCAGGCCTTTACCCTGAGTGGCGCGGATCGCCTGGCACAGGTTGGTCTTGCCGGATTTACAGAATTTGCACTCGCCGCATTCCGGGGTATAGAGCGGGATCACGTGGTCGCCGACTGCCACGCTGGTGACGCCTTCACCGACCGCTTCCACCACGCCGCCGCCCTCATGGCCGAGGATCGCCGGGAACACGCCTTCCGGATCTTTGCCGGACAGGGTGTAGGCGTCGGTATGGCAGACGCCGGTAGCGACGATCCGCACCAGCACTTCGCCTTTTTGCGGTGGCATCAGATCGACTTCCTCAATCTTCAGCGGCTGGTTCGGGCCCCAGGCAACGGCGGCGCGGGTTTTGATCATCTCCATCATAGTCTCCTCAGTGGTTTTCTTTTAAATCAGGCGATATCGCTAACGTCTGATAAATCGTTGGGGGTGCTTTCATCAACAGCGGCGGTTTCCGTCTGTTCAATAATCAATTCTTTCAGCGCGCGCACGTTCGGCCCGAACGCGTCGCGGCGCCACAGCAGCCAGGTGGCGGTGTCGGCCACGTCCGGCGGCAGGGGGTGAACCCGAACCCGCTCATGGCCCGGCAGCAGGCTGAGCACCGAATGCGGGATCATCGCCAGCCCGGCGCCGCTGGCGACGCAGGCCAGCATGGCGTGATAGGACTGGATCTCCATGATCTGCCCCGGCCGTGCGCCTTCGCGCTTGAACCAGGCCTCCAGCCGCAGGCGGTAGGAGCAGCTGGCGCGAAAGGCGAACAGCGTCTCGCCGTTGGCGTCTTTGGCGCTGTGGATCGGCGCGTGATCGAGACAGGAGATCACCACCATATGTTCAGGATAGGCGATACAGCCGTTCAACTCGTCATAGGGCACCGGGCCGTCGACCAGCGCTGCCGCCAGCGTGCCGGCGCGCACCCGATCGGCGATTTCGCCGGAGGTGCCGGTAGTCAGCGACAGAGACACCTGCGAGAAACGCTGGTGGTAAGCCGCCAACAGCGAGGGCAGGCGGGTGGCGGCAGTGCTCTCCATCGAGCCGAGAGCGAAGTTGCCCGCCGGTTCGCCGGCATGGGTGATGCTCATCGCCTCGTCGCTCAGCGCCAGGATGCGATTGGCGTAGCACAGAAAGTTATGGCCCATCGGCGACAGGCGCAGGCGCTGTTTTTCGCGGATAAACAGATCGGCGCCCAGCTCCTGCTCGAGCTGGCGCAGCCGGGTGGTCAGATTCGACGGCACGCGGTGCAGCTGCTCGGCGGCGCGGGCGACCGAGCCGGTTTCCGCTACGCAGCAGAACATGCGAAGCTGGGTCAGATCCATAATGTTCTCGTTTCGTGATGAACTTGATTAGTATTATTCAGTTTTTGTGAGTTTAATACTGCGGCATGATACTGGCAACTTTCTTTTAACTTTTTGGATGCCGATATGGCTTTACGTATTGCCTTGAGCGGGTTTGCCGCGCTGATCGTGGCGATGGGCATTGGCCGCTTCGCTTTCACCCCTCAGGTGCCGCTGATGATCGCGGAACATCAGTTCAGCCTGACCGGTGCCGGGCTGGTGGCGGCGATCAACTATTTGGGCTACCTGTGCGGCGCCTACGACGCGATGCGCGCTACGCGCCACGTCGAGCGGCGCCTGTGGCTGGGCGTATGGGGCGCGATGGCGCTGACGCTACTGTCGGCGCTGGCGCAGGATGAATGGACGCACGGCGCGCTGCGCTTCGTCATCGGCTGGGCCAGCGGCTGGGCGATGGTGCTGGTGGCGGCCTGGACCAACGAGCGGTTGGCGCACTACGGCCGGCCGGCGCTGAGCGCAGCGGTGTTCGCCGGGCCGGGCGCCGGCATCTTCCTCAGCGGCATGCTGGCGGTGGGCATCAACGCGCTGGGGCTGACGGCGGCGCAGGCCTGGTTGGTGTATGGCGGGCTGGCGCTGGTGCTGGTCGGGGGGATTAGCGCCTTTCTGCCGCGCAGCGGCGAGCTGCATCGCCCGGACGTGGCCCCGGAGCCGCTGCTGCTGACGCCGGCGCTCAAACGCCTGGTGTGGAGCTACAGCCTGGCCGGCTTCGGCTACATCCTGCCGGCGACCTTCTTGTCGCAGATGGCGGCGGCGCGCTTTCCCGCCAGCCTGTTCGCGCAGTTCGTCTGGCCGGTGTTCGGCGGTGCGGCGGTGCTGGGGATTGTCATCGGCATTCTGACCCGCCATCGGCTGACCACCCAGACCCGGCTGGCGATCACGCTGTGGATACAGGCGCTCGGCGTACTGAGCGCCGAAGTGGTGCCGGGCGTGGCCGGCCTGGCGCTCGGGGCGTTGCTGACCGGCGGCGGTTTCCTCTGCGTGGTGCAGCTTGCTCTTCAGCACGGGCGTGAGCTGGCGCCGCGTCATGCGCGTTACATGGCCGGATTGCTGACCACCGGTTATGCGATCGGCCAACTGGTCGGGCCGATGCTGTCGGCGCTGTCGACCGCCTTGACCCATCGGCTGGAGCCGGCGCTGTATGTGGCGGTGGCGGCGCTGTTGGCGGCCGGAGGGCTGGTGGTGAATACCCCGGCGCGGCGGTTGGCGCAAAAAACGGCGACTCGGTGATTAAAATCCATACAAAACGCATGGAAACCCGCAGCCGGCCTGATTGTGCTAAATGCGAATATTTCACCTGCGGATGAAACACTATCGCTGGATAATCGCCGCGCTCTCATCTACAGTGGGGGCAAAATCTTGACCGGGTTCACGTTATCCACCACGAAAACTCTGCCGTCACGAGAGCAAGCAATTCGCCGGCCGCACGCCCTATCAGGCCGCCGGCGGGTTCCGTCCGCAGGAGAACAAATACATGACATCATTAAGTAAAGAAGCCGCGCTGGTGCATGCGGCACTGGAAGAGCGTGGTCTGGAGACACCGCTGCGCGGGGAAGTGCTGGATCGCGAAACGCGCAAGCGTCGCATCAAAGAGCACATGACCGAAATCATGCAGCTGCTGAATCTCGATCTGTCCGATGACAGCCTGGCGGAAACGCCGCATCGCATCGCCAAAATGTATGTCGACGAGATCTTCTCCGGGCTGGACTACGCCAACTTCCCGAAAATCACCGTCATCGAGAACAAGATGAAGGTGGATGAGATGGTGACGGTGCGCGATATCACGCTGACCAGCACCTGTGAACACCACTTCGTCACCATCGACGGCAAGGCCACCGTGGCCTATATCCCGAAAGACTCGGTGATCGGCCTGTCGAAGATCAACCGCATCGTGCAGTTCTTCTCCCAGCGTCCGCAGGTGCAAGAGCGCCTGACCCAGCAGATCCTGGTGGCGCTGCAGACTCTGCTCGGCACCAATAACGTGGCGGTATCGATCGATGCGGTCCATTATTGTGTCAAGGCGCGCGGTATTCGCGACGCGACCAGCGCCACCACCACCACCTCGCTGGGGGGGCTGTTCAAGTCCAGCCAGAATACCCGCCAGGAGTTCCTGCGTGCGGTGCGTCATCACCAGGGGTGATGGCGTTGCGGGGCGACCCGCAAGACGACAACAGGCGCCTGCGGGCGCCTTTTTCATGAGCGGAAGACAGCGATAAAAAATGAACAGTCATCCTCTGCCGCGCATTGCCACGCTGGACTGCGTGCGCGGCATCGCCATCCTCGGCATTTTATTGCTGAACATCAGCGCCTTCGGCTTGCCGAAGGCCGCCTACCTCAATCCGGCCTATCTGGGGATGCCGTCATCGCGCGATGCCTGGACCTGGGCGCTGCTGGATATCTTCGCCCAGGCCAAGTTCCTGGCGATGTTCGCGCTGCTGTTCGGCGCCGGGCTGCAAATGCTGCTGCGGCGCGGCAAAAGCTGGATCCGTGCGCGGCTGTCGTGGCTGGTGTTGTTCGGCCTCGCGCACGCCATCTTCCTGTGGGACGGTGACATTCTGCTGGCCTACGGGCTGATCGGCCTGGTGTGCTGGCGCATGATCCGCGAGGCCAAAGAAACCTTCCAACTGCTGAAAACCGGCGTCGTGCTGTACCTGATTGGCGTGGCGGTGCTGCTGCTGCTCGGTTTTGTCTCGCACGGTGAGCCGGGCAGCTTCTGGCAGCCGGGTGTGGCGGAGTTGCAGTACGAGAAGTTTTGGAAGCTGCAGGGCGGTTTCGAAGCCTGGCGCAGCCGCGCCGATCTGCTCTCGTCCAGCCTGCTGGCCATCGGCGCGCAGTATGGCTGGGAGCTGGCGGGGCTGATGCTGTTCGGCGCCGGGCTGATGCGCAGCGGCTGGCTGCGCGGCAGCTATTCCTCCGGCTATTACCTGCGGCAGGCGGCGTGGCTGCTGCCGCTTTCGGTGCTGATCCAACTGCCGGCGGTGGCGCTGCAATGGCAGGTGCACTGGGACTATCGCTGGAGCGGTTTCCTGCTGCAGGTGCCGCGCGAGCTGGGCGCCCCGCTGCAGGCGATGGGCTATCTGGCGCTATGTTACGGTTTCTGGCCCGCGCTGTCGCGCCTGCGCATCGCTCGCTGGCTGACCCTGGTGGGGCGTATGGCGTTAAGCAACTACCTGCTGCAAACGCTGATCTGCACCACGCTGTTTTATCGTTTCGGCCTCTATGAGCAGTTTGACCGGCTTCAGCTGTTGGCGTTTGTGCCGCTGGTCTGGTTGGTCAACCTGGTCTTTTCCGCACTGTGGCTGCGTTACTTCGAGCAGGGGCCGATGGAATGGCTGTGGCGCAAACTGACGCAGTTGGCCGCCGGTGAAGCGGAAGCCAAAGCGCTGAAGTGAGCGCCCGTCGGCAGGTTAAAAAAATGTATGTAAACGTTTTCTTTCCTGTGACGTAATTCACGCAGAGCAGCGTGCCAATCGGGGTAGGATAGCGCCACCGGCCACTACCCCGATTTCAGGATCCCGCATGCCTCCAGTTCATCCGATCACCATTCGCGACGTGGCGAAACGCGCCGGGGTCTCCGTGGCGACCGTCTCCCGCGTGCTGAACCACAGCGCGCTGACCAGCAAAGAGACGCGCGAGCAGGTGCTGCAGGCGGTGGCGGATCTGGGCTATCGCCCCAATGCCAACGCGCAGGCGTTGGCGACCCAAAGCAGCGATACGTTGGGCGTGGTGGTGATGGACGTCTCCGATCCGTTCTTCGGCGCGCTGGTGAAAGCGGTAGACACGGTAGCGCAGAAACACCACAAGTATCTGCTGATCGGCAACAGCTATCATCAGGCGGACAAAGAGCGCCACGCGATCGAAGTGCTGATCCGCCAGCGCTGTAACGCCTTGATTGTTCACGCCAAAGCCCTGAGCGACGCCGAGCTGATCGGTTTTCTGGAGCAGGTGCCGGGCATGGTGCTGATCAACCGGATTATCCCCGGCTATGAGCCGCGTTGCGTCGGGCTGGATAACGTCTGCGGCGCAGAAATGGCGATGCGTCTTTTGCTGTCGCAGGGCCACCGGCGCATCGGCTATCTGGGCTCCAATCACCCGATCGAAGACGGGCCGCTGCGCCAGCAGGGCTATGCGCAGGCGATGGCCGCCGCCGGGCTGGCCACGCCCGACAACTGGCGTGCCTACGGTTCGCCGGATCTGCAGGGCGGCGAGGCGGCGATGGTCGAGCTGCTGGGGCGCAACTTACAGCTGAGCGCGGTGTTCGCCTACAACGACGCTATGGCCGCCGGCGCTATGGCGGTGTTGAAAGAAAACGGTATCACGGTGCCGCAGCATTTCTCGCTGATCGGCTTCGACGACATCCCCATCGCGCGTTATACCAGCCCCAAACTCACCACGGTGCGCTACCCGATCGTCTCGATGGCCACGCTGGCGACCGAGCTGGCATTGCAGGGCGCAGCAGGCCTGGCGGAGCCGCAGGCCGCTCACCTGTTCATGCCGACGCTGGTGCGGCGCCATTCTGTCGCCCCCTGGCAAAGTGAGGCGACGGTCACTCTCTGACGATTTAATCTTGTGTAACCGTTTTCAATCTGTGAGAAAATTCACAGAATATTAACATCGCGCCGTCTATGCTCTAGGCGTTTTCCGGCGCAAAGGCCCTTGCCGCTGCAACCTTTATCTCGCGCTGACACAGCATTTCTCGGAAATAACAAGATCCACGGACGACAGGTGTTGAGTGGAAATCGCCAGGCCTGGGGTGTACGCACTGCCGGTGACCATTGGCTCAAAGACGAGTAATACCCTACACAGAACCGGAGACTGACAATGAATAAGAAGGTTTTCACCCTGGCCGCCATGGCCGCTGCCATGATGTTTGGCGCCGCAGCCCATGCTGATACCCGTATTGGCGTCACGATTTACAAATACGACGACAACTTCATGTCGGTGGTGCGTAAGGCGATCGAGAAAGACGCCAAGGCTTCACCGGACGTTACCCTGCTGATGAATGATTCGCAGAACGACCAGTCCAAGCAGAACGATCAGATCGACGTGCTGCTGGCCAAGGGCGTGAAAGCGCTGGCGATCAACCTGGTCGACCCGGCCGCGGCGCCGGTGGTTATCGATAAGGCGCGCGCAAACGATATCCCGGTGGTGTTCTACAACAAAGAACCTTCCCGCAAGGCGCTGGACAGCTATGACAAGGCATATTACGTCGGCACCGACTCCAAAGAATCCGGCGTGATCCAGGGCGAACTGATCGCCAAACACTGGCAAGCCAACCCGGCCTGGGATCTGAATAAAGACGGCCAGATCCAGTTCGTGCTGCTGAAGGGCGAGCCGGGCCACCCGGATGCCGAAGCGCGCACCACCTACGTGGTGAAAACGCTGAACGAAAAAGGCATCAAGACCCAGCAGCTGCAGATGGATACCGCGATGTGGGATACCGCGCAGGCGAAAGACAAGATGGATGCCTGGCTCTCCGGCCCGAACGCCAACAAGATCGAAGTGGTGATCGCCAACAACGACGCCATGGCGATGGGCGCGGTGGAAGCGCTGAAAGCGCACAACAAGACCAGTATTCCGGTGTTCGGCGTCGATGCGTTGCCTGAAGCGCTGGCGCTGGTGAAATCCGGCGCGATGGCGGGCACGGTGCTGAACGACGCCGACAACCAGGCGAAGGCCACCTTCGAGCTGGCGAAAAACCTGGCGGCGGGCAAGCCGGCCACCGAAGGCACCCAATATAAAATCGAAAATAAAGTCGTGCGTATTCCTTACGTCGGCGTAGATAAAGACAACCTGTCTCAGTTTGTTAAATAAGAATTGAGATCCCGCTAAGACCCCGCCTGCGGCGCCAACACCAGGGATACCGCCGGCGGGGATGTTTACGACTGCAAGATCGTTAAGCCAGGTGTATTTATGGCCGATAGCTCACGCGAATTTTTGCTGGAAATGACGGATATCTGTAAGTCATTTCCCGGCGTCAAAGCCTTGGACAATGTCAATTTACGCGTCCGTCCGCACTCGATTCACGCCCTGATGGGGGAGAATGGCGCGGGGAAATCGACGTTGTTGAAATGCCTGTTCGGCATTTACAAAAAAGACAGCGGCAGCATTGTATTTCAGGGCCGGGAAATCGATTTCAAGAGCTCGAAGGAAGCGCTGGAACACGGCGTTTCGATGGTGCATCAGGAGCTGAACCTGGTGCTGCAACGCACCGTGATGGACAACATGTGGCTGGGGCGCTACCCGACCAAAGGCCTGTTCGTCGATCAGGACAAGATGTTCAAAGACACTCAGGCGATCTTCGACGAGCTGGATATTGACATCAACCCGCGCGAAAAGGTGGGCAACCTGTCGGTGTCGCAGATGCAGATGATCGAGATTGCCAAGGCGTTTTCCTACGACGCCAAGATCGTCATCATGGATGAACCGACCTCTTCGCTGACGGAGAAAGAGGTCAATCACCTGTTCACCATCATCCGCAAGCTGAAAGAGCGCGGCTGCGGCATCGTCTATATCTCGCACAAGATGGAAGAGATCTTCCAGCTGTGCGACGAGATAACGGTGCTGCGCGACGGCCAGTGGATCGCCACCCAGCCGCTGGAAGGGCTGGATATGGACAAGATCATCGCCATGATGGTCGGCCGCTCGCTGAGCCAGCGTTTCCCCGACAGGCAGAACACGCCGGGTGAGGTGATCCTCGAGGTGAAGAACCTGACATCGCTGCGCCAGCCTTCGATCCGCGATGTTTCCTTCGATCTGCACCAGGGCGAGATCCTCGGCATCGCCGGGCTGGTGGGCGCCAAGCGCACCGATATCGTCGAGACGCTGTTCGGCATTCGTGAAAAGGTGGCGGGCACCATCAAGCTGCACGGCAAGGCGATCGACAACCACAGCGCCAACGAAGCGATCAACCACGGCTTTGCGCTGGTGACCGAAGAGCGGCGATCCACCGGGATTTACGCCTACCTCGACGTGGGTTTCAACTCGCTGATCTCCAATATCCGCAATTATAAAAACAAGCTCGGCCTGCTGGATAACGCGCGGATGAAGAGCGACACCCAATGGGTGATCGACGCCATGCGGGTGAAAACGCCGGGGCATCACACCCATATCGGCTCGCTGTCCGGCGGCAACCAACAGAAGGTGATCATCGGCCGCTGGCTGCTGACGCAGCCGGAGATCCTGATGCTGGATGAACCGACGCGCGGCATTGACGTGGGCGCCAAGTTCGAGATCTATCAGCTGATGACCGAGCTGGCGAAAAAGGGCAAGGGGATCATTATCGTCTCGTCCGAAATGCCGGAGCTGTTGGGGATCACCGACCGCATTTTGGTGATGAGCAACGGCCAGGTTGCGGGCATCGTTAATACCAAGCAGACCTCGCAGAATGAAATCTTACGTCTCGCCTCCCTGCACCTTTAAGGATTCGAATTATGAACGCGCTAAATAAAAAAACCTTATTTACCTATTTCAAGGAAGGCGGCATTTACGTGGTGTTGCTGGTGCTGTTGGCTATCATCATCATTCAGGACCCGACTTTCCTCAGCCTGATGAACCTGAGCAATATCCTGACGCAGTCTTCGGTGCGCATCATCATCGCGCTGGGCGTGGCGGGGCTGATCGTTACCCAAGGCACCGACCTGTCCGCCGGGCGGCAGGTGGGGTTGGCGGCGGTGGTGGCGGCCACGCTGCTGCAATCGATGGATAACGTCAACAAGGTGTTCCCGCACATGGAAACCTGGTCGATTCCCCTGGTCATCCTGCTGGTATGTGCGGTCGGCGCGGTGATCGGCCTGGTTAACGGCCTGATTATCGCCTATCTCAACGTGACGCCGTTCATCACCACCTTGGGCACCATGATCATCGTCTACGGCATCAACTCGCTGTATTACGATTCGGTCGGCGCGTCGCCGGTCGCGGGCTTTGATCCGAAGTTTTCCACCTTTGCCCAAGGCTTCTTGCGCTTCGGCGATTTTAAGCTGTCGTATATTACCTTCTACGCGCTGATTGCCATCATTTTCGTCTGGATCCTGTGGACCAAGACCCGCTTCGGCAAGAACATCTTCGCCATCGGCGGCAACCCGGAAGCGGCCAAGGTCTCCGGCGTCAACGTGCCGCTGAACCTGATCATGATCTATGCGCTGTCCGGCGTGTTCTACGCCTTCGGCGGCCTGCTGGAAGCGGGGCGTATCGGCAGCGCCACCAATAACCTTGGCTTTATGTATGAGCTGGACGCCATCGCCGCCTGCGTGGTGGGGGGCGTATCCTTCGCCGGCGGCGTGGGTACGGTGTGGGGCGTGGTGACAGGGGTGATCATCTTTACCGTCATCAACTACGGCCTGACCTATATCGGCATCAACCCGTACTGGCAGTACATCATCAAGGGCAGCATCATCATCTTCGCCGTGGCGCTGGACTCGTTGAAATACGCCAAGAAGAAGTAGAGCTACCGCAGCACAGACGACAAGGCCGGCCTATTGCCGGCCTTGTTGCATTCTAGGAGGCAGGGCGCAGCAAAAACAGTAAGGCATTATTTGGCAATGGCTGCCGGGGTATTTCGGGATATCGCCTGATCTTAGGTTGGATTGGTTACAGCGCGACACAGTTTTCGGGCTACCAACGCGGTATGAAGTCAGTAAACTGGTTTTACCTATCGTTTCCGGGGAGCAAACTATGCCTGTATTTACCATTACGCTGAAAAGTCGTAATACGCTTGATAAGAAAAGAATTTCATCAGCTATTCACGCGGCGGTAGTAAAAACCGGCTATCCTGCGAACGATCAATTCCAGCGCTTTATCAGTCTTGGGGAAGACGATTTATATGTGGATCCAACATATCCCGACCTGGATTCGCCCCGCAGCGCCAACTTCGTGTTGATTGAAGCCATGCTTTCCTCTGGTTCCCCTGATGCCCGCAAACAATTGCTCTTGCAATCACTGGTACAGGAACTCGCCCTGATTGGACTGGACAGCAATGATCTGATGGTCCTTTTCATTGAACTGGATCGTTTGAATAGTTCATTCGGCGGCGGCAAAAGGGCATCGCCGCTTTCTATGTCACAATAACGTATGGGCCTACGCAGAGAGTGCTTCCCGCTTTTGAACGGAAGTCATTCGGCGTTCGTGACTCGAATGATGCGCCTTTTTAGCGTATTGCGCAGGGGAGAGTGTAAAGTCCTGAGTTCGGGTGATTAAGGCTGTTTGGCTTTTTGCTTCTCTTCTTTCAGCTTGTGCTCCAGCTCCACCAACTGTTCCGGTGATACGGCGGGATAACCCTGGGCGTCTTCCGGCACGGTGTGCATGGCGGAGATCGGGATCAGCGGGCCGAGGAAGCGCGGCTCGCGCTTGAGGATGTACAGATCGGTCAGCGCGCCCAGACGGGCGAAGATCTCGCGGGCGCGCACCGTCATCATGTCCTTCGGCGACGGCACCGCGTAACACTGCGCCTGAATGCCCATGTGCAGGGCGATAAACAGCGCGCGCTCGCAGTGGAAGCGCTGGGTGATGATGATGAAATCGTTGGTGTCGAACACCTTGCGGGTGCGCACGATGGAATCCAGGGTGCGGAAGCCGGCGTAGTCCAGAACGATATCGCTCGGCGCAACGCCGGCGGCGATCAGATCGCGGCGCATGGTCATCGGTTCGTTATAGCTTTGCTGGGCATTGTCGCCGCTCAGCAGCAGGTATTTCACCTTGCCGCTGTTATAGGCGTTGATCGCTCCCTGAATGCGGTAACGGTAGTACTGGTTGATCACGCCGGTGCGGTAATACTTGGCGGTGCCGAGCACCACGCCGACCTGGCGATGCGGTAATTCCTGCAGTTCGTCGTAGACGTAAGGCGCGGTTTTCCAGCTGATCCAGCGATCGAGCGCAATAGCCGAGCCCATCAACACCGCAATGATGATGAACAGGCTGATTATCAGGCGTTTCCACATGTTGTTGCCTTACGCGCGCCGGGCTGAAAAAGATGGATCAAGGCTACTTTACCTGACCGACCGACGCAAGACGCGAACCGCCTGAAGCACGCGCGTCGCCGTATTTTTCGGCGGTTTTGCCGCACAAAAAAGCCCGGCGGAGCCGGGCTGGGTCATTTCAGCGCGTCAATCAGAACGAGGTGCGCTTATAGCTGCGGTACTGCGGCCGCCAGAAGTTGTGCTCGATGGCTTTCGACAGCGCGTCTTCGGAGGTGACGATCGCCACACCCTGCAGCTGGGCGGCTTTGCCCACTTCCATGGCGATGCACTTGGATACGCCCTGAATATCGTCGATATTCGGCAGCAGCGCGCCGTGGCCGTCGGTCGCCAGCGGCGAACAGTCCGCCAGCGCGCGGCTGGCGGCCATCAGCATGGCGTCGGTGACGCGGGTGGCGCCGGAGGCCAGCACGCCCAAACCGATGCCCGGGAAGATGTAGGAGTTGTTGCACTGGGCGATCGGGTACAGCTGCTCTTTGTAGCTTACCGGCGCAAACGGGCTGCCGGTCGCGACCAGGGCGGCGCCGTCGGTCCAGTTGATGATGTCTTCCGGACGGGCTTCCACGCGCGAGGTTGGGTTGGACAGTGGCATCACGATAGGGCGTTCGCAGTGCTTGTGCATCTCGCGGATCAGCTCTTCGGTAAACAGCCCCGGCTGGCCGGAAACGCCGATCAGAATGGTCGGCTTGGCGTTGCGCACCACGTCCAGCAGCGAGATGGCGTCGCTGGCGGTTTCCCAACCGGCCAGGTTGTCGCTCTTCTGCACCAGCTTGCTCTGGAAGTCGAGCAGGTTCGGCAGTTTGTCGGTCAGCAGGCCGAAACGGTCAACCATGAATACGCGGGCGCGCGCTTCGTCTTCGCTCAACCCTTCGGACTTCATCTGCGCGATGATCTGCTCGGCGATGCCGCAGCCGGCGGAACCGGCGCCGAGGAAGGTGACGGTCTGATCGCGCAGCTGGCTGCCGGCGGCGCGGCTGGCGGCGATCAGGCTGCCGAGGGTGACCGCGGCGGTGCCCTGGATGTCGTCGTTAAAGCAGCAGATCTCGTCGCGGTAGCGGTTCAGCAGCGGGGTGGCGTTGTTCTGCGCGAAGTCTTCGAACTGCAGCAGCACGTTCGGCCAGCGGCGTTTGACCGCCTGAATAAACTCTTCGACGAAGGCGTGGTATTCCTCGCCGGAGATGCGCGGATGGCGCCAGCCCATGTACAGCGGATCGTTGAGGCGCTGCGGGTTGTTGGTGCCGACGTCCAACACTACCGGCAGGGTATAGGCCGGGCTGATGCCGCCGCAGGCGGTATACAGCGACAGCTTGCCGATGGGAATGCCCATGCCGCCGATGCCCTGGTCGCCCAGGCCGAGAATGCGTTCGCCGTCGGTCACCACGATCACCTTGACGTTTTGCTTGGTGGCGTTTTGCAGCATGTCATCGATGCGATCGCGGTTCGGGTAGGAGATGAACAGCCCGCGCGCGCGGCGGTAGATATCGGAGAAGTGTTCGCAGGCCTCGCCGACGGTCGGGGTGTAGATGATCGGCATCATCTCGCTCAGGTGCGAGTCCAGCAGGCGATAGAACAGGGTTTCGTTGGTGTCCTGGATGTTGCGCAGATAGATGTGCTTATCGTTATCGTTCTTGAAATCCTGATACTGACGGTAGGCGCGTTCCACCTGTTCTTCGATGGTCTCCACCGCTTCCGGCAGCAGGCCGTGCAGGTTGAAGTGGCTACGTTCTTCCTCGGTGAAAGCGCTGCCTTTGTTCAGCAGCGGAAATTCCAGCAGAATCGGGCCGGCGTAAGGGATATAGAGCGGGCGTTTGCTTTCGTATTCTAGTTCCATCAGTTTTACTCTTCACGTATCAGATAACTTTATTGCCGACGATCCTAAGAGATAAAGAGAAGATGTACAGCATTTGTTGCCAGATGATGAACCAGGTTGGCGTAATTATCGACAATCAAATGATTTTTTAACTAAAGAAAGTGTCTCTGGCGGCGTCTGGGCATTGTATTTGGCGGGCGGGGCTGTTAACGGCGGAACCGGATGGCCCCGCCGTGGCGCGCTTAGAAAGCGGCGCGGCTGACGTTCTGGCAGCCCAGCGCCGCCAGGGTGGCGCGGGTGGCGTCCCACTGGCTGAGGATCGCCTTCTGCGGCTCGGCCAACACGGCGCGGCGGATGTTCAGGCAATCGCCGCCGGAGAGGTTCAGCAGGATCAGCGCAGCCTGCAGCGGCGGCAGGCTAGGGTTGAAGGCGGCGTTTTCTGCATAGCGGCCGGCGTAGAGGCTGCCGTCCTGCGTTTCCAGCGCTACGCCGCTGTGGGCGTTGCTGTACGGAGCATGGCTCTGATTGGCCGCCGCCAGCGCTGCCTGCGCCAGCGCATCGTCCAGCGCCAGCCGGTGGCCGTGATCGACCTTGTCCATCAGCAGCGAAGCGATATCCAGATCTTTCGGGCCGAAGGCGTCCGGCAGATAGTCCGCCAGCGTGGTCGGCGCGCGGCCCGGCAGACGGATCTGCAGCTCGCTGCCGCTGTTCAGTTCATTCATAAACTGGCGGCAATGGCCGCACGGCGTGTAGTTGACGGTGACCGAGGCCAGCGACGGCTCGCCGCGCAGCCAGGCATGGGTAACCGCGCACTGCTCTGCATGCACGGTTTGCTGCAGCGGCGCGCCGCTGAACTCCATATTGGCGCCGAAATAGAGGTTGCCGCTTTGCCCGCGCGCGATGGCGCCGACGTGAAAGTGCGATATCGGGGTTAACGAGCAGGCCGCCGCCAGCGGCAGCAGCGCGAATGCCAGCGCATCATCGTCCAGCCCGCAGCCTGTGCGGATCGCCGCCGCTTGCTCGGCCGTGAACATCGCCGGAAAGTCTGGCGCGTCCAGATAGGGCCGCAGGGCGGATTGCAGTGTCGCGGGCAGTGCGCTGAAAGCGGTGTGAAAACGCGGATGCATAGAAAGTCTCTCTACGGGTTAACGGGATCACATTCTAGGCAGGCCAGAGACATTAAAGTGTGATTAATGTCTCTTAATTGATGAGATTAATGCAATGAAATACATAAATGCGAGATGTATCGCAAGTTTCACCCTGTTCAGCCGAACAGGCGCAGCAGCACCGGGAACAGGAACGGTGCCAGCAGCGAGGTGATGATGCCGCAGATCACCAACGCCAGCGAGCCGAAAGCGCCTTCCTGGTAGTCCATCTCGGCGCAGCGTGCGGTGCCCAGCGCGTGGGATGCCGTGCCCATCGCCAGGCCGCGCGCCGAGTGGGTGGTGATTTTCAACAGGTTGAACAGCGTATGGCCGAACACGGCGCCGAGGATACCGACGAAAATGACGCAGACTGCGCTGATCGCCGGAATGCCGCCGAGCGAGTCCGCGACGGCCATGGCGATCGGCGTAGTGACCGATTTCGGCAGGATAGAGGCGGCGATTTCCGGCGTGGCGCCCAGCCACAGGGCGATGGCGCCGCCGCTGATCATGGCGGTCAGGCTGCCGATGAAGCACACCGCGATAATCGACTTCCAGCGCGCGCGGATCTGGTGCAACTGCTCATAGAGCGGGAAGGCCAGCGCGACGACCGCCGGCTGCAGCAGATCGTTGAGGATTTTGCTGCCCTGAAAGTAGCGTTCATAGGGAATACCGGTGAGCAGCAGCAGCGGGATGATCACCGCCATGGACACCAGCAGCGGGTTGAGCAGCGGCATATTCAGCTTGCGCGCCAGCCAGCGCGCGGCGAAATAGACCGCCAGCGTCAGCGGCAACGACCACCAGATTTCATGGATCATGAATTGTCCTCCGTGTCGTCGGGCTTGCCGGCGATGCGGCGTTCGCGATGAAAATAGTGTGAGGTATAGCCGACCACCACCAACACCATCAGCGTGCTGATGAGGCAAGAGATAACCAGCGGGCCCAGATGCGCGACGATCTGGTCGTAGTATTTCATCACCCCGACGCCGATCGGCACGAACAGCAGCACCATATAGCGGATCAGCAAATGGCAGCCGGGTTTAACCCATTTGGCCGGCATAATCTGGGTAGAGAGCAGGGCGAACAGCAGCAGCATGCCAATGATGCTGCCGGGAATGGCGAACGGCAGCAGCGCCGCCACCGCGTTGCCGACGAACAGACACAGGTAGATAAGGAGCAGGGCCCTCAGGTATTTCCAGCACAGTGTGAGCACGTTGGCCATTGTCTTTTCCCGTTTAACTGATGTATTCATCATACAATTAAACTGTGAGCCATGCCACAGATCGCACCATGAATTCTCGCTATGGGTGCTATGCCCGAGCGGCGGGTTGACAGCCCGTATAGGCCGCTGCCTGCGGGATCAGCGTACGTCTTCGGCGGCTGCCGCCGTGTGTTCTGCCAGCCGGTGGCCGAGGAAGAAAAACAGCAGGCTGAGCAGGGCGGCGACGATCAGCATCACGAACATCAACGGCGGCGCGGCATAGCTGAGCAGCACCCCGCACAGCACCGGGTTGATGGCGCCGCCCAGCGCGCTGAGGTTTTGTACTCCATAGTAACTGCCTTTCAGGTGCGGCGGCGCAATGAAGTCGATGAACATGTATTCCACCGGGATAACGATGATTTCACCGAGGGTAAACACCGCCATCGCCGCCAGCCACAGCCAGACCGCCTGGCCAGCCGCCATGAAACCGAGCAGCCCGACGATGAAAAACAGCGTGCCCAGCACCAGCCAGCGCAGCATGTTTTCCTGGCGCATGCCGCGGCTGATCAGGTATTGCAGGGCGATGACGATGCCGGCGTTGACGATCATCACCAACCCAATGATTTTGTAGGCGAACTCGGCGCTGGAGACGGTGATCAGATACTGCGACAGATAGCCGGTGAACTGACCGAACACCACGGCGCCCAGGGTGCTGCCGAGGGTGAAGTAGATAAGCCGCCGATCGCTGCGCAAGATGGTCAGCGTCTGACGGAAGTTGGGGAGTGCCGCCGGTGCGGCGGCGGTTGGCGCCGGGCGCTGTTCCCGGCCGCGCAAGCGCAGGCTTAGCGCCGTCACCGTCGCCAGCGCCAACCCGCCCGACAGGTAAAACGGCAGCAGCGGGCTAAGCCCGGCCACCAGAACGCCGAGCGCAGAGCCGATCGCCCAGCCGACGTTGACCAGCGTGTAGTTGATTGAGAAAGCCTTGATGCGCTGCTCGACCGGCAGCCAGTCGGCGAAGCAGGCCTTTATGGTGATGCTTAACACCGAATAACAGGTATGCAGGATCGCCAGCACCACGATCACGCCGCCGGGGCGCGGGATCCAGGGAATGGCGAAGAAACTCAGCGCGAACAATAAAATCGACAGCAGGATCAGGCGGTTTTTGCTGAATTTGTCCACCAGATAGCCGCCGTACAGGCTGGCGATGATGCCGAGGGTCAGGCTGACGCCCAGGATCACGCCCACGCTCTTCGGCAGCAGATGGAAATGTTCGGTGAGGTAGATGGTGATGAACGGCAGCGTCACGCCGCGGCCGATGGTCAACACCAGCGAACTGGCCAGCAGTACGTTGATCAGCGGGGGGAATCCCTTCATTCGAGGCCTGTCTATGCATACAGTTATTGGGCGATGCAGATAACATAGCGCATTTTGGCGAGGACGGAAGGGGAAAGCCGATAATTAGTTTAAAAACAGAGGCTGCGTCGGCAGCCTCGTCAAAAACAGCATTATTTACCGTGTTCGGCCTGCAGCGTGGCGAACCACGGCTGGACGAAATCTCTGCTGCTGCCCCAGCCGGGGATGATCTTCGCCAGCCCGGCGACGTTGACCGGCCCCGGCTGCGCCAGCAGCAGCGCTTGCGGAATGACCGTCGCTTTGAACTGATAGCTGTCCGGCGTGCTTTCTCCGGCGATCTTGTTGGCCACCAGGCGCAGGTTGACCGCGCCGATCAGCTTCGGATCCACCGCCACGCTGACCTGCCATGGGCTGCCGGCCTCGCGCATCAGCTGCAAATCCTGGTTGGAGATATCGATGCTGTACAGTTTGATTTCGGTGCGGCCGTTCTCTTTCAACGCCTTGTAAGCGCCCTGGGTGAAAGCGTCCCAGGTGCCCCAGATGGCGTCAATCTTGCCTTTCGGGTATTTCGCCAGCACCGCACCCACTTTATTGGCGGTATCTCCCTGCACGTCGGATGAAACCGCGCCAATCGATTCCAGCTCATGAATGCCCGGATGCTGTTTCAGCAACTGCTGGTAAGCGGCCTGGCGGCGCTCCATCGGCGGGAAGCCCGCCACCCAGAGTTTGATGATGTTGGCCTGCCCGTTGAAATCCTTCACCAACTGGCCGAACGAGGCGTTAGCCAGCGAAGCGTCGTCCTGCTGCGAGACGGTGACGCCGGGAACGCGGCCGCTGACGTCGGTATCGAAAGCCGCGACGGCGATACCGGCCGCCGCGATGCGCTTGACCAGGTCGGTGGAATAGGGGGCTCGCCCCTGCGAGAGAATGATGCCGTCATATTTCTGGCTGATAGCCTGGTTGACGAAGTCCTGAAAACGCGCGTCGTCGCCGTTGCTGAGGAAGGTGTCCACCTTGAAGCCCAGCTTGCGCCCTTCCTGAATGGCACCCGCCAAAAATTGCGTGGTGTTGTCGTCTGATCCGAGGTTGCGGATCACCGCGATGCGCACCGGCCCCTGATGTTGAGCGATGGCGGCCGGCACGGCGGCGTTTTCCGCCGCCTGCAGCGGCAGGGCGGCCAGCAGACTGAGGGCGAGCAGCGAAGTCTTGAGGTTTTTCATTATTATAGGCTCCAAAAAAGCAGGGAAACGATCCCGGTGAAGGTCTGTTATAGCAGTCTTTCTGTCTGGACGTCTATTTTGGGTTTCGGAGCATCATAGCCGGATGCGGCGGGCAGGGGAATCAGGGCGGTTATGACTTTTTCTTCATGCTTATAACGTGGGGGTTGGGGCAATAAAAAAGGGCCGAGCAAGCTCGACCCTCCCTATGCCACGCATCTGCGCGATTACTTGACCTGCATGCCAGGCTGCGCGCCGCTGTCCGGGCTCAGCAGGAAGATCTCTTTCCCGCCTGGGCCTGCCGCCATCACCATGCCTTCTGACACGCCGAAGCGCATTTTGCGCGGCGCCAGGTTGGCGACCATGATGGTCAGACGGCCTTCCAGCGCTTTCGGGTCCGGGTAAGCGGAGCGAATGCCGGAGAAGATTTGGCGCGATTCGCCGCCCAGATCCAGCTGCAGCTTCAGCAGCTTGTCGGAGCCCTCGACAAAGTCGGCGCTCTTGATCAGGGCGATACGCATGTCGACCTTGGCGAAGTCGTCGAAGGTGATGGTTTCCTGGATCGGATCGTCAGCCAGCGGGCCGGTCACCGGCTTGGCGGCGGCCATGTCTTCCTTCGAGGCGTTGACCATCTCGTTGACCTTGTCCAGATCGATGCGGTTGAACAGCGCTTTGAACGCGTTCACCTGATGGCCCAGCAGTGGCTGCGGGAGCGCATCCCAGCTCAGCTCGGCGTTGAGGAACGCTTCGGCGCGCTCGGTCAGCGAAGGCAGCACCGGCTTCAGGTAAGTCATCAGCACGCGGAACAGGTTGATGCCCATCGAGCAGATGGCCTGCAGATCGGCGTCGCGGCCTTCTTCCTTCGCCACTACCCACGGTGCCTGCTCATCCACATAACGGTTGGCCAGATCGGCCAGCGCCATGATTTCGCGGATCGCGCGGCTGAACTCGCGGCCGGCGTAGGCTTCGGCGATGCTCTGCGCCGCGTCGACGAAGGTCTGGTACAGCGCCGGATCGGCCAGGCTGTCGGCCAGCTTGCCGCCGAAGCGCTTGTTGATAAAGCCGGCGTTGCGTGACGCCAGGTTCACCACCTTGTTGACGATGTCGGCGTTCACGCGCTGCACGAAGTCTTCCAGATTGAGATCGATGTCATCAATGCGTGAAGAGAGCTTGGCGGCGTAGTAATAACGCAGGCAGTCGGCGTCCAGATGCTGCAGGTAGGTGCCGGCCTTGATGAAGGTGCCGCGCGATTTTGACATCTTGGCGCCGTTCACCGTCACGTAGCCGTGCACGAACAGGTTGGTCGGTTTGCGGAAGTTGCTGCCTTCCAGCATCGCCGGCCAGAACAGGCTGTGGAAGTAGACGATGTCCTTGCCGATAAAGTGATACAGCTCGGTGGTGGAGTCTTTGCGCCAGAACTCGTCGAAGTCCAGATCGCCGCGCTTGTCGCACAGGTTCTTGAAGGAACCCATGTAGCCGATCGGCGCGTCCAGCCAGACGTAGAAGTATTTGCCCGGCGCATCCGGGATTTCGAAGCCGAAGTAAGGCGCATCGCGGGAGATGTCCCACTGCTGCAGACCGGATTCGAACCACTCCTGCATCTTGTTCGCCACCTGCTCCTGCAGCGCGCCGGAGCGCGTCCACGCCTGCAGCATTTCGCTGAAGGCCGGCAGATCGAAGAAGAAGTGCTCCGAGTCGCGCATCACCGGCGTCGCGCCGGAAACGACGGACTTCGGATCGATCAGTTCCGTCGGGCTGTAGGTGGCGCCGCACACTTCGCAGTTGTCGCCGTACTGATCCGGCGATTTGCATTTCGGGCAGGTGCCTTTCACGAAACGGTCCGGCAGGAACATGCCTTTCTCCGGATCGTACAGCTGAGAAATGGTGCGGTTCTTGATAAACCCGTTTTCTTTCAGGCGGCTGTAAATCAGGGTGGACAGCTCACGGTTTTCATCGCTATGGGTCGAATGATAGTTGTCATAGCTGATGCCAAAGCCGGCGAAATCCTGTTGGTGCTCCTGGCTCATCTCCGCGATCATTTCTTCCGGTTTCACACCCAGTTGCTGCGCTTTCAGCATGATCGGCGTGCCGTGCGCGTCGTCCGCGCAGATGAAATGCACTTCGTGGCCGCGCATTCGTTGGTAACGCACCCAGATATCCGCCTGGATGTGCTCGAGCATGTGGCCGAGATGGATGGAACCATTTGCGTACGGTAGCGCGCACGTCACCAATAATTTTTTCGCGACTTGAGCCATAGTGAGAACTTGCTTTCTGTAATGAATAAAAGGGCCTTCGATGTTAACCGATCGCGCCCTTCGCTGCTAGGGCGGTTTCTTACAGGTTATACGCGCCAGCTACCGGGCAGTTCTGATATGCTTAGCCGGAAGCGACTCATTCAAAATCAAGGAGCCGGGATGAACGCAAAATCCCCTGAGCAGACCAACCCCGAAGTTCTGCGCGCCCTGGTGACCGGTGTACTGGCCGCCTTTGAACACCCGACGTTGAAAAACAACCTGACTGCGCTGAAGGCTATTCATCACTGCGCATTATTGGACGACGTACTGCATATCGAACTGACGATGCCGTTTGCCTGGCAGAGCGGTTTTGAAGCGCTGCAGGCGAGCGTCGGCCCTGAGCTGTTGCGCGTGACCGGCGCCGCCGCCATCGACTGGAAGCTGAAACACGATATCACGACGCTGAAACGCGCCAACGGCCAGGCCGGGATCAAAGGCGTGCGCAACATCATCGCCGTCAGCTCCGGCAAAGGCGGGGTGGGGAAATCCAGCACTGCCGTCAACCTGGCGTTGGCGCTGGCCGCCGAAGGCGCCAAGGTCGGCATTCTGGATGCCGACATTTATGGCCCGTCGATCCCCAATATGCTGGGCACCGAACATGAGCGGCCGACTTCGCCGGACGGGCAGCACATGGCGCCGATCATGGCGCACGGCCTGGCGACCAACTCCATCGGTTATCTGGTGACCGACGACAACGCCATGGTGTGGCGCGGCCCGATGGCCAGCAAGGCGCTGATGCAGCTGCTGCAGGATACGCTGTGGCCGGATCTGGATTATCTGGTGCTGGACATGCCGCCGGGCACCGGCGACATCCAGCTGACGCTGTCGCAGAACATTCCGGTGACCGGCGCGCTGGTGGTCACCACGCCTCAGGATATCGCCCTGCTGGATGCCGCCAAGGGCATCGTGATGTTCGAGAAAGTGCATGTGCCGGTGCTGGGCATCGTGGAAAATATGAGCGTGCACATCTGCAGTAACTGCGGCCACCATGAGCCGATCTTTGGCACCGGCGGCGCCGAGAAGTTGGTGCAGAAATATAACAGCCGTCTGCTGGGGCAGATGCCGCTGCATATCTCGCTGCGCGAAGACCTGGATCGCGGTACGCCGACGGTGATCAGCCGTCCGGACAGCGAATTCGCCGACATGTATCGTCAACTGGCCGGCCGTGTGGCGGCGCAGATGTATTGGCAGGGTGAAGCGATCCCGACGGAGATTGCCTTCCGCGCGCTGTAATCTGTTTGCGGCAGTGAAAGAACCCGGCTTAAGCGCCGGGTTTTTTTATCGGATAGGGGTAGGCTTGTGCAGGTCGGCACGGGTATAAGGGCGTTCGATCTGCGCCAGCGTTTTGGCGATATGCTCCAACAATCCCTGGGTGGGGGCCGGCTGTCGCTGCCCCATCAGCGCCAACGGCAAGGCCAGCGCGATGGCGAAGTGTGACCAGGAGAGATGCGGGCGCGTTTTGCTCCGCTGCAACCGCAGGAACAGGGCGCTGGCCAGGTAGCCTAAAATCAGCCCGCTGATCACCTCGGATACCGAATGCACGCGAATTTCCAGCCGCGAAACGCCGATGGCGAAAGGCAATATCCACCCGGTCAGCAAAGCGATGCTACGTATCGGGTGGGAAAATCGGCCGGTCAACGTCCACAGCAGTGGCGGCCAGATGCTGGCCGCGAGGGCGGAATGACCGCTGAATCCGGTGAAATCATAGCGCTCGCTGCCGATGCCCCAGCCCATAAAGGCCAGTTTGGACAGGCAGACCACCCCGCCGGTGAACCCGAAGATCAGCGCCCACTGCCAACCCGCCGCGCGGGTGGCGGGAGACATGAGCAGCAATAAAAACAGAATCAGCGCGCAGGGCAGCAGCAACATGCTGTCGCCGAAAAAAGTCAGAAAATACCAATCCAGCACATCAATCTCCGATGAAAGGGGGGCGGGGAGCAAAAGTCAGCGCCGGGGAGTGTAACCCGTTACGGTGCGTTGCCCTAGCCGCGAGATTCTTAAAATGCCGCGTGCCCGTGGCGTGGCAGCCCGAATTCGCCCGCCGCCGCGCAATATACAGTGGCGCAATCCCCGGCGACTCCCTATAATTGTCGCGTTTTAGTTCCCCCCTTCACACTATGAAATCAGGTCTTTAATTTTATGACTGACAATCCGCATCAGTGCGTCATTATTGGTATAGCTGGCGCATCTGCCTCCGGAAAAAGCCTTATCGCCAGCACGTTGTACCGCGAACTCCGCGAGCAAGTCGGCGATGAGCACATCGGCGTTATTCCAGAAGACAGTTACTATAAAGACCAGACTCACCTGACCATGGAAGAACGGGTCAAAACCAACTATGACCACCCGAGCGCCATGGATCACAACCTGCTGTTCCAGCATCTGCAGATGCTGAAGGCCGGTAAGGCGATCGAGCTGCCGCTGTACAGCTACACCGAACACACGCGCAAGAAAGAAACCGTCCACCTGGAACCTAAAAAAGTGATCATTCTGGAAGGGATCTTGCTGCTGACGGATATCCGTTTGCGCCAGGAGATGAACTTCTCGATCTTCGTCGACACGCCGCTGGATATCTGCCTGATGCGCCGCATGAAGCGCGACGTCAACGAGCGCGGCCGCTCGATGGATTCGGTGATGGCGCAATACCAGAAGACCGTGCGCCCGATGTTCCTGCAGTTTATCGAACCTTCCAAACAATACGCCGATATCATCGTTCCGCGCGGCGGCAAAAACCGCATCGCGATCGATATTCTGAAAGCCAAAATCAGCCAATTCTTTGAATAATGCCGCTTAATGGCCGGAAATGCGCATTTCCGGCCGACGGCCAACTATTTGCACCCTGGCGTAGACCTTTCGCCCGTTGTGTGGCAATTTTTGTTTAGTTACGCGTTTTGATGGAGAAGAAAGACATGAGACTGTGCGACCGCGATATAGAAGCCTGGCTGGATAGCGAGAAACTGGTGATTTCGCCGCGCCCGCCGCTCGAACGCATCAACGGGGCCACAGTAGATGTCCGTTTGGGCAATCAGTTCCGCGTGTTCCGCGGCCATACCGCGCCGTTTATCGATCTCAGCGGGCCGAAAGATGAAGTCAGCGCCGCGCTGGATCGCGTGATGAGCGACGAGATTGTCCTGCCGGAAGGCGAGGCGTTCTTCCTTCATCCCGGCGAACTGGCCCTGGCGGTGACGTTCGAATCCGTGACGCTGCCGAACGATCTCGTGGGTTGGCTCGACGGCCGTTCTTCTCTGGCGCGTCTGGGGCTGATGGTGCACGTCACCGCGCACCGGATCGATCCGGGCTGGCACGGGCGCATCGTGCTGGAGTTTTACAACTCCGGCAAGCTGCCGCTGGCGCTGCGGCCGGGGATGCTGATTGGCGCCTTGAGCTTTGAGCCGTTGTCCGGCCCGGCGGCCCGGCCATATAACAGCCGGCAGGACGCAAAATATCGCGATCAGCAGGGCGCAGTAGCCAGTCGAATCGACAAGGACTAACGGCGCGAGATGCACCGTCGGTGTGGCGCTGACAAGAGGGTGGCATGAGAAGATTACTGACGACATTGGCGATTTTACTGGTGGTCGTGGTGGCGGGAATGTCCGCGCTGGTACTGCTGGTCAATCCGAATGATTTTCGCGGTTACATGGTCAAAAAGGTCGAGCAGAAGAGCGGCTACCAGCTAACGCTTGAAGGCGACCTGCGTTGGCATATCTGGCCGCAGCTCAGTATTTTGGCCGGGCGCATGACGCTGACCGCGCCGGGCGCCAAGGTGCCGGTGGTGAGCGCGGAAAACATGCGCCTTGACGTCAAACTGTTGCCGCTGCTGTCGCATCAGCTGTTTGTGAAACAGGTGATGTTGAAAAATGCCGTCATTCGCCTCACGCCCGACAGTGAAGAGCACTCGCAAGTGGACGCCCCGATTGCGCCGGCCGGCAGCGGCGTTGATGCGGCAGACACGGCCTGGAAGTTCGACATCGATAACTTGCGCGTCGTGGACAGCTTGCTGATTTGGCAGCGCGCCGACAACGCGCAAATCAATGTCCGGGACATCAATCTTACCCTGCAGCAAACGGAGAAACGGCAGGCGCAGCTGGACATTTCCAGCCGGGTCAACCGCGATCAGCGCGACCTGGCCTTCAGCATGGCGGCCGATATCGATCTGCAGCAGTTCCCGCACCAGATCGGCGCCAAGGTGACCCAGTTCAATTACCAATTGGCGGGAGCGGATATTCCGAACGGTGGTATTCAAGGCGAGGGGAATGCTCAGGTGGTCTATCAACAGACGCCGGCGCAAATTGCCGTCACCCAGCTGAACGTCAGCGCCAATAACAGCCAGTTGACCGGCGATATCAGCGCCAGCCTGGGAGCGATACCCGGCTATGTGGTGAACCTGAATTCGGCTAATCTCGATCTCGACGCGCTTTCCGGTTGGCAATCCAGCACCAATACCGCCGAACAGCCCGCCGTGACCGCCGCGCCGGTGATCGCCAGCCAGGTCGACGATCGGCAGCAGAACCTGGAAGCGCTGCGCGATTTCAATGCACAGTTGAATCTGCAGGCGGCGCAGTTGACCTACCGCGGTATGAACGTTACCCAGTTAGCCGTCGCGGCAGATAATCAACGCGGCCTGCTGACGCTGCATAAACTTGCCGGGCAATTGGCCGGCGGTGATTTCTCCTTGCCGGGATCGCTCGACGCACGCGGCAATAAACCGGTGATAAACGTGCAGCCGACCCTGAACCAGGTTGAGCTCGGCGCGGTGCTCAAAGCCTTCGAGATGCCGCAGATGCTGACCGGAAAATTCAGCATGAAAGGGGATTTGACCGGCGATCGTCTTTCTTCAGAGTCATTTGAGCACCGTTGGAGCGGTACGGCGCAGCTGGCGATGCAGGATGCGCAGCTGCACGGCCTGAACATTCAGCAATTGATCCAACAGGCGGTGGCGCGCAACGATAACAGCGTGCGCGGGCAAGATAGCTATCAGCGCTATACCGAAGTCAAAAGCGTCTCGGCGCGGGCCAGCCTGAGCCAAGGCACTGTCAAGCTCAGCAGCCTGACGGCGGATTCGCCGTTGCTGGCGCTGACCGGCGCCGGCAGTATCGATATGCCGGGAAAACAGTGCGATATGGCGCTTAATGTGCGCGTCACTGGCGGTTGGCAAGGGCGCGGCGAACTGATCGAGCAACTGCAAAAAACGCCGATCCCGCTGCGGGTCTATGGGCCTTGGCAACAGCTGAATTACCAACTGCAGGTCGATCAGGTGCTGCGTAAAACGCTGCACGATCGGGCCAAAGATGCGCTGAACAAATGGGCTGAAAAGAACAAGGATTCACGCGAGGGTCAGGATCTGAAAAAGCTGCTCGACAAGCTGTAATCCCTCCTGACGCGGGCCGTCTTGCGGCCCGCGTCAGTATCGACGTTTCCCGCGATAATTTCCCTCCGTTACCTTGATGAAGGTCATGAAGACCCGCGCTCAATTTGTGCAGAGTAAGGGCGCATTCTGCTATGACTATGCGCCTAAGCGCGAAAAAATGACGAGTTGAGGAAACATGATAGAGCTTCTTATTGGCGCGGCGGTGGCGGCGGGCGTGGGCCGTTACATCATCAAAGGGTATTCCGCCACGGGCGTCTTGATGGTGGGAGGGCTGCTGCTGCTTGGCATCAGCGCCCTGATGGGGAAAACGCTGTTGCCGTCCGGCGCCGCATCTACCGGCTGGCGCGCGACCGATATGATCGAGTACGTCAAGATTTTGCTGATGAGCCGCGGCGGCGATCTGGGCATGATGATCATGATGCTGTGCGGTTTCGCCGCCTATATGACGCATATCGGCGCCAACGACGTGGTCGTCAAGCTGGCCTCGCGCCCATTGCAGATGATCAATTCGCCTTATCTGCTGATGGTGGCGGCCTATTTTGTCGCTTGCCTGATGTCATTGGCGGTCTCTTCCGCTACTGGACTTGGCGTATTGCTGATGGCGACGCTGTTCCCATTGATGGTGAACGTTGGCATTAGCCGCGGCGCCGCTGCGGCCATTTGCGCTTCGCCGGCGGCGATTATCCTGGCGCCGACTTCCGGCGACGTGGTACTGGCAGCCAAGGCGGCGGAAATGCCGCTGGTGGACTTCGCGTTCAAAACCACGCTGCCTATCTCGATTGCCGCCATCGTCTGCATGGCCGTAGCGCACTTTTTCTGGCAGCGTTATCTCGATAAGAAGAGTGATGAACAGCACCACATTATGGACGTCAGCGAGATCAAAACCCATGCGCCGGGGTTCTACGCGATATTGCCGTTTACGCCGATCCTCGGCGTGCTGATCTTCGACGGTAAATGGGGGCCGGAACTGCACATTATTACCGTGCTGGTAGGGTGCATACTGTTGGCGGCAGCGATCGAGTTTGTGCGCAGCTTCAGCGCCAAACAGGTATTCAGCGGCCTGGAAGTGGCGTATCGCGGTATGGCGGACGCTTTCGCCAGCGTGGTGATGCTGTTGGTGGCCGCGGGTGTCTTCGCGCAAGGGTTGAGCACCGTCGGCTTTATCAGCGGGTTGATCGGGTTGGCGCAGTCGTTCGGTACCGGCGGTTTGATTATGATGCTGGTGTTGGTGGTGATCACCATGCTGGCGGCCATGACAACCGGCTCCGGCAATGCGCCGTTCTATGCGTTTGTCGAACTGATCCCGAAACTGGCGGCACAGATGGGCGTGAATCCTGCCTATCTGGTGATCCCGATGCTGCAGGCCTCGAATCTCGGCCGTACGCTGTCGCCGGTTTCCGGCGTGGTGGTGGCGGTCTCCGGCATGGCGAAAATCTCGCCGTTTGATGTGGTGAAGCGTACTTCAGTGCCGGTAATTGTCGGGTTGGTGGTGGTGATTGTGGCGACGGAGCTGCTGGTTCCCCAGTAAAGGAAGGCCGGGCGATGCCCGGCCTCGATGTTAAACCTCGTACTCCTCCGGTGGAGGAGGCGGGGTGATCTTCACTTTCAAGATGCGGTGGCTGTTGACCTCCAATGGTTCGAACAGGTAGTCACCGATCTTGATTTGTTCTCCTTCTTGCGGCACGCGCTGGCTGTGTTCCATCAACAGCCCCGCCAGCGTATGGTATTCGCGCTTTTCTTCCAGCGGCATCGGCAGGTACAACACCAGATCTTCCAGCGGCATATAGCCGTTGGCGATCCAGCTGCCGTCCTCGTTTTGCTGAATGTCGTGGCGTGCGTCCACCTCTTCACCGGCCTCCGGCAGGTTGCCGGCGATGGTTTCCATCACGTCCGTCAGGGTGACGACGCCTTCGACGGAGCCGAACTCATCGACCACGAAGGCGAAGTGCGTCTGCGCCTGGCGGAATTGCTCCAGGGCGCTTAACAGCGTGAGCTGCTCCGGGAAGATCAACGGTTGGCGTATCAGCGCACGCAGATCCAGCGGCGCCTGCGCCAGTTGCTGTTTGAGAACGTCGATGGTGTGGATCACGCCCAGCGGTTCGTCGCTGGCGCTGCTTTCCACCACCACGATGCGCGTGTGCTGATTACGTTCCAGCAACTGCGTCAGCTTTTCCTGCGGATCGTTCAGCTCAAGGTATTCGACGTCGTGACGCGAGGTCATGATGCTACTGACTGTGCGCTGCGCCATGCCGAGTACGCGTTCGATCATGCGCCGCTCTTGCTGATTGAAGATCTCGCCGTTTTCGCTGTCGCTGTCCGCCAGCAGGTTGGCGGAATGGCTGTCGACCTCCGCTTCTTCATGTTTGCCGCTCAGCATGCGCAGCACCGCTTCGGCGGTGCGTTCACGTAGTGGCCGCACCTTCGACAGGAAGCGACGGCGGTTGAACTGCGCCAGCTGGTTCAGCGCCTCGATCATGACCGAGAAGCCGATCGCCGCGTAGAGGTAGCCTTTAGGAATGTGATAGCCGAAGCCCTCCGCCACCAGGCTAAAGCCAATCATCAGCAGGAAACTCAGGCACAGGATAACGATAGTCGGGTGCGCGTTGACGAAGCGCGTCAGCGGTTTGCTGGCCAGCAGCATCAGACCGATGGCGATACAGACCGCGATCATCATCACCGCCAGGTGATCGACCATCCCCACCGCGGTGATCACCGAGTCGAGCGAGAAAACGGCGTCCAGCACCACGATCTGCGCCACGACCGGCCAGAAACGTGCGCCTTTGCGCGCGCCGTGCTGCTCTTCGTCCTTGCCTTCCAGCCGCTCATTGAGCTCCATGGTGGCTTTGAACAGCAGAAATATCCCGCCGACCAGCATGATCAGATCGCGGCCGCTGAAGGGATGCTCCGCGACGATGAACATCGGTTTGGTCAGCGTCGCCAACCACGAGATGGAGGCGAGCAGCGCCAGACGCATGACCAGCGCCAGCAATAAACCGACGACACGGGCCTTATCTCTTTGTTGTTTTGGTAATTTGTCCGCCAGAATGGCGATGAAGACAAGGTTGTCTATACCCAGCACGATTTCCAGCACGACCAAAGTGGCCAGGCCGGCCCAAATTGTTGGATCAGCGATCCATTCCATACGCCCAATTTCACCTGTAAGTTCTACGGCTTATGCCGCACGGGAATAATGGGCGTTGAGGCGGCAAAATTCAACTTTAATCGAGTGGATGTGGTTCAGAACAGGAGGATTACCATAAACATCGATCGGCGCCGAGCGGCCAAAGGAATCACGGGCCTGGGGAGCAAATATCTACCGGGATGCCATGCGCTCAGAAAAGAAACGCCTTATTAAATTTATTTAAATCAAAACATTAAAACAATTTTCTTTGACTATGATTCTTATCGGTATGCGGCACGAGTAGTCTTATTCTGAAAACGTCTGACTGGGGGGATCTAAGGCTTGTATCACTTAGACATTAGTATAAGAATCTTAGTCATATAACGGCAGTAACTAACATTGTTTGGTTATAAAGGCACCGTTTTTTTTATTTTTTTGTGAACAGCATGACAGTTCAAACTAAGAATGAGTGCCGCTTTGCATAAAAATTGCCTGGCTCATGCAATGACGTGGGGGGATACGCCATTAACAGTACTTTGGTAGCTGCAAGCCAAGGGCGGTAGCGTGCCCGATTGAATCCCCTTGTTCACGCTGCACAGATGAATGCAGCGCTACGATGAATTGGAATGAAAATGCAAACAAGACTTAAGGCAGTGATCCCCGTTGCGGGCTTGGGAACCCGTATGTTGCCGGCGACCAAGGCTATCCCTAAAGAAATGTTGCCCGTGGTCGATAAGCCCTTAATCCAGTACATTGTTGCTGAATGCGTGGCGGCGGGGATTAAAGATATCGTATTGGTCACGCATTCATCAAAGAATGCGATTGAAAACCATTTTGACACTTCGTTTGAGCTGGAGGCGATGCTTGAAGCGCGTGTGAAGCGCCAGCTCCTGGCCGAAGTGCAAAGCATTTGTCCGCCGGATGTCACCGTGATGCAGGTGCGTCAGGGACAGGCGAAAGGGTTGGGGCATGCGGTGCTGTGCGCCAAACCTATGGTAGGTGATTCTCCTTTCGTGGTGCTGCTTCCGGATGTTTTGCTGGATGATTCTACGGCGGATCTGCGCAAAGAAAATCTGGCTAAAATGATCCAACGTTTTGGCGATACGGGTTACAGCCAAATCATGGTTGAACCTGTGCCGGAACAAGATGTGTCCAAATACGGTGTGGTAGATTGCGCAGGCGCGACGATCGCCGCGGGAGAAAGCGCACCGATGACGGCGGTGGTTGAGAAGCCGGCCCGCGAGGATGCCCCTTCCAATCTGGCCGTCGTCGGCCGGTATGTGCTTGCCGCCGATATTTGGCCGCTACTTGAGAAAACCCCTCCCGGCGCGGGTGATGAGATTCAACTGACCGATGCGATTGCGATGCTGATGGATGAACAAACGGTGGAAGCGTTCCATATGAGCGGTAAGTCCCATGATTGTGGTGACAAGCTTGGCTATATGAAGGCGTTTGTGCAGTATGGGGTGCGTCACGGTTCCGAAGGCGAAAACTTCACCCGCTGGTTGAAGCAGACGTTGGGAAAGTAACAGGCTGTCGCCACTGCGGCTGAAAGCGATCACGAGATTGAATGAGGTCTACCATGACGAAGTTGAAAGCGGTTATTCCCGTTGCCGGATTGGGCATGCGTATGCTGCCGGCGACCAAAGCGATTCCGAAAGAGATGTTGCCAATCGTTGATAAACCGTTGATTCAATACATTGTCAACGAATGCGTCGCGGCGGGGATTAAAGAGATCATCCTGGTGACGCATTCTTCCAAGAACGCCATTGAAAACCATTTCGATACCTCATTCGAGCTGGAGGCGATGCTGGAGGCGCGTGTGAAACGGCAACTGCTGGATGAGGTACAGTCGATAACGCCAAAAGGCGTAACGCTGATGCACATTCGCCAGGGGCAGCCAAAAGGACTGGGACATGCCGTTCTCTGCGCTAAACCGTTGGTCGGTGATTCTCCATTTGTCGTTCTGTTGCCGGACATCTTGCTGGATGACGCAAAGGCCGATTTGAAGAAAGACAACCTGTCACACATGATTGCGCGCTTTGAGCAGACCGGTCTGAGCCAGGTTTTGGTGCAAAAGGCAGACGAACACGTGCTGCATGATTATTCCGTGGTTGAGTGTGAGGCCAGCAACCTGAAACCGGGTGAAAGTGCTCGTATCACATCGATTATTGAAAAGCCGGCGCCGGAAACCAAGTTGGAATCCAACTACTCTGCGGTAGGGCGCTATGTCTTGTCCGCCGATATTTGGCCGCTGCTGGAGACCACGGAACCGGGAGCCTGGGGGCGTATTCAACTGACCGATGCGATTGCAGAATTGTTGAAACGCAAACCGGTCGAGGCGACAGAGCTGGTGGGGGAATCGTTCAACTGCGGTGAAAAACTGGGTTACCTTCGCGCTTTTGTCACTTATGGGTTGCGTCACCCAACCCAAGGCAAAGCTTTCCGTGAATGGGCTGAACAAATTAAATTTTGAACCTGTTGAAAAACGATACTCTTTCTTTCTAAATATGTAGGCCAGTTAGCAAAAAGCGAACTGGCCTGTGAGCATTTGGTGGCGGAGTAACATAAAGCATGTTTGTTCACTTACTTTTTCTCTAAAATAGTAAAGCAGAGTTAACTCCATGGTTCATATCTTTTCATTACTTTATGAGAGAACGATAAGTGGTCGATAAAAAGTTAATGGCAAAAAATACCTTCATGTTGTATGGTCGCATGTTGCTAATCATGTTTGCAACATTCTATACATCCAGAATGGTCTTGGAAGCCTTAGGTGTTTACGACTTTGGATTATATAGTCTTGTTGGCAGTATAATCGTTCTTTTTTCTTTTATTCAAAACGTGTCCGCGCTTGCGACACAGCGCTTTTTATCCGTGGGTTTGGGAAAAGGGGATTTTAATTGGGTAAATAGAGTATTCAATACGAGTATTCTTGTTCATTTAATTATCTGTGCTTTGATTCTGCTCTTTGCAGAGACCTTAGGTATGTGGTTCTTGCTGAATAAGCTGAAAGTCCCAGAGTCGCGACTATACGATGTGTTTTGGGTTTATCAGATATCGATTTTTTCTCTACTTTTCCAGATAATGCAAACACCATTTATTGCATCGATGATTGCATGTGAAAAAATGGATCTTTTCGCAAAAATAGGTATTTTTGATGCATTTCAGCGATGGTTCATGGTGTTCTTGTTTACGCTTTTTGGTTTTGAGAATAAAATAATCTGGTATGCAATATTTCTTTTGATAGGCTATTCTTTAGTATTCTCAGTTTATTACTCATTCTGTACAAGTAGACTAAGTATATGTAAAATAAAACTGAGAGTAAAAGAGAATAATAATTTGCTTAAGGAGATGTTCTTTTTTTCTAGTTGGTCAATGATCGGTTCATTAAGTGTTGTTGGACTATCACAGGGAATTGCTTTATTAACTTACTACTTTGTTGGGGTGGTCGCGAATGGATCGATTTGGCTCGCAGAACAGATATTAATTGCGTTTAATCGCATTATCGGCACGTTGCAGACTGCTTTCAATCCTCAGATTATCAAACAGTATTCTAAGGATAATCAACAAGAAGTTGCCTCATTATTATCACTATCTTGCAAGCTTACAGCATTTGTTGTAATGATTTCAGCCATACCTGTTTATCTTGATGCGAAGACGATTGCAGGAATTTGGCTCAATAACGTTCCTGATTACCTCATTGATTTGATAAAGATTGTCGCTATTTATATTCTTGTTGACTCATTGTCCGGGCCTTATGTTACGACAATTTATGCTGTTGGAAAATTGAGAAATTATCAATTAATAGTATCGGGTATTATGCTTATTTCCCTGTTTATGACTTTCATCATGTATTATGCGGGGTTCTCTTTATATCTGGCAGTGTCGTCAAGGATTGCATGCGCATTTTTGCTACTGGTATTTCGGGTTCTTTACGTTAAAAAAACAGTTGGCATTAATGCCAGGGGTTTTCTGTTCAATATCTTTCCAAAATTGATAATAGTTGCTGCAATCTCAATGTTCGCAAGCGATTATTTGAATGGCCATATTCCAGATGGAATAATAGGCGTATTCATTCTGACGGCGATCAATGCAATTATTGTTACTGTCCTTTTCTTTCTGTTTGTGTTACGCGCAAGTGAGAGAAAGAATATTTATGTTATGGTTAAGAAAAAATTTTAAATACATTGTTTTTATAAGGTGGAACTATGAGTGCTAAGTATGGTGTTTTAACTTACGAAAGTGATATTTATATCAAACGGGATTGGATAAATCTGGGCGATTACGTGCAGAGTACGGCGGCAAAACAATTTTTTCCTGAGGTAAATGAATTTATTCCGCGAGATCACATGAATGCTTACAGTGGTGATCCTGTAAAAATGATAATGAATGCTTGGTACATGGACCTGCCTGAAAACTTTCCACCGTCCGAAGAAATTAATCCACTTTATGTCTCTATTCATATTAACTCGACTATAGCAGAAAAAATTTTTACTCCAGCCTCTATTGAACATTTTAAAAAGTTTGAGCCTATCGGCTGTAGGGACTTTTATACCCGAGACATGCTGCGTGCAAAAGGCATTGATGCGTATTATTCAGGGTGTATGACACTAACATTAGGCCAGACTTACAAGCGTGATAATGTTACTGATGATGTATATTTCATTGATGTCATGTATGATTCTATGTCTTTGCCAGAATTAATCCGTCAGCCTCTTCGTTTTGGCAAACGTATTCTAAATGGTCGTGCATTTGAGTTCTCGCACCGTAAAAAGATTTTGAATAAATACTTTGATGAAGAGCTATTAGCAAACGCCAAATTTGAAACACAAATTCTGCCCTATATTTCTGCTCAGGAAGGTTTCAAACTGGCAGATGAATTTTTAAGACGATTATCCAACGCTAAATTAGTAGTGACATCTCGCATTCATACTGCTCTCCCGTGTCTCGCTATGGGGACACCAGTGATCTTTGTTAACGGCGGCTTTAAAAACAAGGTAGATAACTGTCGATTTGATGGTTTGTTCGATTTCTTTAATAGAATTGATGTTAATAGTAATGCGGAGTCCACTATCAATTTTGATTTTAATGGTGAAAAAATCGGTATCGAGACTAAAATAAAAAACAAAGATGTTCATGTTCCATATGCGAAAGAGTTGATTGCTAAGTGCCATATTTTTTCTGAAGGTTGAGTTAAATTTATGTTTTTATAAGGGCTGTATCCAAAAAGATTAATGTAACTAGCAGGTTGTTATTGATGTTTTTTTAAAAGCTTTTATAAAATATCCTGAGTGTTTTTGAAAAGTGAACCAATATAATAACCATCAATACTTATAATAGGTGGATCAAGCAGGGATGCTATCGATTCCCGATTATTTTTGTTGCTATGATTGCCAATGGTTCTTCATCAGTAGCTTACTGTCAAGTTTATAACTTTGAGGTCAAAATGATAGAAAAAGACGAACTGGTTTCTTTTCACAAAAAAGGGGAGAAAACAGGCGTTATATTTACATCGATGATTATTGGCGGTCATGAAATAATGACGCTTGCTATTATTGAACAAATCCTCACTGATAACCCGGAATGTTCATCTGAAATAATTTTATATATTCCTTTTGACAATACTGCGCTGATTGATAAGGTAAAGAAAAAAGGCTACCAATATCAAGTTTTCTTTGTGGCGCATCGCCGTATGGAAATAGTGCATGCTTTCTTGAATTTCAAATTCTTGGGAGAGTGCATGAAGGTTCTGAAAAAGGTAAAGGCAGAAAACGATCACATAGTTTTGGTTCAGGGAGATATTCAACAAGGCTCCGGATTTATAATAGCTTCAAAGTTAACGGGTACCAAGTTGACTTCCTATATTCCTTTCGCACATAGCTATAAAGTGATGAATGCACCAGGGTATAAGATAAAAGACACTTTAGCCAATGTAATATACAGGATGTGCAATGAATACATAACTATATCCTCCTGCTTTAAAGATGACTTATTGTTGCTTAACCCTAAAGCCAACGTTCATTTGATTAAAAACTCGGTACCGAAGAGCACGAGAAAATATATCTCTAGATGTCTTGGAAAAGAAGATGTCATAAATATATTTATTATAGGACGTGTGCATATCCAACAAAAAGGACATGATATCCTTATAGATGCGCTAAAGAATATTTACGATTATAAAATTCGTCTTAATATTGTAGGTGATGGGCCCGATAGAGATACCGTTATAGCAAAGGCGGAGACTTTACCACCTAACATAACGCTTAAATACTTTGGTTGGGTGGATGATTGCTGGTCAGTTGCTGACTCGGCTAATGTTCTGGTTATCCCTTCACGCTATGAAGGTGTGCCTTTGGTCATGCTTGAAGCAATTGAGCGAGGTTTGCCTGTGGTAGCCGTAGCGAGAGACGGTATGAAAGATTACTTGCCTGCAGATTGGCTCTACGCGCCTGGTAAGGATGAGAGTGAAGCGCTAAAATTGAAATTGAGCGAAATTTTTCATAAAATTACCGACATGAAAAATTTCAATTAGGCATGTGGGGCTACTGGATGTTACTATTTGGTAAATGTGCGACACTTTTTTTTTCCAAGCTGGCAAGAATCGTATGAATACTGCAGAAAAAAAACTCACAAAATTTGCTCTTGCGTGTTTGTTCATGTTTACCTTTTCTGGGGTCATGTCACTGATCGCTGTCAAGTACGACAACATGTTGTTGAAAATATGGAAGGAAGGGTTAATTATCACGCTTTTTTGTGTGAGTTTGGTGATGTTGGTTTTTAGAAGAGAGGTTCCGCTTACAAAAATAACTGTCTTCTTCATTCTTTTTCTTCCATTTATCGCCATCTATTTTCTTTTATCAATAAACATCAATCCGTTACTCGTTGCTTATCAGATTAAAAATGATGTTGTTCCTTTCTTGTTTGTATTTTCATTATTTCTTTTTTTGAGAACTGATGAAGGGAAAATAAATTTTTATCATAAACTAATAAGATTGATTATAATCACGGCTTTGATAAATTCTTTCTTTATATATATTGAAAGTTTTTTCTCTGATGTTTTCATGAGTTATTTGAATATTGAAGATCTGAATAATGAAGGTGGTAAGTCCGGGGTTCGTCTTGATAACTCTCTATGGGGGTTACGAGCTATGGGGACGATGACATCTTTCATTAACTCAGGTACATTGACTTTTTTTGGCATAGTATGTGTTTTAGAAAGTCGCCAGTTTAAATTTACGACTAAAGTCCTGTTTTTGTCGATTTTGACTTCAGCAATGATTCTGACTACATATAAATCAACAATGATTGCATTGGTGTTTTATTTTGCGACGAAATTTTTTTACTCTGTATTTAAACGAGTGAAAGGTGCTAAGCTAATTTATCCTATTTCAGGTTTTTTAATATTTTGCTTGCTGGCATTTACCTTTAACTCAATGAGTATTTACAATCTTCTTTCTACGGGAGAATATAAAGAAGTTGCCTATAACTCCATCTATAACCGTGTTATCCAGCATGAGGATATTATTAACGAGATGGAGTCGAAAAATGGATTTTATACTGGGGTTGGCGTTGGCACTAACGGTACTATGGGGCCGGATCAAAAATTAAAGGTTTCGAGCAAACCCCTCGATAGTACTTACATTTATATCATGAGTAACTATGGGTTCATAGGTGTTATAATCTATATACTTGTACTCATGAGTGTTTTTATATATCTAAGCACCTTTAATCGTAGGTTTGATAATGTTGCACTTGTGATGGTCTTTTATACTTTTAGTACAGAGTTTTTTATAAACAACATTTTTGCTAACTTTCCGTGCAATATTATATTTTATAGTGCCGTTTTCATGAGCATGACTTTGAAGAAGAATGGACCTGGAAATATTGTATTGCCACAGAACAGGCAGAGCACGGCACGTCAGAACTTCGTCACGAACGGTTGATGTAAAGATGCTTTAGCTTAGCCGTAGACACCTTGCCTGGTCTTCGGCAGTCATTTATAGTGCTAATCAATTTGATTGGCATGAGGCCTGTTCATCTCATTTTGATTGTCCTGGATGATAGTTATGTTAAATAATCAGATAAAACAACTTAGTGTTGCATTGAGCTGTATCCTTCTTGCCAGCTGTACGGTCGTTCCTGGTCAGCACTTAAACTCCAGTGATAAGGCCATAGTGCAACAGCAAGATGAAAATTACGATCTAGACAAAGTGGTTAATGTTTATCCGCTTACGCCCAAGTTAGTTCAAAAGTTGCGCAGCAAACCCATTATTGCACAACCTAATCCACTTCTGGATAGAGAAATTAGCAACCATGAATACCGGGTTGGCGTTGGCGATGTATTGATGGTTACAGTTTGGGATCACCCCGAATTGACCACTCCTGCTGGTACATATCGCAGCGCAAGTGACACAGGAAACTGGGTTCATTCCGACGGCACGATCTTTTATCCGTATATAGGTAAAGTGAAAGTTGCGGGAAAAACTGTCTCGCAAATTCGCCAGGAGATAACTAATCGTCTTAAGCAATTTGTCGAAAGTCCTCAAGTCGATGTTAGCATTGCTGCTTTTCGCTCGCAAAAAGTTTATGTTACCGGCGAGGTGAAAAATTCAGGGCAGCAGGCAATTACTAATATACCTCTCACCATTCTTGATGCAATAAATGCCGCTGGTGGATTAACGGAAAATGCAGATTGGCGGAATGCTGTCCTAACTCACTCAGGAAAAGAAACGACTATATCTTTGCGAGCGCTAATGCAAAATGGTGATTTGCAACAGAACAGATTACTTTCTCCTGGTGACATACTTTATGTTCCGCGTAACGATGAGCTGAAAGTGTTCGTTATGGGGCAGGTTGGCCAGCAGCAGACTTTGAAAATGGACCGCAGTGGAATGACATTGACCGAAGCGCTTAACAATGCCGGTGGTGTTCAGCAAACGACTGCAAACGCGACAGGGATCTTTGTTATTCGTCCAAATAAAGATGCGGAGCAATCAGGTAAAATTGCCAATATCTATCAATTGGATGCCAGTGATGCCTCTGCCATGGTACTAGGTACTGAGTTTGAGCTGCATCCTTATGATATTGTATTTGTCACAGCAGCCCCTGTCGTACGTTGGAACCGCGTAATTGGTCAGTTGATTCCAACAATTACCGGCGTACATGACGCTATTGAAGCGACTCGCCTGATCAGGAATTGGGACTAATGAAATTTAATTCTATTCTGGTAGTTTGTGTGGGAAACATATGCCGTTCCCCCACTGGTGAAGCACTTTTACGAGAACGTTTGCCTGGTGTAAAAGTTGCTTCTGCGGGGATTCATGCGTTAGTTGGTGAAGCTGCAGATGAAAGTGCTGTTTATATAGCAAATAAACACGGAGTATCTCTCGATGACCATGTTGCTCAACAATTGACTGGCTCCCTTTGTCGCAATTACGATCTCATTCTAACTATGGAAAAGAGGCATGTCGGGGCCATCGCGAGAATTGCACCTGAAGTTCGAGGGAAAACTATGCTATTTGGACATTGGTTGGGGCAAGTTGAGATTGATGACCCTTATCGCAAGAGCCAAGAAGCTTTCGAGCATGTTTTTCAGTTATTGTTGCGTTCTGCAGACAAGTGGGCGCAGTCATTAACATCTTAATACGAGATTTTTATGTTAGATAAAGAAACTCCTCAGGGACAAAAAGAGCAAAATGAAGAAATAGACCTGCATCGCTTATTTGCCGAGTTATTAGCTAATAAGTGGCTGATCACTGCAGTAACCGGTCTTTTTGCTGCTGTATCATTGGTGTATGTAATTTTTGCTACACCTGTTTATAAAAGCACTGCACTGATACAAGTAGAAAAAAATACAGGTACGTCTTTACTGAATGACATTTCTTCTATGTTGCCCGATAGTCAGCCACAGAGTGATGCTGAAATTGAGTTGATTCAATCTCGCATGGTGGTGGGAAAAACAGTGAAAGATTTGGGATTGGAAACTCAAGTCACACCAGAGTATTTTCCTATTTTTGGAAAAGGGTGGGCGCGTTTGACATCGCAAAAGCCAAATGAAATTGCGCTCTCGCGTCTCTCGGTTCCAGATTCGCTGATTGATGAAGAATTGACTCTAAATGTTTTAGACGAAAATAGTTATCAATTAGAGTTTAACGGTGATGAAGTACTGCAAGGTAAAGTAGGTAAATTAGCCTCGGCGAATGGTATCTCGCTGTTGGTAAGTGACATCAAGTCTAAACCTGGCACGAAATTCTCTGTGATAAAAAGAAGTGAGCTACGCGTTCTTGAAGACATGGGGCAGAACCTTACAGTCGCCGACAAAGGTAAAGATACTGGTGTATTGGGATTAAATTACACGGGCGAAGATCCTGCTCTCATTAAAAAGATTCTCAGTAGTATTAGCCATAATTATCTGCAACAGAACGTAGAGCGTAAGTCAGAAGAGGCTGCAAAGAGCCTGAAGTTTCTTGAACAACAATTACCTCAAGTTCGGGCTCAGTTAGATGATGCTGAAAATAAACTAAACGCCTATCGCGAGAAAAAGGACTCCGTTGACCTTTCGCTTGAGGCCAAGTCGTTGTTGGATACTGTCGTTGGTGTTGAGTCTCAATTAAATCAATTGACCTTGCGTGAAGCCGAAATATCTCAGCTGTACACTAAAGATCACCCAGCCTATCGTTCCTTAATGGATAAGCGGAAGACTTTGGAAGGAGAGAGAGATAAGTTAAATAAGCGTATTAGCGCGATGCCAGCGACGCAACAAGAGATTTTGCGTTTGAACCGCGATGTCCAAGCGGGGCAGGAAATATATATGGCTTTACTGAATAAGCAACAGGAACTTAGCATCAGCAAAGCTAGTACTATTGGTAATGTGCGAATTGTTGATGATGCTGTGACATTACCAAATCCAATTTCACCTAAGCGATTTTTGTTAGTCTTCTTAATCACTATTATTGGCGCATTCTTCTCTGCAGGTATTGTGTTCCTCAAGGTTATCTTGCATCGTGCTCTGCAAAACCCTGGGCAATTGGAAGAAATTGGAATTAACGTTTATGCCAGCATTCCTATTTCTGAAATTCAACAGAAAAAAGATCTTATGTTGATCAGAAGTAAAAATCGGCTCCGCCAAGATGGGTTACTGCTCGCCGAAGCTAATCCCGCAGATCTGGCAATTGAAGCAATACGTAGTCTGCGAACTAGTCTGCACTTCGCCATGCTAGAAGCTAAAAATAAAGTAGTAATGATTTCCGGTGCATCTCCTGCAATTGGTAAAACATTTGTTTGTGCTAACCTGGCAGCAGTGATCGCCCAATCAGGCGAGCGTGTGTTATTGATTGATGCTGATATGCGTCGCGGACGGTTGCATGAAGTACTTAGCAATGATAATCAATACGGACTGTCTAGTGTTCTTTCTGGTCAAGTACCGCTGGATAAGGCAATCAGTGCGACAGAAGTGGCAAATTTGGACTTTTTGCCGCGTGGCAAAGTACCGCCTAATCCTTCTGAACTATTGATGCACGAACGTTTTTCTGAATTCGTCAAATGGGCTGCGGAAAATTACGATATGGTCTTGATTGATAGCCCACCAATCTTGGCTGTAACTGATGCATCCATTATTGGACGGTTGGTGGGTACCAGTATGATTGTTGCTCGTTATAATGTGACGACGTTGAAGGAAATTGAAGTGAGCGTTAGACGCTTTGAAAACAGTGGCGTTCACATTAAAGGCGTAATTTTCAACGCTCAAGAGCGCAAGTCTGCTGGTTACTATGGCTATGGTTACTATAACTATAGTTACGAGAGTAAAAAAGACTAATTATTATACGAGCTGATTAGAATGAATTAGCTCGTATCTCCACTTGGTTTAATCACCTCTCCTGGATAAACAGTAAAAATATATCAGGGATTTTCGTATGTTATATGTCAATGCAAGATTTCTTACGCAGGAAATGACTGGTGTTCAACGATTCGCGGAGCAAATATGCTTGGCATTAATTAAAATCAGAGATGATATTGTGTTTGTTGCTCCAAAAGGGATATTAAGAAACCCCTTCCCCGAGGGGGTGAATATAAAGATAATCGGTGAGAGAGCTGGGCATTTTTGGGAGCAAGTTACATTGCCGAGCTTTTTAAAAGAAAATGGTTCTCCATTATTGCTAAATCTGTGTAGTACAGCTCCCATGTTCTATAAAAATCAGATTGTCACTCATCATGACATTACTTATAAGCGATACCCTCATAGTTTTTCTAGAAAATTTCGCTTGATGTATAATACGCTAATACCATTAATGCTCCGGAACAGCCTCCATTTAATTACAGTAAGTGAGTTCTCGAAACGAGAAATAAATAAAGCCTATAAGTACCCCTCTGAGAAGATCAGCGTTGTATATAATGCTGTTAGTGAGGTATTTGTACCAAATGCAGAAAATAGAAAATTTTCGAGTGGTAAGCCTTATTTGTTGGCAGTTTCATCTCCTAATTTTCATAAGAATTTTCATGGTATGTTGGAAGCCTACTCTTTATTGCCAAATAAAAACAATTTGTCATTGAAGATCATTGGGAAAACGGCGGAGAGCTTTCTTGCTCCAGAATTTAACGAAAAAATTCTGACTGATGAAAATATCCAGTTTTTAGGTCGTGTTGATGATGAGCAATTGGTCACGCTATACCAAAATGCGTTGGCTTTTGTGTTTCCTTCATTTTATGAGGGTTTTGGAATACCTCCATTGGAAGCTCAAGCCTGCGGTTGTCCGGTTATTGCATCTAATACTGCATCTATGCCGGAGGTATTGGGTGATAGCGTACTTAGTTTTAATCCCAATGATGTTCTTCAAATTCGAGATGCTATGGAAAAGGTCGTTGTTGACGATGCATTCAGAGATGAGTTGAGAGTTAGGGGTAGGGAAAATATAACTCGCTTCTCTTGGCATCATTCAGCAAGAATAGTTAATGACCTCGTGGCTGGTATGAATTTAAAATAATTGGTTGGGTGTAATGAAGATTTTTCACGCTGCGGAAACGATTAAAGGTGGTGTTGCCACCGTTATGCGACAAATTGCCATACATCAGGCAAAGAATGAAAATGTATCCCATATGATATGTTTGGTTCCTGAGGATCAGGCATCTGAGCTATCACCACTTAATATGAACAATATTGTTACTTTCAAGCGGACTGGGCGTAACCTATTATCTTTTGTCGCATTTACGAAAAGATTTGTTCAGCTTGTTTTAAAGGATAAGCCTGATATTGTTCACCTGCATAGTACATTTTCTGGTGTACTGGGAAGATTGGCATTAATACTTCTTTGGCCAGTGCGAAGACCCAAAATTGTATACTGTCCTCATGCCTTTTCATTCATTATTCCAGGCTCATCTGCAAAGAGAAAAGCCTATGCTTTCGTTGAAGTAATGTTGTCGAAAATAACCGATGCAATTATTTGTGTTAGTGAATATGAGCGCCGGCAAGGCATCAATCATGGCCTTCCGGAAAATAAACTTGTCGTTGTCTATAATGGTGTGCCGCAAGTAAAAGATGTGCAGCAGGTATACAAGAATCCTTATCCTGAGGGTGTTACCAATTTGTTGTTTGTTGGCCGTTTTGATTATCAGAAAGGTTTTGATATTTTGGAGCTAACAATGGGCATGTTAAAAGGCAAACCCTTTCATTTAACTGCGATTGGTGGCTCGGTGCACGGTTCCTATATCGAAAATAAGGAGCTGCCTCAGACCAGCTATACGGGGTGGTTGAGCGCTGATGAGTTGATTCCTTACTTTACCCATGCTGATATTCTGGTAATTCCTAGTCGGTGGGAAGGTTTTGCGATGGTTCCGTTGGAAGCAATGAGTTATGGTTTACCCGTTGTAGCCAGTGATTCCACTTCCTTGCCGGAAGTTGTAACAGATGGTCTTACCGGTAAATTATTCCCTTTATCGCGCCCTAAGGCACTGGCTGAATTACTCTCCAAGTATAGCGCTTCTGATTGGCGTATTATGGGAGAAAATGCCAGAGAGGAGTTTCTAAGGAAGTTTACTTCTGAAAAAATGCTTTCGAATACGGATAAAGTCTACCAGGCTATAATACCCTCAATGAAAATTTGATAATGATTTATTTTGATTATCGATACTGTTTATCAGTGACTCACGAATACAAAGCATCCAATATATTTAATGATTTGCTAGAGTATCTGGTCAACATGTTTTAACCCTCCATAATATTGCTTCGTTACTGCGATTTTAACTGTAAATTAATTTATTCAACATGTATTAACGCGATGTAATACGAGGTAGAAGCTGTCTAAACAGTGTTCATTATATTAATAGGTAAGGAAATATGAGTGCATTCCGACGTGGGGCAGTCCAAGCAAATTCTTCTTTAACATCTATATTGCAGAGATTCGTCGATATCTCCATTATGTTTTTCGGGTTGTATGTGGTTTGCACTTTTTCCGATAAGTCGTTTGAAGTTCAACACTTGTTAGTAGTGCTAGCTAACTTGGTCGTTTTCCAAATGATCGGAGGGATGACTGATTTCTATCGTTCTTGGCGCGGAGTGAGAGGAAGCCTCGAAATAAAAGCTATATTGATCAATTGGACTATGAGTTTGTTAATAACCTCTTTCCTTTTCATTTTTACGGATTATATTTCAAGCGAGCCAAGAATCTACGTTGAATGGTATGTGTTAGTTGCTCTTGGGCTGATCGTTGGACGTTATCTAATTAGAAAGTTATTAGGTATTCTGCGTAAACTGGGCTATAACACACGTAACGTTGTGGTCGTTGGTTCACTGCCTGTTGGTATCAAGCTGGCAGAAAGTTTATCTGAGGCGCATTGGATGGGCTTCAATGTGCTTGGTATTTACAATGATACATCTGTAAATAGTCAAACGTTACTATTTAAAGGAGGGATTGAGCAACTTATCATCGATGCTAAGCAGGGGGAAATTGACCGTATATATATAGCAATGCCTATGGAGCAAGAACAAGAAATAAAGAGGATAACGGCTGAACTAACAGATACCACTTGTTCTGTTATGCTGATTCCTGATCTGTTCACCTTTAACTTACTGCAGTCCAGAAGTGAAGAGATAAATGGAGTGCCCGTTATCCCACTTTTTGATTCTCCGATGAGTGGTGTTAATGCTATTATTAAGCAGATCGAAGACTTCACGCTAGCACTACTTATTATTTTATTTATCTCTCCGGTTTTATTGATTATTGCGTGCCTGGTTAAGCTAACCTCACCAGGTCCTGTTATATTCAAACAAAAGCGTTATGGCATTGATGGTAAAGCTATTGAAGTGTGGAAGTTCCGTTCAATGAGCGTCATGGAAAATGGCGACAAGGTTATACAGGCTACGAGAGGTGATTCAAGAATTACTCCTCTGGGCGCATTTTTACGTAGCACTTCTCTTGATGAGCTACCGCAATTCTTTAATGTACTGAAGGGGGATATGTCAATTGTTGGTCCACGTCCGCACGCAATAGCTCATAATGAGCAGTACCGTAAGTTGATTAGTGGTTATATGTTGCGACATAAAATGAAGCCTGGCATCACGGGTTGGGCTCAGATTAATGGTTGGCGTGGTGAAACCGATACCCTGGATAAAATGGAAAAGCGTGTTGAGTTTGATCTTGAATATATTAGGAATTGGTCTGTTTGGTTTGATTTGAAGATAATTTTCCTAACCGTATTCAAAGGTTTTATTCATAAGGCTGCTTATTGAAATTTTAATGATTAAACATCGACTCCCGGAGATTGTTGGAATATGCGGTTAATCAACAGGCGGAAATGTAGTAATCGTGTGGCTTTGTTTTTTATTTCTTTACTAGTTACTCCGTCCGTTTTTTCTTTTGAACTCGGAGTCTCAACTCATATGCGTAATTACCCGCGCGCTAATGAATTTTATCTTGACTTGATGAAGAAAGATGGGTTTAACTCTGTGCGCTTTGATTATGATTGGAGCCATGTAGAAGAAAATAAAGGAGTATACGAAGCCGGTCAGTATGTGGCGCGGAATGATGATGTTATCAACAACGAGCTGAGTAAGTATGGCTTTAGTGGTTTAGTGATCCTAGGGTATGGTAATAATCTTTATAATCAACCTAAAGGATATCCGAGAACCGGTAGGGCGACGGATTATCCAAGAACGCCTGAGGCTATAGCTGCATTCGCCAATTATGCTTACTGGGTAGCCTCTCGCTTCAAGGGTAAGGTAAAGTACTACGAAGTTTGGAATGAATGGCTGTATGGTACTGGAAATATAGCTAAACCCTTAGATATTCCTCCTCCAGAGGTTTTCTATCAGCTGGTGAAGCAGACTTCCGTGGCGATACGTAAAGCTGATCCTAATGCGATTATCTTGACTGGATCTTTTAACCCAATTACTCAGAGCTCAATTGATTGGTTTGATTCATTGATACGTTTGGGCATTCTTGATGAGATTAATGGCATTGCATTGCATCCTTATGGTTATCGTGCTGCAGATAAAAATTTAGGAACGCCTGAGGGTAATCTGGCGGTCATCGATAATTATGAGCGACATTTGAAAAATTCCTTCGGAAAGGAGGTGCCACTCTATATCACCGAGATTGGTGTTCCTAACTATAGTGGTCAGGGAGGGCTTGATTTCAATAGTTCCGCACAATTTGTTGTAAAATATACGTTGATGGCTAAGGCTAGACCGTATATTAAAGGGGTTTGGTGGTACGATCTAATAAATGATGGCACTAACCCACGGGTTAATGAGCATAATTTTGGCTTATACAATGCAAATGGTAGTGCTAAACCTGCCGCTATTGCATTACAGAGAATTTCCGCATTTTCTACTAAATATAAAGTTAAAGGCTATCAATCTTCACAAGATGGCCGCGTGAAAATTGAGTTCGTAAATGGTGATGAAAGTGCCTTGGTTTTCTGGAGGAAATCTAGCGACGATGTTAACAAAGCCTCAATGAGTTTCATGCATTCTCTTGTGCAAAAAAATAAAACAGAAATTCAGCCCTTTATCGAGATGAAAACCACAGACAGTTATGACATAAATAGTAGTACGCCGATTATCATACGATCAAAGGGAGATATTAAGTCACCCTGGTAAATCCCAAAATAAAAGCGCCGTCATTAGTTAATGATGGCGCTTTTATTTTAATGATAAGAAGGTTTTAATCTTCTTGTATGCTTCAGTTCTGAACCACTGCTATGATTGTCGGTACGGGCTAATTAGGGTGCCTTGTTCAATATAATATACTTTCCTCATCTCATAGTTGAACCTTTCTTGCAGCCACCAGTTCCCCGGATATTTCGTTACCCCACCATTAGTCGGCATGTTAAGTCGTTAGTCCGTTATACCTTTTTAGGTATTTCCAAGTAATAAGCATTAGTATTTCTGCAAACCTTCTCAAAATTCTATTACCCCTACCTTATTGACTTGACTGAGCCGCTGCATGATTACAATTTTTCTTGCATCGAATGAAAAACTATGACTCGGGATTCATTAATCCAAGCTGTCTATCATGAGTTAACAAATAGCGGATTGAAAAACCCGGGGTTTCCCCCGGGTCAGTGTGTTAGCTGGTAGTATTTCATGCGTAATGCAGGTCGCTGATTAAACTTGCATGACTTTGGCCCGTTAGATAAATCACGGTATCGCCCGAATCTAGGTTATGGTTGTCGTTGTTATCGATGATAACGTAGTTACTATTGGTTCCGTTATCAAAAGCAACAGACGCAACCCCAACCTTGGCGGTTAGTGACCCTGTATTCAAGCCAAGGATACCACCGAGTAAACCGACAACTCCGCCGGTCAGAGTGCCCAGCAAGCTACCCAATACACCGTCGAGAATATCCGCTGAACGCGTACCGTAGTCTGCAACCGCAGAGCCTGTATTAGACAGGGTTAAACCCGACAGATGGTCGACAATCTTGTCTTTAGCGGTATTGAAGTCAGTTATAGTGTTACCTGCTTGCGAGGTACTGGATTGCAGCATGTAAGTGTTGGCGCCGGCGCCGCCGGTCAACGTGGTGTTTGCCGCAACATTCAGCGTATCGCCGGCGCTGGAACCTTCAACGGTCATTTGGTAACCGTTTAACCCCAAGGTATTAAGGACAGGTGTAAGTAGCGACGTAGTCAGAGCGCTCAATGGAAGGATATTCAACAATTGAACAATGAGGCCGTCACCGGTACCGCCGTGGCTGGTTGTCAGGTTTAAACCACCACTGTTGCCAGATGCATTGATGTCATGAATAAAGGTAAAGCCCGACCCAACGGTTAAATCGAGCTGATGATCCCCCGTCACGTTAATGTTGGTCAGTACACTGTTATTACCGGCAAGTGAAAGTACGTTATCAAAAGTGCCGGTACCACCAGAGGCAATATTCAGTGCAGTCAGCGCGCTGCCGGTCAGGCCGATGGCACCGGCGTTGACATTGGAGGAGCTGGCCGCATCAAAGGTAATGCCAAATTGCGTTGCGGCGTTAACGAAGCTGAAGTTAAGTGTTGTCGAAGCTGTTGCATCGCCATTCACTTCCAAAGCGGCCGCACTCCCGCTGGCGACGTTGATGACGCTGGCGTTCGTTAGGCCATTCAAGACAAAGCCCTGCGATCCCATATTGGTTGGCGTGGCTGCCTGTGTGACCGTGCCACCGGTCGTTCCTTCTACCGTTGCGGTACCGTTCAAAAGACCGAAGTCAAAAACGTGAGACGGAGTGGTGACCGGTGTAGTGGTTGGGCTGCCAATCAACGGTGTAGTGATTAGAGTACCGGTAGACTGGCCGATATAGCCTGTCATATCGATTTTCTCAAAGTTGCTGAAGTTGTTGGCGTTGCTGCTGATTGTGCTGGTACGGATGCCCAGAGCGTTCTGGTTGGTGACAACTGACTTGGTAAAGAAGTTGGCGGAAATAGTATCGGTGCCAGCGCCGCCATCAGCTTTGATGGAGGACGACACGGTGTTCGGACTATTGGTTGCTGCATTACCGGCCCACTTAAGGATATCGTTGCCAGCACCCACGTTGAAATTGCCTGTGCCGGTTGCAACGTTAGCCGTTGATGTTACGGTGACGACGTCGTTACCGGAGCTGCCGTTGAGGATCACATTACCGTTATTAACGGATACCGCGACGCCAGGATTGACACCATTGGCTGACAGGTTAACGGTTGAAGCTGCTGTGCCGTTGATTGTGAGATTGGACAAGTGATCGGCAAACTGGAGGTTAACCGTGCTTGCTGTACCTGCGTTGAGAATCACATTGAGCAAAACGGCAGTTTCGGCATTACTCAGCACATGGCTGTTACCGGTGTTGATGGTACCGGTAGCATTACCGCCTGCGCTGGTGCTGGATAAAGTGGCGAAGGTTTTATATAACAAGCTGGTACCAATCGCGTCTTCAAATGCATGTTGTTGAGAAACGGTAGTATTATCTGTCGCGGTCGAATTTCGTAAATCGTTGATGATTGCGGCCGAAATGGCTTCTTTAGAACCCAGAGCGGAGTATGCTGCTAACTGAGCCGCTGTTGCCGGTACACCGTATACAGCAGTAAATACATGTTGAATAAATGCGTCACCGGTAAGTTGAGCGCCTTTAGCTTGGAACTCTGGGGTTGCAATCAGTTTCGCATTAAGCGCTACGAAGCTGGTTCCAGAAGCCAGAGCTTTGCTCCATGTGTCCAGGGCGCGAGCATCAATGCCGCGGTCTGGTAAAGCCAGATAAATAGAAGCGGCTTGCTCTTGCAGGCTGAGGTTTGGTAATTCACCCGGTTGGTAAACGTGGGTCGCGGCGTTAAAGTTAGTTTGCGCAGTGGCATCGCTTGGAGCGACGGTACCTCGAATGCCAGTAATGACCTCGGTCAGTATCTGACCACGTGTAGCTCCCCCAGTCAATTCAGAAAGATATTGGTTCAGCTCGGCAGAGCTTGCTGCACGGGCGTAGGCGTTCTGGAAAACCAGGTTAATAAAATCACTGTTACTTAGCCCGGTTAGTGTCGGACTGGAGTTAGCAAAAGTGTTGGCAACTTGCGCGAAGGTTTTTGTGCCATTAGCAAGCACAGTGCCCCAGAAGTTGATACCCGACTGAACCTGATCTTGACCCAATACGTAGTAAAGAGCTTGAACGTTGGCGGAACCTGCAGTTGCAGTCGACGTTGTTACAGGATACAGGGCCGTGTCGATCTGATTGACGAAGGTATTTTGTTGAGACAAGACTGTAGTATCGAATCCTTGATAATTAATTAAATTCGAAACTAGCGTGGAGAGGGCAGACGCAGCAGAACCTGTTCCTACAAGGCTTGCCAGAGTTGACGAGTCAGGTGCGGTTCCATAAACACTGGTATAAACCTGAGTAATCGTTTGTTCCAAAGTTTTCCCGGCGAAGCGTGCAGTAGCTTCAGCTGAGCTCAGGAGGCTACTTGTTAAGGTGGCAATGGTTTTATTGCCTGTTTCCAATTGCTTGCCGAAGAAATCATACGCGTCTGCGGACGCATTCTTGCCAATGACAGCATAATAAAGCGCAGCAGCCATCTGCTGTGATGCTAAAGAAGCCATAATTTACCCCTTGGATATATATGCCATTTTAATTGACTTACCGTTCTCAAAGCCCCTTCGGGTAAGTCAAAAGATGACGCCTAAAAAAGGCGTCAAGCCGTGGCGCTCTCAAAGAGAACGTATAAAATAAACCCACTGCCGTTTATTAAATAAAGAAGCATTCGGATAAAATGTCAAGGTTAGGAAAATCTTTATTAAATTAATTGGTTTTCAGGGAATGCTAATAAATTCAGTGTGTTAATTTTTTTTCGTGTTTTTTTTGAAATTTTTGTATAGAATTAACCATTGTTTTGTTGGTGATTATTTCATTTGAAACTAATTTTTTGACAACTATCACGTTATAATAATGGGGTACCTGGTTGTTTGTTTTTTGCTCTTTCTGTAATTTGATGTTTTATATGATTTTTTTATTAAATTGGTTTGCTTTTTTTTTAATGGTCGCCTTGCTGGTCTCCACTTTATCTGTCTATAGTTAAAGGAAATCTACCTTGGCCTAAGATATGTTCTTGAAGAAGGAGGCATTGAAGTCTCTTTTTAAGAATTTCCTTACCTAGTGGTTAGGGCTACATAGGCGATGTTGGTGATATAAGGAAAAAAAGTGAATCAATTTATACCGCGCAATGAAATTGCGGATGTTATACGGACTCGCAGTAAGGTTTTTTGGACCGTTGGCATATTTACCGCATTTATTAATTTATTAATGCTAGTTCCTTCTATCTATATGCTCCAGGTTTATGACCGGGTGCTTCCTTCTCGTAATGAAATCACGCTGTTAATGCTGACGCTGATCATGCTGGGCATGTTCGGCATGATGTCGCTGTTGGAATACGTGCGTAGCATGGTGGTGATCCGTATCGGCAGTCAGCTGGATATGCGTCTCAACACGCGAGTCTACACTGCGGCCTACGAGGCGAATCTGAAAAACGGTTCGTCTGACGCCGGCCAGATGCTGAGCGACTTGACCAATCTGCGCCAATTCCTTACCGGCAGCGCGCTGTTCGCCTTCTTTGATGCGCCGTGGTTTCCGATCTATCTGTTGGTGATATTCCTCTTTAACCCTTGGTTGGGGCTTTTCGCCCTGGTCGGTGCGCTGTTGCTGATCGCATTGGCGGTGATCAACGAAATGGTGTCGAAAAAGCCGCTGGCGGAGGCCAGCAAGCTGTCGATTATGTCCGGTACGCTGGCCAGCACCAATCTGCGAAATGCCGAAGTGATCGAGGCTTTGGGGATGTTGCCTAACCTGAAACGCCGGTGGTTCGGTCTGCACCAGCGGTTTTTGAACAGTCAGCGCATCGCCAGCGAACGCGCATCGCGGGTCACATCGATCACCAAGTTTGTGCGCATGTCGCTGCAATCGCTGGTGCTGGGGCTGGGGGGCTGGCTGGCGATCGATGGGCACATTACGCCCGGTATGATGATCGCCGGCTCCATTCTGATGGGGCGAACGCTGGCGCCGATTGAGCAGGTTATTAACGTCTGGAAGAGCTACAGCGCGGCGAAGCTTTCTTATGGCCGGTTGGTCAAGCTGCTGGAAACGCACCCGCAACGTGGTACCGGTATGTCCTTGCCGCGTCCGGAAGGGGTACTCGCAGTAGAAGGCGTCACCGCCACGCCGCCGGGCTCCAAAGGCGATGCGGTATTGCATAACGTGACTTTTGCCATCCAGCCCGGTGACGTGCTGGGGATCATTGGCCCGAGCGCGTCGGGGAAATCGACGCTGGCGCGTTTGCTGGTCGGCATTTGGCCGGTCAGTGAAGGGATTGTTCGGTTGGATAATGCTGACATCTATCAGTGGAACAAGGATGAATTGGGGCCGTATATCGGCTATCTGCCGCAGGACATTGAGCTGTTTGCCGGGACTATCGCCGAGAATATCGCTCGCTTTAACGATATCGACTCAGAGAAAGTCATTGAAGCCGCTAAGCTGGCCGGTGTGCACGAACTGATCCTGCGTTTCCCTAACGGCTACGATTCGGTGCTCGGCAACGGCGGCGCTGGGTTGTCCGGTGGACAGAAACAGCGTATCGGCCTGGCGCGCGCCTTGTACGGCGACCCTTCGCTGGTGGTATTGGATGAGCCTAACTCCAATCTGGATGATGCGGGCGAGAAAGCGTTGAACCAGGCGATTATGTTCCTCAAGCAACGTAATAAAACGGTGGTTCTGATTACCCATCGCACCAATTTGCTGTCGATGACCAGCAAGTTGTTGCTGTTGGTGAATGGCAACGTCAACGCGTTCGGCCCGACTCAACAAGTGCTTCAGGCGTTGGCCAATGCGCAAAAAGCCCAGACGCAACAGCCTCAGCAAGCGGTGAGGGCGGTAAATTCTGAGCCGGATGAAGGCAACATCCCAAAAACGCAAATTAATTAAGCCGTGAATTGCCTGATGGCTTTATTGCCATCCGCAGTTTAAAGGAGTTGGTATGTCGACGCATATTGGCGAGCCGCAAGACTCGTATATTGAAGAGATCCCGCAGGACGAACGGCGGTTTACCCGGATGGGCTGGCTGGTAGTGGGAATTGGTCTGTTCGGATTTCTGGCCTGGGCAGCGTTCGCCCCTCTGGATAAAGGGGTGGCATCACCGGGATCGGTAACCGTTTCCGGCAACCGCAAAACGGTGCAGGCCCCGGCCAGCGGCATCATCAAGAACATCGCGGTGAAAGACGGCGACAAGGTGAAAGCCGGTGAGGTTCTGGTGCAATTGAGCCAGGTGCAGGCACAGGCTCAGGTTGATTCGCTGCGCGATCAGTACTACACCACGCTGGCCACTGAAGGGCGTTTACTGGCTGAACGCGATGGTCTGAGCAAGGTCACTTTTTCCCCTGTTTTCACCCAGGTTAAGGATCAGCCGCGCGTGGCCGAAATCATCGCGTTGCAAACGCAGCTGTTCGCCTCTCGCCGCCAGGGGCTGCAAAGTGAAATTGACGGTTATAAGCAGTCGATGGATGGGATCCGATTCCAGTTGAAAGGCCTGCAGGATTCGCGCGCCAACAAGCAGATCCAACTTTCCAGCCTGCGTGAGCAGATGAACAGCATGAAGCAACTGGCGGCGGACGGTTATTTGCCGCGCAACCGTTATCTGGAAGTCCAGCGCCAGTTCGCTGAGGTGAACAGCAGCATCGATGAAACCATCGGGCGGATTGGTCAATTGCAAAAGCAGCTGCAGGAATCTCAGCAGCGTATCGATCAGCGCTTCGCCGACTATCAGCGCGAGGTCAGGACGCAACTGGCGCAAACCCAAATGGACGCCAGCGAGTTCCGCAACAAGCTGCAAATGGCCGACTTCGATCTGGGCAACACCGCCATCACCTCACCGGTGGATGGCACCGTGGTCGGATTGAATATTTTCACTCAGGGGGGCGTCGTGGGAGCGGGTGACCACCTGATGGACGTTGTACCCAGCCAGGCGACGCTGGTGGTGGATTCTCGCCTGAAAGTCGATTTGATCGACAAGGTGTACAACGGGTTGCCGGTGGATCTGATGTTTACCGCCTTCAACCAAAACAAAACCCCGAAAATTCCGGGGACGGTCACGCTGGTTTCCGCCGACCGCCTGGTCGACAAAGCCAATGGAGAACCTTACTACCAGATGCAGGTCACGGTCTCGCCGGAGGGCATGAAGATGCTCAGTGGCGAGGACATCAAGCCGGGGATGCCGGTCGAGGTGTTCGTGAAAACGGGCTCACGCTCGCTGCTGAGTTATCTGTTTAAACCTATTTTGGATCGCGCTCATACTTCATTAACCGAGGAATAATTTTGATTCAATCAAAACGACAGGCTGCCGGTCTGGTTATCGGCACCCTTTTGTTTGCGATATCTGCGCCGGTTTATTCGATAGGGATTTTAGACGCATATTCGCTGGCATTAGAGAAGGACCCGACTTTCCGGGCGGCTATAAAAGAGAAAGAGGCGGGAGATGAAAACGAAAACATCGGCAGGGCGGGGCTGCTGCCGAAGGTATCGCTGAACTATCAGAATTCGCCGCGCAACTGGCAGACGCAAAAGTACCCGCAGAGCGACTTTTTCGGCAATGTTTCGGAGGTCACCCGGCGGCAGCAATATCGCAGTTATTCCAGTTCGATCACGCTGACGCAGCCGCTATTCGACTATGAAGCGTACGCGCGCTACAAAGCCGGTGTGGCACAGACGATGATGTCGGACGAGCGCTATCGCGGCAAGTTGCTGGATCTCGCTGTTAGGGTGATTAACGCCTATGTCGAAGTCGCCTATTCCAAGGATCAAATCGCGTTGGCCGAAGCGCAAAAGGCGGCTTACAAGGAACAGCTGACCTTGAACGATCGCCTGATGAACGCGGGTGAAGGCACAATTACCGACGTATCGGAAACCCAGGCGCGCTACAGCCTGGCCGAAGCGCAGGTAATTGAAGCGCGCGACGCGCTGGACGCCGCACAGCGCGAGCTGGAAGTGATTATCGGCATGCCGCTGAACCAACTGGATGAATTGCAGGTCTTGCGGCCGGGCAAGTTCAAGGTGGCACCGCTGATCCCGTCCAGGTTCGAAGATTGGCAGAAGATCGCGCTGGAGAACAACCCGGTGCTGGCCGCCTCGCGTCATAGCGTGGATGCCGCCAAGTATGATGTCGAAAGGAATCGTGCGGGCTTTATGCCTCAGGTTCAGCTGTATGCTTCGCATTCGGAAAACGACTCCAGCAGCGATAATACGGTTAACCAGAAATACCGTACCGACAGCATCGGCGTGCAGGTCAGCATGCCTATTTATTCCGGCGGCGGCGTTTCGGCGTCGACCCGGCAGGCGGCGGCGCGCTATGGCCAGGCGATGTATGAAATGGATGCACAGACGGGCACCACGCTCAACGATCTGCGCAAGCAATACAATTTGTGCATCAGCAGCCGCGCCAAGGTAGCGGCCTATGAGTTGGCGGTACAATCGGCTACTACACAGGTGACGGCGACTCGGCAGAGCGTGCTGGCCGGGCAACGCGTCAACGTCGATGTGCTCAACGCCGAACAGCAGCTCTATAGTGCCCAACGCGATCTGGCCTCCGCCAAGTACGCCTACATCAAATCATGGATCACCTTGCTGAGCGACTCCGGTACGTTGGATGAAAAAGATGTTATGCGGGTCGCGCAGTATTTTGCCCGCAGTCGCTAGCAACATATTCACTATGAGCATTAATCTGAAAGAGCAGCGCTATGCTGCTCTTTTTTCGTTAATACGTTATGTTATCGGCAGGTTGTTCCTCCTGTGTTTTTACTCGTCGGGTTTATTTCTGAACATCATTCCTGACAAAGGGCAGTAGGTTAGGGGAATTTATACTTTAGCAAAATGTAGCGATTGGTCGACGATCGTACGAATTTTAGAATGATGCTGCTGATGAGTGGCGTCGTCCTTATAAGAACGATGACTGAGTAAAGGGTAGATAATGTCCAAATTAATCCCTGTGGTTATGGCCGGCGGTGCTGGGAGCCGTCTGTGGCCGATGTCGCGAGAATCGTTCCCTAAACAGTTTCTTTCTATTGATGACAGTGGGATGAGCCTGCTGCAACAGACGTTACAGCGCTTGTCGGGGCTGGGCGGTATTGAAATTGCCGCTCCTTTGGTCATTTGCAATGAGGAACATCGTTTTTTGGTTGCCGAGCAATTGCGTGAAATCGGACAATTAGCGACCAATATCATTTTAGAGCCCGTAGGGCGCAATACTGCGCCGGCAGTGGCGTTAGCCGCTCATCTTGCAGCGGAAGAAGACGAAGACAGCATGCTCTTGGTGCTGGCTGCAGATCATCTGATCACGAAGGTCGATAATTTTCACGCGGCGATCCAGACGGCTATCTCGTTTGCAGGCAATAACCATCTGGTCACGTTTGGCATTATTCCGGAACATCCGGAAACCGGGTACGGCTACATCAAACGCGGCAGTCACCTGTCCAATGATTGTTTCAAGGTTGATGCATTCGTGGAAAAACCACGTTTGGAGAAAGCGGTCGAATACCTCGCCAGCGGAGATTATAGTTGGAACAGCGGTATGTTCATGTTCAAGACCGCCAAGTTCTTACAGGAATTGCGGCAGTTCAGCCCCGACATCTTTAGCACAACCCAGCAGTCTGTGGATAAGAGCCAACGCGACATGAATTTTATCCGGGTTGAGCAAGACATCTTCAAACACTGTCCAAGTGATTCCATCGACTATGCGGTGATGGAAAAAACGCGTGATGCCGTAGTGATTCCCATTGATGCCGGCTGGAGCGACGTCGGCTCTTGGTCTTCATTGTGGAACGTTTCCAAGAAAGATCCGTTGGGCAATGTCAATGTGGGTGACGTTATTTCGATCGACTCCAGTGACAATTACATCTCTTCGGAGTCTGCGTTGGTGGCAACCATTGGGTTGGAAAACCTGATCGTGGTCAACACCACTGACGCCTTGCTGATCGCTCATAAGGATAAAGTACAGGATGTAAAGAAAGTGGTTGATGAGCTTAAAAAGCGCAATCTTCATCATTTTCGCCAACATTCCACCGCCTACCGGCCCTGGGGCAAGATTTGCGACATCGACAGCGGCACGCACTTCCAGGTGAAGAAAATCATTGTGCGGCCAGGGGAGGGGTTGTCGGTGCAACGCCATCTCCACCGTGCCGAACATTGGATCGTTGTGAGTGGGACAGCAAGAGTTAACGTTGATGATCAAGAGTTCTTCTTGTCGGAAAATCAGTCTACCTTCATTCCTGCGGGCAGTGTCCATACGCTAGAAAACCCGGGAAAAATCGATTTGGAAATGATCGAGGTCAGGTCGGGGCGCTATCTGGAAGAAGATGATATTGAGCGTTTGCAAGATCGCTATGGCAGAGTTTAACAGGGTTTGGTAATGCAAAAATTGACGTGTTTTAAAGCTTATGACATCCGGGGAAAGCTGGGCGAAGAGCTGAATGAGGACATCGCGTATCGTATTGGGCGTGCCTATGGCGAGTTTTTGAAGCCCAAACGGATCGTGTTGGGCTGCGATGTGCGGTTGACCAGTGAAAGCCTGAAACTGGCGCTGGCGAAAGGTTTACAGGATTCTGGCACTGATGTGATAGACATCGGTTTAACCGGTACCGAAGAAATCTATTTCGCCACAACCTATTTAAAAACCGATGGTGGCGTGGAAGTGACCGCCAGCCATAATCCTATCGATTACAATGGCATGAAGTTAGTGCGCGAAGGCTCTCGCCCAATCAGCGGCGATACCGGGCTACGAGCGATTCAAGAACTGGCGGAGAAAAATCACTTTCAGGCGCCGGCAGCAACGCGCGGTAGCTATGTCCGCCAGGACGTATTGGGGGCTTATGTAGAGCACATACTGTCTTACGTCGACGTGAAAAACTTCAAGCCGTTGAAGCTGGTGCTCAACTCGGGCAACGGTGCGGCAGGGCATGTGATTGATGCCATCGAGGCGAAACTCAAGGCGCGGGGCGTGCCGTTGGAGTTTATCAAGGTGCATCACCAGCCGGACGGGGCTTTCCCTAACGGTATTCCCAACCCTTTGCTGCCTGAATGTCGCGCGGATACCGCCGATGCGGTGCGTGAGCATGGCGCTGATATGGGGATCGCGTTCGACGGCGATTTCGATCGCTGCTTCCTGTTCGATGAAAAAGGCGATTTCATTGAGGGTTATTACATCGTCGGCTTGCTGGCGGAAGCCTTCCTGCAGAAACAGCCGGGAGCGAAGATCATCCACGACCCGCGTCTGAGTTGGAATACTGTCGATGTGGTCACCGATGCGGGTGGCGTGCCCGTGATGTCGAAAACCGGCCATGCTTTCATTAAGGAACGCATGCGTGCGGAAGACGCCATTTATGGCGGTGAGATGAGCGCCCACCACTATTTCCGTGATTTTGCTTATTGTGACAGCGGCATGATCCCGTGGCTGTTGGTTGCCGAACTGGTCAGTGTGAAAGGACAAACTTTGGGGCAACTGGTACAGGATCGCATTGCCGCCTACCCGTCTTCCGGTGAGATCAATATCAAACTGACACAGCCGGCCGTGTCCATTGAAAGCGTCAAGCAATACTATTTGGCGCAAGCGGATGAGGTAGACTATACCGATGGCATCAGCATGTCGTTCGCAAACTGGCGTTTCAACCTGCGTTCCTCCAATACGGAACCTGTGGTGCGTCTTAATGTCGAATCGCGCGCCGATGTTGCGCTGATGCAAGCGAAGACCGACGAGATTTTGGCGTTGCTCGGTGCACAAATTTAACGATTAATACATTGAATAGTCTAGGATGAGAGCGGTTTTACCGCTCTCTCTTCATGGTACGCCCAGAAGGTTGTATGATGCGCCCGGTATCGATAAGGGCGTTTTTGTCGAATCAAGAATGTTGCGAAGTATAAGGGGGGGATATGGCAATTTTAGTTACCGGTGGTGCTGGTTACATCGGATCACACACCGTGCTATCGCTCCTGGAGCGTGGCGAGGACGTCGTGGTGTTGGATAATTTGTCCAACTCATCTGCGGAGTCATTGCAGCGGGTGGAGAAACTGTCGGGGAAAGCCGCAGAGTTCCATCAGGGAGACGTTCAGGATGCCGAATGCCTGCAGCGCATCTTTGGCGCTCATGAGATCACTGCCGTGATCCATTTCGCCGGTCTTAAGGCGGTAGGGGAGTCAACGCGCAAGCCGCTGGAGTATTATCAGAATAACGTTACCGGCACGCTGGTGTTGTTGGATGCTATGCGTCGTGCCGGCGTGCACGACTTTATCTTTAGCTCTTCTGCCACTGTCTATGGTGCCAATTCGCCGGTACCTTATGTAGAGACGACACCGATCGGCGGGACAACCAGCCCTTATGGGACATCAAAGTTGATGGTGGAGCAGATCCTGCAAGATTTCGCTAAAGCAGAGCCTCAGTTCTCGATTATCGCCTTGCGTTATTTTAATCCGGTAGGTGCTCACGAGTCCGGTTTGATTGGTGAAGATCCCAATGGCATTCCCAATAACCTGCTGCCGTACATCTCACAAGTGGCTATCGGCAAGCTGGAGAAGCTGGGTATTTTCGGTGGGGATTATCCGACAAGCGATGGAACGGGAGAACGCGATTACATCCATGTCATGGACCTGGCCGAAGGCCACCTGAAGGCGATGGATCATCTGCCAAAGATCAATGGATTTAAGGCCTACAACCTTGGGGCTGGCGTAGGGCATTCGGTGCTGGCGATGGTTCAGGCGTTTGAGAAAGCGTCAGGCGTAACGATCCCTTATCAGATCTTGCCACGTCGTGATGGCGACCTGCCTGCTTTCTGGGCCAATGCCGATCTGGCTTATCAGGAGCTGGGATGGAAAGTCAGCCGAGGCATTGATGATATGATGCGCGATACTTGGAATTGGCAGCGCACTAATCCACAAGGTTACCAAAAGTAATACCTTACAGATAAGCTCCCTCTCTTTGTTAGATCATGATTGCGGTTTGCGATCGCAATCATGCATCCCACCAGGATACACATTCTTTAAATATTATAACGTATTTAACAATGCGATCGCGATTGTTACACGGGTTAAGCCCTTTTCGGGTGCTGAGTGAGCGTTCATCTCAGATAAGCCTGAAAAAGCGGATAATCTACAGGTGTTTTGATGGTTAAGGTGGTAGCATACGCAGCAAAAATATTTATTATATCCGTCCCCTATACCTGACAGGGGGGGACACGAGTATGGCTTTTTGTGCCATATGCGAGGTACAACAGTGTGGCGAGTTTTGGCCATGGATAAAATTCAAAAGCAAGATCAGTCGGTTGGTAGCTGTTGAGCCAAGGGCGGTAGCGTGATTTTTGCAGGCCTTCGTCACCGTGAGAGGTTGAGTAATCTCCTGTATTATCACTGCCAGCGAAATGCCCTTCGTTGCTGTTTGGCCTTCATCTAAGCACTACATAAGGCAATAGTAAGCGCGATGATTGAACGTTATGTATTGGTGTGACCTAACTTAACATATTGTATTTAAAGCTTTATATATTTTTAGCGTCATAAGGACAAAAAATGTTATTACCTGTAATTATGGCAGGCGGTACTGGTAGCCGTTTATGGCCGATGTCACGAGAACTCCACCCTAAGCAGTTTTTGCGCTTGCACAGCGTAAATTCAATGCTTCAGGAAACGTTGAAACGACTCGATGGCGTGGAGATCGGTGAGCCTGTTGTAATCTGCAACGAAGACCACCGTTTTATGGTGGCTGAACAGCTGCGTCAAATTGATATGTTGTCACACAACATTATCCTGGAGCCCATTGGCAGAAATACTGCGCCAGCGATTGCTCTGGCTGCATTGAATGCTACCGCAGCAGGTAACGATCCTATCATGCTGGTATTGGCAGCAGACCATATCATCAAGGATGTGAATGTTTTCCACCAGGCGATCGAAGCAGCATTGCCTTACGCAGCGGAAAAAAGCCTGGTTACGTTTGGTATTGTGCCGACAGGTCCAGAAACTGGTTATGGTTACATCCAGCGTGGAGAGTGCTGCGATGATAAAGCGGTGGCCGCTAACGTAAAACGTTTTGTTGAGAAACCTGATCTCGCAACCGCTCAGGCCTATGTCGACTCCGGTGAATATTTTTGGAACAGTGGTATGTTCATGTTCCGTGCCAAGCGTTACCTGGAGGAACTGGAGGCATTCCGTCCCGATATCCTGGCTGCCTGTCGCCGCTCGCTGGATGATACCGAATGTGACAAAAACTTTATCAATGTCAATCGCGACGCCTTTGCGAGTTGCCCAGACGAGTCGGTCGATTATGCGGTAATGGAAAAAACACAAGATGCGGTCATGATCCCGCTGGATGCCGGTTGGAGTGATGTCGGCTCATGGTCTGCATTATGGGAAGTCAGCCAGAAAGATGGGGCTGGTAATGCATTGACCGGCGACACTTTCCTGCATAATACCCGTGATTGCTATATCAATACTGATGAAAAATTAGTTGCGGCTGTTGGCGTAGATAATCTGGTTATTGTTAACACTAAAGATGCCGTTCTCGTGGTTGATAAGTCGAAAGTTCAGGACGTTAAAAAAGTTGTTGAGTATCTGAAAAAACATAAGCGGAGTGAATATCGAAGACACCGCGAGGTTTATCGACCATGGGGTATTTGCGATATTTTGGTTGCTGAAAAGCGTTTTAATGTCAATCGTATCACCGTTAATCCCGGGGAAGCATTTTCTCTGCAAATGCACCATCACCGCACGGAACACTGGGTGGTTCTTTCTGGTACGGCTAAAGTAACAACGGGGGATAAAACGTTCTTACTTACAGAAAATCAGTCGACATTCATTCCAATTGGGGTTGTCCACCGTTTAGAAAATCCCGGAAATATTCCTTTGGAGCTGATTGAGATTCAGTCAGGCTCTTATTTAGGTGATGATGACATTATCCGTATTAAAGATCATTACGGTCGTTGCTAATTTTTGAGGTTTTAATGAGTGCCTTAACTTGTTTTAAAGCGTATGATATCCGTGGTCAACTAGGTGAAGAGCTGAATGAGGATATTGCCTATCGTATCGGCCGAGCTTATGGCGAATACCTGAAACCTCAGCGCGTTATCGTAGGTGGCGATGTACGGCTGACCAGCGAGTCTCTTAAAGTGGCTCTCGCCAACGGATTGCAGGATGCTGGTGTTGACGTATATGACATTGGTATGAGTGGCACTGAAGAAGTCTATTTTGCCACTTTCCATTTGAATATGGATGGTGGCATTGAAGTTACTGCTAGCCACAATCCAATGAATTATAATGGTATGAAACTGGTTAAAGCAAATGCTCAGCCGATTAGTGGTGATACCGGTTTATTTGCGATTAAAAAATTAGCGGAAGAAAATACGTTTCCTGCGGTAGTGAAGGATAAACGTGGTAGTTATCAACAAATATCCATTCTCACCGATTATGTAGATCATTTGCTGAAGTATATTGATGCAACAGCATTGAAGCCAATGAAGTTGGTCATTAACTCTGGAAATGGTGCTGCAGGCCATGTTATCGACGAAATAGAGCGACGTTTCCAGCAAGAAAATATTCCCGTTACCTTTGTAAAGGTTCATCATCAACCTGATGGGAATTTCCCTAACGGTATCCCTAACCCGTTATTACCTGAATGTCGGGATGACACAGCAAAAGCCGTGCTTGAGCATCAGGCGGATATGGGAATTGCTTTTGACGGTGATTTCGATCGTTGTTTCCTGTTTGATGAGAAGGGCGCTTTCATCGAGGGCTACTATATCGTTGGCCTATTGGCAGAAGCTTTCCTGCAAGCCAACCCTGGCTCCAAGATTATTCATGATCCTCGTCTGTCATGGAATACCATCGATATCGTTACCCAAGCTGGTGGCATCCCTGTTATGTCCAAAACGGGGCATGCCTTTATCAAGGAGCGCATGCGCAAAGAAGATGCTATCTATGGTGGCGAGATGAGTGCGCACCATTACTTCCGTGATTTCGCTTATTGTGACAGCGGTATGATTCCATGGCTATTGGTAGCGGGTTTACTTTCAGTTAAAGGCAGTGTGTTGAGTCAGCTAGTGAAGGATCGTATGGAAGCGTATCCAGCATCTGGTGAAATTAATCGCAAATTGCCTGATGCTAAAGCTGCCATTGAGCGTGTTTTAGGCGTTTACAAAGATGATGCCGTGGCTTTTGACATGACAGATGGTATCAGCCTTGAATTCAATGAATGGCGTTTTAATCTGCGGACATCGAATACTGAACCTGTTGTACGTTTGAATGTTGAGTCAAAAGGGGATGTTGAATTGATGCAGAAAAAAACTAAAGAGATTCTGGCGCTCTTAGGCGGAGAATAACGATGAAAGAAATGTTATTAGCCATCTATGGTTACCGGGGTTTTATTTGGAGCAGTATTAAGCGGGACTTTCAGTCCCGTTACCAAACCAGCATGTTGGGAGCTTTATGGCTGGTATTGCAGCCGTTAGCGATGATTTTGGTATATACACTGGTATTCTCAGAAGTGATGAAGGCACGGATGCCTGATAATTCAGGTCCTTTTGCCTATAGTATTTATCTTTGCTCTGGGGTGCTGACGTGGGGATTATTTACTGAAATTCTTGATAAAAGCCAAAGTGTCTTCATTACTAATGCTAACTTAATAAAAAAGCTCAGTTTCCCAAAGATTTGCTTGCCGGTCATTGTGACCGCGTCTGCGATTTTAAACTTCGCCATTATATTTAGCCTGTTTTTAATTTTTCTTGTTTTTACCGGAAACTTTCCCGGGGTTTTATTCTTCTCCGTCTTACCCGTTTTGGCTCTGCAAGTTCTGTTCACCGTCGGTCTGGGTATGACATTGGGCGTGATGAACGTTTTCTTCCGGGACGTTGGGCAGTTTGTTGGCGTATTATTGCAATTCTGGTTCTGGTTCACACCCATCGTTTATGTATTAAATTCGCTGCCTGAATGGGCCAGAACATCGCTGATGTACAATCCAATGGCCCGAGTTATGCAAGCATACCAGTCAATATTTGCATACCAACAGCAACCTAACTGGTACTCATTATGGCCAGTATTGGTTCTGGCCATAATTTTCTGTGCGTTTGGTATGAGATTATTCAGGAAACACGCTGCAGATATGGTGGACGAGTTATAATGAGTTACATAAAAGTACATAATGTTGGCAAGGCATACAAACAGTATGCCTCTAAGACAGGGCGTCTGCTTGAGTGGATTTCGCCATTTAATACCGTCAAACATAAACTAAAATGGATCCTGCAGAACATCAGTTTTCATGTTGAGCCTGGTGAGGCGTTAGGCATTATTGGTATTAACGGCGCCGGTAAAAGTACATTACTGAAATTGATTACTGGCACAGCGAAACCAACCTGCGGCGAAATTGCTCTCGACGGTCGAGTTGCGGCATTATTGGAGCTCGGCATGGGCTTTCACTCGGATTTTACCGGGCGCCAAAACGTTTATATGTCAGGGCAACTGCTGGGTATGTCCGTCGAAAAAATTACGGAACTTATGCCGGAAATCGAGGCGTTCGCTGAGATCGGTGATTATATCGATCAACCGGTTCGTGTTTACTCAAGCGGTATGCAAGTTCGATTGGCATTTAGCGTTGCAACAGCGATTCGCCCGGATATTTTGATTGTTGATGAGGCCTTATCTGTTGGTGACGCTTATTTTCAGCATAAGAGTTTCGAGCGGATACGTGAGTTTCGCAAGCTAGGAACCACCCTCTTGCTCGTGTCACATGACAAACAAGCGATCCAAAGCATATGTGATAGAGCTATTTTGCTTAACAAAGGCAGAGTAGAAATGGAGGGTGAGCCTGAAGCAGTAATGGATTACTATAATGCCCTACTCGCTGATAAGCAAAATGTGTCGATTCGTCAGGTTGAAAATAATGGAAAATTGCAGACGCTCTCTGGCTCAGGCGAGGCAACTATTACCGATATTAGTCTTCTTAGTACCGAAGGTGAAAGTATTGAGGTGGTAGCGGTAGGGCAACCTGTCAACCTTCAGGTGAAGGTGCATGTCAATGAGGCTGTTCCTGAACTTGTCGTGGGATATTTGATTAAAGACCGATTGGGACAGCCGGTTTTTGGTACCAATACTCATCACCTGAAACAGCCATTATTCGATTTGAAAGAGAATGAATCGAGAACCTTTTCATTTGCGTTCTCTGCCAATTTGGGGGTTGGGTCTTACTCGGTTGCCGTAGCGTTACATACGGCAGGAACTCATGTTGGAAAAAATTACGAATGGCGCGATCTGGCGGTTGTTTTCAACGTTGTTAATTCAAACGAGAAAGATTTTATTGGAGTAGCTTGGTTGCCCCCTAAGTTGGAGATTTTTGAATGAGTGGTAATTTTTATCGCGTTTTTGAGGAAAAACATCGGGGGAGCGTGCAAGATATCAAACAACGCTTATCTGTATATCTTCCTTTTATTATGGCGTTGGCAAAAATTTACCCTTCAGCTGAAGTTGTCGATGTTGGCTGTGGGCGTGGAGAATGGCTCGAGATCTTACGAGATAATGCTATTCCTGCCATGGGAGTTGATCTCGATGATGGTATGCTCGAGCGTGCTTTGCAGGTTGGGCTGAACGTGAAGAAAATGGACTGCCTGGATTTCCTCCAGCAGCAGGAGGACGGCAGTCTACTGGCCATCACCGGTTTTCATATCGCAGAACATCTGCCCTTCGAGTTTTTACAGTCTTTGGTGAAAGAGGCGTTGCGGGTGCTTAAACCCGGTGGTTTGCTGATTCTTGAGACGCCAAACCCCGAAAATGTAAGCGTTGGAACCTGTTCTTTTTATATGGATCCGACGCACAACCATCCGCTGCCTCCAGCGTTGCTCGAATTCATTCCGAACTATTACGGTTTTCTGAGAACTAAAATACTGCGTTTGCAGGAAAAAGCGGCACTGAGAGACGAAGAGACATCGGTATATTTGGTCGATGTGTTGAAAGGTGTCAGCCCAGACTATAGCATGATTGCCCAAAAAGAGGGTGAGGCATCGATTGTCTGTGAATTGGACGCCTATTTTGATAAAGAATATGGGGTTACTCTCGACGGCTTAAGCGATCGCTATGACCTACGCTTGAATAACGAGTTTAAGCGAATGAACACGGCGTTGCGTGCGCAGACAGTGAAGTTCCACGAAGTGAGTAACCAATTGGAGCGTTTTCAGCACCAATTGGACAAGTCACATCAAGAGCTGATGGCTGTACATGCTAATAATCAAAGCCTACAGCAGCAGCTCATTGACGTGCATGCTAACAATCAGAGTCTGCAACAACAGCTTTTTGATGCGCATACCAGCAATTCCTGGCGTGTGACCTCCCCATTGCGTTGGGTTTCATATCAATTTAAAGCGGTGCGTGAGCAAGGCGTTAAAACTCGAGCTCGCAAAGCAGTCAAAAAGGTTTTGAGAAAGGGAATAAATACGGCTCTGGCTTTATTCCATGAACATCCTAAATTCAAAGCATTCATTCTTTCCAGCGCTAGAAAGCTGGGTGCTTACCGATTTCTGCAATCTGTTTTCAGACGGGTTTTAATTTCCGCGCCTGACTATCACGCCGATCTTATGGCGAATGAACGTCATGTTGTGTATAAGGAAAATATGACGAGCAGAGCTATCGATATATATGAGCAGCTAAAGAGAATAAATAATAAGAAACACGGGGATTCATAATGCGTATTGTTATTGACCTGCAAGGAGCACAAACGGAAAGCCGTTTTCGGGGTATTGGCCGTTATACTCTTTCGATTGCAAAGGCAATCATCCGTAATAACAGTCAACACGAAATTTTTATTGCTTTGTCTGCGCTGTTTCCCGAAACCATCGCTGAACTTAAAGCGCAATTTGCTCGCTTAGTGCCGGCCGAAAATATCGTTATCTGGTATGCGCCTGGCCCTGTCAGAGCGATGGATAGAAACAATGCTTGGCGCAGTGAGTGTGCAGAATATGTGCGTGAAGCCTTCTTACATAATCTTAAACCTGATGTCGTTTTTATAACCAGTTTGTTCGAAGGGCATGTAGATAATGCGGTGACGTCGATCGCTAAATTAACGCCAAAAACTAAAGTGGCGGTGTTGCATCACGATCTAATCCCTTTGGTACAAGCGGATGTTTACCTGCAAGATGACGTTTATAAAGATTATTATTTAAAGAAAATCAATTGGTTGAAGAACGCGGATCTGCTGCTGACCAACTCGGACTATACTTCTTCGGAGGTGATTGAGTGGTTGGATATTCCCGAAAGCAAAGTATGCACGATTTCGGCGGCGACCGAAGAACATTTTGATATCAGCGAGATTTCCGCTAATAATTTTTCTGAAGAATTAAAAGAGAAATATGGCATTACCCGTGATGTCGTACTTTATGCTCCTGGCGGTTTTGACTCCCGTAAAAACTTCAAGAGGTTGATTGAGGCTTACAGCAAATTAACGCCTGAATTGCGTGAAAAAAATCAACTGGTTATCGTTAGTAAGCTATCGGACAGCGATCGCAGTTATCTGCATTCCATCGCGCGTAATCAACAACTGCGTGATGACGAGATGGTTCTGACTGGATATGTATCGGAACAGGATCTGGTCGTGTTTTCTCAGTTGGCCAAGTTGTTTGTCTTTGCTTCGTTGCATGAAGGCTTTGGATTACCGATTCTGGAGGCCATGACGTGCGGTGCGGCGACAATCGGTTCTAACGTCACCAGTATCCCGGAAGTGATCGGTTATGCCGATGCGCTGTTTGATCCCTATTCTGTTGAGTCAATAAGAGACAAGCTTCAACAGGCTTTAAGCGATGACGTTTTCCTCGCTCAATTAAAGAAACACGCTTTGGAGCAATCCGCCAAGTTTTCGTGGGATAAGGCGGGAACTATCGCCTTGTCTCGTTTTGAGCGGTTAGTTGCTGAGGCCGGAGATGTGGAGTTTGAATCGGTAACGTCATCGCAATTGATCTCCGCCGTTTCCTCGATCAAATGTCGTGAAGAGCCTTCGGATAACGATCTGCGGTCAACCGCTGAGGCGATGGATAGAAATGCCAAAAGACTCGAGTTGCAAGGCATTGCGCTAGAGTCTCTCTCTTGGCGCGTTGAAGGACCTTTTGACAGCTCCTATAGCCTGGCTTTGGTAAATCGAGAATTCGCGCGAGCACTCAGTCGCGACAATGTTGACGTTCTGCTGCATTCAACGGAAGGGCCTGGCGACTTTGCTCCAAATGAAACCTTCCTGAGTGATGAAAGTAATGCGGATTTGAAGGCATTCCATTCGCGTTTGCAGCAGCGGAGTGAGCAGCAGGTTAATGTATTGAGCCGCAATATCTATCCGCCACGTGTCAGCAACATGGCTGCGGATGTGAAGCTTTTGCATTGCTATGCATGGGAAGAAAGTGGCTTTCCACAAGGTTGGATCAATAATTTCAACCGTGAATTGGATGCGATCCTTTGCACTTCAGAACATGTGCGCAAAGTATTGATTGATAATGGTACTAAAGTTCCCGTTTTTAATGTCGGGAATGGTTGCGAGCACTGGGAGCGGATTCAGTCAGCCAATCCTCCGCAACTGAATGCCAAAGCATTCAAATTCCTGCATGTTTCTTCGTGCTTCCCGCGGAAGGGGGTTCAGGCGATGCTGGCGGCCTATGGCGCCGCTTTTACCGGAGAGGATGATGTTTCCCTGGTCATCAAAACTTTCCCTAACCCGCACAATGAAATTCAGGCATGGCTAACGCAAGCTCAGAAGCGGCACGTCAATTATCCCCATGTCATTATTATCGAACAAGATATGCCGGAACAAGAGCTGAAAGCGCTCTATGAACAGTGTGATGTCTTGGTGGCGGCAAGCTGTGCTGAAGGATTTGGTTTGCCGATTGCGGAGGCGATGTTGAGCGGTTTACCCGCTATCACCACTGGTTGGAGCGGGCAGCTTGATTTTTGCACGCAGGAAAATTCATGGCTGGTTGATTATCGTTTTGAACGCGCGAAGACCCATTTTGGCCTGTTTTCTTCATCATGGGTGCATGCCGATATTGATAAACTGGCCGAGGCGATGGCGCAGGCGGCGGCGACTGACAAAAAGCAACTATCGGCAATGGCAGCAAAAGGGCGTGAACTGATACTTAGTCAGTTTACCTGGAGCTCGGTTGCGCAGCGATCAAAGGCTGCGGTAGGCGAATTGCGTAAGCATTTTGACGTCGCTCAAGTGGAACCCCGCATTGGCTGGCTCTCGACGTGGAATACCAAATGCGGCATCGCCACCTATTCCCAACATTTGGTAGCTGACATGCCCAGCGACCAAATTGTGATTTTTGCACCGACAGCAAATGATCTGGTACACGCGGACGAAGGTAACGTTCTGAGGAGTTGGGTTGTTGGAAAAGAAGACAATTACCTTGATGCTTTAGATACTCAAATTGAAACCCTGAATCTGAACACCTTGGTCATCCAGTTTAACTATGGATTCTTTAACCACCGCGAGTTATCGGCCTTTATCAAAAGGCATCACCAGGCGGGACGGGTTATCGTTATGGCCATGCATTCGACGGTTGATCCGATCGAAAAAGAGCCGTATTGGAATTTCCGTTTATCAGAAATGACTGACGCGTTGAAAATGTGTGACCGTTTGCTGGTTCATTCTATTGCTGATATCAACCGCCTGAAGTTGCTTGGATTAGTCAATAATGTAACTCTGTTCCCACATGGCGTGATTAACTATCCCGCTCTGGCATCGACTGCTCATCGCAATCTGCCGCCTTTGGTTGCCAGCTATGGTTTTTGCCTGCCGCATAAAGGGTTGAAGGAACTTATCGAAGCCGTGGCCTATTTGAAAAAAGCGGGGAACCCTATTCGACTAAGGTTGGTCAATGCGGAATATCCCGTCAGTGAATCCACCGCTTTGGTTCGTGAGCTTAAAGAGACTGCGGCTAATTTGAAGGTTGAAGATCTGGTAGAGATGCATAACGATTTTCTTGATGATAAAGAAAGCTTACGTCTGCTCTCTGACGCCGATCTGCTGGTTTTCGCGTATCAAAATACCGGCGAATCGGCCAGTGGTGCCGTTCGCTACGGCATGGCGACGCATAAACCTGTGGCAGTGACGCCGCTCGCTATTTTTGATGATCTTGGTGACGCTGTCTTCAAATTGAAGGGAACCTCCGTAGTGGATGTTGCTGAAGGTATTGCAGATATTATTTCTGAGATTGTTAAAAACTCTTCGAGTGCAGTTGAAACGCAACGACGTGCTGATGCGTGGTGCGAGCAGCATGATTATCATGCCGTTGCCAGACGGCTAGAAAACATGTGTGCGGGCTTGTTAAGAGCAAAACATTTCAAATAACCTCCTCTAGCTATAGCCTTATTCAATGCAGTAGGTGTGATTTCTACTACTGCATTGAATCTACTATGTTGAAAGCATAGATATTCTATGGAATGTGACTTTAGATGAAAATAATTCTTTCCGTTGAGCCTATCAAGTTCCCGTTGACTGGCATAGGGCGTTATACCTATGAGTTGGCAAAAGGCTTGCAAAGCCACAACGAAATTGAAGAACTAAATTTTTTCTCCGGTACCCGTTTTTTATCTAACATACCTACGGCAAAAAATACATCTGATAGTAGTCACTGGTTGAAAAAAATTGTGCAGAGCAATTCATTGGCTATTGAGACCTACAGATTGCTTATGCCACAACTAAAAAAGAAGGCGCTGCGTGGCTACGAACGTTGCCTTTTTCATGGACCTAATTATTTCCTCCCTCCTTTTGACGGCCCTGCAGTGGCAACGTTTCATGATCTTTCTCCTTTTAAATGGGAGCACTGTTTCGATCCTAAAAGGAATCGTTATACCAAGAAAGAAATGATGAAAGCATTGTCGAGGGCGAATGGTCTCATCACGGTCTCGAACTATATTCGTAAAGAGATTCATGAATATTTCGATTATCCAATTGAGAAAATCCACACGGTTCATCTGGCAAGCTCGCCTGATTTTTACCCTCGTCAGGTAGAACACGTATCTGGAGTTTTAAAAAAATTTGATTTAAGCTATAAAGCCTTCACCTTATTCGTTGGTACCATTGAGCCGAGGAAGAATATTCTTTCCCTTATTCATGCTTATAGAAAACTGCCTGACGGATTGCGTGCCCGTTATCCATTAGTCCTCTCCGGCTATAAGGGATGGCGCAATGATGACATTATGCAGGAAATAGAGCGAGGACAGCGTGAGGGATGGCTTAAGTATCTGGGATTTGCGGCTGCAGAAGAATTGCCATTATTGTACTCTGCAGCCAGGCTGTTTGTTTTCCCATCACACTATGAAGGCTTTGGGCTTCCGGTATTGGAAGCGATGAGCTCGGGAACTCCGGTGATTTGTTCCAACAGTTCATCTTTGCCGGAAATCGCAGGTGATGCGGCATTAACTCACTCTCCTGAGGATGTCAGCTTATTAACGCAGCTTATTATCAGAGGGCTGACAGATGAAGCGTGGAGAAAGGATGCAATTGCATTAGGTTTGTCACATGCAGCAACGTTTTCCTGGAAAAATTGCACTAGCCAAACTTTAAACGTTTATCAAAAATTGACTAATAATGATTAAAGTACTCCATTTTTATAAAACCTATTATCCTGACTCATTTGGCGGCATTGAGCAAGTGATATACCAACTCGCTGAAGGTGGTGTAGAGAAGGGTATATCGACGGATGTTTTGTCCGTAACGCCTGCAGATAAGGATAGTTGCGAAACTATTTCACAGCATACAGCTCATAAAGTCAGACAAGATTTCAGCATTGCATCTAACCCATTTTCATTTCGCGTCATAAAGAAATTTAAAGAGCTCAGCGAGCAAGCGGATATCATCCACTATCATTTCCCATGGCCATACATGGATCTTGTACACTTCCTCTCGGGAGTGAATAAGCCGACAGTGGTTAGTTATCACTCTGATATTATCAGGCAAAAAAACCTTCTTAGGTTATATAAGCCACTGATGCACCTGTTCTTGCGTAAAATAGATTGCATCGTAGCAACATCACCGAACTATGTGGCCACCAGTGACGTATTGGAAACGTTCAAAAATAAAGTCTCTGTGATTCCGATAGGTCTGGATAAAGAGACATATCCGGTGCCAGAACCGAGCCGCTTGGAAAAATGGCAGCGTCAGCTCGGCCAACCATTTTTCTTATTTATTGGCACGTTACGCTATTATAAAGGATTACATATACTGCTAGAGGCGGCTATCGGTGCAAACTATCCTATCGTGATCGTAGGGGCCGGGCCGATCGAAAGTGAATTACGTGAGCAGGCTCAGAACTTGGGACTGAAAAACGTTCATTTTCTTGGCGCATTGCCGGATGAGGATAAATCGGCACTACTGACGCTGAGCTATGGTATTGTATTTCCGTCACATTTACGCTCGGAAGCGTTTGGCATTTCGCTACTGGAAGGTGCCATGTACCGAAAACCCATGATTTCAAGTGAAATAGGGACAGGGACTACCTTTATCAACGTCAATGATCAGACGGGACTGGTGATCCCTCCATCGGATCCTTCGGCATTGAGAAAGGCAATGGATAAGCTTTGGGAGAACCCCAAGTTGGCGGAGACATTCGGTAATAAGGCGTATGAACGCTACGAAGAGATGTTCACCTCCAAACAAATGGTCGAGGCATACGCGAAAATCTACGAATCCCTGCTGGGAAGGCATAATAAGCCCGATTGAATGGTCTGGCAGGTTACTGAAAATTTAGACGAGTTATGTGACCTATCGCACCAATCACTACCCACCCGGCTCAATCCTGAGTTAACATGTGTGCCACATCACAAAACCTGCTGGCCGACGTTGCCGGCAGGGTCATCCTCAGACAGGAGTTCCTAAATGTCCAAGCAACAAATCGGCGTTGTCGGCATGGCGGTAATGGGCCGCAACCTCGCGCTGAACATCGAGAGCCGTGGTTACACCGTTTCCATTTTCAACCGTTCTGGCGACAAAACTGACGAAGTGATCGCTGAGAACCCGGGCAAGAATCTGGCGCCGTATTACACCGTTGAAGAGTTTGTCGAATCACTGGAAAAACCGCGCCGCATCCTGCTGATGGTGAAAGCGGGCGAAGCAACGGATAAAACCATTGCCTCGCTGACTCCGCACCTGGACAAGGGCGACATCTTGATCGACGGCGGCAACACCTACTATCAGGACACCATCCGTCGTAACCGCGAACTGTCCGACCAGGGCTTCAACTTCATCGGCACCGGCGTTTCCGGCGGTGAAGAGGGCGCGCTGAAAGGGCCTTCCATCATGCCTGGCGGCCAGAAAGAAGCTTACGAGCTGGTGGCGCCGATCCTGGAGAAAATCGCTGCGGTTGCGGAAGGCGAGCCTTGCGTGACCTACATTGGCGCAGACGGCGCCGGCCACTATGTGAAGATGGTGCATAACGGCATCGAATACGGCGACATGCAGCTGATTGCCGAAGCCTATTCTCTGCTGAAACAGGCGCTGAATCTGAGCAACGAGCAGCTGGCCGAAACCTTCGCCGAGTGGAACAAGGGTGAGCTGAACAGCTACCTGATCGACATCACCAAAGACATCTTCACCAAGAAAGACGAAGAGGGTAAATACCTGGTCGATGTGATCCTGGACGAAGCCGCCAACAAAGGCACCGGCAAATGGACCAGCCAGAGCTCGCTGGATCTGGGCGAACCGCTGTCGCTGATCACCGAATCGGTATTCGCACGCTACCTGTCCTCGCTGAAAGATCAGCGCGTTGCCGCGTCTAAAGTGCTGACCGGCCCGAAAGTGGCGCCGTTCACCGGCGACAAAGCCGAGTTCATCGAGAAAGTGCGTCGCGCTCTGTATCTGGGCAAAATCGTGTCCTACGCGCAGGGCTTCTCTCAGCTGAAAGCCGCGTCTAAAGAAAACAACTGGGATCTGCACTACGGCGAAATCGCCAAGATCTTCCGCGCCGGTTGCATCATCCGCGCTCAGTTCCTGCAGAAGATCACCGACGCTTACGCGGCGGATGCCGATATCGCCAACCTGCTGCTGGCGCCATACTTCAAGCAAATCGCCGACGAGTACCAGCAGGCGCTGCGTGACGTGGTGGCCTACGCCGTGCAGAACGGTATCCCTACGCCAACCTTCTCCGCTGCGATCGCTTACTACGACAGCTACCGTTCCGCGGTGCTGCCGGCGAACCTGATCCAGGCGCAGCGCGACTACTTCGGTGCGCACACCTATAAACGCATCGACAAGGAAGGCGTGTTCCATACCGAATGGATGGAATAAGCCCGCTCGTTGAGCGATAAAAAAAGCCGCCGAGGTTAACGCCCGGCGGCTTTTTTATTGCGTGCGAGTTAACGTCATGCTTTTTTCTGATGCCGCTCGCGCAGCCGGCCGATCACCGCGCTCAGATCCAAATCCTGGTCCTGCAGCAGCACCAGCAGGTGATAGATCAGGTCCGAAGCTTCGTTGGTCAGCTCTTCGCGATCGTTGACCGTGGCGGCCAGCGCGGTTTCCACGCCTTCCTCCCCGACCTTCTGCGCGATGCGCTTGGTGCCGCTGGCGTACAGGCTGGCGGTGTATGAGCTGTCCGGGCTGGCATGCTTGCGCTCCGCCAACAGCTGTTCCAACTGATAGAGAAACGTCCAGTCGCTGGCGGCCGGGTGGAAGCAACTGCTGTTGCCTAGGTGGCAGGTCGGGCCGATCGGGTTGGCCAATATCAGCAGCGTATCGTTATCGCAGTCCGGCGTGATGCTGACCACCTTAAGGAAGTGGCCGGAGCTTTCACCCTTGGTCCACAGGCGCTGCTTGGTGCGCGAGAAGAAGGTGACGTTGCCGCTTTGCTCGGTGGTGGTCAGCGCTTCCGGCGTCATGTAACCCAGCATCAGCACTTCGCCGGAAACGGCGTGCTGCACGATGATCGGCATCAGGCCGTCGGTTTTTTCCCAGTCCAGCTGGTTTCTCTGTTGTTCTGTCAGCACACGCGAATCTCCACGCCTTGTTCGACCAGGAACCTTTTCAGTTCGCCGATATTGATGATTTGTTTGTGGAACACCGACGCCGCCAGCGCGCCGTCGACGTCCGCATCGCGGAACGCCTCCAGGAAGTGCTCCATGGTGCCCGCGCCGCCGGAGGCGATCAGCGGCACTTTGCAGACCTCGCGCACCCGACGCAGCTGCTGCAGATCGTAACCGTTGCGCACGCCGTCCTGGTTCATCATGTTCAGCACGATCTCACCGGCGCCGCGGCGCTGCACTTCCTGCACCCAGTCGAGGGTTTCCCACTGGGTGATGCGGGTGCGGCTCTCGTCGCCGGTATATTGGTTGACGTGATACTTGCCGGTTTCACTGTCGAACCAGGTGTCGATGCCCACCACGATGCACTGCACGCCAAAGCGTTCAGCCAGGCGGCTAATCAGCTCAGGATCGGCCAGCGCCGGCGAGTTGATCGAAATCTTGTCGGCGCCGAAAGACAGGATCTGGCTGGCGTCCTCGGCGCTTTTAATGCCGCCGGCGACGCAGAACGGAATATCAATCACCTCCGCCACGCGCGACACCCAGCTTTTGTCCACCACCCGGCCATCGCTCGAGGCGGTGATATCGTAAAACACCAGCTCGTCCGCGCCTTCTTGCGCATAGCGCTGCGCCAGCGGCACGATGTCGCCGATGATTTCGTGGTTGCGGAACTGCACGCCTTTCACCACTTGCCCGTCTTTAACATCCAGGCACGGGATTATCCGTTTTGCCAGCATGCGATCGCCTCCTCAACGCTAAATTTACCTTCCAGCAGGGCGCGCCCCACGATCACGCCGGCAACGCCGCTGCCGCGCAGCTGGGCGATGTCGTCCAGATTGCCGATGCCGCCCGAGGCCTGGAAGGCCACCTGCGGATAACGGCGGCTGATCTCCTGATACAGCGCCACGTTGGAACCGGCCAGCGTGCCGTCGCGCGAAATATCGGTGCACAGCACGTGTTTGAGCCCGTAGGGCAGGAACTGCTCCACCACCTGTTCCAGCGTGGCGTCGGAATCTTCCTGCCAGCCGCTGATGGCCACGCGTTTTACGCCCTGTGCATCGATGCGCACGTCCAGCGCCAGCACCAGCGCGTCGGCGCCGTAGCGCTCGAACCAGCGTTGCACCAACTGCGGCTGTTTCACCGCGGTGGAGCCGATCACCACGCGCGTGGCGCCGGCCTCCAGCAGGGCGCTGACGTCTTGTTCGTTGCGGATGCCGCCGCCGACCTGCACCGGCACGTCAACCCCCGCCAGCAGTTTGCGCAGCAGCGGGATCTGGCGCGCCGCCGGATCCTTGGCGCCGGTCAGATCGACCAGGTGCAGCACCTGGGCGCCCTGTTGTTGATAGTCCTGCAGACGCAGCAGCGGATCGTTGCCGTAGTCGCGCTGCTGGCCGTAATCGCCCTGATGCAAACGCACCACGTTGCCGTCGATCAAATCCAAAGCCGGAATAATCATGCTGCCTACATCTCCAGAAAGTTTTTCAACAGTTGCGCGCCGGCTGCTCCAGAACGTTCTGGATGAAACTGCACGCCGAAGAAGTTGTCTTTTTGCACGGCGGCGGTGAAGGGCTCGCCGTAGTTCGCCTGGGCGATGGTGCTGGGGCATATCGGCATCGCATAGCTGTGTACGAAATAGAAGTAGGCGCCGTCATCGATGCCGCGGAACAGATGGTGGCCCGCCTGCGCGGACACCTGGTTCCAGCCCATGTGCGGCAGCGGCAGGCCGAAGTCGGTCATCTGCTTGACCGGCGTATCGATGAGGTCGAGCGTGGTCACGCCGCCGTTCTCTTCGCTGCTGGCCGCCAGCAGCTGCATGCCGAGGCAAATGCCCAGCACCGGCTGCGTGCAGGCCCTGATCAGTTCGATCAAATCGCGCTCGCGCAGCTGATCCATCGCCGCCTGCGCAGTGCCGACGCCCGGCAGGAACAGCTTGTCGGCGCGCAGCACGATCTCCGGATCGCGGCTCACCTCCGGCTGATAACCCAGGCGCCGCACCGCGTAGGTGACGGAGGCCAGGTTGGCGCAGCCGGTATCCAAAATCACCACGTTCATCACAGCACTCCTTTCGAACTCGGCAGGGTATTGCCCTCGACGCGGATCGCCTGGCGCAGCGTGCGGCCAAACACTTTGAACAGGCTCTCGACCCGGTGGTGGTCGTTTTTGCCCTTGGTCTTCAGGTGCAGCGTGCAGCCCATGGTGTAAGAGAGCGAACGGAAGAAGTGCTCGACCATTTCGGTGCTGAGATCGCCGACGCGCTGATAGTTGAACTCGGCCTTGTACTCCAGGTGCGGGCGGCCGGAGATATCCAGCGCGCAGCGCGCCAGGCATTCGTCCATCGGCAGCACGAAGCCGAAGCGGGCGATGCCGCGCTTGTCGCCGAGCGCCTTGTTCAGGGCTTCACCCAACGCCAGGCCGGTGTCCTCTACCGTATGGTGATCGTCGATATACAGATCGCCTTTGACGTCGATCTCCATGCGGAAGCCGCCGTGGGTGGCGATCTGATCCAGCATGTGATCGAAGAAGCCGACGCCGGTTTTGATCTTGCTGCCGCCTTCGCGATCCAGCCAGACGTTGACGTCGATCTGCGTCTCTTTGGTCACGCGATTAACACGCGCGTGACGGTCACGCAGGGTCAACTGGCGCACGATCTCTTTCCAGCCCAGCACGCCGCGCTGGTAACGCAGCCCCTGGATGCCCATGTTTTCCGCCAGCTGCACATCGGTCGGCCGATCGCCGATCACGTAGCTGTGCGCGGTATCGAGCACGCCGGGTTCAAGGTAGCCTTTCACCAGCGCGGTTTTCGGCTTGCGGCAGTCGCAGTTGTCCGCCGGCAGGTGCGGGCAAATCAGCACGTCGGCGAACTGAATCCCCTGGGAGCTGAGGATCTGCATCATCAGGTTGTGCGGCGGATCGAAGGTCTCCTGCGGGAAACTGGCGGTGCCGAGCCCATCCTGATTGGTGATCATCACCAGCTGATACCCCGCCTGCTGCAGCGCCAGCAGGGAAGGGATCACGTCTGGCTCGAGCGCCAGCTTGTCCAGGCGGTCAACCTGGAAATCTTCCGGTGGCTCGGCGATCAGCGTGCCGTCACGATCGATAAAGAGGATTTTTTGGCTCACATTGGCTCCTGGCGAGTCTGGTTGGCGCCGGGCAGGGCGGACAACGCGTCCACCACGCGTTGACATTCGTCGCGGGTGCCTATGGTGATGCGCAGGCAGCCGGACAACCCGGGCTGTTTGTTTTGGTCTCGTAAGATAATGCCCTGATCCCACAAGCTTTTAAACACATTACTTGAGGCGGTGAAGCGAGCCAGCAGGTAATTGCTGTCGCTGGCGAAAACCTGCTCGACGCAGGCGCATTTCTCCAGCTGTTGCTGCAGCCAACTGCGGGTGGCTGCGATGTCGGTGACGCGCTGGCGCATGGTGCGGATACCTTCTTCGCTCAGCGCCTGCGCGGCGATATCCGCCACCGGCGTCGAGAGCGGGTAAGGGGCGATCACCTTCAGCAGCAGGGCAATCAGATCTTCATTGGCGAGCGTAAAGCCGCAACGCAGGCCGGCCAGCGCAAAGGCCTTTGACAGCGTACGCAGAATAGCCAGGTGCGGGTAGTCGCTCAGCCAACCGGCCACCGAAGCCTGCGGGCAAAACTCGATATAGGCTTCGTCCACCGCGACGATCGCTTTGCCTTTGGCCAGCTCCAGCAGACTGCGTAAATCGTCCGGATCGATCAGGTTGCCGGTCGGGTTGTTCGGGCTGCAGACGTAGATCAACTTCACGTTGTCCAGGCTGTCCGCGATGGCCGGCAGATCCAGCTGCCAGTCCTCTTTGGCGGCCACGGTGCGGCGCTCCACGCCAAAGGTTTCGGCGCTGACGGCGTACATGCCGTAGGTCGGCGGGCAGAACAGAATGGCGTCTTTGCCCGGCTCGCAGAAGGCGCGGATCAGCAGCTCGATGCCTTCATCGGCGCCGCGGCTGACCAGCACCTGCTCTTTCTTCACCCCGGCATAGGCGGCGTAGCGTTCGATCACCTGCGCCGGCTGGCACTCCGGATAGCGGTTGAAGGTTTGCGCGGTCAGCTGGAATTCCGGGGCGATTGGGTATTCGTTGGCGTTCAGCCACACATCGCCCTTGCCGCCGAGGCGGCGCGCCGATTGATAAGGGGTCAGCTCGCGAACGTTGGCGCGCGCCAGTTTTTCGATGCTCATGCTTGCTCCTTCAGGGCGGCGACGCGCAGGGTCACGGCGTTCTTGTGGGCGATCAACTGCTCGGCGGCAGCCAGCGTTTCTATGGTGGCGGCCAGGTTGCTGAAGCCCTGCGGCGTCAGCTCCTGCACCGTCATGCGTTTTTGAAAGTCGGCCAGCCCCAGGCTGGAGCAGGTGGCGGTATAGCCGTAGGTCGGCAGCACGTGGTTGGTGCCGGAGGCGTAATCACCGGCGGATTCCGGCGACCAGTCGCCGAGGAACACTGAACCGGCGCTGGTGATGCCGTCCACCAGTTCGCGCGCATTGCGGGTCTGAATAATCAGGTGCTCCGGGCCGTAGCGGTTGCTGATCGCCACGCACTCAGCCAGATCGCGCGCTACGATCAGGCGGCTGCTCGCCAGCGCCTGGCGGGCGGTCTCGGCGCGTGGCAGCTCGGCCAGCTGGCTTTCCACTGCTTCGGCCACTGCCTGCGCCATTGCCGCGTCCGGCGTCAGCAGGATCACCTGCGAATCCGGGCCGTGTTCGGCCTGCGACAGCAGATCGGAAGCGACGAACGCCGGGGTGGCGCCGGCGTCGGCGATCACCAGCACCTCCGAAGGGCCGGCCGGCATGTCGATGGCCGCGCCATCAAGGCGCTGACTGACCTGCCGCTTGGCTTCGGTCACGAAGGCGTTGCCCGGCCCGAAGATCTTCGCCACGCGCGGCACGCTCTCGGTGCCGAACGCCAGGGCGGCGATCGCCTGCGCGCCCCCGACCTGAAACACTTCCTGCACGCCGCACAGCTGAGCCGCATACAGGATTTCATCGGCGATCGGCGGCGGCGAGCACAGCACCACCCGGCGGCAGCCGGCGATGCGTGCCGGCGTCGCCAGCATCAGCACGGTGGAGAACAGCGGCGCCGATCCGCCGGGAATATACAGGCCGACCGAGTCGATGGGGCGGGTCACCTGTTGGCAGCGCACGCCCGGTTGCGTTTCGACGTCCACCGGCGGCAGCCGCTGCGCGTTGTGGAAGGTTTCCACGTTGGCGACGGCCACCGCCATCGCCTGTTTGATGTCGTCGCCCAACCGCGCGGCGGCGGCGGCGATCTGCTCGGCGCTGACGCGCAGCGCCGAGACTTCCGCCTTGTCGAAACGGGCGCTATAGTCGCGCAGCGCCCGATCGCCGTTGGCCTTCACGTTGTCGAGGATCTCGCTCACCGTGCGGGTGATGCTGTCAGAGGCGGCGATGGCCGGGCGCATCAGCAGCTCGGCCTGGCGTTCGGCGCTGCTGGTCGCCCAATCGATCGGCGTGTTGAAGGTCGACATGGCGTTACTCCATCATCTTTTCAATCGGCAGCACCAGAATCGAGCTGGCGCCGAGCGCTTTCAGTTTTTCCATGGTTTCCCAGAACAGGGTTTCGCTGCTTACCATGTGCATCGCCACGCGGTTCTGCGCGCCGGCCAGCGGCAGAATGGTCGGGCGCTCGGCGCCCGGCAACAGCGCGACGATCTCGTCCAGTTTCTCGCTCGGCGCGTGCAGCATGATGTATTTGGATTCACGCGCCTGGATCACGCCCTGAATGCGGGTCATCAGGCGATCGATCAGCTGCTGTTTGGCTTCCGGCATTTCGCCGTCGCGCTGGATCAGGCAAGCCTTGGAGCGGTAGATCACTTCGACTTCACGCAGGCCGTTGGCCTCCAGCGTGGCGCCGGTAGAGACCAGATCGCAGATGGCGTCGGCCAGACCGGCGCGCGGCGCCACTTCCACCGAGCCGTTCAGCAGGCAAGATTTGAAGCGCACGCCCTGCTTGTCGAGGTATTGCTTCAGCAGGTGCGGGTAAGAGGTGGCGATGCGGGCGTCCTGCAGGCTTTGCGGGCCGGTGTATTCGGCGTCGAGCGGGGTGGCCAGCGACAGGCGGCAGCCGCCGAAATCGAGGCGGCGCAGCGTGAAGTAACGCGGGTCTTCGCCCTGGGCGCGGCGGCTGAGCAGCTCTTCTTCCAGCACGTTTTCGCCGATGATGCCGAGATCGACCACGCCGTCCATCACCAGGCCCGGAATATCGTCGTCGCGCACGCGCAGGATATCGATCGGCATGTTCTCGGCGAAGGCGATCAGACGCTGCTGCTGCAGGTTGATCTTGATGCCGCAGCGCGCCAGCAGTTCCTGGGATTCATCGCTCAGGCGGCCCGACTTCTGCATTGCGATCCGTAAACGTGTCTTGTCCAGCATGGTAACCTCTGTTTAATCTGTAATTTTATGAATTTATTGTAAAAACTATTCTTTCTGTCTGTCCGGAGCCAAAAAAAAACCCTCGGAAGAAATCTTCCGAGGGCTCTCTCTTGCGTTCTGCGCGCCACTGGAAGATTAACAAACCGTCTTCCAGCACTCATCGCCTGAAAGACTAGTCAGGGTGATGGTGATGATGGTGGTTGAACTGAACGCGTGTCATGGTGTTTTTCTCTAATCAAAAGCCGGTAAAAACCGTATGCCAATTAAGCTAAACTATCCGCTGTCCACCGCGCAACCCTTTTTTAACGTCATAAATTTAATTTATTGAAACAGGTTAGGTTATTAGCCACAGACAGCTTTACCTGACCTTAAGCCGGGCAGATTGTATCGCCGTGCGCAGTGGCGTAGCCTTAGGGGTAGGGCGCTGCGATCTTCAGGAGAGGAAGAGGATGAAAAAGGTAGCCATTATTGGTTTGGGTTGGCTGGGCATGCCGTTGGCGCTGTCGCTGATGGGGCGCGGATATGACGTGGTCGGTAGCAAAACCACGCCGGACGGCGTCGAGGCCGCGCGCATGAGCGGCATCGAATGCTACCAACTGGAACTGACGCCGGAGCTGGTGTGCGATCCGGACGATCTGGAGTCGCTGCTGCGCGTGGATGCGTTGGTGGTGACACTGCCCGCTCGCCGCACCGTCGAAGGCAGCGAAAACTATTTCAATGCGGTGCGCATGCTGGTGGACAGCGCGATGGCCTTTGGCGTGCCGCGGGTGATCTTCACCAGTTCCACCTCGGTGTACGGCGAAACCGCAGGCACGCTGCGCGAAGAGTCGCCGTTGCGGCCGGTCTCGCCGTCAGGGCGGGTGTTGGCCGAGCTGGAACGTTGGCTGCATGAATTGCCGAACACCTCGGTGGACATTCTGCGCCTGGCGGGGCTGGTGGGCGCCGATCGTCACCCCGGCCGCTTCCTGGCGGGCAAGCTCGACGTGAAGGGCGGTTCGCAGGGGGTAAATCTGGTGCACCAGGACGACGTCATCGCCGCCATCCAACTGTTGCTGAAGCTGCCGAAGGGCGGCCACGTGTACAACCTGTGCGCGCCGCGTCATCCGGCCAAGCGCGAATTTTATCCGGCGCTGGCCGAGCAGTTGCATCTGGAGCCGCCGCAGTTCGCCGACGAGGCGGAGCAGGATGAGCGGCTGGTGGACGGCAACCGCATCTGCAACGAGCTGGGTTTCGAGTACCAGTATCCCGATCCGGCGCGTATGCCGGTCAGTTAAGACGGTATATGTCGTTTAAAGCGGGAACAGATGGCTCGTCACAAAGTCGACGAACAGCCTGATTTTGACTGACAGGTGGCGGCCCGACGGCCAAAGGACATGAAAAACCATGTTCTCGCGGTGGTACTCATCCAAAACCGTCACCAGGCTGCCCTGTTCCAGCTGTCTGCGCACGGCGATCTCCGGCAAATAAGCGATGCCTAACCCTTGTTCCGCGAAGCACACCTGCGGATCGAGGGTATTTGTCACCATGCTGGCCGGCCGTTCGGGGATCATCTCCGTTTTGTCCCCCAGCGGCCAGACATCCAGTTTGCCGGTGCTGGGAAAGCGATAATGCAAACGGGCATGGCTTGTCAGATCCTCGGGCTTGCGCGGCATACCCGCTTGGCTGAAATAACCCGGCGCGCCAACGAAAACCTTGCGGCAGGTACCCAGCCGGCGGGCAACCAGCCGTGAGTCACTCGGGGTTCCGCTGCGGATAACGGCATCGAAACCTTCCTCAATCACGTCAACCAGCCGATCCGAATAATCAATATCCAGCTCGATCTCAGGATAGCGGCGCTTGAAGTCCCCCAGTTTTGGCATGAAAAGCGTGCCCAGCGACGGGAGGCTGATGCGCAGCTTGCCCTGAGGCGTTCCCCGCGTTTGCAACAGTTCGGCTTCCGCCTCTTTCACCTCACTCAAAATGCGACGGCACCTTTCCAGGAACAGGGCCCCTTCCGGCGTCAGGTTGACCGTGCGGGTGGAACGGTGGAACAAACGCACGCTGAGCCGCTCCTCCAGCCGGGCGATGGTTTTGCTGACCGCCGACGCGGAGATCCCCAGCTGCTGCCCGGCCACCGTGAAACTGCGGCTTTCACTGACCCGGACGAAAACGTCGAGAGAACCCAGACTTTCCATAGGCTTCCATTCTATTGATGACATCTTTGTCATGAGTGTTGTTCACTTTAGCCTATTTTTCTTTTATCAGCGAGTGGGCAGCATGATGCAACCGTCATCCGCAATGAGCGGAAACATCTTTGAATGGGGAGTGATTGATGAATCAAACGACGATATCTGCGCCTGCCGGGAGCATCGAGCGGTTGCCGCTGGGGGGCCTGCTGGCATTGGCAATGGCCGCTTTCATCACGCTGCTGACCGAGATCATGCCGGCGGGCGTGCTTTCTTCGATCGCGGGCGATTTGAACGTGTCTGAAAGCCTGGCGGGACAATTCATCACCGCCTATGCGGTGGGCGCGTTGGTCGCCGCCATTCCGCTGACCGCATTAACGCAAGGCATGCGGCGCCGCCCCTTGCTGTTGAGCGCGATCTGCGGTTTTGCCATCGTCAACCTCGTCACGGCGCTGTCGCATGATTACCATGTCTCATTGGCGACGCGTTTCTTCGCCGGCGTTTTCGGCGGCATCGTTTGGTCTTTGCTGGCCGGTTACGCCGTGCGCATGTCACCGGCTCATCTTGGCGGCCGCGCTATTGCGATCTCCGGCGCCGGCGCCACCCTGGCGTTGGTGCTCGGCGTACCGCTTGGCACGTTGCTTGGTCGAGCCATCGGTTGGCAGGGCGCCTTTGGCCTGATGACGTTGATGGCGCTCGCGCTCGTGGCGTGGATCATCGCCATTGTGCCGGATTTCCCCGGCCAGGCTAAGGCGCATCGCCCGTCTCTGAGCGGCGTCTTCTTGCAGTGCGGGATCCGCGCCGTGCTGTTCGTGGTGTTCACCTTCATCGTTGCCCACAACATTCTGTATATCTACCTGGAGCCTTTCCTCAAGCCGTCGGGGTTATCCGAGCGGGTCGATATCGTTCTGTTTATCTTCGGGCTGGGCGCGATTGCCGGATTAGGCATTGCCGGGATGCTGGTCGATCGGCGAGTCCAATCTCTTACGGTGACGAGTATCGTTATCTTTTCCCTCGCCGCCGTGCTGCTGGGGAGCGGGGGACGGGCGGCCCCGATCGTCTATCTCTCCGTCGCATTGTGGGGCGTGGCTTTCGGCGGTTTCGCCACCCTCACGCAGACGGCATTGTCACGGCTTTCCGGCCGCGCGGCCGACGTTGCGCAGTCCATGTATACGACGGGCTGGAATACCGCCGTGGCCGCCGGTGGCGCGGTCGGCGGCATGGTGCTCGACAAGGGCGGAGCGGCCTCTTTCGCCTGGGCCATCATCGGGTTCCTCGTCCTGTCTTTAACCGGCACGCTGTTTGCCATGAATCGGGCGCTGGCCTCTCAGCGATGAGGTGATTGGCGTGCGGCGCGCGCCAAATCCTCCAGCAGCGCGTTCAACGCCTCGTCGGGCTGGACGGGGCGGCTGACCAGGCTAAGCGTGGCGCGATAAGAGAGCGCCGTGCCGCCCAACTGCCGCAGCAGCCCCAGTTCCACCCAGCGCGCCGCGTAGTGGGTGGGCAGATAGCCAAGACAGGTACCGCTCAGCACCAGATGGGCGACGCTTTCCATATGGTGAGCCACCGCCGCCAAGTGAGGGGGCGCGATCGGGCACAGCTGCTGCGCCAGCAGGTAGCCGCGCTTGACCCAGCGCGCGTTTTCAATCTGCTCGCGCTCGGGTTCTTCCACCGCGAACAGCGGGTGATCCTCACTGCAATAGATCGCCTGCGTCTCCTCCAGCCACGGTTGATAACGCAACGCCTCCAGCTGCTGGCCGAAGTAGCCGATGCCCAGATCGAGCTGCTGGTGCAGCAGCCCTTGCTCAATCTCGTTCGGCGAACAGATGCGGCACTGCAATTGCACGTCCTGGTGGCGCCGCTGAAAGTGCTTGATGGCCTGGCTGAACGGATTGCCCGGCAGTGAAACCAGGTTATCCACCAGACCGATTTGCAGATCGCCGGTCAGCAGGCCGTTCAGCGACTGGCTGACCCGGGTGAAGTCGCGAGCGGCGTTGAACAACGAGCGGCAGGCGATCAGCATGCGTTCCCCCTTGGGCGTCAGCCGGAAGCCGGAGCGCCCGCGCTGGCACAGGCGAAAACCCAGTCGCGTTTCCAACGAGGCCAGATGGGTGCTGATGGTGGATTGGTTCATCAGCAGCGTTTCCTGCGCGGCGCTGACCCCCTGGGCTTCCGCCACCGCGACGAACACCCGCAACAGCTTCAGATCGATATCGCTTAGGTTAGTGAGCATCTGTCCCTCCGCAGAACGTCGGCCGGTTAACCCATTTTTAACATCGAAGAAATAGGCGCGGCGCTGAAGATATGGCCTTTCTTATGGCATGATATTGAAATAAAAATCAATACTTCAATGGGTTAGTTACATCGCGTTTTCCGATGTTTACATGTAAAAGCAGGAATGGTAGCCGGTGCGGTCAACGGGGTAGCCTGCGAATGTTGCTTAAATGTTTCAATTTATCGCAAGCCCAAGACAAGGAAACGCCATGCTGAACCAACCCCAAAGCGGTAACGATATGCCGCGCTTTGCCGGCCTCCCCACCATGATGCGCCTGCCCGCGGCCGAACAGGCGCGCGGTCTGGACGCCGCCTTTGTCGGCATTCCGCTCGATATCGGCACCTCCAACCGCAGCGGCACTCGCTATGGCCCGCGCCAGATCCGCCAGGAATCGGTGATGATCCGCCCCTACAACATGGGTACCGGCTCTGCGCCGTTTGAACGGCTGCAGGTGGCCGATCTGGGGGATATCGCCATCAACCCCTACAGCCTGGCGGACAGCGTGCAGCGCATCGAGGCGGCTTACCACGAGATCCTGGCGCACGGCTGCACGCCGTTGACGCTCGGCGGCGATCACACCCTGACGCTGCCGGTGCTGCGCGCCGTCGCCCGCCGTCATGGCCCGGTCGGGCTGATCCACGTCGATGCGCATTCCGATACCAACGAGGAGATGTTCGGTGAACAGCTGGCGCACGGCACCACCTTCCGCCGCGCGTTTGAGGAGGGGCTGCTGGCGCCGGAAAAGGTGGTGCAGATTGGCCTGCGCGGCAGTGGCTATGCGGCGGACGACTTCGACTGGTCACGCCGCCAGGGCTTTCGTGTGGTGCCGGCCGAGGCCTGCTGGCACCGGTCGCTGACACCGCTGATGGCGGAGATCCGCGAACAGATGTGCGACGCGCCGGTTTATCTCAGCTTCGATATCGACGGGCTGGATCCGGCCTTCGCACCGGGCACCGGCACGCCGGAGGTCGGCGGGCTGTCGGTCTGGCAAGGGCTGGAGATCGTGCGCGGCTGTCATGGACTGAACCTGGTCGGCGGCGACGTGGTGGAGGTGTCGCCGCCTTACGATCGCTCCGGTAACACCGCGCTGCTGGCGGCCAATCTGCTGTTTGAAATGTTGTGCGTGCTGCCGGCCCGCTGAGGCCGGCTCACTGACTCTACCGGCGGAGCGGTTGCGTCGGGGCCCCTGATAACAATAACTACGGAGTGGAGGTACCCATGAATCTCGATCTGCTGGTCGTGGTGTTTTACTTTCTGGTGATAGGCGCGGTGGGGTGGATGGGCATTCGCCGCGCCAATTCCAAAGAGGCGTATCTGGTGGCCGGGCGCAACCTGGGGCCGGGGCTGTATCTGGGCACGCTGTCGGCGGTGGTGCTCGGCGGCGCGTCGACCATCGGCAGCGTCAAGCTCGGCTACACCTACGGCATCTCCGGCGTCTGGCTGTGCGGCGCGCTGGGGCTGGGCATTGTGGTGCTGAGTCTGGTGCTGGCCAAGCCGCTGCTCAAACTGAAGCTGTATACCGTCAGCCAGGTGCTGTCGCGGCGCTATCACCCGGCGGCGCGGGTCACCAGCGGCGCGATCATGCTGGCGTATGACCTGATGGTGGCGGTGACCTCGATCATCGCCATCGGCAGCGTGATGCAGGTGATGTTCGGCCTGTCGTTCAGCGCGTCTATCCTGCTCGGCGGCGGGCTGGTGGTGCTGTATTCGACGCTGGGGGGCATGTGGTCGCTGACGCTGACCGACATCATTCAGTTCATCATCATGACCGTCGGCATGATGCTGGTGCTGATGCCGATGAGCATCGTCAAGGCCGGCGGCTGGGAGGCGTTCACCAGCCTGCTGCCCGCCGGTTACTACCAGCTGTCGTCGATCGGGCTGGACACCATTCTGGTGTTCTTCCTGATCTACTTCTTCGGCATTCTGATCGGCCAGGACATCTGGCAGCGGGTGTTCACCGCCCGCAGCGCCAATGTGGCGCGCTTCGCCGGGCTGGGGGCGGGCGTCTATTGCGTGCTGTACGGCGTGACCGGCGCGCTGATCGGCATGGCCGGCAAGATCGTGCTGCCGTCGCTCAGCAACACCGACGGCGCCTTCGCCGCCATCGCGCAGGCGGTGTTGCCGGTTGGCGTCAGCGGGCTGGTGGCCGCCGCGGCCTTGGCGGCGCTGATGTCCACTGCCAGCGCCTGCCTGTTGGCGTCTTCGACCATCGCGCTGGAGGACGTGCTGCCGGCCATCCGCCGTAAACCTTCAGGCGGGCTGGCCGCCGGGCGCTTCACCACGCTTTTCATGGGCGCGGTCATGCTGGGGCTGGCGTTTGTGGTGCGCGACGTGCTGGCGGCGCTGACGCTGGCTTACAACCTGTTGGTAGGCGGCATGCTGATCCCGCTGGTGGGGGCGATCTTCTGGCCGCGCGCCACCAGCGCCGGGGCCATCGCCAGCATGCTGACCGGCAGTCTTTGCGTGGTGGGGCTGATGATCTGGCACGGTATCGACGCTAACAGCCCGATCTACGGCGGCCTGCTGGGTGGCGGCGTCGCCTTCGTGCTGGGCAGCCTGCTGAGCCGCCCGGCGCCGCAGCTGCAGACCCAAACCGAGCGTTGAGGCGCGATCCGGGCTTTTATCACGGTGCCTTTACTGATTTACTGAGGAGCAGGGTGCATTGCCGCCCTGTCGGTTTAACGGTGAGGGTAAGGAGAAGGTGAGTCATGGGTAAAATCAGCGTCGCATGCTGCCAGTTAGCGCTGCGGGTAGGGGAAGCAGAGCATAATCGGGCGCAGTCCGCTCAGGCGATCCGTCATGCGGCGCAGCGCGGCGCCAACGTCATCGTGTTGCCGGAGCTGGTGAACAGCGGTTATGTGTTGCGCGATAAGGCGGAGGCGCTGACGTTGGCCGAGACCGAAGACGGGCCCAGCCTCAGCTTGTGGTGTGCCCTGGCGCGTGAGTTGGATGTGGTGATCGTCGCCGGTTTCTGCGAGCGGCTGCCCGATGGCGGGGTGGCCAACAGCGCGGCATTGATCGATGCGCAGGGCGTGAGGGCGATTTATCGCAAGGCCCACCTGTGGCATGAGGAGAGCACGATCTTTACCCCCGGCGATCGGCCACCGCCGGTCGTCGAGACCCGCTTTGGCCGGTTGGCGGTGATGATCTGCTACGATCTTGAATTCCCCGAATGGGTGCGGCTGCCGGCGCTGGCCGGCGCTCAGCTGCTGTGCGCGCCGGTCAACTGGCCGCAGGCGCCGCGCCCGCAGGGCGAACGGCCGGCGGAGATGGTGAAAGCGCAGGCCAACGCCGCCGTCAATCGGCTGTTCATCGCGGTGTGCGATCGCTGCGAAACGGAGCGCGGCGTTGCGTGGATCGGCGGATCGGCGATCGTCGACGCCGATGGCTACCCGTTGACGCAGAGCCTGACAGGTGAAGGCATGGTGCTGGCATCGATGGATATCGGCGAGGCCGATGACAAGCGCATCGGCCGCTACAATCATGTGCATCGCGATCGGCGGCCGATGCTGTATTGAAGCGGCGGGGCAGTCGGCGGATCCGGCTGCCCCGCCGATCGTTTCTCCGGCGGGAAAATCCGCCGTTTTGGCGCTTACAGCCAGCCTGATTTCTTCAGCTTCTGATACAGGAAAATACAGCCGACGGCGGTCGCCCCCAGCGTGGCGTGATAGGCCCACGGGAATTTCAACTCCGGCATGTCGGCGAAGTTCATCCCGTACAGGCTGAAGATCACCGTCGGGATAGCCAAAATCGCCCCCCAACCCGCCAGCCGTTTCACCACTTCGTTTTGTTTGACCGTCACCAGCGCCAGATTGACGTGCATGGCGTTGGTCAGCATTTCGCGCATGTCGTCGATGTTGCTGACCACCTGATGCGCGTGATCCTGCACGTCGCGCACGTAGGCGCGCAGCTCTTTCGGGATCACTTCTTCGTGCAGACGGATCAGCTGGTTGCAGATTTCATCCATCGGCAGCGCGGCGTTGCGCAGCGCCAGCAGGTGGCGGCGCAGAGTATAGACGTTCTCGATCGCCGCCTGATCGAACTCCGACTGAAACATGTTGGCTTCGATGTTCTCGATGGTGCTCTCGAAGCGCGTTACCACGCTGCGGTAGTTATCCACCACGAAGTCCAACACCGAATAGAGGGCGAAGCCCGGCCCGCGGCACATCTGCTTGTGGTTCTCTTCCGCCTTGGCGCGGATCGGCGCGTAGCTGGGTGAGGCGCCGTGGCGCACCGTCACCAGAAAGTTTTTGCCGACGAAGAAGTGGGTTTCGCCGTATTCGATTTCGTCGTGCTCGCCCCACTGCGCGGTTTTCACCACGATGAACAGCGAGTCGCCGTAGGTCTCCAGCTTCGGCCGCTGGTGCGCGCACAGCGCGTCTTCGATCGCCAAATCGTGCAGGCCGAACTCCTCCTGCACCTTGCGCATAAACGCCGGCTCCGGCTGCCGCAACCCCAGCCAGACGAAGGTGTCCGGTTGTTTGACCACCTCGCTGATATCGTCGATGGTCACTTCGCCCAGCCGTTGGCCGGCTTTGTACGCCACGCAGTTCACCACCATGCTTTTGCTGTCCATCTGTCCGTCCATTAATCAGTCAGGGTTTTGGTAAGAAAATAGCACTCATGTTCCACCGGATACTCTTTCAGCGTCATTTGCAGCTGATAGCCGAGCTTTTCGTAGAACGGTCGCGCCTGGAAGCTGAAGGTGTCGAGACGGGCGTAGCGGCAGCCGCGCGCCTGCGCCTCATGCTCGGCGGCGCGCATCAGCCGGCCGCCGAGGCCGCTGCCGCGCTGGGTATCCGCCACCCACAGCCACTCGACGCTCAGCCAGTTGCCCCAGGTTTCGGCGGTCAGCCCGCCGATCACCGTGCCGGCCTCGTCGCGCGCATAGACGCTGAGCGGCTTGCGGTGGCTGGCGTCGATATGCGGCAGGTTGTAAGCGCGCAGGCCTTGCCTGATCGCATCGAGGGTTTGTTCGTCAATCGCGTCGGTAACGGTAATGTCCATTTTTCCTCCTGGGTTATGGATTAACTTAAGCACACTGCGGCTAAAAGGCAACCTGTTGAAATGTAATGTAAACGACCATTCCGACTGGGTGAACTACACTAAACGGGTCATTTTATCCTCAGGAGGACGCCATGCCCCGATTGACTCTGCTGGCCGGTTTGCTGCTGTGCAGCGGCCTGCTGCACGCCGCGCCGACGGTCAGCCAATTGCAGGACGGCCTGGAACACCCATGGTCGCTGGCCTTCTTGCCGGCGGAACAAGGCCTGCTTATCACCGAACGGCCCGGCCGGCTGCGGCTGTGGCTGCAGGGCAAGGGCCTGTCGCCGCCGATCGCCGGCGTGCCGCAGGTCTACGCCGAGGGGCAGGGCGGCCTGCTGGAGGTGTTGCCGGCGCCCGACTTCGCCGCCAGCCGCCGGGTATATCTCAGCTTCGCCGAACCGGGCGAGGGCGGCAAAGCCGGCACGGCGGTCGGCTATGGCCGCCTGAGCGACGACGGCGCGCGGCTGGAAAACTTTAAGGTGATCTTCCGTCAGCAACCCAAGCTGTCGGTCGGCAATCACTTTGGCGGCAAGCTGGCGTTCGATCGGCAGGGCTACCTGTTTATCGCGCTGGGCGAAAACAACCAGCGGCCGACGGCGCAGGAGACTGACAAACTGCAGGGCAAGCTGGTGCGGCTGACCGCCGAGGGCGCGGTACCGCCGGACAACCCCTGGGTCGGCCAGGCAGGTAAACGCCCGGAGGTTTGGTCTTACGGCCACCGCAATCCGCAAGGGTTGGCGCTGAATCCGTGGAGCGGCGCGATCTGGGAGCATGAACACGGTCCGCGCGGCGGCGATGAGCTCAATATCCCGCTGCCGGGTAAAAACTACGGCTGGCCGCTGGCCACCTATGGCATCAACTATTCCGGCCAGCCGATCCCGGAGGCCAAAGGAGAACGGGTGCCCGGCACCGAACAGCCGCTGCACTATTGGCGGGTTTCGCCCGGCCTCAGCGGCATGGCGTTTTATGACGGGCAGCGTTTCCCCGCCTGGCGGCATTCGCTGTTCATCGGCGCACTGGCGCAAAAGGCACTGATTCGCCTGACGCTGGAGGGGGACAAAGTGGTGGCGGAAGAGCGGCTGCTGGGCGATCGCGGCGAACGCATTCGCGAGGTGCGCAGCGGGCCGGACGGCTACCTGTATCTGCTGACGGACGAACGGGACGGCAAGCTGCTGAAGGTCGGGGCGTCGTAGCGCCCCGCACGTGTCAGGTGAGCTCGCTCATCACGCCGCGCTGATAGGCCGGGCGTGCGCGCAGTTGCTGATACCAGCGCTCCATGTTCGGCCGTGGGCGGCGGGCGATCGGCATTTCGAACCAGGCGTAGGCGAAGCTGCCGAGCGGGATATCGCCGAAGCCGAACGCGTCGCCGGAGAGGTAAGGCTGGTGCGCCAGCGTCTGTTCAATGACGTCGAAGTGTTTTTCCAGCGTGGCGATCGCCGCTTCGATTTTCGCCATGTCGCGCAACTCTGGCGCGGTGCGGATCAGGCCCCAAAAGACGATGGTGAAGGCCGGAACGATGGTCGAGGTGGTCCAGTCCATCCATTTCTCGGCGGCGGCGCGCGCCTGCAGATCTTGCGGATAGAACGTCGCGTCGCCGAACTTCGCCGCCAGGTAGCGCACGATGGTGTTGGACTCCCACAGCACGAAGTCATCGTCCTGCAGTAACGGCACCAGGCCGTTCGGGTTCAGCGCGCGGTAACTCTCTTCGTTGACCTTGCCAAACGCCCCGCCGGCGTTGATGTGGGTATAGCTCAGCCCCAGTTCGGCGGCGCACCACAGCACCTTCCTGACGTTGTTCGAATTCTCACGACCCCAAATGGTCAGCATGGGATAACTCCGTTAGCGGATTAAAGACCCTTAATACCTACGCCACAATGCGCTTTTTGTCACACCGCAGGGCATTTTTTGTCTGCCGCTCAACGCTCCCAGCGGCACACTTCCCAGCCGTGCTCCGCCGCTAGCGCGCTCAGTTCGCTGTCGGGGTTGATCACCGTGGCGCTGTCGACGAATTGCAGCATCGCCTTGTCGTTGAGAGAGTCGCTGTAGCCGTGGCTGTGCTCGAACTTCAGGTGCGGGTGCTGCGCCAGCCAGTGCTGCAGGCGGATCACCTTGCCCTGCTGATAGGTCATGGTGCCGTAGGTGTTGCCGGTGAAGCGGCCGTCGCTGATTTCCACGCCGATCGCCAGCGCGTCGTCGGCGCCGAGCTGTTCGGCGATCGGCGCCACCAGGTGTTCGCCGGTGGCGGAGATCACCAGGATGCAGTCGCCGCGTTCGCGGTGCCACTGCAGGCGTTCACGGGCGGCGGGATAGACGCGCGGCAGGATGTCGCGCCGGATGTAGCGTTGCACCCAGCCGGCCACGGTTTGCACGCTCAGGCCGGTCAACGGCGCCAGCGTGGCCTGCATGTAGTCCTCCATCGACAGCTTGCCCTGATAATAGAGCTGCATCAGCTGCTGCTCCTGCAGTTCAAGCTCCGCCGGCGCGAATCCCTGGCCGACCAGCCAGCGGATCCACAGGCTGGCGCTGTCATCGTCAATCAGGGTTTCATCCAGGTCGAATAAGGCTAAATCCATCAGTATTTCTCCGGCAGGCAGGGTATGAGGTCGTTTACAGGATAGCGGATAGCGCACGTCGCCAGCCAGCGGCGTCGGCGAAATTGCGCAGAGCATAAGAAACATTGATGACGGTTTTGCGACAGTTTGTTGAACGTTTGCATATCTTAGAACGCAACAATATTGGCCGTCCCGGCGAGCGCGGTGGTAACTATGGGGCAAATGCAGCCACCCGCTGGGGAGGGTCAATGTTGATTATTCGCCTGTATGGCAGCCCGATCGTAATCGGGGAAGAAGAGGAACCGCATGATGACGCACCTGACGACGCTGAAGACGTTGCCGCTGCTGGATCTTTCGCAGCTTGACGGCGATGCGCGCCGGCGGCGCGCTTTTCTTGACGATTTGCGCGCGGCGGCGCGCGACGTCGGTTTCTTCTATCTGCGCGGTCACGGCGTGGACGGCGCGTTGAATGCGCGGTTGCAGCACGCCGCGCGACAATTTTTCGCTCTGCCGGAAGCCGACAAGCTGGCGGTGCAGATGGTGCATTCGCCGCACTTTCGCGGTTACAACCGGGCGGCGGCGGAACTCACGCGCGGGCAGCCTGACTGGCGCGAGCAGTTTGATATCGGCGCCGAACGCCCGGCGCTGACGCTGGCTGACGACACGCCACGCTGGGCGCGTCTGCAGGGGCCAAACCAGTGGCCGGCGGCGCTGCCGGCGCTGAAACCGCTGCTGCTGGAGTGGCAACAGGCGATGACCGCCATGTCGCTGCGGCTGCTGCGCGCTTTCGCGCTGGCGCTGTCGCTGCCGGAGCAGGCTTTCGATCGCTTATACGGCGAGAAGCCCAACGAGCACATCAAACTGATCCGCTACCCGGGGCGGGAGGCCACCGCCAGCGCACAGGGCGTCGGCGCGCACAAGGACTCCGGTTTCCTCAGCTTCCTGCTGCAGGACGCGCAAAAAGGGCTGCAGGTGGAGGTCAGCGAGGGGCAGTGGATAGACGCACAGCCGCGTGAAGATACCTTCGTAGTGAACATCGGCGAGCTGCTGGAGCTGGCGACTAACGGCTATCTGCGCGCCACGGTGCACCGGGTGGAAACGCCGCCGGCGGGGAGTGACAGATTATCGATCGCGTTCTTCCTCGGCGCGCGTCTGGACGCGGTGGTGCCGCTGTATCAACTGCCGCCGCAGCTGGCGGCGCAGGCGCGCGGCCCGGCCAGCGATCCGCTCAATCCGCTGCTGCGCGACGTGGGGTATAACTACCTGAAAGGCCGCATCCGCTCTCACCCCGATGTGGCGCACCGTTTTTATCAGGACGTCATCGGCCTCTGAACGCCGGGCGTAAAAAAGCCCGGCGCGTCGGCCGGGCTGATCATGCGCTGATGCGGCGATTATTCCGCCAGCGCCTGCTGCAGATCGGCGATCAGATCTTCCACATCCTCAATCCCCACCGACAGGCGCACCAGCTGCGGCGTGATGCCGGTTGCCAGGCGCTGTTCCAGCGGAATGGAGGCGTGCGTCATGCTGAACGGCTGGCTGATCAGGCTTTCCACGCCGCCCAGGCTTTCCGCCAGGGTAAACAGGCGCGAACGCTGGATGACCCGGCGCGCATAGGCGTCGTCGCCTTTCAGCCGTACCGAGATCATGCCGCCGAAGCGCGTCATCTGGCGCGCCGCCAGTTCGTGCTGCGGGTGGCTCGGCAGGCCGGGATAGTAGACGTTTTCCACCTGCGGCTGGCTCTCCAGCCACTGGGCGATGCGCAGCGCGCTGTCGCTGTGGCGCTGCATGCGCAGCGCCAGGGTGCGGATGCCGCGCAGCGTCAGGAAGCTGCTGAACGGATCGAGAATGCCGCCGACTGCGTTTTGCAGGAAACCGAGCTGTTCCGCCAGCGCCGGGTTATCGCCCACCGCCGCGACGCCCGCCACCACATCGGAGTGGCCGTTGAGGTATTTGGTGGCGGAGTGCACCACCACGTCAAAACCCAGATCCAGCGGGCGTTGCAGATACGGCGAGGCGAAGGTGTTGTCCGCCACGCTGATGAGCCGGTGCTTTTTGGCGATCGCGGCGATGGCGCTCAGATCCGCCAGCTTAAGCAGCGGGTTGGTCGGCGTTTCCACCCAGATCATTTTGGTGTCCGGCTCGATCGCCTGTTCCAGCCCGGCGAGATCCGCCGGCGCCACGTAGGTGACGCGCAGGCCGGCGGTGCGGCTGCGCACTTTTTCCAGCAGGCGATAGGTGCCGCCGTACAGGTCGTCCACCGCGATCAGGTGGCTGTCTTTATCGAGCAGCTCCAGCACCGTGGAGCAGGCCGCCAGGCCGGAGGCGAAGGCGTAACCGCGGCTGCCGCCTTCCAGTTCGGCGATGGCGCTTTCCAGCGCGGTGCGCGTCGGGTTGGCGCTGCGGGAGTATTCATAGCCGGTATGTTCACCCGGCGCCGGTTGGGCGTAGGTGGAGGTGGCGTAAATCGCCGGCATCACTGCGCCGGTCGCGTCCGGGGTGTAACCGGCGTGAACGGTCAACGTATCAAACTTGGCCATAATGGGTCCTTATTAACGTAATTTTTGGCGCCAGGCGTTAAGCACGTCTGTGCGGGTAATCAGGCCGAGGAAGCGCTCGCCGTCGAGCACCACCGCGACGTGGCCATGGTTGAAGGTGGCCTGTAATTCCTCGTAGCCGGCTTCCTTTTGCAGCGTATGAACCTGTTTGGTCATCGCGCTGCCGGCCGTCAGGCTGAAGTGGGCGGCGTCGGCCTGGACGGCGTTCAGCAGATCCCACTCATCGATCAGACCGACCACCCTATCGCCTTCCAGCACCGGTAGCTGCGAGATGTCGTACAGCCGCATGCGGGCGTGCACGATCGCCAACGTGTCGTCCGGCGCGGCGGAAACGGCGGCGCCCTCGTCGTGGCGGTAGGCGATCAGATCGCGCAGATCGCCGTGCTGTGGCTTGCTCAGCAGGCCCTGTTCCAGCATCCAGTGATCGTTATACATTTTAGACAGGTATTTGTTGCCGCTGTCGCAGACGAAGGTCACTACCCGCTTGGGTTCGGTCTGTGCGCGGCAATAACGCAATGCGGCGGCCAGCAGGGTGCCGGTGGACGATCCCGCCAGCACGCCTTCCTTGCGCAGCAACTCGCGCGCGGTGGTGAAGGCTTCGGCGTCGCCGATGCGGTAAGCGTTGCGCACCTGGTCAAAGTCGCTGAGCGGCGGGACGAAGTCTTCGCCGATGCCTTCCACCAGCCAACTGCCGGCTTCGCCGATATGGCCGTTGTCGAGATAGTCCGCCAGTATTGAACCCGCAGGGTCGGCCAGCACGAATTCCGTCTGCGGCGAAACCTCGGCGAAATAGCGGCTCAGCCCGCCCAGCGTGCCGCCGGAGCCGACGCCGACCACGATGGCGTCCACGTCATGCTCCATCTGCCGCCACAGTTCGGGCGCCGTGGTGGTGGTATGGGCCGCCGGATTGGCCGGGTTGTTGAACTGATCGATATAAAAGGCGCCGGGGATCTCTTCCGCCAGGCGTTTGGCGTAATCCTGGTAGTAAGCCGGATGCCCTTTGCCGACGTCCGAACGGGTCAGCAGCACTTCCACCCCCAGCGCGCGCAGGTGGAAGATCTTCTCGCGGCTCATCTTGTCCGGCACTACCAGCAGCAGCTTATAGCCTTTCAGCGCCGCCACCAGCGCCAATCCCAGGCCGGTATTGCCGGCGGTGGCTTCGATGATGGTGCCGCCCGGCTGCAGTTTGCCGTCGCGCTCGGCCTGCTCGATCATCGACAGCGCCACGCGGTCTTTGATCGAACCGCCGGGATTTTGGTTCTCCAGCTTGACGAACAGCCGGCACGGGCCGGTATCGAACTGGGTCAGTTCCAGCATCGGGGTATTGCCAATCATCTCGATGACGGAATGGGGGATCGCCATGACTCATCTCCAGGATTATTCGGTATAAAAGTCGTTGTGCGGATGATAGCGCTGAGGATAAGCGCTTTAAAAAGAACAAATAGCGGTTCTATATGCCATTATGGAATATATTAATCTTTTTTGGACGTATGGATGCGCAGATGTTTAGCGGTGCAGATGCTTGGCCGTGTAGCCGTGGGTAGGTGCGAAAATGCGCGTCGCGATGCTTTTTTGAACGATAAGTGCGTGCCTGCGTACAGTTATGTAAAAATGCTGAAAATTCACGCTAAACCCTGCAAAAATAAGATAAATCACATAAACTCACAGCAAGGGCATTTTCGGTGCGTTGCGTTACCCGCTACGGGCGCCGCAAGGGGTTGCGGCCGACACGCGCGCACCGGGCCACTCTCGCTGGTTGGCTTAAAACGTGAACATGTTTGAAAGTTAACGCTATTTCAATGGTTTTGAATGGACACTCTGGCGACGTCATGATGAAAAAAAACTTATCCACTTCCCTGAAAAAACTGACCTTCAGCGTAGGCATCCTGTTGCTGGCCGCCCCGGCCGTACACGCGGCCGAGCCGCCGGCGCCGCCGCAGGTAGACGCCAAGGCCTTCATTCTGATGGATTACAACAGCGGCAAAGTGCTGACCGAAGGCAATGCCGACACCCGTCTCGATCCCGCCAGCCTGACCAAGATCATGTCCAGCTACGTGATCGGCCAGGCGATCAAGGCCGGCAAGATCAAGCCGGAAGACATGGTCACCGTCGGCAAAGACGCCTGGGCGCCCGGTAACCCGGCGCTGCGCGGCTCTTCGCTGATGTTCATCAAGCCGGGCGATCAGGTGCCGGTGCTGGAACTGAATAAGGGCATCGTGATCCAGTCCGGCAACGACGCCAGCATCGCGCTGGCGGACTACGTGGCGGGCAGCCAGGATTCGTTCGTCGGCCTGATGAACAACTACGCCAAATCCCTCGGCCTGCAGAATACCCACTTCCTGACGGTGCACGGTCTGGATGCGGAAGGGCAGTACAGCACCGCGCGCGACATGGCGCTGTTGAGCCAGGCGCTGATCCGCGACGTGCCGGACGAATACGCGCTGCATAAAGAGAAAGAGTTCACCTTTAACAAAATCCGCCAGATTAACCGCAACCGTCTGCTGTGGAGCAGCAACCTGAACGTCGACGGCATCAAGACCGGTTACACCAGCGGCGCCGGCCACAACCTGGTGGCGTCCGCCACCGACGGCCCGATGCGTCTGATCTCGGTGGTTTTAGGCGCGCCGAGCGATCGCGTGCGCTTTAGCGAAAGCGAAAAGCTGCTGACCTGGGGCTTCCGCTTCTATGAAACCGCGACGCCGATCAAGGCCGATAAGCCGTTCGTCACCCAGAAAGTGTGGTTCGGCGACGTCAGCGAAGTGCCTCTCGGCGTGGCGAAAGACGCCTCGGTCACCATTCCGAAAGGGCAGATGAAAAACCTGAAGGCCAGCTACAAGCTGACCCAACCGACCCTGGAAGCGCCGCTGGCGAAAAACCAGGTGGTCGGCACCATCGATTTCCAGCTGGACGGCAAAACCATCGAGCAGCACCCGCTGGTGGCGATGCAAGAGGTGAAAGAGGGCAACTTCTTCAGCCGCATCTGGGATATGGTGATGATGAAGCTGAGCCAGTGGTTCGGCGGGATCTTCGGCTGAATGCCCTGACACCGCTGCCGCATCGTCGCGTGCGGTTCCTGAAAAAGCCGCAACCTTCCGTTGCGGCTTTTTCATTTTCAGCATCCGTGGCGTTTCAGAAATAGTCCACCAGCATGGTGGCTCCGCTGGAGAAGTCACCTTCCGCCAGGGTGACGGCGCTGTTTTTCACCGGCACCGCATCAAGCGTCGGCGGATTGGCGTAATCGATGTTCAGCGGCGTATTGATGGCGAAAGCCTTGCCGTTGGCCAGCAGTTTGATGCCCAGCCCATTGACGCTGCTGTTCAACACGCTGCTGTCAAAGGCCGCCGCGCTGCCCATGATCTTCATTTTCAGCTGGCGGCTGTTATCCAGAAACTCACACTTGATGCTGTAATCGATGCGTTGCATATAGCGATTACCGTCGATACGTTTGATGCCGACCTTGCCAAAGTTGATATCGATGGTGCGCCCGTCGTTGATCACGCAAGGCGGAGGCGCCACCACGGTGGCGGTGATACTGACCTTGGTGCCCTGGTCGGCGGCCTGGGCGGCGCTGATCACACCCAGCGTAAACAGCAGAGCGCAACGCGTTTTCCTCGTCATGTTCATTCTGGCTCCCGTCTCAAGGTGCGCTGAAGATCAGCGTGGCCGAGCCTGACATCGGACCGGTGGCGATGCTGGTGTAAGGCACATTGTTCTTCACTGGCACAAAGGTGACGGTGTCGTTGCCCTGCCCGTTGACGATGCGCGTTCTGAACGTATTGTTGGGTTTCACCACCGCGCCATTGTGCACCATGGCTACGCCGACATTAGAATTGGAGGTCTTGATGAAATCGCTGGAGAAGCCGCTGGCATCGCTGACCATGCGAACCAAAATGTCTTGTGTCGCGCTCTGATCGTCACACCGGTAGCTGAGCGCCTTGTCCTGTTTGATTTGGGCGTCGCTGGCGCTCTGCGTGAGAAAGTCCTGGCGGATCTGACCGAAGTCGACGTTAATCTGCTGGCCGTTGTTGATAGTGCAACTGGTGGTGACGAAGTAGGCGTCGTTGTCGGCGATCAGGCGCCACCGGTAAGGCCCACATTTTGGGCAACCTGACTGGTCATTTTTTTGTTCAAAGTTGATTTGGCCGATGACGTCGCCCTTGTTCACCTTGATATCCTGCGTCGGCGAACGGTTGAGCACGATGTAAACCCTGATGGAAATGCTGGCACTGTTTAGGCCGGTGATCGTCATCACCTGGATACCTGATTGGATCGGGGATAAGTAGTCGGTGCCGTTGATTGTCATACCGTTGGCAAGCGTACCGAAAATGGCGGTGTTCATCGTCAACGCCGGGCTGCCGGTGAGTAAAATATCTTTCCAGCTGGCGACGTCGTTTTTACAGGTCACCTGGCTGACGTTGACGATTTCATTTTTCCCGATGGACAATTCAGGGCCTATCTTTACCCTGACGTCGACCGGCGTCATTGAACCACCCTGACCAATGTTCCCGCCGTCGGAGGTTTTACAGGTAAATGCATTGGCGTTACCAATGAGGACGAAAAAAGATAATGCCAGGCAGTGTTGTAGAAATAGGATGGTTGTTTTTCTCACAATAATATCCCGATTATATAGTGTCATTTGGCTAGGTGCCGCCACGAAATAGGGCTAATTAGGCTGGCTGTGCCGGCGTTATTCCGTTAAATGAGAATAAGGCGCATCTATTCCTGGTATTTCCTTGTTGTCAGCTGGCAGTAGGGCGGTGGGGTACCACCTCAACGAGTTGTTGATGGAGCCGTCCGTTACGAGCACGTCTTGTTTGGCGACGAGTTCCAACAGCAGTAGCCGGGCGCGGTAAACGCCGACGTTGACGGCGTTGGCCAGTTGCCGGGTAGACAACCACAGATGCTGAGGTGGCAGTCCGGTGTCGGGACATGGACGGGGCGACTGCGCGAATAATGTTTGCAGCAGATCGTGCTGCAATTGCCGTATTTCCTTTTGTTTTGGAGATAACGCTTCCATAGCACTTCCTCTGTATTTTGATTGCTGTATTCCTAAGAAAAAACAAAGTTTCACTGCCTACCAATAACGAGGTAAATCGCGAATCAAGAAAAATCCTATCTATTTATCAGGATTGAAAAAAAGAAGGTTCCCACTCCGTTTCTACCTGTTTGCAGGCTGAGGGAGTGTCACGCAGAAACCTAAAGTTTTGGTTTATTATATTCACAAAGAGCGTCTTTGCGATCTGATTAATTGTGAAACAGAGAAAAACAGGATATTGCACTATAAAAGTATTTTTTACGATCTATGAGCCTAAAAATAACACTAAATTAACTTTAATTAGGAAATAAATTGCGAATGTTCGTCTTGATCAAAAAAAGACTTTTTTTGCCGGTGGGCATTTGCCAGAATATTCATCGCCAGACGAGAAGGGCGGGTTAGAAAGTATTGGTCTCTGCTTGTTGTGATTTCGTTTATTTTTATATGACGAATTCATTAATGGGCGGGCCGCTGCAGACTTGCCGTTATCGACGTATTTATTGTCGGTTTCTTTGGTTTTGGCAGTTAACCAACCAGCAAGATGCTAAAGAATCAGGGCTGCGCATATATAAGCGCGAGCAGATTTCCTGTTGCTCTTTTTCTTGATTGGAATATGCATTTTTTCTTATAAGGAATATAGGTTCTATGAAACTTAACAAAATCATGATGGCTGCAGTGATTGCATTTGGCGCAAGTTCTTTTGCACAGGCAGCCGATCAGGGACACGGTAAAGTGACCTTCACGGGTTCTATTATTGATGCGCCATGCTCTATTGCACCCGAGTCGATCGATCAGACCGTAGATCTGGGCCAGGTTTCTAACGTGGCGTTGAAAAACGGCGGCAAATCCAACCCGCGTCCGTTTGAAATCAAGCTGGAGCAGTGTGATACCACGACGCTGAAAACCGTTAAAACCACCTTCAGCGGCATTGCGTCGTCAACCAACAAAGATCTATTGGGTATCGCGGGGACCGCCAGCGGCGCTGGCGTAGCAATCACTTATGGCGGCCAGCCGATCAAACTGGGTCAGGCGACTGCGGCACAGACGCTGAATACTGGCAACAACAGCCTGAACTTCGCCGCTTACCTGCAGGGTGAAGGCGCTTCCGCAGCCATCGTTCCGGGCGATTTCACCGCCGTAGCCGACTTCACTCTGGCTTATCAGTAAGTGAGACCGCAGGCTTAATCAACCAGGCATGGGGCACGCCGCATGCCTGGTGACTCTCTGTGTCAAAGGAATGTCGCGATGTTTTTTTCAAGGAATCGGGCGGGTGCCGTTCTTTTGGCGTCGTTGGCGTTTGCGCCCGGCAGTGCAATTTCCGCCGCACAGGGGTGGGGCAAAGTCAGTATGCACGGCGCCATTATCGACACTGCCTGCGCCATTGCCGCCGGCAGCCGCGATCAGACAATCGATATGGACACGCTTCCTATCGGACAGATCATTCGTGACGGCCAGGGAATGACTAAACCTTTCAGTATTGAATTGGTTAATTGCATTTTGGAACGTCCGGAAAACAAGCCTGATTGGAAATTCTTTCAGGTCACGTTTGATGGTTTGGCGGAAGGCGCTTTGTTTGGCGTACAGGGCGATGCGCGCGGCATCGCATTGAAGATAAAAGACAGCCGCGGCAGGCCGGTTATTCCAGGGGAGCCGTTGCCGATGGAGGGAATAATACCGGGCAACCGAGTGCTGAATTATTCCATGACGTTAATGCCGAATCACCAGCCGTTGAAGGTGGGAGCGTATTTTTCCACAGTGCGTTTTAAGCTGGATTATTTTTGATTTTTTTTTTCGTACTGACGGTTAATTCGTTATTGAAAGGACTTTATTATGCTTTCACCGGCAGGGAAGTTATTTCGTCTTCAGGCCTTGGGGCTCTGTGTCGCCCTTTCTCTGGGAAATCCGATCGCGTTGGTTTATGCCGCCGACGTTATTCAATTCAATACTGACGTCTTGGACATCAACGATCGTAAAAATATCGATCTGAGCCAATTTACGCGCAGCGGCTACATCATGCCGGGCGTTTATACCATGGTGGTGCACGTCAATAAGAACGATCTGGCGGAACAGCCGGTGACGTTTATGGCGCCCGAGAACGATCCTAAAGGCAGCGAAGCCTGTCTTTCGCCGGAGTTGGTCAACCAACTGGGGCTGAAAGAAAAACTGTTAAGTACGCTGAACTGGACGCACGGCGGCCGTTGCCTTGACGCCTCCAGCCTGGCAGGGATGGAAGCCCGCGGCGATCTTGCCAGCTCCTCGCTGTACCTCAACATTCCTCAGGCCTATCTGGAATACAGCTCGGAAAACTGGGACCCGCCTTCGCGCTGGGATGACGGTATTCCCGGGCTGCTGTTTGACTATAACGTCAATGCTCAAACACAAAAACATCAGAAAGGCGGCAGCAGTTACAGCCTGAGCGGCAACGGCACCGGCGGCGCCAATCTGGGCGCCTGGCGTCTACGCGCCGACTGGCAGGCTAATCTCAGCCATCAGACCGGTTCTTCTCAGTCGACCGACAAACAGTTCGACTGGAGCCGCTATTACGCCTACCGGGCTATTCCGGCGCTGCGCTCGCGGCTGACGATGGGGGAGGATTATCTGAACTCCGACATTTTCGACAGCCTGCGCTTTACCGGCGTCAGTCTGCGATCCGACGACAGCATGTTGCCGCCCAACCTGCGCGGCTATGCGCCGGAAGTGACGGGCGTGGCGAAAACCAACGCCAAGGTGGCGGTCAGCCAACAGGGGCGCGTGCTGTATGAGACGCAGGTGGCGGCGGGGCCATTCCGCATTCAGGACATCAACGACGCGGTTTCCGGCGAGCTGGACGTGCGCGTCGAAGAGCAAGACGGCAGCGTGCAGGCGTTCAAGATGAATACCGCCAACATCCCTTACCTGACGCGACCGGGCACGGTGCGTTACAAGCTGGCGACGGGCAAGCCGTCGGAGTGGGGGCATCACCTGCGCGGGCCGATGTTCGGCACCGGTGAGTTCTCCTGGGGCATCAGCAACGGCTGGTCGCTGTACGGCGGGGGCATCGCCGGCGGCGATTACAACGCGCTGTCGCTGGGGATCGGGCGCGATCTGATGGCGCTGGGGGCGTTGTCGTTCGATGCCACGCAGTCGCGTGCGCGCTTGCCGCAGGAGGGCGCTCTGACCGGCGGTTCGTACCGGTTGAGCTATTCGAAGAACTTCGACCAGTACGACAGCCAGATCACTTTCGCCGGCTACCGCTTCTCCCAGGAGGACTTCATGAGCATGGGGGACTACCTCGATGCGCGTTACGAAGGGGGACGCAGCGGCAAGAGCAAGGAGATGTACACCATCACCTTCAACAAACAGTTCCGCGATCTGGGGCTCAGCACCTATCTCAACTACAGCCACCAAACCTACTGGGATCGGGCGCCGAACGATCGTTACAACCTGATGGTATCGCGCTACTTCGATATCGGCGATTTCAAGAACGTCAGCGTATCGCTGTCGGCCTATCGCAACCGTTACAACGAGCGCAATGACGACGGGATGTACCTGTCGCTGTCGCTGCCCTGGGGCAGCGCCGGAACGCTCAGTTACAACATGACGCTCGATCGCGAAGAGAACGCCCATCGGGTCGGTTACTACAACCGGGTCGATGAACACAACAACTATCAGATCAGCGCCGGCGCAGCGCGCAGCGGGGCGACGGCCAGCGGCTATTACAGCCATCAGGGCGATATGGCGCAGATCAACGCCAACGCCAGCTACCAGGCCGGCCGTTACAGCGCCGTCGGCATCGGCGCGCAGGGCGGCCTGACGATGGCGGCGGAAGGGGCGGTGCTGCACCGGGTCAATACGCCGGGCGGCACGCGCTTGCTGCTGGATACCGAAGGCGTCGCCGGCGTGCCGGTGCGCGGCTACGGCAGTACGGTGCTGACCAACCGTTACGGCAAAGCGGTGGTGGCGGATGTAAACAGCTACTACCGCAATAAGGCCAGCATCGATCTCAACAGCCTGAGCGACAACGTCGAGGCGACGCGTTCCGTGGTGCAGGCCACGTTGACCGAGGGGGCCATCGGCTACCGCAAGTTTGAGGTGATAGCCGGCGAGAAGGCGATGGCGATCGTCAAACTGGCGGACGGCAGCGAGCCGCCGTTCGGCGCCACGGTGCTGAATGCCCGCAAACAGGAGACCGGCATCATCAATGACGGCGGCAGCGTTTACCTGTCCGGCCTCAACCCTGGCGAGCGCATGCGCGTGCATTGGAACGGCGCGGCGCAGTGTGAAATCCAGCTGCCGGCGCCGCTGCCGGCCGAAATGCTGATGAACACGCTGCTGCTGCCTTGTCGTCCTCTTGCCGGCAACAAGCCGGCGGCTGACGCCAACTGACTTACACCCGGCGGAGTGCGCTCCGCCGCTAAACCGCCGGGGCGGGATTGCCCGCCTTCGGCCGACTGGAACCGTGAAGACATGATGAATCTGACTATGACCAGAAAGACCGTTTCCCTTGTGGGCCCGCTCGCCGCCGCATTGACGCTCGGCGCGGTCGGCCTGCCCGCTCAGGCGGCTATCGCGCTGGATCGCACGCGCGTGATTTTCGACGGCGACCTGAAAACGGTCAGTCTCAACATCAGTAACCAGAACAAACAGTTGCCGTATCTGGCGCAGGGATGGATCGAAGACGATCGCGGCAACAAGATCCAAAGCCCCTTCACCGTGCTGCCGCCGGTGCAACGGGTGGAGCCGGGCAAACCGAGCCAGGTGAAGATCCAGTCGCTGCCGGCGGCGCGTCAGCTGCCGCAGGATCGGGAGACGCTGTATTACTTTAACCTGCGCGAAATCCCGCCGCGCAGCAATAAGCTGAACACGCTGCAGATAGCGTTGCAGACGCGCATCAAAATGTTTTATCGCCCGGCGGCGCTCGCCCCGAAGAAGAACGCGGCGCCGTGGCAGGAGCAACTGACCCTGACCCGGCAGGGTGACAAGTACGTGGTGAACAACCCGACCCCGTATTACGTGACGATCGTTGAGGCGAGCGCCGGCAAGGGCGGCAAAGGGGCCGCCGGCTTTGAACCGTTGATGGTGGCGCCGAAGGCCAGAGCCCCGCTGAACGTTTCCGCCGCGAGCCTCGGCAACGCGCCGTCGCTGGCGTACATCAACGATTACGGCGGGCGGCCGCAGTTGAACTTCCGCTGCGCCGGCAGTGCCTGCCAGGCCGTGAAGGCCGCCAAATGACGAGCCGCGCGCAAGCAGGGAAGACCGAGTCATGAACACAGCGGAGTGAACGAATCATGCAACGAAAGATCCCCATGCTGTTGGGAAAGTCCTATGAACGTCATCAGCGACGCACTATCGGCCTGACGGTGTTGGCCGCGCTGATGGTGCCGCTGACGGCGGGCACGATGCTGATGCTGATGCCGCCGGCCCGCGCGGTGGACAACTGGGACGTGGAAGGGGCGAACGGCACGCTCCACGTCTACGGCGCGTTGACGGAAAGCGCCTGCAGCCTGGAAATGACCACCGCTCGTCAGGAAGTGTGGTTGGGTGAGACGGGAACGGCGCACTTCCAGCGCCCGGGCGATCGCGGCACGCCGGTGGCGTTCGAGCTGACGCTGAAAGACTGTCTGCGGGCGCCGGCGAGCAACCGCGACGCCTGGACCGGTGTGCTGGCCTGGAGCGGCAGCCAGCCTGCGGTGTCCGTGGCGTTTGCCGCGCCGACGGATGACGACGCGCCGGGGCTGATCAGGGTTGCCGGCGTCACCGGGTTGGGGTTGCAGCTGGCGGATGCCAGCGGCCTGCCGGTGCGCCTCGGCGCACGTAACAAACCGGTATTGCTGACGCCGGGGCAGAACACCCTGACGTATACGGTGACGCCGGTGCGCACCCCGGCGACGCTGAGCGCCGGCGCTTACCGCGCGGCGATCGATTTCCGGCTTTACTACGACTAATACGCCGCTTGCGCCGGATTGGCGCAAGCATAACCAAAGGGAGTGGCGTCATGCGCGCGACAGAGACGAACCGGCGCCGGAGCGCGCTGTTGGGGGCCGGCATGGTCATGGCGGCCGGCATAATGGCTCAGCCGGCGGCCGCGGCGGAAAACATGCGCTTTCACGGCACGCTGGTGGCTGAGCCGTGCGTCATTCAGCCGGGAGATGAGGATATCCAACTGGATTTCGGCACCATCGTCGACAAATACCTGTATCTGAACACCCGTTCCCACAGTCAAACCTTCGCGTTGCACCTGACCGAGTGCGATCTCAGCCTGGGCAATACGGTGGCTATCACGTTTACCGGCACCGAGAACGCCAAATTGCCCGGCCTGTTGGCATTGGATGCCGGCAGCCTGGCGTCGGGGATCGGCATCGGGCTGGAAGACAGCAGCGGCAAGGCGCTGCCGCTCAATCGCGCCAGCGATAAATTCCGCCTGAGTGCCGGCAACACCACGCTTACGCTGCAGGCCTATGTGCAAGGGGAACCGGAGGCTATCCAGACGAAGTCCATCGGCCGCGGCACCTTCAGCGCGGTGGCCACTTTTACGTTGGAATACGAATAAGCGTCTACAAGGACAAGAAACGCAATGATGAGAAAGCACGTCAATCACGCCCTGCGCATGGGGCTGCTGTGCCTGTTGGCGTTGAGCGCCGCCGCTTGCCAAAGCCAAAAGTCGGGCAAGCCCGCCGTGAACACTAAAAATCAGGTTGTGCAACCACCGTCAGAAGAGGCTTTGCGCAAGCAGCGTGAGGCCGAACAGCTGCAGCAGTGCCAGCAGCAACTGGGCGCATTGCGCGCGATCGACGAGAAACAGTATCAGCGCTATCAGCAGGCCTTCGACAGCCTGATGAGCGGCGCCTCGCAGTACGCCAGCTTGCGCGCCAGGGTAAACGGCGACACGCAGGAGACGGTGGATGCGCTGTATCGCTACAAGGTCAACTATCTGTGCGCCGGGGTGAATCAGGCGGTGTTGACCGGCTTGGCGGATCGTGGGGAGCAGATTAAATGAGGCTGCGCCTGCTGGGCTGCGTCGCTCTGCTGTTCTCCGGCGTCGCGCTGGCGGACGACGGCGTGCCGGCGCTGCTGCAGTTTGCCGAGCAGTATCAACGGCAAAACATCGTGCCGACGAACGAAAAAGCGGCGCCAGTCGACCGCGAGTCGGGGCAAAAAAAGCGTGAGCCCGCGAAGCGCTCGTCGGACAACAATAAGCCAGCCTCACCGGCCAAAGCTTTTACGCTGACCCAGGAATTATTGGCGCGTGACCAACAGCTGGCGCGCCAGCGAATGGAACTGACGATGTTGCGCCAGGAACTCGCCGCGTTGCGGGCGGAGAAAGCGACGCCATCCGTCGCGACGTTGCCCGATTCGTCAACGCTGCAAAAGTGGATCGCCGGGCTGGGCGCCGCCTGGCGCGGCTCGCCCGACGCGCAGCGCGCCGAGGCGTTGCTGCGTCAGGCGACGCAGGAAACCGCCCAAAGCAGAGCGACGGCGGCGCAGGCCGAACGGCGCGTCACCGAACTGGAATCTGCCGCGCAGGCATCGGCACAGACGCTTGCACAACGCCAACGCGAGCACCAGGAGGCGTTGCACGCTCTGCGCGCCGCGTTGGAAGAGAGCGAGCAGAAGCGGGCCGGTGAGCAGAGGGCGACTCAGCAGGCGCGCGAAGACCTGCTGGCGTTGCGTAAGCGGCTGCAATGGGAGGTGACGCCGGAGCAGTTGAAGGATGATCGCAAGCGTCTGTCCTATGCGGCGGGCAGTGCGCTGGGGCGGGATATTCAGGGGGTAGTGACGGAGCGTCAAAGCTGGGGCGTACCGGTGGACCGCGACAGCCTGTTGGCGGGCGTCATCGATAGCGTGTCGGGGCGTTTGCAGCTGCCGCCGGATGAACTGAATGCGCTGACGGCGCAGGCGGATGCCACCGCCATGGCCGCGCGTGAGAAACGCGTTAACGAACAGCGGCGGCGTGATGAAGATTACCTGGCGCAGTTCAGTCAACAAAAGGGCGTAAAGCAGTCGGCGATGGGCTTTTGGTATCGGGTGGATTACGCCGGGGAGGGCGCGCAGGCGCCAACGGCGGTGGTCGATGTGGTCGTGAAGGAGACGTTGACCGACGGCACGGTGATCCAGGATATGGAACTGAGCGGCAAGGTGCTGTCGCAACCGCTGTCCGAGTATCCGCCGCTGTTCAGGGAGGCGATAAGCCATCTGCACAACCACGGTTCGCTGACGATGGTCGTGCCGCCGGCGCTGGCCTACGGCGAAACCGGCTATCCGCCGAAAGTGCCACCTAACGCCACCATGATTTATGAATTACGCATCGACAACAGTCAGGCGCCGGCAAAGGGCGCCCAGGCGGTTAAACGGGAAGCCGGAACGGCGGGAGGGCAGGGATGAACACGATGATAAAAATCGCGCTATTTGATGAAAACCGTTACTTCAGCGCCGGTTGGCAGGAGGCCTTGGCGCTGCACTTCAGCACTTATGGCAAGCGCACGCTGTTACTGGATGCGCAGCAGGTTCACGAAGCCGATTTGGTGTTCTGCTATTTTCCTCCCGGCGTGCAAAGCTGTTTTTGTCACTTCTTTGAGGCGCAGACCGCAGGGCGCAAAACGCTGTATTTCTCGTTGCGAATGCCGGAGGGGCGGTATAAACGCACCGTCGGCACCCGCTGCTCGCTGGAGGCCGGCGTCATTTACCACGATACGCCGCTGGTATCGGCATTGTATCAGGTGAGCGCCGAACTGGAGCGGCGCAGCAAATGGCCGAACCGGCCGGGTTGTGGCAGGAACTGCATATGCCAGCACCGTGGCCTGACGCTGCGCGAACAGGAGATCATGCGCTGTATGACGCGCGAGATGGGGGTGACGCAAATCGCCCGAATGCTGGACATCAGCGTGAAAACCGTCAGCAACCACAAGATGAGCGTGATGCGCAAAATGGGATTCCGGCGTAATGCCGAACTTTACGGTTGGCTGCGGCACAGCGCTCGTCCCGGGGCAGTGGGGCCTCGCGCGGGCATTCAGGTGGGCGTTGCGGCAGGAAAGGATCGCTATTGAAACGGCGCCGGCCAAGTCAGACCGGCCGGCGCCTTTAGTGCCTCGCCGTGGCGATCAGTTACAGGCCACGACCTTGATCGCCAGCCCGCCCTGTGAGGTTTCGCGGTATTTGGCGTTCATGTCTTTGCCGGTTTCGTACATGGTTTCGATCACCTTATCCAGACAAACCCGCGGCTCGCTGGTGCGGCGCATCGCCATGCGCGCGGCATTGACTGCCTTGACGGCGGAAATGGCGTTGCGTTCGATGCAAGGCACCTGTACCTGGCCGGCGAGCGGATCGCAGGTCAGCCCCAAATGGTGCTCCATGGCGATCTCCGCCGCGATGCACACCTGCGCCGGGCTGCCGCCCAGCAGCTCGGTCAACCCGGCCGCCGCCATCGAACAGGCGACGCCCACTTCCCCCTGACAGCCCACTTCGGCGCCGGAGATCGAGGCGTTCATCTTGTACAGCGCGCCAATCACGCCGGACGCCAGGAAGTAGCGGGTGTAGGAGTTGGCGTTCACCGGGCGGATGAACTTGTCGTAGTAGGCCAGCACCGCAGGGATGATGCCGCAGGCGCCGTTGGTCGGGGCGGTAACCACGCGGCCACCGGCGGCGTTTTCTTCGTTGACCGCCAGCGCGAACATGTTGATCCAATCGACCACGTTCATCGGGTCGATATTGTTCTTGTCTCCGGTCACCAGAATGCGGCGCAGCGCGGCGGCGCGGCGCGGCACTTTCATCGGGCCGGGCAGCAAGCCTTCGGTGTTGATGCCGCGTTCGATACCGGCGCTCATCACCTGCCAGACGTCGGCGAAGTGTGCGTCGATATCCGCTTTGCTGCGCAGCGCCAGTTCGTTCTGCATCACCAGGCCGGACAACGACAGCCCGGTCTCTTTGCAATGCTGCTGCAGATCGTGCGCCGATTTGAATGGGTAAGGCACCGGCGTTGCGCCCTCGGCGGACTGGCCGAAGTGCTCTTCGTCGACGATGAAACCGCCGCCGATCGAGTAATAGGTTTTGCTGTGCAGCAAGCGTTCATCGGCGAAGGCGCGGATGCGCATGCCGTTTTCGTGCAGCGGCAGGTTATCGCTGTGGAAATTCATGCCGCCGTGCAGCGGGAAATCCACCTCGTGATGGCCGTTGGCCAGCGGCAGGCGGCCGCGTTGTTCGACGTCGCGGATAAAGCCCGGAATGCTGTCGATGTCCACGTCGTGCGGCAGGTTGCCGGCCAGGCCCATGATAATGGCGATATCGGTGTGGTGGCCTTTACCGGTCAACGACAGCGAACCGTACACGTCGACCACCACGCGGGTGGTGTCCTGCAGCTGCTGGTGGGCGATCAGATCGTCGACGAACTGTTTGCCGGCTTTCATCGGGCCAACGGTGTGGGAGCTGGATGGGCCGATGCCAATTTTGAAAATATCGAAAACGCTGACCATGGTCTCGCCTCCTTCTTCAGGTTTCAGGCGGTGAATACGGGAAATGGGGGAGTGCGGGAGGGCCGGCGCGCAGCGGCGCCGGCCGGACGTGATTAGCCGAGCAGGCTGAACACGATAGCAGAGATGGCGATCAGACCCATCACAACCACAAACACGTTGCTGATGTGGCCGCTGTACTTGCGCATGGCAGGCACTTTACGGATGGCGTACATCGGCATCAGGAACAGCAGCATGGCGATGATTGGGCCACCCAGGGTTTCGATCATGCCCAGGATGCTCGGGTTCAGGGTGGCGACGATCCAGGTGGTCACCAGCATGAAGATAGCGGTCATGCGGTTCAGCTTGGCGGTGCTGACGGTTTTGCCGCGGCTCTTCATCGACTTGGCGACCAGGCCGTTGAAGCCTTCACGGGCGCCCAGGTAGTGGCCCAGGAACGATTTGGTGATGGCGACGAAGGCGATAACCGGCGCGATGTACTCGATCATCGGGTTGTTAAAGTGGTTAGCCAGGTAAGACAGAATCGAGATATTCTGCGCCTTGGCTTCCGCCAGGTTTTCCGGCGTCAGGCTCAGCACGCAGCTGAACACGAAGAACATCACGGTCAGCACCATCATGATGTGTGCGTAAGCCAGAATGCGGGAGCATTTCTTCTCGGCGTCTGCGCCGTACTCTTCGCGTTTGGCGACGGCGAAGGCGGAGATGATCGGCGAGTGGTTGAAGGAGAACACCATCACCGGGATCGCCAGCCACAGGGTCATGATCAGGCCGTGACCCATGCCGGTACCGCTGCCGGACAGCGACACGTTTTCGAAGATGGCGCCGGTCCAGTTAGGGATCAGATACACCGCCAGCAGCATCAGCACCGCCACAAACGGGAACACCAGGATGCTCATGGTTTTCACGATGGCCTGCTCACCGAAGCGCACGATGGTCATCAGGCCGACGATCAGGATCAGCGACAGGATGGCGCGCGGCGGCGACGTCATGCCCAACTGGTGGGTGATGAAGCTGTCGACGGTGTTGGTGATCGCCACGCTGTAAACCAACAGAATCGGGTAGATGGCGAAGAAGTACAGCAGGGTAATCAGCTTACCGGCGGTGATGCCGAAGTGCTCTTCTACCACGGCGGTGATGTCTTCACCGGGATTTTTGCCGGACAGAACGAAACGGCACAGGCCGCGGTGGGCAAAGAAGGTCATCGGGAAAGCGATGATGGCCATGATGATCAAAGGAATCAAACCGCCGATGCCGGCGTTGATGGGCAAGAACAGGACGCCTGCGCCGATGGCGGTGCCGTACAGGCCCAACATCCACATGGTATCCGTTTTACGCCAGGTACTGCTGGAGCCCGAAGCCGCAGAGGCAATTGTGCCGGTCTGTGTAGTGTCCATAAATATCTCCGAAGTGAACACGAATTTAAAATTAAAAGGCAAAACTTAAGGTTAAACCGTCAAACGTCCTATTCAGGCAACGCTTGCGGTAAGAATCAGGTGTTGCTTGCGGGGATGTTTTGGCGTCCCCCTGGTTGTTTATTGCGTTCATTACCAAGGCACAGCGCCGGGTAATTCACTAAAGACTTTTCACCGTCGCGGGCGATAAAAGTCGTTACCGCTGCCGACAGGTCTTTGCCTGTCGATTTTTGTTGGCGGCAAGATAACGATTTACAGTAGAAACAACCGTGATCCTGCTCTCAAATGCGCAATATGTGCAGTTATCAGCTTTTTTATCGATTTTTCGCGCATTTGTTGCACATTTGTGTAAGATTTTGTGCTGAGAACGCTCTCATGAAAGTTTCTGCGATTATGCGGCTTGTACAATAATTAGCCGGATAAAGCGCTGTGCTCAGCAGCAAGCCGAGCAATATATTTTATGCGTGGTTTTGGATCTAGCGAAAAACCCGGATTAAGCAGTTTTAGTGATGTAGATCACATTATGTTTTTAAGGTAAATAACGTTTATCTTTTTGTTTTTATTTTGTTTTTCTTGAAAAGCACCGCTAGTAACGAAGGGAAATTAATTACGTTGTTAGCGGATAAAAATGCGTAACCATTCATCATATAAATAACAGATACCTAACAGGTATTGGCGAGATTTGCTGCAATCGCGTAAACCGCCGTTTATTTAAACTTCCTGGCCTTTGGCTCGATTTATCATATAAAAGCCATAAATAGCCGTTAATTCACCCAACCGACTGCGTGGTTAGCCTGCGAAAAAATAATCACGCGGGTGAGCTGTTGCATTTTATTAACCTGATGTTGCGTGCGGATAAGCGAAAAACGCGAATTGATTGCGCATTATTTGTTCATTTTTCGGCGGGGAAAGAGGGATATCGAAGCGGCGCGCCGCCGGTTTCGACGGCGCTGAAGGCGGATTAATAGCGGGTAGCGATGGCGTTATCGTTGAAGAACGCCATGAAGTCGGCGTCCGGCTGGCGATCGGTGATCACCCGATCGAACTGCGTCAGCGGGCCGATGCAGGCCGGCTTGGTTTTGCCGAACTTGCTGTGATCTGCCACCAGGATCTTTTGCTGCGCCATCGCCATGGCGCGATGCTTCATCTCCAGCTCGTCGAAGTTGAAGCAGGTGGCGCCGTGCTGCAGGCTGAGGCCGGCGGCGGAGATAAAGGCGATGTTCGGGCAGATGTGATCGAGCTCGTTGCGGCCGCCGACGCTGGAAAAGATGTAGTTGTTCGGCTTGAACTCGCCGCCGCACAGCACCACCTTGCAGTTCGGTTTGTCCTGCAGCGCCAGGAAGGTGTTCAGCGAATGACACACGGCGGTGAAAGCCAACTCGTCGGCGATGGCGTCGATGATCGCCGGCGTGGTGGTGCCGCAGTCGAAAAACACCGTGTCGTTTTCATTGATCAGCGGCGCCGCCAGCAGGCCGATGCGCCGTTTCTCCGTTACCTGTTTGGCTTTTTGATCGGAAACGAAGTAGTTGGTCACGCCATTGCTGCGCGGATCGGTCACCACGTAGCCGCCGAGCAACACCACGGCCGCCGGTTCGGCGCTCAGATCGCGGCGAATGGTCATCTCCGAGACCCCCAGCAGCACGGCGGCTTCTTTCAGGTGGATCTTGTCAGCGCGTTTTAACGCCTGAACTAGCCGGTTGATACGTTCTTCGCGCCGCGTTTCCATAGATCCGTCTTCCCACAGGTAGTAGAGATAAAAGGCGAGCCGGCATTTCCGGCGCTAAACAGAACGATGCGGGGCAATATCGGGCCGCATCAACCGCCCGTATTGTCCCGCATCGGAGTGTATTGGCTATGCCCCTCAGGGCATGCCGACGATCAGTAGCTGCCAGCCGCCGCCTGCGCGCCGGATACGATGGCAACGCCGGAGCTGGTGCCGATACGCGTGGCGCCGGCGTTGATCATCTTCTCGGCGGTGGCGCGATCGCGCACGGCGCCGGAAGCTTTCACGCCCATTTCGCTGCCCACGGTCTCGCGCATCAGTTTGACGTGCTCTTCCCGAGCGCCGCCGGTGCTGAAGCCGGTGGAGGTTTTCACGAAGGCGACATCGAGTTCGCGACACATTTCACAAACCTGGACGATCTGCGCATCGCTGAGCAGGCAGGTTTCCAATATTACCTTCAACGGGATCGCCGCGCAAACCTCGCGCACGGCGGCGATGTCGGCTTTCACTTCGTCCAGCAGGCCGCTCTTCAGCCAGCCGACGTTGATCACCATGTCGATCTCTTGCGCGCCAGCGGCGATCGCCGCTTTGGCTTCAAAGGCTTTGGCGACGGTCAGGCCGGCGCCCAGCGGGAAACCGATCACCGAGCAGACTTTCACCGTGCTTTCCTGCAGCAGCTGGGCCGCCAGCGGCACGTAGCCGGAGTTGACGCATACCGCATAGAAGTTGTGCTGCTGCGCTTCTTCGCACAGTTTGGCGATCTGCATTTCGGTGGCGTCCATGGCCAGCAGGGTGTGGTCAACATAGCTGGCGTAATCGATGTTTTCGGTGGTCATCGCGGTTCCTTAGTGAAGTTGAGAAAAGAGCATGGATAGGTAATGTGAAAATAATAACATTGCAATATCGATAAACCTAGCGGGATTTGAAAAATGTCGACGAGATCATAGTTACTTCACTGTTATGCGTATAACTTATGGAAGAATGATTTGTTATTTAAATAACATTTTCAGTGGCCGCTCGCGGCCTGCGCGGGCGAAACGTCGAGGGAAAAAAGATGAAGATCAACATCGACCTGGCTCCTGAAGCTTTCGGGACGTATCGGCAGGAACTGTTCCGCAACGCGGATTTCGCGGTGAGCGCGCATCGCTGCGCAGAACGCGGGCCGATGCTGACGCTGGCGAACTGCCGTGGCGCGCTGACGGTTTTGCCGTATCAGGGCCTCGCGATCTGGGACGCCGAGTTTGACGGTCATTCGCTGAAATCGGGCCGCCGCAGCGTGCGGGGCGCCGGAAGAAAGCACGCTGACGACGCCGCGTTCTGTCCCGCCTGGCCGAGTCACGACGGCGCGCCGCTCCAGATGCAACGCGTGTGGCTGCAGCTGGCGGGCGATGAGCTGACGTTGCACGGTGAAGGCGAGCGGCTGGGCGGGCGTTGGCGCATCGGCCCGGCGCTGCGTCTGGCGGCCCAGAGCGCGCAGTTCGCCATAGAGATGAAGGTTACCAACCTGGCCGATCGGCCGCAGCCGCTGCGCTATGTGTGCCGCCTCAACTACGATTGCATTCCCGACGCGGTGTTCCGCCAGAACCTGCCGACGCCGGCGCTGTTGGGAGAGGCGCTCGGGCAGGAACTGCTGTGCTCCGACGATCTGACGCGCTACGTGGATCAGGCCGAGTTCTTTATGCTGGCGCCGCAAGGCCGCCGCTATGTGACGCGTTTTGCCACCGGGCAATTCAACTATGGCCTGCGGCGCATCGCTGTCCAGGGCAACAGGCGGCTGCTTGCTTTTATCCAGCCGGCAAACTGCCGGCCTAATGCGCCGGAAGGGGAGGCGGGAGTGATGCTGGGAGCGGGAAAAACGCGGGCATTTTGCGTGACCACCGGCGTGGTGTGAAAGCAGGGGCGGTAACGCCCCTGTCATGTTATGCGGTTATTCTTTCACCCAGCCGCGGCGAATGGCGAAGGCAAACAGAAAGCGATACAGACGCGACAGCCTGTCGGCGAGGACATCGCCGAACAGATTCCATACCAGCTGAGCGAACAGACAGCCGACCAGGCCGAGCAGGAAACCGCCGACCATATCCAGCGGCCAGTGCACGCCGAGGTAAACGCGTGACCAGGCGATGCCGACGGCGACAATCATCAGCAGCGCGCCGGACCAGACCCGGTGCCAGAACAGGAACGCCAGCGCAAAGGTAAAGATGGCGGTGCCGTGATCGCTGGGGAACGAACTGTCCGGCACGTGCGCCAGGAAGGTATAACCCACGCCGGCGACGAACGGGCGCTCATGCGGCAGCAGCGCGCCGATAGCGGAGGCGGCAAGCATGGCGAACAGCAGCGCGATCGTGGTTTTCGCCACCACTTCGCGCTGCGAAACCAGTTGGCTGCGCGGCCCCCACAGCCACAGGCCGACGATCAGCAGCGGCACGATAATGATAAGATCGCGCGCCAGAAAGGTGGCGAAATCGATCATCCATTCGGGAGATGCCGGGGTCGCATTGATCCAGGCGAAAAGAACATGGTTTAACTGCTCCATAACCGTTACCTCATCTTGCGGCGCCAATAGCCGCTAACTATCCAATAAATTGCCAACTGGCTTAACCAAACCCACCAACCTGCCCACAGGTTATGGGTAAGAAAATGTGCGCCGCGCATGATCTGACCAAAGCCCATCAACATGCCGAGCGCAATACCGCCGCACCAGCAGCACCAGGCCAGGCGCGGGCGCTGCGGATAAAACAGGAAAAACAACGCCATGACCGCGAAACCGCTCGAGGCGTGCCCGCCGGGGAAACAGCGACCGGGGCCCGGCAGGGCCGGTACCGCGCCGAACAACGGGAAGGACATCGCCTTGCCACCGTACTCGATCAGATCCCACGGACAGGAGTGCGCGCTGGTGGCCTTGAGAATGCCCACCACCAGCGGGCCGATGCCGAGAAGCAGCATGCTGACAATCAGGCGCGCGCTGCGGCGATAGATGCCCCAAAACAGCGTCAGCACCGCGCCCACGATCACTATCTGCTTCAACAGACGGTGATTGATCAGATCCAGCCAGTAATTGTTTTGCCACGGGAAATGCCCGCTGGCGGCATCGTACCAATAGTTGCTGATCGCCCAGTCCAGCTGTTCGTTGCGGGAGAGCCACAGGAACACCAAACCGCTGATCAGCAGGCCAAAAACTTGCCAACGGTAAAAGGATGTCGGCAGGGAGTAAAGGGCGGTTGTCTTAATTTGCTGTGCCGTTGAGGATTGATTTAATGACGATTCTGGATTCACGCGCAGGCTCGGTGACAGTATTGAATAGCGCCACTGTAATAATTCTGTCTTAAGAAAACCTTAGTCCGCCGGCAAGAAAACCCTATCTGATACACCCGGTTGTGCGCAGGTCATCACTTGTTTATCTCGTCTTAATCGGCGGTTTTTTCTGGTGTATTGCTCCGGTTAACGGGGAATACCAGTCGATTGTCACTATTTATAACCTATTGTAAAGAAGATTAAACCTGTGGCGAGCTTGGCGGTAGTGTATTAGTTTATAGGCGGATTATTTGACAAAAAGTGTAGGGATAAAACATGAACAAGGCATCCGTTGTATTTTCCGGCCTGCTGATGGCCGTTTCCGCCAGCGCCATGGCGGCCACCTCTGGCGACGATGCGGATATCAGCAAACAGCCGCTGGAAAAGGTCGCGCCTTATCCGAAAGCCGAGAAGGGCATGAACCGCCAGGTGATCTACCTGCCGAAGCAAGAGCACGAAGAGAACTATAAGGTAGAGCTGCTGATCGGCAAGACGCTGGAAGTGGACTGCAACCGCCATATGATTGGCGGCACGCTGGAGACCAAAACCCTGTCCGGCTGGGGCTACGACTACCTGGTGCTGGAGAAGCTGTCCGAGCCGGCCTCGACCATGATGGCCTGCCCGGATAACACCAAGAGCAAGCAATTCATCGCCGCCAACCTGGGCGACGCCGCGATGCAGCGTTACAACAGCCGCCTGCCGATCGTGGTGTATGCGCCGAAAGACGCGGAAGTGAAATACCGCATCTGGAAAGCCGAAGACACCGTAAGCCAGGCTGAATCAAAGTAATCCGCGATTAGCGCTGTGAATACATGATCTTGTACAAAACCGTTTGAAGAGCATTTTGCGATGATATGCGGCTCTGCAGGCGGTTTTTTATTTTCAGGCAGGAAAGCCGGGCGCTTAGCCAAATTTTTTCAACCGACAGAGGGAAAATGGAAAGTGACTCAAGCTAACAAGGTTAACATCCTTGGTTTAAGGGCATTTTTTTAATTCTCACTCGTAATATCCTCATTTTTATCTCCCTTCATCTTTGATTATATTATTGTGAATTGCAATTATTTCGGCAATAACAAACCGTGTTGGTTACATAAATAAAAATATTCTTATTAATCATTTTATTGTTGTTTTATTGATTTTATTTAATGGCGAAGGAATGGAAATTAATTACTGTGCTGCTAGATTCATCAATGTAATTAGCTCCACGGCAATTACATTGTTCGCTAATTAATATCTAAAAAACTTACGAGGATATTCCAATGGCTGATTGTAAATGCAATGAACAAGATCCGCACGGTCAAAATGAACATGTTGCTGATTTTACTGCGGTTGGATTTTCGCAAAAAACACCGGCGCCGGTACCTGTAGACCTTAAGCAGCAGGGCGTGTTGGCGCTTAAACTTTCGGTTTGCGTTGGGGCCAGTTATAACCCTGCAAACAACCAAATTTGTTTTACCATTCCTATCTACGGTGACTTTTGCGTTTCTTCGCCGATTCCAATTCCCATTGGTGGGCAGCTTAAAGTGTGCGCAGAGACCTGTGGTTCCTTTATTCCTACGGGATTGAAGGCCACTATTTATCTGAACGGTTCCGTTCTGTTCTCTGTCGTTCTTTTTGGCGCTTGCTAATGTAAAAAGAAAAGCAAGGCACCGTAGGTGTCTTGCTTTTTTTGATATTAAGATATTGATAAGGCCGTTGTTGAGTTCAGCCCCACTTGCTAATTAATACAGTTACTCCGCTCTCATTCCTTCTGAAATCAAACCTTGGGAAATCATTGTCTGATAGCCGACCACCCGACACTAAACGTTAAGAGAAACGATGTTTCAGGAAGGAGCGGACGCGGCGCTGTACGCCGTCAGTTGAGGTGTTGCTGCCATCTGATGGTGGTCCCGCGGGCGGTGGAGTGCAGGCAACAAAAAACCCGATTTCCTCACTACAATAATAAAATCAATAAGTTAGTTGTTTATTAAGGGTTTTTTACCCTGGTTAAGGGTGAGGAAATGCGGGCATTGCCAACCTATGCCGCCACTTTGTCGCCACTTGGCATCGTCGCCAGAGGATTAAATTGCAGGGTGGTTTCGAGGTGTTCCGGCGCAAGGTGAGCATAGCGCATCGTCATCTTAATATCATGATGGCCGAGGATACGTTGCAACACCAGAATGTTGCCGCCTGACATCATAAAGTGCGCCGCAAAAGTATGGCGTAGCACATGGGTTAGCTGGCCTTTGGGCAACTGAATGCTGGTGTTTTCGAGTGCGGCCATAAAGCGGAAATAGCATTCGCTGAAAAGTCTGTCCTCACCCCGTGCTACCAACTTCTTATACAGTGTTTTGCTGATAGGCACGCTGCGGTTCTTTTTGCCTTTTGTACGAATGAAAGTGATCTTATGCGGTGTTATCTGTGACCGGGTGAGATTTTCCGCTTCTCGCCAGCGTGCGCCGGTGCTGAGACATACCTCTACCACAAGCGGCAAATCAGTATCGCCTTTGCTGCAGGCTGCTAATAGCTCCGTGATTTGTGCGTGGGTAAGCCACGCCATTTCCTTTTCTGCGACAGTAAACTTACGCATGTTCTCTAGCGGATTGGGTTGGTTCCATTCGCCTAACCGCGCTAGCTCGCTGAACATGCCGCTTAGGTAACTTTGTTCAAGATTAACGGTGACTGGTTCTGCACCGTTCTTCCACTTCTCGGAAAAGTAGATTTCACCGGACAGACGCTTATCGCAGTAATGCGCGAAGTCTTTTGCGGTGAAGGTAGCAGCAGGGGGATCGCCCAAGGCCTCAATGACAAGGCATAGTTTTTTGTAAGTGCGTTCACCCGCGGTGAGGGATTGACCGTGTAGGTTATACCAAAGTTTGGCAACCTCACTTAGCTTACGGCGATCAATTGCTTCGCCTAACCACGGCTTATTATCCACCTGCTCCATAGTGAAGCGCTCAAATGCTAAGGCTTCACCTTTGGTTGCGAACTGCTTACGTAGCCTGCGGCCTTCGCGGCCAGCAGGGTAGCACTCGCATAACCACTTACCGGATGATTGTTTACGTACTGCCATCGTAGTCCTCCTAAATTGAGGCTACACTTTTACTGTATGTAAACACAGTGGTAAATGTGTGATTTATAAAATAAAAGCATTATTAATTTACTTTTCTTCATCTTCATCTTCATCTTCATCGAGATTGTTGGCTTTTTTATTCTTAATTTCAACCTGTTCAGATTTTGGTGATTTCTCTGTGGTTTCATCAGGAATTGTTTCTTTATAACTCGGAGGTGGGAAAGCGAGGCTTTCAAATAACGCTTTATCTCTTTGAGAGCCAAAACCGCCACTTTCAAGTAAATCTTTATATTTTTGAGATGCAAGACCAGTGCTTTCAAGTAGTTCTTTATATCTTTGAGAGCCAAAACCGCCACTTTCAAGTAAGTCTTTATACTTTTGAGATGCGAGACCAGTGCTTTCGAGTAGTTCTTTATATCTTTGAGAACCGAAGCCACTACTTTCAAGTAAGTCTTTATACTTTTGAGAGTTAAACACGCTGTTTGCAATTTGTTCGTTATATTCCTGGATTTTATTTTTCTTCTGTATCAATGGCTTGATGGTTTTTCTTTCAGGTTCTGAAATATTTATAGCATTGTTTAAAATGATGGTTTCTTTTTCTTCATCTGGAACTTCAATTAAGTTAAGCTTGCCTATTGCAGATAATATAATGGGTTTTACTATCCCAGACAGTCTAACCAACTCATCGAGATCGTTTTTTGTGAATGATTTGTTATGAGCAACTTTGCATCTTAAAATATATAACTCACTCCAGTTTTTTTCTAATTCGTTTTCATCCAGATTTATATGTTCTTTAAAATACCGCTCCCAGTTTGATTTTGGCAGCATTTCAATGATTGATTGAATGTCATCAGTTGTTTTAGAGTTGTGTATTTTTTTGAAAATTGATTGGACGTCATGTTTGGTATATTTTGAAAATAGAATAATACTCAGGTCAATAAAGTCAGTTCCGGCAAGATAATTACTGTCTGACTCGTTAGTGTTTCTTTGAAATTTAGAGTTTAGTTCGCTTGGTATTGTTTCTTTAATCCACCCAAGACCTGCATTTACTAAACAAAATTGTGTTAGGCACTTACGCATCAAATTTTCTATATCTTTAATGATAAGGTATGCTTTCTCTGAGTAGTGTGTATCAATATCATCCCATATTATTTGAGGGGGAGTTCCTAGAACGCTCTTGAAATGATGTATAAGTAAGTTTCGTAAACTTGAAAGCCTCTCAATATTATCTATATTTCCTTCGACTATCATATGAAAGCATTTGTGATTGGCACTAGAGGCTTTCAATGTTGAAATTTTAAGTGAAAATTCAGTGTTTAGATATTTTAATTTTGAACCTGATATGATGATGTTACTATCAGATTGTAATAAGTGAGTGAATGATTTTTTATCTTTGCAAAGATTTGACTTACTTGCTTGCGTAATGAGAATTTCTACTTTCATGTGGCCTCATTAGATTGGTTTTATTTGTGAGACGACTTTTGCAATAAATTGCACATCATTCATGTTACATTCAAAACCGATCTTCCCATTGTCAATTTTTAACTTATTATTGGGGGTTTTTATAATATCTCTTAGGCTAACGGCATCATCAAATTTCACAAGCCATTTACCATCATTAAATTTATCAAAATCTAAATTAACTATATAAATAATATTGCCATCGAGTATGGCTTGCGCATTTTTCACATCAGACGGTAATAAAGCTTTATCAAAAGAGTGGTAATTGGAATCGTATAATATTCCATCAAGAAGTTTTTTCCGTGGAATATCTACAATATCTAAATACTTGCTATCAAACATTGAGCCTTCACCAGAGGCAAGCCAACGAAGGGCTACTCCAGTTTCAATTGCACATTGTATAACCCATTCAGCAGGAAAAATGTCGCGCATATAGCGAGTAGCAAGCGTACTTTTCGATACGCCCAAATGGTCGCAAAGTGCCTGTCTTGTACTGAAGCCATAAGCCTCTATGAGGCGTTCTATTACTTCCCGCCCTCCAGTTTTGAAATCCATAAAGTTCTTCCGATCGAACAAAGCAGTCTGACAGATTCCCGTTACGATCTTAAGGTTTGTCTTGAAGTTCTATTTGGGAACCTTCACGAGTAATCACAATTAACGACGGCTCACCACAAGCCGATGAAGAGGAATGTTGCACCATGCGACCTAACATTTCAATCACTCTGATCACACCTCACGTCACTATAGAACGCTACAGCGAACTCACTGGTTTGGCTGAGGATACTATCAATGACATGTTGGCCGATGGGCGTTTACCCCGTCACCGTCTGCGTAAAGACAAAAAGCGTGAAAAAGTCATGATCAACATCGCACAGTTGACTGTTGACGCTCTCTCAAATTGCGATATTGCCGCTGCATAGTTCGATTTTGCGATAGGGGGAGGGAAACCGCTATGTTTGATTACCAAACGTCTAACCGTGTAGAAATTGAACAAACAAGAAAGCCAACACCAGGAAGCACCAGCCCGCCCCGCGCGGGCTTTTTCATGCCCGCAATCTGGCCGCCTGTGCGCCATTCTGAGCCGCTTTCCAGCCCGGCAACAATCACACGCGAATAAATCCGATCACCGCAGCAGAGTGCCGCCAGCGCGGCAGAAACCCCACGAAATAAACATCTTGCCCACGAAAACGGCACTACACCGCACCCGCCTGCGCAATTTGGATCAGGAAATTTTTTCAGTTCTGATTTTCTACAAAACACCCCGCCGGGCCGCGCCACGCCTGGGGCTTTGCGAGCAATCCCAAACTGAAAAGAATTTCAGTGTTTTTCAGTTTTCGGATCGTGCGGCGTTATGGGTGTAAATCACAATGCATTGAAAAATATAAAATAAATTGAATTACGTGGATCGCGGATAATTTGGAATGGATCGCGGGGAAAAGTCGCCAAAACGTGGCAGGTCAGACGCCGCAAGGGGTTTGAGGGCATGATGTTGCTTTGGTAAAACTGAAATCCAGATGATGAGAGTTATGCGGTAAAGCTAAACTAGCGTTAGTCTGTGGCTTGGTCATACTTTAGCAGTGGGCATGTTTCAGTAGTGAAAGCTCAGTAATCTAATGGTATGGTTAGTAACGCAGTTCTACACACGTAATGATTTTAGAATTATTAAATTTATATAATAAAAGGAGTTTTTATGGCCTCGAAAAGAATAGTCGTTTTCAATCATAAAGGTGGTGTCAGTAAAACCACATCAGTTTATAACATTGGTTGGATGTTAGCAGGAAATAAACGAGTATTATTGGTAGATGGTGATCCTCAATGCAATCTATCGAGTTTAATACTCGGAGATGCTTTTGAAGAATATTATTTAAATGAGTGTACTAAACTACAAAATATCAAAGATGGTGTTGAATCAGCATTCAAAGCAAAACCTAAGTTGATAGAACCGGTTACTTGTATGTCTCCACCAAGAGCACCGAATTTATTCTTGCTAGCTGGACATGCTGACCTATCTGCAAATGACGCACCATTAACTTTTGCTCAGACAGCAGGAAATGCAATATCTACACTACAAAACTTACCAGGTGCATTTCATAATCTAATTAAACTTACTGAAGAAAAGTATAATATAGATTATACCATAATTGATTTGAACCCAAGTTTAAGTGCAATTAACCAGAACCTGTTTTTAAATTCAGATGCATTTATCGTCCCGACGAATCCAGATCCATTCTCCATTATGGCTTTGGAAACTTTAAGAGAGACCCTACCAAGATGGATGAAGTGGAAAAGAGAAAATTTAAATATTTTTTCTGACAGCGCATATCCATTAAGTAATTCTGAGCCTAAGTTCTTAGGTACTTTAATTCAGAGATTCAATATCAGAAAGGGACGTGCTGCGAGGCCTTACAGAGACAATATTGATGAAATAAAAAGAAAGGTAAGTGAGGATTTAATACCCGCGTTCGATATGGTTGGTATGACACTTGCTGCTGATGAATACCCGCAACATTTAATTGAAAGTGGCTATTGTTTATCTGAAATTCCGGATTTCCAAGGTCTACTTCCAAAATCGTTTAATGCGGAGGTTCCTGTCTTTGCTCTGAGAGATGAGGATATTCAGGAAACGGGGCCGGTGCTAGAACAAATGTCTACCAAACGGGATCTATTCCAAAAAACTTTCAGTGAAATTACTCAGGAATTAGAAGGGCTGTTGAGAAATGTATAATGCTTTTTTGAACTTCAAGAAAAACTTGGAAGAATCAAAAGCCTTAGCAGTTTTATATAATTATTTGGATGAGGCTGTCAAAGGGCCTGTCTCTTATGAGGATTTACTTAGAGCTCAAGTCGTTTATAGTGTTAGCGCTTTTGATAAGTTATTGCATGATTTAATATTGATTGGGTTGGTTGATATCTATATGGGGAGACGACAACCTACTGATAAATATTTGGGGGAGGCATTAACAATTAATACTGTAAATAAAATGACAGCAGCGACATTACCCCCAGCAGAGTTTCATTTTAAGGAGGCAATGCTTTCTAAATTAAGAATAGTGTCTTATCAAGATCCTGGCAAGATTTCTGATGGCTTAGCATATATATGGAAAGAGAGCCATAAATGGGTTAAAGTTGCCGATAAAATGAATATGAGTGATAGAGATGTGAAAACTCAATTACGATTGATTGCCGATAGAAGAAATTCAATTGTGCATGAAGCTGATGTTCACCCAGTAACACATACTAAAAACTCTATTGATGCCGTCACTTCAAATGAAGTGACTGGGTTCTTAGAAAGATGCGGCGAAGCTATTTATGATTTAGTTAAATAATAAATTTATTCGCGAATGTTATTTTATTTAATAACCCTCCATCCTATATGGGGGGTTATTCATGCCCTGGTTTTTTCCTATATGCAACATCCATGCAAAATATATTAAAAAGGAAGTAGAACATAGCTACTACACCTATAATTAAAGCGATGTTTTTTCCATTTTCAAAACGGGCACTGATGTTTTTTAATAGTTCTTCAGTTAAATTCGGAGTTGAACTTATATAGTCATTAAGTAATGATGCCGCTGCATAAGCTCCACATGCGGAGAAAAAAATTATACCAACGATTATTGTAATCACTTTCTCTATATAACTCAGGTAGAAGGCCGGATCTTTGTAGGCTAAAGTCAGCATACCGAGAGCCGCAGCCCCACCAACTCCTAGAAAGTATCTAATCAAGTCAATTGATATCATTGTTTCCTCATTGAATGGCTGTCGCCATTTTGTCGCCACTTGTAAGAAAAAGGGGCTACGTTTTCACGTAACCCCTTGTTTTATTTGGTGGGGCTGGGGGGGGATTTGAACCCCCGTCCGAAATTACTACAAGTTCGGAATGTCTCATACAAATAATTTGGGGTGATGCAAAAGTTCGGTATGAGTCACAGAATATCAGTGGTAGATGACTCTCTCTACTTGGGGTTAGCGGGAACACAAAGTCGGCAGCCTTCATTCGTCAGTAGGACTAAAGTATTGTCACTGATCTAGCGCCCGGTTCAATTTTCCTCACTCATGCATCTGTCCATTACCGCTTTTTACAGCTAAAAGCCAACTACCGTATAATTTTAGGCCGAACTAAAAATCTAAAGCAGTGTGCAAAAATTGGGTCAAGAAATCCTCCTTTTGCATTTTTGTTAAGGACGAGTACATGTTACTAGAGAGGTAAGGGGGGAGGCAACAGGTTGATCATAAAGCAGGTTGTTGAAGTTGTGTCGCCACTTTATCGCCATAGGATAATCGCCACTCTTGTAGCTACTTGTTTAGTAATGATATTTTTTAAAGGCAACAAAAAACCCGATAATCTTGAACCTAAAAGGCGGGATTATCGGGCTCCACAAAATGGGGACATCAAAGAAAAGCAGTGGCACTAATTCAGACTGCGGCCCCCAACGAAAGTTCTGGCCGGCGACAAAAAAATCAAAATATTTTTATCGCCGATCCATCTCTCCCGCTAATCGATCAGCCGAGTATGCCCGGCCATAGCACTACGATGAGCGAACCCGCCAGCGTTAACAGCACGTTAGCGATGGCGTAGGTGCCGGCGTAGCCCAACGCCGGGATGTTGCTGCGCGCGGTATCGCTGATGATCTCCATCGCCGGCGCGCAGGTGCGGGCGCCCATGATGGCGCCGAACAGCAGGGCGCGGTTCATGCGCAGCACGTAGGCGCCGAACAGGAAGCAGATAATCACCGGCACCAGGCTGACGATCAGCCCGGCGATCAGCATCTGGCCGCCGACCGCGCCCAGGCTGTGGCCGATGCCGGCACCGGCGCTCAGACCCACGCCCGCCATAAACACCATCAGGCCGAACTCTTTCACCATGTTCAGCGCGCCCTGCGGAATGTAGCCGAAGGTCGGGTGGTTGGCGCGCAGGAAGCCGAGCATGATGCCGGACATCAGCAGGCCGGCGGCGTTGCCGATGCCGAACGAGAAGTTGCTGAACTGAATGGTGATCTGGCCGATCAGCAGGCCGATGATGAAGAAGGCGCAGAACGCCAGCAGATCGGTCACCTGGCTGTGGATAGAGATAAAGCCAATCTTCTCCGCCACGCTCTTCACCCGGCGCGCGTCGCCGCTCACCTGCAGCACGTCGCCCTTGTTGAGCACGATGCTGTCGTCGATTGGCATTTCGATCTGGCTGCGGATCACGCGGTTGAGGAAGCAACCGTGGTCGGTCAGCTTCAGCTGGCTCAGGCGTTTGTTCACCGCGTTGCTGTTCTTCACTACGATCTCTTCGGTCACGATACGCATGTCGAGCAGATCGCGGTCGAACACTTCCTTACCGTTGCGGAAGCTCGGATCCAGCCGCGCGTGGGCGTCCGGATAACCGACCAGCGAGATCTCGTCGCCCACCTGCAGCACCGCGTCACCGTCCGGGTTGGCCAGAATGCCGTTGCGGCGGATGCGTTCGATGTAGCAGCCGGTCTGGCGGTAGATGCCCAGTTCGCGCAGGTTCTTGCCGTCGGCCCAGGCCACCAGCTCGGGGCCGACGCGGTAGGCGCGGATCACCGGCAGGTAGACCTTGCGCTGGCTGTCGGTGTCCAGGCCGCGTTCGCGAGCGATTTGCTGGGCGGAGGTGGACAGATCCTGGTGCTGCAGTTTTGGCAGGTAGCGCGCGCCGAAAATCAGGCTGACCAGACCGATCAGGTAGGTGAGGGCATAGCCGAGGCTCAGATGATCCTGCGCCGCCAGCAGCGCCGGGCCGTTGACGATGGTGTTGCGCAGCGTATCGCCGGCGCCCACCAGCACCGGCGTCGAGGTCATCGAGCCGGCCAGCATGCCGGCGGTCAGGCCGATGTCCCAGTGGAACAGCTTGCCGAGGCCGATGGCGATCACCATGGCCGAACCGACCATCACCAGCGCCAGCATCAGGTAATTCTTGCCGTCGCGGAAGAAAATCGAGAAAAAGTTAGGCCCGGCTTCCACCCCGACGCAGAAAATAAACAGCATGAAGCCGAGATTCAGCGCCTCGGTGTTAATGGCGAAGTGTTGCTGGCCGAGCAGCAGAGAAACCACTAAAACGCCAATGGAATTACCGAGTTGGACGGAGCCCAGACGGAGTTTACCGAGGCACAGCCCCAGTGCGAGTACCACGAACAGTAACAGAATGTAGTTACCGTTTAACAAACTAGCGACGTTTATGTTCACGGAGGATAACTTATTGTTTACCAGTAAGTGCTTGATATAGATAACTATAAGAGATAAATTCAGCCTTAAAACGACATCATAAATCACCACCAGCGTAAGGCGAAGCGAACCATCGTTCGGCGGCGTTCATTCTAGACGCTATGACCGATGACAGCCAGCACAGAAAGCTGATTTCCTGCGCCGCCGGGCGCATTTAACTCTCTTTTGACCAAGGAAAAAATTCGGTTCAGCGTCACCGCACGGGTGACCGAGCCGATTTCTATTGATGCGGTAATTGGGCGGGGGAGAATTCGCATGACGAGTTATAGATATTGGCTGGGCATTCTCAGCTGTTTTCTGTTGTTCAGCCTGGTGTTTCTCGGCCAGCAAACCGGCCTGTTCGGCAGCACGGATCATGAGCACCACGGTGAAACCGGCCTGCTGCTGTTTGTGATCCCCGGCGCGATCGCCAGCTATTTGTCGAGCCGCAAGCGGCTGCTTTGCCCGTTGCTTGGCGCGCTGTATGCATTGCCGCTGTGCCTGCTGATCCGCCACTTCTGGCTGACGCCGTCCTCGTCGTTTTGGCAGGAACTGGCTTACGCCACCAGCGCGGTGTTCTGGTGCGTGTTCGGCGCGATGCTGATGCTGTTCGCCCTCGGTTTGTTGCACACGCTTCAGCAGTTGCACCGGCGGCAGCGGCAATAAAAAAAGGCGCATAAAGCGCCTTTTTGCCGTTCAAAAACTTACTGGAACAGGTTCAGGTGTTCTTTGGCGTAAGCTTCGAAATCGGTGCAGCCACCGATGTGCTTCTCATCCAGGAAGATCTGCGGCACGGTTTCAACCGGTTTGCCGACGGTTTTTTCCAGATCGGCCTTGGTGATGCCTTCCGCGTGGATGTCAACATAACGGAAGTTGAAATCGTCGCGTTCTTCAGTCAGTTTTTCCGCCAGTTCTTTAGCGCGGACACAATAAGGACAGCCAGGACGCCCGAAGATTACTGCAAACATGCAACGCTCCTTAATTGGATTTTCGATAAATTATTCGCGATTGCAACGACATCCCGTCACCGAAAAAGTCATTACCTGCGTCAGATGGCGCCTACTATGCCCGTTGAGGCGGTGAAAAAAAAGCAGGAATTACCTGTTAATCTGATTCATGTAACCAATTAGTCTGCCGGGGCTGTCACCGTCGGCGGGAATTCACTACACTGGGGGCAGACCTTCTGGAGAGGAAAAATATGCGTTCATTCGGTGACTTACCGCGCCCGGTGCTGGTGTTGGAAGGGCTGGGCATCGTGATGCTGGTGCTGGCCTACCTCAGCATTCACGGCCACCTGCAACTGCCGGGCTGGCTGGCGTCGCAGCAGGCGGCGGTCGGCATGATTTTCCTCGGCGTGGCGCTGATGGTGCCGGCGGCGGCGTTTCTGGTATGGCGCGTGGTGCAGGGCTTCGGGCCGCTGATGCGCGGCGGCTTGCCGCCGGAAAACGATCGCCGCAAACCGCAAGATGCAGACGCATCGAAAGATAATCAGGATCGCGATCCGCGCGCCTGAGTGCCGCGGCCGCTAACTCGCCTGCCGGGCAGGCGTTGGCTTTTGGGGTGACGAGTGAAAATTGCCATTCTTTCTCGCGACGGATCGCTCTATTCGTGCAAGCGGCTGCGTGAAGCGGCGGAAGATCGCGGGCACAGTATCGATATCATCGATCCGCTCTCCTGCTATATGAACATCAATCCGGCGGCGCCGACCATTCATTATCGCGGCCGTCAGCTGGAACGTTACGATGCGGTGATCCCGCGCATCGGCTCTGCCATTACCTTTTACGGCACGGCGGTGCTGCGCCAGTTCGAGCTGCTCGGCAGCTACCCGCTAAACGAATCCGTGGCCATTACCCGCGCCCGCGACAAGCTGCGTTCGCTGCAGCTGCTGGCGCGGCAGGGCATCGATCTGCCGATCACCGGTTTTGCCCATTCGCCGGACGACACAGGCGATCTGATCGAGCTGGTCGGCGGCGCGCCGCTGGTGGTCAAACTGGTGGAAGGCACGCAGGGCATCGGCGTGGTGCTGGCGGAAACCCGTCAGGCGGCGGAAAGCGTGATCGACGCCTTTCGCGGCCTGAACGCCCACATCCTGGTGCAGGAGTACGTGCGCGAGGCGCAGGGGTGCGATGTGCGCTGTCTGGTGGTGGGGGGCCGAGTGGTGGCCGCCATCGAGCGGCAGGCCAGGCCCGGCGAGTTTCGTTCCAACCTGCACCGCGGCGGCACCGCCCGCAAAGTGACCATCACCGCCAGGGAGCGGGCGATTGCGGTCAAAGCGGCGAACACGCTGGGGCTGGACGTGGCCGGGGTGGATATCCTGCGCGCCGAGCGCGGCCCGCTGGTGATGGAGGTCAACGCCTCACCGGGGCTGGAAGGGGTGGAAACCACTACCGGGCTGGACATTGCCGGCATGATGATCGAATACATCGAGCAGCGCGGCCGGCCGGGGTTCCGCCTGAAATCGGGCGGCTGACGGTACGCGCGTTGCGCTTTTCCCGCCGAGCAATATCTTAATTAGTGAATTAAGCCGCATTGATCGTGGCGTATCGGGTGAATATTCCGTAAGCTATGCGCCTTTTCGCGTTTTGAATATTGTGAGGCTGGTTATTATGGATTCACTCATTGTCCCCGATTTGGCGCTGTTGCGGCGCTGGCTGGATCAGTCGGGCATTTCTTTCTTTGAGTGCGATTCCTGCCAGGCGCTGCACCTGCCGCACATGCAGAACTTCGACGGTGTGTTCGACGCCAAGATAGATCTGGTGGACAACGTCATTCTGTTCTCCGCGTTGGCCGAGGTGAAGCCGACCGCGCTGATCCCGCTGGTGGCGGACCTGAGCCAGATCAACGCCAGCTCGCTGACCATCAAGGCGTTTGTCGACATTCAGGACGACAACCTGCCGAAGCTGATCGTCTGCCAGTCGCTGAGCGTGGCGGTCGGCATCACCTACGAGCAGTTCACCCACTTCATGCAGCAGGGCGAAGAGCAGGTCTCGATGGTGATCCTCGAGGCGCGGGCGAACGATCTGCTGTTTATGGGGGACGAAGAAGAGATCCCCGCTGGCGCCGTGCGTCAGCCGATGCTGCACTGACCCTCGCCATACCTTAAGCATGCCGTCGCTCCGGCGGCATGCTGCCGTGACTCCCCTCCGCAATAAAATATTCTGCACTTTGGCCTTTGCCGCCCGATCTTTCTCGCCTTTTGTGCCGTTAATGGCGTATCACATAGAGAAAACTGCATAAAAAATCGATAAAAGGCGTTTTTTACCCTGGGGGCTGGCGGGTTGCGATGGCAGCGGCTATGCTGCTGATTCTGCAAAGGGCTTGCGATTTCCCTTGTGACCACGCGAGCAGGGCAGTGAAAAAGGCGCATGCAATCATATGCATAGCCATTCAATTCGCGGTTGCAACGATTGCGCTCAATCAGGAAAGGTTTTGTATCGCTGCAGATACAAGTTCAATTCTATGATTCACCCTGTTTTGGAGGAAGTTACGGATGGTCACCCAACGTAAAAAGTGGTTATCGGGTGTGGTTGCCGGCCTGTTGATGGCCGCGTCCGTCAATGCGTCAGCCGAAGAGAAAACGCTGCACGTGTATAACTGGTCCGATTATATCGCGCCGGACACTTTGGCTAATTTCCAGAAAGAAACCGGCATCAAAGTGGTGTACGACGTCTTCGACTCCAACGAAGTGTTGGAAGGCAAACTGATGGCGGGCAGCACCGGTTATGATCTGGTGGTTCCTTCATCCAACTTCCTCGAACGCCAGTCGCAGGCCGGCATCTTCGAACCGCTCGACAAGAGCAAAATGCCCAACTACAAGAATCTCGATCCCGAGATGCTGAAGCTGGTTGCACACAACGATAAAGACAACAAATACGGCATCCCATACCTGATGGTGACCACCGGCATCGGCTATAACGTCGACAAGGTGAAGGCGGCATTGGGCAAAGACGCGCCTGTCGACAGTTGGGATCTGATCCTCAAGCCGGAAAACCTCGAGAAGCTGAAAAGCTGCGGCGTCTCCTTCCTCGATGCGCCGAGCGAGGTTTACGCCACCGTGCTGCACTACCTGGGCAAGGATCCCAACAGCACCAATGCGGCGGACTACACCGGCGCGGCCAACGATCTGCTGCTGAAACTGCGGCCGAACATTCGTTACTTCCACTCTTCTCAGTACATCAACGACCTGGCTAACGGTGATATCTGCGTGGCGATCGGCTGGTCCGGCGACGTGATGCAGGCGGCCAACCGCGCCAAAGAGGCGAAGAACGGCGTGAACGTAGCCTACGCGATCCCGAAAGAGGGGGCGCTGACCTACTTTGACATGTTCGCCATGCCGGAGGACGCCAAGAACAAAGACGCCGCGTACCAGTTCCTGAACTTCCTGATGAAACCTGACGTGATGGCGGGCATAAGCAATTATGTCTATTACGCCAATGCGGTGAAAGACTCCACGCCGCTGGTGAACGCCGAAGTGCGCGAGAACCCGAACGTCTATCCGCCGGCCGATCTGCGCGCCAAGCTGTTCACGCTCAACGTGCAGTCGCCGAAGCTGGACCGTGTCATTACCCGCGCATGGACTAAAGTTAAAAGCGGGAAGTGATGATGGGGGGGATCCCCCCATCGTCGGTAAACCGGCAGGCGGGCGCTCCCCGCCTGCATTGCCGTTTTGGGCCACGGCGCTCGCCGTGGTTTTGTGCCGCTTTACGCCGGAGAGCACCCCGATTGAACGACGCCATCCCTCGTCCTCAAGCCAAGTCGCAGAAGGTCTTCACCCCTCTGCTGGAAATCCGTAACCTCACCAAAACCTTCGACGGACAGAATGCGGTCGAAGACGTCAGCCTCACCATCTACAAGGGCGAGATCTTTGCGCTGCTTGGCCCATCCGGCTGCGGCAAGTCCACCTTGCTGCGCATGCTGGCCGGCTTTGAACAGCCGACGGAAGGGCAGATCGTGCTCGACGGGCAGGATATGTCGCACGTGCCGCCGTACCAGCGGCCGATCAACATGATGTTTCAGTCGTACGCGCTGTTTCCGCACATGACCGTGGAGCAAAACATCGCGTTCGGCCTGAAGCAGGACAAAATGCCGCGGGCGGAGATCGCCGAACGGGTGGCGGAAATGCTGGCGCTGGTGCACATGCAGGAGTACGCCAAACGCAAACCGCACCAGCTTTCCGGCGGCCAGCGGCAGCGGGTGGCATTGGCACGCAGCCTGGCCAAGCGGCCGAAGTTGCTGCTGCTGGATGAACCGATGGGCGCGCTGGACAAGAAGCTGCGCGATCGCATGCAGCTGGAAGTGACCGACATTCTCGAGCGCGTCGGCGTGACCTGCGTGATGGTGACGCACGATCAGGAGGAGGCGATGACCATGGCGGGGCGTATCGCCATCATGAACCGCGGCAAGTTCGTGCAGATCGGCGAGCCGGAAGAGATCTACGAGCATCCGAACAGCCGCTTCAGCGCCGAATTTATCGGTTCGGTCAACGTCTTCGACTGCGTGCTGCAAGAGCGCCACGACGATGCGCTGATCCTGCAAAGCCCCGGGTTGCGCCATGCGATCAAGGTGGATCCGGACGCCTCGGTGGTGGACGGCGTGCCGATCCAGGTGGCGCTGCGGCCGGAAAAGATCCTGCTGTGCGAACGGGTGCCGGAAGACGGCTGCAACTTTGCGGTGGGGGAAGTGGCGCACATTTCCTACCTGGGCGATCTGTCTATCTACCACGTGAAGCTGCACAGCGGGCAGATTATCAGCGCCCAGCTGCAAAACGGCCATCGTTTCCGCAAGGGGATGCCCACCTGGGGCGATGAAGTGCGTCTGTGCTGGGAAACCGACAGCTGTGTCGTGTTGACGGTGTAGTGGCGCTGGTAAGGAGTAACCCGTATGACCCTGCTTTCTGAACGCACGCCGGAACCGCCGGCCAAAACGCCCGCCACCCTCAAGGTCCTGTTCCATCGCCTGCTGATGGCTCACGGCCGCAAGCTGGTGATCGCATTGCCGTATTTATGGCTGACGCTGCTGTTTATGCTGCCGTTCCTGATCGTGTTCAAGATCAGCCTGGCGGAGCTGGCGTTGGCGGTGCCGCCCTACACCGAGCTGATGAGCTGGGTGGACGGCAAGCTGAACATTGCGCTCAACTTCGCCAACTATCTGCAGCTGACCGACGATCCGTTGTATATCGATGCCTACCTGCAGTCGCTGCGCGTGGCGGCGGTTTCGACGCTGTGTTGCCTGATCATCGGCTATCCGTTGGCCTGGGCGGTGGCGCACAGCAAGGCGTCGACCCGCAACATTCTGCTGTTGCTGGTGATCCTGCCTTCCTGGACTTCGTTCCTGATCCGCGTCTACGCCTGGATGGGGATCCTGAAAAACAACGGCACGCTGAATAACTTTCTGATGTGGCTAGGGGTGATCGATCAACCTCTGGTGATCCTGCACACCAACCTGGCGGTGTATATCGGCATCGTTTATTCCTATCTGCCGTTTATGGTGCTGCCGATTTACACGGCGCTGATCCGGCTGGATTACTCGCTGGTGGAGGCGTCGCTGGATCTGGGCGCCCGGCCGCTGAAAACCTTCTTCAGCGTGATCGTGCCGCTGACGCGCGGCGGCATCATCGCCGGTTCGATGCTGGTGTTCATTCCGGCAGTGGGGGAGTTCGTGATCCCGGAACTGCTCGGCGGGCCGGACAGCATCATGATCGGCCGCGTGCTGTGGCAGGAGTTCTTCAATAACCGCGACTGGCCGGTGGCCTCGGCGGTCGCCACCATCATGCTGCTGTTGCTGATCGTGCCAATTTTGTGGTTCCACAAACACCAGAACAAGGAAATAGGGGGGCAGGAATGAACAACTTGCCGGTAGTGCGTTCACCGTGGCGCATCGCCATCCTGACTGTCGGCTTTACCTTCCTGTATGCGCCGATGCTGATGCTGGTGATCTACTCCTTCAACAGCTCCAAGCTGGTGACGGTGTGGGCCGGCTGGTCCATGCGCTGGTATAGCGAACTGTTCCACGATTCGGCGATGATCAGCGCGGTGGGGCTCAGCCTGACCATCGCCGCCGCCTCCGCCACCGCCGCGGTGGTACTGGGGGCCATCGCCGCCGTGGTGATGGTGCGATTCGGCCGCTTTCGCGGTTCGACCGGCTTCGCGTTTATGCTGACCGCGCCGCTGGTGATGCCGGACGTGATCACCGGCCTGTCGCTGCTGCTGCTGTTCGTGGCGATGGGGCATGCCTTCGGCTGGCCGTCGGAACGTGGCATGTTCACTATCTGGCTGGCGCATGTCACCTTCTGTACCGCTTATGTGGCGGTGGTCATCAGCTCGCGTCTGCGCGAGGTGGAGCGCTCGATTGAAGAGGCGGCGATGGATCTGGGGGCGCCGCCGCTGAAGGTGTTCTTCGTCATCACCTTGCCGATGATTGCGCCGGCGCTGATCTCCGGCTGGATGCTGGCGTTTACCCTGTCGCTGGACGATCTGGTGATCGCCAGCTTCGTCTCCGGCCCGGGCGCCACCACGCTGCCGATGCTGGTGTTCTCCAGCGTGCGGATGGGGGTGAACCCGGAAATTAACGCGTTGGCCAGCCTGATCCTGCTGGTGGTGGGCATCCTCGGCCTGATCGCCTGGTGGTTTATGGCGCGCTCGGAAAAACAACGATCGCGTGAATTGCAGCGGGCGGCCCGTAGCTGAATCGTAACAAACCTGCTATTTTTGCAATCAATAAGTATTGCGACTAACTACCTGACTTTACATGCGCCACCTGTATAGGTGGCGCGTCGTAGCGGAACACGGATATGTCAGACATGCTGAAAAGCGGGCAGGGAATGGGATCGACTTCGGATGCGCCGGTGCCGGTGATGGTGGCGGGCACCGCCATGGTGGCGATCAAGTGTATCAGCGTGCTGCTGCTGCTGGGTGAGCTGGGCGTCGACGGCGCGCAGGAGTTCGTCAACACCAGCGCGCAGGCGTGGGATTCCACCTTTATCTTTCTGGCCGGCCTGATGCTGCTGTGCCTGCAAATCAGCTGCGGCTTTGCGGTGATGCGCGGCCGCAATTGGGGGCGCTGGGGCTATGTGGCCTGCCAGTGCATCGTGGTGCTTTACCTGCTGTTGGCCACCATCGGCAGCGTCTTCCCAGAGGTGTTCACCGTGGAGGGGGAAACCAGCGGCCAAATCTTGCACGTTCTGATCCTGCAAAAGATCCCCGACGTGGTGATCCTGGCGTTGCTGTTCGTTCCTGCCGCCAGCCGCCGCTTCTTCACCGCGCGCAAGTGAGATTTTAGGCGCGCGGAGTGGTAAACTCTGCGCCCTTAATTCGTCATCCTGAACTTCACGGTAATCTTCATGCATTGCGCTTTGTATACGGCGGGCACCTGCCGTTCCTGTCAGTGGCTGGAAAAGCCCTATCCGCAGCAACTGGCCGACAAACAGCATCACCTGCAATCGCTGCTGGCCGGGCGCGACGTCGCGCAGTGGCTGCAGCCGGTGGCGGGGGAACTGAGCGCATTTCGCAATAAAGCCAAGATGGTGGTCAGCGGCAGCGTGGAGCGACCGCTGCTCGGCATGCTGCACCGCGACGGCACGCCGGTCGATCTGAGCGACTGCCCGCTGTACCCCGCCGGTTTTGCGCCGATGTTTGCGGTGCTGAAAAGCTTTATCGCCCGCGCCGGCCTGACGCCGTATAACGTGGCGCGCAAACGCGGCGAGCTGAAATACCTGCTGCTGACCGAAAGCACGCTCGACGGCGGCGTGATGCTGCGTTTCGTGCTGCGCTCGGAAACCAAACTGGCACAGCTGCGCGCCGCGCTGCCATGGCTGCAGCAGCAGCTGCCGCAGCTCAGGGTGATCTCCGCCAATATTCAACCGGTGCATATGGCGATCATGGAAGGGGAGCGCGAGATCGCGCTGACCGAACAGCAGGCGCTGGAGGAACAGTTCAATCAGGTGCCGCTGTTCATCCGCCCGCAAAGCTTCTTTCAGACCAACCCGCAGGTGGCCGCCGAACTGTATGCCACCGCCCGCGACTGGGTGCGCGCGCTGGGTATCGACAGCATGTGGGATCTGTTCTGCGGCGTCGGCGGTTTCGGCCTGCACTGCGCGCAGCCGCAGACGCGCCTGACCGGCATCGAAATCAGCGCGGAGGCGATCGCCTGTGCGCGCCAGTCGGCGCAGCGGTTAGGGTTGTTGCAGGTAGATTTTCAGGCGCTCGATTCCACCCGCTTCGCCACCGCCGAAGGCCAGGTGCCGCAGCTGGTGCTGGTCAATCCGCCGCGGCGCGGCATCGGCCAGGCGCTGTGCGACTATTTGAGCCGGATGGCGCCGGACTATATTCTTTATTCGAGCTGCAACGCCGAGAGCATGGCGAAAGATATCGAGATGTTGCCGGGGTATCGCATCGAACGGGTGCAGCTGTTCGACATGTTCCCGCATACCTCGCACTACGAAGTGCTGACGCTGCTGGTGCGGCGTTAAAGGCGCTTTTTGGCAGCCGTGTAAGCCGCTGAACGTTCGCGTTTGCCCACAGACAGGACCAGAACCACGATCTCCGTTTCCATGACGCGATATACCAAACGAAAGCCTGAGGCTCTGAGTTTGATTTTGTAGCAATCAGGCAAACCGGCGAGTTTGTTGGCGGGGATGTGGGGATTAACCAGCACCGATGCCAGCTTTTTTTTGAACTGTTCCCGGATCACCGGGGACAGTTTTTTAAATTCCTTCAGCGCATGTTCTTCGAATTCAAGCTTATAAGTCATCCAAATTGACCTTAATGCGTTTGCCGTTCATCCGTGAACGAACGATTTCAGCGAGTTCGATATCTTCCAGGTACTCCGCGATCGCCTCCCAGGTTTCCGGAGAGACGTAATATCCCGAAATCTTACCGTTGGTCAGGACGGCGACCGGTTGCCCTTGTGCCTCTTTAAGGGCGGCGTTGGGCGATTTCTTAAAATCGCTGATGCTGACTGCCGAGTCGGCAAGAATGGGTTGAACCGTCATGATGTTATCCTTGATGCTAAATTCAGTATCAAATTTAGCACTAACCGGATGGGGTGGCAATTAGATGGAGCCGCCGAAGGAGGGCGACTCCACACGCGGACTTACTGCGGGAACCACTTGTCGTTGATGGCTTTGTAGGTGCCGTCGGCCTTGATGGCGTCCAGCGCGGCGTTCAGCTTGGCCAGCAGCGCCTGGTTGTCTGGGCGCACCGCGATGCCGAGACCGGTGCCGAAGTATTGCGCATCGGTGATGTGCTCGCCCACCGGCGCCAGCTGCGGGTTGGTTTTCAGCCATTCGTTCACCACGGCGGTGTCGCCGAACACGCCGTCGATGCGGCCGTTTTTCAGCTCCAGAATGGCGTTCTGGTAGCTGTCGTAAGAAACGGTGTTAATCTCCGGATGCTTGTCCTGCATGTATTTCTGGTGGGTGGTGCCGTTTTCCATGCCGAGCTTTTTGCCTTTCAGATCCGCCAGCGAGCTGAACTTGCCTTTTTGCGCGATCACGATCGCCGAGTTGGCGTAGTAAGGCTGGGTGAAAGCGACCTGTTTGCTGCGCTCCGGCGTGATATCCATGCCGGAAATCACCGCATCGTATTTCTTGAATTTCAGCGCGGCGATCAGGCTGTCGAACGCCTGGTTGGTGAAGGTGCACTGCGCCTGCATTTGCTTGCACAGCGCGTTGGCCAGATCGATATCGAAGCCGACGATCTGGTTGTTGGCGTCGAGCGATTCGAACGGTGGGTAGGTGGCGGAGGCGGCGAAGCGGATGGTTTCGGCCGCGGTGGCGTTAAAGGTCATCCCGGCTAACATCGTCGCGGCAAGCAGCAGTTTTTTCATGCGTAGAGCTCCTGTCTGGATCCTGAAAGTGATTATTCGCTATCGTTTGTTTTTACTGGTAATCGCCAGAGGTTTTTGCGCGAATGCCTGTTGTTAACCCTGCCATTGAGTGAATTAAAATGCAATATAAATGATTAAGTATTGCCTTGAGGATAAAAAAAGCCCCGCACAATGGCGGGGCTTATGGGGGCGGCGGCCTCAGTTGCGACGCTCAAACGCCAGCGCGCGACGCTCCACCAGGCGCATCAGCAGCGTCAGCAGGCCGTTGACGCACAGGTACACCAGGCCGGCGGCGCCGAACACCATCACGTCGTAGGTGCGGCCGTACATCAGCTGGCTGTAGCCCATCACTTCCATCAGCGTGATGGTATAGGCCAGCGAGGTGCTTTTGAACACCAGCACCACTTCGTTGGAGTAAGACGACAGCGCGCGCTTGAAGGCGAACGGCAGCAGAATGCGCAGCGTCTGCCGGCGCGACATGCCAAGCGCTTCGCACGATTGCCACTGCCCGGCGGGAATGGCGCGCACCGCGCCGTAGAACAACTGCGTGGTGTAGGCCGCGCTGTTCAGCGCCAGCGCTATCATCGCACACAGCCAGGGCTGCGACAGCAGGTTCCACAGCCAAGGGTAGTCGCGGATCGCCGGGAACTGGCCGGGGCCGTAGTAGATCAGGAAGATCTGCACCAGCAGCGGCGTGCCGGTGAACAGCGTCACATAGGCCTTGACCAGCGGCGTCAGGATCGGCGTTTTCAGCGTCAGGATCACCGTCAGCAGCAGCGACAGCACCAGCGCGACGATCAGCGCGGCGACGGTCAGCGTCAGGCTGGTGTGCAACCCTTTGAGGATCTCCGGCAAATATTCAATCATCAGGCCGGCCCCCGCTCAAAGCGCGTGGCGCGCAGCTCAATGCGTTTGATGACGTATTGGCTGAACAGCGTCACCAGCAGGTAGATGGCCGCGGCGATCACATACCAGGTAAAAGGCTCCTGGGTGCGGGTAGCGATGCTCTTGGTTTGCAGCATCAGATCGTTCACGCTGATCAGCGACACCAGCGCGGTGTCTTTCAACAGCACCAGCCACTGATTGCCGAGGCCGGGCAGGGCGTGGCGCCACATCTGCGGCATGATCAGGCGAAAGAAGATCGCCGCCTTACTCAGTCCAAGCGCCTGACCGGATTCCCACTGCCCCTGCGGCACCGCTTTGAGCGCGCCGCGCAGCGTCTGCGAGGCGTAGGCGGAATAGAGCAGGGCCAGAGCGATCACCCCGCACAGGAACGGGCTGACTTCGAAATTGTCGATCGCCAACTGAATCGGCAGCTGGAACAGACCGAGGTTGAGGGTAAAGCCGTCGGAGAGCATCAGCAGCAGCTGCGACGAGCCGAAATAGATAAACAGCACCACCAAGATTTCTGGCAGGCCGCGCAACACGGTCACCCAGGCGGTGCCGAGCCAGCTGACCGCTTTCCAGCGGGACGATTCCCATACGGCGAACAGCATCGCCAGAATCAGCCCGAGGATCAGGGCGCAAACGGCAAGGCCGACGGTCATGCCGGCGGCGCTTGCTAAAGGTTGTAATTCATTCATTTGGGCGTATTACTGCTGGAACCATTTTTTGTAGATGGTTTCATAGGTCCCATCCTGCTTGATCTTGTCCAGAGCGGCGTTGAACTTGCCCTGCAGATCGGTGTTCTTCTGGCGCACCGCGATGCCAAGGCCGGTGCCGAAGTAGTCTTTGTCGGTCACTTTGGCGCCCACTGCCGCCAGCGCGTCATTCTGCTTCAGCCACTCGTTGACCACCGCGGTATCGCCGAACACCGCATCAACGCGGCCGTTCTTCAGATCCAAAATGGCGTTCTGGTAGCTGTCGTAAGGCACGGTGGTGATTTCCGGGTGCTTGTCGGTCAGGTATTTCTGGTGGGTGGTGCCGTTTTGCACGCCGACTTTCTTGCCTTTCAGCGCCGCCACGTCAGCGATTTTTCCTTTCTGCGCGATGAACAGCGCCGAGTTATCGTAGTAAGGCTTGGTGAACAGCACCTGCTTCTCACGCTCCGGCGTAATGTCCATACCGGCCATCACCGCATCGAAACGCTTGAACTTCAGGCTTGGGATCAGGCTGTCGAACGCCTGGTTGGTGAAGGTACACTCGGCCTGCATTTCTTTGCACAGCGCGTTGGCCAGATCGACATCAAAACCCTGAATCTTGTTGCCGGCGTCAATAAATTCAAACGGAGGATAGGAGGCTTCGGTAGCGAAACGGATGGTTTCGGCTGCGGAGGCGGAAACGCTGATGCCGGCCAGAACGGCGGCGATTATTAGTTTTTTCATCGCAAACTCCCCAAATTACAGCAAGTTAATTGTTAGTGTGATAAGTAGTTGGCAAACTCGGTGGTCCGCGGCTGCGTGAAGTGGCTGCTGTCGCCTTGCTCCACTACGTGGCCGTTTTCCATGTACACCACGCGGCTGGCGGTTTTGCGCGCCACTTCCACTTCGTGGGTGACGATCACCTGCGTGATGCCGGTGCCGGCCAGTTCGCGAATGATGCTGACGATCTGGGCGGTAATTTCCGGATCCAGCGCTGCGGTCGGTTCATCGAACAGCAATACCTGCGGCTCCATCATCAGGGCGCGGGCGATCGCCACGCGCTGCTGCTGGCCACCGGAAAGGTGCAGCGGGAAGCGATCGGCGAAGTCGGTCAGGCGCAGACGCTTGAGCAGCTTGTCGGCGCGCTCCATCGCCTGAGCCTTGGTCAGACCCAGTACGCGGCAAGGTGCCTCGATCAGGTTCTGAACCACGGTGAGGTGAGGCCACAGGTTGTATTGCTGGAACACCATGCCGACGTTTTGGCGCAGTTCGCGAATGGCTTTCTCGCCCGGCGCTTGCCTGAAGTCGAATTGGTTGCCGGCGATCTGCAGTTGGCCCGAACGCGGCATTTCCAGCAGGTTCAGCACCCGCAGCAATGAACTTTTCCCGGCGCCGCTTGGGCCAAGCAGCACCAGGGTTTCCCCGGCTGGACATTCCAGCGTGATGTCAAACAGCGCCTGGTGAGCGCCGTAATAGCAATTGATACCGTTAAGTTGAATACTCATGCGCCAGAATTGAATAGACATTGATGCCGCAAATGTTAACTTCCACAGAATACTTATGCAATCTTTGTGCGTTAAAATTTATGAGTGTGCGGCGGGACAGTAAAAGATTAGCACAAGATACCGCGACTCAAGCCGAGGGAGGGGATTTGTGGCGCAGGCTGTGAGATCGGTAGCGAAATTTTTTCTATTGGACGAAATTCGAGCGGTAGACGGGCGGCGGGATGACCGACGCGGCCAGCCCGCGTCGGCCGGGGGAAGCGGGTTACTGGTTTTCCAGCACCTGGCGTACGCTGCCGTTGGTGGCGTGCGCAGGAACATTCAGGTAGCGAATATCATCAACCACCCAGCAGGTGCCTTCGCGCACCATTAGCACTTCGTCCTGCCAGTTCACGGTGCTGTTGGCGTCTTTCTGGTAGCTCAGGTCAACGCGCAGCGGGATGTTCTTCGCATCGGTGTTGGGAATGGTCGAGGCGCTGGCGACGGATGCGCTGCTTGGCCCCTGCGCATTGCCGGAGAACAGATCGCCGGTAATCTGATGCTTGCCCGGGTTTTGAGCAGTGCTGACCAGATCCTGATACAGCACTTTGCTCAGATAAGGCTGCAGCTGCGCCAGGCGGTTGCTGTCCGGCAGGCCGGCGCCCTGCTGGATGCGCAGGTCATAGAACTTTTGCGCGACCGTATCCGGGCCGCCTTCCACACAGCTGCCGCTGCGGGTGCCGATATCCTTGTATGCCGGTTCCACCGTGGTACAGGCACTCAGCAACAGCGCTAAGGGTAAAACAGCCGCAATCGTTTTTGTTTTCATCTTATTACCTTATGTGAAAGTCTCTACCATGAAGACCGATAGCTTACAGTATAAATGCGTTTTTTGGCCTTGCATTCGTACTGCGTGCCATTGATTAAGCGAACATAATGTCAATCTTCTGGTCATAGATACGTTGAATTAATCAAACAAGGAGTTCTGATGCAGCTTTCAACTACCCCGACCCTGGAAGGGTTTACCATCACTGAATACTGCGGCGTCGTCACCGGCGAAGCGATTCTCGGCGCCAACATTTTTCGTGATTTCTTCGCTGGCGTGCGCGATATCGTCGGCGGCCGTTCGGGCGCTTACGAGAAAGAGCTGCGCAAGGCGCGCCTGATCGCGTTCGAAGAACTGGAAGATCAGGCGAAAGAGCTGGGCGCCAACGCGGTGGTCGGCATTGATATCGATTATGAAACCGTTGGCAAAGACGGCAGCATGCTGATGGTGACCGTCAGCGGCACCGCGGTGAAAGTCAGCCGCTAATCCCATGCCTTAACGCCCTGGCTCACGCCGGGGCGTTTTTACTTTGTCGGCGGGTGGCTTCCGTGGCGACTATTGCTTAACGTTAACGTTAGATCAAATCACCAAACCACAGGGAGGATAAGTGAAAATTTGGCCAGGGATCATCGCCGCCGCGCTGTTGGCTGGGTGCCAAAATCCGCAGCAGGACACGCTCGTCGATCGCGGCGCTTACCAGCTCGAAACCTTGCATCAGGCGCAGGGCGCCGATCGGCGCATTCGCTTTCTGGTGATGCACTACACGGCGGAAGATTTCCATTCATCGCTGAAAACGCTGACCGATGAACACGTCAGCGCGCACTATCTGTTGCCGGCGCATCCGCAGCGTGAACACGGCAAACCGACGGTGTACCGGCTGGTGCCGGAAGCGATGCGCGCCTGGCATGCCGGCGCCAGCGGCTGGCGAGGGCGCAGCAATCTCAACGACACCTCGATCGGCATCGAAATCGTCAACAAGGGGTTCACCCGCAGCATGCTGTTCACCCACTGGCAGCCCTACACGGCGGAGCAGATCGCCGTGCTGATTCCGCTGAGCCGCGACATCATCCAACGCTATGGCATCCAGCCGCAGGACGTGGTGGGGCACAGCGACATTGCGCCGCAGCGCAAACAGGATCCCGGCCCGCTGTTCCCCTGGCGGCAACTGGCGCAGGCCGGCATCGGCGCCTGGCCGGACGAGGCAGACGTGCAGCGACTGCTGGCGGGGCGCGACAGACAGGCGCCGGTGCCGCTGGCGCCGCTGCTCGAAAAGCTGGCGCGTTATGGCTACGCGGTTGATTCGTCATGGGATGCGCGGCAGCAGCGCAATGTGCTGGCGGCGTTTCAGATGCATTTCCGGCCCGACGATGTTCGCGGTGAGCCGGATGCAGAGAGTGAGGCGATTATCGATGCGCTGCTGGTGAAGTACGGCGCGTGGCGTTGATTACAGGCCGTGCAGTTTGCCGTGATCTTTCAGCCAGCGGGCGGTGCGCGCGATGCCTTCTTCCAGCGAGACGATCGGCTGATAGCCCAGCTCTTGCTGCGCGCGGGTGGTATCGAGCGTGAGGTCGAAGTTGAGTTTGGCGACGCCGTAGTGGGTCAACACCGGCTCCTTTTCACTTTTGCTGCCCAGGCGCTCCATGCCGCGCGCCATCATGTCGAGCATCGGGTAGGGGACGGAGCGGATGCGGCACTTCATGCCCAGATCGTCGATCAGCTGCTGCACCACGGTGCGAAGCGGGCGCGGCTGCTGGTTGGTGATGTTGTAGGCGCGGCCGGACGGCGTGTCTTCTTTTAGCGTCGCCAGCCACATGGCGTGCACCGCATTCTCTAGGTAAGTCATGTCCACCATCGCCGCGCCGCCGCGCGGCAGCAGCAGGTTGCCGTAGCGTTTGATCATCTGCAGCAGCCGCGGCAGCATCACCTTGTCGTGCGGCCCGAACAATCCCTGCGGGCGCAGAATGGTGAAATGGGTCTGCGGATTGGACAGCGCCAACTGCTGGATCACCTGCTCGCCGGCGGCCTTGCTGCGCGCGAACTCATTGGCGTAGCGCTGCGGGCGGAAGTCTTCGGTTACGTTGCGGTGATGGTGGTAATCGAAATAGATCGCCGGGGAAGAGATGTGAATGAACTGCGCCACGCCATAGGCCGCCGCCCATTCACCAAGGCGGCGAGTGGCGCGCACGTTGGCCAGCTCGAAGGCTTCTTCGGTGCCCCAGGGCGAGGTAAAGCTGGAGCAGTGCCACAGCACGTCGACATCCGCCAGCATCGCCTTGGCCTGCGAAGAGATCAGATTGGTGAGATCGGCATGAATGAACTCCGCGCCCATTTTTTCCAGCAGGCCGCCCATCGCCTGGTTGCGGCCGGTGGCGCGCACTTTGATGCCCTGACGGCGCAGATATTCAACGGCGTTACGGCCTAACCCACTGGTGGCACCGGTGACCAATACCTTCATAACGGACTCTATTCTCACCCAAAATCGGAATACCGGCGGGCGCTTGCGGCGCTCCCAGCAAATAAGATGCCATTCTTCCGTGATTTCGTGCGCTATGCAATCGGAAAGCCCCGAAGCACAGCGGCAAACTGTGCGGTTGATCGACAAATGAGCGCCGTTCAGCGCTGTTGGCGGTCCAGGTTCTCGGCAAGCTCGGCGATGCGCTTCGCCATGCCGCGAAAAATAAACAGATGCGCGGGCATCATGGCGAACCAATACAGCAGCCCGCTGAAGCCGGCCGGGTGCCACCAGGCGCGCACGTCCAGCGTGCGGCGATCGCCGCGATCGGTGATGGTGAAGCTCAGCCGCCCCAGGCCGGGCGCCTTCATGCCGAACAGCAGCGCCAGCTGCCGCAGCGGCTTCAGGGTAATCACTTTCCAGCCGTCGATCTCGTCACCCAGCGCCAGGGCCGCGCGCGCCGGGCGGCCATAGACCACGCCGTTGCCGATCATGTCGTCCATGCGGGCGCGGATCCGCCACAGGATATTGGCGTAGAAATAGCCTTCTTCGCCTCCCAACTGCTGCACCGTTTGCCACAGGGCCTGGCTGGAGGCGGCGGTGTCCAGCGCGCAACCGGCCTGTTTGGGGTAGTAGCCGTAGCCAGGGCGCCAGCGAGCCCGCGCCGCCGGATCGTAGCCCCAGTCGGCGGAGTCGACCACTTCCAGTTCGCGCTGCAGCGTGGCGGTGACCGCCTGATCAAAAGTGTGCAGACGCTGCGGGATCAAGGCTTGCAGCGGCCGGCCGTCGGCGGGCAGATCGTGCTTCAACCCCTGGATCAACGCGCGGGCGATCGGCGTCGGCACCGAGGTGATCAGGCTGATGAACCACACCGAAATCAGCCGCGTCGGCAAGGGGATCGGGATCAGCCAGCGCCGTTTGCCGCTGATGGCGATAAAGCGTTGGAACATGTCCTGATAGCTGAGGTATTCCGGCCCGGCGACATCGAAGATGCGGTGTTCCTGCGCCGGATGCGCCAGCAGATCGGCCAGATAAACCAGCAGGTTCTCCAGCGCCACCGGCGACGATTTCGAACGCACCCAGCGCGGCGGTGTCAGCACCGGCAGGTTATAGACCATGTCGCGCATCACTTCGAACGCTGCCGAGCCGGGGCCAACGATGATGCCGGCGCGCAGCTCGGTGACCGGTACGCCGCTTTGGCGCAGGATCTCGCCGGTCAGGCGGCGGGCCACCAGGTGCGGCGAACTGTCGTCGTTCGGCTGCAGCGCGCCAAGGAAGATCACCTGCCTGACGCCGGCATTGCGCAGCGCGTCGCGCAGATTTTCCGCCGCCTGGCGCTCCTTTTCGATAAAGTCGTCGCCGTCGCCCATCGCGTGCACCAGATAGTACAGCGTATCGATTTCCCACAGCGCCGCGCTCAGGGTGTCCGGGCGGTACAGATCGACATACAGGCAGTTGACCTGCGGCCAGTTCTGCTCCTGCAGCCACTCGATGCGCCGCGCGGCGGCGGTAATCTGGTGCCCCTGTTCGATCAGGTGCGGGATCAGGTTCTGGCCTATATAGCCGCTGGCTCCAAGAACCAGTACGCGTTGGGGTATCATCGGGCCGCCTTGTGCGGTGAAAGAGTCGCAGAACGACAGGATGCCAAATTCAGGGTTTAAATGCACTTTTTGTATGGGTATAAGCCGGTTGCATCCGCCGCGACGCAGGTTCACACTACGCGCCCCTTATCGAACGAAGACCGGATGTCATGAAGCTCAATGTGATTTGTTACGCCCTGCTGGGCCTGGCGCTGATCGCCAGTTTGTTCTCGCCGCATCCGGTGTGGATGGGGTTGCTGCTGGCGAACCTGCTGACGTTTCTGATCTACGGCGGCGATAAGCTGGCGGCGCGCAAAGGGTGGCGACGGGTGCCGGAGACGACGCTGTTGCTGTTCGGCGCGCTGGGCGGGTGGTTGGGTGCATTGCTGGCGCAGCAGCTGTTTCGCCACAAAACCCAGAAACAGCCGTTTAAAACCTGGTTCATCCTCAGCGTCGCGCTCAACCTGGCGGCGGTGCTGGGGCTGTGGTACTGGGTTTACGGCCGCTGGATTTTCTGATTGCGGGGCGCGGCCTGCGCCCCAAGCGATCAGGCGTGCTGCTGAAGAAACTCCCGCCACAGTTCGACCACCCGCTGCAGATCCTGACGGCTGACGTCGAGGTGGGTCAGAATGCGCGTCAGCGGGCCACTGCTGATCAGCACGCCGCGTTCGCGCATCCACGGACCGAATTTGGCCGCCAGCGCCGGTGGTTGGCGCAGGTACAGCACGTTGGTCTGCGCGCCGGGAGCGGCGATCTCCACGCCGATCTGCCGCAGCTGTTGCTCCAGCCAGGCCGCGTTGTCATGGTCTTCGCGCAGCCGCGCAACGTTATGCTCCAGCGCGTAGAGGCCGGCCGCCGCCAGGATGCCGGCCTGACGCAGCCCGCCGCCGGTCATCTTACGCCAGCGCAGCGCACGCTGAATGAAGGCCTCGCTGCCGCACAGCAGCGATCCGACCGGCGCGCCCAACCCTTTCGACAGGCAAATGGTGAAGGTGTCGCAGTATTGCACGATCTCTTTCAGCGGCAGGTTCAGCGCCACGGCGGCGTTGAAGATGCGCGCGCCGTCGATATGCAGCGCCAGCTGCCGCTCGCGGGTAAACTGCCACGCCTGCTGCAGGTAGGCCTGCGGCAAGACTCTGCCGCTGATGGTGTTTTCCAGGCTCAGCAGCCGGGTGCGGGCGAAGTGGATGTCGTCGGGTTTGATGGCGGCGGCGAGCTTGTCCAGCGGCAACGTGCCGTCGGCGTCGGCCTCGATCGGCTGCGGCTGAATGCTGCCCAGCACCGCTGCGCCGCCGGCTTCGTATTTGTAGTTGTGCGCCTGCTGACCGACCAGGTATTCATCGCCGCGCTGGCAGTGGCTCAGCAGCGCCACCAGGTTGGCCTGGGTGCCGCTGGGCAGAAACAATGCCGCTTCTTTGCCTGACAGGCGCACCGCCTCGGCCTCCAGCGCGTTGACCGTCGGGTCATCGCCGTAGACGTCGTCGCCGACCTCTGCCTGAGCCATCGCCTGGCGCATGGCGGCGCTGGGGCGGGTAACGGTGTCGCTGCGTAGATCGATAAGCATAGGGTTCCTGGAATGTAAGGGAGAGGAAAAGGGTACATGGCATCATATACCCTTTATTTTACCGGGGCAGCTTGCTTAACGCAGCCAGTTGGTTTTCGCCAGTTCAACCACTTCGTCGCCGCGGCCGTTGATGATGGCGCGCAGCATGTACAGGCTGAAGCCTTTCGCCTGTTCGAACTTGATCTGCGGCGGCATCGCCAGCTCTTGCTTGGCGGTGACCACGTCCAGCAGCGCCGGGCCGGGATGCGCCAACATCTCCTGCAGCGCGCCGTCCAGATCGGAGGCTTTTTCCACGCGGATGCCCTTGATGCCGGCGGCGTTGGCGATCGCCGCGAAGTCCGGATTATGCAGGTCGGTGCCGTCGGTCAGGTAGCCGCCGGCCTTCATCTCCATCGCCACGAATCCCAGCACGCTGTTGTTGAACACCACGATTTTCACCGGCAGCTTGAGCTGCGCCAGCGACAGGAAATCCCCCATCAGCATGGTGAAGCCGCCGTCGCCGCACATGGCGATCACCTGTTTATCCGGCGCGGTGGCCTGAGCGCCGATCGCCTGCGGCATGGCGTTGGCCATCGAACCGTGGTTGAACGAACCGAGCAGGCGGCGCTTGCCGTTCATTTTCACGTAGCGGGCGGCCCACACCGTCGGCGTGCCGACGTCGCAGGTGAAGATGGCGTCGTCGCTGGCGTACTGGCTGAGCTGCTGCGCCAGATACTGCGGGTGGATCGGCTGGTCGTCGTTGGCGGTCGCCAGCCCGTCGAGATCCTTGCGCGCGTTGCGGTAATGTTCCAGCGCCTTGTCGAGGAACGCCCGGTCGCGCTTCGGTTCCAGCTGCGGCAGCAGGGCGGTGAGGGTGGTGTGGATATCGCCCACCAGCGCCATATTGACCGGGCAGTGCGCGCCGATGCTGCCGGGGTTGATGTCGATCTGAATGATGTTGGCGTTGGTGGGGTAGAACGCGCGATAGGGGAACTGGGTGCCGAGCAGCACCAGCGTGTCGGCGTTCATCATCGCGTGGTAGCCGGAGGAGAAGCCGATTAGCCCGGTCATGCCGACGCTGTAGGGGTTATCCCATTCGATATGCTCTTTGCCGCGCAGCGCGTGCACCACCGGCGCCTGCAGCAGCTCGGCCAGCTTGACTACTTCATCATGCGCGCCGGCGCAGCCGCTGCCGCACATCAGGGTGATGTTCTTCGCCTTGTTCAGTGTTTCCGCCAGCTTGTTCAACTCGCTCATCGGCGGCTGCACCAGCGGCAGCGCCGGGGTATGCCAGGTCAGGGTCGCGTCTTCCGGCGCCATGCGCAGCGCCACGTCGCCCGGCAAGACCACCACCGAGACGCCGCGATTGAGGATCGCCTTGCGCATGGCGATCTCCAGCACGCGCGGCAGCTGTTCCGGGTTGGAGACCAGCTCGCAATAGTGGCTGCATTCGCGGAACAGCTCCTGCGGATGGGTTTCCTGGAAGTAGCCGCTGCCGATTTCGCTGGAAGGGATGTGTGCGGCGATCGCCAGCACCGGCACATGGTTGCGGTGGCAGTCGAACAGGCCGTTGATCAGGTGCAGGTTGCCGGGGCCGCAGGAACCGGCGCACACCGCCAACTGGCCGGTAAGCTGGGCTTCGGCGCCGGCGGCGAAGGCGGCCACCTCTTCATGGCGGGTGCCCAGCCATTCGATGGTGCCCATGCGGTGCAGGCTGTCGCTAAGGCCGTTGAGCGAATCGCCGGTCACGCCCCAAATGCGTTTTACGCCGGCTTGATCCAGCGTTTTGGCGATCAGTGTGGCTACGGTTTGCTTCATGGTTCCCCCAAACAAGGTTTGAAAAACGATGTGGACTCGATCCGGTGAGTGGCAGCAGAACAACTGCAAGCATAGCTTACCGGCTGTGGACGAGATGCGGTCAGGAAGGGTAAAGAGCGTAGGACGGGGAAAAGTGTAACCGGGCTGGCCGCGGGGAGCTTGCCGATAAATGCCCCATCGCGGCGATGGGGCCAGGGGATCACGCCAGCGTGACGTCGCCCTGCAGCTGGCAACTGCAGGCCAGCACGTAGCCTTGCGCTATCTCTTCCGCGCTCAGCGTCATGGTGCTGGTGGTGGTGTAGTCGCCCTCGAGGATGCGGGTTTTGCACGAGCCGCACACCCCGGCGCGGCAGGCGGCGTTGACCGGCAGGGCGTGGGCCTCCATCGCCGCCAGCAGCGTGCTGCCAACCGGTACGCGGAATTCGCGCAGCGGGCGCGCGGCGCGCAGCGTCAGCCCTTCGGTGGCGTCGGCCTGCGCCGTCGGCGTGTGGAACTGCTCTTTATGGAAACGCTCGGCCGGCACGCCGAGCCGGCGGCACAGCTGCTCCACCTGATCCATGTAGGGCGCAGGGCCGCAGGTCATCACCGTGCGTTCGGCGATATCCGGCGCCGCCTGCCGCAGCGTCTGTTCATCGATGCGGCCGCTGAGGTAGCCGGGCTGCAGATCCTGCTCGGCCATCAGCGTCAGGCGCAGCTGCGGATGGGCGGCGCACAGCGCGCGCCATTGATCGGCGAAGATCGTGTCGGCGGGAGTGCGCACGTTAACGATCGCGACGATATCGCAGGCCGGACGGTTGGCGGTCAGCCAGCGGCACATCGAGACGATCGGCGTCACGCCGCAGCCGGCGGCCAGCATCAGATAACGATCGGCCGGGTGGCGCTCGCAGCTGAATTCGCCCTGCGCGTCGGACAGCCACAGCGTGTTGCCGGGCTTGACCTCTTGCGTCAGCCAACGCGATCCCACGCCGTCCGGCAGGCAGCGCACGCTGATGCTGAGAAAGCGGCTCTGGCCGGGCGAGGAGGAGAGCGTATAGGCGCGCAGTGTCTCCTCGCTGTTGCGGATGCTGACCAGCGCAAACTGGCCGGCCTGGTAAGGATAAAAAACGTCGCAGATCAGGTTCAGCGTCCAGACGTCGGCGGTTTCACGCTGGATGGAATGCACCTGCATGCGATTCGGGCAAAGCGGAGTGGGTTGAGTCATCGGGGCACCTCAAAAAGCAAAGGGGCCGGCGCAGGCGGCCCCATAACGTAACGGCATCAGGCGAGCAGCGCGGTGATATCCTGCTCGACGGTAGTGATCGGGCGCAGGCCGAATTTCTCGTTGAGGATCGCCATCAGGTTGTCGGTCAGGAAGCCCGGCGCGGTCGGGCCGGTGACGATGTTTTTCACCCCCAGCGACAGCAGCGTCAGCAGAATGACGATCGCCTTCTGTTCAAACCACGACAGCACCAGACTGAGCGGCAGCTCGTTGACGCTGCAGCCGAGCGTGTCCGCCAGCTTGACCGCCAGCATGATGGCGGAGTAGGCGTCGTTGCACTGGCCGACGTCCAGCAGGCGCGGCAACCCCTCCAGCGTGCCGAAGTCCAGCTTGTTGAAACGGTACTTGCCGCAGGCCAGCGTCATGATCAGGCAGTCTTGCGGCACGCTGCGGGCGAAGTCGGTGAAGTAGCTGCGCTCGTCGCGGCTGCCATCGCAGCCGCCGACCAGGAAGACGTGGCGCAGTTTTTTCTGCGATACCAGGTCGATGACCGTGTCGGCGGCGTTCAGCAACGTCTGGCGGCCGAAGCCGACGGTGATCAGGTGTTCGATCTCGGTGTAAGGGAAGCCGTTCATGCCCTGTGCCTGGCGGATCACGGCGCCGAAGTCGTCGCCTTCCAGATGGTTGACGCCCGGCCAGCCGACGATGCTGCGGGTCCAGATACGATCGCCGTAGTTGCCGACGTTAGGATCGATGATGCAGTTGGAGGTCATCACGATCGGGCCGGGGAATTTGGCGAATTCCGTCTGCTGGTTTTGCCAGCCGCTACCGTAGTTGCCCACCAGGTGCTTGAATTTTTTCAGTTCCGGATAGCCGTGCGCCGGCAGCATTTCACCGTGGGTGTAAACGTTGACGTTTTGCCCTTCGGTTTGCTCGAGCAGCATGCGCAGATCTTTGAGATCGTGGCCGGAAATCAGAATGGCTTTCCCGGCCACCGGGCGCACGTTGACCGCGCTGGGCTGCGGATCGCCGTAGGCCTGGGTTTCGCCGCGATCGAGGATCGCCATCACGTTGAAGTTCATCTTGCCGATGCCCATGGCGTTGTTCAGCAGGGTGTCGACGTCGCGCGGCCGGGTGCCGAGCCAGGCCATAAAGGCGTGGTAGTCGGCATAGAGTTGCTCGTCGAACTGGCCGAGCACGTGCGCGTGTTCCATATAGGCCGCCGCGCCTTTCAGGCCATACAGGCACAGCAGGCGCAAACCGTGTACGTCGTCGCCGACCTCGGCCTTGTCGCTGTTGAGGGCAAACTGCGCCGCCTGTTGCAGCAGCGCAGGCATATCGTCACCGGCCAGCTGCAGGGCCGCCATCGGGTGATCGACGCGCACGCCGGCATCCAGCAACCGGCAACGGGCGGCCAGCGAGTCGCGCAGCAGCAGAGTTTCCCGCGCGTAGCCGATGATGCGCTGGGAATCGAAGTTGACGTTGGTCAGGGTGGAGAAGAAGGCGCGCGGGGCGAAGCTGTCGATCTCGTGGTCGACGATGCCCAGCGAACGCGCCTGCAGCGCCCAGGCGGAGAGGCCCTGCAGCGCCGCCACCAGCAGATCCTGCAGGTCGGAGGTTTCCGCCGTTTTGCCGCACATGCCCTGAGCATACGCGCAGCCGTTGCCTGCCGGGGTACGGATGGTTTGTTCACATTGCACACAGAACATAGTCGCTTCCTTTTATTTTAAAGTTGCATTTGTAATGCTTGTTTAAAAGCATAGATCGGCGATCGGGGTTGCAAAAGGCTTTTGTGCGACTACTGCGGGCAAGTTTGATTTAGCGCAATTTTGCCGTGCGGATGGGAATTATTACGCTTTGGGGGCCGGGCGGCCCCCAGGGGAAAGGATCAGGAGAACAGGGCGATCAGCACCGGCGCCAGCAGGCTCAGCAGGAAGCCGTGCACGATGGCGGGGGGCACCATGTCCAGTCCGCCGCTGCGCTGCAGCACCGGCAAGGTGAAGTCCATCGAGGTGGCGCCGCACAGGCCGAGGGCGGTGGAGCGGCTGCGGCGCACCAGCGTCGGGATCAGCATGATCGCCACCAGCTCGCGCGCCAGATCGTTGAAGAACGCGGCGCTGCCCATCACCGGGCCATAGGCGTCGGTGATCAGAATGCCGGACAGCGAGTACCAGCCGAAGCCGGAGGCCATCGCCAGCCCGGCCTTGACCGGCAACCCCAGCAGCTGCGCCGCCAGCGCGCCGCCGGCCAGCGACGCGACGGTCACCACCAACGCCACCAGCGTGCCGCGGCGGTTGAGCACGATCTGGCGCAGCGTCATGCCGCTGTTGCGCAGCTGAATGCCGACCAGCAACAGCAGGAAGATCAGCGCATATTCGCTGCCTTTATGGGCGAACTGCAGCCATTGCCACTGCGTCAGGCCGAGCAGGAAGCCGCCGAGCACCACGCCGCACAGCTTGAGCGACTCCAGCGCCATGTGCACGCGCGAAGGCAGCTTTTCCTGTTTATGGCTGCTGCGCCACGGCATGCGCCGCTCCAGCAGCGCCAGCAACAGCAGGTTGGCGCAGAGAATGCAGAAGAAGAACACCGCGCTGTACTGGAAGATCAGCACCAGGTTGCTGCTGAGATCTTCCATGAATGCCAGGCTGATACCCATGAAAAACAGGATCACGTACACCATCCAGCTGAGCAGCCGGTTGATCAGCACCAGCAGCGGGCGATGGCGTAAGGGAATGAGGTAACCGACAATCAGCGGTAACAGAATAATCAACAGTCCTGAGTACATGGTGCAGCTTGTGTCCTTGAGTTTTGAAGCGCGCCGAACGCCGACGAGGAGCACACGCTAACCAAAAGCCCGGCCGGAGTAAAGCGGCAGATTTGACGTTGGCCGCTTGACCTGCAAGGGGTTTTTTGACCATGCTCTGTGAAGGTCACCTCATTGAAGAGGCGACGGCGCGCACGGGAGGCGGCGGATGTTCTTGGAGCGTATCGAAATTGTAGGTTTTCGCGGCATTAACCGGCTGTCGCTGATGCTGGACGACAACACGCTGTTGCTCGGCGAAAATGCCTGGGGTAAATCCAGCCTGCTGGATGCGCTGACGCTGCTGCTGGCACCGGAGCAGAAACTGTATCGGTTTGAAGCGCACGACTTCCATTTCCCTCCCGGTGAGGAGGCGGCCAAAGAGCGCCACCTGCAGGTGGTGTTCACCTTCTGCGAAAAAGACATCGGCCATGCGCACCTGCCGCGCTATCGCCACCTGACGCCGCTGTGGGTCAAGGGCGAAGATGGCCTGAGCCGCATTCATTTCCGCTGCGAGGGCGAGCTGGCCGACGACGGCACGGTGTGCACCTGGCGCGGTTTTCTCGACGCTGACGGCAACGCCTTTCAACTGCACCATATCGAACAGCTGGCCCACGCCATTATCCGCATCCATCCGGTATTGCGCCTGCGCGACGCGCGCTTTATTCGCCGCCTGCGCCCCAGCAGCCTCGGCGATGAACGCAAACCCGATACCCAGGCGCTGGCGCAGCAGTTGGATCAGCTGACGCGCGAGCTGGTGCGCAATCCGCAGAAGTTGACCAACGGTGAGCTGCGTCAGGGGCTGGCGGCGATGCAGCAGCTGCTGGAGCACTATTTCGCCGAGCAGAGTTCACAGGTGACGCGGCCGCGCCGCCGCGGCGGCGAACCGGAGCAGGACGCCTGGCGCGCGCTGGACGGCATCAACCGCATGGTGGCCGAGCCGAACAGCCGCAGCATGCGCCTGATCCTGCTGGGCATGTTTTCCACCCTGCTGCAGGCCAAGGGCGACGTCAAGCTGGATCCCCATGCCCGGCCGCTGCTGCTGGTGGAGGACCCGGAAACTCGCCTGCATCCGATCATGCTGTCGGTGGCCTGGGGGCTGCTCAATCAGCTGCCGCTGCAGCGCATCACCACCACCAACTCCAGCGAACTGGTGTCGCTGGTGCCGGTGGAGCACGTCTGCCGGCTGGTGCGCGAGTCGGGGCGGGTTGCGACCTACCGTCTCGGGCCGCGCGGGCTGAGCGCCGAAGACGGGCGGCGCATCGCGTTTCACATCCGTTTCAATCGGCCGTCGTCGCTGTTCGCCCGCTGCTGGCTGCTGGTGGAAGGCGAGACCGAAGTGTGGCTGCTGAACGAGCTGGCGCGCCAGTGCGGCTACCATTTCGAGGCGGAAGGGGTGAGGGTCATCGAATTCGCCCAGTGCGGCCTGAAGCCGCTGCTGCGCTTCGCCCGCCGTATGGGTATCGAGTGGCATGCGTTGGTGGACGGCGACGAGGCGGGCAAAAAGTACGCCAATACCGTGCGCAGCCTGCTGGACAATCATGAAGACAACGAACGCGATCGGCTGACCGCGCTGCCGGCGCCGGACATGGAGCACTTCATGTTCCGTGAAGGGTTCGGCCCGGTTTATCACCGAATGGCGTCGGTGCCGCTCAACGCGCAGATGCCGGTGCGCAAGGTGATCCTGAAAGCGGTTCACCACTCGTCGAAGCCGGATCTGGCGATTGAGGTCGCGATGCAGGCCGGCGAATGGGGCACGGACTCGGTGCCGCCGCTGCTGAAGAAAATGTTCTCACGGGTAATCTGGCTGGCGCGCGGCCGGGCGGACTGACGGCCCGCCGGGCGTTATCGGGCGCAGAAATGCGCCGCCAATCCCTGTTCCAGTTCGTCCAGCAACTGATAGCGGCGGCGATACTCGGCGCGCTTCTTGCTGGCAATCTCTTCGATCGGCTTGCGGGCGATGCGCTCGGGCAGCAGGAAATAGCCGCTGTCGAGCGGTTTGGCGCCCATCGACAGCCAGAACTGATCGTAATCGGCGTGCAGTTGGTCCTTCTTCTTGCTCTGGTAACGCCAGTTTTGATAGATATGGGTGGCATTGCCGACGGCTACGATCCGGCGGATGCCGAGATGCCGAGCCAGCGTGCAAACGCCTTCCAGCACCAGTCGTTTAGGGAACAGACCGTGACACTCCTTGGTGGTGTGCTGGATCTCGGCGTGCGGCACCTCATGGTTCGCGCCCTGCAGGCCGCCGATGAACAGCGTCGGCTGCTGCTGATAATGCATCAGCGCAAAGGTGATTTCCGCCAGCATCACGCCGTTGGCGTTGCGCAGCAGCAACGTGGCTTCCCCTTCCTTATTCAGTTTGTCGATCGCCGCCAGTTCCAGCGAGATCGGCGCTTCGTTTTTGCCCATCGCGCGGGCCAGCACGAAAGGCTGTGGGCCGAGGTGGCCGAGACGCATCTTCAGCGGCATGCGCTGCACGATGAGATCGTAATGATCGCGCAGGGCGAACAAGCATTCGATCTTGCTCATGTTGGCCGCCAGGTAGGGGCGATGCAGCTTGCACGGCAGGTTCGGCTGCGCGTTCAGGATCTCTTCCAGCAGCGGGTTGCTGGCCAGGGTACTGAGCAGGCCGCTGGTGGTGCGCCAGTTGAGCAGCGAACGGCCGAGAAACTTCAGGCGAAACGAGGTTTTTTTCCAGGCGTTGCTTGGCGCCTTTTCGCCATTGATCAGCGCCGTCATCAGTTGCCAGCCGTTAAGCGGCCGGGGGGAGGCGAGTGGGTAGCTGAGCTGTGACATGATGAAATCCTTGGCTGTGTTGAATGGCGATATTTCATCAAGGTTTCACTAAACGGGAGTTCAATGCTGAACTGTAACCAGGCGTGTCTCCACATTGTGTTGAGCTAAGGTTTAGTTATTCCCTACGTTGCATGCTAATTTAGCTCCGCCGCCGCAATGGGCGGTGGATATTCACAAGCACAGGCAGGTCCATTTTGACAGGGTTTAAAGGACATAAACGCCGCTGGATACTCGTTCTGGCGGTGATTGCGGCGCTTGCCGCGGCGGCCGTTTGGCACTTTCGCCATCCGGCGCCAACCGATTTCAAAACGGTGAAGGTCACCCAGCGCGATCTGCAGCAGAACGTGTTGGCGACCGGCCAGCTGGACGCGGTGCGCAAGGTTGACGTCGGCGCGCAGGTCAGCGGGCAGTTGGAAAAACTGTATGTCGAGATCGGCGACAAGGTGAAAAAAGGCCAGTTGCTGGGGGTTATCGATCCGCAACAGGCGCAGAACAGCATCCGCGAAGGCGAGGCGACGCTGCGCGAACTGCATGCGCAGCTGCTGCAGGCGCAGGCGGAACAGCAGCTGGCGGCGGTCACGCTGCAGCGCAACCAGGCGCTGGCCAGGCTGCAGGCGGTGTCGCGTCAGGATTTGGATCAGGCGGCGACGCAGCTGGCGGTGAAGAAGGCGCAGGTGGGCACCATCAATGCGCAGATCGCGCGGAATCAGGCCAGCCTGGACACCGCCAAGATCAACCTGGCCTACACCCGCATCGAAGCGCCGATGGATGGCGACGTGGTGCAGATCACCACGCTGCAGGGCCAGACGGTGATCGCGGCGCAGCAGGCGCCGAACATTCTGACGCTGGCGGATCTCGGCACCATGCTGGTGAAGGCGCAGGTCTCGGAGGCCGACGTCATTAACCTCAAGCCGGGTCAGAAGGCCTGGTTCACGGTGCTGGGCGATCCGACCCGGCGCTTCGACGGCGTGCTGAAAGACATCCAGCCGACGCCGGAAAAGGTCAACAACGCCATCTTCTATTACGCGCGTTTCGAAGTGCCCAACCCGGAAAGGTTGCTGCGCTTGCAAATGACGGCGCAGGTGCATATTCAGCTGGCCGGCGTTCAGCAGGCGCTGGTGATCCCGCTGGCGGCGCTGGGCGATCAGATCGCCGACAATCGCTACCACGTCTCGGTGTTGAAACAGGGCAAGGAAGAGAAGCGCGAGGTGGCCATCGGCCTGCGCAACAATATCGACGTGCAGATCCTCCGCGGGCTTGAGGCGGGTGATGAGGTGATCGTCAGCCGCGGCGGCGTGGAGGCCGGCTGATGGCGGCGCTGTTGCAGCTGAGCGGCATTCGCCGCAGCTACCGTTCCGGCGAGCAGACGGTCGAGGTGCTGAAGGGGATCAGCCTGAGCATCGATGCCGGTGAAATGGTGGCGATCATGGGGGCCTCCGGCTCCGGCAAATCGACGCTGATGAACATTCTCGGCTGTCTGGACAAGCCGAGCGCCGGCGTGTATCGGGTGGCCGGGCAAGATGTGGCGACGCTGAGCGACGATGCGCTGGCGCAGCTGCGGCGTGAGCATTTCGGCTTTATCTTTCAACGCTACCATCTGCTGCCGCACCTGAGCGCGGCGCACAACGTCGAGGTGCCGGCGGTGTACGCCGGGCTGGGCAAAGCGGCGCGGCGCGAACGGGCGGAGGCGCTGTTGAGGCGGTTGGGGCTGGGGGAGCGCGTCAACTATCGGCCGAGCCAGCTTTCCGGCGGCCAGCAGCAGCGCGTCAGTATCGCCCGCGCGTTGATGAACGGCGGGCAGGTGATCCTGGCGGATGAGCCGACCGGCGCGCTCGACAGCCATTCCGGCGAAGAGGTGATGGCGATCCTCAAACAGCTGTGCGCCCAGGGGCACACGGTGATCCTGGTGACTCACGATCCGGCGGTGGCGCGCCAGGCGGAGCGAATCATCGAAATCCGCGACGGCGAGATCATCGCCGACTCGCGCCCGGCGCCGCCGGAGAGTGTGCAGGCCAAGCCGCTGGCGCTGGCCGCAACGGCGCCTTCCTGGCGGCAGATGGGCGGCCGTTTCCGCGAAGCGCTGATCATGGCCTGGCGCGCGATGGCGGCCAACAAGATGCGCACCGCGCTGACCATGCTCGGCATCATTATCGGCATCGCCTCGGTGGTGTCGATCCTGGTGATCGGCGACGCCGCCAAGCAGATGGTGCTGGCGGACATCAAATCCATCGGCACCAATACCGTCGATATCTATCCCGGCAAGGATTTCGGCGACGACGATCCGACCTATCGGCAATCGTTGAAATACGGCGATCTCGACGCGCTGCGCGAACAGCCGTACATCAGCGCGCTGTCGCCGAGCATCAGCAGCAGCATGCGGCTGCGCCTGGGCAACGTTGATGCGGCGGCCAACGTCAACGGCGTCAGCGAGCAGTTCTTCCGCGTGTACGGCATGAGCTTTACCCAGGGCGTCGGCATCGATCCGATGCAGGTGCAGTCGCAGGCGCAAACGGTGGTGATCGACGCCAATACCCAACGGCGGCTGTTCCCGCACCAGAAGAACGTGGTGGGGGAAGTTATCCTGGTGGGCAACATGCCGGCGACGGTGGTCGGCGTGGCCAAGGAGAAGCAGTCGATGTTCGGCAGCAGCAAGACGCTGAACGTGTGGGTGCCGTACAGCACCATGGCCAACCGGCTGATGGGCAACAGCTATTTCGACTCGATCACCGTGCGCATCCGTGACGGTTACGACAGCAAGGAAGCGGAGCAGCAACTGTCGCGCCTGTTGACGCTGCGTCACGGCAAGAAGGACTTTTTCACCTATAACATGGACAGTCTGGTGCAAACCGCGGAGAAAACCACCCGCACGCTGCAGCTGTTCCTGACGCTGGTGGCGGTGATTTCGCTGGTGGTCGGCGGCATCGGCGTGATGAACATCATGCTGGTGTCGGTGACCGAGCGCACGCGCGAGATCGGCATCCGCATGGCGGTGGGCGCCCGTTCCGGCGACGTGTTGCAGCAGTTCTTGATCGAGGCGGTGTTGGTCTGCCTGGTGGGGGGCGCGCTGGGGATTACGCTGTCGTTCGCCATTGGCCTGGCGGTGCAGTTGGTATTGCCGGGCTGGCAGATCAGCTTCCCGCCGGCGGCGTTGCTGAGCGCGTTCCTCTGTTCCACCGGCATCGGCGTGGTGTTCGGCTATCTGCCGGCGCGCAATGCCGCGCGGCTGAATCCGATCGATGCGCTGGCGCGCGAGTAAGTAAAAGGCATAAAAAATGCCAGTCACACGGCGGCTGGCATTTTTATCGCAGTCAGGGTCAATGCAGCGCGACGCTGCTGGAGGCGTTCAGGACAGCGCCTCGCTTTCCACCGGCACAATCAGACTGGCATGGTTCCCTTTTGGCCCTTGATGCACGTCGAAGCTGACCTGCTGGCCTGCCTTCAACGTTCTGTAACCATCCATCTTGATGGTGGAATAATGCGCGAAAATATCTTCGCCACCGCCGGCTGGGCAGATGAAGCCAAAGCCTTTGGCGTTGTTAAACCATTTAACAGTACCCGTCTCCATGCTTTTACATCCCTCGCAACGCTATTTTAAGTGAGATGAATAACTGAATTCGCACCCGCCGTGGGCGGGTAGCAGGGTGGACAAGGGGTGGTTAAAAGACCACCAGCCACGAATTTACACTCTAGAGCAAATGATCGGGGCGTCAAGGGATCGGCTTTTGTCGGCGGGGAGCAGTTCACCAAAGTTTGAAGCAGGTAACGCTATTGCCACGATTCAGTCACAATTGGCCCGTTTTTTTGCGCACGTTACAGTGCGGCGGGACGATGGCGAAGATGATAAAATAGTAACTATCCCCACTTTGAATAACCGAAACCTGTCCCCATATCAGAGGGCAGAGCAGAGAAGATGAGCAGCGATGGGCAATAACAACGACTGGCTAAATTTTGAACACTTGGCCGAAGAAAAACAAATCGATGCGGTAAAACCGCCGTCTATGTATAAAGTTATACTTAACAACGACGATTACACACCGATGGAATTTGTGATTGACGTTCTGCAAAAGTTCTTTTCTTATGATATTGAACGCGCAACGCAACTGATGCTCACGGTCCACTATCAAGGCAAGGCGATCTGTGGTGTTTTCACCGCCGAGGTGGCGGAAACCAAAGTCGTCCATGTGAACCGGTACGCAAGGGAGAACGAGCATCCGTTGCTTTGTACGCTGGAAAAAGCCTGAATAAGGCAATCTATTGGGGAGGTGCTTATGCTCAATCAAGAACTGGAACTCAGTCTCAACATGGCTTTCGCCAGGGCGCGTGAGCACAGACACGAGTTTATGACCGTGGAGCACCTGTTGCTGGCGTTGCTGAGCAACCCTGCCGCGCGAGAAGCGCTCGAGGCATGTACGGTGGATCTGGCCGCGTTGCGCCAGGAGCTGGAAGCCTTCATCGAACAAACCACACCGACGCTGCCCGCCGGCGAAGAAGAGCGCGACACTCAGCCGACGCTCAGCTTCCAGCGCGTGCTGCAGCGCGCGGTCTTCCATGTGCAATCTTCCGGCCGCAGCGAAGTGTCCGGCGCCAACGTGTTGGTGGCCATCTTCAGCGAGCAGGAGTCGCAGGCGGCCTATCTGCTGCGCAAGCACGACGTCAGCCGTCTCGACGTGGTGAACTTCATTTCACATGGCACGCGTAAAGACGAGCCGGGCCAAGCGCCGAATGCGGAAAACCCGGTGAACGAAGAGCAGTCCGGAGGGGAAGACCGTATGGAAAACTTCACCACCAACCTCAATCAGTTGGCCCGTGTGGGCGGCATCGATCCGTTGATCGGCCGCGATCGTGAGCTGGAGCGCGCGATTCAGGTGCTGTGCCGCCGTCGTAAAAACAACCCGCTGCTGGTCGGCGAATCCGGCGTGGGCAAGACCGCCATCGCCGAAGGCCTGGCCTGGCGCATCGTGCAGGGCGACGTGCCGGAAGTGATGGCGGACTGCACGCTGTATTCGCTGGATATCGGTTCACTGCTGGCCGGCACCAAATACCGCGGCGACTTCGAGAAGCGCTTCAAGGCGCTGCTCAAACAGCTGGAACAGGATCAGAACAGCATCCTGTTCATCGATGAAATTCACACCATCATCGGCGCCGGTGCGGCTTCCGGTGGGCAAGTGGATGCCGCCAACCTGATCAAACCGCTGCTGTCGAGCGGCAAGATCCGGGTGATCGGCTCGACCACCTACCAGGAGTTCAGCAACATCTTCGAAAAGGATCGCGCTTTGGCGCGCCGCTTCCAGAAGATCGATATCACCGAACCGACGGCGGAAGAGACCGTTCAGATCATCAACGGCCTGAAGGCCAAGTATGAAGCGCACCACGACGTGCGTTATACCGCCAAAGCGATCCGCGCCGCGGTGGAGCTGTCGGTGAAATACATCAACGATCGTCATCTGCCGGACAAGGCGATCGACGTGATCGACGAGGCGGGCGCCCGCAGCCGGTTGATGCCGGCCAGCAAGCGCAAGAAAACCGTCAACGTGGCCGATATCGAATCCGTGGTGGCGCGCATCGCGCGCATCCCGGAGAAAACCGTGTCGGCCAGCGATCGCGACGTGCTGAGAAACCTGGGCGATCGCTTGAAGATGCTGGTATTCGGCCAGGATCAGGCGATCGAGGCGCTGACCGAAGCGATCAAGATGAGCCGCGCCGGCCTGGGCCACGAGCGCAAGCCGGTCGGTTCCTTCCTGTTCGCCGGGCCGACCGGGGTCGGCAAAACCGAGGTCACCGTACAGTTGGCCAAGGCGATGGATATCGAGCTGCTGCGTTTCGACATGTCCGAGTACATGGAGCGGCATACCGTCAGCCGCCTGATCGGCGCGCCTCCGGGCTACGTCGGTTACGATCAGGGCGGGCTGCTGACCGATGCGGTGATCAAGCATCCGCATGCGGTGGTGCTGCTCGATGAGATCGAGAAAGCGCATCCGGACGTGTTCAACCTGCTGCTGCAGGTGATGGACAACGGCACGCTGACCGATAACAACGGCCGCAAGGCGGATTTCCGCAATGTGATCCTGGTGATGACCACCAACGCCGGGGTGCGGGAAACCGAACGCAAGTCGATCGGTCTGGTGCAGCAGGACAACAGCACCGACGCGATGGAAGAGATCAAGAAGGTGTTTACGCCGGAGTTCCGCAACCGTCTGGACAACATCATCTGGTTCAACCATCTGTCTACCGAGGTGATCCAGCAGGTGGTCGACAAGTTTATCGTCGAACTGCAGGCGCAGCTGGATGCGAAGGGCGTCTCGCTGGAAGTGAGCGACGAAGCGCGCGATTGGCTGTCGGTGAAGGGTTACGACCGTGCGATGGGCGCTCGTCCGATGGCGCGCGTCATGCAGGAGAACCTGAAGAAACCGCTGGCCAACGAGTTGCTGTTCGGCTCGCTGGTGGACGGCGGTTCCGTGAAGGTCGAGCTGGACAAGGACAAGAAACAGCTGACCTACCACTTCCTCAGCGCCGCCAAGCGCAAAGCGGACGAGGGCGCGGTGCACTAAGGCCGCCTTCAGGCAAAGAAAAAGCGATGCTTCGGCATCGCTTTTTTTATGGGTGAGATTCACCGTATAACAGAAACGAGTGAGCCCTCTCAGTTTACCTGCGCACCTGCAACCCGTTGTGTAACGTCGCTGCGGGGGTAAACGGAAAGGGCTCCCGAGGGATTACATCCTCGATGCCGCCAGCGTGTGGCGCGCGGTGAGCCGATTAACGGCTACGGAAGACAATGCGGCCTTTGCTCAGGTCGTACGGGGTCAGCTCTACAGTGACTTTGTCGCCCGTCAGGATGCGGATATAGTTTTTACGCATTTTACCGGAGATGTGTGCGGTTACCACGTGCCCGTTTTCCAATTCAACGCGGAACATGGTGTTCGGCAGCGTATCAAGAACGGTGCCCTGCATTTCAATATTGTCTTCTTTGGCCATCGAATCCTCTAGGTCTAACTACCTTAGTTTTTAACCGGCAAGATAATGCCGAAAAACCCCCATTATGTAAAGATGTGTCGGTGAACATTGCACCGTTTCCACCAATTAGTTTGCTGGGCAGGGCGGTTCAACCGGCTGTGGGGATATGACTTGCGGCGCCCAGCACGCCGGTGCCAAAGGCCGCCGTTGAAGGGTGCTGAGCTGCTGCAAAAATTGACGGCGCGGAATTTCACGCGCGCCAAGGCGGGCAGTGTGAGCGTTCAGCACCTGGCAGTCAATCAATTCCCCGCCATAAGCGGCAAAATGGCGGCAAAAGGCCATCAATGCGCATTTTGAGGCGTTGGTGACGCGGCTGAACATCGATTCGCCGCAGAACAACGCGCCTTGCGCCACGCCGTACATGCCGCCGACCAGTTGATCATCCTGCCATACCTCCACCGAGTGCGCGTAGCCGAGGCGATGAAGATGTTGATAGGCGCGCTGTACCTCCGGGCCGATCCAGGTGCCTTCATCCGGCCGGTGGGCGCAGGCGGCGATCACTGAGGCGAAGTCGTGATTAAGCGTGATGCGAAACGGATCGTGGCGCAGAAAGCGTTTCAGGCTGCGGTTGAGATGAAACTCGGCCGGGAACAGCACCGCACGCGGATCGGGTGACCACCACAGAATCGCTTCCCCCGGCGAATACCAGGGGAAGATGCCGCGCTCGTAGGCTGCCAGCAGCCGCGGCGCCGTCAGGTCGCCGCCGATCGCCAGCAGGCCGTTGGGATCGCGCAGGGCGCCCTCAGGCGAGGGAAACGCCAGCGACTGAGGGGAAAGCTTAACGATGCGCATACAGGGTTTCTGCGTCCTCTACGGGCCGATTACGGCGCCAGGTTGCTGATACGGTTGCGAAAGCGGGCATAGCGGCCCTGCTGGCGCATTAGGGCGGCGTGATCGCCCTGTTCGACAATTTGGCCGTCATCCATTACGCAAATGCGATCGAGATGCTCCAGGCCGTACAGGCGGTGCGTCACCAGGATCAGCGTCTTGCCCTGACAATGCCGGCGCAGCAGCGCCAGGATCTGCTGCTCGGTCTCGGCGTCCAGCCCTTCGGTCGGTTCGTCAAGCAACAGCAGCGGGGCAGGGTGCAGCAGCGCGCGGGCGATGCCCAGCCGGCGCTGTTCACCGCCGGACAGCTGCCGGCCGCCTTCGCCCAGCCAGGCGTTCAGCCCGCCGTCGCTGTCCAGCAATTTGCCGAGCCCCACCTGCTGCAACACCTCGCTCAGGCGAGCGTCGTCGGCATCCGGTGCGGCCAGCCGCAGGTTTTCCCGCAGCGTATCGCTGAAGATATGCACTCGCTGGCTGACGACCGTGGTCATTCGACGCAGCGTGGTTTCATCATAATCTTCCAGCGGTTCGCCGTTGAGCAGAATTTTTCCGCCGTCGGTGCGCCAGGCTCGGGTCAGCAGCTGCAGCAGGGTGGACTTGCCGCAGCCGGTGCGGCCGAGCAAGGCGATGTGTTCGCCGGCCGCGACCTCGAGCGTGACGTCGCGCAGTACCGGCTGCGGCTGATCGGGGTAGGTGAAACTCAACTGCCGCAGGCTGAGCTGAGCCCGGTCGGCGGCCGCCGGACCGGTGGCAGGGAAGGAGACTTCCGGCTGGCGATCGATGATCTGTTTGACCCGCGTGGCGGAGGCGATCACCTGGCCGAGGTGCTGGAAGGCGCCGGCCACCGGCATCAGCGCTTCGAACGACGCCAGCGCGGCGAAGACAAACAGCGCGATCAGCGCGCCGGGTTGGGTATCGCCGCCGATGCCGGCGGCGGTCAGCCACAGCAGCAGCGTCACCGTCAGCCCGCTGGCGAGGATCATCAGCGCCTGCGCCTTGCCGCTCAGCGAGGCTTGCTGCCACTGGCGGCGTTGCCACAGCTGTTCGGTGGCGTTCAGCGTCTGGCGGAAGTCGTTGACGGCGCCGAACACCACCAGCTCCGCCTGCCCCTGCAGCCAGGCGGTCAGGTCGGTGCGGTATTGGCCGCGCAGTGCGGTGAGTTGCCCGCCGATCGGTTTGCCGGCGCGATAGAACACCGGCGGCACCAGCAGCAACAGCAGCAACAGTATGCCGCCCAGCGTCAGGGCGAGCGCAGGATCCAGCCAGCTCAGGCCGTAGGTGACCACCAGGATCACCACCGCCGCGCTGATCAGCGGCGAGATCACCCGCAGATAAAGGTGATCCAGCGTGTCCACGTCCGCCACCAGGCGATTGAGCAGGTCGGCCTGGCGGAAACGGGCGATGCCGCCCGGCGTCAGCGGCAGGATCTTGCTGAAGGTGAACACCCGCAGGTGCGACAGCACGCGGAAGGTGGCGTCGTGGCTGACCACGCGCTCGGCGTAGCGCCCGGCGGTGCGGAAGATCGCCGCGCCGCGCACGCCGGCGGCCGGCAACATATAGTTGAAGGTCAGCAGGCCCGCCAATCCGGCCAGCGAAGAGGCGGCCAGGAACCAGCCGGAGAGCGCCAGCAGGCCGATGCTGGCCAGCAGGGTGACGATCGCCAACAGGATGCCCAGGCTAATCAGCAGGCTATGGCGGCGATACAACGCCAAAAACGGCAGCAAAACGCGCATGATTAAAGCTCCCCGCGGCGGTGGGCGATAAGAGTGGCGAACAGGCCCGGCTGGGCGCTGAGGGTGGCGTAATCGCCCTGTTGCACGATGCGCCCGTTATCCATCACCCAAATCTGATCGTAGTCTTCGGTATCTTCCAACTGGTGCGTCACCAGCAGGGTGGTTTGCTGATGCGAAGCGGCATTCAACGCCTGCATCACCCGTTGTTCGCTATGGGCATCGAGGCTGGCGGCCGGTTCATCCAGCAGCAGCAAGCGGCGCGGGCCGATCAGCGCCCGGGCGACCGCCACGCGCTGCGCCTGGCCGACCGACAGGCGGGCGGCGTTATCGCCCACTTCGGTGTCGAGCCCCTGCGGCAGATACGGTAACAGTTCGCTGACGTAGGCGAGCTCCACCGCCTGCTGCAGCTGCGCTTCGTCGGCCTGCGGGCAGCCCAGCAGAATATTGGCGCGCAAGGTTTGCGCCGGCAGGTGCGGGTTTTGCCCTACCCAGCTCAACTGTTGCCTCCAGTTTTCTGCGGACAGTTCACGCAGCTCGACGCCGTTGACGGTCAACGACCCACGGTAGGGCAGAAAGCCGAGCAGCAGATTGAGCAGCGAACTTTTGCCGGCGCCGCTCAGCCCGACCAGCGCCACGCGCTGTTGCGGTTGCAGGGTGAAACTCAGCGGCCCGGCCAGCAGCACGCCGTTCGGCGACAGGATTTCCAACGCGTTCGCCTGCAGCGTCAGCGGTTGATCGGCGGGCAGCTGCCGCGTGCCGTTGCCCATCTGCTCGCCTTCGGCGCTGAGGAAGGTTTCCAGCGCTTCCGCCGCGCCGACCGCCTGCGCCTTGGCATGGTAGAAGGTGCCGAGATCGCGCAGCGGTTGGAAGAACTCCGGCGCCAGAATCAGCACCAGAAAACCGGAAAACAGCGTTACGCCGAGGCCGTAGCTGCCGAAATTGAGTTCGCCGAGGTAGGAAAAACCGAAGTACACCGCCACCACGGCGATGGAGATCGACGCGAAGAACTCCAGCACGCCGGAGGAGAGGAAGGCCATGCGCAGCACTTCCATGGTACGGCTGCGGAAGTCTTCGGAGGACTTAGCGATCTGCGCGGTTTCGGCCTGCGCGCGGTCGAACAGCCGCAGGGTATCCAGGCCGCGCAGGCGGTCGAGGAAGTTGCCGCTCAATCGCGCCAGTGCCACGAAGTTGCGGCGGTTGGCGTCGGCGGCCCCCATACCGACCAGCGCCATGAACAGCGGGATCAGCGGCGCGGTCGCCAACAGAATCAAACCGGCGGCCCAATTGATCGGGAAAACGGCGATCAGGATCAGCAGCGGGATGAAGACCGCCAGATACATCTGCGGCAGATAGCGCGAGTAATAGTCCTGCATATCCTCGATCTGCTCGACGATGATGCTGGCCCAACTGCCCGCCGGTTTGCCCTGGATCCAGGCCGGGCCGAGCTGCTGCAGCTTATCCAGCACCTGCTGGCGCATGCGCTGACGGATCACCTGGCCACACTGGAAACCGACCCGCTCCCGCAGCCAGCTCAACAGCGCCCGCAATGCGAACGCGGCGGCCAGCCAGATAAACGAAGGGAGCAGCTGTTCGCGTGGGGTATGCTCGATGATCAGGGCGTGCAGCAGGCTGGCCAGCAGCCACGCCTGCGCCACGATCAGCAGGCCGCTGAACAGCCCCAACAGCATGGAAAGGCGCAGCCAACGCTGCGCCAACGAACTCTGGGTTTTAAGCCAACGGGTTAACTGTTGCTGTCTGGTTTTTTTCATCAGATATGCGTCTGCGTCGCCGGTGCCCGTTTGTTACAGGCTGGGTTAACGTACTGTTAAATAATAGTGTTTGGCGCAATCGGCGACAAACAAGCGAGGCCCCATGTTACCTCGTCACCCGGCAGACTGAAAATAATAAAGCGGCCAAATGTGGCTATAACAGACGCGTTACCGACTATTTGACTTCCTCACTTGCGGCCTCGGCCTCCAGAGCGGCGCGCACCGACGCTCGCTCCGCGATCCGCGCCACATAATGCTGGAGCGGCGGCCACTCGCTCAGCGAAATCTCGAAGCGCGCCATCCAGCGCAACACGGTAAACAGATAAGCGTCAGCGACGCTAAAATGTGCTCCCAACAGATAGGTTTGTTGTGCCAAAACTTGCGCGAGATAACCCAATCGCCGCCTCAACTTGTCGCGCAGCAACGCCTTGGCGCCGTCGGGCAGGGCGTCATTGAACAAAGGGGCGGCACCGGCATGGATCTCGCTGGTGATGAAATTAAGCCATTCCTGCAGCCGTACCCGCTCAAAGGCCGTCGGTGGCGGCGCCAGCTGGCTTTCTGGGCGCAGGTCGGCGAGGTATTGAACGATGGCGGGGCCTTCGGTGATCACGTTGCCGTCGTCCAGCAGCAGGGCGGCGACGTAACCTTTGGGGTTGATGCAATAGAAATCCTCACCGTCGGCGCAGCGCTTGCTGCGATTGTTCACCCTGATCAGGGTGAAGGGGAGCGCTAATTCGCGCAGGACGATATGTGGGGCAAGCGAGCAGGCATCGGGAGCAAAATACAGCTTCATGCTATTTCCTTGTGGGTCAATGAGAACGCTTGCCACAGCATGCCGACGCGGGCACCGGCGGAAAAATGGAAATTTCAGAAAGCCGCTATTAGCTCAGCGACTGGCCTGAGCTTGCTCCTGTTCTCGCAGGTAACTCAGCAGGGTTTGGACGGGGGGCTGGGCCGCCGCATCGGATGAGCACGCGAGGCCGAAACGGCGATAAATCGGCGCAACGAGCGGCAGAGCGCAAACCCCGAGCGCGTCGGGCGGGATCACGGACGCGGGCATCAGCGCAACGCCCGTGCCCTCCCTGACCAGCGTCAACGCCGTTTGCCAATCGCTGACGGTGGCACGGATATCGGCCAGCGCCAAACCTGACTGCTGCGCCAATCGTTGCGCATTCACATCACACCCGCCGGTCGCCAGGATAAAAGGCAGCCGGAACAGGGCATCCAGCGCCACCGGCCGCCGCGCTCGCGCCAGCGAGTGCGCGCTGGGCACGACCGCCAGCCAGGCATCCTCTCCCAAAGGGAAGCACAGCCGCTCCGGCGCCGGATTGAGCACCACGCCGATGTCTGCCGTTGCCGATGTTAACCAGCTCTCCACTTCGTGGTCGGTGCCCTCGAGCGTAATCAACTCAATGTTGGGGTACAGACGGCGAAATTTGCGCAGCAGCGGCGGTAACAGCTTGCTGAATGCCGACGGGAAACTGGCCAGGCGTATTTTGCCCGCGTGCGCGTTGCCGGCTTGTTGCGCGCACTGCTGAATGGCTCGCAGTGCTTCCAACATCGTGCGGGCATGGGCGACGATCTGTAGGCCGCTTTGGGTCAAGACGACATTGTGCGGTTGGCGAACCAAAAGCCGGGTGCTCAGCATTGTCTCCAGTTGAGCGATGGCCTGGCTGGCGGCAGACTGCGTCATACCGCAGAGCGCGGCAGCCTGAGTGATGGTGCCGCTGTCGGCGACGGCAACCAGCAGGCGCCAGTGAAGAAGATTATGCATCGGCGTGCATCCTCTTGAGGAGCGAAGACAAAAAAAGCGGCCCGAGAGCCGCTTTTTGCTGATGACGAGAAAGTCTTAGCAGACTTCTGCGCCGGCGATGCCGTCTAGGTAACGTTCTGCGTCCAGCGCCGCCATACAGCCGGTGCCGGCGGAAGTGATCGCCTGGCGGTAGACGTGATCCATCACGTCGCCTGCGGCGAAGACGCCGGGGATAGTGGTTTGGGTCGCATTGCCGTGAATGCCGGACTGTACCTTGATGTAGCCGTTTTCCAGCTCCAGCTGGCCGCCGAAGATGCCGGTGTTCGGGCTGTGGCCGATAGCGATGAACACGCCGGCCAGTTCCAGTTCACGGGTTTCGTTTTCCGCTTTGGTGCTGCGGATGCGCACGCCGGTCACGCCCATTTCATCGCCCAGCACTTCGTCCAGCGTATGGTCGGTGTGCAGCACGATGTTGCCGCTTTTCACTTTTTCCATCAGCCGGTCGATCAGGATCTTCTCCGAGCGGAAGCTGTCGCGACGGTGGATCAGGTGAACCTCGGCGGCGATGTTGGACAGGTACAGCGCTTCTTCAACGGCGGTGTTGCCGCCGCCGACCACCGCGACTTTCTGGTTGCGGTAGAAGAAACCGTCGCAGGTCGCGCAGGCGGAAACGCCTTTGCCCTTGAAGGCGTCTTCGGAAGGCAGGCCAAGGTAGCGGGCGGAGGCGCCGGTCGCGATGATCAGCGCGTCGCAGCTGTATTCGCCACTGTCGCCGAACAGGCGGAACGGACGCTGCTGCAGATCGACGCTGTTGATATGATCGAAGACAATTTCAGTCTGGAACTTCTCCGCGTGCTCGCGCATGCGCTCCATCAGCGCCGGGCCGGTCAGGCCTTCGGCGTCGCCCGGCCAGTTTTCCACTTCGGTGGTGGTGGTCAGCTGGCCGCCTTGCTCCAGACCGGTGATCAGCACCGGATTCAGGTTGGCGCGCGCCGCGTAGACGGCGGCGGTGTAACCGGCCGGGCCGGAGCCCAGAATCAGTAATTTGCTATGTTTAGCCGTGCCCATGAATAACCTCTTTATTCCACAATGGCGGACAATGAAGCCGATTGTAGGGAAAATGGCGCAGTAAAAAAAGCGCCGGGCGACGTTGTTAACGATTTGTATGATAGTTGTCGCCTATTAATGCACCCGCTGTCGGCAAATCGTACGCCGAACGCAGAAATTTACCTTATCAAAGCCGCATTCGGCCGCTGAATCGCCAACCGCGCAAAAACGGCGCATTCTGCGACTTCAGCCGCTCCCCGCCGGGGTTTATCTGCCAGCGATTCATAACCAAAAATGGGATGCAGACTTTTCGTGACGGTACGTTGTTCTGATTTTGCTTCTTTTACTTTGACAATCCGCTGCGCATTTGCGAAAACATCATAGGAAGAAGAAATTATCCCCGTAACACCAGCAAATCGTACGTATTTGCGCCGCGAGGCGGCAATGCGCGATGGGTGTGCGGAGCAGAGCGCGCAAGCGTTTGCTGATTTTTTCTCGACCTAAACGTCGTTACCTGCATCGCGCGGGGTTGGACAGACAGGCTGCGCGGCGTGGAATGATGGTAGTGAAGAAGCATATGACAGGCATCGGGTCTTCGCTTGGAACGAACCCTTACACATTGACGTTGGCTAGGGTGTGGCAAGTGCACGGAAGAAAATAAGAGAGACAATAATAATGGCAGACAACAAGAAACGCCCGGGTAAAGATCTTGACCGTATCGACCGCAACATCCTGAATGAGCTGCAGAAGGATGGGCGTATTTCGAACGTCGAGCTTTCGAAGCGCGTGGGGTTATCCCCGACACCATGTTTGGAACGCGTGCGCCGTCTCGAGCGCCAGGGTTTCATTCATGGCTATACCGCATTGCTTAACCCGCATTATCTGGATGCGTCCCTGCTGGTTTTCGTGGAGATCACGCTGAACCGCGGCGCGCCGGATGTGTTTGAGCAATTCAACTCGGCAGTGCAGAAGCTTGAAGAGATTCAGGAGTGTCATCTGGTTTCCGGCGATTTCGACTACCTGTTGAAAACCCGCGTACCGGACATGTCGGCTTACCGCAAATTGCTGGGCGAAACCTTGCTGCGTTTGCCGGGGGTTAACGACACCCGTACCTACGTAGTGATGGAAGAAGTGAAACAGAGTAACCGTCTGGTTATCAAAACACGGTAAGGTGCAGGTGCAAAACCTGATTAAATTGGTTACACTCCTGTTTATTCATACAGTTTCGGCGCCGGGGCAGTTTCTCGGCGCTGTTGCTATGTCAGCTAACAGGAACCTGGAGAGCCTTTCTTGAGCCAGGAATATACAGAAGATAAAGAAGTTACCCTGAAAAGACTCAGCAGTGGCCGGCGTTTGCTGGAAGCTGTGCTTATCGTGGTAGCGATTTTTGCCGTTTACCTCATGGCTGCGTTGGTCAGTTTCAATCCGTCTGACCCAAGCTGGTCGCAGACCGCGTGGCATGAGCCGATTCACAATCTGGGCGGCGGTGTCGGGGCCTGGTTGGCCGATACGCTGTTCTTCACCTTCGGGGTGCTCGCCTACGCGATACCGCCGATCATGCTGCTCCTGTGCTGGGCGGCTTATCGCCAACGCAGCAACAGAGACTACATCGACTATTTCGCGCTTTCCCTGCGCCTGATCGGCACCCTGGCGTTAGTGCTCACCTCCTGCGGGCTGGCGGCGCTGAACGTCGACGATCTCTATTACTTCGCTTCCGGCGGCGTGATCGGCAGCCTGCTGAGCAACGCCATGTTGCCGTGGTTCAACGGCATCGGCGCTACGCTGGCGCTGCTGTGCGTATGGGCGGCGGGGTTGACGCTGTTTACCGGCTGGTCCTGGCTGGTGATCGCCGAGAAGATCGGCGGGGCGGTGCTGGGCGTCGCGACGGTGATGACCAATCGCTCACGTCGCGAAGAGCGTTATTTTGAGGATGACGAGCGTTACGTCGACGACGAGCCTGAGCAGGCAGGGAAGGGCGCCGCCGTAGCGGTTGCCGCGACCGCCGCCGGAGCCGCGGCCGCCGATGACGACGTGCTGTTCTCCGCGCCTTCGGTCACCGAAAGCGCCAAAGCGGCGGCGGAAGACGCCGCCGATCCGTTGCTCAGCGGCCTGCGCGCCGACGATGGCGAGCTTGAAGCAGAAGCCGCATCCATCGCGCCGGCGGCTTCGCCTGCACCGGCGGTGAAGGCAGAGATCCACGAGCCCGTTGCCGCGCCGATCGCCACACAGGCGCCGTCGGTGACGGTGGCGCCGGCCGCGCCGGCCTCTGTCAATCAGCACCCGGTGAGCGCCCCGGCGCAAGACGCTACGCCGCCGCTGTATTCCTTCGAGATCCCGGAAGAAACGCCTGCGCCTAAGGCGACGCGTCCTGTCGATCCTTATCAGGATGACGATGAGCCGCGCCTCGGCAACTGGCAAGAGCCGGCCGCGCCGCAGCCGCCGGCGCGTTCTCCCTTTGATTTTACCGCCGCACAGCGTGACAGCGTCGACATCGGCAGTTCGAGCGGTTTCAGCGCCACCGGCGCCAAACCGCAGCCGGATACGGCGGCAGCCGCTGCTGCTGCAGGTGCCGCGGCGGCGACCTTTATGCCGGCCTTTACGGCGACCAGCGACGACAATCCGCAGGTTAAGCAGGGCATCGGCCCTGAACTGCCGCGGCCGAATCCGGTGCGCATCCCGACCCGTCGCGAACTGGCTTCCTACGGCATCAAGCTGCCTTCGCAGCGTGCGGCCGAACAGGAGCAGCGCCAGACAGAGGCGGAGCCTCAGCAGCCGGCGGCGGTGAACCCGCAGGAAGAAGAGGCGCTACAGGAAGCCGCGCTGCGTCAGGCGTTTGCCGAGCAGCAAAGCCAGCGCTATGGCGAAAGCTACGCGCCTGAGCAACAAGATGACGAGAGCGCATTGCAGGAAGCCGAGCTGAGCAAGGCGTTTGCCGAGCAGCAGCACCAACGCTACGGCGAAGGCTATCAACAGGACGACGAAGAGGCGCAGCAAGAGGCCGCGCTGCGCCAGGCGTTTGCCGAGCAGCAGCAGGCGCGCTACGGCCAGCAAGCATCTGCTCCGCAGGTGCCGGCCGCCAGCCCGATCGATACCCGCAATGCTTTCAGCTTCTCGCCGATGGCGGATCTGGTGGACGATGGCCCGAGCGAGCCAATGTTCACGCTGTCCCCGCAGCTTGAAGAGCGCATTGAACAGCAAAGCGAGCAAGAGGACGATGTGCCGTTCGGTCAGTTTGAGCCTGTGGCGCCTGCGGCTCAACCTCAGCAATCGCATCAGCCGCCTCAACAATACCAACAGCCGCAGCAACAGCAGCATCAACAGCCGTCGCAGCAGCAATATCAGCAGCCGCAGCAACAGCAATATCAACAGCCGTCGCAGCAGCAGCCTCAGCAAGCTCAGGCAGAGCAACATCCTGCGATGGACAGCCTGATTCACCCGTTCCTGATGCGCAACGATCAGCCGCTGCAGAAGCCGACCACGCCGCTGCCGACGCTGGATCTGTTGACCGAAGCGCCGAAAGAGGTGGAGCCGGTCGATTCCTTCGCGCTGGAACAGAAGGCGCGCCTGGTGGAGGCCAGCCTGGCCGATTACCGAGTGAAAGCCGACGTGGTGGACATCCTGCCGGGGCCGGTCATCACCCGCTTCGAGCTGGATCTGGCGCCGGGCGTTAAAGCGGCGCGCATTTCCAACCTGTCGCGCGATCTGGCGCGCTCGCTGTCGACTTCGGCGGTGCGCGTGGTGGAAGTGATCCCCGGCAAGCCTTATGTCGGTCTGGAGCTGCCGAACGCCAAACGGCAAACGGTGTATCTGCGTGAAGTGCTGGATTGCCCGGCTTTCCGTGACAATCCGTCGCCGCTGTCCATCGTATTGGGTAAAGACATCTCCGGCGAACCGGTCGTGGCCGATCTGGGCAAAATGCCGCACTTGCTGGTCGCCGGTACCACTGGTTCCGGTAAGTCGGTCGGGGTCAACGCCATGATCCTGAGCATCTTGTATAAGGCCACGCCGAAAGAAGTGCGCTTTATCATGATCGACCCGAAAATGCTGGAACTGTCGGTTTACGAAGGCATTCCACACCTGTTGACCGACGTGGTCACCGACATGAAAGACGCCGCCAACGCGCTGCGCTGGTGCGTGGGTGAAATGGAACGCCGCTACAAGCTGATGTCTGCCCTGGGCGTGCGTAACCTGGCCGGCTACAACGAGCGCGTTGATCAGGCCGAAGCGATGGGGCGTCCGATCCCGGATCCATTCTGGAAGCCGACCGACAGCATGGACATCACGCCGCCGGTGCTGGAGAAAGAGCCGTACATCGTGGTGATGGTCGACGAATTCGCCGATCTGATCATGACGGTGGGCAAGAAGGTCGAAGAGTTGATCGCTCGCCTGGCGCAGAAAGCGCGTGCGGCGGGCATCCATCTGGTGCTGGCGACCCAGCGTCCGTCGGTGGATGTGATCACGGGTCTTATCAAGGCCAACATCCCGACGCGTATCGCCTTTACCGTGTCGAGCAAGATCGACTCTCGCACCATCCTCGATCAGGGGGGCGCCGAGTCCTTGCTGGGCATGGGGGACATGCTTTATCTGGCGCCGAACTCCTCGATCCCGGTGCGCGTACATGGCGCATTCGTGCGCGATCAGGAAGTGCATGCGGTGGTCAAGGATTGGAAAGCGCGCGAGCGGCCCCAATATAAAGAGGGCATTCTCAGCGGCGGTGAAGACGGCGAGGGCGGTGCCGGCGGCGGTATGGACGGTGACGAAGAGCTGGATCCGCTGTTTGACCAGGCGGTGGATTTCGTGGTGGATAAACGCCGCGCCTCCATCTCCGGCGTACAGCGCCAGTTCCGTATCGGCTACAACCGCGCGGCGCGCATCATCGAACAGATGGAGGCGCAGGGCATCGTCAGTGAGCAGGGGCATAACGGCAACCGCGAGGTGCTGGCGCCGCCGCGGCACGATTGATGGTCGTTTAGCCATTGCAATTCAATAAGAAAGGGCCGCTTAAGCGGCCCTTGTGCAAAGAAGCGTAAACCCGTTTCTTCTCGGAACATTGGCCTACCGGCCGATCGCCGGCTTCAGGTAAAGTAACGGGAGTAAAGGGTTGATTGACCCGCACGGCGTCGCCCTGCGGTTAACGCATTTCATAAGGTATCTGGAATAATGAAAAAACTGTTAGTTGCCTGCTGTCTGCTCTCGGGATTCGCTTCTACCTCCGTGCTGGCCGATGCCGCACAGGATCTGCAAAGTCGCCTGGCGAAGGTGAACAGTTTCCACGCCAGCTTCTCGCAAACCGTGACCAGCGCCGAAGGCGCCGCGGTGCAACAGGGTGAAGGCGAGCTGTGGGTGAAGCGGCCGAACCTGTTCAACTGGCACATGACCTCACCCGATGAGAGCGTGCTGGTCTCCGATGGCCAAACCCTGTGGTTTTACAACCCGTTCGTCGAGCAGGTGACGGCGACCTGGTTGAAGAACGCCACCGGCAATACGCCGTTTATGCTGATCACCCGCAATAATGCCAGCGACTGGAAACAGTACAACGTGAAGCAAAAGGGCGATGATTTTGAATTAACGCCGAAATCCGCCAGCGGCAACCTGAAGCAATTCGCCATCAGCGTGACCAACAGCGGCACCATCCGCAGCTTCGCCGCGGTGGAGCAGGATGGCCAGCGTAGTGCTTATACGCTGAAAAGCCAGCAGAACGTCGCCGCCGATCCGGCCAAATTCAAATTTACCCCGCCGAAGGGGGTGACGCTGGACGACCAGCGCCAGTGAGGTGCAAGTGAGTAATAATCTGTCGCTCGATTTTTCCCAGAACGAGTTCCAGCCGTTGGCCGCGCGCATGCGGCCGACCACGCTGGCGCAGTATATCGGCCAGCAACACCTGCTGGCCGCCGGCAAGCCGCTGCCGCGCGCCATTGAGGCCGGGCAACTGCACTCGATGATTTTATGGGGGCCGCCGGGCACCGGGAAGACGACGCTGGCAGAGCTGATCGGCCGTTATGGCCAGGCGGATGTCGAACGGATCTCCGCCGTGACCTCCGGCATCAAGGAGATCCGCGAGGCGATTGAGCGGGCGCGGCAAAACCGCGACGCCGGCCGCCGCACCATCCTGTTCGTCGACGAAGTGCACCGCTTTAACAAAAGCCAGCAGGACGCTTTCCTGCCACATATCGAAGACGGCACCATCACCTTTATCGGCGCCACCACCGAAAACCCGTCGTTCGAACTGAACTCGGCGCTGTTGTCCCGCGCCCGCGTTTACCTGCTGAAGGCGCTGACCGCCGAAGATATCGGCCAGGTGCTGGATCAGGCGATGAGCGACAAGGCGCGCGGCTTTGGCAATCAGAACGTCGAGCTGCCCGCGGAAACGCGCCGCCTGCTGTCGGAGTTGGTGGGCGGCGATGCGCGCCGGGCGCTGAACAGCCTGGAAATGATGGCGGACATGGCGGAGATCGATGCCAAAGGCGTGCGGGTGCTGACGCCGCAGCTGCTGAAAGAGGTGTCGGGCGAGCGCAGCGCGCGCTTCGACAACAAGGGCGATCGTTATTACGACCTGATTTCCGCGCTGCATAAATCAGTGCGCGGTTCGGCGCCGGACGCCGCGCTGTACTGGTATGCGCGCATCATTACCGCCGGCGGCGATCCGCTCTATGTGGCGCGCCGTCTGTTGGCGATTGCCTCTGAAGACGTGGGCAACGCCGATCCGCGCGGCATGCAGGTGGCGATCGCCGCCTGGGATTGCTTCACCCGCGTGGGGCCGGCCGAGGGCGAACGCGCCATCGCGCAGGCGATTGTTTACCTGGCCTGCGCGCCGAAAAGCAATGCGGTTTACACCGCGTTCAAGGCCGCCATGCGCGATGCCAAAGAGCAGGCCGATTATGACGTGCCGGAGCACCTGCGCAACGCGCCGACCAAGCTGATGAAGGAGATGGGGCTGGGGGCGGAATACCGTTACGCCCACGACGAACCCAACGCCTACGCCGCCGGCGAGAACTATTTCCCGCCCGAAATGGCCCATACGCGCTACTACCAACCGACCTCGCGCGGGCTGGAAGGGAAAATCGGCGAAAAGTTGGCATGGCTGGCTGAGCAGGATCAAAATAGCCCGACAAAACGCTACCGCTAGCGTGGCCGTTGCGGTAAGGTTAGCGGGTATCACTCTTCTTTTATGCGGCTATAAATCAGCCGCATAGAACAACAACACTTCTTTCAATAACAACAAGCACAGGATTAGCATGCTCGATCCCAATCTGCTGCGTAATGAGCTAGACGCAGTCGCCGTCAAACTGGCTCGCCGAGGTTTTAAACTCGATCTGGATCTGCTGCGTTCGCAGGAAGAACGCCGCAAAGTTCTGCAGGTAGAAACTGAAACGCTGCAAGCGGAACGCAACTCCCGATCGAAATCCATCGGCGCGGCCAAAGCGCGTGGGGAAGACATCGAGCCGCTGCGTCGCGAAGTGAACGAGCTGGGTGACAAGCTGGATGCCGCCAAGGCGGCGCTGGATGCGCTGCAGAGCGAGATCCGCGATTACGCTCTGACGCTGCCTAACCTGCCGGACGACGCGGTGCCGGATGGTAAAGACGACAGCGAAAACCTGGAAGTCACCCGCTGGGGTGAACCGCGCCAATACGACTTCGCGGTGCGTGATCATGTCGATCTGGGCGAAATGGCCGGCGGGCTGGATTTTGCCGCCGCAGTTAAGCTGACCGGTTCACGCTTCGTGGTGATGAAAGGGCAAATCGCCCGCATGCACCGCGCGCTGTCCCAGTTCATGCTGGATCTGCACACCGAGCAGCATGGCTATCTGGAGGCCTACGTGCCTTATCTGGTCAACCACGCCACGCTGTATGGCACCGGCCAGCTGCCGAAGTTCGGCGAAGATCTGTTCCATACCCGCCCGCTGGAAGAAGAAGCCGACAGCAGCAACTACGCGTTGATCCCAACGGCGGAAGTGCCGCTGACCAACCTGGTGCGCGACGAGATCGTGGAAGAGGAATCTCTGCCGCTGAAGATGACCGCACACACGCCATGCTTCCGTGCGGAAGCCGGTTCTTACGGCCGCGACACCCGAGGTTTGATCCGTATGCACCAGTTCGACAAGGTTGAAATGGTGCAGATCGTCCGTCCGGAAGATTCGATGGATGCCCTGGAAGAGCTGACCGGCCACGCGGAAAAAGTGCTGCAGTTGCTGAACCTGCCTTACCGCAAGGTGCTGCTGTGCACCGGCGACATGGGCTTCGGCGCGTGCAAGACTTACGATCTGGAAGTGTGGCTGCCGGCGCAGAACACCTACCGCGAGATCTCGTCCTGCTCCAACATGTGGGACTTCCAGGCGCGTCGCATGCAGGCGCGCTGCCGCAGCAAGGCCGACAAGAAACCGCGTCTGGTTCACACGCTGAACGGTTCCGGCCTGGCGGTCGGCCGTACGCTGGTGGCGGTGCTGGAAAACTACCAGCAGGCCGACGGCCGCATTCAGGTGCCTGAAGTGCTGCGTCCTTATATGGGCGGCCTGGAATACATCGGTTAAACGGCAAAGCATTTGAAAAAAGCGCCTGCGGGCGCTTTTTTTATGTCGGAAATTCAGTCTGTCGCCAGCGCGTAGGCTTGTTTAATGTAGTCCGCCAGGTGCTTGCTTTTCACTTCGGCGGGCGAGTGAAGCTTGATGTGCCGCCGATATTGGCCGTTGCCTTCAAGTTGCTGATAGCGATCTTCCAGTCGGTGCCCTTGGCCGAATTCCACCGTGACGTGATTGCGGTAGGCGAAAACGCCGCAGAAAAATTGAGTATGCGAGAACATGATGCCGCCGTATTTGACCGATTCGGTGACGCCACTGCCGCTCGCCGCGGCGACCCGGCGCACCTGTTGTACGATCTCCAGCAGCTCGCCGTGCGTGCTGCCGATGTCCGCCAGCAAGGTCTCGACCGCCGCATTATTTGCCTGACTCATCTTGCTTCTCCGTCGTGAAATCCGCTCTGCGCTGAGCATAACGCTTTTTCGGTCGTTTGGTCGGAAACAAATCGTGCGCTGGAATGATAAGAGGCGATTGACTTTTTTATCGCCAGTGGCATGATGCGCGCACTCTCATTGCGCGTTCGGTCACAATTTCACTATGTCCGCATACTCCCGCCCAGTGCTCCTGTTGCTCTGCGGCCTGTTGTTGCTCACGGTATCCATTGCCGTTTTGAATACGTTAGTGCCTCTTTGGTTAACCCATGCTCAGCTGTCGACCTGGCAAGTGGGAATGGTCAGCTCCTCCTATTTCAGCGGCAACCTGTTGGGCACGTTGGTGGCGGGCAAACTGATCCAGCGCGTCGGCTTCACCCGCAGCTACCATCTCTCCTGTTTGTTGTTCGCCGCCGCGACCGCCGGCATGGTGCTGTCGATCGATTTCTGGAGCTGGCTGGGCTGGCGCTTCTTCGCCGGCGTCGGTTGCGCCTGGATTTGGGTGATTGTGGAAAGCGCGCTGCTGCGCAGCGGTAATCTCAGCAACCGCGGCCAGCTGCTGGCGGCCTATATGATTGTCTATTACCTCGGGACGGTGACCGGCCAATTGCTGTTGAGCATGACCTCGACCGAATTGCTGCACGTGGTGCCGTGGGTGACCGCCATCGTGATCAGCGCCATGCTGCCGATGCTGTTCGCGCGGGTCAACCGCCATGAAGACGAGCCGCAGCAGGCGGCGGTGTGGTCGATGCTGAGACGCCGCAGCGCGCGCCTCGGCATCAACGGCTGCATCATCTCCGGCATCGTGCTCGGTTCGCTGTACGGCCTGATGCCGCTGTATCTCTCCCATCAGGGCATGAGCGATGCCAACGTCGGCTACTGGATGGCGCTGCTGGTCAGCTCCGGCATCGTCGGCCAATGGCCAGTCGGGCGCCTGGCCGATCGTTACGGGCGCCTGCTGGTGCTGCGCATTCAGGTGTTCGTGGTGATCCTCGCCAGCGTGGCGATGCTCGGCAACTACGCCATGGCGCCTTCGCTGTTCATCCTCGGCTGCGCCGGCTTTACCCTGTATCCGGTGGCGATGTCCTGGGCCTGTGAGAAGGCGATGCCGCACGAGCTGGTGGCGATGAACCAGGCGCTGCTGATGAGTTACACCATCGGCAGCCTGCTGGGCCCATCGATGACGGCGCTGCTGATGCAGAACTACTCTGACCGCGTGCTGTTCGTGATGATCGCCGCCGTGGCGCTGGTTTACCTGCTGATGCTGCTGAAGAAGCAGAAACCGGATCGCCACCATACGCCGTTCGCCGCCGCCTGAGCATAAAAAAACCGGCCATGAGCCGGTTTTTTCTTGTGGCGCGCGCCAATCAGTAGATCACTTTGTGGCCGTAGCTTTCCAGGATGCCTTTGACGCGATCCATGGTCTCGGCCTTCGGCGGATGAACGCCGTCCAGCTTGTACTCTTCCCCCATCGCCACCCATTTGTGCTTGCCCAGTTCGTGGTAGGGCAGCAGCTCGATTTTCTCGATGTTGGTCATGTCTTTGGTGAACTCGCCCAACAGATGCGCCGATTTGTCGTCGTCTGACCAACCCGGCACCACCACGTAGCGGATCCAGGTGCGCTGGTTGCGTTTCGCCAGGTAGCGGGCGAATTCCAGCGTGCGATGGTTGGAGACGCCGACCAGATTCTGATGGATCTCATCGTTCATCTGTTTCAGATCCAGCATCACCAGATCGGTGGTGTCCAGCAGCTCGTCGATCACCGGATCGTAGCGGCGCACGAAGCCGTTGGTATCCAGGCAGGTATTGATGCCTTCGGCATGGCAGGCGCGGAACCAGTCGCGCACGAATTCAGCCTGCAGGATCGCTTCGCCGCCGGATGCGGTCACGCCGCCGCCGGAAGCGTTCATGAAGTGGCGGTAGGCCACCGCGTCTTTCATCAGCTCTTCGACGGTCACTTCTTTGCCGCCGTGGGTATCCCAGGTGTCGCGGTTATGGCAATAGAGGCAGCGCATCAGGCAGCCCTGGAAGAAGACGATAAAGCGGATCCCTGGCCCGTCGACGGTGCCGCAGGATTCGAAGGAGTGGATGCGACCAGTTACTGACATTGCGGGGTTTTCTCCAATATTGACTGTCAAACGCAGTCTAAAAATAGGCGCGTGGCCGCCGGCCAGGTATCTGCGATGCAGTGGCGGAGTGAGCCCGCCACCGGGGGTAATGATGCCTGTCGGCCGGTCAGTTGCCGGATAACTGTTTTGCCGGCTATCCATTCAGTATAGATGTCCGGCAAAACAGACTCGTACAGAGTCAGGGGAGAGCGGTGGGAGAAAAGGGCCGGCAGAACCGGCCCTGACGTTGCTACCGAGCGGTTTCCCGCCCGGCTGGCGCATTACATCGTTTGAGTGAAGGTACGAGTAATGACGTCCTGCTGTTGCTCTTTGGTCAGCGAGTTGAAGCGCACGGCGTAACCGGAGACGCGGATGGTCAGCTGAGGGTATTTCTCAGGGTTTTCCATCGCGTCCAGCAGCATTTCGCGGTTCATTACGTTGACGTTCAGGTGCTGGCCGCCTTCGATGGAGGCTTCATGGTGGAAGTAACCATCCATCAGGCCCGCCAGGTTGGCTTTACGCACGTCGTCGTCTTTACCCAGCGCGTTAGGCACGATGGAGAAGGTGTAGGAGATCCCGTCTTTCGCGTAGGCAAACGGCAGTTTGGCTACCGAGGTCAGGGAGGCTACTGCGCCTTTCTGGTCGCGGCCGTGCATCGGGTTGGCGCCTGGGCCGAATGGTGCGCCGGCGCGGCGGCCATCCGGGGTGTTACCGGTTTTCTTACCGTACACCACGTTGGAGGTGATGGTCAGTACGGACTGGGTCGGTACCGCGTTGCGGTAGGTGCGCAGTTTCTGAATTTTCTTCATGAAACGCTCAACCAGGTCGCAGGCGATGTCATCGACGCGGGCGTCGTTGTTACCGAACTGCGGATACTCGCCTTCCACTTTGAAGTCGATAGCCAGGCCGTCTTCGTCGCGAATGGTGGTGACTTTCGCGTACTTGATGGCGGACAGGGAGTCGGCCGCCACGGACAGACCGGCGATGCCGCAAGCCATGGTGCGATAAACGTCACGGTCATGCAGCGCCATCAGCGCAGCTTCGTAGCTGTACTTGTCGTGCATGTAGTGAATGATGTTCAGCGCGGTCACGTACTGCTTGGCCAGCCAATCCATAAAGTGGTCCATGCGCGCCATGACTTTGTCATAGTCCAGCACTTCGTCCATCATCGGCGCTTCTTTCGGGCCGACCTGCAGTTTCAGTTTTTCGTCAACGCCGCCGTTGATGGCGTACAGCATGGTTTTCGCCAGGTTGGCGCGGGCGCCGAAGAACTGCATTTGTTTGCCGACGATCATCGGGCTGACGCAGCAAGCGATGGCATAGTCATCGTTGTTGAAGTCAGGGCGCATCAGGTCGTCGTTTTCGTACTGTACGGAAGAGGTGTCGATGGACACTTTCGCCGCGAATTTCTTGAAGTTCAGCGGCAGCTTCTCAGACCACAGGATGGTCATGTTCGGTTCCGGAGACGGCCCCATGGTGTACAGGGTATTCAGGAAGCGGAAGCTGTTTTTGGTGACCAGGGTACGGCCGTCGACGCCCATACCGGCCAGGGACTCAGTCGCCCAGATTGGGTCGCCGGAGAACAGCTCATCGTACTCAGGGGTACGCAGGAAGCGCACCATACGCAGTTTCATCACCAGGTGGTCGATCAGCTCCTGCGCTTGTTCTTCGGTCAGTTTGCCCGCCTTGATGTCGCGCTCGATGAACACGTCGAGGAAGGTGGACACGCGGCCGAAGGACATGGCGGCGCCGTTCTGGGATTTCACCGCGGCCAGGTAGCCGAAGTAGGTCCACTGCACCGCTTCTTGCGCGCTGGTGGCTGGGCCGGAGATGTCGTAACCGTATTTGGCGGCCATCTCTTTGATCTGAGCCAGAGCGCGATGCTGTTCAGCGATCTCTTCGCGCAGCTGGATGGTCATTTCCAGATCTTCGCCGTTTTCCAGTTTTTCCTGCAGCGATTTGAACTGGTTCAGCTTGTCGGCCATCAGGAAGTCGATACCGTACAGCGCCACGCGGCGGTAGTCGCCGATGATGCGGCCGCGGCCGTAGGCGTCCGGCAGACCGGTCAGCACGCCGGATTTACGGCAGTTCAGGATGTCTTTGGTGTAAACGTCGAATACGCCCTGGTTGTGGGTTTTGCGGTATTCGGTGAACACTTTTTTCAGCTGCGGATCCAGTTCGCGGCCGTACACTTTGCACGAACCTTCGACCATTTTGATGCCGCCGAACGGGATCAGCGCGCGTTTCAGAGGGGCGTCGGTCTGCAGACCCACGATGGTTTCCAGCTCTTTGGCGATGTAACCCGCGTCGTGAGAAACGATGGTTGAAGCAACGTTGGTGTCGAAATCAACCGGCGCATGAGTGCGGTTTTCCAGTTTGATCCCTTCCATAACCTTGTCCCACAAGGTGGTGGTGGCTTGAGTAGCGCCAGCCAGGAAGGATTCGTCACCCTCATAAGGCGTGTAGTTTTTCTGGATGAAGTCACGAACGTTGACTTCATTCTGCCAGTCACCCTTGCTGAAACCTTCCCAAGCGTTGGCTAATTTCTCGTTAAGTTCGGTCATTGTACACCTACCTTTGATTGTGGATTTCTAACTCTGCGCGCGGTTACTCACAGCTTAGTGCTGCTCGCGGCCCCCGCGCAGATAAATTACCCAGTAAGTCAACCCAACCAGCAGACCACCGCCGATGATGTTACCGAGGGTGACCGGAATCAGGTTGTCGATGATGAAGTTGCTTACTGTCAGATGAGCGAATTGCTCAGGTACCGCCCCTACGGCTTGCCAGAATTCCGGCGTGGCGAAGTGTTTGACCACGATGCCCATAGGGATCATAAACATGTTGGCGATGCTGTGCTCGAAACCGCTGGCGACAAACATCCCGACCGGCAGCACCATGGCGAGCATCTTGTCGGTCAGGGTGCGGCCGGAGTAGCTCATCCAGACCGCCAGGCAGACCATCAGGTTGGCCAGAATGCCGAGGCACACGGCTTCGATGAAGGTGTGATGCAGCTTGTGGTCTGCGGTTTGCAGAACATTCAGGCCCCACTGGCCGTTGGCGACCATATACTCGCCGGAGAACCAGATCAGCGCCACGAAGAACAGCGCGCCGACCAGGTTGCCGAGATAAACGTTCAGCCAGTTGGCGCCCAGCTGGCCCCAGCTGATGCGGCCGCTGGCCTTGGCGATGACGATAAGCACGGTAGAGGTGAACAGGTCGGCGCCCGACACCACCACCAGCATTAACCCGAGAGAGAAGCAGATGCCGCCGACCAGTTTCGCCAGCCCGAAAGGCACGCCGGCGGTGCCGGTGGTCGCCGTGATGTAGAAGACGAATGCGATGGAAATGAAGACACCGGCGGTGATCGCCAAATAAAACGTTTTCAGCGGATGTTTGGTGGCTTTATACACGCCGGCATCTTCAGCGATTTTCGCCGTTGCCGCAGGTAAAATCAGATCGAAGGGGCTGTCAGTTTTCAAACTAACTCTCGCTCTTAAGGGTTAAAACAACGCAATGAGATACTAGCAAAGCAGTATAGGGGAAAATTTGATTTGGATCATAAGGCGGGGAAGTAGAGCGGTGAAATGACGTGTTTTTTGTGTGGTTTTTATAGTTAATTTATTGATTTTTAATAAAAAACAATTTTTTAATGTTTGCAAATTTTTTTGAATCCACCGAGTGGTCGGCGTGGAGTAAAGTTAAATTTTTAGGCGTTTTGTCGCCGCGCGGCGCTGAAAGTTTAATTATCGGTTAATTATTATTTCACCGTCCGGCAACAATTGACGGTTTATTTATTTTTATGATCGTTTAACCACCTATTTCCCGGCGAAAAAATAAAACCGAATGCGTTGAAATAAACCGCAAAATTGAAAACGCCGCAACGGAGTGCGGCGTTTGGCAACAGGGGTACTCCCAAAGTGGCAGTATCCCCTGATGATGCTTAGGCCTTGGCCCAGTGGCGGCGTTTGGCCGCCTGCAGTTTCTCGTAAGCCGCCAGCAGCGCCTGATGGGCCGGCAGCGCCTTCAGATCGGCATCGACGGCGAACAGCCCGTTGAAGCGCTCTTCACCGCTGATGGCGGCGGAGGCGGCGTCGACCGCTTCCTGGCCGTACATCTTCACGAACGCGGTATAGTACTGCGCCGCTTCGCGTTCAGGCTCCTGCGCCAGCAGCAGCAGCGTTTGCAGGCAGCGGTAGTAGTTGCTGCGCGCCGGGCTCAGCACCGAGGCGTTGAAGTCCTGCGTCCATTCGGTCCAGATCAGCGCCTGATCCAGATCGCCGCCCGCCAGCGCCAGCATCGACTTCAGCTCGCCCACGCGCAGGGTATACCAGGCGTTGTCTTTGCCGCTGGCAATGCCAAGCAGTTCGCGTACGCGGGTGAAATCGTCCAGCCCTTCGTCGTCCAACTGTTCGATCAGCGCCAGGTATTCTTCCGGCTCCCACTCGCTGCCCGGCAGCGCCAGCAGCGTATCGCGCAGGTGCGCACCCATGCTGTTGTTAGCCAGCAGCAGGTCTTCCGCCGGGTAGATATCGGACATGCCCGGCACGATGATGCGGCAAGCGTAGACGCCCAGGTGCTCGTAGTCGGCGATGTACACTTCCGCGTCTTCCTTGTCGAAGATGCTCATCAGGGTGGCGAACTCTTCCTGCGTGCTGCCGCTGAAGTTCCAGTCAACGAACGGATAGTCCGCGTCCTGCTTGAACAGATCCCAGGAGATCAGGCCGCTGGAGTCGATGAAGTGCGTTTCCAGGTTGGTGTGTTCCGCCACTTCTTCGTCATCGAAGGTCGGCGCGGTGAACACGTCGAGATCTTTCAGGCTGCGGCCCTGCAGCAGTTCGGTTACCGTGCGCTCCAGCGCCACGCCGAAGTCCGGGTGCGCGCCGAATGAAGCGAAGCAGGTGCCGTTGGTCGGGTTGAACAGCACCACGCAGATCACCGGGTAGTTGCCGCCCAGCGAGGCGTCATAGGAGAGGATCGGGAAACCTTCCTCTTCCAACTTGGCGATGGCTTCCACCACGCCTGGGTAGCGGTTCAGCACCTCGTCCGGGATCGCCGGCAGGCTGATGGATTCGGCGATGATGCGGTTTTTCACATAACGCTCGAACACTTCCGACAGGCCCTGCACGCGCGCTTCGTTGGCGGTGTTGCCGGCGGACATGCCGTTGGAAACATACAGGTTGCCGATGATATTCATCGGGATGTACACGGTTTGCTGGTCGGACTGACGGGTAAACGGCAGTGCACACACGCCGCGATCGGCGTTGCCGGACTGCAGATCGACCAGATCGCTGGCGCTCAGCTCTTGCTGCGGATCGTAGAAGGCGTGCAGACGTTCGTCGAGGATGCCGGCCGGCAGCGCGTCGTCTTCAGGGATCGGGAACCATTTCTCATTCGGATAGTGCACGAAGTCGCCTTCGGCGATCTGCTTGCCCAGATAGAAATCGGCGAAGAAGTAGTTGGTGGACAGGCGCTCGAAATATTCACCCAGCGCGGAGGCCAGCGCGGCTTTTTTGCTGGCGCCTTTGCCGTTGGTGAAGCACAGCGGGCAATCGCGATCGCGGATGTGCACCGACCACACGTGCGGCACCGGGTTCAGCCAGGAGGCTTCTTCGATGTTGAAACCGAGATCGCTCAGCTTCTGCTGGAAACGGGAGATGGAGTCTTCCAGGGCGGCGTCTTTACCGGGGATAAAAGTTTGCGTCATTGTCTTCACTTTTTGCGCGTACTAAAAACGCGCAATGATACGGGGTTTTACGCTGGAGCTCCACGTATTCCTAAAGCGGTGGCAAAGTCACAGTTTTTTTAAGGATAAAGACCATAATTCAGCAAGTTATCTGTCACGGAGAAATCTAATGAAATCAGTGAAACTCAGCGCGTTAACCCTCTTGTTGACCGGTGTCAGCGCCTCGGCGCTGGCGCTGCCCAACATCACCCTGCTGGCGACCGGCGGCACTATCGCCGGCGGCGGCGATTCGGCGACGAAATCCAACTATACCGCGGGCAAGCTTGGCGTCGAGGCGTTGGTCGATGCGGTGCCGGCGCTGAAGGATATCGCCAACGTGCAGGGGGAGCAGGTGGTGAACATCGGCTCGCAGGACATGAACGATCAGGTCTGGCTGACGCTGGCGAAGAAAATTGACGCCGACTGCGGCAAAACCGACGGCTTCGTCATCACTCACGGCACCGATACGCTGGAAGAGACGGCCTATTTCCTTGATTTGACGGTGAAATGCGACAAGCCGGTGGTGTTGGTGGGGGCGATGCGGCCGGCGACGGCGATGAGCGCCGACGGTCCGTTCAACCTGTATAACGCGGTGGTGACGGCGGCGGATCCGCAATCGGCCAACCGCGGGGTGCTGGTGGCGATGAACGACACCGTGCTGGACGCGCGTGACGTCACCAAGACCAATACCACCGCCGTGCAGACCTTCCAGTCGCCAAACTACGGCCCGCTGGGGTATATCCACAACGGCAAGATCGATTACCAGCGCTCGCCGCAGCGTAAGCATACCCGGGAGACGCCGTTCGACGTCAGCAAGCTGAACGAGCTGCCGAAGGTCGGCATCGTCTACAACTACGCCAACGCCTCCGATGCGCCGGCCAAGGCGCTGATCGCCGAAGGCTATCAGGGCATCGTCAGCGCCGGGGTCGGCAACGGCAACCTGTATAAAACCGTGTTCGACACCCTGGCGACGGCGGCGCACAACGGCGTGGCGGTGGTGCGTTCTTCGCGCGTGCCGACCGGCGCCACCACCGAGGATGCGGAAGTGGACGACGCCAAGTACGGCTTCGTGGCCGCCGGCACGCTGAATCCGCAAAAGGCGCGCATTCTGCTGCAGCTGGCGCTGACGCAAACCAAAGACGCGAAGCAGATCCAGCAGATGTTTAATCAGTACTGATCGTTTCCTCTCCTGCGGGGACCATCCGGGCTCCCGCAGCCATCTTGGCTGAATACAGCATAAAACACCGCGTTAACCCGCTGAATTTCCCCATGTCACAGGGTTTTATCGTCCAAACAATCGCGACGGCCGCAGAGCCTGTCATCACCCGGCACGGCCGTTTGCCGCCGACGGGCGAATAAGCGTTGCAGCCATGGGGCGTGAGTGATAAAACCGATGGGTTGGTTAACGCGAGCGTTAACTTCGGGCGTCTTTTCGACAGGTCGCTTTTCTGCGGCGAACAGTGAATGTGGTGAGGGGAAATGACTCAGGTTTATAATTTTAGCTCTGGCCCGGCGATGCTGCCGGTGGAAGTGTTGCGTCGTGCGGAACAGGAACTGTGCAACTGGCACGGCCTGGGAACGTCTGTGATGGAGATCAGTCACCGCAGCAAAGAATTCATCGCCGTTGCCGAGCAGGCGGAACAGGATCTGCGCGATCTGCTGAAAGTCCCCTCCAACTATAAAGTGCTGTTTTGCCACGGCGGCGCCCGCGCGCAGTTCGCAGCGCTGCCGCTGAACCTGCTGGGCGACAAGGCCACCGCCGACTATATCGACGGCGGCTATTGGGCGCACAGCGCCATCAAGGAGGCGGAAAAGTATTGCACCCCGAACGTCATCGACGTGAAAACCCGCATCGACGGCCTGAGCGGCATCAAGCCGATGAAAGAGTGGCAGCTGAGCAACGACGCGGCTTACGTGCATTATTGCCCGAATGAAACCATCGACGGCGTGGCCATCGATGAAACGCCGGACTTCGGCGACAAAGTGGTGATCGGCGATTACTCCTCGACCATTCTGTCCCGCCCGCTCGACGTCAGCCGCTTCGGCGTGATTTACGCCGGCGCGCAGAAAAATATCGGCCCGGCCGGCCTGACGCTGGTGATCGTGCGCGACGATCTGCTGGGCAAGGCGCGCAAAGAAGTGCCGTCTATCCTCGATTACACCGTGCTGGCCGAGAACGACTCGATGTTCAACACCCCGCCAACCTTCGCCTGGTACTTGTCCGGGCTGGTGTTCAAATGGCTGAAAGAGCAGGGCGGCCTGGTGGAGATGCAAAAACGCAATCAGGCCAAGGCCGAGCTGCTGTACGCGACCATCGATAAATCCGACTTCTACCGCAGCCAGGTTGCCATCGCCAACCGTTCCTGGATGAACGTGCCGTTCCAGCTGGCCGATGCGGCGCTGGACAAGGTGTTCCTCAGCGAAGCCGAGGCCATCGGCCTGCAGGCGCTGAAAGGCCACCGGGTAGTTGGCGGCATGCGTGCTTCTATTTACAATGCCATGCCGCTGGCCGGCGTGCAGGCGCTGACCGACTTCATGGCCGACTTCGAACGTCGTCACGGTTGATTCCGTCAGCCCGCCAGGCGCGGGCTGCTCAGGCTGTTGTCCTTTTGCATTAAAGCGGCTCCGGCATTATTCCGGAGCCGTTTCGTTTATCAGAATTGGAGAGTTTTGTTCACATGGTGGATTCCCTGACGTTACAACCGGTCGCCCTGGTCAATGGCACCGTCAACTTACCCGGCTCGAAGAGCGTTTCTAACCGCGCTCTGCTGCTGGCGGCGCTGGCGGAGGGAACGACCCGGCTGACCAACCTGCTGGACAGCGACGACGTGCGTCATATGCTGAATGCGCTGCAGGCGTTGGGTGTGAACTACCGGCTTTCCGCCGACCGCACCGTGTGTGAAGTGACCGGCGTGGCCGGGCCGTTGGTGGCCAACCAACCGCTGGAACTGTTCCTCGGCAATGCCGGCACCGCGATGCGCCCACTGGCGGCGGCGCTGTGCCTCGGTGAAGGCGACGTGGTGCTGACCGGGGAACCCCGCATGAAAGAACGCCCGATCGGCCATCTGGTGGACGCGTTGCGCCAGGGCGGGGCGCAGATTGATTACCTCGAACAGACCGATTACCCGCCGATTCGCCTGCGCGGCGGTTTCCTGGGCGGCGACGTCACCGTTGACGGCAGCGTCTCCAGCCAGTTCCTGACCGCGTTGCTGATGACCGCGCCCCTGGCGCCGCAGGATACGCAGATCCACATCAAGGGCGAGCTGGTTTCCAAGCCGTACATCGATATTACGCTGCATCTGATGCGCACCTTCGGCGTATCGGTGAGCCACGACAACTACCGGGTATTCCATATCCAGGGGCGCCAGACGTATATCGCGCCGGGCGATTACCTGGTTGAGGGCGACGCTTCTTCCGCCTCTTACTTCCTGGCGGCGGCGGCGATCAAGGGCGGCACCGTGCGCGTGACCGGCATCGGTCGCAAAAGCGTGCAGGGCGACACCAAGTTTGCCGACGTGCTGGAGAAAATGGGCGCGCGCATCACCTGGGGCGACGATTTCATCGAGTGCAGCCGCGGTGAACTGCGCGGCATCGACATGGACATGAACCACATTCCCGACGCGGCGATGACCATCGCCACCGCAGCGCTGTTCGCAGAGGGGCCGACCACCATCCGCAATATCTACAACTGGCGGGTGAAGGAGACCGACCGTCTGGCGGCGATGGCCACCGAGCTGCGTAAAGTGGGGGCGGAAGTGGACGAAGGCGAAGACTACATTCACGTCGTGCCGCCGGCCAAACTGCAGTTCGCCGAGATCGGCACCTACAACGATCACCGCATGGCAATGTGCTTCTCGCTGGTGGCGCTGTCGGATACGCCGGTCACCATTCTCGATCCGAAATGCACCGCGAAGACCTTCCCGGATTATTTCGAACAGCTGGCGCGCATCAGCCAGCCGGCGTAACCCGTCAAATCGTTTATTTTAAGGCCCCTTTGCGGGCCTTTATCGTTTTTAACCTTTGGCGACCGGCGTTTCTTCTATACTTTTTCGCGGTTGTGCGCTTATTTTCAACAACCGGATAGTTCCAGGGTAACAGATCGCCGTAGGGCAGCGTATAATACGCCACCGTATTTGCCCCTGATTGGGCAGGTGACAGAGCTCACGGGCTTCGAGTCGAAGCACGCCGTGTCTCTGTGAGGTTTTCTACCTGAAGGAGAGAGAAATGACGGCTACAGCCCCGGTGATAACCGTTGATGGACCAAGTGGCGCGGGCAAAGGCACGCTGTGTAAAGCGTTGGCCGAGTCCCTTGGTTGGCGTTTGCTGGACTCCGGCGCGATCTATCGCGTGCTGGCGCTGGCGGCGTTGCATCATCAGGTGGATATCACTTCTGAGGAAGCGCTGGTTCCGCTGGCCGCACATCTCGATGTTCGCTTCGTTGCCCAGGACGGCAAGCTGCAGGTGATTTTGGAAGGTGAGGACGTCAGTAATGAGATCCGCACCGAAACCGTCGGCAACACCGCGTCGCAAGCTGCGGCGTTTCCGCGCGTGCGCGAGGCGTTGCTGCGCCGCCAGCGCGCATTCCGCGAGGCGCCCGGCCTGATTGCCGATGGCCGCGACATGGGCACGGTGGTGTTCCCTGACGCGCCGGTCAAGATTTTCCTCGACGCCAGCTCGGAGGAGCGCGCGCACCGCCGCATGCTGCAGTTGCAGGAGAAAGGCTTTAATGTTAACTTTGAACGTCTTTTAGCCGAGATAAAGGAACGGGACGACCGTGACCGTAATCGGCCTATCGCGCCTCTGGTGCCCGCTTCTGACGCCCTCGTGCTGGATTCTACCAGCATGTCGATCGAAGAAGTGATCCGGCAGGCGTTGACGTATGCACAGAAAGTGTTGGCGTTGCCGCAGCAATAAGCGCGGCGGCGCTATTGGCTTTTTGTCATATTTGTCATAGCGGTATCGCAATATATCGGGTAAAATTTTATCCCTGTAACCTTAAACCCTGTCGGCATGGAGCCAATGGCGGGGTATGTGAAACAACCCCATTCGGCGGGACGCTAAATGGACGTTAAACTAAAGAACCCTGAAGATTAACAACATGACTGAATCTTTCGCTCAACTCTTTGAAGAATCCTTAAAAGAAATCGAAACCCGCCCGGGTTCCATCGTTCGTGGCGTCGTTGTTGCTATCGACAAAGATATCGTACTGGTTGACGCCGGTCTGAAATCTGAGTCTGCCATCCCGGCTGAGCAATTCAAAAACGCCCAGGGCGAGCTGGAAATCCAGGTTGGTGACGAAGTTGACGTTGCTCTGGATGCTGTTGAAGACGGCTTCGGTGAAACCCTGCTGTCCCGTGAGAAAGCTAAGCGTCACGAAGCTTGGATCACGCTGGAAAAAGCCTACGAAGAAGCTGAGACTGTAACCGGTGTTATCAACGGCAAAGTGAAGGGTGGCTTCACCGTCGAGCTGAACGGCATCCGCGCGTTCCTGCCAGGTTCCCTGGTTGACGTGCGTCCGGTACGTGACACTCTGCACCTGGAAGGCAAAGAGCTTGAGTTCAAAGTCATCAAGCTGGATCAGAAGCGCAACAACGTTGTCGTTTCTCGCCGTGCGGTTATCGAATCCGAGAACAGCGCTGAGCGCGATCAACTGCTGGAAAACCTGCAGGAAGGCATGGAAGTTAAAGGTATCGTTAAGAACCTCACTGACTACGGTGCATTCGTTGATCTGGGCGGCGTAGACGGCCTGCTGCACATCACTGACATGGCTTGGAAACGCGTTAAGCACCCAAGCGAAATCGTCAATGTTGGCGATGAAATCACTGTTAAAGTGCTGAAGTTCGACCGCGAGCGTACTCGTGTATCCCTGGGCCTGAAACAGCTGGGCGAAGATCCATGGGTTGCTATCGCGAAACGTTACCCAGAAGGCACCAAGCTGACTGGCCGTGTAACCAACCTGACTGATTACGGCTGCTTCGTAGAAATCGAAGAAGGCGTTGAAGGTCTGGTACACGTTTCTGAAATGGATTGGACCAACAAAAACATCCATCCGTCCAAAGTTGTTAACGTGGGCGACGTAGTGGAAGTGATGGTTCTGGACATCGATGAAGAACGTCGTCGTATCTCCCTGGGCCTGAAGCAGTGCAAATCCAACCCATGGCAGCAGTTCGCAGAAACCCACAACAAGGGCGACCGCGTTGAAGGTAAAATCAAGTCTATCACTGACTTCGGTATCTTCATTGGCCTGGACGGCGGCATCGACGGCCTGGTTCACCTGTCTGACATCTCCTGGAACGTTGCAGGCGAAGAAGCAGTACGTGAATACAAGAAAGGCGACGAAATCGCTGCGGTTGTTCTGCAAGTTGACGCAGAGCGCGAGCGTATCTCCCTGGGCGTGAAGCAACTGGCTGAAGACCCGTTCAATAACTACCTGTCTATGAACAAGAAAGGTGCTATTGTTACTGGTAAAGTCACTGCAGTTGACGCCAAAGGTGCTACAGTTGAATTGGCAGGCGGCGTAGAAGGTTACCTGCGTGCATCTGAAGCCTCTCGCGACCGCATTGAAGATGCAACTCTGGTTCTGAACGTAGGTGACGAAGTTGAAGCTAAATTCACCGGCGTTGACCGTAAGAACCGCGTTGTAAGCCTGTCCGTACGTGCTAAGGACGAAGCTGACGAGAAAGACGCCATCGCAACTGTTAACAACAAACAGGAAGAAGGCAACTTCTCTAACGCAATGGCTGAAGCTTTCAAAGCGGCTAAAGGCGAGTAATGACGGGGGGCGGTCGCTGACCGCCCCGATACGGTAGTTTAGCTGCAAAGCTTGGAGGTACTATGACCAAGTCTGAACTTATTGAAAGACTTGCTGGCCAGCAATCTCATATTCCGGCGAAGGCCGTTGAGGATGCAGTGAAAGAGATGCTTGAGCACATGGCCGCTACGCTGGCCGAGGGCGAACGCATTGAGATCCGCGGATTCGGCAGTTTTTCTCTTCACTACCGTGCCCCGCGTGTAGGCCGCAACCCGAAAACCGGTGACAAAGTCGAGCTGGACGGCAAGTACGTTCCTCACTTCAAACCAGGCAAAGAGTTGCGTGACCGCGCCAATATCTATGGCTAGTCGCTGACTGATCATAGCGTTGTTGCTTGTAAAGAATATAAAACGGTGCCTGTAAGGCGCCGTTTTTTTTCGCCTGCGATTCTCCACGATACGCTTGTGAATTGCGTACTGCGCCGCATTTGCGGTGTAGTTGCTGCATAAACCTCTCTTACCCTGGCGCGCTCGCCGCATTCTCGCTAAAGCCCGCTGGTCGCGGCATGCCGCTTGACTCATCCTGTTTGCCTGCCGTAACGCGCTTGTGCGCGTGGCGGGTGCGATGGGAGAAGAACGATCAAAATTTCGCTGGATCTGGCGATATTCGCCGTTATCTGCGGCATCCTGCCGCTGCTGATTTTACCGCAGTTGCCAGAACTATGGCTGCTGTGGCCGATGCTGTTTGTCGGCTGCTTGCTGTTGCGCGCGCGTTGGCCATTCTGCCGCTATTTGGCCTGCCTGGGATTGGGATTCATATGGGCGGTTTTCAACGCCGGCAGCCTGATCGGGCAAATGGAGCGCTTAACTCGCATGCCGGACGTGACGGCGGTGGTGCTGGTGAGCAGCGTCGCGCTGGAGCCCGCCGCCAGTAAACAGACGCTGATGCGCATCGAGCGGGTCGACGGTCATTGGTTGGCGCCTGCGCTGGCGTTTACCACGACGTGGGCTCCAGAACGGCAGCGGCTGTGCGCCGGGCAGCGTTGGCAATTGAAACTGCGCCTGCGGCCGGTACATGGCAAGCTCAATGAAGGCGGATTTGACAGCCAACGTTGGGCGATCGCCCAGCGCCAGCCGTTGACGGGGCGGGTCAGGCAGGCTCGTTTGCTGGATGGCGATTGCGGGCTGCGCCAGCGCATCATCAGCCATGCGGAAACCAACATCGGTGCATTGCGTTACAAGGCGGTATTGCTGGCGCTGGCGTTTGGGGAACGAACCGCGCTGGAGCAGGCTTTGCGCACGCTGATGCTGAAAACCGGCATCGCTCACCTGATGGCCATTTCAGGGTTGCATGTGGCGATGGTCGCCATTTTGTTCTGGGCCGCGTTGCGAGCGCTGCAGTTTTTTCTGCCCGCCCATTTGATTGGCTATCGCTTTCCATTGGTCGCAGGCTGGGTGGCGACGCTGATCTATGTTTGGTTGGTGGGCGCCCAACCGCCGGCGGTGCGTACCGCGTTGGCGATGACGCTGTGGATGCTGCTGCGCTTGCGCGGCGTTCATTGTTCTTCCTGGCAAGTGTGGCTGTGGTGTATCGGGCTGATTTTGCTGTGCGATCCGTTGGCGGTTTTGTCAGACAGTTTTTGGCTGTCGGTGCTGGCGGTGGGGTGTTTGATTTTTTGGTTTGAATGGGCGCCGCTCAGCGAGCGATTTCGCTCGGCCTGGTATTGGGCGCCGGTACGCTGGCTGCATATTCAGCTGGGCATGACGTTGTTGCTGGTGCCGATGCAGGTCACGCTGTTTTTAGGTCTGACGCTGACCTCGCTGCCCGCCAATCTTTGGGCTGTGCCCATCGTCTCATTGGTGACGGTGCCGTTGATTTTGCTGGCGGTGATCGGCGGCGCCTTCCCCTCGCTAAGTTACGGGCTTTGGTGGTTGGCAGATTTCACGTTGAGCGGGGTGTTTGTGCCGCTGCATTATCTGCAACGCGGTTGGGTGGATTTGGGGGCCGCCTCGCTGCTGGCCAGCATAGCGGGATGGCTTATCGTTATCTGCTGGCGCTTTCATTGGTGGTGGCGCTATGCGCCGGGGCTGGCGGCGGTGGCGATATGCTGCGTGTTGTGGCGTGGCAAAGCGCCGGACTATCGCTGGCGCGTCGATATGCTTGATGTCGGGCACGGGTTGGCGGTGGTTATCGAGCAAAACGGCAAGGGGATACTGTACGATACCGGCGATCGTTGGCCCGCGAGCAGCGCCGCCGAACGGCATATCTTACCGATGTTGAACTGGCGGAATATTGAACTGGAGCAGATCATTATCAGCCATATTCACCTCGATCATATCGGCGGGCTGCCGGTGATGCGGCGGGCATTTCCTCAGGCGACGGTGCGCAGCCCGATACGCGGGGAAGGACACTTGCCCTGCGTCGCCGGTGAGCGTTGGCGCTGGCAATCGCTGCAATTCGAGGTGCTGTGGCCACCGAAAACGCGCAAAAGGCCGGTCAATGACGACTCCTGCGTGATCCGCATCGACGATGGGCAATTCAGTCTGCTGCTCACTGGCGATGCGGAAAAGCAGGCGGAGGCGCAGCTGTTACGGTTGCGGCGCGATCGCTTGGCGGCAACGGTGTTGCAGGTGGGGCATCACGGCAGCAAGACGTCCTCGACGCCGCCGTTTCTGCGCGCGATCAATCCCGAAGTGGCGCTGGCCTCCGCATCGCGTTACAACAAATGGCGATTGCCGGCGCGGAAAGTGGTCGCCAGATACCGGGCAAATGGCATCCAATGGCGCGATACGACGCGCTCCGGTCAGTTATCGGTACTTTTTTTCGACAACGATTGGCAAATTAAAGGCTTTCGCGAACAATTAATGCCCCGTTGGTACCATCAGCGGTTTGGCGTAGAGGGTGATAATGAGTAAAATAGGCCGCTATTTCTTCCGATGCTGGTATTTGCATGATGAATGATAAAGATCTCTCGACCTGGCAGACGTTCCGTCGACTCTGGCCGATGATCACTCCTTTTAAGACCGGGCTGATTGTGGCCGCCATTGCGTTGATTATGAACGCAGCGGGGGACACGCTGATGCTGTCTCTGCTTAAACCGCTATTGGACGATGGGTTTGGAAAAACCGACAGCAGCGTGCTGGTATGGATGCCGTTGGCGGTGATTGCGCTGATGTTGATGCGCGGCGTGACCAGTTTTGTTTCAAGCTACTGCATTTCCTGGGTTTCCGGCATGGTGGTGATGCAAATGCGCCGCCGCCTGTTTGGCCACATGATGAGAATGCCGGTGGCCTTCTTCGATCAGCAGTCCACCGGGACTTTGCTGTCGCGCATTACCTATGATTCCGAGCAGGTAGCTTCCTCCTCTTCCAGCGCGCTGGTGACCGTGGTGCGTGAAGGAGCCTCGATCATTGGCCTGTTCATCATGATGTTCTACTACAGCTGGCAACTGTCGGTGATCCTGATCGTGCTGGCGCCGATCGTCTCCATCGCCATTCGCCTGGTGTCCAAGCGTTTTCGCAACATCAGCAAGAACATGCAGAACACCATGGGGCAGGTCACCACCAGCGCCGAGCAGATGCTGAAAGGCCATAAAGAAGTGCTGATCTTCGGCGGCCAGCAGGTGGAAACCGAGCGCTTTAACTCGGTGAGCAACCGCATGCGCCAACAGGGCATGAAACTGGTCTCCGCGTCTTCCATTTCCGATCCGATCATTCAGCTGATCGCTTCGCTGGCCCTGGCGTTCGTGCTGTTTGCCGCCAGCTTCCCAAGCGTGATGGAAACCCTGACCGCCGGCACCATTACCGTGGTGTTCTCGTCGATGATCGCGCTGATGCGTCCGCTGAAGTCGCTGACCAACGTCAATGCCCAGTTCCAGCGAGGGATGGCGGCCTGTCAGACGCTGTTCTCCATTTTGGATATGGAACAGGAAAAAGACACCGGCACCCGCGAAGTGAAGCGTGCGAAAGGCGATATCGAATTCCGCAACGTCACCTTCTACTACCCGGCCAAAGAAACGCCGGCGCTGCGTGATATCAACCTGAAAATCGCCGAAGGCAAGACCGTCGCGTTGGTGGGCCGTTCCGGTTCGGGTAAATCCACCATCGCCAACCTGCTGACGCGCTTCTACGATATTCAGGAAGGCGAAATCCTGATGGATGGCCACGATCTGCGTGAATATACCCTGGCCTCGCTGCGCAATCAGGTGGCCCTGGTTTCGCAAAACGTGCACCTGTTCAACGACACCATCGCCAACAACATCGCCTATGCGCGTGAGAGCGAATACAGCCGCGAGCAGATTGAGAAAGCGGCGGAAATGGCGTACGCGATGGACTTCATCAACAAGATGGAAAACGGTCTGGATACGGTGATCGGTGAAAACGGCGTGATGCTGTCCGGCGGCCAACGTCAGCGCATTGCCATCGCGCGTGCTTTGCTGCGCGATTGCCCGATCCTGATCCTGGATGAGGCGACGTCTGCGCTGGATACCGAATCCGAGCGTGCCATTCAGGCCGCGCTGGACGAGTTGCAGAAAGACCGCACTTCACTGGTGATCGCGCACCGTCTGTCGACCATTGAGAAGGCGGACGAGATCCTGGTGGTGGAGGACGGCCGCATCGTTGAACGCGGTGAACACGCCGAGTTGCTTGAGCGGCAGGGCGCCTATGCGCAGCTGCACCGCATGCAGTTTGGTCAATAATGATTGAGCGCATCTGGTCCGGCGGTTCGTTGCTTTATCTGGCGCTATTGCCGCTCTCGTGGCTCTATGGCTTGTTCAGTTGGCTGATCCGTCTCAGTTACCGCTGCGGCCTGCGTAAAAGTTGGCGTTCGCCGGTGCCGGTAGTGGTGGTGGGTAACCTCACCGCCGGCGGCAACGGCAAAACGCCGATGGTGATTTGGCTGGTGGAACACCTGCAACAACGGGGCTATCGCGTTGGCGTGGTGTCACGCGGCTACGGCGGCAAGTCGGCGGTTTATCCGCTGGTGCTCGGTCAGAATACGTCGACCCGCGTGGCGGGCGATGAGCCGGTGCTGATTTATCAACGTACCGGTGCGCCTGTGGCGATCGCGCCCAAGCGAGCCGAGGCGGTGCAGGCCCTGCTGCAACAACAGCCGCTGGATGTGATCATCACCGACGACGGCTTGCAGCACTACGCTTTACAGCGTGACTTCGAGCTGGTGGTCATCGACGGCGTGCGTCGTTTCGGTAACGGCTGGTGGTTGCCGGCCGGGCCGATGCGCGAGCGCGCTGCGCGGCTTGGCAGCGTCGATGCGCGCGTCGCCAATGGCGGCGTGGCGCAGGCCGGGGAAATTGCCATGCGCCTGCAGGCGCGTGATGCGGTGAACCTGCTGAGCGGTGAACGTCGCCCGGCGGCCGAGCTGTCGCGCGTGGTGGCGATGGCGGGTATCGGCCATCCGCCGCGTTTCTTCGCGACGTTGGAAAAGTTGAACGTCGAAGTCGTGCAGGAAGTGGCGTTTGCCGATCATCAGGAATATCAGCAGGAACAGCTGGCGGCGTTGGTTAATGCAGATCAAACGCTGTTGATGACGGAGAAGGACGCGGTGAAGTGTCGCGCCTTTGCCCAGCCCAATTGGTGGTATCTACCGGTTGATGCGGTGCTACCGTCCGCTCAGGCTGAGCAACTGCTGCAGGATATCGAGTCCCTGCTGACTAAGTAATCTCAGGATGCCAGCGTGGCAAGCCCCAGGGCTTGCGCGCAGGCTTCCAGCGAACGCTGCTGGGTTTGCTGATATAGCGCCAGCTCGTCGATCACCTCACTGCCCAACGCTTGTTCAAACGCTGCCCGGCTGGAAGCGGCATTGTACTGCGCGTGGCGGCTGTCACCCAGATTTGACTGGAAAATCCCCGCTGCGCTGACCGGCAGAAAATCTTCATACACCAGAGGCTGGAAGCGAACGTGTTCTTTCTCGATCAGTTGTTCCAGGGTGCTGTGCTTGTCCAGCGACTCTTTGGCCGCCAGGCCGCATTCGGTCGGGAAATAGCGGAACCAGGCCAGCTGTTGCTCACGCAGCGTGGCGTAATCATCCGGAAACGCCCGGAAGTTTTCCTCCAGCAGTTGATAGTAGCGCTCGGCATTCTTCTCGCTCGGCGGCGCCTGTAACGCATCGTTGGTCGCCTGCAGCAAACGGTCGTAAAGTTCGCGTCCTTTAGGCGTTAGCGCCACGCCGCGTTGTTCGATCTCGCCGAAGCGCGCGGTATGGTGACCGGCGATGGCGTGGCCGTCGTGCTCAACGAAATCGACGCTTTCTTCCAACGCTTTGAAGCTGGTTTGGCGCAGCAGGATCGCGCGGCGGCGGCGCGGCGGGCCCTCGATGACCGCTTTGGGCGTAATACCGCGGCCGGGCATCGCTTGCTGAACGCGATCGATATCTAGCGTACGTGGTGTCAGATGGTTGATATGCGGCCCTTTAAACGCCACCACGTCGGCGATCAGGCGATGCTGATCGTGCAGCTGCCGGTATTCTTCGGCGCTGACCGTCGCCTGGTTATGCCAGCGGAAAGTTTCCAGCGCTTGTTCGACAAATTCTTGCGCCTGCACTTCATTCAGCCCGCCTTGCGCTTCCTGCAGCGCCATCAGCTCCAGCGCGCGATCGGTAAAGATACGGCGGCGCGCCAGCAAGCGCTCGGCCAGCGCACGCAGCGCGGGATCTTCTATCAGTTCCAGGCGCAGCAGGGAGGTGAACACGCGGAAAGGACTGATCTGCAGCGCGTCTTCGTGTATGGCGCGAAAAGCGGTGGAGTGCACCGGAACGCCCGCCACCGACAGGTCATAGTAACCGACCGGCGCCATGCCCATCACCCGGAACAGGCGGCGCAGGGTGGCGAGTTCGTCCGCCGTGCCGACCCGGATCGCGCCGTGGCGCTCCATGGCCAGGCGTTCGATCTCGCCGGTGATTTGCAGTTGATGAGCCAGTGCGGCATCTTCGCGTAGAACCTGCCGGTTGGTTTCCGCCACCAGCTCCAGCAGATCGCCGTACAGCGGTACCTCTTTTTGATACATGTCCGACATCGCGTGAGAGAATCTGGCGCGGATTTCATTAGGTGAAACGAACTGCTGGGCGGTCATGCGCATAGCTCCTTGATTCAGCATAATCTGAAAAATCGTGTTTTTAGCGGCAAAAGTGCTGGTGAAAAAGCCGTCTGCCTTGTTTTCCCCTCAAGTTTAGCCATCTGATTTGGGATTTGTTATAGCGGCGTCAAGCATATTAGAGTTTTATGCGTTAGCTCTCATTTGCAGCGCTCAGACGGGAAAATGATGCCCCGGTGAGGAGAGGAACGCGCTGGAGCGGCTGCGGTGAGCGTTAAATTAAGTCATGTATATTCATGGGGATAAAAATAAATTCGGCGCAATGATGAATTTATTGCAATAAACCTCTTGTGCATTCACCATTTTTATGAGTAAATGCAAGTCGGCCTGTAACCCAGACCTATTTATGTTCGAGTTTAGAGTTAAGCAGTTCCTCCAAAAACGTTATCATCCGATTCCGCTTCAAAGACGAACCTTCTAAGTACCTCCCATAAGTAATGTTTCTGAAATGGCCGCAATTGCCTCTTATGGCAGGTTCTGTAAATATATTTAAAGGTAAAAGTAATGTCTAAGAAGACGGGTCAAGTTAAGTGGTTCAACGAAAGCAAAGGTTTTGGTTTCATTGAGCAGCACGACGGCGGCAAAGATGTATTCGTACACTTCTCCGCAATCATGACCGACGGTTTCAAGACCCTGGCTGAAGGCCAGCGCGTCGAGTACACCATCCAGGACAGCCCGCGCGGGCCGGCTGCCGCCAACGTAGTTGCTCTGTAAGAAGACAGGGAACGCGTATAAAGAGATCTTAATACAACCATGGTGACGCTTCAGCGCTGAGTCATGCGGAAGATATTAAGTTCAACAAGCCCGCCTTAGTGCGGGTTTTTTATTTTTTTGCTCACGAGAGGTTTGTTACGAAAAACTTTAGGATGGGCTGGTAGCGTCCAGACAATATAAAAAATGACGTTGTCAAGGATGCTCAAGTAAAAGGATATAAGTTATGTTTAAAAATACTGTGTTAAAAATGGGTCGTGTGAAATGGTTTAATCAGGCCGAAGGCTATGGTTTTATTTCACCGGTAGATGGCAGCGACGAAATCTATGTCAACCGCAACGCTATCGCCAACACCAAAAATAAGTCGTTGAACGAAGGTCAGAACGTTGAGTTCTCGATCTATCGCAGCTCGCATGGGCTGTCCGCGGCAGACGTTATCGCGTTCTGATCGCATCCTCCTTCCTCGCCAGTGCCGGTGTCGCCACCCGCAAGCACTGGCGAAGATAAATCCCGCGATATCCACTATTATCAGGCCATTGCCTACTCGCCACGGATATCAGGATGACCACCCCGACCATTTCCCTTACCGCCGCTCGCGCACTGCACCTTGCCGCCCAGGGGCTGCTTTCTCCGCTTAAACGCCAGGCTCGGCCCGATGATGTCGTGAGCGCGATCCAGCGCATGGGGCTGTTACAAATCGATACCATTAGCGTCGTCGCCCGCAGCCCGTATCTGGTGCTGTTCAGCCGTTTGGGGGCCTATCAGCCGGAGTGGCTGGAGCAGGCGCTCGCCGGCCGCAAGTTGTTCGAGTATTGGGCGCACGAGGCCTGTTTCCTGCCGATCGAGGATTTTGGTCTGTTGCGGCATCGCATGCTGGCGCCGCATGATATGGGCTGGAAATACTCGGCCGACTGGGTGCAGCAGCACCAGGCGGCGATGGACAACCTGCTGCGGCATATCGAACAACAGGGGCCGGTACGTTCCGCCGATTTCAGCGCCGAGAAGAAAGGCAACAGCGGGTGGTGGGACTGGAAACCGGAGAAACGGCACCTGGAGATCCTGTTTACCGCCGGCAAGCTGATGGTGGCCGAGCGTCGCAACTTCCACCGGGTTTACGATCTAACCGAAAGGCTGCTGCCGGCCTGGGACGATGCGCGTCATGCGCTGCCTGCGGAGCGGGCGCGACGGCAGATGTTGCATCGCACCTGCCGCTATCTGGGCATTTTCCGCGCCGAGTGGTTGGCGGATTATTATCGGCTGAAACGCGTGGCGCCAAAAGCCTTGCTGGCAGAGCTGCAGGCGCAGGGGGAAATTTCGCCGGTGCAGGTAGAGGGGCTGGAAGGGCAGTTCTATGTGCATGAATCACTGGCGGAACTGCTGCCGCTGGCGGAGCAGGGCAAACTGAAATCGACGGTCACCAGCCTGCTGTCGCCTTTTGATCCGGTGGTGTGGGATCGCCGCCGGGCGCTCGAACTGTTCAACTTTGACTATCGGCTGGAGTGTTACACGCCGAAAGAAAAACGTCGCTATGGTTACTTCACGTTGCCGGTGCTGCATCGGGGCGAACTGGTGGGGCGGATTGACGCCAAGGCGCACCGTCGCCAGGGCATCTTCGAGATCATCAGTTTCCATGCGGAGCCGCAGGTGCGCTTCGGCAAACAGCGAACGCAGGACATCCGGCAGGCCATCGCGCGCACGGCCAAATGGCACGGTGCGCAACGCGTCGCGCTGGGCGACATTCCGGCCGCGTTGGCCGCGGAATGGGGTGCCGGCTGGGAAGTGGGATAACGAGCGACGCCGTCGGTGGGGTAAAACGAAGTGAAGCGTCGCTCGTTACAAAGGGGCTCAGTGGCTGAAGTTAGCGAACAGAGCGATGATTTTATGCAGACGTTTGATCATGTATCACGGCTTTCTTTTGTGATTTGTGTCACAAAATTCTACGCCGGGATGCGCCGCAGTTCAAGCTGTCGCGCTGACGCAGTGAGGAAATATCGGCACCTTGGCGCCGCCGATGATTAACCTGAGGCCGGGCGTTATGCTATCCTCACTGCCTTTCCCAGATGACCTATCCCCTAGCGGAGGATGCATGGACCACCGTTTACTCGAAATCGTTGCCTGCCCGGTATGCAACGGCAAACTCTATTTCAATAAAGAAAACCAGGAACTGGTGTGCAAAGCGGACGGGTTGGCTTACCCGCTGCGCGACGGCATTCCGGTGCTGTTGGAAAATGAAGCGCGTGCGCTGTCGCTGGATGAGAAGCACGCATGAGTTTTATCGCTATTATTCCCGCCCGCTACGCCTCAACCCGTTTGCCGGGCAAACCGCTGGCCGATATTCACGGCAAGCCGATGGTGGTGCATGTGATGGAGCGCGCCCGTGAGTCCGGCGCCAGCCGCGTCATCGTGGCGACCGATCATCCTGAAGTCGCCAAAGCGGTGGAAGCCGCCGGCGGCGAAGTGTGCATGACCAGCCCGGATCACCATTCCGGCACCGAGCGTTTGGCGGAAGTGATCGCGCACTACGGCTTTGCCGACGACCAGATCATCGTTAACGTGCAGGGCGATGAGCCGCTGATCCCACCCGTTATCGTGCGGCAGGTGGCGGAAAACCTGGCGGGCAGCCAGGCCGGCATGGCGACGTTGGCGGTGCCGATCGAGAGCGCCGAAGAGGCTTTCAACCCCAATGCGGTGAAGGTGGTGATGGACGCGCAGGGCTACGCGCTCTATTTCTCACGCGCCACCATTCCGTGGGATCGCGAGCGTTTCGCCGCGTCGAAAGAGAGCATCGGCGACAGCCTGCTGCGTCATATCGGCATCTACGCATACCGCGCGGGCTTCGTGCGCCGCTACGTCAGCTGGGCGCCGAGCCAACTGGAGCAGATCGAGCTGTTGGAACAGCTGCGCGTGCTGTGGTACGGTGAAAAGATCCACGTGGCGGTCGCGAAAGCGATCCCGAGCGTGGGGGTCGATACGCCGGAAGACCTCCAGCGCGTGCGCGACAGCATTCAACCCTGAGCCTGATTTCGTCGGCGCGCCGCGCAACGCGCCGACGATGCAATACCCCCATTATTGATCCCCGTTTTGTTGATCTGCGTTGAAGAATTTTTCCGCTCGCCGTTCGATGATGTTACGCATCCCCCCTAATTAGCCTGAGGTGAATGCCTTATGGAGCAGTTACGCGCCGAACTGAGCATTGTGCTGGGTGAGTCCATCAGCCGGCTGGAGCGGGTGAGCGAACAGCCTTATGCGCATATGTATTCGCTGTACGATCGGCAGGGCAACGCGATCCCGCTGATGGCGAAAAGCTTTATCTGTCGGGGCATCGCCCAGCAGGAGGCGTACAAGCTGTCGATGCTGGCGCGCGACGGGGATATTCGCCTGCCTACGGTGTATGGTGTGGTGTGTACCCACCAGGCGCCGTATACGGAAATCCTGCTGATCGAGCGCCTGCGCGGCGTGTCGGCTGAGGCGCCGACGCGCTCGCCGGATCGCTGGAATATGCTGATGGAGCAGATCGTTGACGGGATATTGGCCTGGCACCGCATCGACAGCCACGGCAGTGTCGGCAGCGTTGACAGCACGCAGGAGAATGATTGGTTTTGCTGGTATCAACAGCGGGTCGAAGTGCTGTGGGCGACGGTGGTCAATCTCACCACCCCGCAGTTGACCATGGCGGATCGGCGTTTGCTGTACCGCACGCGCGAAGCGCTGACCCATTTCTTCGTCGGCTTCGATGATCCCTGTGTTCTGGTGCATGGTAACTTATCGCTGCGCAACATGCTGAAAGATCCCAAAAGCGATCAACTGCTGGCGATGCTCAATCCCGGCGTAGTGCTGTGGGCGCCGCGTGAATACGATCTTTTCCGCCTCTGCGAGGCGGGCATGCCCAGCCAGCTGCTGTTCAGCTATCTGCAGCGGGCGCCGGTCGCCGACGCTTTCCTGGCGCGGCGCTGGCTATATGTGGTGTGGGAAGCGGTAGGGCGTTTGATCCATACCGGCAAGCTGGAGCGGCGGCCGTTCGACTATGCATCGCAACAGCTGCTGCCCTGGCTGGCCGGTTGAACGAGCTTTACTCTGCGCCGGCGCTATCTGCGCCCTTCAGCCATTGCCACAGACTACCCAGCGTTTCATACCAGGCGCGCTCGGTATGGCCGAGGAACATTGACGACGGTGTGGCGCGATCCCAGATATTCAGCGGCGAGTCGATCGCCAACTGGTTGGCCGGCGCCGGGATCGGGTGCAGCCCCTTAGCCTTGAAGAAACGCATGGCGCGCGGCAGATGGTTGGCGGAGGTCACCAGAATGAACGGTTGCTCGCCGACCAATTTGGCGACCTGAGCGGCCTCTTGCTCGGTATCGCGCGGTTCCCCCAAGATCACCATATCACTGCGCGGCACGCCCAGGCTTTCGGCCACCAGCGCCGCAGTGGCGGCGTTGCTTTGCATGGGGCCGGCGGACGCGCCGGTGAACACCATCCTGGCGCCGGGATGTGCAAGGTAGAGCCGCACGCCTTCCGTCACGCGCGGCAAACTGTTGCCGAGCAGGTTTGAACTGGGCGCCCAATCGGGATTGTAGGTATAACCTCCGCCCAACACGACGATGTAGCTGACCGGATCGTTACCGCGATAAGTCTGGTATTCGGCTTCGATCGGCCGCAGCAGTCGGTCGGCCACCGGTTGCAGGCTGAAAAGCAGTAAAAACAACCAGCTCAGCGTGAAAATCGTCTTACCGCTTTTTTGCCAGCGGGTGAACCACAGCAGCAGCAGCGCCAGCCCCATCAGCAGCATCAACAGCGGCAGTGGCATCAGCAGGGCGCCAAAGAACTTTTTCAGGTTGAACAGCATCGAAAATCAGATCCTTTTGGGTGAAAAAGCGGCATCCAGGTATAAACAGGCCGCAAGAAGATACATTCTAAGTCAGTCTGTGCCAAAATAGCAGGTTTGAATGGGCGTGCGCTTTGCCGCCGACAAGAATGAGATCAGCGGAGCCGTTGTCCATGCAGGATCGCAATTTTGACGATATTGCTGAAAAATTTGCGCGTAATATTTACGGCACCACGAAAGGAAAAATCCGCCAGGCGGTGGTTTGGCAGGATCTGACCGGGCTGCTGGCGCAGTTGCCGCAGCGGCCGCTGCGCATTCTCGACGCCGGGGGCGGTGAAGGCCATATGGCCTGCCAACTGGCAGAATTAGGACATCAGGTGTTGTTGTGCGATCTTTCTGGTGAGATGATCCAGCGCGCCGCGCTGCTGGCGGAGCAGAAAGGTGTGAGCCAGAACATGCAATTCGTACAAAGTTCTGCGCAGGATATCGCTCAACATTTGGAACAGCCGGTTGATCTGATATTGTTTCATGCAGTGCTTGAATGGATCGCCGAGCCCGAAGCGGCGCTGCAGGCGTTGTATGACTGCCTGACGCCGGGCGGCGCGCTGTCGCTGATGTTCTTCAACGCCAACGGCCTCTTGATGCGCAACGTGGTGTTGGGTAATTTCCAACTGGTGGATCCCGAGGTCAGACGGCGCCGCAAGCGTTCGCTGTCGCCGCAATATCCGCACGATCCGCTATTGGTCTACGGTTGGTTGGAACAACTGGGCATGCGCATCGGCGGCAAAACCGGCGTGCGGGTGTTCCACGACTATCTGCAGAGCAGACAGCTGCAAACACAAAAATTTGAAGAGTTACTGGCGCTTGAACAGCACTATTGCCGGCAGGAGCCGTACGTGAGTTTGGGGCGCTATATTCACGTCATGGCGCATAAACCAAACCTGAAGGACGAACTATGAGTGAATTTTCCCAGACAGTACCCGAACTGGTCGCCTGGGCACGGAAAAATGATTTCTCTATTTCGCTCCCTACGGAGCGTCTCGCATTTCTGCTCGCCATCGCCACCCTGAACGGCGAACGACTGGACGGCGAGATGAGCGAAGGTGAGCTGGTTGATGCATTTCGCCATGTCAGCAAGGGTTTTGAACAGACGCATGAAACGGTGGCGATGCGTGCCAACAATGCGATTAACGACATGGTGCGCCAGCGCCTGTTGAACCGTTTTACCAGCGAGCTGGCGGACGGCAACGCGATTTACCGCCTGACGCCGCTGGGTATCGGCATTACCGATTACTATATTCGCCAACGCGAATTCTCCACGCTGCGTTTGTCGATGCAGCTGTCTATCGTGGCGCAGGAACTCAAACGCGCCGCCGATGCCGCCGACGAGGGCGGCGACGATTTCCATTGGCACCGCAACGTGTTCGCGCCGTTGAAATATTCGGTGGCGGAAATCTTCGACAGCATCGACATGACCCAACGCGTGATGGATGAGCAGCAGCAGAGCGTGAAGAACGACATCGCGGCGCTGCTGAGCAAAGATTGGCGGGCGGCGATCTCCAGCTGCGAGATGCTGCTGTCGGAAACCTCGGGCACCCTGCGCGAGCTGCAGGATACGCTGGATGCGGCGGGCGATAAGCTGCAGGCCAACCTGCTGCGCATCCAGGACGCAACCCTCGGCAACGTGGAGCTGGGTTTCGTCGATAAGCTGGTGTTCGATCTGCAAAGCAAGCTGGATCGCATCATCAGCTGGGGGCAGCAGGCGATCGACCTGTGGATCGGCTACGATCGCCACGTGCATAAATTTATCCGTACCGCTATCGATATGGACAAAAACCGCGTGTTCGCCCAGCGCCTGCGCCAGTCGGTGCAAACCTACTTCGACCACCCATGGGCGCTGACCCATGCCAATGCCGATCGTCTGCTGGACATGCGCGACGAAGAACTGGCGCTGCGCAGCGATGAAGTGACCGGGGAACTGCCACCGGATCTGGAGTTCGAAGAGTTCAGCGAGATTCGCGAACAGCTGGCGGCGATGATCGAAGAGGCGCTGAAGGTGTACCAGGAACAGCAGATGCCGCTCAACCTTGCGGCGGTGATGCGCGATTATCTGGCGCAATATCCGCGTGCGCGTCATTTCGACGTGGCACGTTTAGTGGTCGACCAGGCAGTGCGCCTCGGTGTGGCTGAAGCAGATTTCTCAGGGTTGCCGGCGGAATGGCAGGCAATCAATGATTACGGAGCCAAGGTCCAGGCCCATGTCATCGACAAATATTGAACAAGTAATGCCAGTCAAGCTGGCCAAGGCGCTGTCCAACTCGCTGTTTCCGGCATTGGATAGCCAACTGCGCGCGGGTCGTCACATCGGTATCGATGAGCTGGACAACCACGCCTTTTTAATGGATTTCCAGGATGAGCTGGAAGAATTTTACAACCGTTACAGCGTCGAGCTGATTCGGGCGCCGGAAGGTTTCTTCTATTTGCGCCCGCGCTCCACCACGCTGATCCCGCGTTCGGTGCTGTCCGAGCTGGATATGATGGTGGGTAAGATCTTGTGCTACCTGTATCTCAGCCCCGAGCGCCTGGCGCACGAGGGCATTTTCAGCCATCAGGAGCTGTACGACGAGCTGCTGAGCCTGGCCGATGAGAACAAGCTGCTGAAGTTCGTCAACCAGCGTTCTACCGGTTCGGATCTCGATCGGCAGAAGCTGCACGAAAAGGTGCGCACCTCGCTGAACCGTCTGCGCCGCCTCGGCATGGTCTATTTCATGGGCAATGACAGCAGCAAGTTCCGCATTACCGAGGCGGTGTTCCGCTTCGGCGCCGACGTGCGCAGCGGCGACGATCCGCGTGAAGCGCAGCTGCGCATGATTCGCGACGGCGAGGCGATGCCGGTTGAAACCAGCCTGTCGCTGAACGATGAGAATGACGCTGAGGATCAGCAGGTTGATAACGCTCCTGACGGTGCAGAGGATGAACAGGAATGATTGAACGCGGTAAATTTCGCTCGTTGACGCTGGTTAACTGGAACGGCTTCTTCGCCCGCACCTTTGATCTGGATGAGCTGGTGACCACGCTGTCCGGCGGTAACGGGGCGGGGAAATCCACCACCATGGCGGCCTTCGTCACCGCACTGATCCCCGACCTGACGCTGCTGCACTTCCGTAACACCACCGAAGCGGGCGCCACCAGCGGCTCGCGCGACAAAGGCCTGCACGGCAAGCTGCGCGCCGGCGTGTGTTACTCCACCCTTGACGTCGTCAATTCACGCCACCAGCGCGTGGTGGTAGGCGTGCGTCTGCAGCAGGTGGCGGGGCGCGACCGCAAGGTCGATATCAAACCGTTCACCATTCAGGGGCTGCCGACCGCGGTACAGCCGACTGAATTGCTGACCCAGACCGTGGGTGAGCGCCAGGCGCGCGTGCTGTCGCTGCAAGAGTTGAAAGAGCGCGTGGAAGAGATGGAGGGCGTGCAGTTCAAGCAGTTCAACTCCATCACCGATTACCACTCGCTGATGTTCGATCTGGGCGTGATCCCGAAACGCCTGCGTTCGTCCGCCGATCGCAGCAAGTTCTACCGTCTGATTGAGGCGTCGCTGTACGGCGGCATCTCCAGCGCCATCACCCGCTCGCTGCGCGATTACCTGTTGCCGGAGAACAGCGGCGTACGCAAGGCGTTCCAGGACATGGAAGCGGCGCTGCGCGAGAACCGCATGACGCTGGAAGCGATCCGCGTCACCCAGTCAGATCGCGACCTGTTCAAGCATCTGATCTCCGAGGCCACCTCCTATGTGGCGGCGGACTATATGCGTCATGCCAATGAACGCCGAATCCATCTGGACGGTGCGCTGGCGCTGCGCAGCGATCTGTTGGGCAGCCGCAAGCAGCTGGCCGCCGAACAGTATCGCCATGTGGAAATGGCGCGCGAGCTGAGCGAACAGAGCGGCGCCGAATCCGATCTGGAAACCGATTACCAGGCCGCCAGCGACCACCTGAATCTGGTGCAGACGGCCATGCGTCAGCAGGAGAAGATCGAACGCTATGAAGCCGATCTGGAAGAGCTGACTTACCGTCTGGAAGAGCAGAACGAAGTGGTGGCCGAGGCGAGTGAGCAACAGGCCGAAAACGAAGCGCGCGCCGAAGCGGCCGAGCTGGAAGTGGATGAGCTGAAGAGCCAGCTGGCCGACTACCAGCAGGCGCTCGATGTGCAACAGACCCGCGCCATTCAGTACCAGCAGGCGCTGCAGGCGTTGGAGCGCGCACGCGCGCTGTGCCAACTGCCGGACCTGACCGCCGATAATGCCGAACAGTGGCTGGATACCTTCCAGGCCCGCGAGCAGGAAGCGACCGAAGCGCTGCTGATGCTGGAACAGAAGCTGAGCGTGGCCGACGCCGCGCACGGCCAGTTCGAGCAGGCCTATCAGCTGGTGGGTAAAATCGCCGGCCAGGTCAGCCGCAGCGAAGCCTGGCAGTGCGCGCGCGAATTGCTGCGCGACTGGCCTTCGCAGCAACACCTCGCCGAGCGCGTTCAGCCGCTGCGTCTGCGCCTGAGCGAACTGGAACAGCGCCTGCGCTCGCAGCAGGACGCCGAGCGCCTGCTGCAAGAATTTTGCAAACGCCATGGTCAGGAGTACCAGCCGGACGATCTCGACATGCTGCAGCAGGAGCTGGAAGAGCGCCTGGAAGCGCTGTCGCAGAACGTCAGCGAAGCCGGCGAACGCCGCATGGAGATGCGCCAGGAGCTGGAGCAGATCCAGCAGCGCATCCGTGAGCTGACGGCGCGCGCCCCGGTGTGGCTGGCGGCGCAGGACGCCCTGAGCCAGCTCAGCGATCAGAGCGGAGAGCCGCTGGAAAACAGCCAGCAGGTGACCGAATACATGCAGCAGCTGCTGGAGCGCGAGCGTGAAACCACCGTCGAGCGCGACGAAGTGGCGGCCCGCAAGCGCGAAGTGGAAGCGCAGATCGAACGTCTCAGCCAGCCGGGCGGCGCGGAAGATCAACGCCTGGTCACTTTGGCCGAACGTTTCGGCGGCGTGCTGCTGTCGGAAATTTACGATGACGTCACCATCGACGACGCACCTTACTTCTCGGCGCTGTACGGCCCTTCGCGCCACGCCATCGTGGTGCCGGATCTGTCGCTGGTGCGCGAGATGCTGGAAGGGCTGGAAGATTGCCCGGAAGACCTTTACCTGATCGAAGGGGATCCGCAGTCGTTTGATGACAGCGTGTTCGCCGTCGAAGAACAGGACAAAGCGGTGGTGGTGAAAATCGCCGATCGCCAGTGGCGTTATTCCCGCTACCCGGAAGTGCCGTTGTTCGGCCGCGCGGCGCGCGAAAACCGCCTGGAAGTGCTGCATGCCGAGCGTGAAACGCTGGCGGAGCGCTATGCCACGCTGTCGTTCGACGTGCAGAAAACTCAGCGCTCGCACCAGGCTTTCAGCCGCTTTATCGGCACCCATCTGGCGGTGGCGTTCGACGCCGATCCGGAAGCGGAGATCCGCGGCCTGAACGCCCGTCGCGGCGAGATCGAGCGTGCGCTGAACAATCACGAAGCGCAGAATCAGCAGCAGCGCCAGCAGTACGATCAGGCCAAAGAGGGCATTTCCGCGCTCAACCGCCTGATGCCGCTGGTGTCGTTGCTGAACGATGAAACGTTGCAGGATCGCGTCGACGAGATCCGCGAAGAGCTGGAAGAAGCGCAGGACGCCGCGCGCCACATTCAACAGCACGGGGTGTCACTGACCAAACTGGAGCCGCTGCTGTCGGTGCTGCAGAGCGATCCGCAGCAGCATGAACAGCTGCAGCAGGACTACGCGCAGGCGCAAAGCGTGCAGCGTCAGGCCAAACAGCAGGCGTTCGCGTTGACAGAAGTGGTGCAGCGTCGCGCACACTTCAGCTATACCGACTCCGCTGGCATGCAGAATGCCAACAACGATCTCAACGACAAGCTGCGCCAGCGTCTGGAACAGGCGGAAGCCGAACGCGCCCGCGCCCGTGAGCAGCTGCGTCAATATCAAACCCAGTTCACCCAATACAGCCAGGTGCTGGCCTCGCTGAAAAGCTCGTATGACGCCAAGCGCGACATGCTGAAAGAGTTGAGCCAGGAGCTGGTGGATATCGGCGTGCAGGCCGACGCCAACGCCGAAGCGCGCGCGCGTCAGCGCCGCGACGAGCTGCATGCGGCGCTGAGCAACAACCGCGCTCGCCGCAATCAGCTGGAGAAACAGCTGACCTTCTGCGAAGCCGAAATGGATGGCCTGCAGAAGAAACTGCGCAAGCTGGAACGCGACTACCATCAGCTGCGCGAGCAGGTGGTGACCGCCAAGGCGGGCTGGTGCGCGGTGATGCGCCTGGTGAAAGACAACGGCGTGGAACGCCGTCTGCATCGCCGCGAGCTGGCGTATATGGATGGGGACGAGCTGCGCTCGATGTCGGATAAGGCGCTCGGCGCGCTGCGTCTGGCGGTGGCGGACAACGAACACCTGCGCGACGTGCTGCGTCTGTCGGAAGATCCGAAGCGGCCGGAGCGTAAGATTCAGTTCTATATCGCGGTGTACCAACACCTGCGCGAGCGTATCCGCCAGGACATCATCCGCACCGACGATCCGGTCGAGGCCATCGAGCAGATGGAGATTGAGCTGGGCCGTCTGACCGAAGAACTGACCGCGCGCGAGCAGAAGCTGGCGATCAGTTCGAAAAGCGTGGCCAACATCATTCGAAAAACCATTCAGCGTGAGCAGAACCGCATTCGCATGCTGAACCAGGGGTTGCAGGCCGTGGCTTTCGGCCAGGTGAAGAGCGTCCGTCTGAACGTCAATGTGCGCGAAGCGCATGCCACTCTGCTGGACGTGCTCTCCGAGCAGCAGGAACAGCATCAGGATCTGTTCAACAGCAACCGCCTGACCTTCTCCGAAGCGCTGGCCAAGCTGTATCAGCGCCTGAATCCGCAGATCGACATGGGGCAGCGCACGCCACAGACCATTGGCGAGGAGTTGCTGGACTACCGCAACTACCTGGAAATGGAAGTTGAGGTGTACCGTGGTTCCGACGGCTGGCTGCGTGCGGAAAGCGGCGCGTTGTCTACCGGTGAAGCCATCGGTACCGGGATGTCAATCCTGGTGATGGTGGTGCAGAGCTGGGAAGAAGAGTCCCGCCGCCTGCGCGGTAAAGATATCTCGCCGTGTCGCCTGCTGTTCCTCGATGAAGCGGCGCGTCTGGATGCCAAGTCGATCGCCACGCTGTTCGAACTGTGCGATCGTCTGGAGATGCAGCTGATCATCGCGGCGCCGGAAAACATCAGTCCGGAGAAGGGCACCACCTATAAACTGGTGCGTAAGGTGTTCCAGAACCACGAGCATGTGCACGTGGTGGGGCTGCGCGGTTTCGCTGGCGAGCCGCCGGCGCTGGGCACTGCGCCGGTTGAGACGCCGTAACGCAGAAAAACGCCCTAAAAATCCGAAAATAGCCGCCGCAGGGTGGCTATTTTTTTGTGCGCGTGGATGATAGTCCTGCTTTTTTATCCGTTGAAAAGCGGTTAGTTTAATCAGATAAACAGTAATTCGACGTCCTCAGGGCGAAACGGCCTTTCTGTTTGTATACTGAAACTATATGCAATTTTTGACGTTTTTTTTGTGAGCATACAGGGGGCAAGGGATGTTGCTTAAAAAGGGAAACTCTCTACGACGTTTGGCGCTGAGTGGCGCTATCGCCTGTAGTCTTGTGTCGTCGTTTTCCGCCTTGGCCACCGTAACGGCGTTACCGGTGGCATCAGCAGGCATGTCCGTTGCGCAGAGTCGTTCTGAACTGCTGGCCGCGTTGCCGCGCGGTATGGATCTGCACTACCTTTCCACGCTGGCGCCGCTGTATGCGGCGAATCATATGCAGCCGATGTGGCAGGATCGCGAGGCCGTTCAGCAATTTCAACAGCAGCTGGCCGAACTGGCGATGTCCGGCGTACAGCCGCAGTTCACCCAGTGGGTGAAGATGTTGACCGATCCGGCGCTCAGTGAAGCGGGCCGCGATGCGGTGTTGTCCGATGCGATGCTGGGCTATTTGCAGTTTGTATCCGCCATCGGCGCCAACGGCAACAACTGGCTGTACAGCAATATTCCTTACAAGCTTGGTTTGCCACCCACGGCGGTGATCAATCAATGGCAGCTGGCGGTGCGCCAGGCGCGAACCCTGAGCTACGTGAATTCGCTTGCGCCGCAGCATCCGCAATACGCCAAGATGCATCAGGCGCTGCGTGACATGCTGGCGGACAACCGCCCCTGGCCGCAGGTGGGCAGGGGCCCGAGCCTGCGCCCAGGCCAAATGAGCAACGATATCCCGGCGCTGCGTGAGATCCTGACGCGCACCGGCATGCTGGCCGCCTCGGCGCCGGAAGCGGAGCCGGAACCGGCGGTGGTTTCGGCGAAGAGCAATGAACCCGACGACGGCGGGCTGACGGTAGACGAAGAGAAAAGCCGCGTGACGGTCAGCCCATCGGCGGCGCCGGTGACGGAGTTGACCGCGGAACAGACGCCGCCGCAGATCGGCAGCGTGGTGAGCGACAACCTCTATACCAACGAGCTGGTGGAGGGCGTCAAGCGTTTCCAGAAATGGCAGGGGTTGACGGCGGACGGCGTGATCGGCGTGCGCACCCGCGAGTGGCTCAACGTGTCACCGAAAACCCGCGCCGCGCTGTTGGCGCTGAATATCCAGCGCTTGCGCATCTTGCCGGGGCATGTCGGCACCGGCATTATGGTGAACATTCCCAACTACTCGCTGACCTACTATCAGAACGGCAACGAAGTGTTGTCCTCCCGCGTTATCGTCGGGCGGCCGAGCCGTAAGACGCCGTTGATGAGCAGCGCGTTAAACAACGTGGTGGTCAACCCGCCTTGGAACGTGCCGACTACGCTGGTGCGTGAGGATATCGTGCCGAAGGCGATGCGCGACGGTAACTATTTCCAGAAACACGGCTATACCGTGCTGTCAGGCTGGAGCAACGATGCGGAAGTGATCAACCCGGCGATGATCGACTGGAGCATGGTTTCTGCGCGCAACTTCCCGTATCGCGTCCGTCAGGCGCCGGGGGCCACCAACTCGCTGGGGCGTTTCAAGTTCAATATGCCGAGCTCGGATGCCATCTACCTGCACGATACCCCGAACCACAGCCTGTTCCAGAAAGACATCCGCGCGCTCAGCTCCGGCTGCGTGCGGGTGAACAAGGCTTCCGATTTGGCGAATATGCTGCTGCAGGATGCCGGCTGGAACAATAGCCGCGTTTCCTCCACGCTGAAAGAAGGCAATACCACTTATGTGAATATTCGCCAGCGTATTCCCGTAAAACTGTATTATCTAACCGCCTGGGTTTCGGATGATGGCCAACCGCAATTCCGTACAGATATTTACAATTATGATAATACGGTGAGATCGGGCGCACAAATTTTGGCTCAGGCCAAAAAATTAATGCAGTAAATGCAGTAATTATAAATAAATAACGGTCAGAATGTTTGGCTATACCGCAGGCCCTCGTAGGCGGGGGCCTGTAAACCTAGGCGTATCGCGGGTTGACTCAGCATACGCAGGCGGTTATGGTTCGGACAGTGCGCTGCTTTGTGCATTTATTTTGACATTCTTGCCGGGTTTAACAGAGTCATGGACAAAATTGATCATCATCGCCGTAAATGGCTGGCGCTAGGTGGCGCCGCTATGGGCATAGCGCTGCTTCCAGGGCAGGCATTTGCCAGTCTTTCCACCGCTCGACCGCGTATTTTAGTGCTGAATAACCTGAATACCGGTGAATCTATTAAAGCCGAGTTCTTTGACGGCAAAGGCTACAATAAAGAAGAGTTGGTTCGGCTAAATCATCTGTTCCGCGATTATCGCGCCAACAAGGTTAAATCGATCGATCCCAGCTTGTTTGATCACCTCTATCGCCTGCAGGGGCTGCTGGGTACCAGCAAGCCGGTGCAGCTGATCTCCGGTTACCGTTCCGTAGATACCAATAACGAATTGCGCGCGCACAGCCGTGGTGTGGCCAAGCACAGCTACCATACCAAGGGCCAGGCGATGGATTTCCATATTGAAGGTATCCAATTGAGTAATATCCGTAAAGCGGCGTTAAAAATGCGCGCTGGTGGTGTAGGATATTACCCACGTAGCAACTTCGTGCACATCGATACCGGCCCGGTTCGGAGCTGGTAATCGCGGTGCCCTCAGTGAATAACGCCGCTCCTTGCGGAGGCGGTGTTATTGTCGTTGGAGCCTTATGAAATACCATCTTATTCCCGTTACCGCCTTTAGCCAGAATTGCAGCCTGATCTGGTGTGAAAACACGCAGCAGGCGGCGTTGGTCGATCCCGGCGGCGAAGCGGAAAAAATCAAAGCGGAAGTGGCGAAACAGGGTGTGACAATCACGCAGATTTTGCTGACGCACGGCCATTTGGATCACGTCGGTGCGGCGGCGGAGCTGGCGGAACATTATCAGGTGCCGATTTACGGCCCGGATAAAGAGGACGCTTTTTGGCTGGATGGTTTGCCGGCGCAGAGCCGGATGTTCGGGCTGGAAGAGTGTGCGCCGCTGACCCCGACCCGTTGGTTGTCGGAAGGCGATGAGATGCAGGTGGGCGAGATGACGCTCAAGGTGTTGCATTGCCCTGGGCACACACCGGGCCACATCGTCTTTATCAATGAGCAGGCGCGTTTGGCGCTGGTGGGTGACGTGCTGTTTAACGGCGGCGTGGGACGCAGCGACTTCCCGCGCGGTGATCATCAGGCGCTGATCGCCTCTATTCGCACCAAGCTGCTGCCATTGGGCGACGATATGCGCTTTATTCCCGGCCACGGCCCGATGTCGACCTTTGGCCACGAGCGCCAGACCAATCCGTTCCTGCGCGAAGAGCCGGCGGTGTGGTAACGATTATTTCCCGGCCGAAATAATCAAGGGCGCATAGAGCGCCCTTTTTTTATGATTTATGACCTGCGTCGATGCTTTTAGAGCACGGCGACGATGGCTTCACACAGCGGCGCCATATTGTCCGGCGTCATGCCGGCCACGTTCACCCGGCCCGAGTTTACGGCGTATACGCCGAACTCTTCACGCAGACGCAGCACCTGTTCTTTGGTCAGGCCGCTGAATGAGAACATGCCGTTCTGCTGGATGATAAAGCTGAAGTCCTGTTGTGCGCCTTTCTCCTGCAGGGTGTTCACGAACAGCTGACGCATGCGGTGAATGCGCTGGCGCATGTCGGTCAGCTCCTGCTCCCACATCGCGCGCAGGGCGTCGTTGCCCAGAATGGTGGCGACAACGGCCGCGCCGTGCGACGGCGGGTTAGAGTAGTTGGCACGAATGGCCGCCTTCACCTGGCTGAAGGCGCGATCGGCGGTTTCGGCATCGGCAGCTACAATGGTGCAAGCGCCGACGCGCTCATTGTACAGGCCGAAGTTTTTCGAGTAGGAGCTGGCGACGATCAGCTCTTGATGTTTGGCGGCGAAAATACGCAGACCCTGCGCATCCTCTTCCAGACCGTTGGCGAAGCCCTGGTAGGCGAAGTCGAACAGCGGCAACCAGCCATTGGCGGCGGAAAGCTCAGCCAGCTGTGCCCACTGTTCCGCCGTTGGATCGATACCGGTCGGGTTATGGCAGCAGCCGTGGAACAGCACGACATCACCGGCCTGAGCCTGTTTCAGGCTGTTCAGCAGGCCGTCAAAATCCAGCGCGTGGTTGGCAGCGTCGTAGTAGGCGTACTCCAGCACTTCCAGACCAACGGCGCTAAAGACGTTCTTGTGGTTCGGCCAGCTTGGGTTGCTGATCCAGATGCGCTTGGCGCTGGTCTGGTTGGCGATAAAGTCTGCCGCCACGCGCAGGCCGCCGGTGCCGCCTGGCGTCTGTGCGGTGCGCGCGCGACGATCGGTGACGATCGGGCTCTCTTTACCGAACAGCAGCTCTTGCGTGCAGCTGGCAAACGCCGGGATGCCTTCAATGCCGAGATAGTTTTTGGTGGTCTCGTTTTCCAGCAGATACTGTTCAGCTTTTTTTACGCTGGTCAGCACCGGGGTTTTGCCGGTTTCATCTTTATAAACGCCAATGCCTAAATTGATTTTATTCGGGCGGGCGTCGGCGCGGAAAATGTCGGTCAGGCCCAGGATCGGGTCGGCGGGTGCGGCGGTGATTTTTTCAAACATGTCAGGTGCTTCCAAATCTCGGAGTTAAGCAGACAGAAGCATCAGGGTAGCGCCAGTTATCGGCTTTGCCAACCGTTTGCGATAAAAACACCGCGATCTTGTGAACGGGAAGGATTCGACAGAAAAAATGAGGGATAAGGGGAAATCTGCAGGATAAAACGTTACCGGCAGACACAAATAAAAACAGGGCCGAAGCCCTGTTTTTTAACTTAGCCGACGGTGAACCGCCGTTAAGCGAGACAACTTAGAACTGGTATACCAGACCAACAGCTACGATATCGTCGGTAGCGGTGCCGGTTGCTTTGGTGAACTCGTTGTCATCCAGCAGGTTGATTTTGTAATCAACGTAGGTGGACATGTTCTTGTTGAAGTAATAGGTGGTACCAACAGAAACATATTTAACCAGATCCTGGTCAGAACCCACGCCTGGGACGTTCAGGTTTTTACCTTTAGATTGCAGGTAAGACACTTCTGGACGCAGACCGAAGTCGAACTGGTACTGAGCAGTCACTTCGAAGTTCTGAGTTTTGCTCGCGAAGCCGCCGCACTTGTCATCGGTAGCTGCACAGCCTGCACCGAAGTTACCGCCGCCGAACGGAGTCATGTTACGGGTTTCTGCGTACATCGCCGCCAGGTAAACGTTGTTGGCGTCGTATTTCGCACCCACGGTCCATGCGTCAGCCTTGTCGCCACGCTCGTTGGAACGCAGTTTTTGGTCGTCGGTACGGTTAGAGGATGCGTATGCAGCGCCGAAGCTTACGCCTTCGCCGATGTCATAAGTAGAGGAGATGCCCCAGCCGTCGCCGTTTTGTTTCTTGACGTTACGGCCGTCGTTCTGGTTTTTGCCCTGGTACTGAACGGCGAAGTTCAGACCGTCAACCAGACCGAAGAAGTTGTTGTTACGATAGGTCGCAACGCCGTTGGTACGGCCGGTCATGAAGTTGTCGGTGTAGGTGTAAGTATCGCCACCGAACTCTGGCAGCATATCGGTCCAGCCTTCCACGTCGTACAGTACGCCGTAGTTACGGCCGTAGTCGAAGGAGCCGTAGTCAGCGAATTTCAGACCCGCGAAGCCCAGACGGGTTTTGGTGCCTTCGGTGCCCTGAGATTCGGAGTGGTTAGCCTGGACGTTGTATTCCCACTGGCCGTAACCGGTCAGTTGGTCAGTAATCTGAGTTTCACCTTTGAAGCCGAAACGAACATAGGTCTGATCGCCGTCATTACCTTTGTCGTCGGAGAAGTAGTGCAGACCGTCAACTTTGCCGTACAGATCCAGCTTGTTGCCGTCTTTGTTGTAGATTTCAGCTGCGTTTGCTGCACCAGCAGCCAACAGAGCCGGGATAACCACTGCAAGAATGTTGCGCTTCATCATTATTACCCTCATTGGTGTTATTCGGACACCTTTGCCACTGCCGCCAATAATTCCTTGGGAACTATTGTTGATAGATTGGTGTCGTCCTGTGTCTGAACGCAGTGTTCCATTCACAGGCGGGTTAATCTAGGACGAAAATGATACCAATGTCGCAATGAGGTTGCAAAAGGAAAGTATGTGTAACCAAATGTAATTTTTCGGGAACTTTGTGACGTGCGTCAATATTAAAAAATGCGAAAGGCCAGCGAGGCTGGCCTTTGTTTTGTAACGAAATCGTTTAAAAAACGTGAGATCGTATAAATTAGAAGCTTGCGTTACGTGGGGTGCGTGGGAACGGGATCACATCGCGCACGTTTTGCACGCCGGTGACATAGGCGATTAAACGTTCAAAGCCCAGGCCGAAACCGGAGTGCGGCACGGTGCCGTAACGACGCAGATCGCGATACCACCAGTAGTCTTCCTTATTCAGGCCCATCTCTTCCAGACGCTGATCGAGCACGTCGAGACGTTCTTCACGCTGAGAACCCCCGATGATTTCACCGATGCCCGGCGCCAGCACGTCCATGGCCGCGACGGTTTTGCCGTCTTCGTTCATGCGCATATAGAACGCTTTGATGTCTTTCGGGTAGTTTTTCACCACTACCGGCGCCTGGAAGTGTTTCTCCGCCAGATAACGCTCATGTTCGGAAGAGAGATCGATACCCCAGGAGACCGGGTTTTCGAAGGTTTGGCCAGAGGCCAGCAGGATCTCAATGGCGTCGGTGTAGTCTACCTGGGCGAAATCGGAAGAGACGAAGCGCTCCAGACGCGCGATAGCGTCTTTATCCACGCGCTCGGCGAAGAATTTCAGATCGTCTGCACGTTCATCCAGCACCGCCTGGAACACATACTTCAGCATGCTTTCGGCCAGGCCGGCGACATCGTCCAGCGTCGCGAAGGCCACTTCCGGCTCGATCATCCAGAATTCAGCCAGATGGCGGCTGGTGTTGGAGTTTTCAGCGCGGAAAGTTGGGCCGAAGGTGTATACCTTGGACAGCGCACAGGCGTAGGTTTCGCCGTTCAGCTGGCCGGAAACGGTGAGGAAGGCTTCCTTACCGAAGAAGTCCTGGCTGAAATCGACCGCGCCCTTGTCGGTGCGCGGCAGGTTTTCCAGATCCAGCGTGGACACGCGGAACATCTCGCCGGCGCCTTCGGTGTCGGAGGCGGTGATCAGCGGGGTAGATACCCAGAAATAGCCATTTTCATGGAAGAAGCGGTGGATCGCCTGCGCCAGGGTATGACGCACGCGCGCCACGGCGCCGATCAGGTTGGTGCGCGGGCGCAGGTGGGCCACTTCGCGCAGGTATTCGATGCTGTGACGTTTGGCCGCCATCGGGTAAGTATCCGGATCGTCGACCCAGCCGACCACTTTGATCGCGGTGGCCTGCAGCTCGAAGCTCTGGCCTTCGCCCGGTGAGGCGACGACCTTGCCGGTAACTTCAACCGAACAGCCGGTGGTCAGGTGCAGCACTTCATCTTGATAATTCGGCAGAGAATTATTAACGACGGCCTGTAACGGATCAAAGCAGGAACCGTCATAGACGGCCAGGAAGGAGATACCAGCTTTTGAATCTCTCCGGGTACGTACCCAGCCGCGTACGGTGACTTCACTGTCAACCGCAGCACGACCTTGCAGTACGTCGACTACAGGCACTACGCTCATAGATTTCTCTCTTTAATAATTTGGTTTAGAAATAGCTTACAACCCAAGAATATGGGGGTAATGGCTATGTTACTTGCCGCGGTGCAGAGCACAAGTAGAAATCATCGGATTGGCGCAACATTTATCGCGGCTGACTGAAAAGAGGGCGTTCGGGATAAAAACAAAAAAGCCGGCGCGTGAACCGGGCCGGCTTTCTCTCTTTATATAAAGAAGGCTCAGCTGGCTTTCTTCACCAGCGGCAGATCGAAGGCCTTGCGCAGGGCCCTGACGAACGCCTGATCCTGGCAGATGGTCTTGCCGGGGCTGTCGGAGAGTTTGGCCACCGGCTTGCCTTTGCACTCGACCAGCTTGATCACGATATTTAACGGCTTAACGCCGGGAATATCGCAGGTCAGGCGCGTGCCGATGCCGAAGCCGAGATTAATGCGCTGATAGAAATGGCGATAGAGCGCCAGCGCTTTTTCCAGATCCAAGTTGTCCGAGAACACCAGCGTTTTGCTCAGTGGGTCGATGCCCAGTTTCTGATAGTGGGCAATGGCCTTTTCACCCCACTCGACGGGATCGCCCGAATCGTGGCGAAGCCCCTGATAACGCTCGGCGAACTGCGGGCCGAAGTCGCGCAGGAAGGCATCCATGGTGATGCAGTCGGTGAGCGCGATGCCAAGCTGGTCCGGATATTCATCCAGCCAGGCCTGCAATGCGGCGCGCTGGCTGTTGGCCAGCACCGGGCTTATCTGCTGATGCGCCTGGAACCACTCATGCGCCTGCGTGCCGACCGGCGCCAGACCCAGCTGGTGCGCCAGATCGTAATTGCTGGTGCCCGACAGGTACGGGAATTCGGCCTGCAAGGTGCTGACGATGGCCTGTTGCACGCCCTGAGAGAAACGGCGGCGGGTGCCGAAGTCCATCAACTTGAAGCGCGAAAGATCCAGATCGCCCGCCAGCGTCTTGAACTGCGCCAGCTTGGTTTGCAGATGCGCCACCGCCTGTTCCGGCGTCGCCAGCGGCGAGCGCCGGCGGTGCACCACTTCGCTGATCACCGCCAGCAATGGGACTTCCCACATGATCACTTCACGCCAGGGGCCGGCGATGCGGATTTGCAGCTTGCCGTCGCGGTTGTCGATGGTGACCTGCTGCGGATCGTAGCGGAACGTTCGCAGCCAGTTCAGGTAATCTTGACGGAAGAAGGGCAGGCCCGAAAGATAAGCGAATTCGGCGTCGGTTAGCGCCAGCCGGCTCATCAGCGCCACCTGCGCGCGGATCTCGTCGGCATATTCGCCTAGCAGTTCGTCGCCGCGGCAGCGGAATTCCGCCGCCACGCTGATCGCGGGATAGCGATGGAACACTGCTTGCTGCATATGAAGCTTATAAGCATCGGTATCAAGCAGTGATGTCAAAATCGGGGAAGCGTATTGAGTCATAGCGCGTTACAGCATCCTCGTCAGGCGCGTGTCCAAATCCGGATAATCATAAAAGTGGGGGTGGAGTATACCCGGATTATCCTGTTATTGAAGCTGCATCACACCATAAATCACCGAAGCGGGTCGAGGATTAAACGTGCCTTTATGGCAGCCGGATAGCGGCGGGGAGGAAAAAAAGCCAGATATGCCTGTAAGGTGAATGACTTAGCCTAATTAGTCATAAAAATTATAATGTTAATTATTTTAAACAGCGAATCAGATAAAGCCGGCCTGGGTATGCACGCTGACCCGATCCTTGCCGTTCTTTTTGCAAAAGTAGAGCGCTTCGTCCGCCTGTTTGATCGCCGCCTGCAGCGCGGTGAACGCGCTGACTGGCGCAATGCCGCAGCTGGTGGTGAAACGCACTTGCCGTCCGTCGGCCAGATGTAGCGTCAGGCGATGAGTACGGGCGCGCAATTGCTCCATGATGTCCCGCGCGTTGTCCAACGAACAGTTGCCCAGCAGCACCGCGAACTCTTCGCCGCCATAGCGGCAGAAGATGTCGCTGGCGCGGAACGCGCGTTGCAGCAGGTGGCCGAAGGCCACCAGCGCCCGGTCGCCCACGTCGTGGCCGTAGCTGTCGTTGAGTTGTTTGAAATTATCGATGTCGATCAGGCAAAAGGCCTGTGGGTAGCTGGCGTTGCCCAGCAGTTGACATTCAAGGAAGAATTTACGGCGGTTGTAGATATTGGTGAGCGGATCGAGGAAGGAAGAGGCCTCGAGCTCTTTAATCAGCAGTTGTTTCTCGCTCTCCAGCGAGACCTTGTCCAGCTGGTATTGCCTGAGCTGCTGAATGGCGTCGCTGATGGCGATCAATTCCTGGCTGTAGAAGGCGTCGTTGCGATCGATATTCATCTCACCGCGCGACAGCCGCACGATATTGTTGTGAGTCTTGGTCAGCCAGCGGTTGATGCTGGTGCAGAACACCAACGCCGGCAAAATGAACAGCAAAACCACCAGGCCGGCGAGTGCGATCATGCCGTAAATGGTCGTCTGGCTGTCGTAAATCTTGTGGCGCGAGGCGAGGGTTTCCAATTCGAAACTGCGTTGATACAGCGCCTGCGAAAGCCCGCTCACATCGTCGACATAGCGCGAAATAAGCGCTGTGGGATAGGGCTTATGGGTATCGATAGCGGTATACAGCCCATTGGTAATCTGCTGGAGGCGTTCAGCGGACACCTGGGCGAGCAACGCATTGACGATGTTGGTGATTTGTCCATCGTCGTAGTTGATCTTCATGAAGATCAATCGGGTGCTCAGCGCGTTCAGCACGCCGGTTAGCTGAATGGACTTCAGATAGGCGTCTTTGCGAACGAGCTGGCTGACGTTGACGTCGATAATCTGATCGCTCAATTCCGTCAATGACATATTTAGCCGGTTATTGAGGCGGATGGCCTCGAGAAACATAAAGGAGTCGGTATCCACCATCCGGGTATCGTAGGTGTAGCGGTAATAACTCTTGCTGGTTTGCGAGATGTAATAGGCGCTATTGATGTTGAACAGATTGGCGTTGGTGTTATTGACCTGCGAAAGCTGCAGGTTGTCATTATCCAGCAGCTGTTCCATTAAAGCGATCATCGACAGCGCGGCGATTTTTTGCCGAACCCCGAGCTGTCTGGCGACCTCATCGTCCAGATGTTCGCGGATCCGGGTGATTCTCTCACGCGCCACCCGATCGGCGGCCAAACATTGCGCACGGGTGATTTGCGGATCGATCAGGCTCAATCGTTTGAGGCGATGAGCCAGCAACGCAGCCTGAAAAGCTTCGGAAATTTCTTTGGCGCGATCAATTTTGTACAGGTTTAGCTGGTTGTCGCGGTAGTCGGTATGGGCTTCGAGCAGCTCATCGACGATGAACAGAGAGAAGGAAGTCATCAGGCACAGGGTAAAAAAATAGATTGCGTATTTAATTTTCATAGTGCGAGTCATCCCTGAGCCTGATGCCGCAATTATACCACCATGCCGTCGGTGTCGCCTCAACTATGCCGGCGCGCCGCGATGGCGATTTTTTAGCATTAAATGCTGATTTTTATTTGGCCATTGGTCACCCGCACTGCCGCCTGCCGGGCGATTTATGATTTGCCTCTGATTTCTCTCTCCTGGTCGCCCTGCGGCTCTGGGCTTTTCGGCCAGCTGTGATACAGTTTATTCACAATTCAGGCTCACCGCGCGCCGCAGGGGAACATACCGGCTGCGGTACGAAGGAGAAGAGCGGCCTGGCACCTATAACTCACTGAGACGTTTAAGGGTTTTTATGACACAACAGCCACAGGCAAAATACCGCCACGATTATCGCGCGCCCGATTACACCACGACCGATATCGATTTGGACTTCAGTCTGGACGCGGAAACCACGCGCGTGACCGCCGTCAGCAAAATCAAACGTCAGGGGGCGGCCGGCGCACCGCTGGTGCTGGATGGCGAAGATTTGACGCTGGTGAGCATTCAGGTGGACGGCCAACCGTGGAACGCCTACCGTCAGCAGGATAACCAGCTGATCATCGAAGAGTTGCCGGCACAATTCACTCTTACCATTGTCAACGATATTCACCCGGCGAAGAACACCGCGCTGGAAGGGCTGTACCTGTCCGGCGATGCGCTGTGCACGCAATGCGAAGCCGAAGGCTTCCACCACATTACCTATTACCAGGATCGCCCGGACGTGCTGGCGCGCTTTACCACCCGCATCGTGGCCGACAAGACGCGCTATCCGTTCCTGCTGTCGAACGGCAACCGCATCGGCCAGGGCGAATTGGCCGATGGCCGCCACTGGGTGCAATGGCAGGATCCGTTCCCGAAACCTTGCTACCTGTTCGCGCTGGTGGCGGGGGATTTCGACGTGCTGCGCGACAGCTTCACCACCCGTTCCGGCCGTAAGGTCGCACTGGAGCTGTTCGTCGATCGCGGCAACCTGGATCGCGCCGACTGGGCAATGACTTCGTTGAAGAACTCGATGAAGTGGGACGAGACCCGCTTCGGCCTGGAATATGATCTCGACATTTATATGATTGTGGCGGTCGATTTCTTCAATATGGGCGCGATGGAGAACAAAGGGTTAAATATCTTTAACTCCAAATATGTGCTGGCGAAGGCGGAAACCGCGACCGACAAGGATTACCTGAACATCGAAGCGGTGATCGGCCACGAATACTTCCACAACTGGACCGGTAACCGCGTGACCTGCCGCGACTGGTTCCAGCTCAGTCTGAAAGAGGGGCTGACGGTGTTCCGCGATCAGGAATTCAGTTCCGATCTGGGATCGCGTTCGGTCAACCGCATCGACAATGTGCGCGTGATGCGCGGCGCGCAGTTTGCCGAAGACGCCAGCCCGATGGCGCACGCCATCCGCCCGGACAAAGTCATCGAGATGAACAACTTCTACACCCTCACGGTGTATGAAAAGGGTTCCGAGGTGATCCGCATGATGCATACCCTGTTGGGGGAGGAGAACTTCCAGAAAGGGATGCAGCTCTATTTCGAACGCCACGACGGCAGCGCCGCTACCTGCGACGATTTCGTGCAGGCGATGGAGGATGCGTCTAACGTCGATCTGTCGCGCTTCCGCCGTTGGTATAGCCAGTCCGGCACGCCGCTGTTGACGGTGCGCGACGAGTACGATGCGGAAACTCAGCAATATCGCCTGCATGTCAGCCAGAAAACTGCGCCGACTGCCGATCAGCCGGAGAAGTTGCCGCTGCATATTCCGCTGGATATCGAACTGTACGACAGCGAAGGCAATGTCATTCCATTGCAAAAAGGCGGCCTGCCGGTCAACAACGTGCTGAACGTCACCGAAGCGGAGCAGACCTTCGTGTTCGACGGCGTGGCGCACAAGCCGGTACCGTCGCTGCTGCGCGAATTCTCCGCGCCGGTGAAACTGGACTATCCGTACAGCGATCAGCAACTGACCTTCCTGATGCAGCACGCACGCAATGAATTTGCACGTTGGGATGCGGCACAGAGCCTGCTGGCGACCTATATCAAGCTGAACGTGGCGCGGCACCAGCAGAAGCAGCCACTGTCGCTGCCGCTGCACGTGGCCGATGCGTTCCGTGCGGTGCTGCTGGACGAAAAACTGGATCCGGCGCTGGCGGCGCAGATCCTGACGCTGCCGTCGGAGAACGAAATCGCCGAGCTGTTTGCCACTATCGATCCGGAAGCGATCGCCGCGGTGCACGAAGCGATCGTACGCTGCCTGGCGCGGGAGTTGGCCGAAGAGTGGCTGGCGGTGTATCACGCCAACAAGACCGACGGCTACCGCGTGGAGCATGCCGAGATCGCCAAGCGCGCCTTGCGCAATGTGTGCCTGGGCTATCTGGCGTTCGGCGAAGATGAGGCGCTGGCGGACCAGCTGGTGAACGAACAGTATCGCCAGGCGGACAACATGACCGACTCGCTGGCGGCGCTGTCTGCCGCGGTCGCGGCCCAGCTGCCGTGCCGCGATGCGCTGCTGGCGGCGTTCGACGAGCGCTGGCATCAGGATGGCCTGGTGATGGACAAATGGTTCGTGCTGCAGGGCGGCAGCCCGGCGGCAGACGTGTTGAGCAAGGTGCGCGCGCTGTTGCAACACCGCTCGTTCAGCCTGAGCAACCCGAACCGCACCCGTTCGCTGATCGGCGGCTTCGCTTCCGGCAACCCGGCGGCGTTCCATGCCGCGGACGGCAGCGGCTATCAGTTCCTGGTGGAGATCCTCAGCGATCTCAACCAGCGCAACCCGCAGATCGCCGCGCGCCTGATCGAACCGCTGATTCGCCTGAAGCGTTACGATGCCGGCCGCCAGGCGCTGATGCGTAAGGCGCTGGAACAGCTGAAAGGGTTGGAAAACCTGTCCGGCGATCTGTACGAGAAGATCAGCAAGGCGCTCGACGCCTGATTTTTTCGCGCTAGAGACATCAAGGGACGGCCTGGGCCGTCCCTTTTTCATTCATTCAATTCGCCGCCCGGCGCGCGGCGTCCGTCGCGGCAGGCGGCGATAACACCCGTTCCAGCACTTCGGCCTCCAGTTCCGCCAGCCTGGCCGAGCCTTTGCGGCGCGGCCGCGGCAGATCGATGCTCAGATCCAGCCCGATATGCCCCTCTTCAATCAGGATCACCCGATCCGCCAGCGCGATGGCTTCGCTGACGTCATGTGTGACCAGCAGTACGGTAAAACCGTGTTGTAGCCACAGCGTCTCTATCAGACCTTGCATCTCGATGCGCGTCAGGGCATCCAGCGCCCCGAGCGGTTCGTCCAGCAGCAGCAGGCGGGGGCGGTGGATCAGCGCGCGCGCCAGGGCGACCCGCTGTTTTTGTCCGCCGGACAGCGCCGCCGGCCAATCGCGGGCGCGATCCGCCAAACCGACCGCTTCCAGGGCTTGCAACGCCGCGTCGCGCCACTGGCCGCGCAGCCCCAGACCCACGTTATCGATCACCGTTTTCCATGGCAGCAGGCGCGCATCCTGAAACATCAACCGGGTATCCTCTTTAGCGGCGGCGAGCGGCGCGTTGCCGCTGAGCAAAGCGCCGCTGCTGGCCTGTTCCAGGCCGGCCAACAGGCGCAGCAGGGTGCTCTTGCCGCAGCCGCTGCGGCCAACCACCGCCACGAACTGCCCGGCGGAAATGCGCAGCTGAATATTGTCCAGCACCGTGCGGTTGCCGTAACGTTTGCCGATAGACTCCAGCGTCACCGGCGTGCCTTGCGCAAGGCGAGCGGGAAGGGTCATAGCGCTTCTCCCTGTTTCAGTTGATAGGCCGGATGCCAGCGCAACCAGACGCGCTCCAGCAGCTGCGCGCCCACGTCCGCCAGCTTGCCGAGCAGGGCGTACAGCACGATCGCCACCACCACCACGTCGGTTTGCAGAAATTCACGCGCGTTCATCGCCAGGTAGCCGATGCCCGAATTGGCCGAGATGGTTTCGGCGACGATCAGCGTCAGCCACATGAAGCCGAGAGCGAAACGCACGCCGACCATAATCGACGGCAGCGCGCCCGGCAGCACCACCTGTGTAAACAGGCGAAAACCGCTCAGGCCGTAGCTGCGGGCCATCTCCAACAGGCCGCGATCGATGTTTTTGATGCCGTGATAGGTATTGAGATAAATCGGGAACAGCGTACCGAGCGCCACCAGAAAGATCTTGGCGGATTCATCGATGCCGAACCACAGGATCACCAACGGGATCAGCGCCAGATGCGGCACGTTGCGGATCATTTGCACCGAGCTGTCCAGCAGGCGTTCGCCCCAGCGCGACAGCCCGGTAATAAAGCCGAGTATCAGTCCGATGCTGCCGCCGATGGCGAAGCCTAACAACGCGCGCTGGCTGCTGATGCTCAGGTGCTGCCACAGTTCGCCGCTTTGGCTCAGGCGCCAGAAGGCGGCCAGCACCGCACTCGGCGCCGGCAAAATGCGGTTGGACAGCCAGCCGGTTTCGACGGCGATTTGCCAGATGATCACCAGCGCCAGCGGCAGCGTCCAGGGGGCCAGCCGATACAGGATGCGTTGTACGTTATTTGCCATCGGGGCGCTCCTCAGCTCTGCGATACTTTTTGCGGAACATAGATGTTGGCCACCACTTCGCCCTGCGGACGCACCGGCTGAAGGCGAGCGGGCGTTTCCTCCTGCGCTAGATCGAGGTGCGGGAACAGCAGTTCGCCGACGCGGTAGGCCTCTTCCAGATGCGGATAGCCGGAGAGAATAAAGGTGTCGATGCCCAGATCGGCATATTCCTGCATGCGCGCCGCGACCGTCGGGCCATCGCCCACCAGCGCGGTGCCGGCGCCGCCGCGCACCAGGCCGATGCCGGCCCACAGGTTCGGGCTGATCTCCAGGTTATCCTTTTTGCCGCCGTGCAGCGCCGCCATGCGCCGTTGGCCGACGGAGTCGAAGCGCGCAAAGGCCTGCTGCGCGTTGGCGATGGTTTCCTCATCGAGGTGGGCGATCAGCCGGTCAGCGGCGCGCCAGGCTTCTTCGGTGGTTTCCCGCACGATGACGTGCAGCCGGATGCCGAAACGCACCTGGCGGCCTTTCGCCGCCGCTTTGGCGCGCACCTCTTCGATCTTCGCCTTAACCTGCGCCGGCGGCTCTCCCCAGGTGAGATACATTTCTACCTGCTCGGCGGCCAGATCCTGCGCGGCGGCGGAGGATCCGCCGAAATAGAGCGGCGGGCGCGGCTGTTGCACCGGCGGGAACAGCAGTTTGGCGCCTTTCACCTGAATATGCTTGCCGTGGAAATCGACGGTTTCCCCTTCCAGCACCCGGCGCCAGATGTGGGTGAACTCGGTTGAGGCTTCGTAGCGTTCTTCATGGCTAAGGTGCAGCCCCTCGGCCGCCAGCTCTTCCGGATCGCCGCCGGTGACCAGATTGAACAGCGCGCGCCCGTTGGACAGGCGATCCAGCGTCGCCGCCTGGCGCGCCGCCAGCGTAGGGGAGATGATGCCCGGCCGCAGCGCGACCAAAAATTTCAGCCGCTGGGTGACCGGGATCAGCGAGGCGGCCACCAGCCAGGAGTCTTCGCAGGAGCGGCCGGTGGGGATCAGCACGCCGCCGAATCCCAGCCGATCCGCCGCCTGGGCGATCTGCTGCAAGTAACCGTGATCGACGCTGCGCGCCCCTTGTGCGCTGCCAAGATAGTGGCCGTCGCCGTGGGTGGGTAAAAACCAGAAAACGTTCAGGCTCATCGTCAATGCTCTCCCGTATTTATTGCGCGCTAGGGCGCCAGATGCGTTGCGAGATGTCGACCTTCACCGGCACCAGCCGGTTGGTGTAAAACAGGTCGGCGGTTTGCTGCTGCGCGGCGATGGTATGCGCATCGAGCGGTGTGATGGCGGTCGGGGGGCGGTGATCCAGATAGCTGGCGATCACCGGTTCCGGCAGCCCCATGGCGTTGGCCAGCAAGGTCACGCTTTGCGCCCGGTCGCTGCGGGTGAGCGCATCGGCCTGGGTCAGCACCGTCAGGATCTGGCTGATAAAGGCGCCGTTGGCTTCGACATAAGGGCGCGCCGCCAGATAGAAGGAGCCGGTCTGGTTCAGATCGGTGCCGTCGCCGAGCACCCGCACGCCGCCCTGCAGCAGCGCGGCGGAATAATAAGGATCCCAGATCGCCCAGGCATCGACGTTGCCCTGTTGGAATGCGGCGCGCGCATCGGCGGGCGTCAGATAGGCGGGCTGGATATCCGTAAATTTCAGTCCGGCTTTTTGCAGCGATCGCAGCAGCAGGTTATGTGAGCTGGATCCTTTCTGGAACGCGACCTTATGGTCTTTCAGATCTGCGACGGTTTTGATCGGGCTGTTTTCCGGCACCAGGATCACTTCCGCCTTCGGTTTGGGCGGCTCAACGCCGACATACAGCAGATCGGCCCCGGCGGCCTGCGCGAAGATCGGCGGAATATCGCCGGTGCTGCCCAGATCGATGCTGCCGACGTTCAGGGCCTCCAGCATTTGCGGGCCGGCGGGAAACTCGATCCAACTGATGCGGGTGGCGGGGAAACGTTCCTCCAGCAGCCGGTGGCTCTTCGCCAGCACCAGACTGACCGATCCTTTTTGGTAGCCGATGCGGAACTGCGCCGGATCCTGAGCGACGGCGGCGTTGGCCCAAACCAGCGACAGCAGGCCGGTGAAGGCGGCGGCGCTCAGCCAACGCCGCAAAGCAATGCGTTGTTTCATTCAGGCTCTCCTTTTCCAGGCGTTTCAGGCGGTTTGACGCGCCGCCAGTGGCGAGGCGACGCGCAGCGCCGGCGGTTTGCGGCGGCCAAGTGCCAGATAGAAACTGGCCAGTGCCTCTTCCAGCCGGGCGGCCACGGCGTCGGTGAGCGTGGCGCCTTCGTCGGTCAGCTGGATCTGGCTGTCGTCGGCGAACACGCCGTGCAGCACCTCTTGCGCTTTCAGCGCCGCCAGTACCGGTTTCAACGCATAGTCCACCGCCAGCATGTGGCCGATCGAACCACCGGTCGCCAGCGGCAACACCACCTTATGATCCAGAGCGCGTTCCGGCAGCAGATCCAGCAGGGTTTTCAGCGCGCCGGAGAACGACGCTTTATAAACCGGCGTGGAAATCAGCAGGCCGTCGGCCTGCGCCAGCTGCTCGGCAAACGCCTTGATCGCCGGACTGTTGAAGTTGGCGTACAGCAGATCTTCGGCGTCAAAGTCGTGCAGGGTATAGGCCGTCACTTCCACCCCTTGCTGCCGCAGCCAGTTCTGACTCAGCGAGAGCAGCGCGGCGGAACGTGATGGGATGCGTGGGCTACCGGCCAGTGATATAACGCGCATTGCCACTCCTTATAACTAAAAGTTAGGTTTAATTAGAAAATCAATAGGAAGTGTTTTAAACCTACCAGCAACCCGGCGCGTTTTTTAAATCTCATTTTTTGATTTGGATATGCGCAAAAGCGGATTAGCGCCGATTTGGCGGTGAAGAGGGAAAACGATTGCGTAAAAACGGCTTTTTTTGCCTTTAATCAATTCCAATTAGGCGGGGGATACCGGATAATACGCCCCCGGTTTGCAACCGGGAAATCAGGAGAGTCCATGTACTACCCCCTCATCAGGAAAGCGTTGTTCCAGCTCGATCCGGAGCGCGCGCACGAAGTGACCTTTCGTCAGCTCAGCCGTATTACCGGCACCCCATTAGCGTTTCTTGTCCGTCAGTCCGTGCCGACCAAACCGGTCAACTGCATGGGGCTGTCGTTTAAAAACCCGCTGGGATTGGCCGCCGGTCTGGATAAAAACGGCGAATGCATCGATGCGTTCGGCGCGATGGGCTTCGGCCATGTGGAAGTCGGCACCGTGACGCCGCGTCCGCAACCGGGCAACGACAAGCCGCGCTTGTTCCGCGTGGTTGAGGCGGAAGGCCTGATTAACCGCATGGGGTTCAATAACCATGGCGTGGACAATCTGGTTGAAAACGTTAAGAAATCCCATTTCGGCGGCATTCTTGGGATCAATATCGGCAAGAATAAAGACACGCCGGTCGAGCAGGGCAAAGACGATTATTTGATCTGCATGGATAAAGTTTATCCGTATGCCGGATATATCGCGATTAACATCTCTTCACCGAATACGCCGGGGTTACGATCCTTACAGTATGGCGAAGCGCTGGACGATCTTTTGGCTGCGATTAAAAATAAGCAGCAGGAATTACATGCGCGTCATCACAAATATGTGCCGGTGGCGGTAAAGATCGCGCCGGATCTTTCAGAAGAAGAATTGATCCAAATTGCCGATAGCCTGGTGCGGCATAATATCGATGGCGTGATCGCCACCAATACCACGTTGGATCGAAAATTGATCCAGGGGTTGAATTACTGCGAACAAGCGGGCGGGTTAAGCGGGCGTCCGTTGCAATCACGCAGCACCGAAGTTATCCGTCGTCTCTCCACCGAACTGCAGGGGCGCCTGCCGATTATTGGCGTAGGCGGCATCGATTCGCTGACGGCGGCGCGCGAAAAAATGGAGGCCGGCGCGAGCCTGCTGCAAATTTATTCCGGATTTATCTATCACGGCCCGCGTTTGATTAAAGATATCGTTACCCATATCTAATATTTTTCCTCTCATTTTATTCCGGGGGTTTATTTCTGCCCCCGGCTCGTCTATATTTTGTTCGTTAGCTTAAATATCGTTCGCGGAATTATCCGATGTTTAAGCGATTTCATCGGTGATAAAATCGCCTTTTAGGGTGAGTGCGGCGTTGGCATAGGCAGCGAGAAGGATACGAAATGAAGATAAAACCTGACGATAATTGGCGTTGGTATTTTGATGCCGAACACGATCGGCTAATGCTGGATTTAGCTAATGGTATGATCTTTCGTTCACGTTTCCCGGCCAAAATGTTAACGCCGGACGCCTTTGATGAATGTGCTTTTTGCGTGGATGACGCCGCCCTTTATTTCACCTATGAAGAACAGTGCAAGCAGGTCAAGCTTAGCCATGAACAGCGCGCCGAGCTGGTGCTGAATGCGCTGGTCGCCTATCGCTTCCTGAAACCGCTGATGCCAAAGAGCTGGCATTTCTCGCAGCAGCATTACCCGCTGCAGCCGAAAAACGGCGAGCTGGCGGCGGTGAAAGTGATGGAGAGCGGCGCGGAAGCGCGCTTGCTGGTGGTGGAGGCCGGGGATAACGCCAGCCTGTGCCTGCTGGCGCAAAATCAGCTGACGGTCGCCGGCCGTACCATGGTCTTGGGCGACGCCATCAAGGTGATGCACGATCGGCTGAAGCCCTGCGCACAGGATGAAAGCGCCGCCCCGGCTTACGACAGGGCGGTATAAGGCGGTTTACGCCAGGGTCAAATCACTTTTCGGGATGCAGCTGCAGCACAGGATGGTGCCGTTGTCGCCCAGCGCGCTTTTCTTCAGGGGCGCGACTTCACCGTTCAGCAACGTAATGCGGCAACTGCCGCAAATCCCGGCGCGGCAGGAGTAAGGTACGCGGATGCCTTGCTGTTCCAACTGTTCGAGCAAGATCTGCTGGTTGTTGCCGGTAAACACCTTTCCTTCATATTCGATCGTGACGCTGTGCGCGCTGTCTTGCGGCACCTGCACGCTCTCCACCACTTTGCCTGCGCCATAAGGGCGCGGCGGCTTGGTCGACAGCACTTCCACCGTATCGCCCACGCGGATGATGCCGCTGTTGCGGGCGATCATATTCTGGCCGAAATCGATATCGCCGTTGTCGGCGGAGCGGAATTTTTGCAGCGTGCTGAGCGGTTCGCCGCTCGGGTGCTTGCGGCCGCGCTCGGTGCTGACGGTGGTGAGCACGCAGCGGCTGCAGGGTTTCACCAGATCGAACATCACGTCGCCGACGCGGATCACCTGCCAGCCGTCCTCGGCCCAGGCGGTGGCGCCGCTCACCACCAGATTGGGGCGGAACTGTTCCAGCTTGATGCTGCCGGGGCAACGCTGCTGCAGATCGTTAAACGAGGCCTGGTTAATCAGCAGATAAGGATAGCCGTCGGCAAACGTCAGTGGGATTTCGGGGTGCTTCTTCACCCGGCGGGTCAGCTCCGGCCCCAGCCAGCGCAGCTGCACGTCGCGCTGGAAATAGCCGCTTAGCCAGCGGTTGATCTCATCTGGCGCGATCAGCGCGGTGAAATGGTTGCCCCACACCTCGGTCGGCTGCGGCGCGGCGGCGAAGTCGCTGAAGCGAATGGCGGCGCTTTCGCCGTCCGGCGCGGTCAGGAATAGCCCGTCCGGCAACAGCGCCGGCGTGAACAACACCATCTGCGGGTATTGGCGCGCGGTAATAAAGGTGCCGTCCGGCTCGGTGATCATAAAGTTGCGGTCGAAGGCCAGACCGCTGCTGCCGACCTGGGCGTAGGAAAGCTGCAGGCCGCGCAGTGATTTAACCGGATGGACGTAGAGTCTGGAAAGCGTGATCACCCTTATCTCCGTGCGATGATTAAATAGAAGGGAGCAACTTTATGACAAGCGGTGCGGATTAGCTATAATGCGCAACAATTTTCTTTTTGGTGATAAGTACGATATGAACTCTCTGTTTGCCAGCACGGCGCGTGGATTGGAAGAACTGTTAAAAAGCGAGCTGGAAGCGCTTGGCGCTCACGACTGCAAAGTGGTGCAGGGCGGGGTACATTTTCAGGGTGACGATCGTCTTCTGTACCAAAGCCTGCTGTGGAGCCGCCTGGCTTCGCGCATTCTGTTGCCGCTGAACGAATTCCGCGTGCACAGCGATCTGGATCTGTACCTCGGGGTGCAGGCGATCGACTGGCCGAGCATTTTTGGCGTGGATAAAACCTTTGCCGTGCATTTCAGCGGCGTGAACGAAGAGATCCGCAACAGCCAGTATGGCGCGCTGAAGGTGAAAGACGCCATCGTCGACAGCTTTACCCGTAAACTCGACCAACGCCCGACGGTCGCCAAGCAGCAGCCGGACATTCGCGTTAACGTCTTCCTGCAACGCGATATGGCCAGCGTGGCGCTCGATCTGAGCGGCGAAGGCCTGCACCAGCGCGGCTACCGCGATCTCACCGGCCAGGCGCCGCTGAAGGAAAACCTGGCGGCCGCCATCGTGTTGCGTTCCGGCTGGCAGCCGGGCACGCCGATGCTTGATCCGATGTGCGGCTCCGGCACGCTGTTGATCGAAGCGGCGATGATCGCCGCCGATCGCGCGCCGGGCCTGCACCGTCAACACTGGGGCTTCAGCGCCTGGAATGGCCACAACGCCGACCTGTGGCGTGAAGTCACCACCGAAGCGCAGGTACGCGCGCGCCGCGGCCTGCAGGAAACCGCCTCTCGCTTCTTCGGCTCCGATATCGATCGCCGGGTGATTGAAATGGCGCGCGGCAACGCCCGCCGCGCCGGCGTCGCCGAGCTGATTACCTTCAACGTCGGCGACGTGGCGCGCTTGACCAACCCGCTGCCGGAAGGCCCGCACGGCACGGTGATCAGCAACCCGCCGTACGGCGAGCGTCTGGAAAGCGAACCGGCGCTGATCGCGCTGCACAATATGCTGGGCCGCGTGATGAAAAGCGCCTTCGGCGGTTGGCAGCTGTCGCTGTTCAGCGCCTCGCCGGAGCTGTTGAGCTGCCTGCAGCTGCGCGCCGAGCGCCAGTTCAAGGCGAAGAACGGCCCGCTGGAGTGCGTGCAGAAAAACTATCAGCTGGCGGCAAGCCCGGCCGGCACCGCTACCGGCGGCGTGCAGGTGGCGGAAGATTTCGCCAACCGTCTGCGCAAGAATTTGAAGAAGCTCGACAAGTGGGCGAAGCAGCAGGGCATTGAATGCTACCGCCTGTACGATGCCGATCTGCCAGAATATAACGTCGCGGTGGACCGTTACGGCAGCAAGGTGGTGGTGCAGGAATATGCGCCGCCGAAAACCGTCGATGCGCAGAAAGCCCGACAGCGCCTGTTCGATGTGATCAACGCGACGCTGGCGGTGCTGGAATTGCCGTCGAATCAGCTGATCCTGAAAACCCGCGAGCGGCAGAAGGGCAAAAACCAGTACGAGAAGCTGGCGCAGAAGGGCGAGTTCTTGCTGGTGGAAGAGTATAACGCCAAGCTGTGGGTCAACCTGACCGACTATCTCGATACCGGCCTGTTCCTCGATCACCGCATCGCGCGCCGTATGCTGGGCGAGATGAGCGGCGGCAAGGATTTCCTCAACCTGTTCGCCTATACCGGCACCGCCAGCGTGCACGCCGGGCTGGGCGGCGCGCGCAGCACCACCACGGTGGACATGTCGCGCACTTACCTGGAATGGGCGGAGAAGAACCTGCGCGCCAACGGCCTGACCGGCCGCCAGCATCGGCTGATCCAGGCCGACTGCCTGTCGTGGCTGAGCAATGCCAATGAACAGTTCGACGTGATCTTCATCGATCCGCCGACGTTCTCCAACTCCAAGCGGATGGAGAACACCTTTGACGTGCAGCGCGATCATCTGGCGCTGATGAAAGATTTGAAACGGTTGCTGCGCCGCAACGGGACCATCATGTTCTCGAACAACAAGCGCGGTTTCCAAATGGATATGGCAGGGCTGAGCGCGTTGGGTCTGGAGGCGAAAGAGATCACCGCCAAGACGCTGTCGCAGGATTTTGCCCGTAACCGTCAGATCCACAACTGCTGGCTGGTGACTCACGCCGGCGAAGGAAAATAATTACTATGTCGTTAATCAGCATGTCCGGCGCCTGGCTCTCTTTCAGCGATGCGCCACTGTTAGACAACACCGAAATTCATATTGAAGACAACGAGCGCGTGTGTCTGGTCGGGCGCAATGGCGCCGGCAAATCCACGCTGCTGAAGATCCTCGGCAAAGAGATCCCGCTGGACGACGGCCGGGTGATCTACGAACAGGATCTGATCGTGGCGCGTCTGCAACAGGATCCGCCGCGCAATATCGGCGGCAGCGTGTTCGACTTCGTGGCGGAAGGCGTTGCGGAGCAGGCAGAACACCTGAAGGCCTATCACGCGATCTCCCACCTGGTGGAAAGCGACCCGAGCGAGAAAAACCTGGCGCGCATGGCGCAAATCATGGAGATCCTCGATCACCAGGGGCTGTGGCAGCTCGACAGCCGCATCAGCGAAGTGCTGCTGCAGCTGGGGCTGAACGGCGACGCCGAGCTTTCCTCACTGTCCGGCGGCTGGCTGCGTAAAGCGGCGCTGGGCCGCGCGCTGGTGAGCTCGCCGCGCGTGTTGTTGCTCGACGAACCGACCAACCACCTGGACATCGAAACCATCGACTGGCTGGAAGGTTTCCTGAAAGAGTTCGACGGCAGCATCGTCTTCATCTCGCACGACCGTTCGTTTATCCGCAACATGGCGACGCGCATCGTCGATCTGGATCGCGGCAAGCTGGTTTCCTGGCCGGGCAACTACGATCTGTATCTGCAGAGCAAAGAAGAAGCGCTGCGGGTGGAAGAGCTGCAAAACGCCGAGTTCGACCGCAAGCTGGCGCAGGAAGAGGTCTGGATCCGTCAGGGCATCAAGGCGCGCCGCACCCGCAATGAAGGCCGCGTGCGCGCGCTGAAGGCGCTGCGCGTCGAGCGCTCGCAGCGCCGCGAAGTGATGGGCACCGCCAAGATGCAGGTGGAAGAGGCGACCCGCTCCGGCAAAATCGTGTTCGAGCTGGAAGACGTCAATTATCAGGTTGGCGAAAAGGTGCTGGTGCGCGGTTTCTCCGCCCAGGTGCAGCGCGGCGACAAGATTGCGCTGGTGGGGCCGAACGGCTGCGGCAAAACCACGCTGCTGAAACTGATGCTCGGTCAGCTGAAAGCCGACAGCGGCCGCGTGCACTGCGGCACCAAGCTGGAAGTGGCCTATTTCGACCAGCACCGCGCCGATCTCGATCCTGAGCGCACGGTGATGGACAACCTGGCGGAAGGCAAGCAGGAAGTGATGGTCAACGGCCGTCCTCGCCACGTATTGGGCTATCTGCAGGACTTCCTGTTCCACCCTAAACGCGCGATGACGCCGGTGAAGGCGCTGTCGGGCGGTGAGCGTAACCGCTTGCTGTTGGCTAAGCTGTTTCTGAAACCGAGCAATCTGTTGATCCTCGATGAACCAACCAACGATCTCGACGTCGAAACGCTGGAGCTGCTGGAAGAGCTGATCGACGGCTATCAGGGCACCGTGCTGCTGGTCAGCCACGATCGTCAGTTCGTTGACAACTCGGTGACCGAGTGCTGGATCTTCGAAGGCAACGGCGTGATCAATGCCTTCGTCGGCGGTTACTACGATGCGCATCATCAGCGCGCGACGGCGAAACCGATTCGTCAGGCGGCGCCGAGCGCGAGCAAACCGGCGGCGGAGAAAAAGGCCGAACAGCCGAAGAAAACGGCGGCCAAGCTGAGTTACAACCTGCTGCGTGAGCTGGAACAGTTGCCGCAGCGGCTCGAACAGCTGGAAGCGGAAATCGAAGCGCTGCAGGCGCAGATGAGCGACGCCGACTTCTTCACGCGGCCGCATAGCGAAACGCAAGAAGTGCTGACAGCGCTGGCTGATGCCGAGCAAGCGCTGGAACAGGCTTTCGCCCGTTGGGAAGAGCTGGAAGCGATGAAAAACGGCTGACCGTTGCGATGCCGCCCGCGCGCTGCTGCGGGCGGCATCGACGTGCCGGTGAGCGACGTTATTTAGGAGGAATATGGTGTGTTCCCACAACAATCATCAGCAGCATAGTCATTCCGCACCCTCGGCGGCGCAGCAGGATAACCTGATGCTGTGTCCGCAGTGCGACATGCTGGTGGCGCTGCCGCCGCTGGCCTATGGCAGCAAAGCGGTATGCCCGCGCTGCAAAACCACGCTCAGCGCCCGCTGGGACGAGCCGCGCAAGCGGCCGATCGGTTACGCGCTCAGCGCCTTGTTCATGCTGGTGCTGGCCAACATTTTCCCGTTTATCAACATGCGCGTCGCCGGCCTCGGCAACGAAATCCGGCTGATCCAAATCCCGGAAGTGATGGTGGCGGAAGACTACGCCAGCATGGCCACCTTGTTTATGGTGTTCGTGCAGCTGATCCCGGCGTTTTGCATGGTGGCGATTATCCTGCTGTGCGCCAGAGTGCGCTTGCCGCTGGGGCTCAAAGAGTGGATGGCTCGGGTGCTGTTCCAGTTCAAGACCTGGTGCATGGTGGAAATTTTCCTTGCCGGGGTGCTGGTCAGCTTCGTCAAGCTGATGGCCTACGGCGATATCGGCATCGGCAGTAGCTTCGTGCCTTACTGCCTGTTCTGCCTGCTGCAGGTGCGCGCCTTCCAGTGCGTGGATCGGCGCTGGCTGTGGCAGGATATCGAACCGGCGCCGCGACTGCATCGCCCGCTGACGGTGGGGCGCACCGGCATGCGCCAGGGCGTGCGCTCCTGCGCGTGCTGCACGGCGATCCTGCCGGCCGATCAGGTGCGCTGTCCGCGCTGTCACACCAAGGGCTACGTGCGGCGTCGTCACAGCCTGCAGTGGACGCTGGCGCTGCTGGTGACCTCTGTCATGCTGTATATTCCGGCCAACCTGATGCCGATCATGGTGACCGAGGCGCTGGGCAACAAGATGAACTCCACCATCATGGCGGGGGTGATCCTGCTGTGGGGGGACGGCTCTTATCCGGTGGCGATGGTGATTTTCATCGCCAGTATCATGGTGCCGTCGCTGAAAATGTTGGCGATCGGCTGGCTGTGCTGGGATGCGAACGGCAGGAAGAAACCGCGCGCCGACAGCGAGCGTATGCATCTGATTTATGAAGTGGTTGAATTCGTTGGCCGTTGGTCAATGATCGACGTGTTTGTGATCGCCGTGCTGTCGGCGCTGGTGCGAATGGGGCAGTTGATGAGCATTTATCCCGCGACGGGCGCCGTGCTGTTCGCGCTGGTGGTAATCCTCACCATGTTCGCCGCCATGACATTTGATCCCCGGCTGACCTGGGATCGCGCAAGTGAAACAATCAACAAGGAGCCGCAAGGTGACGGAAAATAATCATAGCGTCGCAGACGTTGAGAAGATCAAACGCTGGTCGCCGGTGTGGATCATTCCCATCGTGACCGCGCTGATCGGCGCCTGGATCCTGTTTTACCACTTCAGCCATCAGGGGCCGGTGGTGACGCTGGTGACCTCGACGGCGGAAGGGCTGGAAGCGGGTAAAACCAAAATCAAAAGCCGCAGCGTTGACGTCGGCGTGGTGGAAACCGTCACGTTGAGCGATGACCTGAGCAAGGTGATGGTGCAGGCTCGCCTCAATTCCGGCATGGAAAAATTGCTGCGCCAGGATTCCGCTTTCTGGGTGGTGAAGCCGCAGATCGGCCGTGAAGGCGTCTCCGGGCTGGGCACGCTGCTCTCCGGCGCCTATATCGAACTGCAGCCGGGCAACAAAGGCAAAGACGGCAAAGACAACTATCAGCTGCTCGATGCGCCGCCGCTGGCTTCCCCGGATGCCAAAGGGTTGCGCATCGTGCTGGACAGCGAGAAATCAGGCCAGCTCAACGCCGGCGATCCGGTGCTGTTCCGCGGTTATCGCGTCGGGTCGGTGGAAACCAGCTACTTCGATCCTAAAGAGCGCGCTATGCGCTATCAGCTGTTCATCACCGCGCCTTACGATCAGTTGGTCACCACCAACGTGCGCTTCTGGAAAGACAGCGGCGTGGCGTTTGACATGTCGGCGCAGGGCATGCGGGTGGAGATGGGCTCGTTGACCACGCTGTTCAGCGGCGGGGTCAGTTTTGACGTGCCGGACGGTTGGGATCGCGGCGATCAGGCGAAAGAGAAGGCGGAATATCAGCTGTTCGACAACCAGCGCAGCACGCAGGATTCGCTGTATACCGTGCATAAGGATTACCTGCTGTTCTTCTCCGACTCGGTACGCGGCCTGCAGCCGGGCGCGCCGGTCGAGTTCCGCGGCATCCGTCTGGGTACGGTGGCGCAGGTGCCGTTCTATAAAGACGGCATGGCGCAGCGTCTGGATAACGATTACCGCATTCCGGTGCTGATCCGCATCGAGCCGGATCGCTTCCAGAAACAGCTGGGCGGCAACTTCGATATTGAAGGGCACCTGAAAGATGCGGAGTCTCGCGGCATGCGCGCCTCGATGAAGTCCGCCAACCTGCTGACCGGTTCTCTGTACATCGATCTCGACTTCTATCCGCAGGAAAAACCGTGGAAAGGGCCGCGCGAGCTGTTCGGTTATCCGCTGATGCCGACCACCAGCGGCGGTCTGGCGCAGATCCAGCAGAAATTGATGCAGACGTTGGATAAGATTAATTCGATGCCGATCAATCCGATGATCAACGAAGCGACCAAGACGCTGGCGGAAAGTCAGAAAACCATGAAGTCGACGCAGCAGACCATGAAGTCGCTGAACGACATCATCGCCAGCAAAGAGATGCAGGCGCTGCCGCAGGACATGCAGAAAACGCTGCTGGAGCTGAACCGCAGCATGAAAGGGCTCCAGCCTGGTTCACCGGCTTACAACAAGATGGTGGGCGACATGCAGCGCCTCGATCAGGTATTGCGTGAGCTGCAACCGGTGCTGCGCACCCTGAATGAGAAGAGCAACGCGCTGGTGTTTGAAGCCGCCGGCAGCACTGACCCTCAGCCGAAGAAGGCCACGAAATGATGAAATGGATCCCGGTAGCCCTGGCGCTGTTGCTCAGCGCCTGCAGCAGTTCGCCACAGAAGACTTACTATCAGTTGCCGGCGCTGGGTGCGCCTGCTGCGGCCAGCAGCAGCGGCGCTTCCACGCGCCAGCTGTGGCTGGAACACGTGAGCGTGGCGGATTATCTGGCGCAGAGCGGCGTGGTGTATCAGACCAACGACGTACAGTATGTGATAGCCCAGAACAACCTGTGGGCCAGCCCGCTCGACCAGCAGCTGCAGCAAACGCTGGTCACCAACCTGAGCAGCTCGCTGCCGGGCTGGGTGGTCTCTTCACAGCCGATGAGCAGCGATCAGGATGTGCTGAACGTGACCATCAGCGGCTTCCACGGCCGTTTTGACGGCAAGGCGATCATTCGCGGCGAGTGGGTGCTGAATCGCCAGGGGCGTTTGATCAAACGGCCTTTCAGCCTGGAATTGAAACAGGGTGAAGACGGCTATGATGCCCTGGTGCGCACTCTGGCGCAGGGATGGCAGCAGGAAGCTCAGGCTATCGCAGCACAGATGGGCGGCATTTAGTCATAATTTGGTCTAAAATCGTCTAATCCCTGTCGGCGTGAAAATCCGTTTTTTTTCGCTGGCAGGGATTTATATTTCATTTCAAACAGTTAACCCCTTTCCCAGCAGATCAGCCACTTAGCACTTTCCTCGGGCGTAGCTCACAAATATGACATTGGCGTGAATTTTGCGCATTGATCTTCTCTTCTTTTAGCGCTATTGATTACTCGTGGCTGCGCAAAAAGCAGCCATTGTTTTCTTTCCACCAGACCAAAATGAGGGAAACGAGGCATGAAGAGACAGAAACGCGATCGTCTGGAAAGGGCGCATTCGAGAGGGTATCAGGCAGGTATTTTAGGGCGTTCCAGGGAACATTGTCCCTACCAATCATCGGTGGACGCCCGGTCTCAATGGCTGGGAGGTTGGCGAGAAGCCATGGAAGACAGGGCTGTGACCGCTTAAGCGGCTCCCTGTCAAATAAAAGGAATAACCTCCGCCCTTGGCGGAGGTTTTTGTTTGTGCCGTTTACTCGTCCTGCCAGCGTTTCAGTAGAATACTCGCATTCACGCCGCCAAAGCCGAAGCCGTTCGATAAGGCGTAGGTTATGCTCATCGGTTCAGCCCGTTTCGCGACCAGGTGTAAACCTGCCGCCGCCGGATCGGGATTGTCCAGATTCAGCGTCGCGGGGGCGATCTGATCGCGCAGCGCCAAGGCGGTAAAGATGGTTTCCAGCCCGCCGGCGGCGCCGAGCAGGTGCCCGGTGGCGGATTTTGTCGAGGTTACCGCGACGCTTCCTGTCGTGCCAAACAGGTGTTTGATGGCATTGATTTCGCCCAGATCGCCCACGGGCGTTGAGGTCGCGTGTGCGTTTAAATGCTGAACCTCTTCTGGGGCGACGTTCGCCTGCTTCAACGCGATTTTCATCGCCCGATAAGCACCGTTGCCGTCTTCGGCACCGGAGGTCATGTGGTAGGCGTCGGCGCTGGTGCCATAACCGACGATTTCCGCGAGCGGTGTGGCACCGCGCGCCCGCGCGTGTTCCAGCGTTTCAATCACCAGCATGCCGGCACCTTCCCCCATGACAAATCCGTCCCGCGCACTGTCGAAAGGCCGGGAAGCCTGCCTTGCCAACTCGGCCGGTACGGTGGACATAGCGCGCGCGGCGGCGAATCCGCCCAGGCTGACGGTGTCGATAGCGGCTTCGGTACCGCCGCACAGCGCGATATCGGCCTCATCATTGCGGATCAGACGCACAGCGTCGCCAATGGCTTGCACGCCGGCCGCACAGGCGGTGACCGGTGCGCCAATCGGGCCTTTGAAGTGATGCTTGATGGAAACATGGCCGGCCGCCAGATTGACCAGAAAAGAGGGGATGGTGAAGGGCGACAGGCGCTTGGCGCCGCGGTTGTCGGTGGTGCGTACCGCCTGGGCAATCGCCGGGAAGCCGCCAATGCCCGAGGCGATGACGGTGGCGGTGCGCTCTTGTTTTTCCTCCGTATCGGCTATCCAGCCGGCCTGACGAACGGCTTCATCCGCCGCCGCCATGGCAAACAGGATAAAGCGATCCATTTTCTTTTGGTCCTTGGGGGCGACGGAAGCGTCGGGGTTGAAGCCCGCTTCAGCATCCTGCGCCAGCGCCGGAACCTGACCTCCGACCTTGATCGGTAAATCTGCAACGATCTCGTCAGGCAAAGCCCGAATGCCGGACTCTCCTTTTAACAAACGTTGCCAGATGGTCTCCACGCCGCGCCCTAACGGTGAAACGGCGCCCATGCCGGTAATAACGATACGACGATTGCTCATGACTACTCCTTGGTAAGTTCGGATAAATCGGCGAGGCGCCGTTGCCGCATCAGTGCGGCGCGTTGATGTATGCCTTCATTTGCCGCAGGCCCTGGTGCCAGCGTAATAAACTGCGGCGGCACCTGCTGTTGGGTATCGACATTGACCAATTGGACCTGGATCGGCCGATCGGTGCGGCCGTCGACTAACAAGGCGCTGATGTCACCGTCGATCAAATGGCGATTGCCCCATTCTGAGAGAGCTGCCAGCACGGGGAGAAAATCGTTGCCGCGTTCGGTGAGCAGATACTGATAGCGAACCGGCCGCGTTTGATAACGTTGCTTATGCAGAATGCCGTGGGCTACCAAATCCTTCAGTCGCCGGGCCAGGAGAGTCGGTGACATCCCCAGACTTTGTTGGAATTCGTCGAATTTGGATAACCCCTGAAAGGCATCACGCAGGATCAGGATGCTCCACCATTCTCCGACACGATCTAATGAACGTGCGACGGGGCAAGGTGCATCGCTAAAGCGGGTTTTTTGCATATCGGCCCTTGGTTGGTACATTTATTGTAGTTACATGGGTGGCTATACTAGGTGATTTTAAGGGGCAAGAAAATAACCGGATGCAAAAAACACTATCGTGTCGATAGCTGGCTGTGGGGAGGGTGCGCTCAAACTGGCCTGTGGCTTTGACCGTTTCGGGTAGGAAAAGGGTAGAGACAGGAGGGATAAATCGGTTCGGTAGCGGGCGATTAAAGGAGGTGGGTAGTCTTTAAAAGGTAAGAGAAAGAAATGCCATCACGCTGGGCGTGATGGCATGCGAAGAGCATTAGCAAAGAAGACGATGGCCGCCCTCTCGTCTGCGTGATTAGAACGCAGTGGTATCCTTGAACAGACCCACTTTCAGATCGGTGGCGGTATAGATCACTTCGCCGTCAACCAGTACTTCGCCATCGGCGACGCCCATGATCAGCTTACGGGTGATGACGCGTTTGAAGTTAATACGGTAGGTCACTTTTTTCGCGGTTGGCAGCACCTGGCCGGTAAACTTGACTTCACCAACGCCCAGCGCGCGGCCTTTGCCTTCGCCACCCAGCCAACCGAGGTAGAAACCGACCAACTGCCACATCGCATCCAGGCCCAGACAGCCTGGCATGACCGGATCGCCGATAAAGTGGCAACCGAAGAACCATAGGTCCGGATTAATATCCAGCTCCGCTTCCACATAACCTTTGTTGTGAGTCCCGCCGTCTTCGGTCATCTTGACCACGCGGTCCATCATCAACATGTTACCTGCCGGCAACGGTGGGCCACCGGCGCCGAACAGCTCGCCACGGCCGGATGCTTCGAGGTCTTCTTTCGTATAGGAATCGCGTTTATCTACCATGTTCTCAGTAAGCCTTATTTTAATGAAGGACGCAGGTTAGCTAACACGTGTACGCTGAACAAGTCCGATCAGCCGTGGTTGAACCAGTTGAGCCAGCGCAGCGGCCACGGACGACGGCGTTCCTGCAGGCTCACCTGCGCAATCCGTTCCTGAATGGCCGCCAACAAATTCGGCTGTTGTTCGTCAGAGTAGAGGCAACCTGTGAGCAAAGGCAAGGCTTCCGCCGCGCTCTCTACCGCCCACAGATGGAACTGCCCCTCTCGCACCGCATCGACGATATCCTGGCGCAGACACAGATGGCGCACGTTGGTCACGGGCAATACGACACCCTGTTTGCCGGTCAGGCCGCGGCGTACGCAAACCTCGAAGAAGCCTTCGATCTTTTCGTTAACGCCACCTATCGGCTGTACGTTGCCGAATTGGTCGACGGAGCCGGTGACGGCGATCTGCTGGGTGATAGGTTGCTGTGACAGGGCGCTGACCAATGCGCATAGCTCAGCCAGCGAGGCGCTGTCACCATCCACTTCACCATAAGATTGCTCAAAGACGATGGAAGCGGAGAAGGGCAGCTGCTGATCAAGATCCAGTTCGGCGATCAGAAACGCCTGCATGATCATCATGCCTTTAGCGTGCAGGTTGCCGCCCAGTTCGGCTTTGCGCTCGACGTCGGTGAACTCGCCGTCGCCGAGATGCACAACGCAACTAATGCGCGACGGTTCGCCAAAGCTGCGTGGATGACCGGGATAATCCAGGACTGACAGACCGTTGATCTGTCCGACCACTTCACCCTCGGTCTCAATCAGGATCTGACCCAACTCAATCTCATCCTGCATACGCTCGGCCAGATAGCTTTCGCGCCATTCTCGGGCATTTAACGCCGCCTCGAACGCTTTGGCCGTAATGCGATCTTCTTCGGCATACAGTGCGGCTTCGGATAGCTGCTGGCCAAGCCAAACCGGCGAGAGTGGCAGAATGCCCTGATCGCCACTGTAACGCACCGCCTGGACGATCAGCGGCGGCCAGGCGTCGTTCGCCAGCATCGGCAATTGCTGGTCGGCAATCACGCCGTTGACGTAACCGCACCACTGCGCCATATCATCAACTTCAGTCAGCTGCAGATCGTCTTCGAATTCACCGTAGATCGCTTGTTCACTCAGTTCCGGCTCGATATCGTGAAAATCGGCCAGGCCGTGACGGTCGCCGACTACAATCAGCCGCAGATCCAGCGGCATCGGTGGAATGGCTACCGGCAGCGGGCGGGTTTCGTCTGGCGAAACCCAGTGGAACTGGCGCTGACCGATCATTTGCTTCAGCCGCAGCCACAGCAACGGCTGAGCAAGCAGCGCTCGCGCCGACAGAATCAGAATGCCGCCGTTGGCCTGGTGCACCAGACCCGGCTGCAGGGTAATGTCGCCATTGTGGATCCGTACGCAGCCAAACAGCTGTTCCGGTTCAATCCACTCCTGGAACAGACAAGCGCCGCCGGCGGCAAAAGGTTCATCGCCACGGCTGGCTGTCTCGACGCTGACCTTGCCATCCTGAATGACATAGTGGCTGCCGCGGCATGCCGTATTTTTCGGCAGCAGTGGTTTGACGGCGTGAGCGATCAGTTCCAGATACTCTCGCGTTTCTTGCGCTTTCAACAGCATGAAACGCGGTGGCGATTGGGGGTGGCAAAATAGCGTCAGGGCATTTTCCAGCCGAGGCTGAATGGCGGAAAAGGGCACGGGTGCCAACTGAGCGGCGGTATCAAATATCGCCTGATAAGGCGTTACGTCCGGCAATAAAGATTGCCATTCAAGTCGGTTATTGGTCAAAGTGTTAGATGCAATCGTTAAAAAGGGAAAGGGCGATTATACAAGAATAACGGCGGCTTGATACATGCGGAGTGCCAGTTGGCATCAGGGAGTTTGACATCGCGCGGTGACTGTGCAAAAAACAGTCTAAAAGACGGTTTAATTGCCGGGGAAATTCGGCGCAAAGCTGTTATGCTTATTTGAAGTTACGCGGTCACTGAAGAGCTCAAGATGAAATATCAGCAACTGGAAAATCTGGAGAGCGGTTGGAAATGGAAGTACCTGGTGAAAAAGCATCGGGAAGGGGAACTCATTACCCGCTACATTGAAAACAGCGCTGCTCAGGAGGCGGTTAACGAGCTGCTGAAGCTGGAAAATGAGCCGGTAAAGGTACTTGCATGGATTGCCGCTCATATGAATCCGGAACTGGATAACCGGATGAAACAAACGATCCGCGCCCGCCGCAAACGTCATTTTAACGCAGAACATCAGCATACGCGTAAAAAATCTATCGATCTGGAGTTTTTGGTTTGGCAACGATTGGCTGCCCTGGCGCGCCGCCGTGGCGTTACGCTGTCGGAAACCGTCGTGCAGCTTATCGAAGACGCTGAACGCAAAGAAAAGTATGCGAACCAGATGTCGTCGTTGAAAGAAGACTTGAAGGCGATTCTTGGCAAAGATCCCAAGTAAGCGCGTGAGAACGCCCCTATGGCGCCAGGCATTGAATGTTCTGGCAACAAGAGGACGAAAAAAAAACCCCGCATTGGCGGGGTTTTTTATTAGGCGAGTAAACTTAGCCCTGAGGCTGAGTTACAACGTCTTTGATACCTTTAACTTCGATCTCTACGCGACGATCTGGTGCCAGGCAAGCGATCTGAGCTTTGGTAGCGCGGCCAGATTTGTAGCCACAGGTGTTGCCTGTAACTGCATCTGCTTCACCCATACCACGTGCAGAGATTTTGTCTGACGGGATGCCTTTGGAGACCAGGTAGTCAACAACGCTCTGTGCGCGTTGTTCAGACAGTTTCTGGTTGTACTGGTCAGAACCAACTGCGTCGGTGTAACCCAGAACAACTACGGAGCCGTCTTTAGGATCCATGGAGCTCAGCTGGGTGTACAGCTGATCCAGAGCCTGCTGGCCTTCTGCTTTCAGAGTAGATTTGTTGAAGTTGAACAGCACGTCAGACTTCAGAGTGAAACGCTTGGTTTCAACAACTGGAGCTGGAGCCGGAGCTGGTGCTGGAGCAACTACGTCATCCTGACCGAAGCGGTAAGAAACGCCCAGGCTCAGCATGGTGTTGTCTGGACGTGCGCCAACGGTACCTGCGTCACCGATGTTGCTTACGAACTGGTAATCCAGGCGAGTAGCCCAGTTTTTGGTCAGTGCGTATTCAACACCAACAGCAGCCAGCGGAGAAACGCCGGTGTCGTGGTCGCTCAGACGCTGACCAGTACGGCCGTAGTTAGCTTTGGAGTCTGCACGCCATACCATACCACCCAGACGAGTGTAGATGTCCAGATCGTCAGCAATTGGGTAGCTCAGTTTAGCGGCCAGTTGAACGCCCTGCGCTTTGAAAGCACCGTTGTTCACGCTGCCTTTGTAAGGCATGCGGCCGAGCCAGTCATAGCCCAGCTCGAAGCCCAGGTATTGGTTTGCCTGGTAGCCCAGGAACGCGCCGGCACCCAGCTGATCTTTATGGGTTGGGCCGTTGCCGATACCGTTCTGGTAACCGTTGCCGTAGAAACCAGTGTCATGGTACTGGGACCAGCCCAGTTTAGCACCGGTGTACCAGGTGTTATCTTTTGGAGCGGCTTGCGCTACGGTAGCGAAACCTGCCAGTGCCACTGCTAATGCGATAGCTGTCTTTTTCATTTTGCGCCTCGTTATCATCCAAATAGGCAATGAGCTTTAAAGCTGTTTAAGCCCTTGGTTAAATTCCTTCGCCAAGGTTTAAGCCCTCGTTTGTTACTCGCCAGTTTTTCTGACGTTATAGAGCAACCTTGGCGATGTAAAGTCTACAACGTGGCGCGAAAGTTACAAGTGTGATGTGATAAGGCTCTAAAAAAAAACGCGGAATCGTACATATTTGCTAACATTCTTAGCCTAAAAAAGCGGCGATCCATCGAGCGTTTTTGCCTGCCAAACCGCAGCCGGACTCGCTTTTTGCCTTCCCCCGCAAAGGTTCCGCTTAGGGGGTGCGAAAATGATGGGAAAAATCCTAAATTTACTTAATGATACAAAGAAGAGTGAATTTTTAGGGTGGAACAGTGTCCGGGAGTCGGGCTAATGTCACGTTGAGGGCGCATGATAAACCCATAGGCATTACCCAATTCTGCCGCACGTCTTAATTTTAGACGATCCTCCTCCGTTAGCTCGGGCAACCAGCCGAGAACTACGCTGTAATTTCCCGTTTGCAGCGCTTTTTCCATAGCCTCGACCGTATTCACCGGGCTGATCTGGCTCAATTGCACCATTTTATCTACAGGCAGGCCGGATTGCTGCAGCCATTGCTTGCTTAATTTTTGCTGCGGCGTCAGCCACAGAAGCCAGCGAGACTGCTTGCCCAATTGCAGCAGCAGGGGCAACAGTAATTGGGCCACTGCGGGCTGGCGCTCGTTGTAAACAAGTTCACTGATCAAGCCATTCTCTTTGCCGATATCCGTGTTCTTCGCAACATTGCGCGTTGTATAAGAGCCATGGCCGAAATGAGGTTGGTAGAGTGATTGAGTACGCATAAAGTTCCCGCCCGTCGTGTTACTGTATGTTTGTACAGTATCTCTGATTTAGGATAAGATCAACCCAAATTTTCGTAGCGGCTCGCATAATTGCGATCATTTTTTGTACTGGCGGTTTTTGTGATTGGCAGGCGGGCGGATAGTGCGTATTTTTCTAATTAGTTGTTCACGTTACTTTTTTCATTGATGAGAGAAATAATACGGCCAGAACCTAAAAAGGAGGAACGCTATGAAAAGGATGTCGACGAGAAGGATCGCGCAGGCTAAAAATTGCTTTGCGGCGCTGGGCGCTATCACAACACGATCACAGTTTGGCGGCTATGGGCTGCTGGCTGAAGGGATAATGTTTGCGGTAGTAGCGGAAGGGGAATTGTACTTGCGGGCTACGGCGAGCATGGAACCGGCCTTTCGCGCCCGGGGCATGGTCAATATGGTCTATTCCAAGCGCGGTGTGCCCATCACGTTGCGCTATTACTGGGTTGACGAGTCGCTGTGGCGGGAACGCAACGAGCTGGTAGGGTTGGCCTGGCAGGCCATCAGGGAAGCGCGCCGAGAGCAGCGGCTCAAGGCCGGCGATCACGGCAGATTGAAGGCGTTGCCAAATATAGATGTCAACATGGAGCGCTTGCTATGGCGAGCGGGTATCCGCAATGCCTATGACCTGCGGCTGCATGGCGCCAAACGTAGCTATCTTCGCCTGCTGCAACAGCAGACCAATCTGGGGTTGCGCGTGCTGCTGTCGCTGGGCGGCGCGCTAGCCGGCTATCATCAGGCGGCATTGCCGACCGAATTGCGCAACGAACTGGTACGCTGGTTCGATCATACGATGGCTATGCGCCGCCATGGGCATGAGCCAGTAGTTCAGGGCCCATCGAGCGGGCCCTGAATAATTAGGTTGCCTTATTGATTTGGGTATGGAGTGCGGTGAGTTCCGGCAGCAGCTCGAGCATTAGCCCCACCTGCTGCAAAACCAACTGTTCTTTGCTTTCAGGTTCCGGAACGGCTGCGCGAATGCGCTCCGCCAGCTGTTCCAGCGCTTGCGCAATACGCTGGCTGTTCCGTTCTTCCTGATGCAAGGCGCCGTCCACGTAACACACGGCATCATTGAGCAGATCGAGTGTGGCAGGGGTATTCAACCGCTCGCGGTGCGCCCCCAACGCCGAGATATAACTCAGGAGAGTGTGGTTCAGGCAGAGCAGACGGAAGGCGGCTTCCTGCAACGCCTTGTCGGCCTTGGGATCGGCGGACATGTTGGAGATGACCGAAGCCAGTTCTGCATCGCTGTTGTGGGCATCTCGCCGCGCGATGCGGTAAGCGAGCCCGTTATCCTTACCCTGATGATATTGCACCAGAATGGCGTCCAGATAGCGACAGTTGGCATTCAGCGTTTTATCCACCACCGCCGGCAGCTGGCGGAATTTCCAGTCCGGCCAGATAAAGCTGACCGCCGCCCAGGCGATGGCGCAACCCAACAAGGTATCGTAAACGCGCGGGGCTGCTACTTCGAAACCTTCACCCAACAGGTTAAAGCACAGCAACACAAGCAGCGTGATGAACATCGTTGCATGGGCATACTGTACGGTGCGAAAAGCGAAGAACAGGACACCGGTGATGACGATCAACACCAGTTGTCCTTCTACGGAAGGCACGAAATAGAGGATTGGCAGGCCGATCAGGATACCGGCCAGAGTGCCGATGATGCGCAGCGCCAGGCGCCGGCGGGTCGCGTTGTAGTTCGGTTGGCAGACGAACAGGCTGGTCAACAGGATCCAGTAACCGTGTTGCATGCCGGTGAACTGGATGAAGGCGTAACCCACGCACAGCACTACCGACATGCGGATCGCATGGCGGAACAGGGCAGACTGCGGCGTCAAATGGCGGCTGATGCGCAGTCGGATGTCGCTCCAGCCGGTTAAGCGATCGTCGGCCAGGCTGTTCTCTTCCGCCTGCCCGCTGGCCAGCGTCTGCTCTGACTCGATATTGGCCAGCTGCGCATCGATCGCATGCAGGTTTTTCAGCAGGTGCGCCAGCGCTTTGGTTTGCTCTGAATTGCCCTGGGTTTCGGTTATGCGTGCCAAGGCCTCCTGAATGCGGCTGAAGGCTGGCTCAAAACGCGGGTTGTGCTGGTATTTTTGCCGCAGCAGGATCGATTGTGCCAGCTGGCGGCAGGCGCGCGCCTGCATGCTCAGCAAACGCTGGAAGCGAAATAAAATATCGCTGTGACGGAATTGCCGGCTGAGCGCGTGGTACTGAACATGGGAAGAGCTGGCGCGTTCGTGGATATCCTGCGCGACAAAATAGTAGTGCAAGGTGCGGCGGGTGCCGCGTTGGCCGCGATCGCCTTTCAGGCGCGTCAGCAGCGAGGCTTTGGTCTGGTTCAGCAACGCGACCAACGCGCTGTTGGCCATCGCGACATCCATCCATGGCAGGTCGGCGTCGCGTTCGGCGTCGGGATCGAACAGGTTGGCCTTGGCATCCAGATAGTTGGCCAGCTGCTCGTAGCAGCGCGCCAGGTTCTCTTGCAGCGGGCGGATAGGGAACAGCAGGTGGCCCGCCAGCGTCAGCAGGTTATACCACAGCGCGCCGATCACCAGCAGCAGCGGTTGCTGATACCAGGCATCGTACATGGCGGTGCCGAGCATGGTGTAAACCGCGATCAGCAGCGCGCCGAAGGCGATGGTGGCGTAACGTTGCCCTAAGGCGCCCAGCAGGATAAAACCGCAGGTTGAGGTGGTTAAGCCAAGGGCGAACAACCAGGGATAGGGAAACAGCAGCTCGATTGAAGCGGAGGCGACAAAGAAGCACACCAACGTGATCAGCAGGTTGCGTAACCTGCCGGCCAGGCGGTCGTCCAAATCGGTCAGTGCCGCTGCCACCACGCCCAGCGTCAGCGGGATAGTCAGCTTGGGAATGCCCAGCCACCAGGGAACGGCGGTGGTGCCGATCAGCGCAATAAGAATGCGCAGGTGGTACAGCAGATTGCTGTTGTAGGTATAACGACGTACTGCGGGTGCAAAAGAGAGCACAAAAAACTCCTCAAACGGAGAAAAAATTAACGCTGATGATAGTGGCGGCGAGCATTCTCAATACGCGCTTGCTGAGCCATTTCTACCGAGACGACGCGGCGCCCCACCGGCCACAGCGCGATGGCGGCTATTTTGAAATTGGCGATACCGACCGGAATGCCGATGATTGAAACGCATTGCACGATACCGGCGGCGATGTGCGACAGGCACAGCCACCAGCCGAACAGCACCAGCCAGATAATGTTGAGCAGTGAGCCGCCGGCGGAGAGCAGCGCATTGCTTTTCTCCGGGTACAGTTCATCGACATGTATCGCCTCGTTGCCGAACGGCACCAGCGACAGCTTGGTTATTTCCCAGCAGGAGCGAGTGAGCGGCAGCGTGATGACCAGCAGCACGCTGAACACCGTAGCAATGAGCCAGCCTAGCGTGGTGAAGAAACCGCCCAACACAAAATTAAGAATATTCAGTACAGTACGCATAGACGTCATTCTGCTCTAATGATAGCCAAACCGCGATGCGGGCGTATTCACGATAAAAACGCAAAATCTATTCTACCCTTTTTTTAGCGCTAGAGTGCCACTGCTTATCGCAGGTAAACTGGCAGATATCCGTTATTTACTCTCAACATAGTCATGGCGCGACGATATGGAACTTAAAGCGACATCGCTGGGGAAACACCTGGCTCAGCACCCTTATAACCGCGTGCGGTTGCTGCACGCCGGCGTTGAGGTGAGCGGGGAAAAACATGAATACCTGATCCCCTTCAATCAACTGATTCAGGTCAGGTGCAAGCGCGGCATCGTCTGGGGCGAGCTGGAATTTGAATTGCCGGACGAAAAAGTGGTGCGGCTGCACGGCACTGAATGGCAGGAAACGCAGCGTTTTTATCACTATCTGCAGCAGGCGTGGCAGCACTGGAGCGCCGAAATGAGTGAGGTCAGCGCCGGCGTGCTGCAACAGCAGGTGGCGCAGATTCAGCGCATAGAGCAGCAAGATAAATGGTTCAAAAAGTCTGAGCTGGGCAAGCTGCAGCAGCAAATTCGTGAGGCTTTCTCCGCGCTGCCGATGCCGGTAGCGCGCCTGGATGAATTCGATAACTGCCGGGCCGATTACCATCTGTGTCTGCAATGGCTGCAGCAGGGGCAACGCAGCGTTGAACAACGCAACCGGCAGTGGACCGATCGCATGCTGGAGCAACATCACGACTTCTTCCAGACCGTCGAGAGCTCGCCGCTCAACGACGCCCAGAGCCGGGCGGTGGTCAATGGCGAGGATTCCGTGCTGGTGTTGGCCGGCGCCGGCAGCGGCAAAACGTCGGTGCTGGTGGCGCGTGCCGGCTGGCTGCTGCGCCGTCAGGAGGCGGAGCCGGGGCAAATCTTGCTGTTGGCGTTCGGCCGCCAGGCCGCCGGCGAGATGAACGACCGCATCAAAGAACGTTTGGGCGATGTCGGCATTCAGGCCAAGACCTTCCATGCCTTGGCGCTGCAAATCATTCAACAAGGCAGCCGCAAAGCGCCGGCCATCAGCCGGTTGGAAACCGATGCCAACGCGCGCAAAGCGCTGCTGATTACCCATTGGCGCCAACAGTGCGCGGAGAAGAAAGCCCAGGCCAAGGGGTGGCGTCAATGGTTGACTGAGGAGCTGGAATGGGAAGTGCCGGAAGGCGACTTCTGGCAGGATAAACGCCTCGCGGATCGGCTGGCGGGCCGGCTCGAACGGTGGCTGGGGTTGATGCGCATGCACGGCGGCAGCCAGGCGGAAATGATCGAGCAGGCGGATGAAGAAATCCGCGATCTGTTTTCAAAACGCATCCGGCTGATGGCGCCGCTGCTGAAAGCCTGGAAAAGCGCCTTGAAAGAGGAAGGGGCGGTGGACTTCTCCGGCCTGATCCATCAGGCAGTCAACATTCTCGACAAGGGGCGCTTCGTCAGCCCGTGGAAACATATTCTGGTCGACGAATTTCAGGATATCTCACCGCAGCGTGCGTTATTGCTGGCGGCATTGCGCCGACAGAACAAGCAGACCTGCCTGTTTGCGGTGGGGGATGACTGGCAGGCGATTTATCGCTTCAGTGGCGCAGAGTTGACGTTAACCACGGCTTTTGCCACCCACTTCGGCGAAGGGGCGCAGTGCGCGCTGGACACGACTTATCGCTTCAACGAACGTATCGGCGAGGTGGCCAACCGGTTCGTGCAGCAGAATCCGCACCAGCTGAAAAAACCGCTCAACAGCCTGAGCAAGGGCAATAAAAAGTCGGTGGCGATCCTGCCGCACGAGCAGTTGGAACCCTTACTGGACAAGCTGAGCGGCTACGCCAAGCCGGATGAACGCATTCTGGTGCTGGCGCGTTACCATCATCTGAAACCGGAAGCGTTGGCGAAAGCGGCCACCCGCTGGCCTAAACTGAATCTGGAGTTTATGACCATCCACGCCAGCAAGGGGCAGCAGGCGGAATACGTCATCATTGCCGGTTTGCATGAGGGGCGTGACGGTTTCCCCGCCGTGGCGCGCGAGTCGGTGTTGGAAGAGGTGCTACTGCCGCGGCCGGAGGATTTCCCGGATGCCGAAGAACGCCGTCTGCTGTATGTCGCGTTAACTCGCGCTAAACATCAGGTATGGCTGTTGCAGGATCGTGAGCACCCTTCGGTATTCGTTGAACACCTGCAGGATCTTGGCGTACCGGTGCAGAAAAAACCGTGAGCTCGGGCCTGGCGGCAGCCAGGCCGTGAGGACTACTGCAGGCGGTCTTGCAGGTAGCGCTGATAGTCGGGAATAGCGATCTCCACCTCGCTTTTGAACAGCGGAGAATCGATCAGAAAGTCCGCGGTCGAGCGGTTGGTGGCCACCGGAATATTCCATACGGTCGCCAGCCGTAGCAGCGCCTTCACGTCCGGATCGTGCGGCACCGCGTTCAACGGATCCCAGAAGAAGATCAGCATGTCTATCTTGCCTTCCGCAATCAGTGCGCCAACCTGCTGATCGCCGCCCATCGGGCCACTCAGCATGCTGGTGACGGGAATGCCGCTGGCGCGCTGGATCAGGTTGCCGGTCGTACCGGTGGCGTAAAGCTGATGCTGCGTCAGAATAGCCTTGTGGCTTTCTACCCACTCCAACAGGGCCTGTTTGCGGTGATCGTGCGCCACCAGCGCAATGTGTTTGCGCGCGGCGATAGTGCGGGTAGTCAATTCCATCTCGGTGTCCTTCGCTAATCGGGGGGATGTGCGACAGATTACTGAAACTGTTTTTCACTGCCTAGCGTTTGCGCCTGAAAATGCGAAGAAAAGGCGCCTTTGCGGGGAAAGACGCCGGGAGGGATCAGCGAATCGGTTGTTTATTGGCCCAGCGCAGGAAGCGCTTCTGTGTTTCCTTGTCGGCCTGTTGGAACCAGTATTGCAACATCTGTTCCGACACGTTTTCACCTTTCAACGTCACCGTCGGGGCATTCAGCGGCGCGCCGGCCAACGCGGGGGTTGAGGGATTGCCTGCGTTCGCCTGCACAAAGGCCGGAACGGAGGCCGGGCGGTTCTGGCGGTTGTAATCGGTCATCACCTTTTCCAAATCGGTATTGAAGGTGACGCTGTCGGGATGCAGCGCATCATGCCGGAATGGCAAGGCGTTGCCGTCTTTATCGACCACCAGATAATTTAACGTTCTGTCAAAGCGTTGCGCATCACGATCGTTCTCGATGCGCGGCAGCTCGATCGCCACTTGGCTGATCTTTTGCGTATTGAAGCTGGCAACCAGCGGCAGGGAGGTATAGGCCTGTGTATGCTGGCCGGAACGTACGGTTTTGGTCACTTTAAACAGCAACTGGTGCTGCCCGCCATCCAGTTCAAGGCTGTCGGCACCTTTTAACAACGAACCTGTCATTTTCTTGCCGTCGACCACCAGCAGGTCGATGTCCGGGGAGAGTTTCAGGGTCGTAGCCGCGGCAGGCATACTGATGCTGAGCAACGCCGCAACCACCAGACCAAATTTCATCATTATCTCCTTATAAAGTGACGTAGCTCTAAGTGTTGAACACGGCATAGGTTGTGTCAAAATTTTTCAATCGGGTATTTTGTTTACATTTTTACATATTTTATCGCGATTAGACACGACCGTGCGCAGCTGAACCGCGACAGCCTCTGACCATAAGATTGCGGTGAAGTTTCCTTCGCATTAGCGTTTAACCGAGCGAATGCCGATCGGTTACACTCGAAATGGAAAGTGACGCAGTGATAAACGGGAGTTGAAGATGCAAGATCAAGAGATTGTTGAGCTGTTGCAGCAGGTGAAAACCATCGCGCTGGTCGGCGCCAGCGATAACCCATCTCGGCCCAGCTATGGTGTGATGGCATATCTGTTGGCACAAGGGTATCAGGTGATCCCGGTCAGCCCAAAACTGGCGGGGCAGACGCTGCTGGGGCAGCAGGTTTACCCTACGCTGGCCGCTATCCCACAGCCGGTGGATATGGTTGACGTGTTTCGCAATTCGGAGGCGGCTTACGGCGTGGCGCAAGAGGCGATAGCGATCGGCGCCAGGGCGCTGTGGTTGCAGATAGGGGTGATCAACGATCAGGCGGCAGCGCTGGCGCAACAGGCTGGGCTGCGCGTAGTGATGGATCGCTGCCCAAAAATAGAAATCCCGCGTTTAGGGCTGGAGCGCTAAATAAAAAAAGGGCCTGGCGCGATGCCGGGCCCTCTCGGGGTTTCTCAGGTCTTGGCGCGGTCAATTGCGCAAACGTGGCGCCTGTAACTGGTGACGGATGGATTCCGCCAGTTCATCCAGCGATGGCTGCTCGGGATGTGCTTCCTGGGGCTCGCCATCCAGCTGCGCTTCCGCCAGATAGGTGTGCACCGGTTGGCCTTCCTCGTCTTCCATCACCACGTGGTACCAAGGGGCGGAACGCAGTTCGTCGTTCGCCGCTATCTCGTCAGCTTTGGGTTGTTCTAAAGAGTATTCCGGGTCGATATCGATAACGACCCCCAAATACCCCAGCAGTTTATGCCTAACCTGTTGTCCGATACCGAATTTGCTGGCAATCATGATGACCTCCTGAGAAACAATGCCTTGCTCATATATGGGGGCAAGACAGCGCATTTCAAGTTACATCACCCGACAAGCGAAGCCTTTCAGATACAGCCCCTCAGGATACGTGGCGATCACCGGGTGATCGGCAGCCTGGCGGAACTGCTCTATAAATTGTACATCACGTCCGGCATCTACAGCGGCATCGGCCAAAATTTTCTGGAACAGGTCGGTCGGCATCAGGCCGGAGCAGGAGAAGCTGAGCAGAATGCCGCCTGGATTCAGCAACTGCAGCGCCAGCATGTTGATGTCTTTGTAGCCGCGGCAGGCGCTGGCCAGCTGATTCTTGTTCTCGACGAACTTAGGCGGATCCATGATGATCAGATCGAATTTTTCGCCTTGAGCGCGGTAGTTGCGCAGCAGCTGGAACACGTCATCGCGAACGAACTCCGCCTTGTTCAGATCCAGCTTGTTGAGTTCGACGTTCTGTTTGGCGATGTCCAGCGCCGCCTGCGAGGTATCCACGCTGATCACCTGCGCGCAGCCGCCCATCAGAGCGGAAACGGCGAAGGCGCCGGTGTAGGAGAAGCAGTTCAGCACTCGGCGGCCGGCAGAGTAGTTCCGCGCCGCCAGGCGGCTGTCGCGTTGGTCGAGGTAGAAACCGGTCTTGTGCCCTTGCTGAATGTCCACCAGCAGCTTCATGCCGTGCTCGGTAATAGGCAGGAGTTCCGGCGGCAGATCGCCCAGCACCGGACCCTGCGCCAGCGGCAGGCCTTCTTTTTTACGCACCGCAACGTCGGAGCGATCGTAAATCGAACATTCCGGGTAGCAATGCTGCAGGGCGGAAAGCAGGGCCGGGCGCTGGTATTCGGCACCGGCGGACAGCAGCTGCAGCACCAGGAAATTCTGGAAGCGATCGATAGTGATGCCCGGCAGGCCGTCGGACTCGCCGGCGATCAGGCGGTATCCGTCCAGACCGTCACGCTGCGCGACCCAGTCGCGCCAGCTTTGCGCTTGCTGCAGGCGGCGAATGAAGAAATCGATGTTAATCTCTTCATCCTGCTGGAAAGTCCAGACGCGTGCGCGGATCTGCGACTCGGGCGAATAGGCGCCGCGCGCCAGCCACTTGCCCTGGCTGTCGAGGATATCGATGGTTTCACCGGAGAGGGCTTTACCCTCAACGCGTTGAACGGCGCCGGAGAACACCCAAGGGTGGCGACGGAGTAAGGACTTTTCACGTCCTTTGGCGAGAAACAGGCGTACGGTCATAATTAATAATGCTGCCAGCTAGGATAGAAAGAGTGACACGGCGGTGCAAAGGCACGGCAATGCCATAATGAAAACTGAATTAAGGGGGCGATTATGACACAAGTTTGCATTGCTGCGTATGTGTATGGCGTGGTACAGGGGGTAGGGTTCCGCTATTCCACTCAGCGGCAGGCCGAGGCGTTGGGGGTGACCGGCTATGCGCGCAATCTCGATGACGGCAGCGTTCAGGTGGTGGCCTGCGGCACACAGGCGCAGGTGGATAAGCTGGTGGAGTGGTTGAAACAGGGCGGCCCGCGCAGCGCGCGCGTTGAACGCGTGCTGGTGGAACCGCAGGGGGTGGCCGATTACGCCGGGTTTGGCATTCGCTATTGAATGCTCGCCTGCAGCGGCGCTGCGGGCGGCGCGGTCAGATGCATTTCACCGGTTTCGGCAAGCCGGCGATTTTGGTGGCTTGTTTGGCCGGCCCTTTCGGAAACAGGCGATACAGATAGCGGCTGTTGCCTTTTTCTTCGCCGTATTTCTGCGCCATGGCTTTGACCAGCATGCGAATAGCCGGCGACGTATTGAATTCCTGATAGAAGTCGCGCACGAAGCGCACCACTTCCCAGTGTGCTTCGGTGAGCACGATCTCTTCCTGCGCGGCCAGCAGCGGCGCCAGGCCCTCATGCCAGTCGGCGCTGTTTTTCAGATAGCCCTGCGCGTCAGTGTCGATAACCTGACCTTCAAACTCCAACATACTGCCTCGATAACGGATAATTCGGAACGGCCGCCAGTTTAGCAAATTTTTTCGGCCGCCAAAAACAAAGCCCCGCCGGAGCGGGGCCTGGAAGGCATGCGTAACGCGCGATCAGTTGCTGCGGGCGAAGCCCAGAATGCTCAACAGGCTGATGAACATGTTGTAGAGCGACACGTACAGGCTAACGGTGGCGCGAATGTAGTTGGTCTCGCCGCCGTGAATGATGTTGCTGGTTTCCCACAGGATCGCGCCGGCGGAGAACAGGATGAACAGCGCGCTGATAGCCAGGTGCAGAGCAGGGATCTGCAGGAACAGGTTGGCGATCACCGCCACCAGCAGCACCACAAAACCGGCCATCATCATGCCGGACAGGAACGACATGTCTTTACGGGTGGTCAGCACATACGCCGAGCAGCAGAAGAACACTGCGGCGGTGCCGCCCAGCGCCAGCATGATCAGATCGCCCGCGCCGGCGTTCAGGAACGAACTGAGGATCGGGCCGAGGGCGTATCCCATGAAACCGGTCAGCGCGAAAGCCGCCAGAATGCCCGCCGGGCTGTTGGCCAGTTTATGGGTCAGGAACATCAGGCCGTAGAAACCGACCAGCATCAGCAGCAAGCCTGGTGCAGGCAGACCCAACATTGTACTGGCGGTCGCGGTCAGGGCTGAGAAAGCCAGGGTCAGGGATAACAGGAAATAGGTGTTGCGCAGGACTTTATGCGTGCTGAGCAGCGAGTCGCGCGAAGAAGATGAGACGACAATGCGGTCCATAATGCTCTCTCTTATCAGGCCATCACAAAATAATCCCGATGATAGGCAGCGCAAGGGCTTGATTAAAGTTTGTTTACCAATCTTTACCCTTAGTTATCATTATGGCAACAGCGGGGTGGGTGTTCGTTTGATCGCCGCTTGCTTTGCCTGCGGCGATTTTTCGCGCGGTTGAACGCGTTCGGGCTTTACAAGCGAATAAGGTCTGTTTATAGTGCGCGTCGTTGCGGAGGGGTGGCCGAGTGGCTGAAGGCAACGGTCTTGAAAACCGTCGACGGGAAACCGTTCCAGAGTTCGAATCTCTGCTCCTCCGCCATACATTCTGACCCCGTGCTCTCTGAGCACGGGGTTTTTTGCGTTTGCGTGCGGATAAACCGGGGCGCTTCTGCAGGAAACGCGATCGGCTATTGATAAGGGCCATGCGTCGGTGAGATTATGCACCTATCAAGGCTGGCCGCTCGGATGCCTGCTGTTGCCAGGCGTTACCGCTGCGACAAGCAACGTCGCCTTATCAATTTTGCTTAATGCTCTTATGGAGACAGAGATGAACTGGTATCAAGTCGCCTTATGGACCATGATCTTTTTGAAGTCCGGCGCTTTCCTGGTGTTCGTATGGTGGTGGATGTTCAAACGCGCGACCAAACCTTATGTCCGCCCGCAAGACGTCGTGGTGGACGATACGCCGTACGATGAGAACCTCACCATGGAAGAGGTGATGAAAAACCATGGCATCGTTCGCACGGATATGTCGGTAAAATAGTCCTCCCGCCTCCCCAACCGTTATCTGGGGCGTGTTTGCCAAGAGCGCGCCCCCTTGTGTTTCTTCGCTGTTTCTTTATGGCATTCTGCTTTCACGTTAACGGCATAACGTGATCGGGAAAAGCACGCCATGAACGATGTACGCATCCTGTCGCACTTTACGCATCGAAAAAACGCCGTTCTTAATGCCGAGAGAGATCATGGGGATTTCTTTGGTCAGCTCATCCGGCGCGTTATCGTCGGGGGCTTTGCTGATTTCTCGGTGGGTGGTCATGTAAAACCCGTGATCCAACCTCTTTATATCAAAGTTTATTTTTCTATCCAGGCTGTAGGTTTTTCCTCCCACGGTAATGTCCCCACGTTGAACGATCATGGCGCGATGCTCGTCATAGATGAATAAACTGCCCGTCACTTTTAGTTCCAGGTCATCGCCTGAAGCTAATCGTTTTTTTGTGATCGTATCGGCTTGGCAATTCATATGTACAGGTGCGTCGGGTGTGAAAACGCGAAGCAGGACAATGAAGAGAATCATTGCCAAAAATCCGATAATCAGTATTTTTGGGTTGCGCAATGCGGCCATTTATTTTCCATTGAGAATTTTGTAGGTAACACACTGGGTATATCGACCTTGCGAGCCGAGATAGCATACACCGAGGAAGGTGTTATAAATCAACGTATGTTTTTCGGAGGAAAAATAGATATCCGCCTTACTGGCTAGACAATCCACACCGCTGCCTTCTAATGCCTGGTTGACCATGCGCTTTTCCAGTTCGTCATCAATATGTTTATCTGCATCCAGAGAATATAAGGTGCAATTTTCTTTTTTTCCTAACGCAACTAAATTCTCCCGAGGTTGATCAGCAGGTTCGATAGGATAAAGCATCGCTACGATCAACAGAGGAATAAATACGCAGCAGACAGTGGCAACAGCGCTAACCTTTACCTTTTTCTGCGGCGGCACGTTGTGTGGTTCGGCAACAGGAGCCAGGGGAGAAAGCGGCTCTGAAGCATAAGAAGGCGGCGTTTCGCTGACGGTTACCTGCGGTGGCGGATAAATTTCAATCATAGCGGTGAAACAAAAACCGACTTTCGCCAGGGTCTTTATTGGAGAGGTTTCTCTACCCAGAAGCTTGAATGCTTTCCTTATTTCACTGACGGCCACATTTAGACTGATCGATGAGCCTGAAAAACCATACTCTTCCCATACCTTTTTTATCAACATCTCACGTTTCAATGGGATATTGGGGTGAGTCAGCATTTCAATTAACAGGCGTGAAGCCGGGTTGGATATCCGTATCGATGACTCATCATTATCAATGAGTTGGAGACGACACGCGTTTGCGTCATAGATCACGCAGAGGTCGATAATATATTTCATGTATTCAGGTTTTTATAATGATATAGGCTTCCAGTTCGCGGCTAGTATTTAGTGAAACTTCGGGTAGGTCAAGGTTCTGGGCGGAAAACATAAATAACCAAGGGCGTTTTTTTATTTTCTCGGCGAACGGAAAACGCAGTCCTTTGCCGTTTTTTATGTCATTTTTGGTGTTAAATCCTAAAAAAATTAGTTTTTACAGATTATAATAATTAAAATTTAGGTTAATAAAAATAATGTTCCTGTCGTTAATGATTTGATGCAGAATTATCTTAGTGTTTACGGCGCTTGTTTATGTGCCAATCGCTTATTGTTTGCTCCCGAACGGCAATGTGAGTTTTCCAAGGAAAACACAGGTATTTAGTGCAAAGTATCGACGTTGTCCTTGGCTATGGATGGAGTAAGTATGCTCAGTATCGGTATCGTATCTGAAAACATTTTCTTCAGAGAGGCGATAAAAAGAATATTGATGCCAAGGATTTTTCATAAAGATCACGTTATTGCCTACTATGACGATCTGCCTTTGGCTATGGGGCGAAATTGCCACGATATTCTGATCGTCGATGATGCGGTAAAAAGCATGTTGCGTTTCAGTATGGCTGTGGCGTTATTGTCTGCTGTTCATGGTGTAAAGATTTTTTTGACGACGGAAGAGAAGCGCCGTCTGTTATTTCGCTCTGTCTCGCATGATGTCGTCGTGCTCGATAAAAAAGGCAGTGTCCCCGGCATCAGTAAAGAGCTGTCTTTTCTGATGGATAATATCTCGCAGCGCCCTGCATTGAATGGAGGCGTTGCGAGTGGAGTGGGCCGCCATACGAAAAGTTGTCTGACGGAAAGTGAAGTGGAAACGCTCCATTTGCTTTCCTTCGGCTATACGGTGACTCAGGTTTCCAGGATTCTTGATAAAAGCGTAAAAACGGTCAGTACGCAGAAATGCAGTGCATTACGCAAAATGGGATTGAAGAATCGGGTGCACAACTTACTGGAAATCTCATCCGGTTTCTCGGAGGTTCCCTAGAGATTCGTTATTTTCATCGTTTTTATTGTCGGGTGATTAATAACGCTATTGCTTGATTTTATAAAAACAGGAATGTGTTCATCCTTTTGCCTCTGTATTACGGGGAGGGATTTCTTTATCCCGCCGGCAGCGGCTGATTTTTATTTATTCTCTTAAACCAAACTGTTATGGAGTTTTATCTCATGATGAAGAAGATGTTTTCTGTTGCAATCATGGCGGCTGCGGTCGCTGCGCCTACGGCTTTTGCTGAAGACAATTCCGCCGGTGGCATCATTAATTTTACCGGTGCCATTACCGACACCACCTGTACGATTAACGGCGGAAAAAGCGCGGATTTCACCGTTGCGCTGAGCCCGATCTCGGTGACCGACGCGGGTAACGCCGTTGGGCCAATCACCAAGAACAAGAAGTCCTTCTCGCTGACCTTCTCCGGCTGTTCGCCGGCGGCCGGCACTGCAGGCACCCCGCTGAAAATCTACTTCTCCTCCGCGGATAACATCTCCACCGACGGCAAATATTTGCTGAACAACTCGGTCAACGAGAACGACGCTTCCGTTGCGAAGAACGTGGGCTTCTCTCTGGCTGAAACCGGTTCTTCCACCCCGATCCAGCTGAACGTGCCTTATGTCACCGACATCATGGGCGATAAAGCGGCACCGGATTCAGAAACCCTGACGCTGGACGCGTACTACTACAAAACCAACGCCGAAGCGGCAAAAGTGGGCGCTCTGAGCTCCAACGTGACTTACACCATTTCTTACCTGTAATCGCGCTGAAAGCCAGGCCCTTGATGGGCCTGGCCACCCGGGGGAACGATGAAAAAATATATGATGATAGCGGCGCTGTTGCTCGGTTCCATTGGCGCGCAGGCCAATGTGGTGGTTAACGGTACGCGGGTGATCTACCCGGCAAACAACAAGGATGTGATTGTCCAACTGCTGAATAACGGTGCCGATCCCTCACTGGTTCAGGCCTGGATCGACGACGGCGACATCAATTCCACCCCGGAAACCGCCAACGTACCGTTTTTGCTATCGCCACCGGTGGTGAAAGTGAACGGCAACAGCGGGCAGCAGCTGCGCATTCAGAAAGTCGGCGCCGCGTTGGCGGCGGATCGTGAATCGGTGTTCTATCTCAACGTGCTGGATATCCCGCCGACGCCGGAAAACCTGCAGGGTACCAATACGCTGCAGCTGGCGATCAAATCGCGCATCAAGCTGTTCTACCGCCCGCAGGCCTTAACCCGCGGCGTAGAAAACGCATTGGAAAAACTGACGCTGCAAGCCAATGGCAAGGGGTTCAACGTCATCAACAACAGCCCGTATTTCATCACGGTAGCGAATATCGGCCAGGGTGAGGACAAGCATCTGCTGGTTGATTCGTTGATGGTTGCGCCGTTTTCCACCCAGTTTGCCTCCAGCAAACGATCGGTCAGTAAAAACGCGCGTTATGACCTGATGTATATCGACGATCTGGGGGCTTACAAGTCTAAAGCCATCACCGCACACTAACCTGAAAGAACAACAATGAAGCTGAATAAAAAAGTCCTCTCGCTGCTGACCGCCTCTTCATTCTTGTTGCCGGATACGGCCTGGGCGGTGACGTTCGATACTTCGCTGTTGGCCGGCGAATCGCGCGATTCCGATCTTTCGCGTTTTTACCTCAACAATGACATGCCTGCCGGCCGGCAGGAGATCGATGTGTATGTCAATCATGACTGGAAAGGGCGCTACACGCTGCTGTTTGGCACGCAACGCGACGATATTCAAATTGCCTACCAGGATGCGCAGCGGTTGGGCATCGATCTGAGTCAATTGCCGACACCTCAGGCGCCCCAGACGACGCTGTCGATCGCCTCGCTGGTACAGGGCGGGCGGTTCGATATGGACGTTGGCGCGCTGAGCCTGCGGTTGACGGTGCCGCAGGCGCGGGTCAACCGATCGGAAGCAGGGTACGTGGATCCGGCTTTCTGGAATCGTGGCATCTCCGCGTTGACGCTGGCCTACAACGCGACCTACTACCACGCCGAGGCGCGCGGCGAAGGCAATCGCAGCAACAATGACGATTTTTATACCGGGCTGGAGTCCGGGATCAATCTGGCCGGCTGGCAATTTCGCGACAGCAGCAGCTTTCGCCACGGCAGCGGGCGGGGGAGCCAGTGGCAGAACAACACGCGTTATCTGCAGCGCGGGTTCGCCGACATCAAATCCAACCTGACCGCCGGTGATTTTTATTCGCCGGGGGAGCTGTTCGACTCGGTACGCATTCGCGGGGTGGCGCTGGCGTCGGATATCAGCATGCGGCCCAACTCGCAGCAGGGTTTTTCACCGATTGTGCGTGGCGTGGCGCAATCCAACGCCCTGGTGAAAGTGGTGCAGAACGGCAACGTGATCTACCAGGAAAACGTGCCGCCGGGCGCCTTTACCCTCGACAGCATTCAGCCGACCGGTTCGGCGGGCGATCTGTGGGTGACGGTCAAAGAGGCTGACGGGCGCGAGCAGTCGTTCAGCGTGCCGTTTTCAGCCGTACCCAACATGTTGAAACAGGGTGTCAGCCAATACAGCGTACTGGCCGGCAAGGTAAACGAAAGCAATACCGATTACGGACCCGGCTTTGTACAGGGCACCCTGCAGTACGGTTTCAACAATCTGGTAACGGGTTATGCCGGCAGCATTTTGAGCGACGACTATCAGGCCTGGCTGCTCGGCAGCGGCTGGAACCTGCCGATAGGGGCGGTGTCCATTGATCTGACGCATGCCGATACTCGCCTGAAAAACCGCCGTGAAAGCGGGCAGAGCTTCCGTATCGCCTACAGTAAATTTCTCGATGTCACCGCGACCAACTTCACGCTGGCTGCCTATCGCTATTCCACCCGCGGTTACTACAGCTTTACCGACGCCATTTACTCCAATGACGGCTATCGCCAGCTGGAGCGTCAGTTTGATCGCTGGCGCGACGAGGAGGGCGTGTCCGAACTGGATATGAACACCTGGGATGCGCTGCGTTCGGCTCGGCCGAAAAATACCTTTACGCTCAACCTGAACCAGCGTCTTAACGAAGGATGGGGCACGCTGTTCTTCTCCGGCTCCCAGCGTGATTACTGGACGGCCAATGCGAAAAGCCGCGAATACCAGCTGGGGTACTCCAACAATCTGGGGCGCGTCAGCTACTCCGTTTCAGCCAGCCGGGTGCGCAATAGCCAGCGTGAGGAAGAGACGCGCTATTACCTGTCGTTCAGCCTGCCGCTGTCGGTGTTCGATAACAACGCCTACCTCAGCACCGGCCTGTCTGCGACAGACTCCCACTATCAGCAAAGCACGGTCAGCCTGAGCGGCAATGCGCTGGAGTCCAACCGCCTGAGCTACTCGCTGAGCGGCAGCAATCGCAGCGGCGGTGACAATATGGCCAGCGTCAATGCGGCCTATCGCGCCCGCGCCTCGACGCTGGGCGTCTCCTACAGCGAAGGCAACGATTATCGTCAGAGTGGCCTCAGTGCGCGCGGCAGCCTGGTGGCGATCCCCTGGCATCTGCTGGCGTCGAACGAGATCGGCAACACCATGACGGTGGTCGAGGCGCCGCAGGCCGAAGGGCTGATGGTCAACGGCGACGAAAGCATCGTGACCAATGCGCAGGGTTTGGCGCTGGTGCCTTATGCCACGCCGTACCGGCAAAACTCGGTCACGCTATCGGATACCGGCCACAGCAGCGGGGCGGAAATCAGCGGCAACGTCGCCAACCATGTGCCTTACTACGGCGCGGTCAGCTACCTGAAATTCGAGACCGATCAACGTCGGCCATTCCAGCTGCGGGCGCAGCGCGCCGATGGTGCGCCGCTGCCGTTCGGCGCCGAAGTGATGGATGAAAACGATCGGTCGGTAGGTTTTGTCGGCCAGGCCAGCGTGTTGTACCTGCGCGCCGAACAGCCGCCAACGGCGTTGACGGTGCAATTGCGCGACGGCAGTTGCCACATCGCCAAACCGACTCTGGCGCTGGATGCGTCGCCCGGCGTTTGCCGTTAATACAGGATAACCGAATCTATGATCAGGCTGATTTTTTTGCTGCTGCTGTCCGGGTTGTTCAGCGGCTATAGCTATGCTTCCTGCTATGGCAAGGGAGCGGAGTTTGCGTCCCCGATTTTTGTTGATCTCTCCGATAAGCTGAGCGCCAATATGCCGGTCTGGGAGGCGCAATATAATACCCAGTACACCGGCACATTTAACTGCAGCAAGTCCAAAAGCAACTTTTCCTACACCATCAAGCTTTCGCCGAAAGATTCGCAGGCCGCGATTTTCGGTTTTAACAACGGTCAACAGTGGATCCGAGCGGAAATCACCAACAAGATAAGCGACAGAACGTTGAGAGGGCGCGGGGAACACTCCGCGTCAGAGTTAAACTCGCCGATGACCATTCGTTATTCGCTGGTGCAAAAACCCAAGGATGGGCGGGTGGTGCCGGGCGATACCTTGATGCTCGATGACGTTTTACTGGTGAGCGATGTGACCGGTATCGGCATTCTGGAATTGCCGTTCTGGTTGTTGGAGCAAGTGGGGAAACTGCTCACCTGGTTGCTTACCGGCAACTGGCCTTATGACGATCGCGACATGTACGGCCAGCCGATGAACATCAAATACGCGCCGAAAACCACCACCTGTCGTTTCGACAATGCCGGCCTGACGGTCAGGTTGCCCAAAATGGGCGTGGCGCAGGTGCTGAATAACAATCAACCCGGCTACACGCCGTTCTCGCTGAACATCAGCTGCCAGAACATGCAGCAGGAAGGCATCGCCGATCGCGCCGTTGAGATGTTCCTGTCCAGCAATAACCTGCTGGCCTCCGACGCCAGCGTGTTGATCAATGCCAATGCGGGCGGTGCGCAAGGGGTGGGGCTGCGCCTGGTCAAGCGCGACATGCCGAGCTCGCCGGTGGTATTGTCGCCTTCCAACGTCGATCGCGGCAGCGCCACCTCGCTGTTTCATGTCGCCGCCGGCGGCAGCCTGAACAGTCATTTCATCATCGGCATGGGCGCTTATTATTACCCTTATCAGCGCGATGGCGTCACGCAGGGGGAACTCAACACCTCGGCCACGTTGAACATTATTTATCCCTGATGAATGGGGAGGCAAAAAAACCGGCAGCTGCCGGAGAGGGTTATTGATAAGTCATTGCGTTGGCGTGCAGCTTGTTATTGCCTACGATCGCGATGATTTTGTAGTAACGGGCACCGGTCTTGTCGGTTTTGTCTGCCAACATCTTTTCCGCATCGCTCAGATTCGCGGCACCGCTAACGGTAATCACTTGGCGCGGCGTCAGGGCGTCCGCCTGTTGACTATTGATTTGCGTTGCCGCGATTGTTGCGCCTGAAAAGACAAAAGCGCCCAGCAGCATCGTTTTAAACATGACGTTCTTCATGATGTTCTCCTCAATCGCAATACGCTTGTTCTTTGCTATGGTTGAATCTTTTTGTTTCGTTATGCTAAAGGATAAGCAGCGGGGTGCCGGCGCGGTAGTGCCTGAAAGCGTAATGCATCGTTTCCAAACTGGAAACGATAAGGAGGGGGCATGCAGGATTTGAACGATCTTCAACTGTTTGCTTTGGTGGTGAGACATGGCGGTTTCGCCGCCGCGGAGCGGGCGAGCGGCGAGGCCAAATCCAAACTCAGCAAACGCGTGGCTCGTCTGGAGGCGAGTTACGGTGCGCGGTTAATCGAACGTTCGACGCGCAGTTTCCGCGTCACGGATATTGGCCGCGATGTGTATCGGCAGTGTGAGGCGATTATCGAGCGATTGGAGGCGGCCGATGCCATTGTCGCCCGTGCGCGTGCCGAAGTGAGCGGCTGCCTGCGCATCAGTTCACCGCCCGGTTTGATGCAGTATTATAATTCCCATCTGCTGTTGGATTTTATGGCGCGTTATCCGGACGTGCGCGTGCAACTGTTGATCCATGAGCGCCATGTGGATCTGATCAATGAAAAGATCGATGTGGCGTTTCGCATTACGAGCCATTTCGACCAGGATCAATCATTGATTAAACGCGATCTTGGCGTGCGGCAACGCATTTTGGTCGCCGGCGCGCAGCTGGTGGAGAAAGCCGGCGGCTTGCCGCAGTCGTTCGAACAGCTGGCCAGTTTGCCGACGTTGTCGATGGGAGAATGGCTGGATCGCGATCGCTGGGAATTCGAGGACAATGCAGGCAATCAACGTACGTTCGTACATGTACCCCGGATGTGTTGCGGGGATTACAGTACGTTGCATAGTGCGGCGATTGCCGGGATCGGCGTAGCATTTTTGCCGATCCATTTGTGTGCCAACGAATTGCGGACGGGTCAACTGCTGCGCCTGCTGCCGCAGTGGCGTGCGCCGAACAGCATTGTTCACCTGGTGTTCACCAGCGGCAAAGGCCTGTTGCCGCCGGTGCGGGCATTTATCGATCACAGCGTCGCGGTATTCGCCGAAGCCAATCGCCGCCTTTCCATGATGCCGGTTGCCTAGCCGCTTATCATTGCCCATCCGGGTGTTCGAAAATATGCGCGCCGGCCCCTTGCCGGCCCAATATATCGTTCGGGTTGCGCAGCGGGCAGTCGGTGAGCGACAGGCAGCCGCAGCCGATGCAGCTGTCGAGATGGTCGCGCAGCACCGTTAGCCGTTGAATACGCTCATCCAGCGTTTTGCGCCAGGCGGAGGACAGCACTCCCCATTGTTCTGAGGTCAGCTTGCTGCCGATGGGGAAGCGGCTTAGTGCGGCGCGGATTTCTTCCAGCGGAAGGCCCGCGCGCTGCGCGATCTTGATCACCGCGATATAGCGTAATACCACCGACGGATAACGCCGCTGATTGCCGGCGTTGCGCGTCGCCTGAATCAACCCTTTACTCTCGTAGAAGTGCAGTGCGGATACCGCCACGCCGCTGCGTTTCACCACTTCCCCGACGGTCAATAGCCGATTGGCGTCAATCGGTTCATTTCTTGCCATTTTATCTTTCCTCAACTTGACCTCAAGTTAACCTGAGGTTTTATAGTTCAGCCTGCCGGGCTTGGCAACCGGCATCTCTCAAGACCTGCCCCCGTCTTATCGGGGAGAAGGATGGCTCGGCTGTAAAATCAGGAAGAAACCGTTATGCAACGCTTTATCAACACCGCTCTGGACAGTTATTGGCTTTGGCTGCTCGCACGTCTGTGCTTGATGGTGATTTTCATCTCGTCGGGGCTCGCCAAGCTGTTCGACATCGAAGGGAGCCTGGCGGAGATGCGCGCCGCCGGTTTGCATCCGGCCTGGCTGTTCAACCTGGCGTCGGCGTCGGTGCTGCTGACAGGTTCGGTATTGATCTTGCTGAACCGCTGGGTGTGGCTGGGCGCCGGCATGCTGTCGGCGTTCCTGATCCTGACTATCGCGATCGTACACACCTTCTGGAATATGTCCGCTCCCAACATGCAGATCTCCCTCTACTTCGCGCTGGAACACATCACGGTGATCGGCGGGCTGTGGGTGACGGCCATCGCCAGCCGTTTGCGTCAACGGCTGGCCAACACGCGTGAGGCTGCATGATGAAACGATATCTCATTATTGCCGCGCTGCTGGCGGCGCTCGCCGTCGCTGCGGTAGCGATGCGATCCACCGCGCGGCAAAGCGAAGGCGCGCCGGCCTATCCGCCGGTGAAAGTGGCGCTGGCGCCCGCCCTGCGTGAACAGGCTGCGCGCAGTTACGCCGGCGTAGGCGAGCTGGAGGCGGCCAGCCAGGTGGAAGTGGCGGCAGAGACCAGCGGCCGCATCACGCGCATCCTGTTCGAATCCGGCCAAACGGTACGGCAGGGGCAACTGCTGGTGCAGCTCAACGATGCGGTCGAGCAGGCTGAGCTGGTGCGCCTGCAGGCGCAGCTGCGCAATGCCGATCTGCTGCTGACGCGCATGCGCAAGCTGATGAACCTCAACGCCACCGCGCGGCAGCAGTTGGACGATGCGCTGGCTGAACGGGATATGGCGCTCGGTGCGGTGCAGGAAACGCAGGCCAAAATCGCGCAAAAGGCGATCCGCGCGCCGTTCTCCGGCGTCATCGGCATTCGTCGCGTGCATGAAGGGCAATACCTCAACGCCGCCGAGGCGGTGGCCAACCTGGTGGATGCCGATACGCTGCGCGTCAATTTCTCGCTGGACGAACAAAGCAGCGCCGGACTGGCGTTGGGGCAGGCGGTGTCGGTGCAGGTCGGCGCCTATCCCGAGCGCGCTTTCCCCGCCGTTATTACCGCTATCGACCCGATGATCGGCAAATCCCGCACCGTGCAGGTGCAGGCGACGTTGACTAACCGCCAGGGATTGCTGAAGGCCGGCATGTACGCGGGCATTCGCGTCACGCAGCAACAGCGCGTGGCGGTGCTGACGGTGCCGGAAACGGCGCTGACCTATACGGCGTACGGCGATACCGTGTTCGTCGCGCAACAGGGTGAAAAGGGCATGACGGTCAAGCGCGTCTCGGTCACCGTGGGCGAACGCAATGACGGGCGCGTCGAGATCGTCAGCGGCCTGCAGGAAGGCGAGCGGGTGGTGACCTCGGGCCAGCTCAAGCTGAGCGACGGCATGGCGGCCGAGCCGGTGGCGCAGGATGCTCTGAACGCCGCCCAGGCCGGTTCCTGAGGAGAGACCGATGACATTTACCGATCTGTTCGTGCGCCGGCCGGTGCTGGCGCTGGTGGTCAGCACCTTGATTCTGCTGTTCGGCGCGCTGGCGCTCAGCAAACTGCCGATCCGCCAATACCCGCTGCTGGAAAACTCTACCATCACCATCAGCACCGACTATCCCGGCGCGTCGTCCGAGCTGATGCAGGGCTTTGTTACGCAGCCGATCGCCCAGGCGGTGTCCTCCGTCGAGGGCGTTGACTACCTTTCTTCCTCCTCGGTGCAGGGGCGCAGCGTGGTGACGGTGCGCATGGCGCTGAACCGCGACTCCACCCAGGCGCTGACCGAAGTGATGGCCAAGGTCAACCAGGTGCGCTATAAGCTGCCGGAGCAGGCTTACGATCCGGTGATTGAGCGTTCCGCCGGTGAAGCTACCGCCGTGGCCTATGTCGGTTTTTCCAGTAAAACGCTGTCCACGCCGGCGCTGAGCGAATACCTGACGCGGGTGGTGGAACCGATGTTCACCACCATCGACGGCGTCGCCAAGGTTGAAGTGTTCGGCGGGCAAAAAATGGCGATGCGCCTGTGGCTGGACAGCGATCGGCTGGCCGGCCGCGGTCTGACCGCTGCCGACGTGGCCGATGCGGTGCGGCGCAACAACTACCAGGCGGCGCCGGGCAAGGTGAAAGGGCAGTATGTGGTTGCCAACGTGCGGGTGAATACCGATCTCACCAGCGTAGAGGAGTTTCGCAATCTGGTGGTGCGCAACGACGGCAACGGTCTGGTGCGCTTGAAAGACGTCGGCACCGTGGAGCTGGGCGCCGCAGCCACGGAAACCAGCGCCTTGATGGATGGCGAACCGGCGGTGTTCCTTGGCGTCTTCCCTACGCCGACTGGCAACCCGCTGGTGATCGTCGACGGCATTCGTCACCTGATGCCGGCGATCGACAAGATGCAGCCGCCGGGCGTGAAGATGGCGCTGGCGTTCGAGACCGCGCGCTTTATTCAGGCCTCGATCGATGAAGTGGTGCATACCCTGCTCGAAGCGCTGGCGATCGTTGTGGCGGTGATCTACCTGTGTCTGGGGTCGCTGCGCACCGTGTTGATCCCGGTGGTGACGATTCCGCTGTCGATACTTGGCGCCGCCGGGCTGATGCTGGCCTTCGGCTTCAGCGTCAATTTGCTGACGCTGCTGGCGATGGTCCTGGCGATCGGTTTGGTGGTGGACGACGCCATCGTGGTGGTGGAGAACGTGCATCGCCATATCGAAGAGGGGAAAACGCCGCTGGCGGCGGCGATGATCGGCGCACGCGAGGTGGCCGGGCCGGTGATCGCCATGACCCTGACGCTGGCCGCGGTCTATGCGCCGATCGGCCTGATGGGCGGGCTGACCGGCGCGCTGTTTCGCGAATTCGCGCTGACGCTGGCCGGGGCGGTGGTGGTGTCCGGCGTGGTGGCGCTGACGCTGTCGCCGGTGATGAGTTCACTCCTGCTGCCGGCCAAACAGAGCGAAGGGCGCGTGGCGCACGCCGCCGAGTGGTTCTTCGGCGGCCTGACGCGGCGCTATGCGCGCGCGCTGGATTTCTCGCTGCATCACCGTTGGCTGACCGGTACGCTGGCGCTGCTGGTGATGATCAGCCTGCCGCTATTGTACCTGATGCCGCAGCGCGAGCTGGCGCCGACCGAGGATCAGGCCATCGTACTGACCGCCATCAAGGCGCCGCAGCAGGCCAACCTGAACTATGTCGAACGCTTTGCCTACAAGCTGGACGAGGTTTACAACCGCATGCCGGAAACCGAAAGCCGCTGGATCATCAACGGCAGCGACGGCACGGCGTCCGGCATCGGCGGCATCAACCTGACGCTGTGGCAGGCGCGCCAGCGCTCGGCGTCGGCGGTGCAGGCCGATCTGCAACGGGCGGTGAACGATGTTGAAGGCACCAGCATTTTCGCCTTCCAGCTGCCCGCCTTGCCAGGCTCCACCGGGGGGCTGCCGGTGCAGATGGTGCTGCGTACGCCGCAGGACTACCCGCAGCTGTACCGCACCCTGGAGGAGGTGAAACAGAACGCCAGAAACAGCGGCCTGTTTATGGTGGTGGACAGCGATTTGGACTACAACAACCCGCTGGCGGAGGTGCACATCGATCGCGCCAAGGCCAACAGTCTGGGGATACGCATGAGCGACATCGGTGAATCGTTGGCGGTGCTGGTGGGAGAGAACTACCTCAACCGCTTCGGGATGGACGGGCGTGCTTATGACGTTATCCCGCAGAGCCTGCGCGAACAACGGCTGACGCCGCAGGCGCTGGCGCGGCAATATGTTCGCGCCCAGGACAATACGCTGGTGCCGCTCTCCACCGTGGTATCGGTGGCCGTTAAGGTCGAACCGAACAAGCTGACCCAGTTCAACCAGCAGAACGCCGCCACCCTGCAGGCGATTCCCGCGCCCGGCGTTTCGATGGGCGAAGCGGTGGCTTTCCTCGAACGGCAGGCCAATGCGCTGCCGGCCGAATTTAGCCACGACTGGCAGGGGGATTCGCGCCAATACACCCAGGAGGGCAGCGCGCTGGCGTTCGCGTTCCTGGCGGCGTTGGTGATCATTTACCTGGTGCTGGCGGCGCAGTACGAGAGCCTGAAAGATCCGCTGATTATCCTCATCACCGTGCCGCTGTCGATCTGCGGCGCCTTGCTGCCGCTGGCGCTGGGCTACGCCACGATGAATATCTATACCCAGGTCGGTCTGGTGACCCTGATCGGGCTCATCAGCAAGCACGGCATTCTGATGGTGGAGTTCGCCAACGAGCTGCAGATGCATCAGGGGCTGACGCGGCGCGCCGCGATTTTGCAGGCGGCGCAAATTCGTCTGCGGCCGGTTCTGATGACCACCGGGGCGATGGTGTTCGGTTTGATCCCGCTGCTGTTCGCCAGCGGCGCCGGGGCTGCCAGTCGCTTCGGCCTGGGGCTGGTGATCGTCTCCGGCATGCTGGTGGGCACGCTGTTTACCCTGTTTGTGTTGCCGACGGTGTATACGCTGTTGGCGCGCGATCACGCGGTAGCCTCACCTCGTCAGCGTGAGTTGGCCGCCGCGCAAAAGGCGCTGACGGAATAATCCGCCGGCGCCCGCGTGAAGAATAAACCCGCTTCGGCGGGTTTTTTCGTCAGTTTTTGCAGCCCATCAACTCCGGCAGAACGCCGGGTTTGCTCTTCAGCGAAGCCTGCACGTCGTCCGGCAGACCGGCCCAGATGATCAGGCCGGTGCGTTTCTCGATCTCGTCCACCGTCACGCGGAATTGGCAGAAATCGGCGCCCTTCGGCGTGTTCTGGTCGAACAGGAAGGCGGCATAGTGGTTCACCGCCGGGCTGTTGTTGATGAAAATCACCTTCCAGTAGGCGCTGGGGATGGTGTGCGCTTTCTGGGTGCCCGGCAGTTTGCCCATATCGCGCTCATACAGCGGCCCGGTCACGGTATAGACCGAGGAGATATCGGCGCGATCGATCAGCTTGCGTTCCTGATCTTCCAGCCGCGCCCAGGCGCCCTGGTTCAGATCGGACTTTTGCGGCGTGATGTTGGACAGGTAGTTCAACGATTCCCAGTCGGAGACGCCCGCCAGCGAGGCCAGCGGCGCCTGATGACCGCGATCGACCTTCAGCGCGGCGTTGGCGCCGGTGTAATCGGCGGGCGCCAACGTGTCCGCCGGGTTGAGCGCCGGATCGGTTTTCCAGTTGCGCGTCTTGCCGCTGGCCGGCGTGTCTTTGGTGATGTGATAGGCCACCCAGTTGGCGAACTTGGTGGTGCTGTTGTTGTTCAACGTATAAGCATGACGCACGATAGACACGTTGCTGCTGCCGCCGGTCGGGCAGCCGACCGCGCAGTTGTCGATGGATTCGAGCGTGTCGGCCGACGCCTGCGCGGCGAACAGCAGGGCGGCCAAGGCCAACATCTTGTTGTTAAAGCGCATATTCATATCCTCAATAAGTTAAAAAAGTACTGTATATATTTACAGTAAATTAAACTTATCGCAGTGAAACGAATACAACAATGCAACATATTCATGTTGTGAATGTGTCAGTCATGGCAAAACGAAACGGCATCCTGCGCATTGTTAGGCGGATCAAAAACGCCAAAATGTGCGTGAACAAAGGATCAACATCGGGTAGATCTCGAGGCGCCCGAGCAGCATGGCGGCGCACATCAGCCATTTTGCCGCATCATTTAGCGTGCCGAAACCCGCGGCGGTTTCCCCGTATCCCAGCCCCATATTATTGATGCAGGCGGCGACGGTGGCGAAGGCGGTGACCAGATCATAGCCCATTAGATTCAGCAGCCAGATAAACAGGCAGGTGAACAGCACGTAGAGAAAGAAAAAGCTCCAAACGGAGCGCAGCACCCGATCCTGGATCGGCGCATTACCGACCTTGATGGTATATATGGCGTTGGGATGCACCAGTTGATTGATCTCAAGCCGGCTTTGCTTGTACATGATCAGAAAACGCAGCGCTTTAATGCCGCCGCAGGTAGAGCCGACGCAGCCGCCGAAGAAACTCGCCGCCAGCAGCAGCATGATGGTATGGGACGGGATCTTGATGTAATCGGCGATCGCCAGGCCGTTGTCGGTCATCATAGAACTGGTGAGGAAAAAGCCATGTACGAAGGCGTCTTTGACGCTGTACATGCCCGAACGGTAAAGCTCGATACACACGATCGCGATGACGATGGACAGAATCAACAGGAAAAAGCGCAGCTCTGGGTTACGGTACAGCGGTTTCACGCTGCGGCGGCCGATGGCGACGAAATAGAGCGTGAAGTTCACCGCCGCCAGAATAGAGAAAATGCCGCCGACCATTTCCACCGCTGAGCTGTCGTAGTATCCCAGACTTTCATTGCGGGTGGAAAATCCGCCGAGTGAGACGGTAGAGATGCCGTGGCACAACGCATCGAACCACGGCATGCCCGCCAGGCGAAAGGCGACGGTGCAGGCCAACCCCAGTCCAAGGTAAATCAACCACAGATTTTTCGACGTATCGGCCAAGCGTGGCGTCAACCGTTCTTCTTTGAATGGGCCGGGCATTTCCGACTGATAAAGTTTGGCGCCGCCGATGCCCAGCAGCGGTAGCACGGCCACCGCCAACACGATAACCCCCAGACCGCCGATAAAATTAAGCTGCGAACGATAGTAGAGGAATGATTTGGGCACGCTGGAAACGTCGTTCAGCACCGAGGCGCCGGTGGTGGTGATGCCGGAGACACCTTCAAACATCGCGTCAACCAGCCGGACGTTCAGCGTGTCATCCAGCCACAGCGGCAGGGCGCTGATCGCGGAAAACAACAGCCAGAACATCACGATAATCAGAAAGCCGTCCTGGGTGCGCAACTGCACTTTTGACTGCCGGGTGCCGAGCCAGCCTAATCCGCCGAGCGTGGCGGCGAGCACCAGAGTATAGAAAAACGAGAAGGCGCTTTTTTCTTTATACAGCAGGCCCATCAACAGAGGCGGGATCATTGAAAGGCTGTAAAGAAGGACTAAAAAGCTGCAAAGATGAATAACGACCAGTATTTGTTTGGTTTTGACCATGCTGTTGCTCGGAGTGCCCGCCGACGATGCGTCAATTTTTTGAAGTGTATCAAGCATAAAACAGGCGATATAAAAATAACGTAAAAATTCATATCGCCGAATAAGCATGGCGTGGAGGGGCGGGGAGAACGCTATTCCAGCAGGTCGTTGACCGTGCGGCGAACGTAGTGCGTCATCTGCGCCAGATCGCCCGGTGACACCGGGCCGCCGCCGGCGCGCACCACCTGCTGTTCGATCTGGGCGATCTCTTGCTCGACCTTGTTGGCGATCTGCACTTTGACTATCTTGTCCACCGAAGACAGCAGCACCTTCAAGACGACTTTCAGCGCGATGTTTTCGCAGAACGAGTCGTAGTGATGAACCGGCGGCGGCGGGGCCGGAGCCGGCTCGGGCGCGCGCGGAGCCAGAGCCTTGAAGCTGTCTACATTTTCAATAATAAGATCCATGTCTCTTATTAGTTCATCAAAATCTTTAGACACTGACTTATTCCCTTCGCTGTGCGCAAAAAACAGAACGCCCGTCCTCGGGCTGAAAGCGGATGAGTGACGGGCAGAACGAATTCGGGCCTGGCCTTCAGACGCTGAATGGCCGGGGGAGGGGCATTCTAACCTTGCGGCGGGTCGGCAACAAGATGGGGCCGTGCGAATGCGCGGCCCTTTGGATCACGAGGCTGGAGGGCGCTTAACTTTTCAGCTTGGCGGTGATTTTGGCCACGTGTTCGCCCTGATAACGGGCAATGGTCAGCTCTTCGTTGCTCGGCTGCCGCGAACCGTCGGCGCCGGCGATGGTGGTGGCGCCATACGGGGTGCCGCCGCGCACCTGTGAAACGTCAAACAGCTCCTGCGTCGCATAGCCGATCGGCACGATGATGAAACCGTGGTGTGCCAGCGTGGTCCAGGTCGAACTGATGGTCTGTTCCTGGCCACCGCCGGTGCCGGTGGAGGAGAAGACGCTGCCTACCTTGCCGTACAGCGCGCCGGACGCCCACAGGCCGCCGGTCTGATCGAGGAAGGTGCGCATTTGCCCGGCCATATTGCCGAAGCGGGTCGGCGTACCGAAGATGATGCCGTCATAGTCCGCCAGCTCTTGCGGGGTGGCGACCGGCGCCTGTTGATGTTGTTTGCCCCCGGCCTTGGCGAAGGCCTCCGGCGTCATGGTTTCCGGCACGCGTTTAATCGTCACGTCCACGTTATCGACCCGATTCGCCCCTTCGGCCACCGCCTGCGCCAGGCGTTCGATGTGGCCGTACATTGAGTAATAAAGCACCAACAGTTTCGTCATGTTCCGTACTCCCGCTCAGATGATTAACAAAAACCCCTGATAAGCATAGAAGCGAATGACGAACTTGGCGTTGCGGCGTTACTTGATGCCGGCGATCGCCAGCAGGGCGCCAAAGGCGATCAGCAGCCCGCCAAAGGTACGATCGATGCCGCGGCGCAAACGTAAAAAGCGCGCATTGACGCCCGGTGCGGAAAATAGCAGCGCGACGGCGGCAAACCAGAAGATATGGACGGCGGCGATAAAAAGACCATAGCCGATTTGCACGCCGAGCGGGGTGTGCGGAGAAACCACCTGCATGAACAGGCTGACGATGAAGATGGTGGTTTTCGGGTTTAACGCGTTGGTGAAAAAACCGGTTTTCAAGGCGGCGAAATCGCTGATGGCCGCCGGCGCTGTTGTGGGGGCTGCGTCATGATGCGCCGCGTTGCGCAGCAGCGTAATGCCGAGGTAGATCAGGTAGGCGGCGCCGATGGCTTTAAGCAGGTTAAACAACCAGGGCGACTGTTGAATCAACACGCCGACGCCAATCAGCGTATAGCTGACATGGACCAGCACCCCGGCGCCAATGCCGCAGGCGGTCAAGACGCCGGCGCGGCGCGAAAGCAACAGGCTATTGCGCGAGACCATGGCAAAGTCCGGCCCCGGGCTTATCACGGCGAGTAAAGTAATGGTGACGACAGCGATGAGTTCAGTCATAGTTATCCTTGCGGTGTTTATCAATAGAGTGACTGATTTATAAGAGTAATTTTTCTCGGTGACAAACGATGAATAGTGACAATATCGGTGAGAAAAACTCACGCAAAACCGGCAGGCCGTTGCCGTTGGGCGGGCTGCGTTGCTTCGAGGCCGCCGCGCGGCTGGAAAGTTTTACGCAGGCGGCGCAGGGGCTGAATTTGACGCACGGCGCCGTCAGCCGGGCGGTGCGGGCGCTGGAAGAGGAACTTGGCGTGGCGTTGTTTGAGCGCCGCCATCGGCGGGTACTGCTCACGGCGGCGGGGCGCAAGCTGTTTCAGGCGACGCAGCAGGCTTTCGGCATTCTGGATCATACCGCGCTGGAACTGCGCCAGCAGGCGCTCGATGCGCCGCTGGTCTTGTCCTGTGAACCGACCTTGTTGATGCGTTGGCTGATCCCGCGTCTGCCGGCTTTTCAGCAGGCGCACCCGGATATCAACTTACAGCTGGTGGCCGGTGGCGGGCCGTTTTCGTTCCATGACGGCATTACGGCGGCGATCAGGCGCAATGACTTCGATTGGGGAAAGCAGGTGCATAGCCTGGCGCTGTTCAGTGAAAAGGTTGGGCCGGTGTGCCAACCCGAGGCGTTGGCAAGGATGACGATCGCCGAGGGCAGCCTGCGGAGTTTGCGGCCCGGCACTAAACTGCTGCATTCCGCCACCCGGCCGGATGCCTGGCGGCACTGGGCGCAGCAGCAGGGGATGACGTTGGCAGGGCATTCGGAGCAGCGCTTTGATCATTTCTATTTCAGCCTGCAGGCGGCGGTCGCCGGTCTTGGCATTGCGATCGGCCCGTGGTTGCAAGTGCGAGACGATCTGACCGCCGGTTTGTTGAGTGCGCCGTTCGGTTTTACGCCCGACGGCAGCGGCTATTATCTGCTGTCGCCGCAGGCGATCGTGCCGGGCAGCGCGTTGGCCCGGCTGGCCGAGTGGCTAACGCTCACGGCAGGCGCCTGAGTTTTTGCGCCAGCCGCTGTTCCTGCCAGCGGCTGAAGACGTTGCGCAGCAGCAGAGTGCGCACCGCCCGCATGATCAGCGCGAGGCTCATGCCGCCGATCGCCCACAGCGACCAGAGATAGTGCGGGTGGGTAAACCAATTAATGGCGAACAACATCACGCCAATCACGGCGAAACGCACCGCCATGCTCAGCAGTTTGCCTTCTGCCGCGACCTGGCGACGAATGCGCTGTTCGTCAGGCTCCTCCTCCTCCATTGTCTGTTGCGGCTGTGCGTTGAGATCGCGGACCTGCACGCCCAGCGCGGCGGCGATCGCGGTCAAGGTTTCCAGGCTGGCCTGTTCGCCGTTTTCAATCCGCTGTACGGTGCGGGTGCTGAGGCCGGCGATGGTCGCCAACTGCTCCTGCGACCAGCCTTTTTCCAGACGTAACGGCCTGATGCGGTACTTTTGCATGATGCACTCCCGAGTTCGCTGTCACTGTCATCCAGTGTAGGGGGCGCGGGGTGGCGGCGCCACGACAGCGGCACGACAGCGACGCGACATCCACCGCCGGCGCGGGCTGGCGGGCAGTCAGAAGGCGACGTTGCGGATAAAGCGCAGCGGGAGATCGCCGTGGTTGGCGTAAGCGTAACGTTGATCGCTGTTGAAGGTTTGCGCCGCGCCGGCGCTGAGCGTCAGCGTGCCTTGTTCCAGTTCCAACGTCAGGGTGCCGGCAATCACGTAGATCATTTCACTCCAGCCTTCGGCGTCCGGCGCCGAGTCATAGCGCTCGCCCGGCATCAGCGTCCATTCCCACAGCTCGGCCCGTTGGCGCGCCGGCACGCTGGCGGCGAACAGCGCCTGGCTGCCCGGCTGTGCGCCTTGCCAGGCCAACTCTCCCACCAGGTGGCTGCCGCGCGCTTCCGGCGCCTGAATCAGATCGGTAAAGGAAATCGCCAGGGCGGCGGCGATCTTGTCGAGCACCGCCAGGCTGACGTTGCGATCGCCGGCCTCGATGCCCGCCAGCATGCGGCGGCTGACGCCGGAAAGCTCGGCCAGCGCCATCTGGCTCAGGCCCGCCTGTTGGCGGTAGCCGCGCAGATTGCTGCTCAGGTACTGCAGCACTTTGGGGGGATCGGTTTTCGCGTTATGCGCCGTATTGCTCATCGCCGGACTTTATCTCATACTGGCAGGATCTGTGCATTATATTGCACTCAGCAGGAAGGGCAAGCCGGTGTCAGCAGCAAAAAAATCCTTTATTTCCGCCGTGGTTCCGCAGATCAGGCTGCCGGAAGCGGTGTTGATTTTCATCACTATGATCTGGGGCGGCACCTTTTTGGCGGTGCACCACGCGATGCAAGTCAGCGGGCCGTTCTTTTTTGTCGGCCTGCGTTTCGCCACCGCCACGCTGGCGTTGACGCTGTTTTCGCTGCGCGTGCTGCGCGGCCTGACCCTGTATGAACTGAAGGCGGGCGTGCTGATCGGGCTGGCGATCATGTTCGGCTACAGCATGCAAACTGTCGGCCTGCAGACCATCACCAGCAGCCAATCGGCGTTTATCACCGCCATGTACGTGCCGATCGTGCCGCTGTTGCAATGGCTGGTGCTGGGGCGGTTCCCCGGCATCATGTCGTGGATCGGTATTCTGCTGGCCTTTACCGGCCTGATGCTGCTGGCGGCGCCGAGCAGCACCGACATGACGCTGAGCCTCGGCGAAATTCTGACGCTGGCCGGCACGCTGGGCATGGCGGCAGAGATCATCCTCATCGGCGCTTTCGCCGGCAAGGTGAATATCCGCCGGGTGACCATCGTGCAGCTGGCGACCGCCTCGCTGGCCTCATTTTTGATGATGGCGCCGACCGGCGAGTCGCCGCCGCCGTATTCGGATTACCTGCTGTACAGCGCCATAGGGCTGGGGCTGGCCAGCGCGTTGATTCAGCTGACCATGAACTGGGCGCAGCGCAGCGTTTCACCCACGCGCGCTACGGTGATCTACGCCGGTGAACCGGTCTGGGCGGGCATCGTCGGGCGGCTCGCCGGTGAGCGTTTACCGGGCGTGGCGCTATTGGGGGGCGCGTTGATCGTGATTGGGGTGGTGGTCAGCGAGCTGCGCGTGCGGCGCAAGGATAAAGCGGCGGTGGCGACGGAAGCGGATTAGCCCAGAGGCGTAAAAAGAAAGGGGCGGAGAGAGCCGCCCCTTTTTGCATCACGCGATTTTCTTCTTGCGCAGAAACACGTAAGACAGGCCGAGCACGATGAACCACAGCGGGGTGACGATCAGCGCCTGGCGGGTGTCTTCGCGCAGCGACAGCAGCACCAGCACGAACACGAAGAACGCCATGCACACCCAGCACATCAGTTTGCCGGCAGGCATTTTGTAGATCGATTTCTGGTGCAGCGCCGGGCGTCGTTTACGGTAGACCAGGTACGAGCACAGAATGATGGTCCAGACGAACATGAACAGAATCGCCGATACGGTGGTCACCAGAGTGAAGACCGTCATCACGTTCGGGATCAGGTAAATCAGCACCACGCCGCCCAGCAGGCAGATACAGGAGAAGGTGAGGCCGTTGGCCGGTACCGCGCGCTTGGACAGGTTGGCGAACGATTTCGGCGCGTCGCCTTCCTGCGCCAGCCCGAACAGCATGCGGCTGGTGGAGAACACGCCGCTGTTGGCGGAGGAGGCGGCGGAGGTCAGCACCACGAAGTTGATTACGCTGGCCGCGGCCGGCAGGCCGATCAGCACGAACAGTTCAACGAACGGGCTCTTGTCAGGCACCACGGAGTTCCATGGCGTCACCGACATGATAACGATCAGGGCGAACACGTAGAACATGATGATGCGGATCGGAATCGAGTTGATGGCGCGCGGCAACGATTTCTCCGGATCCTTGGTTTCCGCGGCGGTGGTGCCCACCAGTTCAATGCCGACGAAGGCGAATACCGCGATCTGGAAGCCGGCGAAGAAGCCGCTGATGCCTTTCGGGAACATGCCGCCGTCATTCCACAGATGGGTGAATGAGGCCACGGTGCCGGTCGGCGACTGGAACTGCATGGCGATCATCACCAGCCCGGCGACAATCAGCCCAACGATGGCGACGATTTTAATCATCGCAAACCAAAACTCCATTTCGCCGAACATTTTCACTGTCGCCAGATTAAGGCCGAGCAGTAACAGCACGCACAGCAGTGAAGCGATCCACTGCGACAGCTCGGGGAACCAGAACTGAGCGTAGGCGGTGATCGCCACGACGTCGGCGATGCCGGTGACCACCCAGCAGAACCAGTAGGTCCAGCCGGTGAAGAAACCGGCCCACGGGCCGAGCAGATCCGCGGCGAAATCGCTGAACGATTTGTATTCCAGATTGGACAGCAGCAGCTCGCCCATGGCGCGCATCACGAAGAACAGCATAAAGCCGATGATCATGTACACGAAGATGATCGAGGGGCCGGCCAGGCTGATGGTTTTACCGGAGCCCATAAACAGACCGGTGCCGATGGCGCCGCCGATGGCGATCAGTTGAATATGTCGGTTAGTGAGGTTTCGCCGTAGATGATCTTCTGAAGCGGGCGTCGCGTCAGTCGCTATTTTAGAGTGATCTACCATCTGATGATGTCCTGTTTTACCTGTCATTAGTGAAGTCGTGAGCTCTGAAGTGGCTCTTTTTTATACATTTATCCGGTTGATCCGGCTTTAGTAAGGTAGTGCAATAACGCCACCTTTGTGCAACATGTTTACAACATTTATACGCGGGATAAAAGTCGATCACTCTTTACACGGAGGAGGCAAATCGGACGTTCAGGGAGCGGAAGATTACTCTTCAAAAGAGGGGATTAATAGACCTTATGCGGCTTATCTCGTTGATTAAACAAAGGGTTGTAAAATTCACATGAGAAAAAGTAATGAGTGTAAGCGTTTGACAGCGCCGCCGACGAGGAGGACAATTTACCGCGTTGGGTCGTTAGCTCAGTCGGTAGAGCCGTTGACTCTTAATCAATTGGTTGCAGGTTCGAACCCTGTACGACCCACCAACCAAATCAGCGTGTTACGCTCAGGCTTTTCTCTGCTTGTTTCCTCATTGCGCCGTTTTAAGCGCGCTTTTTGCAAAAAAATTCGCATTTTTCGACTGATGTTCAGAAAGGTGATCTGGCGCAAACTGCGGTGTCGCACCGCAGTTTATACGGCAAGAGAGGCTGTGCGCTGGCGCAACCTCGGCGGAGGGGAGAGCCATTTGCCCAAGAATCTTTCAGGTCAGGAAACGGGGAATAAATGCGCCGCCGACATCAAGAGCAGCGCCCAGACGGCGGCCGAGAGCGCGGCGGTGGCATAGACGCGCCGCACCGGCAGTTGCAGCATGCCGGCCATCAGCGGCACGGTGTAACGCATCACCGCCAGAAAACGCGAGGCGAACAGCAGCGGCAGCCCGCGCTTTTGCAAGGAACGTTGCGCTTTGCGCAGCGGAGCGTGAAAGCGTGCCGGCAGCCGGCGGCCAAGATCTCGGCGGTGCAGCCGTGCGCCGCAGTGGAACGACAAGATTGATCCCAACGCGGCGCCGAGGGCGATGGCCGCCCAAACCGCGCCGAGGGGCAGCGCATGCTTGCCTGCAACGATGCCCATCAGCAGCGTCACCGAGGCGGGCGGCAGGGCGGAAGACACCACGATCACCGACTTTCCCAGCGCGAACAGGAAAATCAGCAGCAGCAACATCTCCGGTTCCGGACTGTATTTGGCGATAATGTGCGTCAATTCATCCATTTAACACCTGCGAGCGAGAGGGCTGAGTGCCAGTGTCCCATCCGCAGGTTCAATAAGGGTTAAATAACGCGCCGCTATCCGGCGATCTCCGCGTCTTGCTTGCTCACGTCGGTGCGCCGGTTTCTGAGCGCCCACAACAGCGTGGCGCACAGCAGCGAAAAGGCGGCCAGCACCAACGGCCCGGCATGCGGGCTGTGAAAACGCTCTTCCGCCTCGGTGCGGATCAGCGGGGCTAAAAAGCTGAATGCGGCGCCAAGCGTGGTGCAAAAACCGATGCCGGCCGCCAGCGCCGGGCCGGTGAGCACCTGCGCGGGAAACGTCCAGAAAATCGGCTGTACCGCCAGGAAACTGACTGCGCAGCAGCTCAGGGCGACGATGGCGAGCAGAGGGCCGGCATAGGAAGACACCACCAACCCCAGCGCCGCCGCGACCATGCACCCGACGGCGATCGGTAATCTTCTGGCGGTGTTTCTGTCGGCATAGCGCGGCAGGAAATAGACGCCCAGCGCGGAGAACGCCCAGGGGATGGCGGCCACCAGCGAGGCCTTGAAGCCGAGATGGGTGCCCATCAGCGAGGCGACCTGCGACGGCAGGAAAAACATCAGGCCGTAGACGCCAATCTGCAGGGTGCCGTAGATCAACGCCAGATGCCAAACGGTGCCGCTGCTCATCGCCGCTTTGACGCTGCTGGTTTCGGTCTGCTGCTGTTCATCGGCCAATTGTGCCACCAGCGCCGTGCGTTCTTCCTCGGTCAGAAAGCGGGCCTGCCGTGGGCTATCGTCGAGATAGAAAAAGGCGAAGACGCCGAGGGCGACGGCCGGCAATCCTTCCAGCACGAACATCCAGAACCAGCCGGGCTTGCCCAACACGCCGTGCATCTCCAGCAATGCCCCCGATAGCGGTGAACCGAGCGTCAGCGCCGCCGGCACGCCGAGCACGAAAATGCCAATGACCGAGGCGCGCACCTTATTGGGAAAATAGATCGACGCCAGCAGCAGGATGCCGGGGTAAAAGCCGGCTTCGGCGATCCCCAGCAGAAACCGCAGGACGATAAATTGCTGTTCATTGGTCACCAGCCCGGTGCAGGCCGACAGCGCCCCCCACAGCGCGGTGGTGGCGCTGAGCCAGCGTTTGGCGCCCCAGCGGTTCATCAGCAGGTTGGCCGAGATGCCGAACAGCGCATAGGCGGCAAAAAATATTCCGGCGCCCAGGGCAAAGGCGGATTGCGACAGCGCGATATCGATGGCCATCGCGTCCTTGGCAAAGCCGACGTTAACCCTGTCGATAAAGGCGATGAAGTACATGGCGAACATCAAGGGCACCAGTCTGCGCCAGGTTTTGCGAATGGCGGCGTTGAGCGCAGGAACGGCATAGGTGGCGTGATTCACTGGCGGTAACCTCTCTTCTGAGAATGACAAGCGTCGGTCATAAGGACCGTCCTGGCGCCGTTGCCCTCAACACGACGGTAACAGCGGACTTTTTTCGCAAACCTCAAAGGTCTAATGGTCAGGCCTTTAGGGGCGAAAAAAACGCCGCGTATTGCGACGGCATATCGGTACAGACATCACCATGGTGAATGGTGTGTTGCTTTTTTGTTAATCAGACGTTCACACAGGGCCAGGGCGCGTTCAAGCGCTTTGATCGAGATCTGTGTGCGCTATCACCGAATTGGCAACCCGGTGTTAGAGCTGGAGTGTGGCGCTTTCATCTCGGGAGTGAGGACGATAAGGTGAGGCACGGCAAAACAGAATGCAGGAGCGCAACATGCTGAAGGTCATCGCTGAAGATTTTATCCACCCGGAACACATTGACACCGTTATGCCGTGGTATCGCGAGCTGGTGGAGAAAACCCGTCAAGAGCCGCTGTGCATCAGCTATGAACTGTGCATCGACCAGCAGGATCCCGGGCATTTTATTTTTATCGAAAGCTGGCCGGATCGCGCCGCCCTGGATGTGCATTGTCAGACCGAGCATTTCACCCGGCTGGTGCCGCAGATCAACCACTATCAGCGCAAGCCTTGCACCTTCCTGTTTATGCAGGCGTTCCCTGAAACAGGCGATAAATAGGCGAAAAAATCCCCGCAGGGGGCGGGGTCAATGGCTTCTCAACACTATCTTGTTGTGATTAAAAAGTAGGCTGATAATGATTTTCATTCTCTAAGAATGCTCTTAAATTAATCAATCTGGTGAATGATTCGCCGTCTGCTTTTCACTGGCGGTTTTAATGGCGCGCAGCATGCGGCGCCGTATCAACCCGCTCACCAGGCGAATCGCATACCAATAGGGGGTAAACCGCCGCCGGCTGGCGTCGTCGGGGCAGAAGATGCGCGTTTCCGTCACCAGACGACAGCGCCCACCCTCGGAGGGGCTCACGACATAACCCAGCGCCAGTTTGGCGACGCCGGGCTGCGCGAAGGCCAGAAACCCCGCCCCGTCGGCGACCTGCTCCAGGCCGTATTCAGCCTGCCAAAATCGGCCGATCAGGCCATAGACCAACGCGCTTTCATCCTGCTCAAGCAGGCAAAAGTTATGTAGGCCAAACGGCGGCGGGCTGGGTTTATTGCGTGGCATCAGGCGCGCGGGCAATTCGCGTAGCGCTATCATGCTGCGGAAAAAGCGATCGTGCCTGGGATCATAAGCGGCCACGGCCTCCAGGATCCGCGCCTGCGGTGCGGCGATGGCGATGGCATGCCGTTCCGAGAACTGGTATTGCCCAAGGTATTTATTCAGTAGCGTCATGCTTTGCATTCTCCCGCCATTCACTTTGCAGCAGGGCGAAACCGAATTCGTCGCCCCATGCGCCTTTGAAAAACACGTTTTGCCGCCAACAGGCCTCACGGCGAAAGCCCAGCTTACTGAACAACGCGGCGGCGCGAAGATTACGCGCGTCCACCACGGCGGTAATGCGGTGTTTCGCCAGCGGCCCGAACAGCAGGGCGATGACGGCGCTTAGCGCCTCGCGCGCTTGTCCTTGCCGTTGATGAACCGGATCGAAGGTCACGCCCAGTTCAGCCTGACGCCCTTCATCGAAAAAATGCACCGCGACATCGCCCAGCAACGCGCCGTCCTCGCGGCGCTCGATCGCCAGTTGAAACCAGCTGTCGTCACGGTTGAATTCGAGCTGCCGTTGCTGTGCGAAAAAGGCCTGTGCCTCGGCGGCGCTGTAGTCGCTCCAGCTTTGATAGCGCGCCACGTCAGGGTGGCTGCGGTAGGCGGTAAAGTGGGGCAGATCGTCGGCGGTGAACGGGCGCAGGATCAGTCTGGGGGTTTGTAGAGGCAAATGGCGCATTGTTTTTCCTTATCAGCGCATTAGGGCTACCGGCAGTGTAGCCCAGCGCCGACAGGCAGGCTGTGTAAAATGAGCGGTGGAGGACAAACGGGAAATGCCGGTTCAGGCGAACCGGCTGGGGCATTATCGATGGGCGGCAGCCTGACGCAGGCGCTCGACCGGGCCTTGTTGAAAATCGAATGAGGGGGCTTCTTGCCGCGCCAGCCCCTGACGCACGATGGCCTTAACCGCCTGGCTGGCGGCAAGATCTTTTCCGGCGATCTGCTCGGCGATGCGCAACGCTTCTTCCCGGGCCGAACTTGCGCTGATGCGGGAAATGGCGCCGTGTGACAACGCTTCCTGTGCGCCGACGGTTCTGCCGGTCAGCAGCCAGTCGAGCGCGACATAGGGGGAAATACGCGCCGGCAAGCGCGCGCACCCGCCTTGTGCGGCGACTAACCCGAGCCCGGTTTCGGGGAAGCTGAAGCGTGCGTTCTGGCCGGCGACGATCAGATCGCACGCCAGGGCCAGCTCAAATCCGCCCCCGTACGCGATGCCGTCAACGGCGGCGATGATCACCTTGGCGATCTGTGCATGGATCAGCCCGCCAAACCCCTCCGGCGTGACGATGGGCAGTTCACCCTGATGAAAGGCGTTGATATCCATGCCGGCGGAAAATACCGCCGGTTGACCGGCCAGGACGATCGCTCGCACCGAGTCATCGTTATCTGCCTGCCGCAGGTAGGTGCGGATCAGCTCGGCCATCTGCAGGTTGATGGCGTTCTTTTTTTCCGGCCGATTGAGAGTGATGACCGCAACCTGCTCGCCATGGCGTTCGTAAAGCACCGGCGGTGATTCACTCATCGCTGGCCTCCCCGCGGAAAAACAGCAGCGTCAGCAGCAGGGCGATGGCGCCGAGCGGCAGCGAAAACAGCGGCAGGTAATAGGCCGGCAGCGCGTAGAGCGCCAGGCCGCCCAGCATGCCGCCCGCCGCGATGCCGGCGTACAGCACCGAGCTGTTGAGCGATACGGTCAGCGCGCCAAAGCGTTTCGATAGCGACAACAGGTGATGCTGGATCGGCACCAGATACATCCAGCCGGTAATACCCCAGACCAGAAAGATGGCCAGTACCCACCAGGGGGAAGTGACATAGAAGGCCAGCAGAAACAGGGACAGCGTCTGGATCGCCACGGAAAACAGCAGCACGAACTTGCTGCCGAGGGCATCGGTTAACGCGCCGGAGGCAAAATTGCCGATCACCGCGCCAATGCCGAATACCAGCAGCGCGAGGGGCAGGATCGCCTGCGGGCCGAACTGGGTGTTTTTCAGCAACACGCTGACGTAGCTATAGACGATGTGTTCCGAGCAAACGGCAAAAAAGGTGATCAGTAGTGTGGTCAGCACCGCCTTTTGTTTCAGCGGGGCGAGCCGCTCTTTCAGCGAATGCTTGCCCGGTGGCGCAATGGCCCGCAGCGCCAGCGACAGGCCCAGCAGCGCAATTGCCCCCAGCAGGGCGATGAACAGGAAAATTTCACGCCAGCCGATCAGTTTGGCGAGAAAGGTGCCGAACGGAATACCGAGCGCAATAGCCAACGTCATGCCCCCATAGACGATGGAAATGGCCAGGCCGCGGCGTTTTTCCGCCACCAGCCCCACCGCGGCGGCGGCGGCCTGCGGCGTGTAACAAGCCGCCCCCAATGCCGCCAGCACTCTGCCGAACGAGATCTGCAGGTAGCTGGTGGCCCAGGCGCAGGCCAGGTTGCCGGCGATGAACAGCACCAGCGCCAACTGCAGGATATGCTTGCGGTTGACGTTGCCCAGCAGCCAGGCGGTGAGAGGGGCGAACAGCATATAAGCCAGCGCGAATACCGATATCAACTGCCCCGCTTGCGCGGGGCTGACGGCAAAGGTATCGGAAATGTCGCTGAGCACGCCGGCGACGATAAAGGCGTCGGTGCCGATGGCGAACGTGCCGGTCGCCATCAGACAGAGCGTGATCAGATGGCCGTTATAATCCGCTAACTTCATCCCGCCCTCCGCAGATCGTTCGCCGCCCAGACTCGTCCCAGCGCCGCCAGGAAGGTCTCCACGTCGGCATGGGAGTGCGCCGAGGTCGGCGTCACCCGCAGCCGCTCGCTGCCTGCGGGCACCGTCGGTGCATTGACCGGTTGCACGTAAATATCGTGCTCATCGAGCAGCACTTTACTGATGTGTTTGTTGCGGTGCGGATCGCCGACCAGCAGCGGCAGGATATGGCTGTCTGCCGACACCAGCGGGATACCGGCGGCGCGCAGGCCGGTTTTCAGGTGATCGACGATCGCCAGCAGGTGTTTGCGTTGGGTGTCATGCTCGAGGTTGTATTTAAAACTGGCCAGCGCGGCGGCCACCACCGGCGCCGGCGACGAGGTGCTGAAGACGAATGCCGGGGCCCAACTGCGCACCGCCTCCACCACCGAACGGGGCGCGGCGATATAGCCGCCCGCCGCACCGTAAGATTTGCCGAACCCGCCCTGAATAATGGTGATTTTATCCAGCAGGCCCAGTTGTTCGGCGTAGCCCAGCCCCCGTTCGCCATAGACGCCGGCGGAGTGGATCTCGTCGAGATAGGTCAGCGCCTGATACTGCTCCGCCAGCGCCACGATCTGCGCCAGGGGGGCGAAGTCACCGTCCATGGAATACAGCGACTCGAAAGCGATCAGCTTTGGCCGCGCCGGATCGGCGGCCTGCAGCAGCTCGGCGAGGTGTGCCACATCGTTGTGGCGGAAGATTTTTTTCTCCGCTTTGCTGTAGCGGATACCGTAAATCATTGAGGCGTGATTCAGCTCGTCGGAGAACACGATCAGATCGGGAATGGCGTCGCACAGGGTGGATAAGGTGGCGTCGTTGGCGCCGAAACCGGTGGTGAACAGCAGCGCCGACTCTTTGCCGTAGGCGCTGGCCAGCAGCGTTTCCAGCTCGCTGTGGTAGACCGAGGTGCCGGAAATGCTGCGGGCGCCGCAGGTGCCCAGCCCGACCCGATTAACCGCATCGGTGGTGGCCAGCAGCACTTTGGGGTGGTGGCTCATCGCCAGATAGTCGTTCGAGCACCAGACGTTGAGACGGCGCTCACCGTGATGGCCGTGGCTGGTGGCCCAGGGTTTGTCCTGCACGCCGCGTTCAAGGTTGAGGAACTCGCGAAAACGCCCCTGTTTTTTGGTTTCCGCCAGCTTTTCTTCAAGAATGTTCAGTACGCTCATCGTATGTTCCTTGTGTTAAACGGCTTTAAGGTTTAATGACAGCCCCTGACCGACGCCAACGCACATCGTCACCAATGCGTTGTTCGCCTGTTGGTCGCGTAATTCCAGCGCTGCCGACAGCACCAGACGCGCGCCGGACATCCCCAGCGGATGACCGAGTGCGATGGCGCCGCCGTTTGGGTTGACCCGCGCGTCGTTGGCGCCGATACGCCAGTGTTTCAGCGCCGCCAGAACCTGTGAGGCGAACGCTTCGTTAATCTCGATGATGTCGAAGTCGTTCATGGTGAAGCCGCCGCGCTGCAGCAAGCGCTCGGTGGAGGCGATCGGCCCCAGCCCCATCAGCGCCGGTTCCACGCCGGCGGCCGCGCTGTCGCCGATCTCCGCCAGCGGTTGCCACCCCTGGCGCTTCACGTAGCGACCGGAAGCCAATAGCAGCGCGGCGGCGCCGTCGTTGATGCCGGAAGCGTTGCCTGCCGTGACCGAACCGCCGGCGGAGAACGCCGGTTTCAGCGCCTGTAGCTGTTGCAGCGTGCTGAGCCGGGGAAATTCATCCTGCGCGAATGTGCGGGTCGTTTTACGATCGGCCGGCACGTCCACGGGCGTGATTTCCCGCGCCAGCCGGCCGCTTTCGATCGCCCGGCGGGCCTTCTGCTGCGAGGCCAGCGCGAACAGGTCCTGTTCCTCGCGTGAGATATGTTGCCGTTGGGCTACGTTTTCCGCCGTGATGCCCAGCGGATCGCTGCCGTAGCGCTCCGCCAGCCGCGGGTTGACAAAGCGCCACCCCAGCGTGGTGTCGTACAGCTTCACGCCTTTGTCGAACGGCGTTTCGCCTTTGCTCAGCACATAGGGCGCGCGGCTCATGCTTTCCACACCGCCGGCCAGAATCAGTTCGCTGAGGCCGCTGCGGATTTTCGCCGAGGCGTAGATCACCGCATCCAACCCGGAGGCGCAAAGGCGGTTGAGGGTGATGGCAGGCACCGACGGATCCAACCCGGAAAGCAGCGCCGCCATGCGGGCGACGTTGCGGTTGTCTTCGCCGGACTGGTTGGCGCAGCCCAGAACCACTTCGTCCAGATCGGCTTCCGCCGCCGGATGGCGCTGCAGCAGGCCGCGAATGATCGTCGCCGCCATGTCGTCGGGGCGGGTATGCGCCAGGCTGCCGCCATAGGCGCCGATCGCCGTGCGCGTGCCGTCGATCAGATAAACGCCGTCATCTTTAATGCTCATCATGGATCCTTAAGGCGTGGTCGTCAGCGCCGGTTGCGCGGCGTGCAGAAGGGTGTAATGCGGCGCATAGCGCGCCGCGTGCAGCAGCTGCGCCAGATTGCTCAGCGTCGTCCTGACGTTTTTCTCCCCCAGTTTGCCGAGCCAGTCGAAAATGCCGCCGGCGTAGTTAACGCCCGCGACGGCGGCGACATCGATGTCTTCCCGGCTGCAGACGCCGCTTTCCACCATGATCACCGACTCATTGATCAGGCTGCTGAGGACGCGGGCGACGATAAGCGCCGGAGAGTCCTTGATAAATTCAACCTGCGGGATTGCCGTGTGCAGCAGGCGTAAAAACAGCGCCTTATTGGCCGCAGAAGCGTGGCGGCTGTGCGCCGCCACCAGATACGTGGTGTCGGCGTAGTTCAGGGCGAGATCGACCACAAAGGCATCCGCTGCCGTCTGCTCGGCCAGTTGGCTCGCCGTGCGGCCATCGGTGATGCTGACGGTGAAAGCGTCATTGATCTGGACGGCCGCTCCCAGCCCCGGTAATGCCGGCCGTTGTTCCACGCGCAGCTGTGGCCACTGAAGCGCGGCTCGCTGCTGCAACAGGGTAAAAAAAGGATGCTCGCCGTAAACGCGCAGCGTCTCGACGTCTGCATTGTTGGCGGCCGTCACCGGCGGGGCGGTTTCTTCGGCGGCAAAATAGGAGCGGCCGTTCTTTTTCCCCAACAGACCGGCATCGACCAGTGAACGCTGCAGATGACCAGGGGTATAGCGCGGGTCGTATTGCATGTCCTGCCAGATTTGCCGGCTGACCTGATAGTTGATGTCTTGGCCGATAAAATCGGTCAGCTCGAGCGGCCCCATGCGGAAGCGCCCGCCAGCCTTGAGGGCGCGGTCGATCTGCGCCGCGCGCGCCACATGTTCTTCCAACAGGCGGAACCCTTCCAGGTAGTAGGGGCGGGCCATGCGATTGACGATGAACCCCGGCGTGGCCTGGCAGACGACATCGCGTTTCCCCAACGCCGCCACCAGTTGGCGGCAGCGTTCCGTGGTGGCGTGCGCGGTAAAGTAGGCCGGAATGATTTCAATCAGCTTCATCAGCGGCGCGGGGTTGAAAAAATGCAAACCGATAAAGCGTTCGCTGTGCGTTACCGCCGTTGCCAGCTTGTTGAGCGACAGTGAGGAGGTATTGGTGGCGATCAGCGTGTCGGGCTTGACCACTGCGGCGATGGCCGCCAGCACCTCAAGTTTGGTTTGTTCTTGCTCGGCGATGGTTTCTATCACCAGCTCGCTGTCGGCGATGGCCTCAAACACGGAAGTGAACATCAGATTGGCCAGCACCGCGTCTTTATCCCGCAGCGCGATCTTGCCCTGTTCGACTTTCTTATTCAGGTCTTGCGCGATATATTCGCGAGCTTGATTGAGGGTATTGCCGTTGCGATTATAAAGCATCGTGGGAATGCCTTTTTGCGCGAAAAGATAAGCGATGCCTCTGCCCATCGTTCCCGCGCCGATAATCGCAGCCGATTGAATTGCCGCATTACTTTCTGCCATAGAAAATCCCCGTCACTGTATGCCATGCGAAATTCGCAAATGCTTATTATCTCTTTGGATTTACGGCGGCACTGGGTGCCTGTCTGGAAAGTAATTGGTGGTGTCCTGGCTGTCTAACGGTAGAAATGACAGGTTTACGTGTCGAGGAGAGTATGCTATTCGCGTAGTTTTCCTGTTCGGCGTAATAAAAAGGCTTATTTTAAGGGGAATAGCTGTTTTCGTTATAGCGTTGGTATTTTTTATTATATGAAACGGCTACTGGCGCCGGGCGGCGATATTCTATAGTGAATCTGACCTATCGATAAATCGGCATCGCTATCTGGAGAACCTGCGTTATGGATACCCGCACTCAACGGCTCATGGCGGAGGTGATTGGCAGCCTGGCCGATCGCGAATGCTTTCTGACGCAGCTGGGGCCCTGCGCCGAGGCATTGGGGTTTGATTATTTCTCCTACATCGTGTTTTCCTGTTATCCGGCCAGCAGCCCCAAGATGCTGATCGAAGGGAATATTTCAACGAACTATCTCGAGGATTATCGGCGGCAGCGGGTATATTTGCAGGATCCGGTTATTGAGCGTGCTCACCATTCCACGCTGCAGTTTCAGTGGGACGAAAGCTTTTATCATGAGCGGCCGACGCTTTGGCGGCGTATGGCGCAATTCGGCTTGTGCGCCGGTTGGTCGCAGTCGGTCAAGGATTGCTATGGCAGGTTGGGGATCCTGACGTTTGCCGGTAAAGCGCTACCTGAGCAAACGCCGCAAGCGCGTGCCGCAAATGAAACTTTTTTCCTTTGGCTGGCGCAAACCGCCCATAAAACGCTGCGGGAGGCCTTGATATCGGTGAATGATGACGCGATAAAAGATGTGCTGACGCTGCGCGAAAAAGACATTTTACGCTGGAGCAGCGAAGGAAAAACGGCGGAAGAGATCGCGTTGTTGATGGGGGTGAGCGAGCGCACGATCAATTTCCACATCGGCAACTCGATTAAAAAGCTTTCTGTCGCCAATAAGACCGCCGCTACCGCCAAAGCGGTTTATTTACAGCTAATTTAATCTCGAGTAATAAATAATTAATCGCCTATCCGTTATCGGTGCAATGTTTATATTTTGTTAAATTAAAAACTATCCTTGTCAGTATTTACCCCTCGATCACAAAAGCGTGATAAAGCGATTCACCGCGCCCGTGCGCGGCAGTATTCTGTTGGCACCCGGTTTACATAGAAAGGATGTGATATGTACAAGACTATTTTAGTGCCGATCGATATTGAAGAGGATCTGTTGACCGAGCATGCGCTGAAGCATGTGGAATATTTGGCGAAGATGTCCGGCGCTAAAGTGCATTTCTTCCATGCGCTGCCGGATGCCTCGGCTTTTGTTACTGCCTATTCGTTCGGCCTCAAGGAGTTTGAGAATCAGGCGGAGGTGAAGGCGGTGGATAGACTGAAGAAAATCATGTCGGAAATCGATCTGCCGTTGGACCGCCTCAATTACACCGTCAGCTTCGGTTCTGCACGCGATCAGGTGTTGGAACTGGCGGAAGAGATCGACGCCGATCTGATCATCATCGGTTCGCGTCGCCCGAGCGTGAAAACCTATCTGCTGGGGTCCAATGCCGCCGCTATCGTTCGCCATGCCAATATTTCGGTGATGGTGGTCAGATAATTCATCTTAAACTCACCGTTTTCGGGCACGTTCTGCGGTTACCGACCGGCTGCAGAGCGTGCTTTGCGTTTTATTGCCATCCCAGTCTGAACTGCTACGATTTTAGCTGACGTTTTTATGCCAACCGGGCCACCGGCCTTGCGCATATTTTTCATTTCAGCCAGAAGAGGGGCAGCTATGCCATTAGAAGTCGATGGGATTATCAGAGGCGATCGGGGCAGTGAACCGAGCCGTTGGCAACATGCGTCAACCAAACCGCTTATCACGCTGACCTGGCATCACACCATTCCCTGGAACTGTTTGCGTAATGTCTGGAATGGTTTGGTGGCGGGGCAGCATTGGAACGCGCTGGACGAGTTTATGAACCTGATCGGTGTGCCAAACCGCGCCGCGGTGCTCAAACAGATCCAGAATAAAAACCTGCAGGATCGCGATGGATTACACACTCTGGTGACCTGGCAAGGATGGAATATCGTCGAGGGGCCAGGTAATGAGTATCGCGCGCAGGGGGACGATCCCGGTGAAAACTTCGACGGTTGGTCGGGTAAGGGGATGAGCACTAATCAGCAAGCGACGCTGCAGCAGGTCAACGTGTTGTATCAGGTGATGGCGCCGCTGGGAAGCCGTGCGCTGGACGCCGCCAGACAGGCGCCGCCCATTACTGCGGAAGAAGCAGACGTCTTGCAACGGACGATTAAACAGACCCGCCCAACGTTGCGAGGAAAGGAACCGATCCGGTGGCAAGAAGACATGTGGCATCAGGTGCAGCCGGGTAAAGAGGCGAAACACTTTGCACGCTGGGACACCAAACCGGTGTGGCGCAAGCGCCTGCACAGCGACATGGCTCAGGCTGGATAAGCCTCTCCCCGCGCCGGGTTGCTGGCGCGGGGCATAAATCCAGCGTTAATCGCACAGCGCCACTATTTCGTCGTACAACGCCTTGGGGATTTCCACGCCGTATTGCTCGCTCTGGTGCCGTTGCCGATAACGGCGTTCGCCGGGGATGCGGGCGCCTTGCGCCTGCATATCGGCAAACATCGCCTCCGCTCCGGCGAAATATTTCGCCTTATCCGCACCGAGAAAACGCTCGGGATCCAACGCGATGACCAGCTCACCACCGTAAGGCGACGAACCGGTGCCATCGTCATAGGCCAGCGATTCCTTGCTGGTCATATCGCCGATCAGCGGCCCTGCCAGCAATTCAACCATTGCCGCCAGCGCCGAGCCCTTATGCCCGCCGAAGGTCAGCATCGCGCCTTCCAACACGCTGGCGGCATCGGTGGACGGATTGCCTGCCTTATCAATGCCCCAGCCTTCAGGCAGCGGGGTGCCGGCGCGGCGGTGTAATTCGATTTCGCCGCGCGCCGCCGCGCTGGTGGCCATGTCGAACAAAAACGGCGGCCGATCCGGACGCGGCCAGCCGAAGGCGACGGGGTTGGTGCCGAAGAGCGGTCGCGAACCGCCGGCCGGCGTCACCCAGGCGTGGCTGGGCGTGCAGGCCAAGGCCACCAACCCCTGCTCGGTCAGCGGTTCGATATCGGCCCACAGCGCGGAGAAATGCACGCAGCGGTTGATCGCCAGCGCGGCGACACCGTTGGCGCGCACTTTCTCGATAAAGGCCGGCAGAGCGGTGCGGTAGGCCAGCAGGGAAAACGCGCCGCCGGCGTCGGCACGCAAGATGGCCGGCGCCTGGTCGAGCAACCTGGGCATCGCATCGGCAGAGACCTTGCCTGCCCGCAGCGATCGTACGCAGCCCAACAGCCGGTACAGCCCGTGAGAAGCGCAGCCGTCGCGTTCGCCCTGGGTGACATTTTGCGCCACCGCCTCGGCATGCGCCTGATTGAAACCGTTGCTGCGCAGCGTACGCAACGCCAGTTGATAAGCCTGTTCCAGCGACAGCACATGCATGGATGTCATTTCGATGTCCTCCCTGGGTTCATTCTTCTTCATCGCCGATAAAATTGGCCTGGGGTAAACAGGTATAGGCGCCCCAGTAGTAAATCGCCAGCGCAATCACCGCCATGGTGAGGGTGTCCCATGGATGAGCAATAGCGCCGATGCCGCCGAAGCTGCTGAGGTAGGAAAGCCCGATCACCAGCGCATAGAAGACGATCAGCCACAGCGAGGACCAAATTTGCTGTCGGAGACTAACGGCGTGGGTCGGCACCTGATTCTTGAACAGGATGTAGATGAAGAACATCAGGATCTGCAAGCCGAGCAGCCAGGAGACGGTGTCCCAGCCGGACCAGAAGACGATCAGCGCCGAAATGATAAACGACAGCGGGCCGAGCACGCAGAAACCGCGGACCCGGAACGGACGCGGCATATCGGGCGCATTGCGCCGCAGCCCGGCGGCGGTGACCGGGGCGATAGCGTAGCTCAGCACCAGTGCGGCGGACACCACGCCGATCAGTTTTTCCCAGGATGGGAACGGCAGCGTCCAGAATACCGAGAGAGCGAAGGTCAGCCACAGCGCCGGGCGAGGAATACCTGACTCGGCGTCCACTCGGGTGAACAGTTTGAAGAAGGTGCCGGCGCGCGCCCAACCGTAGATCACGCGGGGCGTGGCGTTCATATAGATATTGCCGGTGCCGCTCGGCGAAACGATCGCGTCGCTGACCACCAGAAACGCCAGCCATCCCATGCCCAGCGTGATGGCGATGTCGCGGAACGGCAGGGAGAACTGTTGGCTGATGCCGGCCCAGCCACCGCTCAGCATCTCGCTGGGGATACTGCCGAGAAACGCTATCTGCAGCAGCACATAGATGATGGTGGACAGCACCACCGACAGGATCAGCGCGATGGGAATGGTGCGCTGCGGCCGTTGCACCTCGCTGGCGACCGAAATGATCGGCGTCAGGCCGAGGTAGGCGAAGATGATGCCGCCGGCGGAAATGGCGGCCTCAACGCCGGCGGAACCGAAGGGAGCAAAGCCCTGGCTGTGCAGGTTTTCCGGTTTGAAAAAGCTGAACAACACCACGATCACCAACAGCGGCACCAGAAACTTCAGCACGCTGATCAGGTTATTGGATTTGGCGAAGGTTTTGACGCTGTAATAGTTGAGCGCGAAGAAAAAGCACAGCAGCGCCAGCTGCACCAGCCAGCCGATCGCGGTTGGATCGCCGGAACCCGGCTGACTGAGGAACGGGAACCAGGCGGCGGCGTACTGCCGGGCGGCGACGACTTCGATGGCGATCAGGCTGGAGAAGGCGATCAGCGTGATAAACCCCAGCAGATAACCCATCAGTTCGCCGTGCGAGAATACCGGATAGCGAATGATGCCGCCGGCGCGCGGCAGGGCGGCGCCCAGCTCGCAGTAGACGATGCCGAGCAGCAGCACCGCCAGGCCGCCGATCAGCCAGGAATAGATGCCGGCCGGGCCGGCGATGGAGGAGACATGGCTGGCGGCGAACAGCCAACCGGAGCCGAAGATGGCGCCCAGACCGATGAACGTCAGGTCGGTGAGCGTAAGCTGCTTCTTGAATTTGCCTTGGGTTGTCATGGTATTACCCTTTTGTTATTGAGTGGCAGGCAGATGCGGCCGGGCTAATTTGGGGCAGGTGAAACCAGGGGGGCTCGGGTGTAAACGCCGTTCACCAGCCGCAGCAGGTTGAGCGGGTTGGCGTCCTGCAGCGCCGGCGGCAACAGCGCCGCAGGGGTGTTTTGCAAACAAACCGGCCGCAGGAAACGCTCGATGGCCAGCGTGCCTACCGAGGTGCCGCGTGCATCGCTGGTGGCCGGGTAAGGGCCGCCGTGCACCATGGCGTCGCACACTTCCACCCCGGTCGGATACCCGTTGAACAGCACCCGACCGGCTTTGCGCGCCAACAGTGTCGTCAGCCCGACGGCCACATCGAGATCGTCGTCGTCCGCCAGCAGCGTGGCGGTCAACTGACCTTGCAATGCCGCCAGTGTCGCATGCAGCTGCGCTTCGTTATCCACCGCCACCAGGATGCTGACCGGGCCGAAGACCTCTTGTTGCAGCAGCGGGTCAGCCTGCAGCAACAGCGCCTCTTCCGCCTGATAAAGCTGCGCCGCCGCCCGAAGCGTGGGCGTTTCGCTTCGGCCTGCGAGACGCCGCATACCTGGATGGGCATCGAGGGCCGCCAGCCCGTGACGGTAGTGCTCCAGCGTGCCGGCATTCAGCATCGGCTGCGGCTCGGCGGCGTTGACCAGGGCGCTCATCGTTTCGGTTAACCGATCGAAGGCGGCGCCGCGCAGCGCGACGATCACGCCGGGCTTGGTGCAGAACTGACCGCAGCCGAGTGTGAAGGAAGAGACCAGTTCCTGCGCAATGCGCTGCCCGCGCCGCGCCAACGCCTTGGGCAGGATCACTACCGGATTGATGCTCGACATTTCTGCGAAGACCGGTATAGGTTGAGGGCGTTGCATCGCCAGATCGAAGAGCGCCCGGCCGCCTTGCAGCGAGCCGGTGAATCCCACTGCCTGAATCGCCGGATGTTGTACCAAATCGGCCCCCACGCGGTTGCCGAAGATCATGTTGAAGACGCCGGCGGGCATCCTTGTGCGTTCCCGAGCGCGCTCGATCGCCTGAGCGGTCAGCTCGGCGGTGATCATATGGCCGCTGTGCGCCTTGAACACGACCGGGCAGCCGGCGGCGAGCGCGGCGGCGGTATCACCGCCCGCGGTGGAAAACGCCAGCGGGAAGTTGCTGGCGCCGAAGACCGCCACCGGGCCGAGCGCCGTGCGGTATTGACGCAGATCGGGGCGCGGCAGGGGGGAACGCAGCGGCAGCGCGCAGTCGATGCGCACGCCCTCGACGTCGCCGCGCCGCAGCAGCGTGGCGAACAGCCGCATCTGGCCGCTGGTTCTGGCGCGTTCGCCGCTCAACCGCGCAGACGGCAAGGCCGATTCCTGCATGGCGAAGGTGAAGAAAACATCATCCAATGCGTCTAACTCTTCGGCGATGGCGTCGAGAAAGTTCGCGCGTTGTTCTGCACTGAGCTGTGAATAGGGCGCAAAGGCTGCTGCGGCGGCTTCTGCGGCGGCGGCGGTTTCTGCCGCCGTGGCCTGGTGGAAGCGGTAGCCGGTTGGCTGACCGTCGTCGGCGCGCAGGCTACACAGCGACGCTTCCCCTTCGGCGCGGCGTTGGCCGCCGATAAATTGTTGGCCGCTGATGGCGGCGTAGCGATCGTTGGGCATCGGTTCCCCCGGTGGATAAAGCATGACGCCCGGCATGGCCGGGCGATGAAGGCGTCACAGGCCGACGTTCGGCAGCGCAGGGCGGGTGGCCAGCGCTTTATCGATCACGGCGTTGATCTCGGTGAGCGTTTCTCCCTGCAGCGCCAGGCGCGGAGGGCGAGTGACAGCGCTGCCGCGGCCGACCCGCTGTTCGCAGAGTTTGATGCACTGCACCAGATCGGGGCGGGCATCGAGGTGCAGCAGTGGCATAAACCAGCTGTATAGCGCCAACGCTTCCTCATAGCGTCTTTCCTTCGCCAGCCGGAACAGGGTTTCCCCTTCGCGCGGGAAGGCATTGGACATGCCGGAGATCCAGCCTTGCGCGCCGACGGCGATGCTTTCCAGCACCACATCGTCCAACCCGGCGAACAGCACGAAGCGATCGCCGACTTCATTGCGCAGGTCGATAAAGCGGCGGGTATCGCCCGACGAGTCTTTGAAGCACACGATGTTCTCGCAGTCGACCAGCGAGGTCAGAATGTCGGGCGTGACGTCATTTTTGTAAATGGGAGGGTTGTTGTAGACCATTATCGGCAGATCGGTCGCGCCAGCGACGCTGCGGAAGTGCGCGGCGGTTTCGTGCGGTTTGGCGGAGTAGACCAGCGCCGGCATCACCATAATCCCGTCGACGCCGGCCTTTTGCGCTTCACGCGCCATGTTCTGCGCGAAGGCGGTGGTGAACTCGGCGATGCCGGCGATCACCGGCACTTTACCGCCGGCGGCGTCTTTCGCCACCTCGATCACCGCCAGCTTCTCCTGCACTGTCATCGAGGTATTTTCACCGACGGTGCCGCACACCACCAGGCCGGAGACGCCGTCGCGCACCAGGTTTTTGATCACCGTATGGGTGGCGTCGAGATCCAGAGAGAAATCGTTGCGAAATTGGGTCGTCACCGCCGGGAATACGCCGCTCCAGCTTAGAGTTTTATGGCTCATCGTGTTTGTCCTGTCGTCCGAAAGTGTTAATGAAAAGTGAATCTTTGGTAAGGCTCACCGACAGATTGACCGGTATTGCGCAGGGAGGCTTGACGCTTTTCGCCGATTGCCGCGACGAAATTGGCACAATCGCGGCGGAAAACGGGCGTGAAAAATCGGGCGTCGGTACGCCGTGAGAAGAGAGGGTTAACGGGGTAAATCAGCGCGTTAAGCGGAAAGCGTCAGGCGAAAATCGCGCGGCGTGGAGCCGGTCATCGCTTTGAACTGACGGCTGAAGGCGCTGTGATCGGTATAGCCGCACTGCAGCGCGATGTCCGTGATCGGCAGATCGCCGGCCAGGAGTTCCGTGGCCTTTTCCAGCCGCACTTTGTGGATCATCTGGCGCGGGGTGAGGTGGAAGATACGTTTGCAGTAGCGTTCGATCTGCGCCACCGATAACCCGGTCAGCGCCGTCAGCTCTTCAAGCGCGATCGGTCTGGCGTAGTGGCGGCGGATATGCACGTCGATCGCCGCCAGCCGCTGGTAGGCCGGGTGATTGGCTCTGGCCTCCTGCAGATCGTGAGAAATACCCGCCATACCGATGATTTTTCCCTGCGCGTCATACAGCGCCAGCTTTTGCGTCAGGCACCAGCCGGTTTCTCGGCCGTTGTACAGGTGCATTTCCAGCTGATCCTGGATCAGCACGCCGTGGCGCAATACCCGCAGATCCTGCTCGGTATAGCCGGATCCGAGCTGAGCGGGAAAAACGTCGGCGGAGGTTTTGCCCAGCAGCGGCGTGACGGTTTTGAAACCGCAGCGCCTGGCCAGCGTCAGGTTGGCCAGCAGGTAGCGAGCCTGGGCGTCTTTGATAAAGAACACCACGTTGGGGATCGCGTTCAGCAACGGCGCGATCAGCGCCAGCGTATTCAGCAGATCGCGCAGGTTGTTCGGGCGCTGCTGCGCCAGTCCGTCGCACAGGCGCGACAGATGTTCGACGGCAAAAACGTCCTCCTGCTCCGGCAGCCCCACAAGCGAAGGCGGCGAGAGAGAAACCGGAGGCGGATAGTCTGAAGTGGATCGCATAACAGTCCCTTTTCGGTCGTTAGCCGGAAAAACAGGCGAGCCAGGTTGGCGCTTTCGCATCAATATTAACTTTTTTGTAACGAAGCAAGCGCTATTTCCGGCGGGCTGCCAAATATGCGGATTGCCGCATACTTTTGCCGGACGGTGTTTGGCGGTTGCTTGAAAACTGCGGCGTTTCTCGCTACGCAAGGGTTTAGCATGAAAATAACGACATGATAAATAAGTCATTATTATGACAACCGTTAAACTCATACCCGCGACGCGTCAGGCCTGACGTTTGTCACTGTGCTGATTTCTTCATTCGCTGCGCCGAAACGCATCAAGCCGTCATGCTCACATTCGTTCAGGCTAATGCCATTGGTAACATCTCATTAACCCAGGAGACGCCGATGGCACTTTCTGCGCATATCACCGCTTTGCGGGCGATCGATTCTCATACCGGCGGAGAGCCGACCCGCCTGATCGTGGAAGGTTTTCCCGATCTCGGCGAGGGTAGCATGGCGGAACGGCGGGCGCGTTTCGCACAACATTATGATGATTGGCGCTGCGCGGTGATGCTCGAACCGCGTGGCAATGACGTGCTGGTGGGGGCGTTGCTGTGCCGCCCCTGCTCGCCACAGGCCACCGCCGGGGTGATCTTCTTTAACAACAGCGGCTATCTGGGCATGTGCGGACACGGCACTATCGGGCTGATCGCTTCGCTGGCTCATCTGGGGCGCATCCACGCCGGGCGCCACCTGATCGAGACCCCGGTCGGCCCGGTAAGCGCCACGCTGCATGATGACGGCAGCGTCACGGTGGAGAACGTGGCGGCTTATCGCTATCGCCGCCAGGTGCGGCTTGAGGTTGCCGGTCACGGGGCAGTGACGGGTGACATCGCCTGGGGGGGCAACTGGTTCTTCCTGATCGGCGAGTCACCGTTGCCCATCGATAAACACAATCTGGAGGCCTTGACCGCGTTCACCTGGGCGGTGCGGCAAACGCTGGAACAGGCGGGCATCCGCGGTGAAGACGGCGGAGCGATAGACCATATCGAACTGTTCGGTGACGATCCGCAGGCCGACAGCCGCAGCTTCGTGCTGTGCCCCGGCAAAGCCTATGACCGTTCTCCGTGCGGTACCGGCACCAGCGCCAAACTGGCGTGTCTGGCGGCGGACGGCAAACTGCCGCCGGACACGCAGTGGCGGCAGGCCAGCGTGATCGGCAGCGAATTCCAGGCCTATTATCGTTGGAACGGCGATCGCATTGCCCCCTTTATTCGCGGGCAGGCCTACGTGTGCGCCGATAGCCAACTGCTGCTCGACGAACGCGATCCCTTCGTCTGGGGGATACGCTGATGGGCGCCGAGCGGGGAGCCGATGTCATCGTGGTCGGTGCCGGTATCATCGGCGCCGCTTGCGCCTGGCGGCTGGCGCGGGAAGGGTATCGTGTCTCGGTGGTGGACGACCGCCGCGCCGGCGCCACCGCCGCCGGTATGGGGCATCTGGTTTGCATGGACGATAATCCTGCCGAGCTGGCGTTGAGCGCTTATTCGCTGCGGTTGTGGCGCGAAGTGACGGGGCGCATGCCGGAAGCCTGCGCCTGGCGTGGCTGCGGTACGCTGTGGTTGGCGGATCAAGCGGATGAAATGGCCATCGCCGAGCAAAAGCGGGCGCGGCTGGCGGAGCAGGGCGTGGCCGCGGAACTGCTGACGGCAGAGCAGATCGCCGTCATGGAGCCGATGCTGCGGCACGGCCTGGCCGGCGGACTGCGGGTGCCGGGCGATGGCATTCTGTATGCGCCGCTCGCGGCTCGCTGGCTGTTGGCCGACCGTGGTGCGGCAATTGACGTGGTGCATGGTGAAGCGACAGCGTTGGAAGAGGAAGCCGTGCGGCTGGCGGACGGCAGACGTCTGGCCGCGCCGGTGGTGGTCCTGGCCTGCGGCCTTAGGGCCAATAGCCTATTACCGCAGACTTTGCTTCACGCCAAGAAGGGCCAACTGGCGATCACCGATCGCTACCCGCCGCGGGTGCGGCATCAACTGGTGGAGCTGGGGTATGGCGCCAGCGCGCATGCCAGTAACGGCACGTCGGTGGCTTTCAATGTGCAGGCGCGGCCCACCGGACAATGGCTGATCGGCTCTTCCCGCCAGTTCGACGCCGTCGATTCGGCGTTGGACATGCCGCTGTTGGCGGCAATGCTTACGCGTGCGCAGCATTTCTTGCCCGCACTGGCGCAGATGAACATCATTCGCTGCTGGACCGGGTTGCGCGCCGCCTCTGCCGACGGGCTGCCGCTGTTGGGCGTGCATCCGCGGCATTCCTGGCTGTGGCTGGCTTTGGGGCATGAGGGATTGGGCGTCACGACTGCGCTCGGCAGCGCTGCGCTGATTACTGCGCAGATTGGCCGGCAAACGCCGGAGATTGACGATTCCCCGTATTTGGCTGCGCGGGCGTTTGCCGCCGAGGAGTTGCCTGTATGAATGAAAGACAAAATACGATCGCGTTGAGCATCGATGGAGAACACCGGCGGGTGCCGGTTGGTCTCAGCGTTGCTGCGGCGCTCAGCCTGTGCGGCGACGATCGTTGTCGGTTATCTGTTTCACACCAACCGCGGGCTCCCTTTTGTGGCATGGGCCTTTGTCAGGAGTGCCGGGTGACCATTAACGGCCTGCGTCGGCTGGCGTGCCAAACGCTGTGCCAAGCCGGCATGCGCATAGAGAGGAACGATGATGAGTAACTTCAATTGTGAGGTGCTGATCGTCGGTGCCGGGCCGGCCGGCATGGCGGCGGCGCTGGCCGCTGCGGAAAGTGGTGGCCAGGTGCGAATGATTGATGATAATCCGCATCCCGGCGGGCAAATCTGGCGCGACGGGATGCAGGTGGCTTTACCTGAAACGGCGAACCGCTATCGGCAGGCGGTGGCGGCGCGGGAAAATATTGCGCTGCAGTCTGGCTGCAAGCTGGTGGCGCAGTGTGGCGCTAACCGATTGGCATATGAAGACGCCGAGGGCTGCGGCGTGATTCGCTATCAAAAGCTGATTTTATGCAATGGCGCGCGTGAACTGTTGTTGCCGTTTCCCGGCTGGACGCTGCCGGGGGTGACCGGCGCCGGTGGTTTACAGGCGCAAATCAAGCAGGGGTTGGCGATCCGTGGCGAGCGAGTGGTGATCGCCGGCAGTGGTCCGCTGCTGTTGGCGGTGGCCGACAGCGTGAAACAGGCCGGCGGAGAGGTGGTCATGTTGGCGGAGCAGGCGCCGCTGTGGCGGTTGGCGGCTTTCGCCGGCGGCCTGTGGCGCTGGCCGGCCAAGCTGCGTCAGGCTTTCTCTCTGATGCCAAGCCATTATCGTGCCGGTAGCCGGGTGCTGGCGGCCTTGGGGCAAGAGCGCTTGGCGTCGGTGCGTGTCAATAACGGCGGGCGGGAAAGTACGGTGGCCTGCGACAGGCTGGCCTGCGGTTTTGGTCTGGTGGCGAACATTGAGCTGGCGATGCTGTTGGGGTGTCGGATAAAGCATGACGCCGTAGCGGTGAATCATTGGCAGCAAACCAGTCAGGTGCAAATTTTTGCTGCCGGGGAGTGTACCGGCATCGGCGGCAGTGAATTGGCGCTCACTGAAGGCGCCATTGCCGGTTATGCCGCCACCGGGCAGCGGGAAAAGGCAGAGCGCCTGGCGGCGCAGCGGCGGCGGTGGCGTCGTTTCGCCACGGCGGCGGCAAATGCCTTCGCACTCGATGAGCGCTTGAATTCGCTGGCCAATCCGCAAACGTTACTGTGCCGCTGCGAAGACGTTACGTTGGAACAGGTACGCCATCAGCCGGATTGGAACACGGCTAAGATGAGCAGCCGCTGTGGTATGGGGGCATGCCAGGGTAAAGTCTGCGCAACGGCGGCGAGGCAGCTTTTGGGCTGGCCTTTACCGTCGCCGCGTGTGCCTTTAACGCCGGTCAGGACGGAAACGCTGGTTGCGCTGGGGCTGAACCGATGTGATGACGATGGTTGAATGGGTTAGCGGCATCTCGCCCCAGGCAAACGCCGCCACATTACCATTGCGGCCAATAGTAGGTTTTCTCCCGCCAGCCTTTGCCGTACATACAGGCTTCGATGGTGGCGTCTCGGGCGGACTGATTGCGATCGGTCTGCACTGTTTTAATCGACGGCTCCTTGTCGTAGCGGTATCCCGATGGACAGTCTTTCTTATTCTTCTCGCAAGGAATGTATTTGTTTTCGTAGCTGAACTCCACGTCCCGCACCACGTCCGGGGGGAAGCGATCGTATCCGCGGCTGCGGCATTCGGCATATTCGGCATTCCGGGTACTCTCAACCGCGCCAGGCCTTTCCCATTGGGTGCAGGCGGTCAACATCAATAACGGCAAAACAATCAAACAACGGCAATTCTTCATGGTGTCCCTAACTCTTTCTCTATCCTGAGGCTCGCAGCCTAGGAATGTTCCTAACTGACGAGGTAGGAAAGTGTAATAAACTGGCGGAACAATTGGAAATGATAATGGTTATTGTTTAGGTGTGATTGAGGAAGTGCCGCGTTGAGAGAGGATGTGGCGCATTGAGGGCAGTCTGTAAGGATCCGCGACCTCACGGCGAGGGCTGGACGATGTGGCATTGATTTTATTCATTCTCTTTATGCCGCAATGATCTGACCGCAATTGCATCGTTTTAATGAGGGAAATAATATGCAAGCTAAGCATTTTCTTATCGGGTATGAATATTATTTTTATTTAGGATATTTACCCATACCAAGGATTTAATGCTCGGTATTAATACCTTATTTTTTTATTTCTGTTTTTTTATTGGGGTTTTATTTTCAGGTTTTTTCTGGGGAAGACTTTTTAGTTACAGGGAATTCATTTGCATTTTAAATTTGGATTTTTTAAATTCATTTTAGAGGAAGGATAACCGTACGCGACAGAGTCAAAAAAGGAGTTTATTTTGTCTGGGATAAAGAAAACGCCTGAAAGTCATGACGGTTTACCTTCACCATCAGAGGATTATGATACTTTTAAGCACCTCTCCGATGTTGGCGCCGTGTTGGGATATGGGCGAACCCGCTTTTATCAGTGGTGCCGTGGGCGCGGATTTCTAACCCCGATGAACGTTCCGTCCCATGAAATGATCAGCCTGGGATATATGGTGGCGGTGTTATCAGAGACCGGTCATACCCGGGTTTATGTCACGCAGGATGGTTTCAGTTACGTCAGTGGTGCTTTTGCGGCAGATATCCAACGTGGCATGATCAAGTTTTAAATCTGCAAGAATCGCCTTTATTTCAATGGCTTTAATGCAGAATCTTCTTATCCCTGCAGGTTCGTGAGAGGAGTGGGAAGTTATCCGATTTTTTCGTCTCTGCGGTATGAAGGCTACTGGAGACAGCTATTCTCTTGTTACGATAAGCATTATTTTCTTCAGGAGCCAAGGATGAAGCATTACGCCGCGTTGTTATTTGCCTCTGCACTGCTGACGGGGTGTGCGACTCAAGCCGTACCGCCGCAACAGGCTGAGTTGCCCCCCCCAAGCCGTCTGATGCTCTATCAGAATATCCCGGATACGCCTTACGCTACGGTGGTCGTGGTGCGCGACAGCGGAATGCTGGCGGGCAGCTGCCGCACTGGCGTCTATGTGAATGGGGAGTTTGCCGCTTCACTCGAGGCAAAAGAAAAAGCAGAGTTTCGCGTGCCGCCAGGCAATATTTCGGTCAGTATCGGGCAAGATATGATCGAGAACTCTCTATGTATTTGGCGTGAAACCAGCGGCAGCGTGCCGATGACGCTGCGCGCCGGTGAAAGCCGCTATCTGCGCATCGCCGGCGATCGGCAGCGAGGCTTCGTGTTGCAGGCAGGGCGGCCGTAACAGCCCAGGCAAGGGCGTTAACGCCCTTGCCACCATCCCCACAGCGTAATTAATAGCCACGCCGCCGCAATCCAGCACAATACCGCCGCACCCAGCGCTAACGACAGCCGCAGACTGTTAATCAGGAAATACAGCGAAATCAAATATACCAGGTAGGGCAATACCGCCCACATGCCGAAAATCAGCGTCGTTTTCAGTGCCGCAATTGAACGTTCGCTGCCGACAATGTAATGCGCAATCAGGGCGAAAGTGGGAAAGAGCGGGACTAAACCGGCGATATAATAGTTGCGCGTTTTGGCCAACAGGCCGATTAGAACCACGACCAGCGCGCCGATCAGCGCTTTGACAAGGATGCCCATAACGGTCTCGGGTGTGGGGGGGAAAGTCAACACACTGCCCGAAAGCGCGTGCAAGATCAATGGGGTGTGGCGTAGCGTGGTGAAAAGCAGACCCACAAGAAGTGCGGGTCTGGGGCGCAACGCTTACTGACGGTAAGCGTGCTTGATTTGCTGAATGCTGTTCTTGAAGATTTCTGCCTGAGTCGGATCTTCAATCTGCGCGATGAAACGTTCCATGTTGATGATGACTTTCCCGGCGTCGGCCTGGCCGATCGACTTCAAGATCAGCGTCAGCGTAGCTTTGAGGCAGGCAACCTCGGTCGCCAAGATTTCCGGGTTTGCAGACGTAGTGAAATCAACGTTGCTCATTTTCTCTCCTGATTTTTTGAGGCCGTAGCCTGATACAAGCTGCTTTGGCGCACCGCGCGCGGGCTAAAAAGTAGCCCCGGGCGCGGCGGCGAATTTAACTGGGCGCGGAGTATAGCATAGCATGAGTCTGTCATCTGCACCGGGCTTGCTCAGGTCTCGCGGGTGGGCAACGTTCGCTCGTTGCCTGTCTGAATCATCTACTCTCGGCAAGTTATTTCGAGGTGGTTAACAAGTATTTTTCCGGTACGTTATTGTTGAACAATCGGGGTTATTATAATTACTGGGGGCGGAGGCGCCGATTTTACCGGCGTTTGCCGGGAATAATAGTTTCGACCGAGGGTTGCCGGACCCACGTTGGCCGCGGATTTTGTTACGCCTTTAAATATCAAATGATTACAAACAGCCAACAGCCGTGTTAATATTATTCATGTCGTGATTGCTTACACAGATTTCTCCCTCGCGGCATGATTGTCGCGCTATCCTGTGTCAGACGCAGCGCGACGAAATTATTTTCGTCGCCCGATCTTTTCCGACGTGACGATTTATCGGCGGCATAGACGGCTAAAATTGAAAAATCAGCTCTGCTCCGCAAAGTTATTCGGAAGTATGTATTAATCTGTGTTCATTCTTGTCTGAAAAACAAGTAATATCTCTGGCGAAAACAGAGGCCGATTGCGTTACTCCCTTTTTTTGGAGATTTTTCCTTGATTAGCGTTCTTCTTGTTGATGACCACGAACTGGTGCGCGCAGGGATACGACGCATTCTTGAAGATATCAAAGGTATAAAAGTTGTCGGTGAGGCTCAGTGCGGTGAAGACGCCGTAAAATGGTGCCGCGGCAACGCTGTCGATATCGTGCTGATGGACATGAATATGCCGGGCATTGGTGGGCTGGAAGCCACGCGCAAGATTGTGCGTTATGCACCCGACGTCAAAGTCATCATGTTGACCATCCATACTGAAAACCCTTTGCCCGCGAAGGTGATGCAGGCGGGTGCCGCCGGTTACCTGAGCAAGGGCGCCGCGCCGCAGGAAGTGATTAACGCCTTGCGTTCCGTGCATGCCGGGCAGCGCTATATCGCGTCTGATATCGCACAGCAGATGGCCCTGAGTCAGTTGGAACCGCAGGCTGAAACGCCGTTCAGCTGCTTGTCTGAACGCGAGTTACAGATCATGTTGATGATCACCAAAGGCAAAAAAGTGAATGAGATCTCGGAACAACTGAGTCTCAGCCCGAAAACGGTGAACAGCTACCGTTACCGCATGTTCAGCAAACTGAATATCAGCGGCGACGTCGAATTGACTCACCTGGCCATCCGACATGGATTGTTCAATGCGGAGACGTTGTTAAGCAGTGAATGACCGTTTTGATGCCAAAGCCTTCCTGAGTACCGTCACCAGCCAGCCCGGCGTCTACCGTATGTATGACGCCACGGGTACGGTGATCTACGTCGGTAAAGCCAAAGACCTGAAAAAGCGTCTCGCCAGCTATTTTCGGCAGCAGGTCAGCAGCCGTAAAACCGAGACGCTGGTTAAAAATATCGCGCAAATAGACGTAACGGTTACCCACACCGAGACAGAAGCGCTGCTGTTGGAACATAACTACATTAAATTGTACCAACCGCGATATAATGTTCTTTTGCGAGACGATAAATCTTACCCGCTGATTTTTCTCAGTGCGGATACCCATCCCCGTTTGGCTGTGCATCGCGGCGCCAAACACGCCAAAGGCGAATATTTCGGGCCTTTCCCCAACTCTTACGCCGTGCGCGAGACGCTGGCGCTGCTGCAGAAGCTGTTCCCAATCCGCCAGTGCGAAAACAGCGTGTATCGCAACCGTTCGCGTCCGTGCCTGCAGTATCAGATCGGCCGCTGTCTGGGGCCTTGTGTTGCCGGGCTGGTGAGCGAAGAAGAGTACCGGCAGCAGGTGGACTACGTGCGGCTGTTTCTTTCTGGCAAAGATCAGCAGGTATTGCACCAGCTGATTGAGCGTATGGAAGAAGCCAGCAAACTGCTTAATTTCGAAGAAGCGGCGCGCATTCGCGATCAAATTCAGGCTGTGCGCCGCGTTACCGAACGGCAGTTCGTGTCGGGCGACAGCGACGATCTGGACGTGATCGGCGTGGCGTTCGATGCCGGTATGGCGTGCCTGCACGTGCTGTTCATCCGTCAGGGCAAGGTGCTGGGCAGCCGCAGCTATTTCCCTAAAGTGCCGGGCGGCACGGATATGGGTGAGGTGGTGCAGACCTTTGTCGGCCAGTTCTATCTGCAAGGCAGCCAGGCGCGTACGCTGCCCGGCGAGATCCTGCTGGATTTCAGCCTGCCGGAAAAAGACCTGCTTGCGGAATCGCTCTCCGAGTTGGCGGGGCGCAAGATCCAAATTCAAAGCAAACCGCGCGGCGATCGCGCCCGTTATCTGAAACTGGCGCGCACCAACGCGGCAACGGCGTTGACCACCAGGCTGTCGCAACAGTCGACGATCCATCAGCGGCTGGCGGAATTGGCCAAAGTGCTGAACCTGACGGAAATCAACCGTATGGAGTGCTTCGATATCAGCCATACCATGGGTGAGCAGACCGTGGCTTCGTGCGTGGTGTTCGACGGAAACGGCCCCGTGCGAGCGGAGTATCGGCGTTACAATATCAGCGGCATTACTCCTGGCGATGACTACGCGGCGATGACGCAGGTGCTGAAGCGCCGTTACGGCAAGGCGCTGGAAGAGAAAAAGATCCCGGATGTCATCTTCATCGACGGCGGTAAAGGGCAGCTCGGCATGGCGATCGACGTATTCAAATCGCTGAATGTTACCTGGGACAAGAATAAGCCGCTGTTGATCGGCATCGCCAAAGGCGCCGACCGCAAGGCAGGGTTAGAAACGTTGTTCTTCGTGCCGGAAGGTGAAGGGATTTCTCTGCCGCCGGATTCGCCGGCGCTGCATGTGATCCAACACATCCGCGACGATTCGCACAATCATGCCATTACCGGTCACCGGCAGAGAAGGGCGAAAGTCAGGAATACCAGCGCATTGGAGCTGATTGAAGGCGTAGGGCCGAAACGGCGCCAGGTGCTGTTGAAGTATATGGGCGGACTGCAACCTTTGTTGAACGCCAGCGTGGAGGAAATTGCAAAAGTGCCGGGTATTTCACAAGCATTGGCAGAAAAGATCTACAATGCATTGAAACACTGAGGGCAATGTAGCAACATACTCTTAATTTCCACTCTAGCCAGATAGTTACCGTAGCATTATGCAATTGAATATACCGACTTGGCTTACCCTGTTTCGCGTAGTTCTGATCCCATTCTTTGTGCTGGCGTTTTATCTGCCGTTCAACTGGGCTCCGATGGTTTGCGCCGTTATCTTTGTGTTTGCCGCCGTCACCGACTGGTTTGACGGCTTCCTGGCACGTCGCTGGAAACAAACGACGCGCTTCGGGGCGTTTTTGGATCCGGTCGCGGACAAAGTGATGGTGGCGGTGGCGCTGGTGCTGGTGGCGGAGCACTACCACAGCTGGTGGATCACGCTGCCGGCGGCCACCATGATCGCCCGTGAAATCATCATTTCGTCGCTGCGCGAGTGGATGGCGGAAATTGGCAAACGCAGCAGCGTGGCGGTGTCCTGGATCGGCAAAGTGAAAACCATGGCGCAGATGATGTCGCTGGTGGGCTTGCTGTGGCGGCCGGATCGTTCCGTAGAGTATGTGGCGATTGGCTTGTTGTATATCGCGGCGGTGCTGACTTTCTGGTCGATGTTCCAATATTTGAACGCGGCACGCAACGATTTGCTGGAACCGTGATCGATACGCTGCAAAAAGCGGCAAACGATCGTGGTGTGCCAACAATTTTATTGACTCATCACGTCAGGTAAGTAGAATGCATCGCATCAGACGACAACGATGAATTGCCGAAAGATAGCAAAGAAATCAGTCAGTTCTGGTAATGCGGGAATAGCTCAGTTGGTAGAGCGCAACCTTGCCAAGGTTGAGGTCGCGAGTTCGAGCCTCGTTTCCCGCTCCAAACATTAGCCTGTTGAATCTTCATGATTCGGCAGGTAAGAAAAAGGGGCTTTGGCCCCTTTTTCGTTTTGTCCTCCGGTAGCCGTCGTGCCCCCTTTTTCAATACGATTTCAATCATTTGATTGACTCTGCAACATTTTGCCGATTGTCATTCCAACTGCTTGCCTTTGATTTCAGGTAACAACAGGGTTATCAGTAGCACTGCGCCGCAGGAACATGCCTATAGCGGCGCCCAGGGCCGCTGCTTTGGCCCAGATAGCCGACCAATCCTGGAAATAAAGCACCGCTCCCGTGCCTGAAACTGTAGGGGAGTCTTTACCTGATGGTGCGTGCGTTCCGCTGATGGGGGCGCTCGGTCAGAAATGCCTGAAGGCAAGGTGAATATCAGCTGGCGCTGCCTGTCGCGGCCAATAAAATCTCTGCGCGGTCGACGATGGTACTCAGGATGGATTCATCGTATGGTAGCCAAAAGATCGGCGACTTGCCGCCCGATTTTGGGGTTGACGGTAATTCCGCCGGTGCGCCGGCGCGGGTGACTCGGCCCGTCGCCAGATGCAACGCATAGTCGGCGATGCGCAGATGATTTGTCTCTACGGTGAGCCTGCCTGCGGCGATGGGCTGGTGGAAAATGTGGCGTAGCGTTTCACGGCGCAGGTTAGCGATGTTAGAGGTTTCCGTCAGATAACTCAGGTGACGCGCCCGCTGTTGCGGCGAAGCGCCGGAGGCCAAGGCATCGCCCTCCGCTAACGCCGTGCGGCTGATTAGCAGATCTGCGGCGCGGCACATCTCCGAATACGTGATTGCCGGCAGAGCCTCGGGGGCGATACGCTCCCACTGCCCGTTGATTTGCCGATTGACCGTCAATGCACCTGACGCTCCCCAGCCATCGGCTCCAGGATAGAGTTTGGCATTCACGGCGAACAGCGCCTGATACTCACCGAAGCGGCGCGCAAGGCCCACGCCGCCGGCGTCGATATGCCATCCTTGCTGCCGGGCAAGGCCCAACAGTGGGCGAAGTGCCAGTAAATACCCGGAAAAATCGGCGGAGCGGAAGTAATACTCGCGGTAGGCCTGACGGAACGGCTGGGCGATGCGACGTGAGATAATGAATGTGCGCCACGCCTGCCGTTCACCTTCATCCGCCATCAACGGATGCCACAGCAGAATCTCGGCGTCATTCGGCAAGTCCAGGGGCTGCCCGTGAGCGTCCAGAGCGCCGTCCAGCGGCACAAATACGCGGTCGGGCTGGCCCGGGCAGCGAGCCAGCCAAATCAGAGAATGCGCTAACGGCGCGCCGGCCGGAGAGTTGTGCAACTGTGAATGCCAGTCATGATAGGTGAACTCACTGCCTAGCCACATACTGGCCTCGAGGCAAGATGCGAGCATGGCGGTTTGCCTTTTCCCGGCGGGCAGTTGGCCGCTTAATTTCAGCGCCATATCGGGGCGTTCGGCCAGGTTGCGTTCTGCGGGTTTTACATTGCGCCCCAGTTTCTTTTTAATCCCGGCATGACGAACCGACTCTAGCGTATAGCGCAGTGCCTTGACACCTTCCGGCGTGGGTGCCGCCTGAATTGAATGTCCCAGGGCGATGGCCAGTGCCTGAGAGGGCGCGGTCTTGGCCATGGTGGGCGCAACGGCAACCTGCGGCAATAGCTGTTCGATCAACGGACCGAACCAGCGCTCATCTCGCCACGCCGTAATGCGAGCCGCCCGGGCAATAATATGCGCGTCATCGACTGAGAAGGCGCAGTCGGCCTTATAGGGTAGCTCGGCCCGCCGGATGGCTTCGAGGTGCCTGAGCGCCTGTTCCAACGCGGTCCGGGCAAAATCCATATAGGCAGGCTCGTCGCTCAGAATCTGCATGTCGTTCCTGTCGTCGTAGAGCGACTGAGGTTGATAGTAGGCGGTTTGCGACTGGCAGAGCGTCAGGGCGCCGGCGAGGCTGAGGCGAGAGAGCACGGCGAACTCACTTAACACATACGGGTCCTGGGCGTGCTGCGTCATCACGGCCTGCTGCAGGCGCGAGCGAATCTCATCATCGGTATATCTGGTTAATACGTGGGCTTCGTAACGCCGTAACGCCCAGAAGGCCGGCTCCTTTTGTTGCGGGGCGCCCGTAGTCAGGATCCGGCGCAGCTCTGTGGCCAGTGTCGGCGATGGCGATGCCGTCAAGCCGGCAATGCAAAGTACCGCGTCTTCCCAACAAACAAGGTTGCGCAAAACGTCAATGGCGGTAGCGTTATCAAAGGCGGGAACCTTGCCTAACGTTTTGGTGTGTTGCCTGATATGGTACGCCAGCGTCCTGAACTCCGGATGCTCGACATCGTTCGCCAGACGGTGAATGTCCGCCCACAGTTTTCCAAGTTCTTGCGGGGGGAAAGGGCTGATGTCCGGCGGCTCACCCAACCGCGCTTTTAACTGAGCTAATAAGGTTGCGTGCGGCATGATGAAATCCTTTTTATCGTAGAGGCGATCGCAGGCTAACTGCACCGCCACATTTAATAAAGCGGCGGTGCGATAAAATGCCCTTCAACTTACCACAACGATTGGGATCAGACTGCGGTTTGAGATGCGGCGGGTACAGCAACCGCATCGATTTCGACCAGCACATCTTGTCGGAACAGAGTTTCTACGCCGATCAAGGCGCTGGCGGGTTCATGCCCTTTGAGCCAACGATCGCGGATCTTGCGAATTGTGGCCAACTGTTCGGGACGATAATTGCGCACGTACAGCGTCATTCTGACAATATTTTCGGGTGAACTGCCCGCATGCTGCAGCGTGTCGTTCAAATTCTTGAATGCCAATTCCAATTGCTTCTCCAGCCCTAAAGGAACTTTGTTGTCAGCGGTTACTGGGACATGGCCACTGAGAAACAGCAGACCACTCTGTGTTTGCGCAGCGCCGGAGACGCCGGGGATTTTCTGGCCTGGGGCCGTCAGCAGACGCAGCGATTGTGCGGGCTCCGGGGAGTTGGTGGATCTCGCTTTCAGCGCTGTCTGATCGCCGAAAGACAGAGTTTCGATAAACGCTTGTGTCATCATGGCCCAGCCAAAATGATGCACTACGTCGTTCAGAACGTGTTGCTGTTGCTGTGCGGTGAAAGCGGCCGTCGCGTCGCTGAGGATCACTGGCTCATAGCCCAGATCGTGTGCGGCGCGTAATGTGGACTCGATGCAGACGTGGGTGGCGTAACCGGCCAGGTACAGCCGGGTTATGCCTTGCCCGCGCAGATAGTTGTCCAAATCGGAGGCGGCGAATGCGCTGGCACCCGCACGCCCGCTGATGACAAACTCATTTGATCGCGGAGCGAATGGTGGATAGAACTGCCAGCCTTTATCCTGTTTTTGCCAGGTGCCGGCTTTGGGGATGGCGCCGCGTAGCCCAAATGGTTTGCGCCCGAGTTCACGGTAGTCTGGCGACAGTTGCAGCGTAGCGTGAATGACTGGCATCCCCGCCTGGCGAGCAGCCTCCAGGGCGCGTTTGCCCGCTTCCTGGGAACGGGCGAGCGATCGCTTGTCCTGGATCAAACCATGCAACTTACCTTGCGGATCCAGCCACTCATTGACGAACTCGATCATGACCAGCGCCGCACGCTCTTCTTTCGGCTGTTGTTGCGGTATTAAGTTAGTCGCAGCTGCTGCGGCTTGGCTTGCCGTTACAGCCATAGTAGAAAGCAAACATAGTCGCGAAAACAGACCGTTGGTAAATTTCAACATGTTGTATCCCTCATCAGTTAGTGGAGGAATAACTATATGGATGATGAACAGGAATGATAATGCCTTTATAATCAAAGTTACTGTGAATTAAGGGAATAATAAGAATGGATCCATTCAGTGATATCAGCACCTTTGTCAGAGCCGCCGAAGCCGGTAACTTCACGCGCGCTGCACGTGTGCTGCGTATTACGCCTTCTGCGGTGAGCAAGTCGGTGGCGCGTCTGGAAGCAGAACTTGGCGTGAAATTATTCCACCGCTCACCGCGGCAGATCACATTGACCGGCGATGGCGAAGTTTTCTTCGACGTTTGCCGGCACGGCATGACGGCCATTGAGGACGCACGCAGTCTGCTGGGTGGTAGCGCCCAACCGTGGCGCGGAAAACTGCGGATTTGTGTACCAGTGAGTTTTGGTCAATGCGTGGTTGCGCCGGCACTCAGCGAGTGGCTGGTTGCCCATCCGGGACTAGATATCGAGCTGACATTGACCGACCGACATGTTGACATGACGGCCGAACGTTTCGATCTGGCTGTTATGTTGGGCGAAGTGCCGGATTCTCGTCTGGTTGCGCGCGCTTTGCCGCCACATCGTTTCCTGACCGTTGCGGCGCCGGTTTATCTGCAGCAGCATGGTGCACCCAGTTTCCCCGGCGATCTTGGCGAACATGCTTGCCTACGCTATATCATGGCCAATAGCGGCCAGTTTCGTACCTGGACATTCTCCCGATCCGGGGAAGCATATCGCCACTTTCCTATCGGACCACTGGCCAGCGATCACGTCGCCGTGCTGCTGGCATTGGCTGAAGGTGGGCAGGGCATTCTTCAGGCGCCGCATTACGTTGTGGCACCGGCGTTAGCTGCAGGCAGGCTTGTCACCGTTCTGAACGAGTTTGACAGCGTTGGCGCGCCGTTGTCTGTTGTGTATGAAAAGGCGCGTCATGCTTCTGCCCGAAACAGACTGGCTGTTGATTTCTTACTCGAACTCGGTAGCCGGCTTTAGCCGGCTTGATGTATCGGCCGAACGATGCGGCAATCGCTGTCAGGGGCGAGGGATTGCGGTCAGGGAAAGCAGAAGGTGTGACGGGGCAGATAATCTGTCTCACCGTTGCCGGCGACTCTATGCGTGTGCATCGAAGATTACGCGATGTCCCCATGATGATGCTTTGCCCGGTACCCCATGATCATAAGCAAATGAAAAGCCGGGGAGGGCACGGGTAAGCGATTCCTGTCGAGAAAAAAGATCCGATTTGCCCGTGAATCCCTGAGCCAATGCATATAAAATCAACATTCCGCTTGCCTTTCCGTTGGCATTGTGAACAGTGCGCCCACAAAATAAGCAGTTGAAAGCGTTAGAGAACTTTTTGCTATTTCGGGGGGTTGCCAAGGTGGGGGGTTTAGTCCATAATGCAGTCCATCGATTCGGCGATAACGAAATAAATTACTTAAGAATCAGATGCTTAAGATAAGCAATTTCAACATCGCGATTGAAAAGAACAAAACGAAGTGGGTGAGTCACCGGCTTTGGCCTGAAAAGGCAAACAGAATAAAGGCGCGTTAACAAAGCGGTTATGTAGCGGATTGCAAATCCGTCCAGTCCGGTTCGACTCCGGAACGCGCCTCCAACTTTCCCGAGCCCGGGTGGTGAAATCGGTAGACACAAGGGATTTAAAATCCCTCGGCTTATGGCTGTGCGGGTTCAAGTCCCGCCCCGGGTACCAGGGAATAAAAATACCGAATAATCAAAGCAATAAGTAGTAATGTCGTAGACCGCCGAGAGGCGGTTTTTTTGTTTTTGTAATTCGCATTCCCCCCGCATTCCTTCCTGTCTTGTCATGCCTTATACCCATGGATTGTCATCCTGTTTGCAGGGAGCCCCGCAGGGCTCCGAAGTACAACTCATAAGAAACCGAACGCCGCAGCGAGGATCCAGCCGAAGACGCAGGAGACGCTGACGCCGATCAGGCCGGGCAGAATAAAGCTGTGGTTGATCACGAAGCGGCCGATGCGGGTGGTGCCGGAGCGATCGAACTGGATTGCCGCCAGATCGCTGGGGTAGGTTGGCAGAATGTAATAGCCGTAACAGGCCGGCGCCGAAGCGACGATATAGGCGGGGTTAACCCCGATCGCCAGCGCCACCGGCACCAGCGCCGCCAGTGCGGCGGCCTGCGAGTTGACGAATTTCGACACCAGCAGCAGGATCAGCGCATAGGCCCAAGGGTACTCTTTCACCAACACACCCAGTGTGGCCTCGATCTGCGCCAGGTGCGCGCCGAACATGGTTTCCGCCATCCAGGCGACGCCATACACCGCCACGATGGCGATCATGCCGGAACGGAACACCTCGTTTTTAGAGATAGACGCCGGGTTGGTGCGGGTAATGATAACGATCAACGCCCCGGCCATCAGCATGCACATCTGGATCACCAGAACCATGGAGAGCGGCTTGCCGCCGAAGCTGGGCCGCAGGCCGGAAAAGGCTCCCAGCACCGCCACCAGGGCGATGGTGGCGAGGAAAATCCACATGGCGATCCAGTTGCTGCGCGGCAATACCCGATCCAGCAGGGTAGCGGCGTCGCCGTAGACATAGCGATGGTTCTCCGGCACCGAGATGAACTTCTGGAACTCCGGGTCTTTGTCCAGGTCTTTGCCGCGGAACCAGCTGAAGATGCCGATCGCCAGAATGCCGCACAGCGTCGAAGGGATGGTGATAGACAGCAGATCGAGGAATTCCAGATGGCGGCCATTGAAGGTGTAGCTGCTGAGCATTGCCACCAGTGACACCACCGCCACCGAGACCGGGCTGGCGATAATGCCCATCTGCGCGCCGATCGAACTGGCCGCCATCGGCCGTTCCGGGCGGATATTATTTTTGATCGCCACGTCATAGATGATCGGCAAGATGGTGTACACCACATGGCCGGTGCCGCACAGGATAGTGAGAATACAGGTGACGAAGGGGGCGATGATCGAGACATAACGCGGGTTGCGCCGCAGCATCCGCTCGGCGATCTGCAGCATGACGTCCAACCCGCCTGAGGCCTGCAGGGTGGCGGAGGCCGCCACCACCGCGATGATCACCAGCATCACGTCTACCGGCGGTTTGCCGGGCTGCAGGTGAAAGCCAAACACCAGGATCATCAAACCGATACCGCCCAGTAACCCCAGCGCAATGCCGCCCTTACGCGCCCCATACAGCAGGCATGCCAATATAACCGCTAATTGCAGAAAGAAATCCATGATAGATACGCCTTAATAATGTTGAACTTAACTGCGTTCAGTTTCCGGCGGTGTTTACAGTAGAAAGTTGTTTTAAATCTAAAGGCGCTAAAAAATTGTGGTTATTAGCTCTAAAGAGTGATGACGGTCACGTTCAGAGAATCTGAAGAGCAGGCGGCTGACGACATCAGCACGAAAAAGCAAGTTAAGAGGTCAGACCTCTCCTATATAACCGGTTTACCACCAGAGGAGAGAGCAATGGATCCGACAAAAATGACCGGGCTGGCGTTATTACAGGCTGCGATGGCTGGCAAGATCCCACCGGCCTCGATCGCTGAAACCGTGCCCATGAAACCGGTCGCGGTGGAAGAGGGATATATTCGCATCGCGGCGCGGGCCGACGGGCGCCATCTGAATCCACTGGGGGGCGTACATGGCGGTTTCGCCGCCACGGTTTTGGACTCGGTGACCGGTTGCGCGGTGCACAGTACGCTGGGCGCGGGGATTGGCTATGGCACCGTCGATCTGCAGGTTAAAATGTTGCGCCCTGTGCCGAAAGAAACTGATCTGATCGCCGAGGGGCGTCTGGTCTATGCGGCGAAGAACGTCGCTTTCGCTGAAGGCACGCTCAAAACGGCGGAAGGGAAGCTGCTGGCTTCGGCAACCGCCACTTGTTTTATTATTCGCCCCACCGAACAAGCACCGCAATAACCTGCTTTTTTATCGGGCTTCGGGCTATCAACCCGGAGCCGGATGCATTTATCTTCGGCTGCATGCCTTGCTGCGCTACGATGGCAGGCGCGATACGCCATTGTGGTCTAGTATTCTTGGGTGAAAATTTATCGGGGTGATTATGCAGCCGTATAAAGAGGTTGAGTTTGATCATGAGCTTTGTCTGGCGATCGGCAAAGCCGTATTAGACGTGGTGGCGCAGGGGGAAGAAACCAGCGCTCCGGCGGTGATGAACGCGATTGAGCGGTCGGTGGCGCAGGGTCTGAATGACGACGAAACCGCCATCGCCGACGACGCCCTGGATGTGATGGCTCGTCTCATCCACGGCTTCAGATTCATTAATCTCGCGGGTGAAGAGGATACTCCCCATGCATTGGTTGAATTTCAAGCGCTACAAGAGTGACGTTGCCAAACAGGCCGTGCCGCCGCATTTGAATGCGGCTGAGTTTGCGCGGCATTACGCCGACAAGCCGCAAGCCGATACGGAAGAGTACCTTTCGTTGAGCGGGGAGATGTGCTGGGATGCGGTGGTGCTTTGCGCCCACCGTTCAGGCGCGCTCAGCAAGGCGAAATACAAGCAGCTGTGGCTGACGGTGTTCGATAAGCAATATAAACATTTCGTCAGCCCTGATGATACCGAGATCCGCACCATGGCGGATATGCTGCGCGCGCCGCAGGGATGTTTTATCGGTATATTTTCCATGCGCGACGCGGCGGCGCCCCGATTGCTGCATGCCATGATCGGCACCGGTGCGGGATTTGCCGCGGGCAATAAAAATCTTTGCATCGGCGTGGGCGGCGCGGTCGGTTGGGAAAATCTCAATCTGGCGCGCGATCTGCGCTGGCAGCCGGAAGGCGGTTTTTCACGCCAGGGCGACAACGAAGTGCTGCGCATTTTTTATCGGCCTTTCCCCGCCTGAACCACCGGCCGCAGGCTTTTTAGGATAAAAAACCGCCGCCCGGCGGTTTTTTGTTGCTTACTTAAACCCGCCGTTGCGTATGAACTCGAGACCGGCGGTGGTGATCCGCGTTTGGTGCGGATCGATATCATAGTTGTTCTCGTCGATGTCGCTCATCACATAGGCTTGTATCAGCCCCTTGGTTTTAAGATAGGCGAAGGGATCGGCGAAGGCGTGCGGGCTGGTGGCGTCCTGCTTCCACAGTTCGTAGGTTTTTTCATCCAGCGTGCCAGGGTGATTGGCGGCCAGGCGGGTCAGGATCTGATTGTAGAACTCATAGTCGGTCATGATGCGGTCCTCTTTATCGCGAGCGACAGTCTCGGAAAATGGCGTAACGTCTATCAATCATAGCCGAAGTTTCCCACCGCCTGCGGCGGCGTCGGGTTAGCCGCGTTGGCTTTCAATCCAGTGAAACAGACGTGAAATGTTGAAGGTGATATCGCCAATGTTGAAAAGCGCGCCGAGCCACAGGGTCAGCATCACCAGGATGCCGATGATGATGGGAAGGTTCATTTTGCTCATGATCATGTTCTTCATCAATAAAGAGTGTGCGGCAAAACGTACCACCAATCCTGATTGTCATAAAAATGCGCTGCGCATTATTTCTTTTGAAATCAAAGTAAAAAAGCCACCCAAACGGGTGGCTTTCAGCGGCGATCAGTCCAGCTTGGGGTGCTGGTCTATCAGGATCTGCTTTTTCTTTTCCAGCTCGGCGATCTGCGCGTTGATGTCCTCGACTTTCTGTTCGATGTTGTCGTAGGTCTCCTGCAGCAGTTCTTTCGCTTCGGTACGGTCAGAAGCGGCCGGTGTCGCGCCGCGCAGCGGCTTGTTGGCGGTCTCTTTCATGTACAGACCGGTGATAAGACCGATCACCGCCACAACCATCAGGTAGTAGGCCGGCATGTACAGGTTGCCGGTCGCTTCGACCAGCCAGGCAGCGACGGTCGGTGTCGCACCGGCGATCAGTACCGAAATGTTGAACGAAATCGCCAGCGCGCTGTAGCGGATGTGCGTCGGGAACATTGCCGGCAGAATCGAGGCCATTACCCCGGTGAAGGAGTTGAGCAGGACCGCCAGCACCAGCAGACCGACGAAGATCAGGCCGATGACGTTGCTGTTGATCAAAATGAAGCACGGGATCGCCAGCGCCAACAGGCCGATGCTGCCGCCGATGATAAACGGCTTACGACCGATACGGTCGCTGGTCAGGCCGATCACCGGCTGCACGAACAGCATGCCGATCATGATGGCGATGATGATCAGAACGCCGTGATCCTCCGAGTAGTGCAGGTTATGCGACAGGTAACTCGGCATGTAGGTCAACAGCATGTAATAGGTCACGTTGGTGGAAATCACGATACCGACGCACACCAGCAAACTTTTCCAGTGTTTGGCCGCGATCTCTTTGAACGAGGTTTTCGGCGGATTTTCGATGGCGTTGCGATCCTCTTTCTCCATCTTATCCACGTGCTGCTGGAACGCCGGGGTTTCTTCCAGCGCATGGCGCAGATAGAGACCGATCAGGCCCAGCGGGGCGGCGATGAAGAACGGAATGCGCCAGCCCCAGTCGAGGAAGTTGGCTTCGCCGACGATGCTGGAGATCAGCACCACTACGCCTGCGCCCATCACAAAGCCGGCGATGGAGCCGAAATCCAGCCAGCTTCCCATAAACCCGCGTTTGCGGTCCGGCGAGTATTCGGCGACGAAGATCGCCGCGCCGGAATATTCACCGCCGACGGAGAAGCCCTGCGCCAGTTTGGCCAGCAGCAGCAGGATCGGGGCCCAGATGCCGATCGACGCATAGGACGGGATCAGGCCGATACAGAAGGTGCTGACCGCCATGATGATAATGGTGACCGAGAGAACTTTTTGCCGGCCGAACTTGTCGCCCATAGCGCCGAAGAACAGGCCGCCGAGCGGACGCACCAGGAAGGGCACGGAGAAGGTCGCCAGCGCGGCGATCATTTGTACGCCGGGAGAGGCGCCGGGGAAGAAGACCTGGCCAAGCGCATAGGCGACAAAGCCGTATACGCCGAAGTCGAACCACTCCATCGCGTTGCCCAGGGCCGCCGCGGTGATCGCCTTCTTGAGTTTGCTGTCATCGATGATGGTGATGTCGTTAATGTGCATCGGTTTATGTCGTTTTTTTCTTAACTTCATATAATCATCCCTTAATGAATTATTCGTTGTTCGTGAAAGCGTCATCTCCGTTCACTGTTGTTTTCGAGTTATCAAATCGGCTAATCGAATCGCGATTCAAAACGATTCATTATCCACATTTAAGTTGAGATGTGGATCACAAAATATCGTCGTTTATGCCAAGGTTATGTCATTTAGGTGACTAATTATTTTGCATCTATAGCTTAACGTTATATCTTGCGGCGATCAAATTCAGCAGTTTAACTTAAGTATTTGCACCGATTTGGTGCGAGAATAGTCTAATAATTGTGCTATTTGACGGTTTTTCGTCTGATTGACGATGTTTCAAGTATAGAGAGTACGGGAGATAAAACAGGAAAAATTGATGTGTTCACCGCTAAAAAAACGCCTGGCCAACTGGCCAGGCAGTTTGGATTAGGGCGCCGACGAACCGCCGAACTCCAGATAGATTTTCGCCAGGTTCTGGTACTGCGCGAAGCGGTTTTCGTCTACCGCCAGTTCCGCCTGACGGCGTTGCTCCTGAGCGTTTAGCCAGTCGGTAATGGTGACGGCGCCCTGCCGGTAGCGCACCTCGTTCAGCCGCTCCGATTTGCGCGCCAGCGCCAATGAAGCGCGCAACTGCGTCTCCTGCGCCAGCAGCTGCGTACGCAATGACAGGGCGTTGTTCACATCGCCCATCGCCTTGTACAGCGCCTGTTTGAACGCCAGCACCTGCTGTTCATAGTCGTTGCGGGCGATCTTGATCTCCACGCCCATTTGCCGCCACTGCAGGAACGGCAGCGTCAGGCCGGCGCCGAGGCTGCCCGTCGGGTTGCGCAGGAATTCCAGCAGCGCGCTGCTGCTGGCGCCCAGCGAGCCGGTCAGGCTGAACGCGGGATAGTATTGCAGCCGTTTCTCGTCGACGTTGGCCAGGGCGGCGCGCAACCGCAGTTCTTTAGCGCTGAGATCCGGGCGGCGGCTCAAGACGCTGGCGGGAATGCCGGTGTTGATCTGCGGCATCGCCGCCGTCGGCAGGCGTGCGGGCGCGATGGCGGCCTGGCCCGAAGGCGCACCCAGCAGCACCGCCTGTTCGTTCAGCGCCTGTTGGCGTTCGTGCTGCAACGCCAGCAGTCGACTTTCCTGCGTCAGCAAGCTTTGCTCCGCGTTCACCACGTCCAGCGCCGAGATGCTGCCGGCCTGATAACGGGCGTTGGCCAGCCGTAGCGTCGTTTTGGCATAGGCGATGCTCGCCCGGCTGACGTCGATCTGCTGATTGAGGAAGCCGATGCGCCAGTAATTCGTGGCGGCGTCGGCCAGCAGCGTCAGGCGCGCCGTTTGCAGATCCTGCTCGGAAGCCTGGCTGGCCCACTCGGCGGCGTCGCGCTGGCGCGCCAGCTTGCCCCACAGATCGACCTCATAGCTGGTGGTGAGCGACGCGTTGCTGGTTTTATTCCACGCGGAGGACTCGGACAGCGGGCGATTAATGCTGCTGCCTAATGAGGCGCTGACGTCAGGCGCGGTGCTGATGCCGACGCGTTCCGCCTCGAGCCGCGCGCGGTAGACGCGCAGCACGGCGACGGCCAGATCGTTGTTGCTGGCCATCACCTGTTGCAGCCAGCGATCGAGCTCAGGATCGTGGAAATCACGCCAGTCGAACGGCGTCGGCGTGGCGTTTTCGGCGGTGTGCTGCCACCCTGCAGGATAGTTGATCTGCGGCGCCCGGTAGTCGCTTTTCAGGGCGTTGCCGCAGCCGGCGGTGAGCAGGGCGGCGAGGCTTAACGCCAGGGGAGAGATAATTTTCATGGGTTACTCGCTGGCCAATGAAACGACCGGATCCATCCTTGCCGCTTTACGGGCGGGGAGATAACCGAAGATCATGCCGATTAAGGTTGAACAGAAAAACGCCGTCGCGGCGGCTTGCCAGGAATAGATGGCGGTGAACATGCCGCCCGCCAGCGTGGTGAACAGCGAACCGGCGGCGAACGACAGCGCGATGCCCAAAATGCCGCCGATCAGACAGACCAGCACCGCCTCGATCATGAACTGTTGCATGATATCGCCGCGCCGCGCGCCGACCGCCATGCGCACGCCGATCTCGTGGGTGCGCTCGGTTACCGAGACCAGCATGATGTTCATCACGCCCAGGCTGCCGATCACCAGCGAGATCGAGGCCACCATCAGGATCAGCAGGCTGAGCGTCATCGAGGTGCGCTCGATCGATTTACGGAACTGATCGCGGTTGAACGTCATGAAATCCTTGACGCCATGGCGTTGGGTCAGCAACTGCGTGATGGCGCTGACGGCGGCTTCGCTGGCGACGTCGTCCTTCAGGCGCACGGTGATGCCGCCGAGCGTGGTCTTGCCGACCATACGGTACATCACCGTGCTGTAGGGCATCCAGACGCTGATGCGGTTAGGCGCATAGTTGCGTTCGCTTTTGGCGACGCCGACCACCCGCGCCGGCACCGAGCCGAGAAACACGATCTGGCCGAGCGGCTCGACGCCAAAATCGCCGAACAGCGCCTGGCGCGCGTTGTCGTCGATGATCACTTCCTGCAGCGCGTTGCGATCGTCGCGGAAGGTGGCGCCTTGCACCAGCGTGATGCCGTTGACGCGGAAATAGTCGCGCCCGACGCCGGTGATCGAGGCGGTGGCGGATTTGCTGCGAAAACGGATGCTGTCGGACGCGCTGACCTCCGGGCTGACGCTGTCGACGAAGCTTTGTTGCGCCAGGGCGTCGGCGTCGGCCGGCACCAGGGTGCGGATGCTGTCGATGGCGTCGTCGAAGAAGTCGCGCCCCGGATAGATGCTCACCACGTTGGTGCCGAGCCCCTTGATATTCTCCAGCGTGCGCTGCTTGGCGCCTTCGCCCAGCGCCACCACCGTAACCACGGCGGCGATGCCGAAGATAATCCCGGTCATGGTCAGCGCGGTGCGCAGGCGGTGGGCGTTCATCGCTTTTAGCGCCATGTGCAGCGATTCGCGGGTGCGGTCAATCAGGCTTTGCCAGCCGCTTTGCCGACTGCGGTTCGGCGGCGACAGCGCGGCGGCGGGCGCCGATTGGCGGCCGCTGTCAGCGATGATCTCGCCGTCTCGCAGCTCGATGACGCGGTGCGCATGCTGCGCCACGTTCATATCGTGGGTCACGATAACCACGGTGTGGCCGCGCTGATTCAGCTCGCTCAGGATCGCCAGCACTTCCTGGCCGGATTGGGTGTCCAGCGCGCCGGTCGGTTCGTCCGCCAGGATAATTTCGCCGCCGTTGATCAGCGAGCGGGCGATGCTGACGCGCTGCTGCTGGCCGCCGGAAAGCTGGCCGGGCTTGTGGTCTTCGCGACCCTCCAGGCCTAACCTCGCCAGCAGTTGCGCCGCCTGCAGCCGCCGCTGATCGCGCCGGGCGTTGGCGTAGATGGCCGGAATTTCGACGTTGCCCAGCGCGCTGAGATCGGGCATCAGGTGGTAACGCTGGAAGATAAAGCCGATATGCTCGCGGCGCAGGCGGGCCAGTTCGTCCGGCGACAGGTGGGCGGCGTTCTGGCCGCTGATGTAGTAGTCGCCGCGATCCGGCACGTCGAGGCAGCCCATGATGTTCATCAGCGTCGATTTGCCGGAACCCGAGGCGCCGATGATCGCCACCAGCTCGCCGGCGGCGATGGTCAAATCGATGTCTTTCAACACCGTCAGCGCCTGACCGCCGTTGGTGTAGGTTCGACTGATGCCTTTTAGCTCGATGATCGCGTTCACAGGAAAATGCCATCCTCAGCCGACTTGGCGGCGGGCTGCGACAGCACCACGGTTTCACCGGCTTTCAGGCCGCTGAGGATCTGAATATCGACGTTGTTGGTGATGCCGGTGGTCACTTCGCGCGTTTCCAGCCGCTGATCCTGAGTCAGCACCTGCACCTGCTGCACTTTTCCTTCGGTTTTATGCACCGCCTGGATCGGCACCAGCAGGGTGTTCTTCGCGTCGCCGAGCAGTAAGGAAACCTGCGCGGTCATGGCGATGCGCAGGCGGTTCTCCGGGTTGGGTACGTCCAGCAGCGCGTTGTAATAAACCGAGGCGTTCGAGGTGCCGGAACCAGACGCGGAGCTGGTGCCGGCGAGCGAGTCGTCTTTCATCACCGATTCCGGCGCCAGCTCGATGGTGCGCAGCGTGGCGTCGTACCGTTTATCCGGATCGGAGAAAATCGTGAAGTACGCCTTTTGCCCCGGTGAAATGCGGGTGATGTCGGCTTCGGAGATCTGCGCCTTGATGGTCATCATATCCAACCGCGCCAGCTTGACGATGGTCGGCGCGCTTTGGCTGGAGTTGACCGTTTGCCCCTGCTGCGTCACTACGGCGATGACGATGCCGTCCATCGGCGCGACCACGCGGGTATAGCCCAGATCGATTTTTTTCTTGTCGACTTCGATCTGCGATTGCACCAACTGCGCATTGAGCGCCTGCAGATCGGCGCGAGTGGTGGCGAGTGAGGCTTCGGCGGTTTCGAAGTCTTCCCGCGAACTGGCTTCGTCGTTCAGCATGCGGCGCTGGCGTTTGAAACGCGACTCCGCCTGTTTCAGCAAGGCCTGTTTGGCTAACATATTGGCTTTGACTACGTTCAGCGCCGCCTCGGCGTTGCGCAGATCGTTGCGCTGTTGCTGATCGTCGATGTCGGCGATCGGTTGCCCTTTGGTGACGCGATCGCCCAGCTTGACCTTCAGCGATTTGACTTCGCCGGAGACGCGGGCGCCGACGTTGACGCGTTCGATGGCATCCAGCCGCCCGGTGGCCAGCACGGCGTTTTCGATATCGCCCAGGCGGGCCGGCGCGGTAACGTAATCCTGCTGCGGCGGGCGTTGCCAAAATATGGCCAGCGCGACGGCGACGGCGATGAAAACGATGGCGGCGATCAACGCCAGACGGCGGGAGGGGAGTTTCAGTGATGACATACCCAGGTTTTCCATAACGATAAAAGCGGCGGTTCCAGTCTGCCATCATGGCAGCGCCAGCTTGAACTGGCGCTAAACGTGAGGCGCTTTCCCGCTGGAAAGGGGATAGTAAAGGCTTTCCCGCTAAAGATCACGGTGAGTTATTATCCGCCGGGTGTGCAACCGGCTGCGTTGGGCGTTATACTGGGTAAAAAACCAGTACTCATTCATCAGCAGGATAATACCACCGCCATGATGCCAAACCGCCTCGAGCTGGAACTCGACATTTATCAATACCCGGAGCACCTGCGCGCCTGCCTGGCACCGTTGCCCAAAGGCCCCGGCGTCTATATGTTCCACGGCGAGAGCGAAAGCCTGCCGCTTTACATCGGTAAAAGCGTCAATATACGCAGCCGGGTGATGGCGCATTTTCGCGCGCAGGAGGAGGCAAAAATGCTGCGCCAAACCCGGCGTATCAGCTTTGTCGAGACCGCCGGCGAGTTGGGGGCGCTGCTGCTGGAGGCGCAGTTGATCAAACAACAACAGCCGCTGTTCAACAAACGCCTGCGGCGCTCGAAGCAGCTGTGCGCGTTGCGTTTACAGGCTGATGCGGTGACGATTGCTCACGCCAAAGAGATCGACTTCGCCGTCACGCCCGATCTCTACGGGCTGTTTGCCAATCGCCACGCCGCGCTGGAAAAGCTGCGCGCCATCGCCGACGAGCATCGATTGTGTTACGGCAAGCTGGGGATCGACAAGCTGCCCGCCGGGCGAGCCTGTTTCCGTTACAGCCTGCGCAAGTGCGCCGGCGCCTGCTGTGGCCTGGAGTCGGCGCAGGAACATGCTCTGCGGCTCAGCGCGGCGCTTGAGCAGTTGCGCATCGCCTGTTGGCCGTTCGCCGGGCGTGTGGCGCTGGAGGAGCAGGGCGAGACGCTGCGTCAGTACCATGTGATCCACAATTGGTTTTATCTGGGCTCGGTCGGCAATCTGGCGCAGGCGCAGCGGCTCCAGAGTGCGGCCAGCCATTTTGATAGCGATGGCTACAAGATTTTGTGCAAGCCGCTCATGGCCGGCGATTATCGGATTATTGAGCTGCCGTAATGCCATAACGCTATCGATAACCTAAGACTTATCTGTAAATTCAGGGTATTATGCTGAAAAAGCTTGAGTCCATAATGTTGTTATGGATAATGGCGCCCCGAAGCGAAGGAACGCGCTATTAACTCAGTTGGCAGAGTGATTGGTTTTATAATGGCTTGTTTTGGCTTGAAAATTGATAGACGCGGGTTCGAGTCCTGCATAGCGCGCCAGCTTTCTTTCCTTCATCTCACCGCGCTTATCGTAAAGCGCACCCGGGTTGATTTGCACTATCGGCTCCTCGTTGGGATTTTCGGGTGTGCTTTACCGTAACCGCTGGCTTTCCTTCCTCTTTCTCTTTCGATCCTTTGCTAAACTGTAATCAGGCAGGCTTGCTGCCCGGCAACAGGAGGTCGATATGTCTCACTCCGAGCAACTGCAGGAGCTCTTGCAACGCGTCGCCGCCCTTGAGGCGAGAGAGAAAGCGCTCAGCGCCGCGTCCAACGCTTACCAGGCGATTATCACCACCATGTTGGGCAATATGGAGAAGACCGAGCGTGACCGGATCATCGCGATGATCGATCAGGCCCATGAAATCGCTTACGCCCGCGCCATTCAACGCAGCAACGAACCGCAAAAGCAAAAAATCAAACAGGCCGACGATGTGGCCCAGCGCATGTTCATGTTTGCGCAAGGCAAAGCCGCTCAGCCGCGCTGAAGCCGAACTATAACAGTTGCCGCCATTAAGTTGGCTAACTGATCTACCCGGCAAAACTGTACTTGTGTTACTTTTAGCGGTGAGATTTGATGGCAATGCTGTTTCCAGCATAAGGTTGTAACGATGGACGCGATTAAAAGCATCTTGGTTAAAGAGATTGAACAGATCAATCGGCGTGAAGGGCGGGACGGCAAGCCGCGCTTCAACAGCGAATTCGCCCGCACTCACCGCTATCTGTGCCTTGCCATGTTTGCCGGTTATTTCGCGGTGATCGCCGTGATGTATCAGGTGCCGTACATGGGGATGTATGCCTTCCTGGGCTTCACCGCTTTCGTGCTGTTCATGTTCGCCATGCTGCTGATCGAGATCCGGCCGGTGTACCGCTTCGAGGACATCGGGGTGCTGGATCTGCGAGTTTGCTACAACGGCGAGTGGTACTTCACCCGTGCGCTGTCGCCTTATGCGGTGCAGCAACTGCTGGATGAGCCCTCTATCGGCGCCGCGCTGAAACAGAAGATGCGGGTTATCATCGGTAACAAGGGCGAAATCGACTTCTACGACGTGTACGACATGGCCTACGGAAAAAAGCCGCAGGATGAAACACCTCAGCTGGCGGCGGCAAACTGAAAGGTTTCCGGCCGGCGGCTTGTCGATTATACTCAGCGTTTGAACGCGAAGCAGAATGAGGACCAAGCGATGAGTGATGATATTTTCGATTTTGATATCGATGCCGAACTGGCGAAAGCCGAAGAAAAAGCGGCGCAGAAGGTAAAAGAGGTCCCCGAGTTCCTCGAAGACGAAGCGGACTGCGAAGGCTGCAAGATCTGATTGCCTGACCCATAAAAAAAACCGCCGCGGCGGTTTTTTTTATGTCTGAGCGTCGCGCGGCGTCAATCCAGCACGAATCCCCAGATCAGGAACGCCGCCACCAGAATCAGGCAAAGCGCGGACACCGTCACCAGTATTTTCCCCAGAATGTCTTTTTCTTGTTCCTGCTGCGTCACGTTGAAATTATCCAATTAAAAGTCTATGGACCAAACCGGCGATGCTGAGATCGGCTGCCGCTACGCCCAGCGCCATGAGCATCATCACCGAAAGAAATCGAGTCTTGCCGTTCACATCCTTAATCCCTGTGGACGCCGCTGTTAGGTTTTTATATCAAAGGGATATCGTTCAGCGACGCGCTATTTCATGCATCATGATAGTGATTAAGAACGTTCTTAAGGCCAGAAGTTCCCTCATCGTGTAACGCCGCCCGCGGTAGCGTCAGTCGGTTACGATTCGGACGCCTATCTTGCTGACTTGATTGCCGTCCATTTCGGCAATGGTCCAGGTCAGGCCGTCCCATTCCACCTGGTCGCCGATCACCGGTTCACCGCCGATCAGCTGAATGACGAACTGCCCCAGCGTCTGCTGCTCGTCGACGTCGTCTTGCAGATTGAGACCATAAACCTGCGAGATGTCGCTTAAACGGGCGTCGGATTGCAGGATAAAGTCGCCGAAGAAGCGTTCGTCGAGCGTGACGGCCGGCGCCTGGCTGAACAGCTTGCCGAGGATCGGCAGATCGTGCTCATGGCCGATGACGCACAGAATATCGTTCTCCCGCAGCCGGGTACTGCCGCTAGGATGCAGCAACTCTTTGCCACGGAACAGGGCGGCGATGCGGGTATTGGGCGGCATTTTCAGCTCACGCAGCGCCGCGCCGACGCACCAGTTTTCCGCCGAAAGCTGATACACGAACTGTTCCCACTGGTTTTCCGGGTGCACGTCCAGCCCAACGCGGGAGATCGGCGTCAGCGCCGGCGGCACGATCACCTTGGCTTTTTTGGCGGCGAACGACAGTGTGGTGCCCTGCAGCAGCAGGGAGACCAGCACCACGAAGAACGCCACGTTGAAGAACAGCTGGGCGTTGGGCAGCCCGGCCATCATCGGGAACACCGCCAGGATCACCGGCACCGCGCCGCGCAGGCCGACCCAGGAAATAAAGCCGCGCTCGCGCAGGGTAAAGCTGCGGAACGGCAGCAGGCCGATAAACACCGACAGCGGGCGGGCGAACAGGATCATCCACAGCGACAGCAGCAGGGCAGGGATGGCGATCGGCAGCAGCTCGTGCGGGTTGAGCAGCAGCCCGAGCACCAGGAACATGCCGATCTGGCTGAGCCAGGCGAGGCCATCGAAGGTTTGTACGATGCCGTGACGGTTGCGGATCGGCCGGTTGCCCAGCAGCAGGCCGCACAGATACACCGCCAGAATGCCGCTGCCGTCCAGCGCGGTGGTCAGCGCGAAAATAAGAATACCGCCGCTTACCGCCAGCAGCGGATAGAGGCCGTCCGCCAGTTTGATGTGGTTGATCAGCGTCAGCAGCAGCCAGCCGCCGCCCAGACCGAAGACGATGCCCATGCCGAACTGCTGCATCAGATGCAGCGGGAAGGTCCAGCTCAGTGCGGTTTCCCCGGCGGCGATCATCGCAATCAGCGTGATGGTGAGAAACACCGCCATCGGATCGTTGCTGCCGGATTCGATCTCCAGCGTGGCGCTGACGCGTTCGTTCAAACCTTTGCCCCCCAAAAGAGAGAAGACCGCGGCGGCGTCGGTGGAACCGATGATGGCGCCGATCAGCAGCCCCTGCAGCAGATCGAGATTGAACAGCCAGGCGGCGGCCATGCCGGTCAGGCCGGCGGTGATCACTACGCCGACGGTGGCGAGAGAGAGTGCCGGCCACAGGGCGACGCGGAAAGAGCTGACCCGGGTACGCATGCCGCCGTCGAGCAGGATCACCGCCAACGCGAGGTTGCTGACCAGATAAGCGACCGGGTAATTGCTGAAGACGATGCCGCCGGGGCCATCGACGCCGGCCAACATGCCGATCGCCAGGAAGATCACCAGGATCGGAATGCCGAGCCGGGAAGAAAATGAGCTGAGCAGAATGCTTGCCCCCACCAGCACGGCACCGATGACGAACAAGCTGTTAATGGTGCTGGCATCCAAAATATTGCTCTCCTTAGACTGGGGGATAGGGGGCACTGCGCGTGTTTCGATGATAACGTGTTTAGTGGGTAAAACGCCAAGGCTGATTGCGAAAACAATCGATCAATTATTGCCCGTTGGTGCGATTAAACTAAGAAAGTGAGGGGAAGAGGGGAAATTCTGCCTTTTATCCAACATTATCAGGCTGCTGTATTTCGGTTTTGGCAACAATGCCGGGTTTGCACGGTGGGAAAAACCATTAAGCCCGCGCAGGCAGGCTTAATGGTTTGCAGGCGCGGTAGGATTAATGATCGAGCGATTCCAGCGCCCGTTTGATCAGCTCGGTGGCCAGCTTGCTTTCCGCTTCAGAAATGCCGTCGAGATTGAAGTTGGAAAGCTCAGCGACCAAAACGCTGCGTTCTTTGCCGCTGATCGAAGCGTCCAGCGCGGACAGCAACCTGCCGAGGATCTTCAGCAGGGTGGCGTTTTCCGCTACGGCTTCTTGAGCCGGGGTGTTCTTATCGGTCATTCAAAATCCTCTCTGTCGTGACGGAAGGGAGATGCAGCTAACGCCATCGAATAAATTAAACGATCGCGCAGCCCTTCGGGGGTGTTGAGCCCAATCACTACCGTAAGGCAGGGATCCGGATTTCTACTTATGCATTGCAGTTATAACGGCTAGGTTATCTATGCAGCCGTATCACTTTGCCCTAACGGGCGACGCCAGGCTGAGCAATGCGTGCTCTGCATGCAAACGACCAGTATAGGCTTTTTACGCGGCGGCAATATGACAGAAGCCCCCCTGCAAACAGGGGGCAAGGTTATTGTGGTTTGCCGGAGAACAGGAAGCGCAGCGCCGGAATGCGCTTGTGCAGTTCATATAGCGCGAAGGCCAGAGAGAACACAAACAGCAGGCCCAGCAAGAATCCCAACAGGTTGTTGCCGATATACGGCGTCACGAAAGCGCCATATATCAGGGTCAGCGGATGGTGCACCAGATATATAAACAGCGAGGCGTTGACCAGATAGGTGATGCGCGGAGAGTGATAATTCAGCAGGTTATGCCCGAAAGAGAACACGACGTTGGTCATCAGGATCCCCATTAGGGTTTTGATCACCACTTCCAGCTCGAACATATAGCTGCTGTGCGCCAACAGCTTTTGGTTCAGCATATATGCGATAAACAGCAGCAGCGAACCGAGCAGCGCCAGCGGCGAGCGGCGCAGAAAAATCTCCTTAAGCCACACATACTTAAACGCATAGGCGCCGAGGAGGAAGAACGGCAGGTAGAACATCGTCTCCATCACCACGAAATTGAACAGGCCGTTGGATAATAGCTGCGGGGCGAAAATTAAAATAATGCGGTGCGCGGCCGAGTAGCATACCGCATAAATAAAGAAATACAGTGAGATGTTTCCTAATCCACGCATTCTGTTTATTAGCATTGGAATATGTTCACGGGTTTGCCGCTTGATTTTACGGAACAGATAAAAACAGGCGCAGGTTAACAATGACAGCGTCAATAAGAACCACAGATGAGAAACCAATTCCCAAACTGTTACATTTATTTTCTGATAGAGAGAAAATTCATCCCAGCCGTTTAATTTGTCGGTGAAATATTTCAGCATGAAAAACTGCGGCACCGTGATCAGCGGGATGGAGCTCAACAGCGGGATCGCCACCCGCTCCAGCCTGACCTTCAGCCACTGGTGGCGCTCGTAGCGCTCGTAAAGCATGTAGGAGAAGTAGCCGGATATCACGAAGAACACCTGCATGCGGAAGGCGTGGATGAAGTCGTTCAGCACCGTGAGCGAGAAGGAGGGCGACGCGCTGTTCACCGCCCAGGCGTGGCTGGAATAAATGAGGGAGAGGTGAAACGGAATGCCGAGCAACATCAAATAGGCTCTGATGGAGTCGAGGAAAAACTCGCGCTGTTTGCTGCCTTTAGTCATAGATTACCGCTGGTGATTTAATCGGGTGCTCATTAACACGCTTAATAAGTCGTCAAACGTTAAATTGTTATCCGGAACCCTACTATAGCCCCCCGCATTTTTCCATAGCGTCTTGTTGCGCGGCTTGCTACGCTGGTGTTCCATCAGCTGCTTAAACAATGAGCCGTAAACATGAACCATCCATTTATCATGTTGTCGGAAAGCTGAGTAATCCATTAATATGGATTTAAATGCTTTGAGCACACGAATAGGGGGGGATGTGCTAGTTAATATATTATCCGGACAACCACGCGCCGCGAGCGTTCGTTGGTTAGGTGCGACCGTATTGTTCACGCTGTTCAGTTCGCCGGCTTGGGCCTTTTCTATTGATGATGTCGCCAAGCAGGCGCAGGATCTGGCGGCGAAAGGTTTCGAAGCCCCGAAGAGCAACCTTCCTTCTCAGTTCCGCGAGATGAAGTTCGCAGACTATCAGCAGATTCAGTTCAATCACGATAAAGCCTATTGGAGCAAGCTGAAAACCCCTTTCAAGCTTGAGTTTTATCATCAGGGGATGTACTTCGATACGCCGGTGAAAATCAACGAAGTCACCTCCACCAGCGTAAAACAGATCAAGTACAGCCCGGATTACTTCAACTTCGGTTCGGTCAAACACGACCCTGAATCGGTGAAAAACCTCGGCTTTGCCGGTTTTAAGGTGCTTTATCCGATCAACAGCGCCGACAAAAACGATGAGATCATGAGCCTGCTGGGCGCGAGCTATTTCCGCGTGGTGGGTAAAGGACAGGTTTACGGGCTTTCCGCTCGCGGCCTGGCTATCGACACCGCTTTGCCGTCCGGCGAAGAGTTCCCGCGTTTCCGCGAATTCTGGGTTGAGCGTCCGAAGCAGGGCGACAAGCACCTGGTGATCTATGCGCTGCTGGATTCCCCGCGCGCCACCGGCGCTTACCGTTTCACGGTGATCCCGGGCCGCGACACCACCGTGGACGTCGAGTCTAAAGTGTTCCTGCGCGACAAGGTGGGTAAACTGGGCCTGGCGCCGCTGACCAGCATGTACCTGTTCGGGCCGAACCAGCCGTCGCCGACGCTGAACTACCGCCCGGCGTTGCACGATTCCAACGGTCTGTCTATCCACGCCGGCAACGGCGAGTGGATCTGGCGTCCGCTGAACAATCCTAAACACCTGTCCGTCAGCACCTATACCGTCGAGAATCCGAAAGGCTTCGGTCTGCTGCAGCGCGGCCGCAACTTCAAGGATTACGAAGATCTGGACGATCGCTACGATCTGCGTCCGAGCGCCTGGATCGAACCGAAGGGCGACTGGGGCAAAGGCAAGGTCGAACTGGTGGAGATCCCGACGGCGGATGAAACCAACGACAACATCGTCGCGTTCTGGACGCCGGATACCTTGCCGGAAGCCAAAAAGCCGCTGACGCTGAGCTACCGTTTGAACTTCACCCGCGATGAAGACAAACTGCATTCGCAAGATATCGCCTATGTGGCCCGTACCATGCGTTCGACCGGCGACGTGAAGCAGTCCAACCTGATCCGCGAGCCAGACGGCAGCGTGGCCTTCCTGGTCGACTTCGTTGGCCCGGTGCTGAAAGGACTGGATGCCAATACCCCGGTCGCCTCTCAGATCAGCATCGGCGACAATGGTGAAATGGTAGAAAACAACGTCCGCTATAACCCAGTGACCAAAGGCTGGCGCCTGACGGTGCGTCTGAAAGTGAAAGACGACAAGAAGCCGGTAGAAATGCGTGCGGCGCTGGTCAATGGCGATAAGACTCTGTCGGAAACCTGGAGCTATCAGCTACCTGCCAATGAATAAGCCTACTCAACCCGCCCAGGATTATCTTGCGGCGCTGCCTCTGACCGCCGAGCGGTCGGAGGCGCTCAACCCTCAAACGGCGGATGACGCTCAGGCACTGGAGGCGCTCCATCGGCAGATGGGCGCCGCCGACGCCAACGTCAATAGCCTGTCGGCGGATGACGTGGCGCTGGCCTCGGTCAAACCGCGTATCGAAAACGCCTGGCCGGATGCGGTCAGCGATGACGACTTCGATACCGACGCCGAAGGGCGCGCCATTCTGAAGGCGACGCCGCCGATCAAACGCACCACCATGTTCCCGGAAGCCTGGCGCACCAACCCGGTGGCGCGCTTCTGGGATTCTCTGCTGGGGCGGTCGCCGCACAATCGGCACGCCACCAAAGAGGAGGCCGAGGCCGAGAACCGCTGGCGTACCGTCGGCTCCATGCGCCGCTATGTGCTGCTGGTGCTGATGCTGGTGCAAACCGGCATCGCCACCTGGTACATGAAAACCATCTTGCCTTACCAGGGCTGGGCGCTGATCGATCCTATCGCCATGCTGGATCAGGATCTGATGCAGTCGGTGTTGCAGCTGCTGCCGTATGTGCTGCAAACCGGCATTCTGATCCTGTTCGCCGTGCTGTTCTGCTGGGTCTCGGCCGGTTTCTGGACCGCGCTGATGGGCTTCCTGCAGCTGCTGATCGGCAAGGACAAATACAGCATTTCCTCCACCATCAAGGGCGATGAGCCGATCAACCCGGCGCACCGCACTGCGCTGATCATGCCGATCTGCAACGAAGACGTCGAACGCGTGTTCGCCGGCCTGCGTGCGACCTATGAGTCCGTCGCCGCGACCGGTCAGCTGGAACACTTCGATATCTACGTGCTGAGCGACAGCTACGATCCGGACATCTGCGTGGCCGAGCAAAAGGCGTGGATGGAGCTGTGCCGCGATGTCGATGGCCACGGCCGCATCTTCTATCGCCGCCGCCGCCGCCGCGTCAAACGCAAGAGCGGCAACATCGACGACTTCTGCCGTCGCTGGGGCGGTGAGTACAGCTACATGGTGATCCTGGATGCCGACAGCGTGATGAGCGGCGAATGCCTCACCGGGCTGGTGCGCCTGATGGAAGCCAACCCGAACGCCGGCATCATCCAATCGGCGCCGAAGGCGTCCGGTATGGATACCCTGTATGCGCGCGTGCAGCAGTTCGCCACCCGCGTTTACGGGCCGTTGTTCACCGCCGGCCTGCATTTCTGGCAGCTGGGCGAGTCGCACTACTGGGGGCACAACGCCATCATCCGAGTGAAGCCGTTTATCGAGCACTGTGCGCTGGCGCCGCTGCCGGGCGAGGGCTCTTTCGCCGGGTCTATCCTGTCGCACGACTTCGTTGAAGCGGCGCTGATGCGCCGCGCCGGCTGGGGCGTGTGGATCGCTTACGATCTGCCGGGCAGTTATGAAGAGCTGCCGCCAAACCTGCTGGACGAGCTGAAGCGCGACCGTCGCTGGTGTCACGGCAACCTGATGAACTTCCGCCTGTTCCTGGTGAAAGGCATGCACCCGGTGCACCGCGCGGTGTTCCTTACCGGTGTCATGTCCTACCTGTCGGCGCCGCTGTGGTTTATGTTCCTGGCGCTCTCCACCGCATTGCAGGTGGTGCATACGCTGATGGAGCCGCAATACTTCCTGCAGCCACGGCAGCTGTTCCCGGTCTGGCCGCAGTGGCGGCCCGAGCTGGCGATAGCGCTGTTCTCCACCACGCTGGTGCTGCTGTTCCTGCCGAAGTTGCTCAGTATTGTGCTGATCTGGGCCAAGGGCGCGAAAGAGTACGGCGGGGCGTTCCGCCTGTTCATTTCGATGCTGATGGAAATGTTGTTCTCGGTGCTGCTGGCGCCGGTGCGCATGCTGTTCCATACCGTGTTCGTGGTGAGCGCCTTCCTCGGTTGGGAAGTGGTGTGGAATTCGCCGCAGCGTGACGATGATGATACGCCGTGGGGAGAAGCGTTCCGCCGCCATGGCTCGCAGATGTTGCTGGGCCTGGTGTGGGCCGGCGGCATGGCGTGGCTGGATCTGCGCTTCCTGTGGTGGTTGGCGCCGATCGTGTTCTCGCTGATCCTGTCGCCGTTTGTGTCGGTGTTGTCGAGCCGCGCAACGCTGGGCATGAAAAGCAAACGCGCCAAGCTGTTCCTGATCCCGGAAGAGTACAATCCGCCGCGTGAGCTGTTGGCGACGGAAGAATATCTGCATCTCAACCGCAACCGCGCGCTGACCAACGGCTTTATGCATGCGGTGGTCAATCCATCCTTCAATGCGCTGGCGACGGCGTTGGCGACGGCGCGTCACCATCTGCGCGCGACGCTCGATCGCAATCGTGAGGAGCGGGTGAACGAAGCGCTGCAGTTGGGGCCTGAGAAGCTGGTGAAGGGCAAACGCCTGGAGCTGCTGAGCGATCCGGTCACGCTGGCTCGTTTGCATCAGCGCGTCTGGCTGTTGCCGGAAGGCGCCGCCTGGCGTGAGCATTATCAGCAGTTGCCGCACAACCCGCTGGCGCACCCTACGGGCCGGCGTTAATTGCTAATCGGCAACGCTCAGACGGGGAATGCGCATGGCGCATTCCCCGTTTTTTTACCTTTTGCTTACGTGCGCCGGTACCGGTGGAGAAAGGGAACTGTGATAGACTGCGGCCGATGCGTTGTTCACTCGCGAAACAACCCCCTTGCTCAGAGTCAATGTCGTGAAGCTCTCTTCCTATCTTCGGCTGGCCTGCGTGATGGCCGGTGTGATGATACTCACCGGCTGCGGCAGCATTATCAGCCGCACCGTGCCCGGTGCGGGGCATGGCCACCAGTACTATCCCGGCGTGCAGTGGGATCTGCGTGACACGCCCTGGCGTTACGTCACGGTGATAGACGTCCCGCTGTCGATGGTGGTGGACACCTTTATGCTGCCGTTTGATGCGCAGCATGGCCCCTACGAGTAATTTCGTTCAGCGGGTGGCGAACACCACCAGCTGATAGCCTTGCTGCCCGCAATGGAAAGGCGCCAGCGCCGTCATCCCCAACCCTTGCACGTGAGCGGCCAACGAATGCGGATTGTCGTCGTCGATAAACAACGCGCCCACGTCATAGTCATGGCAGGTATGCGCTTTGACCGCGGCGTAGAGGCGCTTCAGCACGCCTTTGCCGCGCCAGGCGGCGGCGAGGCAGACGGGGCCGTAGAGAAATACCCGCTGCTCACTCAGCGGCCGTCCGGCGAAGGATTGCGTGGCGAGCGTCACCAGCATCGCCTCCACCACCGGCGGGCGCGGTTGCACGTCGGCGGGCATCAGGCAAACAAACCCCGCCAGTTGGTTCTCCTGTTCGGCCACCCATATGCCGATGCCGCGGTTGATCGCCGCCAGCTGCGCCTCATTCATGCGCGATACGATAAATCCCTGCCGTTTTTGGCGCTCGTCGAGCGCTTCCGGCACGTTTTCCCCCTGTAGCTGCAAAATGGCGGGGTAGTCGGTAGGGCGTGCCCGGCGAATAATCATGCGGCCTCCTTGGCGATGAAAGCGTGGTGCGGGTTAACGTTCATCCCACTCATCGGCTGCGGCCTGGCCTTCTTCGGTATCCAGCGGCGGTTCGAGCTGAAAGTCGCCTTCCTCCCATTCGTACAGGGTGTTTTCATCTATCCATTCGGCGGTAATTTCCACCTCGTCGTAGTCACCGTCGAAGATCGCCTGCGCCGCCGCACCGCTGCGCAGCGTCAGACATTCTACCGCCTCTCCTTCTTCTTCGAAGAACTCCGCCTGCCACATCGTGTCGCCATCCTGCATCACGTACTTTTGCAGATTGAACTGCTGGGGCACCGGCGGTTCGTCACCGCTGCCGCCTTCGGCGGTGTCGATAAACTCTTCGCGTGCGGCCTCGATGGCTTCTTCCAGGGTTGCATACAGGCTCATGTTCGCCTCCGTTGACAATGAGAGTAAAGCGTCCGGCGCATTGCCGGCGCGGTGGGGGAAAACGTCAAAACTAATTGTTGTCTCACTGGCGCAGGATGCAAATTTTTTTGTTGTCCGCTTTGCGACGATGGTTGTCCGCAAAGCGGGAGAAGAGGAGGCGATGGCGGGAAATAATGACGCTATCGTTCACTCTGGCGTCAGGAGAAGCCCATGTTAATCGACCCTTCAAGCAAATACCGACCGTTCCCGCCGGTGGCGTTGCCGGACCGCCAATGGCCTGCGCGTACGCTGCGGCAGGCGCCGCGCTGGTGCTCCAGCGATCTGCGCGACGGCAACCAGGCGCTGGCGGAGCCGATGGATAACGCGCGCAAGCGCGAATTCTATCAATTGTTGTTGCAGTGTGGTTTCAAAGAGATCGAGGTGGCGTTCCCTTCGGCGTCGCAAACGGATTTCGACTTTGTACGCGCGCTGATCGACGAGCGGCTGATCCCGGACGACGTCACGATCCAGGTGCTGACGCAGTCGCGCGACGATCTGATCGATCGCACCTTCGAGGCGCTGCAGGGGGCGCCGCGGGCTATCGTGCATCTGTATAACGCCACGGCGCCGATGTTTCGCGACATCGTGTTCCGCCAGGATAAGGCGGCGACCGTGGCGCTGGCGGTGAACGGCGCGCGGCGCATTCGCCGGCAGTGCGAGGCGCAGCCCGATACCGCCTGGTGCTTCGAATATTCGCCGGAAACCTTCTGTTTTACTGAGTTAGAGTTTGCGCTGGAGATCTGCGAAGCGGTGGCGGAGGTTTGGCAGCCGGGGCCGCAGCGGCCGATGATCATCAACCTGCCGGCGACGGTGGAAGTGAGCACGCCCAACGTGTATGCCGATCAGATCGAATGGTTCTGCCGTCACTTCAGCCGTCGCGCCGATGTGGCGATCAGCGTGCATCCGCATAACGATCGCGGCACCGGCGTGGCCTGCGCGGAGCTGGCCTTGCTGGCCGGCGCCGATCGGGTCGAAGGCTGCCTGTTCGGCAACGGAGAGCGCACCGGCAACGTCGATCTGGTCACGCTGGCGTTGAATCTCTATACCCAGGGCGTGGCGCCGGGTCTCGACTTCAGCCGCCTGAAGCAGGTGGTGGAGGTGGTGGAACAGTGCAATCAGCTGCCGGTGCATCCTCGCCATCCTTATGCCGGCGAGTTGGTGTTTACCGCCTTCTCCGGTTCGCATCAGGATGCGATCAAGAAAGGTTTCGCCGCACAGCGGCAGCGGCAAGATGGCCGCTGGCAGGTGCCATACCTGCCGCTCGATCCCGCCGATGTCGGTTGCAGCTATGAGGCGGTGATCCGGGTCAACAGCCAGTCCGGCAAAAGCGGCGCCGCCTGGCTGTTGGAGCAGAATCATGGGCTGGCGTTGCCGCGCGGTTTGCAGATTGATTTCAGCCAGGTGGTGCAGCGCGCGACCGACGGCAGCGGCAAAGAAATGAGCGGCGCGCAGCTGTGGCGCTTATTCCGCGATACTTACGGGCTGGTGGAGCAGCCGCGTTTGCAGCTGTTAAGCTACCAGACGGAAAGCCATGGCGCAGAGGCATACAGCTTCAACGCGCGAGTTGCCTGCGAGGGAGAGCCGCTGCGCCTGCAGGGGGCCGGCAACGGTCTGCTGTCCAGCGCGGTGGATGCGCTGCGTCAGCGCTTCGGCTTGCCGCTGGCGATCGAGGATTACCACGAGCATACCTTGGGGCATCAGAGCGATAGCCGAGCGGTGGCTTATATTCGCTGTACGCTGCCGCAAGGTGAGGCGACTTATGGCGTTGGCATCGACGTCGACTCCGCCAGCGCCTCGCTGCAGGCGCTGTTCAACGTCGCCGGGCGCTGTCTGGCGCCAACGTCGGCGCAGTCCGGCTGAAATAGTCGCTGGGTGCTACTCCCAGCAGCCGGCGGAACATGGCGCTGAACGCGCTGGGGCTGTCATAGCCGAGATCCAGCGCCACTTCCAACACCGAGCGGCCGGTCGCCAGCGCGTTTAATGCCGCCAGCAAACGGGCGCGTCGCACCCAGTCGCTAAAATGCAGCCCGGTTTCTCGCAGGAAGCGTCGCGACAGGGTGCGTCCGCTGACGCTGAGATGAGCGGCAGCCTGTTCCAGCGTCCAGGGCTGCGCCAGCGTGGCCTGGATATGGCGGCACAGGGCGAGCAGCGAGGCTTCGCGAGGTTCCGGCAGGTGCAGCGGCAGGATCGGCAACATTCGCAACTCATCCAGAATCAGCTCCATCACGCGCTCATCGCGCCCGCCGCTGGGGTAGCCGGGCGCAATCTCCATCGCACAGATAATCAACTCGCGCAGCAGCGGGGAAACCTGCACTACCTGGCATTGGGCCGGCAGATCGGCGCGCGCCAACGGATCGACGAACAACGTCCTGGCCGCTACCTGGCCGGTGATACGCAGGCTGTGCACCACTTTCGCCGGCACCCAGACGCCGCGGCCGGGCGGCACCACCCAGCTGCCGAGCCGGGTCGTGACCTGCACCACGCCGCTCAGGCTGTGGATCAGCTGCGCGCAGTTATGGTAGTGGTCCGGCTCGCTGTCGCCGTGGCGATAATCCCTGGCTAACGGCCGGACAGGCCGATCGGGCGGCAGAACGTCGTGAAAAAACAGCATCGTAAGCAGGCTCCGCGCGGCAAAAGAGGGAGGACAGCATGCCATGCGTCGCTGTTTCACACCAGTCTGTGGCGCGGCACGGTAAAATGGTTTATAAAATTATATTATATGATTTTATAAACTGATGGAGAGGCAATGGATATTGATGCGATGCGCAAGGCGGCGGCGCAGGCCGGTGCGATGCTGCGTACCCTGGGCAACGAAGATCGGCTGCTGCTGCTGTGCCGGCTCAGTCAGGGCGAGATGGCGGTGAGCGAACTGGCGCAGGCGCTGGATATCCGCCAGCCGACGCTGTCCCAACAGCTTGGCGTGCTGCGCGAGGAGGGGTTGGTCTCCACCCGGCGAGCCGGCAAGCAGATTTACTATGCGGTGGCCGATGCCAAAGCGCTGGCGCTGCTCGCGACCCTGTATCAACTGTATTGCCCACAGCCGGAGAACCGCGATGACCATTGACTGGCAGCACTTCACGCCGTATTCCGCGTTGGCGGGCGGGGCCATTATCGGCGGCGCGGTAGCGCTGCTGCTGTTGTTCAACGGCCGGATCGCCGGTATCAGTGGCATTACCGGCGGTTTATTGAGCGCGGGCGGCCGGGAGCGGGGCTGGCGCGCCGCATTTATTGGCGGGTTGCTGCTCTCCCCCTGGCTATATGCTGCCGCTGCGGCGTTGCCATCCGGTGAGATCTCGGTTGGCAACGGCTGGCTGGCGGCCGCAGGGCTGTTGGTGGGCTTGGGCACTCGATTGGGCAGCGGTTGCACCAGCGGGCACGGCGTGTGCGGCGTCGCGCGGTTGGCGCCGCGTTCACTGGCCGCCACGGCGTTGTTTATGCTGCTGGGCTTTATGACCGTGTGGCTGATGCGCCACACGTTGGGGGGGTGAAAATGCTTAAAACGCTGTTGGCGCTGCTGAGCGGCGTGATTTTCGGTCTGGGGTTAATTATTGCCGGCATGGCCAATCCGGCCAAGGTATTGGCGTTTCTCGACGTTACCGGCACGTGGGATCCCTCGTTGGCGCTGGTGATGGCTGGGGCGATCGCGGTGGCGGCGCCGGCCTTCCTGTGGGCGCGGCGACGCGAGCGGAGCCTGTTGGGCGAGCCGCTGCAGATCCCGGCCGCCGGGCGTGTGGATCGCCGTTTGCTGGCGGGCAGCGCGCTGTTTGGCATCGGCTGGGGCATCGCGGGGATTTGCCCCGGCCCGGCCTGGGTGTTGGCGGGGGCGGAGATGCAGCGGGTGTGGCCGTTCCTGTTGGCGATGCTGGCGGGTATGGCGCTGTATGAAATTATCATGAGGCGGAGGCGTACATGTCGATAGCCAAAGCGGTGTTGCGCATCGCGCGCCCGACAGATCGGTTGCAAGAGATTGCCGCGCTGTATTGCCGTGGGCTGGGGTTCGAAAGGCTGGGCGAGTTTGTCGATCATCTGGGCTTTGACGGCATGATGATCGGGCATCCGCAGCATGCTTACCATCTGGAGTTCACGCAGCATCGTGGGGTGCAGGTTGGACAAGCGCCGACGCAGGATCACCTGCTGGTGTTTTATCTGCCGGATGAGAACGAATGGCGAGCCGCGTGTGAGCGGATGCGGGCGGCGGGGTTCTTGGCGGTCGCCGCCTATAACCCCTATTGGGATCGGGCGGGGCAAACCTTTGAAGATCCTGATGGCTACCGGGTGGTATTGCAACACCAGGCCTGGCAGGCATAAAAAAACCGGCGCATCGAGCGCCGGTTTGCGAGATAAAACGGTTTATCCGTCAGGCGCTGGTCGCCGGCTTTTGTGCGCTCTTGGACTGGGTATTTTCCAGCATGCGGCGAATCGGCACGATCAGCACGATAAGCACGGCGGCGCAGATCAGCAACGCGACTGAGCAGCGGGCGAACAGATCCGGCAGCATATCCAGTTGGTCGGCCTTGACGTGACCGCCGATCAGACCGGCCGCCAGGTTGCCCAACGCGCTGGCGCAGAACCACAGCCCCATCATCTGACCGCGCATTCTCTCCGGCGCCAGCAGCGTCATGGTGGCCAGCCCGATCGGGCTCAGGCATAGCTCACCCAGCGTCAGCATCAGGATACTGCCCACCAGCCACATCGGCGATACGCCGGCGCCGCCGTTGCTCAGCACATTCTGCGCGGCCAACATCATCAGGCCGAAACCGCCGGCGGCGCACAGGATACCGATCACGAACTTGGTGATGCTGCTCGGACGCACGTTATTGCGTGCCAGCGCAGGCCAGGCCCAGCTGAACACCGGCGCCAGCAGGATGATGAACAGGGCGTTGATCGACTGGAACCACACCGCCGGGATCTCGAAGCCGCCAATCATGCGATTGGTGTAATCGTTGGCGAACAGATTGAACGAGGTCGGTTTTTGCTCAAACGCCGACCAGAAGAACGCAGCGGAGATCAGCAGGATGAAGCACACCAGCAGGCGTGCGCGCTCTTTGCGGCTCAGGCCGGCAAAGGCGAACAGATAGATGAAGTACAGGGTGACCGACGCAGCGATCACGTACACCAGCACGCTGGCCACTTCGACCGGATTGATGACGATGGTGCCCTGAGCGATCAGCACGATGACGGCCACCAGGATGACCGCCAGCGCCAGCAACCAGGCGCCGACGCCTTTTTTCTTCGCTACCGGGCTGTTCCAGGTGGAGTCCAGGCCCACTTCGCGGTCATAGCGTTTCATCGCCGGGACGGCGAACACCCGGAAGATCACCAGCGCCACCAGCATTCCGATACCGCCGATGCCGAAGCCCCAGTGCCAGCCGTGTGACTTGATCAGCCAACCGGAGATCAGCGGAGCGATGAACGAGCCGATGTTGATGCCCATGTAGAACAGCGAGAAACCGCCATCGCGTCGCGCATCGCCTTTCTTGTAAAGCGTGCCGACCATCACCGAGATACAGGTCTTGAACAGGCCGGAACCGAGCACGATGAACATCAGGCCGATGAAGAACAGGTTGGTGCCCATCACCGCGGACAGGGCGATCGACAGGTGGCCGAGCGCGATCAGGATCGAACCGTACCAGACGGCCTTGCGTTGGCCGAGCCAGTTGTCCGCCAGCCAGCCGCCCGGCAGTGCCGCCAGGTACATGCTGCCGGCGAAGATGCCGACGATCGCCGACGCGTTCTCGCGCGCTAGACCCAGACCGCCGTCGTACACGGTGGCGGCCATAAACAGGATCAGCAGCGGACGGATGCCGTAGAACGAGAAACGCTCCCACATTTCGGTGAAGAACAGAGAACCCAGCGGATAGGGATGGCCGAAGAAGGTCCGGCTTTCTGACTTATTGACAGAGGATTGCATAACGATTTCCCAATAAAAGGCGCTGCAAGGCTGCAGCCCGTACTGTGGTATGTATGTGTATTTAATAAAGGCGATCCGCCCAATGCGGATTACCCGACAAACACCGTGGCTGCAACGCTGATAAACCGTGGAAAGCGTGCTGACCTTTTCTTCACTTGGCCGATGTTTCACATCTGGCGTGATATTATTTAACCATTTGATAACTGGTCGTTGGTTTTGTCTAGTACCTGTATCCCATTTTTTAGACGAAAAGTCGACAAGCATCTCCTTTTCTGGTTTTTCTGTTGGTTGTGACAGGAATATGATTGACAGCGGGTTTTATGCGCTGAAAGTTAATTAATTGTTGATAAACAAAGTGTTGAGATAAGAAAGCTCTGGGTGGGACGAAAATTCGCCGGCCCGAAGGAGGCATTATTAAAAGTGGGGGAAATGCGCCGTTGATCCGGCCAACGGAGGAAGCTGGCGATAAATGCAGCTATTGTTCTTCCTGCAGCGTGTCTTCCCGCAAATAGCCCGGCCGCCGTCGCAGACACCACCAGGAATAACCGGCGTTGAACAGCACCACTAAAGCGGTGACGGCGAAGACCGCGCGAAAACCGTAGCCGGCGGAGACCGCAGCGCCGAGCAGCGGACCGCTGACGTTGCCGACGTCGCGGAACGATTGGTTGTAGCTGAAGATTCGGCCGGCTACCTGATTGGTGCAGTTATAAATCAACAGCGTCTGTACCGCCGGCAGCAGCGCGCCGTCGGCCGCTCCCAGCAGAAAACGCAGTACCCCAAGCTGCCACGGCGTTTGCACGAACGCCATCGGGATCAGCAGCAGCACCGAGACGATCAGCATAAACACCAGAATGCGCTCCGGGCCGATGCGATCGCCCAGCTTGCCCAACCGTGGGGCGCTCATCAAGGCCGCGACGCCGGGCACCGAGGCAATCAGCCCGCTGATAAACGCCAGGTTATGGGTGGCGCCGGCCAGATCGCGCACATACAGCGTCAGGATCGGCGCAATCGAGCCGGTGGCGATCTGAATGATCATGGTGGTCACGAACAGGCTGAGCACCAGCTTCGGGTTCTTCAGCGAGGCGAACACCTGTTTTGCGTGCAACATGTCGCGCTTTTGCACCGGGGTGAATTGCTCTTTGACATACAGCAGCGTCAGCACAAAGCAGACGAACAGCACCGCGGCGGTGATATAAAACACCGGGCGCAGCCCGTACAGATCGGCCAACAGGCCACCGATCAGCGGGCCGATCAGCGCGCCGCCGCCGCCGCCGGTAGACAGGGTGCCGAGCGCCCAGCCGCTGCGGTTGCGCGGCACCTGGGTGGCGATCAGCGCGTTGGCGTTGGGGATGAACCCGCCGAGCAGCCCCAGCACCGCGCGCAGCGCGAGAAATTGCCAGACCGTTTGCGCCATGCCCATCAGCACCATGACGATCGCCATGCCCAGGGCGGAGCGCAGCAGCATCAGTTTACGGCCGCGTCGGTCGGCCAGGGCGCCCCAAAACGGCGCGGCGATAGCGGAAAACAGGAAGGTGATGCTGAACAGCAGACCGGACCACATGTTGAGCGCCTGATGGCCGGTTACGCCCAGCGTCTCTACGTACAGCGGAAGAAACGGCATCACCAGGCTGAAGGCGGCGCCGGTGAGAAAACACCCGACCCAGGCGACGAAAAGGTTGCGTTTCCAGTTAACGGGTTCTGCTGCCGAAGCCATAAATGTCCACTGCCGAAAGGTGACGCGCTTTGCCGGCGGCATGATGAAGGGGCAAAACGTGAAAGTTAGCCTGATAAGTATGCACCGCCTGCGTGGCAACGGCAAACCAGAGGACGGAAATAGGGTGAAAAATGAAATAAAGTTTTAAAAATGGTGTTTAAACCTTATTCCGCGCTTAGCGCGCGGAATTTACAGCGTTTTATAAGCCGGCCAGCGTCTCGAAACCGGCGGCGGTGGTGGTAGCGCTAAAGTCGATGACCTCGTAGTGGGCCACGGCGTTGAACGGATCTTCGGCCAGGATGGCGTCCAGCTGCGCACGCTCAATGCCCTTGGCCAGGATCACGCCGCCGGTGCGGGGATTCTTGCGGCCGGAAGCGACGAAGGTGCCGTCCTGAAAATATTTCTTAAGCCAGGCGATGTGCCCGTCAAGGTGGCTGTCGACGTCGGCGATCGGGCGATGGTAGGTCAGGCTGACAATGTACATAGCGGCTCCTGGGGTGTCGGCAAAGGCATTACCATCCCACCCTCGCCGGCGATTCTCAAGAGGCACGCAATAAAAAACCCGCCGGCGGCGGGTTGGTTTTATCAGTAAAGCGAAGGCTCGCCTTCCGGACGGGTCTTGAAGCGGCGATGCAGCCACATGTATTGGTCCGGCGCCATCAGGATCTCTTTTTCCACCACTTTATTCATGAAGGCGGCGGCGTCGAGTTCATTATCCAGCGGGAAGTTTTCCACTGCCGGCTGCATGATCAGCTCATACCCTTTGCCGTCCGGCAGGCGACGCGGGGTGAACGGAATGATCGCCGGTTTACCCATTCGCACCAGCACATAGCTGCCGGTGGTGGTGGCGGCTTTGTCCACGGCGAACAGCGGCACGAAAACGCTGCTGCGCGGGCCGTAGTCGTGATCCGGCGCATACCAGATGATATCGCCCTGTTTCAGGGCACGGATCATGCCTTTGACGTCCTTGCGATCCAGCATCGACTTGTTGGAACGCATGCGCCCCCAGGTTTGCAGCCAGTCCATCAGCTTGTTGTCGTGCGGGCGGTAAACGCCGATGCCCGGGTTGTGAATGCCGAAGATGCGCGCGCCCAGCTCCAGCGTCAAAAAGTGCAGGCCAATCAGCAGCACGCCTTGCTGGTTGTCGCGCGCTTTTTGGATATGCTCCAGGCCGCTGACCTTGAACCAGCGCTCGATGCGCCAGTTGGGCCAGAACCACGCCATGCCGGTTTCAAACAGCCCCATGCCGACCGATTCGAAATTCTTTACCACCAGCGCATCGCGTTCGGCCTGCGGCATGTCGGGAAAACAGAGCTCGAGGTTGCGTTGGGCGATAGCGACGCGCCGCTTGAGAAAGCGCATGGAAAATCGCCCAATCGAGGTGCCGAGCCAGTAGATGACGGGGTAAGGCAGCAACACCAGCAGATACAGCAAGCCGATGCCGACCCAGGTCAGCCAGTAGCGCGGGTGCAATAAGGAGCGATTGAAAGTAGGAACTTGAGTCATGGGTTCTCTGTTTGAATACGGTTGTTTAAGTGTAATGACAGCGTCATCGCACGGTCTGGCAGCCGGGTGAACTCGGCGGCAAGGTTCGTTTCTGCCGTTTGTTTGCGACTATTGTGGCATTTTTCTGGCGATCCGGGAAAACACAACGCATTAAAATCCCTTTTGGGGCGTTAAATATGCATCGAATGCCGAATTTTTCCACAATCTTTCCTGCCAAAGATAATGGCGATATTATTGTCGGTAATTATTTAGAGGGTAAATATGTTGGCATCATGGATCAGTGCGGGGCTGCTGGTGTTGGGGGCGGCGGTCGGCAGCGTCGGCGCACATCTGCAGATGAACGCGATATTGGCGCTTGCCGGCGTGATGATGGCGCTCGGTATGGTGGCCTCCGCGTTTACCGAAGGCGGCGGGCGCTGAACGGGGCGCTGCGCCAGGGCTGCGCGGCGGCGGTTTTTCGGGTATGATGTGCGCCGCGCGTGGGCCTGCTGGCTGCGCGCGGTAATCAGTCACCTCCCGAAAGACAGGAAAGTACACCATGCCAGTGTTACATAACCGAATTTCTAATGAGGAACTGAAGGCGCGCATGCTGGCGGAAACCGAGCCGCGCACCACAGTTTCTTTTTACAAATACTTCTCCATCGACGATCCCAAGGCGTTTCGCGACAGCCTGTACGTTCAGTTTGAAAAACTGAAGGTGTTTGGCCGCATCTACGTGGCGAAAGAGGGCATCAACGCGCAGATCAGCGTGCCGCAGCATAACTTCGACGCGTTCAAAGCCGCGCTGTTCGCCTCGCACCCGGCGCTGGATCAGGTACGCCTGAATATCGCGCTCGAAGACGACGGCAAATCCTTCTGGGTGCTGCGCCTCAAGGTGCGTGAGCGTATCGTGGCCGACGGCATCGATGACGAAAGTTTCGATCCGAGCAACGTCGGCGAGTATCTGCAGGCCGAGCGCGTCAATCAGATGATCGACGATCCGAATACGGTATTTGTCGATATGCGCAACCACTATGAGTACGAAGTCGGCCACTTCGAAAACGCCATCGAGGTGCCGTCGGATACCTTCCGCGATCAGCTGCCGATGGCGGTGGAGATGCTGCAGGACAGCAAAGACAAGAATATCGTCATGTACTGTACCGGCGGCATTCGCTGTGAAAAAGCCAGCGCCTATATGCTGCACAACGGTTTTAAAAACATCTACCACGTGGAAGGCGGGATCATCGAGTACACCCGCAAAGCGAAAGAACAGGGGTTGCCGCTGAAGTTTATCGGCAAAAACTTCGTGTTCGATGAGCGCATGGGCGAGCGCATCTCCGACGATGTGATCGCCAACTGCCACCAGTGCGGCGCGCCGTGCGATACCCATACCAACTGCAAGAACGACGGCTGCCATCTGCTGTTCATTCAGTGCCCGAGCTGCGCCGCCAAGTTTGAAGGATGCTGCAGCGAGATTTGCCGCGAAGAGCTGAAGCTGCCGCGCGAAGAACAGCGCGCGCGCCGTGCCGGCCGTGAAAATGGCGTCAAGATCTTCAATAAGTCGAAAGGCTTGCTGCAGACCACGATGCACATTCCGGCACCGGAAGAAGAAGGCCCAGCCCGCTGAGCCTGAGGAAATGAGAAGCCCGGCCGCCAAGCCGGGCTTTTTTTTATTTCTCGCGCACGCCTTCTACGGAGATGATCAGCTCAACGTCTTGCGACGCCGGGCCCAGATCGGTGGTGATGCCGAAATCTTTCAGCTTGATCTTGCCGTTGGCTTCAAAGCCGGCGCGGTAGCCGCCCCACGGATCGTTGCCCTGGCCAATCAGTTTGGCGTCCAGCGTAACCGGTTTGGTGACGCCGTTCAGCGTCAGGTTGCCGACCACCGCATAACCGTCGCCGTTTTTCTTCACTTCGGTGGATTCAAACTTGGCCTGCTTGTTCTTCTCCACGTTGAGGAATTCGGCGCTGCGCAGGTGCTTGTCGCGCTCGGCATGGTTGGTGTCGACGCTGGCGGTATTGATGGTCACGTTGACCTTGTCCTTCGAAGGATCTTTTTCGTCGAAGGTGAAGCCGCCGTCGAAGTCTTTAAAGCTGCCGTACAGCCAGCTGTAGCCCAGATGCTGGATGCGGAACTCGATAAAGGCGTGCTGGCCCTGTTTGTCGATCTTGTAGTCCGCCGCCAGTGCGGAACCGGCGCTCAGCAGCAGGGCGCCTGCGGTCAGGCCCAATACGGTCTTTTTCAACATAGCAATCTCCATAAATCCAAAGGTTAATCGGCGCTGCTACCCAGCATCCGTTTCAAAGTGACATCACGATCGATAAAGTGATGTTTAAGCGCGGCCAGCCCGTGCAGTACCGAGAGCACTACCACGGCCCAGGCCAGGTAAAGGTGTATGGCGCCGGCGGTGTCGGCTTGTTCCGCCATGCCGGTCACGGTGGCGGGCACGTCGAACCAGCCGAAGACGCTGATCGGTTGACCGTCGGCGGTGGAGATCAGATAGCCGCTGATCAGAATGCCGAACAGCACGGCGTACAGCGCCAGATGCGCGAGGATGGCGCTGACGCGAGTGAGGCGGCCATAGCTGGCCAGAGGTTTGGGCGGCGGTGAGACAAAGCGCCAGATCACGCGGATCACCATCACGATGAACAGCAGCGTGCCGATGCTTTTGTGGATCTCCGGCGCCTGGTGGTACCAGACGTCGTAATAGCCCAGCGTGACCATCCACAGGCCGAGCGCGAACATGCCGTACACCGTCAACGCCACCAGCCAGTGGATCAACACTGACACATGGCCGAAACGATCGGCGGTATTTTTCCAGAGCATCCTGTTTCCTTCGATTACCGATTGGCTGGCTGCAATAATTAAACTTTAGGAAACATAAAATCAATAATAAATTTAACTATGTTACTTCTTAGAAATATTAGTCAGTGAATTTGTTTGAGATGTTCGGGAACCTTCAGATAAATCGTTGAAGATGATATTGTTTCTCTCGCCCGGCGATTGTGCTAGTTGTTGAAAATTAGGCTTATTATCTATTAATGTCAGCTTTTGTCATTTTACGTAAACCTCGCGTGAGTTGCCCGGTGAGATTATTTGTTGGCAAAGGTTATGCCTATTTTTTGCGGCGCAGAGCAGGGCGGAAAGATTAACGTTGTCGAACGGTTTCGCTAAATCCCTGCGGTGCAGCGGCGGATTTTGCTACCATTAGCGCCAAGAGACGGCCCCATGAGGCCGGTTAACCCAGTGAAATAACAAGGAAACGTCATGGGCCGAACCCACGTGACCGACAGCAGCCTGCGTCTGGCCGTCCTGCTGGCGATGTTGGTGATCATTCTGGCCGGGGTGAAAGCCGCCGCCGACATCGTGGTGCCGTTTTTACTGGCGGTGTTTCTCGCCATGGTGCTGAACCCGCTGGTGGCGATGCTGGAACGCAAGCGGGTGCCGCGTATCGTCGGGGTGACGCTGCTGCTGACGGCGGTGATCGTGGTCGTGATGCTGTTTATCGGCATGTTGGGCGCTTCGCTCAATGAGTTCGCCCGCTCGCTGCCGCAGTATCGCGGCATGATGATCGAGAAGCTGCGCGAGCTGCAGCATTACGCCGATCGCTTCAATATCAGCCTCTCCAGCGAAGCGATGCTGCAGTATGTCGATCCCAGCGCGGCGATGAATCTGGTCACCCGCATGCTGGGGCACCTGTCTGGCGCCATGACCAACGTCTTCCTGCTGCTGATGACCGTGGTGTTTATGCTGTTCGAAGTGCAGCTGCTGCCTTACAAGCTGCAGCAGGCGCTGGATAAGCCGAACGAGGGGCTCGCCGCGATGCGGCGGGCGCTGGACGGCGTGACGCGCTATCTGGTGATTAAAACCATCATCAGCCTGGCCACCGGGGTGATCGTCTGGATCTTCCTGGCGGCGGTCGGCGTGCGCTTCGCCTTTATCTGGGGGCTGCTGGCGTTTCTGCTCAACTATATTCCCAATATCGGCTCGGTGTTGGCCGCCATTCCGCCGCTGATTCAGGCGCTGTTGTTCAACGGATTGGGGGATGCGCTGGTGGTGGCGGGCGGCTTTATCGCTGTCAACATGGTGATCGGTAATATCCTCGAACCGCGGGTGATGGGGCGCGGGCTGGGACTGTCGACGCTGGTGGTGTTCCTGTCGCTGATCTTTTGGGGCTGGCTGCTCGGCCCGGTGGGCATGTTGCTGTCGGTGCCACTGACGATCGTGGCGCGTATCGCGCTGGAGACCACCGAGGGCGGCTATCGGCTGGCGGTTATCCTGGGGGACGGCCGCCCGCCGCGCCAGCCTCCGGCGGCGCCGGAGTGAGGAAGATTTTGCCGCTCACGCCGGGTTGTGCGGCATGCTGCAGCGCCGCTGCGTACTGATGCAAAGGATAAATCGCGGCGGGTGGGCGCAGCGCCAACTGGCCGCGCCGCAGCAGCTGGAACAACTGATAAAACGCCATCTGCCATTGCGCCGGCGCCGCCTGTGCGTTCCATTTGCGCAGGTGGAACAGCGAAGCGCGCAGCTTTAACTCGTCCACCACGCGCCGCCAGTCTACCTGGCGGCCGCTCAGCAGGCCCAGCGCCACAAAATCGCCGCCGGAGCGTACCGCCCGCGCCAATTGCAATCCGTCTTCTCCACCGATGCAGTCGATGGCCGCACGGGCGCCAAAATTCGTCATTTCCACCAGCTGCGGCGCTTCGATAACGCGCCAGGCGCCGGCGGCCAGTAAAGCCTGACGATGAGCGGCGTTGCGCGCCACGACCGCCAGACGAATGCCGCGCAGCGCCGTCAGCTGCGCCAGCAGCAGGCTGACAGCGGAGCCGCCGCCGTTGAGCAGCAGTACGTCGCCGGCGTTGAGCGGCAGCCATTGGGTCAACAGCACCCAGCAGGTGAGCGGGTTGATATAGATTTGCGCTGCGCCAGCGTCGTCAATGTCGTCCGGCACCCAGATCACCCGATCCTCAGGCAGCGTGACGAAGGTTTGCCAACTGCCGTTACCCGCTACCGCCAGCGCGCGTCGGCTCGTTGAATGCCCATTCTGCGGATTGAGGATGATGCCTACGCCTTCATATCCCGGCACCTGCGGTAGGGCGGTGCGGTGCGCGTATTGGCCGTGGATTGGGATCAGATCGGAAGGGTTGATCGGGGCATAGCGCATCTGCAATAACCGCTGCCCGGGGCGCAGCAGCGGTCTGCTCATCTGCTGCAATTCCAGCACCTGGGTGGGATCGCCGAAGCGGCTGAAGCTCAATCGGGGAAATAACGGCGGCATGGCTTACATGACGAAGAAGAAATAGACATCCAACGCCAGCAGCACCAGCCACAGACAAAGGTAAAGCACCAGGTGCTCACGCACATTGTTGACGATAGCCGCCAGTATTCGGTTTAACATTTCAGCCGCCTGAAGAGAAGGACCCTTGATTATAGTCCTTTTCTCGGCGTCTTTTACAGCGCGCCGCGCGTGAGTGCTGGAAGAGCGGCGATAAAAAAGCCTGCGTTATCGCAGGCTTGATGTTATACCGCCAGCAGCGCCAGCGGCGTCGAATTGGTTGGCGCGCTCGGCGGGTAGAAATAGCGCAGCACGTTATACAGCGAGTAGAACTCCAGCCGGTTGCGCGCGTTGATCTTCTCCGTGATGTGACGCTTGTGCACGTACACCGTATGCGAGCTGATCTGCAGCTTTTTCGCGATGCGGTAGTTGGGCATTTCCGCCATCCAATATTTCATTACCGTCAGTTCCTGTGGGCTGAACAAGGAACGCTCTTCGCCGTCATCGGCCAGCGCCAGCGGATTTTCGCGCAGCGTGCGTAAGGTGAGCGGCAGAATGCTTTTATTGAACAGAAAGGCATTATCGGCAATGCGCATTGGCGCTTCGCTGTAAGGATAAGGTGTATCGAGATAGATAAACAGCAAGGCGGACTGGCTGGCTTCCATAAATGCCTGCAGCTGTGCGTCCGCTTCGTTATAGCGGCATTGGTTGCTGAGGTTCACCAGAATGTGGCTCGGCTGAAAGCTGGCCAACAGCGGCGTAGCGTATTCAATGCTGTGGCAGCACTTGATCGTCGTAATCCCACTATCAGCAAAGTAGCTGGCTATACCGACCCGGGTGAAGCAGCATTCGTCCACGACAAGTAGTTTCATGGTGACGTCCTTGTTGAAAGCCGATGGAGCATATCTTCTGTAAAATAGGACTTACACTGCAAGTGTTCAATTCGGAAATTCAAATGCTGAATGCAAGAAATTTCCGTTATCAGAATTTTTACTTGGTATTTAAAAGAGTTAGCAGGTTAATAAATTGTAACCGGCAGATTTCGCTGTCCAGGGCGCGACGGGAACGTGGACAGCGAAATCCTTCGCTTAGCTGAATCGCTTCAGACCAAAGCTGGAGAGGTCAACCGGCGGCGCTTTGTCCTGCGCGAACAGCGCGGCGATCTCGCCCAGTGCGCTGGCGAACTTGAAGCCGTGGCCGCTCAAGCCGCTGATGACCATCAGGCGATCGCAATCCGGCAGGGTATCGATAATAAAATCTTCGTCGGGGCTCATATCATAACTGCAGGCTTCGCCGTGTAAACATACGCCTACACCCGGCAAAAATTGCCGCAGGAAGGAGAAAACTTCCGTGCCGTCGCTGGCGTAGCTACCGAAGGGTTTGCGCTGTTCGGGAGCATCCATCGGCTGGCCGCCGTCGTGTTTGCCCACTTTCAGGCCATCGTTATCCGCCGGGAAGCCGTAATAGTGCGTGCCGTCCTGCGCTTCGACGGTAAAGGCCGGGAAGCGATTGTTCACGCTGTAGCGGCCGTCCGCCTGATGCCAGGAGAATACCTTGCGCAATGGCGCGATAGGCAGCTGCGGCAACAGCGCTTTCACCCAGGTGCCTGCGGTGACCACCGCTTTTCGCGCCGTGAAACGCCCTTCGCCGGTGACGATCTCAACACCGCCATCAATGGGGTTCACCGCGCTGACCGGGCAGTTGAACAGCTGGCTGCAGCCGGCCTCTTTCGCCAGTTTGATCAGGCTGGCAACCGCCAGTTCGGAGCGCAGGAAGCCGGCGTCCGGCTCGAAGACGCCGACGTAACCTTCCGGCGCGCGGAATTCCGGCCAGCGTTGAGCGATCTGTTCGGCGCTGAGGGTTTGCGCATTCAGGCGAAACTTTTGCGCGCTCTGCTGAGCATTGCGAATGAATTCGGAGTGCTGCGGCCCCAGGTTGAGCACGCCGCACGACTGGAACAGTTCTTCACCGGATTGTTGAATCAGCGCATTCCACAGCGCCTGTGCGCGCAGCACCAGCGGCACGTACTTTTCACCTTCGCCGTAAGCGTGACGAATGATGCGGGTATCGCCGTGATGGCTGCCGTTGCGATGTGGAGGAATGGCGCTGTCGATCATCAGCGCTTTCAAGCCGGCCCGGGTAGCGTAATACCCTGCCGCCGCGCCGACTGAACCGCTGCCCACCACGATCAAATCATATTCCACGTGCCCACCCTCTCTGATAGCAATTGCTTATCGCCCCATGATAAAAGGTTGGCGAGCGCAATGCACTGATTGAACGGTGAAAGGCAAAGAAAAAGGCGCCGGGAACGGTCACGGCGCCTTAGGGTTAGGGGACGATGAATCAATGTTTTCTGCGATCAAGATCCTGGTAATCCGTAGCTTCAATCTTGGCGATGCCGGCCTCTAAAATATTGATTAATTGACGGGCGACATCTGTAGTCAGCCAAAGCGTTCGGTCTACTTGGGCTTCTTCGGGCGTTTGGTCTAGTGAAGACAGGTAATGAAGGCGTATCATCATGGCGTCGTAAACGTCGACAGTACTGATATCCCAACCGACAAGCGGGTGCGTCTGAATTACTTCATCATTTCTGTCCATAAAGACCCCTTATTGAGTAGTAACTACCGTGAGTGACTAACGAGGATCAATGCGGCTCATCATCATGAGAGCAATTACAGTATACGCATCCGCTTTCATCGGTGGAGAGGGTTGTCACCGAAATTTGCAAAATAAATATTTATTTGAACAATTATTCTACAAATTTGTATGTGCAGCAGCGGATGAGCAGAGCGCAGCGCGTTATTCCGCGTCGGCAGGCGGCGATGCGCCATGCAGACATTTTTCCAGCTCTTCGGCCAAATGGGCGAAATGCTTTTGCGTTTCGGCATCGCGATTCTGGCTGTGCGATTCCAGCTTCAGGCTGTGGATCAGCCGTTGGTTGGCTTTGTCATCCAGGCTGAAGGCCAGATAAGAAAAAGCCACTTCCAGTACGTTCAAGCGCCTTTTCTGATCGGCTATCAGCGCCAGCAGTTCGCCAAACGTCATTGCGTCTTCGGATTTCACCTTGTCCGGGGCCATGCTTACTCCTTTGCGTTAAATACAGCGCTGAGGCGGATTTTGTTCCAGAGTAAGGGTAAGCGATGAATGGACAGGGCGCCAGAAACAAAAAAGCCGGAGAGCGACCCCCGGCAAAAACAGCATTGCAGTGTTATTCTGCGCTAAACCATTCGTCTGCGCTTTCCCAGGTTTCCTGAAGGATTTCCTCGATCAGATCCCGGTCGGTTTTGGCGCCCCCCAGCACGGAGAGCCCGTTGGCGCCGGCATAACGTACGTGCACGACGGCGTCTGGAAACTGGCGGTTGACCCGCTTGCCCAGTTCTCCGGTCAGCGCCTCAATGGCGCCCGCCGGCAGCGGCCGGGTTTTATCTATAGTGACTTCAACACGCATAATTGCCCCCGAAGCGATTCACTGTTTATTTATACAGTTAACCAAGTGCGGGGGCAAGAGGGCGAAGCAAAAATATCAGTCTTTCAGCGACCAGTTCAGGGTTTCACCCGCCAGGAAGGGGATCACGGATTCATTGCCGAGGGCGATCTCTTCCGGCTGGGTGGTTGGCACGCGCTGCAGTTCGATGAAGTCTTCGTTGAGCGGCAGGCCATAGAAGCGCGGGCCGTTGAGCGAGCAGAAGGCTTCAAAGTGCTCCAACGCGCCGAGTTGTTCGAACACGGCGGCGTAAGCCGGGATGGCATTCGGCGCGTTGAAGCAACCGGCGCAGCCACAGCTGGACTCTTTACGGTGCTTGAGGTGCGGCGCGGAGTCGGTGCCAAGGAAGAAGCGGTCCGAGCCGCTGGCCACCGCCTGACGCAGCGCCTCCTGGTGGACATTGCGCTTGAGGATCGGCAAGCAGAACAAGTGTGGGCGAATGCCACCGACCAGCATGTGGTTACGGTTGAACATCAGGTGCTGCGGCGTGATGGTGGCGCCGAGGAAACGATTGCCTGCCTGCACATATTGCGCCGCTTCCTTGGTGGTGATGTGCTCGAAGACGATCTTCAGCTCAGGGAAATGCTGGCGAATCGGTTCCATCACCTGTTCGATAAAGCGCGCCTCGCGGTCGAAGATATCGACGGCGGGATCGGTCACTTCGCCGTGGATCAGCAAAGGCATGCCGATTTTTTGCATCTGCTCGAACAACGGGTAAATGCCGGTCACGTCGCTGACGCCGTGGCTGGAGTTGGTGGTGGCGTTGGCCGGATACAGCTTGGCGGCAGTAAACACCCCTTGCTCGAAGCCGTTGACCAGTTCACTGGCCGCCAGGGAGTTGGTCAGGTAGCAGGTCATCAGCGGAGTGAAGTTGTGCCCCTGCGGGACCGCCGCCAGAATGCGATCGCGGTAGGCGCGCGCGGCGGCCACGGTCGTTACGGGCGGAACCAGGTTCGGCATCACGATCGCCCGGCCAAATACCTGACTGGTATAGGGCACCACCGTTTTCAGCATTTCATCGTCACGCAGGTGGATATGCCAGTCGTCTGGGCGGCGGATTTTCAGAACTTGAGGTTGTGCGGTCATCTAGCTAGGCTCCGGCGGTCAAATACGTCTAATGAAAAGCGAATAATGGGTTTATTCACGCCGGGGTGTAAGGATAAGCGGAAAGTGCCGCAGATGCATCTGTTTGTTGCCGACAAGTTGAAATCAATAGCGCGGCGGGCGCATAGTAACCGGGATTTCAACGATGCCGACGCCAATACCGTCGACCTTCATCAAGTGGAAAGGGAGAAAGCAATGGAAGTACGCGTTATCGCCACCCTGCAAGCGAAAGCGGGATTTGAAGCCGCCGTCAGCGAAGCGGTGCACGACATTATCGAGCCGAGCCGCCAGGAGTTGGGCAACCTGCAATATGACTTGCATCGCGATCTGGAAAAGCCGGGTGTTTTCGTGTTCTTTGAGCGTTGGGCCAGCAGCGAAGCGCTGGATAAGCATAATGAGACGGCGCATTTTCAGCAGTTCGTCAGCCGGCTTGACGGCAAGTTGGATGTTCTGGACATCAAAAAACTGAAGAAGATCGCCTGAGTATTTTACAGGCAAGAAAAAACCCGCCGATGGCGGGTTTTTTTAGGGGTGCAGATTAACTTATTCGTTAACCGGCTGCGGTTTGGTGGCCGGCGCGGTTGCCTGGCTCACCGCCGAATGGCCGCCTGCGGAGCCTTTGCCTTCGAAGTTGAAGGAAGGGCGCTGCCAGTCGCTGTGCTTGCGTTCTTCCGGCACATAGGCTGGTGCCGGCGCTTTGGTCATCGGTGCAGTGGCGATGTGTTTGTACAGCACGTTCTGCACGGCTTTCACCGGCGCCGGCTGCTGAGCAACCACTGGCGCAGGGGCTGTTTCCACCGGAGCGGCTTCCACGGCCGCCGCCGTAGGTGCAGCTTCTACCACTGGCGTTTCTTTCGCTGGCGTGGCTTCTACCGGCGCAGTTTCGACCACAGGCTCGTCCTCGACCGACTTAGCTTCAACTACAGGCTCTGCAGCAACGGTTTCAACTACCGGCTCGGCTTCCACTGCCGGGGCAGTCTCTTCCACTTTCGGCTCTTCAACCGCGGCTTCCGCCGGCGCCGGGGTTTCCTCGGCCGGGATAGCAACGACAGGCGCTACGGCTGCAGCTTCTTCCGTTACGGTGACGGCGGCAGTTTCAACGGCGGCTTCTGGTGCCGGTTCGTTGACGCTGGCCGCGGCATGGGTTTCTTCCACGGCAACGTTGTGTTGTTCAACCGCTGCGGCGACAACCGGCGCCTGCTCTACGGCTTCGGTCTGCACTTCGGCTTCTTCAACCTGAGCGACCGGGTAGCTTACCCAGACTTTGCCCGATGCCATTTCCGGCGAAGCGAACGCGCCCGCCAACGGCATTGGGGATTGCAGCGGGTAACGCTCATCGCGGTAACGACGGCGGCGCTGGCCGCTGACGCGCAGGTGACGCGGTGAACGACGGGAACGGCGCGGCATGCCTTCGCCGTTGCCGCGGCTTTCGCCCTGGGCATCGTCTTCCGGCTGTGCGGCAACGGTTTCCGGCAGCAGCTTGACGCTGTCGTCGGCGGTCGGCTGCGCGTCTTCGGCTTTCGATACCGGCGCTTTCGGCGCCAACAGCTCTTCCGCTGCGCGCTGCAGCTCTTCTTCGGCAGACAGGATACGCACTTTCTGCGTCAGCGTGCGGCGCTGACGGCGCTGCATGTTCTGCTGCTGACGTTCTTCCTGCTCTTCGTCGGTGCTCTCGACCGCTTCAACGCTTTCCAGCGCTTTCACTTCCTGCTGAGCCTGACGTTTCTCTTCCTGACGGCGACGCTGGCGTTCAGCGCGCTGCTCACGGCGTTGCTGCTGATCTTCGCGCGGTGCTTTAGCGCTTTCTTCCGTTGCGGTTTCCTCCGCTACCGGCGCGTTCTGCTGCTGCTGGTTGCGGCGGTTACGGCGCTGCTCATCGCGGGATTCACGCGACTCACGGCCTTCACGGTTTTCACGCGGTTCACGGTTGTCGCGGCCTTCACCGCGCTCTTTACGTTCGCCGCGTTCAGGACGATCGCCACGCTCACCGCGCTCTTTACGGCCGGTGCCTTGGCGGCGCTGACCGCGACGATCCTGACGACGGTTTTCACCGTTGCCTTCCGCTTTCGGCGTTTCGGCCGGTTTGGCTTCTTCGACGGCAGGTTGTTCTTCACCGGCGAACAGGCTCTTCAGACCACCGAACAGGCGGCCCAGGAAGCCCGGCTTGGCGGCGGCCGGCGCTGCGGCTTTCGCCTTGGCGGCGGCAGCGACAGGTTTGGCCACGGCGACGGGCTCTTCAGCCGGCGGCGGCGCATCGGCGGACAGCGAGAAGGAAGCCAGGGCCGGTTGCTCCGGACGCTTGCGTTCCATCGGCGCATCTTCCAGCGGGCGCTCCATGTCTTCTTCGTGCAGCTTCGGCAGCAGGTAGCTGAGGGTAGAGGTTTCCTCGCCCTTGCGCACGCGCAGCACCGAGTAGTGCGGGGTTTGCATCTGATCGTTCGGCACGATGACGGCTTTCACGCCGCCCTGGCGTTTTTCGATCGCGCTGACGGATTCGCGCTTTTCGTTCAGCAGGTACGAAGCGACCTGAACCGGCACGATAGCGTGAACTTCTTTGGTGTTTTCCTTCAGCGCTTCTTCTTCGATCAGGCGCAGAATGGACAGCGCCAGCGATTCGTTGTCGCGAATGGTGCCGGTGCCGTTACAGCGTGGGCACACGTGGTGGCTGGACTCGCCCAGCGACGGGCTGAGGCGCTGACGCGACATTTCCAGCAGGCCGAAGCGGGAGATGCGGCCGATTTGGATGCGCGCGCGGTCTTGGCGCACGGCGTCACGCAGGCGGTTTTCCACTTCGCGCTGGTGGCGTACCGGCGTCATGTCGATGAAGTCGATGACGATCAGGCCGCCGAGGTCGCGCAGGCGCAGCTGGCGAGCGATCTCGTCCGCCGCTTCCAGGTTGGTGTTGAACGCCGTCTCTTCGATGTCGCCGCCGCGGGTTGCGCGTGCGGAGTTGATGTCGATGGCGGTCAGCGCTTCGGTGCTGTCGATGACGATCGAGCCGCCGGACGGCAGGCGCACTTCGCGCTGGAAGGCGGATTCGATTTGCGATTCGATCTGATAGTGGCTGAACAGAGGAATTTCACCGCTGTACAGTTTGATTTTGCTGCTGAAATCCGGGCGACCCAGCGCAGCGATGTGCTCTTTGGCCAGATCGAGAATTTTCGGGTTGTCGATCAGGATTTCGCCGATGTCCGGGCGCAGGTAATCGCGGAAGGCGCGCACGATAACGTTGCTTTCCTGGTGGATCAGGAACGGCGCAGGGCGGCCTTCGGCGGCTTTTTTAATCGCTTCCCAGTGTTTCAGACGGAAGGAAAGATCCCACTGCAGCGCGTCGGCGGATTTGCCTACGCCCGCGGTGCGAACGATCAGGCCCATGCCGTCCGGCAGCTGCAGCGAAGAGAGCGCTTCTTTCAGCTCGGTGCGATCGTCACCCTCGATGCGGCGAGAAATACCGCCGGCGCGCGGGTTGTTCGGCATCAACACCAGATAGCTGCCCGCCAGGCTGATGAAGGTGGTCAAGGCGGCGCCTTTGTTTCCACGTTCTTCTTTGTCTACCTGAACAATGACTTCCTGGCCTTCGCGCAGCACATCTTTGATGTTCGGGCGACCATGGGAAGAGTAATTGCTAGGGAAGTATTCGCGGGCGATTTCTTTAAGGGGGAGGAAACCATGTCGTTCTGCGCCGTAATCCACGAACGCTGCTTCAAGACTTGGTTCAATGCGGGTGATTTTGCCTTTGTAAATATTCGCTTTTTTCTGCTCATGACCCGGACTTTCGATATCCAAATCATACAGCCGCTGTCCATCTACGAGGGCAACACGCAACTCTTCCTGCTGAGTTGCGTTAATCAACATTCTTTTCATCTTAACTTACTCGTTATTTTTACATTATCGACAAAGCTGCGGGCAAAATAACCTCATGGCCGGAGTTAAACCGAAAGCCCCGTGTCTTCTCGCAAAGTCGTCAACCTCACGGTTGTCGCCTGCATAGGGGCGCATTATCTCGGTAAGCCTGCTTTTCTTTGTGAAAGACAGCACTTTTACTAGGGGAATAGCCTCTGATTTACGTCGACAGATCTGATTCCATTTGCCGGCCAAGCTGCAACCCGCAGCCCGCTAATTGTTTGATTTCGCATTACGTCTTACGCCATTGCTGCGTTTTTGCGCGATCAGACAAATTTTATAATTCCACCGTTTTCCCTGTTTAACGAGAATCAACGCGGAAAGTGACTGCATTATTCCACTGCTGATGCCGTTATAGCAAGGTGACTTTTCCTTAACTGCGGAAGAAATCGCAAACGTTCAAATCGGCTTGCTGCCTTATTGTCCGCTGGGGTTTCGCCCGCCGTCAGAGAGACAGTTAAGCACAGAAAAAGATGTGGCGCTATTCACGCGCTCTATTTAGAATCCCGCACCATGAAAACGAACAATCCAGCAGTACAATTCATCACGATTTCCGACGACGAAGCCGGTCAGAGAATCGACAACTTTCTGCTCGCTCGCCTGAAAGGCGTGCCGAAGAGCATGATTTATCGCATCGTGCGTAAAGGTGAGGTGCGGGTCAATAAAGGGCGCATCAAGGTCGAATACAAATTGGCGGCCGGCGACGTGGTGCGCGTGCCGCCGGTGCGGGTGGCCGAGCGCGAAGAGACGCCGGTGTCGGCCAAGCTGGATAAGGTGGCGGCGCTGGCCGACTGCATTCTGTATGAAGATGACCACCTGCTGATCCTCAACAAGCCTTCCGGCACCGCGGTGCACGGCGGCAGCGGCCTGAGCTTCGGCGTGATTGAAGGGTTGCGGGCGCTGCGCCCGGAAGCCCGTTTCCTGGAGCTGGTGCATCGGCTTGATCGCGATACCTCCGGCGTGCTGTTGGTTGCCAAGAAGCGTTCCGCGCTGCGTTCGCTGCATGAGCAACTGCGGCTGAAGGGCATGCAGAAGGATTATCTGGCGCTGGTGCGCGGCCAGTGGCAATCGCACTGCAAGGCCGTACAGGCGCCGCTGCTGAAAAACATTCTGCAAAGCGGCGAACGTATCGTGCGCGTCAACAGCGAAGGCAAGCCTTCGGAAACCCGCTTCAAGGTGGAGGAGCGTTACGAATTCGCCACTCTGGTGAAGGCCAGCCCGATCACCGGGCGTACTCACCAGATCCGCGTGCACACTCTGCATGCCGGGCACCCGATCGCTTTTGACGATCGCTATGGCGATCGCGAGTTCGATCGTCAACTGGCGGGCAGCGGCCTGAAGCGGCTGTTCCTGCACGCTGCGGCGCTGCGCTTTGAGCATCCGGCCACCGGCGAAACGATGCGCATCGAAGCGCCGATGGACGAAGAACTGCGCCACTGCCTGCAGGTGCTGCGCCGGCAGGCGGCCAAGTAATCCACGTCACACCAGCGGGTTGATGCCTTCAGCCCGCAACATGTCCAACAGCGCGATCAACGGCAGGCCGATCAGGGCGTTCGGATCCCGGCCTTCCAGCCTGTCGAACAGCGCGATCCCCAATCCCTCGCTCTTGAAACTGCCTGCGCAGTTCAGCGGTTGCTCCAGACGCACATAGGCGGCTATCTCCGCTTCGCTTAGCGCGCGAAAATGCACGTGAAACGGCTCGCACAAGGCTTGCAGCTGCTTGCTGCGGCCGTTGTACAGCGCCAGGCCGGTATAGAAAGTTACGGCCTGGCCGCTGGCCTGCCGCAGCTGCGCGCGGGCGTTTTCCTCGGTATGGGGCTTGCCGGTGATGTTGCCATCGATCACACAGACCTGATCGGAGCCGATGATCAGATGCTCGGGATAGGCGAGGGCCAACGCCTGAGCCTTCGCCGCCGCCAGGCGCAGCACCAGCGCTTCGGCGCTTTCGCCGGGCAAGGGGGTTTCATCCACCTCCGGTGCGGCGCAGTCGAACGGCAGCCGCAGCTTCTCCAGCAGCGTTTTTCGATAGGGGGAGGTGGAGGCTAAAAGCAATCTCTGCATAATTTTTTTCGCAAACCGTAGCGTAAATGGGTACGGCATTTTAAACTGTCGGCCGCTGTGGAAGCGAATATTGGTGAAAGGAGCCGTTTTACGGCCTTTTTCTTTGACTCTATGTCGTTACAAAGTTAATATGCGCGCCCTATGCAAAAGGTAAAATTACCCTTGACCATTGATGCGGTACGTACCGCTCAGAAACGCCTGGACTATGCTGGTGTCTATGCGCCTGAGCAGGTTACTCGTGTTGCCGACTCCGTGGTCAGTGTGGACAGTGATGTCGAGGTGTCGTTGTCGTTCAATATCGACAATCAACGCCTCGCGGTGATAACAGGGCATGCGGACGTCACGGTAACGTTGATGTGCCAACGCTGTGGAGTCCCGTTCGAACATCAGGTTCACACAACATATTGTTTTAGCCCGGTCGTCAATGATGAGCAGGCTGAGGCATTACCGGAAGCGTACGAACCGATCGAAGTTGACGAGTTTGGCGAAGTCGATCTGTTGGCAATGATTGAAGACGAAATTATTCTTTCACTGCCTGTCGTTCCGGTACATGAATCTGAACACTGTGAAGTGTCCGAAGCGGACATGGTATTTGGCCAACTGCCTCCTGAGGCGGAGAAACCGAATCCGTTTGCCGTATTAGCCAGTTTAAAGCGTAAGTAATTGAGGAGTAAGGTCCATGGCCGTACAACAGAATAAACCAACCCGTTCCAAGCGTGGCATGCGTCGTTCTCACGATGCTCTGACCACGACTACTCTGTCTGTAGACAAAGTATCCGGTGAAACTCACCGTCGTCACCACATCACTGCCGACGGTTTCTACCGCGGTCGCAAGGTTATCGGCTAAGTAGCGATACCTTGACTCGTCTAACCCTGGCGTTAGATGCAATGGGCGGGGACTTCGGTCCCTGCGTCACAGTGCCTGCTTCGTTGCAGGCACTGGCCTCTAATTTACAGCTTCATCTCCTGCTGGTCGGCAATCCCGACGTCATCTCTCCCTTGCTTGCCCACGCCGATCCGGTTCTTCTGGAGCGTCTGCAAGTCGTGCCCGCCGAGTCCGTGATCGCCGGCGACGCCAAACCTTCACAAGCGATACGCGCCAGCCGCGGTACGTCGATGCGCATTGCGCTCGAGCAACTCAGCAGCGGAAACGCGCAGGGGTGCGTCAGCGCCGGCAATACCGGGGCGCTGATGGGATTGGCGAAGCTGTTGGTCAAGCCGCTGGAAGGCATCGAGCGCCCGGCGCTGATGACGGCGATCCCGAACCAGCAACGCAGCAAAACCGTGGTGCTGGATCTGGGCGCCAACGTTGAGTGCGACAGCACCATGCTGGTGCAGTTTGCCGTGATGGGCGCGGTGATGGCGGAAGAGGTGATCGGCATTGCGCAACCGCGGGTGGCGCTGCTGAATATTGGCGAAGAAGAGACCAAAGGCCTGGATAATATCCGCGAAGCGGCCGCTGTGCTAAAAAATACTCCGGCAATCAACTATATTGGTTACCTGGAAGGAAACGAACTGCTCACCGGCAAGACCGACGTGTTGGTTTGTGATGGCTTCGTGGGCAACGTCACCCTGAAAACCATGGAAGGGGTGGTCAGGGTGTTCTTATCGCTGCTGAAATCGTCCGGCGACGGAAACAAGCGAGCGTGGTGGCTGAAATTGTTGGGCCGTTGGTTGCAAAAACGGGTGGTTAAGCGGTTCGGCCACCTGAACCCCGACCAGTATAATGGCGCATGTCTGTTAGGATTGCGCAGCACCGTAGTCAAGAGCCACGGCGCTGCGAACCCTCACGCGTTTGCAGTCGCAATCGAACAGGCTGTGCAGGCGGTGCAGCGGCAAGTCCCGGAAAGGATTGCTGCGCGCCTTGAGGCTGTATTACCTAAGAGTGACTGATCGTACATGTATACAAAGATTCTCGGTACGGGGAGTTATTTGCCCGTACAAGTGCGCACCAATGCTGATTTGGAAAAAATGGTGGATACCTCTGACGAGTGGATCGTCACGCGTACCGGTATCCGCGAACGTCGCATCGCCGCCGCGGATGAAACCGTTGCGACGATGAGCTTCCAGGCCGCTGAGAACGCGCTGGAAATGGCAGGTGTGGCTAAAGAAGACATTGGGCTTATCATCGTGGCGACCACCACGACCACTCACGCGTTCCCGAGCGCGGCGTGCCTGGTGCAGCAAATGCTGGGCATCAAAGACTGCGCGGCGTTCGATCTGGCTGCGGCCTGCGCCGGCTTTACTTATGCGCTCAGCGTGGCCGATCAGTACGTGAAAAACGGCGCGGTCAAACATGCGCTGGTTATTGGCGCGGACGTCTTGTCGCGCACGCTGGATCCTGAAGATCGCGGCACCATCATTCTGTTTGGTGATGGCGCAGGGGCGGTGGTGCTGGGGGCGTCTGAAGAGCCGGGCATTCTGTCTACCCATCTGCATGCCGACGGCAGCTACGGCAACCTGCTGACGCTGCCTTACAAGGATCGTCAGAATCAAGACAAGCCGGCCTATGTCACCATGGCGGGCAACGAAGTCTTCAAGGTTGCGGTCACCGAGCTGGCGCGCATCGTCGACGAGACGCTGCAGGCCAACAACATGGATCGCAGCGAGCTGGATTGGCTGGTGCCGCACCAGGCCAACCTGCGCATCATCAGCGCAACGGCGAAAAAACTGGGCATGGGGATGGACAAAGTGGTGGTGACGCTCGATCGTCATGGCAACACCTCTGCCGCCTCGGTGCCTTCCGCACTGGACGAAGCCGTGCGCGACGGGCGAATTCAGCGTGGTCAACTGGTGCTGTTGGAAGCTTTCGGCGGCGGCTTTACCTGGGGCTCGGCGCTGGTTCGTTTCTGATTTGGACAGGAAGAAAAAATGACGCAATTTGCTTTTGTTTTCCCGGGCCAGGGGTCGCAGACCGTTGGCATGCTGGCCGAGTTGGCCGCACAGTTCCCGATCGTCGAAGAAACCTTCGGCGAGGCTTCTTCCTCCCTGGGTTACGACCTGTGGCAGCTGGTGCAGCAAGGTCCGGCGGAAGAACTGAACAAAACCTGGCAGACCCAACCGGCTCTGTTGGCCGCTTCGGTGGCGATTTTCCGCGTGTGGCAGCAGCAGGGCGGTAAAGCGCCTGCGCTGATGGCGGGCCACAGCCTGGGCGAGTACTCGGCGCTGGTCTGCGCCGGCGTGCTGGACTTCAAGGCGGCGATCCGTCTGGTCGAGCTGCGCGGCAAGCTGATGCAGGAAGCGGTGCCGGAAGGCACCGGCGCGATGTACGCCATCATCGGTCTGGACAACGACGCGATCGCCAAGGCGTGTGAAGAGTCCGCGCAGGGGCAGGTGGTTTCTCCGGTCAACTTCAACTCGCCGGGCCAGGTGGTCATCGCCGGCAACAAAGAAGCGGTTGAACGTGCGGGCGCCGCCTGTAAAGCCGCGGGCGCCAAACGTGCGCTGCCGCTGCCGGTGAGCGTGCCTTCGCACTGCGCGCTGATGAAACCGGCCGCCGACAAGCTGGCCGTGGCGCTGCGGGACATCACCTTCAACGCGCCTCAGGTGCCGGTGGTGAACAACGTCGACGTACGCACCGAAAACGATCCTGAAGCGATCCGCAGCGCGCTGGTGCGTCAGCTTTACAGCCCGGTGCGTTGGACCGAGAGCGTAGAATTTATCGCAGCACAGGGAGTGACGTCGCTGCTGGAAGTGGGGCCGGGCAAAGTGCTGACCGGTCTGACTAAACGTATTGTTGACACCCTGACGGCTGCGGCGGTGAACGACACCGCCAGCCTGTCGGCGGCGCTTGAACAATAAAGAGGAAAATGATGAGCTTCGAAGGTAAAATCGTTCTGGTCACCGGCGCGAGCCGCGGTATTGGCCGAGCCATTGCAGAAACGTTTGTGGCACGCGGCGCCAAAGTGATCGGCACCGCGACCAGCGAGAGCGGCGCTGAGGCGATCAGCGGCTACCTGGGCGCAAACGGCAAAGGGTTTATGTTGAACGTTGTTGATGCGCAATCTATCGACAGCGTGTTGGCATCGATTCGCGCCGAATTTGGCGAAATCGACATTTTAGTGAATAATGCCGGCATCACGCGTGATAACCTGCTGATGCGTATGAAGGATGATGAGTGGGAGGATATCCTCGACACCAACCTGACTTCCGTATTCCGCCTGTCAAAAGCGGTAATGCGCGCTATGATGAAAAAGCGGTTTGGCCGTATCATCACCATCGGTTCCGTTGTCGGTACCATGGGGAACGCAGGGCAGGCGAACTACGCGGCGGCTAAAGCCGGTCTGATTGGTTTTAGCAAATCTTTGGCACGTGAAGTTGCTTCGCGTGGCATTACGGTCAACGTCGTGGCACCTGGCTTTATTGAGACGGACATGACACGGGCGTTGACAGATGATCAACGCGCAGGCATTTTGTCATCAGTTCCAGCCAACCGGCTGGGCGATGCTAAAGAAATCGCCAGCGCTGTTGCATTTTTGGCCTCTGATGAGGCCGGCTATATCACCGGTGAAACGTTACATGTCAATGGCGGCATGTACATGATTTAAAAAATGCGAAAACCATTTGCGTTATTTGAGGCAAAAACCGCAAAATAGCGTAAAATCGTGGTTTGACCAGCCGGGATTTAGTTGCATCTTTTTCAGCATTTTATACACTACGAAAACCATCGCGAAAGCGAGTTTTGATAGGAAATTTAAGAGTATGAGCACTATCGAAGAACGCGTTAAGAAAATCATTGTTGAGCAACTGGGTGTTAAACAGGAAGAAGTTTTGAACAACGCTTCTTTCGTTGAAGATCTGGGCGCTGATTCTCTTGACACCGTTGAGCTGGTAATGGCACTGGAAGAAGAATTCGACACCGAGATTCCAGACGAAGAAGCTGAGAAGATCACTACTGTTCAGGCAGCTATTGATTTCATCAACGCTAGCCAGCAGTAAGAGAACATATCTAGGCGGTCGTTCGACCGCCTAAGTTTTTTCTATCCCTAGTGTCATATTTTTCCCTCCCTGGAGGACAAACGTGTCTAAGCGTCGAGTAGTTGTGACCGGACTGGGCATGTTGTCTCCTGTCGGCAATACGGTAGAGTCCACGTGGAACGCTCTTCTTGCCGGTCAGAGTGGCATCAGCCTGATCGACCATTTCGATACCACTGCCTATGCGACCAAGTTTGCTGGCCTGGTAAAGAATTTTAATTCTGAGGATTTCATCTCTCGCAAAGATGCGCGCAAGATGGACGCCTTTATCCAGTACGGTATCGCTGCCGGCATGCAAGCCATGCAGGATGCAGGTCTGGACATCACCGAGGCTAACGCCACCCGCATTGGAGCCGCGATCGGTTCCGGCATCGGCGGCCTGGGTTTGATTGAAGAAAACCACAGTTCACTGGTTAACGGTGGCCCACGGAAAATCAGTCCGTTCTTCGTGCCATCCACCATCGTGAATATGATTGCAGGCCACCTGACAATCATGTACGGCATGCGTGGTCCAAGCATCTCTATCGCCACCGCCTGTACTTCAGGTGTGCACAATATCGGCCATGCGGCGCGTATCATTGCCTACAATGATGCGGACGTGATGCTGGCCGGTGGGGCAGAGAAAGCCAGCACCCCATTGGGCGTCGGCGGCTTTGGCGCAGCGCGCGCCCTGTCCACCCGTAATGACAATCCGCAGGCGGCGAGCCGTCCGTGGGATAAAGACCGTGACGGCTTCGTGCTGGGCGACGGCGCTGGCATGATGGTGCTCGAAGAGTACGAACATGCGAAAAAACGCGGCGCGAAAATCTACGCCGAAGTGGTGGGCTTTGGGATGAGCAGCGATGCTTATCACATGACGTCACCACCGGAAAACGGCGCAGGCGCTGCGCTGGCGATGGAAAATGCCCTGCTTGACGCCGGTGTGACCCCGTCACAAATCGGTTACATCAACGCACATGGCACCTCTACGCCGGCGGGCGACCAGGCGGAAGCGCAGGCGGTGAAATCCGTGTTCGGCGCCGATGCAGAGCGTGTGCTGGTGAGCTCGACCAAATCGATGACCGGCCACCTGTTGGGTGCGGCAGGCGCGATCGAGTCCATCTTCACCGTGCTGGCGCTGCGCGATCAGGCGGTACCGCCAACCATCAACCTGGATAACCCGGATGAAGGTTGCGATCTGGACTTCGTGCCTCACGAAGCGCGCCAGGTCAGCGATATGGAGTACACCCTGTGTAACTCCTTCGGCTTCGGCGGCACCAACGGCTCGCTGATCTTCCGCCGAGTGTAACTCGCGCTGTCGAACGCTGATGAAAGCCCGGTTTTTTAACCGGGCTTTTTTACGCCTGGCGTCCGGCCGTCAGCAGGGCTGCGTATTGCCTCGCCGCCTGCTATTCTGCGAGCGTAATGAAATAACCCGGCAACAGGAGGAAGCATGTACTGGATTAACGGACAACGCCACGACGCGCTGGCGCCGAGCGATCGCGGCCTGCAGTTCGGCGATGGCTGTTTTACGACTGCCCGGGTTATCGACGGTAAAATCGAGCTTTTGCCCTGGCATCTGGAGCGGCTGAAGCAAGCGGCGCAGAGGCTGATGCTGCCCGCCACCGATTGGGCGGCTTTCGAGCGCGAGATGGCGCTGGCGGCCGAATCAATTCCGCTCGGCGTGGTCAAAGCGATACTGACGCGCGGCAGCGGTGGGCGGGGTTACAGCCCGACCGGGTGCGAGAACCCGACGCGCATTGTTGCCCGCAGCAGCTACCCTGCGCACTATTTGCAGTGGCGCGAGCAGGGCATTACGCTTGCGCTCAGCCCGGTGGCGCTGGCGCGCAATCCGCTGCTGGCGGGGTTGAAGCATTTGAACCGCCTGGAGCAGGTGCTGATCCGCGCGCATCTTGACCAGACGGGCGCCGACGAGGCGCTGGTGCTTGACACTGCCGGTATGCTGGTGGAATGCTGTGCGGCTAATTTGTTCTGGCGTAAGGGAAAAGCGGTATTTACCCCGGATCTGAGCCAGGCAGGCGTCGCGGGCCTGATGCGGCGGCGAGTGATCGCGCTGCTGGCGGGCTCGGAATACCGTCTGCATTGCGTCAGTGAACCGCTGGAGACGCTGGCCGATGCCGACGAAGTTCTGGTGAGCAATGCACTGATGCCGTTGCTGCCGGTAAACGCTGCACAATCATGGCGTTATGCTTCGCGTCAGCTGTATGATTTTTTGCGTCCACACTGTTAACCATGGCTAATTGATGAAGAAAAGAAAGCTGAAGGTCCTGTCTGTTATTGTTGTTCTGGCATTGGCGCTGCTGTTTTGGGGCTATCAGAAGATCGAACGCTTTGCCGATACGCCGCTGGCCATCCAGCAAGAGACCATCTTCAAACTGCCGGCCGGCACTGGCCGGGTAGCGCTCGAAGGGTTACTGGTGCGCGACAAATTGGTGCACAATGGCCGCTGGTTCCAGTGGCTGCTGAAGCTGGAGCCGGAGCTGGCGGAATTTAAAGCCGGTACCTACCGGTTCACGCCGGGCATGACGGTGCGTCAGATGCTGAAACTGTTGGCCAGCGGCAAAGAGGCACAGTTCACCGCACGCTTTATCGAAGGCTCACGCCTGCGTGACTGGCAGCAGGTGTTGCAGCAGTCCAAATACCTGAAACACACCCTGGCGGGCAAGAGCGAAGCGGAGATCGCCGCTGCGCTCGGCATTCCTGCGGGCGAAACCCCGGAAGGGCATTTGTACCCGGATACCTATCAGTATACCGCCGGCATGAGCGACATCGCGCTGCTCAAACGCGCGCACGTGCGCATGAACAAAGCGCTGCAGGCCGCCTGGGCCGGCCGCGACGCCAGCCTGCCGTACAAAACGCCGGAGGAGCTGCTGACCATGGCTTCGATCGTCGAGAAAGAGACCGCGGTGCCGGAAGAGCGCAGCAAGGTGGCGTCGGTGTTCGTCAACCGCTTGCGCATCGGCATGCGTCTGCAGACCGATCCGACGGTGATCTACGGCATGGGCGAAAGCTATAATGGCAACATCACGCGCAAGGATCTGGAGACGCCGACGCCTTACAACACCTATGTGATCGCCGGCCTGCCGCCAACGCCGATCGCCATGCCGGGTGAGGCCTCGTTGCAGGCGGCCGCCAATCCGGCCAAAACGCCATATCTCTATTTTGTCGCCGACGGCAAGGGTGGGCATACCTTCACCACCAATCTGGCGAGCCATAACCAGGCGGTGCGCGTGTACCGTCAGGCGTTAAAGGAAAAGAATGAAAAGTAAATTCGTTGTTATCGAAGGGCTGGAAGGCGCGGGCAAGACCACCGCGCGCGATACGGTGGTCAATGTGTTGCGCGAACACGGCGTCAGCGACATCGTCTTCACCCGTGAACCCGGCGGCACGCCGCTGGCGGAGAAACTGCGCGATCTGTTCAAGCGCGGCATCGACGGCGAATTGCCGACCATCAAGGCCGAAGTATTGATGCTGTACGCCGCGCGCGTGCAGCTGGTGGAAACCGTGATTAAACCGGCTCTGGCGCGCGGCGCCTGGGTGGTGGGCGATCGCCACGATCTCTCTTCACAGGCTTACCAGGGCGGTGGCCGTGGCGTAGATCCGCAGCTGATGGCCTCGCTGCGCGACACCGTGCTGGGGGATTTCCGCCCGGATCTGACGGTTTATCTCGATCTGCCGCCGCTGGTCGGCCTGCAACGCGCACAGGCGCGCGGCCAGCTGGATCGCATTGAACAGGAGGCGCTGCCGTTCTTCGAACGCACCCGCGCGCGCTATCTCGAGCTGGCGGCGCAGGATGAAACCATCGTCACCGTTAACGCTGCCCAGCCGCTGGAGCAGGTGACGGCGGCGATCCGCGACTGCGTCGGCCACTGGTTGCGGCAGCAGGAAGGCGCATAATGAACTGGTATCCGTGGCTGAATGGCCCTTATCGCCAGCTGATTGGGCAGTACGCCGAGGGCCGAGGCCATCATGCGCTGCTGCTGCACGCGGCGCCGGGCAACGGTGACGATGCGCTGACCTATGGCCTGAGCCGTTGGTTGATCTGCCAACAGCGCAACGGTGAAAAAAGCTGCGGCGAGTGTCACAGCTGTCGGCTGATGCTGGCGGGCAACCACCCGGATTATCACGTGCTGGCGCCGGAAAAGGGCAAGAGCAGCCTGGGCATCGAACCGATCCGCCAGGTGATTGAAACGCTGTATGCCCACGCGCAGCAGGGCGGCGCCAAGGTGATTTGGCTGCCGCAGGCGGAACAGCTGACCGAGGCGGCGGCCAACGCGCTGCTTAAAACGCTGGAAGAGCCGCCGGAGAAAACCTATTTCCTGCTGGGTTGCCGTGAGCCGTCGCGGCTGATGGCGACGCTGCGCAGCCGCTGCCTGTACTGGCATTTGGCCAGCCCGGAGGAGCAGCTCAGCCTGCAGTGGCTGGGCCGACAGGCGGCCGGCTCTCAGACGGACCGCCTCACGGCGCTGCGCCTGCACGACGGCGCGCCGCTGGCCGCCGAACAGCTGTTGCAGCCGCAGCAGTGGCAGCAGCGCAGCGCGCTGTGCGCCGCGTTGAGCGCCGCGCTGCCGCAGCGCGATATGCTGTCGCTGCTGCCGGTGCTGAACCATGAAGATGTCGCTGAGCGCCTGCACTGGCTGTGCGCGCTGCTGGTGGACGCCATGAAGTGGCAGCAAGGCGCGCATCACTATGTATTGAATCAGGATCAGCAACCGCTGGTGCATCAGCTGGCCAGCCTGCTGAGCAGCGCCTCGCTGCAGCAGATCGTGCAGCAGTGGCTGAACTGCCGTCACCAACTGCTCAGCGTGGTGGGCGTTAACCGCGAGCTGCTGCTGACCGAACAGTTACTTCGCTGGGAACAGATGCTCGGCGCCGCCGGCGATTCCCACCCTCACTCGCTGTAAAGTTAAAGAGTTAAAAATTATGTTGTTAGTCGATTCTCATTGCCACCTTGACAGTCTGGATTATCAGACGCTGCACCAGAATGTGGACGACGCGCTGGCCAAGGCCAAAGCGCGCGACGTCGGCTATGTGCTGGCGGTCGCCACCACGTTGCCGGGCTACCGTTCCATGACCGAACTGATCGGCGAGCGTAACGACGTGGCCTTCTCGTGCGGGGTGCATCCGCTCAATCTGGAAGAGGGCTATGATTACGCCGAGCTGCGTCGCCTGGCGGCGGCGAAGCAGGTGGTGGCGCTGGGGGAGACCGGGCTCGATTACTTCTACCAGAAGGATAATCTTGAGCTGCAACAGGACTCTTTCCGCGAGCATATCCGTATCGGCCGGGATCTGAACAAGCCGGTGATCGTCCACACCCGCGACGCGCGCGCGGACACGCTGGCGATCCTGCGTGAAGAGAATGCACAGGACTGCGGCGGCGTGCTGCACTGCTTCACCGAAGATCTGGCCACGGCCGAAGCCTTGCTGGATCTGGGCTTCTACATCTCTTTCTCCGGCATCGTGACCTTCCGCAATGCTGAACAGCTGCGCGAAGTGGCACGTTACGTGCCGCTGGATCGCATTCTGGTGGAAACCGACTCGCCTTACCTGGCGCCGGTGCCGCATCGCGGCAAAGAAAACCAACCCGCCTATGTGCGCGATGTGGCTGAATACATGGCGGTATTGAAGGGCGTTAGCCTGGAACAGCTGGCCGAAGCCACCACCGCCAACTTTTCACGCTTATTTCACCTCGATCTGTGATCTTTGACCTAGGCTATAGCTGTAGGTCATTGTCTGCGTAATTTTTTTTAAGCTCGTAATTAATCACTGAAACGGGTAAGGTTCCCTCCCGTTTCAAGGTGGTTGGTGCGCGTTTTTTGCTCTGTTTTGTCAAAAAAACGCCGGTTTATGCAAAGTTGCCGCGGCTCGATCATCGAAACGTGATTGTCATCAAACATTGCGCAGGCTATTTATTTTACTCTGCGTAATAAATTCAAGGGGTGCTCAGACACCCTGAATTGCAGGGGTTTTTCTCCCCCCCTTGCAGCGCGACGTATCGCGACAAGAAGTAGCAAAGCATTATTACTCAGGAGCACACTCAACTATGTTCAAGAACGCATTTGCAAACCTGCAAAAAGTAGGTAAATCGCTAATGCTGCCGGTGTCCGTGTTGCCTATCGCAGGTATCCTGCTGGGCGTCGGCTCCGCCAACTTTAGCTGGCTACCTGCGGTAGTCTCCCACGTGATGGCGGAAGCGGGCGGTTCGGTCTTCGCCAACATGCCGCTGATTTTCGCCATCGGCGTCGCCTTGGGCTTCACCAACAACGACGGCGTTTCCGCGCTGGCGGCGGTGGTGGCCTACGGCATCATGGTGAAAACCATGGCGGTGGTTGCGCCGCTGGTGCTGCACCTGCCGGCTGAAGAGATTGCGGCCAAACACCTGGCGGATACCGGCGTGCTCGGGGGGATTATCTCCGGCGCCATCGCGGCCTATATGTTCAACCGCTTCTTCCGCATTCAACTGCCGGAATACCTGGGCTTCTTTGCCGGTAAGCGTTTCGTGCCGATCATTTCCGGTCTGGCGGCGATCGTTCTGGGCGTAGTGCTGTCCTTCATCTGGCCGCCGATCGGTACGGCTATCCAGACCTTCTCGCAATGGGCGGCTTACCAGAACCCGGTTGTAGCCTTCGGCATTTACGGCGTGGTTGAGCGTGCTCTGGTGCCGTTCGGTCTGCACCACATCTGGAACGTACCGTTCCAAATGCAGATTGGTGAATTCACCAACGCGGCGGGCCAGGTGTTCCACGGTGACATCCCTCGCTATATGGCGGGTGACCCAACCGCGGGCAAACTGTCCGGCGGCTTCCTGTTCAAAATGTACGGTCTGCCTGCTGCGGCCATCGCCATCTGGCACTCGGCCAAGCCGGAAAACCGCGCGAAAGTCGGCGGCATCATGATCTCCGCCGCGTTGACCTCGTTCCTGACCGGTATCACCGAGCCGATCGAGTTCTCCTTCATGTTCGTCGCGCCGATCCTGTACGTGATCCACGCTATCCTGGCCGGTCTGGCGTTCCCAATCTGCATCCTGTTGGGCATGCGTGACGGCACCAGCTTCTCGCACGGCCTGATCGACTTTATCGTACTGAGCGGCAATAGCAGCAAAATCTGGCTGTTCCCAATCGTCGGCATCGTCTACGGTCTGGTGTACTACACCATCTTCCGCGTGCTGATCGCCAAGCTGGATCTGAAAACGCCGGGCCGTGAAGACACCGCTGCCGAGCAGTCTGCGCAGGGCGGTTCCGAAATGTCCGCGGCGCTGGTTCAGGCCTTCGGCGGCAAAGAAAACATCACTAACCTGGATGCTTGCATCACCCGTCTGCGCGTCAGCGTGGCCGACGTGTCCAAAGTTGACCAGGCGGGCCTGAAGAAACTGGGCGCAGCCGGCGTAGTCGTCGCTGGCTCCGGCGTGCAGGCCATCTTCGGCACCAAGTCCGACAACCTGAAAACCGATATGGACGAATACATCCGTAATCACTGATTCAGGCAGGGGAGTTACCAAGGGAGGCGAAAGCCTCCCTTTTTTATTGCCCGTCGTCAGGCGCCAAGGCGCTGATTTAGTTCAGCGAGAGAAGGGAGGAACCAGACCTGTTCGCCGCGATTGGCTTCACGCACAAAATCTTGTAGCGCGTTGCTTTGTGCCAGCCAGGAAGTGATATCGCCCAGCAGCGCCACGCGCAGGCGGTAGTTGATGAATTTCTGCAATACGGCGCCGGCCACGCCGCTCCTCAGCTGGAAGAAGGCGGCGTCGAGGCGGTTGACGGGGAGGGCAATCATCCCGGCCTCGTGTTCAAAGGCGGGCGCGATAAACAGGCTGACGTCGTTTTCGTCTTTCAACATCGGCCCGGCCTCGGCGAAAACCACCAGGCGCAGATCATGACTTTGCTGCACGGCGTAGCTCATCGGCGCTCCGGGGCTCAGGGTTTGGCGTGCTTTTGCAGGTAATGCTCGAACACCGCCAGCGTTTCGTCCGAGATATGGTGTTCAATCCCTTCGCTGTCCAGCTCGGCGGTTTCGCTCGGCACCCCGAGGCACATCAGCAGATCGACCACGATGCGGTGGCGGCGGCGCACCTTCTGCGCCAGCTGCTCGCCTTCCTCGGTTAAAAACACCCCGCGATAAGGGCGCGATTCCACCAGCCCAGCGCTTTTTAGCCGCGCGATATTTTTGATCGCCGTCGGGTGAGACACGCCGAAACGGCGCGCGATATCGGTGGTTCTGGCTTCGCGGGTGCTTTGCAGCAAATCGGCGATCAGCTCAACGTAATCTTCGATCAGCGCATTGGACTGCGCTTCGCGGGCGCGGCTAAAACGCAGGGCGTGCTCGGCCTCGTCCGGCATGTCGGTCAGGGCGGAGCGGTCGGCGTTATCTGGCGCGCGGGTAACCATAGCGTGGGGCGTCCTGTAAGCATAAAAATGGCGTCTCCCGGCAATGCGGGGAGTGTTGCCCTAAGTTAGTCCAAATAGCACACATTATCAATTCGATGCCACGCATTGTGGTAGTTAGAAATATCTCTACACAAAGCCCATGAATTTCGCCTGTTGCATAAAGTGTAGCCGATGCTACATTGTCAGCATGACCGGTGGAAAAATAACCAGTAAAAGATTGAGGGTAATTCATGCGTGACGCGGCAACCACCCCATCGTTAACCGAACGGACCAACATCGCGATTGGTGCCGCCCTTGCCGGACGCAAGCGCGGCGCCTTCACGCCGTTGCTGTTCGCCGGCCCGGCGGTGATTGCCTCTATCGCCTATATGGATCCCGGTAATTTCGCCACCAACATTCAGGCCGGGGCGAAATACGGCTACAGCCTGCTGTGGGTGGTGGTGATGGCCAACCTGATCGCCATGCTGTTCCAGGCGCTGTCGGCCAAACTGGGCATCGTCACCAACCGCAATCTGGCGGAGATGTGCCGCGACCAGTTCTCACGGCCGGTGGTGATCGGCATGTGGCTGCTCAGCGAAGTGGCGGCGATGGCCACCGATCTGGCGGAGTTTCTCGGCGGGGCGATCGCGCTGGCGCTGCTGTTCCACATGCCGCTGCTGGCGGGGATGGGGGTGACGGCGGTGATCACTTATGCGCTGTTGATGGTGGAAAAGAAAGGTTTCCGCCCGGTCGAGCTGATGATTGGCGGCCTGGTGGGCATCATCGCGCTGTGCTACCTGGTGGAGATGTTCATCGTGCCGGTGGACTGGCAGGCGGCCGGCCTCGGCATGGTGACGCCGCAGTTGCCGGATGCCCAGGCGCTGACCATCGCCGTCGGCATTATCGGCGCCACCGTGATGCCGCACGCCATTTTCCTGCACTCGGGATTGACTCAGCACCGCAGCCCCGCCAGCGACAACGGCGAGCGGCGCAAGCTGCTGCGTTTTTCCAATATTGAAGTGGTGATCGCGCTGGCGCTTGCCGGGCTGGTGAATATTGCGATGGTGATCATGGCCTCGAGCGCCTTCCACGCCGGTAACAGCGACGTGGCCGAAATCGGCACTGCCTACCATACGCTGACGCCACTGTTCGGCGCGGCGGCGGCCGGCATCTTCCTGGCTTCGCTGATCGCCTCCGGCATTTCCAGCTCGGTGGTGGGCACCATGGCCGGGCAGATGATCATGCAGGGCTTTGTCGGCTTCCGCATCCCGGTGTGGGTGCGCCGCCTGGTGACCATGGTGCCAGCGTTTATCGTGGTGGCGATGGGCGTCAACGCCACCGACGCGCTGGTCTACAGTCAGGTGATATTGAGCCTGGCGCTGCCGGCGCCGATGATCGCGCTGGTGATGTTCACCCGCCGCCGCGACATCATGGGCGAGTTCGCCAACGGCCGCTGGACCAGTCTGGCGGCGGTGGTCGGCACGGTGGTGATCGTGCTGCTCAACGTGGTGTTGCTGCTGCAGACTTTCGGCGTCGATATCCCAGGACTGGGGTGATCTTGCGGGCCGCGCGGGGCGCGGCCGCGTCGCTAAATTATAAATTCCCCACGCCGCCGTCCATTTGCAGCTCCGCGCCGACCATAAAGGCCGACTCGTCCGCCGCCAGAAACACCGCCGCTTTGGCCAGCTCCAGCGCGCTGCCCATGCGGCCGATCGGCACCAGCGCGCGGATATCGTCGCGCAAGGCCCGCTCGTCAGCTTCCGCCAACCCCAGTTTACCCAATGCCGGGGTTTCGGTCGGGCCGGGGCTGAGGCCGTTGACACGAATGCCGCGCGCGTGCAGCTCGCCGGAGAGCGTTCTGGCCAGCGATAACAAACCGGCTTTGCTGGCGGCGTAGGCGCTGCTCTGCGGCAGGCCGATATGAGCGCTGACCGAACCGCACAGGATCACCGAAGAAGGGTTGGCCAGCAGCGGCAGCAGCGCCTGGATCAGAAAGAACGGCCCCTTCAGGTTGATGTCCATCAGCCGCTGATAGCTTTGCTCATCCCACTCCTGCAGCGGGCGATGCGTGACGTCGCCGGCGTTAACGTACAGCACGTCCAGCCGCGGCCACCGCTGCTCCAACTGCTGCGCCAGCGCGCGCTGCTGTGGGATGTCGCCGGCGTCGCTCAGCAGCAACAGCGCCTTGCCCGCCAATGCCTGGCCCGCCGCGTCCAGGGCGCGTTGGCTGCGGCCGGTGATCGCAACCAAAGCGCCCTCGGCGATGAACTGGCGAGCGGTTTCCAGCCCGATGCCGCTGGTGCCGCCGGTAATCAATGCGTATTTGCCTTGCAGTCGTGACATAACCGATTCCTCTTTAGCGTCTGTTGCGGCATTATTTGCGCTATAGTTCCTTTTGCATAGTAGGCACCTTTTGGATACTAAAGGACGAGGAGGGATGAAATGACGGCGCAAGCGCCTTTAGCGGCGGAAAATAATTTGGCGGCGTTGCCGACGGCGGGCGAATCCTGTCCGATGGTGGACTTCGTCAATCTGGTGTCGGGCAAATGGGCGATACCGATCTTGTACCGGCTGATCATGATCGACGGCCCGGTGCGATTCAGCGAGCTGCAGCGGGCGGTGGCGCCCATTGCGCAGAAGGAGCTGACGCGCCAGCTGCGGCTGTTCGAACAGCGCGGCCTGGTGACGCGGCAGGTGTTTCCCGAAGTGCCGCCGCGGGTGGAGTATCAGGTCACCGCGCTGGGCAAATCGCTGCGGCCAACGCTGGACTCGCTGGCCGAGTGGATGCGTCGGCATGCGCCGCAGCTGATCGGCGGCTAGTCGCCGATGCCCGGCGGGTTGATGGTTGAACGCTCGACCTTTTCGTCGCCTTCGCCCCAGCGTTCCAGCACCTGCGCGTATTCGCCGCTGACGATCGCGCCATTGATCGCGGCGTTGACGGCGTTCACCAGCCCGTTGCCTTTTTTGGTGGTGACCGCGACATAGGCTACGCTGGGGCCGATGCCGACCATTTTGGTTTTGCCGGTCAGCGCCGCCTTGTAGGCGCCGGTGGAGTGGGGGCCGAAGAACGCATCGGCGCGCCCGGACTGAATGCTCAGGTTGGTGGCGGCGTCGTCGGTCACGTAGATCGGCTGTACCGGTGGCAGCCCGGCGGCGCGATTTTGCTTATCCCATCCCAGCAGAATGTTTTCCTGATTGGTGCCGGATCCGACGATAATCCGCAGACCGGCGACGTCCTGCGGCCGGTTGATCGCGGTGATGTGGCTGGTGGATTTGACGTAAAAGCCCAGCGTGTCTACCCGGTAGGTGGCGAAGTCGAATTTGGTTTTACGCTGTTTGGTGACGGCGATGTTGAAGATTGCCGCATCGTATTTGCCCGTGCTGATGCCCAGCGGCCAATCTTCCCAGGAGGTGGGCACCAGATTCAGCTCCAGTCCGAGGCTATCCGCCACCAGGCGGGCGATGTCCGGATCGCTGCCGATCAGCGTTTTATTGTCTTCGGCGAACAGCGCCAGCGGCGGGGAGTTCTCGAATGCCACCGCCACCGTCAGCTTGCCTGGCACTGCGAAGTGAAAGTTCGCCGGGATCAGCGCGATAGCGGCGGGATTCTTCTCTGCGTGTATCGGCTGTCGGTTAGCCTGCAGGTCGATACCGCCCGTCGTGGCCGCCTGCACGGCGGCGCTCAGCAACAGCGCGCACAGCGCCGAAATTCTCGGTAACATAACGCCCTCTATCCTTTGTTAATCATGGAGTTACTATTGGCGGCGGCGCCGGGCAAGTAAAGCAACAATAGTGAATAACCAAAGTGAAAAGATGCACAAGCGGGGGGGCCGGGCTGCGCGAATCTGCAGCACTCGACGTGGAAAGTGCGCAATCAGGTTGAAAGCAGTAGAATTTGTCACTCATACTGCGTACAGCTAATTGTGTAAAACAAGGAACGCCAGATGGCCGAAGAAACGATTTTCAGTAAAATTATCCGCCGCGAAATCCCTGCTGATGTGGTTTACCAGGATGAACTGGTGACCGCTTTCCGTGACATCTCCCCCCAGGCGCCCACCCATGTGCTGATCGTTCCCAACGTGCTGATCCCAACCGTCAACGACGTGACCGTGGAGCACGAAGCCGCGCTGGGCCGCATGATCACCGCCGCGGCGAAAATCGCCGAACAGGAAGGCATCGCCGAGGACGGCTACCGCCTGATCGTCAACTGCAACCGCCACGCCGGTCAGGAGGTCTATCATATTCATATGCACCTGGTCGGTGGCCGCTCGCTGGGGCCGCTGCTGTCACGTTAAGCGAGGAAATCATGCGCGGTAAAAAAACTCTGCGTGGTCTGATGGCGTTGGCGCTGCCCGCCGCGTTGTTGATGGGATGCAGCTCACCGCCCGGCATCGCGGTCAACCAAGGGCAGACGGTGGTGATGGATCCCTCGGTGCTGACCGCCGGTATTCTGGCCGACACGCCCTCTATTTCGAACGCTTCCGGGCGGGTGATGGCAACCTCGGTGCTCAATAACAGTCAGCCGACGCCGGTCACCGTACATTACCGTTTCTATTGGTACGACGCGCAGGGGCTGGATATTCGCCCCTTCGAGAAACCGCGTGAGATCGTGGTGGCGCCCGACTCGGACGCCAAAATCTACTCGATTAACGGCAATCTGGACGCTAAAAGCGCGCGTCTGTATCTGTACCTATAAGCGCTTGCCAGGTTTGGAGAAAAAGCATGAAAAAGTACGTCTTAGTGGCGCTGGCCGCATTAACCCTGAGCGGCTGTCTGTCGCGCCCGCCTGAGCCGGAACAACCGTTGCCGCCGGTCACCGTCGAGCCGGATCAGCCGACGCCGCCGATCGAGCAGCCGCAGCCGCCAACTACCGAGCCGGTGCCGCAGCCACCGAAAATCCAGCAGCTCGACTGGCTGGGCAGCGTTCAACCGCTGGTGGGGCAGATGTTGAAGGCCGATGGCGTCACGGCCGGCAGCGTGCTGCTGCTGGACAGCGTCAAGAACAACACCAACGGCTCGCTGCAGATGGGCAAAGCCACCGCGGCACTGTATAAGGCGTTGGCGTCGAACTCCACTTTCAGCGTGGTGCCGGAAGCGAAGCTGACCAGCGCCAGACAAACGCTGGGCCTGTCGGCGGATGACAGCTTCGGTTCGCGCAGCAAGGCGATTGGCCTGGCGCGCATCGTCGGCGCGCAGTACGTGTTGTACAGCGACGTCAGCGGCGACGTGAAGTCTCCGGCGTTGGATATGCAGCTGATGCTGGTGCAAACCGGCGAGATCGTCTGGTCGGGCAATGGCGCCGTTAAACGCTGAGGCCGCGCTGCGACGATTGATGGAAACCAGACTGCCGGCGGTGAATACCGCCGGTTGTCATTTCAGCCCGGTGCAGGGGCTGACCGGCGAGAGCTGGCGCATCGACGGCTCGGGCGTCACGCTGCTGGCGCGGCAACATAGCGCGGAGAAACGCGCGCTGGGCGTGAGCAGGCGGCGGGAGGCGCAGGTCCTGCGTCGCTGTGCGCCGGGGCTGGGGCCACGGGTTTTCGCACAGAATAATCAGTGGCTTATCCTCGAATGGCTTGAAGGTGACGTCGTCACAAATGCCGAATTTGACGCGCTGAATCAGCGCGGCGAGCTGGCGGCGATGGTGGCGACGCTGCATCGGCGGCCGCTCAGCGGTTACCGGCTGGATCTGCGGCGGCAATTCCTCCGCTACTGGCAGCAGCTGGATACGCGGCGTTTAACCCCCGCCTGGCTGCGCCTGCAGCGTCATTTTTTACGCAGCGCCTTGCCACGGCCGCTGCGCCTGGCGCCGCTGCACATGGATATCCATCCGGGCAATCTGCTCACCACCGGCGAAGAGCTGCGGCTGATCGACTGGGAGTATGCCGCCGACGGCGACATAGCGCTGGATATCGCCGCGCTGTTTCGCAGCAACGGCTGGTCGGCCGAACAGCAGCAGCGCTTTTTGCAGCATTACGCGCATCAGGGCTATCGCGACGTCGCCCGGTTGCAGGCGCAGGTGCGCCGTTGGCTGCCGTGGATGGATTATCTGATGCTGCTGTGGTTTGAAGTGCGCTGGCAGCAGAGCGGCGACGTTGAATTTTTGCGCTGGGGCGCTGCGGTGCGCCGGCGATTCTGTTTATCATCATCTGAATTCTGAACGAACAAAATGAAGTGAGGTGCCCGTGGGCCCAGTAATGCTAGATGTCGCCGGCTACGAGCTGGATGCAGAAGAACGCGAGATTTTGAAACACCCGCTGGTTGGCGGATTGATCCTGTTTACCCGTAACTTCCACGATGCGGAGCAACTGCGTGAGCTGGTGCGCCAGATCCGCGCCGCCTCGCACGATCGGCTGGTGGTGGCGGTAGACCAAGAGGGCGGGCGCGTGCAGCGCTTCCGCGAGGGTTTCACCCGTTTGCCGGCGGCGCAGTCGTTCGCCGCGTTGCACGATGCGCAGGAAGGCGGCCGTCTGGCGCAGGAGGCCGGCTGGCTGATGGCGGCGGAGATGATCGCGCAGGATATCGACATCAGCTTCGCGCCGGTGCTGGACATCGGCCACGGCAGCGCGGCGATCGGCGAGCGTTCGTTCCACAGCGATCCGCCGCAGGCGCTGGCGATGGCGGAGCGCTTCATCCTCGGCATGCACAGCGCCGGCATGAAAACCACCGGCAAACACTTCCCGGGGCACGGCGCCGTCAGCGCCGATTCGCACAAGGAAACCCCGCGCGATCCGCGGCCGCTAGCGCAGATCCGCGAGCACGACATGGCGATCTTCCGCGAGCTGATCAACCGCCAGCTGCTGGACGCCGTCATGCCGGCCCACGTCATCTATACTGAAGCGGATCCGCGTCCGGCCAGCGGCTCGCCTTACTGGCTGCAGCAGATCCTGCGTCAGGAGCTGGGCTTCGACGGCGTGATCTTCTCCGACGATCTGTCGATGGAAGGCGCCGCCATTATGGGCAGCTACGCCGAGCGCGGCCAGGCGGCGCTGGATGCCGGATGCGACATGATCCTGGTGTGCAACAACCGCGCCGGTGCGGTCAGCGTGTTGGATAACCTGTCCCCGGTCAAAGCAGAGAAGGTGAAGCGGTTATATCATCGCGGTCAGTTCACCCGTCAGGAACTGCGCGACTCCGAGCGCTGGCAGCAGGCGCACAAGGCGCTCAGCGCGTTGAGCGAGCGTTGGGAGGAGCACAAGCAGCGTTCGCAAGGGTGAATCCAGGTGCCGCATCGCGGCGCAGAGCGGAAATGATGAGGGCCGCGCCCGCGGCCCTTGGCTTGTTGCGAGGATCCACATGATTATCTATTTGCACGGCTTCGATTCCACCAGTCCCGGCAATCATGAAAAGGTATTACAGCTGCAGTTTATCGATCCGGACGTGCGCTTTATCAGCTACAGCACGCTGCATCCGCGTCACGACATGCAGCATCTGTTGAAGGAGGTGGACAAGGCGGTGCAGCAGGGCGGCGATGCGCACCCGTTGATCTGCGGGGTTGGCCTAGGCGGCTTCTGGGCGGAGCGCATCGGCTTCCTGTGCGGCATTCGCCAGGCGATGTTCAATCCCAACCTGTACCCGGAAGAGCACATGCACGGCAAGATAGACCGGCCGGAAGAGTATCGCGATATCGCCACCAAGTGCGTGGAGGATTTCCGCGAGAAAAACCGCGATCGCTGTCTGGTGGTGCTGTCGCGCCACGACGAGGTGCTGGATAACCGGCGCAGCGCCGAATTGCTGCATCACTACTACGAGATCGTGTGGGATGAACAGCAGACGCACAAGTTCAAAAACATCTCTCCGCATCTGCAGCGGCTCAAGGCGTTCAAGGCGCTGGGTTAACAGTTTCATAACGCTGCCGCGAGCCGCGCGCCCCGTTTTTCACCGGCGGAAAGTGCGGCTTTTTTGTACGCCAAAGCAAGATTCTGTGTGGCAATCGGCAAAATTTAAAACTGTGACTCAGCGCTAACTATTTGAATCACAATCCCCAAAAAATCCCCGCGTCCAGCCTTTAACCAAAAAAATTTGATGTACGTCAATTTTGGTATGACCAAATAACCTCACATGCTATTCTGGCTGCAGAGAGCCGATTTATTTTAAGCGAACCCTATGTATTCTAAGGATATTATTTATTTACCCTGGGATAACAAATGGTTCACATTTAGGGGGTTATTTTGACAACGCCAAAGAAGAAAATCGTTATTGTTGGCGGCGGCGCCGGTGGTCTGGAGCTGGCGACCAGCCTGGGCCATAAACTTGGCCGCAAGAACAAAGCCGAGATCACGTTGGTGGATCGCAACCACAGCCATTTGTGGAAACCGCTGTTGCACGAAGTGGCGACCGGTTCCCTCGATGACGGCGTAGATGCGCTCAGCTACCTGGCGCACGCGCGCAATCACCATTTCAGCTTCCAGCTGGGGTCGTTGACCAACATCAACCGTGAGACGCAAACGCTGCAGCTGGCGCAGATCTGCGACGAGCAGGGCGGCGAGCTGGTGCCGGCGCGCGAATTGCCGTACGACATTCTGGTGATGGCGCTGGGCAGCACCTCGAACGATTTCGGTACGCCAGGCGTGAAAGAGCACTGCATCTTCCTGGATAACCCCCATCAGGCACGTCGTTTCCACAACGAAATGCTCAACCTGTTCCTGAAGTTCTCGGCGCAGCCGGGGCAAAAAGAGCGGGTCAACATCGCTATCGTCGGCGGCGGTGCCACCGGCGTTGAACTGTCCGCCGAACTGCATAACGCGGTGAAGCAGTTGCACAGCTACGGCTTTGAAGGCCTGGACAACAGCGCGCTCAACGTGACGCTGGTGGAAGCCGGCGAGCGCATCCTGCCGGCGCTGCCGCCGCGTATTTCCGCCGCCGCGCACCAGGAGCTGATCAAACTGGGCGTGCGCGTGCTGACCAACACCATGGTGACCAGCGCCGATGCCAAAGGCCTGAACACCAAGGGCGGCGAGTTCATCGACGCCGATCTGATGGTGTGGGCGGCCGGCATCAAGGCGCCGGACTTTATGAAGGACATCGGCGGCCTGGAAACCAACCGCATCAACCAGCTGGTGGTGGAGCCGACGCTGCAGACCACTCGCGATCCGAACATCTTCGCCATCGGCGACTGCGCTTCCTGTCCGAAAGAGGGCGGCGGTTTCGTGCCGCCGCGCGCGCAGTCGGCGCACCAGATGGCTTCGCGTTGCGCCACCAATATTCTGGCGCTGATGAACGGCCAGACGCTGAAGCCTTACGTGTATAAAGATCACGGCTCGCTGGTGTCGCTGTCGCGCTTCAGCACCGTCGGCAGCCTGATGGGCAACCTGATGCGCGGTTCGATGATGGTGGAAGGGCGCATTGCGCGCTTCGTCTACATCTCGCTGTACCGCATGCATCAGGTCGCGTTGCATGGCTACATCAAAACCGGCCTGATGATGCTGGTGGGCGGCATTAACCGGGTGATCCGTCCGCGTCTGAAGATGCACTGATCCCGCCGTTGTCGACCAACCCGCGCGGGTTTTTTTATGGCGGCGCGAGGCGATCGGCGGCGGTTGCTTGATTCTTCAGCATAAGCTGTCGCCGATATGGGTAAAATTCTTAAGATTCCTCCTAAACAACGGGAAAACGGCCGTTTTCCCGCATTTTTGGTCCCCTTGTCTTATTGCGGGCCTTCAGATCATTGTGCAGACTTTACCTCGTTTACAGACGGCGCGTCGCGCACGCCGTAAACCGGGATACCGCCAGCCGCCCATGCGCAAAATAATAAGCGCGGTGCCAGCCGGTAACAGACCCCGGAAAAAATGCGTGGTAACACTTTCAGGAGGTTTCCTGTGAACAAGTCAATGTTAGCCGGTGTTGGAATTGGTATCGCTGCCGCTCTGGGGATTGCCGCGGTAGCCAGCCTGGACGTCTTTTCTGCCGGTCCGCAATATGCGCAGGTGCTCGCCGCCACACCGATTAAAGAAACCATCAAAACGCCGCGTCAGGAATGCCGCAACGTCACCGTCACGCACCGTGCACCGGTGCAGGATGAAAACCGCATCGCCGGCTCTGTGCTGGGCGCAGTGGCGGGCGGCGTGATTGGCCACCAGTTCGGCGGCGGTCGCGGGCGCGACGTGGCGACCGTGGTGGGCGCGCTGGGCGGCGGCTACGCCGGCAACCAGGTGCAAGGGGCGATGCAGAACAACGACGTCACCACCAGCGTTCAGCAGCGTTGCAAAACGGTCTACGACAAGTCCCAGAAAATGCTGGGCTATGACGTGACCTACAAGATCGGCAATCAGCAGGGCAAGATCCGCATGGATCACGATCCGGGCACGCAAATTCCGTTGGACAAAAACGGCCAGCTGGTGCTGAACAGAGCCTGATCGCCACATTCGAATTAAACCCGCGGGCAGTGTTAGTTCTGATCGTTTAACCCAGTTAAGCGAGCGGCGTTAACATTGACGCGGGTTTCTGTTTTCTGCCTGCCCAAAAGTTTGCGATCGTTCTAATGTCTGCGTGCGATATCGCTGGGCGAAACTTCAAAAAAGCCCCTGCGTTTGTTATATTATTGTGCAATTAAGCGGTGTTATCGGCGCCAATCGCCACACCGGCCAAACCCGAGTATTTCGTCTCGCAGAGATAACGACATGTTAGATTTTCGCTTTCCGACAGCGTTGCAAATGGTCCTTAGCGTCGCCGTAGCTGAGAAGCAGGGCATGCGTTCGACGAGCGCCACCCTCGCCGCCGCTCTGGAAGCCAACCCCAGCTTTATCCGCAAACTGATGGTGCCGCTGACCAAAGACGGCATCATCGTTTCCACCCTGGGCCGAAACGGCTCTATCCACCTTGGCCGCCCGGCGGAAGAGATCACCCTGCGGGACATCTATCTGGCGGTAATCGACGACAAGCGCATCTGGGCTTCCCGCCCTGAAGTGCCGGCTCGTTGCCTGGTGAGCGCCAACGCCTGCTGGTATTTCAAATCGGTGGTGAACGAGGCCGAGCAGGCTTCGCTCGCGGTGCTGGCGCGCCACACCGTGGCCGACTCGCTGGCCGAGCTGGAGCGGGGCGACAAGCGCGCCTGTGCGGAATACGCCGCCGCGCAAGAGGCTGAAGCCGCCGGTAAATAATGCCGGATGGAGCGCATAAAAAAGGTCGGGCATTGCCCGACCTTTTTGCATTTCAGGATGATGATTACGCCGTCTGCGGCTGCGCTTTGCGCGCCACCAGGCGCCGCAAGGTGACGTAGAACACCGGCGTCAGGAACAGCCCGAACAGGGTGACCCCCAGCATGCCGGAGAACACCGTGATGCCGGTGACGCCGCGCACTTCGGCGCCGGCGCCATGGCCAAGGATCAGCGGGATGGTGCCGGCGATGAAGGCGATGGAGGTCATCACGATCGGCCGCAGCCGCAGGCGGCAGGCCTCCAGCGCCGCTTCGACGATGCCTTTACCCTGCATTTCCAGTTCGCGGGCGAACTCGACGATCAGAATGGCGTTTTTGCAGGCCAGCCCCATCAGGACGACCAGCCCGACCTGAACGAACACGTTGTTGTCGCCGCCGGTCAACCACACGCCGAACAGCGCCGACAGCATGGTCATCGGCACGATCAGGATCACCGCCAGCGGCAGCGTCCAGCTTTCATACAGCGCCGCCAGCGCGAGGAACGCCAGCAGCACCGCGACCGGGAATACCACCAGCGCGGCGTTGCCCTGGGTCGATTGCTGGTAGCTCAGATCGGTCCACTGGATGTTCATGCCGTTTGGCAACAGCTTGCCGGCCATTTGCGTCAGCGCGCTCATCGCCTGGGTAGAGGAGAGGACGCGCGGATCGGCGTCGCCGATCAGGTCCGCCGCCGGGAAACCGTTGTAGCGGATCACCGGATCCGGGCCGTAGGTCGTGCCGATGCTGACCATACTGCCGATCGGCACCATTTCGCCTTTGTCGTTGCGGGTACGCAGGTTGGCGATGTCTTCCACGCTGTCGCGGAACTGGCCGTCGGCCTGCGCCATCACCTTCCAGGTGCGGCCGTAACGGTTAAAGTCGTTGATGTAAGACGAACCGAGGTAGGTCTGCAGCGTGCTGAACAGCGCATTGAGCGGCACCCCCTGGGCCTTGGCCTTGTCGCGATCGATTTTGGCGTCCAGCTGCGGCACGTTGGCCTGATAAGAGGAGATCGGGAAGCCCATGCCCGGCGTTTGCATAATGGCGCCGGACATCGTGTTGATCGCGGTCTGCAGCGCGCCGTAACCCAGTCCGCCGCGATCCTGCACGTACAGCGAATAGCCGGAACCCTGGCCGATGCCGAGGATCGGCGGCGGCATGATCGAGAAGGCGAACCCTTCCTGGATCTGCGAAATGCGCGCGTTGATCTCGGCGTTGATCTGCGCCGCGGTGCGGGTACGGGTGCTCAATGACTCCAGCGCGAAGAACACCGTGCCGGTATTCGGCGTATTGGTGAACTGCAGCGCGTTCAGGCCGGGGAAGGCCACCGCATCGGTGACGCCGTCCACGCTCAGGCCGATGGCGCTCATCTTGCGGATCACCGCATCGGTGCGCTCCAGCGAGGCGCCTTCCGGCATCTTCACGCCGCCAATCAGATACAGCTTGTCCTGCGTCGGGATAAAGCCGCCGGGCACGGTCTTGAACATCACCCCGGCGGCGGCCAGCAGCAGCAGGTAGACGACGAACACTGCGCCGCGTCGGCCCAGCACGCGGGATACCCCGTGCTGATAACGCTGCGAGCCGCTGGCGAAGAAGCGGTTGAACGGCCGGAACAGCCAGCCGAACAGCCGGTCGATCAGGCGCGACGGCAGATCTTTCGGCGCGCCGTGCGGCTTCAGCAAGCGCGCCGCCAGCGCCGGTGACAGGGTCAGCGAGTTGATGGCGGAGATCACCGTCGAGATGGCGATGGTGACGGCGAACTGTTTGTAGAACTGGCCGGTAACGCCGGAGAGGAACGCCATCGGCACAAACACCGCGCACAATACCACGGCGATGGCGATGATCGGGCCGGAGACCTCGCGCATCGCCTGGTGCGCCGCCGCTAGCGGCGACAGCCCCTCTTCGATGTTGCGCTCGACGTTCTCCACCACCACGATGGCGTCATCCACCACGATGCCGATCGCCAGCACCAGCCCGAACAGGCTGAGGGTGTTGAGCGAGAAGCCGAGCAGATACAGTGCGGCGAAGGTGCCGACCACGGAGATCGGCACCGCCAACAGCGGAATGATCGAGGCGCGCCAGGTCTGCAGGAACAGAATGACCACCAGCACCACCAGGATCACCGCTTCCAGCAGGGTGTCCACCACCGCGCGGATCGAATCACGCACGAACACCGTCGGATCGTACGGCGATTTCCAGCTCATGCCGTCCGGGAAGCGCGTCGCCAGCTCGGCCATTTTGCCGCGCACCGCGTCCGACAGCTCGATGGCGTTGGCGCCCGGCGACTGGAAGATGCCGATGCCGACCGCATCCTTGTTATTGAGCTGGGCGCGCAGCGCGTAGCTGCCGGAACCCATTTCGATGCGCGCCACGTCGCGCAGCCGCACGATCTCGCCGTTATCACCGCTCTTGAGAATGATGTTGCCGAACTCTTCTTCGGTTTGCAGGCGCCCCTGGGCGTTGATCGACAGCAGATAGTCGCTGCGCGTCGGCATCGGCTCCGCGCCGAGCTGGCCGGCGGAGACCTGCACGTTCTGCTCCTGCATGGCGCTCACCACGTCGGAGGCGGTCAGCCCGCGCGCGGCGACCTTGTTCGGATCGAGCCAGATGCGCATCGCGTATTCGCCGGCGCCAAAGATCTGCACCTGGCCGACGCCCGGCAGGCGGGCCAGCTCATCCTTGACCTTCAGGGTGGCGTAGTTGCGCAGGTACAGCGAGTCGTACTTGCCGGAAGGCGATACCAGATGCACCACCAGCGTCAGCGCCGGAGACTGTTTCTGGGTGGTGATGCCCTGGCGGCGCACGTCTTCCGGCAGGCGCGCTTCGGCCTGCGCCACGCGGTTTTGCACCTGCACCTGCGCCTGATCGGGATCGGTGCCCGGGCGGAAGGTGACGGTGGTCACCAGCACGCCGTCGGAACCGGCGACCGATTTCATGTACATCATGTTTTCGACGCCGTTGATCGCTTCTTCCAGCGGCGTGGCCACCGTTTCAGCGATCTCTTTCGGGTTGGCGCCCGGGTATTCTGCACGCACCTGCACGCTGGGCGGCACCACGTCCGGGTACTCGCTGATCGGCAGCAGCGGGATGGCTATCACCCCGGCGACAAAAATCAGTATCGACAGCACCGCGGCGAAGATCGGCCGGTCGATGAAAAAGCGGGAAAAGTCCATGGGTCAGAAGTCTCTGCTGGGAGCTTAGTTAAGCGTGGAGGCGATAGGGTTCATGGCGACGGCTTTCGCGTCGACCGGCATGCCCGGCATAAACACTTTCTGCATGCCGTCGACGATCACCCGATCGCCGTTTGCCAACCCTTTCTGCACGATGCGCAGTCCTTCGGCCATGCGGCCCACGTCAATGTCGCGGCGCTGCGCCTTGCCGTCTTTATCGACGATGTAAACGAACTTGCGGTTCTGGTCGGTCATCACCGCTTTGTCGTCGATCAGCATGGCGTTGAACTCGGCGCTGCCGGGCATCTGTACCCGGGCGAACAGCCCCGGCGTGAAGCGGCGATCGCGGTTGTCGAGCAGGGCGCGCATGCGGATGGTGCCGGTCCCGGCGTTCAGTTGGTTATCGGTGAAGTCCACCAGCCCCTGATGCGGAGTGCCGTCTTCGCCTACCAGGCCGACTTTCACCGGCAGGCGGGCATCGTGCCGGCCTTGCTGCTGATAGCGCAGGAAGGTGGCTTCATCCACGTCGAAATAGACGTAGACCTTGTCGAGCGACACCAGCGTCGTCAGCACGCTGGCGCTGTCGCCGGCGGTGACCAGGTTGCCGGCGGTGATCATCGCGCGGCTGGCGCGCCCGTCAATCGGCGCGGTAACGCGGGTAAAGTCGAGATTCAGCTGCGCCATATCGAGCTGGGCCTGCGCCGCCAGCACGTTGCTTTGCGCCTGCGCGGCGGACGACCGACGCTGCTCCCACACTTCCTGAGAGATGGCCTGAGTGCCGATCAGTTTCTCGGTGCGCGAGGATTCGCTGCGCGCCAGGGCGGCCTGGTTGCGCGCCCGCACCAGCTCTGCCTGCGCCTGTTCGCGCGCGGCGCGGTAGGTGCGATCGTCGATGGTGAACAGTACCTGGCCTTTTTTCACCTCGTCGCCTTCGGTGTAGTTGACCCGCTCGATGTAACCGGAGACCCGTGGGCGCAGTTGCACGCTCTGCACCGCCTCGACCCGGCCGTTGAAGGCATCCCACTGGCTGATCGGCTTGACCACCACGCTGGCGGCGCTGACCACCGGCGGCGGCGGCGGGGCATTGTGCGCGACGCTGTTGTCGCATCCGGCGAGCAGGGCGGCCAACAGCGCCACCCCGGAGAGCCGCTGGCCCAGAGCGACGGCGCGCGTGCGGCCGCCGGCGTTGAACGATGAGTTTGGTTGATTTGCCATTATTTTTATTCCGATAAGTAAGCGCGGTCAGGCCCCATACCCGGCCCTGTTCTCCGGGATTCGCCCCGCGCCGGCGTGCGGTGAGGGGGCGGCTGCGCCGTGCAGCGGCGCAACGTTAGGTTTTGAAACACATTGGTGTCACATTAATGTATCAATATCGGTTACATTAATTGGGTGGAGTATAGTGGCGGCTTTCCAGTAAATGCAATAATAAAAATTGCATTTAAAGCGAAACTGTTGCAACGTATGTGCATCGGGCAGAGGGTGACCCTGCCGAATGATGGGAGCATCTGCATGAACACTACGGGCTTTATTACCGATTTGAAGGCGTGGATCGACAACAATCTGGAAGAGAAACTGGATATCAACACCGTGGCGGACCGCGCGGGCTATTCCAAATGGCATCTGCAGCGCATGTTCAAACGCCAGACCGGCTACGCGCTGGGGGAGTATATCCGCATGCAAAAACTGAAAGTGTCGGCGGAGCGCCTGGCCAACAGCGGCGAGCCTATCGTCAGCGTGGCGATCTCACTCGGCTTCGACTCACAGCAGTCGTTCAACCGCAGCTTCAAACGCCAATTCGGCCAAACGCCGGGCGACTGGCGCCGCGCGCTGGCGCAGCCGGCGTCAATGGGGCGCACGCACCACTGAGCGGTTGGGGTGTGGGGATAAAAAAGCCTGAATTTGCGTTCGGGCTTTTTTGTATGGCGGTGAGGGAGGAATAGATTCGCTGCGCTTACCCTGCGGGCCGCCGTTGGCGGTCCAAAACGCGGGCGTTTTGTCGAACCCTGTCGAGGGTTCTCACCCTCCCGAACGGTGCGCTATGCATACGAAGAAGCCTGAACGTGAGTTCAGGCTTCTTCGTAGAATATGGCGGTGAGGGAGGGATAGATTCGCTGGCGCTTACCCTGCGGGCCGCCGTTGGCGGTCCAAAACGCGGGCGTTTTGTCGAACCCTGTCGAGGATTCTCACCCTCCCGGTCGGTGCGCTATGCATGCAAAAAAGCCTGAACTTTCGCTCAGGCTTTCTCGTTAGAATATGGCGGTGAGGGAGGGATAGATTCGCTGCGCTCACCCTGCGGGCCGCCGTTGGCGGTCCAAAACGCAGGCGTTTTGTCGAACCCTGTCGAGGGTTCTTACCCTCCCGGTCGGTGCGCTATGCATACAAAAAAGCCTGAACTTTCGCTCAGGCTTTCTCGTTAGAATATGGCGGTGAGGGAGGGATTCGAACCCTCGATACACTTTCGCGTATACACACTTTCCAGGCGTGCTCCTTCAGCCACTCGGACACCTCACCATATTTTTTTGTTGCGAAATCATCGCTGCAACGGGGCGCTACTATAGGGAGTGGGGCCGATCCGGTCAAGAATAATTTCTGTGTTTTTGTTCGTCCGCTCAAGCCGTGTTCACTTTGCTGAAAACTGCGGCGAACGACAGGGCAGAAGTCATGAAAAGGTGGGAAAATTAGAAGTAAGGTTCGTGGATAACCGGTGGAAATGGGAATTACGGGCGCGGGCTGTGGGCTTGATTCGCTGCGCTCACCCTACGGGCCGCCGTTGGCGGTCCAAAACGCAGGCGTTTTGTCGAACCCTGTCGAGGCTTCTCACCCCTCTCGGCGGTGCATCATGCAAAAAAAAAGCCTGGACGTTAATCCAGGCTTTCTCTTTGAATTTGGCGGTGAGAGAGGGGTTCGAACCCTCGATACACTTTCGCGTATACACACTTTCCAGGCGTGCTCCTTCAGCCACTCAGACACCTCACCGTTTTGTTGTCGAAAACGCTTTGCGCTGTCGACGGGCGCTAATGTAGGAGAATCTGATCTCAGCGTCAACCCTCTTATTTCATTCTCATGACTGTTTAGCCAAACTTGCAGCAATTTGCTGATTTACCGAACGATATTCCCACTCTTGGCCACCGGCGGGCAGGGCGGACTATGTTCAAAACGCGTGAAAGATGATTGTTTGACCTTTTTCTGTACGGGTAGCTCAATATATCGCCAATGAGATTAGTCTATTTGATGTTATATGCATTAATACTGGATTATTAGTCAAATGTGTCGCTAAATGGAATTATGTCGGCGCGGCGTTTTTGGCAAGGAACATCACGGCGCCGCGCAGATTGCCGGGAGACAGGCCGGCGATATCGCAGACAGGGACAGACTCATTACATAATAATGCAGTAGAGGTTCGTTTTGACTCCTTCAGATGCCATGCCGGCGCCGCAAGCGCGCCATGCCATTCCCCCCGGTGCGGGGGCGCTGTTCTTCATCCAGATCTTCGCCACACTGGGCTTCGCCGTGCTTTACTCCACGCTGGTGCTGTACGCCACCAAGCGATTGGGCTTCAACGAAAGCAGCGCCAACGCCATGATGGGCGTGTTCGGCGCCTTCAACTATGGTCTGCACATGTTCGGCGGCTACCTCGGCGGCCGTTTCCTCAGTAACCGCAACCTGTTCGTGCTGGGCATGGTGCTGCAGGTGATCGGCTGCGCGCTGATTGCCGTCGCGGGCGTGTGGGGGCTGTACTGGGGGCTGGCGATGTTCCTGACCGGCAGCGGCCTTAACGTGACCTGCATTAATATGATGCTCACCCAGCGTTTCAAACCGGATGATGACCGGCGCGAATCGGCATTCCTGTGGAACTACGCCGGCATGAACCTCGGGTTCTTCGTTGGCTTTACCGTGGCCGGGTATTTCCAACTGACGGAAAACTATCGCGCGCTGTTCCTGTTCGCCACGCTGGGCAATGCGGCGGCGATCATCGTCGCCGTCTGCCGCTGGCGGATTCTGGCGGATCTCAATACGCCGCTGCACGATGCCAGCCGCAGTCAATACCGTTGGCGCATGCTGGTCGGGCTGGCGGTGCTGGTGGCGCTGGTGCCGATTATCCGCGTGATGCTGACCCACGCCGAGTTCAGCGGCCATTTCGTGATCGTGCTCGGCGCGCTGATCTTCCTGATGCTGTGCGTGGTCACGCTGCGCCACCATCCGCGCGATGAGCGCCGCAGAATGGCGGCCTATCTGATCCTGGCGCTGGGGTCGCTGGTGTTCTGGGCGCTGTATCAGCTGGCGCCGATGGGGCTGATGCTGTTCTCCGAGCACAACATCAACCTGAACGTTTACGGCATTCAGGTGGCGCCGCAGTGGATCCAGAATATCAACACGCTGGTGATCGTGGTGGGCGGCCCGCTGCTGGCCTGGTGGTTCAACCGCCTGCGCGCCCGCGGTTGCAACATCGACATTCCGCTGCAGTTCTCCGGATCGCTGTTCTGCATCGGGCTCGGCATGCTGGTGCTGCCGCTGGGCATCAGCATGGCCGGCGGCGACGGGCTGGTGGCGTTTAAATGGATCGTCATCAGCTATGTGCTGCAAAGCGTCGGTGAATTGATGATCTCGCCGATCGGTTACGCGATGATCGGCAAGCTGGCGCCGCCGCGCTATCAGGGCGTGATGATGGGCTGCTGGATGATGGTGACCGGCGTCGCCTCGGTGCTGGCGGGCTACGTCTCCGGCCTGATGCCGGAAAACAGCGGCAGTACGCCGCTGCAAACCAATCCCGGCTACAGCGAAATCTTCAGCGCACTGGGCTGGGGGGCGACGGGCGTCGGCGTGGCGATGCTGATCCTCATTCCGCTGTTGCGGCGCCTTATCCGGCGCGACGGTCCGTCTGCCGCCTGATTTGGCGAGAATACACAGCAGCCCCACTGGTCGGGGCTGTTTTTATTTTGGGCTTTAACGCTTGCATCCGGCGGCGAATCGCGGAAGGCTGAAGGAAAACCAATAAAAACAAACCGGAGCCCGCAGTATGAACATCATCTATTACCACCCCTTGTTTAACGCCCAGGAATGGCTGACCGGCATCAAGCAACGCCTGCCGCAGGCCGAGATCCGCGAATGGCAGCGCGGCGACGAGCGGCCGGCGGATTACGCGCTGGTATGGCGCCCGCCGCACGAAATGTTAGCCAACCGCCGCGATCTGAAAGCGGTGTTCGCCCTCGGCGCCGGCGTCGACGCCATTCTCGATCAGGAGCGCAAACACCCCGGCACACTGCCCGCCGGCGTGCCGCTGCTGCGGCTGGAGGATACCGGTATGGCGCAGCAGATGCAGGAATATGCGCTGAGCTATGTGCTGCGCTATTTCCGCCGTTTCGACGAGTATCAGGCGTTGCAGCAGCGGCAGGAATGGCAACCGCTCGATCCCCACTCGCTGGATGATTTCACTATCGGCATCCTCGGCGCCGGCGTGCTGGGGCAGAGCGTGGCGCGCAAGCTGACCGAGTTTGGCTTCAGCGTACGCTGCTGGAGCCGCAGCGCCAAACAGCTCGACGGCGTGCAAAGCTTCGCCGGAGAGGCGCAGCGCGGCGCCTTTCTCGACGGCGTCAAACTGCTGATCAACCTGCTGCCCAATACGCCGGAGACCGTCGGCATTCTCAACCGCGAGCTGTTCGCGCAACTGCGGCCGGGCGCTTACCTCATCAACATCGCGCGCGGCGCGCATCTGCTGGAGGCCGATCTGCTGGCGGCGCTGGAGCAGGGGCAGCTGGCCGCCGCCACGCTGGATGTGTTCACCCGCGAGCCGCTGCCGCAGGATCACCCGTTCTGGCGTCATCCGCGTGTCACCATTACCCCGCATATTGCTGCCATCACGTTGCCGCAGCAGGCGATGGATCAGATCGCCGCCAACATCCGCGCGCTGGAGGCGGGGCATGCCCCGGCCGGCGTGGTCGACAGGCAACGGGGTTACTGAGCCTTCAGCCGCCGTTCGGTAACTGATAAGCTGTTATCGTCATCGCGCCTGCCCGTACCTTTGCGGGCGGGCCCTCTGGAAGGAGAAACAATGTACCCCGTTGATTTGCATATGCACACCGTCGCCAGCACCCACGCTTACAGCACGCTGCACGATTACATCGCCGAAGCCCAGCAGAAGGGCATCAAGCTGTTCGCCATCACCGATCACGGCCCGGACATGGCCGATGCGCCGCACTACTGGCACTTCATGAACATGCACGTGTGGCCGCGCCGGGTGAACGGCGTGGGCATTTTGCGCGGTATCGAAGCCAACATCAAAAACCTGCAGGGCGATATCGACTGCACCGGCCCGATGCTGACGGCCACCGACGTGATCATCGCCGGTTTCCATGAGCCGGTGTTTGCGCCGCAGGATAAAGCGTCCAATACTGAAGCGATGATCGCCGCGATGGCGCAGGGAGACGTGCATATCATCAGCCACCCCGGCAACCCGCGTTACCCGATCGACATTCCCGCCGTCGCGGCGGCGGCGGCCAAATACGAGGTGGCGCTGGAGCTGAATAACTCGTCGTTCACCCACTCCCGCAAGGGCAGCGAGGCCAATTGCCGGGCGATCGCCGCCGCGGTGCGCGACGCCGGCGGCTGGCTGGCGCTGGGTTCGGATTCGCACGTCGCTTTTTCACTGGGTAATTTCGAGCACTGCGAGCGCATCATCGAAGAGGTGGGCTTCCCGCAGGAGCGCATTCTCAACGTCAGCCCGCGCCGGTTGCTGGATTTTCTCGAGCGGCGCGGCAAGCCGGCGATTGCGGAATTGGCCGATTTGTGACATCGTCCCGGCAAAATTTTCCGTATTGTATAAGGCATTATCATGAATGAGTTTTCCATTGTCTGCCGCGTGCTGGGTACGCTGTTCTACCGCCAGCCGCAGGATCCGCTGCTGGTGCCGCTGTTCGCGCTGATCAAAGAGGGCAAGCTGCAACAGCACTGGCCGCTGGAGCAGGATGACCTGCTGAAGCGCCTGCAGCAGGGCTGCGACGTCAACCAGCTGGCGACCGACTTCAACGCGATGTTCGTCGGCAGCGAATGCAGCGTGTCGCCGTTCCGCTCCGACTATGTCGAAGGCGCCAGCGAAGCGGAAGTGCGCGCCTTCCTGCAGCAGCGCGGCATGCCGCTGGCGGAGGCGCCGGCCGACCATTTCGGCCAACTGCTGCTGGCCGCTTCCTGGCTGGAGGATCAGTCGCAGGAGGATGAAGCGCAGGCGCAGATCGCGCTGTTCGACGAGTTTCTGCTGCCGTGGTGCGGCCGCTTCCTCGGCAAAGTGGAAGCGCACGCCACCACCGGTTTCTACCGCACGCTGGCGCTGATGACCCGCGACGCCATCCAGGCGATGCGCGACGAGCTGGCGGAGTACGAGCAGGACGACGAAGCGGGCGACGAAGACGCGTAACGCCGCAGCCATCCAGGCGGGCCGCCCGGTCCGCCGATCCGCTAAACACAGGTTTGCATCCCCCAGACGTAAATTGACAAAAGATCCCCTAATCTGGCGGTTTACCGTCGGTTCGGCCGCGCCTGCGCGCCGCGCTTTTTCACGCAAGGGGTAGATGATGAAAAGTAACTGGATGCAGCAGATTCAAACGTTGATCGGGCAGAAGGCCGGCGCGATGGGCGGGGCGGAAGGCATCGGCAAGCTGCTGGCGCCCACGGCGCTGGGCGGTTTGGTCGGCGTGCTGTTGGCCAACAAATCCTCGCGCAAGCTGGTGGGCAAGTTCGGCAAGAATGCGCTGATTATCGGCGGCAGCGCGGCGGTGGGCGCGGTGCTGTGGAACAAGTATAAGCAGCGGGTGAAAGAGACCCATCAGGACGAACCGCAGTTCGGTTTGCAAACCACGCCGGTGGATCTGCGCGCCAAGCGTTTGGTGCAGGCGTTGGTGTTCGCCGCCAAGAGCGACGGCCATATCGATGCCGACGAGCAGCGCGCCATCGATCACAGCCTGTCGCAGCTGCAGGTGGGGGAAGAGGCGCAGGGCTGGGTGCAGGAGGCGCTCGATCAGCCGCTCAACCCGGAATTGATCGCCCGCAGCGTGCAAAATGAAGACGAGGCGCTGGAGGTTTACTACCTGAGCTGTCTGGTGATCGACGTCGATCACTTTATGGAGCGCGGCTACCTCGATGCGCTGGCGCAGGCGCTGAAGATCCCGGCGGACGTCAAGCAGGGCATCGAGAGCGACGTCAACGAGAAAAAGCGCGAGCTGGCGTAGCGCCGCTTGGCAAGCCGGGGGGAATCGTGTCACTCTTGCCGCAATCTATGTAAGCGGATGATTTAGCAATGATGACCCCACCGAAAGCGGAAAAACGTCCTTATCCCATCACCATCCACGGCGACACGCGCGTGGATGACTACTACTGGCTGCGCGACGACGAGCGCGCAGACCGCCAGGTGCTGGACTACTTGCAGGCGGAGAACGCCTACACCGATGCGATGCTGAAGCCGCAGCAGGCGCTGCGCGAAACCCTGTACGAAGAGATGGTGGCGCGCATTCCGCAGCAGGAACATTCGGTGCCTTACGTGCGCCACGGCTATCGCTATCAGACGCGCTACGAGCCGGGCAACGAATACGCGATTTATGTGCGCCAGCCGCAGGCCGAGAGCGAGCACTGGGAAGTGCTTATCGACGGCAACCAGCGCGCCGAGAACCACGAGTTTTACACCCTGGGCGGGCTGGACGTCAGCCCCGACAATCAGCGTCTGGGGGTGGCGGAGGATTTCCTGTCGCGCCGCCAGTATGACATTCGTTTCAAGAACCTGGCCGACGGCAGCTGGGCCGACGAAGTGCTGGAAAACACCTCCGGCAGCTTCGAGTGGGCCAACGACTCCTCGACGGTGTACTACGTGCGCAAGCACGCCAAGACGCTGTTGCCGTATCAGGTCTATCGCCACGTGGTGGGCAGCGATCCGCAACAGGATGAGCTGATTTACGAAGAGCTGGACGATACCTTTTACGTCGGGCTGGAGAAGACCACCTCCGAGCGTTTTATCCTGATCCACCTGAGCAGCACCACCACCTCGGAGATCCTGCTGCTGGACGCCGATCGTGCGGACGCCAAGCCGCAGCTGTTCGTGCCGCGCCGCAAGGATCACGAGTACGCCATCGATCACTATCACCAGCATTTCTATATTCGCTCCAATAAGGACGGCAAGAACTTCGGCCTGTACCAGAGCGAGCAGGCGGACGAAGCGCAGTGGCAGACGCTGATCGCCCCGCGCGCCGATGTGATGCTGGAGGGCTTCAGCCTGTTCCGTGATTGGCTGGTGGTGGAAGAGCGCAATGCCGGCCTGACGCTGCTGCGCCAGATCCACTGGCAGACGGACGAAGAGAAACGCATCGCCTTCGACGATCCGACCTACACCACCTGGCTGGCGTATAACCCGGATCCGGAAACCGCGCTGCTGCGCTACAGCTATTCGTCGATGACCACCCCGACCACGCTGTACGAACTGAACATGGACAGCGGTGAGCGGACGATGCTCAAACAGCAGGAAGTGAAGAACTTCACGCCGGAAAACTACCGCAGCGAGCGGGTGTGGGTGAAGGCGCGCGACGGCGTCGAGGTGCCGGTCTCGCTGGTGTATCGCCAGGACAGCTTCCAGCGCGGCGCCAACCCGCTGATGGTGTACGGCTACGGCTCTTACGGCAGCAGCATGGATCCGGCGTTCAGCGCCAGCCGCCTGAGCCTGCTGGATCGCGGTGTCGTGTTCGCGCTGGCGCACATTCGCGGCGGCGGTGAGCTGGGGCAGCTGTGGTATGAAGACGGCAAACTGTTCAACAAGCAGAACACCTTCAACGACTTTATCGACGTGACCGAAACGCTGATCGCCCAGGGGTACGGCGACGGCAAGCGGGTGTTCGCCATGGGCGGCAGCGCCGGCGGTCTGCTGATGGGCGCGGTGATCAACCAGGCGCCACAGCTGTTCCACGGCGTGGTGGCGCAGGTGCCGTTCGTCGATGTGGTGACCACCATGCTGGACGAGTCGATCCCGCTGACCACCGGCGAATACGACGAGTGGGGCAACCCGAACGAGCAGGCCTATTACGACTACATCAAACAGTACAGCCCGTACGATCAGGTGAAGGCGCAGGCATACCCGCATCTGCTGGTGACCACCGGCCTGCACGATTCGCAGGTGCAGTATTGGGAGCCGGCCAAGTGGGTGGCCAAGCTGCGCGAGCTGAAAACCGACGATCGGCAGCTGCTGCTGTATACCGACATGGATGCCGGCCACGGCGGCAAATCCGGCCGCTTCAAGGCCTATGAGGATATTGCGCTGGAGTACGCCTTCATTCTGGCGCTGGCGGAGTAACGGCAAACAGCGGGCGGCCTGCGCCGCCCGCTGTGCTAGCCAATCAGATAGTATTTCAGCGTGTGTTTCATGTCCGGGCTCAGATCGTCGATGGATTTCAGCATCCAGCGCAGATAGCCGGGATCTTCCTGGGCGATGCGATCGATTTCTTGCCCGCGATACTTGCCGAATTTGAACTTCTTCAGCAGCACCGGCTGTTCGGTGATCTGCACCATTTGCTCCGGCGTCCAGCCCGAATCCTTGATGATGCGCTGCAGCAGCGCGGCGGTGACGTAGCAGTCATACAGCGCGCGGTGCGGGTACAGCGTGGCGTCTGCCGGCAGTTGCACGTCCAGGTTCAGCGCGTAGCGCAGATACTGGTTGCCGTACTTGATGTCCGGATACAGCGTGCGCGCCAGCTTGAGGGTGCAGATCCAGGCGCCGTTCATCTCCGGCAACACCCCGCGATCAAAGGCGGCGTTGTGCGCCACATAGTAGGGGCTGCCCTGATAGCGGCCGATCGCCACCGCGATGCGCGGTTTGCCTTCCACCATCTGTTCGGTGATGTGATGAATAGCCATCGCGTCGAGGCTGATGGGGCGATCCGGGCTGACCAGGTCGCTCATCGGATTGGTTAACTGGCCGTCGAGCAGATCGAGGGAGGCCACTTCCACCACGCCGCCGTCCAGCCCGCAGGTCTCGGTATCTATTACGCGTAACGTCATGCTTTCCTCCGCGTTGCCGTCAGGCTTCAGCTTAACCGGCACAGGCGACCGTGCCAACCGTCGGAAGTCTTGCCGGCGATGATCAGCCCAGGAGCGTCATCCGGCGCGGCAACCAAAAGCGCTCCCGTTTCATCCCAGATGGCGCTGCGGCCTGCCGGGATCCTGCCGCCGGTCGGCGCCGCATGGTTGGCCATCAGCGTGACCATGCGGTAACGTCGGGCATAGCCTGCCAGCGCGGCGCTGTCTTTCGCGTAACCGGCTTCAGATACCAGCACGCCGGCAGCATAAATCTGCGCGCCCGCCTGTGCGGCGGCGCTCGCGTGGCCGGGCTCCGAAGTATCGGCGCAGATAGCCAGCGCGATGCGTTGCCGATGTATTTCCAGCAGCGTGCCGCCATTATCGGGCAAGAACCGTTGCTGTTCCGCGCCGTGCAGATGCTGCTTGGTATAGGGCGTCAATGCGCCATTGGGGTGAAAGATCAAGGCGGCGATATGCAGCGCCTGGCCGCTGCGTAAGGGCGCGCCGACGATGATCGTCATCTGATGCGATTGCGCCGCCGCAGCGAGCGGTTGCAGACGCGGATCGCCCAGCGTCAGCGCCAGTTCGGCTGCATCGGCCAGTTCATAGCCGCTTAGCGACAGTTCGGGAAACACCAGCAGCTGCACCTGCTGTTGGGCTGCCTGCGCGACAAATTCAAGGTGACGTTCAAGGTTGCAGGCGATATCGGCCGCAGCGGCGGGGTATTGGGCGGCGGCGAGGGTGAAGCAGGACATCGGCCATCTCTCCTGTGAGGCAATAAAAAACCCGCCTTGGCGGGTTTAATGACGGATGGAAGGACGCTTACTCACCAGACGGATGCGCTTTTTTGGCGCGTTTCTCCGCACGTTTCTCTGCTGGGGTTTTCAACGGCTTCTTCTTCGCATTTTTTTTGCTATCCATTCCCTTACTCATGATGGCCTCTCGTTACCTATGATTGGGTGGCTTGCTCAGCCATTAACCGCCTAAAGCCGGCAGGATGCAAGCGACAAAGTGCGAATTGCATTTAACTTGCTGTTTGCACGTGAAATTTTGTTTTTGGATGACCGGGTGATAAAAATAATTATTATGTTATAATATTACACTTTCAATGTTCGGAGAACGCAATGACTGTGATGGCATTACCGGATGCGCAGCAACTGCTGGCCATGCCGGATTCTGATTATATGAACTCGGTTCAACGGGCGTTTTTCCGTCAGCTGCTGCAGGATGAGCGGCAAAAGCTGCTGCTGCACATCGATGAGCTGAAAAAAGAGATCGATGGCGGCGAAGCGACGGGCGATGAGGCCGACAAGGCGGCGCGCGAAGAGGATTTGCGCCTGTTGTTCCGCCAGCTGGATCGCGAAAGCCGCCTGCTGCCGAAAATCGATGCGGCGCTGGCGCGCTTGCAGAACGGCGAATACGGCTACTGCCGGGAAACCGGCGAACCCATCGGGCTGGCGCGCCTGCTGCTGCGTCCGACGGCGGAACTGAGCATCGAGGCGAAAACCGCGCAGGAGATGCGTGAGCCGCATATGCGTAAAGGCGGGTAAGGTCTCAGCCGCCGAGCGTATCCACCAACAGATCGAGAAAGCGCCTGACGCGAGGTTCCAGCAGGCGCTTATTCGGATAGAGCGCCACAATCCTGACTTCTTCACCCGCCACGGCGCGCAACACCTGCCGCAGACGGCCGGCGGCCAAGTCCTCCGCAATCATAAACTCCGGCAGATACGCGATGCCCAACCCGGACAGAGCGGCGTCGCGTAACGCTTCCCCACTGTCCAGCCGCAGGCGGCCGCGCACCGGGGCCTTGACCCATTCGCCGCGCTCGTCGCGCAGCCGCCAGGGCTGTTTTTGGTTGCGGCTGCTGAACAGCAGAGCCTCATGCCCGGCGAGCGACTCGACGGTTTGCGGTTCGCCACGGGCGGCGAGGTAGGCGGGGGAGGCGCACAGCAGGGCGCGATACCTGGCGAGGGTTCTGGACACCAGCCGGGTATCCGGCACCGTGACGCCGATCCGCACCGCCAAATCAAATCCTTCTTCCACGATATCCGCCAGGCGATCGGAAAAACTGATCTCCACCTGCACCTCTGGCCAGGCGACGAGAAATTTCGGCACCAGCGGCAACAGGATCCGTCTGCCGAAGGCGGCGGGAGCGGTCAACCGCAGCACCCCGCGTGCGGTGCCTTTGTCGCCGGCCACGCTGGCCTCGGCGTCATCGACCGAAGCGAGGATCTGCAGACCGCGCCGATAAAACTCTCGCCCCTCGTCGGTCAGGCCAAGCGAACGCGTGGTGCGATGCAACAGCCGCACGCTCAGCCGCTGCTCCAGACGCGCGATGGCTTTGCCCGCCGCCGAGCGCGATAGCCCCATCGTCTGTCCGCCGGCGACAAAACTGCCGGCGTCGACGACGGCCATGAAAACCTGAATGTCATTGAGATTCGCCCGCAGCATGCCGCCCCCCGAGAGCCGGTGATAAGATAATTAATTTAAAATATTCAATTAATTAACTGCATAATGAATGTCGTTTCAGTGACGACGTCCATTCGCCAATCAAACGATTATAGTCGCCATGGAAACGATAAACGGTTGGAGAAGCAGCATGAAAAACGGCATCACGCACTACCATCACGGGGTCATTTGGGAAGAGGAGAATGGCGTGTCCCAAGGCATTCGCGTCAAAGACACCCTCTATATTTCGGGGCAGTTTTCCCATGATATGCAGGGTGAGTTTATCGGCGCGGGCGATATCGAACGGCAAACCCAGCAGACGTTGGACAACCTGGATCGGGTATTGGCGGGATTCGGCGCCGAACGTTCGAACCTGGCGTATGTGGAGATCTATCTGACTGACGTACAGGCGCATTTTGAACCCTGCGTTGCGTTGTTCAAGCGCTATGTCGGCGATCACCGGCCCGCTGGTTCGCTGATCGGCGTCACTGGGCTGGCTTCGCCCGAGCAGTTGGTGGAGATCAGCGCGATTGCGCACCTGAACTGATCGGGCCTGTGGGCGTTTTGCAAGCAGGTCGTTGTGATTTTGAGCAAACGCGCGCCGAGTTCCCGGCGCGCGTTCGAGTTTTCGGGTTTTACCGTTGACCTGCCGGGCGGCTTCCGCTTTGATGAAAGCATGACTCACAGAGAGACGGAAAGCGCCATGGAACAATTACGAGGTTTGTACCCGCCGTTAGCGGCATACGACAGCGGTTGGCTGGACACTGGGGATGGCCACCGGATCTACTGGGAGCTGAGCGGTAACCCGAACGGTAAGCCGGCGGTTTTCATTCACGGCGGGCCGGGCGGCGGCATCTCCCCGCATCATCGTCAGCTGTTCGATCCCGAACGCTACAAGGTGCTGCTGTTCGATCAGCGCGGCTGTGGCCGCTCCCGTCCGCATGCCAGCCTGGACAACAACACCACCTGGCATTTGGTGGCCGATATCGAGCGGCTGCGGGAAATGGCCGGCGTCGAACAATGGCTGGTGTTCGGCGGTTCCTGGGGCTCCACGCTGGCGCTTGCCTATGCGCAGACCCACCCGGAGCGCGTCAGTGAAATGGTGCTGCGCGGCATCTTCACCCTGCGCAAGCAGGAGCTGCATTGGTATTACCAGGACGGCGCTTCGCGCTTCTTCCCGGAAAAATGGGAGCGCGTGCTGTCCATCCTCTCGGATGACGAGCGCAAAGACGTGATTGCCGCCTACCGGCAGCGACTGACCTCGGCCGATCCGCAGGTGCAGCTTGAAGCGGCCAAGCTGTGGAGCGTGTGGGAAGGGGAGACGGTCACGCTGCTGCCGAGCCGCGAATCCGCTTCGTTCGGCGAGGATGATTTCGCGCTGGCGTTCGCCCGTATTGAAAACCACTACTTCACCCATCTGGGGTTCCTGGAAAGCGACGACCAACTGCTGCGCAACGTGCCGTTGATCCGCCATATTCCGGCGGTGATCGTCCACGGCCGTTATGACATGGCCTGCCAGGTGCAGAATGCCTGGGACCTGGCCAAGGCCTGGCCGGAGGCGGAGCTGCATATCGTGGAAGGGGCGGGACATTCGTATGATGAGCCGGGCATTTTGCACCAGTTGATGATCGCCACCGACCGGTTTGCCGGCAAGTGACGCAAAAAAACCCGCCGTAACGGCGGGTTTTTCTATTTAGCCTTCGGCTCGTACGGCAGGCGCGAAAACTTGTGGGATTCCGCGCGGTAGTGCGCCACGCGCTCGCGAAAATAGTCGCGCAGCGCTTCCGGTTGCTCGCGCTCCACCACTTCCGGGATCACCGGCATGTTGTAGCGCTCTTTGTACGCCACGCCTGAGGCGGCGAGATCCACATTCACCCTGTCCATTTCCTCTTTGGACAGCTCGGCCAGATTGTAACCCACGCTATGCTCCTTACTTACTTTGCCGCATTGAATCTGCGCAGAAGGTAATCCACCCGGCGGCGCTTGGCAAGCCCATTACGCCGTTGCCGGGAGCGATATTTATCCGAGAGTAATGCAATCTATTTATTCTTTTAAATAAGAATGATTCGTTTTTTGATTTAAATAAAAGATGAAAATAATTATCATGTGAATTCTCAATGTGGGTTTGATATTTTAATTTATTGATATTTATAATTTTTATAATTAATGTTTGCTTGGTGTGAATAATGTGTTTTTATTTCTACGGCAGCAAGGCATAATGCGCGGAAATTAAATTCATGACCTGCAAAATAAAAGGAATCATTATGCTGACGCAAGAAATGACTCAAAAGCTGAATGAGCAACTGAATCTGGAGTTCTACTCCGCCAACCTGTATCTGCAGATGAGCGCATGGTGCAGCGATAAAGGCTTTGAAGGCGCCGCCGCATTTCTTAAAGAGCATTCTCAGGAAGAGATGCAGCATATGCAACGTTTGTTCGACTATCTGAGCGACACCGGCTCTCTGCCGCTGCTGGGCACCATCGCCGCGCCGCCGGTGGCGTTTGAGTCGCTGGCGGACGTGTTCCAGCAGACCTACGAACACGAACAGCTGATCACTCGTCAGATCAACGAACTGGCGCACGCCGCCATGACCGCACACGATTACTCCACCTTCAACTTCCTGCAGTGGTACGTGGCGGAGCAGCATGAAGAAGAGAAATTGTTCAAATCCGTGCTGGACAAGCTGGCGCTGGTGGGGACCAGCGGCAAGGGCCTGTTCTTCATCGACAAAGATCTGAAGAAAATGGGCGCGATGGGCCAGGGCGGCAACGACCAGGCCTGATCTGCACCAGAGCATCGAAAAACCGCGCGCGGGCGAGCCTGATGCGCGGTTTTTTTTTACCCTGCGTTTATCGCGGTTATGCGGCGATACGTGCTGCCGGATCGCAAAATGCCAGTGATGCGCTCGACTTGCCGCAGCGTGGTCGTTATGATTTACCGCGATACGCTACAGGGATGGTAGAGTCAAAACAGCGGGTTAGCCGATACAACCCGTTTTTCTGTTTACCCGTGGCGCAATCATTGCGGTGGGTTGGGGCCGCTGATACATCGCCTTGGCTGTGGCCTTAACCCTTATGACCCTCTTTATTTTGTTAAGGGATACCACTGTGATCGGTAAAATTCGTTCCTCCTGTCGCCTGCTTTCCACCGTTTTCGTTCTGTTCGTCGGCCTGTCTTCGCAGCAAGCGCTGGCGCACGCCCACCTGAAAGTGGAAACGCCGAAGGCCGACGCCAGCGTCAGCCCGGCGCCGAAGGCGCTGACCCTCAGCTTCTCCGAAGGCATCGAGCCAAACTTCAGCGGCGTGAAAATCACCGGCCCGGACAACGCCGTGGTGAAAACCGGCAAGCTGCAGCTCGATCCGAACAACAACACCCAGGTCAACGTGCCGATTGAAGGCGAGCTGAGCGCGGGCAAATACAACGTCAGCTGGCATGTGGTGTCGGTCGACGGGCATAAAACCAAAGGCCAGTACAGCTTCACCGTAAACTGATCGTGACTCTGGCGACCCTGTTCGTTCTGTGTCGCTTGGTGCACTTTGCGGCGGTGATGCTGATGTTCGGCATCAGTCTGTTCACCGCCTTATTGTCACCGCAGCGCCTCTCCCCGATCCTCTCCCGCGATGTGCGTCCGCTGCTGTTTGCCGGCACCTGGATTGCCGGGCTTTCCGCCGTGGCGCTGCTGGCCATTCAGGCCGGGCAGATGGGCGACGGTTGGCAAGATGCCTGGCGGCTGGAGGTCTGGTGGGCGGTGCTCGGCACCACCTTCGGCGAAGTGTGGCGCTGGCATCTGGGCCTGTCGCTGCTGGCGATCCTGGGCCTGCCGCTGCCGGAACGGCCGCGCGCGCAGGCGTTGGCGCTGTGCTCAGCGCTGCTGCTGATGAGCCTGGCGTTCATCGGCCATGCGGCGATGCATGAAGGCGCGTTGGGCGCGCTGCACCGCGCCAACCATGCGGCGCACCTGCTGGCCGCCGGCTACTGGTTCGGCAGCCTGGCGCCGTTGCTGGTTTGCCTGCGTTACCTGCAGCCGCCGCAGTGGCGCAGCGATGCCATCACCACGCTGATCCGTTTCTCGCGCTGGGGGCACCTGGCGGTGGCGGCGGTGATCGTCACCGGCATCGTCAACAGCCTGATCATTCTCGGCGGTTGGCCGCTCAACCTCGGTTCGCCTTATCAGCGCCTGCTGCTGATCAAAACCGCGCTGGTGGCGCTGATGGTGATGGTGGCGCTGGCCAATCGCTACGCCATCGTGCCGGCGATGAGCCGCGTACCGGCGCTGGCGCAGCGCGGGGTGGTGCTGGCCTGCTGGCTCGAAGTCGGGCTGGGGATGGCGGTGCTGCTGCTGGTCAGTTTATTTGCAACCTATGCGCCGGTATGACATTTCAGCTTGCCGCAACCGGCCAAGCTGCGGGAAAATCGGCGCGAATAGCAACCTTAAGGCCATCACATGAAATCGGTATTACTCGGCATTACGCTGCTGGCAACCGCGACCGGCGCGCTGGCGGCAGACAAACTGGTGAACATCACCAAACTGGAGTACGGCAAACAGTGGGCGTTCACCAAGGAAGAAGTGACGCTGCAGTGCCGCAGCGGCGGCGCGCTGTTTGTGCTGAATAACAGCACTCTGATGCAATATCCGCTCAACGATGCGGCGGAGCAGCAGGTGAAGAAGGGCCATCAGCGCGCGCAGCCGCTGGAAGTGATCCTGCTGGACGACCCTGCCGAACCGGGGAAAAAAATGAGCATGGCGCCGTTTATCGAGCGCGCCGAGAAGCTGTGCGCTGACTAACCGCTTGTTTGCCAACGCCTTGCCCAGCGTGCGCAGATTGATGCGCATTTGCCGCATAGTTATTTCGTCACGAAACTATCACGCGGCCGCCGGGCGGCTGGCAAAACTGGCGCGGTAGGCTACTCTTAAAGTGCACGGCTGAACAAGCCCTGCATTAAATGCCAACTTTTAGCGCACGGCTCTCTCCCAAGAGCCATTTCCCTAGACCGAATATAGGAATCGTATTCGGTCTTTTTTTGTGTGATTGATTTATAAGAAAATTCCACTTAAGACGCCAATAAAATTCTGGTTTCTCTTTCCAGTCGTAACACCTCAGCCCGATCTCCGGCTCCACACACCACCCGCACCTATTGCTAATTTAGCCGCACCAAAAGTCATTACGTCATTTATGGCGTTGATAAGCTTCGGCCATTGTTCCAATCAACGGTTTAACGAGAGTGTCATTATGGGAAATATCCCGGCATCAGGCGCTATAAAAGGTAACCCGCAGTGAACGAGCAACTGAGTCAATTAAAGATGATGTTGCCCGGCTATCTCAATGCGTGGCGTGAGGGGGCCTTACCCTCTGACTGGGGGCTGGTGGCTAACCCTGAAGTGGTTGCCGCCCTGTTGGCGGAGTGGGAGGCGCTAAGCGAGTTGGCGTCTCGGTTCGAAACCGCCACTGAAGCCCCCTCCGAACCGGCCGCGTTTTGGCAGGCGCGCGCCGAGCTGATGGCGCAGCGCAATCGTGAGCTTATGGCCCAACTGGCGACGCCAGTCCGTTTGCCCGGCGCACGGGTGGCCTTTTTTGGCTATGTGAAAACGGCCGTGATGGACGCCAGGCAGGTTAAGGCGGCGATTCGCGATGCCGGTTTTATCGTTGCGGGCGGCGCCCCCAACGAGAACACGGCTTAACGCGGTTTCTTCTCAAATTTCTCGGCAAAAAAGAACCGCAGCAATTTATGGGTCCACAGCAGGATGGCGCCAACCACCACCAGCGAGACGACGAAATGCGACAGATTTTTAGGCGCGGCGTAGCCGTGGGTAAAGGAGACCCCCGCGCCGCTGAGCAGCAGGGTGGCGATCCAGAAGCCGAGCAGCAGGCATAAGGTACGAAACAGTTTAAACATGGTTATCACCAAAAATACGGAAAGCGCCGACCGAACGGAGAGGCTCAGCCGGAGCTTTGATTAATTAAAACCGCTTAGCGCGAACAGGTATTGCCGCCTTTACTGCTATTGTTATTGCAGCTGCTGCCGCTGTTTTTGTTGCCGCCTTTCCCCATGCCGATGTTGCCGCCGCCCTTGCTGCCCTCCTTGAAGCAGCCGCCGTTGAGCGCGCCCACCGCCAGGCCGCCAAGGCCGCCCAGAGAGCCGGTGATCACGCCGTTAACGCAATCCGGCGAGGTGTGCTTGCCGTAGAATCCCTGATTGGATGACCCGCCTCCGTTCTTGTTGCCGCCGTTGTTGTTGACGCGGCCATTGCTGCTGCGGTTGTCGCCAAAGTTACCGGCGCCGGCGATCAGGTGTAAGTGTTTGGTATCGATCTCTTGCATAAAATTCCCTCTTTATCGATTCAGTTAGATTCAGTAAAGCTTGCGCAAGCCAGCTGTTTTTAACAGAAAAAATAGCGGGGGTAATTACCGGTTCGGATAAGAACAGGGGGTTTATTTTGCGATATTTTCCAGACTGATAGAGTACCGAGGAATGATATTTGGGGCGTGTGGAACCGTAGCGCTATCTGTTCTCTTGAGCCGGTTAATTTGTTAGCATGGCGCCCCTGGATGACTATTGGTGCAGTACATTGAAAATTAAAGCGTTGTTATTTGTTGCGTTGGCCGCGCTGGCCGGCTGCAGCCAGGAGGGAACCTCGATGAATCAGCCCGCAAACGAGAAAGGCGGCCAAACGGAAGTGTTGCTGGTGAACAGCGCGCTGGTGGACTGCGTGGGCGTTGCCCCGATGAAGTGTATGCAGGTGCGCCGCTCCGCGCTGCAGCCGTGGGAGTTGTTCTATACCGGCATCGAGGGCTTCACCTTCGAACCGGGCTATCAGTATCGATTGAAAGTGCGCGTCACCCCGGTTGAGAACGTACCGGCCGATGCCTCATCGCTGCGTTACACGCTGATTGAGCAGTTGGAAAAGAACAAGGCGTGACTCTCGACAGGCCGGGTAATCGCAACCCGGCCTGCCATGATTATCCCTTTGCCATCATGACATGTCTCGGCGGCGGGCTTTCCGACTGGTCTGTTCACTGCGCTTGTTTTCGCACTTTCTTAAGTATATCGAGAAAATCAGGTATATTGTCCTTCGGTTTTTAGCTACCAAGAAAAAATTACTATGATTATCAAACCTAAAATTCGTGGTTTTATCTGCACCACCGCTCACCCGGCAGGCTGTGAAGCCAACGTCCGTGAGCAAATCGCCTACGTTAAGTCACGCGGCGAACTGAAAAACGGGCCTAAAAAGGTGCTGGTTATTGGTGCATCCACCGGTTACGGTCTGGCCTCGCGCATCAATGCCGCTTTCGGCAGCGGTGCGGCCACCATCGGCGTATTTTTCGAGAAGCCTGGCAGCGAAGGCAAAACCGGTTCCGCCGGTTGGTACAACTCCGCCGGTTTCGACAAGGCAGCTAAAGAAGAAGGCCTGTACGCGAAAAGCATCAACGGCGACGCATTTTCCAACGAGTGCCGTCAGACCGTGATCGATCTGATCAAAAAAGACCTGGGTCAGGTTGACCTGGTGGTTTACTCGCTGGCTTCACCGGTGCGTAAGATGCCGGAAACCGGCGAAGTGGTGCGTTCCGCACTGAAGCCGATCGGCGAGCCATACAAATCCGTCGCGCTGGACACTAACAAAGACGTGCTGGTTGAAGCCGTGGTCGAGCCGGCCAACGAGCAAGAAATCGCCGACACCGTGAAGGTGATGGGCGGCCAGGACTGGCAGCTGTGGATGGACGCGCTGGACGAAGCGGGCGTGCTGGCGGATAACGCGCAGTCGGTCGCTTACTCCTACATCGGTACCGATCTGACCTGGCCAATTTACTGGCACGGTACGCTGGGCAAGGCGAAAGAAGATCTGGATCGCGCGGCGCACGCCATCAACCAGAAGCTGCAGGCCAAAGGCGGCGCGGCTTACGTTGCGGTGCTCAAGTCGGTAGTGACTCAGGCTTCCTCCGCCATTCCGGTGATGCCGCTGTATATCTCCATCGTGTTCAAAATCATGAAGGAGCAGGGCATTCACGAAGGCTGCATCGAGCAGATCCAGCGTCTGTTCGCCACCAAGCTGTACAGCGGTGCGGCGCCGGACACCGATGAGAAGCACCGTCTGCGTCTGGATGACTGGGAACTGCGCGACGAAGTGCAGGAAACCTGTCGTGAAATCTGGCGGCAGCTGAACGACAACAACATCAACGAACTGACGGATTACCAGGGCTACAAGGCGGAATTCCTGCGCCTGTTCGGCTTCGGTCTGCAGGGCGTTGACTACGACGCCGATCTGAGCGGCGAAGCCAATTTCGATGTGATCGAGCTGGTCTAAGCGCGTCGAGCGGTCAAACAAGGTCGGGTTAGCCCGGCCTTTTTTATTGCCTGCGAATTATCGGGTGGCTAAGCGAAAATGTTTATTTCGGGTTAACAGAGGAACCGGGTGGTTAACATCGGCAGTCGGATGGTGAAATAACGGCGGTTATTAAACTAAAGAAAGTCATTTTTTATTTACCCTTGCCGCCGGCTGCGGGTATTTTATTTCCTTTAAGGAGAAAGCTATGACATGGCGTTATTGTGCCACGGTATCGTTGTTTTTGTTGAGCGGCTGCAGCGCGATCCAGCCAACGTCGACGTCCCCGGACTGGTCTCAGCCTCAGCCGGCCACGCGGGAACAGCGGCAACGCATCATGGCGGGTGAGTCTGCCTCGTCGGTATTGCATGAAGGTAATATCGGTATTGGCGGTACGTTAGATGGGTCGAAAATATTCGATCGTTAAACCGCTAAATATATTCAGCCAAATTAATGCGCGCATTCTGCCGATATTGTCGGAGGGTTTACCTTTCCTGCGTTATTCTGCCGTGGCTTGACCATTCATTGCGTTAGCAGACAATTCGTTTTCCTTATAGGGAACCGCCGGTTTATTTCGGCGTAATCAAAGGAGTTGCCCATGACGAAGAACATGGCCGCGATCTTTCTCTTGCTGTTGCCGCCGCTAAGCCAAAGCGCCGGCGCAGCGCGCTACGACAGGCCGTGCGAAGGAGTGTCGCCGGTGCTGTTTCAAAAGCGCCTGAAAGCGCTGGCGCAGGATCTGCGTCAGGAAATGAGCGAGGAAGCGCCGCCGACAGAGCGCGATGCGGAAGAGCTGGCGCGGTTGGCGGAGTGCGCTATCGAGCCCGGCAAAGCGCCCGTCACCGGCGGGCAGCGCGTCTCCCGTTCAGAGGAAAAGCCGACGGCATCGCCGAACGGTTGCTGAGCCGGCGTGTACGCAGAGTCAAGCGATGTAATGTCAAAGGAGTCATTGATGAAAAGGATCGTGTTGGCCGGCGTGGCCTTGTGTTGTTCCAGCTTCGCGCAGGCGCGGGTGGATCTGGAATACCATGCGGCGGCGCCGAAGGACAGTAAGGTCACCGAGGAGTACCAGAAAAAGCGCGACGCATTGCGCCACAAGGTGTGGAATGTCGATAACCTGACGCTGGCCAACGAGCAGGCGATTGCACGCGAACAGCAGCGCGAAGCCGCTGAGACCGCCGAGCGGCAGCAGCGGAACCTGGAACAGCAGCAGAAAAAGCAGCGTTGCCTGCGCAGACACTCGAAAGATCCTCATCCCGAGGCGAAGTGTTACATGCACAACTTCTAACCTTTAACGTCCGGGCGCTTTCTGCGCCCGACGTCGTTTAGGCCGGGCGGCAATGCTCTTTCAGCATGGCGATCGCGTCCGGTTTCAGCTGATACAGATAGACCGGCCGGCCGGTGGCGCCGTACAGAATACGGGTGCCGAGGATACCGCTTTCCGCCAGATAGATGAGGTACTTGCGGCAGGACACCCGCGAAATGCCAATGGCGTTGGCCAGATTATCGGTAGAGAATTCGCTGTCGTGCTGCTGTTCGATCCACTCGCACACCGTGCTCAGGGTGATGCTGGTCAGGCCCTTCGGCAGCTTTTTGCTCTCCTGGCCGCCGGGCTGGCGGCGCAACAGGCTGTCGACGTCGGCCTGCGAAAACTCGCGTTGCGCCAAGAGCTGTGACTGTTGCCGGTAGTGGCTCAGCGCCTCCTTGAAGCGGCTGAACTGGAACGGCTTGATCAGATAATCCACCACGCCGTAGTGCAGCGCTTTTTGCACCGTGTTCACGTCGCTGGCGGAGGAGATGATGATCACATCGGTCTTTTCGCCGAGCTCGCGCAGGCCGGGCAGCAGATCCAGCCCATTCTCCTGCTGCATGTAGATATCCAGCAACACCAGATCGATGCTGACGCTGGTATCGGCCAGCAGGGCGCGCGCCTGGCTCAGGGTCGCGACCGTCGCCTGGCAGTGAAAACCGCCGACCTGGCTCAGATAGTATTTGTTCAGCTCCGCCACCATCGGGTCGTCGTCGACAATCAGTACGTTAATCATGGGCTCTGCTCTTGGCCTGATAGGGAAGGTGCACGAAAAATTGGGTCAGCTCGCCCGGTTCGGATTCGAAATCGATGCTGCCGCCCAGTTTCTCCAGATGGCTGCGGATCAGCGCCAGGCCGATGCCGCGTCCCGTTCCCTTGGTAGAAAATCCGTGTTCGAAGATGCGCGCGCCGATCGCCGGATCGATGCCGGGGCCGTCGTCGCTGACGATACAGTGTAATTGATCGTCGTGATGATGGAAGCTCAGGCCGATCTCGTGGCCCTCAACGCCGTCGATGGCGTCGATGGCGTTTTCGATCAGGTTGCCGAGCACGCTGATCAGCACGTGGGTGGTTTCCGCATCGTCGGTTTCCGGCAGCAGGCTGGTTTCCCCGATGGTCAGTTCGATGCCGGCCTCGTGGGCGCGGCTGATCTTGCCGATGAAGAAGCCCGCCACCTCCGGCGAATGGATTTTGCGCAGCAGCGCGCCGATCTCTTCCTGATAGTTGCTGGCGGTGTTGATGATGTAGTTTTCCAACTGCTGATAGGCCTTCATATGCAGCATGCCGAGTATCACATGCAGCTTGTTCATAAATTCGTGCGATTGCACCCGCAGGGCGTCGGCGTAGTGCGCCATGCCGCTCAGCCGCTGCAGCAGGCGGCTGATCTCGGTCTTGTCGCGGAAGGTGGCGATGGCGCCGGTCACCTGGCCGTTGACGATCACCGGCACGGTATTGGTCAGCAGTTCGCTGCCGTTGAAGCTGATCTGCCGATCGCGCAGCGGTTCGCCGCTGGCCAGTACCTCCGCCAGATGCAGCTGCGCCGGCCAATGTTTGCTGGCGGCTTCCAGCAGCAGGTTTTCCACCGGCCCGCTCTGGCGCAGCAGGCGCTTGGCTTCGTCATTGACGATGGTGATGCGGGATTCATTATCGACCGCGATCACGCCTTCTTTAATCGATTGCAGCATGGCGTTGCGCTGTTCGAACAGGTTGGAGATTTCGTAAGGCTCGAAACCCAGCATGATGCGTTTGAGCGCAGAGACCAGGAAAAAGGTGCCCAGGCTGCCGACCAGGGCGGCGAAGGCGATGGTCCAATAGATGATCCATCGGCTTTCCGCCACCACCCGCTGCACGGTGTCCAGCGCGATGCCGAGCGCCACCACGCCGATTTGTTTTTTCTGATCGTCATACACCGGCACGAACACCCGCAGCGCCGGAGCCAGCGTGCCGCGGTTGATGGCGCTGTTGACGTTGCCTTGCAGCGCGGGCGCCAGATCGTCGCCGATAAAATGCTTGCCGATCAGCCAGGGTTTAGGGTGCGAATAGCGGATGCCCTGCATATCCACCACCACCACGAACAGCAGCTCGTTTTGATGGCGCACCTGCTCGGCGAAGCGCTGAATGGCGCCGCTGTGATCGCGCCGCTGCAGGCCGTCGATCACGGTGTTGGAGAGCGCCAGCGTGTTGGCGACGGCGATGGCTTTTTGCTGCAGCTGATCTTGCCCCTCGCGGCTCATCTGCACGAAAAACAGCGCGAACACCACCAGCAGCACCGAAGCGATGATGGCGGACACCATCAGCGTGATGGAGGTGCTCAGCTTGAGCGGCACCCGTTGTTTTGGCATGGCGGTTCTCCGAATGGCGATATCACGGCGTATTCTAGCGAGGAATGCGGCAAGCTGCAGTTACCGGCAGCAGGTTATAGCACGCTGCCGGGGTGCGGAGGGGTTATTTTAGTTACAAAAGCGGGTCACTGCTGGTGGTAGATCTCCAGCGCCTGTTGGCCGCTGGCGCCCTGGTGGATGATCGCCATCAGGGCGCGCACCACCTGCGAAGGATTACTGTGTTGATAGACGTTGCGGCCATAGACCATGCCGGAGGCGCCCTGGGCCATCAGCGCGGCGGATTTCTCCAGCACCGGGCCCAGCTCTCCCTTGCCGCCGCCGCGCACCAGCGTCGGGCAGCGCGCCGCTTCCACCACGCGGTGGAAATCTTCCACCCGATCGGTCGGATCGGCCTTGATGATGTCGGCGCCCAGCTCGCGCGCCAGCCGCACCAGCGGCACGATTTTCTCCACGTCACCCAGCGATCCGTAGGCGGCGCCCTGGCCGGCCGGGGCCATCACCAGCGGTTCGATCATCAGCGGCATGGCGTAGCGATCGCAGGCGTGGCGCAGGCGGCCGATGTTTTCTACGCACTGGCGGAAAATACCGGGTTCATCCGGGATCATATAGAGGTTGACCACCACCGCGGCGGCGTCCATTTGCAGCGCGGCCAGGATCGGCGCTTCCGGGTTGTGCAGCACCGCCCACATTTCGCGGTGGCGTGCGGCGTTATAGGCGTTGCCGACGTCGGTGCGCATCACCAGCGCCGGTTTTTCGCGCTGCGGCGCGCGCTGCAGCAGATCCGCCTGCCCGTAGTTGACCTGAATCGCGTCGGGGCGCGCGGCGATCAGGTTGCCCATCACCCGTTCGATATCTTCCAGCCCGATTAAAAAATCCGGTTCGTTGGCGATGCCGTGATCGATCGCCACATCCAGGCACTTGCCGTTGTTGAACAGGCGGTTCATCCGCACCTTACTGCTGAGCTGCATGTCAGGTCCTCCTGAGATAGGGATATGTCCATTATTGCCGAGTAAGGATGGTCAGGAAACGCGGAAACCGCAAACTGCGCGCCCGCTCGCAGTTTTTGCCGGCGCACGAAAGGGGAACGCTCGCGGGCGGCTTTCATTTCATTTGTTAGATCCGTGTCATGTTTTTGTTAATAAGCCATTCCAAAACGCATGTTTCGCTTGTTTGGGTTAAAAAGTTTCAATAGTCTAAATTATGAAATAAACATTTAAAAAAGCGGCGAAGACGCGGCTTGCTCCACCAGGGGTTTATTTCAATTGATTGTTTTTAATCTATTTTGAGATATCGATCACCATTTTGTTCACGGCCTTAATACGGCGATAACGCGGTAATTTCGCCGTATCAAAGGGATAACACCGACCGTATTGTTGTTTGAATGTAAAAAATATTTTTCATTAGCTGTCAACCAACAGACCTCTTCATTCTAACGATTAAAGGGTAACGAACATGAAGCTGAAGAAATTGATCGCCGCCTCGGTACTGATGTGCATGCTGCCGGCCAGCGTGTTGGCGAAAGACATCAAGATCGGCGTTTCCATGGCTTACTTCGATGACAACTTCCTCACCATTCTGCGCCAGTCGATGCAAAGCAAAATGAAGGCCGACGGCAACGTCAGCGGCCAGTTCGAAGACGCCAAGGGCGACATCGCGCAGCAAATTCAACAAATCGAAAACTTCGTCAGCCAGGGCGTCGACGCCATCATCCTCAACCCGGTGGATACCCAGGGCGTCAAGCCGATGATCAAACTGGCCGAGAACGCCAAGATCCCGCTGGTGTTCGTCAACCGCAAGCCGGAAGTGACGCTCCCGGCCGGCATGGCCTACGTCGGCTCCGATTCCAAGCTGGCCGGCAAACTGCAGATGGAAGCGTTGGCCAAGCTGATGAACGGCAAGGGCAACGTGATGATCCTGATGGGGGAACTGTCGAATGAATCGACCCGCGACCGCACCCGCGGCGTGGAAGAGGTGGCGGCCAACTATCCCGGTATCAAGATTATCGATAAGCAAACCGCCAAGTGGACGCGTAAAGATGCGGTGGATATCACCACTGACTGGGTGCTGACCGGCCAGCAGATCGACGCTATCGCTTCCAACAACGACGAAATGGCCATCGGCGCCATCCTGGCGCTCAAGCAGGCTAAAAAGTCCGGCGTGCGGGTGGCCGGCGTGGATGGCACGCCCGATGCGCTGGAATTCATCAGAAAAGGCGATCTGGCGCTGAGCGTGTTCCAGGACGCCAAAGGCCAGGGCGAGGGTGCGGTGCAGACCGCCGTTCAACTGGTGAAAGGCGAGAAAGTGGAGAGCAACGTGCTGATCCCTTACCAGCTGATCACCCAGGCCAATTACCAGCAATTCGCCGATAAAAACAAGAAATAAGCCTTGAAGCCCGCCGCGGGCGCCGGTGTGGGGCGAGCGCGGCGGAAAACGTGGGTCAGTGCGGAGGTAAGCGGTATGTACCCTTATGTTCTTGAGGCCGAAGGCATCAGCAAGCAGTTCCCCGGCGTCAAAGCGCTGGATAAGGTCTCGATTAAAATCAAACCCGGCAGCGTGCACGCGCTGATGGGGGAAAACGGCGCAGGCAAATCGACGCTGATGAAATGCCTGATCGGCATCTACCACCCGGATGAAGGCTCGATAAAAATCAAAGGCCGGCCGGTCACCTTCAGCGACACGCTGCAGGCGCTGCATTCGGGCATTTCCATGATCCACCAGGAGCTGAACCTGGTGCCTTATATGACGGTAGCGGAAAACATCTGGCTGGGGCGCGAGCCGGCGCGGCTGGGGTTCGTCAACCACGAGCAGCTGAACGAGAACACCCGCGAGCTGCTGGCGCGGCTGAACATCAAACTGCAGCCGGACACGCTGGTGGGCGAACTGAGCATCGCCAACCAGCAGATGGTGGAGATCGCCAAGGCGGTGTCCTACAACGCTGACGTATTGATCATGGACGAACCGACCTCAGCGCTGACCGAAGGTGAAGTGGTGCACCTGTTCGCCATCATCCGCGAACTGCGCGAGCAGGGCAAAGGCATCATCTATATCAGCCACAAGATGGACGAGATCTTCGCCATCACCGACGAAGTGAGCATTTTCCGCGACGGCACTTTCATCGCCTGCGACAAAACCGAAAATCTGACCAAACAGTCGCTGATCACCATGATGGTGGGGCGTGAACTGACGCAGATGTTCCCCAAATTCAACAACAACATCGGCGAGGAAGTGCTGCGGGTGGCGGGGCTGCGCCGCAGCGGCTGGTTCCACGACGTGTCGTTCAGCGTCAAACGCGGCGAGATCCTCGGCGTCGCCGGGCTGGTGGGCGCCGGGCGCAGCGAAGTGATGGAAAGCCTGTTCGGCATGCACCCGGCGGACGGCGGCGAGATCTTTATCGAGGGCCAGGCGGTGAAGGTCGATTCCCCGGCGAAGGCGATCGAGAGCGGGTTGGCCTTCCTCACCGAAGACCGCAAAAAATCCGGCCTGTTTTTGGTGCTGTCGGTGGTCGAGAACATGAGCATCGTCAACCTGTCGGAATACATCGGCAAGAACGGTTTCGTCAGCCACGTGCAGATGGCCAAAGACTGCATGGATCAGATCAAAAAGCTCAACATCAAAACGCCGACCATGGATCAGATCATCAATAACCTCAGCGGCGGCAACCAACAGAAGGTGCTGATTGCGCGCTGGCTGCTGGCGCAGCCGAAAATCCTGATCCTCGACGAACCGACGCGCGGCATCGACGTGGGAGCCAAAGCGGAAATCTACCGCCTGATCAGCGAGCTGGCCAACCGCGGCGTCGCCATCATTCTGGTCTCCTCCGAGCTGCCGGAGATCCTCGGCATGAGCGACCGGGTGATGGTGATGCACGGCGGCCGCATCACCGGCATGTTGGACAAAGACGACGCGGACCAGGAAAAGATCCTGGCGCTGGCCTCAGAATAACGAAGGGTGAACATCATGAGTAACGTAAAGATTGAGAAGCCGCTCTCCGCCGATTCAACGAGCAAGGGAACGCTGTTCTCCGGGCTGAGCGGCAAAATGCCGAAGGATACCGGCATCTTCATCGTGATGCTCGGCATCGCGCTGGTCTTCGAAATCCTCGGCTGGTACATGCGCGATCAGTCGTTCCTGCTGAACCCGAACCGCCTGCTGCTGATCGTGCTGCAGGTGGCGATCATCGGCATCATCGCGGTGGGCGTCACCCAGGTGATCATCACCACCGGCATCGATCTCTCCTCAGGTTCGCTGATTGCGCTGACTGCGGTGGTGGCGGCCAGCCTGGCGCAGACCTCGGACAGCATTTCGCCGATGTACCCGGGGCTGCTCGATCTGCCGGCGGCGATCCCGATCGGCGCGGGGATTGGGGTGGGCATTGTCTGCGGCTTTATCAATGGCTTCCTGATCACCCGCACCGGCATTCCGCCGTTCATCGCCACGCTGGGGATGATGGTATCGGCGCGCGGTCTGGCGCAGTACTACACCAAGGGTAACCCGGTCAGCTTCCTGTCGGACGGCTTCACGTCAATCGGCCAGGGCGCGATGCCGGTGATCATCTTCCTGGTGATTGCGGTGATCTTCCATATCGCGCTCAAACACACCCGCTATGGCAAATACATCTACGCCATCGGCGGCAACATGACCTCGGCGCGGGTGTCCGGCATCAACGTCAACAAATATCTGGTGACGGTTTACACCATCGCCGGCGGGTTGGCGGGACTGGCGGGCGTGGTGCTGGCGGCGCGCGTCAGCAGCGGCCAGTCGAGCATGGGCATGTCCTATGAGCTGGACGCCATCGCCGCGGCGGTGATCGGCGGCAGCAGCCTGATGGGCGGCGTCGGGCGCATTACCGGCACGCTGATCGGCGCGGTGATCCTCGGCCTTATCAAAAGCGGCTTCACCTTTATCGGCGTCGATTCTTACATTCAGGACATCATCAAAGGCGTGATTATCGTCGCCGCCGTGTCGATCGACATGCGTCGCAACCGCAAGAAACACTGATTGCCGTGAATTGCCGCCGGCGCCAGGGTTGGCCGGCGGTGTTTTTTTACCGGGGGGGCACATCATGAATTACCTGAAAGGGCTGTGGCTGGCGGTGGCGCTGTGTGCGTCCACCCCGGCATTGGCGCAAACCATCGGCGTATCGATGGCCTATTTCGACCAGAACTTCCTCACCATTATCCGCCAGGCGATCGACAAGGAGGCCAAGGCGCGCGGCATTACCGTGCAGTTCGAGGACGCGCGCGGCGACGTCGGCCGCCAGACCGACCAGGTGCAGAGTTTTATCAGCGCCGGGGTGGACGCGATTATCGTCGATCCGGTCAACTCGGCCAGCACGCCGGTAATGACCAAAATGGTGCAGGCCGCCGGCGTGCCGCTGGTGTACGTGAACCGCACGCCGGGCGACGCCAAACTGCCTCAGGGCGTGGTGTTCGTCGGCTCCGACGAGCGGGAGTCCGGCACGCTGCAAATGGAGGAATTGGCGCGGCTGGCCAACTATCAGGGCAACGTGGCGGTGATGATCGGCAACCTGACCGACGCCGGCGCTCTGCAGCGCACCAAAGACGTGGAGCAGGTGGTGGCCAAATACCCGAACATGAAGGTGGTGCAGAAGCAGAGCGCCAACTATTCACGCAGTGAAGGCATGGATCTGATGATGAACTGGCTGACCAACGGCGAAGCGATAGACATCGTCGCCGCCAACAACGACGAGATGGCGATCGGCGCGATCATGGCGCTGCAGCAGGCGGGCAAGGCGGACAAGAAAGTGCTGATCGGCGGCATCGACGCCACGCCGGACGGCCTCAAGGCGCTGGCCTTCGGCAAGATGCAGGTCACGGTGTTCCAGGACGCGATCGGCCAGGGCAAGGCCTCGGTCGAGGTGGCGCAGCGCATGATCAACGGCGAAAAGCTTGAGCCGTATTACTGGATCCCATTCGAGCTGGTGACGCCGGCCAATCAGGAGAAATACGCGGCCAAACCGTGAGTTCGCCGTCGGATCCGCGTTGCCGGGGCGCTGATTGCAGCGCCTTTTTATTGCGCCAATTGCATGTCCGCTTGCGGCCAGCGCGGCGTCGAACCTTGCGTCACACTGAGGCTCTTTTACGGTGTGAGGATAAGAGATGAACGCATTAAACGGTAAGGTGGCGGTGATTAGCGGCGCCAGTTCAGGGATCGGCAAAGCGGCGGCGCTGTTGTTCGCCCGGCAGGGGGCGACGCTGGTGTTGGGCGCCCGGCGCGCGCCGCTGTTGGCCGAGCTGGTGGAGGACATTCGGCGCGAGGGCGGCCGGGCATTGGCGGTGGCGGGTGACGTGCGCGACGAAGCCTTCGCCGAACGGCTGACGGCGACGGCGGTCGACGAATTCGGCGGCCTGGATATCGCCTTCAACAACGCCGGCACGTTGGGGCCGCTGGGGCCGTCGCTGGCGCTCAGCGCGTCAGAATGGCGCGAGGTGCTGGAAACTAACCTGTCCAGCGCCTATTACGGCGCCAGGCATCAAATTCCCGCCATGCTGGCGCGCGGCGCGGGCTCGGTGATCTTCACCTCCACGTTCGTCGGCCACACTGCGGCGTTTCCCGGCACGGCGGCCTATGCGGCCGGCAAATCGGGGCTGATCGGCCTGACGCAGGCGCTGGCGGTGGAGTTTGGCGGGCGCGGCATTCGGGTGAACGCGCTGCTGCCGGGAGGCACCGATACGGCGATGGGGCGGCAGATGAGCAATACCCCGGAAGCCTTGGCGCAGGTGGCCGACCTGCACGCGCTGAAGCGGCTGGCGATGCCGGAGGAGATCGCGCAGGCGGCGCTGTATTTGGCGTCTGACGCTTCCTCGTTTGTCACCGGCACCGCGATGCTGGTGGACGGCGGCGTGTCCATTCAGCGCGGCTGAGGTTGGCATGGCCCGTGGTTAGGCGCCACGGGCATACGGGAGAGCGTTACCAGCCTTTGACGGCGTCGCCCTTGTAGATGTCGGCGGCGCTGGCCGCCACTTCGTCGGTCTGATAGGCCTTGACCAGATCCTTCACTTTCTCGCTGTCTTTGTTGTCGATGCGGCTGGCGAAGATGTTGACGTACGGCGAGTTTTTGTCTTCGACAAACAGCCCGTCCTTGGCCGGCGACAGGCCGATCTGGCTGGAATAGTTGGTGTTGATGATCGCCAGCGTCACCTGTTGGTCGTCCAGCGCGCGCGGCAGCTGCGGCGCTTCAATCTCGACGATCTTCAGCTTTTTCGGGTTGCTGACGATATCCAGCGCGGTCGGCAGCAGGCCGACGCCCTCTTTCAGGGTGATCAGCCCCTGTTTTTGCAACAGCAGCAGCGAGCGGCCCAGGTTGGTCGGATCGTTCGGCACCGCCACCTGCGCGCCGTCCGGCAGCTGGCTGAGTGCGGTTATCTTCTTCGAATAGCCGGCGATCGGGTAGACGAAGGTGTTGCCCACCGCCGCCAGCTTGTAGCCGCGCTCCTGCATCTGCTTGTCCAGATACGGTTTGTGCTGGAAGGCGTTGACGTCCAGATCGCCGTTGTTCAGCGCTTCGTTCGGCAGCACGTAGTCGTTGAAGGTCACCACCTCCACGTCCAGATCATATTTCTGCTTGGCGACCTTTTGCACCACCGCCCACAGCGACTGATCGATGCCGGCGCTGATGCCGACCTTGATGTGGTGATCGTCCTGTGCGGTTGGGCCGCAGGCGGTCAGCAGCAGCGTGCCGGCGGCGGCCAGCGCCAGGGTGAGGTTTTTCAGCGTAAATGTCATTTTCCCAGGGTCCTTGTCAACATTGCCTGCTAATTTTGGCGGGCAGAATAGTGGCAGTGACTGTAGGTAATCGCTGGGCTAAAACAAAATACTGATTCACTATGACTCATAGCGATTAGCTATGAGCGGCCGCGGCCCGGTGCGGAGCGGATTGTTTTGACGGCGAATCGGCGGGCTTATTATGATAGCCGTTGGCCTGCGAGGGCAGACTGGGTACTGAAACGAAGGAAAAGACAATGCGATTGAACACTTGGAGCAAGGCGCTGCTGCCGCTGGTGGTGTTGGCCTGCGTCTCGGCGACTCAGGTTCGGGCGGCGGAAAGCGATACCGGGCCGATCCCCAAACAGCTGCTGGGCAACTGGCGCGTCAGCAAGATCGTGCCGACCCAGACCACCGGCTGCTGGGATCAACAGCAGGCGCAGAGCCTGATCGGCGGTAAAATCAGCTACAAAGCGGACGCGTTCAGTTGGAACGGCACGGCGCTGAAAAGCGAAGGGGCCACCGTCAGCACCGTAGAAGCGCAGGAGTTTGTCGAGGACAATGCCGGCAGCAGCTCCTACATCGATTTCCCGATGCTGGGCATCAGCACGCCGTCGGTCGAGCGCGTGGCCATTCAGCACGCGGATACCGCCATCAAAGGCATCACCGATCAGGGCACCGATGGGGTGCCCGGCGATAACGTGCTGGTGAAAGATGCCAACACGCTGATCCTGTCGTTGTGCAACGTCTGGTTTGAGGCGCAGCGCGAGAAATAATTTTTTGCCTTCAGCCCCGGCGACGGGGCTCTTTCCCACTGCATCACCTCCCGCCACGAGCGCCATTTCTGAACTAAAATTAATCATAACGATATGACCCCGGCGTGATATCGGAGCCTCGGCTCAACCGAGTCCATGACAGGAGGCGCTATGTGTTACCACCATATTGTCATCGCCACCGATCTGAGCGATGACGGCAAACGGCTGGTCGAAAAGGGGGCGTTGCTGGCGGAGGCGCTGCAGGCCAAACTCTCGCTGATCTATGTGGACGTCCACTACGACACCTACCACGCGGCGATCGGCTTTTCGGAGCGCAGTTATGACGGCGTGCCGTTCGAAGAGAAGATCCGCAAAGAGCTGGAACCCACCACGCAAAACGTCAATTACCCGATCGCGGAAGTGATTATCGGGCGCGGCGGCTTCGTTGACGAACTGCGCACGGCGGTCGTGGACAAGAACATCGATCTTCTGGTGTTCGGCCATCACCACGATCTGTGGAGCAACCTGTTTTCTTCTACCCGCAACGCCATCAACCAGCTGAATATCGACGTGCTGGTGATCCCGATCCGTTCGTAAGCGCGATTTGCCGGCGATCATTCTTCATCCATTCACTCCGCGCCGCGGCGCGGAGTTTTCTCGAGGCAAAAATTTGCCTTGTTTGCTTGCATAATATATAAGTGAATACTAATGTGTTTGTATGAACGAAAATGACATCTTCAAGGCGTTGGCCGATCCGACCCGCCGCAGCATCTTCGACAAACTCGCTGTCGCCAGCATGAACGCCAGTGCGTTGCGCGAAGGGCTGCCCATCAGCCAGTCGGCGATGTCGCAACACCTGGCGGTGCTGCGTAACGCCGGACTGGTACGCGAGACGAGGCAGGGTCGCTGCGTCAATTACCAGGTCGACCCGGAAGGGCTGGCGCAGATCGCCCAGTGGCTGGCGAAGTACCGCGCCTACTGGCCGGCGCGCATCGACGCGCTGCAAACTTTGCTGAAGGACATGGATCAATGAACAAACAGGCTGAGCGGCCGCCGCGCGACCGGCTGGTGTTGGAATATTCGCTCGAGGCGCCGCCGGAAAAAGTGTGGCGGGCGCTCAGCGTTCCCGAATTGCGCGAGCAGTGGCTCCCGACGGGGGATCTGGCGCAGGCCGAGCCGCTGGCCGCCACGCCGGGTGAGGCGGTGAGCTATCGCCTGCGCGATGACCAACCGCCGTTTCTCGAAAGCGTCGTCACCCTGCAGATCGTGCCGGACGCCGGCGGCGGCAGCCTGCTGCGGATTATCCACCAGCTCGATGCCGCCAACGATGGCCCGCCGACGGTGATGCGCGCCGCCTGACGCGTTAAACACATTTCTCTTTGTTGCCAACCCAGGAGTTCACCGATGCGTGAGAAGATGATGCTCGTCCCGATGGTGGTGGAACAGACCAGCCGGGGAGAACGTTCCTTTGATATTTATTCGCGTCTGCTGCGCGATCGGATCGTGTTCCTTAACGGCGAAGTCAACGACGACGTGGCCGAAATGCTGTGCGCCCAGCTGCTGTTTCTGGAGGCGGAAAACCCGGAAAAACCCATCCATCTTTATATCAACTCGCCGGGCGGGGTGATCACCAGCGGGCTGGCGATTTACGACACCATGCAGTATATCCGCGCCCCGGTGCATACGCTGTGCATGGGCACCGCGCGCTCGATGGGCTCGTTTCTGCTGATGGCCGGCGAATCGGGGCACCGCATGGCGCTGCCTAATGCCAGCCTGCACGTGCACCAGCCGTTGGGCGGCTTTCAGGGGCAGGCCTCCGACATCTTGATCCACGCCGAAGAGATGAAGCGCACCAAAGACACGGTGATTCGGTTGTATGCCCAACATTGCGGCCTAAATTATGAAGAGGTGGAGCGGGTGTTGGATCGCGATCGCTTTATGACCGCCGACGAAGCGGCGGCCTGGGGTCTGATCGATCGGGTGCTGCGGGCGCGCTAAAGGGTTCAAGAGTGCGTGGCGGATGGTGGCGTTTGCCAAACCCGTTCAAGTCCGAATTCGACCATCGCGAAATAGAGGCTAAAATAGCGCTCCGCCATGATGAAGAACGAACTGTTGAGTTCGATCACCACATTATTGGTGGTGGTCAGCAGGCCGGATTTTTCCGCCGCCTGCAGAATGCGGTTCACGTGCGCGCGTGAGACGGAGCAGGACTTGGCGATTTTCGCCGAGGAGAGCAGCAGAAAGGGGGAGTCCTGTCGGATGCTTTCGATAAACAACATCAACAGCACCATGTGGCCGGCATCTTTGCTGATAAACAGCGCGGATTGCGGCACCAGGTCGATCAGGTAGACCTCCTTGAGCATCAGTTGCCCGTAGGCGGCGAAAAAGGTGGACAGAAAGTCGGGCGCCGCCAGCAGCGCCGCGATGGGCATCTGTGGCGCCAGCGCCTGGTAAGGGCGCGCCATTGAGGCGATCAGCGCCTGGGTTTCCGCCAGCGCGTGCGGCGTAGGCTTATAGCGTAACTGGCGTTTGTCATGCTCGCAGGGTTTGACCTCCAGCCGGCGCCCGACCCGTAAAAAGAACAGAAAGGAATCCAGGGAATTCTCGCTGATCATATTCTTCCCTTTGAAAAAGGCTTTGATGTCTTTCAGCGCGGCGGCGGGCTGGTGGTAATAAATGGACAGGATGGTGGAGCAGATGATGAACCGGCTGTTCCTGAAAATGATTTTGTAAAACAGCGGATGCTTCTTGTAGGTCTCCCTCAATAATTCCCCGTGTTTGACGATGGCGGCGTGGAACGCCGGTGACTGCCTGATGATGTTGGCCTGTTTCTCCAGGTGAAACTGTAGCTGGAATCTGCTTAGACTCATTTTCCCTATTTCCTGTACTTAAAAAATGTGCTGCTTTTTATCGTTATGGGTTTGCTGTGTATGACTTGACGATCTGCTGGCCCTGGTCGTTGATGAGGGTGGTCTGAACGGTGGCCCGAGAGGGGAGCGCGGATGCCGAAACGCCGTCGAGGTGATAATCCCGCGAGCTGAATGGCGCGGTCATCATGTCGCTTTCTTGTCGCACCGGGTAATCGCGCCTGTTGGTGTGCACGGCGATGTGCGCGAACGAGAGATAAAACGCCGATCGGTTTTGACAGCGCAGCAGATAACCGTTCGGCGATTTTTGCAGCGTGAATGAGACGGCCCCGGCCGCGTTTTCGGCTTTCCCCTGCAGCGCTCTGGGCCGGTAGAAGATCTTCATCTGGGTGTTCATCGCCAGCGTCACGCGCGACGCCAGCGGCGGCGTGGCCGGCCGGCTGGGCGGGATCTCATACAGGTTAAGCCAGAACACCGACTCCCGGTCGGCGGGCAGGTTCGCGCCGGCAAACAGGATCCTAAGCCCCTTCAGCGCCGAAGGCGGCAGGGCGAACACGCTGGGCAGGGTGACAAACGGCGCGCGGGACAGTTCGGGGGCGGCGTTGACGTCACCGTTATCGACCCAGGTTTGCGCCACGATCGGGTAGCCGTTGGTGTTGAGCAGCATCAGGGTTTTTTCCGTCTCGCCTTCGTGGAAAATCACCCGCGTGGCGGAGGCGATGATGCCCGCCTGCGCACCGATGGAAGCCAGTGCCAGCAGCAGGGCGCATCCCATCGTCAGATATTTCTTTCTCATCATTGAACCTTAACCCAAACGTAGGCCCTGGCGTCCACCTTGCCGGCGGTGACGGTTTGCCCGGGCAGCCGGGCGAGCGTGGCGGTGAGCTGGGTGGTGTAGTGGGTAAACCCCGCTGCGGTGCTGCCGCCGCCGCTGGCGCCGTTGAGCACCGGGTACCAGCCGGCGTCGCTGCCCTGCGGGCATTGCCCGGCGCTGCAACGCGCCCAGCCGACAAAGTTCATCGGCGCGCCGTTGCCGGCGTTGGCGAGCGCGATACCCACGCCGGTAGCGACGCTGCTGTCGGTGCCGTAGCCGCTGGAGAGCAGGTAACTCACGCCGCCGTTGGCGCTGACCAACCCGAGCCGCTGCGCCGCGACATAGCTTTCATACGGCACCTGCAGGCCGAGGGCGGTATTGTTGCTGCTGACGCCGGACACGGCGGCGTTGTCACATTCGATATTGAGGGTGAACTGCGCCTGTGAGGTTTGCCCGGCGGTCAACTGGCTGACGGAAATGGTCGGCAGGATCACCAGCGGCGTGACGTTGCGCGCCACGCAGGTGGCGGTATAGGTCAATGAGGAGATCGGTGCGGTGCCCATGCCCATCGCGTTCCAGCGCCCGGTGCCCCAGGTGGCGTAGTTGGTGGCGGAATCGCTGCCGATAGGATCCGAAGCGATGCCGGGCCCCTGAAAGGTGACATAGCCGTTCGGCTGCGTGCAGGTATAGTTCGAATTGCCGGTGGTCGACGCCATGCCCACCAGTGGGTTGCCGGCGCTGTAGCCGCAGTAGTTGCTGGCGCCCGCGCCCGGCAGCGAGCTGATGCGGATCAGATCGGCGCGGATGGCGCTGAAGTCTTTCACCCGGATCTGGATTTTGTTGCCGACGGTGGCGTAGCGGGTAATCGGCGCCGACTGCCAGTAACGGGTAAAAACCTTGCCGGAATCCAGGTGGGTCAAACGGATGCCGACGTAAGGGAAGTAGGTGGCGTAATAGTTGGGGTTGCCGTCCCTGGCGCCCAGATCGAAATAGCCGCCGACGCGATCGTCGCCGTTGGTGGCGAAGACTTCATAAATTTGCCCAACATCGCCGGCATCGCATTCATACAGCACCTTGTTGGGATCGGGATAACGGGTGCCGGAGGTCAGATCGAACACGCTGGTGCCGAGCGGCGTGCCGACGGGCTGCAGATAGGTGCTGGTCAGGTTGACCCGGCCCAGCGCCGTGCCCACCCCGCAAGGATCGCAGCCGGAGTCGATCCAAGGGGCGACACGCGTGCATTGCGCCAGCGCCGCGGGCGCGCCGAACAGCGACAGGGCGAACAGCGCCGGGGCGGCGACCAGATAAGAAATGCGTTTCATTGTCTCTCCTGAGATAAGTTAAACGGGCTAACGGCACGGGGCGCTGAGCCGCTGAATCGGGCTGTCTTCCGCGGCGGGCAGGCGATAATGCAGCGTGCACTGCTGGCCGGGCGCGTCGCCCCAGTTCAGCGTCAGCGTGCCGGCATTCCGGTCGCTGCGCAGATATACCTGATTGGCCTGGCCAACCATGCCCACGCTGTTGCCTGCCGCGTCAAGGACGTTGGCGCCCATCGGGATCGGTGCGTTATCGGGCCGCTGTGCGGTGATCAGCAGCGCCTGGCCGCGCACGGTGTTGAAGCGCAGGCGCACCGTGGCACCGGCATAAGGAGCCACGCGCCGCTGGCCGTCTTCCAGTTCCGCTTTGTCGTTCATGCCCTCGGGGTTCAGCGCGACGGTGTTGTAGTGATAGGGCACCAGCGACGGAGCCAGCGCATAGCCGAAGCGATCGACGCGCGCGCCCTGGCCGTCCATCACCCGTGCGCCGCTGGCGCCGGGCGCTTCGATCAGGGCGAAGGTGTCGCCGACATACGGCCCTAATGTCACGCCGCCGCGGTGCGCCACCACCGCGCCCTGCAGCGACAGGGAGCCTTGTCGGTACTGGCGCGCGGTGGAGAACGAGCCGGTGACGTTGGCGTAAGGCAGGCGGGTTTGCAGGTTGCCGCCCCAGACGCTTTGTTGGCGATCGTCGTCGGTGGTGAAGTTCAGGCCGTAACTGACCGGCTGTTCGTCGCCGACGCTGCCCGACAGCGCAGCCTGATAGTTGCCGCCCTGACCCTGGCTGTGGTTGGCCAGCAGCGAGACGCTGGGGGCTGATGATGAACGCCCGAGCGGGAAGCTCAGCGACAGGGCGGTGACGGTCTGCGCGTTCTGCGCCAGCGGCGCGCTGTAGACGTTATCCAGCGGCCCGTAGCCGCGGTAGTCGCCGTTGCTGTAGCCCAGGCTGCGGGTGCGGGTGACGGAAAGGTTAAGCGCCACGCCGTTGCCGAAGGTTTTCCCCCAGCCCAGCTGGAGCTGATTGTCGCGGCCGCGCTGATCGCGGTAGTCCTGAGTCGAGCCGGACATCGTCAGGCTGCCGAACGCGCCCATGCCCTGATTGACGGCCACCTCGAAACGCGAACGCTGGCGGTAGGAGTCGGACTGCCAGTTTTGGCCGGTAACGGCGGCGCGCCGCACGCCGAGCACGTCGCTGAGATCGCGAAAGCCTTCGGTAGAGTAGCGGTAGCCGGCGATGGATAGCGTGGTGTCCGTCGGGCTGAAGGTTCGGCTGTAAGAGAGGTGCAGCATCCAGCCGGAGGCGCCGCCGTCCGGCAGGCTGGCGTGGGAATAGGTGGTATCCATGCCGAAGGCGCCCAGCCAGCTGCTGTACACGCCGCCCAGCATCATCGCCTGATAGCCGTCCGCCAGCTGATTGCCGAGGTTGAAGGTCAGGGCGTTGGTCAGGCCGTGCTGCCAGGTCACTTCGCTGAACAGATCGTTGTCGCCGACGTAGCGGGAACGGCCGACGATGGCGGAGTAGCGCGACTGGCCGGGGCGAATGGATTCCGGCACCGCGGCGAACGGCACGGTGAAGGTGCTGACGCTGCCGTCGGCTTCGGTCACCACCACGGTCAGATCGCCGGCGTAGTTGGTGGCGTACAGATCGTTGATGGCGAACGGCCCCGGCGCCACGGTGGTTTCGTACAGCGTGCTTTTACCCTGCAGCACCGTCACGCGCGCGTTGCTTTTCGCCACGCCGCGCACCACCGGCGCATAGCCGCGCTGTGAATCCGGCAGCATGCGATCGTCCGAGCTGAGCTGAATGCCGCGAAAGCCCAGGCCGGAGAAGAAGTGCCCGTCGGTAAAGCCTTCGCCCAACAGCATTTCGCTGCGCCAGGGCAGGATTGCGCGCTGCACGTAGCGGCGGCTGGTGTCCAGGTGACCGCCGAACTCCCGATCGTAGCGGTAGCTGGACTGCTGGCGGTAGCGCCAGAGCCCGAGGTTGAACCCGCCGTTCAGGTTGGCGTAGGTCGAATCGAGATCGCGGGTTTGCCCCTGCCGGTAGCTGACGTGGTACTGGTTGAGGTTGTAATTGACGAAGGCCATTGATTCGCCGCTGTCCAGGCTGGCGGGATTGACGCTGCCGCGCGGCCGGCCGTTCAACAGCGCCTGCGGAATGCTGAGATCCAGCCGCAGCCGCGAGATATCGGCGTTCACCATGATGTCCTTCAGATCCCGGCCGGGCAGCAGGCATGCCGTTTCGGCCGCCGGCGGATTTTTCAGCCCGAAGCGCGTCAGCTGCGGCCGATCGAAACAGGGCAGCACCTGTTTGCCTGCGCGCACGAAGCGAATTTGATCGCGCTCGAGAAACTGGCCGTTGAGGTACAGATCGATCTGATAGCTGCCGGGGGCGACGGCGTCCTGCTGGTTGAACTGGCTCAGGGCGCTGTTGCTCAGCACGCTGCCGCGCAGCAGCGCGGGATCGAAGGTGTAGCCATCGGCGGCGGCGCAGCCCAGCGGCAGCGCCAGCAGCGCGCAACACCAGCGTGCGGGAAGCGGCGTCGCCTTGCGAGCATCGAACATGAAAACCTCCCTGTCTGGTTTCAGCGCGCGACGTTCAGGGTGCGTGTGATTTCCACCCCATAGTCATTGATGACGCGCAGCGCGATCTGCCGCACCTCACCGTTCACCGGCCAGCTGGCCTGCGAAAACGGCGGGATCAGGTCCGCCTGCGGGATCACGGTGCGTTTTGCGCCGCTCAGGATCGCGGCCTGGCTGACGTTGGCGTAGTAGCCGGTCGGGTTATCGACGCGCAGCGCGTTGCCGACCTGGCGCAGGTTGAGCTTATCGATGACGTGGTTGGCGTCGCCGGCCAGCCCGGCCGGGCGATAGAACACCTTCAGCCGGTTGGTGACCACCAGCAGCAGTTTGTTCTTGTCGCTGTCCGTCTGACGCACGGCGGGGACCTGCAGGAAGTTGAGGTAGAACAGCGATTCGCGATCGCGCGCCAGCGGTTGGCCGACGAACGACAGCCGCACCATTTGCCCGCTGTGCGGATCCATGCGGAAGATTTGCGGCGAGGCGACAAAGGGCGCATCGGCGTTTTCCGGCGTGGACTGCGGGTTGTTGATGTCGAGCCAGATCTGCATCAGCGCCGGGGCGCCGTCATCGTTGGTGAACTGCAGCGTTTTCTCCCGCGCCTCGGCGGGGTAGATCACGCGGTTGCCGAGCAGCGTTACGCTGGCCAAGGCGTGGGTGGCGGCAAAACTCATCAGGCAAAGCGACAGGGCGGCCCATCGGCGGGCGGAACGGGATATCTGCGGCATAAACGTGAACCGATAAAGAAGCGAGTCATTCAGCGCCGTCCGCTAAGGAACGGCGCTGGCATCAACAGGTATGGCGCCTGACGCCGGCTTATTTGTAGCTAATGGCGAACTGGGCGGTGGCGATCACCGAACCGGCCGCCACGCCGGTGTCTTCCGCGTAGTAGCGGGCCACCAGGTTCTGCGAGGTGGAAGTGGCGTCTTTCGCCAGCGTCATCGCCGACGTGGTGACGGTCGAACCGCTGGCGAACGACAGCGGCGTGGTGGCGTCGCTGTCCAGCAGTTGAATGGACACCTTGGCCGCATCGCCCGCGTTGCCCAGATTGCCGTTGGTGGTCGGGTTGTTGCCCGCCAACACGGTTTTGATCGCCGTATCGTTGGTCGCCGCCGCACAGCCCGTGACGTTAACGGTAAAGGTGGTGTCGCCGGCGGTGGCGCCTTTGGTGGCGAGCTGGCTGGCGGCGACGGTCGGCAGTAATACGACCGGGTTGGATTGGTTGCCGTTAATATTCACCGAACAGGTTTGCGTGCTGACTTCGCCTTTGAATTGCACGGTATTGGACGAGGCGGCCGCACAGGCGCCGGAGAGAGCCAGCATGGATAATGCGACTAATTTAACATTCATGTGAAATACCCTTTAATTAACTTTAGAGAAAAGCTTTCCTGACAGTAATAAATTACTGACGTGCGTTTGTTGATTAATCATGTTGCGCAATTGTTTTTTAAACGCGTCGGCAAACATGGATTTTCATCCTAACAAACTAAGAATTTTCCCTATAGGTGTTTTCCGCATGGTAATAAGTTGGTGGTGCGGGTTGTTACATTTATTTTCATTTTTTCTTATATCATACAAAATGGAAAATAGATCTATATCATTGCGTTGCGTTTTTATTGGATCGTCGGTTTTTGTTTATGAAATAATTTGAAACATTCATGCCTTTTTTGCGTATTAATCAAAGTGCTGGCTGTTGCGTGATTATTTGAAAAACATGTTATCAAGTTGTTTTATATCGGTGTGCTTTGCAGGCGAATTACCCCAAAAAAGAGCAGCGACAAGGCGCCTGAGGTGTGGAAGCATACTTTCACGCTGATAAGGAGAATTAAAGTGAGAGTGATTTATATCGACGGTTCGCCGCTGTGCTGTTTGGGGATGAAAACATTATTGGGAGAAGGAGTGATAACCTTATCCTCGCCCAATATTAATATTATTAAAAATATAAGCCCTGCGCCTGATTTAATTATCATGGATTTTCCCCATGAAATTTATCGGTTCGAAGCGTATTTGCGATTTATTCACGCCTCACGTGCTGAATATGAAGGCGTCCGGATACTGTTCTTCGTCGATAAGACTTCGCCGCTGATCCTGGCATTTATCGCGGCGGCGCAGCCGGATGCGATTTTGCACAAACGGGAAGCGCTGCGAGTGGTGTGGGAAACCTGCGCGGCGCTAGTCCGCCGTGAAGAGGCGGGCGAACGGCGCGTGGTGAGGCGGCATCGGGCGGCGGCGATCACGCCCGGCGAGGCGGCGGTGCTGTGTGAAACGGCCCGTACGGAAGATATCCGCCTGACCGCGCGGCGGCTGAATTTGCACCCGAAAACCGTTTATTCGCACCTCAACAATGCCGGCAAGAAGTTCGGCATCCGCAATCGGGTGGAATTGCTGAAGATGATTGCGCTGCTGTAGCGCGCCGTTAACGGGCCTGGCCGATGGCCAGTCGCCATTGCGTCATTTCGTCGGCGCCCGGCCCGGCCGCCAGCGCCAGGCTTTGCGGCGGCAGAGCTTCGCCGGTCACGGCATCTACCACGAGCAGGGTGGCGGGGTGGCCGGTCACGCGGTCAACCACGCGCAGTGGCGGCCCGGCCAGCTCGGACAGATTCCATTTGTCGCCAATCTGAATCATCGCCATCACCAGCAGCCCGAGATCTTTTCCCTTCTCCGTCGGCAGATACTCGTAGCGAGCGGGGCGCGTTTGGTATTGCCGCTTTTCGATAAGGCCGTGGCTTTCCAGGGCCTTGAGCCGGTCGGCCAGCGTATTGTTGGTGATGCCGGTCGAGTGGCGCAGATCGTCATAGCGCGAGAGCCCCAGCAATAGATCGCGCATGAGAATCGCGCCCCAGCGATCGCCCAGTGCTGACAGCACGTGCGCCACCGAGCACGTCATGCCTTCAAACCCTTTTGCTTTCACGTTGCCTTACCTCCGCTTGCCGCCTGATTGCCGAGAATTTTATCGCCTCGGCTTGATAACTTCAATAATTGGAGTTATTACTCTTATTATTGGAGTTTATGATTAACAGCGGCTGATGGCCTGAACGCCGGCCGGAAAGCCTAGGAGACAACGCGATGCCACTGTGGCAAATTTACCACCCGGAGCCGGCCTTCAGCGCCGCCGATAAACGCGCAATCGCACAGAAGATCACCGCCCTGTATCAGGACTTTTTGCCGCGTTTTTACGTCAACGTCTTTTTCCACGCGCTGCCGCCCGGTACGGCGTATCTCGGCGGCGAAGCGGCCGATGATTTCGTGCGGGTGACCATCGACCATATCGCGCGCGCCATGGACAACGACGCAGAGCAGCAGCAATTCCTGGCGGCCTGCACCCGCATCCTGCAACCCTACATCGCCGCACGCGGGCTGCGTTGGGAGCTGCACGTGGACGAAACGCCGTTCTCGCTGTGGACCATTGACGGATTGAAACCGCCGGCGCCGGGAACGGCGGCGGGGGAGAAGTGGCGCAGCGAGAATCGGCCTTCGGTGTGGGAGGGAAGTTGATGGGGGAGCGGCGGCGGCAAAACGCTATTCGCCACCGCGAACCGTTATCAGCGCTTAGCCTTTTCGCTTAAAGACCTTCTGCCGCAGCCAGTGTTTGATCTGGCCCCAATACTCTTTGCCCAGCAAGGCGATGGCAATGACAAACAAGGTTTCGCCGACCACGACAAGCGTAGAGACAACGACAATCTTGTAGGGGATGTCGAGGAACGGAATGACAGGAAATGCCAGCCAATACAGCAGAACTACGATAAGCATGGCAACCCCGGCTTTCTTCCTCCCGCTCAGGTTCTTGCTGCGTGCCAGCAGGCTGGGCAACTTGCGCAGCCAGTTTTCAAGATCGTCAATCAGGGTATAAACGACAGGAATAACCAGCAGGCTCAGCACGGTGGAGGTGATCAATCCTCCGATGACGGCCACCGCCATCGGGCTGCGGAAGCTGGGATCGGCACTGCCGAAACCCAGAGCCACAGGCAACATGCCTGCTCCCATCGCTAACGTCGTCATGATGACGGGGCGGGAACGTTTGTGGCAGGCATCAATCAGCGCCTCCGTTCGGCTCATGGGTTTATTGAGCACTTCGCCATTCGGGCCGTAATGGCCGCGCCGTGACTCGATCGCATAATCGACCAGCAGTATCGAGTTTTTGGTCGCAATCCCCATCAACATGATTAACCCGATCAGGGATGACATCGTGAACGACTGGCCCGCCAGCAGTAACCCGACGAATGCGCCGCCCAATGACAGCGGGAGCGCAGCCAGAATGGTGATCGGTTGGAAGAAGTCTTTGAACAGCAGAACCAGCACGATATAGATGGCCAGGATACCGGCGACCATAGCTGTGCCGAAACCGGCAAACAGTTCCTTCATCATTTCGTCATCACCCTGCACAACCTGGTGCACGCCGACCGGCAGATTCTGGATTGACGGCAGCTTCGCCACCTGAGCGGCCAGATCCCCGAGTTGGGTGCCCGATAGTTCTACGTCAAGGGTCACGCTGCGTGTGCGATTGATGCGATTGATCTGGGCCGGCCCACTGCCTTGCTCAATGTTGACGATCTGATTGAGCAGCACCGGGCCTCTGGCGCCGGGTACGGTCAAACGTTCAAGTAATCCCATATCCTCACGGATATCTTTTGACAGCTTGACGACGATCGGGATCTGGCGCTGCTCCACGTTAAATTTAGACAGAAACTGATCGTAGTCGCCTACGGTTGCAATACGCAAAGTATCGGCAATAGCGACGCCCGATACCCCCAGATCGGCCGCTTTGGCGAAATTGGGTTGCAGGAGGATTTCGCTGCGCGCCAGCCCGGCACTGGAGGTAATGTTACCGAGGCCGGGGAGCTGCCGCAGATCACTTAATACTGAATCGGCCGCCTTAGCCAGCAGCTGAGGATCATCACCGGCCAACACCAACTGGTATTTTTCACCTGAGCCGCCAAACCCCACTTTGCTGCGAACCCCCGGAAGTGCTGCCATTGCCGTGCGTATCTCGCCTTCGATGACCTGCTTCTTCGGGCGCGCTTTACGCACATCCAACAACACCGTCAGCGTTGCCATGCGAACGTCGGTTTTCCCATCGGAAGCCATGACATCGCCGCCCGTTGCACCGCCACCGATGGTGGTATAGATGTTACGGATATACGGGATAGGGGCCAGGCGATGCCGAGCGAGTTCTGCCATGGCCTGGGTTTGTTCCAGCGTGCTCCCAGGCGGCAGTTCCAACGTCACCTGCGTCTGGGAGTTGTCATCTGCAGGGAAAAAACCCTGGGGCAGCAGAGGAATAAGCATCAGAGAGCCGATAAAGAACCCGCCGGCCAGCGCCAGGGTGAGCCCGCGGTGCCGCAGTGTCCACCGGCAGGCGCGCAGGTAGATCGCCATCCAGAAAGGATCGCGCTGAGGGCGCACATGCGGTTTCATCAGGTAGGCGGCCATCATTGGCGTCAGCAAGCGCGCCACAACCAGCGAGGCAAATACCGCCAGCGCCGCCGTCCATCCAAACTGCGTGAAGAATCTTCCGGCAACGCCGGACATGAAGGCCGTCGGCAGGAAAACGGCGATCAAGGCAAATGTTGTGGCGACGACGGCCAGGCCGATTTCCGATGCGGCATCCATCGCGGCCTGGTACGGCGGTTTACCCATGCCGATGTGGCGTTCGATGTTCTCCACTTCGACGATGGCATCATCCACCAACAGGCCAATCACCAGCGACAGCGCCAGCAGCGTGACGATACTGAGCGAAAAGCCCATCATGTCCATACCGATGAAGGCCGGTAAAATCGACAGGGGCAAAGCCGCCGCCGAGATCAACGTCGCGCGGATATCGCGCAGAAACATGAAGACCACCAGGATAGCGAGAATGGCGCCTTCATAAATCATGTGCATGGAGGCGTCGAACTCCTCTTGCACAGGCCGGACAAAGTCGAAGACCTGCGTGATGTGCAAATCAGGCCGCTCCGTGCGCAATTGCGCCAGAACTTTTTCAACCTTGTTGCCGACCTCGACTTCACCGGCGCCTTTGGCGCGCGTGATCTCAAAGCCCACCACCTTCTTGCCGTTGAGGAGCGCAAGTGCACTGCGTTCCGCAATGGTGTCTTTCAGCGTCGCCACGTCGTCCAGGCGAAAACGTTGCCCGCCGGGCAACGACAGTTCGACTGCGGCTAATTCATCCACGTTCTTGACACGGGCGACCAAACGCAGCGGTTGTTTTCCCCGCCCCAGATCGACTCGCCCGCCTGTCGCGTCCATCTGTACATCACGCAACTGACGGGAAACCTCGGCGGCGGTGGCGCCAATCGCCTCCAGTTTGACCGGATCGAGTTCGACTTGGATCTCGCGGTTCACGCCGCCCACACGGGTGACCGACCCTACGCCGGCGACGCCTCTCAGACGCCGCGACAGGGTATTGTCCACAAACCAGGACAGTTCATTCTCATCCATCTTGCTGGCGCTGATGGAAAAGGCCAGAATAGGTTTGCCCGTGATGTTGAGCTTGCGAACGATAGGATCACGTAAATCCGTCGGCAACTCGGTGCGAATGCTTTGCACGGCTGACCGGACTTCATCCACCGCTTCCTGAACGGGTTTTTCCAGACGAAACTCCGCTGAGATATCGACCAGCCCGTCCTGGATCGTGGTGCGCAGATTCTTCAATCCCTGCACCGAAGAGACGGTGTCCTCCAGCTTGCGCGCCACCTCCGTTTCGAGTTGGGGCGGCGCAGCGCCCGGAAGCGAAGCGGACACGGTCACCGTGGGCACATCCATGTCCGGGAAGCTCTGGATCTTCATCAACTCGAAAGAATAAAAGCCGGCAACGCTCAAGATGACAAAGAGCAAGATAGACGGAATGGGGTTGCGAATGGACCAGGTAGAGATATTCATGATGGGCCTCTTAGCGCGGTTCCGATGAGTGGGAAGCCTCGGCCGTGTTGGCCAACTGGACTTTATCGCCCTCATTGAGGAACACGCCGCCGCTGGCGACGATGCGTTCCGCGCCTTGAAGACCGGACAGGATCTCCTGCTGGTCATGCACCAGACGGCCTACCGCGACTTTAAGCGAATGTGCACGCATCTCGTCATCTACGGTGAACACCAGGTGAAAACCGTCGCGCGCCACGACGGCGGATTGCGGCACGGTCAGCCCTTGCCGATCGCCTATCGTAATCGTACCGCTGGCATACGTGCCGGGCCGAATGGGAGAGGCGTTCTTCGCTGTCGATGGGAGGATGTCCACATAGGCAATCCCGCGGCGCGAGGTCGCATTGACCGTCGGTGCCGCCAGGCGCACGACGCCTTCCCAGGTGTTACCGCCAGGTGAGGCGATCTGCGCTTTTTGCCCCGGTTGGATTTGTTCCAGCTGCTGCGCCGACAATTCCGCCCGCCATTCAAATTTTCCCTGGCGGATCAGGCGAAACATTTCGGTGCTTTGCATAGGAACTGAACCGATCGTGGCCGAACGAGCTGAAATGATGCCGTCGTCGGGGGCGCGCAATATCGTCTGGTCCAGTCGCAACTGCTGAGCCGCCATGCGTGCTTTCGCCGACTCCAGACGCGCCTGCGCCGTCTTTTCCTGGGTTAACAGTTTCTGGATATCCTGCTCGCTCAGGCTGCCGACACCGCGCAACAACCGCGCTCGTTTTCCATCCGCTTGCGCATTCAGAGTGACCGCTTTCGCTTCGTTGAGATCGGCTTTCGCCAGCAGCCAGTCGTTCATCACGGAATCGCGTGTAAATTCCGCCAGAGGTTGTCCCTGGCGTACCATATCCCCCTCCTGCACCAACAGTTTTTGCACGCGCAGCCCATTGGCTTCCGGGCTGATGATCGCCTCTTGCCAGGCTGCAATCGAACCATTAGCCGTGACGGTGCGGGAAACGGACAGCCTTGCCGGCGTTGTCAGGGTCACTGTCAGCATCGGTTTATCTGCCGGTGGGGCGACCTTGTCCGCCGGCGCATCGCAGGCCGATAAGGCGACAATTGGCATCACCAGCACGGTTGTACGAAGTGTCTGTAAAGACCAAAAGCGGGGACGCGTGTTTTGAACTATCAGTTGTGTCATAGGGAGAACCCATAAGGTAATTATCTGTCGGGCCTGTCGCCAGCGGCGCGGCAATGTATTGTTCTGTATTGAATTTCAAACGAATACGGTGCTGTTCTGCAGCGGTTCAATCTGGCATTGAACCCTTGATCGCTCTGACGAAGTGAACAAACGCCGTATCCACTTCCGCACTGTGGATCGCACGCGGTTATGATGCTCATGCGGTTCAGCCTGCCAATCCGCCTCGCTTTCGCCGGGGTCGGTGTCTACGCTCGATAGATCCAACGTCCGGGGAGCAGAATGCTGGGTCGTGTGGCGGTTGATCTCGCTTCCATCGGGTTCGGCTTTGCCACGCTCGGCGACTTCCTTCTGACCAGATTGGGACGCCCGGCGAGGGGGCGTTTGTATCGCCCGTTCGAAGGATTCAGGCAATGGCGCGCTTTGGGTAGAGAACGCGTGTTGTCGCCGGCAGGTACGCGATGCGTAATAGAGGGCCGCAGCCTCTGCCGCAGCCAGTTTGCGAGCGTCATTCCATAACGTTTGAGCGCACTCCAAATTGGCACGCGCAATCGACGTTTGTGTTCCGCGTACATGCTCTACGTGACTGGGTTTGCCAGCCGGAGCGCGCAAGCGCCGGGCGCCGGATTCATTTCGGGCGGAGGGCCATGCATTCCACACAGACACGTGTGCCGAGTCAGACGGGGCGGCCCGCCATGTTGCTGGAACATGCTGGGTTCTTGACAGACGGTCTGATGCAGGCGAGGTTACGCACCCACAGAGGAGCAAAGACACACTGAGAATAAAGAAACGAATGTGAGTCGGCGGAGCCTTGGATAGGCCCGTCTCCGCAGCATTTTTAGTTTTGAAACGGGTAGCATGATTGTCGTGTCTTTTTAATGCGTGAGTACACACTCATTATTTAATTAAAAAAAAGAAGCTAGATGGCCGTATGAGCGCCAGGAAGCTCAATGGCCCGCACCATGGCTTCATAACCTGCGCGTTTGTAAATATCCAGCAGGTGCGGTTTTTGAACGGCCATATCGATAACGCCATTGGCCATTACCGTGCAGATCATGCCCTGAAACTCGCTCGACTGCGCTAAATCCAGCCCCTGGACTAACGGAATACCCAGCTGGGAAATATCACCGAACCGTACGCTTCTTTCCCTCTGTGCAGGGGATAACTTGCCGGAGACCATCAATTTGTTCCCTGTCGCATACGCGGCGGGATTGGCGAGCGCCCAGTCAATGTAGGCATCCCAGGCGAGCTGCATTTGATCTTTACCCGGCATAACGCCCTGCAAGCTTTGCGTCAGCAGGCGCTCCATTTCATCAAGCAGGTAGTCGCAGACTGCGCTCAGCAGTACGTCCTTATTTTCAAAGTAGCGGAACAGCGTGCCCTCCGAGACGCCAGCTTTCCTGGCGATGGCCGATGTGGGCGCCGCTAATCCTTGTTCGGCAAAAATGTCGGTGGCGGCCTGCAAGAGCGCCTGCTGCTTTTCTTCACTGCGGGGACGGGCCACTTTGAGGCTCCTTTAATAAGTGAGTAAACACTCATTATAAGGCCGCAACGGAAGATGACAAGCTTTTTCCTGTAGGACGAGGGATCAACACGAGAGCCGTTTTTCGTGCTGCGATGCGGATAATGCCGTCATGAAGGACGCAATAAAACGTACGGCGAAGATCGTTCAGTGGGAAACATGAGACCGTGATGCTCTGTATCCAGACCGTCAAAACACAGAACCGAAAAACAAAAAATCCACGCCGAAGCGTGGATTTTTCCGTTTCCGGCAGCGGAGAGAAACGCTGCAGGGAAGGGGTTAGACGTTGAACAAGAAGTTCATCACGTCGCCGTCTTTGACGATGTAGTCTTTACCTTCGGAGCGCATTTTGCCGGCTTCTTTGGCGCCTTGCTCACCCTTGTAGGTGATGAAGTCGTCATAGGAGATGGTTTGCGCGCGGATAAAGCCTTTCTCGAAGTCGGTGTGGATCTTGCCGGCCGCCTGCGGGGCGGTGGCGCCGACCGGGATGGTCCAGGCGCGCACTTCTTTCACGCCGGCGGTGAAGTAGGTCTGCAGGTTCAGCAGCTCGTAACCGGCGCGGATCACGCGGTTCAGGCCCGGCTCTTCCAGGCCCAGCTCGGCCATGAACTCGTCGCGCTCTTCGTCTTCCAGCTCGGCGATGTCGGATTCCACGGCGGCGCACACGGCGACCACCACGGAGCCTTCGGCGTCGGCGATTTTACGCACGGTGTCCAGGTACGGGTTGTTCTCGAAGCCGTCTTCGTTGACGTTGGCGATGTACATGGTCGGCTTCAGCGTCAGGAAGCTCAGGTATTTGATCGCCGCCTTGTCTTCTGCGGTCAGATCCAGCGCGCGCAGCATGCCGGCGTTTTCCAGGTGCGGCAGGCATTTCTCCAGCGCCGCCAGCTCGGCCTTGGCGTCTTTGTCGCCGCCTTTGGCTTTTTTCTGCACGCGGTGGATAGCGCGTTCGCAGGTGTCCAGGTCAGACAGCGCCAGCTCGGTGTTGATGACGTCGATATCTTCGGCCGGATCGACCTTGTTGTTGACGTGGATGATGTTGTCGTTCTCGAAGCAGCGCACCACGTGGCCGATGGCTTCGGTTTCGCGGATGTTGGTCAGGAACTGGTTGCCCAGGCCTTCACCCTTGGACGCACCCTTCACCAGGCCGGCGATGTCGACGAATTCCATGGTGGTCGGCAGAATGCGCTGCGGTTTGACGATCTCGGCCAGCTTATCCAGACGCGGATCGGGCATCGGCACCACACCGGTGTTCGGTTCAATGGTGCAGAACGGGAAGTTGGCTGCTTCAATGCCCGCTTTGGTCAACGCGTTGAACAGGGTGGATTTGCCTACGTTAGGCAGGCCGACGATACCGCATTTGAATCCCATGTTGTAATCACCTTAAATATCTTAACTATCAGCCGGTTAGGTTTAACCGACTGCATAAAGGGCAAAATAATGCCGCCATTATACACGTAATGGGCGTTTATCTCGATCAGACTTGCTTGGCCGGGGCGAACGCAGCGCGGACGGCCGGTTTTTATTTGAGATTTGGATCACATTTACCCATACTGGCCATTCCGATTAACCGACAGGAAACGCGCCGGATGTATTTCTTGCCTACGCCACCCTGAGCTGTGCCCGCCTGCACTCTGCCGCCCCTTGCGGCTCCCCATACCCGCTACGCGGGGAGATGATGTCATCTGTCATAAGTGAATAATGCATGTTTAATCTGAGTAACGTCAGGATCGCGGACGTTAAAAATGAAGTCCTGGCGGGCTTTGTGGTGGCGGTTTCGATGATCCCCGAGGCGGTCGGCTTTTCGCTGGTCGCCGGTCTTTCGCCAATTGTCGGCTTGCATACCGCGTTTATTATCGGCCTGGTCACGGCGCTGTTCGGCGGCAAACCGGGCATGGTTTCCGGCGCCGCCGGCTCCATTGTGGTGGTGCTGATGAGCCTGGCGGCGCAGTACGGCATGGGTTACGTGCTGTGGGCCACGCTGTTTGCCGGGGCGATTCAAATCCTGATCGGCGCCTTCCGGCTGGGCAAGTTCATTCGTCTGGTGCCGCTGCCGGCGATCCACGGCTTCGTCAACGGCCTGGCGATCGTCATCATGCTGGCGCAGCTGAAGATGATCGCCGGGCAGGGGCCGCTGATGTACGGCCTGGTGGCGCTGGCGATTGCGGTGGTGGTGCTGTTCCCGCGCCTGACCAAGGCCATTCCGTCTTCGCTGGCGGCGCTGCTGGTGGTCTCGGCGTTGGCGATCGGCCTCAACCTGCACACGCTACGGGTGGGCGATCTGGCGGACATTTCCGGCGCGCTGCCGCACTTTAGTCTGCCGACGGCGCCGTTTACCCTGGAGATGGTGCGGGTGGTGCTGCCCTATGCGGTGGTGATCGCCCTGGTCGGTTTGATTGAATCGCTGCTGACCATGACGGTGCTGGATGAAATGGGCGGCAAGAAGGGCAACGGCAATCGCGAGAGTATCGCGCAGGGCGCCGGTAACGCGGTATGCGGCCTGTTCGGCTGCTTCGCCGGCTGCGCGATGATCGGCCAGTCGATCATCAACTTCACCTCGGGCGGGCGCGGGCGCATCTCCGGTACGGTGGGCGCCATCCTGCTGATTCTGTTCGTGGTCAGCCTGTCGCGCTATATCGGCCTGCTGCCGGTGGCGGCGCTGGCCGGGGTGATGCTGGTGGTGTGTTACAACACCTTCGAGTGGAGCTCGCTGCGCCGCTTGCGCCGCATGCCGAAAGCCGACGCGCTGGTAATGATCGTCGTCACGCTGATCACCATCTTTACCGATCTGGCGGTGGCGGTGATCAGCGGGGTGATTATCTCGGCGCTGGTGTTCGCCTGGCAGCAGGCGCGCATCCGCGTGCGCCAGCGGCAGGTGACGGGCGACGTGGCGGTGTATCAACTGGATGGCCCGCTGTTCTTCGGCTCCGCCGCCGCTTTCGCCGAGCTGTTCGATCCGCAGAACGATCCGCAGAGCGTGGTGCTGGATTTTGCCGGCACCCGGGTGATGGATTCCAGCGGCGTGGAGGCGATCGATAAGCTGACGGCGCGTTATCTGGCGGCGGGGAAAAGCATTCGTCTGCGCCACCTGAGCGCTGACTGCGTGCGCCTGCTCAAACGCGCCGGGCCGTTCTGCAGCCATGAGCTGGACGATCCGCAGTATTACGTGGCGGAAGAGGGCTTCACCTCCGATGAGCGCCGGGTGGGCGAGGAAACCTTCAACCCGCGCGGCTAAAAGCAAGCAGCGGGCAGGGCGCCCGCTGCGGCAAGGATCAGGCCTGCGCCTTGAAGCTGTGCAGGCGCTGAACGGTTTTTTCCAGCCCGTCCTTCATCAGCATTTCGGTGCAGCGCAGCGACTCGTCGATCGCTTCGTCAATCATCTTCTGTTCGCTGGCCGGCGGCTTGCCGAGCACGAAGCCCACCACCTTGTTCTTGTCGCCCGGATGGCCGATGCCGATGCGCAGGCGATAGAAGTTCGGGTTGTTGCCGAACTTGTTTTGGATGTCTTTCAGGCCGTTGTGGCCACCGTTGCCGCCGCCGAGCTTGATTTTGGCCACGCCGGGCGGCAGATCCAGCTCGTCGTGCGCCACCAGGATCTCGCTGGGTTCGATGCGGTAGAAGTTGGCCATCGCCAGCACCGCTTTGCCGCTCAGGTTCATGAAGGTGGTCGGCACCAGCAGGCGCACGTCGTTGCCCGCCAGGTTCAAACGGGCGGTGTAGCCGAAGAACTTGCTCTCTTCTTTTAACTGCTGATTGTGGCGCTGGGCCAGCAGATCGACGTACCAGGCGCCGGCGTTGTGGCGTGTCTGGGCGTATTCCGCGCCCGGGTTGGCGAGACCGACTATCAATTTAATACTGCTCACTGGGAGATTCGCTATGATCAGGGTAATGGAAAGGGCCTTAGTCTACCTGTCGGGGCGATGAATGACAAAACCCGATCTCTGCCGTCACCCTGGGTAAGAAAGATGAATGATTCATTAGCTTAATAATTCAATTTGTCCGCTAATTTTCAGCACTGTGTTAAGAAGTGTCAATAATTCTTTACCATTTGTGATCGCCTCCGCAATCCCCTTGCCGCAACAGGGACTATACTTAACTTATCAAAGTGGGTTAACAAGTTGCAGCGTTATCCCGGTTGGCACATGGCAATCATGGAGGTGGCATATGAAACGTAGAAGCGCGGACAGAGTGGGCAACTTTTTTATGGGGCTGGGGCTGGTCGTGATGATCGGCGGCGTCGGATACTCAATTATTGCTGAAGTATCCCAGTTCAATCTGCCGCAATTTTTCGCCCACGGCGCCATCATGAGCATCTTCGTCGGCGCGCTGTTGTGGCTGGTGGGCGCACGTATCGGCGGCCGCGAACAGGTGGCGGATCGCTACTGGTGGGTAAAACACTTTGATAAACGGTGCCGCAACGATCAACATCGTTCGTCGCATTGATTAAAAAAGCAGAAGGGAAGCAAGAGCGGGGCAAGGGAACATCTGCCGTGCATTAAGGTTTGAGGTCATGTCGGACTACAAGTAGAAAACCCGTTGTTGCTCGCGCACCAACGGGTTTTTCTTTTCTGCTGTCGGGCTCGCTATCTTTCCGGCGCAGTGGGCGCCGCACCGGAAAGACGACGAAATTAATGCTCGAACATCGCAGAGATCGACTCTTCGTTGCTGATGCGGCGGATGGCTTCAGCCAGCATGCCGGACAGGGTCAGAGTGCGAACGTTTTTCAGTGCCTTGATTTCCGGCGACAGCGGAATGGTGTCGCAGACGATCACTTCATCAATCACCGAGTTCTTGATGTTGTCCACGGCGTTGCCGGAGAAGATCGGGTGCGTCGCGTAGGCGAATACGCGCTTGGCACCGCGTTCTTTCAACGCTTCAGCCGCTTTACACAAGGTGCCGCCGGTGTCGATCATGTCGTCGACCAGCACGCAGTCGCGGCCTGCCACGTCACCGATGATGTGCATCACCTGAGAAACGTTCGCGCGCGGGCGGCGTTTGTCGATGATGGCCATGTCGGTGTCGTTCAGCAGTTTGGCGATGGCGCGGGCGCGCACGACGCCGCCGATGTCCGGGGAAACCACGATCGGGTTTTCCAGGTTCTGCTGCAGCATGTCTTCCAGCAGGATCGGGCTGCCGAACACGTTGTCTACCGGTACGTCGAAGAAGCCTTGAATCTGCTCAGCATGCAGATCCACCGTCAGAACGCGGTCAACCCCTACGCTGGAGAGGAAATCGGCAACCACCTTGGCGGTGATTGGCACACGCGCGGAACGCACGCGGCGATCCTGGCGGGCATAGCCGAAGTAAGGGATAACGGCGGTAATACGACCTGCGGAGGCGCGACGCAGGGCGTCGACCATCACAACCAGTTCCATCAGGTTGTCGTTGGTCGGGGCACAGGTGGACTGGATGATGAAAATATCACCGCCGCGTACATTTTCGTTGATTTGCACGCTCACTTCGCCGTCGCTAAAACGACCTACAGCGGCGTCACCAAGGCTGGTGTACAAACGGTTGGCAATACGTTGTGCTAGTTCCGGGGTGGCGTTACCAGCAAAAAGCTTCATATCAGGCACGAGAAGAACCTCAGGCTTGCGTCCAGAGAAGATATTGTCATACGACATCGCCAAGGGGCAGTCGGCGACGCCGGCGCAATATACATACGGGTATGTAAAACTAAAATTGAGACCGCAGGCAGCGCAGGGATAACAGGGCCAGGTGTGCATGACCCTGCGCAGCGAAACGTTGAGCTACGACTCAAACCGCCCGGAACGAATGCGATGTAGTGGGGAGACGTTAACGCCGCGCGCTACAAAACCACACAACCACTCCGGGGCTTGATTTAACACCTGACGGGCGGCGATTTCTGTGTCGAATTCAGCAAACACACAAGCACCTGTGCCAGTCAGGCGTGACGGGGCGTATTCTAACAGCCATGAAAGAAGCTGTTCAACCTCGCGAAAACGTTTTCTTGCGATCGGTTCGCAATCATTTGCGTACGGCGCCTGCAACAGCTCACTTAAGGAGCGAACCGGGGTGTCCCTTTTCAATTCGGCGTCGCCGAAGATAACCGGCGTCGGGATGCCGACGCCGGGATGCGCCACCAGATACCATTTTTCCTGCGGCTCGGCCGGCTGCAGGCGCTCGCCGATGCCTTCGGCGAAGGCGGCGTGGCCGCGCACGAACACCGGCACGTCGGCGCCAAGGCTGAGCCCCAGCTCTGCCAGTTGGTCGTCGTCAAGGCCGCAGCGCCACAGTTCGTTCAGCGCCACCAGCACGGTGGCGGCGTTGGAGGAGCCGCCGCCCAAACCGCCGCCCATCGGCAGGCGCTTGTCGATGCTGATGTCGGCGCCGCGCGGTGCGGTCTGCAGACCCTGTTCATCACAATAGCGCTGCAGCAGGCGGGCGGCGCGCACGATCAGGTTCTGCTCGTCCGGCACGCCGTCGACCGGCGTCAGCAGGTTAATGCGATCGTCCTGGCGCGGGTCAATGGTCAGGGTGTCGCCGTAGTCCAAAAACTGGAACAGCGTCTGCAGCAGGTGATAGCCGTCTTCACGACGGCCGGTGATGTACAGAAACAGGTTGAGCTTCGCGGGGGAGGGCCACTGGCGGATCATTTGAGCGTCCAGTTATCCATTTTCAGTTTGATGCGTTGGTCGCCCTGCTGCAGCTCCAGACGGTTCGGCAGCGTCGGCTGCACCTCGGTGCTGTAGCTCTGGTAATCCACCTTCCAGGTTTGACCGCCTTGCTGGTAGGTCAGTTTGCTCAGGCGATATTGGTCATCCAGCGCAAAATCGCTGGCTTCGCCCGGCAGGCCGACCATCCACTGGCGCAGGTTGTTCAGCGGGATCGCCATCCCGGTCAGCTTGCGGATCATCTCTTCCGGGTTGTCGCTGACGTAGCGTTTGCCCTGGTTGTCGGTCAGCTGCACCACGTTTTTCTGTACGTTGAGATCCATTTCCGTGCTGCCCAGCGGGTTAGTCAGCAGCAGGCGGTAGCGCTCCGGCGAAAACTGCTGCCAGAAGAAGCGGGCATAGACTTTTTTCTGATCAGACAAGTAGGCGAAGGAGCCGCGGGTCTGATAGGTGCTAAGCTGCTGCACCGCCTGCTCATGGGCGCGCCACTGCGGTGAGGTCGGGCTGGTGGCCGGGCCGGTTGGCTTGGTGGTGGTACAGGCGGCCAGCACCAGGCTGGCCAGCGGGATCAGACGGAGCAAACTAACTTTGCGTATTGGCATAACTTTTTCTTGTCCTTTTGTCCTTGCGGGCATGCGCGACGAAACCCGGATTCAGCGCTCACGCTAACGGGGCGGCGGCGGCGCGTCAATTTTTTGCTGCATCGCGTTGAATCTTGCCGCGTTTACCGGCGTAGTGCCAACGCGGCGCGCGCGTCGGGGTTGCCATTAAGCGTAACACAATCGCCTGAAGGCGGGGGAGGCGCTCCCGATAAGCGGTGCAGAGTTGCGCAAACGCCGCCGTTATGTGCGCCGAATAGCGTGCGCGTCTTCGCAAACTGCGCTAAAATTTAAACCATCAGCCTTCCCTTTGACTATTTATCCCGCTGTATTTATTACTTATTCATTAATTGATGTCGTCTATGACAGCGATTGAACGGAAGATGCGGTTGTTACTTTTATTGATCCCGCGCATCAAGTAGAATGCCGTTCAACGAGAACCCGTACCAACAGAAGTATTACTCGAAGCAATGACCCTGCTGGCGTTAGGTATAAATCACAAAACCGCTCCGGTTTCTCTGCGTGAAAGGGTGACCTTCTCGCCAGAGTCCATCGATGAGGCGCTGACCAGCTTGCTCCAACAACCGTTGGTGCAGGGCGGCGTCGTGTTGTCCACCTGCAACCGTACCGAGCTGTACCTCAGCGTAGAGCAGCAGGAGCACATGCACGAACAACTGGTCGCCTGGCTGTGCGCCTACCACAACCTGCGTCCGGAAGAGGTGAAGAAAAGCCTCTACTGGCATCAAGGCAACGACGCGGTCAGCCATCTGATGCGGGTGGCCAGCGGGTTGGACTCGCTGGTGCTGGGCGAACCGCAAATCCTCGGCCAGGTGAAAAAGGCCTTCGCCGAGTCACAACGCGGTCAGTCGCTGTCCGGCGAGCTGGAGCGCCTGTTCCAGAAATCCTTCTCCGTCGCCAAGCGCGTGCGCACCGAAACCGAAATCGGCGCCAGCGCGGTCTCCGTGGCTTTCGCCGCCTGTACGCTGGCGCGGCAGATCTTCGAATCGCTGGCCGATCTCAACGTCTTGCTGGTGGGCGCCGGTGAAACCATCGAGCTGGTGGCGCGCCACCTGCGCGAGCACAAAGTGCGGCATATGATCATCGCTAACCGCACCCGCGAGCGCGCGCAATTGCTGGCGGAGGAAGTCGGCGCGGAAGTGATCACCCTGCCGGAGATCGACGAGCGTCTGGCGGACGCCGACATCATTATCAGTTCCACCGCCAGCCCGCTGCCGATCATCGGCAAGGGGATGGTGGAGCGCGCGCTGAAGGCGCGCCGCAACCAGCCGATGCTGTTGGTGGATATCGCCGTACCGCGCGATATCGAGCCGGAGGTCGGCAAGCTGGCCAACGCCTATCTGTACAGCGTGGACGATCTGCACGCCATCATTCAAAGCAACCTGGCGCAGCGCAAAGCGGCGGCGGTGCAGGCGGAATCGATCGTGCAGCAGGAAAGCACCAACTTCATGGCCTGGCTGCGTTCGCAGGGCGCGGTGGAAACCATCCGCGACTACCGTTCGCAGGCCGACCAGATCCGCGCAGAGATGGAGGCCAAAGCGCTGGCCGCCATCGCGCAGGGCGCCAACGTGGAGCAGGTTATTCACGAGCTGGCCCATAAACTGACCAACCGTCTTATTCATGCCCCTACCAAATCCCTCCAGCAGGCCGCCGGCGACGGCGACGTGGAGCGGTTGCAGTTATTACGCGACAGCCTCGGGCTGGATCAGCATTAGTTTTCTCTATTAACAGGGTTTATTACCACGCATGAAGCCTTCTATTGTTGCCAAACTGGAAGCGTTACAAGAGCGCCATGAAGAAGTGCAGGCGCTGCTCGGCGATGCCGGCGTCATCGCCGACCAAGACCGGTTCCGCGCGCTGTCGCGAGAATACGCGCAGCTGACCGACGTCAGCCGCTGCTTCCTGGAATGGCGTCAGGTGCAGGAGGATCTGGAGACGGCGGAAATGATGCTGGACGATCCGGAAATGCGCGAGATGGCGCAGGAAGAGCTGAAACAGGCGCGGGCGAGCAGCGAAGCGCTGGAACAGCAGCTGCAGGTCTTGCTGCTGCCGAAAGATCCGGATGATGAGCGCAGCTGCTTCCTCGAAGTGCGCGCCGGCACCGGCGGCGATGAGGCGGCGATCTTCGCCGGCGATCTGTTCCGCATGTACAGCCGTTACGCCGAAGGCCGCCGCTGGCGCGTCGAGGTGATGAGCGCCAACGAAGGCGAACACGGCGGCTTCAAAGAAGTGATCGCCAAAGTTTCCGGCGACGGCGTGTACGGCCAGCTGAAGTTTGAATCCGGCGGCCACCGCGTGCAGCGCGTGCCGGAAACCGAATCCCAGGGGCGCATCCACACCTCCGCCTGCACCGTGGCGGTGATGCCGGAAGTGCCGGAAGCCGAGCTGCCGGACATCAACCCGGGCGATCTGAAAATCGACACCTTCCGTTCCTCCGGCGCCGGCGGCCAGCACGTTAACACCACCGATTCGGCGATCCGCATCACTCACCTGCCGACCGGCATCGTGGTGGAGTGCCAGGACGAACGTTCACAGCACAAAAACAAAGCCAAGGCGATGTCGGTGCTGGGCGCGCGCATTCGCGCCGCCGAGATGGCCAAGCGCCAGCAGGCCGAGGCGTCCACTCGCCGCAACCTGCTGGGCAGCGGCGATCGTTCCGACCGTAACCGCACCTACAACTTCCCGCAGGGGCGGGTGACCGACCACCGCATCAACCTGACGCTCTACCGCCTGGACGAGGTGATGGAAGGCAAACTGGACATGCTGATCCAGCCGATCGTGCAGGAGTATCAGGCCGATCAGCTGGCGGCGCTGTCCGCCGAGCAAGAGTGATGGAGTATCAACACTGGCTGAAAGCCGCCGCCGCGCGTTTGACCCACAGCGACAGCGCCCGGCGCGACGCGGAAATCCTGTTGGGTTTCGTGACCGGCAGGGCCAGAACCTTCCTGATGGCGTTCGGGGAAACCGTGCTGACGCCGCCGCAGCAACAGCAGCTGGAGACGCTGCTGGCGCGCCGCGAACGCGGTGAGCCGGTGGCCTATCTGGTGGGCGAGCGCGAGTTTTGGTCGCTGCCGCTGTCGGTCTCGCCCGCGACGCTGATCCCGCGCCCGGATACCGAATGCCTGGTGGAGCTGGCGTTGGCGCGCCTGCCGCCGCAACCCTGCCACTTCCTCGATCTCGGCACCGGCACCGGCGCCATTGCGCTGGCGCTGGCCAGCGAGCGCCCGGATTGTTCGGCTATCGGCGTCGATGTGCAGCCGGAGGCGGTTGCGCTGGCGCAGCACAATGCGCACAAGCTGAAGATCGACAACGTCCGATTTTTACAGGGCAGCTGGTTTGCGCCAGTCGCGGGGCAACGTTTCGCGCTGATCGCCAGCAATCCGCCCTATATCGATGCCGCCGATCCGCATTTGTCGCAGGGCGACGTGCGCTTCGAGCCGGGCAGTGCGCTGGTCGCCGCCGAGCATGGTTTGGCGGATCTGGCCGCCATCGTGCGCCAGGCGCCGCACTATCTGCAGCCGCAGGGCTGGCTGCTGTTGGAACATGGCTGGCAGCAGGGTGAGAGCGTGCGCGCGCTGCTGCAGGCCGCCGGATTTTCCGCTGTCGCCACCCACCGTGATTACGGCGACAACGACCGCGTGACGCTCGGCCAATGGCCGGGATAAGCGCCCCTCATAATAACGACGCCCGGGCCATTTAAGGGAGCACCATGACTGCATACACCGCGTTGAAACATTTCCATTTGCTGACGGTCGCCATCAGTATTACCTTGTTTGTGCTGCGTTTCTTTTGGCAGTGGCGCCGTTCGCCGATCATGGGTCGCCGCTGGGTCAAGATAGCGCCGCACCTGAATGACACGCTGCTGTTCGTCAGCGGCATCGCGCTGGTGGTGACGTTCGGGTTTTATCCGCTGCTGGGTATGGACTCATGGCTGACCGAGAAGCTGTTTGGCGTTATTATCTATATCCTGCTTGGCTACGTCGCATTGGGCAAGAAGACCAAAAGTCAGCGGCTGCGAACCGTGGCGTTCGTGCTGGCGTTGGGCTGCCTGTACCTGATAATTAAACTTGCCACGACGAAAATACCGTTTCTGATGGGATACCTATGAGTAGCATTGCTGATTTTGAATTTAACACCTCGCCGCTGAGCGAAGGGGTGATCCTGGTGTCGCAGTCGGTGCGGCGCGATTTCCCGGCTGCCGACGTGGAGCGCAAGCTGCAACAGCTGGTGGACGAAGCGCGCGCGGTGGTGCCGGCCGATATCACTCAGGAGCAGCAACTGGATGCGCTCATTGAACTGTTCTACAAGACCTGGGGATTCGGCGGCGCCAGCGGCGTGTACCGCCTGTCGGACGCCATCTGGCTGGACAAGGTGCTGGAGGGGCGGCAGGGCACGCCGGTTTCGCTCGGCACCATCTTCCTGCACATCGCCAACGCGCTGGATCTGCCGCTGCTGCCGGTGATTTTCCCCACTCAGCTGATCCTGCGCGCCGATTGGCTGGATGAAGAGCTGTGGCTGATCAACCCGCTGAACGGCGAAACCCTGAGCGAGCACCAGCTGGAAGTGTGGATCAAGGGCAACCTGGGGCTGGGCGCCGAGCTGGAAGACGACGATCTCGACGAATCCGAGAATATCATGGTGGTGCGCAAGATGCTGGATACGTTGAAGGCCGCCCTGATGGAAGAAAAGCAGCTGGAAATGGCGCTGCGCACCAGCGAAACGGTGCTGTGCTTCGATCCGGAAGATCCGTACGAGATCCGCGACCGTGGGCTGATTTACGCCCAGCTGGAGTGCAACCATATCGCGATTTCCGATCTCAACTATTTTGTCGAGCAGTGCCCTGAAGACCCGGTCAGCGAAGTGATCAAAGTGCAGATCCATTCGATTGAACCGAAACAGGTGACGCTGCATTAATTCAATGACTCCGTGCAGTTTGCAAGGCGACGGTTACAACCTTAACAAAGGCGAAAGCATGAAACAGAAAGTGGTTAGCATTGGCGACATCGACGTAGCAAACGATCTGCCGTTTGTGCTGTTTGGCGGTATGAACGTGCTGGAATCGCGCGACCTGGCGATGAGCATCTGCGAGCACTACGTCACCGTGACGCAAAAACTGGGCATTCCTTACATATTCAAAGCCTCTTTCGACAAGGCCAACCGTTCTTCCATTCACTCGTACCGCGGTCCGGGCCTGGAAGAAGGGATGAAGATCTTCGAAGAGCTGAAAAAAACCTTCGGCGTGAAAATCATCACCGACGTGCACGAAGCGGCACAGGCGCAGCCGGTTTCTGAAGTGGTTGACGTGATCCAGCTGCCGGCCTTCCTGGCGCGTCAGACCGATCTGGTGGAAGCGATGGCGAAAACCGGCGCGGTGATCAACGTCAAGAAGCCGCAGTTTGTCAGCCCGGGGCAGATGGGCAACATCGTCGACAAGTTCAAAGAGGGCGGCAACGACCAGGTGATCCTGTGCGATCGCGGCAGCAACTTTGGCTATGACAACCTGGTGGTCGACATGCTGGGCATCAACGTGATGAAGAACGTGACTGGCGGCCATCCGGTGATCTTCGACGTGACCCACGCGTTGCAGACCCGCGATCCGTTCGGCGCCGCGTCCGGCGGCCGTCGTGCTCAGGTGGCCGAGCTGGCGCGTGCCGGCATGGCGGTTGGCCTGGCAGGGCTGTTCCTCGAAGCGCACCCGGATCCTAACAACGCCAAGTGCGACGGGCCGTCCGCGCTACCGTTGGACAAGCTGGAACCGTTCCTGGCGCAGATGAAAGCCATCGACGACCTGGTGAAGAGCTTCCCGGAGCTGGATACCAGCAACTAAGCGCTCATCGCCAAAAAAAAGCCCGACGCGTCGGGCTTTTTTACGTTCAGGCGCCGGTGGCCGCCAGCGCTTCCGGCAGCGTCGGGTAGAACTGCAAGCGGCCCTCGATCGGCTGCACCCGCGCGCGCGCCAGGGTTTTCAGCGGCTGGAACGGCACGTCGGTGATCACCAGCTTTTTATCCGCCGGCAGCACGTCGATAAAGCGCCGCAGGGCGTTCAGGCCGCCGGCGTCGAGCACTGGCACCGCATCCCACTGCAGCACGATCGTCCGGTAATCCTCGCTGCGTGCCAGCAGTTCGCTAAAGATACGCTCGGCGGCGGCGAAGAACAGCGGGCCATTCACTCGCAGCACCAGGCGGCCATCGTCGGCGCTCAGCTCGCTCAACCGCGTCATGCGGGCGATGCGGCGCATAAACAGCAGCGACGCCAACACGATGCCCACGGTAATGGCGATCACCATGTCGAACAGCACCGTCAGCGACATGCACAGCAGCAGCACCAGAATGTCGTCCTTCGGCGCCCGGCGCAGCAGGTAAATCACTTTGTGCGCCTCGCTCATGTTCCAGGCGACCATCAACAGCAGCGCCGCCATCGCCGCCAGCGGCAGATAAGAGAGCCACGGCGCCAGAACCAGCAGCGCCAACAGCACCAGCAGCGCGTGGATGATGGCGGAAACCGGCGAGGTGGCGCCGGCGCGCACGTTGGCGGCCGATCGGGCAATCGCAGCGGTCGCGGTGATGCCGCCGAAGAACGGCGCGATGATGTTGCCCGCACCCTGGCCGATTAATTCGCTGTTCGAGTTATGCTTCTTGCCGGTCATGCCGTCGAGCACCACCGCGCACAGCAGCGATTCGATCGCCCCGAGCATCGCCATCGAAAACGCCGCCGGCAACAGGGCGGAAACGGTTTGCCAACTCAGAGTGAACGGTTGCCCGCCGCCGCCCGGCAGATCCCAGGGCAGCAACAGCTGCGGCAGGATCGGCGGAATGCCCTGGCCGCTGCTGCCATCGGCCAGCAGGTAGCTGAAGCGGGAGCCGATGGTCGCCACCGGGTGGTCAAACAGCGTCAGCAGCCCCATCAACGCGGTGCCCGCCAGCAGCGCCGGCAGGTGCCCGGGCACCCGCAGGCCGAGTTTGGGCCAGAAGATCAAAATCAGCAGCGTCACGGCGCCGATCAGGGTATCGCCGATATCCAGCGTCGGCAGCGCCTGCAGCAGGGCATACAGCTTGCCGACGTAATTTTCCGGCGTGTGCGTCAGCTGCAGGCCGAAGAAGTCCTTGATCTGCATGGTGGCGATGGTGATGGCGATGCCGGAGGTAAAGCCGAGCGTCACCGGCAGCGGAATGTACTCGATCAGCCTGCCAAAGCGCGCGAGCCCCATCAGCAGCAGAAATACCCCGGAGATCAGCGTGGCGACCAGCAGGCCGGCCAGGCCGAACTGCTGCGAGACCGGATAGAGGATCACCACGAAGGCGGCGGTGGGGCCGGAGACGCTGTAGCGCGAACCGCCGCTGACGGCGATGACGATGCCGGCGATGGCGGCGGTATACAGACCATACTGCGGCGGCACGCCGCTGGCGATCGCCAACGCCATCGCCAGCGGAATGGCGATAATACCGACCGTGACTCCGGCGATAGCGTCTTTCAACAACCGCGCCAGGTTATAAGGTTCCCGCCAGCAGGCGTCTATCAGCGCGCTGAAGGGGCGAATTTTGTTTATTTCATGCGTTTTCATCTACGGTGCGTACCAAATCTTCAAAAGTGAAAGGAATGGCGGGCCCGATGAGGTCCGTCTTGTCACGTGACAGATACCATACGCCTTTTGTTCAGCGGATTACCAGACCTGTATCAATTTGGCGCAGGAAATCAGAGAGTTGCCCTTTTGTTCGGCGCTAAATTTCGATAATAGAGAAGTCAGCCGCAGATTCTGCGGCTGACAAGAAAAGTGACAGTCAAGGTTTTAACGGTTATTACAGCGTGGGCAGGGATAAGCCGAGAAAGTGGGCTAAAGTACTCACCAGCAGCTGGTGATCTTCCTTCTGCGGCGCGCCGGAAATGCTGATGCTGCCGACGCAGCCGAGGCCGGTCAGGGTGAGCGGGAAGGCGCCGCCGTGCACCGAATAGTCACGCACGCTCAGCCCGTAACGCTCCTCCAGCGACGTTTGCCGCTGCTGCAGGCGCAGGCCGATGGCGTAAGAGCTTTTGTGAAAATGGTTCACCAGATTGCGCTTGCGCCGCACCCAGTCGGCAATGTCCGGCGTTGCCCCCGGCATGGCGTAATAAAACAGCGTCTGCCCGGCCAGTTGGATCTCGATGGCGATGCTCAGGCCGCGCCGCTCGGCGGCGGTTTTCAGCGCCGCGCCCAGTTCCCAGGCGGTGGCGGCGTCAAAATGGGTAAAGGCCAGCGTCGCTTCCTGTTCGCTGAGCGCTTGCAGTTCATCGTCGATATTCATGCGGTTCTCCCCCGATAACACAACGCACAGAGTAGCCTGAAGCGGGCGTCGTGAGATAGACGGCTTGGCGATAAGATAGAACTGCTACTCTATTAATAGACTGTGTATCCCTATGGATTTCAAATTGCAGCTAGGCGCCCAGCGATCGCATCCCCAGGAGCTTACTCAGGTAAGTGACTGGGGTGAGAGCGTGCAGGTAACAACGCTGCGGTTTGAAAGACGACGGGTATAAATGGCCGCCGCCGAAGCGGAGACGACAGGGATGCGTTATTCAACGTCTGCACATTACCCCCTGGCGATCCCGAGGAGCGCGCTGACTATTTATGACTTACATTGCGTCCATTTCTACCCTTTACAGCGACGCCTGCATCACCTACGCGACGTTGTCGATAAGCTATTTCCTTCTCAGCAAGAATGCCCCTTTTTCTTATCAATCCGCACTGTGGAAGCGCGTTGTTTTCGGCCTGCTGGCCGGGGTGGCGGTGCTGTATTTGAGCCAGGATCGGCTGGAGCTGACCGATAAGGTGCATTACAGCTTTGCGATGATCCCGATGATATTGGTGACTTTCTTCGGCGGCGGCGTCAGCGGGCTGGTGAGTTTTCTGTTCGCCATGACGCTGACCGGCGGTTTCACCGTCGATAACCTGTTCATCGCCTCGATCGTCGCGCCGCTGCTGCTGTCGCGCGTGTGGCTGAAAAAATCCCACCGGACGTTTTACCTGACGATCGGCATCATCGCGCTGTATCGCATCGCGGTGGTGTGGCTGCTGGTGGACATGAGCGGGCTGTGGCCGGATGTGTTGCTGTACCAGGCGGTTTCCGCGCTCTGTCTGGCGATTTGCTATCATGCGCTGAATTTCAAAGAGCGCCATATCTACGCCTATTTCGCGATGCGCGCGCGCGCCACCACCGACAGCCTGACCCACATCAACAACCGCGCCAGCGTCGATTATCAGCTGATGCTGCAGCGTGCCGAGCGCCGCCCGTGCGGGCTGATGATCCTCGATTTGGATAACTTCAAAAGCATCAACGATACCTACGGCCATCCGGCCGGTGACGTGCTGCTGGCCAGCGTCGGCCGGCTGCTGCAAAACAGCGTGCGCAATGAGGACTTCGTCGGGCGCTACGGCGGCGAGGAGTTTATGGTGATCACCGCCAGCTACGATCCGCAGGTCATCGGCGGGGTGGCGGAGCGCATTCGCAGCGCGGTTGAAAGCTCGACGTTCTTGCTGAATGCGCACGACGAAGCGCACATCACGCTGTCGATCGGCGTGTCGCTGTATCTGCCGGGCATGACGCTGGACAAGGCGATCGCCATGACCGACGAGGCCTTGTATGAGGCGAAGCGCAGCGGCAAAAACCGGGTGGTGACCAGCCGCGTGATGCAGCTGGCGCCGCTGGGCGCCGGTTTCCCGCGCGAATAAGCCGCCCCCGCCGCCACGGCGGGGGCATTGGCTCAGACCGCCAGCGTGTGTTCGCGGAAGGCGTTCAGCAGCTCTTCGGTGAACGTCAGGCGTTTTTGGCGATCGGCCAGATCGAGCGTGAACTTCAGCTTGCTCGGGCCGTCCAGGCGGTAAACCTGCGGATTGCCCTGCAACAGGCCGATCAGATAACCCGGATCGACGCGGTTGTTGTCGCCGAACTCGATAAAGCCGCCGCGCTCGTTGCTCTCGATGCGTTTGATCCCCAGTTTCTGCGCATGCAGGCGCAGCGCCGCGCACTGCAACAGGTTGCGCGCCGCATCCGGCAACTGGCCGAAGCGATCGATCAGCTCGACCTTCAGCTCGTCAAGCTCACCGTCGTTCTTCGCGCTGGCGATGCGCTTATACAGTGACAGGCGGGTATTGACGTCGGGAATGAAATCTTCCGGCAGCAGCGCCGGCATGCGCAACTCTACCTCGGTCTGGTTGCTGGTGAGATCTTCCAGCGACGGTTCACGGCCGTTTTTCAACGCGTCGACGGCGCTTTCCAGCAGCTCCATATAGAGCGAGAAGCCGACGGTGGTCATCTGGCCGCTCTGGTCTTCGCCCAGCAGTTCGCCGGCGCCGCGGATCTCCAGATCGTGGGTCGCCAGCGCGAAACCGGCGCCGAGATCTTCCAGCGACGCGATGGCCTCGAGCCGTTTATGAGCGTCGGTGCCCATGGCTTTCGGGTTTGGCGTCAACAGATAGGCGTAAGCCTGATGGTGCGAACGCCCGACGCGGCCGCGCAGTTGGTGCAGCTGCGCCAGGCCGAAGCGATCGGCCCGCTCGATGATGATGGTGTTGGCGCTGGGGATATCGATGCCGGTTTCGATGATGGTGGTGCACACCAGCACGTTGAAGCGCTGGTGGTGGAAATCGTTCATCACCCGTTCCAGATCGCGTTCGCGCATCTGACCGTGACCGATGGCGATGCGCGCCTCCGGCACCAGCTCAGCCAGGCGTTGCGCCGCTTTCTCGATGTTTTCCACGTCGTTGTAGAGGTAGTAAACCTGGCCGCCGCGCAGCACTTCGCGCAGGATCGCCTCGCGCACCACCAAACTGTCGTATTCGCGCACGAAGGTCTTCACCGCCAGCCGGCGCGCCGGCGGAGTGGCGATGATCGACAGATCACGCATGCCGCTCATCGCCATGTTCAGCGTACGCGGGATCGGCGTGGCGGTCAGCGTCAGGATATCGACGTCGGCGCGCATCGCTTTGATGCGCTCCTTGTGGCGCACGCCAAAGCGGTGCTCTTCATCGACGATCAGCAGCCCCAAATCCTTCCAGCGCAGATCGCTCTGCAGCAGTTTGTGCGTGCCGATGATGATGTCCACTTTGCCCTCGGCCGCGTCGTCCAGCACCTGCTGCTGCTCTTTGGCGCTGCGGAAGCGCGACATCATCTCGATGCGGATCGGCCAGGTGGCGAAGCGATCGCGGAAGTTGTCGAAGTGCTGTTGCGCCAGCAGGGTGGTCGGCACCAGCACCGCCACCTGCTTGCCGTTTTCCACCGCCAGGAAGGCGGCGCGCATCGCCACTTCGGTTTTGCCGAAGCCGACGTCGCCGCATACCAGGCGGTCCATCGCCAGCGGCTGGCACATGTCGCTCAGCACCGCATTGATCGCCTGTTCCTGATCCGGCGTGGTTTCGAATGGGAAGGTCTGGCAGAACAGCTGGTATTGTTCGCGGTTATGCTTGAAGGCGAAACCGGCCTTGGCGGCGCGCTGGGCGTAAATATCCAGCAGCTCCGCCGCCACGTCGCGCACCCGTTCGGCCGCTTTTTGCCGCGCGCGCGTCCAGGCGTCGCCGCCCAGCTTGTGCAGCGGGGCGTTTTCATCCGCGCCGCCGGCGTAACGGCTGATCAGGTGCAGCGATGAGACCGGCACGTACAGCTTGTCCTCACCGGCGTAGGAGAGGATCAGGTATTCAGCCTTGATGCCGCCGGCTTCCAGCGTGGTCAGGCCGACATAGCGGCCAACGCCGTGCTCCAGATGCACCACCGGCTGGCCGGGATGCAGCTCCGCCAGGTTGCGGATCAGGGTATCGGTGTTGATGGTGCGCCGGTTGTCCTGCCGGCGGCGACTGACGCGTTCGCCGAGCAGATCGCTTTCGCAGATCAGTGCACGCTGGCGCAGGCCGTCGAGGAAACCGTGTTCGGCGGCGCCGACCATCATGTAACGGCCCGCGGTTTCCGCCTGATCGAGACGCTGGATCAGCGCCGGCGCCAGCTTGATGCGGCCGAGCAGATCCTGCAGCGTTTCACGCCGCCCCTCGCTCTCGACGGAGAAAATCACGCTGCCGTCGAAGCCTTCGATAAAGCGGCGCAGATTATCCAGCGGGGATTTATGCTGCGCCTGCACTGCCAGATCGGGCAGGGCATGGTAATCCAGATTGGTATTGCCGGCCTTGACCGGCAGCTCATCGGTTTTCAGCGCGATGCGCGGCCAGGCTTTCAGCTCGCCGAACAGCGCGTCAACGCGCAGCCACAGCGTATCCGGCGCCAGCAGCGGGCGCATCGGATCGACGCGGCGGCTTTCGTAACGCTGGTTGACGTCCTGCCAAAAGCGCTCGGCGGCGCTCTCCAGATCGCCGGTATTGACGATCAGCGTATTGGCCGGCAGGTAGCTGAACAGCGACGGCAGCGGCTGGCTGAAGAACAGCGGCTGCCAGTATTCGATACCGGCGGGCCAGGCGCTTTTGCTGACCTGCTGATAGATGTGCTCGGCGTCGCGACGCACCTCAAACTGCTCGCGCCACTGGCTGCGGAACAGCTCGATGGCGTTCTTGTCGGTGGGGAACTCGTGGGCCGGCAACAGATTGATGGCCTCGACTTCGCTCAGCGTGCGCTGGGTATCGACGTCGAAGATGCGCAGGCTGTCGATTTCGTCATCGAAGAAGTCGATGCGGTAAGGCTCATCGCTGCCCATCGGGTAAAGATCGAGCAATGCGCCGCGGGTGGCGAATTCGCCGTGCTCCATCACCTGATCGACGCTGCGGTAACCGGCCTGTTCCAGCTGCGCGCGCAGCTTATCGCGCGACAGGCGCTGGCCTTTCTTCATCACCAGCGCGTGGCCGTGCAGGAATTCGTGCGGGCAGACGCGCTGCATCAGGGTGTTGACCGGCAGAATGATCACGCCGCGCGCCATGGTCGGCAGGTGATACAGGCTCGACAAACGATCCGAGATGATTTCCTGATGCGGCGAGAAGCTGTCGTACGGCAGGGTTTCCCAGTCGGACAGTGTGGTCACCATCTGATCGGTGAACTGCTGGATCTCGTCGCGCAGCCGCAGGGCGTTTTGCATATCCGGCGCGATCAGCATCACCGGGCCAGGGTGGCGCTCGACGATCTCGGCGCACTCCACGGCGCAGGCCGCGCCGGTCAGTTGCCCCAGCTGGCGCAGATCGCCCGCGCGATCGGGCAGAGAATAACGAGGGGATGAAGAACGGTTACGGCTATCGGAAGTGCTCATTCAGGTATCTTTAATCAATGTGTTAGAGGGCGTCCCGGCACGGATAACCCAGTGCTTTTATGCTGTTTATAGTAGCCCAGCGGCCGGCAAACTGACACAGTAAAAAGCGCTGTCCATCGCTTTTTTGCCGGTTATTTAACCGGTTAACGCCGTCGATTTTTTGCAGCGACGGGTAAATCTTGCGCTAATCTGCCGCCACCGCTCTCGTCTGCGCCACGCAATAAAAGGCCGTCGGGTGTTCCCTAAACGAGGGAGAGCCTTTATTATCCATGATCACTTTGCTTAAGCCACGGCTATCAAACGGATTTCATGTATCAACCTGTCGCGTTATTCATTGGCCTGCGCTACATGCGCGGGCGAGCCTCAGACCGCTTCGGGCGGTTTGTTTCCTGGCTTTCCACCATCGGCATTACGCTGGGGGTGATGGCGTTGGTCACCGTGCTGTCGGTGATGAACGGATTCGAAAAGGATCTGGAAAACAACATTCTCGGCCTGATGCCGCAGGCGTTGGTCACCAGTCCGCAAGGATCGGTCAACCCGCAGCAGCTGCCGGCCTCCGAGGTGCAGAAGCTGCAGGGCGTCACGCGCGTCGCGCCGCTGACCACCGGTGACGTGGTGCTGCAAAGCGCCCGCAGCGTGGCGGTCGGGGTGATGCTCGGCGTCAATCCCGACGAGGCCGATCCGCTGACCCCATATCTGGTCAACGTCAAGCAACAGCAGCTGCAGCCGGGCCAGTACAACATCATCATCGGCGAACAGCTGGCGGGGCAACTTGGCGTCAAGCGCGGCGATTCGCTGCGCGTGATGGTGCCGAGCGCCAGCCAGTTCACGCCAATGGGCCGCATTCCCAGCCAACGCCTGTTCACTCTCATCGGCACCTTCCACGCCAACAGCGAGGTGGACGGCTATCAGCTGCTGGTCAACCAACAGGACGCTTCGCGCCTGATGCGCTACCCGGCCGGCAACATCACCGGCTGGCGCATGTTCCTGCAACAGCCGCTGACGGTCGATACCCTCAGCCAACAGGCGCTGCCGGCGGGCACCGTCTGGAAAGACTGGCGCGATCGCAAAGGCGAGCTGTTCCAGGCGGTGCGTATGGAGAAGAACATGATGGGGCTGCTGCTCAGTCTGATCGTGGCGGTGGCGGCGTTTAACATCATTACCTCGCTCGGCCTGCTGGTGATGGAGAAGCAGGGCGAGGTCGCCATTCTGCAGACCCAGGGGCTGACCCGCCGCCAGATCATGTCGGTATTTATGGTGCAGGGCGCCAGCGCCGGCATCATCGGTTCGCTGCTCGGCACGCTGCTCGGCGTGCTGCTGGCCACCAACCTGAATAACCTGATGCCTATCCTCGGCGCCTTGATCGACGGCGCTTCGCTGCCGGTGGCGGTCGATCCGCTGCAGGTGACGATCATCGCCGTGGTGGCGATGGCGGTTTCCCTGTTGTCCACGCTCTATCCTTCATGGCGCGCTGCCGCCGTACAACCCGCTGAGGCTTTACGTTATGAGTAACCATCTTTTGCTGCAGTGTGACAACCTGTGCAAGACCTATCAGGAAGGCAATCTGCACACCGACGTGCTGCGCAATGTCAGCTTTGCCATGCAGCAGGGCGAGATGATGGCGATCGTCGGCAGCTCGGGTTCCGGCAAGAGCACCCTGTTGCACCTGCTGGGCGGGCTGGACTCGCCGACCTCCGGCGAGGTGATCTTCAAGGGTGAATCGCTGAACGCCATGTCTTCGGCGGCCAAGGCCGAGCTGCGCAACCGCCAGCTGGGCTTCATCTACCAGTTCCACCATCTGTTGCCGGACTTCACCGCGCTGGAAAACGCCGCCATGCCGCTCTTGATCGGCGGCGCCAAGCCGGCGCAGGCGCAGGAGAAGGCGCGGGAGATGCTGGCGGCGGTCGGGCTGGAAAAACGCAGCAAGCACCGCCCGTCCGAGCTCTCCGGCGGCGAACGTCAGCGCGTGGCGATCGCGCGCGCGTTGGTCAACAACCCGGCGTTGGTGCTGGCGGACGAACCGACCGGTAACCTGGATAAACGCACCGCGGACAGCATCTTCGATCTGCTGGGCGAGCTGAACGTGCGCCAGGGCACCGCTTTCCTGGTGGTGACGCACGATCTGCAGCTGGCCAAGCGCCTGAGCCGCCAGCTGGAAATGGCCGACGGCCACCTGCAGGCGCAGCTGACCCTGATGGGGGCCGAGTAATGGCGGGAGCCTCACTGTCCTTCCTGACGGCCCTGCGTTTCAGCCGCGGCCGTAAACGCGGCGGCATGGTGTCGCTGATCTCGGTCATCTCCACCATCGGCATCGCGCTGGGGGTGGCGGTGCTGATCGTCGGGCTGAGCGCGATGAACGGTTTTGAGCGCGAGCTGAAGAACCGCATTCTGGCGGTGGTGCCGCACGGCGAGCTTGAGCCGGTCAATCAGCCGTTCAGCGGCTGGCCGTCGATTCTGCAGCGGGTGGAAAAGGTGCCGGGTATCTTGGCCGCCGCGCCGTACATCAATTTCACCGGCCTGATGGAAAACGGCGCGCAGCTGCGCGCGGTGGAAGTCAAAGGCGTGGATCCGCAGCAGGAGAGCCGGCTGAGCGCGCTGCCGCAGTATGTGCAGGGCGACGCCTGGGCCAACTTCAAGCCCGGCGAGCAGCAGGTGATCCTCGGCAAGGGCGTGGCCGACGCACTGGGCGTTAAACAGGGCGCCTATGTGACGGTGATGATCCCCAACAGCGACCCGGAAATGAAGCTGCTGCAGCCGAAGCGCATTCGCCTGCATGTGACCGGCATTTTGCAGCTCAGCGGCCAGCTCGATCACAGCCTGGCGCTGGTGCCGCTGGCCGACGCGCAGCAGTATCTCGACATGGGTGACAGCGTCACGGGTATCGCGCTCAAGATGAACGACGTGTTCGCCGCCAATAAACTGGTGCGCGACGCCGGCGAAGTGACCAATTCTTATATCTACATCAAAAGCTGGATCGGCAAGTACGGCTACATGTACCGCGACATCCAGATGATCCGCGCCATCATGTATCTGGCGATGGTGCTGGTGATCGGCGTGGCCTGCTTCAACATCGTCTCCACGCTGGTGATGGCGGTGAAAGACAAAAGCGCCGACATCGCGGTGCTGCGCACCCTGGGCGCTAAAGACGGCTTTATCCGCGCCATCTTCATCTGGTACGGGCTGTTGGCCGGGCTGCTGGGCAGCCTGAGCGGCGTGGTGATCGGGGTGATCGCCTCGCTGCAGCTGACTAACATTATCCGCGGCATCGAGAAACTGGTCGGTCATTCCTTCCTGTCGGGCGATATCTACTTCATCGACTTCCTGCCTTCCGAGCTGCACTGGCTGGACGTGCTGATCGTGCTGGCGACCGCCATTGTGCTGAGCCTGTTGGCCAGTTGGTATCCGGCGAGGCGCGCAAGCCGCATCGATCCGGCGCGGGTGCTGAGCGGACAATAACACCAACGGGGAGGCAGCGATGCCGCCCCGTTTTTTTAGCCTGGGGATGGGTTATGTACTACGGTTTCGATATGGGCGGCACCAAGATTGAGCTGGGGGTGTTCGACGACAACCTGCAGCGCATTTGGCAAAAGCGAGTGCCGACGCCACGTGAAGACTACCGGCAACTGCTGGCCACGCTGTGCGATCTGACCCTTGAGGCGGATGCGTTTTGCGGCCGGCGCGGCAGCGTCGGCATCGGCATACCGGGCCTGCCCAATGACGATGATGGCACGCTGTTTACCGCCAACGTGCCGGCGGCGATGGGGCGTCCGCTGCCGCGCGATCTGGCGGCGCTGATCGGGCGCGAGGTGCGCGTCGATAACGACGCCAACTGCTTTGCACTGTCGGAAGCCTGGGACGACGAGTTCCGCCGCTACCCGACGGTGCTGGGCATCATCCTCGGCACCGGCGTGGGCGGCGGCCTGATCGTCGATGGCAAGACGGTGCCTGGGCGCAACTATATCGCCGGCGAGTTCGGCCATTTGCGCCTGCCGGTGGACGCGCTCGAGGTGCTGGGGCGTGATGTGCCTCGCGTTGCCTGCGGGTGCGGCCATCAGGGTTGCATTGAAAATTACATATCGGGCCGCGGTTTCGAATGGATGTACGCCCATTTCTATGGCCGGCGCTTGCCTGCCATCGAGATCATTGCCCATTATCAGGCAGGTGAGCCGCAGGCGGTGGCTCACGTCGACCGCTTTATGGACGTGCTGGCGATCTGCCTGGGTAACCTGCTGACGGTGCTGGATCCGCATCTGGTGGTGATCGGCGGCGGGCTGTCGAATTTCGACGCCATTTACCAGGCGTTGCCGCAGCGGCTGCCGGCGCACCTGCTGCGGGTGGCCCGGCTGCCGCGCATCGAGAAGGCGCGCTATGGCGACGCCGGCGGCGTGCGCGGCGCGGCGTTCCTCAATTTGGCGCGCCCAACGTAATGGGCGTTGAGGCCGGGCGTGAATGTATGCAGCCAACAACGCCGCAACGTCCAGTAAGAAGGGTAAACAGGGAAAAGTAAGGAGAGAGTTAATGTACACTCGCCATCGGCTGTGTCAGTTTCGCAAGAGTAAGCATGTGCTGCATCAGCGCTTTCGTTCACGCATTTTTCATCGTGACACCATGGCGGCGGCCGAGCTGAAAAAGCCGTTTGTGGTGGTGTTGACCGGGGCCGGCATTTCGGCCGAGTCGGGCATTCGCACCTTCCGCGCCGCGGATGGGCTGTGGGAAGAGCACCGGGTGGAGGACGTCGCCACGCCGGAAGGTTTTCAGCGCGATCCGGCGCTGGTGCAGGCGTTTTACAATGAACGCCGCCGCCAGCTGCAGACGGAGGAGATCGCCCCGAACGCCGCACACCGCGCGTTGGCGGATTTGGAAGAGTGGTTGGGAGACAACTTCCTGCTGGTCACGCAAAACATTGATAACCTGCATGAGCGCGCCGGCAGCAAGCGGGTGCTGCACATGCACGGCGAACTGCTGAAGGTGCGTTGCACCCAGTCGGGGCAGGTGTTCGAATGGCCCGGCGATCTCAGCGTTGACGATCGTTGCCATTGCTGCCAGTTCCCGGCGCCGCTACGGCCGCACGTGGTGTGGTTCGGTGAGATGCCGCTGGGCATGGATGACATCTACCAGGCGCTGAGCAAGGCCGATTTCTTCGTCGCCATCGGCACCTCCGGCCATGTCTACCCGGCGGCCGGCTTCGTGCATGAGGCGCGGCTGGGCGGCGCTTACGCCATGGAGCTGAACCTGGAACCGAGCCAGGTAGAGAGCCAGTTCGATGAGAAACACTACGGTCTGGCCAGCGAAGTGGTGCCGCGTTTTGTGCACAAGTTCCTGGTGGGCAAGGTGGCGCGGGCCGACCGGCCCTGAGAAAGGCATCAGGGCGCAATGCGCGCCCTGATGGGATGGCGGGCGTATTAGCGCCCGGCTTTCAGCTTTTGGAAGTAGCTTTCGTACAGCGTGCTGGCGTCGCCGACGTCGTTTTGCCACTCGCCGTGCTCAATCACCGCCTTATCCGGGTAGAGTGACTTGTCGTTGGCGATCTCCGGCGACAGCAGCTTCTTCGCCGCCAGGTTCGGCGTCGGGTAACCGATGGTCTCCGCCACCTGCACCGCGATTTCCGGCCGCAGCAGGAAGTCGATCAGCTTCAGCGCCCCTTCGACGTTGCGCGCGTTGGCCGGAATGGCCAGGCTGTCCATCCAGAAGATCCCGCCTTCCTTCGGCCAGACGATCTCAAGCGGCGTGCCGGCCTGGCGCGCCACAAAGGCCGAGCCGTTCCACACCATGCCGACGTTGACTTCCCCTTCCATAAACGGGTTGCCCGGGTTGTCGGAGTTGAAGGCCAGCACGTTCGGCATCAATTTCTGCAGCTCGTGGTAGGCGGCTTCGATCTCTTTCGGGTCAGTGGTGTTGCCGGAATAGCCCAGCTTGAGCAGCGCCATCTGGAACACTTCGCGCGCGTCGTCGGTCAGCAGCAGGCGGCCTTTGTACTGCGGTTGCCACAGATCGGCCCAGGCGGTGACGGTGGACGGATCCTGCGCGTCGCTGTTGACGCCGATGGCGGTAGCGCCCCAGATGTAAGGGATGGAGTAGTCGTTGTTGGGATCGAACGGCTTGTTCAGCAGGGTGGGATCGAGATCCTTGAAGTGGCTGAGCTTGCTCTTGTCGATTTTTTGCAGCATGCCTTCCTTGCTCATCTTGGCGATGAAGTAGGTGGAGGGCACCACCAGATCGTACGCGCCGTCCTTGTAGGTCTTCAGCTTGGCGTACATGCTTTCGTTGGATTCATAGGTGGAATAGATCACCTTGATGCCGGTTTCTTTGGTGAACTGCTCCAGCAGCCCCGGCGGGACGTATTCAGTCCAGTTATAGAAATACAGCGTTTTGCCGTCAGAGGCGTTTGCAGAGCAGAAACTCAGCGCCATCATCCCGGCTGCGAGCAGATGTGACCACTTTTTCATGCAGCGTATCCTTCAGCAGTAGTGAGCCGAACCCGTATGGGCTGCCGTTTTCGGCCGCGCCATACCCCAGAAAGGGGCCATTATAGGGGCCGGGGCGGGGTGGGTAAAGGCGGTTATCCCGCTGGCAAATCAAGGGGTTCAGCGCCTTAAAGCGCATCACAATTTGTGTGTCTCGCGCTGGACAGGCGGTGAAGCGCGTGCGAAACAATAATTTTGGCGAATAAACGAGGGCAGCGATGAATTTCAAACAGGTCTTCAGCCAGGCTGAGCTCAGCAAGACGGATCTGACGATTTTGCACTGCATTCTCGACAACCCGGACGCCTGCATCGACGACGGCATCCGTGCGGTGTCCGCACGCTGCTACAGTTCCCCCTCGACGCTGGTGCGGCTGGCTAAAAAGCTGGGCTTTCGCGGCTATCTCGAACTGGTCTATTTCATCAAATTCAACCTGACGATGGCGCCGGCTTACCAGGCGGAACGCGCTACGTCGGCGGCACCGCCGGCCCAGCAGGCGCAGTTTCTCGATCTGCTCGACAACGGCAAGATCCTGATCCACGGCAGCGGTTTTTCGCAGCTGGTGGCTCAATATATGTACAACAAGTTTATGACGCTGGGTGTAGACAGTTATCTGTCGCTGTGGCCGGATTTCGACATTCTTGACCGTGAGACGCGCTTTCGCTTCGACATGGTGATCGTGATTTCAAAGTCGGGCAACAGCGGCTCGGCGCTGAGCTGGAGCGAGGCGGTGAAGCGTAACCGCATTCTGCTGGCGGCCTTCTGCGGCGACGGCGGCAGCCCGCTGGCGCAGCAGGCCGACATGACCTTTCTGTTTGAGGACCGGCAAAAATACGATCACGATATCTACTATCCCAACCCGTTTTTCGGCCACTGTCTGTTGGGATTCGAGAATGTGATCACCGCCTGGTTTGAACGTCGCGGCCGCTGACGGCCGCACCGTTTAGCGCCAGTGCCCGGCATACGCGCGGTGGGCCTGCAGGTACTCCTCTACCAGCGTTTTTGCCAGCGAGTAGGAGTTGACCAGCGGGTGCACCATCAGCGCCTTGATGGCCAGTTGGCGGTTGCCGGTCAGGATCGCCGCCACCGCCAGCCGTTCGTACTCTTTCACCTGCGAAATCAGGTTTTTCTGGGTGTCGGGAATATCGCGCATTTTGACCGGCTGAATGCCGGCGCTGCTCAATTCGCAGCTGATTTCGATCACGTCATCCGGGTGCAGAAAATCGAGCGTGTCGCGGTTTTGCATCGACACCACCACGCGTTTTTGCCGGCCGCTGTTGACCGCCTCCAGAATGTCGATCGCCACCCCGGCATAGCCGCCGCTGTCCGGCTGCTCGATAAACTGTTGCAGCGTCAGCATCTCGCGCGTTTTCACCTTGCCCTGGTTGGACTCGCGCTGCATGTAGGAGTTTTCGCGCTGCAGATAATGGCTGAAATAGACAGAGAAGGCGTGTTCCAACTGGTGGGGGATGTCCAGCTCGCCTAACTCTGACAGCATTTGGCGGTTGATCGCCGCGATTTGTTCGCCGCGGGTCTCGCCGCCCGCGACGATGGCGGCGATCGCCTGCTCACGATAGTAGTAATAATAGAGATACTCGTTGAGCATCAAATTGTCCGACAGCGCCACCAACTCCGGCGAGAAGTATTTCATGCAGGTATCACGATACAGGCGCGGATCCGCCAGCAACCGTTCCGTGACCGGTTCGCCGTTGACGCGCGCATTGCGGAACCAGGAAAGATGGTTGAGGCCGAAGCAGTCGACGCTCAGTTGGTCTTCGCGGCAGCCTAGCAGCTCGGCCAGTTCGCGGATAAACTCGCTGGGGGCGTCGCAGATGCCATAGACCCGGCGCTGGAAGCCGGATTTGATGATCGCCTCGGTCACCATGCCGGAAGGATTGGTGAAGTTGAACAGGACCGCGTCCGGTGAGGAAACCTGTTCGATCAGGCGGCAATAGTCGAGGATCGCCGGAATCGAACGCATCGCCATGGCGAAGCCGCCGGCGCCGGTGGTTTCTTGCCCGAGCAACTGGTGATTGAGCGCGATGCGTTCGTCATGGATGCGGCCTTCCTCGCCGCCGATGCGCAGGGTGGTGATGATGTAGTCGGCGCCTTGCAGCGCCTGGCGCGGATCGCTGCTGAGGCTGAAAGCAATGTCGCCGCGAATGCGCTGGAATACGCCCTGCGCGAGGGCGCCGTAGATCGCCAGATGGCGCTCATCGGTATCCATAAACACCACTTCGGTAATGCCGATGCGATGGGCGTTATAGGCGATGGATTTGGCGAGGAACGGGGAACGCACGCCGCCGCCGCCGAGAACGGTTAATTTCATTCGATATCTCCCATTAATAAAGCGTTAGAGTGCCGCTAAATATTTTTCTACCTGATTTTTGACCTTGCCGACCGTGACGCCGTAAATCACCTGCACTTCACGGCGATTCTTCACTACGCCTTTGGCGCCGGTGCTTTTTAACGCGGCTTCATCCACCCGCGTCATATCCTTTAATTCCACCCGCAGTCGGGTAAAACAGTTATCGACGGAAATAATGTTTTCCTTGCCGCCCAGCGCGTGAATAATGATGCCGCTCGGCTCGTCCGGGGTATTTTTGCGGTTCCGGTAATCCTGTTTGGAATAGAGTCTGACGTCCTGATCATCTTCACGGCCCGGCGTCTTCAGATTGAGCTTCAGCACCAGCGTTTTGAACACCAGGTAATACACCGCAAACTGCACCAGGCCGATGACCACGTACAGCGGCCAGCGGGTGAGGGAAACCGGCAGCGGCAGGTTATAGGCCAGGAACTCGACCAGCCCGCTGGCGCCCCAGGGGCGCACCTGGAACAGGTTGCAGACCACCTGCGACAGCGCGGTCAACACGGCGTGGATCACCCACAGCAGCGGAGAGATAAACAGGAAGGTGAACTCTATCGGCTCGGTGATGCCGACCAGGATCGAGGTGGTGATGGCCGGGATTAGAATCGCCTTGGCCAGCATTTTCTTTTCCGGCTTGGCGGTGTGATAGAAAGCCAATGCCGCGCCCGACAGGCCGAAGATGGTCACCATCCCTTGCTGCGAGAAGCGCAGCGCTTCGTTCATCAGCGGCGAGATGCTCGGGTCGCGCATATAGGCCAGGAAAATCGCCTGCGAGCCGGAGACGGTCTGGCCGTCCTGCACGATCGAACCGCCGATGCTGGTGAGCTGGAACGGCGACCAGATAAAGTGGTGCAGCCCGGTGGGGATCAGGAATTTCTCAAAGAAGCCGTAGACGAATACCCCGAGCGAGCCGGCGCTTTTCATAAAGCCGGTCAGCGCGATCAGGCCCTGTGAGATCGCCGGCCACAGGTAGCTGAAGGCGACGGCGTACAGCATGATGATCGGCGTCATGGCAATCAGCACCAGCTTGGCGCCGCCGTAGACCGAGAACACGCCGTTGAGTTCGACGTTGCACAGGCGGTTATGCACCCAGGCGATGGTGACGCCGAGGATAAGACCGAGGAAAATGCCCATATCCACCACGGTAAAACCCAGCAACTCCGTCTGCCCGGTGCCGTAATATTCGCCGTTGATCTTGGCCGCGACATGGCCGCTGAATTGCAGATAAGAAGAATTGGCGCCGAGGAACATGATAAAGCACATCACGGCGACCAGCGCCGCTTCGCTTTTCTTGTCTTTGGCCAGGCCGTAGGTAATGCCGATGCAGAAAATCAGCCCGAGGTTGCCGAATAATGGCCAGAAGGTATCGCCGATCATTTTACCGATAGAGAAGACGGCGGAATGTTCATTGATTAATGTGGCATTGGTGAGAATAGAACTGAGCGCCAGGATCAGACCGATTACCGGCAGGAAAAATATCGGCCCCATCATGGCTTTGGAGAAAAGCTGCAGCTTGCTTAAGATATTATCGATAATACCTTTCATGGCAGTTCCTTTTTATATTTTAATGGATGACGACGTTGCTGAATAAACTCCCTGGAAGCGAGAAAAAAATAAGGCACCTTGCCTGAGTTCAGTTATAGGGGGAAGTTTTCGCCGCTGCAATCGGCGGGGCGGAAATAGGCACCGATGGTCAGGGAGTGACAACCGGTGCCGGTTGTGAAGGGGATCACAACCGGGCACCGCAGCGCCCGGCGGGAAGGGTTACTCGGCCTTGGGCGAGCGATCGCGCATCACCCACTGGCTGGCGATCACCAGCACCAGCGACAGCAGCAGCAAAATGGTGGCCAGCGCGTTGACCTCCGGCGAGACGCCGACTTTCACCATCGAGTAGATCTTCAGCGGCAAAATCTCGTAGCTCGGCCCGGTGACGAAGGAGGAGACCACCACGTCGTCCATCGACAGGGTGAAGCTCAGCAGCCAACCGGCCGCCACCGCCGGCATCGCCAGCGGCAGGATGATTTTGCGCAGGATGGTGAACTCGCTTGCGCCGAGATCGCGCGCGGCTTCCAGCATCTTCACGTCGAAGCCTTTCAGGCGCGCGTAGACGGTCACCACCACGAACGGCAGGCAGAAGGTGATGTGCGAGAACAGCAACGACCAGAAGCCGAGCGAAATGCCCAGCAGCATGAACAGCACCAGCAGCGAGATGGCCATCACGATGTCCGGCGACATCATCACCACGAACAGCATGCCGCCGACAAACGGTTTGCCGCGGAAGCGGTAGCGGTACAGCGCCACCGCGGTCAGCGAGCCGATCAGCGTGGCGAAGGTGGCGGAGAGCACCGCCATGGTCAGCGAGTGCCCCGCGGCCTGCAGCAGGCTGTCGTTATTCAGCAGGGTGCTGTACCACTTGGCGGTAAACCCTTGCCAATTAATGCCGAAGCGCGAGGCGTTGAAGGAGTTGACGATCAGGATGACGATCGGGATATACAGATAGGCGTATACCAGCGTCATAAAGCCGCCGCGCAGCAGACGTCCGATCATGCCAGATCCTCCTTCTTGTTCAGCAGGCGTGCGGCCCGGTAATAAACCAGCAGCAACAGCCCCATCACCAGCGTCAGGCAGATGCTGGTGGCCGCGCCGAACGGCCAGTCGCGGATATTGAGGAACTGGCTTTTAATCACGTTGCCGATCAGCAGGTTTTTGGCGCCGCCCATCAGATCGGCGACGAAAAACAGCCCCATCGCCGGCAGCACCACCAGCAGGCAGCCGGCGATAATGCCCGGCATGGTCAGCGGCACGATGATGCGGATAAAGGTTTGCAGCTTGCTGGCGCCGAGGTCGCGCGCCGCCTCCAGGCAGGACTTATCGAGCTTTTCGATGCTGGAGTAGAGCGGCATCACCATAAACGGCAACAGGATATACACCAGGCCGAGGACGACCGCTTCCGAGGTGTACATGATGCGCAGCGGCTTGTCGATGACGCCGATCCACAGCAGCGCGTCGTTGAGATAGCCGCGGGTGCTGAGAAACAGCTTCAGGCCGTAGATGCGGATCAGCGAGTTGGTCCAGAAGGGCACGATCAGCAGAAACAGCAGCAGCGGCCGCACTTTCTGCGGCAAGCGCGCCAGGATAAAGGCGAACGGATAGCCGATCGCCAGGCAGCACAGGGTGGCGATCAGCGCCATGTTCAGCGAGTGCAGCAGCACCTGGGCGTACAACGGATCGAACAAGCGCCGGTAGTTGTCCAGCGTGAACACCATCTGCACCAGGTTGGCGTCGTCGCGGGTCAGGAAGCTGGCGCCGATGATCATCAGGTTCGGCATGAACACGAACAGCAACAGCCAGGCGACGACGCCGACGATCACCACATTCTGGAAGACTTTACGCGATTTCTTCATCGGCCAGCACCACCTCCCAGCTTTCAACCCAGGTTACCGCCATCTTCTGATTGAGCGAGTGATCGACGTCCGGATCGTCTTCGTTGAAGAACTCGCTGACCATCACCATTTTGCCGCTCTCCAGCTCGACCACCGATTCCAGCGTCATGCCTTTGTAGTTGCGCTCGCGCACGTAGCCGATCAGCCCGTCGTGCTGCGCGCTGTCGTTCACTTCTTCCACCCGCAGATCCTCCGGGCGCAGCAGCACCTTCAGCTTTTGGCCCGGTTCCACCGGCAGATCGGCGTAGATGTCGCACTCGCGGCCCTCGACGTTGGCGCGCACCCGCTGCGGATCGAGGCGTTGCAGGACCACCGCGTCGAAAATGTTGATCTCGCCGATGAAGCTGGCGACGAACAGGTTCTTCGGCTCTTCGTAGATCTCACGCGGCGTGCCGTCCTGCTCAATGCGGCCTTCGCGCATCACCACGATGCGATCCGACATGGTGAGCGCTTCTTCCTGATCGTGGGTGACGAACACGAAGGTGATGCCCAGTTTGCGCTGCAGCGCTTTCAGTTCGTTCTGCATCTGCTTGCGCAGCTTGTAGTCCAGCGCCGACAGCGATTCGTCCAGCAGCAGCACCTTCGGCTTGTTGACCACCGCGCGGGCGATGGCCACGCGCTGCTGTTGGCCGCCGGAGAGCTGGCCCGGCCGCCGCTTGGCAAAGTCGTCCAGCTGCACCATGCGCAGCGCCTCTTCGACGCGCGGCGTCAGTTCCGCCGCCGGCACCTTTTGCATGCGCAGGCCGAAGGCGACGTTGTCGAACACCGACATGTGCGGAAACAGAGCGTAGCTTTGAAACACGGTGTTGACGTGGCGATGTTCGGCCGGAATGGCGGTGATGTCCTGGCCGTCGAGCACGATGCGGCCCACATCGGCGTCTTCCAGACCGGCGATCAGGCGCAGCACCGTGGTTTTGCCACAGCCGGAGGGGCCGAGAATGGTGAGGAATTCGCCGTGGTTAATCGTCAGATCCAGATCGGCAATGATGGTTTTGCCATCGAACGCTTTGCTCAGGGCATGCAGTTCAACAAGGGGAGTCGGAGAGGATGTCTCAGTCATTTATCGTATTACTCTATCCCGTGGGCTAATGCAGATAGAACCGCAACTGGAAAAGACTGCCGGAGCTTGCGGGATACCCGCTGATCAAATGAAGCTCAAACCAGTTACGCCAATGGAAATTTTTCGAGCGCGCATGATAGACGCTGAATGCCGGAATTGAAAGCCGATCCGGCCCAGATGCCGCGTTTTTCATCATGATAGCGACAAATGACCCTGTGATGACAGCATTATTCCCCTCAGAAATCATCACAAAGATTAATGATATTGGCGAATTCTGGTTAAAAATGACCTGACGCAATATTTGATCCTGATCGGTTCCGCATAATGAAACGCGATATTCTGAGGGGCCGCTACCATGGACAAATTACTTGACCGCTTTTTCAACTACGTCTCTTTCGACACCCAGTCCAAAGCGAACGTAAAGCATGTGCCGAGCACCGACGGGCAGTTGAAGCTGGCGCGTGCATTGCAGCAGGAAATGATCGCGCTCGGCTTCGAGCGGGTGTCGCTCAGCGAACACGGCTGCGTGATGGGCACCTGGCCGGGTAACGTCGCCTGGCCGGTGCCGGCGGTCGGTTTCATCGCCCATCTGGATACTTCGCCGGATTTCAGCGGCAAGCACGTCAATCCGCAGATCGTCGAGAACTATCGCGGCGGCGACATTGCGCTCGGCATCGGCGATGAGGTGCTGTCGCCGGTGATGTTCCCGATCCTGCACCAGATGCTGGGGCAGACGCTGATCACCACCGACGGCAAAACGCTGCTGGGCGCCGACGACAAGGCGGGCATCGCCGAGATCCTCACCGCCATGGTGCGCCTGCGCGCGCGCAAGATCCCGCACGGCGACATCCGCGTGGCCTTCACTCCGGACGAGGAGGTGGGCAAGGGGGCGCAGCTGTTCGACGTGGCGGCCTTCAATGCGGAATGGGCCTACACGGTGGACGGCGGCGGCGTCGGCGAGCTGGAGTGCGAAAACTTCAACGCCGCCTCGGTGACGATCAAAATCCTCGGCAACAGCGTACACCCCGGCAGCGCCAAGGGGGTGATGGTCAACGCGCTGTCGCTGGCGACCCGCATTCATCTGGCGCTGCCGGCGGACGAAGCGCCGGAGACCACCGAAGGCTACCAGGGCTTTTATCATCTCAGCAGCATCAAGGGCAGCGTGGAGCGCGCCGAAATGCACTACATTCTGCGCGACTTCGAGCGCGAAGGGTTCGAGGCGCGCAAGCGTAAGATGGTGGACATCGCTCGCGAGATCGGCAAAGGCCTGCCGCGCGATTGCTATATCGAAGTCAGCATCGAAGACAGCTATTACAACATGCGCGAACAGGTGGCGGAGCACCCGCACGTGATCGCTCTGGCGCAGCAGGCGATGCGCGATTGCGACATCGAACCGGTGATGAAGCCGATCCGCGGCGGCACCGACGGCGCGCAGCTGTCGTTCCGCGGCCTGCCGTGCCCGAACCTGTTCACCGGCGGCTACAACTACCACGGCAAGCACGAGTTCGTGACGCTGGAAGGCATGGAGCAAGCGGTGGCGGTGATCATGCGCATCGCGGCGCTGGCCGCCGAGCGGGCGCGGTAAACACCTTCGTTCCCCGGCCGGCTTGGCCGGCCCGACTATGCTTTTCTGATCCGCCCGGCGGGGCCCAGCGCGCCCGCCGTTATCTTCTTCTGTTCTCTTTATGGTTCCCAGTCTCATGGTTGTTTCGTTCACCACACAACCCGCGGTGAGGGAATCCCATTATCCTTCGAGATAAAATGCTGTTTATGCATACAGTGTGGCTGTGTGCTTAACCGGTTTTACAGCTTCGGTGCGGTGAGCCCAGTCGCCAGGGGATGCTGGGGGAATGAGCGCTGTTAACCGCCATCAAACAGGACGTAAGAGGGTAACAATCATGGCAGAAGAAAAGAAAAATGCTCAGGTGATTAACGGCGTTAACGACGATATTACCGAACTGAAATCGCTGTCTACGCTGCGCCAGCGCGTGGTCAGCGACGGTGAAATCGTCTCCAAATCGGCCAATGGTTTTCGGCTGGCAAATGGCAATACCGGCGTGATGCTGCGTAATGATGGCCGCGATTTTTACGCGCTGGCGACGCCGGGCGGCCAAGCGCTTAACGGGCAGTGGAACACCTTGCGCCCGTTCTCATTCAATTTGGCGTCTGGCCGGGTTGCGATGCGCAATGGAGTGGATATTTCCGGCGGTGCGGTGGTGTCGCACAACGCGGGTATCTCCACCTCGACCACCGGCCCGACTCCGCTTATCAATGGTCAGGTTTATGATGCGGCTGCCATGCATACTAATTTTACCAGCGGCAACGTCACTACGGTGATGTTAATGGGCTCGCGGATTGTCGCTGGTAAAGAAAATTATGGATTGCTCTCTTATCGAGACTGGCAGGGTAACTGGAACGAACTGCAGGTAAGGCCCAACGCCGAGCTTTCTGTAGGGCAATTGACTAAACGCAACCCCGATGGATGGATTTGGGCTGCTGGTAACCGTAGTGTTGACAATGATAAGGGACGTATTACCAATGGATTGCATTTGCAGGGGCGATACGACCTGTATGCCAACCTTTATCATCATGAATTTGTCGGCTCTCACCATTCGCTGGTGCTGAATGTCGCCAACGGTGGTGGGCAAGGCTGGTACGAATTCCGTAATGATGGTAACGCCTACACCAACGGCGCCTGGCACAGCAGCTCCGATGCCCGCATGAAAACGGACATCACCCAAATTGCCGGTGCATTGGACAAGCTGGCCAATATTGGCGGCTACACCTACCTCAAACAGGGCGTGCCGGAGGCCGGGGTGATCGCTCAGGAAGTGGAGAGCGTATTGCCGCAGTCGGTGACCCAAACCGAATTGAAACTTAATGACGGTAGCGTGCTGAAAGATGCGCGGGGCATCAATATCAACGGCGTGGTGGCGTTGCTGGTTGAAGCGCTTAAGGAAGAGCGAGCGGCCCGAGAAACGCTGGAATCGCGGTTGGCAGCGTTGGAAAAAGCGATTACGTGCGCCTGAGTAATAACAATTTTTGTGGGTAGCGCAGAGTATTAACCGATAGTGCTGCTGGCGATAAGCACTTAAGAATTTACTCTGCTGCCACATCAACGAAATAAAAGGACTGGCATATGAGTGGCGGAGATGGAAAAGACAGCCGTGGCCCAACTGGTGGAATTAAAGGGGGGGCTTCAGACCAGGGACCCAATGTAGGGCACGGTGGATCTATGGATATAAATATTCCTGGCATGGGGGATGTGCATATCGATGGAGTACATGGTTTAAATCCCGGTAAAGATAACAGTACCAACTGGGATGATGGTAAAGGGAACGGTAATGGCGGCAGGGACAGTAGCAGCAGTGGAGATTCCCAGGGGGCAGCGATACGGCGGCAGGTTAACGCTATCAAAAATGACCCTAAAGTTAATAATATACTGAAAGATTTACAAAAAAAGGTACGTGCGGTTACAACTTATGCAAAGGTAGCTTTGAAAAGTGTTGAGGCTGACGGAAAAATACAGGTGCAGGTTGGTGAAATTCGTACAACCGATGAAGCCGCCGTCAGCAAGGCTATTACCTCTGTCTCACAAGTTAAAAATGTACTTGGCGTGGGGTTGCCTGCTCAAGGCGGGATCGTGTTCGCCGGTAATATCGATACCCATCATAGAATCGGTAATTATCAGAACATACCCAACGGCAACAATAACGGCAACAATTCTGCCGCAGAGGATAAGGCGTCATTAGCCACCTATTCCGAGGTGCTTAATGGAAAAATCCCACCGGGTTTCTGGCTTGATAATAATAGGGTGATGACTGAAATTACGGAGCAATATGAAATCAACGGCGGCGGCAAAGGGAGCGATCGCACAGGTTACCGGCAACGTAATGTCGAAGTGCCTTCTTTGACATCGGCCTATCAACAATTTAAGCAGGTAGAACGAGAAGTGGCCGAAGAGGCCCGAAAGGCGGAAGAGGCTCGCAGAGCCGAAGAAGCTCGTAAGGCCGAAGAGGCTCGCAAAGCCGAGGAAGCCCGAAAGGCGGAAGATGCACGCAAGGTAGAAGCAGCCAGAAAAGCGTTGTTCGCCAAAGCGGGTATTATGGACGCTCCGGCGTATACGCCGGAAAAGCTAAAAGCGGCCAATGCGGCGTTGGCGGCAGCAGGTGCCATGGTGCTCAACCGTGCGCCCGCGATGCTGCAGACGTCGGTAATCGGGCAAGGCGTGATGACGACCACGAGCGAACTGGCCGGCTGGGCAGCGAGCGCGTCGTGGCGGGCAGCCTACGAAATTGGCAGTATACGCGCCGGCACTGTGGTCGCTGCCGGATCGGTGCTGGGGGCTTTTGCCCTTGGTTTCTACCCGACGGAGGTCGGTGCAGGGAGCGACCGGGTACCCGGGCGGGATGTCAATCTGTTTGCCCTCCAGGCGAGCCTGGCGGCAGCGGGCCGGGCGACCATCCAGCCCGGCATGACCTCGGTCGATTTGCCGGTGCGCGGGTTTATCACCACCGACGACGACGGGAGACAGAGCGTCAATTTCGTCAGGACAGGCGTCGGCGGCGTATCGCCGAGTGTGCCGGTATTCAGACCCGTTCGCGATGAGCTGACAGGGCTGGACAAAATCACGCTGCCAGCGGTGGTGGGCGCACCGGCCAGAACGATACTGATCAACCCGGTGCCGACTGGGCCGGCCGCGCCGGCGCATACCGGCAACGGCTCACCGGGGCCTAAATCGCCAGTGCATACCGGCACCGGCATCAGGCAGGCGGACAGCATCGTGGTCACCACCTTCCCGGCGGATGTGGTGCAGGATCTGCAAGATTTTATCCTGTGGCAGCCGGATGCGACGGAGATTGGTGTAGAGGCCATCTATGTGATGGTGAGCAAGCCCTATGGTGAAACCAATGCCAGGGGCAAATACAGCGGTCGTGAATACAACACCAATAAAGCTGGAGGCCCCATTCAGAATCTGGATTGGAAAGGGGCCAGCATCGACCGTGCCGGCGTGGATAAGGTGAAGCTGCATACTGGGCGTTTTACAGAGTCAGACGCTAACAAAGTGATGATCGGCCGCCTGGAAAAAATCTTGAAGGGAGAACTGCCTCCCACCGATACTGACAGGCGATTTTATACACATGAGATCAGGGAATTGGAGCGTTATCGCAATTTGGGTATTAGAGATGGATCGGTGCCAGATAATCAAGGAGAAGTGTGGAATAATACGCATACTGCGACGTTGGAAGATTATCAATTAGGCAACAGCGAGGCTTTGCTCTATACGCAGGAGGCTTTAGACGCTGCTGAACAACAAGAGTTGAGGATGCTAAAATGATTGATTTAGAACGCTTGGCAAAAGAAGAAAAAATTTCTGACGTCATTGCCTTTTTGGTGAGAAATGAGGATGGGTTTGGTTATCCCCAAATGGATCGATTCTTTAGTCGCCATAATTTTACAGTAATTGGGAATGGTGAATTCAGACGGGTGTTCGAACAGTTACGTCAGAATGGCGTTATTGAATGGGGTGACAAAATGCTTGTTAAAAAAGGCCCCAACTGGAAAGAGCCGAAATTTGTAACCGAGAAAAAATACGGTATCGAATAGCTATATTTATGCTCTGATTAGTGCATTTTTAACCCCCAGCAAACGAAATTTTGTTGGGGGTTTTCTTTTTTGGCTGGTGGGGGCGCCATAACCTGAGCCTTGTGCCGGGTGGCTAAAGTAGCGGCGCCCGCTCTTTTCGTCGCCTGGGCTAACGTGCGGATACCATAGTTAAAACGGGACGCTTGCGATCGGCATAATCGCTTGCCGTAACAAGGCGTTGCTCATAGTGTGGAAGCCTATTCCCCACGCATAAGGACCGCATGATGAGCACCGAATACCGCATCGCCGGCTCGTATTTGACGCAGTTCGTTCAGGCGATTTGGCGCCAGGCCGGCAGCACGGCGCGCGAAGCCGAGCTGGTGGCCGATCACCTGGTGCAGGCCAATCTGGCCGGGCACGACTCGCACGGCGTCGGCATGATCCCCAGTTACATGGCATCGTTGGCGCAGGGGCAATTGCAGCTCAATCAACATGCCGAGGTGGTGCGCGACGCCGGCGCGGTGCTGACGCTCGACGGCGCGCGCGGCTTCGGCCAGGTGGTGGCCAGCGAAGCGATGGCGCTGGGCATTGAACGCGCCGGCAAGCTGGGCCTGGCGGCGGTGGCGCTGCACAACGCGCACCATATCGGCCGCATCGGCCATTGGGCGGAGCAGTGCGCCCGCGCCGGTTTTATCTCGATTCACTTCGTCAACGTGGTGGGCGATCCGATGGTGGCGCCGTTCGGCGGCAGCGATCGCCGCTTCGGCACCAATCCGTTCTGCGCCATTTTCCCGCGGCCGGGCCGCACGCCGCTGCTGTTGGATTTCGCCACCAGCGGCATCGCCTTCGGCAAGACTCGGGTGGCCTATAACAAAGGCTTGTCGGTGGCGGCGGGCTATCTGATCGACGAACACGGGCAACCCACCACCGAACCGAAGGTGATGCATGAAGCGCCGTTCGGGTCATTGTTGCCGTTCGGTTTGCACAAAGGCTATGCGCTGGCGGCGATGTGCGAGATCCTCGGCGGCGCGCTCTCCGGCGGCCGCACCACCCACGACGCCACGCTGAAAGCCGACAGCGACGCCATCTTCAACTGCATGACGACCCTGATCCTCGATCCTCAGGCCTTCGACGCCCCGCAAATGCAGGCCGAGGCCGAAGCGTTCATCGGCTGGGTGAAGGCGTCGCCGCCGAGCGGCGAACAGCCGATCGCGGTGCCGGGAGAATGGGAAGAGGCCAACCGCGCGGCGCGGCTGGAGCAGGGCATACCGATAGACGCCAATACCTGGCGGCAGATTTGCGCGGCGGCGGAGCAGGCGGGCATGGCGAATGAAGCGCTGGCCGGTTTTCGCGCGCAGGCGCGGCAAGCATAAAAAAAGCCACCCGATAGGGTGGCTTGTTCGCGTACTCGTAATCAGTCGTTAAAGTACCAATAGCCGCTGTTGACCAGCGCGGTCAGCAGCGCCAGGAACGACGGATCGTCCACCGCGTCGCCGAGCAGGGCGGCGTCAACGCTGAAGTGCTGGCACAGGGCGTCTGCGGCCTGCAGCTGGTCGGTGTCGATCAGCTCACCGTTGACGAAGCAGCGATCGCCGACGCGCAGCACGCGCAATCCGCCCAGGCGCTGCAGCGCTTCACCCTGTTGCAGCAGTTCGTAGATTTCCCCGGCCTGATACGGCGGCTCCGGCGGCGCCAGATCCAGCTCGTGGCGCGACTGGGAGATAAACTCGCCGAACCAGTGCTGGAAGTGTTCCGGCTGTTGCACCAGATCCAGCATCATCTGCCGTAAGGCGTCCACTTCCTGCGGCAGGATCTCCGCCGGGTGTTCGCGCAGTTTAACGTCCGGATCGCCGTAGCGTTTGCTGCCCAGCTCGCGCGCCAGCACGTAATCGGCGAAGCCGCTCACCAGCTCGCGGCCGTTTGGCGCGCGGAAGCCCACCGAGTAGTTGAGCGCGTTTTCCAGCGCGTAGCCTTCATGCGGGAAGCCCGGCGGAATATAGAGAATGTCGCCCGGCTCCATCTCTTCGTCGATGATGGCGTCGAACGGTTCGACCTGCAGCAGATCCGGGTGCGGGCAGTGCTGTTTCAGCGGCGTTTTTTCCCCGACGCGCCAACGGCGGCGGCCGGTGCCCTGAATGATGAACACGTCGTACTGATCGAGGTGCGGGCCGACGCCGCCGCCCGGCACCGAGAAGGAGATCATCAGGTCATCCATCCGCCAGTCCGGCAGTTGGCGGAACGGGCGCATCAGCGCGGCGGAAGGCTCATGCCAGTGATCTACCGCCTGCACCAGCAGCGACCAGTTGTTTTCGCTCAGGTGGTCGAAGCTCTCGAAGGGGCCGTGCGCAACCTGCCAACGGCCGTCCTGGTGGCTGACCAGACGGCTGTCCACTTCGTTTTCCATCGCCAGCCCGGCCAGCTCATCCGGGGAGATCGGATCGATAAAGTTTTTGAAGCCGCGCTTCAGAATCACCGGACGCTTTTGCCAATAACGTTGCAAAAAATCGTTCCAGTCCAGATCTAATTGATAATCCATGTTCTATTCCAGGATAGGGGAGTGAGCCTGAGTGCGATTATAACGGAAGTTTGGCCCCGTGGATCGGGGCCGCAGCGGCATAATTTACTCGTTGTGGTGGGTGTCGTGCTGGCGGGCGAAGGTGACCTGCATGCGCGCGCCGCCGAGCGGGCTGTCGCTGATGACGATTTCGCCGTCGTATTGCTCGATGATCTCCGCCGCCACCGACAGGCCAAGGCCCTGGCCGGGGCGCAGGGTATCCACCCGCTGGCCGCGCTGGAAAATCAGCTGGCGCTTGCTTTCCGGGATGCCCGGGCCGTCGTCGTCGATAACGATGGTGAGGTTTTTCTCGGAGTGCAGCGAGGTGATCTCCACGAACTCCAGGCAGTATTTGCAGGCGTTTTCCAACACGTTGCCCATCACTTCCATAAAATCGTTCTTCTCGCCCATAAAGGTCACTTCCGGCGAGATGTCCAGCGTGATCGCCACCCCTTTGCGCTGGTAAACCTTGTTCAGCGCCACCACCAGGCTGTCGAGCAGCGCCGGCACCGAGTGGATCTCGCGCGTCAACACCGTCTGGCCGGAGTTGATGCTGGCTCGGTGCAGGTAGTAACCGATCTGCTGCGAGATGCGCCCGATCTGATCCAGCATGATCGGCTCGGCTTCTTCGATGGTGGTTTGCTTGCCGCTGCGCAGCGAGCGCAGGGTGCTTTGCAGCACCGCCAGCGGCGTTTTCAGGCTGTGGGTCAGATCCGACAGGGTGGTGCGATATTTGGTGTAGCGCTGGCGCTCGTTGCGCACCAGAATGTTCAGATTGCGCACCAGCCCGCGCAGCTCGCTGGGCGGATTTTCGTCGAGCTGATCGCGCTCGCCGTTCTCCAGCTCGCCCACCTGATTGACCAGCGCCTTGATCGGCCGCAGGCTCCAGTAGGCCGCCAGCCACAGCAGCGGCACCACCAGCAGCAGGTTGGCCAACAGCACGTAGCTGAACCACTCCCACACCACGTCGGATCGCTGCAGCTCCTGCGGAATGCTGTCGACCACCACGATGGTCAGCGCCGGCAGGCGAGGCGTGGCGGCATAGGTGTTGACCGCCACCGAGTGGGTCAGCGCGTTCTGATCGGTATCGTCATAATTCTTCAGCTGATCCTGCGCTTTGGGGTTATCCCCCAGCACTTCGCTACTGATGCGGGTATCGGTGTCAATTTCGTAGAAGCCGGACTCCTGCAGCCATTCTTTGTTGATCAGCTTCTCGAGTTCCGGCACCTTGCGCTGGCTCCACAGCAGGTTGCCTTTATCGTCGTAGATAAATACCAGCGTCGGGAAGTTGAGATCGAGATCGGGGGGAATGGCGATGGTGAGCTTGTTGTCTTTCCACTGCGCCAGGCTGAAGAACAGGTTGCTCTCGCCGCGCAGCAGACGGAAGGCGGTTTTGTCGAAGCTGACGATATAGCCGACGACCGCCACCAAACCGTAAGAGAGCGACAGCGCCAGGATCACCCCGGCGGTCGCCATCAGGAAGCGGGCACGCAGCGAAAACGGTTTTTTATTCTTGTTGAACATCATGTTCACTTCGCGTCAAAACGATAGCCCTGGCCACGTACCGTGGTGATCACTTCATGCGGGTATTCCGCCTGCACTTTCTTGCGCAAACGGCCCATCAGCACGTCGATGGTGTGGCTTTCACGCAGTTCGGCGTCCGGGTAGAGCTGCAGCATCAACGAATCCTTGCTCACCACCTTGCCGGCGTTGCGGATCAGGGTCTCGATGATGGTGTATTCAAAGGCGGTCAGCTTGATCTGTTGATCGTTGACGCTCAGTTCGCGGCGCGACAGATCGATCTGGAACGGCGGCAGCACGATCACTTGCGAAGCCAGGCCGCTGTTGCGGCGCATCAGCGCCTGCATGCGGGCGATCACTTCTTCCAGGTGGAACGGCTTGGTGACATAGTCGTCGGCGCCGGCTTCCAGCACCGCCACTTTGTCCTGCCAGCTTTCGCGGGCGGTCAGCACCAGGATCGGCAGCTTGGTCTGATGGGCGCGCCAGCGGCGGATCAGGCTCAGGCCGTCCTCACCCGGCAGGCCGAGATCGACGATGGCGATATCCGGCGCGTGTTCCTGCAGGAAATAATCGGCTTCCTTGGCGTCTTCGGCCGCGTCGACCTGATGGCCCATCTCGCGCATCTGAACGGAAAGGTGGTGACGCAGCAAACCATTATCTTCAACAACCAGTACTCGCATGGCGAACTCCTGTGACTATGCGGGTGAACGTCCTGTCACCCACGCGATAAAAGGGAACACGCTCTGCGGCGTGTCAGGGAATAACGCGGCCACCTGAACCATTTTGACAAAAAGTGCTGAGGCTATGGTAGGTATAACCCGCCCGGCTCGCAAGAGAGCCGAAGCAATGTATTAAAATAAGCGTTATCAATTTGTTCGCCGACATTATCGACAAGCTCTGATAAACGTCGGATAAACAGCGGCGGGGCAACATTAAACGCAACTTAAACGCCCCGGGCATTGCCCGCGAAAGGGAAGTGTGAGCCGGGGCGCTTGATAAGCTTTAAAGGTACTAATAAGGTATTATTGAGGCAACGGTACATTTTCTCAGGAGCGACGGATGAAGCAGTTAACCCAGGCAGAACGCATAGCGGGCGCACTTTACGGACAGATGCTGGGCGACGCGCTCGGCATGCCTTCCGAGCTGTGGCCGCGCGAGCGGGTTAAGCGCCATTTCGGCTGGATAGACGGCTTTCTCGATGGGCCGGCGGAGAACACCGCCGCCTGTTACTTCAAAGCCGGGCAATATACCGACGATACCGCGATGGCGTTAGCGCTGGCCGATGCGCTGCGGGAAGCGGAAGGCGAGGTGGTGCCGGAACTGATCGCCCGCAACGTGATCCGCTGGGTGGACAGTTTTGACGCCTTCAACAAGAACATTCTCGGCCCCAGTTCCAAACTGGCGTTGAGCGAGCAGAAAGCGGGCACGCCGATCGCCGAGTTGGAAAACAACGGCATCACCAATGGCGCGGCGATGCGCATTTCGCCTTTGGGCTGCGTGCTGCCGTCCGCGCCGCTGGAGGATTTCTGCCAGCAGGTGTGGCTGGCCTCCAGCCCGACGCACAAATCCGACATCGCCGTCGCCGGTGCGGTGGCGATCGCCTGGGCCGTCGCGCGAGCGGTGGAGGGCGCGGACTGGGCCTCGATTCGTCTGGCGCTGCCGGGCGTGGCGGAGTATGCCCAGCGCCGGCAGGAGACGACGTTCAGCCCCTCGCTGGCGGCGCGCATCGAGTTGGCGTTTCAGGTGGTGGATGAGGCCGCCGATCCCGAGCAGGCCTCTGAGCGGATATATCAACTGATCGGCGCCGGGGTGAGCACCATCGAGTCGGTGCCGGCGGCGCTGGCGATGGTGCAGCTGGCGCAAACCGATCCTACCCGTTGCGCGGTGCTGTGCGCCAACCTGGGCGGCGATACTGACACCATCGGCGCGATGGCCACCGCTGTCTGCGGTGCGCTGCACGGTGCAGAAGCGATCGAACCCGGATTGCTGGCGGAGTTAAAACGGGTGAATCCGCTGGACGTTGAGGCGTATGCCCAGGCGTTCGTGCGTTTTCGCCGCCGCCGACAGGGCGAGGCGTAACGGATCAGCTTTCGCTGGTAAACTCATACATGTCGCTGCGGCAGAAGCTTTCGCTGTATTCGACAGGCTTCTTGCGGTGGTCGAACAGCGTCTGGCGCACGATCAGCAGCGGCATCGGTTCTGATAGCTGCAGCGTCCGGCGGATATCGTCGTCGGCCATCGCCGCGCTGACCTGGCTGCGCAGCGAGCCCATCTCCACATTATTGCGCCGGAAGTAATCGTAGAGCGAGATGCCAATCTCGTCGATGTTGGCAATCGCCGCCACCACCACGTAGGACACCGCCACCGACATCGGCCGCCGATCGATAAAGTGAATGCGTTTGAGTTGGTAGATCGGCGCTCCAACCGCCAGCTGGAGCCTTTCCGCCAGTTCGGCGCTGGCCGGCACCCGCTCGCGGCTGATCCATTGCGTGTCCGGCTGACGCCCCTGTTGCGCCGCCTCGCGCGAGAACCCTTTGATGTCCGCTAAGGAATAGCGCAGCTTCGGCGCGGGCCGTTGCGGCTGGATGAAGGTGCCGTAGCCGCGTGAACGGCCAATGATGCCGTCTTGCTCAAGGCAGGCCAGCGCTTTGCGCACCGTGATGCGCGAGATGCCGAGTTGTTCGGTGAACAGGCGCTCGCTAGGCAGGAAATCCCCCGCGCTCAGCAATCCTTGCTCGATAGCCTGGCGCACCGAGGCGTTAAAGCGCAGATACAACGGCATCGCGCCCGCGCTGGCCAGATCCTGCAGCAGTTTTTCCAGCAGACGCTGGTTGATCTCCTTGCTCATAGCTGACGGAAGTCCTGTAGCCGCAATGCGATGGCTTATTTAAGGGGATTTCGCCGGGCAGCGCAACTGCCGCCGCCGCTGGGAGAAATGAGGTAGAGTAGTGTGCTATCGCCCCAGGCTCGGAGAAACAGACTGCCCATGAGTGACACCCCACGACACGCGGACGACGCGGCAATCCTGGCAGCCTTCACCCAGCAGCGTCAGCAGGGGCTGACCCGACGTTCGGCGCTGCACCAGGCCCTGTTGCGGCTCATCACCGCCGGGGAACTGCCGTGGCGGGCGAAGCTGCCGCCGAGCCGCGCGTTGGCGGCCCGGCTGGCGGTGGCGCGTGACACGGTGGAACAGACTTACGCGCGGCTGGAGGCGGAGGGGTTCATCAGCCGAACGGTGGGGCGCGGCAGCTTTGTGCGTTATCGCTGCGATACGCTGCTCGGCCGTGAACTGCTGGCGACGCAGGCAGGCCAGGAGGCGCGGCTGGCGGAACGCGAGTTAAGCGATCGCGGCCGGGCGTTGCTGGCGGTCAGCCATACGCCGCACACCAGCCGCCAGGCCTCGTTGACGCCCTCGCTGGCGGATCTGCGGGCGTTTCCCATCGATTCATGGCTGCAGTGGGAAAAGCAGGCGCTGCGGCGGCACGGCGAGCGGCTGTTGGGTTATGCCGATCCGCAGGGCTTGCCGGAGCTGCGTGCGGAGATCGCGCACTATTTGCAGCGGGAGCGGGGCGTCAAGGCGACGGCGGAGCAGGTGATCGTGGTCACCAGCTCTCAGCAGGCGCTGGCGCTGTGCACGCAGGTGCTGTTCGATCCCGGCGATGCGGTATTCGTCGAAGAGCCGGGTTACCAGGGGGCGAAAAAACTGGTGCAGTCGGCGGGGCTGCAGGCGCGGCCGATCGGCATTGATGAGCAGGGGCTGGACGTCGGGCAACTGATGCAGGCTTCGGGCGGCGGGCGGGGCGTTTACATCACGCCGTCCCATCACTACCCGCTGGGGTACTCGCTGAGCCTCGAGCGGCGTCTGGCGCTGTTGCAGTGGGCCCAGCGTCGGCGGGCCTGGATCATCGAAGACGATTATGACGCCGAGTTCAACTACGATCGACAAACCAAGGCGGCGCTGCAGGGGCTGGACAGCGGCGGGCGCACGCTGTACATCGGCACCTTCAGCAAGACGCTGTTTCCGGGGCTGCGCATCGGCTTCATGATTGCGCCGCCGCAGCTGGTGCGGCCATTGGTCGCCGCCAGGCAGTTTCAGGACGGCTACACCTCGGCGCTGGCGCAGATGACGCTGTTCCACTGCCTGCACGAGGGCGGCTACGCCGAGCATCTGCGCAATATGCGCACGCTTTACAAGGCGCGGCTGGATGTGCTGTACGATGCGGTGCAACGCCATCTCGCACCCTGGACGCGCCCGGCCTTGCCGCAGGGTGGGCTGCAGCTGGTTTGCCCGTTGGCGGATGCGGCGACGGAGCGGCGGCTGGTGGCGGCGGCGGCCGAACGGGGCATCCGGCTGTACGGCTTGGCGGACTTCTACACCGGCGCGCCGCAGCGAGGGGCGCTGGTGCTCGGTTTCTCGGCCTACACGCCGGACGAGATCGTGCGTTTTATCGCCACGCTGGCGCAGGTGTTCAACGCGCTGCCGCGGGAAAACGGCGGTTAAAATTGGTCTGCTCGCCGTTTTGAATTGGTCCGTATTACGCCGTCGCTGCGCGGTGTATTCTGCCGCTATTCGGTTATTTCCCTAATGGAAATAATATCTTAACCCGTGAGGCGCTATGAACCCATCAAATCGTGAAGTGACCATCCGCAGAATCAATGGCGACGACAGAGCGCAATGGTTGGCGTTGTGGCAGGGCTATCTCGACTTTTACCGCGCCGAGGTGGCGCCGCAGGTGACCGATCGCACCTTCGAACGCTTGGGGCAGGATGAACAGGTGTACGGGCTGGTGGCGGAGGATGCCGACGGCCGGCTGCTGGGGCTGATGAACCTGGTATTCCATCCGTCCACCTGGAGCGTGGTGGGCTATTGTTATATCGAAGATCTCTATGTGTCCCCGCAGGCGCGCGGCCATAAAGTGTCGGAAAAACTGTTCGAACAGGCGTATCGGCTGGCGGAGGCGCGCGGCAGCGATCGGGTCTATTGGATGACCCAGGAGTACAACGCGCCGGCGCGTTCGCTGTACGACAAAATCGGCAGAAGAAGCTCGTTTATCGTGTATACCCGTTAACCGCAGGAGGCGCGTATGGCAATGAATCGTTATGGTCAGCCGATTGGCGAACCGATGCCGGATTGGCAGCCGGCTCGCCGCCCGGGCGGCGCAACGCTCGGCGGGCGTTTCTGTTCACTGGCGCCGCTCGATCCGCAACGGGATTACGCCGCGCTGTATGACGCTTTCCAGCTGGCGCCGGACGGCCGCGACTGGACCTATCTGTCTATCGAACGGCCCGACACGCCGGCGGCGATGTTGCAGCACCTGGAGACGCTGCAGGCCAACCCGACGCTGGTCAATCTGACGGTGTTCGACGCCGCCAGCGACGCGCCGGTGGGGACGGTGGCGCTGATGCGCATCGACGAGGCCAACGGCGTGCTGGAGATCGGCCACGTCAGCTGGTCGCCGTTGATGAAACAGCGCTCCAGCGCCACCGAAGCCATTGCGCTGCTGCTGCGTTATGCCTTCGACACGCTGGGCTATCGCCGCTGCGAGTGGAAGTGCGACAGCCATAACGCGCCATCGCGCCAGGCCGCGCTGCGCTTCGGCTTCCGTTACGAGGGCAACTTCCGCTTTGCGGTGATCGTCAAGGGGCGCAGCCGGGATACCGACTGGTTCGCCATCACCATTGACCGTTGGCCGGCGGTGCGGCAGGCGTTGGCGCGTTGGCTGAGTGCGGACAACTTCGATGCGCAGGGGCGGCAGATAGCCCGGCTGCAGGTGTTGCGCGGCGAATAATAAGCAAAAAGGCGGCCCGTGGGCCGCCTTGTCGTTGTGGGTCTAACGCGCTTACTTCAGCTCGTCGACCATGGTGGTGGCGCGGCCGATATAGTTGGCCGGGGTCATCGCCTTCAGACGGGTTTTCTCTTCTTCCGGCAGCGCCAGGCCATCGATGAACGCCTGCATGCCGGCGGCGTCCACGCGCTTGCCGCGGGTCAGCTCTTTCAATTTCTCGTAAGGCTTTTCGATGCCGTAGCGGCGCATCACGGTCTGGATCGGCTCGGCCAGCACTTCCCAGTTGTGATCCAGTTCGTCCAGCAGGTGCGCCTGGTTGACTTCCAGCTTGCTGATGCCCTTCAGGGTGGCCTGATAGGCGATCAGCGCGTAACCCAGGCCCACGCCCAGGTTACGCAGCACGGTGGAGTCGGTCAGGTCGCGCTGCCAGCGGGAAACCGGCAGTTTGCCCGCCAGGTGGCCCAGCACGGCGTTGGCCAGCCCCAAGTTGCCTTCGGAGTTTTCGAAGTCGATCGGGTTGACCTTGTGCGGCATGGTGGAAGAACCGATTTCGCCGGCGATGGTCTTCTGCTTGAAGTGGTTCAGGGCGATGTAGCCCCAGATGTCGCGGTCGAAGTCGATCAGAATGGTGTTGAAACGCGCTACGCAGTCGAACAGTTCGGCGATGTAGTCATGCGGTTCGATCTGGGTGGTGTACGGGTTCCAGGTGATGCCGAGCGAGGTGACGAACGCTTCGCTGAACTGATGCCAGTCCACTTCCGGGTAGGCGACGATGTGGGCGTTGTAGTTGCCGACCGCACCGTTGATTTTACCCATGATCTCCACGCGCTCCAGTTGGCGGTACTGGCGCTCCATGCGGTAAGCCACGTTGGCGAACTCTTTACCGACGGTTGACGGGGTCGCCGGCTGGCCGTGGGTGCGCGACAGCAGCGGGATATCGCGGTATTCCTGCGCCAGCCCTTTCAGCGCGTCGATGATCTTGCGCCAGTAAGGCAGCACCACGTCCTGACGGGCGCTTTGCAGCATCAGCGCGTGCGACAGGTTGTTGATGTCTTCGGAGGTGCAGGCGAAGTGGATGAACTCGGACACCGCGTGCAGCGCAGGCACCGCCGCCACTTTTTCCTTCAGGAAATACTCGACCGCTTTCACGTCGTGGTTGGTGGTGCGCTCGATGGTTTTGATGCGCTGTGCGTCTTCTTCATTGAATTCCGCGACGATTTTGTCGAGGAAAGCGTTTGCGTCGGCGTCAAAAGCGGGAACTTCCTTGATTTCTGCGCAGGCGGCCAGTTTTTGCAGCCAACGTACTTCAACCTGTACGCGGAATTTCAGCAGACCGTATTCGCTGAAAATGGGGCGCAGTGCGCTGACTTTATCACCGTAGCGTCCATCAACGGGGGAAACGGCGGTCAGTGAGGATAATTCCATCGGTAGCAACTCCTGGGATCGATTAACAATGAGCAACGATATTTTGCGCCTGCTTGAACAGACGATTACGGGAAAACATTAACTGCAGGCGGCTGCCGCCGACCTGTTGCCACAGCACGGCGGCGCGAATGCCGGCCAGCAGCGTGGCGCGAACCTTGGCCTGCACCTGTGGGTTCTGCAGGATGGCCGGCGAGCCGGTCACCTGGATGCGCGGCCCGAGCGGGCTGACCACGTCGACGTAAATGCCGGCCAGCGCGCTGATGATGGTGTCCGATTCAAGATCGAAGTGCGCCAGCTGGCGCTCGAGCTGGCCGAGGCGTTCGCCGAGCGTGTTCATCGCCTGTTTGTTGGCGTTGAGCTTGCGCTCCAGCACCATCAGGCTGATGGTGTAGCGGGTCAGTTCCGCGCCCGGCCCTTTGTTGTTGGCATTCAGCACGCCCATCAGGGTTTCGAGGCCGACCATCAAATTGCGTTCTTCGCCGCCGAACACCGCCAGCGTGGAGGGCGGATCCATTTGCAGCAGGCTTTTCAGCGAGGTCTGAAACGCTTCGCGGTTGCATTGCCCTTCATGGGCCAACTGCTGAACCAAACGCGCCGACTGGCTGATGCCCGCCATGGCCAGCGTGATGTCATAATAATTCTTCGCCACGATGACTCCTGTAAACGCGGTGAACGGTACATGGCTTACTGCATAAGGTTGTGTGTATCGCAGGGGTAACGGCGGCGGCCGCGAACGGTAACGATCGGGCGTGGCTGTAACAACGATGACAACGAATGCCGCGGATCATGCCACAAAATCGAGGGTAAACCCAGCGTCTAATACGTCTGCGGTGAGGCGGAGGTGCCGTGCGGCGCAGAACTGCGCAAATAGGCGACGAAAATCGCCGGCGCGGCGGCGCGAACTTATTGTTGCTGCGGCAAATAAAGTGCGGCGGCTGCATCTATACTGCCAACGTGAACCCTCAAATAAAGACCTTTATATGCACGTAAAAAACAAGCAGCCACTGCCGGCGGTGACGCTGGCGGCCATCGGCGTGGTGTACGGCGATATCGGCACCAGCCCGCTGTATACCCTGCGCGAATGCCTGACGGCGGAGGAGGGCATCACCCTGACGCCGGCCTCGATTTACGGCTTTTTATCGCTGATTTTCTGGCTGCTGACGCTGGTGGTGTCGATTAAATACATTTGTTTCGTGATGCGCGCCGACAACGACGGCGAGGGAGGCATTCTGACGCTGATGTCGCTGGCGATCCGCAAGCTGGATGCGCGCTGGGTGCCGGCGGCGGTGCTGATCGGGCTGGTGGGCGGCAGCTTCTTTTACGGCGATGGGGTGATCACCCCGGCCATTTCGGTGCTCTCGGCCATCGAGGGGCTGCAGATTATCGCCCCCGAGCTGGACAGCTTTATCGTACCGCTGTCGCTGCTGGTGCTGACCGCATTGTTCGCGATCCAAAAACGCGGCACCGGCAGCGTCGGCAAACTGTTCGCCCCGGCGATGGTTATCTGGTTCCTGACGCTGGCGCTGCTGGGCCTCGGCGGCATTTTGCATCACCCCGGCGTGCTGCGGGCGCTGAACCCTTACTGGGCGGTGAATTTCTTCCTCGAATACAAGGCCGTGTCGTTCTTTGCGCTGGGCATGGTGGTGCTGTCGGTCACCGGCGCTGAAGCGCTGTACGCCGATATGGGCCACTTCGGTAAAAAACCGATCCGCCTGGCGTGGTTTACGCTGGTGGCGCCGGCGCTGGTGCTGAACTACTTCGGCCAGGGGGCGCTGCTGTTGGCCAACCCGGCGGCGATCAATAACCCGTTCTTCCTGCTGGCGCCGACCTGGGCGCTGATCCCGCTGCTGGTGATCGCTACGCTGGCGACGGTGATCGCCTCGCAGGCGGTTATCTCCGGCGTGTTCTCGCTGACGCGGCAGGCGGTGCGGCTGGGTTACCTGCCGCCGATGCGCATCATCTATACCTCCGATCAGGAGTCCGGGCAGATCTACATTCCGGTGGTGAACTGGCTGCTGTTCGCGGCGGTGCTGATCGTGATCGTCAGCTTCAAACACTCCAGCAACCTGGCCTCGGCCTACGGCATCGTGGTAACCGGCACCATGCTGCTGTCGTCGATTCTGCTGAGCATCGTGGCGGTGAAAAACTGGGGCTGGCCGCGCTATCTGGGCGGGCTGATGCTGCTGGTCATGCTGTGCATCGACGTGCCGCTGTTCGGCGCCAACCTGATCAAGCTGGCGACCGGCGGCTGGCTGCCGGTGGCGCTCGGGCTAATCATTCTGCTGATCATGCTGACCTGGAAGACCGAGCGTTCGCGCCTGATCCGCCGATTGCGCGACAATCAGGAAGGGCTGAGCGCGCTGATCGAGTCGCTGGAGAAGGCGCCGCCGAAGCGGGTGCCGGGCACCGCGGTGTTTATGGAGCGCACGCCGCATGCGGTGCCGCTGGTGCTGTTGCATAACCTGAAGCACAACAAGGTGCTGCACGAGCGCGTGGTGCTGCTGACCATCGTCACCACCGACATGCCGTACGTGCACAACGTGCAGCGGGTGGCGATCGAACAGCTGTCGGCGAGTTTCTGGCGGGTGGTGGCGAGCTACGGCTGGCGCGAGACGCCCAACGTGACGGACATTCTTTACCGCTGCGGGCTGGAGGGGATGAGCTTCACCATGAACGAGACCTCGTTCTTCATGTCGCGCGATACGCTGGTGCTGGGCAAACGGCCCTGGTATCTGCGCGTGCGCGGCAAGGTGTTCCAGCTGTTGCAGCGCAACGCGCTGCGGGCGCCGGACCTGTTCGAAATCCCGCCGAACCGGGTGATCGAGCTGGGGGCGCAGGTGGAATTTTGAATAAAAAAACGCTGCGGTAAACGCAGCGTTTTTCTTGGGCGGCAGGCGAATTACGCCAGGCGCTGTTCGATGATGCCGCCGCCGAGGCAGATTTCGCCCTGGTAGAATACCGCCGACTGACCGGGGGTGACGGCGGAGACCGGCTCGTCGAAACGCACTTCGATGCGTTCGTCGTCGAGCGGGGTCACGGTGCAAGGGATATCCTGCTGGCGATAGCGGGTCTTCACCGTGCAGCGGAACGGGCCGCTCAGCGGCAGACGATCCACCCAGTGCAGCTGCTGCGCGATCAGGCCTACGGACATCAGGCGCGGGTGATCGTGCCCCTGCGCGACGACCAGCACGTTGTTGGCCACGTCTTTATCCACCACGTACCACGGATCTTCGCTGCTGTCTTTCAGGCCGCCGATGCCCAGCCCTTTGCGCTGGCCCAGGGTGTGATACATCAGACCCTGGTGTTCGCCGACGGTCTGGCCGTCAACGCTGACGATCGGGCCCGGCTGGGCCGGCAGGTAGCGGCCGAGGAAGTCGCGGAACTTGCGCTCGCCGATAAAGCAGATGCCGGTAGAGTCTTTCTTCTTGGCGGTGACCAGCTCCAGTTGCTCGGCGATGCGGCGCACCTCCGGCTTCTCCAGCTCGCCGACCGGGAACAGGCTCTGCGCCACCTGCTCGTGGCTCAGGGTATAGAGGAAGTAGCTCTGATCTTTGTTGCCGTCGACGCCGCGCAGCAGGCGGCTTTTGCCGCCCACGTCCTGGCGGCGCACGTAGTGGCCGGTGGCGATGAAATCGGCCCCCAGATCTTCGGCGGCGAACTCCAGGAAGGCTTTGAATTTGATCTCTTTATTGCACAGGATGTCCGGGTTCGGCGTGCGGCCGGCCTTGTACTCCTCCAGGAACAGCTCAAACACGTTGTCCCAGTATTCCGCCGCAAAGTTCACCGTGTGCAGTTCGATGCCCAGCTTGTCGCAGACCGCTTGCGCGTCGGCCAGATCGGTCGCGGCGGAGCAGTACTCTTCGTCGTCGTCTTCTTCCCAGTTCTTCATGAACAGCCCAGCGACCTGATAGCCCTGTTGCTGTAACAGATAGGCGGTAACGGAAGAGTCGACGCCGCCGGACATACCGACGATTACTTTTTTCTGGCTGTTGTCTGACATGGGGATCTCACGAACTTGAACACGAACCGTGCTGATAAAAACAAGCGCAGGATTTTACCACGTTGGCCGCGCCGGCGCACTGTTCATCTTGTGCTGCCCGGCGCCCTTAATGCGGCCAGGCGAAGCTGCCGACCAGCGACAGCGGGTAGCGCTCCGGCTGCTGATAGCTGCGAATGCTCTCCGCCACCAGCGCGGAACGCAGGTTGGGCGCCTGCAAAATCTCGTCGGCGCTCAGCCACAGGCAGCGATCGATGTCGCTGTCGTGCGGCTCGGTCGGCAGCGGCTGTTCCAGCTCGATGACGAAGCAGAAGCGCAGAAACGGCGTGCGATCCGGCGCGATCCATTGGTGCAGGCGCAGGAACGCCTGCGGTGTGGCGCGGATGCCGGTCTCTTCCCACAGCTCGCGCTCGGCGGCCTGCACCAGCGTCTCGTCGGCCTCCAGATGGCCGGCCGGCTGATTCCACAGCGCTTTGCCGTTGATGGTTTCTTCGACAATTAAAAATTTGCCGGCGGCGTGCACCACGCAGGCGACGGTGACGTGCGGTTTGAACATGCGGTCTCCTTACAGCGGTTTGTCGATGCGCCGGTAGATATCGTCCAGCTCGGCGATGCGGGTGCGGTAACTTTGCAGCAGGCAGGCGGTGTCACCGCCGCACCGCTGGCGCTTGGTCAGCCAGGCTTGCTGGCTGTCCTGCATCGCGCCGCGCGCGCCCATGGCGAACAGGCCGCGCAGAAATTGATATTTGGTGGCCATTTGCACGTCCAGATCGTTCAGCGTGCGGTTGGCGCAGATGGCGCGTTCATCGCTGCCTGCCGCCTTGGCGCAGTCGAAGCTGGCGGCAGGGGCGGCGAACGGGGCCGCCAGAGCGGCGAGCAGCAGCGCGATCGGAACGTGTTTCATGGCGCCTCCATCAGTTATCGGTCTACAGGGAATCGATGGTTTTCCATTCACCGGGCTGCAGTGAACCCAGCGAAAGATTACCCATACTGTAGCGAATCAGGCGCAGGGTAGGGAACCCGATATGCGCCGTCATGCGGCGCACCTGGCGGTTTCGCCCTTCGAACAGGGTGATTTTCAGCCAGCTGGTGGGGATGGATTTACGCTCGCGGATCGGCGGATTGCGCGGCCACAGCCACTGCGGCTCGGCCACCAATTCCACCCCGGCGGGCAGCGTGGGCCCGTCTTTCAGCGTGACGCCGCTGCGCAGCGGCGCCAAATCACTCTCCTGCGGCGCGCCCTCGACCTGCACATAGTAAATTTTGCCGGTGCGTTTGCCAGGCTGGGTGAGCTGCGCCTGCAGCTGGCCGTCGTTGGTCAGCACCAGCAGCCCCTCGCTGTCGCGATCCAGGCGCCCGGCGGCGTAAACGTCGGGGAAGGGGATGTACTCTTTCAGCGTGGCGCGGCCGGCTTCGTCGGTGAACTGCGGCAGCACGTCGAAGGGCTTGTTGAATAACACAATGCGGCGCGGCCCCTTCGGCGCGGCGGATTTGGCGGCATTCGGCTTGCTGAATCGTTTAACGTTGTGATTTCTAACAGAGAATTTTTTCATAACGGTTGAGATTACGGATGATAAGCGCATTATAACCGAATCCGTTTCGGATTGGCGCGGACCGAATATTCAAGTAGTATCTACACGCATCTTACAAAGCATTAACAAAATTGCGCTTGAAGGAGAGGTTGATGGAAAGCAAAGTAGTTGTTCCGGCAGAAGGTAAAAAAATCACGGTTGACGCCCAGGGTAAACTGGTTGTTCCTCATAACCCGATCATTCCGTTCATCGAAGGCGACGGCATCGGCGTTGACGTGACTCCTGCCATGATCCACGTGGTTGATGCGGCCGTTAAAAAGGCTTACCACGGCGAACGTAAAATCTCCTGGATGGAAATCTACACCGGCGAAAAATCTACCCACGTTTACGGTAAAGACGTGTGGCTGCCGGACGAAACTCTGGACCTGATCCGCGACTACCGCGTCGCCATCAAAGGCCCCCTGACCACCCCGGTCGGCGGCGGCATCCGTTCTCTGAACGTGGCCCTGCGCCAGCAGCTGGACCTGTACGTGTGCCTGCGCCCGGTGCGTTACTACCAGGGCACCCCAAGCCCGGTGAAACAGCCTGAGCTGACCGACATGGTGATCTTCCGCGAAAACGCCGAAGACATCTACGCCGGCATCGAGTGGAAAGCCGGCTCCGCCGAAGCGGACAAAGTGATCAAATTCCTGCGCGACGAAATGGGCGTGAAGAAAATCCGCTTCCCGGAGCAGTGCGGTATCGGCGTGAAGCCATGCTCCGAAGAAGGGACCAAGCGTCTGGTGCGTGCGGCGATCGAATACGCCATCACCAACGACCGTGACTCCGTGACCCTGGTTCACAAAGGCAACATCATGAAGTTCACCGAAGGTGCCTTCAAGGATTGGGGCTATGAGCTGGCGCGCGAAGAGTTCGGCGGCGAGCTGATCGACGGCGGCCCATGGCTGAAGATCAAGAACCCGAACACCGGCAAAGAGATCGTGGTTAAAGACGTGATCGCCGACGCCTTCCTGCAGCAGATCCTGCTGCGCCCGGCGGAATACGACGTGATCGCCTGTATGAACCTGAACGGCGATTACATCTCCGACGCCCTGGCGGCCCAGGTCGGCGGCATCGGCATCGCGCCGGGCGCCAACATCGGCTCCGACTGCGCCCTGTTCGAAGCGACTCACGGCACCGCGCCGAAGTACGCCGGCCAGGACAAAGTGAACCCAGGCTCCATCATCCTGTCTGCAGAGATGATGCTGCGCCACATGGGCTGGTTCGAAGCGGCTGACCTGATTGTTAAGGGCATGGAAGGCGCCATCGCCGCCAAGACCGTGACCTATGACTTCGAACGCCTGATGGAAGGCGCTAAACTGCTGAAATGTTCAGAGTTTGGCGACGCTATCGTTAAACACATGTAATGGTGTTAAAGCGTTAAATGAGAACGGGAGCCTTAGGGCTCCCGTTTTTTTTACGGTTCAAATATGTGTGAGGTATCGGACAAGATCACTGAGTGGCGTTAGCCGATTCACGCACCACCAGCACCGGGCAATTGGCGTGGCGGACGACGGCGGTGGCATTGGAGCCGAGGAGATAAGTGATGGCAGAAGGGCGGTTGGAACCCATCACGATAATCTCCGCGTTGAGCGCATTGGCGAGCTCCAGGATCTGATCTTTGGGATCGCCGACGGCAACGTGCGTGGTCACTCTATCTTCAGGCACGCTGAATTCTTTGGCCGCTTTTGCCAGCCCCTCGGTTGCTACCGCAATGATTTCGTCTTTGGTTTCTATCGCCGCCGTGGCGGCAAAGCCGAAAGCGGCATAGGTGGCGCGCGACGGGATCACCGCCAGGAAATGGACGTGGGAGTCTTCGAGCCTGGCGAGCGCGTTGACATGCGGGATGACCTGCTGTGTTAACTCCGGCTCGGTAATATCCACGGGAACCAAAATAGTTTTGTACATACTCCCTCCTTATCGTTTTCAAAAAACTCCACTTTTTGGATTATAGCTGCTTGACGCAGGGAAAGGGGAGATCCAGGTGGCAGAACTAAAGAAATTGGCCGCCAACAATCGGAGATAATCGCTACCTTGGTTATAGAGTATAAACAGAGAATATCAGATGGACTAAGGGATAAACAGCAAGAAAAACCAAATAATTATTTTATTCAATGGGTTATGAGTGCGTCTGGATAGTCAATACGAAAACCGTTTTGCTAAATTAGCAATACTAATCGAAAGTCTGCTACTGGACGATTAGTCTAACACTCTACTACCTGGGGGGGAGGTTTACCTGGACGTTAGAGGCATAAAAGGTGCTAATTTGCTGAAATGTTCAGAGCTTCGTGGTGCTACCTTTAGGCATATTTAATACGTTCGGTTTTTTAATGGAAGACAAATCTCAGCGTGTTCGTCTTGATGCATATTTAATAATCATTGACATAATTCCGTAAGGTGACTTGTTAATGATTCGGAAAAATAATGTACCTGAATATAGGCATTTTTCGGTTGTATTATTTTAACGTTTTTATGATTTTTATTCGTATTGAGGAATCTATTTTTAGGTCAAAATAGACTATCGATTTTCTATGGGTTATGGCTTGCCGATATGGTTTCTATGGCTTTTTTTTGATATAAGTATAGATGATTATGCAGGAACTTAACCCACCATGTTTTTACATTTTCTAATAATACCTAATTGGACTGTTTTGTTTGAAATAATTTGATGGTTTAGTGTTATAGATAATAGTTGCCTTTAACATACATTTTTAATGACGATCAAGAGGTGCATAATGAATTCTAGTTTGATACTTTACAGATATAATACTGCTCTGGATAGAGGCAGAAAAACAGTACAATTATCAATTGCAATAATGACTATTTGGATGGCGTTATGTGTATTCGTTTTTAAAATTGTTGATCTTTCATTCAATAAAGGTGACTTAAACGCCAGTATTCATGTTGACTTTGACTGGGATGTGTTTTCTTCATGGGGGATCGTGATATTTATTACATTGATTGGTGCCGTGTTCCATGGATTCCATGCGTCTAATGCTGAATTAAAAAATGCGAATGCAATAATAGACGACTTATTTATATCCGAAGATAAAGATACGGACAAAAAGTTAACCAGTCTGAACAATATCGCCAGCGAGCTTGAGCGTTATTGTATCAAAGCATCTGCGCTGAATTTGATTTCATTTATGCTTATTTTCTTCAGTTTCCTTCATGGTTATCTATCAATTGGGGAGATAATTCAAGGAATTAGAGAGAGTAATTACCTGGCTTTGATAGTCGTGTCTGTATTTATATTGGCTTTTGTTGCATATTATCATGATGTGATTGTTCTGCTTAAAAACCGAAAACGAAAGCGTAACAAAGAAAAGGTATGAATTATTGAGAATTTCAGTATGTTGATTGTTAATGGGGATTAATGTGCCTTATCGTTATATACATGTTTTTTAATTTTTTCAAAATGGAGAGTGTATTTGACATGTGAGGAAAATATGCGTTTAACCTTAAGGGAGAGGGCTGTTTCATCGAAACTCTCGTCTTCTACGCTGACGGCTGCTTTTTATGAGTCTTACATCACTTTTCGATTGTGAATATTGAGCTGCTATTGTTATTGTTTTTCAACTGACAACATCCATAAGGACAGGGATATGAAAAGAACGCATTCAGGCTATAAAACCGGCGTTGCCACAGTATTGGCGGCGATGACCGCGCCGGCATTAACGGGGTGCGCCAAGAGCACGGCCCCCAGCCAAACCGATCCGGTAAATAAAGAGGTTGACGATCTTTTCACCAACCTTGGCGACCCAAAGAAGCCGGCGCCGGGAAAAGATAAAGAACACTATATCGCCCAGTTGCAGGCCGCGATTCAAAGCCATTTGAAAGATGCCGAAGCCTACTCAGGCAAGCGTTGCACATTGAGCATCAAGCTGGCGCCGGACGGTATGCTGATCAGCATTCGGGCTGAACAAGGGGAACCGGAACTTTGCCAGGCCGCGATCAAAGCAATCGCCAATGCGCGTCTGCCTAAGCCGCCAACGGCCGCGGTTTACGAAGCGGTCAAAAGCAGCACGTTGGAATTTCGCCCGCAGTGAATAAACAACGCTGTTTCCGTGCAACGCTATCCCGGTCAAGGCCGGGATTTTTTATTGCCGTCACCCTGCGTTAATGGGTGAAAATCACTAAAGCCCTTGATGAATGGTGACGATAACCCTTAAAACTCCTGATTATAAAAGAGTGGCCATGCGTTTTTTCTGGGTCAACATCGGTGGCAGCGTCGCGGAAGTTTTGAAGGGCGAATTCCTATGGGCGCCGCAATATGGAATAAATAAGACTGGGAACATGTTTAAACCTGCCGGGTGGGAAACGGTCAAAAAAGTCAAAGAGGGTGACCTGATTTTTTGCCACAAAGGTAGGAAGATTATCGGCGTGGCGACAGTGGTACGCGATGCTTACTCTGCACCGCGGCCTGAGCATCGGGTCGCGGGACCGCCGCATATTGCGGGTACCCAAGTCGATTTGGAACTGACGCGTCTTGAACTCCCTATTGATGTTTCCCTTTTTAATCAGGCGTTCATACGCATGCACAACCAGGCTTGCCTTCCGCGCGTTTTTAATAAGAAAGGCGGATGCACCGAAAACTATATGTGCGAGATCCCCGCGCCGGCAGCCGCGTTGATCGCCGGTTTTATCTCGGAAAATCTCTCTATCAACCTCCATGCGGATACCGTCGAAATCACCAGAGAGGTCGGTGGTGAGCAAGAAAGGGTGATTCAGGCGCGGATTGGGCATGGTCCCTATCGCGATAAAATGTTTAAGCGGTGGGGAAATCGGTGCGCCGTCACGGGGATTGCTGAGCCGTCCATTCTCATTGCCTCTCACATCGTTGCCTGGTCGATTGCGACCCCAGAAGAGAAAGTGGATCCGCACAATGGTCTGCCGTTAATCCCCAATCTGGACAAGCTGTTCGATCGCGGCACGATTAGTTTTGCCGATGATGGACGTCTGCTGTATCCACAGACGAAGAGCAGCTTGTTAGATGAGTTAAAGATCCCGCTGGATGCGAACATTAGCGGGTTGTCTGAAAAGAACAGAGCTTACCTGCGGCGGCATCGAGCGAGATGGGGTTTTGAAGTAGAACCCTGATGCAGGTTTGCAAATCAGGACCGGGGCTCTTACCGATACATCATCGCGCTCACGCGCTCGCTTCGGTCTTTAAAACCGTTGCTGCGCATCGTGACCACATAGTAGCGATAGTGATGTTTCTGTGCGTATTCGCGCACCAGATCTTCGGCGAACAGGCCGCTGAAGGTGACGGTGGTGACGAACGTCAGCCCTTTCACTTCGTAGGTGCTGATCTCTTGCGGGGTGCCGATATACGGCGGCGGGAACACGGTTTTGTGGAACTGGCAGCCCGCCAGCAGCAGGGTAAACAGCAGGGCGGCGGGTATTTGCGGTATGCTCATCGGGAAAAGCTTTCCTTCCTTGGCGTGTGTTTTAGTAACTCTATAATAGGATTACAAAATTCGGCGGGGATGTAAAAATTATCCCGCTTCGGTTGCCGTTTCGTTGAAGCGGTGTCGCCGTATCCATCAGCATGAGGATTAAAACATGTTTGTTCGCCAGGCCACTGACAGCGATGTCGCAGCCCTGATCGCCCTCGACAGCGTCGCCGAACACGAACCGCAGCGTGCGGCGCAGATCCGCGCCTGGTGCGGGCAGGGGGATTGCTATCTTGCCGAGGAACAGGACGTGGTGATGGGATACGGTGTGCTGCACTATCACTTCTTCGGCTGCGGCTTTATCGAGATGCTGATGGTCGGCGAGCGCTATCGCCGCCGGGGCGTCGGGCAGGCGTTGATTACGGCATTGAAGTCCCATTGCCGACACCCGAAGCTGTTCTCTTCCACCAATCGTTCCAACCTGCCGATGCAGCGGCGGCTGCTGAACGCCGGATTTGTCGCCAGCGGCCAGATTGACAATCTCGATGACGGCGATCCGGAGCAGGTCTTTTTTATCCCGCTGCGCTAATACAACCGGACATCGACCGCCTGCTGTTGCAGCCAGGTGCTGACGTAGCCATAAGCGGCATAGAAGGCCAGCAGCGCGAAGATCAGCACCGAAAGCGAGGCCAAAAATTTGACGTCGCCGTGCTTCGAAAGCTGGTAAGCGCAAGAGATAAGGGCCAGCAGGCACAGCAGGGTGAAGGCGAGGGCCAGCGTGGCGTAGAAAATAAGCATAACGAAACCCGTTCTTCCTTGTGAGCCTGGCAAGGATACCACAGACAAAAAAAGGGGCCCAAACGGGCCCCTGCGTGATTCGCTGCGGGAGGTTTACTCCACCGCGTCGGGATGGTTTTTGCCTTCCTCGATAAATTCTTCGTCGATCTCTTCGATGTTCTCCTCGCTGTCGCGGCCGGACAGGATGTTCCAGCAGGCGATGAACAGCGCGGCGATCAAGGGGCCGATGACGAAGCCGTTGATGCCGTAGATCTCCATGCCGCCCAGGGTGGAGATCAGGATCAGGTAGTCCGGCATTTTGGTGTCTTTGCCCACCAGCAGCGGGCGCAGGATGTTGTCCACCAGGCCGATCACCACCACGAAGAACACCACCAGGAAGATGCCTTTCCACAGCATGCCGGTGGCGAAGAAGTAGATCACCGCCGGCACCCAGATGATGGCGGAGCCCACGGCCGGGATGATCGACAGGAATGCCATCAGCGCGCCCCACAGCAGGCTGCCGTCGATGCCGGTAAAGTAAAACGCCAGCCCGCCGAGCGCGCCTTGCACCACGGCGACCACCACCGTGCCCTTGACGGTGGCGCGGGAAACGGCGGCGAACTTCACGAACAGGTGGTGTTTCACGTGCTGGGAGAGCGGCAGCGCTTCGAGCGCCAGGTTCACCAGATAGGGGCCGTCTTTCAGCAGGAAGAACAGCAGATAGAGCATCACGCCGAAGCCGACGACGAAGTTGAAGGTGCCCTTGCCGATCAGGAACACGCTGCCCGCCAGATATTGCCCGCCCTTGAGTGCCACCTCGGAAAGCTGCTTTTGGATCTCGGCGGCGCTGTTGAGGTTATGCTCCGCCAGGAAGCGCTGCGCCCAGCCGGGCAGGTGGCGCATAAAGTCCGCCAGCATGGTCGGCAATTGGCTGTTGTTGGTCTGCAGCTTGGTGTAGATCACGTTGAATTCCATCGCCAGCGACGAGGCGATGATCGCCAACGGCGTGAACACGATCAGGCAAATCAGCGCCACCGTCAGCAGCGACACCACGCCGTTGCGTTCGCCGACGTACTGCTTCAACTTCTTTTTCACCGGATGGAAAATCACCGCCAGAATAACCGCCCACAGCACCGAGGAGTAATAAGGCCCCAGCACGTCGAGAAAAGCGGCGGTAACGATGAACAGGATCAGAATAAAGAATCCCTTGGAAATGCCTTTAGACATCATAGTCGTCCCTCAAAAGATGAATTTTCAGCATAGATGAACTGAATGAAAACAACACTATCATCACCTTTGCTTAACCGGTAGGGGATTTTTAGTGGCGTATTCCATAGGGTTATTAAGGGAAAGGCGGGCGCCGCACGGTGAACAGGCGGCGGCGTGAGAAAAGAAAGAGGGCTAAATAATTAACAAAATTTATCGATTGTGTTTCATTTTGTGAGCCGCGCTTGCCGCCTGCGCCAGGCTTTCCTAGTTTTTAGGAGGGCGGCCGTTCGCCCGATACCACGAAGGAGAATGCAAATGACTGAACACAAACGACTTGCCGTTATCGAAAAGGTGCTGCTGATCGCTTTCGCCGGCGTGCTGGTTTATCTTGCCGCGACCGGCGCCTTGTCATTATCGGGTCTGGACCATCACTGGCCTTATCCTTCGCGCTGAGCGTGATTGATCTCACCACGCAGACCCGATAACGATAACTAGCGGCTGTACCCTACGACACTGGATCCCCAGAATAAATCACCCGTCATTCGCCTCGTTCTTTGGCGCGCAGGGCGGTGACGCTCTCTCCGCCGACGCCCCAGTTGTCGGTGGCTACCTCGTCAATCACCACGAAAGTGGTGTGGCGTGGCTTATTCAGCACCCGCTCCAGCAGCGTGGTGGCTCCTTCGATCAGCATGCGCTTTTGCGCGGCGCTGACCCCTTCGTCGGTCACTTTAATGTTGACGTATGGCATGGCGTTTCTCCCCGGTTTCACCAGACGCCGGCGGTGGCGCCGCCGTCAACCGCGAGCGCCGCGCCGGTAACGAAATTGGCATCGGTCAGATACAGCACCGCATCGACGATGTCCTGCGGCTGGCCGACGCGGCCGGTTGGCGCCAGTTGCCGCATCTGCGCCAGGCTCTGTTCATCATTTTGATGCATCGGCGTGGCGATGATGCCGGGCGCCACGGCGTTGACCATCACGTTGTGCGGCGCTAACTCCAATGCCAGCTCGCGCACGGCGTGGTTAAGGCCGCCTTTAATCAGCACCGGCAGCAAAGCGGGCACTTTGCTGTTGGGCTGCATGGCGATCGACGCGGTGATGGCGACGATGTGGCCGGCGCCGCGTTGCTGCATATGCCGGGCGGCGGCCTGCGCCGGGTAGAAGAAGCCTTTCAGATTGGTTGCCACCATCGCGTCGACCTCCTCCGGCGTATAGTCGGCGATCGGCTTGGCGATAAATATACCGGCGTTATTGATGAGAATATCTACCTGACCAAAAGCCTGTATCGCCAGGCTGAACAACCGTTCGGCGGTTTCCGGCAGCGCAATGTCTCCCGGCACCAGCAGCAGATTGGTCGGGCGGCCGAGTTTGTCCGCCGCCGCCTGCAGCCGTTCAAGCGAACGGGCGTTTGCTACAACCTGATAGCCGCGCGCCAGGTAGGCTTGCGCGATGGCGAAGCCCAAGCCGCTCGATGCGCCCGTGACGATGACCGTTTTTACTTTGCTCATTTTCTCTCCTCGACAGGATAGGGATTGATCGTACGTGAACGGTAATCCATACCTGATGATTGAAAAATGAGGGGGAAAGAACTTTAATTTATACCTTATGTAATGAATTGGCAGGGAGAGACATGCAACGCCATTTTGACGACGTTCAGGTGGGCAGCATTGAGCTGTTTTGCCTGACGGTAGAAACCGGCAGCTTCACCGCAGCGGCCAATGCCGCCGGGATAACCCCTGCGGCGGTCAGCCGTTCGGTCGCGCGCCTGGAGACGCGATTGCAGGCGAAGCTGTTTATCCGCACCACGCGCCAGATGCGCGTCACGGATGCCGGCCAGCGTTATTACCTGGAATGTCGCCGGGCGCTGAGCCAGCTGATGGAGGCCGAGGCGAGCATTTCCGGCGAACGGGACAAACCGGTGGGCACGCTCAGCATCAGCGCGCCGACGCTGTACGCGCATTTTAGGCTGTTGCCGCGTTTGCCCGAGTTTGCGCAACGCTATCCCGATCTCAAGCTGAATCTGCACGTCAGCAATCAGAATATCGATTTCTCCGAAGATAAATTCGACGTCGCCATTCGCGGCAGCGAGCTGAACGACTCCGGCCTGGTGGCGCGGCGTCTGGAGGAGGCTGAACTGATCGTGGTGGCGACGCCGGGCTATTTGCAACGCCACCCTGCGCCGCTCACGCCGGCGGATCTGGCCCGGCATGATTGCATTCAGTATGCGTTGCCCAGCACCGGCAGAAAAACCGCCTGGACGTTTAAGGTTCAGGGCGAAAACAGCAACGTGGATACTGCCGGGCGCTGGCTTTGCCAGGAAGATTACCTCGCTACGCTGACGCTGGTGAAAAGCGGCGCCGGACTGATGCAGGTGTATCGCTTTACCGTAGAACAAGAGTTGAGCAGCGGGGCGCTGGTCGAGGTATTGAAAGATTACGCCGGCGCCTCGCGTCCCTTCATCCTGCTTTACCCCTATGCGCGCTTTGTCCCGCTGAAGGTGCGGAAATTCATCGATTTCCTGACGGAAGCGTAGCCGCCAGCGCCAATACCGCTCCAGACACCGCCGCCGCCAGCACCAGCCACGCCGGGGCCGCCCAGCCGGCTGCGGCCACGATGGCGCTCAGCGCGACCGGGCCGATCACCTGGCCGAGGTAGTTTCCCTGCATCACCAGCCCGAGGCTCAGCGGCAGCAGCGTCGGTTCCGGCGTCGCCGCCGGCGTGGCGGCCAGAATGGTGGCGGGCAGTATGCCGGCGATGGCGCAGAACAGGAAACACAGCGGGATCAGCAAGCCGTTGGGCGTCATCGGCAGGAAAATGCCGACGCCGAAGACCCCGATCAACAGGCTGGTGGCGGCGAGCAGCGTTCTGGCGGGTAGCCCGCGCGACAGCAGCACGCCGGCGGCGAGGTTGCCGATGATGTTGGCCGCCACCGCCGCCGCGCTGATGCCGCCGGCGGCCGCCAGCGACAGGCCGATGCGCTGCATCAGAAAGATCGGCAAAAAGGTCATTACCGAGAAAAACTGCAGGTTGTAAGCGGTGAACATCAGCGCCAGCAACAGCGGCTGGCGCGCCCGCAGCATCGCGCCCAGCGCTTGTCGCAGCGGCAACGGCGGAACGTGCGCCTTGGCGGCGCGGCGGGACGTGGTCAGCGGCAGCAGCAGGGCGGCCAGCAGCGTCAACGCCGCACCGGCCTGCCAGCTCTGCTGCCAGTCGGCCAGATGCGGGCCGAAAAACAGTGAAATGGCGATGCCCGCCGGCATGAAGGTGCTCCAGATGCCGAACACCAGGTTGCGCTGCGCCGGGGCGACGATGCGGTTCAGCACCGCCGGCGAGGCAACCACCACGATCACGAAGCCGAGGCCTTCGACAAAGCGGCTGACGATCAGCCCGCTGAAGTCGTGCAGCGTGGCGCCGGCGAAGCTGGCGGCGCTGATGATCAGCAGCCCGAACGCCAGCAGGCGCCGGTCGCCCCAGCGGCGCACCAGCAGCCCGGCGGCGATGCCGCCGAACACTCCGACGAAGGGAAAGGCCGAAATGACCCAGCTGAGCGCCTCCAGCGAGCGGCCGAACTCGGCCTGCAGCGCCGGCAGCGCGATGGTGGCCTTGCCCACGTGCAGCGCTGCGGCGATGCCGGCGAACAGCACGTTGATGACGGCCAGCCAGGGCGTGGCGGCGGGGGAAATGCGGTCGATGGCGTCCGGTCTAATCGCAGTCATAACACTCTCCAGTGGCGGTAACGCCCTCACTATGCGTCTGCGCTACGACAGAAGTCGTTCAAATGCTGCGCTGTCACGTGGGGAAATTATTCATTTCGAGCTTTAATTTGCGCGCCTCGTTGTTTGGTGCGCCAGCGTGCCGCCCGGCGTGGACGCTCGCCCCCCTGCAGCGGTTTACTGTTCCGGCACGCAGCAGGCGTGTTGAATTCACTTTATAAGGAGCAGTGTATGTCAGAGATGATGAACGAGAGTCGGGCGCCGGCCATTGAATGGAGCTATGGCGGCCGGGGCGATGATATCAGCAGCAGCCTGAGCCTCGACACGGTTGAGGAGCAGCCGCAGGGTTTCTTGATGACGGTCGATCGGCCGGTGCAGATCTTTACAGAGGCGCTGTCGCCGATGATGGCCTTTGTCACGCTGTTGCGCCCGCTGTATGCCAAGACCAGCGCAGGCTTCCAGTATGTGCCGGTTTCCAACCCCTGGACCGACGTGCAGCGCCTGCCGGCCAGCGCGGGCTATCTGGGCGTGCAGGTCAACGCCGGGCTGTTCTTCCACGGCGCCAAGCCGACGCACTATAAAGATCGCGACGGCCAGATGAAACCGATCGACGGCGGCACTATTTTGCAGAACATCACCGTGCTGCATCAGGTGGCCCAGCCGCTGGGGCCTGGCGAAGGCGCGGTCTGAGCCGGCAGTGCTATCACGGGGCCGGACGCGGCCCCTTATCGCGCCTTGAAACCGTGCGCCGGTTGGGTAAAACTGGCTGTCTATTCAAGGAGAAGAGTATGTACAGCGACAACGAGAAAAAGTTTTATATCATCCTCAACCGCAATCACGAACCGGCCACGCTGTTTAACGCCTCCTGCCATCTGACGGCGGGCATCACCGATCTTATCGAGCAGCGCGAGTTTCACCACTATCCGAGCAGCCTCGACGGCGTCAGCGCCAATATGAGCCACTACCCGATCGTGATCCTGCAGGCTAAAAACAGCAGCCAGCTCAGCAACCTGCTCCTCAAATGCAAGGAGGAGGGCGTGCTGTCCAACTTCTTCACCACCACCATGCTGTCGCACTCCGCCGAGCAGCAGATCGCCGACACCGCCAATACCCCTTACGAGCAGTTGGATTTCGTGGCGGTGGCGCTCTACGGTGACACCGAGCAGCTTAAGCCGCTGACCAAGAAGTTCTCCGTCTACCGTTAATCGCGAACGGCATCACATCAGGGGCGGCAACGGCTATGATATTTTCCCATCAAATCGTTGATGGAGATGAACATGAGCGGCAAGAAAACCACCATGGCGGCCATCGCCAGAGAGGCGCGGGTCGGCATCGCCACCGTCGATAGGGTGATCAACCAACGCGCGTCGGTGCGGCCCGTCACCCAGCGCCGGGTGATTGAGGCGGCGAAAAAGTTGGGGTTCGCGCTGGAAAAGTCCCACTGCCTGTCGGCGGTGCTGGGCAGGCCGGAACGCCGCCTGAGAATGGGGTTCATCCTGCTGCGGCGCGAGCACTCTTTCTATGCGCAACTGGCTGATGAACTGATGGCGCAAGCGGCGCCGTATCATGAGCCGGGTCAGCCGCCGCAGTTCATTTTCCACTCTCTCAATGCCATCGGCGACACCGCAGCCGCCATTAGCCAATTGAGCCGCCAGGTGGAAGCGATCGGCGTGCTGGCGCTGGATCACCCCCTGATCCACTATGCCGTAGAAGAAGCCGCCCAGGCGGGCATCAACGTTTTCGCGCTGCTGTCGGATTTATCGGTGCCCAGCCGCGCCGGCTACATCGGTCTGGATAATCAAAAAGCGGGCCGCACCGCCGGTTGGGCGGTGGATCGTCTGTGCCGGCGGCAGGGTGACGTCGGCGTGATCATCGGCGACAACCGTTTTACGTGTCAGGAGGCCTGTGAGATCGGTTTTCGCTCCTACCTGCGTGAGCAGATGAGCGGCCAGCGTGTGCTGGAACCGGTGCGCAGCCTCGAGGACGCGGAAACGGCGCGCCGGGTCACGCGTGAACTGCTGGCGAACCACCCGGAACTGGCGGCGCTGTACGCGCCGAGCGGCGGTGTGGAAGGCATTATTCAGGCGTTGCGAGAGAGCGGCCGGCAGCATGACATTACGCTGGTGTGCCACGGCCCGGTGCAGGGCGGTGAAATGGCGCTGCTCGACGGCACGGTGGATCTGCTGCTGTGCCACCGCATTCCCGAATTGGCCGCCACGATCGTCGAGACGTTACTCGCCGCCGATGAACAACCGGGATTACGCCACATCATTAATCGCTTCGATGTGATCACCAAAGAAAACCTCTGACAGCCGATGAGTGGTGTTTGCCGAGGTCAGAGCGCAGCCAGGCTCCGCCTATATTTGATTAAAAACCATCAAATATTTTATCAAAAATAGCGCGATCTCTATCAAAAAATAAAATTTTCATTATTGATTGTTTTGGAATTTTCGTTTGATACTGCCGGCATTCCCTGCAAAAAAGGAGCCGTCGCCATGACTTTGCCTATCGCCAATGCGCCCTGCAGTTGGGGCGTGGATGATCCGAACAACCCCCATTTGCCGCCCTGCGCCACGGTTCTGCAAGAAGCGTCGGCGGCCGGCTACCGCAGCATCGAGCTGGGGCCGTGGGGCTATCTGCCGACGCAGTGCGAGGGGCTGTGCGCCGCGCTGGAGCAGCATCGCCTGTCGCTGGTGGCCGGCACGATTTTTGACGATCTGGTCAGCGAGGCCAACATGGAGCGCCTGCTGGATCTGACGCATCGGATTTGCCGCAACCTCTCGCGGGCGCCCAGGGCGGTGCCGACCGAGGGCGATCGCGCCGCGCCGCCGTTCCTGGTGATTATCGATTTCGGCAATCCGCAACGCGCCAGATTCGCCGGGCGTTCAGATTTAGCGCCGCGTTTGTCGCAGGCGGAGTGGCAGAGGATGATCGGGCACATTACGCGCATCAGCGAACTGGCCTGGCGGGAATACGGCGTGCGGCCGGTGGTGCATCCGCACGCCGGCGGCTGCATCGAGTTCGCCGACGAAATCGACCGGTTGGCGGCGGACATTCCGCATCACACCGCCGGATTGTGCCTGGATACCGGCCATCTGTATTACGCCGGGCTGGACCCGGCTGCCTGGCTGAGCAAGCACTTTGATCGCCTCGATTATCTGCACTTCAAAGACGTCGATCCGCAGGTGTTCCGCGAGGTGCTGGCGCGCGGCGTCGATTTCTTCACCGCCTGCGCCGAGGGCGTCATGTGCCCGTTGGGCAGCGGGGCGATCGATTATCCGCAGCTGCGTGCGCTGTTGGCCGAGCGCGGATACCGGGGCTGGATCACTATCGAGCAGGAGCGCGATCCGCGCAATGTGCAGGGTAGCCTGCAGGACGTCACCGCCAGCTTGCGCTACTTGCGCGGCCTCGGTTTTTAATCAGGAGAAACACGATGATCAACGGCAGCAAACCTTTGGCGAGATCGTTGCGCTGGGGCATGGTCGGCGGCGGCGGCACCAGCCAGATCGGTTACATCCACCGTTCGGCGGCCTTGCGCGACGGCGCGTTTACTCTGTTGGCCGGCGCGTTCGACATTGACGCCGAACGCGGGCGTGATTTTGGCCGGAGTCTGGGCGTGGCGGCGGCGCGCTGTTATGCGGATTATGCCGAGATGTTCCGCGCCGAAGCCGCGCGGGCGGACGGCATCGAAGCGGTCACGATCGCCACGCCGAACAACACCCATTACGCCATTTGCCGGGCGGCGCTGGAGGCGGGATTGCACGTGGTGTGCGAGAAGCCGCTGTGTTTCAGCGTCGAAGAGGCGCAGGCGCTGGCGGCGCTGTGCGAGCGGCAGCGCAAAGTCATCGGCGTGACCTACGGCTATGCCGGGCACCAGATGATTTTGCAGGCGCGGCAGATGATTGCCGATGGCCGGCTGGGGGAAATTCGGCTGGTGAATATGCAGTTCGCCCACGGCTTTCACGCCGCGGCGGTGGAGCAGGATAATCCCAGCACTCGCTGGCGGGTCGATCCGCGCTTTGTCGGCCCCAGCTATGTGCTGGGCGATCTGGCGACCCACACGCTGTTCCTGGCGGAAACCATGGCGCCGCAGCTGAAGATCCGGCGGCTGATCTGCAGCCGGCAAAGCTTTGTGCCGTCGCGCGCGCCGTTGGAGGACAACGCCTATGTGCTGATGGAGTATCACAACGGCGCCATCGGCTCCGTGTGGGCTTCGGCGGTCAACTGCGGTTCGATGCACGGCCAAAAGGTGCGAATTGTCGGTGAAAAGGCCAGCCTGGAGTGGTGGGATGAACAACCCAATCAGCTGCGCTTCGAAGTGCAGGGCGAGCCGGTGCGGATCCTGGAGCGCGGCATGCCGTATCTCGCCGCGTCGGCGCTGGCGGACGATCGCATCGGCGGCGGCCATGCGGAGGGGCTGTTTGAAGCCTGGTCGAATATCTACCGCCGCTTCGCGCTGGCGATGGACGCCACCGATCGGCGCGACGCGGCCTTCCTGGCCGACTTCTGGTACCCGGACGTGCAGGCCGGCGCGCTGGGCGTGAAGTGGGTGGCGCGCTGCGTGCAATCCGCCGAAACCGACGCCGGCTGGGTCGCCTTCGACTGAGCGCGCGATTCGCTCAGACGCTGGCGCCGTCGTAGGCATGGATCTGCAACGCATCCAGCACGACGTCCGGCACGCAGCGCAGATTGACGGCGCACATCGCGGCGCCGTCAGGCGCAGTGCCGTAGGCGAAGGGCTGGGCGCCGCAGGTCCGGCAAAACTGATGGCGGATCTTGTGCTGATTGAAGGTGTAGGTGCTGAGCCGGTCTTGGCCGCTGCTGAGCGTGAACGCGCTGATGGGAAAGAAAGACAGCAGCAGGCCTTTGCGGCGGCAAATCGAACAGTTGCAGCTGAGGGCTTCGGTGGGCAGTTCGGCGTCGACGGTGAAGGTGACGGCGCCGCAGTGGCAGCTTCCCTGGAATGATATGGCGATGATCCTGTAACAGGGGAGAGTGTTTGCCCAGTATAGTGCAATTTATCGTCATTCGGCCGTGCCGGGCCTGGTTTCCTTAGTAAATGCACGGTTTTCTGGTAGGTTAGAGGTTAACGTCATCAAAAGGAGATCGCGATGTTAGAACATTACTATCCGGCCAATATGGGCGCTGAACCGGTCACGGACGAACAGCACAAACGGCTGGTGGCGGTGCAGGCGGCGCTGGAACTGATCAAGGCCACGCTGTCGGATACCAACGACGGCAACGGCGTGGACTTCCAGCTTAAGGCGGCAGAAAAGCACATCGGCCCGATGGCCGACGCCATTCAGGAAGCCCTGAAGTAACGGTTCGCCGTCACGTCAACCGCCCGTCTCGGGCGGTTTTTTTTGCGCCGATTACTGCGATTTTTTTAGTGGCGCATTGCCTTTTTCCCGGCTGGTGCCGTGAACGGCGCGATCCTACTCTAGCGATCCGAGTCCTCATCAGGGTCATGCTCATGTTCCGCTTCAGCTTCTTTTCTTTCTTATTGCCGCGCTGCCGACGCGTCACCCAGTTGGCCGGCGCTGCGCTGTTGCTCTGCGGCGTTATGCAGGCGCAGGCCACGCAACGCATCGAGTTTTCACCGGACCCCGCCGGCGCCTACCCTGAGGGCATCGCCTGGAATGCACGCGCCGGTGCGTTCCTGATCTCCTCCCTGCGCGGCGGGCAGCTTGGCCTGGTCTACCCGGATGGCCGCTATCGGCGGTTTTCCACCGGCAAGGGGCTTATCACCACCTCCGGCATGCTGGTGGACGCCGAACGCAACCGGGTGCTGGTGTGCAACGAAGATGTAGGCGTGTCCCGCAACTCTGCCGCCGGCACGCGCAATCGCGTGGCGCAGGTGCTGGAGTTCAGTCTCGATACCGGCGTGCTGCAGCAGACGTACGACCTCTCATCGCTAAGCCATGGGCCGACGCTGGCCAACGATCTGACGCTCGACGCGCAGGGCAATATCTACGTCACCGACAGCTTCCAGCCGCAGATTTACAAGATTGATCGGGCAACGCGCCAGGTGTCGATTTTGGTGCGCTCAGCGCGTTTGATGCCGGCAGACGCACCCGCCGCTGCGCAGGGCACGCGGCCCTATCTCAATGGCGTCGTGTATCACCCGGATGGCTTCCTGATTGCGGCGGACTACACCCGCGGGCTGCTGTGGAAGGTGACGCTGGATAACGCGCCTGCGGTAAGTGCAATCAGGTTGCCGCAACGCTTAAAAGGGCCGGACGGGTTGCGGCTCAAAAACGCCCATGAATTGGTGATCGTACAGTCTTTTCCGGGTGAAAAGGGGAGCATGTCCGGTGACGTGACGCTGCTCTCCTCGACCGACGGCTGGGCGAGTGCGCGTATCGCCGCGGTCGCCGCACCGCCGGGATTGGATGGGCCGACCGGCGCCGCGCTGCGCGATGGCGAGGTGTGGGTCGTCAACTCCCGTTACCCCCGGCTGTTTGCCGACGTCGCTCAGGCGGAAAGTACCAAGACGTTCAGTATCGTCAAGGTGACGTTCGAACCGGCCGCAGCGGATGGCCGCTGATCGACGGCGATTGCCAACCGCGCCGGAATAGGATTAAATGCGCACTGACTGTATAAATAAACAGGTGTGCTGCGATGAGTCTGATGTTGAAGGGTGAAAAGATTGACCGTAACCGCTTTACCGGCGAAAAAATTGAAAACGGCAGCTTTATGCTGTGCGATTTTTCGGGCGCCGATTTGACCGGCACCGAGTTTATCGGCTGCCAGTTTTACGATCGCGACAGCCGACAGGGCGGTAATTTCAGCCGCGCGATCCTGAAAGACGCCAGCTTCAGAAGCTGCGATTTGTCGATGGCCGATTTCCGCCATGCCAGCGCGCTGGGGGTGGAGATCCGCGAATGCCGCGCGCAGGGCGCCGATTTTCGCGGCGCCAGCTTTATGAACATGATCACCAGCCGCACCTGGTTTTGCAGCGCCTATATCACCAAAAGCAACCTGAGCTATGCCAACTTCGCCAAGGTGGTGCTGGAGAAATGCGAGCTGTGGGAAAACCGCTGGCACGGGGCGCAGGTGCTCGGCGCCAGCTTCAGCGGCTCCGATCTGTCCGGCGGCGAATTCTCCGGTTTTGACTGGCGCGCCGCCGATGTCACCCAGTGCGATCTGAGCAACGCGGAACTGGGTGAGTTGGATTTACGCACCACCGATCTGCAGGGCGTTAAAATGGACAGTCACCAGGCCGCTCAACTGCTGGAGCGGCTGGGGATCGCGATCATCGGCTGAGTAACTGCCGCAGTCCCAGTGCGATGATCAAGGTGCCGCAGGCGCGATCGATCCAAGCCTTGCTGCGGCGGTAGGCGCCGGCGACAGGCGCGTGCGACAAGACCAGCGCCACCAGCCCGTACCACAAGCTGGCTATCACCGCGACCTCCAGCAGCATGGCGAGAAAAGTCGGTGTAGAAACATGGCTGGGCGCCGCTGATGAGAAGACGGCGGCGTAAAACGCAATGGATTTGGGGTTGGCGATGTTGGTGGCGATACCCTGTAGAAAGGCGGCGCGAAAACCGCTTTTTCCGGTGGCCGCTGGGGTGCCGGAAGAGGGCGCCGCCTGGGCGATAAGCCGATAGCCGAACCACATTAAATAGCCGGCGCCGGCGACTTTAATCGCCATAGCCAACCAGGGGAACAGGGCGAAAACCACGCCGATGCCAAGAAGGGCGCTGCTCGCCCAGAACAGATTGACCAGCACGATGCCGGCCACCAAGGCAAACGCCTCTGTCCGGCGTGCTGAAACGGCTTTGTGAGCGACAGCGACGAAATTGGGGCCGGGGATCACCACGCCGACAATATACACGGTGAAAACGGCGAGTACGGCGGACATATCGATCATGGAAGATTGCCTGTTACAACAAGAGTACCGTTAGTTTTATAACGAATCCCGCACAGAATCCACCCGACCGATCGCGCCGCCGCTCCGATGACGGCCGGGAAGAATTACGCATGCGGCACATTCCGGTGAATGTCTGGGACACCGAGGCGATGGCGCTCGTCGACCGTTTGCCGAGGGGGCAGGCGAGGGAACCGGCGCTGGGCTAAACTTAAGATGCATAAGAAACATGCGGCAAGGAGCGCCATCCTGTTTACGGATCTGACGAGGAGGGCCGCCATCATGGCTTACCGGCATATCGTTGTCGCCACGGATCTCAGCGAAGACGCCGAGTTCCTGCTGGGCAAGGGCGCCAGACTGGCCGCCGCGCTCAATGCCAAACTTTCCCTGATCTATATCGACATCCACCGCGCCGGCTATTACGTCGATCTGGGCGTGGGCGATTACAACTACACCGATCGCACCTTTTCGGAGCGGGTGAAGAATATGCTCAATGCGATCAAAGGGCAGTCGTCGTATCCGGTGGAAGAGGTGATCGTCAGCCGCGGCGCGTTGACGGAAGAGCTGAACCGGGTGGCGAAGGAAAAAGGGTTCGATCTGGTGATCTTCGGCCACCATCATGATGTCTGGAGCCGACTGGTCTCTTCGGCGCGTCAGGCGATCAACGAGCTGAACGTTGATCTGCTGGTTGTTCCCATCGAGAAAAAATAGTCGCGGCCGCCGACGGGCGGCTGCTTTTTTCATTCGCATCGCTCATCTCTGAGCGGCCATAACCGTCTATCCGCAATAATCCCGCTTGCTGATAATCTGCCAGGAAAATAGTGACTGGCCGCAATTTTGTTATCTCTATCAATATGTTGGCCAAAATCCGATAAAGATTAACTCAGCGCATTGAAATGACTCGTATACCTCCTTTTGGTTAATAAACCGCACGTTTTGACTGGCTCTCCGCGAAGAGGCGTCTTATCCTCGGGGTAATGAGATTTGTATGACTTATATAAATGCGTTCACATGGAGGAGGTCTCATGCGTTTTGACAATAAAGTCGTGGTTATCACCGGTGCGGGCAATGGCATGGGGGAAGCGGCGGCGCGGCGTTTCTCCGCCGAGGGCGCGATCGTGGTGCTGGCCGACTGGGCCAAGGAAGCGGTGGACAAGGTCGCCGCTTCGCTGCCGAAGGGCCGGGCGATGGCGGTGCATATCGATGTGTCCGATCACGTCGCGGTTGAAAAAATGATGAACGAGGTGGTGGCAAAACTGGGCCGCATCGACGTCCTGCTGAACAATGCCGGCGTGCACGTGGCGGGCAGCGTGCTGGAAACCAGCGTCGACGACTGGCGTCGCATCGCCGGGGTTGATATTGACGGCGTGGTGTTCTGCTCCAAATTCGCCTTGCCGCACCTGCTGAAGACCAAGGGCTGCATCGTCAATACCGCGTCGGTGTCCGGCCTGGGCGGTGACTGGGGCGCGGCCTATTACTGCGCGGCGAAAGGCGCGGTGGTCAACCTGACGCGCGCCATGGCGCTCGATCACGGCGGTGACGGCGTGCGCATCAACTCAGTCTGCCCGAGCCTGGTCAAAACCAACATGACCAACGGCTGGCCGCAGGAGATCCGCGATAAGTTCAATGAGCGCATCGCGCTGGGGCGCGCGGCGGAGCCGGAAGAAGTGGCGGCGGTGATGGCGTTCCTGGCCAGCGACGACGCCAGCTTTATCAATGGCGCCAATATTCCGGTCGATGGCGGGGCGACCGCCTCGGACGGCCAACCGAAGATCGTCTAAGCGTTAACGCACAGGCCCGGTCAGGATGACCGGGCCTGCTGTTTTAGACGCCGATGCGGTCGCGCAGCGTGTAGTAGGCCGCGCCGATGGCGGTGAACGGGATCTGCAGGTTGCGCCCGCCGAAGAACGGCAGGTGCGGCAGCTTGGCGAAGGCGTCGAAGCGTTCGGCGTCGCCGCGCATCAGCTCGGCGATCAGCTTGCCCGCCAGATGGGTGCAGGTCACGCCGTGGCCGCTGTAGCCCTGCATGTAGTACACGTTATTCTCCAGCCGGCCGAACTGCGGCATGCGCGACAGCGTCAGCAGGAAGTTGCCGGTCCAACGATAGTCGATACGCACCCCTTTCAGCTGCGGGAAGGTCTTCAGCAGCTTTGGCCGGATCAGGTTGTCGATGTCGTCCGGATCGCGCGCGCCGTACACCACGCCGCCGCCGTACAGCAGGCGATGATCGGCGGTGATGCGGTAGTAATCCAGCAGGTAATTGCAGTCTTCCACGCAGTAGTTCTGCGGGATCAGCGCCTGCGCGATCTCCGGCGCCAGCGGTTCGGTGGTCACCACCTGAGTGCCGCACGGCATGCTGCGTTTGGCCAGCCGCGGCTCCAGCTTATCGCCCAGGTAGGCGTTGCCGGCGACGATGACGAAGCGCGCCTTCACCTGGCCGTTGGCGGTGCTGATGAGCGCCGGTTCGCCGTGGCGGATGTTCGTCACCGCCGATTGCTCGAAGATGCGCCCGCCCTGCAGGCGAATCGCCTCGGCCTCGCCCAGCGCCAGATTGAGCGGATGGATGTGGCCGCCGCTGTGATCGAGCAGCGCGCCGACGTAGCGATCGCTGGCGACTTCCTGGCGCACCTGGTCCGCATCGAGCAGCTCGAGCTGGGTATTGCCGTAGCGCTCCCAGTTGCGCTTTTGCTCGATCAGCGCATGAAACTGCTTGTTGTTCAGCGCGGCGAAGATGCCGCCGGGGCGGTAGTCGCAGTCGATGGCGTAGCGGCTGATGCGGCTGCGAATGATCTCCGCGCCTTCAAACATCATGCTGCCGAGCAGGCGGGCGCTTTCCGCGCCGTAGCGCTCCTCGATCACATCAATGTCGCGGCTGTAAGAGTTGACCAACTGGCCGCCGTTGCGGCCGCTGGCGCCGAAACCGATGCGCGCCGCTTCCAGCACCACCACGTCGTAACCGGCTTCCACCAGGAACAGCGCGGAGGAAAGGCCGGTATAGCCGCCGCCGATCACGCAGACGTCGCATTCGATCGATTCATTCAGTTGCGGATAGGGCTGATGAGCGTTGGCCGTGGCCGCATAATAGCTTTTTACGTGTTCAGTCATGATGTAAGCCCTTATTCCAGCGAGATCCAGGTGGTTTTCAATTCGGTGAATTTGTCCAGCGCATGCAGCGATTTGTCGCGGCCGTTGCCGCTCTGCCTATAGCCGCCGAACGGCACGGTCATGTCGCCGTCGTTGTAGTTGTTGACGAACACCGTGCCGGCCTTCAGCTGGCGCGCCATGCGGTGCGCGCGCGCCAGATCGCGGGTCCAGACCGCGGCGCCGAGGCCGTAGTCGCTGTCGTTGGCCAGCTGCAGCGCCTGTTGCTCGTCGTCGAAGGCGGTCACCGCCAACACCGGGCCGAAGATTTCATCGCGCGCCACGCTCATGGCATTGTCCACCTGGGTGAGGATGGTCGGCCCCAGATAGCCGGCGTGGTCGCCCTGTGGATGGTCGCGCCCGTCGAGGAACAGTGCGGCGCCCTGGCTCAGCCCCCGCTCGATATAGCCGGCCACTTTCTCGCAGTGGCCGCTGTCGATCAGCGTGCCCATCACTGTGGCGGGATCGAGCGGGTCGCCGGGGATGAAGGCCGCCGCATGTTTGCGCAGCGCCTGCAGGAACGCTTGCTCAATGCTCGCTTCGACCAGCAGGCGAGTGCCGGCGATGCACACCTGCCCCTGATTGTAGAAGATGCCGGCGGCGGCGCTGCGGGCGGCCTGATCCAGATCCGGGCAGTCGGCGAAGACGATGTTGGCGCTTTTGCCGCCGGCCTCCAGCCAGACGCGTTTCATGTTCGATTCGCCGGCGTAAATCATCAGCTGTTTCGCCACCAGCGTAGAGCCGGTAAAGGTGAGGGCATCGACGTCGCGGTGCAGCGCCAGCGCCTTGCCGGCGTCGTGGCCATAGCCGGGCACCACGTTCAGCACGCCGTCCGGCAACCCGGCCTGTTGCGCCAGTTTGCCGAGCAGGATGGCGCTCAGCGGCGATTTTTCGGAGGGTTTGAGCACCACGCTGTTGCCGGCGGCCAGCGCCGGGCCGAGTTTCCAGCAGGCCAGCAGCAGCGGGAAGTTCCAGGGCACGATGGCGCCGACCACGCCGATCGGTTCGCGCTCGATCAGCGCCAGCGCATCGCGGCCGGTGGGGGCGATTTCGCCGTACACCTTATCGATCGCTTCGGCGTACCAGCGGATGCAGCGGATAGCGCCCGGCACGTCGTCGCGCAGGCTGTGGCGAATCGGTTTGCCGGTGTCCAGCGTTTCCAGCAGCGCCAGCTCTTCGTGATGCTGCTCCATCAGATCGGCGAAGCGCAGCAGCGTGGCTTTGCGTTGCGCCGGCGCGGCCTGCGCCCAGTCGCCGCGTTCAAAGGCGGCGCGCGCCGCGCTGACCGCCCGATCGATGTCGGCGGCTTCACCGCGCGCGACCTGCGCCAGCTCACGGCGGCCGGCGGGATCTTCCACGGCGAAACGCTTCCCCGCGGCGGCCGGCTGGTAGCGGCCGTCGATAAACAGCTGGTGCTCAATCTTCAGGGCCTGCGCCCGTTGTTGCCAATACTGCAAATGGTGAAAGTTCATGCCTGGCTCCGTTGATCAGAATGTCGTCGGCGTATGGGCGCTGATAATCCGGCAAATGCGCGCCGACGTGTTGCTGAAGCTGTGGGGAATGCCGGTATTGATGGCGTAGCTCTGCCCGGCCAGCAGGTGATAGCTCTGGCCGTTGACCTGCAGCACCACTTCGCCCTCCAGCAGCGTGCCGATCTCTTCCCCTTGGTGTTTGATGCGCTCGCCGGTGGTGGTGCCCGGTTCGTAGGTCTCGATCATCATTGCCAGCGTGCGGTTCGGATCGCCGTTGTGGATCAGCTTCATCGAAACGCCCTGGCTGCCGATTTCGATCAGATCGTCACTGCCTATCACGATCTGCGGTTCTGCCGGTTTTTCCGGCTCGGCGAAAAACGCCGACAGCGACAGACCGTATACCGTCAGCAGCTTTTGCAGCGTGCTGATGGCCGGGCTGACCTTATCTTGCTCGATAGTACTGATGGCGCTGTGGGTTAACCCAGACAGTTCGGCGACCCGGCGCTGCGACAACCCCAATTGTTGACGGATCTGCGACAGACGTTTTCCCGGTGCCAAGCTGACGTCGCTCATGGGCGTTTTTCCTTTTGATAGTTCCGACAGGCGGTGATGAAACCATCAAACAACAGGCGCGACAGGGCGTACTCGTCGCTGTTCCACTCCGGGTGCCACTGCACGCCGAGCGCGAAGGGCTGATCGCGCACGCTGATTGCCTCCACCAGTCCGTCGGCGGCGTGCGCCTCGATGCGAACGCTCGCGCCCAGGGTTTTGGCGCCCTGGCCGTGCAGCGAGTTCACCCAGAATCTGTTGCAATCCGGTATCAGTTGCGAAAGCAGCCCCCCTTCCTGAACGATGACTTCATGGGCGGGGGCGTATTGCTGTTCCAGCGGCAGGTCGTGATCTTCACGATGCTCCAGCAGCTCGGGCAGTTCGTACAGGCGGCGATGCAGGGTGCCTTGGGTGGCGACCACCATCTCCTGCATGCCGCGGCAAATGGCGAAAAGGGGAATGCGCCTGTCGAACGCCTGGCGGAGCAGCGCCAGGCTCAACGCGTCTCGGCCAGGATCGGCGTCAGGCTCATCGCCGTTTTCACCATAAAGGTGCGGCTGCACATTACTGGGGCTGCCCGGCAGCAAAATGCCGTCGAGGCGCGGCAACAGTTCCGCCAGCATTTCCGGCTCCGCCAGCGCGTGCGGCAGGGCGATCGGCAAGCCGCCGGCGGTGATAACGGCATTCAGGTACTTTTCTTGCAAGGTCTGTGTGAGGTGCCCGTTTAACCTATACCTGCACATGACGACGCCGATGACTGGTCTGTTAAATATATTGTCCATGCTATCCCCTTGGTACGTTCGAAATTATGAACGATAAGCTTCTCCACCGCCGATTTCGTTCAATATTCTATAAATCTAGCAGTCGATTGGGCAATATTCAAACCAAAAGTAACACTTGCAAAACAAATTTGTTTCATCTACGTTTCATTTGTGGGCATTATATTGAACAAAACGGTCAATAAACATCGACGACAGCAAAACACAAACGGCGGGTGAACCATGCAGACCAACATCGTAGAAGTGGAAAACTTTGTTCAGCACAGTGAAGAGAGACGAAGTAGCGCGTTCCAGCGCGAAGTGAAGAAGTACCTGGAACGTTATCCGTTAACCCAACATGTCGACGTACTGCTGACCGATCTGAACGGCAGCTTCCGCGGCAAACGCATCCCGGTCGGCGGCCTGAACAAACTGGAGAAGGGCTGTTATTTCCCCGCGTCGGTATTTGCGATGGATATTCTCGGCAACGTCGTAGAAGAGGCCGGGCTGGGGCAGGAGCTGGGCGAGCCGGATCACGTGTGCGTGCCGGTACCGGGCACGCTGACGCCGTCGGCGGCGGATCCGCAATATATCGCGCAGGTGCTGCTCACCATGCTGGATGAAGATGGCACTCCCTTTGACGTTGAACCGCGCAATGTGCTGAACCGAGTGTGGCAGCGTTTGCGTCAGCGCGGGCTTTCCCCCGTGGTAGCGGTAGAGTTGGAGTTCTATCTCATCGATCGTCAACGCGATGCGGAGGGCTATCTGCAGCCGCCTTGCGCGCCTGGAACTCAGGAGCGCAACACCCAAAGCCAGGTGTACTCCGTCGATAACCTGAACCATTTCGCCGATGTGCTGAGCGAAATCGACGAGCTGGCCCGTTTGCAGGGCATTCCGGCGGACGGCGCGGTGGCGGAAGCGTCGCCGGGGCAGTTCGAAGTCAACCTGCACCATACCGATGATGTGCTGCAGGCCTGCGACCATGCGCTGGCGCTGAAACGGTTGGTGCGCATGGTGGCCGAGAACCACAATATGCAGGCCACCTTTATGGCCAAGCCGTATGAGGAGCACGCCGGCAGCGGCATGCACGTGCACATCAGCATGCTGAATGCGCAAGGCGACAATGTGTTCGCCGACGACGACGGCGAAGATTCGGCGCTGCTGAAACAGGCGCTGGCGGGCATGATCGCCCTGATGCCGTCCTCGATGGCGCTGCTGGCGCCGAACGTCAACGCCTATCGCCGTTTCCAGCCCGGCATGTATGTGCCGACCCAGGCTTCCTGGGGGCATAACAACCGCACCGTGGCGCTGCGCATTCCCTGCGGCGATCGCGACAACCACCGCGTGGAGTATCGCGTGGCGGGCGCCGACGCTAACCCTTATCTGGTGATGGCGACCATTCTGGCCGGCATCGTCTACGGCCTGGAAACCGCATTGCCGCTGCCTGAGCCGGTGACCGGCAACGGGCTGGAGCAGGACGGGCTGCCGTTCCCAATCCGCCAGAGCGACGCGCTGTACGAGTTTGAACATCAGCCGGTGCTCAATGCATTGCTGGGCGAACGCTTCAGCCATGTCTACCTGGCCTGCAAAACCGACGAGCTGGTGCAGTTCGAGCGCCTGATCACCGAAACCGAAATCGAGTGGATGCTGAAAAACGCCTGATCCCGCTCACCTAACGACTACCGCGCGCGTCCGGCGCATTTCATCGGCTCTCCTGTGGCCGGTGAGGCTGCGCGCTGCGGTAAAGAATTTCTTCTATCACGGCGTACAGGACGCCGACGAGGAAATAACCATGACTCAGTCATCCCCATGCGCAGGCGTTTGCCTGTGCCGCACTGCCTACGGGCCGGTCGCCGGCCGCCCGACAGTGACCCCAAATCGTTTTTCCCGCCGCCTGAACAGCAGTTTCCCCGCGGCCTCTCTGAATGACATTGCACGGTTGACAGCAGAGGACCAAAAGGGGAACTGCCATGACGATTAAAGCCATCGACAGCGGCCCGGCGGGCAAACCACAGCTGCGCAAATCCCTCAAGCTGTGGCAGGTGGTGATGATGGGCCTGGCCTATCTGACCCCGATGACAGTGTTCGACACCTTCGGCATTGTCTCCGGCCTCACCGACGGCCATGTGCCGACCTCCTATTTGCTGGCGCTGGCCGGCGTGCTGTTCACCGCCATCAGCTACGGCAAACTGGTGCGCCAGTTTCCCACCGCCGGTTCCGCCTACACCTATGCGCAGAAGGCGATCAACCCGCACGTCGGTTTTCTGGTGGGGTGGTCGTCGCTGCTGGATTATCTGTTCCTGCCGATGATCAATACGCTGCTGGCGAAGATTTACCTGACCGCGCTGTTCCCGGAAGTGCCGCCCTGGGTGTGGGTGGTGGGCTTCGTTATCCTGATCACCGCCATCAACCTGAAAAGCGTCAATCTGGTGGCCAACTTCAATACCCTGTTCGTGCTGGCGCAGGTGGCGATCATTCTGGTATTTATCTACCTGGTGGTGCGCGGCCTGCACAACGGTGAGGGGATGGGCACGGTGTGGAGCCTGCGGCCGTTCCTCAGCGAGAATGCCCACCTGCTGCCGATCATTACCGGCGCGACTATCCTGTGCTTCTCGTTCCTCGGTTTTGACGCGGTCACCACGCTGTGCGAGGAGACGCCCGACGCCGCCAAGGTTATTCCGCGCGCCATCTTCCTGACTGCGCTGTACGGCGGGGTGATCTTTATTAGCGTTTCGTTCTTTATCCAGCTGTTTTTCCCGACCATTCAACGCTTTCACCAACCCGACGCCGCGCTGCCGGAGATCGCGCTGTACGTCGGCGGCAAGCTGTTCCAGTCGATTTTCCTGTGCGTGACCTTTATCAACACGTTGGCTTCCGGCCTGGCGTCGCACGCCAGCGTGTCGCGCCTGCTGTATGTGATGGGGCGTGACAACGTGTTCCCGGAGAAATTCTTCGGCTATATCCACCCCAAATGGCGTACGCCGGCGCTGAACGTACTGATGGTCGGGCTGGTGGCATTGTCGGCGCTGTCGTTCGATCTGGTGACCGCTACGGCGCTGATCAACTTTGGCGCGCTGGTGGCCTTTACCTTCGTTAACCTGTCGGTGATCAGCCACTTCTTTATTCGCGAAGGGCGCAACAAAAGCTGGAAGGATCGCTTCAACTTCCTGTTCCTGCCGCTGGTGGGGGCGTTGACGGTGGGGGTGCTGTGGCTGAACCTGGAGAAGAGCTCGCTGACCATGGGGCTTATCTGGGCGACGCTGGGTTTCGGCTATTTGGCCTGGCTGACCCGACGCTTTCGTCAGCCGCCGCCGCAGTTGGAGCGGCAACCGCAGCAATAAATTCACAGGCGGGAGTTTCCCGCCTTTCTTTTTGGCGCGTGCGGCAGTAGAGTGAAAAAACTGATAAAAAATAACCTATTGGACCTGCCTTATGCCCGCTTTGCCCTTGCGTACCCGCGCCACGTTGCTCGGTTTGTTGGCCATCGTGCTGTGGAGCAGCGTCGTCGGCCTGATCCGCAGCGTCAGCGAAGGGCTGGGGCCGATCGGCGGCGCGGCGATGATCTACAGCGTCAGCGCGGTGTTTTTGCTGGCGGCGCTCGGCGCGCCGAAATGGCGCAGCTTTCCGCGGCCTTATCTCATCGTCGGCAGCCTGCTGTTCGTCAGTTACGAGATCTGCCTGTCGCTGTCGCTCGGCTACGCCAATACCCGCCTGCAGGCGATAGAAGTGGGCATGATCAACTACCTGTGGCCCTGTTTCACCGTGCTGATGGCGTTGGCGCTTAACGGCCAAAGAGCGAAATGGTGGCTGCTGCCGGGGCTGCTGCTGTCGCTGTTCGGCATCGGTTGGATCATGAGCGGCGAGGGCGGCTGGTCGCCGGCGCAGATGCTGGCCAACGTGCGCAGCAACCCGCTCAGCTACGCGCTGGCCTTCAGCGGCGCGGTGATCTGGGCGCTGTATTGCAACCTGACCAAGAAGATCGCCCAGGGCAGCAACGGCGTGGTGCTGTTCATCGTGCTGACCGCGCTGGCGCTGTGGCTGAAGTATGCCTTCAGCGCGGAAAGCGGCATGCAGTTCAGCCTCGGCGTGACCGTAACGCTGCTGTGCGCCGGGGTGGCGATGGGGGCGGGGTATGCCGCCTGGAACGTCGGCATCTTGCACGGCAACATGACGCTGCTGGCCACCGTCTCCTATTTTACCCCGGTGCTGTCGGCGGTGTTCGCCGCGTTGGTGTTGCACACCTCGCTGACCGTCAATTTCTGGCAGGGCGTGGCGATGGTCACTCTCGGTTCGCTGATCTGTTGGCGGGCAACTCGCGGAAATTAACGGAAATTATCCGCTGTCGTCGCAATGTTGAACTAGAATTTAACTAGCCATGTTGCCTGAAGGAACGACGACGATGAGAAGCGACATTCAATTTATTCAACAGCCTGAAATCGACGTGCATCACTATGAGCGCGGCGATACCGTTCGCCTGACCACGGCGAATTTGCGACATGAATATCAGCTCGACGTTTATATTTTGCGTCGCGACGACAAGCTGATTTACGGCTCGGTCGTCGCGGCGGCGCCCAAGACCGATATTCCGGTCGCCAGTTGGGAGGTGAAAAACGGCGAAGAGGTGGCGTTCCGCCAGGAAAACATCGCCAAAGCGGTGCCAGCGGTGAACTGATTTCACGCTCCGCACTTTCTCCTGATTCTGATGAAGGCCGACGCTGGCGCGTCGGCTTTTTCTTTTCCAGGGCGTGATCACGCCCTGATGTCATTTGGCTCAAAAACTGCGCTAAAAAACGCGGTGCATGACAAAAATCACAGCGAATGTGAATTTGCATGAAACATAATTTGACAAATGTGAACGCAATCGATTACCTATTCGCGAAATGCGTAACTGGATCACAGATTCTTACAGTCAGTGGTTTCTATAATGCGCGCGTCATCCGAGTTTCTGTGTGAAGACAACGCCAGGTGTCGGCAGACTCATTGTCATCTTTTCTAAACGGGCAGGAAATGGCCCTTTAAGCATGTGGTAATAAAATGAAAAAAATAGCTCTCGCAGCAGGTGTACTGCTCGCAGCGTCTTACAGTGCATCATCAATGGCTGATAGCAAAGACAGTCAATATGTCTCCGACTGGTGGCACCAGAGCGTCAACGTGGTGGGCAGCTACCACACCCGTTTCGGGCCGCAGCTGAATAACGACGTGTATCTCGAATACGAAGCCTTCGCCAAGAAAGACTGGTTCGATTTCTACGGTTACGTTGACGTGCCGAAATTCTTCGGCGTAGGCAATACCCCGGATCGCGGCATCTGGGACAAAGGCTCCCCACTGTTTATGGAGATTGAACCACGTTTCTCCATCGACAAACTGACCGGCACCGATCTGAGCTTCGGTCCGTTCAAAGAGTGGTACTTCGCCAACAACTACATCTATGATCTGGGCCACAACGCCGACGGCCGTCAAAACACCTGGTACATGGGTCTGGGCACCGATATCGACACCGGTCTGCCGATGAGCCTGTCGATGAACATCTATGCCAAATACCAGTGGGAAAACTACCAGGCCGCCAACGAGAACAGCTGGGACGGTTACCGCTTCAAGGTGAAATACTTCGTGCCGCTGACCCAGGTGTGGGGCGGCAACCTGAGCTACATCGGCTTCACCAACTTTGACTTCGGCTCCGATCTGGGCAAGGACAGCCATTGGGTTGACGGCACCGGCAAACAGGTGCGCACCAGCAACTCTATCGCCTCCAGCCACATTTTGGCGCTGAACTACGATCACTGGCACTATTCTTTCGTGGCGCGTTATTTCCATAACGGCGGCCAGTGGCAGGATGGCGCGGATATCGGCACCCCGCAGGGCCCGATCAAGTCTACCGGTTGGGGTTATTACCTCGTGGTCGGCTATAACTTCTGATTTTCCGTGCTATCAGAAACAGAAAACCCCGCCTGGCGGGGTTTTTTTTCGTCATCACTGGGCTTGTTCAACCGGGAGATGCTTCACCGGCATAAACAGTCTGCCTTTGATCACGTGACATTCATTATTTATCCAACTAATGATTTGTTCACGGCTGACGCCTTCCGACTGCGCGTACTGATGAAGATCGCCGTTAAAGTGCCGAGTGATGTATTCCATGAGGGTCATTTGCACGTCTTTTGCTCCTGAACGCCCACCCGTTGCCAGCCTGGCCACCGCGGGAGGTTGAGGTTTCTCAGACAGCGAATGTAAATTATCGGCAACGAAATCTCAACATAAAGCACCAGATTGGGGCGACAGCGGCGGGAAAAAGAATCCCGCACGGAGAGGCGGGAAATGTTCGCTATTATCATTATGGATGATAAGAATAAGATTTGAGGTGCGACGAAAAAGAGCACGCTAACTCTTTTTTGTTACCTTCCCACGCTAGCGTAAGGCTTATTTTTCTTCAAGAAAAATCTGAGACAAGCATCGGCATTTTCGAGGCATTTTGCGTTAAAACAAGAGAGTGGCGCGAATGCCGTAAAACCGCACTGTCATCTCGGAGTTTTCCTTATACTTTGTCTGGAAAAGGCCAGCTATAGTCAACAGAGTCACCCACGCAGGAATACACAACATGAACAAACGTCGTACGACTCTCACGGTGTTGGCGCTGATTGCATCGCTGGGGTTGTCATCCGCCCCGGCCTTGGCCGACAAAGGCGGCAATGGTAACGGCAACGGGAACGGCCATGGCAACAGCGGCAATCACGGTAACCATGGCAACAACGGTAACAACGGCAATCACGGCAACAAAGGCAATAAAGATAAAGGCGGCTATAGGAACGACGATAATCTGGTATCAGTCAGCCTCTCGCGCGACCGCGCCCGTTCGCTGGCGCACAACTATGGCCTGACCGGCTACAGCTCGCTGCCACCGGGCATCGCCAAAAATCTGGCGCGCGGTAAACCGCTGCCGCCGGGCATCGCCAAAAAAGTGGTGCCTTACTCGATGCTGCGTGAGTTGCCGCAGTACCCGGGTTATGAGTGGCGTATCGCCGGCGACGATCTGGTGCTGGTCGCACTCAGCACCGCGATTGTGGCCTCCGTGATCAATGGCGTTTTCGACTAACGTTTGTCGAGCGTTATCGGGCCTCGCTGCGGCGGGGCCTTTTTATTTGCCAGCGCGGGGCGGACGTGGTGAACTTTGGGCCTTACGTTTTCACTGCATCATAAGGGAGGCGCCATGTTCAGGGCGTTATTGATAGCCTGCTGTTTGACCAGTTTTCCCGCGTTGGCAGACGGCGCCGCCGCCATCGGCGAGCTGGTGAACCAACGGCTGTCGTTGATGAAAGACGTGGCCGGTTACAAGGCGCAGCAGCATTTGCCGATCGAAGATCTGGCGCAGGAGGCGAAGGTGTTGGCCAGCGCGCAGGCGGAGGCGGGGCGTTTGGGGCTGGAGCCGGCGTCGGTGCGGCCTTTTATCGCCGCGCAGATGGACGCCGCCAAGGCGATTCAGTACCGCTATCGCGCCGACTGGTTGGCGAGCCCGGAAAGCGATTGGCAGCCACGCCCGTTGGCGCAGGTGCGCCCGCAGATCGCGCAACTGAGCAGCCAGATATTGCAACGGTTGGCGGAGCGGCTGCGTGCCGGCCCGCTCGGCGAGGCGGATCGGGCGGCGTTTATGGCGTCGGTGGATCAGGTGAATCTCAGCGACGCCGACAAACGGCGGCTGGCGGATGCGCTGCTGGCGGTCAAAACCGGCAGCGCACGCTGAACGTCAGTCGCGGCCGACGGTGCTGCGGCGGAAGGTCAGCATCCGGCTGCGGTTGGCGATGAGATCCACGTTGTAACCGCGGAAATAGAGGCAAAAGCGTTTTAACCACGGGCCGTCCTGGCACTCCACCAGCATGCGGCCCTGGCCGAGCGGGCTGAGCGTGCCGGTCTGCGCCGCCGGGCCGACGCCGATATGCACCCGATTGCCGCGAATTTCAAAGGCGGTGCGATAGTGCGGGTGGTACCACAGCCCCTGCACATGCTTCAGGCAGTCGCCGTTGGCCGTGACCGGCAGGAAACGGCGCGCCACATGCCCGACTTCGCCCTCGATCGCTTCACCGGTCCATTTCAATTTGATCGGCATATGGGCGGACAGCGACACCGCGTACCCATCCTCGCCCTGATACAGTGGTTCATCGCTGCCCAGATAGGCCAGGTTGCCGTCTTTGACCTCCAGCCAGTGCGGCTCCGCCAGGGTGGCGTAGAGGCCGTCGGGGATCGCGGCGCTGCGCTGCGGCAGCGGTTCGCCCAGCAGCGCGGCCATCACCTGCAGGGCCATACCGAAACTGTCGCAATCTTCTCGGTTGGCCACCAGCGCGACGCCGGCCTGACGGTCGGGCGCCAGCAGGAAATAGGTTTTGTAACCGGCGTGGGAACCGCCGTGGCCGAGCAAGCGGCGGCGGCCCAGCGGGGTTTGCGCCAGACCCAGGCCATAGGCGCTGAGCTGGCCCTGATTAAGGCGGCGCGGTGCGCCGAGTTGCGCCAGCACGCCCTGGCCGGGGCCTTCGTCCGCCAACAGCGTCTGCAGCCAGCGGGTGAGGGCGTTGAGGCTGCCGGTCAGGCTGCCGGAGGCGGAAAGGTGCAGGCCGGCGCTGGCGTGTTGCCAGCCCTGCGGCGCACGCCAGTAACCCGGCACCAACCCCGGCACCACGTCGAACCAGCTTTCCGGCGCCCGCATCTGCACCTGCAGCGGCCGGGCGATGTGCTGTTGCACCAGTTGGTCGAAATCATACCCTTTGCTGCGCAGCGCGGCTTCCAGCAGCCGATAGCCGGTATTGCTGTAGGCGATCTCGCTGCCGGCTTCGTAGTTCAATTTCTCCAGCCCCTCGACAAACTGCATCACCGGCTGCGCCTCGCTGACGGCGTGCAGCGAGATGCCCAGCAGGCCGAGCGTCTCGCGCACGTCGGGCAGGCCGCCGGTCATGTCCAGCGCCTGGCCGACGGTAACGTCCGCCAACGCGGGCTGCAGGGCGGGGAGCAGTTCACCCAGGCGTTGCTCCAGCCGAATGGCGCGCTCGGTGGCGTTCAGCGCCAGCGCGGCGAAGATATGCTTGGTCACTGAGGCATAACGCACCACGCTGTCGGCGGTGAAGGGGGTGTTCTGCGCCAGATCGGCCAGGCCGGCGCAGGCGGTGGCGCGGCGTTGTTGGGCGTCAAACAGGGTGATGGCGCCGCCGGGTTCGCCATGCCGTTGCCAGCCGGCCAGCAGTTGTTCGGCCAAGGCGCCGGCAGCGCGCCAGTTTAACGGTGTTACAGACATAGGGCCTCCAGAGAGTATTCGAAACGGGCCAGCTCGGCCACACGCCGCCCGGCGCTGAGCGCGGGCTTTTGGGCTGATTGTGGCGCAGTGCGTTTTTCGTCGGCCGCCGTTTTGTGCGCTGTTTGGACCAGTTAGCGGGGAATCACGCGAAACTTTGATATAGCGCGCAGATTGCTGCTGGCGTTGCGGTTAGAGGCAGGAGAAAAACAGGCGCCCGGCGGCGCCTATAAAGGGGGTTCAATTCAGTCTGGCGGCACCGTCCAACAGGCTTTCAATCATCTGCTTGAGCAGGCGCTGCAGCGAGGCGGCGCGCTGGGGCTCGAACGCGAAAGGATACTGTTCGGACATGTAGTTGACCTGCGCCAGTTCGAGCTGGATCGCATGCTGTTGCTGCTGCGGTTGACCATAGGCGCGGGTGATATAACCGCCCTTGAAGCGGCCATTCAGCACGTGGGTGTACTGCTGTTGCTGCTCGCAGCAGGCGACCAGCCGATCGCTCAGCGCCTGGGCGCAGCTTTCACCGCCGTTGGTGCCGAGATTGAGATCCGGCAGCTGGCCGTCGAACAGCCGCGGGATCACCGAGGCGATCGAGTGCGCGTCGAACAGCAGCGCATAGCCGTGGCGCGCTTTGAGGCGCGCCAGTTCGTTCTGCAACTGCTGATGATAAGGTTGCCAAATTTGCTGCAGGTAGACGGCGCGTTCTTCGTCCGTCGGCGCTTTGCCCGGCAGGAAGCTTGGGCGGCCGTCGAACAGCACGTCGGGATACAGACCGGTGGTGGCGGTGGTGTACAGCGGCTTGTCGTCCGCCGGGCGGTTCAAATCGATGACGAAGCGCGAATAGTTGCCGACCAGTACGCTGGCGCCCATCGCCCGGGCGAAGTCGTACAGCTGCGGAATGTGCCAGTCGGTATCGGGCAGCGGACGTGCATCGTCGGTCAGCCCGGCCTCGACCGCCGGCGTCAGTTGTGTGCCGGCGTGTGGGATGCTGATCAGCAGCGGCAGGCTGCCGGTCTGGAAGCTAAAAGGATCGCGAATGGTCATTGACGTACTTCTCCTCGGAAAATCACCGTACAGGGCAGCTGGCCGCCCAACCAATAAGCCAGTTCCGCCGGCCGCGACAGCGGCCAGTGAACGAAGTCCGCCACCTTGCCGGTTTCCAGCGTGCCGTGGCTGTGCTGCAGCCCCAGCGCTTTGGCGGCGTGAGTGGTGACGCCCGCGAGCGCTTCTTCCGGCGTCAGGCGGAACAGCGTGCAGGCCATGTTGATCATCAGGCGCAGCGACAGTGCCGGCGACGTGCCGGGGTTGGCGTCGCTGGCGATCGCCATCGCCACGTGGTGTTTGCGGAACAGCGCTACCGGCGGGCATTGGGTTTCACGCAGCAGGTAGTAAGCGCCCGGCAGCAGCACCGCCACGGTGCCGGCGTCGCCCATGGCGCGGGCGTCTTGCTCGGTAGCGTATTCGAGATGGTCGGCGGAGAGCGCGTGATGGCGCGCCGCCAGCGTGCTGCCGCCGAGGGCGGAGAGCTGTTCGGCGTGCAGTTTGACCGGCAGACCGGCGGCTTCGGCGGCGGCGAAGACGCGCTCCACCTGCGCCGGTGAGAACGCCAGATGCTCGCAGAAGGCGTCGACCGCATCCGCCAGACCGGCGGCCGCCGCCTGCGGGATGATGGTGTCACAGACCAGATTGATGTAGTCGTCGGCGCGGTTGGCGTATTCCGGCGGCAGCGCATGGGCCGCCAGACAGGTGGTTTTCACCTCGACCGGCAGCAGCTCGCCCAACTTGCGCGCCACCCGCAGCATTTTCAGTTCGCTCTCCGGGCTGAGGCCATAGCCGGATTTGATCTCCACGCAGGTGATGCCTTCCGCCAGCAGCGGCCGCAGGCGGAACAGCGCCTGCTCCAGCAGCAACGCTTCGTCGGCCTCGCGGGTGGCTTTCACGGTGGAGATGATGCCGCCGCCCTGCGCGGCGATGTCGGCGTAGCTTACGCCGTTCAGCCGCTGTTCGAACTCGCCGCTGCGGTTGCCGCCGAACACCAGGTGCGTGTGGCAGTCAACAAAGCCGGGGGTGATGATGCCGCCGTCGAATTTCACCGTTTCGTCCGCGATAAGATCGGGCGGCAGCGCCGCATGTTCGCCAATCCAGACAATCTTGCCGTCGCGTACGGCGATCGCGCCGTCGGTCAGGGTGTGATATTTACCGTCGCGCATGGTGACGATATCGGCGCCGTGCCACAGGCTGTCACAGTGGATCTCAGACGTCATTGCTTTCCTCCGCCGGAGCCGCAGCTCCCACATGGTTGTATATACAATTAAAAACAACCTAACGCATTCACCGGGATGTCACAAGAGGCGGGCGAGATTTTGTTATCAGGATGTGATCGACAGCGGAGATGCGGGCGCAGGGCGCGCCCGCCGGGGTTCAGACTTCGCTGGTGAAGCGGCCGAACAGCTGATAGCGGCTGCCGGGGTACAGCAACCGCGCCGAGGTGACCACGGTTTTGCCGGACCAGGTGCGGCGATGGATCAGCAGGCCGGGTTCGTGGTCCTCCAGCTGCAGCAGCTCGCGCTCGCGCCGGGTGGGGATCACCGCTTCGACGATGTGTTCGCCGGCGGTCAGCGGCGCGGCCTGCGTCAGGTAGGTGTAAGGGGTGACGCGGTCGAAATCCTGCTTCAGGTAATCCGGCGCCACCAGCGGGTTGACGCAGCGGTCTTCCACCTGCACCGGCACGTCGTTTTCGTAATGCACGATCTGGGAGTAGAACAGCCGTTGGCCGGGCTGAATGCCCAGCGCCGTCGCTTCTTCCTCGCTGGCCGGGCGGGCCTTCAGCTCGAGGATTTTACTGCCGTGGCGATGACCGCGCGCGGCGATCTCATCGGCGATGTTGTGCACTTCCAGCAGTGCGGTATGCGCCTTGGCTTCGGCGACGAAGGTGCCGACGCCCTGCATGCGGATCAAAAAACCTTCGCTGGTCAGCTCGCGCAGCGCGCGGTTGATGGTCATGCGGCTGACGCCCAGTTCCGCCACCAGTTCACTTTCGGAGGGCACGCGCTGGTGCGGTTGCCAATGCCCCGCACGGATTTGATTCACGATCGCCTGTTTGACCCGTTGGTAGATCGGGGCGGGGGCATCGCTCATTGCAGCCGCCAGTTGTAACACGGTCTGTTGTTCAGCCACGACGTTAACCTCGTCAAATAAAAAAATAATAACACCAGTTTACTGTTGATGTCGGCGTATGTATATGTATATACAACTAGTGGCCGTCGCGCCAGAAACTTGCCGGCGGCCGCCAAAAATTCCTGAATGCGCGCCATCGCCGCGCCTCATTCACCGTTACATCAACCGTGGAATACTGCCATGCCTGCTTATTTTGCCCCACGCGCTTTGCTCCCTGAGGGCTGGGCGCATAACGTCCGGCTGGACGTCGATGCGCAAGGTTACCTGACTCAAGTTACCGCCGACGCTGAACCGCAAGGCTGCACCCGGCTGCACGGCGACGCGGTGCCGGGCATGCCTAACCTGCACTCCCACGCTTTCCAGCGCGCGATGGCGGGGCTGGCGGAAGTGGCGGGCAACCCGCAGGACAGTTTCTGGACCTGGCGCGATCTGATGTACCGCCTGGTGCAGCGTCTGACGCCGGAGCAGGTGGAGGTGGTCGCCCGTCAACTGTATATCGAAATGCTCAAGGGCGGATACACCCAGGTGGCCGAATTCCACTACCTGCATCACGACGCCGACGGCAAGCCCTACGCCGATCGCGGTGAGATGACCGGCCGGCTCAGCGAGGCGGCACATCAGGCCGGCATCGGCATGACGATGCTGCCGGTGCTGTACAGCTACGCCGGTTTCGGCGCGCAGCCGGCCCAGCCGGGGCAGAAACGTTTTATCCAGGACACTGAAAGCTATCTGCACCAGCAGCAGGTGATTGCCCGCCAGCTGGCGGATCGTCCGTTGCAGAATCAGGGGCTGTGCTTCCACTCGCTGCGTGCGGTGGAGCTAGGGCAGATGCAGCAGATTTTGGCCGCGTCGGATCGCACCTTGCCGGTGCATATTCATATCGCCGAGCAGCAAAAAGAGGTGAACGATTGCCTGGCGTGGAGCGGGCAGCGCCCGGTGGCCTGGCTGTATGACCATCTGCCGGTGGATCAGCGCTGGTGTCTGGTGCACGCCACCCATCTGAATCGCGACGAGCTGGAAGCGCTGGCGCGCAGCCGCGCGGTGGCCGGCCTGTGTCTGACCACCGAAGCCAACCTCGGCGACGGTATTTTCCCCGGCGACGCGTACCTGCAGCAGCAGGGGCGCTGGGGCATCGGTTCCGACAGCCACGTTTCGCTCGACGTGGTGGAAGAGCTGCGCTGGTTTGAATACGGCCAGCGGCTGCGCGATCAGCGTCGCAATCGCCTGACGACGCCGGAACAGTCGGCGGTGGGGGATGTGCTGTACTCGCAGGCGCTGCAGGGCGGCGCGCAGGCGTGCGGCGCGCCGATCGGTCGGCTGCAGAGCGGCTATCGCGCCGACTGGCTGGTGCTGGACGGCGACGATCCGTATCTGGCGGCGGCGCCGGACGCCTCGATCCTTAACCGCTGGCTGTTCGCCGGCGGCAAAGAGCAAATTCGCGACGTATTCGTCGGCGGCCGGCAGGTGATCGAGCAGGGACGGCACGCGCTGCAGCAGCAGAGCAGCGCCGAGTTCCTGCAGGTGCTGAAAACCTTTCAGCAGGAGGCGTAATGAGCCTGACCCGTTTTAACTTCGCCGCGCTGCCGGTCAGCCCGTGGCGCAACGGCGGTGGGGAAACCCGCGAAATCGTCAGCTGGCCGCCGGGCGCGCAGGATTTTGACTGGCGCGCCAGCATCGCCACCATCGCGCAGGACGGGCCGTTTTCCGCCTTTGCTGGCATCGATCGTTCGATCACCCTGCTGGAAGGCGACGGCGTGCGGCTGTTCAGCGCTGGGCATATCGACCATCAGTTGGCGCGCGTCGGGGAGCCGTTCGCGTTTTCCGGCGACGTGGCGCTGGAAGCGACGCTGCTGGGCGGCGCCAGTCAGGATTTCAACATCATGACGCGCCGCGGCCGGCAGGCGGCCGAGGTGCGGCGCAGCACGGCGCCCGTCACCCTGCTACCCAACCGGGCAGGCGTGCTGTATGTGCTGAGCGGGGTCTGGTCGCTGCCGGGGGGCGGCGAACTGAGCGCGCGCGAGGGCGTCTGGTGGGCGGCGCAGGCGGTGAGCGGCGAGGTGAAGCCGCTGACGGCCGACGGCGCTATTCTGTGGGCGGACATCACAGCCTGCTAACGCGGAGTAGAGTCCTGCGCCTGGTTATGGGATTATTCACTTTTCCTCATTAATCATAAAGAAGGGCGCATGGCTTCGCTGAAAGACGTCGCAAAACTTGCCGGAGTCTCGTTGATGACGGTGTCCCGCGCCATCAATGAGCCCGGCAAGCTGCGGCCGGAAACCTATCGGCGCGTCAAACAGGCTATCGACCAGTTGGACTATGTGCCGGATCTGTCGGCGCGGCGTATTCGTGGTGACGGAAATCGCGTACAGACGCTCGGCGTGCTGGCGCTGGACACCGCCACGACGCCGTTCTCGGTGGACATGATCCTGTCGATTGAAAAAACCGCTCGCGAGCACGGCTGGAACAGCTTCGTCGTCAATCTGTTTGCCGACGACAACGCCGAACAGACCGTCGATCTGCTGCTGGCGCATCGCCCGGACGGCGTGATCTTCACCACCATGGGGCTGCGTCAGGTGGATGTGCCGGCCAAACTGTTGGACAAAAGGCTGGTGCTGGCCAACTGCGTCAGCCCGGCGCATGCGATCACCAGCTACATTCCTGATGACGAGCAAGGGCAGTATGACGCGATGCGCACGCTGATCGCCAAAGGCTATCGTACGCCGCTGTGCATACATTTACCGGCGGATACGCTGGCGGCGGGGCTGCGCCGCCGCGGTCTGGAGCGCGCCTGGCGCGAAGCTGGGCGCGATGTTGAACAGCTGCGGCAGTATCATCTCGATCTGAGCGGCGGCGATCAAGGCTATCGCGGCTGCGTCGCGCTGCTGGCGCGGCATTTCTCTGCCGGCCGGCGCGATTGCGATGTCGTGGTATGCGGGAACGATCGGATAGCCTTTCTGGTGTATCAGGTATTGCTGGCGCAAGGATGGCGGATACCGCAACAGGTGGCGGTGCTGGGCTACGACAACATGGTTGGCATCGGCGAGCTGTTCCTGCCGGCGTTGACGACGGTGCAATTGCCGCACTACGAGCTGGGCCGCCTTGCGGCGCTGCATGTGATCGAGCAGCGGGAACAGCGTGATACGGTGAAAGTGCCTTGCCCGCTGTTGGAGCGTGGTTCGCTGTAACCGCACCGGGTGCGTCGCTGCGCGCCCGGTGCTCATTTCCACTACCCCCAGATGCTAGCCAGCCGCCATCCTGTGATGGGCTCGAACTCAGCCCGTCCGCCCTCGGCAAACAGGCTGAGGCGGCGATCCCCCTCCGTCGGATAAATGCGGCTGGTCAGGCAGGCCAATCCCTGATTAACGAAAATCTCCAGCGATGAACGGTCGATAAAGATCCGCAGAGACAGGATGTCACCCTCCGGCAGCGGCACGCTGCGGCAGGTGCTCAGGGCGGGGTTTTCATGAAAACGTTCCAGTACCAGTCGGTGCGCCTGATTATCGACGAACAGCCGTGCCGCACTCCCGATGGCCAGCCCGTAACGCTCGGCGTCGTTGTCGGCCGGTCTCAATGTCAGAGTGAGTTCCTGCACATCGTTCGCCAGCGGCAAATGCTGATTGGTCAGCGTCTGCGCCAAAAACGAGTGCGACGCTCGGCGCAGCGCCGCCAGTTCACGCGCCGGGTTCATGCGAACGCTGCCGTCGGCGGCCAGCGTCAGCTCACGCGGCAGGGTGAGGGCGCCGGCCCAACGGTGCGCTTTGCTGGGCATCGGTGATTCCCACATATCCATCCAGGCAAACAGCAGCCGACGGCCGTCGGCGGCGGTGAAGGTCTGCGGCGCATAGAAATCGTGGCCGGCATCCAGCTCGCAGAAGGGTTGGGTCACCCTGAAGTCGCTGTCAGGTCGCCAGTGGCCGAGCAGATAGCCGCTCTGGAAGCGATTGCGGTAGCGGTAGCCCTGCGCCGCCAGGCCCTGCGGCGAGAACAGCAGCAGGTGTTGTTCCCCCAGCGGGAAGAAATCCGGGCATTCCCACATATACCCTTGATGCGCCGTTTGCGCGCCGGCCAGCACCCGATCGAAGCGCCAGGCGCGCAGGTCTGCAGAACGGTACAGGCGTACCTGGCCCAGGCCGTTTTCTTTAGCGCCGACCACCAGCCACCATTCGCCGTTCTCGCGCCAGACTTTCGGATCGCGGAAATGCTGAATGCCGTCCGGTGGGGCCAGCACCGGCCCGTGCTTGACGAAGCGTATGCCGTCTTCGCTGGTGGCCAGACATTGCACTTCCCGCACCTGGCTGTCGTCGCCGGGCTCGCCCAGCCACACGTGGCCGGTGTAAATCAGCGTCAGCACGCCGTTGTCATCCACGGCGCAGCCGGAAAAGCAACCGTCTTGGTCATAGGGCGCATCGGGTGCCAGGGCGATGGGCTGGTGCTGCCAGCGGATCAGATCGCGGCTGGTCGCGTGCCCCCAGTGCATGGGCCCCCAGTGTTCGTTATAGGGGTGATGCTGGAAGAACGCATGATAGACGCCGTCAATACAGATCAGGCCGTTGGGATCGTTGATCCAGCCGGCGGGCGGCGCGAGATGGAACTGCGGGTAGTAATCATCTCGGCGCTCTGCGCGCAGGGCCTCGACCGCATGGTCGGCTTGAGCTAAGGCAGTGTTCATTGGACAGACTCACTTGATTTAATGGCGGATGGAAAGGGCGCTGCCGTGGCGGAACGTTCGCCGCGCAGCAGGAAACAGGAAACAAGCGTCGTGGCGGCGACCGCACAGCCCATCAGCAGATAGGTGTCGGCAAAGCCGATGCGGTCATAACCGTAGCCCGCCAGCGGCGACAGGAAGCTGGCCATCACCTGGGTGATGAACTGAAAGCCCACCAGGTACAGCGTGGAGGAGAGGCGGCTGTCGAAGCGGCTGGCGATGTATTTGAAGATAGCGATCAGCAGGATCGGCAACTCTACGGCGTGCAGCAGTTTCATGGCGGAGATCATCAAGGCGCCGCTGACCAAGCCGGAGCCGAACATGCGCAGCGCCATCACGCTGCCCGCCAGCAACAGCCCCTGCTTGGCGCCGATGCGGTTCACCAGCAGCGGAGCCAGAAACATACCGCCGGCTTCGAGGAAGACCTGCAGCGAGTTGAGAAAACCGTACATCTCGTTGCCCTGTTCGCGTGACGCGAACTGTGAGGCGAAGTAGACCGAAAATTGTTGATCGAAAACGTTGTATACGCTGATGCCGAGCACAAACACCACCAACGCCCAGAAGCCCGGCATGCGCAGCAGCGCCAGCGCGTCCTGCAGCCGCAGGTTCTCCGGTTTGCCGAACGCCAGGCCGGCCATGGCGTTCGGCTTCAGCTCGCGCACCTGGCTGAGCAGCAACAGAAACACCACGGCGGCGGCGGAGGCCAGCCAGAAATTGATGTTCGGATCGATATTGAAGATAAAACCGGCCAGAAAGGTGGCGCTGGCCCAGCCGAGCGAGCCCCACATGCGGGCGCGGCCGAATTCGAAACCGCTGATGCGGCTGACGCGCTCGGTATAAGATTCCAGCGCGCCGATGCCGGCGAAGAAAGTGGCACCGATGAACAGCCCGCCGACCAACGCACCCAGCGGCAGGCTGCTCGCCAGCAGCGGGGCGTAAACGTAGATAAAGAACGGGCCGGTCAGCAGCAGCATCACGCCGAGAAACTGCAGCAGGTGCTTGCGCAGCCCAAGTTTGTCCTGAATAAAGCCGTACAGCGGCTGTGCGCACAGCGCCACCAGCGAGATAGCGGAGAAGATCAGGCCGGTCTCGGCGCCTTTCAGGCCGATCTTCTGATTCAGCCAGAGTGAGATCAGTGAAAAGCTGGAAGACCAGGTGAAGAAAAAGAAGAACAGCAGGCCGCTGAGCAGCACGTAATATTTTTTCGTTTCGCGGTTCATGGATAAGGTCCCGGTGAGTGAAATCAGCTTTATTGTTAACGTTAACTCGCGAAGGGATGAAGCTGTCCGATATCACACATGCGATGTTAATCACAAAGGTTAACGTTAACATTATTGATTTGTGATGTTTCTCACGCAGAGACGCGGATTAACGAGCGTGGTTACTCATCCTGCGGGGGGACATGAAACGGCGGCGATTGGCTGGCGGCCGCAAAGCGGGCGATCAAGAAATCCAACAGCAGGCGCACGCGCGGCGGCTGATAGGGCGAGCGGCGAAACACGGCGTAGATCCCGGCTTCATGCGGGGTGAAGTCGGGAAGAATGACTTTCAGACGCCCGCGGCGGATATCGTCCGCCGCATCCCAGATGGTTTTACGCGCGATGCCGTGCCCCGCTAAAGCCCACTGGCGCGCCAGCGCGCCGTCATTGGTCTCCCAGGCGCTCTCCAGCGGCACCGTGTGGCTCCAGGCCTGGCCGTCCAGGGAGAAATGGAACGTATTCAGCGGGCCGGCTGCGGTCACCAGTACGATAAAACGATGGCCGGTGAGATCGGCCGGCGTGCGCGGCTCGCCATATTGCGCCAGATACGCCGGAGAGGCGCACAGCACGCGTCGGCTGGCGGCCAGGCGCCGCGCGATGAGCGTTTCTTCGCGCGGCGCGCCGAAACGAATGGCGATATCCAGATCGTCCTGCAGCAGGTTGGATAGGGAGTCCGACAGTGTCAGCGCGATCTGCAGCCGGGGGTGTTCGGCGCAAAATTCTTCAATCCACTGATTGAGAAGGTTGCGCCCGAAATCGGCGGAGGCCGAGAGGCGAAGTTTACCGCACACGCCGCTTTGGCTGGCCTGCAGAGCCGCCTCGCCGTCGGCAATCGCCTGCAACGCGAGGGTGCAGTGTTGCAGATAAATGCGCCCTTCTTCAGTGAGACGCAGGCGGCGAGTGGTGCGATCGAAGAGTTTACTGTGCAGCGCCGCTTCCAGCTTGAACAACCGCGCGCTGGCGGCGGCGGGGGAAAGGCCGAGTTTGCGGCCGGCGGCAGAAAGGCTGCCCGATGCCGCCGCTTCGGCAAATAAACGCATGTCGCCCAGTCTGTCCGTTGCCATTTTTATCAATCTGGATTTGAAAATAATTCAAATGGTAGGCTAATTATCAATCCGTATGCAAGGTGAGACGCTGATGACTCTGCAATTGACCATGGGAGTTGTTGGTAATGAATGTTCACTCTGTTTCCACCGATAGCGATAATGCGCATGGCGCGCTGCCGCCGCTGAAAGCATTGCTGGCGCTGACGATGAGCAGCTTCATCGCGACCGCTAATGAGACTGTGCCGGCCGGCATGCTGCCGCAGATAGCCCGAGGCATGAGCATCAGCGAGGCGTGGGCGGGGCAAATGGTGACGTTGTGCGCGCTGGGCGCCGGGGCGGCGGCGATCCCGCTGACGTTGGCGCTGGGCGGGTGGCCGCGTCGCCGACTGCTGCTGTTGGCGATCGGCATCTTTTTGATCTGCAACGCGGTGACGGCGTTGTCACCCTGTTTTGGCGTGACGCTGGGGGCGCGCTTTTTGGTCGGCATCGCTACCGGGGTGACGTGGAGTCTGCTCGCGGGTTACGCGCGCCGTCTGGCCATCGTCTCATTGCAAGGGCGGGCGATGGCGATCGCCATGCTGGGGATCCCGCTGGCGTTGGCGTTGGGCGTACCGATGAGCGCCTGGCTTGGCGAACTGTTGGATTGGCGCTGGATTTTTGCCGTGCTGGCGAGCTTGAGCGCGTTGCTGCTAGTGTGGATCCGGCTGACGCTGCCCGAATTTTACGGTCGCCGAACGCCAGGCAATGCGCGTTTGCGTGAGGTTTTCTGTCTTCCCGGCGTGCGGCCTATCCTTGCCGTATTGGCGTGTTGGATCCTGGCTCATTACACGCTGTATACCTATCTTGCGCCCTATCTTGCCGCGCGCGGCCTGGCGGCCAGGGTGGATTTGGCGCTGTTGGCGTTCGGCATCGCCGCCGTTGCGGGCATTGCGCTGACCGGCTTATGGGTGGATCGCTGGCTGCGTGCGCTGGTGCTGTTCAGCCTGGCGGCCTTCGCGTTGGTGGCGCTGGCGTTTGGCGTGAACGGTTTGCCAGTCGGGGCGGTTTACGTTGGCATGGCGGCATGGGGATTGAGTTTCGGCGGTGCGCCGACGCTGTTGCAGACATCACTGGCGGATGCAGCGGGTGAGCATGCCGATCTCGCCCAGTCGCTGCTGGTCACTTTCTTTAATCTGGCTTTTGCCGTCAGCGGCGCGTTGGGCGGAATTCTGCTGGCAAACGTCGGCGCTAACGCCATCCCCTGGATGGTTTTTTCCCTGTTGCTGGTGGGGTGGAGCATTGCCTGGGGCAGTGCAAAGCGCGGCTTCAGCGCCGAACGCCGCGCCGCGGCGCGCTGAGGGGGCGGCGTCGCCCCCTGTAGCGAGATTAACGTTCGTTCAGCGAACGCAGGTGATCGTCACGGCGCAGCGTCATCAGCGCAAACAGGCTGACCACCGACGTGGCGACCACGTAGTAGGCGGGAATATCGATATTGCCGGTCTGTTTGATGAGGCCGGTGATAATCAATCCGGCAGAGCCGGAAAACACCGCATTGGAAAGTGAGTAAGCCAGCCCCAAACCGGTATAACGCACCCGGGTCGGGAACATCTCCGCCAGCATCGCCGGGCCGGGACCGGCCAGCAGGCCGACCACGGCGCCGGCGATCATCACCGCCAGCCCTTTGACCCACAGTGAACTTTGCGCATCCTGCAACAGGTGCAGCAGCGGAAAGGTGAACAGGATCACCGCCGTCACCGCCGTCAGCATCACCGTTTTTCGTCCCAGCCTGTCGCTGATGATGCCCGCCGGCAGAATGGTCAGGGCGAAACCGACGTTGGCCAGCACCGTCGCCACCAGCGCCTGTTGGAAGGTGGCGTGCAGCGAGGTTTGCAAATAGGAAGGCATCACCACCAGGAAGGTATAACCGGCGGCCGACCAACCCATCATGCGGCCGATGCCGATCAGAATGGTTTTCACCACGCCGCCCAGCTTCGCTTCCGGCGGTGGGGCGGCGTGTTCCGCACGTTGCTGCGCCTGGGTGAACGTGGGCGTTTCCTCGAGCTTGAGCCGCAGCCACAGCGCCACGGCGCCCATCGGCAGCGCCAGCAGGAAGGGAATACGCCAGCCCCAGTCATGCAACTGCTGTGCGCTGAGCAGCGCGGCCAGCAGCGCCACCAGTCCGGCCCCGGCCAGCAGGCCGAGCGCGACGGTCAGCGATTGCCAGGCGCCGAACAGCCCGCGCTTGCCCTTGGGAGCAAACTCGGTCATCAGTGATACCGCGCCGCCGAATTCGCCGCCGGCGAACAACCCCTGAAACATGCGCAGCAGCGTCAGCAGCAGCGGGGCGGCGACGCCGATCGAGGCGTAGGTCGGCATGACGCCGATCAGCGCGGTGGCCAGCGTCATCAGCAGCAGAACCGCAATCAGCGTCGGCCGGCGGCCGATGCGATCGCCGATGCGGCCGAAGATCACCGCGCCGATCGGTCGGCAGAAAAACGCCAGCGCAAAGGCGGCGTAGGTGAGGATCAGGCTGGTGATTTCATTTTCACCCTGCAGGGTGAAAAAATTGGCGGCGATGACGGTGGCCAGAAAACCGTATACCCCGAACTCATACCATTCGATAAAGTTGCCGACCGAGCCTGCCAGCAACGCCTGACGCGAGCGGCGCGCGTCGAGAGTCTGTTGAGTCATCCCCGTTCCCATACTTTTGAATTATTGTTCATCTGTTCTAAATTTATACGACAAAACAATCAATTGATTTCAGCTGGAACTGTGAGGCGCTCAGCGCATGCCGTCGATGCGCCACCATCCGGGGCACACATCGGTGAAAGCGTGCGATACCGGGCTCAGCTCCAGCAGATCGGCGTGGTCGAAGCTGCCGGTGGCCAGCGCCACCGTCGGTTCGTCGTCTACCGCTCCCAGCGTGCTGCCGCAGCGCGGGCAAAAGGCACGGCTGGAGTAGAGGGAGGAGCGGTACAGCGCGGGCATGCCGCCAGGGCCGTTCCACTCGACGGCCTGACGCGGGAATTCGACCCAACACAGCGTTGGCGCGCCGGAGTGGCGGCGGCAAAAATCGCAGGAACAGCTGTGCGGGTTGCCTGGCAGGGCGTGTGCCTGAAAGCGAATATGCCCGCACAGGCAGCCGCCGCTATAGCGTGGATTTTGCATGATTTCTCCGTCATCAGCGCGGGGGAAACGATGAAAATCACTATAGCCATATCGCGAAAAAATAACAGGCCTCCACAGGGCGATTACCAGAGCAACGGCGCTGGCTCACGGCCATTTTCGGCGTAGTACAGCGACGGCAGGAACTGCGCCAGATGACGTTGGGGCTGCTGCCGCCGGGCAGCGCGATCGACGAACGCATCGCGGCGGCGGTGGCGCTGGTGATGCCGGGATTGCTGCGCGGCGAAAACGCGGATTGCGCCGCATTGTGAGCCGCATTCATCTGTGGCATGTTAATTGTTCAATTTATGTCACTATTTTGCGATGCCCCCATGAATGCTGCTTACCCGTTCAAACAGGGCGATCTGTTCGCCTTGACCGTTTTTCTGGCCGTCGCCACCCATCGCAGCTTTCACGCGGCGGCGGTGGAGCTGGAGGTGACGCCGTCGGCGGTCAGCCACTCGATAAAAAACCTGGAACAGCGGCTTGGGGTGAGGTTGTTCAACCGCACCACGCGCAGCGTGGCGCCGACCGAAGCGGGTGAGCGTTTGGCGGCGCAGCTGCGCCCGGCGCTGTCGTCTATTTCGCAGGCGCTGCACGAAGTGGATGAATGGCGCGCCACGCCGAGCGGCACCGTGCGCATCAACGCCAGCGAAGGGGCAGTCAGGCTGGTATTGCGTCCGTTGCTGGCCGATTTCCTGCGCGAGTACCCCCATATCCATCTGGACATCGTCTGCGACGGCAAGCTGAGCGATATCGTCGCCGAGGGGTTTGATGCCGGCATTCGGCTGGCGGAAGCCGTACCGCAGGACATGATCGCGATGCGCGTCAGCCCGCCCGTACGTTTCGCCGCCATCGCCGCGCCCGGCTATTTCGCCGTCCATGGGCGCCCGGCGACGCCGCAGGATTTGCTGCGCCATAACTGCATCCGTTTTCGCTTCGACAGCGGCACGATTTACCGCTGGGAATTCGAACGCGATGGCGTGAGCGAGTCGATCGGCGTTACCGGCTCGCTGACGCTGACCGATCAGCCTCTGATGGTGGACGCCGCCATCGACGGTATCGGCATCGCTTTCGTTCCTGAGCATTTGGCGCTGGAAGCGCTGCTCGACGGGCGCCTGGAGCGCGCGCTGGACGCGTGGTGTCCGGCTTATCCGGGGCTGTGCCTCTACTACTCCGGCCATCGCCACGTGTCGGGCGCGCTGAAGGCGTTGATCGAGTATCTGCGCGCGGCGCAGTCCTGATGCGTTCGCGTTCTGCTTTTGGCTACGCCAATTAGTGAACCGCCTTCATCTCCACAGTGAGGTTCGCCTGCATTGTTGCGGCGTGGAGCCTGCCTTACGCTCATGAGGAGACGCCGGGCAACCGCCGGGCGCCACCCTGCTGCGAGGAGTTGATGATGGAAAAGAAGATGAAAGCGGTGGTTATGACCGGCGCCAATCGGCCCTGGGAAATCAGACAGGTACCGATGCCCCGGGCGGAACCGGGGCAGGTCCTGGTCAAAGTGCACGCCTCGGGCATGTGTTATACCGACGTATGGGCGACGCAAGGATATGGCGGCGATATTTATCCGCAAACGCCCGGCCATGAAGTGGTGGGGGAAGTGGTTGAGGTGGGGGCCGGCGTGCATACGCGGCAGATTGGCGATCGCGTCGGCACCACCTGGGTGCAATCGGCCTGCGGACGCTGCCCGTACTGCCGCGAGAATCGGCCGCTAACCGGGCAAACGGCGATGAACTGCCCGGCGCCGCGCACCACCGGTTTTGCCGCCCAGGGCGGCCACGCCGAGTATATCGCCATCGCCGCTGAAGGCACGGTGTTGCTGCCGGACGGGCTGTCTTACATCGACGCCGCGCCGATGATGTGTGCGGGGTATACCACCTGGAGCGGCCTGCGCGACGCGGCGCCGCTGCCGCATGAGACGGTGGCGGTGTTAGGCATTGGCGGGCTGGGGCACGTCGCGTTGCAACTGTCGAAAGCCTGCGGTTTCGATACCGTTGCCATCACCCATTCGCCGGACAAGCACGCGCTGGCGAAGCAACTGGGCGCCGATCGCATCGTCGCCTCCGGCCAGGCGCTGCGGGAGAACGGCGGCGCGGACATTCTGCTGGTGACCACCAATGACTTCGACGCCGCGCAGGAGGCGATGAGCGGCTTGCGGGTCGATGGCCGCGTGGTGCTGTGCGGGCTGGACTTCAGTAAACCGTTCGCGATCTCTTCCGAAGGTGTGCCGTTCCATATGATGCGTCAGCGGGTGATCGGATCGACCCACGGCGGGCAGCGCTACCTGAGTGAGGTGCTGAACCTGGCGGCGAAAGGCAAAGTGAAGCCGATGGTCGAGACTTTCACGCTGGATCAAGCCACGGAGGCTTATGAGCGGCTTGCCTCTGGCAACATGCGTTTTCGCGGCGTTTTCGTGCCGTCGGCGGCGTGAAAAAAGGGCCGAGGGTTCGGCCCTTGCAGACAGGTATGAAGGGCGCTGCGGCGCCCTGGTTGCTTTACAGCTTAGGCCCGGCCTTCACCAACTTTTCGCCCGCCGGGGTGACGGTATATTTGGCGAAGTTGTCGATAAAGCGCTGCGCCAGATCCTGCGCCTTCTCCTGCCACAGCGATTCGTCGGCGTAGGTTTTGCGCGGATCGAGGATCGACGGATCGACGCCCGGCAGTGCGGTCGGCACGTTCAGCCCGAAGATCGGCAGCGTGAAGGTCTCGGCCTGCTCAATGTCGCCATTCAAGATGGCGTCGATGATGCCGCGGGTATCTTTGATCGAGATGCGTTTGCCGCTGCCGTTCCAGCCGGTGTTCACCAGGTAAGCCTGGGCGCCGGCGGCCTCCATGCGCTTCACCAGCACTTCGGCGTACTGCGTCGGGTGCAGCGTCAGGAACGCGGCGCCGAAGCAGGCGGAGAAGGTCGGCGTCGGCGCGGTGATGCCGCGTTCGGTGCCGGCCAGCTTGGCGGTGAAGCCGGACAGGAAGTGGTATTGGGTCTGCTCCGGCGTCAGGCGCGATACCGGCGGCAGCACGCCGAAGGCGTCGGCGGTCAGGAAGATGATTTTGCGCGCGTGGCCGGCTTTGGACACCGGCTTGACGATGTTCTCGATGTGATAAATCGGGTAAGAGACGCGGGTGTTCTCGGTTTTGCTGGCGTCGTCGAAGTCGATGCTGCCGTCGGCCAGCACGGTGACGTTTTCGAGCAGCGCATCGCGGCGGATCGCCTGATAGATTTCCGGCTCCGCCTGCGGCGATAGCTTGATGGTTTTGGCGTAGCAGCCGCCTTCGAAGTTGAACACGCCGTCGTCATCCCAGCCGTGCTCGTCATCGCCGATCAGCTGACGCTTAGGATCGGTGGAGAGGGTGGTTTTGCCGGTGCCGGACAGGCCGAAGAATACCGCCACGTCGCCTTGCTCGCCGACGTTGGCCGAGCAGTGCATCGACGCGATGCCCTGCAGCGGCAGCAGATAGTTCATGATCGAGAACAGGCCTTTCTTCATTTCGCCGCCATACCAGGTGCCGCCGATCAGCTGCATGCGCTCGGTCAGGTTGAAAGCGACGAAGTTTTCTGAGTGCAGCCCTTGCTGCTGCCAGTCCGGGTTGGTGCATTTGGCGCCGTTCATCACCACGAAGTCCGGCTCGAAGTCAGCCAGCTCTTCGTCGCTCGGGCGGATAAACATGTTTTTCACGAAGTGCGCCTGCCAGGCCACCTCGGTGATGAAGCGCACTTTCAGACGCGTGTCGGCGTTGGCGCCGCAGAACGCGTCCACCACGAACAGACGCTTGCCGGAGAGCTGATTGCCCACCAGCGTCTTCAGATGCTGCCAGACTTCCGGCGAGAGCGGCTGGTTGTCGTTCTTGCCGGTGCCGTTGTCCGACCACCAGACGGTATCGCGCGTGGTGTCGTCGCGCACGATGTATTTGTCCTTCGGCGAACGGCCGGTAAATTCACCGGTCGCGACGTTGACCGCGCCCAGTTGGGTGAGGGTGCCGCGCTCCAGCGGCGGCAGGTCGGCGCGGGTCTCTTCGGCGAACAGCAATTCATAACTGGGGTTATAGACGATGTCGGCGGCCTGATGGATGCCGTAGCGAGCGAGGGTTTGTGGGGTAACAGCGCGTGAAGACATATTCTACTTCCTTATGAGTCATATTATGCCTCTTTCCCGTGCGGTGCCGCGCGCAGGATTGAGATTCGGATCAAGCTGACCGGATTCAGCTAATGCGTTTCCGGTTCTTTATTAATAAAACAGGGGGCTTTTTCGCCCTCCTATAGCATAGCAGCGAATTTAAGCCTGCTTACTTTAATTACAAAATGCTGACGATAATTAATTAAAACCAACCTTGGCGGAGGGTCACAATATTGAATTTCGCCGGCGTAATTTAGTTTTGCATTTTTATTTTTTATCATATTGTCAGGGCTGTCTACTTTTTTATTTCTTATTAGAAAAAGCGAACTCCACAATAGGATTTTTCGTAATCATTTGTTTTTGCTTGGCTATGTCAGAGTTTTTGCGCCAGGTGAATCTAACCGTACTGTACGCTTGTCAGCAGGGTGAATAATGAAACAGATAAATGCAGAACTGGCCTGTGATAAAAATACGGCATCGTCCGAATCCTCAGGGTTAATTAATCAACTTCGTCAAATGGATATCGGCGCGGTACCGATCGCCTTGTTTATCACGATTTGCGCGATCGTAGCGATTTCCGCCTACGTCAACTTCCTGCCGAAGAATATGATCGGCGGCCTGGCGGTGATAATGACGCTGGGTTTCGCGCTGGCGCAGTTGGGAAAAAGTATTCCCGTGCTGCGCGATATCGGCGGGCCGGCCATTCTGTGTTTGATGGTGCCGTCGGTGCTGGTCTATTTCAATGTCTTCCAGCCTAACGTCATGGGCACCGTCCATCTGCTGATGAAAGACGCCAACCTGCTCTATTTCGTCATCGCCAGTCTGGTGGTCGGCAGCATTCTCGGCATGAACCGGGTGATCCTGATCCAGGGGATGATTCGCATGTTCGTGCCGCTGGTGGTGGGCACGATCACGGCGGTGATCACCGGGCTGCTGGTGGGCAAGCTGTTCGGCTTTACCTTCTATCACACCTTCTTCTTTATCATCGTGCCGATCATCGGCGGCGGCATCGGCGAGGGGATTTTACCGCTGTCGCTGGCCTATTCGGCGATCCTGGGCTCGACGCCGGACGTCTATGTCGCGCAGCTGGCGCCGGCGGCGGTGCTGGGCAACATCTTCGCCATCGTGACCGCCGGGGTGCTGGCGCGCATCGGCATGCAGCGCAAGGCGCTGAGCGGCGACGGCATGCTGATCCGTTCGGCGCAGGAGAACGCGATGTTCGCCATCAAGGAGCAAGGCGGCAACGTCGATTTCCAACTGATGGGCGGCGGGCTGCTGGTGATCTGCGCCTTCTTTATCGTCGGCGGCCTGTTCGAACACATCGTGCATATTCCCGGCCCGGTGCTGATGATCCTGTTCGCGGTGCTGTGCAAGTACTGCCGGGTGATCCCGGCTTCGATGGAAACCGGCGCGCACAGTTTCTACAAGTTCGTCTCCACCGCGCTGGTGTGGCCGCTGATGATCGGTCTGGGCATGCTGTACGTGCCGCTGGAAAGCGTGGTGGCGGTGTTCTCGGTCGGTTATGTGGTGGTCTGCGGCTCGGTAGTGCTGTCGATGGGGCTGGTCAGTTTTCTGATTGCGCCTTACCTGAAGATGTTTCCGGTGGAAGCGGCGATTGTCACCTGTTGTCACAGTGGCCTGGGCGGCACCGGTGACGTGGCGATCCTGTCGGCGTCGAACCGCATGGGGCTGATGCCGTTCGCCCAAATCGCCACGCGCATCGGCGGCGCTTCCACGGTCATCGGCGCGACGCTGCTGCTTGGTTGGTTAGTCTGAGTCCAGAGTATCTTATGGATAACCGGGGTTGGATTGCCCCGGTTTTTTTATGCATTTTTTTTCGCTTATCGTGATAGTGCTGATTATTGCCTTGAAAATCATTCGTGTGGCGCAAATGCATAGCCGTACTTTATCTAAGAAAATTCTGTAATCGGTGAAAATGTGTCTATTCTTTTCTCTTAAGGGATTATCGTTCTCATTCAGAGTGCCGAGGGAAGGCGCCATCGCATTACCGATATCCCCGTATTGATTCAACACCGGGCCGCTGCCGTTCAGGCAATCCGCCAGTTGGGGCATCCCCCCGATTGAATTGACGAATATGGAGATAAGGTTATGTCATCAAGCAATGCTTCCGTTAAGGCCGAAGGCGTATTAGCCCTGCTGGGCGCTTATAAACCCGATGAAGACGACACCATTACCGTGCTTCATCCGTCGAAAACGTTCGAAAACGCCGGCCTGGAGCTGGTGCGCGGCGATCGCAGTTGGCACGACAAGGGCGTGACCGACACGCCGGTCTCTTTGACCTACAGCTTCTGGGAAAAGGCGCCGGGCAACATGTCGAGCATGAGCATCAGCGGCTTCAGCAGCTTTAACGCCGAACAGCGCGAGCAGGCTAAACTGTCGCTGCAGTCATGGTCAGACGTGGCTAACATCACCTTCACCGAAACCAGCAACACCGCCGCCGCCAACATCAAATTCGGCCTGTTCGACTACAGCTCGCGCGGCTCCTATGCCTTCGCGTATAACCCGGACACCTCGCCTTCGGTCGCCGGGCAGACCTGGTATAACGCCAAGAACCACACCTTCGTCAACAACCAGATCCATGAGAACGAGTACGGTCGCCAGACCTTCACCCATGAAATCGGCCATGCGTTGGGGCTGCAGCACCCGGGCGACTATAACGCCGCACCGGGCGTCAGCATCACCTACGCTAAAGACGCGACCTACTTTGAGGACAGCCGCGCGCACAGCCTGATGAGCTATTTCAGCGAAAGCAACACCGGGCAGGACTTTAAAGGCGCGTACTCTTCCGGGCCGTTGCTCAACGACATCACGGCGATCCAGCATTTCTACGGCGCCAACATGACCACCCGCACCGGCGATACGGTTTACGGTTTCAATTCCAACACCGATCGCGACTTCCTCACCGCCACCGGCGCGCAGGACAAAATAATCTTCACCGCCTGGGACGCCGGCGGCAACGACACCTTCGATTTCTCCGGCTTTGGCCAGAATCAGCGCATCAACCTGAATGAAAAGGCGTTCTCGGACGTCGGCGGCCTGAAAGGCAACGTGTCTATCGCTGCCGGCGTAACGATTGAAAACGCCATCGGCGGGTCGGGTAACGATGTGCTGGTGGGCAACGCCGCCGATAACGTGCTCAAGGGCGGCGCGGGCGATGACGTGCTGTACGGCGGTAAGGGGGCGGATCAGCTGTGGGGAGGCGCCGGCAAGGACACCTTCGTCTATTTCGCGGCGCAAGAGTCAACGGCGGCGGCGCCGGATTGGATCCGCGACTTCGTGCGCGGCGAGGACAAGATCGATCTGACGCTGTTCAACACCGGCAGCGCCGACGGCATTCGCTTCGTCGATCAGTTCAGCGGCAAGGCGGGCGAGGCGACGCTGAGCTACGATGCGCAAAATCACGTCAGTGACGTGGCGATCAACCTGGGCGGCGCCTTTGACGGCAGCGATTTCCTGGTGAAAGTGGTGGGACAGCCGCTGGATGCGGGTGATTTCGTGCTGGCCTGATGCAGGCAACAAAAATAGGGCACTTTGGGCAAAAACCCGACAATTCCTATTAATTACGTCATATTAGCGTGACATAGTAGCGCGCAGAAGGCCGGGCTTGCATACCTCGGGCTTCTGTCGGATCGCCAACCTTCTTCGGTTGGCGATTCATTTTCCGCCTTTCAGCATGTTGATGGCGGCGCCGAGCAGGATGCGCCGTTCGATATCGTTGCTGTCCGCCAGCTGCCGCGCCAGATGTTTTTCCAGCGTTTCCACCGACAGCGCTTCGCCGCGATGACGCAGCTGCATCACGCCGTCGCCGATCAGGCGTGCGACCTCATCCCATACGGGTTTAATCTCCTGTTCCGAGAACGTCATGGTCTACCTCGGCTGGTTGATTTTTGCCCAATGTAGCAGCTGAGCTGCGGCTTCGCTACCCGCCACATAAAACAGGAAATATAAAAAACAAGCCATCAGTATTTCTTCTGGTTTTTACGCTCAATACTTGCGGTGTCGAAAAGCAGGAGAAAACATCATGAACTGGGTCGAAACCTTGGCGGAGTACTACCGCCTGAGCCGCACGGGTGAAACGCAGCATTGGCTGTGTCGCCGCTGGTTGCTTCAGGGGGAGGCGCGTTTGGCCTATTTGCGGGAGTTGCTGGAGCCGACCGCGCCACGGCGGCGGTGAACAGGGCGCCGGCGTTGCCGGCGTCATTTCGCGGGATCAACCGAAGGCGATCGCCGCCCAACGCAACAGCAGCAGCGCCAGGCAGATCAGCAGCAGCACCACCACCATTTTACCGAGCTTGTTGCCCATGCGTTTTGTTGCCACGCTGTCCTCCCTTTTAGCTGAAATACCACCCGCCGGCGAGGAGGATGAGGAAAAGCGTCACTAACGCGACGCCGTTGAGTAAGTCGCTGAACGTATCGTCAGCATCGATGTCATTTTGCCGCATGTTACCGCCTGGCGGACGCCATTGGGTGAATAATGTTCACAGTATGCCCCCCGCAGCGCGACAGGCACAGCGAAGAACGGTAAAAACGCGTAAAGGTGGCGGTGGCGGAACGCGCAGTCGCGCCTGCGACGGATGCAGACGGCCGGCAATACGTTGTACTATCCTGTCTGCATTGAGGCATTTTTCCAAAAGGTATAATCATGGCGACGGCAATTCCACAGAAATACGAACACCTTGAGCGTTGGGCATTCGGCGATACCGAGCAGCAGGCCGATGAAGTGGTGCAATTGATCCTCAATGGCACCAAAACGGCCACCTGTTCCAACCTGGACGGCGAGGGGATCCCGCAGGCCGGCGATCTGTTCCTGGTGGTGGACGGCAAGGGGGAGCCGGTCTGCGCGGTCGAGCTGACCGCGGTGGAAATGAAAACTTACGATCAGGTCGATGAAGCGCACGCCTTTGCCGAAGGCGAGGGCGATCGCTCGCTGGCGCATTGGCGCAAAGAGCTGCAGCGCTTCTTCGAAGAGTACGATCTGTTCTCGCCGGACATGACGCTGGTGTTGATGAATTTCAAAGTCGTCGACAAATTCTAATCTTATGCGCGCCGTTCCCTACGAGTGCCAGTGGGCGAGCCCGGAGTTGGCCGCCGATCTGATAGCCGGCCGCGCGACGCTGGCACAAGACGAAAATTGGGCGCGCAGCGGCGCCCGCGATCGGGCAGAGTACATCGAGTGGGCCAACCACGTGTGCGGCATGGCCTGCCTGAAAATGGTGCTGGGCCATCGCGACGGCGAAACGCCGCCGCTGTTGGAACTGGCGCGCCGCAGCCTGCCCTACGGCGCCTATGTGCGCGAGGGTGAACGGATAAAGGGCCTGATTTACGCGCCGTTCGTCGAGTACGTGCGCGAGCAGTTCGCGCTGCAAGCGGAGGTGAAGGTGGGGCTGGACGCTGCCGACGTGCCGGCGCTGCTTAGCGAATGCCGCTACTTTATCGCTTCGGTGCATCCCGCCATTCGCCGGCCGGAGAGCACGCCGCCGCACAGGGGCGGGCATCTGGTGCTGATCACCGCCGCCGATGCGCAAAGCGTGACCTTCCACAACCCTTCGGGCGACAGCCCGGCGACGCGCGAGCGGGTATGCCTGCCGCTCAGCCGCTTCGCCCCTTTCTTTGCCGGCCGCGGCATCGCCATCGCATAAAAAAACGCGCTGTTTCCGATGAAAACAGCGCGTTGTCAGCCGTTTTGATGCACTATCATGCCAGCCGCATCACCCAGGCGTCCGCCTGCCGATCGTAGTGTTGCTTGTACAGCAGCGACTGTTTGCCGTCGAGGATCGCCGGGATGCTGGTGTGTTCATCCCAGCCGTCCAGCTGCATGCACAGATCCGGATCGGACTTGCAGGGAATGCTCAGGGTGCCGGCACGGTCGGCGCCGGCCTGAAGATGCGCGTCATCGACCTCGAAGCTGCCAATTTTTACGACGGTTTTGCTCATGGGAACTCCTTGCTCAATGGTGTGGTAGGAGGTTAGACCAGTTTGGTCATCGGTAAGAGCATAGCCAAATGAGCAAAAAATGCCACATAAAAATTACATTTTGGAAACAATTTCCACGCCGGCAAAACACAACGCCTAGTACTCCACCACAAAACTGAGCGTGTCTTGATAGCTGCCAACCGCCACTTCCGTCTGCGCCGCATTGACCGCCGCCTTATACGGGATGCTTTGCGCCAGCCCGGTGCCGGCGCCGCTCTGTTTGTTGGTGCTATCCCAAACGGTCGTCGTATTAGGCAAGTAAATCTGGTACTGCATGAAATTGCTGGTGCCGCTTTTCATGCGCCGCCAACCGGTGACCGGGTTATTGCCGTTGGTGAAATAGGTGTTGTATCCCTCGGTTTTGGTGCAGGTCAGGGTGATGCTCTGATTGACAGGATTGAACTGCCCGACCAACGCCATGCTGCCGAAATTGACGTTGGGCGCGGTGCCGATCAGGCAATCTTTGGTGATGGTGACGCTGACGCTGACCGTGCTGGGTTTATCGACGCCGTCCCACCAAACGCACAGGCCGAGCACGCCCAGACCGCAAATATGGTAATTCCAGATCAGGTTGATGCTGTCGGTATAGGTTCCTGCGCGCACGTTGGCGCCGGCGGTGGTTTTGATATACAGCGGAAAGTTGACGTTGGAGGAAATCAGGATCAGCGACAGCAGGTTGAGCGAGCTGTAGTCGATGGTTTGGCCGATGCTGTAAGGATATTGGTAGTTGGCGTCGGGGTAGATCAGGTAAGCGATTTTATCGCCTGAACCGTCGGTGTTGGCAACCGCCATATTGTTGGTGGTGGAGGCGATCTTGACCGTGACAGTGTTTTGCGACAGCAAACTGAGCCCGAGCCCGGTGCAGTTGAGGCCGGCAGTGCCCTGGGCGTTAATCTGCCCGTTGTAGACCACGAAAGAGCTGCTTCCCGGTAAGGTGACGGTGCCGTTGGTGGTGGCGCAGTCGGCGAATGCGCGCTGACAGAGCAGCAGCGAGAGGGTTAGCAATAAGGCTTTCAATCCCCGAAACATAGTGACTCTCCGTCGTTGAATTAGCGGCAGACAACCGGGCCGACGCGCTGGATGCCCTGAGGCTTCGCCAGACTGAATTCCGCCTGACACGGCGGGCCGCCGTCGGCCGGGATCACGCTCAGACGATTGTGTTGTTGCACCGGGTCGATATAGGTCATGCCGTCCCAACCGACATAGCTTTGCTGATTGCCGCCAACCACCGCCACCTGGCTGCCGTTGGCCAGCGGTTTGCCTTGCTCGTCAACCAGTTCGACGTCGGCGGCGGAGATGGGTTGGATGGGGAACTCAACCAGAAAACCGCTGTGATCGCGAATGGCGACGGTTTTTTCCACCGTCGGCAGCGCAACGTCGGCGGGCAGGCTAAGCGGATCAATCTGGAATTTCGCATGGTAGTAAGAGGTGACGGTCGGCACCAGTAAATAGCCCTGGGCATCGGTCTTGCCGATCGGCTGGTTCTCATAGCTCACCGGAATGTCGGCGTATCCTTGCGTGGACACCAGCGCAAAGGCATCGTTGATGGTGTTGGTGGCGTATACGCCGCCGTTCATCGCCACCAGCGAACCGCTGATTTCGCCCCAGTGGTTGGTTTCATCGCGGGTACCGTATACGCCCGCTCGGGCTTCGAGTCTGCGGGTTCGCCAGGTCAGATCCGCCTGGCGGTAATCGCCGCCGCTCGGGTTATTGGCGTAGGCCAGATTCCAGCCGAAACCGCCATCGGTCGGCGCGGCGCGGCTGTAGCTGACGCGTTCGCTCCAGCGGTTATTGTTGTCGCGCGCGGCGCTGAGGCTGGCTGTGCCCCAGCTGTCAAACGGAATGGAGAGCTGCAGTTGGGCGCTGTAACCGCTGCTGCCGATTTCCCGGTTGAGGGAGGCGTACAGGCTGCTGTTGCGCCAAAGCGACACACTGTAGGACAGGTTCACCAGGCGGGTCCGTTGAGCGATGGCGTCGCGAACGTCAAAATAACCGGCGCCGAGGCTGTCTAGCCGGCCCAGGCTGACGCTGCCGGTCAACTGATCGGTGCGACGGCTCAGACGGTAGTCGCTTTTATACACGGAAATGTCGCCAAAATCGGCGCTGCGCAGGATGCGTTGCGCGTTGAGGCTGAAACGTGGGTTGCTGTAGGTGTAGCCAAAGCTGCTTTGATCGCCGTGGTTGCCGGTGTAGCGATAGACGGGCTGAGGATCTGGCTGCTGCAACGGCCTGCCGGTCAGCGGGTCATAATAGGTGGGGGATGGTATCGGCCGGCCGCCGTTAAACGCGTCGTCGCCGGCCTGGCTGACGCTGTAGGACGCGTTGAGAACCCCCCATTGTCCGACGCGAATGTCGGCGCCGCCGCCGCCGACCGCCAACTCGGCTGCGCCTTCGGCGCGCCCTTCCAGGGTTAACCAATCAGTGACGCCGTAACGTAAACTGGCGCTGCCTACCCATTGCCCGTAATCGGCAGAATTCAACCCGTAGTTGCGTCGCAGCAAGCCGGTGGAAATGCTGAAATCGCTCATGCCGGTCTGCAGCAGGTTGCTGGCCACGTAGAACGGTACCGTGGTGCTGACCTGGCGGCCGAGGGCGTCGGTGGTGACGACGGTGGCCTGACCCGCGCCGTTGATGTAGGGCACGCTGTTGAGGGTAAACGGGCCGGGATTAATGTTGGTGGTGCTGTTTTTATAGCTGTTGATGTATAAATCGACGCTGCTGGGCAATGCCGCCTGGCCGGAAAACTGCGGCAACGGGTAGGTGATAAGATCCGGGCGCACCGCGAAATTGCGCGCCAATTGCAAGCCGCCGATGCGCACGGCGCTGCTCCAGGGGAGCGAGCCGGTGGTAAGGTCACCGGCGATCACACTCAGCATCCGTTGATCATCGTTGAAACGCCAGTAGCTGTCGTACCGAATATAGCGGCCGCCATCGTCGTTTGGCCCGCCGTTAAACCCGCTGCGGTAGATGCCGGTGTTGGCGACGACGCCGAACCCGTCGAACAGGCGCTGTTCGCTCCACGCCGACAGGTAGCCCGGCCGGCCATTGCCGTTGCTTTGGCTGGCGTAGATGTCGTAGTTGAACAGCAAACCGAGGCTGCTTTGCGCCGGCAAGCGCTGCAACGGTGAACGGGCGCCGATGGTTTGCTGTGGCAACCAGTCGTTGGGCACGTTGATCAGCAACTGCTGGCTCTCGCCGCTGTAGCTGACATCCACCTTCTCCAGCCGATCGACGGCGATTTCTTTCGCCTGTTTATCCGCTACCGGCAGCCCGGCGTCGAGCAGTTGTTGGGGTGTCATGTAGTAATGGCCGCCGCGGTAGTTGACCGGCACGACGTTGCCGGTTTGGCGCCCGTTGACGACCGGCTCCAGATACAGCGTGGTGTCCGGCATGCTGACGGCGCTGGGCGGCGGCGGCAGATCGTCGCCGAGCGCAAACGGCAGCCAGCCGCCGGCCGCCATGCTCAGCATGGCAAACGCCAGCGGCTTAAGGCTGAAGCGCCGCGTCGATAGCCTCCCTGTCGGCTGCACCTGGGCCTCAATAAGACGGAATGGCTACGGGCTGTTTGTTGTCATTGACCGTGGCCATCAGCTTGCCGCTGCCGAAAGCACCTGCGGGCGGCAAGGCGAAGCGCATCTGTGAACCGGGCAGCACGTATCCCATCAGGCCGGGATTCAGGCTGCGGCCTTGCAGCGTCACTTTCGAGATACGGGCATGCACTGCGCCTTGGTTTCGCACCTCCAGCCAGCGTTCGCTGCTTTGCTGCTGTAGACGATAGCTGAGCTGGGGTTGGCTGGCGGTCGCGTAATCGCGCGGTTTTTCGCTGTCCTGTTTGGTCCAAATGCCTTTGCCGCTGACGAACAGCGGCACCGAGTAGCGCATCTGGAATTTCAGCCCCATCTCCGCGCCGCCGGGAGCGGCGCTCGACGCGGGTTCTTTCACCGGCACTTCATCGACCAAAATGCGGTAGGCGCGCTCCTGTCCCGCCGCCGGGGCCGACTGTTTGATCAGGCGTATCAGTTGGCGTTTGCCTGGCGCGATCGACGCCACCGGCGGGCTGGCGATCACGTCGCTTTGGTTGCTGTAATCGTCTTTGCCGGCGGTTTGCTGCCAACCCAGCACGCGAATTTGCATATAGACCGGTTTGCTGTCGCGATTTTCCAGCCACAGCGCGGTGGCCTGCTGTTGATCTTCAATCACCGGATCGATCGGCCAAATGAGAATGGAAGCCGCGGCCAGGGCGTGCTGTTGGCTTGCCAGGAGCAAGGCTGCCGTTAACGGCAGTCGGAAGGGTATGCGCATAACTCAATCCTTATTGCAAAAAACTTAATAAGTGACCGTCAACAAGACCGTATCGCTGTAAACGCCACTGGTGGGCAGGGTACTGGTCGAAAACAGACGGGCGTAAACTTTGATTTCTTGCGTGCTGCCAGTGGCGGCGACGGTCTGCGCCGCGCCGCCGTTGGCGCCATCTCCCCAAAGGGTGGCGTAGTTGCTGTCTTGATAAAGTTGATACAGCAGCGTTTCCGACGTGACGGCATTTTGTAATTTTCTGCCGCCGGCGATGGATCCGGTCACGTGATTGCCGACGCCGAGGGCCAGCGTAACGCTCAGCCCCGGGTTGCAGCGAAACAGCACCGAACCGGCACCGCTGCTGGAGACGATGCTGACTGCGTTGCTCAGCGAGGACAACTGGCCGAAGTTCAGGGTGCCGAAGGTGGTCACGTCACTGACGCCGCTGCCCAATACGCAGCCTTTTACCACGGTTGCATTGACGGTGAACGGCTGGCTTTTGGTCAAATCGTTGACGCCGGTATCGCTTTGGGCCGGGAAAAGCGGCAGGCAGAACAGCAAACCGCAAATGGAAGCGCGCATCGTCATTACCAATTGATCGTGACCTGTACCGTATCGGTGTAGCTGCCTGTCGGGGGTGTGGACTGCGCCGGGATCATGCCATAGACCGGCAGCCAGTTGTCCGTACCGTTGGCGGTTTGTGACACGCCCGTCAGATTATCCCAAATGGTGCTGTGGGCGGCGTTGGTGTACAGGTTGTAATTCACCCGTTGGCCTGCCGCGCTTTGCAGGTAGCGGGCAGCGGTATTGCCGCTTTGCCCGCCGCCAAGCAGAACGCTGTAGCTGGTGCCGTTGGTGCATTTCACCCGAATGGCGCCGGCGTTTTGCTGCCCGGCGACGCTGGTTGCGGTGCTGAGAAAATACAGCGTGCCGAAATTCAGCGTGCCGAAGCTGACGTTGCCACCTGAGCTGCTGCCGGCCTCACAGGCGCTGAGCAAGGTCGCGCTGACGCCGAGGGTCGCGGTTTTACTGTCGGCCTGCGCCAACAGGCTGCACGCCCATAATCCGCAGCAGCAAAGCGCGCGCCGCACCGTTACCAGGTGACCGTCATCGTGACGGTGTCGTTATAGGTGTCCGCCGCCGGGGTAGATCCGGCCGCCGGTACGCGGCCATAGACGATCAGCGGAACAGCGGCGCCGGTGCCGGTGCCGGTCCGCGCGTTGGCGCCGCTGCCCCAGGCGGTGGTGCGTGCGGCATCCTGGTACAGGTTATAACTGATGAATGCGCCTGCCGTGCTGGCCATGCGGCGTTGGGTGCCTGAAGTGACGTGGAGCCCGTTGTCCAGCGCCACCGTGTAGTCTGTGCCGGTGGTGCAGGTCAATGACAGCGTACCGGCCCCCCCTGCGCCGGTGGCGCTGGCGTCGATGATGTTGGCCAGTGAAGAGTAAGTGCCGAAGCTGATGGAGCCGAAGTCGTTGACGGAACCACTGCTGTTGCCGCCTCCCACGACGCAACCGGCGCCGATGGTCAGCGTCACGCCTAACGTGCCTTGAATGGTGCCTGCTGCGTTAGCCGCGCCGTTGGCGCACAGCAGGGTTGCTACCGAGGTCAATGCCATCAGAGTTTTTTTCATCTTATATTCCTTGCCGTATGAGAGAAAGCCCGCAAAGACGCCACCCAGAGGTGGGTTGAACGTATTCATTTAGCTGCACTTTAATTAATAGAATAAGAATCGGGAATTGTCTTGATGAAAACGAGAAACTTTTTATTCTCATTCCCCGGCTGGCGGGGCTTTCAGACGAGGTATACCGATAAAGTGAAATGATTAGAATAATAACGAACGGCGATGGGAATATTATTAGCGTTATTTTATCGCCGGGGAGTTTCATTCCCCGGCGCGGTATTGTTTACAGGTGGAAATCCAGGGCGCCATCCCGCACCAGCTCGCGCGGCAGGTTATTCTTGATACGGCTGCCAATGCGTTTGGCGATGCCCAGAGGTTGCCCCTGATAGGTGACGATGCACTCGTCGCCCGCCGGTGGCTGCTCAGGGTAGAGATCGCGGCCGTGATACCACTCCTGGGCCAGCGCGGCGTCCAGCTCGAAATGCTGTTTGCCGCCGGCGCCCGCGAGGGCGATCGCCGCTTCGTGCTGCCAACGGAAACCTTTCGGGAAACGCTCCGCCAGCTTGAGACCGATGCGCGAGAAGCGCACCTTGCCGAACAGCGGCTCCAGCTCGGCCGGGAACAGCCAGATTTCCTTATCGCGCTCCCACAGCCGGCTGTCATCGCCCCAGGTTAAGCCGGATGCGGCGGCGGCTTGGGCGACCAGCGCCGCCTCTTTGCCGGACAGTGGGCTGAACGGAAACTTACCGACTTTATAGGTCGGTTTCGGCAACGGCGCCACGGCGCGCTGTTTGCGCAGACGGGCGACGAAAAAACCTTCGCTGTCGTAAATCTGCGGGAAGACGTGCAGAAAACCTTCGGCGGTCAATGCCTTGTCAGCACCGGGGAACAGCTCACCCAGCGGCTCGATGCTGACCGCGTCGCCGTAGGTGTCCAGCAGCCAACGCACCACCTGCTGATTTTCCTGCGCATTGAGGGTACAGGTGGAGTAAACCATCACGCCGCCTGGCGCCAGCGCATGGAACGCGCTGTCGATCAGCTCGCGTTGGGTGGCGGCGATTTCGGTCACGCTTTCCGGCGACCAGTTGCTCATGGCGTCCGGATCCTTGCGTACCACGCCTTCGCCGGAGCAGGGGGCATCGAGCAGAATGGCGTCGAAGCTCTCCGGCAGCGCGGCGCCGAACACCCGGCCGTCGAAGTGGGTCAGCGCGGTGTTCTTCACGCCGCAGCGGCTGATATTGGCGTGCAGCACTTTCACCCGGCTGGCGGAGTATTCGTTGGCGACGATGCCGCCCTGGTTGCCCATCAACGCGGCGATCTGGGTGGTTTTGGATCCCGGCGCCGCCGCCACGTCCAGCACGCGATTCGGCGCCGCGTCGCCGGCGAACAGCGCGCTGACCGGCAACATCGAACTGGCCTCCTGAATGTAGAACAGACCGCTCAGGTGTTCGGCGGCGCTGCCTAATCGCAGCTCTTCATCGTCGCGTTCGATCCAGAACCCTTCCGCGCACCAGGGAATGGGCTCCAGTCGCCAGTCGTAATCCTGCACCAGCACCAGGAAGTCGGCGACGCTGATTTTCAGCGTGTTGACGCGCAGACTGCGGCGCAGCGGGCGCTGACAGGCGGCGATAAAATCTTCCATCGCCAGCTCGGCGGGCATGATGGCGCGGGTGGCGTCAAGGAAAGCGGGGGGCAGAAAAACGGCGGTGGATTTGGCCACGGGGCGAACTCTCAGGGTGCAATAAAGACAAGGGCGAGAGTTTATCACAAAGCGGAAAAAAACAGGGCCCGGCATTGCCGGGCCCTGAGGGAAACGCGAAAGTTAATCGCGCGGAATGGCGGTGCCCCAGGTTTTCCAGTCCTTCGGCTCTTCCGGATTCAGCAGGAAGTGCTTGTTCGGCGTCGCTTTCGGCGCCAGCGGAATAGTCGGCGGGGTGGCGAAGGCGATACCGCCGCGGATGAACTGCTGGAAGGTGCCGCTCTTGATCACGCCGCCGGTCAGGCCGAACTGCAGGTTGTAACCCGACGCCAGCCAGAACACGCTGTTGTTGCGCACCAGATGCTGATACTTCTTGCTGATGCGCAGCGCGACGTGCACCCGGTCGGACATGGCGCCAAGGTAGAAACCGGTGATGGTGCCGACCTCCACGCCGCGGAACAGCACCGGCGTGCCGATCTGCAGCGAGCCGGTTTCGGCGGCGTCGAGCACCACGCTCAGGCCGTCCAGATAGCGCGAGTCGGTGATGCTGGCCTGCTGCAGCTCGAAGGTGCGCAGCTCGCGGCCGCGCCCCGGCTCCACGTTGATATAAGGCTGGAGCAGGGTATCGAGGTTGCTGACGCCGGCGGCGGAGATCTCCGGCGAGACGATCGAGAAGCGGCTGCCGAGGCGCGCGAAGGTCTGCACATATTCCGGATACAGCACCGCCTTGGCCAACACTTCGTTGCGCTCCGGCGCCAGCTGCAGCGACTCCACCTGGCCGACGTCGATGCCGAGGTAGCGCAGCGGCATACCCGCCGACAGCTTGCTGGCGTCGTAGGTTTTCAGCGTGATTTGGCTGCCCACCGCGCGGGCGGCGGTTTCGCTGGCGTACAGCACGCGGTTGGCGCCTTTGTTCAGCGTCACGCCCTGTAGATTATCGAAGCTGATGGCGCCTTTCAGCGCGCGGTTGAGCGGCGAAGCCTGCACCGTCAGGCCGCTGCCGTTGAGCTGCACCTTGGCGCCGCCTTCGGCCCAGAAGATGCTTTCGCGCGTCAGCAGCTTGCGGTATTCCGGGCTGATGTAGACATCCACCTCAAACTCGTTGGCCTTCGGCCGAACATTGACGATCTCGCCCACCTGGAATTTACGATACAGCACCACTGAGCCGGCCTGCACGTCCGGCAGGCTGGTAGCGCTGAGGGTCAGGGTGGTGGCGGGGGCGTTGCCGACGATGCCTTCCTCGGCTTTTTCGCTGTTGGCGTACAGCGGGTATTGGCCGCCAGGTTCCCCCTTGCTGCCGGGAATAATGCGCACGCCGCCGTCTACCCACTCCTGGGCGCTGGCGCCAAGCACTTCCATGCCGTCGATGCCCAGCTTGACGTCGAGGCGGCTGTTGACCACGAATTTACTGTCTTTGTGCAGCAGGCCGCGGTACTGCGCATCGATGGCGGCGGTGAATACCACGCCGCCGGCGGTCAGCGTGCGGCTCAGGATTTGGCCGACTTTCACGCCGTGCACCACCAGCGGCTGCCCGACGTCGATGCCGTAGCTTTGCGGCGCCGTCAGCGTGACGGTCAACACGCCCGGCTGTTGCAACAGCGTTTCGCTGCTGTCCAGCACGTTGAAGCGTTGCTGCGGCTCGCCTTCGCCCGGTACCAGCTCCAGCGTGGTGCCGGTCAGCAACTGGCTAAGCTTGGCGTCGTTGAGGCTGATGCGCGGGCTGCGCATCACGATGCGGGTGCCGCTGCGCATCAGATCGACCACCGAAGGATCGATGGTCAGTTCACCGACCACTTTGCTGTCCTGTTGCAACGTCAGTTTGGTCAGGGTGCCGACCTGCAGCCCCTGGTACATCAGCGGCGTGCGGTTTTCACTCAAATTGTTGCCGCTCGGCAGATCCAGCAGAATATTGACGCCGCGCTGGCTGTGGGCCAGGTCCGGGTAAAGGGTATAGCTCTGATCGCCCTTGGCCTGCTGGCCATCGGCAGGAGAATCGAAGGCAATGGCGCCGTTGACCAGCGCCGCCAGGCTCTCCATCTGCACCGTGGCACCGGACAGGCTGAAATCGCCCTTGAAGCCGGAAACGTTCCAGAAGCGGCTGTTGCTCTTCACCAGGTTGGCGAAGCGGCGGTCGATCAGCACGTCGATGGTCACGCCCTTGTTGCCTTCGCTGATGGTGTAGTCATACACCTTGCCGACCGGGATTTTACGGTAATAGACCAGCGAGCCGCTGTTGAGCGAACCCAGGTCGTCGGCGTGCAGGTGAATCATCAGCTCGCCGGTGTTCAGGCGGTACTTCGGCTGGGTATCGAGCGCGGTGAAGTGGGTTTGCTCCTTGCCGCTGCCGGGCATCATGCCGATATAGTTGCCGCCGACCAGCGCATCGAGCCCGGATACCCCGGCCAGCGAGGCCTTGGGCGTCACCAGCCAGAACTGGGTGCCTTCGCGCAGCGAGTCTTCCAGATCGCTTTTGATACTGGCCTCCACCACGATGCTGCGCAGATCTTTGCTCAGACTGATTTTTTGCACCGTGCCGACCTCAACGCCCTGGTAGCGCACTGGCGTGCGGCCGGCGACGATGCCCGCCGCCGATTGGAAATCGATGGTGACGGTGGTGCCGCGTTCCTGGACATTGTTATAGACCAGCCACCCGGCGATCAGCAGGGCGATGAACGGCAGTAACCAGAACGGTGAAATGCGGCGTTTGTTCTTGACCCGCGCTTCAGTCGGTGTAGTCGGCGTTTCCTGTTGCATGTGCATCCCAAATCAATCGGCTATCGAGCCACTCAACGGCAAGAATAGTCAAAATGACCGCCGAGCCAAAGTAAAACGCGGCCGGTCCCATAGTAAAAGATAACAGCTGGTCGCGGTTTACCAGCGACATCATCAAGGCGATAACGAACAGATCGAGCATCGACCAGCGGCCGATCCAGGTGACCAGACGCAGCAGACGAATGCGTGTCTTCAGGCTGTGCGAGGTTTTGAGGTGGATGCTCAGCAACAGCGTGACCAGCACGATCACCTTGGTAAAAGGCACCAGCACGCTGGCGATGAACACGATGGCGGCGATCGGCACATTGCCGGAGGTGGCCAGTGAGACCACGCCGGAGAAGATGGTGTCTTCCATCCGCACGCCGTTGGCGTAAATGATGGAAATCGGCAGCAGGTTGGCCGGTATCAGCAGGATCATCGCCGCGATCAGCGCCGCCCAGGTTTTCTGCAGGCTGTAGGGCTGGCGGTGGCACATCGGCACATGGCAGCGCGGGCAGCGGCCGCGCGCGTCAGGGTAACCGGTATAGTGGCAGGACAGGCAAATATGCAGCGCCGCCGGCGGGCCTTCCGGCTGTTCCTGCGGATAGTAACGCTCCCACAGCTGCTCCAGGTTAGCGTGGATCAGCGTCAGGATGCTGAGCAGGGTGAGCGACAGGTAGGCGATCAGCGCGCTGCCCGCCTGGATGTCGGCGTAATCCTGCACCTTGATCGCCGCCACCGCCATGCCGATCAGATAAATGTCCAGCATCACCCACTCTTTGAGCCGCTCCAGCATCAGCAGCACCGGGCGCAGGTTCATGCCGAGCGCGTGGCCGAAGCGCAGATACAGCAGCGACAGCGCCAGCGTCAGCGGGGCGCCGATGGTGCAAAACGCCACCATGCTGGCGGTGAGCGGATCGCCCTGGCGGCTCATCTGCCAGATGCCCTCCAGCAAACTGGCGTCGATGCGCGTGCCGAGCAGGCGGATGCTGATCAGCGGTTCGGTGAAGGCGAACGGCATCAGCAGCAGCATGGTGATCGCCATGGCGGTCAGACGCGTCATCGACCAGTCGCGGCCATGCACCACCTTGGCGTTGCAGCGCGGGCAATAAGCGGCCTGATTGCCGCTGAGCGGCGGCAGCATGAACAGCAGATCGCACTCGCAGCAGCGTTGGTGGCGCGCTTTGGAAAGGGGGGCGGTGATCGCGTGTATTTTCATTTTTGACAAGTAGCTGCCCTTGAGCCCGCCGGAACTGTCAGCGTAGCTGAAAAATAAACCGGCCGCGTCACCGGCGATCGGGCGCCGGACGGTAAAACGAGGTAAACCGGGATTCTGAGCGGCAAACATACCCCGAGCGACGGGGTTTTGTGAAGCAACAGATGATTAACCTTGTGGCTATACGCATTTAATGCTTATTTTATAGGGCCTAAGCTTTGGGCTTCTGGCCATCTTCACTGTTTCAATGGTTATCACATGACAAAAGAACAATTCTACGCGGAATTAAAACGTGATCTGAGCGCGTTGCTCGGCGGGGAGACCAACTTTATCGCGGCGCTGTCCAACGCCAGCGCCTTGCTCAACGAGCGTCTGGATGACGTGAACTGGGTCGGTTTCTATCTGATGGATGGCGCTCAGCTGGTGCTGGGGCCGTTCCAGGGCAAGATCGCCTGCGTGCGCATCCCGGTGGGCAAGGGCGTGTGCGGCACGGCGGTGGCGGAAAATCGCGTGCAGCGCGTCGGCGACGTGCATGCGTTCCCGGGCCATATCGCCTGCGATGCGGCCAGCAACGCGGAAATCGTGCTGCCGCTGGCGGTTGGCGGCCGAGCGATCGGCGTTTTGGACATCGATAGCACGGTTTATCAACGCTTCGACGAACGGGACGAAGCGGGCCTGAAAGCAGTGGTGGCGGGGCTTTGTGAGCAACTGGAACAGTGCGACAGTGCGAAATATGTGACTGTGGCGGCAAGTTGATCGACGGTTAACGTGGCAATTACCGATGGCGTCATTATAATGACGCCTGTTCATGCCTGTGGCTTGTTGGCAATACCGTTGTAATCAGGAAATTTCATGGAAAATCAACCTAAGTTGAACTCTAGTAAAGAAGTCATTGCTTTTCTTGCCGAGCGTTTTCCGCTCTGCTTTAGCGCCGAAGGCGAAGCTCGTCCGCTGAAAATCGGTATTTTTCAGGATTTGGTAGAGCGCGTGCAGGGGGAAGAGAATCTCAGCAAAACGCAATTGCGTTCTGCCCTGCGCCTGTACACCTCAAGCTGGCGTTATCTGTACGGCGTTAAAGTCGGCGCGCAGCGCGTCGATCTGGACGGCAATCCGTGCGGTGAACTGGAACAGCAGCATGTCGATCATGCTCGCCAGCAGCTTGAAGAAGCCAAAGCGCGCGTTCAGGCACAGCGTGCCGAACAAAACGCCAAAAAACGTGAAGCCGCCGGTGAATCCGCCGATGCTGCGCCACGCCGTCCGCGTCCAGCCGGTAAAAAGCCCGCTGCACGTCGCGAAGGCGGAGCCGCGCCGGAAAACCGCAAGCCGCGCCCACAAACTCGCCCACAGCCCGCTCGCCAACCTCGTGCAGCCAAAGAGGAAAGCCAGCCGCGTTATGCGCCAGTCACGGATATCTCTAAACTGCAAATTGGCCAGGAAATCAAAGTCAGAGCAGGCAAGAGCGCGATGGATGCTACCGTACTCGAAATCGCTAAAGATGGCGTACGTGTGCAGCTCTCTTCCGGTCTGGCGATGATTGTGCGCGCAGAACACTTGCAGTTCTGATACGGAGGCCAACCCAGGCATGAACAAATTCGTCAGATTAACAGCGATTGCAGGGCTGCTGTGGGCGGGTGTCAGTTACGGCGCGGAAACAGCCAACATCCGCATCGGCCAACTGCCCCAACTGCAACAGGAACCCCAGCACGCTACGGTGAGTGAGCGCGTTACCTCGCGCTTCACTCGCTCTCATTACCGCCAGTTCGCCCTCGATGCGGAATTTTCAGGCAAGATCTTCGATCGCTACCTGAACATGCTGGACTACAACCATAACGTGTTGCTGGCCTCCGACGTGGCGCAGTTCGCCGGCAAACGCAATCAGGTTGGCGAAGAGCTGAAAACCGGCAAGCTGGACACCTTCTACGCGCTGTTCAATCTGGCGCAGAAACGCCGTTTCGAGCGTTATACCTATGCGTTGTCGTTGCTGGACAAGCCGATGAACTTCACCGGCAACGGCACTATCGATCTCGACCGCAGCAAAGCGCCGTGGCCGAAAGACAAGGCCGAGCTGGATAGCCTGTGGGATGCGAAAGTCACCTATGACGAGCTGAACCTCAAGTTGACCGGCAAGACCGACAAAGAAATCCACGACACGCTGACCAAACGCTATCAGTTCGCCATCAAGCGCCTGACGCAAAGCAACAGCGAAGACGTCTTCCAGCTGGCGATGAATGCCTTTGCGCATGAAATCGATCCGCATACCAACTATCTGTCTCCGCGCAATACCGAGCAGTTCAACACCGAGATGAGCCTGTCGCTGGAAGGCATCGGCGCGGTGCTGCAGATGGATGATGACTACACCCTGATCAACTCGATGGTGCCGGGCGGCCCGGCGGCGAAGAGCAAGGCGATCACCGTAGGCGATCGCATCGTCGGCGTCGGCCAGGCCGGCAAACCGATGGTGGACGTGATCGGCTGGCGTCTGGACGACGTGGTGTCGCTGATCAAAGGGCCGAAGGGCAGCAAGGTGCGCCTGGAGATCCTGCCGGCCGGCAAGGGCACCAAAACCCGCGTGGTCACCTTGACCCGCGAGCGTATCCGCCTGGAAGACCGCGCGGTGAAAATGACCATCAAGACCGTCGGCAAAGAGAAGGTGGCGGTGTTCGACATCCCTGGCTTCTACGTCGGCTTGACCGATGACGTGAAAGTGCAGCTGCAGAAGATGGCCAAGCAGAACGTCAAGAGCGTGATCATCGATCTGCGCACCAACGGCGGCGGCGCGCTGACTGAAGCGGTCTCGCTGTCCGGCCTGTTCATTCCGAGCGGCCCGGTGGTGCAGGTGCGTGACAACAACGGCAAAGTGCGCGAAGACGCCGACACCGACGGCGTGACCTACTACAAAGGCCCGCTGGTGGTGCTGGTCGATCGCTTCAGCGCCTCCGCCTCCGAGATCTTCGCGGCGGCGATGCAGGATTACGGCCGCGCGCTGATCGTCGGCGAACCGACCTTCGGTAAAGGCACCGTGCAGCAGTACCGTTCGCTGAACCGCATCTACGACCAGATGCTGCGCCCTGAGTGGCCGGCGCTCGGTTCGGTGCAGTACACCATTCAGAAGTTCTACCGCGTCAACGGCGGCAGCACCCAGCGCAAGGGCGTGACGCCGGATATTCTGATGCCGACCGGCGTCGATCCGGCGGAAACCGGCGAAGCGTTTGAAGACAACGCCATGCCGTGGGACAGCATCAATGCGGCGACCTACAGCAAGACCGGCGATATGACGCCGTTCGAGCCGGAACTGCTGAAAGATCACCAGCAGCGCATCGCGCAGAATCCGGAGTTCCAGTACATCGCGCAGGATATCGCGCATTACAAGGCGCTGAAGGATAAACGCAATATCGTGTCCCTCAATCTGGCGGTGCGCGAGAAAGAGAACCACGATGACGATGCGACCCGTCTGAAACGCATCAACGAGCGTCTGGAGCGCGCGGGTAAGAAGCCGCTGAAATCGCTCGACGATCTGCCGAAGGATTACCAGGAGCCGGATCCGTACCTGGATGAAACCGTGCATATCGCGCTGGACCTGGCTCATCTGGAAAAGGATCAGCCCGCTCAGCAGCCAACGCCGGCTAAGTAAGGCCGCGTCTGGCAGGATGAAAAACGCACCCTCGGGTGCGTTTTTTTATGGTTGCGGCAAGCCCGGCTTAAGCCGGTTTCTTGCGGTGACGCAGCCCGAGCTGAATGCAGGAAACCACCACCAGCAGACAGCCGAACAGCGACAGCAGCAGCGGGATCTCATGCCAGAACAGCCAACCCCAGGCGATGTTGAACACGATGCCGATATAGCGCACCACCGAGACCACGATCAGGTTATCGGAAGAGAAGGCCTGGGTTAAGACGACCTGCCCCAACAGCGACACCAGGGCGATGGCGAGCAGAATGGCGAACTGATAGGCGTTGGGCCAAACGAACGCGTTCCACATCAGCGGCAGCGAGATCAGCGTTGCGATGAACAGGAAGTAGAACACGATCTCGTAGTTGTGGTGGCGCTTGCTGAGTTTGTTGACCGACAGATAGGCGATCGAGGCGAACACCGCGCTCATCACGCCGACCAGCGACGCCAGGGTATAGGCCGAGAAGTGCCACGGCCGCACCAGCAGCACGGCGCCGATGATGACCATCGCCAGCCAAAACGCGGTATTGGCGTTGACCCGTTCACGCAGCACCAGCAAGGAGAGCAAAATGGAGAAAAACGGCGACAGATAGGCCAGCATGCTGGCGTCGGCCAGCGTCAGATGGGCGATGCTGTAAAAATAACAAATGAGATACAGCCCGCCCATGGTGCCGCGCAACACCAGCAGCGGCCGGTCTACGCGGCTGAAGGCGATGCGGTGGCGGTACATCAGCAGCAGAACCAGCAGACAGCCGATGCTGCTGCGAAAAAACACGATTTCACCGGTGGGAATAGCGTCGGAGATGGTTTTAACCAGCGCGTTCATGACGCTGAAAATCAACGAGGCAAAAATGGCCAGTAAGGCACCCTGATTCATGCTTGCCTCCGCCATTGTCGGTAAATGATGTCCGCCTGCTCGTCGCAGGTATCGTCCAGCAACGAACGATGGCAATGCTCGGCGCCGTTCCGGGTGACGAAGCGCTGCAGCGCCTGCTGAAAGCGCGCCAACAGACGCTGGGCGGCGGGCATCTCGACGTCAAGCCGCTGCGCCAGCAAGACCAGGACGCGCAGTTTGCGCACGTCCTCTTGCGGCACGCGCGGCAGGCGCCAGCGCCCCTGGGCATCCTGGAAGACGCGGGCGACTCTGACGGCGGAAAAATCATAGTAGCGGCCCTGCGCGTCCGGCTCGGAATAGGGATCGACCAGCAGCGCGGTATAACGCGTAAACAGCGCATAGCATTGCTCTGTCGGCGCGAGCTGCGGGAATTGGTCAATCCAGCGGCGGCTCACCATGCGGGGCGGAACCGGGTAGTTGTCGTCATTCAAAAAGCGCAGCAGGTTAATGGCCTCGATGCCGAGCCGGTTGAGCAACTGCTGGTAATCCTGCGAGAGCGCCAGCATGTCGGCGATCGCCTCGGGACAGATGGGGCCCTCGGGGTGGGTTTTATACAGGTACTGGATCGGCGCCTGCGGCTGGAATATCGCCTGCAGCGTGGTTTCGGCCAGCGCCAGCGGAGGATGAACATAATTGGTGATGCTGAAGCGCTCGGCGGCGAGCAGGCTGTTGCAGCGTTGGGCGTCAATGCCGTGACGCGCCAGCAGCGAGCAAAGCCAGTCGAGTTCGGCGCAGTCTGACCTTGCGCCTGCGCCGGCCAGATAAATCCGCTGCTTGAACGCCTTGGTGTAGGCGCGGTAAGGCTGTTCGGCGCTCTGGTACTTGGTGTCGGCGTAGTAGCTCGACAGGCTGATGACCTCGACGTGGGATTGCCCGGCGTCCTGCAGCAGGCTTTGCGCCATCAGGCCGGAGCCGATGGAGGGAGAGAGCAGGATCAGTGAGCGCAGTTGGGGCAACGCCGCCCATGGCACCTGTTGCAGCACGTCATGGTATTGATCGGCGGGGACGGCAAGGATCAGTCTGCGCCAGTCGCCGCCGACCAGTGACAGATCATCGCAATAGCGATCAATCGTCACCTGCGCATCGTCTTGGGTGCGCTGCGCCTTACCGGCGCCCGTCAGCCATAGGCTGGGCGTGTGCGCCAGATGTTGCTTCAGGCGGCGCCCTTTTTCGCTGGGGCGGTTGTACAGGCCGATGCGCGCATTGGCCGCGGCCTTGATGTCCGCAGCCAGTTGGATCGCCGCCGGGCCGGCGCCGAGGATCAGGGTGGGAAAGGCATTATTCATGGCGGTGGGGCTCCAAAATCAACAGATCGTACAGCGGGGTGGCGAGCGGTTTACCGCTGACGCGCCAGGGCGAGCCGGCGGCCTGGTGGTGGTAAGGGCAGTTGAAGATCGACTTGAGGCCATTGCCATAGCGCACCAGCAATTTGCCGCACTGGGGCAGCAAAGGCCGCAGCGCCTTCAGCAAACCCTGCTTGTCCGCCACCAGAGAGGCGATGATGATGTGATCGATATCGTTGCGCGTCAGGCCGTTCAGCTTGTCGATGCAGGGCATCTGCTGCACCAGCCCCAGGTGGCGCGTGAGCCGGCGGGCAAAACGCTGGGCCGCCGGATCGCAATCGTAGCAAATGACGGTGGCGGAGAGCCTGGCGACCAGCGCCAGCGCCGTGGTGGGCAATGCGCCGCTGCCCACCAGCAGCACCCGTTCGCCGGGTTTAATGTCGGCGGCCGCGATCTCCAGCTGCAGCGCGCGGTCGAAACTGTTCAGGTAGGCGTTGGTTTGCGCCGGTTCCCGGCACAGCGCCGAGACGCGATGTTTCTCGTAGTCGCACAACGCGGCGTTGGCTGTCGCCCGCAGTTGGGCGATCTGCGCCGTTATCAAACGGTCGTTTTCCAGTTTTCGACGGTAGGCCTGCAGCTGTGGTTCGTCGTTAAAGGCTTGCAGGCGGCTGAAACGGCGTTCCAGCAGGGAAAAATGGCGCCGATCTTGCCGGGCGGAGCGGTGTAGCTGGTGAATTTCCTGTTGCAAGCCGGCGAGTTGCGCCAGCATGTCCGCCTTGGTCAGAGTGTACATGGGGATTCTCCGTGTGCGTGTAACAGCTGTGTCGGCAGCAGATAGGGGTAGCCCTGCGGGCTGACGCCGTTTTCGATGCTGACGCCAAATACGCGAGACACCATCGGATGTCCCATCATCTGATGGGTATCGCCGTGGCAAACGACGCGTCCGTGCGCGAGCAGCGTGAGTGAGTGGCAATAGCGCAGCGCCAATCCCAGATCGTGGATCACCAGCAGCGTGATGCAGCGGTGGCGCCGGCCATAGTCGGCGATCTGATTGAGCACGCGCAGCTGGTGGTGGATATCCAGCGCGCTGGTGGGTTCGTCGAGCAAAATGATCTGCGGCTGAGAGACGAAGGCCTGAGCCAGCATCACCAACTGCCGCTGCCCGCCGCTGAGACGGTTGAAGGGGCGATCGGCGAGCGCGGAAATGCCGCATTCCGTAAGCGCCTGCTCGACCGCATCGGCCTGGGCGGCGCTGACGCGCCAGCTCAACTGGCGTACCTTGCCCAGCAGCACCATGTCAAAAGCGGTCAATGCCGAATCGCAGCGATTAAGCTGCGGCACATAGGCGATACGGCTGGTTTTCGGATCGAAAGGGCGTTCGCGGTAAGCGATCTCGCCGCTGCATGGCACCATGCGGTTAATCGCTTTGAGCAGCGTCGATTTGCCGGCGCCGTTGGGGCCGATGATGCCGCCGAGCTGCGCCTCCGGCCAGCTCAATGAAACGTCTGCCAATAGCGAGCGGCGATGCAGCGAGACGCCGACGCGGGTGAGGGTCAGTTGAGTCATGGGCGTTTAACCTGTCGAGTGACGAAGTAAAACAGCACCGGTACGCCGATCAGGGCGATAACGATGCCGATGGGCACCACGCCGTTCGGCATCACCAGCTTGGCGACGATCGAGGCGCACAGCAGCAGCAGGCTGCCGCAGAGGGCGGAAATGCAGATCAGGTAGCGCTGATCCTCACCCACCAGAAAGCGGGCGAAATGCGGGGCGATCAGCCCGACGAACCCGATGGTGCCGACAAACGAGACCGAGGCGGCCGTCAGCAAGGTCGCCAGCAGAAAGGCCAGCTTGCGCAAGGCGCTGACATTGATGCCCAGCCCCTGGGCCTGCTCTTCGCCGGCGGACAGCGCCGTCAGCCGCCAGGCGAGCCGCAGACTGACGAACAGCGCGCACAGCAACACGACGCCGGTGATCGCCACACCGTGCATATTGGCTTTGAGCAGGCTGCCGAACAGCCAAAAGACAATTTGCTGCATGGCTTCCGGTGAGGCCAGAAACAGCAGCAGCGATTGCAGCGACTGAAAGAAAAACAGCACCACGATGCCGCTCAACACCAATATTTGCGGCGTCATGCCGCGGCGTTGTCCCAGCAGATAGACAGGCACGCAGGCGAGCAACGCCATCAGCGAAGCCAGCAGCGGCGTGCCCAGCGCCAACGCGCCGCCCAGGCTGAAGCCGGTGAGGATCGCCAGCGCCGCGCCGAACCCCGCCGCGGCAGAGATCCCCAGCGTATAGGGGCTGGCGAGGGGATTGGCCAGCACGGTCTGCATCAGCAGGCCCGCCAGCGCCAGGCTGGCGCCGACCACCAGGGCGGTGAGCGTCATCGGCAAGCGAATCGACCAGAAAACCGCCTGATGCAGCTCGTTGCCGGGCGCAGAGCCGGGCCAAAGCATCCGCACGATATCCGTGAGGCCAAGTTGCGCGGCGCCGACGGTGAGGTCGATGGCGGTCGCCGCCAGCAGCGCGCCGAGCAGCGCCAGCGTCAATAGCCCGCGGCGCAGCCTGCGCCGTCGCAAAAACGCACGTCCTGTGTGGGCCACGGTTATTCTCCTTGCCAGCGTTGCAAGAAGACGCCGTCCGCCTCTATCGGCAAATATTGATGGTAGAACTGCGCCAGATTGCGCGCGGGATCAACATCGGCAAACGCGGCGGGATAGAGCGCTTTCGCCAGATACTGGACAAAAATAAAGTCGTATATCGTGCGCGCGCCGCCATGGTAAAGCGCATAAAGACGCTGATTTTTTACCGCCGGCAGCTGCGGCCATCCCGCCCGCCGGGCGTATTGCGTCAGGCGCGTCTGTAGGGGGGCTGCCTGCGTGCCGTAGCCCATCGGCACGGCGTTCGGCATGTTTTCCCAGTCGCCACCGGCGAGAAAAATCACCTCGGGCCGTTGGGTCAGGACATAGTCGGCGCGCAAGGGGGAAGGGCTGCCGACGACGCCGGCGGCGATATTGTCGGCGCCGGCCAGCTGCAGCAGCGGCCCCCAGATCGATGCGCCATAGCTGCTGCCGTACTCGCCGGGGCCCTTGTCCCCCAGCTCAATGTAGGTGACCGGCGGCGGCAGCTGCGCCTGGCGGATGCGCCGCCGGGTATCCTCGAGGCTTTGGCGATATTCGTCGGCCAGCCGTTCCGCTCGCTCGGCGTGGCCCATCGCCTGGCCCATCAACCGGATGCTGGCGAGCTTGACTTCAACGCCCTGATTGAAGTCGACGACGATGTAAGGAATGTTGAGCCGTTGCAGCACCGGCAGGAAGTTGGCGAAGCCGTCGAGCTGCCACTTCGCCAGGATCAGCAGATCTGGCCGCGTGGTCAGCAGGCGTTCAAAATCGAAGCTCTGGTTATAGAGCGAACCGACATCGACCAGTTGAGCGAGCCGTGGCAGCGCCGCCTGATAGCGCGCCCATTGGCTGGCGCGCAACGCCCAGTCGCTTTTGGAGAAGGCGACGACCTGTTGATAACTCTCCGGGCCGTTCACCGCCAGAAAATCTTCGTAGTAAAAGCCGATATAGGCGCGCTGTGCGGGGGCGGCCAGGGTAACCTGGCGTCCTTCAACGTCGGTGAGGTGAATTTCCGCGTGCGCGACCTGGCAGAAAAGCAGCCACGTCGCCAGCATCCAGACGATACGCGATAACATGATTGACATCCCTTTACGATTAATTGTGATGTTATAATGTAACAATTAATCGCGAAATTCAAACTTTCGTCGCCGCTGGATCAGGCGGGGCATGATGAAGCGCGCCGAGCGGATATTGGCCTATAAAGCGTGAGGATAACGGTTCTCGTTGTCATGGCGTGCGGGCAAAGAAATTTTTCTGCAAAATCCCTCCGCCTTGCGCAACAATCGTTTACAATTTGCCAAATCCCGGTCGCGCGTCGTTTTTGTAAAGTTTCGTATTTTTAGTAGGTTAATGGCGCGCGACTCTTGAAACTGTGACGAATGCCCATACGATCTAGGGTATCTTGGACAGCGTTTTGTTAACATTTATGAGGAAGTAAACATTTTATGATGCGTATAGCTCTGTTCCTGCTCACCAACCTGGCGGTGATGTTGGTTTTCGGGCTGGTGCTCAGCCTGACAGGAATCCAATCCAGTAGCGTTCAGGGCCTGATGATCATGGCCGGTCTGTTCGGCTTCGGCGGCGCTTTCGTGTCGTTGCTGATGTCCAAGTGGATGGCGCTGCGCTCCGTCGGCGGGGAAGTGATTGAACAACCGCGTAACGAAACCGAAAACTGGCTGCTGGAAACGGTGCGCCGTCAGTCGCAGCAGGCGGGCATCGCCATGCCGCAGGTCGCTATCTACCACGCGCCGGACATCAACGCCTTCGCCACCGGCGCACGCCGCGACGCCTCGCTGGTCGCCGTCAGCACCGGCCTGCTGCAGAGCATGAGCCGTGACGAAGCGGAAGCGGTCATCGCGCACGAAATCAGCCACGTCGCCAATGGCGATATGGTGACCATGACCCTGATTCAGGGCATCGTGAACACCTTCGTCATCTTCATTTCGCGCCTCATTGCGCAGGTCGCTGCCGGTTTCCTCGGCAACCGCGACGGTGATGGCGAAGGGGAAGGCAACGGCAACCCGATGATTTACTTCGCCGTGTCGATGGTGCTGGAACTGGTGTTCGGCATCCTGGCGAGCATCATCACCATGTGGTTCTCGCGTCACCGCGAGTTCTATGCCGACGCCGGCTCCGCCAAACTGGTGGGCCGCGAGAAGATGATCGCCGCCTTGCAGCGTCTGAAAACCAGCTATGAACCGCAGGAAGCGGGCAGCATGATGGCGTTCTGCATTAATGGTAAATCCAAGTCGTTCAGCGAGCTGTTCATGTCGCACCCGCCGCTCGACAAGCGTATCGAAGCGCTGCGTACCGGCCAGTACCTGAAGTAATCGGCTGAATGAAATGAAAAACCCCGGCTTGCCGGGGTTTTTTTATGGCATGCCTGAACCGCTTTTTCAGCGTCGACGGGGGTTAACGCGGTGCAAGAACCCCCCGAGGCCATAAAGCCCGCCTTCGAATAACGTCTGTCGGCCTCTCTGTGCGTTTACCGCCGCGGAGCGAGACGACCATGAAAGAGGGTAAGCCGCATCCTGGCTGAGTGACGACCGGCTGTTTGGCTTTGGAAGCGCATGTTATATGCTTTGGCGCAATGACATTTGTCCCTGAGGCCCTATGAAAATCAACCACCTTCCCTTGCTCAACGGTGATGAACTACCGGCGCGCCTGGCGGAATTGACAGGCGGTATCGCCGATGCGGTTGCGGAACTGTTCAACCGGCATGATGACGATGCTGAACGGCCAGCGATTCGCTGGCATTCAGGCGATCTTCACCTCCCGGCATTTTTCCCCGACGAGCACGACAGCCACGATTACGATTACCTGATCGTGGACGGCGATATGATCGTGGAAGGATGCCTGGCGGTATCGCCGCAGTGCGAGGACGGCGGCATTGTTGTGCTGGGGCGGCTGCAGGCGGATACGCTGATTTGCTGGGGCGGACTGGTCGTGCGTGATGATGTCCGCATACGCCATGCCTATTGCAGCTCAGGAAACGACGGTGCGTTTGTGGTGGGGGGAGATCTGACCGCGCTCACCCTGGTAGAGACGGGGGAGTTTATCCATGTCCATGGCGATCTCGATGTGCGGTGTCTCGCTTCGTTGCAGAACTTCGTTCAGGTTGACGGAAACACGCGCTGCGATTGCCGCATCGACAGCGCTCAGGCCGAAGATCTGATCAAGCGCATGTTCGCCCCCGGCTTACTGAAGGGCTTCGAGGGGGTGGATAACGACGGCCAACGCATTGTTGGCTGGTATCCGGATGACGACGCCTATTTAGCGTGTCTACGACAAGGCCGCAGCCCTTTGAGGAGCGGCGACTGACGCCAGGCCTGCATCGCACTCGACGTGGCTCGGCTCAGGCAGGCCACATCGGATTGGGGCCCGGCTCTTTCTATGCCCGCTATTTCACCTCGCGGCTGGGCTGCGCCGTTTGTGTCGTCGGTTGAGTGATGCGCAGGCTGCTGACCGCCGCCGCCAGGGTGGCGAACATCCCAGCCAGGATCAGTGAAGCGTGGGTGCCGGAGGCCGGGAACAGGTTGAACATCAGCGCCACCAGCGCGGCTCCTGAGGTTTGCCCCAGTAGGCGGGCGGTGCCCAGCATGCCGCTGGCGCCGCCGCTGCGGTTGCGCGGCGCGGCGGAGATGATGGTGTGGTTGTTGGGCGACTGGAACAGACCGAAACCGGCCCCGCACAGCACCATGCGCCAGATGATGTCCATATTCGACGGCGCCGCGGGCAGCAGCGCCAGCGAGAACAGCCCGAGCGCGAACACCGCCAGTCCAATGCAGCCCAGCAGGCCGGCGTGCACGCGCTCCACCAGCCGGCCGGCGATCGGCGCCATCACCACGATCGCCAGCGGCCACGGCGTCAGCAGCAGCCCGGTTGCCACTTCGTCGCGGCCCAACGCGCTTTGCAGGAAGAACGGCAGCGACACCATCGCCAGCATTTGCGCGGCGAACGAGCAGATTGAGGTGCCCATCGACAGGGCGAAGATCGGGATGCGCAGCAGATCGACCGGCAGCAACGGAAATTCCTGGCGCAGCTGGCGGCGCACGAACACCGCGCCAATCGCCAGCAGCGCGGCAATCTCGCTGAAGATCAGCGTCAGGCTCTGGCCCTGGGCGAAGCCGCTGATGGCGGTGATCAGCAGGCCGAAAGTCAGCGCGTTCAGCACCGCGCTGGCGGGATCGAAACGGCGATTATCGCTTTTCTGGCCGTTGGCCGGCAGGAATTTCATCCCCAGCAGCAGCGCGACGATGCCGATCGGCAGGTTGATGGCGAACAGCCACTGCCAGGACGCGACCGACAGGATAGCGGCCGCCACCGTCGGCCCGGCCGCCGAGGAGCAGGCGACGATCAGCGAGTTGATGCCCATGCCGCGGCCGAGAAAACGCTGCGGGTAGATGATGCGGATCAGCGCGGTGTTGACGCTCATAATGGCGGCGGCGCCAAAGCCTTGCAATACGCGGGCGATGGTCAGCGTGAGCAGCGAGTCGGACAGGGCGCAAAACAGCGAGGTGATGCTGAACACCAGCAACCCGGCCTGATAGATGCGGCGATAGCCGACCAGATCGCCGAGCGAGGCCAGCGACAGCAGAGAGACGGTGATCGCCAACTGATAGGCGTTGACCACCCAAATGGAGCTGGCCGGGCTGGCGTTAAGATCGCGCGCGATGGTGGGCAGCGCCACGTTGGCTATCGCGCCGTCGAGCACCGATACGGTAATGCCGAGGGCGATGGCGAGGATCGCCCCATAGCGTTGCGGGACGGGGAGGCCGTCGGAACAAGGACGCATGTTGGTCTCAGCGGTATTTATTCAGGGGAGTATTATCATGCTAATCATATTCGCCCGTGATTGCATGCCCGTTGCCCGCTTAATTGTAAATAGCGGTGAGCGGGCCGGGGTTATCCATTTGGCTTCAATCGCTTAGCGTTCAGCCGCGTTGCGCGCCGCGATCTGTTCCGATTATACTGAAACCCTTGTTTAAATTTCCTGAAACAAAACCGTTAAGTAGGGCATTCACCATGGCTAACGCAGATTCAGACAAGCAACCGGATGCCGTCTCATCCGTGATGAAGGTGTTCGGCATTTTGCAGGCGCTTGGCGATGAGCGCGAGATTGGCATTACCGAACTTTCCCAGCGAGTGATGATGTCCAAAAGCACCGTCTACCGTTTTCTGCAAACCATGAAAGCGTTGGGCTACGTATCGCAGGAAGGCGAGACGGAAAAGTATGCGCTGACGCTCAAGCTGTTCGAACTGGGCGCCAAATCGTTGCAGAACGTCGATCTGATCCGCAGCGCCGACGTGCAGATGCGCGAACTGTCGAACCGCACCCGCGAAACCATCCACCTCGGCGCTCTGGATGAGGACGGCATTGTCTATATCCACAAGATCGACGCGATGTACAACCTGCGCATGTATTCGCGCATCGGTCGCCGCAACCCGCTGCACAGCACCGCCATCGGTAAAGTGCTGCTGGCCTGGCGCGATCGGGAGGAGGTAGCGCAGATCCTGTCGCAGATTGAATTTACCCGCAGCACCGAGCATACCCTGACCAGCGCCGCCGAACTGTTGCCGGTGCTGGAGCGGGTGCGTGAGCAGGGATTCGGCGAAGATGTCGAAGAGCAGGAGGCGGGGATCCGCTGCATCGCGGTGCCGGTCTTTGACAGGTTCGGGGTGGCGATCGCCGGGCTGAGCATCTCTTTCCCGACGCTGCGCTTTTCCGACGCGGCGCGGGAGGAGTATGTGGCGTTGCTGCACGTCGCCGCCCGGCGCATTTCCGAGCAGCAGGGCTATCACGACTACCCGTTCTGACCGTCATTTTGATGAGCGAGGCGCTGCCATGGCAGCGCCTTGTTGTTATTTCGCGCCGGGCGTCAGCCGCTGAGAAATCCGCTCCAGCATCAGCATCAGCAACAGCGTGGCCGCCACCAGGATCATGGTCAGCGTCGCGCCGTTGCTGATGCTGCCGCGATCGGTCAGGCTGAAGATCGTGACCGGCAGCGTCGCCCAGCTCGGCGGGTAGATCATCATGGTCGCGCCCAGCTCCCCCATCGACAGCGACAGGCTGAGTGCGAAGGCGGAGATCATGTAGGGGGCGATCATCGGCAGGGTGACGTGACGCAGGCGGAACAGCGGCGAAGCGCCCAGGCTGGCGGCGACGTTCTCGTAGTCGCCAGGCAGCCGGGTCAGCCCGGCCATCACGTTGCCGAAGGTAAAGGCGGAAATCAGCACGAAGTGGGCGGCGGGCACGATCAGGAAGGTGCCGTTCATCTGCAGCGGCCCCTGGCTGAACGCCACCAGCATCCCCAAACCGATAGAGACCGAAGGCACCGCGCTGGGAATGAAAAACAGCGTGCCCAGCAGCCGCTGGCCGCGCCCCTGATGGTGGCGCAGCGCCAGCGCCGCCCAGGTGCCGCACAGCAGCGCGAACAGGCTGGCGCTGAAACCGATAGCCAGACTGGCGACCAGCGCGTCCCAGGAGGCGCCGCTGAACGCCTGGCGGAAGTGGTTGAGGGTGAAGCCGCTCGGCAGCACGCCGTTCCACTGTTCACTGAGGCTGGACATCAGGATCACCGCCAGCGGCAGGCAGAAGAACAGGGCGAACAGCGTGACCGTCAGCGTGCAGGTCAGGGTGCGGCCGGTGCGAGACCAAATCAACATCGTCAGTTCCTCAGCCCGGCGCGCGCCGCGGCGTAGCGGTAAAGGGAGAACAGCCCGAGCGACAGCGCGATATTCACCACGGCGATGGTGCAGGCGACGGCGTAATCCGCCTCCAGAATCGCTTTGGCGTAGACCATCATCGGCAGCGTGGTGACGCCCTTGGCGCCGATAAACAGCACGATGCCGAACTCATTGGTGGTCAACAGCAGGCACAGGCTGCCGCCGGCCAGCAAGGCCGGCAGCGCGGCCGGTAAAATCACCTGGCGCACCACGCGCCCCGGTCGGGCGCCGAGGATGCTGGCGGCCTCGAGCTGGCTGCGGTCGATCTGCGCCAGCGCCGCCATCAGCGGGCGCATCACTAGCGGCGTAAACACGGTGATTTCCGCCAGGATCACGCCCCAGATGGAGTAAAGAAAGTCCACCGGCGGCAGGGTGAAACCAAAGGTCGCCATCAGCGTGCCGTTCAGCAGGCCGGCGGAGCCGTAGATAAAGGTGAAGGCCAGCGTGATCAGGAAGGTCGGCATGGCGATAAAGGTATCGATCACCCGGGCGATCAGTCGGCTGCCGGGGAACGGCGTGAATACCAGCAGCAGCGACAGCAGGGTGCCGAGCACCAGGCAGCCCAGCGTCGCCAGCAGCGCAATCTGCAGCGTGTTGAGCAGAGCGCCGACAAAGCGGCGGGATTCGAACACCTGTTGCAGCGCGGCGGCGCTGAATAGCCCCTGATCGTCGGTAAACGCCTGTTTGACGATCAGCGCCAACGGGTAGAAAAACAGCGTCGCCAGCACCAGCAGCGGCAACAGGATCCACAGGCGGCGCGGCAAACGCAGCCGCAGGGCCGGGCGAATAAGCGTAGAGTCGGTCATGTCAGTCCTCGATCAGTACCGCATCGTCGGGGGCGAAGTAGAGCGGCACGCGCTCGCCGATCTGCGGCATCCGGCTGCGATGAGTGGTGACCACGCGCAGCGGATGGCCTTCCGCGTCGAACTGCAGGTGCGTCAACTCTCCCTGCCAATGAATATCATGCAGCGTGCCGATGATGCAGTTGCTGCGCTGGGCATCGGCATCGAGCGCAATGTGCTGTGGCCTGATGCACAGCAGCTTGTCGAAGCCGCGTTGTGCGCCGTAAGTGAAACAGCCGATCACTTTGCCGGCGCAGCTGACGGTGGTCATGCCTTGCTGCGCGGTAGTTTCCAGGGCGGTAGCCGGCAGCAGGTTGGCGCGGCCGAGGAACTCGGCGGCGAAGCGGTTCGTCGGATGGTGGTACAGCGCGCGGGTTTCGCCGTGGGCGATGAGATGGCCGTCGCGCATGATGCCAATCTTGTCCGCCAGCGTCAGCGCTTCGCCCTGATCGTGGGTGACGTACAGGATGGTCAGATCCGGCAGCTCGCGGTGCAGGCGGGCGATCTCTTCCACCATGCTGTGGCGGATTTGCGCGTCCAGCGCCGACAGCGGCTCATCCAGCAGCAATACTTTGGGGCGCACCGCGATGGCGCGAGCGATCGCCACCCGCTGTTGCTGGCCGCCGGAAAGCTGGTTGGGATAGCGCTTGGCGTAGGCGGACATGCCGACGATGGCCAACGCCTCTTCGACGCGCTCGGCGGTCAGGCCGCGCGGCTTGCCCTGCGCGCGCAGGCCGAACGCCACATTGTCCTCGACGCGCATATGCGGAAACAGCGCGTAGTTCTGTACCACCATGCCCAGGCCGCGCTCATAGGGCGGCACGTCGGTGACATCGACGTCACCGATGGCAATACGCCCGGCGGAGGGCTGCACGAAGCCGGCGATCGCTCGCAGCACGGTGGTTTTACCCGAGCCGGAGGGGCCGATCAGCGCCAGCACTTCGCCGGGGGCGATGGTGAGCGTCAGGGGTTTCAGCACCTCGGTGCCGCGATACGACACGCTGACGCGGTCGAGCTGAATGCCCGACGGCCCGGCGATGTCGAGGCTGCTATCCCGCGCCTCGGCGCGGGAAGTGAGGGTAGAAGGCATGGTCAGCGTCATTCTGTCACCTTGTGCCAGCGGGAGATATCGGCGGACAGGCTGTTCACCACCTGGTTCCAGTCCGGCGCCCAGATCTCTACACCCTGCAGCGCGGCCTGCGACTGCCTGAAGTTATCGTCGGTCGGGGTGACATCCTTACGCACCGGCATGCCGTAGGAAATGGCGCTGACGCTGCTCTGCGCTTCCTTGCTCAGCAGGAAGTCGATCAGCTTTTTGCCGTTGGCGCTTTGCGGCGCGCCTTGCACCAGGCCGATGTAGTAAGGCAGCACCAGCGTGCTGCGCTTGCCGTCCGGCCCGGCCGGCCAGAACACCTTGACATTCGGGTTGCTGCGCATCTGCGCCAGGTTCATCTGCAGATCGCCGTTGGCCACCAGCAGCTCCCCCTTATTGACCAGCGCGGTCAGCTTGCCGGTGGAGGCCGAAGGGCCGACGTTGTTGCTTTGCAGCTTGCCGAGGTAGTCGAAACCGGCGTCTTTGCTGCCGAAGCTGTGAAACGCCTGCAGCATCACTGCGGTGCCGTCACCCGCCTGGCCCGGCGTGGAGTACTGCAGCTTATTGCGGAACTGCGCGTCCAGCAGCTGTTGATAGCTGGCAGGCGCCTGCGGCAGCAGTTTGGCGTTATAGATGAAGCTCAGGTAGTTGTTCACCAGTGGCACGAACTGCGGCTGGGCGTCGGCGATCTGCGCCGCATCCTGCGGGGTGAAGTCCTGCAGCAGTTTTTCCGCGGCGGCGCGCTGGATGAACGGCGGCAGCGTCACCAGCACGTCGGCCTGCGGGTTGCTGCGCTCCTTCGACAGGCGCTCCACGATGGCGCCGGAGCCGCCTTCTACGTACTGAACTTTGACGCCGGTCGCCTGGGTGAAGGCGTCGAACTGGGTTTGATACCAGCTGTGATCGCCGTCGTGCAGACCATCGGCGGAGTAGACGGTCACCACCGCATCGGCGGCCCAGGCCGGCGCGGCGCCGAGTGCGATGGCGGTCATCACGACCAGACGAGAAAATTTCATAGCTTCAGCCTCACTGTTGCGGGTTAATGCGAAACTGGTATACACCAGATATGCGGCCAAGCTAATCGGCAAATATGACAAACAAATGAAAGCGGCAAAATATATTTGCCTTAAAAGGGGGATCGAGCGTGGGTGAGGAAGGCGGGGCGGCGGGCGCCGGCCCCGTGATAATCGAGGTTAGAGCGTATCGACTTCGATGCGCAGGCTGTCGTGGCGCCAGTATTCAATATCGAAATCGAGGATGCGGCCGTGCTGATCGTAATTCAGTCGACGCAGCAGCAACGCGGGCAGGCCGACCATGGCGCCGAGCGCGTTGGCGGCGCGGTAAGGCAGGGCGGTCGGGTAGAACGACAGGTGCATGTTGCTGTAAATCAAATCGTAATGCTGTTGATAAACCTCGGTCAGGCTGCCGTTGAGATCGTGACTGAGCAGTTCCGGCACCCGCTGCGGCAGGCAGTGGTTCTCGCAATAGCAGATGGCGCGGCCGTCGGCATAGCGCACGCGGCGCAGCAGATACACCTGATCGAACGGTTCGAGCGCCAGCGGCTGCATGACGTCGAGCGGCACAGTGGTTTTTTCGCCGGACAGCAGCGCGGTGCGCGGCGTGCGCCCTTGCTCCTGACAGAGACGGTGGAAGTTGGTGTTCTGCGTCGGATCCAGCCACAGCCGTTCCGGCGTGACGAACCAGCCGCGGCGATCGGCGCGGTAGATGGCGCCGGTGGCTTCCAATTGCGCCAGGCTTTCGCGAATGGTGACGCGGGTGGTGGAGAAGATGGCGCACAGCTCGCGCTCCGAAGGCAGCTTATCGCCGGCCTGCAGCGCGCCGCGGGTAATGCGCGCCTGGAGCTGATCCTTGATCTGCAGGTAGTGAGGCATATCGCCCTGATGTTCTTTCATTTCATCTCGCTATGGCATCGGCCCGACATTCCGGCACGCGCTTATTATACATAGCCAGATGAATTTTTTGTTTCACCGCGCTTTGTCGTTTGACCGGGGCAGGAATTTGCCGCCACAATGAGCGCAATCTGGTATAGACCAATAGGTGAATAACATGTCCGATCGTAACTACCTGCTGTTGACCCCCGGCCCGTTGACCACGTCGAAAACGGTGAAAGAGGCGATGCTGTATGACAGCTGCACCTGGGATGAAGATTACAACCTCGGCGTGGTGCAGCGCATTCGCCAACGGCTGGTGGCGCTGGCGACGCCGTCTGCCGGTTATACCTCGGTGCTGCTGCAAGGCAGCGGCAGCTTCGCGGTAGAGGGCGTGCTGGGTACGGTCATCGGCCCGCACGACAAGCTGCTGATCGTCAACAACGGCGCCTACGGGGCGCGGATGATCGAAATGGCGCGGCTGATGGATATCGACCACCACGCCTTTGACTGCGGCGAGGTGAATGAACCGGACGTGGCGGCGATGGAGGCGGTGCTGAAAAGCGATGCGCGCATCAGCCATATCGCCATGGTGCACTGTGAAACCACCACCGGCATGCTCAATCCGCTGCAGAAGGTCGCCGGTCTGGCGGCGCGCAATGGCAAGACCTTTATCGTCGACGCCATGAGCAGCTTTGGCGGCATCCCGTTGGATGTGGACGCGCTGGGCATCGATTTTCTGATCAGCTCCGCCAACAAATGCATTCAGGGCGTGCCGGGCTTCGCGTTCGTCATCGCCCGCCGCAGCGAGCTGGAGAAATGCGCCGGCCGTTCACGCTCGCTGTCGCTGGATCTGTACGCCCAGTGGCGCTGTATGGAAGACCAGGCCGGCAAATGGCGCTTTACGTCGCCGACCCACACCGTGCTGGCCTTCGCGCAGGCGCTGAAAGAGCTGGAACAAGAGGGCGGCATTGCCGCGCGCCACCACCGCTATCAGGCCAATCAGCGGCGGCTGGTGGCGGGTATGCGCGAGCTGGGTTTTGAGACCCTGCTGGACGATGCGCTGCACTCGCCGATCATCACCGCGTTCTATTCGCCAAAGGCTGATACATACCGCTTCGCCGAGTTTTATCAGCGTCTCAAGCAACAAGGCTTCGTGATTTATCCCGGTAAAGTGTCGCAGAGCGACTGCTTCCGTATCGGCAACATCGGCGAAATCTATCCGCAAGATATCGAACGTTTGCTGGCGGCCGTCGGGCAGGCGATGTACTGGAATCAATAAGGATTGACCATGAAACAGATCAACGCAGTGATCCTCGACTGGGCGGGCACCACGGTGGACTTCGGCTCCTTTGCGCCAACGCAGATTTTCGTCGAGGCGTTCAAGCAAACCTTCGATATCGACATCAGCCTGGCGGAGGCACGCATTCCGATGGGGCTGGGCAAATGGCAGCACATCGAGGCGCTGGGCAAGCTGCCGGCGGTCGACGCGCGCTGGCGGCAGAAGCTGGGACGTTCGATGAGCCATCAGGATATTGACGCGCTGTATCAGGCGTTTATGCCGCTGCAAATCGCTAAAGTGATCGACTTCGCCGATCCCATCGAGGGCGTGCCGCAGGCGATCGCCGCTCTGCGCGAACAGGGCATTAAAATCGGTTCCTGCTCCGGCTATCCGCGCGCGGTGATGGAGGTGCTGGTGCCCGCCGCCGCGCAGCGCGGCTACGCGCCGGATTACTGGGTCGCCACCGACGATCTCGCAGCCGGTGGCCGACCGGGGCCGTGGATGGCGTTGCAGAACGCGATCGCGCTGGGCATCGATGCGGTGGCGCATTGCGTGAAGGTGGATGACGCGGTGCCGGGCATTGCCGAAGGGCTGAACGCCGGGATGTGGAGCGTCGGGCTGGCGCTGTCCGGCAACGAGTTCGGCGCCACCTGGCAGGAGTATCGCCGGATGACGGCAGGCGAGATAGAGCGCCGCCGCGCGGCGGCCGCCGATAAGCTGTACGCGGCGGGCGCGCACTATGTGATAGACACGCTGGCGCAATTGCCGGCAGCGATCGCCGACATCAACCGGCGGTTGGCGAACGGCGAGCGGCCGTAACGACCGAACGCGGGGCATAAAAAACCGGGGATTATCCCCGGTTTTTTCGTTATGAGACGGCGTTAGCGATGCGCCAATTCGACTTCGTCTTCGCTGTCCATCACGGCTTTGTCGGTTTGCTTCATCAGCTGGCTGGTGATGGTGCCCGCTGCCATGGAACCGTTGACGTTCAGCGCAGTACGGCCCATGTCGATCAACGGTTCGACCGAGATCAGCAGCGCGACCAGCGTCACCGGCAGGCCCATCGCCGGCAGCACGATCAGCGCAGCGAAGGTGGCGCCACCGCCCACGCCCGCCACGCCGGCGGAGCTGATGGTGACGATGCCGACCAGGGTGGCGATCCACACCGGATCCAGCGGGTTGATGCCGACGGTCGGCGCCACCATCACCGCTAGCATCGCCGGGTAGAGGCCCGCACAGCCGTTCTGGCCGATGGTGGCACCGAACGACGCCGAGAAGCTGGCGATGGATTCCGGCACGCCCAGGCGACGGGTCTGCGCTTCCACGTTCAGCGGAATGCTGGCGGCGCTGGAGCGGCTGGTGAAAGCGAAGGTGATCACCGGCCACACCTTGCGGAAGAACTTCATCGGGTTAACGCCGGTGAAGGCCAGCAGAGCGGCGTGTACCACGAACATGATGGCCAGGCCGATATACGAAGCCACCACGAAGCTGCCGAGTTTGACGATATCGTGAATGTTGGAGCCGGCGACCACTTTGGTCATCAGCGCCAGCACGCCGTAAGGCGTCAGCTTCATGACCAGACGCACCAGCTTCATCACCCAGGCCTGCAGGGTGTCGATAGCCACCAGCACGCGCTCGCCTTTCGGCTTGTCGTCTTTCAGCAGCTGCAGCGCCGCCACGCCGAGGAAGGTGGCGAAAATCACCACGCTGATGATCGAGGTCGGGCTGGCGCCGGTCAGATCGGCGAACGGGTTTTTCGGGATGAACGACAGCACCATCTGCGGCACCGTCAGATCGGCCAGTTTACCCACGTAGTTGGTCTGGATCGCCGTCAGGCGCGCGCTTTCCTGCGCGCCCTGCACCAGGCCTTCGGCGGTCAGACCGAACAGGTTGGTGACCAGCACGCCCACCAGCGCCGAGATCAGCGTGGTGAACAGCAGCGTGCCGATAGTGAGGACGCTGATTTTGCCCAGAGAAGAGGCGTTATGCAGCTTGGCCACCGCGCTCAGGATCGAGGCGAACACCAGCGGCATGACGATCATTTGCAGCAGTTGCACATAGCCGTTGCCGACGATGTTGAACCAGCTGATGGATTCTTTCAGTACCGGGTTATCGGCGCCGTACACCAGCTGCAGGCCCAGACCGAACACCACGCCGACCACCAGGCCGACCAGCACTTTTTTCGCCAGGCTCCATTGCTTGTGGCGGGTTTGCGCCAGCAGCAAAAGGAGCGCGACAAACACCAGCACGTTAATCACGAGCGGAAGATTCATCCCCAATGTCTCCAATAATCTTTCTTATAAAAACGACTACGCATCACGTATGTCGCGATGTAAATATCGTAACAGTTTGCTGAGTGGCCTACTTATATCCAAATGGAATTTGATATAGCTTTTTGTGTGTTTTTGTTCGTTTTATATACTTCAAGGTGATGGGTTAAGCGGTTTTTTGTGATCAGAGTCTGATATTTCTGATTTGCTCGACATAGGATTGCACCGGCAGGGTGAAATCACCTTGCCAGCAGATGGCAAACGCCACCAGGCACAGACACAGCACCCGCTCCAGCTGGTTGCCTTTTTGCGAGTTGAGCAGCGGCAGGCGAAAACGCCAGCGGCATGGCCACAGCAGCGGCACGCCAGCGGGGGTGAGCATATCGGCCAACAGATGGCTGAAGTAGCCGATGATCATGGCGTGCAGCGCATCGGCCGGGATCGGCCAGCTGCGCGGTACGTCCAGTTGGAACAGCGCCATGCCGCCGGCGATCGCCAGCAGGCTGTGGGTGAAACCACGGTGGCCGAAGGCGCGGGCGATGGGCAGGGCAATCCAGCGCAAGCGCTGGCCCAGCACCGACTTGGGGTGATCGATGTCCGGCAGCAGTGAGGTCAGCAGCGCGGCGGGTATGATGTGCCACCAGTCGCCGGTAGCCAGCTCTGGCGTCACTTCCGCCTTCTTGGCGAAGATCGCGCAAGCGACAGAGAATATAAGGTGTCCTTCCGCGGTCATGCTGTTGCGATTCCGGCTGGTAAACTGTTAATTTATCCAGTATATGGGATAATTCCCAGTAGTGGAAGCAGTTACCCTGTAACCAATTGTTTATTTTCCCCTGTTTTACAACGGCTTGTTACGGCAATGGGTAACAAATCATCGATTTTGACGGGCGAGAACAAAAAGCGGGCAATGGGGGGAGTGAAACGGAAAGCAACGAGTGCGGTTTTACGGCGTGCGGCGGGAGGAAGCGGCGGCCTTGAAGCGCGCTGCGTGGCAGTGACAACGCGCTGCGGGCCGTCGCTTTCCCTGCCATGCAGCATAATGAGAACGTCACGCCAATTCAATAAAATGAAACGGTGTTTCGTTTATTTTGCGGTGCGGATCCCTTTTATGCCGCAGGGCGCCGGTGCCCGGCGCCGCAGAATCAGGCAAAGTGGGCAGGGGTGAGCTGTTCGAGGGTCTCCAACTGGTGATCCGCCAGCGCCCAGCGCGGGTCGTGGCGGTATTCGGCGGCCGGGATCACGATGGAACGCATGCGCGCGGCCTTGGTGGCGATCATGCCGTTAAAGGAGTCTTCCAGCGTGATGCAGCGCAGCGGATCGCTGCCCAGGCGTTCGGCGGCGATCAGGTAGACCTCCGGATGCGGTTTGCTGTACGGCAGGTATTCGGCGGAAACCAATTGATCGAAGTAGCCTTCAAGATCGAACATCTTCAGCACCTGCCGTTGCATGTGCAGCGGCGAGGCGGAGGCGAGACCGATGTTCAGCCCCTGGCTGCGGCACAGCTCCAGCGCCTGCCGGACGCCAGGCAGCAGCGGGCGCGTCTCGTGCACCAGCTCGATGGCGCGCTCGATAATCCGCGCCGACACCTCTTCAAGCGTAACCCCTTGCCACGGCATCGCCTGGTACCACATTTTCACCACCAGATCGATGCGCAGCCCCAGCGTGTCCGGCAGCTTGTGACGATCGGACAGATCCAAACCCAGCGCGCCGAAGATATCCAGCTCGGCCTGCAGCCACAGCGGTTCCGAGTCGATCAACAAGCCGTCCATATCAAAAATTGCGGTTTCAATGCGTTGCGAATAAGCCATTAGCGGTTAACTCCTGCCGGCGCGGGTGAATGTGCCCGACACTTTATCATCGCCGGTGACGAGACTAAAACCTTTGCCTGCGCGTGTGGCTTTTGCCAAAACGCAGGATATTCCACACCTCGCGCAATTTTAGCCACCAGCGCTGGTGTTGACGCTCGGTGACCTGTTGCAACATGCGCGCATAATCCAGCACCAACCCCGGCGTCCAGGTCATGCTTTCGCCGCGGCTGCGCAGTACCGCCAGCATCCACAGGTTGGGATCGAGCACCAGCAGCAGAAAACGGCGCCACAGATGTTTATCGCCCAGCACGCCTTCCAACGCGCTGTCGAGCGCGCCGATGACCGTGGTGGAGCAGTTGCGCCGGGTCAGATTGTAGGTGGCGTCCTGCCGATAACGCAGCCAGAATGCGCGCAGCGCCGCCGGGTTATAGCGATAGAACTGAATTTTCTTGTCCGGGGGGCACCAGGCGGCGATCTCGCCCGCCAGGTCGGGCAGGAAACGCCCGTCGACGTTGTTCTGTTCGCCTGCATGCAACAACTGGCGGAAATCCTGAACGGAATGGCTGATGTCGTTGAGCGGGTAGTGGCTGATATACACATCCGGCACGAGCGCCAGGGCGGCGTGACCGGTGGAGATATTGCCGCCGCCGTCGACCGCCGCGATGTATCGGTCGACGATGTAACGCCGGCGCGGATCTTTAGCCGCCCCAATCGGTGTCCAGACATACACTGTGAGCGGCGTGGTTTCATCCGCCGGGGAGGATGGCTGCCGCGCGGGGTGCTGATTCAGAGAGAAGTTTGTCAGTCTGCGGGCGATACGCAATAGAGCCCAGCCGGAAAGCACCATCATCACGCCGAGGCAAAAGGGCACCGTCATCCGATGCGGCGCCGGCCAGCCGACAAAAATCATCAACGAAAGCAGGATCTCGCCGCCGCCCGCCAGCGCCACGGTCTTCCATCGATTGTGCTGAATCACCGTGGAGGAGGCGATGCGCACCGCGCCGTCAAGCAGCAGCGCGCTGCCAAACACCACGGTGGCGACGATGTTATCGTCTGCGGGCACGTCCACTATCAGAAAGGCCATAAACACAAAGCCTAACCCTTTGAGCAGCACCGGCCTGCTGGCCGAAGAGCCGATCACCAGCGCGGCGGATACCGCCACCAGCCCCTCCAGCGCCAGGATGACCGCCAGTGCATCCAGCGCCAGCACCGATCGGCCATCCTGCAGTATGTCGAACAGCATCAGCGCCCCTGCGGCTATCCACAGCCAACCGAACAGCACCAGCAGACGGCGCTGGCCGTGCAGCGCCTGCGCGCCCAGCAATAAGATAATCAGTCGAATCATGGCAGCCTCTGGCTAAACGGATAACGTTATCTCTTCAATGATAGTGCCCGGATGTCGTTAAGCGGTTGATTTCGGCGAATTCGGCTAAGCTTGTAGCACAGCGGGAATGAAGAAAACGGTGGGCGAGTTTCGCCAACTGCAGGTAGACTTAGCCGATTCGGTTACGTCGCTAACAAGGGGAACACATGACGTATCAACAGGCCGGGCGTATCGCCATTTTGAAACGCATTCTCGGATGGGTGGTTTTTATCCCGGCGTTGCTGTCGACGCTGATTTCCGTGCTGGGCTTTATCTATCAGCACAGTGAAAAAACCAAAGGCATCAACGCAGTGATGCTGGATTTTGTCCACGTGATGGTGGACATGGTGCGTTTCAATACGCCGTTCCTGAACCTTTTCTGGTACAACTCGCCGGTGCCGGACGTGGATAAAAGCCTGTTCAGCGGTGCCAATTTGATGTTCATCATCATCTATATATTGATCTTCGTCGGGCTGGCATTGCAGGCTTCCGGCGCGCGCATGTCGCGCCAGGTCAAGTTCATTCGCGAAGGACTGGAAGATCAGATGATCCTGGAGCAGGCCAAGGGCAGCGAAGGGCACACGCGTCAGCAACTGGAGGAACGCATCACGCTGCCGCACCACACCATTTTCCTGCAGTACTTTCCGCTGTACATCCTGCCGATCGTGATTGCGGTGATCGCCTGGTTCGTGATCCGCCTGTTGGGGCAGTTGGCCGGCGCGGCCTGAACCATGAACGGGGCGCCGCTCGGCGCCTCGGAACGTCATGACGCTTCCGGCTGCAACAGTGCCTCCACCGCACGTTGCGCAGCCACCAAATGCTGGCCGCCGAACAGGTTGCTGCGGTTGAGCAGGTAGTACAGCTGATACAGCGGTTGGCGCTCGATAAACCCGGTTCCCAGCGGCCATACGCTCTGATAGCCGTCGTAGATCTGCGGCGGCAGCTCCGGATACAGCGGCAGCATCGCCAAATCGCACTCTCGGTCGCCCCAGTAGCTGGCCGGATCGAACAGTATCGGCCCGTGGGCGGTCATCGCGCAGTTGCCCGGCCACAGGTTGCCGTGCAGCAGGGAAGGCTGCGGCTGGTGGTGCTGCAAGCGCAGATACACCCGATCGACGATGTCGTCGATGTCGCCGAAGGTCATGCCTTTTTCCGCCGCCAGCTGCAGCTGCCAGCCGATGCGCTGCTCGGCGAAGAATTCCGACCAGCGGCGTTGCCAGGCGTTGGGTTGCGGGGTGGTGGTCAGATCGCTGTCGAAGTCGAGACCGAACTGCGGTTGCTCGCTCCACTGGTGCAAATGCGCCAGCTGTTGCCCCAGGCAGTAGGCGCCGTGAGCGTCGAGGGGTTTCAGCTGCTGATACTCCAGCAGCAGGAAGCTGTAGTCGCGATCGCTGCCGACGCCGTACACTTCCGGCACCCGCACGCTTTTGCTGCGCGCCAGCAACGCCAGCTGATCGGCCTCGGCGGTGAATATCGGCAGTTGTTCACGGGCGTCGCATTTCACGAACACCTCGTTGTCACCGTAACTCACGCGCCACGCCGGGTGAATGTCGCCCCCGGGCAGTTCAATCCTTTCGCGTATCTCTGCGCTGCCAAGATGTTCACTTAACAGACGGCTAACGGCTTGCCACATGGTATGTCCCCCTCTGTGCTGCCTGATAATTCATTAGGTTAGCGTCTTTCCCGTGGTGAAAACACGACGCGGCGCACAGCCGGCGTCAAAGGCGGCGATTTTTTCAACGCCTCGCCAGCTCAAAGTATATACCCTATTGATTAATTTAAGCGCAATACCGGTTGCAACTTGATGACAACGGATAAGCGAGGGGAGGATAAGATGCGGCGGAGAGCGCCGCCGCATCAGAGGAGGGCGTTTAACGGTCGCTCAGGGCGGTTTGGTTACGCTGTAACGGACGCAATTTACTGTACAACAAGGCGATAACGAACAGCGCGGCCTGCACGATGACGATGCAGGGCCCGGTGGCGCCGTTGATGTGGAAGCTGATCAGGGTGCCGAGCACGCAAGAGAACACCGACACCACTGTCGCCACCATCAGCATGCGGTCGAAGCGGCGGCACAGCATAAAGGCGATGATGCCGGGGGCGATCAGCATGGCGATCACCAGGATCACCCCCACGGCCTGCAGCGAGGCAACGATGGTCATCGCCAGCAGGCACAGTAATCCGTAGTGCAGCAGCTTGACCGGCAGGCCAATCACCCGCGCATGGTGCGGATCGAAGCAGTACAGCATGAAGTCTTTGCGCTTGAGCAGCACCACCGCCAGGGTGATGCCGGCGATCAGCAAGGTTTGTTTCAGTTCGCCGTCGGTAATGCCCAGCATGTTGCCGAACAGGATGTGGCTCAGGTGCTGGTCGGTATCGATGCGCGAGAACAGCACCAGGCCGAAGGCGAACATGCCGGAAAAGACGATGCCCATCACCGTGTCCTCTTTCACCCGGCTGTTCTCTTTCAGGTAGCCGGTGGCTACCGCGCAAAAAATGCCGGAGAGGAAGGCGCCGATCGCCAGCGGGATGCCGACCACGAACGCCACTACGATGCCGGGCAAGACGGCGTGCGAGATGGCGTCGCCCATCAGTGACCAGCCCTTGAGCACCAGATAGCAGGAGAGCACGGCGCACACCACGCCGGTAACGATGGCGGCGACGATCGCCCGCTGCATGAACGGGTAGGCGAAGGGTTCGCTGAGCAGTTGATACAGGGTGTCCATCAGCGGCCTCCGGTTTGCGAATGCGCCACGCGGCGCCGGGATGCCAGCAGGCCGTGTTTCGGCGCGAAGAAGAACGCCGCCAGGAATACCAGCGTTTGCAGGGTGACGATCACCCCGCCGGTGGCGCCGTCGAGGAAGAAACTCAGGTAGGCGCCGATGCCGCTGGTCAATGCGCCGATGATGATGGCGATGATCACCAGCCGGCTGAAGCGGTCGGTCAGCAGGTAGGCGGTGGCGCCCGGGGTGATCACCATGGCGATCACCAGAATGGCGCCGACGGTTTGCAGCGCGGCGACGGTGCAGGCGCTGAGCAGGGTGAAGAACAGGATCTTCAGCTTCAGCGGCGACAGGCCGATCGACACCGCGTGGCTTTCGTCGAAGAACACCGCCAGCAGATCTTTCCACACCAGGCACAGGATCAGCAGCGAAACGCCGATGATGATTTCCACCTGCAGCACGTCTTCGTCGGCGATGCCGAGGATATTGCCGAAGATGATCGACTGTACGTTGACCGAGGTGGGGTTGAGCGACACGATAAGCAGGCCGACGGCGAAGAAGGTGGAGAAGATAAAGCCGATGATGGCGTCTTCGCGCAGCCGGGTGATGTGGCGCACCAGCGTCATCGCCAGCGCCGCCAGCATGCCGGTGAAGAAGGCGCCGGCGGCGTAGGGCAGGCCGAGGGCGTAGGCGCCGGCCACGCCGGGCACCACCGAGTGCGACAGCGCATCGCCCATCAGCGACCACCCTTTCAGCATCAGGTAGGCGGACAGGAACGCGCAGGCGGCGCCGACGATGGCGCTGACCCAGATGGCCTTCACCATGTAGTTGTAACTGAAAGGTTGCAGCAGAAGGTCCAGCATCAGGATTGTTTCTCCCTGGCCTGGCTGTTGGCCGGCGGATCGCTTTTGGTGTGGCCGTAGAACACCGCCGGGCGTTCATCGTCGGTCAACACCGTGACGGTGCGCGGATCGTTGTCGTCGTGCAGATCCGGGCCGGAAAGGTTGATATGGCGCAGCACGCCGCCGAACGCCTGCTCCAGGTTGCTCTGGGTGAAGGTGGTCTCGGTCGGGCCGGCGGCCAGCACCGTGCGGTTGATGAGGATCACCCGATCGCAAAACTCCGGCACGCTGCCGAGGTTGTGGGTGGAGACCAAAATGAGATGGCCCTCGTCGCGCAGCGCGCGCAGCAGCTCGATAATCGCATTCTCGGTTTTCACGTCCACGCCGGTGAAAGGCTCATCCAGCAGCAGCACCGTGCCCTGTTGCGCCAGCGCGCGCGCCAGAAATACGCGCTTCTTCTGGCCGCCGGACAGCTCGCCGATCTGCCGGCCGCGCAGCTCGCTCAGGCCGACGCGCTCCAGCGCCTTGTCGACCCGCAACCTGTCCTCACGTGACGGAATGCGCAGGAAGTTCATCTTGCCGTAGCGGCCCATCATTACCACGTCCTCCACCAGCACCGGGAAGTTCCAGTCAACGTCTTCGGTCTGCGGCACGTAGGCGATCAGGTTCTTTTTCAGCGCGTCCGCCACCGGCTTGTCGCTCAGCGACACCTGGCCGGCGGTGGGCCTGACCAGGCCCATGATGCTTTTGAACAACGTCGATTTGCCGCTGCCGTTGACGCCGACCAGCGCACAGATCGAACCGCCGCTCAGGGTAAAGCTGGCGTTGTGGATGGCGGTGTGCCCGTTGTTGTAGGTTACGGTGACGTCGTCCACGTTCAATTCAGGGCGGACAAACGGTTCATGGGTCATTGATCGAATCCTTTGGCGATGGTTTGCACGGTGGTGTTAAGCAGGTCGATGTAGGTCGGCACCGGGCCATCGCGGGTGGACAGCGAGTCCACGTACAGCACGCCGCCGTATTTGGCGCCGGTTTCTTTCGCCACCTGCCTGGCCGGCTTGTCGGAAATGGTGCTCTCGCTGAACACCACCGGAATATGGTGGGCGCGCACGGCGTCGATCACCCGGCGCACCTGCTGCGGCGAGCCTTGCTCATCGGCGTTGATCGGCCACAGATAAACCTCTTTCAACTGATAGTCCTGCGCCAGGTAGCTGAAGGCGCCTTCACTGGTCACCAGCCAGCGCTGTGCGGCCGGAATGCGCGCCAGGCGTTCGCGCAGCGGGGCGTCCAGCGCGCCGATTTTCTCTGCGTAGGCCTTGGCGTTGCGGTTATAGGTTTCCGCATTGGCTGGATCGTGCTCCACCAGCGCCTTGCGGATATTCTCGATATACACCAGCGCGTTGCTTGGCGACATCCAGGCATGCGGGTTCGGGTTGCCGTTATAGGGCCCTTCGCGGATCGGCAGCGGGGTAATGCCTTCGGTGACTACCGCCGCCGGCACCTGCTTGATGTTTTCGAAGAAACGCTGGAACCAGCGCTCCAGGTTCATGCCGTTCCACAGGATCAGGTCGGCGTGCTGTGCCTTGACGATGTCGCGCGGAGTCGGTTGATAGTCGTGGATCTCGGCGCCCGGCTTGGTGATCGATTCCACCACGGCGGCGTCACCGGCCACGTTCTGGGCGATATCCTGAATGATGGTGAAGGTGGTCACCACGCGCAGCTTTTTTTCCGCCAGCGCGTTTTGGCTGACCAAGGCGGCGCCGAGCAGCAGGCAGGCGAGCGTGAAAGGGCGTAACAATGCGGCAGAGCGGGAAGGGCGACTGCGACGAAAAGCGCAACTTATCAATGGCATGATGACGTCTCCTGGTTCAAATGAAAATGATTATCAATATCAATTGAAGCGAAGTCAAGCGCCACTTGCCCACCGCCGGCGGGGTATTTCTCCAACTGAAAAATAATACCGTCCGGGGAGTTATAGCATTTTATGTATCAGTATGTAACCGCTGAAGGTAGTCCTCACAGCTGCATATCGCCACCTCCGGCTGTTTTCCCAATGCCAACTGCCCGAACCCTTGCGCCAGGCGCAGCACATCCTCTTGATCCAGCACGGTTATGAACGCAAAACTGTTGCTGCCGAGTTCGTGGTGAACGCCACTTTCGTCTGTCACCGACGTGACAAAACCCTCGCGCGTCAATTGCCCGGTCAGCTTCGCCAGGTCGGTTAATCCCTCTTCCTGATAGCGAAAAGTCACCACAAAGCAGCTTGTTGCAGATTGACTCATAAATCACCTCTTGGTATATGGATAGCTTGAGATTAGCCCAAAAAATTACTGCAGGTGTCCTTACAAGTTGTATATGCTACGCAACTCATTGAAAGGAGTGAGGGATTCTGTGAAAACAAAAATAGGTTGCCTTACGGCAATTTTACTTTTGTCGGGGTGCGCCAAAGACCCGCAAACGGCAAGCAATATTTCAGGCAGTGGCACAACGCGCGGCGGTTGGTTAAAACCCCCTCCGCAGGCACCGGTAAACCGCACGGGCACCCCGGTTGCTTATAACGATTACATTCGTCAGGCGGCCAGCAACTATGGCGTTGACGAAACGCTGATTAAAGCGATTATTCAGGTGGAGTCCGGGTTTAACCCGAACGTGGTCAGCACCTCGAACGCAGTGGGATTGATGCAGCTTAAGGCTTCTACCGCCGGCCGCGACGCCTATCGCATGAAGGGACGAAGCGGGCAACCCAGCTCGCGTGAGCTGAAGGATCCGGCGGTCAATATTGATCTGGGAACGGCCTATATCAATATTCTTCAAAGCCAGCAGCTAGCCGGGATCAACAACCCACAGACTTTGCGTTACGCCACCATCGTTTCGTACGTGAACGGGGCGGGCGCCATGTTGCGCACCTTCTCTTCGGACAAGCGCGTGGCGGTCAATCGCATCAATCAGATGAGCCCGGATGAGTTTTATCAGCACATCCAGAAAAAGCACCCGGCACCGCAGGCGCCGCGCTATTTGTGGAAGGTGACCACCGCCTATCAGGCGATGTCGCAGTAATCCTCTCTTTTTGTCGAATCGGCCGCTGAACGCGGCCGATTTTGTTTTCGGCACCGTTCCAGTGCGCGACCCACCTCTCATTTTTCGTTATTTCCTCACCGCTTATCGGAAAAACCGCACAAAAAGTTAAATTTACGTTAGCAGATAAATCTTTACGTTCATTCAATAAGTTACCGGTAACATTTTTGCTTTTGTACGCATTCTGACCTTCAATAAATATACAAATAAGTAACAAATTATTTTAAAAACCCGTATCGATCGCAAGGTTGCGGTTAAATAGTTGTGACTATCTTTGGATGGAATGTGACATGTCGAATCATAAAACCAACAATTCGCGGCGCGATTTCTTGTTGAAATCGATGACCTTAATTCCTGCGGCGGTAATTGGTGGCAGCGGCGTTGGCGCGCTGACGGCACCGACACCGGCGGTCGCAGCCTCGAACACCTCAACGCAGAACGATTACCAACCGACCTTTTTCACCCCGGAAGAGTGGGCCTTCATCAAGGCCGCCGTCGCGCGCCTGATCCCGGCCGACGATCGCGGCCCCGGCGCGCTGGAAGCCGGCGTGCCGGAGTTTATCGATCGCCAGATGAATACCCCGTACGCCACCGGCTCCATCTGGTACATGCAGGGGCCGTTCAACCCCGATGTGCCGAAGGAGATGGGCTATCAGCTGCCGCTGGTGCCCAAGCAAATCTACAACCTCGGCATCGCAGACGCCGACGCCTACAGCAAGAAAACCGCCGGCAAGCCCTTCGCCGAACTGGATGGCGCGCAGCAGGACGCTCTGCTGCAAAAGTTCGAGTCCGGCGAGGCGGAGTTCCAGCAACTGCCGTCGAAACTGTTCTTCTCCTATCTGCTGCAAAACACCCGCGAAGGTTTCTTCAGCGATCCTATCCATGGCGGCAACAAAGACATGGTGGGTTGGAAGCTGATTAATTTTCCGGGCGCGCGCGCCGATTTTATGGACTGGGTTGAGCGAGGGGAGCGTTATCCCTTCCCGCCGGTCTCGATTCGTGGGGAGAGGGGCTAACCATGGCAACGGTAATGAAAAAAGTAGACGCGGTGATCGTCGGCTTCGGCTGGGTGGGCGCGATCATGGCCAAAGAGCTGACCGAGGCCGGCCTCAACGTGGTGGCGCTGGAGCGCGGCCCGATGCGCGACACCTATCCGGACGGTTCTTACCCGCAGGTGATCGACGAGCTGACCTATAACATTCGGCGCAAGCTGTTCCAGGATCTGTCGAAAAGCACTGTCACCATTCGCCATAACAGCAGCCAGACCGCGGTGCCTTACCGCCAGTTGGCGGCGTTCCTGCCGGGCACCGGCGTCGGCGGCGCCGGCCTGCACTGGTCGGGCGTGCATTTCCGCGTCGATCCGATCGAACTGCGCATGCGCAGCCATTATGAAGAGCGTTACGGCAAAAACTTCATTCCGAAGGACATGACCATCCAGGACTTCGGCGTGACTTACGACGAGCTGGAGCCGTTCTTCGATAAGGCGGAGAAAGTGTTCGGCACCTCCGGCACCGCCTGGACCATCAAAGGGCAGAAAGTGGCGCAGAAGGGCGGTAACCGCTTTGCGCCGGATCGCTCCGACGACTTCCCGCTGCCGGCGCAGAAAAATACCTACTCCGCTCAGCTGTTCGAGAAAGCGGCGCTGGAGGTGGGTTACCACCCTTACAACCTGCCGTCCGCCAACACCTCGGATTCTTACACCAACCCGTACGGCGCGCAGATGGGCCCGTGCAACTTCTGCGGTTTCTGCAGCGGCTACGCCTGCTACATGTATTCCAAGGCCTCGCCGAACGTCAACATCTTGCCGGCGCTGCGCATGGAGAAACGCTTCGAGCTGCGCACCAACGCCAACGTGCTAAAGGTCAACCTGACCGACGACAAATCCCGCGCCACCGGCGTGAACTACGTCGATGCGCAGGGCCGCGAGATTGAACAGCCGGCCGATCTGGTGATCCTGGGCGCGTTCCAGTTCCACAACGTGCACCTGATGCTGCTGTCCGGCATCGGCAAGCCTTACGATCCGGTGACCGGCGAAGGCGTGGTCGGGCGCAACTTCGCCTACCAGAACATGACCACCATCAAGGCGTTCTTTGATAAAGACGTGTTCACCAACCCGTTCATCGGCGCCGGCGGCAACGGCGTGGGCGTGGATGACTTCAACGCCGACAACTTCGATCACGCCAAAGAAGGCTTCGTCGGCGGTTCGCCGTTCTGGGTCAACCAGGCGGGCACCAAGCCGATCTCCGGCCTGCCGACCCCGCCGGGCACCCCGGCCTGGGGCAGCAAGTGGAAAGCGGCGGTGGCGGATGCCTACACCCATCACGTCTCGATGGACGCCCACGGCGCGCACCAGTCGTACCGCAACAACTATCTGGATCTCGATCCCAACTACAAGAACGTGTTCGGCCAGCCGCTGCTGCGCATGACGTTCGACTGGCAGGAAAACGACATCAAGATGGCGCAGTTCATGTACGACAAGATGGCGCCGATCGCCAAGGCGATGAACCCGAAACTGATCGCCGGCAGCCCGAAAAACGCCAACAGCCACTTCGACACCACCAGCTACCAGACTACCCACATGAACGGCGGTGCGGTGATGGGGGAAGATCCGAAGACCAGCGCGGTCAACCGCTATCTGCAGAGCTGGGACGTGCACAACGTGTTCTCGATCGGCGCATCGGCCTTCCCGCAAGGGCTGGGCTACAACCCGACCGGCACCGTGGCGGCGCTGGCTTACTGGTCTGCCCGCGCCATTCGCGAGCAGTATCTGAAAAACCCAGGCCCATTGGTGCAGGCATAAGGACGGCGAACGATGAAAGCATTTGTACCGGCACTGGTTCTCAGTGCAGTGAGTTTTTCCGTTTGGGCGCAGGACGCCACCGTCAGCAGCGAGCTGATCAAGCGCGGCGAGTACCTGGCGCGCGCCGGTGACTGCGTGGCCTGTCATACCGATGGCAAGAACGGCAAAACCTTCGCCGGCGGCCTGGCGATGGAGACGCCGATCGGCACCATCTACTCGACCAACATCACGCCGGACAAGAAAACCGGCATCGGCGATTACAGCTTCGAGGATTTCGACAACGCGGTGCGTAAGGGCGTAGCCAAAAACGGCAGCACCCTGTACCCGGCGATGCCGTACCCGTCGTTCGCGCTGGTGAAAGAGGACGACATGCGCGCCATGTATGCCTATTTCATGCACGGCGTGCCGCCGGTGGAACAGGCCAACAAGGACTCCGACATCCCCTGGCCGCTGTCGATGCGCTGGCCGCTGAGCATCTGGCGCGGCATGTTTGCGCCGTCGCCGGCGGACTTCGTTGCCGACGCCAAGGCCGATCCGGTGATTGAACGCGGACGCTACCTGGTGGAAGGCCTGGGCCACTGCGGCGCTTGCCATACCCCGCGCAGCATCACCATGCAGGAAAAAGCGTTGAGCAACAGCGAAAGCGACGACTACCTGTCCGGCAGCAACGCGCCGATCGACGGGTGGGTGGCTTCCAGCCTGCGCGGCGACCGCAAGGATGGCCTGGGCAGCTGGAGCGAAGCCGAGCTGACCGAGTTCCTGAAAACCGGCCGTAACGACAAGGCGATCGTGTTCGGCGGCATGAGCGACGTTGTGGAGCATAGCCTGCAATACCTGAGCGACGACGATCTGACCGCCATCGCGCGCTACCTGAAATCGCTGCCGCCGAAAGACGGCAAGCAGCAGGCGGCGCCGGTCGAAGACAGCGTGGCCAAGGATCTGTGGCGCGGCGACGACAGCAAGCCCGGCGCGGCGCTGTATGTCGATAACTGCGCGGCCTGCCACCGCACCGACGGCGTGGGCTACAAGCGCGCCTTCCCGTCGCTGAAGGGCAATCCGGTGGTGCAGACCGAGGACGCGACTTCGCTGATCCACATCGTGCTGACCGGCAACACTACGCCGGCGGTGCAGGGGGCGGTGTCCAACATCACCATGCCGCCGTTTGGCTGGCGTTTGAACGATCAGCAGGTGGCGGACGTGGTGAACTTCATCCGCTCCAGCTGGGGCAACAGCGCTAAACCGGTGAGCGCCTCCGATGTGGCCGACGTGCGTAAAGACCGCTCGATGATCCGCGATGAGAAGGAGATGGGCAGCGCCGAGGTGCCGGACCATCCGGACGCGAAGAAGTAAACCGCTCAAGGGCTCCGCAAGGGGCCCTTAGTTTTTACTGAGTGCGCCGTTTTTTTCAGCACATTGTGTTCGCAAATCGTTCATTCGGCCGATAAAACATAGACCCGCAGCGGATTTTTCATTATCCTTTGCCGTCCTTTCATCAGGCGTAAGTATGAAATATCGCTTTAATTCACTGATTATTATTAAAAAACTCGCGGAGAAGGATATCCCGTTAGGCGCAATCGTTGTCGCCGCAGATTAAGGTAGACTGTCTCATGAGTACGATTTCTCCCGATTCAGGCACGCTGACGGCCGCTCAGCCTGCCAAATGGAACAAAACCGACACCGTCTGGATGTTCGGTCTCTATGCGACTGCGGTGGGCGCCGGTACGTTGTTCTTGCCGATCAACGCCGGCCTGAACGGCCCGCTGGTGTTGCTGTTGATGGCGCTGTTCGCTTTCCCGCTGACCTATTTGCCGCACCGCGCGCTCAGCCGCTTCGTGCTTTCCGGCTCCAGCCGCGACGGCAACATTCACGATGTGGTGGTGGAACACTTCGGCGTGCTGGCCGGCAAAATCATCATGATGCTGTATCTGATGGCGTTCTTCCCGATCGTGCTGGTGTACAGCATTTCGATCACCAACGCGCTGGACAGCTTCCTGATCCATCAGTTCCACGTGGCCCCGCTGCCGCGCATCTGGCTGAGCCTGGCGGTGGTGGTGGTGCTCAATCTGGTGCTGCTGCGCGGCAAAGACAGCATCGTGGCGGCGATGGGCATGCTGGTGTTCCCACTGCTGGTGTTCCTGATGGGCATTTCGCTCTATCTGATGCCGAGCTGGAATACCGCCAACTTCGTGCACGGCCTGGCCGCCACCCGCTTCGACACGCCGGGGTTGTGGCATTCGCTGTGGCTGGCCGTGCCGGTGATGGTGTTCTCCTTCAGCCATGCGCCGATCATCTCTTCCTTCGCCTCGACCCAGAAGAGCCTGTACGGCGACAAGGCGGAACGCCGCTGCGCGCGCATCATGCGCTATAGCTATGTGCTGATCTGCGTTACCGTGCTGTTCTTCGTGTTCAGCTGCGTGCTGAGCCTGTCTCATGAAGACATGCTGCAGGCGAAAGAGCAGAACATCACGGTGCTGACTACGCTGGCCAACAAGTTCTCCAACCCGCTGATCGCCTACCTTGGCCCGGTGATGGCGATGCTGGCGATGGCCAAATCCTATCTCGGCACTTCGCTGGGGGTGACGGAAGGGGCGACCAGCCTGATCGACGGCGTCACGCGCGCGGTCGGCAAGCCGCTCAGCTCGCGCATGACGCACCGCATCTCGGCGGCGTCGCTGTTCCTGCTCACCTGGGCGGCGACGGTGTGGAACCCCAGCGCGCTGCACATCATCGAAACCATCAGCGGCCCGCTGATTGCCGCCATCCTGTTCATTCTGCCGATGTACGCCGTGCGTGCGGTGCCGGCCATGCGCCAGTACCGCGCGGCGAGCAACGTATTCGTGCTGGTGATGGGCCTGATTGCGCTGTCGGCGCTGATCTACGGCCTGATGTGATCCCCTGGGCGCGCCGCTTCCGGCGCGCCTCTTATCCTTCCTTTACACATCCCTTTGCAATTAATCGCCGACATGCCGGGCGTTATCTTTGATAATGCAAGCCATTCTCATTAGTATTTTCTGAATGTATTCATGACTAAGGAGTCTTTCGTGCACCGTCGAATCACTTTGCCGGCGCTGGTTTGCGCCGCCTTGCTCGCTTCTCCGGCGATGGCCACCACTTATCCGCTGACGCTGACCGACACGTCCGGCCAGACGATCACCCTCCAGCAAGAGCCGAAACGCATCGTGGTGCAGGACGGGCGCGACATTCTCACGCTGGCGCTGCTCGATCGCGCCAATCCGTTCGGCCGGCTGGTGGCCTGGAATAACCTGCTGAAGAAAAGCGATGCGGCGACCTGGGATATCTTGCAGAGCAAATGGCCGGGGGCGAAAAACATCATCGATATGGGATTCAGCGATAAGGGTGAAGTGAACCTGGAGAGCGTGATCGCCAAGCGGCCCGATCTGATGATCGCCCAGCTGCGCTCCAAGCCTTCGCTGAGCCAAACCGGCGTGCTGGATAAGCTGAAGGCGCTGAACGTGCCGGTGCTGTTCATCGATACCATGCTCAAGCCGGTGGAAAACACGCCGAAAAGCGTGACGCTGCTGGGGGAAACCCTCAACCGCGAAAGCGAAGCTAAGCAATATACCGATTATTATCAGCAGCATTATCAGGCCATTCTGGCCAAAACGCAGGCGGTGGAGCCCAAACCGCGGGTGTTTTTCGAGGCCAAGGCTGGCCTGAATGGCCTGGAATCCTGCTGCTTCACCCATGCGCACGTCGGCTGGGGCGCGTTGGTCGAGGCGGTCGGCGCGCGCAACATCGGTTCTGCGCTGCTGCCGGGCGCGACCGGCGACGTGGCGCTGGAAAAAGTGATCAGCATGAAACCGGATGCCTACATCGTTTCCGGCTCGCAGTGGGCCAGCAAGACCAACGCCGCGGTGCCGTTCGGCTATGGCGTGACGCAGCAGCAGGTGGATGAGGCCTTCAACCGCATGAAGCAGCGCCCGGGGTTCTCGCAGGTGTCAGCGGTGAAGGAAGGGCGGTTCTACGGCATCTACCATAACTTCTACAACCACCCGTACAACATCGTGGGGCTGGAGTATCTGGCGAAGTTTATCTATCCGGCGCAGTTCCCGGATTTGGATCCGGCCAAGACCTACAGCGAGATCCTCAGTCGCTTTACCGAAGTGCCGGAAGGCAAGGGCATTTTGGGCGCGCAGGCGCCGGCGGGGAAATAACGGCAACGGGCGCGACGATCGCGCCCGTTTTGTGTGATCAGGCGGCCGGCGTATAGGTGGAGATGATCTCCAGCACGCCGTTGATAATGAACTGTACCCCCATGCACACCAGCAGGAAGCCCATCAGGCGCGAGATCGCCTCGATGCCGCTTTTCCCCACCAGGCGCATGATGGCGCCGGAGCTGAGCAGGCAGCCCCACAGGATCACCGCGACCGTCAGGAAGATGGCGACCGGCGCCACGGCCAGCACCCAGGGTTCAAAACCCAGCGTGTTCGCTTTGACGCTCGACGCCGAGCTGATGATCATCGCGATGGTGCCCGGCCCGGCGGTGCTCGGCATGGCCAACGGCACGAAGGCGATGTTGGCCGATGTCTTGTGGCGCAGCTCGTGCGACTTGCTCTCCACCTCCGGCGCCTCATCGGCGCTTTGTTGCGGGAACAGCATGCGGAAACCGATGAAGGCGACGATCAGACCGCCGGCGATGCGCAGGCCGGGGATCGAAATACCGAAAGTGTTCATCACCACCTGTCCGGCGTAAAACGCCACCGTCATGATGCAGAACACATAAACCGAGGCCATCAGCGACTGCTGATTGCGCTCTTCGCGCGTCATATTGCCGGACAAGCCGAGCAGCAACGCCACCGTGGTCAGCGGGTTGGCCAGCGGCAACAGCAGCACCAAACCCAGTCCGATGGCCTGGAATAACTGCAAAATACCCGTCATAAAGTAGACTCCCTGTGCAACGTTCAGGCCGCCAGGCGGCGGCCTACGAGCTAAACAGCCTAGCCTGCCGCGTGCCTGGCGGCAATGGGGATAGCTCGTAACGTTAATTAACCGTCGGCCGGCGTTTCATCATTGCCGTTGCACTCGCCGGCGAGCTCAGGTTCATCCTCACATCCCAACGGGGCGTCGTTGACCGCAATCGCCCGCGGCGCCGAACGCGCACCAAAATGCATCAGCCCCTATAACGTCGTTAATACCTCGCACCCCATGATGAGCGCAGGCTGAAAAACGAGCGACGCTCAGAAAAAAAACGCACAATTTTTGTGTTTTATGGCCTTTTTCGCCGCAATTGGCCGGTAAAGGCCGACGTTCAGCACCAATTGCTACACCCCGCAGGCTCAGCTGCCTACCATAGGCGCGCTTTAAAACGATAATGAGATTGATTATGCAAGACGAGTTGAAACTTTTACTGGGGAAAATCAGCGCATTCGCGCTTTCCGCCGCCTTCATGGCGGCATTGGTCGGCCTGGTGTTTATCGATGTGCGCTGGTTGCATAACTTCGTGCATGAAACCTCGCTGACCGAAGCGGCGCAGGAACTGTTGCTGCTCGCCATCGCCGGCGGTTTTTTCGCCGCGGCCTGGCGGCAGGCGGAACGCCGCTCCGCCTGGATGCTGGTCGGCGGCTTCTTTCTCTGCATGCTGATCCGCGAGATGGACTTCGCTTTCGATGCGCTGTGGCACGGCGCCTGGGTGTGGTTCGCGCTGGCGGTCACCTTGGTCTGTCTGTGCCATGCCGCCAGGCACATTGCGGCGACGGTGCGCGGCCTGGCCGATTTCGCGACGTATCCCGGCTACGGCATGATGTGCGCCGGTCTGCTGTGCATTCTGGTGTTTTCACGCCTGTTCGGCATGAGCGCGCTGTGGCAAACGCTGATGCTGGACGGTTACAACCGGGTGGTGAAAAACATGGTGGAAGAGGGCTGCGAACTGCTGGGCTACGGCCTGTGCCTGCTGGCCACCCTCAGCTACATGAAGACCGTTTTTGCGCCGAATGAGGCGGAGGTGTGAGGGCGGCGGCGCTTTATTTATCCGGAACAATTTTAGTGATACTATTCGCTTAGCCGAATGCGGCTGAGAAGGTATGCGTTCCATTCTGTATACCCAGTGAGGTTTCAATCTGGCAATTGTGGGCGAGATCTGAAACCTGGCTGACCAAACCCAAAATCCAATTTTCGTACTGCATGTGATCTGTCGTGTAAGCAATGCTCGGCAGTTCACGTGATTCCATTCTGTTTCAAATTCCCCCATCAACTCACTGTGGTGCTTGAAAACTCCCTTGGCTAGTGATTCAATCCGTTTCATGTGATTTCAATCCAAGCCACTAAAATTGTGTACATACCTGTGTACATAATTGGAGATGTACACAGTGCTCACCGATGCCAAACTCCGCAAGCTTAATGGAAAACCCATCCCAAAACTGATCGAGATGCCTGACGGCGGCGGCCTGTCTATCCGTATAACCCCACTTGGGCTGATTGTCTTCCAGTATCGATACCGGTACGCAGGTAAGGCACGCCGCATGACGCTTGGAAGTTACGACGAAATTTCGCTCAAAGAAGCGCGCGATATGGTTCAAGAGGCCAAGCGCGTCTTGGCCGAAGGGAAAGACCCCATCACAGTGAAATCCATGACGCTCGAGGAGATCGCTGGCGCAGCCTCCGTGAAAGACTGTCTATCACATTGGACTGCCAGCGCTCAGGCTCAGCGCCTTGTGAAATTGCAGTATTGGGAGAGGGCATTTGAGCGGCATGTAATCCCATATGTTGGCGATATGATTGTGGATGAAATGCAGATATCTCACTGGCAGCCAGTTTTCAAAAGGATGAGAACGAATGGGGCGGAAACCTTTGCTGGGATCATGCTTTCAAAGCTAAAGCAGGTGTTTTCGTATTGCTTGAGAACGGAGAAGATTCGCGTTAATCCTATCGCCGCATTGAGAATTAGCGACGTTGGAAAACCTGTTGGCGTGGTTAAACGGTATTTCAGCGATGATGAGATAGGAGCTTTTTGGTTGGCTCTTGAAGGTTCTCGGATTGTTCACCAGAACAAGATCTTCATTAAATTGTTGCTGCTTACAGGGTGTCGGGGAGTTGAGCTAAGGAAGGCAAAGAAGGGTGAGTTTGATGTGAAAAACAGAACGTGGCGCGTTCCTGCGGAAAATTCAAAAACGCGCCAGCCGTTTGTGAGAGGACTATCAGGGGATGCCGCAAAGCTAATTGAGGAGGCTATGTCGCTATACCCGAACATATCGCAATTGTTCCCGCCGGCGATTGTGCAGGGCGATCGGCCTATGTCAGCAGGTGTTCTATTGAACATGGCGGAACAGCTTAGGAATGAGATGGGTGTTCATGACTGGGCAATGCATGATCTACGCCGCACTGCAAAAACTAAAATGAGCGAATTAGGGATTGAGCCCCACGTATCCGAAAAGGTGCTGGGGCATAAACTCGGTGGTGTGCTGGCGGTATATGACCAGCATTCATATCTCAAAGAGCAGCAAAATGCGCTGGATATTTGGGCCGCTCATGTAGCGTCCTGCGTTTCATCAATGAGGCCTTGAGCGCGGAAAAATCGTATCACGTCGCAATATCTATACTGCTCGCCGCCATGGATTGGATTGGTGCCAGGCGCTGGTTTAGGGAACGGTGTACCAGCCTTTTCCCACTGCTTTTTCCGGCGCCAAAAGGTGGTTCGTGATATACCGCCCAACTGTTGCTGTATACCTTCGCGGGTGATCAATACTGGCTGAATTGGCAAGTTGCTTTTAGTCATGGCTTATCTCTCTGTAAAACGCCCATTCAGCATGCCGATCGTGTAGTTGAATCGCGGCAAAGAAATGCCGAGCAGTTCGACCTGTGCGAAATGCTTCATGATGATTGGGCGGGATAGGGTGTCGAAAGGGGTTTTCGGGTGTTGCTTAATCGCGGCGTGGAGTTCGTCGTTACAGCGTTTAGCTACTGATCTGAGTGCGTTTTGCTGAACGCTGCCGGCAGCAATTGCAGGCTGTTTACTGGGCATTGATTCCCCCAATGATCCCAGCCAGGCGCATCGCCACGGCTGAATAGTTCGATTCGTGACACGTCGCCGTATAAGAGCTCAAGGCGCCGGCGGACTTCCCAGGGTTTCGCGCTGTGCTCGCCGAGACAGCTGAACACAACCTGCTTTACTGATGCGCTTGCGCGCTCGATTCCCTGGCCGCGAACGGCGATCAACACGTCTTCGGAGTTGGCGCGCGTGTAATTGCCGCCATTCATCCGGGTTTCGGCGTTAATCATGTCGAGCAGGTCGGTGAAGTCGAAGATGGTTTGCTGCTTCAGCGCTTTATTGAACCGAATTTCGGCCTGCTGGTTCAACTTCACCCAAGTGAAAGCCTTCATCGTTCTGACGCTGAATTCCCAAGCCTCCGCCAGCTCGATCGCCTCTTGGCTGTGGTTTCCGGTGTACCACATTGCGAGCACGCTATCTTGCGAAGCAATAGCCCATACCGGAAGACGCTTCAAATCTGCCATGCTCATCGTGCTGTAGTGATTGCCGGCGGCGCCATTGCTGATCGTGTTGCCGTAACTCCAGGGCGGATCTGCATAGATGAGTTGATAGGTCATTGAGCGTTACCCCAGCAGCGCGCGGCCGCGTTGACACAAAACTCTATGCGGACATTAACCCATACGACATCCGCCGCCCGTGCCTCATCGAACGCCTGACGCCACAGTTCTGCAGCGTCCGCAAAATGGGCGCGACGTTCCGCCTCGGCTGCCTGATGAGCCAAAGATTTGTATTTGAATGACATGATTATCTCCGGGATTAGTAGGCGCGCTGGTGGATTACGGGGGCAAGCAGCTGGTTAAACCATTTAACACGCTTGATGCATTCGACAACTGAGCGTGGTTCCTCATTCAGCCATGCATTAGCCACTACCTCTGGACGATCAACGCGAGCTCGCGAATAGCGCTTGTACTCCGGATCGACTGAAAGGACTTTTATTTTTCTGCCTTGCGGCTTCACATCCTCGACCACCGCTTTAACAAATGGAGATGTAGCCATTGATTGACGGATAGAGGTTACTTTCGATTCGGTAATATCCAGCTCTGGAAAGTTTTGTTGAAGCAGGGTGATATGCTGCTCTCGGGTGTACTGGCCGCCATCTTTAATCAGCCATTCAATGATTTCGAAATTGGTCATTTTTAAATCCTGATTTGGTTGTTGTAGCGCTCGTGGGACATAACCTCCCATGAGTTGCCGTTGTCTTTCGAAAGCATTCGCCAGCAGCGGGCCACTGGCAGCGTTAAATACTTATGTTGGTAGGTTTGGTTGGGTTTCTTTTTGCCCTCCCTGTAGGCGCATAGAACCCCCTCAGCTTTGATGCTGATTCGTTGCGGAATTCGTGGTTTCATATTTTCGGTGGGTTATTTGGTGATTGGCGCCCAGCACGTGGTTCGGATGCCAGGGCGGCGGACTTTCTCAACAGCTTTTTCTTTTTCGAGCTTCATCAATCGCTGGCGGATGGCTTTCCCGGTCATGCCGCTGTAGCCGGCACAGCGGAGGAGGCTTGCGACAGAATCCGGCGTTGAACCGGCAATGCTGAGCCGCGAGATGATTTCGTTATCGTCGGGTATTGTGATCATTCCCACCCTCCGGCGCTGCTGCCAGCATTGCCCTGTACGCGGTACGTATGGATAAAGCTCCAGATGCTAACGCTGCATTTATCATTTCCGTTGTCGGCTCAATAGGAACCAGCTTCCAGCCCTCCGGCAACTTGTAACCGCCACTTACAGGTTGAGCCAGCATTGCGGCGCGGCAGGCGTTCCATCCTTCCCATCTTTCCTTGAAATCATGAGCACCCCAAGCAGAATAAGCCGTAACGGCATATCCGGTGCCGCAACGAACTACATATTTTGGCATCGGGAACACAGATTCAAACGCATCGCGAGGATCTGATTCATCCGGCACTGCTGGCGCTGGCGGGGCGGTAATGTTGCACAACGCACCACTCAGGCCGACTTTGATTTCCTCCAGATCAGCCTCACCAATACCGCCGTCGTTCAACGCTCGGTGGAATGCTAGCGCCATTTCGTCGGTAACTTGCACCGGCTGCGCCTCCCGGTTAGCCAGGAGTTCGCGCGCCATTAATTTTGCGTCGCCGTGTTCCAAGAATCCATCCTCTGCGATTTCACGCAGTCTCTCAGTCGTTAGTGTCATGCATCCCCCTCAAGCAGTGCTTCGCCTTTGTCGGTCAAGTGAATGAAGTGCGTGTCATCTGCAAACCCAGAAAGGCCAGCGTCAAAAATGGTATGCATATGGACATCAGCAGTTGGATAATGCGATTCACGTTCGTCACCGGTGATCTCGTCTACGTATTTCCCGTTGTAGCCGTGTACCGACTCAAGCACCGAATAGAATGCACCACCGGCTTTTTTGAAGGCTTTCACCCCTGATTCAATCTGTTTCCACGCTTTAAGCTGCGCCGGGGTTAGTTCGAGAAGGTCTTCTAATGTCATCCTACTCATCCCCCGCAAACTTGAATCCAGCCGCGCTAATGGCTCGCTCAACTGCACGGTCGAACTTTGCCACCTGGAACACGCCATCGAACCAGAACTCGTCGTCGCTCTTGTTCGGCAACCGCACCGGCGTAGCCAGCTTGGCGCGGAGAGATTCATTTTCGAGAACTATGGCCTGCGCCGCTTTTATGGAATCGTAATCACCATGCACGAAAAGGTTTCCATTCCCACTGCCGACGCCCATAGTCATTGCTGTTTTGGCTTCCAGCTCGGCTACTCGTTGTTCCGCGTTCTCTGCTCGTTCTTCTTGTGCGAGTGCTTCGGGCGTGAAGCCAGATTGCAACTGACCTTCCAGCTCGGCGATGCGCTTCTCTGCGTCCTCGGCGCGCTTCTTCCATCCGGCAGACTCTCCAATCCAAAATTGAGCCACCTTATCCAGGGCGGAGACGTACTCTTGCGAGTATAGGGGTTCAACGATTGGGTCTTGTGACGGATCGCGAACGCTAATTATCTTGCCGTCATCTTGCGTTACATACCGTGTGCCAAGTCCATACGCTTTGGCTTTCTCCAGCGTAGAGAAAGTAGTGCTGGCGTTGATGTTTTTATCAGGCTCGCCATTCATATTCCGAAATCGCAGTGAATACGCCACCGGCTTGCTCAGTTCGCTCAGCTTCTCAGTGCTCATAATGCTTTCTCCTGGGCCTATGGACAGCAACGGTCACTGCCGTAGCAGTAGAATCCGCCGTCCTTCTGATTTGACTCGCCGCTCTTTCCGCATCCGGGACATGTTGCCGTTTCGGGCTCCTGGGTATCGGCCCGTTCGCGTTCTTCGCGCAGAATTTCGTTAATTATTTTCTCTGCGATTAAGTTTCTGATCAGGCGGCGACTCGGCATGTGCTTGTACTTCCCTCTCGCACCGCGACGCTGGCATCGCTGAGCATGCATAACCTGACATTTGTTGATCGATTTGTTAGCCACGCTCCACCTCCCTAGCGCTGTCACCGTCCCGTTGGTTCCATGCAGCAACAAGCAGCGCCTCAGTGTTGCGGGTCATGGTGATTACAGTTCGATCGGCGCAGATATGGCGCAACGTATACGAGTGAATTGCGTAGCGCATGCCAGTCCAGTTTTGATTTGGAGCGACAAACGTTTCACCCGCACCGCAGAACGGGCACGGCTTCAGTTCATTTGCTGGCATCACTGGGCGCTTTTTCATGTGGCTTCCCCGATTGCTGGAAGAACCGTTGTGCGCAGATAAACCGCAGCCGCCCGAAAGTTTGCCTGGGTTGTAGCTGACGCTGATTGAGCGGAAAGGACATCAAGTGCTGCTGCAGCCATCTCCACTCCCTGCGCCTGGATAGCTGCAAGTGCTGCGTCAGTGGCTGGGGTTTCGGCATTGAACAGTTCGTCATTGGCAATCATTGCCACTACGCCTGCCTGCCCTTTATCGGTAACATCTACATGTTCCAAAATGACGGAAAGCGCATGCTTAAAGCCTGCATTCTCCACAGCCAGCGCATTAACTCGCTGCAATGCTTCCTGCTCACCCCAGATGGCATTTCCAAGATTTTGAGCCAGCATCTCAACCCGTTGTGCCAGCGCATCGCGCTCAGCCTCCAGGGAGCTCACTACCTGCTGGTGGGCATCAAACCGAACATATTCACCGTGCTCAGCTTCACGTGCGAAAGCCTCAAAGCGAACTGCATGCATTTTATAGTCAGGGGTAAACCGCTTGATGGTTGTCATGCTTCGTCTCCCAGCACCCAGCGGAGTGCCTGAGCGTAATCACCGCTCGCACCTTCCAGGGCTTTGGTGATTTCTTTTCGGGACTTCATGCGGGGTTTGGCATCGCCAATCACCTGGCGCTGCCGGCGTGCCTTTTCATGGCCTTTGGTGCCGGCGGTTGCCGCTTCAACCTCCTTCACTTTTTCGCGCTGTTCGTCGGGTGTGAGGTTCGCCAGATGGCGCGCCTGGGTAACTGTAATGTCGCCAGACTCAACCGCATCTTTAACGGCCTGAGTGGCATCGAGTAGGGCGAGTGTGGCGCGGATCGTCTGCACACCGACGCCAAACATCAGCGCTAAATCTTTTTCGTCGTGGCCCCGCGTCAGCGCATCAGCCATTTTCTTGGCGCGGCCCAGCGGCGTATCTGCCTGAAAGATTTCATTGGCGCTAATCATCACCTCAGCGACGTTAAACGGTGATCCACGTCTGACGACCGCCGGCACCAGAAGAGGTTTTTTGCCTTCTTCTCGCAGACGTTTATTTGCTTCAAGAGTGTTTTTAACCCGCTGACGACCTTCAACTACGCATGAGCGGCCTGTCTCTGGGTCTTTCCAGATAACGATCGGCTCAATCACCCCCAACTTCATGATGCTAAGCACTGTCGGCTCATGGAGAGGAAGGTGGATGCGCTCGTCGTAAAGCGGGTGCGTTTTATCGGATACCAGGTGCAGATTTTCCGGCTCGAACATCAGCACGTTGGTTTTACCGCTGGCGCCATAGGCTTCCTTTGAGTTTTTGGCCATGCATCAACTCCAGACTGCGCCAGCGGTGAGCAGGCACAGGGTAAAAATGAGAAGGTAGAAGAGGTGTTTGCCGTGGTGGCGTTTAGGGGCGAAATCGCCCCCGGTCAGGTCGTATTTGTGCTGAATACGAGCGTTTAGGCTTACCATGTCGGCCTCCGCTGTTGGGTGTGCAGGCGGCGCTGCAGTGTTCTGATGTTCTGGCGGACGACGTACACCGGCGCACAGGTATCGGAGCAGACAAGGATTCTCACGGCCTTATATCTGCCGTCTTCGTAGCGCTGAATGCTCACGGCCTGTTTGGCTACGTCGCGCGTTTGTCCGCAGTGTTCACAGCGTTGGGTGGTGGTTTGCATAACATGTCCTCTCAATGAAATTCACATGGGTAAAGGCGCTGCCTGAGTTGATGCACGCGCTCGCTTTCGCTACGGTTCCGGCACTTCCGGAGCGGCGGGCACCGCCTTTACTGATGTGAAAAAAAGAGCCCCGGCGAGCGGGGCAAAGGATGTGACAAGGGAAGTGGTACTGAGCAGGCTTGTGATTTCTCACGCACCTGGTGGCGCATCGAACCGGGGATTTATACTGTGTAGATATAAATTAGGAACCGAAACGATACGCCACCAGATAGGTGAGACGCCGGCGTTAACCGGCGACGTATACGCAGCCCGCTATGGATACAGCCCATAGGCACAGGCCAGCAGCGACGCTGTAAACCAGCGCCTTCCATCCGTTTAAGCTCATGATTGCCTCAGTGCGCCCCGTAGGGCGCGGTGGAGGTTATTTGGTTGCGGCCAATTTTCTGGCATAACCCAGGAATCGCCGTGATTGTTCAGGCGTTATACCTTTCTCCGGCCATGCTGCTGCCTTAGCGTTGTTGCGCAGTGACCGACGTATCCTGCGGTAGTCAAATTTGCCAGATGGGCGACGCAGGCCGGAAAGGCGTTTTTCTGATTGCTGTAATTTCATCGTGTAACCCTCTGCTGTTAGTCGGCCATCTGACGAGCAAACCAGCGTTGCGCGCCTGCTGCGGTTTTAAAATCCCGGCTCTTGGTGAACGTCATCGCGGTAAACGTGCCGTCGCTGTTCGGGAAAACGCCAGTCTTTACTGTTTCGTTGTTGCCCATATCGTGAGTAGTGTTCATCGCTAATCCTCAGTGGTTTCATGCCTACCGCCCCAAACTGGCAGCGGCAGGGTAAATCCACTCCTTCCCTAAAGAACTTTGCCGGTCGATCCCTCTCGGGGCCGGGGAGTGATTGCATCGCTCACCCCTGGGCGTCTTACCTGTGTGGCTTCCTGCCGGTGACGTTGTTGCTGTCGATGGAGTCATTAAAAATCATGGTTGTTTTTGTGTCAACAACGATAGTTGTTTTCATTGTTTGATTTGGTTTTATTTGGTTGTTTTTGATGGTGATTTAATTTTCATTTTTTCGTGATGGTTGGATAAGTGGCTGGAGGCGTTGTGAATGTGAGTGAAATTTGTACGTAAGTGTGCATGGTGGAGCCAGATTCAGATCCGGCATATGAGAGGCGTGCAAGATAGTGGATGATGTTGGTGTAGGGCGGCGAATGAATGGAAAGGGGCAGAGTTGTAGGCACAAAAAACCCGGCGCGGTGGCCGGGTTGTTCAAGAATGGGCAAACTTAATTATTATCCCTGACGCTATGCTAATAATGGCGATCATTGAGCCAATTATGGTAAGGGCTTGTAGTCTAAGGGCACTATGCAAATCAGCTTTTGCGTTAGCCACCTCAGTTTTAACCGCCGCCACATCGCTTCCTGTAGCGTAATTTGATTTGATGACCGCAATATCAATAGCTAGCGTAGATAGCTTGTCTTCTAGTTTTTTTACTCGTTCTAGCATGTCGTTGCCTCCGCCACCATTACCATCATCGAACGAATTATGCGGCGAGACTGGATTTTGTTCAATAAGATTTCCATCCAAGGGGACGGAATAAAGTCTTCTGGACAATGTCAAATCCTCATCGGTGTAGCTGCAATGATCGAACACGACTTCTCATCAAGGACATTACTTAATGTTCCGTTCAAGTCTTCATACACTTTGAAAATAATGTCATAAACGCCGGGGTTTTCTAGTGTAACGTCCTTCACCAAAAGCGAAGAACCAACCAGGGTCGAATTATCGTCTACATGACTAAATATGAAGGACTCCATAGGGTTATCATCTTCATTATCATTGTCATTATTTAATACAGACTTCCCATCAAAAAATATATCTAACTCAGTTGTATATCTTTTCCCAGATTCAAGATACATCAGTGATGTTAGATAAAATGAACAATGAGATGGATATTTTTCATTAAACATGACCACGTCAGGCGGCATGTAATGTGAAATAACTAACCCCGGTTTAACCAGGGTGGGATAAAGCATAATTATTTTTTCTTTTCTCATAATATTTGCCTCATTAAGCCTTACCCATGATACTTAACCTACATTATTAGGCATCGCATACCCACCGATGATGAACCAAGCTAGGAGGACTACAGCTGCAACAATGATGGTGACAGGGAACAGGTATCCGATCTTCATTTTTTTCTCGTTGTTTTACAGAGTGTTGCTTACCACAGAGTGGAAGTCCAGAACATGCGTCCAAGGATCTCTATCTGATCAATGTCAGCCTCTTCATCGTCGTACTCTGCACTATTGAAGCTACGAATTATCACCTTATTCGGCCCTGAGCGATGAAGGGCTTTGAGACGTTTCCAACCATCCTGATTGATGGCATAAACTTTGCCATCGACGATTTTCTTATCGAGCAGGTTAATAGCAACGGTGGAACCCTCAGGGATTAGTGGTTCCATGCTGTTACCATGCGCAGGGAAACATAAGACGCTTCCTTTTTGAGCTCCAACACGCTTTAGTGTTGCCTTCGAAAAACGCAACATAAAGCCGTTGTAGTCGTCTTCTCCGTAGCTGCCGTCTCCGCAGGCCAACTCTATATCCTTTAAGAATGGCACTTCTACCTCATCTTCAGGTAAGGGGGTGCTGCCATCCCATGCATCTACAGTTCCCCAATTGCGCTCAGGAGGGATGCTGGATTCTCGATCTGTCTTCGATGGGGTCTCTCGCATCTCCCCATATCCAGAAGAGAGCCATTCTGGCCGTACTCCAAGAGCATTTGCTAGATCAAGAATCTTTGTCGTTTCCTTGGCTTTGCCTACCTCGATTTTTTGGATGGCAGCCTGGCTAACGCCGATCAACTCCCCAAGAGCTTTCTGAGAAAGCCCCTGTTCTTTTCTGGCTAGCTTTAGCCTTTCAGCAAGTGTCGTTTTCATCTTATCAATTTACAACCTCGGTTGTATAGGTTCAAACGAATGTGGTTGTTGACTTAAAACAACCATGGTTTTACTATCAATCAAAATGACGATGAGGGTTGTTTATGAATGAAGTGATAAAAACCGCTATCGCTTTGGTTGGGTCGCAAAAAAAACTTGGTTCTGCCTGCGGGGTATCTCAACAGGCTGTTTATAAATGGCTCCACAACAAGGCGAAAGTTTCACCTGAACACGTAGGCCACATCGAGCGAGTAACCAATGGGGTGGTACCTGGACACATGATTCGCCCCGATCTGCCGCACATGTTCAAAAAACCAAACTAATCACTATTACACAACGGAAATTGTAAATGGAATCAGTCGCAACAACACGCAACGAAGCTCAGGCGATTCAGAGCGACATCATGAGCCGCATTGCAGCTATCGGGGTGACAAGCCTGGCCGGCGCGATCGGCGTTGATAAATCTCAGGTTAGCCGCTGGCAGAGCAAAGGGGGGCTGGTGGAGAAAGCGAGCCTGCTGCTGGCCGCTACCGGCTTCAAGCGTTCGGAAACAATGCTGACGTTCAGGGGCGAGGAAACCGCAGAGCTGGCGCGCGGGTTAATGGCGATGCTGGAGCACATCCGGGAACCAAAGACGGAATAGGGGGCTTTATGGCCTGGGCCACGTTTGTTTACGACAACATCAAGAAGCAGCTGGTGAAAGAGGGATTCAGCGAAGCGCTGGCTCAGGGGGGGGGCATCACACGGAGCCGACCTTTACCGGCGGAAGTCGCAGGCGAGCAGGAAGGGGATGATTTATGACGACTGTCTCACGCTTGCGCGCCAGTACGTTCTTGCGAGCTGCACCAAGGAAGAGAAGCCGGAATCAGGGAAGAAGAAAAGCCGAACAGCTGCAACTGCTCGGCCATCACTTTTCTAAAACCTAACCTGAGAGGTCGATTCATTATGGCAAACGTAGCGATCGGTGGCAACAGCCCGAAAATGACGAGCCGTGAAATTGCCGAGCTGACTGGCAAGCAACACGGCCACGTCATGCGCGACATCGAAATCATGCTGGAACAGCTGGGCGAAGGCTTGGATGGGTATATCCAGATTTGGAGACACCCCCAGAACGGCCAGCAATACCGGGAATACGCGCTCGACAGGGAGCATACCGAATGTTTGGTGACCGGATACAGCGCCAGCCTGCGCATGAGGGTGATTAAGCGCCTGCACGAACTGGAAGAGCAAAACTCACCTGTCCCGCAGACGCTCCCTGAAGCGCTGCGCCTGGCTGCTGATATGGCCGAACAGAAGGCGATGTTGGAGCAGAAGGTTCAGGCCGACGCACCAAAGGTGGCCTTTGTCGATCACTACGTAGACGCATCAGGTTCAAAAAGCCTGCGCGCCACGGCAAAGGTTTTGAACATGCCAGAGAAAGCGATGATTGACGCGCTGATCCGCGACAAGGTTTTGTTCCGCCAGTCCGGGAATCTGCTTCCCCATGCACTACGCCAGCGGGACGGGTTATTCACCGTCAAAACTGGCACGTCTGATTTTGGTCACGCCTTCACGCAAACCAGGGTAACGCCGCGTGGCATCCAGTGGATTGCTGAACGTTACGCCTCTGAGCTGATGGCGAGCTAACCATGAGCCAATCAACCCCGCTGGATAGGAAATATGTCGATGACCACGGCAACCCCGTGAAGGTCATCCGGTGGGAACGTGTAGAGCGTCAGGTGATTTTTATGAGAGAGGGCTATCCGCATGAATGCATGCAACCTCTTGAGAGATTTAAAGAGAAATTTAAGCGAGTGGACATATGAGCGCCTTAATGCAGCTTCTTGATCGGCCCATAGCTTACCAGCCGTCTTTCGTCGGCTTGGGGGTTGGGGTGACCGGCGCCGTTCTGCTGTCGCAGTTGGTTTACTGGCATAACCGAATGGATGCCGGCTGGTTCTACAAAACCCAGAAAGAGATCCGCGATGAAACAGGCCTTACGCGTGAGGAACAGGAAACGGCACGCCGTCGCCTTATCTCCGCCGGGGTGCTTGAAGAGGATCGCCGTGGTGTACCAGCAAAGCTCTATTTTCGGGTTAAAGCCGATGCTCTTGAGTTGCTTCTTCTGAAGAAAATCAAAGAGAAAACCCAGAATGCTGGAAACCCTCATTCCAGTATGCGGGAATCCCGCATTCAAGAGTGCGGTAATGCCTCAGACAAGAATGCGGAAAACCCTCAGACAAGTATGCGGGAAAGCAGCGCGCCAGATTGCGGGAATCCCGCAGACATTCATACAGGAGATTACACAGAGATTACTTCAGAGACTACAGCAGAGATAAAACCTGTACGTCTGCCGGCTGCGCCGACAGACCAGCCGCAAGAGGATTCTTTGAAAATCGATTGCGACGAAGTGCTTCGCATCTTCCGCGCCACGCTGCCAGAACTTCCTGACGTCTTGAAAATGACCGACGGGCGCCGCAAGGCACTGCGCAAGCTCTGGAAGGACTACGAGATGGACATGGAGCGCTGGGGCGCTTACCTGCGGTACATCTCGAAAAAATGCCGCTGGATGCTGGAAGACCGCCCAGACACGAACAGCGGCAAGACCTGGCGCAAAAAGGACTTCGACTACCTGATCACTGAGAAATGCTACCTGAAGGTCAAGGAAGAGCGGGCTGATGACCTCCCGAAAGTACAGCGCCAGGATAGTGCCGCCCGCGAAGAGGCCTATGTCCGTCTTGTATCCCAGCGCCAGCAGCCACGGAACGAGATTGAGAGGCTTGCGAAGGAGATGGCCGGATCCCTTGGCCGCATGACCGATTACGACGCCCGCCGAGCATGGACGGGGATTTGGGCTCAGGCAGTTGCCAAGGCCAGCGAGAACGATTTAGCGAGGATTGCCTGATGAGAGCGATAGTAAAAGCAGCGGTACAGCGTGATCTGGGTATTGTGCTGATCCCAGTTACTGAAGAGATGGCGTTTCACATGAACGGGCGCCTGATGATTTCAACAATTCCTCGTAAATTTGTGGACACGCCAGAAGGGGTTCTGCCGCCGGTGGAGCATGAGATCGCCAGCGACCCGCGGCTGCAGGCTTTCTTCCAGCACGAGCGCGTCATAAACGCCTGCGGCGGGATTAACGCAATCGAAGCCTGGGCTACGCAGTTCACCAAGTGCCAGTACAACAAACACGATCGGCCTTCGACGATTCTGGACACTGAGCGAGTGGGGCATTCCGCCGTTCGCATTTGCCCCCAGTGTTACAAACAAAGCTGTGGCTCATCGCCGAAGCTGGAAAAAATTGCAGCTCGTAATACTGCTCGCTGGATAGCTGAGACGGCAAAGCACCGCTTGAAGTCGGAAGGCCCGTTAACCATTCCTGAGCTGCTGCTGTGGTCGATGCTGGCCGGGGTATTCGATCTGATCCCCGAAGAGGTAGCGCGCACGGTGACAGATAGGCCGGAACCAAAGGTAATCAGCGGCACCCGAAGGGAGTCCGACATGGATTGTCTGCCGGCGGTTAAAGAGCTCATCGCTAAGCAGGCGGTCAAGTGCTTCACCGTAGACCCGGCGCCACAAAAGGCCTTCATGCTGCGGCCAAAGCTCACCCGCGTTGAGGACAGCAAATATACGCGCTGGGTTAAGACTCGTCCTTGCTGCGGATGCGGCGGCCGAGCTGATGACCCTCATCACATCATCGGCCACGGTCTGGGCGGAATGGGAACCAAGCCCAGCGACTACCTGACAATCCCGCTGTGTCGTACTTGTCACCGCAAACTGCATGACGACCCTGCAGCTTGGGAAGCGGAACATGGTAGCCAAACCGATTTGCTGGCGCAGTTCCTGGATTATTCCATTGGCATCGGGGCGATCGCATGAAAACGTACCCGATCACGCCAATACCTAAGCCACGCATGACACAAAAAGACCGGTGGGCCAAGCGCCCGCCAGTTCTCCGCTATCGGGCATTCTGCGACGAGGTGAAATTGAATCGAATCTTGCTGCCTGAGAGCGGATATCACGTGACGTTTGTTTTACCCATGCCTGAGAGCTGGAGCAAGAAGAAACGCGCTGAGATGGCCGGGAAACCGCATCAGCAGAAGCCAGATGCAGACAACTTACTAAAAGCTCTTATGGACGCAATCTACTATGAAGATTGTGCCGTTTGGGATGTCCGCGTAACCAAACGCTGGGGAAATGCCGGCGAGATAATCATCAAGGAAATTATATGAGAGATATCCAGTTGGTATTAGAGCGTTGGGGTCAATGGGCGAAAGATAACAGCGGCGTGGACTACTCTCCGATCGCTGCAGGGTTTAAGGGGCTTCTGCCTAACACTAGCAAGAGTAAGCCTTCATGCTGCGATAATGATGGCCTGATTGTTGATGGCGCCGTGGGTAGATTGAAGAAGGTGCGCGACGAAAGAGAGCTTGGAGTAATCATGCTGCACTACCGATACGGGGTGTCAAAGTCGGAGATAGCCCGTAGATGGAAGGTTTCAGAAGGGAACATAAGGCAGAAGCTGATGATGGCAGAAAGCTTTATAGAAGGCTGTTTGGCTATGACCGGGGCGACGCTTGAGATGGACGCTTGGACAAGCAGATCAGAAATTTCTGCTGTCGCGTAAATTTCCGCTTTTCGTTACGAATTTTACTGGCTATTGTGATAAGAGTGGTTACGCAGTGACGTAGCTTATCTCAACTAAAAACCTCGCCAGTGCGGTTTTTTTGTGGAAAAAAATACGCCTCTACGTTAGTCTTACCTAAATGGTAATGGATAAGATTGGTTTTTTCTCAACCAGTTGAAAAACCTAAATAAAATGGCTGAATTTGCGTTAATCAATCCACAAATACTTTCCTGGGCAAGGGCGAGAGCTCAGATGTCTGAGGATGCTTTGTCCGCAGGTATTGGGGTTAAAGTAGAAAAAGTAATCAGTTGGGAGGATGGTAATGCTAATCCTACTTTTGCGCAGGCACAAAAATTAGCCAATAAATTGCATATTCCGTTTGCGTACTTTTTCCTTGCACAACCACCTGTTGAGCCAATACCTATACCTGACTTAAGAACGGTCCGAAACTTTGAACTTCAAAATGCTAGCATAGATATGCTTGATACCATTCGCTCTGTTATTCGTAAACAAGAGTGGTATAGGGACTACTTGATCGATCAGGATGCACAGCCACTAAATTTCATTGGTACGGTTAAGCTAAGTGATCACCCAGTAAATGTAGCGAACGACATACGTAACGTATTGGGGCTAAATGATCTCAATCCAAGAGGACTTACTTGGGAAGAGTACCAGCGAAAAATTGTGGAGTCTGCGGAAGAAGCTGGTATTCTTGTGATGAGAAGCGGGATCGTAGGGAATAACACCCATCGCCCTTTGAACGTCGAAGAGTTTAGAGGTTTTGCAATTAGTGATCCTTACGCACCTGTTGTATTCGTTAATCTAACAGATGCTCCTGCTGCTAGATTGTTTACCTTGTTGCATGAAATTGCACATCTTTGGATCGGTTCTAGCGGAATATCTACAGCCAGTACTCATGAGGATCGCAAAGAAGAGCGATTCTGTAATGCCGTCGCTGGTGAGTTTCTTGCATCTGAAAGGGTGATGCATATTCATTGGGATAAAGATAAATCTCTCAGTCAGAACGCGGTTGATCTAGCAAAAATGCTCCATGTTAGCCGTTATGTTATTGCCCGCAGAGCTTATGATCTTGGTTTTATTGATGTGCATGCCTACAATGAGTACTATCAAGAATTAATGGCAGAGTTTCGAGCCAAAGAAGGTGGCGGCGGAAATTTCTATGCTATAGCCCAGAACAAGAATAGTGTACGCTTCAGCAAAGCCATACTTAACGAGACGCTAAGTGGTAGGGTATTGTTAAGAGATGCTGGTAGATTGTTGGGCATGGCCCCGGCAAAGCTTAGGAAATATGCAACGGAAATAGACGCATGACGTACCTGATTGATGCCAACGTGTTAATAGAGGCAAAAAACAAGTATTATCATATGGATTTTTGCCCTGCATTTTGGGATTGGTTGTTACGTTGTTCTGCTGGTGGGAAGATATTCAGCATAAAAAATGTTTATGATGAATTAATAAGCGGTAACGATGAGCTTAAGGACTGGGCTTTACGGAACCGCGATCTATTCTTACCAGTAAGTGATAAACAAACACAAACTAATCTAGCAACTATCGTTCAACATGTTGCTCAACAACAAGTTTCAGCACCTATGTCTGTTGGTGCAATGGATGAGTTTTTACGAGGGGCTGATACATGGTTAATTGCTAAGGCAATGACAATGGGCGGTACAATAGTTACGCATGAGAGACTTGATGTACGGTGTAAAAAAAAGTTTCTGATCCCTAACGTTTGTGCGCAATTTAATGTTCCTTATATTAATACCTTCGATCTACTATTAGCTTTGAATGCATCATTTATATTAGCTGCTTAACTGATTAAACCAATTAACTTTTAGAGCCCTAGCGCAACCGCTGGGGCTTTTGCATTTCAGCCCCAGTCAATGGACGACACACACGGTACACCCTCTAACCGACAGCGTTTACGGCTGGTGGCTATCCCTATGGGTATGTGAAACAAAAAGACCCCGCTCGGAGCCTCATCTATGGCATCAACGAAAGCATGACCGACGGTGAACCAACCAGTAAGGCGAACAAGATGACGCTGCCAATGGCGACAGCTGCTGCTAAGTCTTTTTTCATATCATTATCCCCGATTAATGTATTGGTATTACTGCGAACTCTGTCGGTTCGATGTTTCTTCTAATCGCCAGGGCTAATCTGGATAAGATGCCCGCGTGTGCGGGCTAGAGAAGCCATTCTGGTGTTTCAAGTGTTACAAAGTCCATATAAGAGATTGCTAACTCTATATGACATTTTCAACTTAGGACTATTCCGAAGTGGGGGCAAGTTTTACGAGGAAGTAATACATCCTTTTAGGACAAACCTCAGAAAAAAACCCGCACAGCGGCGGGTTGAAAGGATGATTGCTACATGATTTTTGTGTAAACGATGAGGTGCTGTGTGTGTCGTCTTTTGGCGACACTACAACAATGCTTTTAAGCGGGCAAGCCGATTTCCCAAAAAGTAAGAAAATTCTGTAATTCGGCGTTATACCGAGTAGATAACGTAATTCCAGTATGTTTTTAGACAATCTTACGGGTGTTCATAAACACAAGTATGTGATTGAATAGAATGATAATGTTGTCATGTTTCTGATGAATGCTACTCATCAGACGGAGGTACTCACTTGATACTCGTTATCTAATCCCCCCGGATTATGTGAGTACCTCTCTCGATGGGATGCTGCACTAATCGGAGCGCAACGGAAAGAGTGCTTGAGTCCTTTAACGGGCGATCGGCACAGCAATAGTACTCTTTTCGTTGTGGTGAATTGCAGTCCTCCGAGACAAGCCGAAGATAAGCACCGGCCGCCACGACACCCTGCCAAGCCTCAGCCTAATTGCTGGGGCTTTTCGTTTTCGCCTCCTTGCTAAATCAGTCAATCACACTGCAAACATATCCTGATCTTGAGTGACTAGGCGGGAGGCTAAACCATTCCTATCACCCGGTACCGGGACAGATCCCCGGAAGGGGGAGGTATGAAGATGGACAAATACAGCTCCCAGCTCTCGTACTGGGTTGCTTCACTGTTGGCCGCAGCTGGCGCCATGACATTGCAAGATTGGGCTGTATTAGTGGGGATCCTCGTTGCCGTTTTTACGGCGGGGGTGAACTGGTATTACAAACGCAAATTGGTCAACAAACTCACAGCCGTCGGTTATGACAAAGAGCGAGCAAAAGCAGCCTATAAAGCGATGAGCGAGTGATGCCATGAACTCACAATTGAGAAATAAAATCGTCGCTGCCATAACCGGTGGCGGCGGGGCGATTGCGATCGCCACTGCAATGCTCGGCGGCCACGATGGGTTAGAGGGGCGGCGGTATGTGGCCTATCGCGACGTCGTCGGCGTTCTGACGGTCTGCGATGGACATACCGGCGCTGATATTATCCTCGGCAAGCGATACAGCGACGCAGAATGCGATGCGCTGTTGAAATCTGACTTGCAGAAAGTCGCACGGATTGTCGATCCCGCGATCAAGGTGAAAACCACGGAAACCCAGCGCGCCGCTATTTACTCGTTTTCGTACAACGTCGGCCCGTATGCGTTTATCGGCTCCACGATGCTGAAAAAATTGAATGCCGGCGACCCGGCCGGTGCGTGCGGTGAACTGAAGCGCTGGAAGTATGCCGGTGGCAAAGAGTGGAAAGGGCTGATCACCCGGCGTGAGGTCGAAAACACTGTCTGCGCCTGGGCCCAATCATGAATGATTGGATGAGCAAGATCGCCGGCGGTAGCATGGTGCTTCTGTTGCTGGTGGCTATCTTTCTTAGCGGTTACAGCTCGCTGTTGTCGTACCGGTTGCAGCTGGCACGCCAGCAGGCTGCAGAACAGCAGAAGACGCTGGCGCAGCAGTCAGGACTGATCTCAGCCCTGCAAGCACAAGACCGGAAGAACAGAGCCTTGGCTGCGGAGCAACGACAAAGAGAGCAGCTACTACGCCAGCGCGAAGAAACCTACCAGAGGAAATTGCGTGATGCACTTAAAGGCAGTAAATGTGGGAATAGTCCTATGCCTGCCGCTGTTGTTGAGCTCCTGCAGCAAAACGCCACTGGCACCCCAGCAAATCGTCCTGTTACCCCCTGAATCAGTATTCACTCCATGCGAGCAGCCTAGCCTACAAGGCGACACCTGGGGCGACGCGGTGAGTTACACGCTAAAACTACAAACAGCGCTCAATATCTGCGCAGGACAAGTGGAAACACTTCAAAAGTGGAGGTCAGTTATCCACAATGGCGAACGCTTGAAGTAAAACGTAATTTGGATATTATCTTACTGTTAGCCCACGGAAAGTTCATGGAGGTCTGTTTGACCCAGTTTTTGGACTTCCCCTTAAGCAGCCGCTGATCGTTACGTCAGGGTTCCTGAGCCAGGGGTAACAGAATAGAGAGGATAGTGAGCAGGGAGGATTTCCGAGGTAGGCGACTATCTCGAGGCTTTAATACCCGCGTCTGGGACGTTGGAGTTGCCTCCCGCCTTGTCTGTAACGGGGCAAGGTTAATACATGAAAAGCCAAGGGGCTCAGGTGACGCTGCCATTCTCGAACCCCACGCTGGCCACGGTGTCAGTAGGGATACTTGGAAATGATGGTAATCCGCAATTAGCTTGGCCTGCCTTTCACCTACACCAACCGCCTACGGGCGGTTTTTTATTGCCTATCACAGAGCAGCTTTACGAGGCTGCTGCGTGATGAAGAATTCCCCCGACAAGGAATAAGACTGTGTTACCTAGCAGGAGGTGATCACGTCTTGGCAGCCGGAAAGACGGAAGTGGCGAGGCAACTCCGCGAGGAGTGGCTGATGCTGCGGTTATTTTGGGAGCGGGAATTTGCGTTTGATGAGATGACATGCGATGTAAGCGAGCTGTGTAAGCAGCTTGAATAAAGCGGCTACAGCCAGATAAAACTCTGGTGGATAGTTCATAAAACCTCCTAGTAACGTTATGTGCTCTTATAGGGAACCCAATCACAGCGGAATTGCTGTGTTCTATTGTGTCGGCTATTGCCTATAGTCGGGGTTTACCGCTGTTAGGCGTTATGCCTATAGTGAGTGGTTAATGCTTACATGCAGTTGGGAGCTGGCGTATCATCCTCTTAATCAGGAGGGTTTCATGTCATACAATCTCGGCAATCTGCCAAAAGAAGAAATGGACAAGGTGAACGTAGACCTTGCGGCCTCTGGCGTGGCGTACAAAGAGCGCATGAACATGCCGATCGTACCGGCGCAGGTGGAGGCGGAGCAGCCTGAGCATCTGCGCGAGCTTTTCCGCGAGCGCCTGCAGCATTACCGCAGCCAGAGCCACAAATTCCCAGGACCAAACGACCCGCGCTATCAGCAGATGGCAGAGGCCAACGGCAAGAAAATATGAACACGACAAATAGAAAATGGTTTGTCTCTTATGAGATAGAAAGAAGAGATATGGCAATTAAATTGCATACCTTTATTGATGGGGAAGATGCAGAGGACGCATTAAGTCGTTGGTTACAGAATAAGGCTGAGCGGCTGGGTATAGAAATCGAAAGGATTAACGTAATTTCGATGAGTAAAGTATAAGGTTTTCATTATCTTAAAAAACCCACTTCAGTGGGTTTTTTTATTGGGAGAAATCATGGCTAAAACAGCACAGGAAGAGAGCCATGATAGGCGGCCATACCCACCGCTACGGTTTATCGAAGACCATCAGCTAACGCCATACATTGGCCTGGTTCCTGCAAATGAAGTGCATGAGTGGATGAAGCGTCAAATTATCGACGAAGCCGGCAGCCTGTTTAATCCAGACCACGGACACCTTGCAGACGCCGATCTACGCTTCATGTGGGCATCGTCCGCGTTTGAGAAGAAAGGACGCTATGTGCTCGGCCAAGCTGAAGAGGTGGCGATGCGCGCCGGCGGCTGGCAGAAGGCCAGGATGGAACAGCAGATGCATGAGTGGTTCGGCGAGGTGCCGAAATTCATCATCACGCTGGCTGCCGACTACTGCTCACAGTGTTCTGATGCTGAGTTCTGCGCCCTGGTTGAGCATGAGCTGTACCACATAGCGCAGGCGACTGACGATTTCGGCGCACCAAAATTCAACAAGAAAGGCCAGCCGGTGCTGAAGCTGCGCGGCCACGACGTCGAAGAGTTCGTTGGCGTAGTTCGCCGGTATGGCGCCAGCGTGGAAGTTCAAGAACTGGTTGATGCGGCCAACAGGCCTGCGGAGGTGGCACAACTAAACATTGCCAGGGCGTGCGGTAACTGCATGTTGAGGCTGGCGTAAAGCTGTATTCAGATTGTCATGGAGGTGACCAATGGCAGCATTATCGACAGAGGTTAAAGCCTTCATTGTTCAATCACTTGCATGTTTCGAGTCGCCAACAAAAGTCATTGAGCTTGTAAAGGCTGAATATGGCATCAATGTCTCACGGCAGCAGGTGTCACAATACACGCCCGGCAACGCAATGGCGTCCAAGTTGAGCCAGAAGTGGATCGGCCTGTTCAATGCCACTCGTAAACGATTCCAGAATGAGATCGCCGACATCCCGATCGCAAACAAAGCATACCGGTTGCGCGTTCTTGACCGAATGGCGACCAATGCTGAAAAGATGAAGAACTTCGGTATGACCTCGCAACTTATCGAGCAGGCAGCCAAAGAAATGGGTGACGCCTATACCAATCGCCAGAAAGTAGAGCACACAAGTCCTGATGGCAGCATGACCCCGAAACCTACCATCATCCAGTTACTGCCCGTTGAGCCGAAAGCATGAGTGAAGCCGTTCAACTACCGATCCCAGCAAAGCTAGCTCCCCTGTTCACCGTAATGGATAAGCGCTATCGCTGCTCACACGGTGGCCGCGGTAGTGCTAAGACACGCACTTTTGCCATGATGACGGCAGTTAAAGCCTATCAGGCGATGATGAATGGCGAAGCTGGAGTGATCTTGTGTGCTCGTGAGTTCATGAACTCACTGGAAGAGTCGAGCATGCAGGAGGTTAAGCAGGCGATCCTATCTGTGCCATGGTTAGCAGCCAACTTCGATATTGGTGAGAAGTACATCCGAACCATCGATAAGAGCGTGAATTATGTGTTCTGTGGTCTGCGGCATAACCTCGATAGCATCAAGTCGAAGGCGCGGATTTTGCTTTGCTGGGTTGATGAGGCTGAATCAGTCAGCGAAATTGCCTGGCAGAAGCTGAGCCCTACCGTTCGTGAGGAAGGCTCAGAGATTTGGGTGACGTGGAACCCAGAGCGCGACGGTAGCGCCACTGATAAGCGTTTTCGCAAAGAGGCTGGCGATGACTGCATTACCGTTGAGATGAACTACACGGATAATCCCTGGTTCCCCGATGTGCTGGAAGGTGAACGGCTGAACGATGAGCGCCGTCTTGACCCGGCAACATACGCATGGGTATGGGAAGGGGCTTACCTCGAAAACTCGGATAAGCAGGTACTGGCCGGCAAATATCGGATTGCTGAATTTTCCGACAACCTCTGGAAAGAGGCGGAGCGCCTGTTCTTCGGTGCCGACTTCGGTTTCGCTAAAGACCCGAATACGTTGGTGCGTTCATTCATTCTGCATAACCGCCTTTACATCGAATATGAGGCATATGGTCAGCATACCGAACTTGACCACATGCCTGAGCTGTACGACACCATCCCCGGTGTGCGTGACTGGCCCATTAAGGCCGACTCAGCGCGCCCGGAGACAATCAGTTATCTCAAGAGACAGGGATTCAATATTTCAGCTGCTGAAAAGTGGCAGGGAAGCGTTGAGGACGGGATCGCCCATTTCCGTGGCTTTGACGAAATAATCATTCATCCTCGCTGCAAGAACGTGGCGCGCGAGGCACGGCTCTGGTCTTACAAAACTGACCGTATCACCGGTGAAGTGTTACCAAAACTGGCAGATGGCAATGAGCACTGTTGGGATGGGATACGTTACAGCTTGGATGGACATATCAAACGCAAATCTCAGGCCGTCGGGATGCTGATCCCTAAGCGACTTCGGTAAACCCTTCCAAACGGAAACCACATGAACAAAAATCTCCAACTGGCCGTCAACCACGCGTTGAACGACGCCAGGATTGAGCGTGCTCGTATGGCGATGCTTGGGCCATCTATGGGCCTGGATAATAAACGCGGCTCCGCATGGTGCGAATACGGCTTTCCTGAGCAGATCACTTACGACAACCTTTATTCACTGTATCGCCGCGGTGGTATTGCGCATGGCGCCGTGGAAAAGCTGGTGGGCAAATGCTGGCAGACCAACCCGGAGATCATCGAGGGTGATAAGGCCGACGAGAAGCGCACGGAAACTGCCTGGGAGAAAAAACTCAAACCGGTATTCACGAACCGGTTATGGCGCGCTTTTGCAGAGGCTGACCGCCGGCGGCTTGTCGGGCGTTACTCTGGCATTTTGCTGCACATCCGCGACAACAAACCATGGAATACCGAAGTAACCAGAGGCCGAGGGCTCGAAAAAGTCACGGTAGCCTGGGCTGGTTCACTAAACGTGAGCGAGTGGGATATCGGGCTTAACTCGCAAACATACGGCCAGCCGAAGATGTGGCAATACACAGAGCGGCTTTCAAATGGCTCCACGCGCCGTGTCGAAATTCATCCAGACCGAATTTTTATCCTCGGAGATTACACCGACGACGCTATCGGGTTCCTTGAGCCAGCATACAACGCATTCGTCAGCCTGGAAAAAGTAGAGGGCGGTTCCGGTGAGTCATTCCTGAAGAACGCAGCGCGGCAGTTGGCGCTTAGCTTCGACAAAGAGATCGACTTCGGCAGTTTGGCGTCTATGTATGACGTCAGCGTTGACGAATTGCAGGACAAGTTCAACGAAGCCGCGCGCGAGATGAACCGCGGCAATGATGTGCTGATGAGCCTGCAGGGCGCCGCTGTTACCTCCCTTGTTTCCCCTGTGTCTGACCCAAGTCCAACCTATGCCGTGAACCTGCAGACGGCTTCTGCCGGCGTTGATATTCCTTCGCGGATACTGGTAGGCAACCAACAGGCTGAGCGCTCAAGCACCGAAGACCAGAAGTACATGAACGGCCGCTGCCAGAGTCGCCGCGGTGATCTGTCGTTCGAAATTGAGGACTTCTGCGACAAGCTGATCGACCTGAGAATTATCGATTCTGTCGGCCAGAAAACGGTTATCTGGGACGATCTCAATCAACAGACTCGAGCTGAGCGCCTGGCGGACTCCAAGGCCATGGCAGAGGTGAACAAGGCTATGGTTGAAAGCGGTGATACGGCGCCATTCAGCGGCGAGGAAATACGCACTGCTGCAGGATTCGAAACTGAAGGCGGCGACCCGCTTGGAGAGGCAGGGGATGACGACGAAACCTAAGCCTCCAATCCTGCCGAGCAACATTAAAGATCCCACAGGAGTTGATAAGTTAGAGCGTGGCGCCATGCGTGAGTTTGCAAAGCGCATGAAGCTGATAACGAAAGGCTATGTCGACATCCTCAACCGCATCCCCGCCGAACCTGTCGTAAACGAGCGCTACACCTTCCGTCTTGAGCAGGGGCTTCTGTCGATGCTGTTGCAGAACGGTGAAGCGCTGGTGGAAGAAATTCTGCTGGAGGGCGGGGAGTTCAATCTGTGGTTCTTTGGCCGCTATGTGTCCGTGGCTTACCAGCGAGGAACGGCGCAGGAGTATTACAACCTCTCTCAGCAATCCTCCGCTTATGCCGCCGGCCAGCAGGATGTTCCCAGAATCTTGTTGAGTGAGCCCTATCAGCTGCGGCTGATTCTGGTCAGAGCGCGTGAATTCGAAGAGATGAAAGGGCTCAGCGCTCAGGTTAAGAGCGATATGGCGCGAATTCTGACGGATGGTATTGCCAGGGGGCTCAACCCGCGTGAGGTAGCCAAAAACCTCAATGAGCAAACCGGCATTGAAACCCGACGCGCGAATCGCATTGCCAGGACTGAGATCACGACCGCACTGCGGCGCGCGCGGTGGGATGAAGCTCAGGATGCGCAAGATCGCTATGGCATCAAAACAAAGCTGCTTCACATCTCTGCGTTAAGCCCTACCACCCGAGCAACGCACGCCGCCAGGCATGCTCACCTATACACGCAGGATGAAGTTAGGGAGTGGTACACGAAGAATGGCAACGCCATCAACTGCAAATGCTCGCAGCTTTCCGTGCTGGTGGATGACAAGGGGAACCCTCTCACTCCTTCGATCATCGACAAGGCCAAGCAGACGTTCAACGACATGAAGGAGAGAGGCTACAAATGGGCAGAGGGTTAATCCATGAAAGTTCAAGTTAACGTCACTACGAAGGTCAACAGCCAGGCAATTCGCCGGGAGTCATACAACGGCCGCGAGCATCTTGTTTTGCCGAGCTACACACTGCCGGCAAACGTGGTAATGAATGATGGGCTGTATACGGCCAGCGAAATCGATGCTCACTATCAAGGCCTGGAAGGCACGCTGGCACCTTTGGGGCATCCTCAGCTAAATGGCGCATTCATCTCTGCCTTTTCTCCTGAAGGTATCAACCAGGGCCATATCGGTGCCTGGAATCGCAATGTGAAGAAATCGGGCAACCGAATCTACCTGGAGAAGTGGGTTGATACCCAGATCGCTAACCAGAGCGAGGGAGGTAGGGAGCTTATCTCCCGCGTAGAGGCCATTGAGCGCGGCGAAGATGTTCCACCTATTCACACCAGCGTTGCGGTGTTTCTCGACCAGCTTGAGCCCAATGAGCAACAGAAGGCCACAGGTGCCAAGTGGGTGGCGAAGATTCACGGCATGGATCATGACGCAATCTTGCTGCATGAAGTGGGCGCAGCGACGCCTGAGCAGGGTGTTGGGCTGATGGTTAACGCTGACCTTGCTACGCCGTTAAAGGCCAACTCTGGCGCGCTGATTGGCGAATCCTACCGGGATCGTGAGCAACGCCTAGACCGCGCTGCAAAAGATAAATTTGCTCCCGGCGAAAATGAATATGCCTGGGTGGCAGACTTCACCGACTCACAGGTTGTGATCATCCGCAACGGCGGCGCTGCCCAGGTTTATGGCTACACATCGGAGGGCGGAAAAATCACCTTTGATGAAACCGGCACGCCGGTTGCGCGTCAGGAATCCTGGGTGACGGTCGTCGCCAACAAAGTTAAATCCCTTTTCAATCCGCAGGAACAACCTGCAACCAACCACCAAACGGAGGGCGACATGCCTTTAACCACTGAAGAGAAACAAGAGCTGATCACTGAAATCGGCAAAGGCCTGGCCGCCAACTTCGCCGAGGCGCTCAAGCCTATCACCGATAAAGTTGATGCGCTGCAGGCCAACCATAACCAACTGGCCGAAACCTTAACCGCCAACTCCCGCGCAGAAGAGAAAACCAAGCGTGAAGCGGTGGCGAAAGTTCACGGCGAAATCGTGGCAAACGCGCTGCAAGGCGAAGCGCTGGAAGCGATGTTTAAAACGCTGGGCGAATCGGCGCCGCTGGCAGGTAACTCAGGCCAGCATCAGCAAGAATCCGGCGCACCCGCCGCAGATGCATACTTCAAATAAGGGGGCTATCCAATGCCACGTTATCGTCGCGTAAACATCGACGGAAAGTCGCTGTATAAGACCGAAACCCGCACCACTGCCGCGGCACTTCTGCCAGGCACTGCTGCAGTCATCAACGCCAGCGATGAATTCGCTCAGGCTACCGCGCTAAATGGCCGGATCTACATCATCGACGTTGCCTACCATCAAGGGCTGAAAATCACCGAGGCGGTTCCTGCTGGCGACTCTGCTGTAGGCAACTACGTGGAAGAAGGCCGTGAATTGGCGCTGCTCTGCGTACCTGGCACGTACAAGAAAGACAGCCCGATCAAGCTTGGCGCTGACGGCCAATTCACCCTGGCAACTGCTGACACTGATTCAGTGATCGGTTACAGCCAGGACGAAGCCACCATCGCCGCCGGCGCTTCCGATTTCATCCGCGTGCGTATGCGCGTTGGCACTGTCGCCGCTGGCGCTTAAAAGAAGGATAAACGCACATGTATTTCTCCAAAGAGACATTGGCTGCTAATAGCCGCCTCGGCGGTCACTGGAATGAGCTGTGGGCGAACCGCAATATGTGGAACGCCAACCATAACGCCATGATCGCCGCAAACCGTGCGCATATGACGCCTGAAATGCTGGCGTGTAATGCGGTAGGTGGTTTCGCTCGCGAATTCTGGGCTGAAATCGATAACCAGATCCTGCAGTTGCGCGACCAGGAAGACGGTATGGAAATCATCAATGATTTGATGGGTGTCCAGACTATTCTTTCTGTTGGTAAAACTGCAAAACTCTATAACGTTGTTGGTGATATTGCTGATGATGTCTCAGTAAGCATTGACGGCCAGGCGCCGTTCTCATTCGATCACACTGAATATGATAGCGACGGTGACCCGATCCCTGTATTCACTGCAGGTTATGGGGTTAATTGGCGTCACGCTGCCGGCCTTAATTCCGTGGGTGTTGATCTGGTTCTGGATTCTCAGTCTGCTAAGTTGCGTAAAGTCAATAAGCGCCGGGTGGCTTATTACCTTGGCGGTGATGAAAAAATTCAGGTTCAGGGCTATCCGGCTCAAGGACTAAAGAATCACCGCAACAGCAAAAAGCTCAACTTGGGGGCTGGTGCTGGCGGCGCTAACATCGACCTGACCACAGCGACGATGACTCAATTGTTCGAGTTCTTCGGCAAGGGGGCTTTCGGTACGTTAGCTCGCGTTAACAAAGTTTCGCAGTATGACGTGATGTGGGTATCCCCAGAAATCTGGGCTAACCTGGCTCAGCCATACGTGGTCAACGGTGTAGTGAGCGGTAATGTATTGCAAGCGGTAATGCCATTCGCGCCGGTGAAAGAAATTCGCCAGACGTTCGCACTGAAAGACAACGAGTTCATTGCGTACGTTCGCCGCAAAGATGTGGTCTCCCCACTGGTTGGCATGGCTCAGGGCGTTATTCCTTTGCCGCGCCCAATGCCGAACGTTAACTACAACTTCCAGATCATGTCTGCTGAAGGTCTGCAAATCACTGCGGACGATCAGGGGCTTTCCGGTGTTGTCTACGGCGCCAATCTGGCGTAAGGGGGAAGCATGGCTAAATACGAAGTTATTCGCCCATGGAATGGCGTAGAGATCGGGGATGTGTTGGAACTGGAAAAGCTTCACCCAGCGCTGAAATCTAACGTTCGGTTGATGCGTGGCGCGGCCGGCGGTGAACTGACCCCGGCCACCCCGGATGCCGGCAACGAAGCAAAGTCGCGCAAGGATGCTATCAAGGCGCGGCTCACTGATCTGGGGATTGAGTTCAAAGGCAACCTCGGCGAAGAAAAGCTCGCTGAACTGTTGCCGGAAGGCGAGCTCGAAAATCTGTTCCCTGCTGAATAACAGCCGCCGCCAAGGCGGTTTTTTTATGCCCCGTTCCGGCGGGGTATCTTCTTACAGGAATCAGCCATGGTGACTAAAGAAAAGGCCAAAGAATATCTGGAGTCACAGGGTATCACTTTGCCTGATTTCGTCCTGGATGCGCTGGTGGAGCAGGTGAACAGCATTCAGGAATGTCTGGATGCTAATTACCCAGCATCAACAGCGTTACTCATCCAACTCTATCTTCTCGGGCTCATGGGATTAGGCCAGGGTGATAAATACATCAGCTCTCAAACGGCGCCAAGCGGAGCATCGCGTTCGTTCCGCTATCAGTCATTTAGCGATCGCTGGAAGGGTGCGCTGAACCTGCTGCGCGGGCTGGACAAAAAAGGGTGCGCTACAGGCCTGATTCCACCTGACCCAACAAACAAGGCTTTTGCCGGTGTTTGGATCGGCAAGGGTGGCTGCATGTGCGGTGGTGGTTGATGGCATGGATACCTGTCACCGAACGATTACCAAAGCCTTTTGAGCGCGTCTGGGTGAAGACTGATACGGCCAGGCAAACCACGGGATTCGTTAACGACCGCGGTGAGTGGAAATTTAATTGCCCGAAAATCGCGGCAGAACGGCCTGCGGTGATTAGCTGGAGAGAATGACATGTCATCAATAGCCAACTGGTCATACACGGCTGAGGCCACCATCTGGCGCAATCTTGGCAATAGCGAAGCGGGCGATCCTCTTGGCTGGGCTCCGCCTGAAATTATCATGTGCGATTACCAGGGCGGACTCTCGGCGAAGCTGAACAATATCGGTTCGGAAATAACCGTTAAAAACACTGTGTGGACTGAATTCACCGAAGCAAAGAAAGGCGACTATCTGCTTATCGGCGCGTCTACCATGGTAGACCCGATCGCCGCGGGTGCCGATGAGGTGGTACAGGTGATCCGCGATGCTGATACGTTTGAACGCCTGGCGGAGGATATAGTCATTCTGACGGGAGCATAGCGATGGGCGTAAAAATAAAAGGCATCAAAGAGGCCCAGCGGCGCCTTGATTCCGTGGTTGAGGATGCCAGGACGAGAAAGGCGGTCAGGGCTATCAAAACAGCGCTGTTTATCATCGGAAATGAAGCTGCCCTGATGACCCCAATAGGTAAAACCTCGGTACTGCTTAACTCGCAATACCAGGACACCCCCGCAGTGAATGGAACACGCATCACTGGGCGTATCGGGTATTCGGCCAACTATGCGGTCTATGTTCATAACGCCAGTGGCATCCTAAAAGGGCTGCCGCGTCCTAAGTCGCAAGGTGGCGGTAATTATTGGGATCCATCTGGTGAACCTAAATTCCTCACCAAGGCCGCAGATAAAACCCGCCGGCAGGTGGACGAGATAATCAGGAAGGAGATGATGCTGTGACACCTCCAATGTATCTCCGCCTACGAAATCTTTTCGAGAGTGCAGGCCTAACCGCGGGGCTCATCATCCAAACGCTGATGTGGAACGACACGGGCAAGTTATCCGATGCTTTCATCGTGTTCCGTCCTGGCGGTGGTTCAGATATTCAATACGACCGCGGCGGAGATTTCTTCGTAATGGTCGATGTTGTCGGGGCCAAAGGGAAGAACGCAGAAGCAGATGCATCGGCGAACAAAATCGCCGACTACATTAGCGGCCAACAGGGCGCTGATAGCTGTGTTGGCGCCATGCGTCTTCTCGGAGGTTATCCAGCGCCAATCTCATCGGCAGAGGGACGATTAATCTACCGGCTTTTAGTCTGCTGCACCTACGGCGAATAACGCACATATCTATCCATCAGGCTGCCTCTGGGCGGCCTTTTTTATTTGAAGAGGTAACACATGCAAGGTTGTGCAAATGATACCGGCAAGCTGATCGGTAAAGTCGCGGTGCTACGTATGGCTTTCGGCTGTGCTGACACGCTGCCGGCACTGAGTGACTGGAAGCGCCTCGGCGCGCTGACCACCAAGGGCTTCGACTTCTCGCCAAACTCCGTGACGTCTGAAGCGGACGATGCGAAAGGGCTTGTGGAGAACCTGGTAACCAATATGGACTTCACCATTTCCGGTGAAGGTGAATTCCGCCGCAAAGACAAAACCACTGAGATCGGCGCGCTCAACATCTCCAAGTACATTTTCGATGAAGTGCAGGCTGGCCGGCAGCCGTCGATTTGGGTTCGATTCGATTTCGTCGGCGAAGATTCCGGCACCTACATCATGGGCTACTTCAACACTACATCGTGGTCTGGTGATTTTGGCACGAGCGACATCTCCACTTTCTCCGGCGAGTGGAAAGTTGCTGATGCCGATACTGTCGTGTTTGAAGTCGCCTCGGATGTACCGGTTACCGGTGTGACAGTGGCGCCAGCAACAGCAAGCATTGCTGTAGGGGCTACTCAACAGCTTACCGCCACCGTGGCGCCGGCTGATGCAAGCGACAAAACCGGCACCTGGTCATCCTCGGCAACCGGTAAGGCTACCGTCAATCAGTCAGGTCTCGTTACTGGCGTTTCTGCCGGCGCAGCCACAATCACGTTTACCACCAACGATGGCGCCAAAACATCAACCAGCGCGATCACTGTGACCGCATAGCAAATGGTCGGGAAACCGACCGTCGATCTGACAAAGACTAGCCCTGCTCATGCGGGGCTTTTTTGTACCTGAAATACATCGCGCACCGCACGCGCAGTAATCAAACCAAGAACCTTTCAGGATGACCCTTGAGGAACCGGCTGGCTGTCGGAGCCTTCTTGGGGCCGTTTCCTGTGCGACAAGGTTCATCACTAAAAGGTAATCCGAATGAACTATCCAACCGTGGCAGTAAATGGCGTCTCCGTTCGTGTTGATGAAGAAGGTCGCTATAACCTTAATGACCTGCATGCCGCTGCTGTCTCCAATGGAGATGCAACGGAAAACCAGAGACCAAGCCAGTTTATGCGAAGCCGACAGGTTCGTAACTTTGTCGATACTTTGAGCAGAGTGCAAAAATGCACGGCGGTGCAAACGATTAATGGCGGGCTACATCATGGTGTATGGGCGCTAGAGCTTGTGGCAATCCGCTATGCGGCGTGGCTCAGTGCAGAATTTGAGATTCGTGTTTACCAGACTTTTCAAGCATTGGTCAGAAAAGGTTTTGATGCCATGTCGCGTCTGAACAAAATAGACCACATCATCAAGACCGAATCTAAGGAAATAAGCCAGTGCGCCAGCCAAATGGCGAAGTGGGGTGTCGGCGGTCGAAAACGCCTCCTTCACACTGCCCGAGAACGTATTGCTGATGAAGTGCAGATGTACCTTCCTGGCTTTTGACTGAAGATTGGCAGGGATGCCATCGTTTTGAGGTTTAAATGACACCAATCACTGAATTAGGCGAGATGGTCATCACCGATGCCGATCGCGATTACTTCCTTCGACCTTCGTTCGCAAACATGACCCGCATAGGCTCGCCAGCGGAGATTGTAGAGCGATTTGCTGAACTCCATACCAGTGAGGCACCACGGTTACTTGAAGCCGCTGCTGAGGCATACGGTGAGATTCCTGGGTGGTTGCTGGCATACATCAACGCTCCGTCATTCAGTAGCTCAGCAATATTCGCCGGGATGATCGTCATGCAGGCATGCTGTGATGATGACCTTAGCGCGCTGGTGGGAGAGTTGCGGCCAAGCAAACGAGGGAAGAGGGCTTTCGTGTTTCGCCGCGGCAAGATGCCGGCGAGCGATATCATCGTAATCGGCCAATCACTGATCACTCACGGTATCATCGGTAAAGCAAAGATCCGCAAGCTGCAGCGACACGAGTCGAACAGCTACGTGAACGAGTTCAACGCCTTCGAGTACATCAGCGCAGCACGGAATCACTTCAACATGCCTCGCGCCGAAGCAGAGCGCCTTTCGATGACTGAGTTTCAGTTGCTGCTCGCGGCCAAGTACCCAGAGCAGAAAGGTTTCACGCGCGAAGAGTACGATCAGGTGATGGACGAAGATGAGAAGCGCTGGCAGGCGATGATGACTCTTGCATGACTTCGCCTATTTATACAGTCAGTTGACCGCGAGCTGCACAGTGTTTTTCTATTTGTTCGATGGTATAATTTCATGCCTAATGTCAGGGTTAGTGTTAGTTGAGAGTGTAAAATATGTTGATCACAGCAACGGGGAATGGACGAAAGCTAGTTGAGTCTGGTACGTTTCATTTTGTTTGTGGAGAAGGTGAACAGGGATTGAAGTTAAATTACGGTGGTTTGGATATAATTATCGTAACCAATGTTTTAACTGATGGAAAAGAAGCGAAAACAATTTTAAGTGTTGATGTAAATGGTAATAACATTACATTTACTCATAATTTTATTAAAAATCCTTTCGGCACGCCAAAAGGTTTAATTATCCCTCATGAGATCGGTACTAAAAAAGATGGGGGTAGGATTTACATTACTTGGCTTACGTTTGTACAAGAGACAACCGCTGACCAAACGGTGCTAATAACGACGTATTCCTTGTACGAGGATGCATAATGTCAGACCAGATTACACCCGCTGTCGAGCCAATAAAAAGCCAAGAGAATACTGCTAACCGGCCATCTATCAAAAGTGGTGGTGTATCCGGTGTAAGTACAACAGGGACCATTGCAGCTCAAATAGGAACTGGAGAGCATGCAAGAGACTCTTTCATATGGATGACCTTAAAGTATTGCTTTTATCTTGGTGCCACCCTCAGTATTTGCATCATGTTGGCATATTTTCATTTTGTATTTGATAAAAACGAGCCGGATAAAATTGACATTATTTCTGCGTTAAAAGATGTCTGGTCAATATTTACACCTATACTTACGCTGGCCCTTGGGTATGCGTTTGGTAAGCGTGAGCAGAGATAAAGTTAATTCTTTAACAATAATTGCATCACTTTGGATTTTTCATAAGGTTAGCTCACTCAATAGGTGGGTTTTTGCTTTCTGCGGGTGCTATAGTGCTCAATCATCCTTAACAATGGTGATTGCTATGAAATGGATATCTGTAGAAGAAAGGCTACCTGAGACGACGTTGCAGTTCGAAAAAGTTATTATTGCATCTGACAAAGGGGTTGGGATCGCTGATTATGATGAGATAAATGGATTTAATGGGGTGATTCTGAGCGGAAGTACGCAACATTCTCATCATAAAATAAGCCATTGGATGCCTCTCCCCCAACGCCCTAGAACGTGATGGACAAGCCCACCGAAGTGGGCTTTTTGCTTTCTAGCCCCCAAAATGAGGGCTATTAATCAGTGAAGTGCTGACTGCATACGCGTTATCTCAAGTTTCCAGTTCAACGGTGGGCTAACCTGTTTAGCTATATGACTGCTCTCACGCAGAAGCAACAGGCCGGCGCTGCGTATAAACCCATCCAGATCGTTGGCGTTTGCGTTCACCTTAACTGCTATTGGAAGTCCAAGAGGTGCAAGGGCTTCAGTTATCTTCTGGGTATCCTGTCTTATCAATAGAGCCACGCTCCAGAGGCAAACAAGTTGGTAGAGTTCGCTATCGTCGAATTGTCTGGCTGGCATCTGTAGTTCTATTTGTTTACCCAGATATTCGCCATCAAGCACGACGCGGTGAACGTACTCTATAGCCTGCGGGATCTGCTCAGGCGTTAAGTCCTCTATGCTCTCTACGGCGAAGCGCTGGTGGATGATGGAGTAAGCTTCCGGGTACATCAGGTGCTTCTTGCTGACGAGCATGTTTACCGCATCGCGCAGTGGTGTTCTCTCATCAACGGTTGTTCCTGACTTCCGAACGGCGGACCCTTTCGTCCAGTAGTCGTGCAGAACGGTGAAGCATTCTTCCTGATAGGCGATCAGCTTGTCTCGGATGTCTGCGCGTACCTTTGATGGGTTGATGCTGAACAGCCAGCCGTTGAGCTTCTTCAGTGGGATGCATCCCATGAGGCGCTTTTTACCATCATTGGCAACCATATCGATATCGATATAGTTGTATTTATCTTTGCTTTGCATCAGCTTCTGTTGCTGAGAACCCCAAGCTAACCCGATGTTCTCGGCGATCTGCTTCATGGCTACATAAGCCACACCGGCGGCCATGGCAGTGATGATTGGTTGTCCATGGAACTGGACGGATGAAGTGTTAACAGCTTCAAGAATTGATATACTGTTCATGTCTTTTATCCTTGTGGGGATGGGGGACAAATCAGAAGCCCTGACTGTTACCGCAGTTGGGGCTTCGCTCTTTGGTAGCCATTGGCTACCTTGCTTGAAAAGGTAATAGCAGTTGGCTACTATGTCAACATTGTTTTTCTTTAGGTGACTGCTATGAGTCGTGATCCACAGATTAATGTCCGATTGCCACAGGACTTGAAAGAAGCTGTTCAGAACATGGCTGCCGATAACAAGCGCTCGGTTAACGCGGAGATTGTCGCCGTTCTGCTTGATGCGGTTCGGAAGCACAACCTTTCCCCCATCGATGGTACAGAAGGGATGCTCGCGCGAGCAAAAGAGTACCTATTGCCGAGTGAGATTTTTGAGGCGATCGCTATCAGAGCGGCAGAGCAAGCTGTGAAGCTTGAGCGAGAGAGCAAAGATAAAAAGTGACGGAGTGGTGATTTATTCACGCATTACGTTTTTTGCCCCTACTGAGTCTGCTACCATGTAACGACTTGTTACTTGTCTATGGGAATAGGACTAAATGAAGAAGATTGCAGTTGTTGGGGCCATTCTGGCGTCACTTGCTATGTCTGGTTGTTCATCACAGCAACCGCCTAGCCAGGCTCAAATATCCTCTGCTAGTTACGGTGAACTTCCGAAAGATTATCAAGAGAAAATTAAAAATCATTTTAACTCCACATTAAAAGATCCCTATTCGGCTCAATATAAGTTCATGCCAACCTTCAAGGGGTACTCTCAGGATGGCCAATGGTCACCATCTGGCGGGAAGGTAACTTTTGGGTGGGTATCACCCGTTCTAGTTAATGCCAAGAATAGCTATGGTGGTTATACCGGAGATCAGAAGTATGTGTTTATCTTCTCTGGTGGCGAGATGTATGACGTTACGGCCATGAGCCAATTTGGTATGGTTCATCCAGTCAAGTAAAGTAATAATTTAACGATAAAACCTCGCTCAGGCGGGGTTTTTTTATGCCCGGAGAACACTAAATGGCAGAACAAGACGGCGGCAGCCTCGTTTATCAGGTCGATATCGACACTGCTAAAATGATCACTGGTAGCCGTAAGGCATCTACCGTGCTCGGAGAAATGGAGAAGCAGTCAGGAAAAGCAGATGCCAGTTTGTCAAAATTGGAACGCCAGGCAGCTTCTACAGGTTCTGCTTTTGGAACGCTTTCGCGTGTGGCTGCGGCTGTTACTGCCGCTTTATCGTTCCGTGAGGTAATGTCATACGCCGATGCATGGACAACACTCAACAACAAACTGGCGAACGCAGTAAGGGTCAATGAAACTCTTGCGGATGTAACTGAGAGAGTTTTTCAGATCACCCAAGATACTCGCTCCAGCTTGAACGGTACTGCGACGCTTTATTCTCGCCTTGAACGCGCTACACGAAGCTATAACACCTCAGCGGACGATCTCGCGAAGTTAACGACGATTATCAACCAGGGGTTTGTCGTATCCGGCGCGACAGCTCAAGAGGCTGAGGGAGCGATTGTTCAATTATCTCAGGGCTTGGCTTCTGGCGTGCTGAGAGGGCAGGAGTATAACTCTGTTGCCGAGCAGGGTAGCCGCCTGTCTATTGCTCTTGCTGATTCTCTTGGCGTTAGTATCGGTCAGCTTCGTGCGATGGCTGCACAAGGTAAATTGACTACGGATGTGGTAGTGAAAGGATTGCTATCTCAAGGGGATGCGATCGGTAGAGAGTTTGCCAAAACTACAATGACGGCCGCCCAGGCAAGCCAAATTGCCGGCAACAACATCACCAAATTTATCGGGGCTTCAACAACGGTAAAAACTGGCGTGATGGTCTTCAATGATGCTGTCATCACCCTGAGCGAGAATCTTACAACTGTATCCAACGTTATATTGGCAATTACTGCGGTGATTGGTTCGCGGTATGTTTCTGCATTAACGGCTGCAACAGCAGCAACGATAGCGAATACGGCCGCAGCGGTTAGGGCAGCCATAGCACAAGGATCGCTTAGAGCGGCATTGGTCACAGCCTTAACCCCTCTGGGTGGGCTAGTTGGAGCTGCAACCCTTGCGTCTGCGGCTATCTTCTATTTTTATCAGAGGGCGCAGCAAGCCAAACAAGAGGCAATAGATTTTGCCGATAAACTCGATGGTGTAATCGCAAAAATGCGCACCATGAGTAGCGTTCAGTTAGCCGCAGAAATAGACAAAGCCAGCAAGTCAATCAGGCTTCAATCCGAAGAGTTAAAAGGTAGTGAGGCACAACTAACTGATCTTACATCCAGATTGGAGAGCGCAAAGGCTGCCGTTGCAGGTTTAGGCCAGAATAACCTGCTCTATTCAGATGCAGTATCGAAAGTTAACCAGTTAGAAAGTGAGCATATTCAGTTAACTGCTCGGGTAGATTCAGAACAAACAAAGTTAAGTCAAACAATCAGTAAGACCGGAATTTTGCGCGCCCAAATGAACGGGACATTCCAACAGGGCATAGACTTGCTGAAGCGTGATGGACATGAGGCGAGTGTTACAGCGGGCCTGTTTGGCCAGCTTGGAGACGCTATTAACTTTGCTGGAAGAGCTAAAGAAAAGTTCAACTCGCAAAGCCTCATCGTTGAACGGCCTAAAAACGTTCAGGACTATCTGGATAAGCTGAATGATCAGGTTGAGATTCAAAGCGAACTTAACGACAGGAAGCGCGCCCAGCTTAAGGCCGAGAAGGACATCAGAACACTCGGCGGTAGCGAGCAAGACGTCATGCTGGCACGCGATAGGGCTGGTGCAGAGTTCGACGCAACCAAGGCGATTCAGGAGCAGAAGCAGGCAACCAAGGAAGGAATAGCGGAGAGCAAGAAGTCAGCCAATCAGGCGGAAAGCGCTGCACAGAAAGTCGCCAATCTCAAACAGCAGTCTGAGCTGGCTGCAGGTTCTACTCAAGAGCTAACCCGTGAGCAAGCCATACTGCAGGCCCAACTTTCTCTTGGTAAAGGAGCGACGAAAGAACAGATTAAGCTTGCGGGGCAATATCGAGCTGAAATCTGGGATACTGCAGCGGCACTGAAAGCTCAGAACGCTGTTCCAGAACTGAAGGAAAACGCAAACTACGCCTCTCAGAAAGCTCAACTGCAAATGTTGAAAGAGGCGAAGGATGCTCAGGGTAACCTACTTATCAGTCAAAAGCAGTTCAGCCAACTTTCCGAGCAGCTTGAACGTGAACACCAGGTAAACCTTGCCAAAATCCGAGCGCAACAGGCTACGTCCAATCCGATAGCTGATGCGCGCGGACAGGTTGACCCTATTCAGCAGATGGCTAATGAGAACAGTCAGAAACTGGCTTTGATGAAGGAATATCAGGCTCAGGAGCTGGCGATTATCAAACAATCTTATGATGCCAATAAGATCACCTACGAGCAGTTCATAGCTGCAAAACGCGCCACGGATGATCAGTACCTGGCTTTGCGCACTGCCCATGAGAAGCAATACCAGGAGCAGCAGACGGCGGCGCAATGGCAGCTGTTGAGCCAGCAGAGCCTTGGTTACGACATGCTGACGAGTGCTGTTGATGCTTTCTCTGGTAATGCCTCAAACGCTATTACAGGGCTGCTTACCGGCACCATGTCGGCACAAGAGGCGATGCGGTCGCTTGGAAACACCATTCTGAACAGTGTGATAAACAGCATCGTTCAGGTGGGTGTGGAGGCGTTGAAAAACTACATCCTCGGCCAGACGCTTGGCGCCGCCTCCGTGGCGTCATCTGTGGGTATGGCTGCCACAACGGCTTCAGCCTGGGCACCGGCAGCCGCAATGGCATCGCTGGCAACTCTTGGCGCTAACGCAGCTCCAGCGGCTGCTGGAATAACCTCAACCGTGGGATTGGCTGGTGGGCTGGCTTTGGCCGGCGCGCGTTATAACGGTGGCCCCGTGAGCGCTGGCGCGATGTACCAGGTAGGTGAGCGAGGCAAGCCAGAGATTTACCAGGCGAGCACTGGTAAGCAGTACATGATCCCCGGTGACAACGGCAAGGTGATTAGCAACAAGCAGATGACCGGCGGCGGCAGTGCGGCGCCAACCATCATTATCGAAAACTACTCATCCGGCGCTGGTGTAATGGATACCCAGGCCAGCAAAGGTGCTGATGGTAGCGATGTGGTGCGCATTGTGCTGGCTGATCTACAGCAGGGAGGGCAAATCAGCCAGGGTATATCCCAGTATCACCAGGCGCCTCGCCGAGCGACGGAGTGATTAGCAAGCTATGAGACAGTTTCTGTATTGGCTGATAATATAATCTCTCCCTACATCTATGAAAGGTTTTTTAAATGGCAAATTCAGAAAACACCCCTATCCCTCAAGAGGTAATAACTTCAAAATATAAAGACTCCTATATTGATGATTATGCCTCGTGGGCAAATAGAGGAATCAATATGGGATTAACAATCTCTGTTAGTGGTATCGTTTATACAGGGGTTTTGATAGGTGTTAACGAGTGGTGCGACAAAATGATATCTCAAATAGAAGCATCAAATAACACTGATGAAGCAAAGGAGGCTATCACGTCATACTATACTCAGATGAAAGAGAGTTTCTACTCTGATATTGATGAGGTGAACTCAAATATTAACTTTGTTCACATGAAGAATGTTAGGATCGTAACAGGTGACTCTATAAGTAAAGTGTCTTCTATTTGGCGATTTAAAATCGATGAGATTGATGGCTTTAGTGTTGGAGTATGGCAAGAAAGCTAAGTTAATTTTATTAAGAAACCCGCTTCGGCGGGTTTTTTTATGCCTGGAGAGACCATGGCAATACCTTATCCCGAATGGCTATCACTTCCCCAGAAGGCCAACAAGAGCCGCACGATTGATGCCGGGTTCCGCACCGATCAGCCGGCAGTGGGCGCGCCTATCTTCCAACGCCTGACAGATGACCTCAAAACTACCTGGTCGCTGACGTGGATTTTCACGCTGCAAGAAGATCGGGCATTCGAGCAGTGGTATCGCAGCCCTCGTTACCTGGATAACGGCAATCAGTGGTTCACGATGCTTTGCAATCTGGGTGGCTCTGGCCTGCAACTGCAGGAACTGCATTTTGTGGCACCGCCGGTGCAAACGAGCATCAACGGCAACACGACCACATGGACGGCGAGCGTAATCACCCGGAAAGTCTACAACCCGGATGACGAGTTCTCAGACGTCATTGTTGAGCTGCCGCCATATCAGTGGGGGATCATTGATGAAGTGGTTAACCGCGACATGCCGGAGTATTGAATGCCTACCTTACGAGAATTTCAGTCACAGCGGCCTAACCGGATCATCTACGACACGATGACGTTTAGTCATCCGGCATTTGGCGTTATCCGGCTGGTGGCAAACCAGATATACCCGAAGACATTCGCCGGTCAGGTGTTTTCAGCGTGTCGAATGGAGGTCGCAGAGAGCCAGCAGAGCAGCACGCCGGTGATCAACTCAACGGTGAAGTTCGGGCGCCTGGCGCAGGACTTTAAGCAGCAGTTGAAGTTGTGGCGCGCGCACTCACGCATAACACCGATCTCTGCCACGTATCAGCGTTTCGATGCGGCGGACATGAACACACCGCTGAAGTCGTGGACGCTGTATGTGAAAGACGCCTCTCTCGATGAGGCTGACGTAACGTGCTCTCTCACGCTGCAGAACCCGCTAAACAACAACATCGGCTTTCTCTACAACACCACTGAATTCCCAGGACTCGCCAATGCATAAACCTGACTTCATTCACGCCATGGAGGGTAAGCCGTGGCGCGATAGAGCGTGCTCGTTTGATGCGGCTGATTGCTGGGGACTGGTGGTGCTGTATTACCGGCATGTTCTCGGCATAGAGATACACCAAACGCCGGACTACGAAGCCGGTAGCGACTTCCTGACGTGTTTTTCCGGTGATGTTGTGTTCTGGCATCAGGCCGAGAAAGCGGCCGACGGTAGCATTTTTATCGCGTATTACGGCGGTCAGCCAGCCCACGTTGGTTTGGTCATTGATGGGCAAGCATTCCATAGCCGTGGCGAAGCGGGGCATGTGCGCTTTGACAAGCTGCGGACGCTGGAGCGAGTTTTCACCAAATTGGAGTTTTACGACTATGCCGTTGATCGAAGTTCAGCGCGTGCCGGGGTTGCCTAAAGAACGTCATAACCTTCCCGCCGGCAGCATGTTCTATCCCTGGCTGAAATCGGCCAACCTTCACTGTGATGTTGAAATTCTGCGTAATGGCGTAAAGCTGAAGCCTGATGATGAGCTGAATTTCCCGCTCAACGATGGCGACGTGATCAGCGTGTTCGACCAGCCGAAAAGCGGCACCATTGGGAAGGTTCTCAGCCCAATTTTTGCCCCGATAAAGTTCGTCCAAAAAATCCTGACGTCATTGCTCGGTCAGCCAAGCGCGGGCGTGGCGACAAGCAGCAACGCAAAGACATCACCTAATAACAGCCTGAAAGGGCAAACCAACATTGCGCGAAACGGCGAGGCAAAGCCTGACAACTACGGCCAGGTGCGCGCGTATCCTGACCTGATTCAAGAGTCGCTGTTTGAGTACGACAACAACATCAAGAAAGTCACAGAGTGGATGAACTTCGGGCTGGGCCGGTATGACGTCACGTCTGTTAGATACTCTGAATCGAACCTTGGCGCGCTGGCCGGTGCTTCATACCGCATCTACCAGCCAGGCGAGAACATCCCGCTGATCAATGAGGGGTTCGCTTTCGACGACATCGACGGGCAAGAGCTGCCGGGGCCGAACGAGAGCGGTGATTTTCCTGCAGAAACGGCAACGACAACCACCGACATGGTTTCTGGCGAGTTCATCGCCGGACAGGCAAAGGTGAAAATCAAGCAGAACAGCGATTTTGATTACTTCTATGACCTGTCTAAGCCTCATTCTGTATCATTCGTGGTCAATGTCACCTACAACACTGTATCAGGCCCAGTAACACGCGATATCACTGTATTTGCCGATCTCTTCAGTGCTACGACAACAGACGATGGCGCCCCGGTAAACCCGCAGTATTTCTACGAGTTCACGTTTGTAAATCTGAGCGGCAACGATATCAGCCAGATCCCCGACGACGCGGTAATCAACACGTCGATATTCACGCTTAACGATAATGAACCGCTGGTAATTGGCCCATCCTTCTCTCCGGTTGAAGGGACTCAGCTTTGGGTTCACCTGCAGGCGCAGTTGGGCCATGGCGATTATGCCCGAACCAATGTCACCTTCTACAAGGTCGATGATGATAACAACCAGATCCCGGGCACGTTAGAGAGTTACAACGTAGGGCTCAACAATGACGATGAAAACGCAGATACAAAATATCAGACGTTTAAATTCACACCTGCAGCCGGCAATGGTCGTTACGCGATTTCTTTCATCCGATCGAACAACAGCAATGATCACTCAATCCTGAAGGTCGAAGCCGTTCACATCGTCAGGACGCGCTCCAACGTTGCTTACCCGAATGACACCCTCGTAACTGTCACTGTTACTGCGACAGAGCGAGCAACCAGCGCGCGGGAGCGCAAATATAACGCACTGATCACGCGCCACGTCATCAGCTACGATCTGGCTACACAGACCGTAGATTACACTGAAAGGCCGTCACGTTCGTTTGCAGACGCTGTATTGCACACCTGGCTAAAAATGGGAGGTCAGCCAGAGTCGAGCATCGACATCTACGAGCTTTACTCTATCGCGGCATCGCTGCCGGATCAGCGCCTGGGTTATTTCGATTATACCTTCGATGACGAAGATATCTCGCTTGGCTCTCGGATTCAGACGATCTGTGATGCGGCCACCGTGACGGCGTTCTGGGATGGCGGGGTGTTGTCTTTCACGCGTGATGAACGAAAACCGAATGCGACGACGGTATTCAACCGCGCCAACATGAAAGCGGAGGATTACAGCCTTTCCTACGACATGACTCTACCAGGTGGTTTTGATGGGGTTGAGGTCAAGTATCGAAACCCGATCACGAATAAACAGGCATTCATCCGCTACCGGATCGTCGGCAACTCGATTGAAGAGGGGGAGCCGGTAAAGGCGAAGAAATTCGACATGTTGTTTATCCGCAATTCGTACCAAGCGCGCGATCGGGCATTGAAAGAAGTCCGGCGCCTGCTGTACTCGCGACAAACGATGTCCATTCGTGCGCTGGCTGATGGGGAGTGGGTTAATGTCGGGCAAATGGTTCAGGTAGCTGATATCTACGACGCGAATCAGCAGGACGGTTATATCGTCGCGCGAAACGGCAATAATTTTGATACCAGCGAACGGATCGAGTGGGTAGGGGATATGTTTGTCGTCGTCACCGATGCGAATGGCTCACCCACAGATCGCATTCAGGCATACCCGCGCAGCGATACGACATTCGGTTTTATCGCTGCAGTGCCAGCAATCAACCTCAACATATTTGACGGCTACAACGTCCAGTCGCCGTCTCGCTACGTCATCGCCTCGCAGGTAGAGATGGACGCGACAAAATGGACGATCACCGAAAAGAAACCAAATGGCGACGGGACTACCTCGTTAACCATGTCTGAATACAACGATGAAATGTATAATTACGAGGTAACTGAATAGATGGCTACCACACCAACGAACAATCCAATCCCAAGCGAAGCTGTTCAGGATTTAAAGTTCAATACAGGTAAGATTGACCAAATCGTTAACTCTGAAGAAAAGACGTACACCGACAGATTTGGTGTTGTGCGTTATACGTGGTCAGGTGCACTTGCAAACATTGCCCCTCTCGGACACCCATGGACATTGGAAGAGGCAAGCGCAGCGATTTCAAGCGGAGAAATTAAAAATGATGCGTATTTCTTTGTTTGGTCTGATGATGAAAAAAATATCGCGGATGTATATCAAAACATCAGTGGGGTGGCAGTAAAAACTGATAAAAGCTATCCAAGCTCTGAATTTGTAAATCAGACTAGTAAGGTGGCAAATACCGCAGATATCCGAACAAAAGGAATTCGCACGCTGAACTATTCAACGGCTCCCGAGTTCCGTCTGGAGCATTTTTCCTCAAATGGTGTGAGATATATGTTCCAAGACCAATTTGGCAAGTCTTACTTCCCGCTCGGAGTAGATATTAAGGACGCAGCAGCAAGGAGTATTTCTCTTGAAAATGGAACGCTAATTCGATCAGGTGTTGGGGCAAAGTACGACTTTGCCGAGGCTGGTTCCGATGGTAACACGATCTTCGCTACGGATGATAAGGGGTATAAGATTTACCGTAATCGCCGTTTGTTCAATAATCCTGGCCAGATTTTTGGCGATGCAGCAATTTGCGGTGATTCTATCACTGCACGCGGCGAGTTCAACGGAAGCTGGAAACCACTCAGTTGGCATATGTGGGCATCGTTAAACCTTAATGGTAAGTTTAAGGTAAGTGGGATGTACGCAACTAGCGGATTTACCATTACCCAAATAGAACAGACTCACATCCCAAATGTTATAAATTCAGGTAGTACAATTTGTGTTTTGATGGCGGGCAGAAATGATATTCAGCAAGGTATAGATTTAAAAACAGTCACAATCCCAACTTTTAAAAGAGTTATTGCGAAACTGTTGAGAGCTGGAATTATTCCTGTGATTTGTACAATGGCAGCTCAAAACAACAACGATGCAAATAGAGCAAGGGAGCATGAACTCAACGCAGTCTTAAGAGGTATTTCGCAATCTGAGCGTTTGCCGTTTGTTGACTTGCATGCAGCAACCGTAGACCCAGCCACAGGAAATTGGTTACCCGGTTACAATGCCGTTGATGAAAATGGCGATCCAGATCCGTCACATCCATCTGAAACCGGATGTAAGGCTATGGGGCTGGCATTGTCTGATGCCTTGAGCTCCTGGCTTGCTAATGTGTATCCGACAATGGCGGAAGAGCAGATCACCGCTGGATTGACGAACAACATTCTGTCAAACCCGCTTTTCCTTACGCTTAACGGTGCCGGAGATACCCCAGATGGTTGGACAACCGTCACTGCTGGTAGCAGTGCTATAACTACAGACCCATCCGTAAAAGGGAATGTCTGGAAATTGAGAAATGCAAAATTTAGCAAACCAATTTCACTAACTCCCGGAAAAAAAATGGGGTTTGGTTTCTATATTAAAGCCTCTCAACAAGACGCACAGCAAGTTGAATTTTACATCGCAAACGGCGATGCAAGTTCAACTAATTACCTGACCGGAATGCGGACATGGAATAGAAGCGTCGATGGTTTTAGTTATTTTTATCACGAATTCATTGTACCAATCGGCGTCACCACAGCAACGCTGGTTGCAAGTGCTGGAGATGTGGATTTGTTTGTGGCTCAAAATGGTCTTTTTGAATTATCAGGGGAATAAAATGATTATTGTTCACAACACAGTGTTTGATCTCGACTATAAAGATATCGTTGATCCTCGGATTGCCTTAATTACAGACACTATGATGGCTGGCTATGATTGCCTATCAAACAGGGATTTTAGCGGGCGTGATAATCATTTTTCCTGGGGCGGAGGATACAACTTACAAGGCGCGATTCTCGCTGATGATGCCAACCATGTCATTCAAACCCCCGTAATTGAAGAGGATGAAATGACAATCATCACGTGTTGGAATTTAAGTTCGGGTAGCACTCAGGCATCGTTGATAAATAATCTGGATACGTCAACAACTGCTTATCGTGGCACTCGACTTTCTCGATTAAGTGGGAGCCAGGGACAGTTTGACATCGCCACAGGTATTGCAACACCACCTGTAACTTCGTCTCCAATTGGTGTAGCTGGCGCATGGACAATCCGCGCCATGACGTGGAACAAAACCACATATCGAGAGATTTTCCACAGCGGCACAATCTCGCGAGAAACTCCATTAACAAATGGGCGCGCAAAGAATGTGTCCCGTGGGTTTGCTGTAAACGGTGTCCCTGCAGGTGTTCCAGGTGGTGGCATCACAGCAGGAGTCACTGGCACTCTTGGGTTCCTCCTATTCTACAACGAGTACATCGACCCGGCAGTTGCAAAATCCCGCATGGATGCAGTGACTGACATCATGAACTATCAGCGGGCGGTCATCGTTCCATGAGTTATTGCCGGTAGGGATCAGCTATTTGTACAGCGTGGCAAAGTCGAATGAGAGCGCGGCATCAACGGCTTTGCCCTCTGTTTCAAACGGCGTTTCTGAGACGAGCGGCCAGCGCCCTTTATGCCACACATAAAGCCAGTGCTGCTGCTCTTCGTCTTCGCGTATCGCGAACATCGGTGGGCTGTTCTGCTGTGGCTCAGGGTATCGGTCGTTTTCGTTGAGAATGAAGATCTGCCGGCCGGCGAGGGTGATGCTGCCCATTGCTTTGCTCCGCTGGTGGGTGTGCAGTAATGGTAGCCCACATCGTACCTAGCCGTTTCACTTCTCATGGTGATACAATCACATTTCCGTTATGGCGTAACAACATAGTACATTTCAAATTGTGTACATATGAGTGTACATATCTGGCAGGGTAAAGCTGGATAGCGTCGATAACATCATGTAGTTAAACAATATTGTATTTCTTCATGTGATCTGTCGTGTGGGTCACCACTGTAGATAAGGAATTATTAATGCCTGTTATTACTCTTCCTGACGGTAGTCAGCGTCATTTCGACCACCCCGTTTCCCCGATGGATGTCGCGCGCGATATCGGCCCTGGCCTGGCGAAAGCCTGTATCGCCGGTCGCGTCAATGGCGAACTGGTTGATGCCAGCGATCTGATCGAATCGGATGCGCAGCTGGCCATCATCACCATCAAAGACGAAGACGGTCTGGAAATCATGCGCCACTCCTGCGCGCACCTGCTGGGTCATGCGATCAAGCAGCTGTGGCCGGATACCAAAATGGCGATCGGTCCTGTTATCGACAACGGTTTCTATTATGATGTGGATATCGACCGCACCCTGACGCAGGAAGACCTGGATCTGCTGGAAAAGCGGATGCACGAGTTGGCCGATAAGGATTACGACGTCATCAAGAAGAAGGTCAGCTGGCAAGAAGCCCGCGACACCTTCGCTGAGCGCGGCGAAATCTATAAAGTGGCGATCCTGGATGAGAACATCAGCCATGACGATCGTCCTGGCCTGTATCACCACGAAGAATACATCGACATGTGCCGCGGCCCGCACGTGCCGAACATGCGTTTCTGCCACCATTTCAAGCTGCAGAAAACCTCCGGCGCTTACTGGCGCGGTGACAGCAAAAACAAAATGCTGCAGCGTATCTACGGTACCGCCTGGGCAGACAAGAAGCAGCTGAACGCCTACCTGCAACGCCTGGAAGAGGCGGCCAAACGCGATCACCGCAAGATCGGCAAACAGCTCGACCTGTATCACATGCAGGAAGAAGCGCCGGGCATGGTGTTCTGGCACAACGACGGTTGGACTATCTTCCGCGAGCTGGAAGCCTTCGTGCGCATGAAGCTCAAAGAGTACCAGTACCAGGAAGTGAAAGGTCCGTTCATGATGGACCGCGTGCTGTGGGAAAAAACCGGCCACTGGGAAAACTACAAAGACGCCATGTTCACCACCGCGTCGGAGAACCGTGAATACTGCATCAAGCCGATGAACTGCCCGGGTCACGTGCAGATCTTCAACCAGGGCCTGAAGTCGTACCGCGATCTGCCGCTGCGAATGGGCGAATTCGGCAGCTGCCACCGCAACGAGCCTTCGGGTTCCCTGCACGGCCTGATGCGCGTGCGCGGCTTCACGCAGGATGACGCCCACATCTTCTGTACCGAAGAGCAGGTGCGCGCCGAAGTGAACGAATGCATTCGCATGGTCTATGACGTGTACGGCACCTTCGGCTTCGACAAGATCGCCGTCAAGCTGTCGACTCGTCCGGAAAAACGCATCGGTACCGACGACATGTGGACCCGTGCGGAAGAGGACCTGGCCGCCGCGCTGACCGAGAACGGCATTCCGTTCGAGTACCAGCCGGGCGAGGGCGCCTTCTACGGACCGAAAATTGAATTTACCCTGCATGATTGTTTGGATCGCGCATGGCAATGTGGTACCGTGCAGCTCGATTTCTTCTTGCCGGGCCGTTTGGGCGCTTCGTATGTTGGCGAAAACAACGATCGCGTCGTGCCGGTAATGATTCACCGCGCCATTTTGGGCTCCATGGAACGCTTCATCGGTATCCTGACCGAAGAATACGCCGGGTTCTACCCGACCTGGATCGCTCCGGTGCAGGTGGTGGTGATGAATATCACCGACAGCCAGTCTGATTACGTCCAGCAATTGACCAAAAAACTGCAGGATGCAGGTATTCGCGTGAAAGCGGACTTGAGAAATGAGAAGATTGGCTTTAAAATTCGCGAACATACTTTACGTCGAGTCCCTTACATGTTGGTGTGCGGCGACAAAGAGGTCGAAGCCGGCAAAGTTGCCGTTCGTACCCGCCGTGGCAAAGACCTGGGAAGCCTGGACGTAAACGAAGTCGTAGACAAGCTGCTGAAAGAGATTCGCAGCCGTAGTCTTCATCAACTGGAGGAATAAAGTATTAAAGGCGGAAAACGAGTTCAACCGGCGCGTCCTAATCGCATTAACAGAGAAATTCGCGCGCAAGAAGTTCGCCTAACCGGCGTCGATGGCGAGCAGATTGGTATTGTCAGTCTGAATGAAGCTCTTGAAAAAGCTGAGGAAGCGGGCGTTGATTTAGTAGAAATCAGCCCAAATGCCGAACCGCCAGTTTGCCGAATCATGGATTACGGCAAATTCCTCTACGAGAAGAGCAAGTCGACGAAAGAACAGAAGAAGAAGCAAAAAGTTATTCAGGTCAAGGAAATCAAATTCCGTCCTGGCACCGATGATGGCGACTATCAGGTCAAACTACGCAACCTGATTCGCTTTCTGGAAGATGGCGATAAAGCCAAAATCACCCTGCGTTTCCGTGGGCGTGAGATGGCGCACCAGCAGATCGGTATGGAAGTGCTTAACCGCGTCCGTAAAGACCTGTGTGAAGATATGGATCTGGCAGTGGTCGAATCCTTCCCTACGAAGATCGAAGGCCGCCAGATGATTATGGTGCTCGCTCCTAAGAAGAAACAGTAAGGCTTACAAGTAATGGAACCCGCGCGGCGCTTGCGCTGTGTGGGTTTTATTCGCCCAACTGATTCGTTGTTTAACAATGCGAAGTGGATTTAATTAAAATGCCAAAGATTAAAACTGTACGTGGTGCAGCCAAGCGCTTCAAAAAAACCGGCAGCGGTGGTTTTAAGCGTAAACATGCCAACCTGCGTCATATTCTGACCAAAAAAGCAACCAAGCGTAAACGTCACCTGCGTCCGAAAGGCATGGTGTCTAAAAACGATCTGGTCCTGGTTACCGCGTGCCTGCCGTACGCATAAGCCATTTTTTTTGAATTTAGAATAAGACTTTAGGAGAGAGCATATGGCTCGCGTAAAACGTGGTGTAATTGCACGCGCACGTCACAAGAAAATCATGAAGCAGGCGAAAGGTTACTACGGTGCCCGTTCGCGCGTATATCGTGTTGCCTTCCAGGCAGTAATCAAAGCAGGTCAGTATGCTTACCGTGACCGTCGTCAACGTAAGCGTCAGTTCCGTCAGCTGTGGATTGCACGTATCAACGCAGCTGCTCGTCAGAACGGTCTGTCTTACAGCAAGTTCATCAACGGCTTGAAAAAAGCCTCGATCGAAATTGACCGTAAGATCCTGGCTGACATCGCAGTCTTCGACAAAGTGGCCTTCGGCGCACTGGTTGAGAAAGCGAAAGCAGCTCTGGCGTAAGTCAGTTGAAGAGGGAGCTTGCTCCCTCTTTTAATCTTTGTTTTCAGCGACAAATATTGACTTTTATTGCCCGCCGCTATATCACTGGTGGACAATTATCGACAAGGTACCGCAATCATGCACGCAGCTATTTTTCGTTTCTTTTTTTACTTTAGCGCCTGATTTCAGGAGGCTTTGCGCGTAAGAAAAGAAACGAAAAGTAGCGCCTAAGCCTCCCTCGTGGAGGCTTTTTTGTTTTTGGCCATCGCCTTGCCTTGCACATTGCTGTGGCGAGGGCGGCAGACACTCAGTCGGCCCTGTGCCGCGCAGGTGAGTCGCTTGGCCGACAACGCATTGAAAAGTCTTTGAAGATTGCTCAAAGGCGTGTTCGAATAATAGATAACAATTACTTAGGGCCATCCCGGCCAGAGGAAGAGGAAAGCAATGCCACATCTCGCAGAGCTGGTTGCCAATGCCAAGGCAGCCGTAGAAGATGCCCAGGATGTTGCCGCGTTAGATTTGGTACGCGTCGAATATTTTGGCAAGAAAGGTCATTTCACCTTGCAGATGCAGTCTCTGCGTGACGTACCGGCGGAAGACCGTCCGGCGGCCGGCGCGGTGATCAACCAGGCCAAGCAAGAGGTGCAGGACGCCCTGAACGCGCGTAAGAACGCGCTGGAAAGCGCCGCGCTGAACGCGCGCCTGGCGGCTGAAACCATCGACGTTTCCCTGCCGGGCCGTCGCATGGAGAACGGCGGCCTGCATCCGGTGACCCGCACCATCGACCGTATCGAAACCTTCTTCGGCGAGTTGGGCTTTTCCGTTGCCACCGGCCCGGAGATTGAAGACGATTACCATAACTTCGACGCGCTGAACATTCCAGGGCATCACCCGGCGCGCGCCGACCACGATACCTTCTGGTTCGACGCCACACGCCTGCTGCGCACCCAGACTTCCGGCGTGCAGATCCGCACCATGAAGAACCAACAGCCGCCGATCCGTATCATTGCGCCGGGCCGCGTTTACCGTAACGACTACGATCAGACTCACACCCCGATGTTCCACCAGATGGAAGGGCTGATCGTCGATAAAGACATCAGCTTCACCAACCTGAAGGGCACGCTGCACGATTTCCTGAACAACTTCTTTGAAGAAGACCTGCAGGTCCGTTTCCGTCCGTCCTACTTCCCATTCACCGAGCCGTCCGCTGAAGTGGACGTGATGGGCAAGAACGGCAAGTGGCTGGAAGTGCTGGGCTGCGGCATGGTGCATCCGAACGTGCTGCGCAACGTCGGCATCGATCCGGAAGTTTACTCCGGCTTCGCCTTTGGCATGGGCATGGAGCGCCTGACGATGCTGCGTTACGGCGTCACCGACCTGCGCGCATTCTTCGAAAACGATCTGCGTTTCCTCAAACAGTTTAAGTAAGGCGGGAATATCACATGAAATTCAGTGAACTCTGGTTGCGCGAGTGGGTAAACCCGGCCATCAGCAGCGAAGCATTATCCGATCAAATCACCATGGCCGGCCTGGAAGTGGACGGCGTGGATCCGGTTGCCGGCGCGTTTAACGGCGTTGTGGTGGGGGAAGTGGTCGAGTGCGGTCAGCACCCGAACGCCGACAAACTGCGTGTCACCAAGGTCAACGTTGGCGGCGACCGCTTGCTCGACATCGTTTGCGGCGCGCCGAACTGCCGTACCGGCCTGAAAGTAGCGGTCGCCACCGTGGGCGCGGTGCTGCCGGGCGATTTCAAAATCAAAGCCGCCAAGCTGCGCGGCGAGCCTTCGGAAGGCATGCTGTGCTCGTTCTCCGAGCTGGGCATTTCCGACGATCATGACGGCATCATCGAGTTGCCGCTGGATGCGCCGATCGGCACCGACATCCGTGACTACCTGAAACTGAACGACAACACCATCGAGATCAGCGTTACCCCGAACCGCGCCGACTGCCTGGGCATCATCGGCGTTGCGCGCGACGTGGGCGTACTGAACCAGGTGGCGCTGACCGAGCCGGATATGAGCCCGGTGGCTGCCACCATCGACGCCACGCTGCCGATCCGCGTTGACGCGCCGCAGGCCTGCCCGCGTTATCTGGGCCGTGTGGTGAAAGGCATCGACGTCACCGCGCCAACCCCGCTGTGGATGCGTGAAAAGCTGCGTCGCTGCGGCATCCGCTCCATTGATGCGGTGGTTGACGTCACCAACTATGTGCTGCTGGAGCTTGGCCAGCCGATGCACGCTTTCGATCTGAGCCGCATCGACGGCGGCATCGTGGTGCGCATGGCGGAAGAAGGCGAAACGCTGAGGCTGCTGGACGGCAGTGAAGCCAAACTGAACGCCGACACCTTAGTGATCGCCGATCATCAAAAAGCGTTGGCGATGGGTGGCATCTTCGGCGGCGAGCATTCTGGCGTCAACGGGGAAACTCAGGACGTGCTGCTGGAATGCGCCTTCTTCAGCCCGCTGTCGATCACCGGCCGCGCGCGTCGTCACGGCCTGCACACCGATGCTTCTCACCGCTATGAGCGCGGTGTCGATCCGGCGCTGCAGTACAAAGCGATGGAACGCGCCACGCGCCTGCTGCTCGATATTTGCGGCGGTCAGGCCGGCCCAATTATCGACGTGACCCACGAGAACGAACTGCCGAAGCGCGCCACCATCACGCTGCGCCGCGAGAAACTGGATCGCCTGATCGGCCACGTGGTGCCAAGCGAGCAGGTCAGTGACATTCTGCGCCGCCTGGGTTGCCAGGTGACCGAGCAGGGCGACAGCTGGCAAGCGGTCGCGCCAAGCTGGCGTTTCGATATGGAGCTCGAAGAGGATCTGGTGGAAGAAGTGGCGCGCGTTTACGGCTACGACAACATCCCGGATGTGCCGGTGCGCGCCGATCTGGTGATGACCCAGCATCGCGAAGCCGATCTGACGCTGAAGCGCGTGAAGACCATGCTGGTCGATCACGGTTATCAGGAAGCGATCACCTACAGCTTCGTCGATCCGAAGGTGCAGGCGCTGCTGCACCCGAATGAAGAAGCGCTGATCCTGCCAAGCCCGATTTCGGTAGAAATGTCGGCGATGCGCCTGTCGCTGTGGACCGGCCTGCTGTCTGCGGTGGTGTATAACCAGAACCGCCAGCAGACGCGTCTGCGCCTGTTCGAAAGCGGCCTGCGCTTTGTGCCTGATAGTGCGGCAGATCTGGGTATCCGTCAGGATGTCATGCTGGCGGGCGTGATCGCCGGTCATACGCACGATGAACATTGGGATCTGGCGCGCAAGCCCGTCGACTTCTATGATTTAAAAGGGGATCTGGAGTCCGTCCTCGAGCTGACCGGTAAATTATCCGAAATTCAGTTCCGGGCGGAAGCCAATCCGGCCCTGCATCCAGGGCAAAGTGCGGCGATTTATTTGCACGGCGAACGCGTAGGTTTCATCGGTGTGGTTCACCCGGAACTTGAACGTAAACTGGATCTTAACGGCCGCACCGTGGTGTTTGAACTGGAGTGGAACAAGCTTGCGAGCCGCGTCGTGCCTCAGGCGCGGGAGATTTCGCGCTTCCCGGCAAACCGCCGTGATATCGCCATTGTGGTGGCTGAAAACGTCCCCGCAGAAGATATTTTGGCCGAGTGTAAGAAAGTTGGCGCAAATCAGGTAGTTGGCGTAAACTTGTTTGACGTGTACCGTGGCAAGGGCGTGGCAGAAGGTGACAAGAGCCTGGCTATCAGTCTGGTATTGCAGGATACCGCTCGTACACTGGAAGAAGAGGAGATAGCCGCTACCGTTGCAAAATGCGTAGAGGCTCTAAAACAGCGATTCCAAGCATCCTTGAGGGATTGAACCTATGGCGCTTACTAAAGCTGAAATGTCAGAACACCTGTTTGAGAAGCTTGGGCTTAGCAAACGGGACGCCAAAGACCTGGTGGAACTGTTCTTTGAAGAGGTCCGTCGGGCTCTTGAGAATGGCGAACAGGTAAAACTGTCGGGTTTTGGCAACTTTGATCTGCGTGACAAGAACCAACGTCCGGGGCGTAACCCGAAGACCGGCGAAGACATTCCGATTACGGCGCGCCGTGTGGTGACCTTCCGTCCGGGGCAGAAGCTGAAAAGCCGGGTAGAAAACGCCAGCCCGAAAGGGTGAGTGACGTGACATCAAAAAAGGCCGCTTGCGCGGCCTTTTTCTTTTCTGAAAAAAAATTCAGTTTATTCCTAATCGGCAATGCATGAATTAAAATTATTCATTAAACCACCTCAACGAAAATTCATTTAATCTCAATTGCGGAGTATTCTTATATCTTATTTTGTGTGGTGAGCAGCCATATTTATTGTTTCAATAACGGCCGTAATAATGGCCTGGGCCGTCGCCGCGGTGGCCACCGCCCCCGTGCGGGCCCCAGCAGCAGGCGCTCAGGGTTGAGGCCAGGGCTACAACGGTCAGCAGCATACCGATACGTTTAATCATCTTATAATCCTCCGGTGGAAATCTATTTAACTATAATTGCCGCGCCGCTTGAGAGACGTCAGTTATTCGTTAAATCTTGTCAGTGGTTATGATAATTAAAGGTGGCTGCAAACAGTGTAAGGATTGTGTAAGGCCGTCGAAAACAATCTGAAAATAGGCATCGGTGAGATAGTCGTTAAATAAGCACACTGATATAACCACTGCAGCAAGAAAATAGAGTGAGAAGGTGAAATGAAAAAGATCCTGTTGCTGGTGTGTTTCCCGCTGTTGCTGCCGCTGGCGGCGAAGGCCGATGTCTCCGTCGATATCAACGTGCCGGGCGTTTCTCTGCATCTGGGAGATCAGGACCGTCGCGGCTACTACTGGGATGGCTACGACTGGCGTCCACCGCAGTGGTGGCATGCGCACCAGGGCCGCGGCCTGGGTGAGCGCAATGCGCGCGGTATGTACTGGGACGGCGGACGCTGGCAACCTTCGCCGCCGCGTGGCTATGAGTATCGTGGGCCGAAACGCAGCGGCAATCCATTCCACGGCGATCGCGATAGTGGCGACCACGACCGCCGTCATGACGATCGCGGTGACCATGACCGCCGCGATGGCGGCCGCGGCCAACCTTATCCACCGGGCAACTCCGGCCCGCATCGTTAATCCCTGAGTTTATCGGCGGCTGGTTTTGCCATCATTGTTGTTGCGTTGACGGGCAAGGCCAGCCGCTGCTTTCCTGAGCCACTATCCACGCAAGACTTCCCCTTGCGGCGTTAACCCCCTAATATTCGACTCAAACGTCAATTATCCGGCCACGACAGCGGCCGGCAGGGAACCGCCGCGCATGCCAACCAGCCGTACCTTCACCTTACTGTTGCAACATCAACGCTACCGCGATAAACGCCAGCTCAGTCTGTTGGCGCTGGGCGTGGCGGTGGCGTTGCTGGTCAGCCTTTGCGCCGGCGACCAATGGATATGGCCGTCAGCGTGGTTCAGCGATCGAGCGCAACTGTTTGTTTGGCAACTGCGTTTGCCGCGCGCGCTGGCGGTGATGCTGGTCGGCGCCGCCTTGGCGGTGGCGGGCGCGGTGATGCAGGCGCTGTTTGAAAATCCTCTGGCGGAGCCCGGTCTGCTGGGCGTCGCTAACGGCGCCGGCGTAGCGCTGGTGCTGACGGTGTTGTTGGGGCACGGTTTGTTGCCGGTGGCGCTGATGAGCGCCGCCGCGATAGCCGGTGCGCTGGCGATGACCTTCTTGCTGCTGGGCTTCGCTCGCCGGCGACGTCTGACCAATGCACGGCTGTTGCTGGTCGGCGTGGCGCTGGGCATCGTGTGCAGCGCGCTGATGACCTGGGCGGTCTATTTCAGCACCAGCCTCGATCTGCGGCAGCTGATGTACTGGATGATGGGCGGTTTCGGCGGCGTTGACTGGCGCCAAAAGTGGCTGGTGCTGGCGCTGCTGCCGGTGTTGCTGTGGCTGTGTGGCCAGGGCCGAGCGCTCAACCTGATGGCGCTGGGCGAGGTGCAGGCGCGCCAGCTCGGGCTGTCGCTGCATGTGTGGCGTAACCTGCTGGTGCTGGCGATCGGCTGGCTGGTTGGCGTCAGCGTGGCGCTAGCCGGGGTGATCGGTTTCGTTGGGCTGGTGATCCCGCATATTTTGCGGCTCACCGGCCTGACAGACCAGCGCTATCTGCTGCCGGCCTGCGCGCTGGCGGGGGCCGGGGTGTTGCTGGTGGCCGATGTTATCGCCCGCGTTGCGCTGCTGGCGGCTGAGCTGCCGATCGGCGTGGTGACAGCCACGCTGGGGGCGCCGCTATTTATCTGGTTACTGACCCGGACAAAAGGCGTAAGGTAGTTTTCTTCATTCACCTGCCATTAAAAAACCAAAGGATGACAACCGATGAGCAAGCCAATCGACAACCTGCCGTTACAAACCATCGAAAATCAGACGACCACGCTGGGTGCCTATCAGGGCAAGGTGCTGCTGGTGGTCAACGTGGCCTCGGAGTGCGGCCTGACCAAGCAGTACGAAGGGCTGGAAGCGCTGTACGAAACCTATCGCGATCGGGGGCTGGAAGTCCTGGGGTTCCCGTCCAATGAATTCCTGGGCCAGGAGCCGGGCAGCAACGAAGAGATCCTGGCGTTTTGCCGCGGCACCTTCGGCGTGCAATTCCCAATGTTTGCCAAGATTGAGGTGAACGGCGAACACCGTCATCCGCTGTACCAAGCGTTGATTGCCGCACAGCCGGAGGCCGTCGCGCCGGAAGGCAGCGAGTTCCTGGCGCGGATGACCAGCAAAGGGCGTGCGCCGAAGCATCCCGGCGATATTCTGTGGAACTTCGAGAAATTCCTTATCGCGCGCGACGGCACGGTGATCCAGCGCTTCTCGCCTGACACCACACCTGAGGATCCGGCGCTGGTGGCGGCGGTGAAACAAGCGCTGGCAGGATAATACGGATGCTGCAACTCGTTGAGGTTGGGGTGGCGGGGCGCCTGGCGCCTTTTTCGGCACAGATTGACGGCGGGTTGCAGGTTCACCTGATCGGCCCAAATGGCGCAGGGAAGAGTACCCTGCTGGCGCGGGTGGCGGGCATGCTGCCGGGGCGGGGCGAAGTTTGCCTGGACGGACGCGCGCTCTCCGATTATCCGGGGAGCGAGCTGGCGCGCCGACGCGGTTATCTCAGCCAGCAACAGCCGCCGGTGTCGCTGATGCCGGTGTTTCAGTATTTGGCGTTGCACCGGCCTGCCGGCGCGGCGCAAACCGAGGTGGAACACACCATCCTCTATCTGTGTCAGCGGTTGAAGCTGGTGGATAAACTGTCACGCATGCTGACACAGCTTTCCGGTGGAGAATGGCAACGGGTGCGGCTGGCGGCGGTATTGCTGCAGGTGTGGCCCAGCGTTAACCCGCACAGCCGATTGTTGTTGCTGGATGAACCAACCAATAGCCTGGATGTGGCGCAAAAGGTCGCGCTGGATCGCCTGCTGCGCGAATTTTGCCAAAGTGGGCGCAGCGCGTTGGTGTGCGCGCACGATCTGAATCATACCCTGCAGCAGGCCGATCGGGTTTGGTTGCTGCACGCTGGGCAGTTGGTCGCGCAGGGCATCACCCGTGAGGTGATGGCGCCCGCACTGTTGTCGCAGATCTATGAAGTGGATTTCCACCTGCAATGGGTGGGGAACCAGCGTTGGATCATGACCCGCACGGCTTAATTCGCCCTGGGGTATAAATATAAACGAAAACTAAACGTAGTGAATATAAATAGCCGGGTAATCATCGGCTATTATTGTGCTGCCTCTCATTTTCTCGTGAGTTTTCTTGAAAAACGCCAATGACGTGCTACGCTTGATTCGGCAAAAATAAAATAAGTAAATAATTATTAATAAATATAATTACCTGATTTACATAATAAATTTAAATTAATGATGACAGCGCCTATCCATCAGTTCTCTTACTGATGACAAGCCTCGTCTTAAGGTTTAGTTAAGCTTGCACCCTTACATTGGCAGTTAATCCACGGAAACGATTCTTCTCTGGCGTTTAATATTCGTTAAACGAAAGGGATTTACAGTGTCATCAAAAGCAGTTCGATACGTTTGGGGTTAACTATGGATCAATTTTTGCCTTTCTCTCGTCCGGCCATCGGCGACGAAGAAATCGCCGCGGTAGAGAAAGTGTTGCGTTCCGGCTGGATCACTACCGGGCCGCAAAACCAGCAACTGGAAAATGACTTCTGTTCCACTTTCGGCTGTAAGCACGCCATCGCCGTCAGTTCCGCCACCGCGGGCATGCACATCACGCTGATGGCGCTGGGCATCGGGCCCGGCGACGAAGTCATCACCCCTTCGCAAACCTGGGTTTCCACCCTCAACATGATCGAACTGCTGGGCGCTACGCCGGTGATGATCGACGTTGACCGTGAGACCTTGATGGTCAGCGCCGCCGATGTCGAGGCTGCCATCACCCCCAAAACCAAAGCGATTGTTCCGGTGCATTATGCCGGTGCTCCCCTGCAGATGGATGCGCTGCGCGCCGTGGCCGAACGCCACCGCTTACCGCTGATCGAAGACGCTGCCCACGCGGTCGGCACGCGCTACAACGGCGAATGGGTCGGCGCTCGCGGCACGGCGATTTTCTCTTTCCATGCGATTAAAAACGTGACCTGCGCCGAAGGCGGTCTGATCGCCACCGATGACGATGCGCTGGCGGATCGCCTGCGTTGCCTGAAGTTCCACGGTCTGGCCGTCGATGCCTTCGATCGCCAGCAGCTAGGCCGCAAACCGCAGGCCGAAGTGGTGGAGCCGGGTTACAAGTACAACCTGTCCGACATTCACGCGGCGATCGCCGTGGTGCAGCTGTCGCGCTTCGCTGAGCTGAACGCACGGCGTAAGGCGCTGGCACAGCGCTACCTGAGCGCGTTGGAAGGCTCGCCGTTCCAACCGTTGGGCGTGCCGGATTATCCGCATGACCACGCCTGGCACCTGTTCATGGTCCGCGTCGATCCGGCGCGTTGCGGCATCGATCGCGACCAGCTGATGGAGCGCCTGAAAGAGGTTGGCGTCGGCACCGGGCTGCATTTCCGCGCCGCGCACACCCAGAAATTCTACCGTGAGCGTTATCCACAGCTTTCTTTGCCGAATACCGAATGGAACTCGGCGCGGCTGTGCACCTTACCGCTATTCCCTGACATGACCGACGCCGACGTGGATCGCGTGGTCAATGCCTTGTCTTCTGTTGTGGAGTCTTTACGTGTCTCGCGTTGAACCGATTAAAAAAGTGTCGGTAGTCATTCCGGTATACAACGAGCAGGAAAGCCTGCCGGCGTTGCTGGAGCGTACTACTGCCGCCTGTAAGCAGTTATCTCAACCTTATGAAATCATCCTCGTCGACGATGGCAGCAGCGACAACTCCGCTGACATGCTGACCGCGGCGGCGGAAAAGCCGGACAGCCACGTGATCGCCGTTTTGCTGAACCGCAACTACGGCCAGCACTCGGCGATCATGGCCGGTTTCAACCAGGTGACCGGCGATCTGGTGATTACGCTGGACGCCGATCTGCAGAACCCGCCGGAGGAGATCCCTCGTTTGGTCAGCGTGGCGGAAGAGGGCTATGACGTGGTGGGCACCGTGCGCGCCAACCGTCAGGACTCCTGGTTCCGCAAAAGCGCCTCGCGCGTGATCAACATGATGATTCAACGCGCCACCGGCAAGTCGATGGGGGACTACGGCTGCATGCTGCGCGCCTACCGTCGTCATATCGTTGAGGCGATGCTGCACTGTCATGAGCGCAGCACCTTTATCCCGATTCTGGCGAACACCTTCGCCCGCCGTACCACCGAGATCGACGTGCGCCACGCTGAGCGCGAGTTTGGCGACTCCAAGTACAGCCTGATGAAGCTGATCAACCTGATGTATGACCTGATCACCTGCCTGACCACTACGCCGCTGCGTTTGCTCAGCGTGGTCGGCAGCGTCGTGGCGCTGTCCGGGTTTGTGCTGGCGCTGGTGCTGATTGCGCTGCGTCTGCTGCTCGGCCCTGAATGGGCCGCCGGCGGCGTGTTCACCCTTTTCGCCGTCCTGTTCACCTTTATCGGCGCCCAGTTTGTCGGCATGGGGCTGTTGGGTGAATACATCGGCCGTATCTATACCGACGTGCGTGCGCGTCCTCGCTATTTTGTTCAGAAAGTGGTCGGTGCACAGCATGACCACAATACTCAGGAAGAAGAATGATGAAAGCTATTGTATTTGCTTACCATGATATTGGCTGCGCAGGTCTGAAAGCGCTGACTGAGGCGGGTTATGACGTGCAGGCCGTGTTCACGCACACCGACGACCCTGGTGAGAACAACTTCTTCTCCTCTGTGGCCCGTTTGGGCGCCGAATTGGATCTGCCGGTCTATGCGCCGGAAGACGTAAATCACCCGCTGTGGGTTGACCGCATTCGCGCACTGCAGCCGGACGTGATCTTTTCGTTCTATTACCGCCACATGCTGAGCGACGAGATCTTGTCGCTGGCGCCGCAGGGCGGTTTCAACCTGCACGGCTCGTTGCTGCCGCGTTACCGCGGCCGCGCGCCGGTGAACTGGGCGCTGGTGAATGGCGAAACCGAAACCGGCGCCACGCTGCACAAAATGGTGAAACGCCCGGACGCCGGTGACATCGTCGGTCAGCAGAAAGTGACCATCGCAGACAACGACACTGCGCTGACGCTGCACAAAAAAGTGCTGGAAGCCGCGCAGATCGTGTTGAAAGAGCAGCTGCCGAAGCTGAAGAACGGCACCGCCACCTTCACCAAGCAGGATGAGTCTCAGGCCAGCTACTTCGGTCGCCGCACCCCGGCGGACGGTGAGATCCTGTGGCACAAATCCGCCAAAGAGATCAACAACCTGGTGCGCGCCGTCACCGAGCCGTACCCGGGTGCCTTCAGCTACCTCGGTCAGCGCAAGCTGATCGTCTGGCGCTCTCGCGTGCTGGACACCCAACACGATAAACAGCCGGGCACCGTGCTGAGCACCTCGCCGCTGGTCATCGCCTGTGGCGAAGGTGCGCTGGAGATCGTCGCCGGTCAGAACGACAGCGGTCTGTATGTGCAGGGCAGCCGCCTGGCGCAGGAAATGGGTATCGTCACCGACGTGCGTTTGGCCGCCAAGCCGAATGCCGTAATGAAACGCCGCACCCGCGTGCTGATCCTCGGGGTTAACGGCTTCATCGGCAACCACCTGACTGAGCGCCTGCTGCGCGATGACCGCTACGACATCTACGGTCTGGATATCGGTTCCGACGCCATCAGCCGCTTCCTCGACAACCCGCGTTTCCACTTTGTGGAAGGCGACATCAGCATCCACTCCGAGTGGATCGAGTATCACATCAAGAAATGCGACGTGGTGCTGCCGCTGGTAGCGATCGCGACGCCGATCGAATACACCCGTAACCCGCTGCGCGTGTTCGAGCTGGACTTCGAAGAGAACCTGAAGATCGTTCGCGACTGCGTGAAATACAACAAGCGCATCATCTTCCCGTCCACATCTGAAGTGTACGGTATGTGTGACGATAAAGAGTTCGACGAAGACCATTCGCGTCTGATCGTCGGGCCAATCAACAAGCAGCGCTGGATCTATTCGGTCTCCAAACAGCTGCTGGATCGGGTGATCTGGGCTTACGGCGCCAAAGAAGGCCTGAAGTTCACGCTGTTCCGTCCGTTCAACTGGATGGGGCCGCGCCTGGATAACCTGGACGCTGCGCGCATCGGCTCTTCCCGCGCCATCACCCAGCTGATCCTCAACCTGGTGGAAGGTTCGCCGATCAAACTGATGGACGGCGGCGCGCAGAAACGTTGCTTCACCGACATCAACGACGGCATCGAAGCGCTGTTCCGCATCATCGAGAACCGCGACGGCCTGTGCGACGGCCAGATCGTCAACATCGGCAACCCGACCAACGAAGCGAGCATTCGCGAGCTGGCGGAAATGCTGCTGGAAAGCTTCAACAACCACCCGTTGCGCGATCGCTTCCCGCCGTTTGCCGGCTTCAAGGACGTAGAGAGCAGCAGCTACTACGGCAAAGGTTACCAGGACGTCGAGCACCGCACGCCGAGCATCAAAAACGCTCACCGCCTGCTGGGCTGGCAGCCGACCATCGAGATGAAGCAAACCGTCGCCGATACGCTGGACTACTTCCTGCGCACAACCGTTCAGGAAGGGAACGGTGCATGAAGAAAGTCGGTCTGCGGGTTGATGTAGATACCTTCAGCGGCACCCGTGAAGGGGTGCCGCAGTTGCTGGACCTGTTCGAAAAGTACGACATTCAGGCCAGCTTCTTCTTCAGCGTGGGACCGGACAACATGGGGCGCCATCTTTGGCGCCTTTTGCGTCCGAAATTTCTGTGGAAAATGCTGCGTTCGAACGCCGCCTCGCTGTACGGCCTGGATATTCTGCTGGCCGGCACCGCCTGGCCGGGGCGCAATATTTCGCGCGCGTTGGGGCCGCTGATGAAGCGCACCGCCGAAGCCGGCCATGAAGTCGGGCTGCACGCCTGGGATCACCAGGGCTGGCAGGCCAAGGTCGGCAAGTGGAGCGAGGCGCAATTGACCGAGCAGGTGCAATTGGGCGTCGACGCCCTGAGCGCCTGCATCGGCCAGCCGGTGAAATGCTCCGCCGTGGCGGGCTGGCGCGCCGATACGCGCGTGCTGGAGGTCAAGCAGCGCTTCGGCTTCCATTACAACAGCGATTGCCGCGGCACTCATCCGTTCCGTCCGGTGCTGAGCGACGGGCGTCACGGTACGGTGCAGATCCCGGTGACGTTGCCGACCTTCGATGAAGTGATTGGCAGCGAAGTCAGTATGGCCGACTTCAACGACTATATTCTGCGCGCCATCGAGAACGATCGCGGCGTGCCGGTGTACACCATTCACACCGAAGTGGAAGGCATGTCGCAGACGGCGATGTTCGAACAGTTATTGCAACGCGCACAGCGGCAGGGCATCGAATTCTGTCCGCTGAGCGCGCTGTTACCGCAAGATTTGGCGTCACTGCCGTTGGGCCGCATCAAGCGCGCTCCTTTCCCCGGCCGCGAAGGTTGGCTGGGTTGTCAAACCGATGTGAAGGACGTTACATGAAGGCGCTAAAAGGATCCTGGGCCATTCTGCTGGCCGTTTTTTTTGCTCTGGTTTACCTGATCCCGCTTAATGGCCGCCTGCTGTGGCAGCCGGACGAGACGCGTTATGCCGAGATCAGCCGTGAAATGCTGCAGCGCGGCGATTGGGTGGTGCCGCATCTGCTGGGGCTGCGCTATTTCGAGAAGCCGGTAGCGGGTTACTGGTTCAATAACATCAGCCAATGGCTGTTCGGCGAAAACAACTTTGCGGTGCGCTTCGGCTCGGTGTTCAGCACCGGCATGACCGCCTTGCTGGTGTTCGCGCTGGCGATGCTGATGTGGCGCAATGCGCGCCGCGCCAGCCTGGCGGCGCTGATGTTCCTGTCGATGGTGCTGGTGTTCAGCATCGGCACTTACAGCGTGTTGGATCCGATGATTTCGCTGTGGCTGGCGGCGGCGATGGTCAGCTATTACCTGACGCTGAAGGCCTCTTCGGTCAAGGGTAAGCTGGGCGCCTACGCCTTGCTGGGCCTGGCCTGCGGCATGGGCTTTATGACCAAGGGCTTCCTGGCGCTGGCGGTGCCTGTGATCGCGGTGATCCCGATCGTCATTCAGCAACGCCGCATCAAGGATCTGCTGTGCTATGGCCCGGTGGCGATCGTGACCGCTACGCTGCTCAGCCTGCCGTGGGCGCTGGCGATCGCGCAACGCGAACCCGATTTCTGGAATTATTTCTTCTGGGTCGAGCATATTCAGCGTTTCGCCGAAGATAATGCTCAACACAAGGCGCCGTTCTGGTATTACCTGCCGGTTCTGCTGGCGGCGGTGCTGCCTTGGCTGGCGCTGCTGCCCGGCGCGCTGCTCAAAGGTTGGCGCGAGCGCGTACAGCGTCCGGAGCTGTTCTTCCTACTGAGCTGGGCGCTGATGCCGCTGATCTTCTTCAGCATCGCCAAAGGCAAGCTGCCGACCTACATTCTGCCGTGCATGGCGCCGCTGGCGCTGCTGATGGCCGCTTATGCGGAAGACTATGCCGCCACGCTGCGCGCCAGGCTGTTCAAGGCCAACGCCTGGTTGAACGGCCTGTTCGGGCTGATCGGCATCGTGGCGCTGGTGGTGTTAAGCTCCGGCCTGCTGCCGAAAGCGCATCTGTTTACTCCCCAGGAGTGGCCGAAAGTGGTGCTCGGCCTGATCGCCTTCGGCGGCTGGCTGCTGTTCGCACTGGTTTCTGCGCGCGATAACGGCCGCCAATGGCGCTGGGCGGCGGCTTGCCCGGTGCTGCTGTGCCTGGTGATCGGTTACGCCATCCCGCAACAGGTGACCGATTCCAAACTGCCGCAAAACTTCGTCCGCGCCACGATGGCCGAACTGAGCGACAGCCGCTATGTGTTGAGCGACAGCGTCGGATTGGCGGCCGGCCTGGCCTGGGAGCTGAAGCGCAGCGACGTGCTGATGTACAGCCAGAAAGGCGAGGTGGCCTATGGTCTGGAGTATCCGGACGCCAAGGGGCACCTGATCAGCGATGCCGACTTCCCGCAGTGGCTGGCGCAGGCGCGCAAGCAGGGCAATGTGTCGCTGGTGTTGCAGCTGTCCCGTGATGAAGCCCTGCCGCAGGAGCTGCCGGCCGCAGACAAGGTGGATCGTATGAACCGCCTGGTGCTGATGTGGTATAAACAGCAACCATGATCGGTTTTTTGTTGGTGATAGTGGTCAGCCTGCTCACCTGTGGTGGGCAGCTGTGCCAGAAACAGGCGGCGCACTGCTGGGAACGGGCGGACGAGGCGCGGCTGAAACAGACGCTGCGCTGGTTGGCGCTGGCGGTGTTGCTGTTGGGGCTGGGCATGGCGGTGTGGCTCAATGTGTTGCAACGCCTGCCGCTCAGCCTGGCTTACCCGATGCTCAGCCTGAACTTCGTGATGGTGACGCTGGCGGCGCGCTGGCTGTTTCATGAGCCGACAACCGTTCGCCACTGGTGCGGCGTGGCGTCGATTATGCTGGGGATCCTGCTGATGAGCGTGCATTCATGAGGGGCTATGCCTGGGGCGCCGCCAGCGTGTTGCTGGTGACGCTGGCGCAGTTGCTGATGAAGTGGGGCATGGTGCAAATCCCGCTGATGTCGTTCGCCGACGTCTCGTTGGCGCTGATCGGCGACTACTGGCTGCCGCTGCTGGCGGTGAGCGGTGGCATCTTCGGTTATGCGCTGTCGATGCTGTGTTGGTTCTTTGCGCTGCGCCATCTGCCGTTAAACCGCGCTTATCCTCTGCTGAGCGTCAGCTATGCGTTGGTTTACCTGGCGGCGGTGATCCTGCCGTGGTTTAACGAATCCGCTACGCTGCTGAAAACGTTGGGCACGCTGTTTATTCTGTTCGGCGTCTGGCTGATTAACAGCAAACCCGAGACAAAATCGCCGCAATAGCGCCAAAACCGGCGATCCCGCCATTATCTCCCTTATGGCGCTTGCCTTTTTCACCGTGCGGGAGATAAATTAACGCCAAATGGCGCTCTCCTTACGTGATGCCGGCTTTGCCTCGCAGGCGGTGTGGTGGTGTACCGGATGGCATAATGCGGCGACGTGTTCAATGAAGGGATATTATGCGGATGCGTGTGTGGTTTTTATTAGCCAGTTTGATCCTCGCCGGGTGTAGCAGCCATGCGCCGCCGCCCAGCGGCCGCCTCGCGGACTCTATCGTGGTGGTGGCCCAGCTCAACGAACAGTTGCGCCAATGGTACGGCACGCCATACCGTTACGGCGGTCTGGATCGCGGCGGCGTAGACTGTTCCGGCTTTGTTTACCGCACGTTCCGCGATCGCTTCGACATGCAACTGCCGCGTTCGACCGAAGAACAGACCTCACTGGGCACCAAGGTTTCACGCGATGAGCTGATGCCGGGCGATCTGGTGTTTTTCAAGACCGGCGGCGGTGAGAATGGCCTGCACGTCGGCATTTACGATACCAACGACCAATTTATCCACGCGTCGACCAGCCGCGGGGTGATCCGCTCCTCGCTCGATAACGTCTACTGGAAGCGGGTGTACTGGCAGGCGCGACGCATTTAGCCTTAACCCGTTGATTTGGTGTATCATGGCGGCATCTCGTGTTTTGAACGGTGCCTGCCATGAACAGCCTGCGTTTATTGATCTCCGACTCCTACGATCCCTGGTTCAACCTGGCGGTGGAAGAGTGCATCTTCCGCGAAATGACCACGCAAAAAATTCTCTTCCTGTGGCGCAATGCCGAAACGGTGGTGATTGGCCAGTCGCAGAACCCCTGGAAAGAGTGCAATACCCGGCGTATGGAGCAGGACGGCATTCGGTTGGCGCGGCGCAGCAGCGGCGGCGGGGCGGTATTTCACGATCTGGGCAATACCTGCTTCACCTTTATGGCCGGCAAACCGGGCTACGACAAGAGCGTCTCGACCGACATCATTCTGCAAGCGCTGCGGCAGTTGGGCGTCACAGCCGGCGCGTCGGGGCGCAACGATCTGGTGATGGAAACCGCCGACGGGCCGCGCAAAATATCCGGCTCGGCCTATCGAGAAACGCAGGATCGCGGTTTCCACCATGGCACGCTGCTGCTGAATGCCGATCTGGAACGGCTGGCGGACTACCTGAACCCGGATCCCAAAAAGCTGCAGGCCAAGGGTATCACTTCGGTGCGTTCGCGCGTCGCCAACCTGGCGGAGTTTTTGCCGGGCATCAGCCATGAGCAGGTATGCGACGCTATCGTGCAGGCCTTCTTCGCCCACTATGGCGAAACGGCCGAGCCGGAGATCATTTCGCCGGATGTATTCCCCGATCTGCCCGATTTTGCCGCGCAGTTCGCCAAACAGAGCAGTTGGGAATGGAATTTTGGCAAGGCGCCGGCGTTCAGCCACTTGCTCAACGAACGCTTTGTCTGGGGCGGCGTAGACCTGTTCTTCGATGTGGAGAAGGGGGCGATCGTTCGCGCGCAGGTATTCACCGACAGCCTGAATCCCGCCCCGCTGCAGCGGTTGGCGGAGATGCTGGTGGGCTGCGCGTATCGAAGCGAGCCCGTTGCCGCTTGCTGTGACCGGCTGATGGCGGACTATCCTCAGCAGGCGGCCGAATTAGCCGAGCTGCGGCAATGGCTGAGCGAAACGATCCGCTAGCGCAGGCCTGGTGATGAAGGGATGAGCGTGCTCATCCCTTTTTTTATCGCTGAAATCGACGTTTTGCAGGGTGGTAGCGCAGATTTTCTGAAAATCAAGGTGGGCATTTTTTTACGATTTCAATGCCGCGAATAACGGGCGGAATTGATGCGTTATTAAATTTAATCAGTCGTCGTTAACGGCAGGGAAAATTGGCGTTAAGAAGGAAAGATTATTTTACTTTATTTAGGATTTTTCTTAAATAAAACAAAGGAGATAAGTCAAATTTAGCCATAAATCCATTCAACTTAAGTCAAATACCTTTTCGCATAACGCGTTTGGCGGCTACCTTGGCATAAGTCCGGCTGCTTTTCTTTGCGCCTTTTACGATTGTCGTATAGCTTTAATCTATCAATTAAATGATATTTCATGGGTATTTACATTGATATTTCCGATTAATCCCAGAGGGATTGATCGATAAAATGTATTGATATACGATGATACGCTAGCCATTCATCCTGTGGCATTAAAATGAACATCCAACTCGAAGCTGACTTTATTAGTAGCTATGTTTTTCAACCTGTTTACTCAATGGAGGGCGGGCTGTTGGCGGTGGAAATGTTGAGCCGTTTCAACAGTCTCGACGGTGATTTAGCCATGCCGGCCGAAATTGGGATTAATTTATTGGCGCCTGAACAAAGGATTGAGTTATTTAATGAGCAACTGAAACTTGCGGAGCAGCATGCGGCTTGGTTTACCGATAACAACGTACAGTTGACCATCAATATCGAAGAAACCATCGTTGAGCTTATTCTTTCCGATTCGGCGTTGTGCCAAAGGATCGGGCAATATCCTTTTATTGCATTTGAAATGAGTGAGAGTTTTCCGAATCTTTCGGCCGGTAAGAACAACCCGAGCGTGCGGCGATTAAGCGAAATGTTTACGCTGTGGCTCGATGATTTCGGTTCCGGTAAGGCCACGTTGACCGCGTTGTACGATGGTTTGTTTGACTACGTAAAGATAGACAAACGTTTTTACTGGCAGCTGTTTACCCATCAGGGGTATGACGTGGTCATTGACTCGTTGTTAAAGAATATCAACCTGTTATGTAACGGCGTGATCGTCGGAGGAATAGAGAAAAAAGAGTATTTTAATAAACTCAGATACGCCGGTGTTTTAGGCCTGCAAGGTTTTTTATGGCCCAGCGTTGGTGTGGATAATCTGCAAGCTTTGCTGACGATGCCCAGCGAGTTCAATAATTAAGAAGTGATACAAAAAAACTACACACAATGAGGTAAATAAGCGACGGGGTGATGTTTAGCGTGATTCAGTCGCCGTTATTCCCCCACGTTTTGCTGATAACCGCGTTTGTCAGCTGACGTTCAGCGCGTTTCCTCACGCGAAACCTCCCGCATCCGTTCTGGCGACAGGCGGATGCGTTCTCCCTGCATTCCTTCGGTGTTAATCCGCCCGTTCACGCTCTACACTACGCTGAAACGGAGGGCCTATGCCGCAGTTCGATAACGCTTACTACCAACAGTTACCTGGTTTCTACACCGCTCTGAATCCGACGCCGCTCAAGGATACGCGCCTGCTGTACCATAGCGAGCCGCTGGCGCGCGAGCTGGGGCTGGATGAAAGTTGGTTTACTCAGGATAAAACCCCGATTTGGGCGGGAGAAACGCTGCTGCCGGGCATGCAGCCGCTGGCGCAGGTGTACAGTGGCCACCAGTTCGGCGTGTGGGCCGGGCAACTGGGCGATGGCCGCGGCATTTTGCTGGGCGAACAGGTCATGGCGGACGGCAGCCACCGCGACTGGCACCTGAAGGGCGCCGGGCTGACGCCGTATTCACGCATGGGTGATGGTCGCGCGGTGCTGCGTTCGGTTGTCCGCGAGTTTCTGGCCTCTGAGGCGTTGCACCATCTGGGGATCCCCACCACGCGTGCGTTAACTATTGTCACCAGTCAACAACCGGTATATCGCGAGCAGCCGGAACGCGGCGCGATGCTGCTGCGGGTGGCGGAAAGCCATGTGCGCTTCGGCCACTTCGAACACTTTTACTACCGCAAACAGCCGGAGCAGGTGCGGCAGCTGGCGGATTTTGTCATCGCCCATCACTGGCCACAGCTGCAGGATCAGGCTGAGCGTTACCTGCTGTGGTTTACCGACGTGGTCGAACGCACGGCGCGTTTGATCGCCCATTGGCAAACCGTCGGTTTCGCCCACGGCGTGATGAACACCGACAATATGTCGATTCTCGGCATCACCATCGATTACGGCCCTTATGGCTTCCTGGACGACTACCAGCCCGGCTATATCTGCAACCACTCCGACCATCAGGGGCGTTACGCCTTCGACAATCAGCCGGCGGTGGCGCTGTGGAACCTGCATCGCCTGGCGCAGACCCTGTCGGGGCTGATGACCACCGAACAGCTGCAGCAGGCGCTGGCGGCGTATGAGCCGGCGCTGATGCGCGCCTACGGTGAACAGATGCGCGCCAAACTCGGCTTCTTCACGCCGACGGCGCAGGATAATGACGTGCTCACCGGTCTGTTGAGCCTGATGGCGCAGGAAGGGCGGGACTATACCCGCACGTTCCGCCTGTTGAGCGACACTGAACAGCAACAGGCGCAGTCGCCGCTGCGCGACGAGTTTATCGACCGCGCGGCGTTCGATTCCTGGTATCAGCAGTATCGCAGGCGTCTGCAGCAGGAACAGGTGAGTGATGCGGAACGGCAACGGGCGATGAAGGCGGTGAACCCGCGCCTGATCCTGCGCAACTATCTGGCGCAGCAGGCGATTGAGGACGCAGAGAAAGACGACGTGGGCCGTTTGCAGCGGTTGCATCAGGCCCTGCTGCGGCCGTTCGACGATGCGCCGGAGTATGACGATCTCGCCGCGCTGCCGCCGGACTGGGGCAAACATTTGGAGATTTCCTGCTCCAGCTGAGATGAAAAAGGGCGCCTCATGGCGCCCTTGATGTTATTGACGTAGATAGACCTGCGGCAGCGACGCTTCGGGATGATGCACCACGCCGAGATCGGCCTGATACCAGCGGGTGAGAATGTCGGCCTGCAGCACTTCCTGCGGCGTGCCGCTCGCCACCAAGCGGCCCTGATGCAACAGCAGGATCCGATCGGCGTACAGCGCGGCCAGATTGAGATCGTGCAGCACGCAGCAGACGCCCAGCGGCTGTTGGCGCGTCAGCGAGCGCAGCAGGCGCAGGGTGTGCTGCTGGTGATACAGGTCCAGCGCCGAGGTCGGCTCGTCGAGGAACAGCCAGGCGGGGGACGGTTGCGGCTGCCACAGCTGCGCCAACACCCGCGCCAGCTGCACCCGTTGTTGTTCGCCGCCGGAAAGCTGACGGTAGTCGCGCTGCGCCAGCGCCAGGCAGTCGGTTTGTTCCATCACCTGTTGGAGCGCCTGATGCTGGTCGCGTTTGCCGTGCGGCGCCCGCCCCATGCTGACCACTTCTTCCACGCTGAAGGGAAACGCCAGATCGCTGTACTGGCGCATCACGGCCCGGACTTTGGCCAACTGCTGCGGCGCCCAGTGTTCCAGCGGGCGGTCGAGCAGCCGGCATTCGCCACAGTCCGGCGTCAGATAGCCGGTCAGCAAGCGCAACAGCGTCGATTTTCCGGCGCCGTTAGGGCCGATAATCGCCACCATCTCACCGCCGGCGAGGCTGAGTGAAACGTCGTTGATCAGGCGGCGCGCACCGAGGCTGTAGCGCAGCTCTCGGGCCGTCAGGCAGGCGGCGTTATCCACCGGTTCGCTCCCGCTGGCGCATCACCAGCCACAAGAAGTAAGGACCGCCGATCAGGCTGGTCATCAACCCCACCGGCATTTCGGCCGGCGCCACCAGCGTGCGCGCCAGCGTATCGCTGACCAGCAACAGGCAGGCGCCGCCCAGCGCGGAGCAGGGCAGCAGCCAGCGGTGATCGCCGCCGAGGCGCATGCGAACCAGATGGGGCACCACCAGACCGACGAAGCCGATCACGCCGCTCATCGCCACCGCCGCGCCGATCAGCAGGGCGCTCAGCAACAGCAGCTGCAGCTTGGCGCGCTGGACGTTAACCCCGAGGTAGTGGGCCTCTTCATCCCCCAGCTGCAACAGGTTCAGCCGGCGCGCCTGCAGCAGCGTCAGCAGCGCCGTAGGCAAAATCAGCGAGGCGGAAACCGCCAGCGTCGGCCACTGCGACTGGCTGAGGCTGCCCATCATCCACAGCGAGAACTGGCGCAGCTGTTGATCGCTGCTGACGTAGGAGAGCACGCCGATGGCCGCCATGCACAGGGCGTTGATGGCGATGCCCGCCAGCAGCAGTCGCGACAGATTGCCGTGCCCGCTGCGGCTGATGCCGTAGATCAATAACGATACCAGCAGGCTGCCGAGGAACGCCGCCAGCATATGGCCGTATAGCGCGATCGTCACCGGCAACGCCAGCGGCATCACGATGAACAGCGCGACAAACAACGCGCCGCCGCTGCTGATGCCCAGCAGGCTAGGATCCGCCAGTGGGTTGCGGAACAGCCCCTGCATCACGGCGCCGGACACGGCCAGCGCGCAGCCGATCACCACCGCCAGCAGCACGCGCGGCAGGCGGATATTCAGCCAGATGTGCCAGGCGGCATCGCTGAAAGGTTCGTGCCACAGAGTGCGAAACGACAGCGTCAGCGCGCCCAGGTTGGCGGCGACCAGCGCCAGCAGCGTCAGCAGCACTAGCAGACCGATGATGGCCCACTGAGGCGAGGTGCGGCAGCGCATTACTTTTGCTCCGCCGCGTGGCGCAGCTTGGCCAGCGCCGCCGGCGTTTCCAGACCGAAGCCCAACAGCGCCATGTCATCGACGATCAGCACGCGACGCTGCTTTCCTGCCGGCGTCAACGCCAGGCCCGGCAGCGTCCACAGCTGCTGTTCGCCGCCGAGGGTGCGCACGCCGTCGGTGGTGACCAGCAACAGATCCGGCGCGCTGGCGATGACGCCTTCCTGCGACAGCGGGCGGTAGCGGTCAAAGCCCTGCATGGCGTTTTTCAGGCCGGCGGCGGCGATCACCGCGTCGGCGGCGGTGTGTTGCCCGGCCGCCATCGGCGTAATGCCGCCGTGGCTCATCACGAACAGCACCTTCACCGGCAGCGGAGTGGTATCGACCGCCGCCAGCTGCTGTTGATAGCGCTCGCTCAGCTGTTTGCCTTGCTCAACGCGTTGCAACGCGGCGGCGATCGCGGCGATCTTCTGCGGCACCGCCTGCAGGGTGGTGTCACCCGGCACGCTGACCACTTTGACGCCGCTGTCCGCCAGCTGTTTGAGCACCAGCGCCGGCTGTGCCAGCTCGGTCGTCAGCACCAGCGTCGGCTTCAGCGCCAGAATGCCTTCGGCGTTCAGCTGGCGCATATAGCCGACGTCCGGCAGCTTTTTCACCGCTTCCGGATGTAGGCTGGTGCTATCGCGGGCGATCACGTCGTCGCCGGCGCCGAGCGCAAAGGCGATTTCCGTCACGTCGCCGCCGATCGAGACGATGCGCTGTGCCGCCGCGGCGGTGAGCGGCAGCGCCAGCGTCATCATCAGCGCCAGGCGGCGGATTAAGGAAGATTTCATGCGGCGATATCCTTGGCGGCGAGCGCAGCAACCTGTTCGCGCCACTGGGTTTGCTCCGGCTGGCCTTCGGTGCGTTGGCCATACAGCTGCGCGATCTGCGTGCCGTCTGCGGCGAACAGCTCCAGGCTGGTGACGATGCCGTCCTTGGTCGGTTTACGGGTGATCCAGCTTTCGGCGATGGCGCCTTCAATCAGATGCAGCGTGAAGCGGCGGTTGAACACGTTAATCCAGCCTTCCTGCGGCATCAGACGTTCGATCTGGCCGGTGAAGATCTGCACGCAGCCGCGGTTGCCGACGAAGATCATGATCTCGTTTTGCTGCTGCTGCGCCGCTTCCAGCAACTGCGACAGCGCGCTGTTGTCTACCTGATAGGCCAGATCGTCGCCGACGGCGCGGAAGGCCTGTTGGCGCGTGAGCTTATTGCGGCTCAGCAGCTGGAAGAACTGGTGAACGTCGGTCATCGCGCGCCACTCAGCGTCGATTTTGGCATGATCTTGCGTCGTTTCATCCGAGGCGCTCGCCTCGGCGGGCTGCAGCGCCAGCGCCGGGTTTTCTTCGCTCAGATGGCGCTCCACCAGCGCCATCCAGGCCGGCAGATCGGTTTCTTCGGTGGTATAGACCTTGTGCAGCGCATCGCCCTGTTGGTCGAAGAACTGAATGCTGTGGCGCACGCCGCGCTTGTTGGTTTCGCTCATGGCGAAGACGCTGGTCCAGTGGTTGAGGAACAGGCGCAGATCCAGCTCGCGCGGGTTGAGGATCAGCCCGGCGTGGCCGTTGAGGTGCTGGTTGCGGTAGCGGCCCATCTGCTCATGTACCGCATAGCTGTTGCGGGTGATGGACTTGGTGACGCCCACTTGCTCGAGTTCGGTCAGCAACGTGCGGGCGTCGGCCTGCAGGCGGCGGGCGTCGTGGCCAACGCGGGCGTGCGTCAGTTCCGCTTCGCTGACGCCGAGGATCGCCGCCAGATCGCGGGCGTATTTGCCTGGGTGGTCGATTTTGGCCTGTTGGTAGCGTTCGTATAGGGTGTTGCTCATGCGGGATTCTCCTGCGCTGTAATGCGAATGGCGGACACACCGGGTGTCCGCCTGATAGTCAAATGATCACCACTGGTAGCTGACCAGCAGTTTGGCGTTGCGGCCATCCTGCGGGACGCCCTGCGGCGAGTAGTATTCTTTGTCGAAGGCGTTGCCCAACACCACGGTGGTGGTCATGCCCTGCAGACGATCGCGGCCCTTGTAGCTCAGATAGAAGTCGTTGACGCCATAGCCGCCTTGCTCCGGCGTCCCCGTTTGTACGCGAGTGGCGCGTTCCGCGAAGGTGGCGACCCAGCCGGCGGACAGACCGGTTTCGCCCAGCGGCACGTCCAGCGAACTGGTGACGGTATCCGGGCTGATGTCGGCCAGCCAATCGCCGCTTTTCGCGTTCAGCTCGCCATTGCGAGACTTGTCCTTGCCGCGTGTGCGGTTGTAGGCCAGATCCCAGTTAAACCACTTGGTCTGGTAGTTCAGCGAGGTGTCCCAACCCCAAATCTTGGCGCGAGAGATATTCGCTGAGGCGGTCTGCGTTCGAGTGACATACATGAAAATGTAGTCTTTGGCGTCGGTATCGAAGTAACTGGCCTTGAATTGCAGGCTGTCATCCGCCAGCAGCAGATCATCGAAGCGCAGGCCGAAACCGGCTTCGGTGGTGCTGGTGGTTTCCGGCCGCAGATTCGGGTTAGGCACCCAATAGTTGCCGGGGAAGTGGCGCGAATCGTTGTACATCTCGCCCATGGTTGGGGCGCGGAAGGCCTGGGAATAGGAGCCGAACAGCATCAGCCAGTCGGTCGGCGAGTAGCTCAGGGCGCCACGGGACGACCATTTGTCAGCCTTGACGTCTTCGTGGCCCTGGCTGCTGCCTTTATAATCGTCGTAGCGCGTGCCCGCCAGCACGGTGATCGGAATGTCGCGCAGCGTAATTTCATCCTGCAGCCAGCCGGAGGCGAAGTTGATCTTGGCTTGCGGGAAGCTGGTGGTGGCGCCTCCCGGCTGCTGTTTCTGTTCATAGACCTCGGAGCCGTAGGTAAGCAAGTGTGACGCAAAGCTGTCGGCGAACAGGCGCGTGCGATTTTCCAGCTTGCCGCCGTTGGTGGTCTGCTTGCGGAATTCGTCGGTCGCGCCGGCGTTGTGCGCATTGATTTTGACTTCCGAGGTGTACAGCTTGACGGTGGCGTCCAGCCAATCCTGGCCGACCGGCTTGAGCTTATAGCTCAGAGCGGCGTCGCGCTGAATGGTGGAACGGTTGGTCATCGGGTTGCCGCTCGAGCTGTCCGGCGTCTGCGGGTTTTTCGGCTCTTGGGCGTCGTTGTTGTAATAACGCAGATCGCCGCTCAGCGACTGATTGTCGTCGATCTTCCAGGTGCCTTTGGCCAGCACGTTGCTGATGGTTTCGTCGTTAGGCGCATCGAAACCGTTGCCCTGACGCAGGTTGCCGACATCGCGGGTGCCGAACGACAGCAGGCCGTCGAGGTTATCGGTCTTGCCGTAGGCGCTGGCGCCCATGCCCAAACTGTGATCGCCGGTGCCGGCGGTGCCGTAGACGCGGAACCCGCTATCGCGGCCCGGCAGCAGCAGATCGGCGGCATCGACGGTCTCGTAAGCGATAACGCCGCCCAGCGCGCCGCTGCCATACAGCAGCGCAGAAGGGCCGCGCACGATTTCAATGCGTTTGACCAGCGCCGGATCGAGGAAGGTGCCGCCGATGTGGCCGGTATCGGTCCCCTGGCGAATGCCGTCGACCAGCGTCAGCACGCCGTTCTTGCCATAGCCGCGCATCGTCACATCCTGGCCGTTGCTGCGCCCGGTGCCGTTGACGGTGATGCCCGGCACGCGCCGCAGCATATCGGCGGCGGAGGTGGCGGTCTGGCTTTCCGGCGAATTGCCTTCGATGACCGTGACCATCATCGGCGCTTCAAAGCTGCTGCGTTGGTTGCCGGTGGCGACCACGGTCATGGTCTCGTCGGCGGCTTTGGTTTTTTTAGCCGCTGCCGCGTTGGAAGGGGATGTTGTGCTGGTGTTTTGTGCCAAGGCCACCGTAGGCAGAGCGCAGGCAATCGCCAGACTCAAAGCGGAAAAACGCAGCCGGGTGGAAAATGTCAGAGGCATGGTGCAACTCTCCGTATGTAATAAAACATATCAATAGATTTGCTGGCTGCCTGGATCAAACGATCGGGGTGGCTGGCGTTTGAGGATTCTGTGGTTATTTGGTCAGGATCAATTTCCCGGCTTTGGTCTGCCGCAGTTGATAGCGCTGGCCCTGATGGGTAATGAACGCGATGCCGTCGGCGCCGAGCAGCTGTGCACTGTCGTAGCTGGGCGGCGCGTTTGCGCTGTGCTCGTTCGGGGCCGCGGCGGCGGGGGTTGGCGTGTTGGCAGTATCCATCATCATTGTGCTTAAAAAACAGACCATTAAATGGTAATTAATATCAAACTGAGAATCATTATCATGTGAAGGAAAGGTTACATCAAGGAAAATTTTCTTACCGATGGAACCTTTTTGTCGAACGGGCATCCGGCGGCGGGCCGAGCGCACTCGGCCCGTAAAAAAGGGGCGTTATTTCAGCAGGGTTTCGATGCGGTCAAACAGGCGTTCGGGTTTGGTGATCGGCGCAAAGCGCGTCACGCGCTGGCCGTCGGCGGTGAGCAGGAACTTGGTGAAGTTCCATTTGATGCGGTGGCTGCCGAGAATGCCGGGCGCCAGGCGTTTCAGCTCATTGAACAGCGGGTGCGCGCCGGGGCCGTTAACGTCGATCTTGCTGAACAGCGGGAAACTGACGCCGTAGTTAAGGCTGCAAAAATTGGCGATCTCCAGCGGGCTGCCCGGTTCCTGAGAACCAAACTGGTTACAGGGGAAGCCGAGCACCATCAGGCCGCGCTCGCGATAGTATCGCCACAGATTTTCCAGCCCGCGGTATTGCGGGGTGAAGCCGCACTTGCTGGCGGTGTTGACCACCAGGTAAGCGCGCGCCGGGAAATCGCCCAGCGTTTTTTGCTCGCCCTGCAGCGTGACGCAGGGGATGGATAACAGAGAGTGAATCATGCCGGGGCTCCCAGTGCGTTTCGGCGGGTGCTAAAGCGTTGCAATCAGTATAGATGAGCGGGACAGAAGGGAGAAAGCCGGGGCGAGGCCCCGGCCTGTGTTGCGTCAGAAACGGCTATCGACCGCATCCGCCAGCATCGCCAGCAGCTGTTCGCTGTCGGACCAGCTCAGGCAAGGATCGGTGATCGACTGGCCATAGGTCAGCGGTTGGCCGGCGACGATCTTCTGCGTGCCTTCCACCAGGAAGCTTTCCGCCATCACGCCGGTGATGGCGGCGGAGCCGGCGCGGATCTGCTGGCAGACGTTGTCGGCCACTTCCAACTGGCGGCGGTGCATTTTCTGGCAGTTGCCGTGGCTGAAGTCGATCACCAGGTGTTCAGGCAGATCGAACTCGCGCAGGCTGTCACAGGCGGCGGCGATGTCGCTGGCGTGGTAATTCGGCGTTTTGCCACCGCGCATGATGATGTGGCCATATGGGTTGCCGCTGGTCTGGTAGATGGTCATCTGGCCATGTTTGTCCGGCGACAGGAACATGTGCCCGGCGCGCGCCGCGCGAATGGCGTCGATGGCGATGCGGGTGTTGCCGTCGGTGCCGTTTTTGAAGCCGACCGGGCAGGAAAGCGCCGAGGCCATTTCACGGTGGATCTGGCTTTCGGTGGTGCGCGCGCCGATGGCGCCCCAGCTGATCAGGTCGGCGATATATTGGCCAACCACCATGTCCAGGAATTCGGTGGCGGTCGGCAGGCCGAGCTGGTTCACTTCCAGCAGCAGGCGGCGCGCCATTTCGATGCCGCGGTTCACCTGGAAGGTGCCGTCCAGCGCCGGATCGGAGATCAGGCCTTTCCAGCCGACGACGGTGCGCGGTTTTTCGAAATAGGTGCGCATCACGATCTCCAGGCGGTCCTGGTAACGTTCGCGCAGGGCGTTCAACCGGCCGGCGTAATCGACGGCGGCGTCGAGATCGTGAATGGAGCAGGGGCCGATCACCACCAGCAGGCGGCGGTCTTCGCCGGTGAGGATTTTTTCAATGCGTTTGCGTGACGCTGTCACGTTATCGGCGACGGCCGCCGAGATCGGCAGCTTGTCCGCCAACGCTTGCGGCGTGACGAGGCTGTCGATGCGCGCGGTCCGCAGTTCATCTGTTTTGTGCATGTTGTTCCCTGGAAACTGTTCTTCTCTGCGGCAGGAGTGCCGGGAAGTGATGGCGATCACAATAACGCAAAAAGCGCTGAATTCAACCGTAGAGATTGCGTTCTGTTGATCAAAGCCGCGAAAAAAAGCACAAAAAAATCAGCTGCTGCTGAAATAAACGGCAGGCGGCGGGGCGCGACGGCCCCGCGAGGAAAAGATCAAAACATGCGGCGGCTCATGCCAAGGATGTCGAGGATTTTGGTGGAGATCTCTTCGACCGAATAGTTGGTGGTATTGAGGTAGCGGATCTGATTTTTGCGGAACAGCGCCTCGACCTCGGCGATCTCCATGCGGCACTGGCGCAATGAAGCGTAGTGGCTGTTTTCGCGCCGCTCTTCGCGGATCGCCGCCAGGCGCTCCGGATCGATGGTCAGGCCGAATAATTTATGCTGAAACGGTTTCAGCGAGGCCGGCAGGTGCAAATTGTCCATATCGTCGGCGATAAACGGGTAGTTGGCGGCGCGGATGCCGAACTGCATCGCCAGATAAAGGCTGGTGGGGGTTTTGCCGCAGCGCGACACGCCGAGCAGGATCACCTGCGCCTGATCGAGGTTGCGCAGCGAAATGCCGTCGTCATGCGCCAGGGTATAGTCGATGGCGGCAATGCGCGCGTCGTATTTGCCGAGGTTGCTGGCGGTCAGGCCGTGGGTGCGGTTCGGCACCGGCGTCGGCTCCACCTCCAGCTCACCCTGCAGCGGGCCGACCAGCGCCTGCACGATATCCTGACAGAAGCCTTGGCTCTGAACGATCACGTCGCGCACTTCCGGCGAGATGATGGAGTAAAACACCAGCGGCCGTACACCGGTTTCATTATAGATATCATCGATTTGTTGGCGAACTGCGCGTGCGCGCGCCTCGGTTTCGACAAACGGCAAGGTGTACGTGGTCGCCGTGACCGGGAACTGCGACAGCACCGCGTGCCCCAGCACTTCCGCGGTGATCGCCGTACCATCCGAAATATAAAAAACGCTTCTTTCCACCCGAGGCTCCTTACCTGAAAACGGTGTTCCTGCTGTCATCACTGCCAATATCATGAGCCGCAGACGATCCGCGGGTAAAGGGGCGAGGGAAAAAATTGTGACGGCGGGGCGGTAAAGCGTCTTGCGGCGGCGCACGAAGAAAAGCGCGCTTTGGCGGCGGTAGAAATCGCGGCGCAGCGACGCTGTTCGAGCCGAAACGTAAATTTGCCGCTATTTTCACCAAAAACGATAGCGTTTGCGTGGTCATTAAAACAGAATTTTAAAAAGAGCGTAATTTGTTGAGAACTAAGCTTTTCGTGCGATTGGGAACGGTTCCCAGGCAAATCAGCCGGTTAGGACATTCTCTTAAAAACCACTTTCTTCAGTGGGTTGATCGATTCACCTTTCCATTTTCCCCGGATCAGTGTGCTAGTCTGATTCGGCTCCGTGTTAGCGGTGCCGTAAAGCAAGCGAATTAAATCCGTCTTTACCCTACTGATAGCAATAAGGATTGTCTCGATGTCCAACAATGGCCCAGACTTGCGTAATGTGCTTTGGTACAACCAGCTTGGCATGCACGACGTTGACCGTGTCGGCGGCAAAAATGCCTCCCTCGGTGAAATGATCACCAATCTTTCCGATTTGGGCGTGGCCGTGCCTAACGGTTTTGCCACCACCGCACAGGCGTTTAACGATTTCCTCGAACAAAGCGGTGTTAACCAGCGCATCTATCAGTTACTGGATCAGACTGACGTTGACGACGTTGCCCAACTGGCCAAGGCCGGCGCCCAGATCCGCCAATGGGTGATCGACACGCCGTTCCACGCCGAGTTCGAGCGTGAAATTCATCAGGCTTACCAACAGCTCGCCGACGGCGAACCGGAAGCTTCCTTTGCGGTGCGCTCCTCCGCCACGGCGGAAGACATGCCGGACGCCTCCTTTGCCGGTCAGCAGGAAACCTTCCTCAACGTGCAGGGCATCGACGCCGTAATGGTGGCGATCAAGCACGTGTTCGCGTCGCTGTTCAACGATCGCGCCATCTCTTATCGCGTGCACCAGGGCTACGATCACCGCGGCGTGGCGTTGTCGGCCGGCGTACAGCGCATGGTGCGCTCGGATCTGGCCTCCTCGGGCGTCATGTTCACCATCGACACCGAGTCCGGCTTTGATCAGGTGGTCTTCATCACCTCCGCTTTCGGCTTGGGTGAAATGGTGGTGCAGGGCGCGGTGAACCCGGATGAGTTCTACGTGCACAAACCGACGCTGCAAAACGGCAAGCCGGCGATCGTGCGCCGCAACCTGGGTTCGAAAAAGATCCGCATGGTATACGCGCCGTCGCAGGATCACGGCAAGCAGGTGCGCATCGAAGACGTGCCGGAAGCGCAGCGCAGCCGTTTCTCGCTGACGGATGAAGAAGTGCAGGCGCTGGCGCAGCAGGCGATCCTGATCGAAAAACATTACGGCCGCCCGATGGATATCGAGTGGGCGAAAGACGGCCATACCGGCAAGCTGCTGATCGTGCAGGCGCGCCCGGAGACCGTACGCTCCAACGAGCAGACCATGGAACGCTACCAGCTGAACGGCACCAGCCCGGTGCTGGTGGAAGGCCGCGCCATCGGCCACCGCATCGGCGCCGGTCCGGTGAAAGTGATCCACGACATCAGCGAAATGGATCGCATCCAGCCGGGCGACGTGCTGGTGACCGACATGACCGACCCGGACTGGGAGCCGATCATGAAGAAGGCCGCCGCGATCGTCACCAACCGCGGCGGGCGCACCTGTCACGCGGCGATCATCGCCCGTGAGCTGGGCATTCCGGCGGTGGTGGGCTGTGGCCACGCCACCGACGTGCTGAAAGACGGCCAGAAAGTCACCGTCTCCTGCGCGGAAGGCGACACCGGCTTCGTTTACAGCGACATGCTGGACTTCAGCGTGCAGAGCTCCGAAGTGACCGAGCTGCCGGATCTGCCGCTGAAGATCATGATGAACGTCGGCAACCCGGATCGCGCTTTCGACTTCGCGCGTTTGCCGAACGAAGGCGTGGGCCTGGCTCGGCTGGAATTTATCATCAACCGCATGATCGGCGTGCACCCGCGCGCGCTGCTGGAGTTCGACCAGCAGACGCCGGCGCTGCAAAATGAAATTCGCGCGCTGATGCAGGGTTACGATCACCCGGTCGAGTTCTACGTCGGTCGCCTGACCGAAGGCATCGCGACGCTGGGCGCCGCCTTCTGGCCGAAGCGCGTGATCGTGCGTCTGTCCGACTTCAAATCCAACGAGTACGCCAACCTGGTGGGCGGCGACAAGTATGAACCGCACGAAGAGAACCCGATGTTGGGCTTCCGCGGCGCCGGCCGTTACGTGGCCGACAGTTTCCGCGATTGCTTCGCGCTGGAGTGCGAGGCGGTGAAACGCGTGCGTAACGATATGGGGCTGACCAACGTTGAAATCATGGTGCCGTTCGTGCGCACCGTGGCGCAGGCGGAAGCGGTGGTGGCCGAGTTGGCGCGTCAGGGGCTGAAACGCGGCGAAAACGGGTTGAAAGTGATCATGATGTGCGAAATCCCGTCCAATGCGCTGTTGGCGGATCAGTTCCTCGAGCACTTCGACGGCTTCTCCATCGGCTCCAACGACATGACTCAGCTGGCGCTGGGGCTCGATCGCGATTCCGGCGTAGTGTCGGAACTGTTCGACGAGCGCAACGAGGCGGTGAAAGCGCTGCTGTCGATGGCGATTCAGGCGGCCAAGCGCCACGGCAAATACGTCGGCATCTGCGGCCAGGGCCCGTCTGACCATGAAGACTTCGCCGAGTGGCTGATGGAGCAGGGCATCGACAGCCTGTCGCTCAACCCGGACACTGTGGTGCAGACCTGGATCAATTTGTCGAAAAAGAAATAATGTCTCGGCCTCACTGAGGCATTAACGTCGGGCCGCAGTTAACGCTGCGGCCTTTTTATTTCCGAATGTAAATAACGGCGCGTAAAATAATCAATTCGACGAAAAAAGAATAAAAAAAAGCCCACCGTAGGAGATGGGCAAAGACTACACACAGCAATTCACATGTATGGCATTACATTGTTCAGAAAGGTTGCTTTAAAATCAGTGATTTGAAGCAATAGATGGCCATAATACTAGATTTTTGAACGCGACTAGTCATTAAGAATCATCCTAATCGATAGCGGCATCACATTTTATTTGCGGGAGTTATCTCTTTTTTCCGTTTGCAACAAACAGGGATTTACATTGCATCTTTCATTCGCCGTACCGTAATCAATATAGGGCGGCATTATATTGGGCGGAAATATTACTCGAATGAGGTAGAAATAATGACGGGCGTGAAAAGCTCCGCCCGACGCTGCGGGCGGAAGGGGGAATTAGCGTTTTTCCAGATCGTCGATGACTTGCTCCGGCGCGGAGGTCGGCTCCGGCGCTTCATCCATCCAAGCGGTCAGCAGGCGATAAGATACCGCCAACACCACCGGGCCGATGAACAGGCCAATCATGCCGAAGGCCAGCAAACCGCCGATAACGCCGGACAGGATCAGCAGCAGCGGCAGATCGGCGCCCATGCGGATCAGCACCGGGCGCAGCACGTTATCCAGCGTGGCCACCACGCAGCTCCAGACCAGCAGCACGGTGCCCCAGGTGGTGTCGCCGTGCCAGTACAGCCAGATGATGGCCGGCACCAGCACCAACAGCGGCCCCAATTGCGCCACACAGCAGATGAAGATCAGCATCGTCAGCAGAGTGGCGGCAGGAATGCCGCTTACCGCCAGACCGATGCCGCCCAGCACCGACTGCACCAACGCCGTCACCACCACGCCCAGCGCGACGGCGCGGATCGCCTGGCCGCCCAGCAGCACCGCCGCATCGCCGCGCGCGGAACCGAGGCGCACCGCAAAGTGGCGGATACCCAGCGCCACCTGCTCACCGCGCGCATACAACAAGGCGCTGAACAGCAGCATCAGCGCGCAGTGCAGCAGCAGACGGCCGATATGCGCCGCCTGCGCCACGAACCAGGTGGCGGTTTGGCCAAAGTACGGCTGCACCTTCGCCAGCAGCGCAGCGCCGCCGGCGTTAACCAGCGTGTGGTAGCTGGTATAGAGTTTGTCGCCGATCATCGGCACGGACTGCAGCCAGGCGAGATCGGGAATATGCAGTTTGCCCGGCGAACTGGCCCAGGCGATCAGCGGCGCGCTGTTATCCACCACGCTGCTGATCAGCAGTGAGATAGGCAGAATGAACAGCAGGATCAGCAGCAGGGTCATGACCAACACCGCCAGCGAACGGCGGCCCCACAGCAGCTTTTGCAGTTTGAGCAGCAGCGGCCAGGTGGCGATCACCACCATGCCCGCCCAGGCGAAGCCGAGAATAAACGGTTGGATCACCCAAAAACAGGCGACGATCATGATGGCGATAAACAGCACGCCGAAAATAATTCGCGGTAAGTCGTAACGCGATTGCGGGAGTGGCATCAGTGGGTTCTCATCCTGGTCAATTAAATCCCTGGCACCGGCGAATCGGGGTGCCTGTCGGTCGGTTTCTCACCGCCGGGCGGCCGCCTGTGGCGGCGCTCGCAGGGCGGTAATAATGTGAATGCCTTCACTAAACGAGTATGTTAGTTTTTAGTGTCACTAAAAAATAGGGTGGGTCTGAATTAAAGGCCCGATTCAGCGTACATCAGCGCATAAAAAATAGACGGACAGGGTCAAAAAAGCGAATGATCCCACAGATTTCTCAGGCGCCCGGCCTGGTTCAACGGGTGCTCGACTTTTTGGAAGCACTGAAGCAAAACGGATTCAACGGCGATACCGCCACCAGCTATGCCGACCGGCTGACGATGGCCACCGACAACAGTATCTATCAGCTGCTGCCCGATGCGGTGGTGTTCCCCCGTTCCACCGCCGACGTGGCGCTGATCGCCCGTCTGGCCGGAGAAGAGCGCTTCAACACGCTGACCTTCAGCCCGCGCGGCGGCGGCACCGGCACCAACGGCCAGTCGCTCAATACCGGCATCGTGGTCGATATGTCGCGCCATATGAACCGCATTCTGGAGATCAACGTCGAACAAGGCTGGGTGAAAGTCGAAGCCGGGGTGATCAAGGACCAGTTGAATCAATACCTGCGGCCGTTCGGCTACTTCTTCTCGCCGGAACTGTCCACCAGCAACCGCGCCACGCTGGGGGGAATGATCAACACCGATGCCTCCGGCCAGGGCTCGCTGGTGTACGGCAAAACCTCCGATCACGTGTTGGGCCTGCGGGCGGTGCTGCTGGGCGGTGAGATGATCGATACCCGCGCCATGCCGACGGCGCTGGCGGAAACGATTGCTCTGGAAGAGACCGCCGAAGGGCGCATCTACCGCACGGTGCTCAACCGCTGCCGCGAGCAGCGCGCGCTGATCCTGGAGAAATTCCCCAAGCTCAACCGCTTCCTCACCGGTTACGATCTGCGCCACGTGCTGAGCGACGATCTGCAAACCTTCGATTTGACGCGTATTCTGACCGGCGCCGAGGGCACGCTGGCGTTTATCACTGAGGCGCGGCTGGACATCACGCCGCTGCCGAAGGTGCGTCGTCTGGTTAACGTGAAGTACGACTCCTTCGACTCGGCGCTGCGCAATGCGCCCTTTATGGTCGAGGCCAAGGCGCTGTCGGTGGAAACCATCGATTCCAAGGTGCTGAACCTGGCGCGTGAAGACATCGTTTGGCACTCGGTGAACGAACTGATCGCCGACGTGCCGGATAAAGAGATGCTCGGGCTGAACATCGTCGAGTTCGCCGGCGACGATCGGGCGCTGATCGACGGCCAGATGGAGGCCCTGTGCCAACGGCTGGACGAATTGATCGCGCAGCGGCAGGGCGGCGTGATCGGGTACCAGATCTGCGGCGATCTGGCGGGCATCGAGCGCATTTACAACATGCGCAAGAAGGCGGTCGGGCTGCTGGGCAACGCCAAAGGGCGCGCCAAGCCGATTCCGTTCGCCGAGGACACCTGTGTGCCGCCGCAACATCTGGCGGACTATATCGTCGAATTTCGGCAACTGCTCGATGACCACAATCTGAGCTATGGCATGTTTGGCCACGTCGACGCCGGGGTGCTGCATGTGCGCCCGGCGCTCGACATGTGCGACCCGCAGCAGGAAGTGCTGATGAAGCAGATCTCCGATCGGGTGGTGGCGCTGACCGCCAAATACGGCGGCCTGCTGTGGGGGGAACACGGCAAGGGGTTCCGCGCGGAATACAGCCCTGAATTCTTCGGAGAAACGCTGTATGAAGAGCTGCGCCGCATCAAGGCGGCGTTCGATCCGGATAACCGCCTGAACCCAGGCAAGATCTGTTCGCCGCTGGCGGTGGATGCGCCGATGATGCAGGTGGATGCGGTCAAACGCGGCACCTTCGATCGCCAGATCCCGGTCGAGGTGCGCACCTCGTTCCGTGGCGCGCTGGAGTGTAACGGCAACGGTCTGTGCTTCAACTTCGACGTGCGCAGCCCGATGTGCCCGTCGATGAAGATCAGCGGCAACCGCATTCATTCGCCGAAAGGGCGGGCGACGCTGGTGCGCGAGTGGCTGCGTCTGTTGGCCGAGCAGGGGGTCGATCCGCTGGCGCTGGAGAAACAGCTGCCGCAGCAGCGCCTCAGCTTGCGCGGCCTGATCGAGAAAACCCGCAACAGCTGGCACGCCGGCAAGGGCGAGTACGACTTCTCGCACGAAGTGAAAGAGGCGATGTCCGGCTGCCTGGCCTGCAAGGCCTGTTCAACCCAGTGTCCCATCAAGATTGACGTGCCGGGATTTCGTTCGCGCTTCCTGCAGCTCTACCACACTCGCTATCTGCGCCCGGTAAGCGACTACATGGTCGCCGGTGTGGAGAGCTATACCCCGTTGATGGCCCGCGCGCCAAAGGTGTTCAACTTCTTCTTCCGCCAGCCGTGGCTGCGGGAGATGAGCCGCAACGCCATCGGCATGGTCGATCTGCCGCTGTTGTCAAGCCCGACGCTGCGTCAGCAGCTGTCCGGCCACCGCGCGACCACGCTGACGCTGGAGCAGTTGGAAGGGCTGAGCGCCGAGCAGCGCGCAGAACACGTGTTGATCGTCCAGGATCCGTTCACCAGCTATTACGACGCCAAAGTGGTGGCGGACTTTGTCCGGCTGGTGGAGAAGCTCGGCTATAAACCGGTGCTGCTGCCGTTCTCGCCGAACGGCAAGGCGCAACATGTGAAAGGTTTCCTGACGCGCTTCGCCCGCACCGCGCGCAAAACCGCCGATTTCCTCAACCGCGTGGCGCAGCTAGGCATGCCGCTGGTGGGCGTCGATCCGGCGCTGGTGCTGTGTTACCGCGACGAATACCGCGAGATCCTCGGCGCCGAGCGCGGCGATTTCCAGGTGCAGCTGGTGCATGAATGGCTGCAGCAGCGGATCGCGGATCGCGCCGAACAGCCGGCGACCGGCGAGCCGTGGTATCTGTTCGGCCACTGCACCGAAACCACCGCGCTGCCGGCCAGCGGCCAACAGTGGGCGGCGATCTTCGCCCGTTTCGGCGCCAAACTGGAGAACGTCAGCGTCGGCTGCTGCGGCATGGCGGGCACTTACGGCCATGAAGCCAAGAACCTGCAAAACTCGCTCGGCATTTATGAGCTATCATGGCATCCGACGTTACAGCGTTTGCCGCGGCAGCGCTGCCTGGCGACCGGCTATTCCTGCCGCAGCCAGGTGAAACGCATCGAGGGCAATGGCGTGCGCCACCCATTACAGGCACTTCTGGAGATGATTGAGTGAAATTGTGGAAACGTGAAACATCGCTGGAGCAGCTGAACCGCGCCGGCGACGGCTGCATGGTCAGCCATGTGGGCATCGAGTTTACCCAATTGGGCGAGGATTTCCTCGAGGCCACCATGCCGGTCGATGGCCGCACCCGGCAGCCGTTCGGGCTGTTGCACGGCGGGGCGTCGGTGGTGCTGGCGGAATCGATGGGATCGATGGCCGGCTACCTGTGCAGTGAGGGCGAGCAGAAAGTGGTGGGGCTGGAGATCAACGCCAACCACCTGCGCGCGGTGTTCGATGGCCAGGTGCGCGGGGTGTGCCGCGCACTGCACGTCGGCCGTCGCCATCAGGTGTGGCAAATCGAGATCTTCGACGCGCGCGATCGGTTGTGCTGCACCTCGCGTCTGACCACGGCGGTCATCGACTGATCCCCGCCGCTTTCCGCAGGCGATCGGCCTGCGGAGCCTTTCGCTTTACAGCTGAAACGGCACGCGTTTGACGAAGTCCTTCTGAAACGCGTTCGCCTTCTCCCAGGTGCCTTCCATTGCATATTTTTGGCAGATCAGCGTCAGCGTATGGCGGGCGAAGTGGTAGCTTTGCACCCGAAACAGCTGGCAACGCTGTGGGTTGTTGATCTCGACGATCAGCCGGTTGTGCAGCTTGCTGAGCGCGTGCAGGTAGCTGTCGTCGTCGCCGTTCTCCAGACACAAATTGGCCATGGTAAGGCTGACGCTGTTGTACCGCTTCAGGTGGTCGATATTGCATTCCGGGCGCCGTAGCGCCGCTTCGGCCATGTAAAAGTCCACCGTGGCGTCGCGCACGCTGAATTTGTAGTCATCAATCTTGCCCAGCAACCATGCGTTGATCGAAAGAGTCATTGGCTTCGCGCTCAAATTCAAATTGAATGATAATCATTATCATATAAACTGCCGCGTTGCCGATCAATCCCCGGCGTGGCGTTTTTTCATCGCGCGGGGTGTAAAAGGCCGCCGACGACCCAACTTGATGCTGAGCGACTAAACTTTAACCTGAGGGCGCGCGCTTGCTCTGCGCCACGAAATGCCGATAAACGCACATTTACGACAGACAGAATGCAGAAATAGGTATTTTCTATGAATGTTTAGATCGGCAACGTACCGCGGCGCTGTAACGCTGACGGGCCACCGGGGAGTGCGGTACGGTGATGCAGGATAAAGAACAAATTCATAGGGATAGCATGCACACCTTGCCGCCAGACGCCGCAAGCCGCCACGGATGTCCCGCTGGCTTGCCGCACGCCGCAGCGAAAAACCGCGCTTGCGGCGGATACCCCCGCAAAACAAACGGTTGAAGTGATAATCGTTATCACTAACATATAAGCAACCCAGATTGGCTGTGGCCAAACACGAGTGTGAGGTAGACCCTATGCAAACGGAAAATGTCGGCACTTTTTCTCTGGATGAAAATGTCTGGCAAGGCATTTCGCTCAGCGACAGCGCCGTACGACAAATAACCAAACTGATGCAGCAGGATCCGCAGGTGAAAGGGCTGCAGCTAGGGGTGAAACAATCCGGCTGCGCCGGCTTTGCCTATGTGCTGGATCTGACCCGCGAACCCGCCGATGACGATCTGCTGTTTGAGCGCGACGGCGCCAAACTCTATGTGCCGCTGAAGGCCATGCCGTTCATCGATGGCACCACGGTAGATTACGTCCGCGAAGGGCTGAATCAGATATTCAAATTCAACAACCCTAAAGCTCAGCATGCCTGCGGGTGCGGCGAGAGCTTTGGCGTTTGAGCGATGCAATCAACATGACACGAAGCAATGTAGAAATGCCTAATGAAGTGCAGGCTTGGGTCAGCGAAGGTCGCTACAAAGAAGGTTTCTTCACCCAGCTGGCAACCGATGAGTTGGCCAAGGGCATCAACGAAGAGGTGGTGCGCGCCATCTCGGCCAAGCGCAACGAACCCGAGTGGATGCTGGAATTCCGCCTCGAGGCTTATCGCGCCTGGCTGCAGATGGAAGAGCCGCACTGGCTGAAGGCCAATTACGAACGCCTGAACTACCAGGACTACAGTTACTATTCGGCGCCGTCCTGCGGCAGCTGCGACGATGCATGCGGTTCGCAACCCGGCGCCGAGCAGCAACCGGGCGCGGCGACGGAAAAAGATTACCTGACCAGCGAAGTGGAGCTGGCGTTCAACCAGCTCGGCGTGCCGGTGCGCGAGGGCAGCGAGGTGGCGGTGGACGCCATCTTCGACTCGGTCTCGGTCGCCACCACCTACCGTGAAAAACTGGCGGAGAGCGGGGTGATCTTCTGCTCGTTCGGCGAAGCGATCCAGGAATACCCGGATCTGGTGCGTCAATACCTGGGGCGCGTGGTGCCGTCCAACGATAACTTCTTCGCTGCGCTGAACGCCGCGGTGGCCTCCGACGGCACCTTCGTCTATGTGCCGAAAGGCGTGCGCTGCCCGATGGAGCTGTCGACCTACTTCCGCATCAACGCCGCCAAAACCGGCCAGTTCGAGCGCACCATCCTGATCGCCGACGAAGGCAGTTACGTCAGCTATATCGAAGGCTGTTCCGCCCCGGTGCGCGACAGCTACCAGCTGCACGCGGCGGTGGTGGAAGTGATCCTGCATAAAGACGCCGAAGTGAAATACTCGACGGTGCAGAACTGGTTCTCCGGCGGCGAGAGCAAGGGCGGTATCCTCAACTTCGTCACCAAGCGCGCGCTGTGCGAAGGCGCCGGTTCGAAAATGTCCTGGACCCAGTCGGAAACCGGCTCGGCCATCACCTGGAAATACCCGAGCGTGATTTTGCAGGGCGACAACTCGATCGGCGAATTCTTCTCGGTGGCGCTGACCAGCGGTCATCAGCAGGCGGATACCGGCACCAAGATGATCCACATCGGCAAAAACACCAGGTCGACCATCATCGCCAAAGGCATCTCCGCCGGCCACAGCGAGAACACCTATCGCGGCCTGGTGAAAATCCTGCCGGGGGCGGAAAACGCCCGTAATTTTACCCAGTGCGACTCGATGCTGATCGGGCCGGACAGCGGTGCCCACACGTTCCCTTACGTTGAAGCGCGCAACAACAGCGCTCAGCTGGAGCACGAAGCCACTACCTCGAAGATCGGCGATGACCAGCTGTTCTACTGCCTGCAGCGCGGCATCAGCGAGGATGACGCCATTTCGATGATCGTCAACGGTTTCTGCAAGGACGTTTTCTCCGAGCTGCCGCTGGAGTTCGCCGTCGAGGCGCAAAAACTCCTGGCCATCAGCCTGGAACACAGCGTGGGTTAATCGCCGCATTTTTAGCGCCGTCGGCGCTATCTGAGGACACAGCATGTTAAGCATCAAGAATTTGAAAGTCAGCGTGGAAGGCAACGAGATCCTCAAGGGATTGGATCTGGAGATCAAACCGGGCGAAGTGCACGCCATCATGGGGCCGAACGGCTCGGGCAAGAGCACGCTGTCCGCCACGCTGGCCGGGCGTGAAGAGTACGAAGTGACCGAAGGGGAAGTCACCTTCAAGGGCAAGGATCTGCTGGAGCTGGATCCGGAAGATCGCGCGGGCGAGGGCGTGTTCCTGGCCTTCCAGTACCCGGTGGAGATCCCCGGCGTCAGCAACCACTTCTTCCTGCAGACGTCGGTCAACGCGGTGCGCAAATACCGCGACCAGGAGCCTCTGGATCGCTTTGACTTCGCCGATTTCATCGAAGAGAAAATCGCGCTGCTGGACATGCCGGCCGATCTGCTGACCCGTTCGGTCAACGTCGGCTTCTCCGGCGGCGAGAAAAAACGCAACGACATTCTGCAGATGGCGGCGCTGGAGCCGGATCTGTGCATTCTCGATGAAACCGATTCGGGCCTGGACATCGATGCGCTCAAAATCGTCGCCAACGGCGTCAACTCGCTGCGGGACGGCAAGCGCGCCTTTATCATCGTGACCCACTATCAGCGCATTCTGGACTACATCAAACCGGATTACGTACACGTGCTGTCCCAGGGGCGCATCGTCAAATCCGGCGATTTCTCGCTGGTGAAACAGTTGGAGGAGCAGGGCTATGGCTGGCTTACCGACCAACAGTAATTCAAACGCGCTGCAGCAGCTGTATCGCCTGTTCGAAGGCCGCGGCGGCGAGCGTTCGCCGCATGCGCTGGCGCACTGGCAGCAGGCGCTGCGCCTCGGCTGGCCGACGCGCAAGCATGAAAACTGGAAATACACGCCGCTGGAGAGCCTGCTGGAGCAGCAATTCCTCGAGCCGCAGCCCGCCCCGGTGAGTGCAGAGCAGCTCGAAGCGCTGGCGCTCGGCATCGATGCCTGTCGGCTGGTGTTTATCGACGGCCGCTACAGCGCCGCGCTGAGCGATGGCGACCTGGGCGACTACCAGTTCGAGCTGACCGCCTACGGCACGCCGCAGGCGCTGCCGGAGCCGATCCAGCCGGAGATTTTTCTGCACCTGACCGAAAGCCTGGCGCAGGAAACCAGCCTGATTCGCTTGCCGGCCGGCAAGATCCCTGCACGCCCGCTGTATCTGCTGCACATCAGCAGCGGACGCGGCGCCGCCGGGGAAGTGAACACCGTGCATCACCGCCATCATCTGGAGATCGGGCGCGGGGCTGAGGCGGACGTGATCGAACACTATGTCAGCCTGGGCGAGGCCGCACACTTCACCGGCGCGCGCCTGACCGCCAATGTGGCGGACAACGCCGGGCTGTTGCACTGCAAGCTGGCGTTTGAGAGCCAGCCAAGCTACCACTTTGCTCACAACGATCTGGTTATCGGCCGCGACGCGCGGGTGAAAAGCGACAGCTTCCTGCTGGGTGCCGGCCTGACGCGGCACAACACCAGCGCGCAGTTGAACGGCGAAGGCGCGAATCTGGTGATCAACAGCCTGGTGCTGCCGGTGGGCAAAGAGATTTGCGACACCCGCACCTATCTGGAGCACAACAAGGGCTATTGCGAAAGCCGCCAGCTGCATAAAACCGTGGTCAGCGATCGCGGCAAGGCGGTGTTCAACGGCATGATCAAAGTGGCCAAGCACGCGATCAAAACCGACGGCCAGATGACCAACCATAACCTGCTGTTGGGCAAGGTGGCGGAAGTAGATACCAAGCCGCAGCTGGAGATCTACGCCGATGACGTCAAGTGCAGCCACGGCGCTACCGTGGGGCGCATCGATGAAGAGCAGCTGTTCTATCTGCAGTCGCGCGGCATCGACAAGCACGCGGCGCAGCAGATGATCATCTTCGCCTTCGCCGCCGAGCTGACCGAAGGCATCGCCAACGACACCATCCGGGAACGGGTGCTGGCGCGCATTGCCCAGCGCCTGCCGGGGGAGGCTGCATGAGTTATCCGATTGAACGCGTGCGCGGCGATTTCCCGCTGTTGGCGCGTGAGGTGAACGGCCAACCGCTGGCCTATCTCGACAGCGCCGCCAGCGCGCAGAAACCGCAGGCGGTGATCGACCGCGAGCTGGAGTTCTACCGCCACGGGTATGCGGCGGTGCATCGCGGTATCCACACCCTGAGCGCCGAGGCGACTCAGCAGATGGAAGCGGTGCGGGAACAGGCGGCGCGCTTTATCAATGCTGCCTCGGCGGAAGAGATGGTGTTCGTCAAGGGCACCACCGAAGGCATCAATCTGGTGGCCAACAGCTTTGGCCGCCACCAGCTGCAGCCGGGCGATGCGATTCTCATCACCGAGATGGAGCACCACGCCAACATCGTGCCGTGGCAGATGCTGGCGCAGGAGCGCGGGTTGCAGCTGCGGGTGTGGCCGCTGCAGCCGGACGGTACGCTGGATCTGGCGCGGTTGCCGGAACTGGTCGACGCGTCCTGTAAACTGCTGGCGCTGACCGAGGTCTCCAACGTGCTGGGCACCGTCAACCCGGTGCGTGAGATCATCGCCCGTGCCAGAACCCTGTCACCGGATCTGACGGTGCTGGTGGACGGCGCGCAGGCGGTGATGCACCAGCGCGTCGATGTCCAGGCGCTGGACTGCGATTTCTACGTGTTTTCCGGCCATAAGCTGTATGGCCCTTCCGGCATCGGCATGCTGTATGGCCGCCAGGCGTTGTTGCAGCAGATGCCGCCGTGGGAAGGGGGGGGCTCGATGATCCGGCAGGTCAGCCTGACGGCGGGCACCACCTTCGCCGATCCGCCGTGGCGCTTCGAGGCCGGTTCGCCGAACACCGCCGGCATCATGGGGCTGGGCGCGGCGTTTGATTACGTCGAAGCCTTGAGCCTGAATGCGATCCACGATTATGAACAGTCGCTGATGCATTACGCGCTCGAGGCGCTCAAGCAGGTGCCGACGCTGAAAATCTATGGTCCGGCGCAACGCGCCGGGGTGATCGCCTTCAATCTGGGAGAGCACCATGCCTATGACGTCGGCAGCTTCCTCGATCAGTACGGTATCGCCATTCGCACCGGCCATCACTGCGCGATGCCGCTGATGGCGTTTTATCAGGTGCCGAGCATGTGCCGCGCTTCGCTGGCGTTATATAATACCCGCGAAGAGGTGGACCGGCTGGTGGCCGGGCTGCAACGCATTCATCAGTTATTAGGTTAGGCCGGGGCGCGTCCCCGGCGGTACAAAAGGATCCTCATGGCGAATTTGCCGGACAAAGATAAATTGGTGCGTAATTTCTCCCGCTGTCTGAACTGGGAGGAGAAATACCTGTACGTGATTGAACTCGGCGCTAAATTGCCGCCGCTGGACGAGGCGGAGCGGCAGGCTGGCAACCTGATCTCCGGTTGTCAGAGCCAGGTGTGGATCGTGATGCGCCGCGATGAGCAGGGGCAGGTCGAGTTTCACGGCGACAGCGACGCGGCGATCGTCAAAGGGTTGCTGGCGGTGGTGTTCATTCTGTATCGCCAATTGACGCCGCAGCAGATCGTCGATCTTGATGTGCGGCCGTTTTTCACCGAGCTGGCGCTCAGCCAACATCTGACGCCTTCGCGCTCGCAGGGGCTGGAGGCGATGATCCGCGCCATTCGCAGTAAAGCGGCGCAGCTGGCCTGAACCATAACGCCTTCATCCTCAAGACTCATTGATACCTTTGCTTTGTCAATGAGTCTTTACAATTCACGATTTTCCTCCGGGCAACGCGCCCAATTCAGTGATATTTCAGCAGCTTAACTGTTGACGTTTCGTTGACAATCAATGACGGCGATTACGTTATAACGTGTTGATTTTTAGAGGACTTATTGCCTTTGATACCAGCGTTGCTAGTATTAATCAGGTATTGTCTGATTTACCCACCACCTGGCGCTCGTTAGCCTTGTGGGCGAACCGTCATAAAAATATAGGGATGATAATGAAACGTGCGTTGAGTTTAATGGGCATGGTCTTCGCCACCGTATTGGCCGGCACGCAGGCCGCCAGTGCGACCGAGTACCCGCTGCCGCCGCCGGACAGCCGTCTGATCGGCGAAAACACCACTTATACCGTGCCAAACGACGGCCGCCCGCTGGAAGCCATCGCCGCTGACTACAAGATCGGCCTGCTGGGCATGCTGGAAGCCAACCCCGGCACCGATCCGTTCCTGCCCAAGCCGGGTACGGTGCTGACCATTCCGACCCAAATGCTGCTGCCTGACACTAAGCGTGAAGGGATCATCGTCAACCTGGCCGAGCTGCGCCTTTATTACTACCCGAAAGGCGAGAACAAAGTGATCGTCTATCCGATCGGCATCGGCCAGACCGGGATGCACACGCCGCTGGAGGTGACCTCCATTAGCCAGAAGATCCCTAATCCGACCTGGACGCCCACCGCCAACATCCGCAAGCGCTATCAAGCCCAGGGCGTGACGCTGCCTGCGGTGGTGCCGGCCGGCCCTGAGAACCCGATGGGGCTGTTCGCCCTGCGTCTGGCGATGGGGCGCGGTGAATACCTGATCCACGGCACCAACGCCAACTTCGGTATCGGCATGCGCGTCAGCTCCGGCTGCATTCGTCTGCGTCCGACGGATATCGAGGCGCTGTTCAACATGGTGCCGCGCGGTACGCGGGTGCAAGTGATCAACGATCCGGTGAAGATTTCGGTCGAGCCGGACGGCAAACGCTATGTGGAAGTGCACCAACCGCTGTCGCGGGTGGAAAGCGACGATCCACAGACCATGCCGATCGCGTTGTCTAAAGCGGAGAAAGCCTTTGCGGCCGATGGTCAGACCGATCGCGCCGTGTTCGATAGCGCGGTTGTACGCCGTTCTGGCATGCCGGTGCTGGTCAACGTAGGGGAGAGTCCGTCTGCGGTGAGTTTGACGCCTGCAGCGGCTCCTGCGGCGAATAAGAGCCCATTCAAGGCAGCGCCAATCAGTTCGGTGAACTAGGTTTGCAGGATTGAGCGGTCGAAGAGGGGTTCAGCGTGCTGAACCTCTTTTTTTTGCCTGCCGTGCAGGAAACACCCAGGGTGACGGACAGACAAAAAAAACGGCGCACAATGTGCGCCGTTTTCAATAACCAAAGCTATCTTACTTTTTGTAAGCGTGAGCTTGGTTGTCCAGACGCTGGTTAGCGCGTGCTGCGTCGTCTTTAGCAGCTTGAACGTCAGAACGCATTGCGTTCACGTCGTTGCTCAGCTGATCAACTTTAGCGTTCAGAGTCTGAACGTCAGAAGACAGTTGATCGATTTTAGCGTTGCTAGAGCAGCCAGCCAGCAGAGTGGAACCCAGGATTACCGCGCCCAGTACCAGTTTAGTACGATTCATTATAACACCCTCTAGATTGAGTTAATCTCCATGTAGCGTTACAAGTATTACACAAACTTTTTTCGAAAGAGAATAATTTTTTAGTGTTGAGGTGCTTTATTTTGATCGTTCGCTCAAACTTGCATCTGGTTTTACAAATTAGTTAAAAAAACGAGGGAAAACAGCCGGCTTCCATGGGACTACTCCGATTCTTTATTAGCTAAATAATGAGCGGATCGCGGTTGCGTTTTGAGAAAAATAGTTTACTGCTGATAAAAAAAACGCCGCAAAGCGGCGTTTTGATCAAGACAATTATGTCACGTTTTATATTACAGCACGTGTACCGAGGCGGTGTTGGTGGTGCCGCTCGGCACCAGCGCGCCGGAAACCATCACCACGACGTCGCCTTTCTGCGCCAGGCCGCTGGCCAGGGCGGCTTCTTTACCGATGCGGTAGAAGTCGTCGGTGGAGGCGATTTCCTTGACCATCTGCGGGATGACGCCCTTGCTCAGCACCAGCTGATGCGCGGTAGTCTCATTGGTGGTCAGCGCCAGGATCACCGCGTTCGGGAAGTATTTGCGCACGGATTTCGCCGACTTGCCGCCGCTGGTGGCGACCACGATCAGCGGCGCGTCCAGTTTCTCGGCGGTTTCAACCGCGCCGCGGCACACCGCTTCGGTGATGCGCAGCTTGCGACGATCGTTCAGGGTGTCGATACGGCTTGGCATCACGCGATCGGTACGCTCGCAGATGGTCGCCATGATGTTGACCGCTTCCAGCGGGTATTTGCCCTTGGCGCTCTCGCCGGACAGCATGACGGCATCGGTGCCGTCCAGGATGGCGTTGGCAACGTCGCCGGCTTCCGCACGGGTAGGGCGTGGGTTTTTGATCATGGAATCGAGCATCTGGGTGGCGGTGATGACCACTTTACGCGCGCGGTTGCATTTCTCGATCATCATCTTCTGGGCGAAGATCACTTCTTCTACCGGGATCTCGACGCCCAGATCGCCACGGGCAACCATGATGCCGTCGGACGCTTCGAGGATTTCGTCGAAGTTGTTCAGGCCTTCCTGGTTTTCAATCTTGGAGATGATCTGGATCTGCTCGCCGCCGTGGGCTTTCAGGTGCTCGCGGATCTCCAGCACGTCGGAGCGTTTACGGATGAAGGACGCCGCCACGAAGTCGACGCCTTGCTCGCAGCCGAAGATCAGGTCGCGTTTGTCTTTCTCGGCCAGCGCAGGCAGCTGGATGGACACGCCCGGCAGGTTAACGCCTTTGTTCTCACCCAAGTCGCCGTTGTTCAGCACCTTACAGATGACTTCGTTCTCGGTCACGTTGGTGACTTCCATGCCGATCAGGCCGTCGTCAACCAGCACGGTGTTGCCGATCTTCAGGTCGGCGGCGAAGCCGGCGTAGGTGACCGCCACGCGCTCGCTGTTGCCGATCACGCTCTGGTCAGTGGTGAAGGTGAAGGTTTGGCCGGCGACCAGCGAGGCGTCTTTGCCGCCTTCCAGTTTCATGGTGCGAATTTCCGGGCCTTTGGTATCCAGCAGGATGCCGGCGTTGATACCGGTTTTCGCCATCACGGCGCGCATGTTCTTGATGCGGTTGCCGTGCTCTTCATAGTCGCCGTGAGAGAAGTTGAGACGCATCACGTTCATGCCCGCATTGAGCAGGTTGGTCAGCATTTCTTCCGATTCGGTTTTTGGACCGATGGTACAAACAATTTTGGTCTTTTTCATGGCGGAGTTTTCTACAAGTTGTGATAGATAAAAAAACGAATTTGACCGGCGCGGTTTACGCCGGTAGGGAATTTGGGCCGTGCCTGGTGGTGAAAAACATAGTTAAGGATAGGTGACGACAGTTGAAGTGGGGCGGAAAAATTCAGCCCGCGCGGGGGCGCGGGGATGCTGCGCAACGGGGTAAGATCACATCGTGTTATTATTGCGTTTTCGCAGATCAAGGGCTGAAACCATTCAACTGATAGACGTTGCGCATTATAAAGGCTAAGCGGCGGGAAACAAAATAAAAAACCGCGGCGGTGCGGCGGATATGTCAAAACGAGGGCAAATGTGGCGCAAATGCAACGCGTTGCGTACAGCTTGTTGCGCAAATAACCTTGCTGTAAATGCGACTTAGCGCGTTTGCGGGATTTCCAGCAGCACACCGGCGCTCAGGCAGAAGCAGCCGCTGGCGACGTTGGCCGGCAGGGTCAGGCTCTCGCCAGCACGTACTATCCGGGTGTCGCCGCCGAGGGTGAACTCGAATTCGCCGGATATCACCCGGGTTTGCAGCGCGTGCGCGGGCTTTTGCAGCTGGCCGAAGGCGCCGGCCTCGAAACGCACTTCCGCCGCCGGCGAACCGTCGCTCATCACGCCTTCACGGCGTGCAAGGCCATTGTCGAGCGGCAAAAAGGCGGTTTTGGCGGTGAAGGTGGTCATGTGGCGTTCCTGATGGCTGATGGCGGTAGTTCGGCGCAATCGACATGAAAAATCGAACGGTCGGGCAGAGACGATACAACGGGAAGTATAACGTGACAGGGAGAGATGAATCAGCAATATGGTGCGTCCGAGTGGACTCGAACCACCGACCCCCACCATGTCAAGGTGGTGCTCTAACCAACTGAGCTACGGACGCACTGCGCTGCTTCTGAAATTTGGTGCGTCCGAGTGGACTCGAACCACCGACCCCCACCATGTCAAGGTGGTGCTCTAACCAACTGAGCTACGGACGCACTGTACTGCTTCAGGAATTTGGTGCGTCCGAGTGGACTCGAACCACCGACCCCCACCATGTCAAGGTGGTGCTCTAACCAACTGAGCTACGGACGCATCTTTTCCTGCCTGTCATGGCTGACAGCGGGGACGAATATTAACGAGCTACCTGCGTGCTGGCAAGGGGAAAAGCGCAATTTTATTCGGTATTTCACGCGATTGCTGAGGTTGTGCGCAGTCCGGCGTTTTTTTCCGCAAACCGCAACCCGGCCGGGGAGGAAACCGGCCGGGAGCGGATTCAGCGCGTGGATCGCTGCAGGATAACGGCAGTCGGCTGTTTCTGCAGCCAGCGCATGCGCAGCGCCATCATGATGGCGGCGAAGGTCAGGCCGATGATAAAGCCGATCCAGAAACCGCTTGGCCCCATCGCCGGCACCAGCGCATCGGTTAACGCCAGCAGATAGCCGCTCGGCAGGCCCAATACCCAATAAGCGATAAAGGTGATGAAGAAGATCGCGCGGGTATCTTTATAACCGCGCAGCACGCCGCTGCCGATCACCTGGACCGAATCCGAGATCTGGTACAGCGCCGCAAGTAGCATCAACTGCGAGGCCATCGCCACCACCGCCGGGCTGTCGTTGTACAGCAGGGCGATCGGTTCGCGGAAAGTGGCGGTAAACAGCGCGGTGCAGACGGCCATGGTGATGCCGACGCCGATGGCGGAGTAAGCGGCGACGCGCGCGCCTTCGACAGAACCTTCCCCCAGACGATAACCGACGCGGATGGTGGCGCCGACGCCCAGCGACAGCGGCAGCACGAACATCAGCGCGCTGAAGTTAAGCGCGATCTGGTGGCCGGCGACCGCGACGATCCCCAGCGGCGAAACCAGCAGCGCCACCACCGCGAACAGCGTGACTTCGAAGAACAGCGCCAGCGCCACCGGCATGCCGATGCCGATCAGGCGCCTTAGCGCCGCCCAGTCCGGGCCGCCGAGATCGCCGGCCTGGCGTTTGATGTCGCGCTGCGACGGCGCGCGCTTCACGTACCAGCGCATCATCAGGAACATGATCCAGTAGACGCTGCCGGTGGCGACGCCGCAGCCGACGCCGCCGAGTTCCGGCATGCCGAACTTGCCGTAGATAAAGATGTAGTTGATCGGGATGTTCACCAGCAGGCCGAGGAAGCCGATCACCATGCCGGGTTTGGTTTTGGACAGCCCCTCGCACTGGTTGCGCATCACCTGGAAGAACAGGTAACCCGGCGCCCCCCACATGATGGCGTGCAGATAGCCGACGGCCTTATCCGCCAACTGCGGATCGATGTTGTGCATCATGTCGATGACAAACTTGCAGTTATACAGCACGACGATCAGCAGCACGGAGACGCCGGAGGCCAGCCAGAAGCCCTGACGCACCTGATGGGCGATGCGATCGCGACGGCCGGCACCGTTGAGCTGGGCGATAACCGGGGTCAGCGCCAGCAGCAGGCCGTGGCCGAACAAAATGGCCGGCAACCAGATCGAGGTGCCGACCGCCACCGCCGCCATGTCGGTGGCGCTGTAAGCGCCGGCCATGATGGTATCCACCACGCCCATGGCGGTTTGTGATATTTGCGCGATGATGACCGGGATAGCGAGAGCCAATAAACTACGCGCTTCAATTAAGTACTTCTGCACGCATACACCTTTTCTATTTATATATGTGGGAGGGAGGGCTGCCGCGAGAGGACAACAATTAAAATAGCGGAATTTTGTCAAAAAGATTGTACCTGCTCGGCGTCGTTAAGCAAACGCCGCAGATAAATAGTTATTAAATGCGCAGCCATTCTTTTTTTGCCGTCGCGGATTTGGTTTTCAGCGCCAACTGGGGCAAACTGCCGGTAGCGTTTTAACCTATTTAGCAAGAAGAGGCACATATGTTCACCGGTATCGTACAAGGCACCGCGCCGCTGGTCGCCATTGATGAGAAACCCAATTTCCGCACCCACGTGATCGAAATGCCTGACGAGCTGCTGCCGGGGCTGGAGTTGGGCGCGTCGGTGGCCCATAACGGCTGCTGCCTGACCGTCACCGCGGTGGAAGGCAACCGCGTCAGCTTCGATTTGATCAAAGAAACGTTGCGCCTGACCAACCTCGGCGATCTGGCGCTGGGCGACATCGTCAATATCGAGCGCGCGGCGAAGTTCAATGACGAAATTGGCGGCCATTTGATGTCCGGCCATATTATCTGCACGGCGGAAGTGGCCAAGATTTATACCTCGGAAAATAACCGCCAGGTATGGCTGCGCATGCCGGATGCGGAATTGATGAAATATGTGCTGCACAAAGGTTTCATCGGCATCGACGGCATTAGCCTGACCATCGGCGAAGTGGTGAATAACCGTTTCTGCGTGCACCTGATCCCGGAAACGCTGGATCGCACCACGCTGGGTAAAAAACGCCTCGGCGACAAGGTGAACATCGAGATCGATCCGCAAACGCAGGCGGTGGTGGACACCGTCGAGCGCGTGCTGGCCAATCGGGAAGCGACGTTGGCCGCGGCGATGGCGCCGGCGCACAAAGACTGACAGCGATTCTGGCGTGACCGCCGGCATCGAATCATAAGCAGAGAGGAGAAACGCGTGAAGTTTTATGGGAAAACGTTGTTGTTAACCGCGTTGCTGGCGCTGAGCGCTTGCAGCAGTTCGCCTGAGCAGGGCGCGGGCGCGCAAATGGCCGATGCGGACGATACCTGCGGCGCTTCGCAGTATCAAAATTTTGTCGGCAAACCGATGACCTCGCTGGAAGGCGTGCGGATCGACGGCAAGGTGAGAGCCATTCCGTACAACTCTGCCGTCACCATGGATTTCAACCTGCGCCGCCTGAACTTCCTTGGCGACAGCGACGATAAAATTATTCGCGTTTATTGCGGTTAACCCGCAGGGTTCGAAAGAGCAAAAAAAGCCCCGGCGATGAGGTTGCCGGGGCTTTTTTTGTCGGGCAAGTGCTTAGCGGGCGACGCGAATGCCGCCTTCAACGCCTTTCGGGCTGAACACCACCTGCCATAGCTGCAGATCGCGCGCCCGGAACGCGCCGGCGCAGGCGTTCAGGTAATAGCTGAACATTCGTTCGAAGCGTTCGGAATAGCGCTCGGCGAGCTGCGGCCACGCCTGTTTGAAGCGCTCGAACCAGGCCATCAGCGTGCGATCGTAGTCGGCGCCGATGTTGTGCCAGTCTTCCATCACGAAATGGCCTTCGCTGGCCTCGGCGATATGTCTCACGGAGGGCAGGCAACCGTTCGGGAAGATATATTTGTTGATCCAGGGATCGACGTTCATGTCGGTCTTGTTGGAGCCGATGGTGTGCAGCAGGAACAGGCCGTGCGGCGCCAGATTGCGCTCCACCACGTCGAAATAGGTGCGGTAGTTTTTCGGCCCGACGTGCTCGAACATGCCGACCGAGACAATGCGATCGAACTGCTGGTGCAGATCGCGGTAATCCTGCAACAGGATCTGCACATCCAGCCCGGCGCAGCGCGCCTGAGCCAGCTTCTGCTGTTCGGCGGAAATGGTCACGCCGACCACCGACACGCCGTAATTTTTCGCCGCATAGGCGGAAAGGCCGCCCCAGCCGCAGCCGATGTCCAGCAAACGCATGCCCGGCTGCAGCTGCAGTTTCTCGCAGATCATCCGCAGCTTGGCTTCCTGCGCTTCCTCCAGCGTGGTGGCGTCTTTCCAGTAGCCGCAGGAATACTGCATGTAAGGATCGAGCATCAGGGTAAACAGATCGTTGCCGAGATCGTAATGTTCTTTGCCGACGATCCAGGCGCGCTTTTTCGATTGCAGATTGGTCAGGCGCGCGGCGGCGATACGCAGGGTATCTTTCAGGTGGTGGGGGAGTTTCTTCTCCAACCCGGCGCTGACCACGCGCTGGAAGAACATATCCAGCCGCTCGCACTCCCACCAACCGTCCATATAGCTTTCGCCCAGGCCCAGTGACCCTTGCTGCAAAACGCGTTTAAAGAATTCGGGATTTTTAACCTGAATATCGAAAGGGCGCGATCCGTTGATTTCGATACCGGCCAGACCGAGCATTTCGTGCGCGATACGGTACCACTGGTTATCCTGGATGCTCAGATCTTCTATACACGATGAACTCATAGCTTCTCCATCACCTTCTTCTGACTGATGACCCGTTAGGAAACAGCTTAGACAATTTCTGCGGGTGCATACCTATACCAACGGGAAATAAGCCCGCGGCGTCTGATATCCGACTATGAACAGAGGAAATTTAAAGAAACGACCCGACGCAAACGGCGCAGGATAAACGCCCCTTTAAAAAAAGAGTGTGACGCAAGGCGCGTACACAATAGCTGATTGAGATATAGAGATTATAAGGTGTTACTTTACAAGGTTGTTTTTGAGTATAGGCGTGCCGAGGCGTTGACTCAACTGTAAATCGCACTCGGCACGCATATTCTTTAAGTGATTATTAATCTTGGCAATTATGACGCTGAGTTAGCATGTTCCCGCTGTGCCTTTTGCTGCGCATCGGCCGCTTTTCCCCGCTGCAGGAAATAACCCAGCGCGGCCAGGACTACCGTAGATACCATCACCGTCACCGTCGCCAACAGCGGCTGGGCAATAAACGCCGACACCAGCATGCTTGCCACAAAACACAGCCCCAATTGCAGCGTATTTTGCAGCGCGGCGGCTTTGCCGCTGCTTTCCGGGAACGGCATCAGCGCATTCGCCACCATGATCGGGTAGCCGGCGCCGTTGACCAGCGCCATCACGCAGAATGGGATCAGCAGCGTGGTGAGCGTCGGATTGGTCAGGGTCGCCACCAGATACAGCGCCACCATGCTGACACCATAAGCTACCAGCAGCCACGGCAGCAGGGTTTTGCCATTGATGCGCTTAAGCGCGGCGCGGCAGCCGTAGCCGCCCAGCAGGAAGGCCAGCGTTTGCGGCACATAGCTCAGACCGATGTCGCTCGGGCTATAGCCCATATCGCCGAGGATGAACGGTGAACCGGTCAGCCAGGCGAAGAAACCGGCCGAGCAGGCGGCGTACATAGCGACGTTGCCGCTGAACACCGGAGATTTCAACAGTTGCCAGAAGCTGACGCCGTTTTTCGGCGCGTCGGCGGCGGGTTGCGTTTTGGCGCGCTCTTTGAGCAGTAACGTCGGCAGCAGCAGCAGCGCGGTGATCACCAACAGCGCGGCGAAGATCGCACGCCAGCTGGCGTGGTTCAGCAGCCAGGCGCCAAGCAGCGGCGCCAGCGCCGGTGACAGCGCCACCAGCGGCATGATGGTGGCGAACACGCGGTTGGCCTGGCCTTCGCGATAGCGGTCGACCACCAGCGCTTGCCAGATGGCGGTGGCGGAACAGACGCCGACGGCCTGAATAAAGCGCAGTATCCAGAGCTGCACGGCATTTTCTACCCACAGCATGCCCAGGCAGCCGAGCGCGAACAGCGTCAGGCCAATCAATAATACCGGTTTGCGGCCCAGCCGGTCGGAGAGCGGCCCCCACAGCAGTTGCGCGAAAGCGAAGCCGGCCAGAAAGATGCTCAGGCTGGCGCTGACCGCGCCGGCGGAAATTTGCAGTTCCTCCCGCATGGCGCCGAAGGCGGGCAGGTACATATCGGTCGCCAGATAACCCAGCATGCTCAGGCCGGCGAGGTAGAACATAAAGCCAAAAGAATTTCGCATGGTATTTCTCGTTAATATTTTAGTGTCGCAGGTTTTTAGCGCCGGCCAGTGTATCCGGCTGGATCTCTGCTTGTGAAACGGTAATATTTGCAAAGTGCTGTTAAAAAAATTGAAGGCAAAGCGATGTGGTCTGAATATTCTCTTGAAGTTGTTGACGCGGTGGCGCGCACCGGCAGTTTCAGCGCGGCGGCGCAGGAGCTGCACCGGGTGCCGTCGGCGGTGAGCTATACCGTGCGGCAACTGGAACAATGGCTGGCGGTGCCGCTGTTTGAGCGGCGTCACCGTGATGTGGAGTTGACGCCAGCCGGCGCGCTGTTTATCAAGGATGCGCGAGTTGTTATCAAAAAAATGCTCGACACCCGTCGCCACTGTCAGCAGGTGGCCAACGGGTGGCGCGGCCAGCTGAATATCGCAGTCGACATCATCGTCAAACCCCAGCGCAGCCGCCAGCTGGTGCTGGATTTCTACCGCCATTTCCCCGATGTTGAACTGATGCTGCAACCCGAAGTGTTCAACGGCGTTTGGGATGCGTTGGTGGACGGCAGGGTGGACATGGCGATCGGCGCCACGCGCGCGGTGCCGGTCGGCGGCGGCTTCGCTTTCCGCGATATGGGCTACATGAACTGGCTGTGCGTAGTCAGCCCACAGCATCCGCTGGCGCAGCTGGCAGGGCCGTTAAATGACGATCGGTTGAGGCCGTACCCTGCGCTTTGTCTGGAAGACACCTCGCGCAATCTGCCCAAGCGCGTCACCTGGACGCTGGATAACCAGCGGCGGCTGGTGGTGCCGGACTGGACATCGGCGCTCGACTGTCTGTGCGCCGGGCTGTGCGTCGGCATGATGCCGGCGCATCGGGCGCTGCCGCTGGTGCAGCGCGGTGAGCTGAAGGCGTTGCAGCTGCAGCAGCCGTTTCCCGCCAGCCCTTGCTGCCTGACCTGGCAGCAGGATAAACCGTCGCCGGCGATGAGTTGGCTGCTGGCGTATCTGGGCGATGGCGAGACGCTGAATCAGGAGTGGCTGAGCGAGGCGGCGCCGGAAGCCGTGCAGGCTTCCGGCTCAGGGGATTAGCGGCGGTAGTCGATGAACGGACCGTCGGCGACCGAACGGCGTTCCACCAGCTTCGGATGCACTTCGATCACCTGCGATTCTTCGCGCTTGCTGATGATGCGATCCAGCAGCATGGTGAAGGCCATTTCTCCCAGGCGCTCTTTAGGCTGGTGAATGGTGGTCAGCGCTGGAGTGAAGTAGCGGGCGTTGCGCACGTTGTCATAGCCGATCACGGAAATATCCTGCGGCACTCGCAGCCCCAGCTCATCAGCGGCGCAGATGGCGCCCATCGCCATGATGTCGCCGCCGCAAAATACCGCGGTCGGCCGCTGTTTTTGCGACAGGATTTGGTGCATCGCCTTGTAGCCGGACTCCGGCTCGAAGTCACCCTGGACGATCCACTCTTCGCGAATGTCGATATGCGCTTCCTGCAGCGCCTTCATAAAGCCCTGATGACGGCCGCCGCCGGTGTTGCGCGACAGCTGGCCCGGGATGGCGCCGATATCGCGGTGACCGCGCTCGATCAGGTAACGGCCGGCCAGATAGCCGCCTTCGAACGCGTTATCGATGATGGTGTCGGTGAAGTCGCCGCGCGCAGCGCCCCAGTCCATCACCACCATCGGGATATTACGGTAGTCCTCCAGCATGCCCAGCAGTTGATCCGGGTATTCGGAACACATGACCAGCAGGCCGTCGACGCGCTTTTGCGCCAGCATCGCCAGGTAGGCGCGCTGCTTGTCCAGATTGTTGTGCGAGTTGCACAGGATCAGGGTGTAACCTTTGCTGTAGCAGCTGTTTTCCACCGCCTCGATCACTTCGGCAAAATAGGGCGCTTCGCTCGAGGTGGCCAGCAGACCGATAGACTTGGTGTGATTGACTTTCAGGCTGCGCGCCACGGCGCTCGGCGAGTAGTGCAGCTCTTTGATCGCGGCCCACACGGCCGCTTTGGTCTCTTCGGCGACGAAACGAGTCTTATTGATGACGTGCGAAACGGTGGTGGTGGAAACGCCCGCGCGTTTGGCCACATCTTTAATCGTTGCCATGTAAGGAATGACTCCTGAACTCACATGTTTACAGCATGTAAGTGTGATGTTAATCGTTTGCCTACGTAGATCCTTCTCCAGAGAAGCGAAAACTGAGTTTTTAGTGTGTTGAAGTCTTCAGCGCTTAATCAGGAGGGGCATGGATGCCGGTACGCAGTTGTGAACTGCGAATTTTGTCGCATATTGAACAAAAGTGGAAGAGGTAATCGAGATTATAAACCGGGAAATGATAACAAGATTTTATCGGCGAACTGTGGGAAAATGATTTGACGTACTAATTGTACGCCTTTTATCCTTAGGAAAGCCCATTTTAAAGGAGTTGTCATGGATACCGATCTGAAGATGTCTCTGTTCACTACCATCGGCGCGTTGGCGATGATTATCGCTTTCAGCTTTGTCGCCGCGTTGAACTGATCTCCCGCCAGTTATAAAAAAGGCGCAGCCTGGCTGCGCCTCATCACTTAGGCAAGGCCTGCGTTTACGCCAGGTTTTCCGCCGCAAATTTCCAGTTGACCAACGCCCAGAAGTTTTCCAGGTATTTTGGACGCGCATTGCGGTAATCGATGTAATACGCGTGTTCCCACACGTCAACGGTCAGCAGCGGTTTATCTTCACCGGTCAGCGGAGTTGCCGCGTTGGAGGTGTTGACGATCGCCAGCGCGCCGTCCGGTTTTTTCACCAGCCAGGTCCAGCCGGCGCCGAAGTTTTTCACGGCGGCATCGGTGAACTGCTCTTTGAACGCAGCGAAAGAGCCGAAGGATTTGACGATCGCCGCCGCCAGTTCGCCCTGCGGTTCACCGCCGCCCTGTGGCGACAGGCAGTGCCAGTAGAAGGTGTGGTTCCACACCTGCGCGGCGTTGTTGAACACGCCGCCGTTGGAGGTCTTGATGATCTCTTCGAGCGATTTGCCCTCGAACTCGCTGCCTTTCACCAGGTTGTTCAGGTTAACCACGTAGGTATTGTGGTGTTTGCCGTAGTGGTATTCCAGGGTCTCGGCGGAGATGTGCGGCTCGAGCGCGTTTTTCTCATACGGTAATGCAGGTAATTCAAACGACATTGCTTCCTCCTTTACAGCGCCACTTTCTTCCCGCCCAGGCGGGAGCCAGATGGGCCGTTTTTTATTGTGGTCATTCAATCTTAACAATTTTCATCATAAAAAACAGGAGGAAAAGCGAGAAATGCGCGTGGGGGAGTGCGATGGGCGATAGCTTGAGCAGGCGGTTGCGACCGGGGCCGCAACCGCGCAGAACAGGGAATTAACGAATGGTTTTCGGCGTCACTACGCGGCGTGCGCCGATGTAATGGTTTTGCCAATAATCGTTGTCGAGCTGGCTGATGCGGATCTCTTCGCCGGTGCGCGGCGACTGGATGAATTTGCCGTTGCCGAGATAGACGCCGACATGGTCCGCCACGCCGCGGTTGTTGATGCGGAAGAACACCAAATCGCCGCTTTCCAGTTCGCTTTTCTTGATCGGCGCCGCGTCGCGCAGGTGATACATTTCGTTGGCGGTGCGCGGCATCTTGATTTTCACCACGTCCTTATAGGCGTAATAGATAAGGCCGCTGCAGTCGAAGCCGGTGCGCGGCGAGCTGCCGCCCCAGCGGTAAGGCTTGCCCATCTGATCCATCAGCTTGGCCATCGCGGTCTGTTTGGCATGCTGGTAACGTTTTTTGTGCGCCGGGCTGAGTTTTAACGGCTTTTCTTCACGCGCCAGTTTGGCGGTGGCCATACCGGCGTCGCGGTGGCGGCCATAGCCTTTTTTATAGCCCTTTTTCGGCGGGGTGACTTTAATCTTGGCGGTTTTTTGCGCTTTGGCCTTGGGTTTGGCGCTGACGATCTTTTTCGCGCTTTTCTCGCTTTTGGCCTTGGCGGTCTTGGTTTTTTTCTCGGGGGCCGTCACTTTGGCTTTTTTGGCGGCTTTATCCGCTTTCTTTTTTCTGCGGTCATCGGGCCGCGCTTCATTAGCATGGCTTTTACGCTGCTCGGCGGCAACGCGCGCCTGTGGCGCAGCGTGCGCCAAATTGAAGAAGAGCTGCGTAAACAGCAGCGCAAAGAGCGTAAGAATTAAACGCATGTCGACGTCACCAACCTTGGCCCCGAAACGGATATCGAAAGAGTTACAGTATTCCCGAACTTCACCATATAAAACAGCGAAGAACTCATAAATAATAATCCATATTGTGAGAAAACGTTAATGACATTTTTTTTGGTTTAAAATCAGCCTGTTGATGTATAAAAAAGCGCCAGGCGACGGTGGCGGATATAATTAAGCCGCGCCGTCATCGCGGCGCAATATATTAGTGAAATGGTCGGATTAAAAATGTTATTCTCAACGTATGTTTTGACCGGAATGACGTGGCCGGTGAAACGCGATCGGCGGCGGGCGAATATCCTTGCAAAAGATGGCGTTTTCTTGCGACTGTTCCAGCCGCTACAATAGCCCGCGTGATGCATGTTGTAGCCATGAAATGTGGCTTGAGGAAGCAATAAATGACGACGACACTTGAAAAAATTCAGCACCAGATCGCTGAAAACCCGATTCTGCTGTACATGAAAGGTTCGCCAAAGCTGCCGAGCTGCGGCTTTTCCGCGCAGGCAGTGCAAGCGCTGTCCGCCTGCGGCGAGCGTTTCGCCTATGTGGACATTTTGCAGAACCCGGACATCCGCGCCGAGCTGCCAAAATACGCCAACTGGCCGACGTTCCCGCAGCTGTGGGTAGATGGTGAGCTGGTCGGCGGTTGCGATATCATCATCGAGATGTATCAGCGCGGCGAACTGCAGCAACTGATCAAAGAAACGGCAGAAAAGTATAAAGCGCAGGAAGACCAGCAGTCTTAATCGACGGGCTTGCGATTATCGCGTAACGGGCGGCGCCAGTGCAAACTGGGCCGCCTTTTTTGTTGGTTTTATTCGGCGAGATCGCCGGCGGGCAGCGGCCAGCCGCCGAGACGTTTCCAGCGGTTAACCAGCTCGCAAAACAGCAGGGCGGTTTGCTCGGTGTCGTACAGCGCGGAGTGCGCCTGGCTGCTGTCGAACGGCATGCCGGCGGCGATGCAGGCTTTGGCCAGCACCGTTTGCCCCAGCACCAGGCCGCTCAGCGCGGCGGTGTCGAAGGTGGCGAACGGATGGAACGGGTTGCGCTTCAGGCCGGCGCGTTCGGCCGCGGCCATCAAAAAGCTGTGATCGAAGTTGGCGTTGTGCGCCACGATAATGGCGCGATTGCAACCGCGATCCTTGAGCCCTTTGCGCACCGCTTTGAAAATGGCGTGCAGCGCGTCATATTCGCTGACCGCGCCGCGCAGCGGATTGTGCGGATCGATGCCGTTAAACGCCAGCGCTTCCTGCTGCAGGTTGGCGCCCTCGAAAGGCTCCACGTGGAAGTGCAGGGTTTCGTCCCGCTGCAGCCAGCCGTCCTCATCCATTTTCAGCGTGACGGCGGCGATCTCCAGCAACGCATCGGTATTGGCGTTGAAGCCGGCGGTTTCAACATCTATTACTACGGGGTAAAACCCACGAAAACGACCACTCAGGGCGTTAAGATCACTTTTCTCGGCCATCAGTTTCTTATCTTCATCGAATGCAGCGCGCATTATGGCAAATTTTGCGCCCGGTTGCAGGCGCTATCGCGCGGAGAATCAGCAGGGCGCCAACGCGCCCTGAAGGGGAGGCTTAGTGGCCGAGACCCTGACCGGCGTGTTTGTTTTCGATCAGCTCGATTTTGTAGCCGTCCGGATCTTCGACGAAGGCGATAACCGTGGTACCGCCTTTCACCGGGCCGGCTTCGCGGGTGACCTTGCCGCCGGCGCGACGGATGCTGTCGCAGGTGGCGGCGACGTCATCCACGCCCAGCGCCAGGTGGCCGAAGGCGGTGCCCATATCGTAGCTGTCGGTGCCCCAGTTATAGGTCAGTTCGATAACTGCGCCTTCGCTCTCTTCCGTATAGCCGACGAAAGCCAGGGAGTATTTGTACTCCGGGTTTTCGCTGGTGCGCAGCAGGCGCATGCCTAATACCTTGGTGTAGAAGTCGATGGCGCGTTGCAGGTCACCGACGCGGATCATGGTATGGAGTAAGCGCATAATTCCTCTGAATTGACTGTGCCGTGGCAGACGGCGGGTGGATTGAAGCACAAGCGAGTATAGCCTTGTCCCGCAAGGGAATTCAACGTGACGAACTGGTGACAATGTCACTTTGTGGTCTCGCGTCGAGGGTGTCTAAATATTGATCGAGTGTACCGATCGATACAGAGTAATTGATCTGCACAATCAATTATCTATTCCAGCGGCGATCGTGTAAAAATCGAACGGCAATAAAGATCAACACCAGGGAACACCGGCCCGCCTCGTGCGGGCCTTTTTGCTTTGCGCGCGACGCATAAAAAACGGCCATGCGATTGCGTGGCCGTTGGGGTCAGGACAGGTTACTTCGCCAGAAACGGATAGTCGGTATAGCCTTCGGCGCCGCCGCCGTAGAAGGTTTCCGGCTTAGGTTCGTTCAGCGGGGCGTGCTGACGGAAACGCTCGACCAGATCCGGGTTGGCGATGTAGCTGCGGCCGAAGGCCACCGCGTCGATGAAACCTTTTTCGATCAAGGCTTCGGCTTTTTCGGCGGTGTAGGCGCCGGCACCGACGATCACCCCTTTAAAGTGGGCGCGCACCGAGTCGCGGAAGGCGTCGGAATACGGTTTGCCGCCGGCCCAGTCAGGTTCGGAGATGTGCAGGTAAGCGATATTGCGCTTATTCAGCTCTTCCACCAGATACAGCGCCGCTTCTTCCTGATCTTCGCCGTTGTCCAGCCCGTTGAACGGCCCCAGCGGCGAGATGCGGATACCGATGTGTTCGGCGCCCCATTCGGCGATGGTGGCGTCGACCACTTCCAGCGTCAGGCGGGTGCGATTCTCAATGTTGCCACCGTATTGATCGGTACGTTGGTTGGAAGCCGGTGACATGAACTGGTGCAGCAGATAGCCGTGGGCAGCATGCAGTTCGATGAAATCGAAGCCGGCTTCGCGCGCGTTGGCGGTTGCCTGGCGGAAATCGTTGATGATGCCCGGGATCTCGCTGGTTTCCAGCGCGCGCGGTGTGGAGGTCGGCACGCGCACCCAGGCGCCGGTTTCATCACGCACGGTGGTGCGGGTTTCGGCGTTGATGGCCGAAGGCGCGACCGGCGCTTGCCCGCCTGGCTGCAGGCTGGCGTGGGAAATGCGGCCTACGTGCCACAGCTGTACGGCGATGTGGCCGTTGTTGTCATGCACTGCCTGCGTGATGTTTTTCCATGCGGCGATCTGCTCCGGGGTATGCAGGCCCGGCGCGCCGGCGTAGCCTTTCGCCTGGAAGGAGATCTGCGTCGCTTCGGTCACGATCAGGCCGGCGCTGGCGCGCTGTGCGTAATATTCCGCCATCAGCGGCGTAGGAATATCGCCCGGCTCGATGCTGCGCAAACGCGTCAGCGGAGCCATAAACACGCGGTTGGGCAGGGTGATGGCGCCAACCTTCAGCGGAGAGAGCAATTTTTCAGTCTTCATAGTGCATCCTGTATTTAATAGACCGGTCGTCTAGTAATGGGCGATAAAAAACCATGAACTGCATTTTTTCAATAAAAATAAGTTGTTACCGTTACGGTTGCGGCGGGCGCAGCAGCAACTCGATGCTTTCCAGCGCGCTGGTCAACGGCGCCAGCGAGTGACGGATCTTGGCGCGCAGCGTGGCGCCGAGCCACAGTGAATACAGCGTTTCTGCGGTTGCCGCCGGGCTCATGGCTACCGACAGCGAGCCCTCGGCGATACCGCGCTCGATGGCCTCCTGAAGGTGGCCGATCACGCGAGCGGTGCCCGTTTCCAGCGCATGGCGCATCGGTTCCGACAGATCGCTCACCTCGGCGGAAAGCTTCACCGCCAGGCAGGCGTTGTGGCATTCGCTGCGGCAGTGGTAGCTGATAGCCTGGGCGTAATAGCCGAGCAGCTGGTGGCGGGCATCACCGCGTCTGTCGGCAAACAGCGCCTGCATTTCTGCATCATAATGCGCGAAATAGCGCTGCAGCATCGCTTCGCCGAAGGCTTCCTTCGAGCGAAAATAGTGGTAGAACGAGCCTTTCGGCACGCCCGCGGTGGCCAGCAGTTCGCTCAGCCCCATGCCGGTAAAGCCCAGGCGCAGGCTGAGGGTTTCGCCGGTGGCGAGCAGATGTTCACGTGTATCCACGTTGCAATGCGTTGATTTGGTCATCATGGTGCCGAGCATAATAGACCGATTGGTCTAGGTCAATGGGAATAAAAAAACCGGCGCACAAAACGCCGGTTGTCTGCAAACTATTGTGCCCCAGCAGCACGCGAAAGTTAAGCGCTACGCCGCGTTGCGGCAGCGTTGCAGGATATCCAACTGGGATTGATATTCGCGGGTTTGTACGTTCAGCATGCCCAACAGGGTGTGGAACAGGTTGTCCTGCGAAACCTCGTCCTTTTCCGCCAGCGTATTCAGACACTGGCGATCGATGCCGAAATTGCGCTGATAGTCGGCCGACATCCACATCAGGAAAGGCACGTGCGTTTGCTGGCTCGGCGCGAAGACATAAGGCGTGCCGTGCAGATACATGCCGTTTTCCCCCAGCGATTCGCCATGATCGGACAAATAGACCAGCGCGGTATTGAAACGGTCGTCATACTGCCGCAGCAGCTTGATGGTGGCATCGAGCATCGCGTCGGTATACAGGATTGAGTTGTCGTAGGTGTTCACCAATTGTTCATGGCTGCAATCCTGGATCTGATTACTGTTGCAGGTCGGCGAAAACGCCTGGAATTCTGGCGTGCTGCGGCGGTAGTAAGCCGGGCCGTGGCTGCCCATCTGGTGCAGCACGATCACGCCGTCGTCTTTCAGGCTATTGATGTAGTCGTTCAGCTTGTACAACAGCACGTTGTCCATGCAAACCTCGCCGTCGCAGTCCTGCTGCGGTTTCAGCTTGGTCATGTCGATGTGCGGCACCCGGTCGCAGGCGCCTTTGCAGCCGCCGTCGTTATCGCGCCACAGCACATTGACGCCAGCATGCGCCAGCACGTCGAGCATGCCTTCCTGGTGCGTCGCCTGAGTCGCGTCGTACTCCTTGCGTGGCATGTTGGAGAACATGCAGGGCACGGAGATCGCCGTTTCGGTGCCGCAGGAGCTGGCGTTTTTGAAGTAGACCACGTTGTCCTGCTTCAGGCGCGGGTTGGTTTCGCGTTCATAGCCGCCGAGGGAGAAGTTTTCGGCGCGGGCGGTTTCGCCCACGACCAGGATCACCAACGTTTTCTTGGCCTGCCTGGCGATCAGCGGCCCTTTACGCGCATCTTCGCCGATCTTGACCAGCGGCAGATTGCGGGTGAAGTAACGCTGTTCGGTAAACTTGATGGTGCCGGCCACGAAGTTGGACGGCGTCAACATCTTCACCACGCTTTTATTGTTGCGGATCAGCGAAGCGTAGTCTTTGTAGAACAGCGCGGCGACGATCAGGATCACCACCAACGACAGCATGACGTTGGCGGCGCGCAGTCCGACCATGTACCACCAGGGGCGAGTTTGGCGAATTTGAGTGAAGCAGACCGCCACCGCCGGCAGAATGCCGAGCAGCGTCAGCCACAATCCCATGCGCGGCGTCAGCAGCGCGGTCGCCTCCTGAGGGTTGGTTTCGAAGGCGTTTTGCATCATGTTGCCGTCGATCACCACACCATAGCTGAACATGAAATAGTTGGCTGCGGCGCTGCCGAGCAAGAAAAAGATGATCAGCGGCTTGCGCAGGTAGGGCACGGTCAATACGCTGAAGATGATATTCAACGCACAGAAGATCACCACCGGCATGCTGGCGGCGAAAATCACGCTGTGGGCGCTATCGAAGGTGATATACGACCAGGCGCGCTGCAGGAATAAGGCGTTCTGAAATAAAGTGAAGAACAGGGCGGCGGCGAGGGTAAAACCGAGGCTGTTGCACCGTAAGCGTTGACGTAACCACATTGCCAAATCGGGATCCTGAAAGTAGATAATGCCTTGAAATCTACCGGATGAAACTTAAGAAAACCTTAGAAACTCAGATTACTGGCGGCGGAGAATACGCGGAAAACGCCAGGCCGAGCGGCCTGGCGGCGGGGCGGTTTAGTAGGCGGCGGTGAATTGCGCGCGAATAAACTGAGGCTTTTCAATCTCATCAACGATAGCGACCGCCAGGTCTTCCACCGAAATGCTGGCCGGCGCTTCGCCGTTCATCAGCAGTTGCGTGGTGCCGAGGCGGAACTGGCCGGTACGTTTGCCCGGCTCCAGCAGGGCGGCCGGCGAAAGATAGGTCCAGTCGAGTGCCGACTCGTTACGCAGTTTGTTGCGCAGATCGCGCACCGCCTGCGCGCCGGGGCGGATATTTTCCGGGAACTGCGGCGTATCCACCAGTTCAACGCCCGGCGCCACTTCCAGGCTGCCGGCTCCGCCGACCACCAACAGGCGTTTGACGCCGGCCTGCTCGACCGCGGTGAGGATCTGCTGGGCGCCGCGGGTGGTTTTCTCATACAGGTTGTCTTCGCCCCAGCCGGGGTTGTAGGCGCTGATCACCGCGTCCTGGCCGCGCAATTGTCCCGCCAGCCAAGCCGTATCGGCGACGTCGCCCAGTGCGACGGTCAGATTGGCGTGCTCCGGCAACTCTTTTTTCTGGCGCGCGATTGCCGTCACCTGAATACCGCGAGCCAGCGCTTCATCCACCACGCGGCGGCCAACAAAACCGGTTGCTCCAATAATGGCTACTTTCATCTGTATGCTCCTTCGGGGATAGGTTCAGTATCGTGAGGCAGGCCGAGGTGCCTGCCGCGTGGTTTCTACTCTAGTCCTTAACAATAGCCGTGATTAGTGCCATATTCATGCTTTCTTGATTAAGTAAAACTTCATAATCGTGGATAAACTCAATCGAATGGCGGTATTCGCCACCGTGGTGGCGGAGGGCTCGCTGGCCGGTGCGGCACGGCGGCTGGGCATGACGCCGTCGGCGGTCAGCCAGCACATGCGCTCGCTGGAGAAGGCGCTTGGGGTGCCGTTGCTGCATCGTTCCACCCGCCGTCTGGCGCTGACCGAGGCAGGAGCGGCGTTCTATCCCGGCTGCGAGGCGATGCTGCAACAGGCGCTGCAGGCGGAGCAGCGGTTGGCGGAGCTGCGGGATACGCTGGTGGGGGAGCTGCGCATCGCCACCCCGGTCGGCATCGGCGGCCGATCGCTTGCGGAGGCGTTGTCGCCGCTGTTGCAGGCGCATCCCAAGCTGACGCTGCGAGTGCTGGCGGACGATCGCATCGTCGATATGATAGAACAGCGGGTCGACATTGCGCTGCGGGCCAACCGGCAGCTGGCGGACGCCAATATGATTGCGCATCCGCTGACGGCGTGGCCGATGGTGCTGTGCGCCGCACCGCGTTACCTCAGCCAGCATGGGGTGCCGGAAAAACCGCAGGATTTGGTACAGCACCGCTGGATCTCCAGCGGCTACAGCGGGGCGCATCTGGATTTGCAGCACCAGTCCGGCCAGCAGGTCAAGCTGCGGCTGGCGGAAGGACAGATCGTCAGCGAGAGCATGAACGTGATGCGCGCCTTTACCCGCGCCGGTCTGGGCATTTCCGTTCAGCCGCTGTATGAAATTGGCGACGAACTGCAGCGCGGCGAGCTGTTGCTGCTGTTGCCGGAGTGGCGGCCGGCGCCGCTGCGGCTGCACGCGCTGACGCTGGAACGCACTATGCCGGAGAAAAGCCGCCAGGCGCTGCGCTATTTGCGTGACTATTTTCGCCGCAATGGAGAAAAGGGACTTGCCAGCGGCGGCGATGGCGTCTTCAATTAGCAAGAGAACGCAGGAGGAGCCCCGTGGCGCAGCAGCTTGAGTTTTTCGACATCCCCAGCCCGTGTCGCGGCATTTGTCAGGCCGACGATCGTGGATTCTGCCGTGGCTGCCTGCGCAGCCGCGAGGAGCGTTTCGGCTGGATGAACATGAGTGATGCGCAAAAGCGCGAGGTGTTGCGCCTGTGCCGTCAACGCTTCCTGCGGCTGCAGCGCGCCAATAAAGCGCCTGACGAGCCGCTGCCGGAGCAGCCGTCGTTGTTTTAACCTTTCCTGATCTGCCGCACGTTCGTGTGGCTTACCGCTTCCCTGTGCATCACCGGCTTGTGTATGCTGGCTGACAACTAATGTCATGAGGTTTTCGCAATGGTAGAACGTATTCGTCTCGCGCCGCAGGGGCCTGAATTTTCCCGCATGATTTGCGGTTACTGGCGGTTGATGGAGTGGGGCATGTCACCGCAGCAGCTGCTGACGTTCATCGAACAGCATGTCGAACTGGGCGTCACCACCGCCGATCACGCCGATATCTACGGTGGCTATGCCTGCGAACAGGCGTTCGGCGACGCGCTGCGTCTGAAGCCGGCGCTACGCCAGTCGCTGGAATTGGTGACCAAGTGCGGCATCGCCACCACCGCCAAGCCCGGTAACCCGATTGGGCATTACATCACCGACCGCGATCATATCGTGCAGAGTGCGGAACAGTCACTGCGCCATCTGCATACCGATTACCTCGATCTGCTGCTGATCCACCGCCCGGATCCGTTGATGGACGCTGACGACGTAGCCGAAGCCTTCGTTGCGTTGCACAAAAGCGGCAAGGTGCGCCATTTCGGCGTATCCAACTTTACGCCCGCGCAGTTCCAACTGCTGCAGTCGCGTCTGCCGTTCACGCTGGCGACCAACCAGGTGGAGATCTCGCCGATTCACCAACCGGCCATTCTCGACGGCACGCTCGACCAGTGCCAGCAGCTGCGCATCAAACCGATGGCCTGGTCCTGCCTGGGCGGCGGGCGCCTGTTCAACGACGCCGAGTTTCAGCCGCTGCGCGACGAGTTGCAGCGGGTGGCGCAAGAGATCGGCGCGGAGACCATCGAGCAGGTGGTGTACGCCTGGGTGATGCGCCTGCCGTCGTCGCCGTTGCCAATCATCGGCTCCGGCAAGATTGAGCGGGTGCGTTCGGCGCTGAAGGCGCAGAAACTGGTGCTGAGCCGCCAGCAGTGGTTCCGCATTCGCAAGGCGGCGCTGGGGTATGACGTGCCTTAAGGCGGGCAGAAAGAGGAAAGCCGGGCGGCGAAAGCGCCCGGCTTTTTTTATGCCGATCTTTAGGCCAACACCACCTGATCGGTGCTGATGTGATCGAGCGAGACGCCGATCAGCGTGACCTGGCTGTGGCCGAAGGCCAGCACCAGATCGTCGTTTTGCTGCGTGGCGTAGTCGCGGATATTGCCGCTGGCGCCTTCGGTGCCGATAAATACCAGTTTATCGCTGGCGTTGAAGCCATACAGCTGGTCGCGGCCGAAATCGCCGCTGAACAGGAAGGTGTTGCCGTTGCCGACGCCCTTCAGGATGTCATCGCCGCTGCCGCCGACGAAGGTCAGGTTGCCGCCGGCGTGGCCGATCAGCGTGTCGTTGCCGGCGTTGCCGAACAGCCAGGCGTCGTGGCTGCGAGCCTGCAGCACGTCATCGCCGTCGCCGCCGGTGGCGGCGGCGGCATAGGCTTTGAGGCCTGAGTCCGATTTCAATCCGGCGGCGGTTACCTGATGATCCACTTCTTTGTTGAAGATAAGCCAGGAGGTTTCTTTGCTGCGCAGGGTGCTGATGTCGTCCGCCAGCGTAATGCCGCCCTTGGCGTCGCGCAGGTAAAGCGTGTTGCCGTCGTAGGCGACCTCGGTATTCTTCAACGCCTGCTGGGTATCGAAGATATTGTGGCCTTTGCCGCCGGCGATCAGGTTATAGCCGCCGGCGTCGCGGAAGATATCGTCGCCGTCGCGGCCCTCGAGATAATCGTTGCCTTTGCCGCCCTTGATCAAATCATTGCCGTCGCTGCCGATGATAAACGTCGGCCCGCTGTGCGTTTCCGCGTTGCGGTTCAGGTCTTCCACCCAGGTACTGCCGCGCGTGACGTTCGACAGGTTGGAGACGATGATGGTCGAGTCTTTGTCGGTCAGCGAATAAAACTCGGAGTTCAGCACCCGTATCAGGCCGTCCTGATAGAAGAACGGCAGGTGGGATAGCCAGGTCGGAATGTTGAGAATGGAGAACGGCAACAGATTCCAGGCGTCCGACGCGTAGTGATCGTTGAAGTTGACGATATTGTTGGTGGCGGAGGTATGCGGCGCATCGTGAACGCCCAATGACGGCAGGGTCAGCGAGGTGCCGTCGAGCGCGCGAAACACCGGATCGTTCTCATAGCCGATGTTGATCACCTTGCCGCCGGCTTCGTACTGGGTCGGCGAGGCGAAGGCGACATAGTTGGACTGCGCGTAGAAGCCGCCCCAGTTGGCGTCGCTCTGCGCCGCCATGCTGTTGACCGCCAGCCCGCCGAGGCTGTGGCCGCTGACCACCACGTCCTCGCCGCTCAGCCCGTGGGCCTGCGCGAATTTCGCCACGTCGCCCAGCAAGTTGCCGAACGCCTTCAGCGTGTAGCCGTCGGCGTAGCCTTTCGGCCCGAACCCGGCCAGCAGATCGTTAATCACATCGCCGATGGTATCGCCGATCAACGACTCGCGCGGGCCGCTGGTGCCGCGAAATGAGATGCCAATGGCGGTGAGATTGCCTTCGCTGTCATATTTTCCCAGCACCTCGGCCTGCGCGGTGGTGTAACCGGCGGTCTCGCCGTAGTAGGTGCCGCGCGCATCGGTTTTGCCGGCGTAACCCAACTGCGTGGCGCTGATCACCGACCAGCCGGCATTGTTCACTGCGTCCTGCGCGGCCTGTTCGGAGTCGGGGTTCCAGGGGAGACCGGGCAGGCCGCCCTGCGACTGGGTGCTACCGATGAGCGCCGTGATCAGCGTCAGCGGCAGACCGAGCCCGAAACCGGTCTGGTGATAGCCTTCATCGAAGCCGTTATCGATATTGTGGTAAGCGTAGGTAGAGATGGCCAAGGCGTCGGAAAACAGCGCCTTTGACGCGTTTTCGTCCAGATCCTTATAGCTAAAGATGCCCATATCAGTTCCTTATGAAGTATGCCGCCTGGCCGGGAAGTGAACTCTCGCGCGTCGGCGGTGGAAACAGGGAAACAACGTTAGCCGAACGACAGCTGGTCAGAGGACCAACATCGGTAGAATTATTATTGGTGCTAAATATTAGGCCCGCGAATCAAATTGGCGAGATTGTGCGTTGGTTAACAGTGCTGGCGTTGGCTCTCCTATACTGATAACTCGATATAGTCATTAAGGAGACTGATTGATGAAACGTTATTGGTATGCGGCGCTTGGCTTGATGGCGTGCGGAGCCGCTCAGGCGGCGACGGTCGACGTTGAGATGAATTTGGTGACCGGGCAGGGTATCGGTCAGGATATCGGCAAAGTGGCCATCAGCGAAACGCCTTACGGCTTACTGTTCACGCCGAGCCTGAAAGCCTTGCCGGCCGGGGTGCACGGTTTCCATGTGCATGAGAAAGGCAGCTGCGAGCCGGGCATGAAGGACGGCAAGGCGGTGGCGGCGCTGGCGGCTGGCGGGCATTTTGATCCGCAAAAAACCGGGAAACACCTCGGACCCTATGCCGACGGGCATCTGGGCGATTTGCCGGCCATCTATGTAACCGCCGACGGCATGGCGAACGATCCGGTGTTGGCGCCGCGGCTGAAAAAAATCAGCGAAATTGAGGGCAAGGCGCTGATGGTGCACGCCGGCGGCGATAACCACTCGGATCATCCACAGCCGCTCGGCGGCGGCGGTGCGCGCTTCGCCTGCGGCGTGATCAAGTGATCACCCGCCGCTAACGGCCGGTGCGGCGGCGGGCTGGCCCATCGCCTGTTGCAACTGCTGCAGCGAGCAGTAGAGCCGCCAAATCAGGCCGGCCAGATCGCGCGCCGCCTGTTCCGGGTGGTGCGCCAGGGCGTTGCTCATGCGCAGCAATTCCTGCAGCGTGGCGTCCAGCGAACTGTGCTGCACGCCTTTCTCCGTCATGATGCCGCGCAGGCAGTGGATACAGACGTTGCGCACCGCCGACAGCGGATCTGAGCGGGTTTGCCAGTCGCGCAGTTGCCAGACGATATGGCTGCAGTTGAGCAGCACCACGCCCCAGCGCAGCAACCAGGTGCGCGCCTCCTGATCCTGACTTTGATTGAGCTGGCTGATGCGATGGTAGATCAGCGATTCGAACTGGCTTTCGTTCTGCTGCGGCCGTTTGCTCAACTGATCGATAAAGTCGCGCCGCAGCGCGCGGATAATGCGGCGGCTTTTGCGTTTGTCCGAGCTGGGACGCAGGATCTGAAACGCCAGCCCGGCCAGCAGCACGCCGACGACTTTAGCGATGTTGTCATTGATAAAGGACTGGTAGTCATAGCTCGGCGGATTGCTGACGGTCAGAAACGAGCCCATAAAGACGATCAGCTGCCCCCAAAGCGCGGCATAAGGCGGGTTCTGCAGCTTGAGCATCTGCATGGTCACCAGGATCGGGAACAGGAAGGCGCAGAACACCCAGAAATCGTCAATCTGGATCATCAAACCGAATTTCACCACGAAGCAGGCGACCGAGAGCAGCAGCACCGCCTTGAGCAAGGTGCTGACGCTGTTGATCGGCGAAGGCGTGGAGGAGTAGAGCACGCAGCTGATGGCGGTGAGCGTCAGCGCCGCGCTGCCGGCGTCCCATTGCGTGTTGATCCAGTAGGCGCAGCCGATCACGATGCACAAAAAGGTGCGCAGGCCGTTGTAGGCGGCTTCATAGCTGTCGGTATGGCGCGCCAGCGAAGTGGCGCGCGGCGGTTGGAGATCGCTGACCGCCGTGGCGCTTTCCAACCGCCGCAGCCAGCGGCTGCAGCGCAGGTAAAGCCAACAGAAATCGCGCAACCGCAGCCAGAAGGCGCGATGGCGATAGTCCGCGGGATCGTGCGGCGCGATCTGCTGGAGCAGGCGCGCCAAGCGATATTTATCGGTGGCGGGATCGCGCAGCTCGTCCAGCAGTTGCGTCAGCACCGGCATCAGATTGACGGGGCGATCCGGCCAGTTCAGCAGCATGCGGCGCAGGCTGGAGATGACGCTGGTAATGCGCAGCTGCTGGTGCAGCAGATAGTTGAGCAGGTTATTTTGCCGCCGCAGCCGGTAGTGGCTCCAGAATGCCTGAATGCGCAGCAGGTTCATGGTCAGGATCTGGCCGATGACCCCTTCGTGCGAGGTGCGCATCTGCGCGGTGACCTCCGGCTGCCACAGCATGGCGGCGTGCTCCAGCAGGCGCAGTTGCATGCGCCGCAGCGAGGTCAGCAGGGCTTCGCCGTCGGAGGTGCTGGGCAGGATCATCATCATCAACCCGCCGCACAGAATGCCGGTGATCACTTCGCAAACCCGCGCCTGGGCGATGTCGAAGATCTGCTGGGTATCGGTGACGTTGACCGTGCCGAAGGCGATGATGGCGGCGGTATAGCCCGCCAGCGCGAAGGCATAAGAGACGTTGTTTTGGTAATGGTTGGAGACGTAGGTGCATAGCCCGATCCAGGCGGCGATGAACAGCGTAAACAGCCAGGGATCGTTCAGGCAGTGCCCGGCGATCGCCACCGAGGCGGCGGCGCCCACCAGGCTGCCGAAGATGCGGCCGATGCTTTTGCTGATCACGCCGCCGATGGTGGGGAAGCTCACCACCGCGGCGGAGGTGAGCGCCCAATAGGGTTCGTCGAGCTCGAGCACGAACGCGACCCACAGCGCCAGACACATCGCCAGCGAGTTGCGCAGCGCATAGCGCCATTGGCCGCCGGTCGCCTTACCCCAGGGGGTACGGCTCCACTCCAGAAAGGGCAGGTTCACACTTTAGTTCCGCTGATGAATCGAAATGGTGCAGGTGGTGCCGGCAACCAGCGTCAAATCGGCGGGCACGTTGAGCAATTTTATCCGCACCGGCACGCGCTGAGCCAAACGCACCCAGGGAACATTAGGCTTAACGTCCATTAATAGATCGTTGTTGCTGTCAACGCTCTGATCGTAAATGGCACGGCCGATACTCTCTACTTCCCCCTGCAGCGGGGTGTTGCCGTTATATAAGACAATATCGGCTTTATTGCCTTCTTTTATATGTTTCAGCTTGGTTTCTTCGAAATAACCGAGTACATAAAACGAATGGACATCCACCAGCGCGACCAAAGGCGTGCCGGCGTTGGCGTAGTTCCCGACTCGCGCCTGCAGATTGGTGATATAACCGTCGGTCGGCGCGTAAATTTTGGTTTTGCTCAAATTCCATTTGGCCTGTTCCAGGTTGGCCAGGGCGGCTTTATAGGCGGCCTTCATTGCCTGAGCGGCTAAATTGGACTCATCCAAATCTTCAGCGGAAATAACGTTGCGCGGCAAGCCGCGGCGGCGGGCAGCCTCGTGGTCTGCTTTGGCCAGATCCGATTGCGCTTTTGCCACCGCGGCCTCGGCATTGTCCAGCGCGATCTGGTAGGGCACCGGGTCGAGGGTAAAAATCAGACTTCCCGCAGGTACGAACTGATTGTCATTCGCGCTTATTTTCTCTAATCTTCCAGAGACTTCAGGGGTGATATTGACGAGTTCGGCGCGCACTTTTCCATCACGGGTCCATGGGGATTGCATATAATAATTCCAGAGCCACCAACCGGCGCAGACGGCAATGGCGCAGACGATCACCGTAGAGAAGTATTTTAATGTTTTATGCTGCATGGGTTACCAACTCGCTAAAATCCATAAGGAACCGCTGACGGTCAGAACGAAAATGGACAGGTCCATCAACATGGGATGCCAGATTTCACCGGAATACATCCAGTCTCTCAGCAGTTGATGAATCAGCAGCCATAAGACCAGTCCTAGTAAAAAAGCTTTAAATATAGGTGGAAAATAAAGCGATGCCCCCAGGACCAAATCGGGTAAGGGGGATGAGGTGTGTAACCATGATGTATTCACATTAACAATCCCTAAGGGTGAATATGTTGAATATTTGCATAACGATTAAACGATAACGGCCGAAAATAGTGGCTATTTCCACAATATACATTATATACATTTGTGTTTTTAATGTGAGTTACCCAAAATAGTCTAAACTCTGGGAGGTAATGTTAGCATGCTAATTATAAGGAGGGGGAAGTGGAGTCAACATTAGGTTCAGATTTAGCACGATTAGTTCGTGTTTGGCGCGCGCTCATCGATCATCGGCTCAAGCCGTTGGAGCTGACCCAAACGCACTGGGTCACTTTGCACAATATCAATCGTTTGCCGCCGGAGCAGTCGCAAATCCAGTTGGCCAAGGCGATCGGTATCGAGCAACCGTCACTGGTTCGCACGCTGGACCAATTGGAGGAGAAGGGGCTGATCACGCGTCACACCTGTGCCAACGATCGCCGCGCGAAGCGCATCAAGCTGACCGAAGCGGCCGATCCGATCATCAGGGAAGTGGACAGTGTGATCACGTCTACACGCAGTGAGATTTTAAGCGGCATTACCGCCGACGAAGTGCATCTGTTGGTAGGGCTGATTGGCAAGTTAGAACAAAATATCACCGAACTGCAGAACAAATAATAATATTCTTATTTTTCTACGATTACAGTTTCACAGCATCAGAAATAAAACCGGAGGCGATTGCCTCCGGTTTGCCGTGTGCCGCCTGCTGACTTACAGCGGAGAGACGGTGATGGTGTCGCCCATGCGCGCCATGCGCACGCGCTGACCCGGGCTGAACTTGGTGTCGCCTGCTTTCTGCACCACCACGATGTTCTCTTTCTGGTCGGTTTTGATTTCCAGCTCGTAGCCTGAGGTACGACCGGCCACTTCACCGATGCTGTTGCCCGCCGCGCCGCCGGCGATAGCGCCCGCCGCGGTAGCCAACGTACGGCCGGTGCCGCCGCCAACGGTGTTGCCCAACAACCCACCAATTACCGCGCCGCCGATCATCCCCAAGGCGTTGGAGCCTTCGCCGCCCTGAATTTTAACCGGACGCACGGAAACCAGCGTCCCGTAAGTGACGTTCTGCACCTGCTTGGCCTGCGAGGACGAGTAGACATCGCCGGACATGGATTCATTGGCACACCCAGCCAACGTAACGGCGGCGACGGCAACGACGAGAAGACGCTTGATCATATAAAACTCCTGATGGTAGTAGTCCATAACCTGGCAATGCTCACCAGGCAAGATTCAGTGAAAATGATAGACAAAGTATGGCTGAAAGTTGATACAGCGCCATGCCTCATCGCTGCACGCAGCTTAACTTTTCTCTGTTCAACCAATAATAAACCGCGGTTTACCTTTATGACAGCCTCACCGACATTCCGTTGCCGGTTAACGCACGGTTTAACACATAAAATGTGCCACAGAGACGCATCTGGCTCACGGCGCGTAAAAAAAGCATCATAATTCATGGCGTTAATTCGTCAATTCTGGTTTATTTGTCAGGATAAAATTTGCTTACCGTGCGGGTTAGAGGATGTTGCTATGAAGTCAGGCCGCTATATAGGCGTCATGTCCGGCACCAGTCTGGACGGAATCGATGTGGTATTGGCCGCGATTGACGATCGCATGGTGGCGCAGCAGGCCAGCTATAGCCATCCGATGCCGATGGCGTTGAAAAAAGAGATCCTGGGGATGTGCCAGGGGCAGCAAACTACGTTGGCCGCCGTCGGCCGGCTGGATGCGCAGTTGGGTACGCTGTTCGGCGAGGCGGTGCTCGGCCTGCTGAAGCAAACCGGCATCGACGCGGAGCAGGTCACCGCCATCGGTTGCCACGGCCAGACGGTGTGGCACGAGCCGGAAGGCGACGCGCGTTTCTCGATGCAGCTCGGCGATAACAACCGCATCGCCGCGCTGACCAATATCACCACCGTCGGCGATTTCCGCCGGCGCGACATGGCGTACGGCGGGCAGGGCGCCCCGCTGGTGCCGGCGTTTCATCAGGCGCTGCTGGGGCATCCCGTCGAGCGGCGCATGGTGCTAAACGTCGGCGGCATCGCCAACCTCTCTCTGCTGTTGCCCGGTACGGCGGTGCGCGGTTTCGATACCGGGCCGGGCAACATGCTGATGGACGCCTGGGTGTGGCGCCACCGCGCGCAGCCTTATGATCAGGACGGCGGCTGGGCGATGCAGGGGCGAGTCTGCTTGCCGTTGTTGCAGCAGATGCTGGCGGATCCGTACTTCGCGCAACCGGCGCCGAAAAGCACCGGCCGCGAGTATTTCAATATCGCTTGGCTGGAGCGGCAGCTGGCCGGACTACCGGCGATTGCGCCGGTCGACGTGCAGGCCACGCTGACGGAGCTGACCGCCGTCAGCATTAGCGAACAGGTGCAGCTGGCCGGCGGGTGCGAGCGTCTGTTGGTGTGCGGCGGCGGGGCACGCAACACGCTGCTGATGGCGCGTTTGTCGGCGCTGCTGCCGGGCACTGAGGTCGGGCTGACCGACGATTTCGGCGTCAGCGGTGACGACATGGAGGCGTTGGCCTTTGCCTGGCTGGCCTTCCGTACGCTGTCCGGCCAGGCCGGCAACCTGCCTTCGGTAACCGGCGCCAGCCGTGAAACGGTGCTGGGTGGGATTTATCCGGTTTTGCCATTGGGGGGCCGTTAGCTCTGTTAGGATAGCCTGTGAAGGATTTTTCTAAGGAGCAACAGCATGAAAAAAGTCATTTTCGTCGCCGGCGCGCTGGCGCTGTCCGGCTGCAGCTACATCCTGCCGCAGAGCAGCCAGACGATGCACTACCAGTGCGGCACTACGCCGCTGACGGTGGCGCTCGACGGCAAGGCGAGCGAAGTCAGCCTGCTGATGGATGGCGAGCAGCTGCATCTCAAGCAGGTGCTGGCGCTGACCGGCGCCAAATACAGCGACGGCAAATACACTTTTTGGTCGAAAGACCGTAACGCCTATCTTGAGCGCAACGGCAAGGTAGTCATGAGCGACTGCGTGTTGACGGAGTGAGGGTTGACGGCGGCGTCGGAGCGATTGAGTTCCTGACGCCGCAGGCGCAGAATGTAACGACGGATTTTTTCAGTTGGTCGATAACCCAGATGATTGAAAAGAATGAGTTTGATGTTGCGGACCTGCGCCGTGAATACACCCGGGGCGGCCTGCGCCGCAACGATCTGACCGCCAGCCCGCTCGAACTGTTCGAGCGTTGGTTGAAACAGGCCTGCGACGCGCGCCTTGCGGATCCCACCGCCATGTGCGTCGCGACCGTCGACGAACACGGCCAGCCTTATCAACGCATCGTGCTGCTGAAGCATTTCGATGAGCAGGGGCTGGTGTTCTACACCAACCTCGGCAGCCGCAAGGCGCAACAGCTGGCGCACAACCCGCATATCAGCCTGCTGTTCCCCTGGCACATGCTCGATCGCCAGGTGATTTTCCTCGGCCAGGCGGAGCGTCTGTCGACGCTCGACGTGCTGAAGTATTTCAACAGCCGGCCGAAGGACAGCCAGATCGGCGCCTGGGTCTCGCAGCAATCGTCGCGCATTTCCGCGCGCGGCGTGCTGGAGAGCAAATTCCTCGAGTTGAAGCAGAAGTTCCAGCAGGGTGAGGTGCCTTTGCCGAGTTTCTGGGGCGGATTCCGCGTGAAATTCGACTCCGTCGAGTTCTGGCAGGGGGGCGCCCATCGCCTGCATGACCGTTTCCTGTATCAGCGGGACGGGAATGACTGGAAAATTGACCGACTGGCACCCTGAAGGCGGAAAATCCTCTCTAAGCGCTGGTGCTGATGCCGCCGGCGCTTTATTCTATGCGCTACCCTGAATTTTTATTTCGCCACTGGGCGAAAGGCCGTGTACCGGCAAAGGTGCATTCGTTTATACATGGAGTCATTGATGGCAAGCAGCAACTTGATTAAACAACTGCAAGAGCGGGGCCTCGTTGCCCAGGTTACGGATGAGGAAGCGTTAGCGGAGCGACTGGCGCAAGGGCCAATTGCACTGTATTGCGGTTTCGATCCGACCGCTGACAGCTTGCATTTGGGCCATCTGGTTCCTCTGTTGTGCCTGAAGCGCTTCCAGCTGGCCGGCCACAAGCCGGTAGCGTTGGTGGGCGGCGCCACCGGCCTCATCGGCGATCCGAGCTTCAAAGCGGCGGAGCGCAAGCTGAACACCACCGATACGGTGAACGAGTGGGTCGAGAAGATCCGCAAACAGGTTTCCCCGTTCCTCGATTTCGACTGCGGCAGCAACAGCGCTATCGCGGCCAACAACTACGACTGGTTCGGCGGCATGAACGTGCTGACCTTCCTGCGTGATATCGGCAAGCACTTCTCCGTCAACCAGATGATTAACAAGGAAGCGGTTAAGCAGCGCCTGAATCGCGACGACTCCGGCATCTCCTTCACCGAGTTCTCCTACAACCTGCTGCAGGGCTTCGATTTCTCCGAACTGTACAACCGCCACCAGGTGGAGCTGCAGATCGGCGGTTCCGATCAGTGGGGCAACATCACCTCGGGTATCGATCTGACGCGTCGTCAGCATCAGAAGCAGGTGTTCGGCCTGACCGTGCCGTTGATCACCAAGGCAGACGGCACCAAGTTCGGTAAAACCGAAGGCGGCGCGGTCTGGCTGGCGCCGGAAAAAACCAGCCCGTACAAGTTCTACCAGTTCTGGATCAACACCGCAGATGCCGACGTTTACCGCTTCCTGAAGTTCTTCACCTTCATGAGCCTGGAAGACATCAACGCGCTGGAAGAAGAAGACAAGAACAGCGGCAAGGCGCCGCGCGCCCAGTACGTGCTGGCGGAAGAAGTGACCGGCATGGTGCACGGTGCGGAAGGCCTGGCGGCCGCCAAGCGCATCACCCAGAGTCTGTTCTCCGGTGCGCTGCACGACATGACCGAAGCGGACTTCGCCCAGCTGGCGCAGGACGGCATGCCGACCATCAAACTGGACCGCGACGCCGATCTGCAGCAGGCGCTGGTGAATGCCGAGCTGGTACCGTCACGCGGCCAGGCACGCACCATGATCGGCTCCAACGCGGTAACCATCAACGGCGAGAAGCAGTCCGATGCCGAATACCGCTTCAGCGATTCAGACCGTCTGTTCGGCCGCTACACGCTGCTGCGCCGCGGCAAAAAGCATTACTGCCTGGTGGATTGGCAGTAAGCGAATCAGCAATTTGTGTGATCAGTTTTGATAGAGGTTGATACTTTCAGGCCAGTAACGCCCGATGATATTCATCGGGCTTTTGTTGTAAGCCTTAAACCACCTCCTAAGGAGGTGGTGATTGAACCTGTGAGGCTCTAGCCTCAAGAAAACCCATGCCGGAATATTCCAGCTTACTCACCACAAGTAAGAAGGAAATCACCAACATGGGTTTATACAGGAGTTCATCACATGTGTTTTGGCGTTGCAAATACCACCTGGTTTGGGCACGAAATATCGATTTAAGATCTTCCGCGACAAGGTGGGCAAAGAGCTCTACCGAACAATTTATATCCTCTACAACATGAAGGACTGTGAAGTTCTTGAGTTAAATATTCAGCCAGATCATTTGCATCTGGTTGTGATAGCCCCACCGAAACTATCGATTCCGACGCTGATGGGCGCCCTGGAGGGACGCCGTGCAATCCGGCTTTACAATCGTTTCCCTCATACCGAAAGAAGCTGTGGGGCAATCATTTCTGGGCAAGGGGATACTTCGTCGGTCTGGTAGGAGTAAACGAAGAAATTATCAGATGATACGTGAAGCATCAGGATAAGAAGGACCAAGAGCTCGAACAGCAGATGGAGTTGTTGCAGGATTAACTCGAAATTAGGGGGCGTCGTGCAAAGCCATTTCAACGATAGATGTGCGGTCGCCGTGTGTTGCAGATTTCTACCGATTCCATGACCATCTTCCTCGCTTGTACGGTATCTTCCACCTGTAGGACAGGCACTGCGTTTTATTTATTACGCCCGTGCATTCTGGTGAAGTGATACCGATCCGATATCGGGACGATGTATGCTGTTCCTGTTCCTCAAGAATATAAGGGGCGAGTGGCGCCCCCATTTGACCGCTTCACTGTAGCCCGGGCAATTCTCCGATAATACAGAGGGATTGCCCATTGTTCTAGTGTACTATACTGTGGTCTCAATGTGAGTTTCTGCTATTCCATTGGTAGTGACCGGCAGTACATGATAACGCAGCTCGCTGGCGGCGAGATAAATATCCTGATCCCCGATCGAAAACACGGAATCATTCGCATCAAATGTTTGATTGTGGTTCCGATCTACAATTACATACACCGATTTCCCCAGTTTCGCTATCCCCACTTCCGCCAAGTTGTTCGTACTGGCGCCTTGGGTTAATTTTGCCAAGGCTTGCGAGAAAAGCGATTCTGCATCGTCGGCGTTTATCCCACTGAACACAGTGTTCAGTTCCGCTGGAGTAGTGGCACTACCATATAATGCGACTTTTTTCTGCCCATCGTTTGAGAAACTCCATTGCTCGTAATTGTCGCCGAGCAGGATGGTGCTTTGCTGGAAATTTTTGTTTAGAGTTATCAGATTATCTATCTTACTGTCTGTGAATGTGAGTTGCCGAGCAATATCAACGGTGGTGTTGCCCTCGACAGTGGCGGAGTTAACGGTCAGACCGGTGGAGCCGATGTTCAATTGTTCGCCCTTGAGCGCATTGATGACACTACCGAATTCTGTGCTGTTGTTCAGATTTGTCAGCGTGTTGTAGAATCCACCTCCGCCAGTCCCCGCTTTCTCCGATACCAGATTGAGGTCGATCAAAGAGTAGACTGACCCAATGGAAGCATCAATACCGTTAATGGTTTTAAGGTTGTCGGTAAAGTCGGATTTTATTGTCAGATCCAGCGTGATATGTGGGCCGGTTGTTCTGCTACTGAGTTCTATAGTGGATATGTGATTATCCCCACCACTTAACGTTAACGAACGTTCAACGTTGTGGGATGATGAGGCATATGTCGTGAAGGCTAGAGTGTTTTTATGCGCAGATGTCAGACTGATCGTGCCCATATCGATATACCTTAAGTCCATTGCGGGCTCGGTAAACGAGAGGGTAAATTTGTTGTCGCTCTGCTGTGTATCGTAAATATTGATACGACTTTTATTAGTTAGATCTCCGTTGACCAGCAATGTGTCGCTGGAAAGATTCAGCAAAGTTATTTCCCCGGAAAATGCGGAAATAATAGGACTGGAAGAGCCTGTATAGTTGCTTTCATGCTGGGTCGCATGTTCGGCTTGTTGTAGGGAGTGAATATTATTGTAAGCTTGGTTGAAGACCGTTGCTCGTTGGTCAATTACGCCAAAGTCAAATACATTGCTACCTTCCGTTGCCACCAATTCTCCATTCAGGTAAATATTTCCGGTGCCGCGATAGTGCGTGAGTTCGATGAAGGAAAAATACAAAAACTGATTGAGATTACTGGCGATAATACCCTGTAGGCCATTGCTTCCAGAGTTGGTCAAATAAATATCTTTGGTAATCAGGTTAGCGGAAACAATGCCAGTCTGTGAGGATGCGGTTGTTGCTCCATCCATATTTACCGCAGTGACATGCTGGCTAACGCTGTTGGCACCACCGTTGATGCTGTTACCCTTCCACAGCAGAGAGCTGCCAGCATGCATGTTTATGCTTAAATTAGCGTCATCGAGATTAGTTTGTGGTTCAACAAACACAGTCGTGTTGACCACCTGTATCATTCCACCTGCGTTGACGATCCCTGTGTCGTCTATCAGTAGAGTGATATGCTGTTTGGCGTTGAAGCTGGTCAAAAGCTGGCTGCTGGTTGCGTGGGCGCCGTTTAACACAATTTCGGTAACGGTGTCCGAAAGGAATCCTAAATCAACGCTGTGATTAGTAGTTGCATTAATTTTCAAGGTGGTTTGTAACCTCAATGAGGAGATTTCTGCGTTAGTCAAAGCTTGGATAGAGTGCCCATTAACAGCCGCCATCAGTTTGCCGTCTGCAGAGATGGTAAAAGTTCCATTGAATTTCTGCTCGTAATTCAGAGAACCGCCGATCATCGTTTCGTAAGCTTGAACCAGACTATGACTCGGTGGAACAGGGTGCGTGTCTAGCGGATATTTTCCATCACGAAAAGCTTTAATAATCATTGCTGTGGCGGCGAATTTGTCATTGGCTGCTTTCAGCAGAATCGCCTGTGACTCCGAGGCACTGAGCGTACTTTTATAAAGAGTTTGATAAACGCTGTTGAAATCGCTAGCAGCAGAGAACTGGGCTGATTTAGCGAGCTGTTTTAGCAGCACAGTTTCACCGATGCCGCTAGCCAGCATTTTGCTCCAGGTGTCCAAAGCGCTGGCTGAAACGGTCGTTTTAGCTATGGTGAGATAAAAAGCGGCGACGGTCTCCTGATAGATAACCGCAGGCATCTCTCCCGCCATGTATACATGAGTCGCCTGCTCAAACTGCGCTTTTGCTTCTGGATGCGAGCTGTCAGCGCGAATATCTGCGATCATCTTGACGACGATATCACCTCGCGTTTTGCCGTTATTTCCCAGTTCAAGCAGATAACGGGTTATGTCGTCAGGTGTCGCTGCTAGTTTGAAGGTATTTTGGAAAAGGATTTTGATGAAGTCTTCGTTATTCAGTACCGTAAGGGCTGAACGACCTTCGATAAATTTTTGCGCGATATAGCCTAACTTAGTACGATCACTATGCAGGTAGTCTGCCCAGAAATTGATACCTTCAGCGACAGGAATTCCACCGATAACGTAATAAATCGCTTGAATGTTGGCTGCATCGGGGATGAACTCTGGCGATTTATTCAAGGCAGGATGCAAAGTGGTCGCAATGTTATTCGCAAGGAACTCTTGTTGCGCAAGCACCACCTGATCATCACCCTCGTAAGTTTCGAGTTGATTAATGATGCTGATGGCAATTGTTCCAAGATAGTTGCCTTGTTCTAGCAGGGAAACCCACTTTGACAAGGTATCCGAATCAGGTGGTGTACCGGTAATATTACTATAGATATAGTTTATTTTCTCTTCGTTACTCATGCCCTTGTAGCGAGTCTGTCCGTCCTGTGAGCTGATCAGTTGGCTGGCAAGCTGGCTTGGCGAGAGTTTGCCACTTGATATCTGGTAAGCGAAGAAGTTCAGCGAGGCGGTGTCTGCTTTATTGCCTAAAATAGCTTGATAAGCTACAGCAACTTTTTGCTGTGCTGACAGATTGTTCATATTGATATAATCCCCAGATTCTTATTGAAAACAGCAGTAAAGTGTTATTTCAATCATCCATTTCAGTGCTTCGTCATGACGGTGGTAAAGCATGGTTTTGTCCGATGATTGCTTCGGTAATTTCAGCGTCGATAGCGATGAGTTAAATCCCAGTTATCTTTTAACTTATTGATTTTTATTTGATTATATGCACTCTCCTGTTTTGGCGTGATATCGAAAGGAAAATCAACTTCAGATTGTTGGGTAAAGTCCCATAAACCAATAAGTACAGTAGATAAACGCCAAAATGCAATGCGACCTGACCTAAGGATATTCTGGTTTATTTCTCTAGAAGATAGGGCATCACTGATGAGTTTGCTTTTTTTTTATTCTGAGTTTCGCTACAATATGCCGCCGTCGAAAGCATAAAAATTCCTCTTATTTCTTGTTTTTAACAGCGCCGGCATGACGTTTTCGCGTTGTGCACCCATTATCATTTCGCCGCGGGCTGATGCACACGGCATGGCGAGGTCAGTTGTTCCGATGAAAAACATTCTTTCTATCCAGTCGCACGTGGTGTTTGGTCACGCCGGCAACAGTGCGGCTGAATTTCCGATGCGCCGCATGGGCGTCAACGTCTGGCCGCTGAACACGGTACAGTTCTCCAACCATACGCAATACGGCCAGTGGACCGGCTGCGTCATGCCGGCCAATCACCTGACCGAGATCGCGCAGGGCATCGCCAATATCGATCAACTGAAGCGCTGTGATGCGGTGTTGAGTGGCTATATCGGTTCGCCGGAGCAGGGCGACCATATTCTGGAGATCGTGCGCCAGGTTAAGCAGGCGAACCCGAATGCCTGGTATTTCTGCGATCCGGTGATGGGACATCCGGAAAAAGGCTGCATCGTGGCGCCGGGCGTGGCCGAGTTTCACTGCCGCCAGGCGTTGCCGTGCAGCGACATGATGGCGCCGAACCTGCTGGAGTTGGAGATGCTGAGCCAGATGGCCGTCGCCAACGTGGCTGATGCGGTGCAGGCCGCCCGCGCGCTGATCGCCAAAGGGCCGCGGCTGGTGCTGGTCAAGCATCTGGCCCGGGCCGGCTATCACGCCGACTGTTTTGAAATGCTGCTGGTGACGGCGGACGAAGCCTGGCACATCAGCCGGCCGCTGGTGGACTTCGGGGCGCGTCAGCCGGTCGGCGTCGGCGATTTGACCAGTGGTCTGCTGCTGGTGGATCTGCTGAAGGGCGAGGCGCTGGATAAAGCGCTGGAGCACGTGACCGCCGCCGTGTATGAGGTGATGCTGACCACGCAGGCGATGGGAGAATACGAGCTGCAAGTAGTGGCGGCGCAGGATCGGATCGTGCAACCGCGCAGCGAATTCAAAGCGGTAAAACTGTAAGCGGCATCGGGCCCCGGCGAGAGCCGCCGGGGCTGAACCTTACTTCAATCCTTCGGCGTTCAGCGCCGCATCTACCGCCGGGCGTGCCGCAACGCGATCGAACCAGGCCGCCAGATGGGCGTGCTTGCGCACATCGAACTGCAGGGCGAATGCCCAGCGCAGCACGGTGAACAGGTAGGCGTCGGCCACGCTGAAACGGCTTCCCAACAGGAAGTGCTGCTTCGCCAGTACCGAATCCAGATAGCTGAACTGCTGCTCCAGCCTGGCGCGCGCGATGGTTTTATATTCCTCGGGCGTTTTCGGGTTGAACAGCGGGCTGAACCCTTTGTGCAGCTCGGTGGCGACGTAGTTCAGCCATTCGATCGCGTGGTAGCGCGACAGGGTGCCCGCCGCCGGGATTAGGTTGCGATCCGGCACACGGTCCGCCAGATATTGCACGATCGCCACGCCTTCGGTCAGCAGGCTGCCGTCATCCAGCAGCAGCGCCGGGACCTGTCCCTTGGGGTTGATGGCGAGGTAATCGGCGCCGCTCTCGGTTTTCTTCTGCGCCAGATCGACCTTCTCCGCCGTAAAATCCAGCCCTGCCTCACGCAACACGATATGCGGGGACAGCGAACAGGCGCCGGCTTTATAGAACAGTTTCATCGGAAGCTCCTTGTTGATGACGAATGACGGGCATGCTTAACCTCTCATCGTAGTCCCATAGCACCAAAATTACAGCGGCTTAGCTAACAAATTTAACCGACGATCGCCTCGGCGGGCTGCAGCTGCGCCAGCGTCGCGGCGATCTGCTGCTGCAGCGCCGGCGGCGCCACCTGCATCGGCGAACGCAACTCGTTGGCGATCAGCCCCTGCTGGGCCAGCACCGTCTTGACCGGCGCCGGATTCGGGAAGCTGAACATCTGGTGGATCATCGGCAGCAGCTCGTAGAAGTTGCTGCGCGCCGCAGCCAGATCGCCGGCGGCGACCTGCTGTACCAGCTGGACGAAACGTTCCGGGTGAACATGCGCGGCGGCGGAGATGGCGCCGGTGCCGCCGAGGCACAGCGTGGTGAGGATCAGATTGTCTTCCCCGGTCATCACATCGATTTCGCCATCGGCGATCAGCGCCATGGTGGTGTCAGGGTTGCCGCCGCAGTCCTTGATGGCGGTGATGCGCGGATGGCGTGCGAGCCGGCGCAGCGTGGCCAGCTCCATGGCGATGCCGGTGCGCTGCGGAATGTTGTACAGGATCACCGGCACGGTGGAGGCGTCGGCCAACTGGGTAAAATAGTCGATCAGGCCGCATTGCGAAGGGCGGATGTAGTAAGGCGCCGGGATCAGCACGCCGGCGATGTCGCGCAGCTGAATGGCCTGCTGCATTTGCAGCGTGGCGGCCATGTTATTGCCGGAAAGGCCCATCACCACCTGGCGTGCAGGCGCCACTTCCAATACGGCGTCGAGCACCGCCAGCTGTTCTTCTTTGCTCAGCGCGGCGGCTTCACCGGTGGAGCCGCAGACCACCAGACCATCGATGCCGGCGTCGAGCAGGTGCCGCGCCAGGCGTTGCACCGCCGGCAGGTCGACGGCATTGTGATTGAAAGGGGTAACCATCGCCACCCAAATACCCGAAAATGAGGCCATAAAATATTCCTTCTGTGTGACCGACAGAGAAGCCAGATGAGAAAATTGAAGGCGGGGCGTTGCGTGCCATCCAGTCAGCTCATCTGACGGGACAGCGCGCCCCGGTCAAATGAGCGTCTGTTTCTTCGATGTAACCGCCGCCAAACCGCCAAGGGGCAACGCAGGCGTCATCAGAATATCAGCGTTGCGTGGGTAGGCCATGGCAGTCTCGCGAAAAGGGGAAGTGGGGTGATAATGAATATTCTTCATCAGGCTGTCAATTTACAACAGATTGATAACATTGTTATTCATGATTCGCCGGTGAGGATGAGTTTGGCTAATAAATAAAAATCCCCGCCGCGGCGGGGAGGGTTGGCTCAGCGCGGCGGGCGGGAGCCGATGGTGGCAGACCAACTGAAAGTGTCGCCACTTGGCCGGTAGCGGTTGGCTTTGCGTTCTGCACGCTCCGCCTTGGCGAGCTTCGCTCTGGCGGCCATGATGCGCGCCACCGCCTCATCCTTGACCTTGTGCTGTTCGGCGTTGGTCAGCGGCCTGCCATGGCTTTTACGCGCCTTGTCCAATTCGGTTTTCACTTCCCGCTGTTCGCTTTCCGTCATCTCTTTCAACGTCAACTTTTTCATCTGTGCCGCCCGTTCGGTGAAGTTGACTTACAGTTTAGCGGCGTTATATGACCGAAAATGTTATGGGCATAACGAAAATGCCCCGTAGGCCGGCATTACACCTCTTCCAGCAGATCGTCGACAAAGCGCCGCATGCGTTCGGTGCGCTGTTCGGCCATCTGCCGCCCGGCAGCGGTCTGGAAGCCGTCTTGCAGCTTGAACAGTTTGGTTTCGAAGTGGTCGAGGCAGAAACGCTTGTCGTCGTATTGGCGATGTTCAGCCCGCGGATCGGCGGCGTCATACAGCGCGCTGCGCATGCGGCCGCCGATATAGAAGCAGCGCGCCACGCCGATAAGGCCGATAGCGTCGAGGCGATCGGCATCCTGCAGGATCTTCGCCTCCAGCGTTTGTGGCGGGATGCCGGCGGAAAAACTGTGCGCTTCAATGGCGTGAGCCACCGCCGCGATGTCCGCCGGCGCCCATTCCAGCCGGGCCAGCGTCAGCGTGGCTTGCTCCGCCGCCATGCGCGAGGCCAGATGGCGCTGCGGCGAATTCTTTTCCACCGCGACGGCGTCGTGCAGCAGCACCGCCGCGCAGAGAATGCGCCGGTCGCCGCCTTCCAGCTTGCTGATCCGACGGCAGTTCTTCCAGACCCGGTGCAGGTGCGCGACGTCATGCGAACCGTCGTCCGACTCGAGGGTGAGCGGCAGCAACGTTTGTGCCAGCGCCTGGTAAGGGGAGAAAGGTTGTAACAGCTCTTGCGTCAGCGAGGGTAAAGACACGTTCAGCTCCTGTTGAGGGAAATCGGTCAATCAGCATAGCCGTGCCGGATGCCGGGAGGATGACAGTAAAACGGCTATTGTTTACTAAAGTGCAACCCACTATTGTCATAACTGCGGTTTTTGCAGCGAAACAAGCAACCTAGAATAGCCGAATTCCGCCGTCTCCGCTTGGTGAGAGCCTGTGTCCGCGGGGATGGCCGGAATATCCTCATCAGCCATGGGAGAAGAGACATGCCAACCCCTCTTGAAATAGTGCGCGCAACCTATGAAGGCAGCTCCGAAGAAAACGGCCGCAATCTGCTGGCGGCGCTGGCCCCCGATGCCGAGTGGACCGAAGCCGCCGGTTTCCCTTACGCCGGTACCTATATCGGCCCGGAGAACATCATCAAGAACGTGCATCAGCGCCTGGGCAGCGAATGGCAAGGTTACCGCGCCGACGTCGATCACTTTTACGACGCCGGCGACAACGTGATCGCTCAGGGTTTTTATCACGGCACCTACCGAGCCACCGGCAAATCCTTCAGCGCCTCTTTTGCGCATATTTATACGCTGCGCGCCGGCAAAATCGTGAAGTTCGTACAGATCGTCGACAGTGCTAAAGTGCTGGAGGCGATGCAGCCTTAATCGCCGCTGCGCTTGCCGAATTTGCGGTCAAACTCGCGCCGGTAACCCCGGGCCTTGTTGCGATCGCGGATCCACAAATAGCCGCACACCAGCGCAACCGCTCCCGAGAAGGTGACGTTGCGCATATCCCGGTCATACCAAAACACCAACAGCGCATCCAGCGCCGCAATCAGCGCGATCCATTTGTACATATGGGATTGGCGCCGCGTGGCGGCGTTGAGTCGTTTTAACTGTCTGGCTTCGTCCAACACCGGTTTTTGCTGCATAGCGTTTCGTTATCGTCAGGCTGTTCACGCTAAATTAGCAGAATTTCCCTCACCGTCGCAAAGATTAACGCGCGGCGTCATGCGGTTTTCACCGCCCCTGGCGCGGCGCAGAAAATTTATGCGTGGGCGCTTGAATTGTTCATTGGGCGTGATAGGTTATTTATTCGTTATTTTTGGGTTTTTATTCATAATTCGCCGTGTCATCAAGCTGCAGCACTGGGCGGTTAACGTGATGGGTTCGACACATGCGGCGGTTAACTTCGGCAGGAGGATGTGATGAACGATAAAACGGCACGCCCGCAGGATGTGGTTCAACAACAGCTTGACGCCTATAACGCCCGCGACATCGAGGCCTTTATGGCCTGCTGGGCGGACGACGCCCAGTATTACGAGCATCCAGACACGCTGCTGGCCAGCGGCAAGGCGGCGATCCGTGAACGGCATCTGGTGCGTTTCCAGGAGCCGAGTCTGTATGGCGAACGGATAAAACGCATGGCGGTAGGCAATATGGTGGTCGATCAGGAAGTGGTGACGCGCAATTTCCCGCAGGGGCGCGGCAAAATGGATGTCATCGCCATCTATGAAGTGGAACAGGGGCGGATCGCCAAAGCCTGGTTCAAGATCGGCCCCTGCGTGCCGGATGAGGGCGCGCTCTAGCCGCGCATTACTGCAACGCCATCACCGCCTCTATTTCCACACACACCGCGGGTGAGAACAACGCGCTGACCGCCATCAGTGAACAGGCCGGCAGCGCGCCATCGAAATAGTCAAACAGCACCGGGCGCACGCCCGCCAGATCGGCGATGTCGGTCAGGAACACGCTGATTTTAATCAATGCCTTGAGGTTGACGCCTTCGCTGGCGGCAATGGTGGCCAGCTGTTCGAGGATCTCCTGCGTTTGCTCCGGCGCGCTCAACCCCTGAGCGTCGGTGGCGAAGGCCGTCAATCCGGAAACGTATAAGCGATCGCCGTGGCGCACCGCATGCACATAGGGGCCGCCCGGCGTCGGCAACTGCGGATAATTCGTGCGTTTTAATGATGTCATGGTCAAACCCCGCGCAAGACCGGTTAATAAAATCGACAAACTTGGTTAGGATACTGAAGAAACGGCGGCCAGGCGCCGCGCACCGATGATATTTGAGAGTATCATCCCTCTTTATTTTATACGTCGTCTTCACCCGAATGTGACAGTGCGGCGCAGCTCGGCCACAAGGACGCATGAGACGATGAACCCGATTTTTACTCCCTACCTGCAACGCTGGCAACTGGAACAGGATGGCAAAGCCTTCGAAACCCACAGCAGTCTGCTGATGCCGGTGCGTTACCGGGGCGAGGCCGCCATGCTGAAGATCGCCCGCGAGCAGGAGGAGCGCTTCGGTGGCCGGCTGATGTGCTGGTGGCGCGGGGAAGGCGCCGCGCTGGTGCTGGCGTGGCACGACGACGGCATTCTGCTGGAGCGCGCGCAGGGCGAAGGTTCGTTGGCGCAGCTGGTGCGTGATGGCGACGATGAGCAGGCCACGCAGATCCTGTGCCGGGCGATCGCCGCCTTGCATGCGCCGCGAGAGGCACCGCTGCCCGAATTGATCCCGCTGCAGGAGTGGTTCAGCTCGCTGTGGCCGGCGGCGCAGGCGCACGGCGGCATGCTGCGCCTCAGCGCCACAACGGCGGCGGAATTGCTCAGCAGCCCGCGAGAAGAAAGCGTGCTGCACGGCGATATCCACCATGACAATGTGCTCGACTTCGGCGAACGCGGCTGGCTGGCGATCGACCCCAAGCGTTTGTACGGTGAACGGGGCTTCGATTACGCCAATATCTTCTGCAATCCCAACTACGGTATCGCCACCGATCCGGCCATTTTCCAGCGCCGCGTGGAACAGGTGTGCCGGTTGGCCGGGTTGGATCGCCGGCGCTTGCTGCAATGGATCCTGGCCTGGTCGGGGCTCTCCGCCGCCTGGTTCATGGAAGACGGGCAGGCGGCTGACATTGACTTTCGCGTGGCCGAACTGGCGGCGCGCGCGTTGGATATCCCGTTGCCGGACGGCGATTCAGGGTTCATCCTGCCAGTAATCGAGCGAGGTTGAAGGGCGCTGCAGGTAGCGCACCTGCTCGCCGTCTGCGCTGCGCGCCATCGCCTGGTATTTGCCGGAATCCGGGTACATCACCAGCTCCGGCTGTTCGCGCGTGCTGACGGACAGGTACTTCAGCGGCGCATCGGAAGTGTTGATGATCTGGTGCGGGTATTCCGGGCCCGGCGGAATGAAAATGACATCCCCGCTGACGATCGGCAGCATTTCACCTGCCACCCGCAGCGTACCGCTGCCTTCCAGAATGATGAACATTTCCTCCTGAGCGTAGTGAAAATGGTAGGGGCAGGAACGCATGCCCGGCGCCACACAATCGAAAGAGGCGCCCAGCTTGTCGGCGGCGGTGCCGGTGCCGAGACGGGCGCCGACGCTGTCATACAACGGCGGCCGCCGGTCATGTTTCATCTCTACCTGTTCGACATTGCGTATCAGGCGCTGAGCCAACAGCGCGGCTTTCTCAGTCATAAGCTTCCTTGGTGACGGCGTCACTTATTAGGTGAATTGACAGTCAAACGACAGAGAAAGTGAAGGCGCCACGGCGTCGCTTGTCAATGTAGACCGCCCGTTACGCCTCGGAGGTTCGCCGCGGCAGCGACAGCAGCAGATGAGCGATGGCGCCGCCGACAATGCCCCAGAATGCCGAACCGATGCCGAGCAGCGTGACGCCGGAGGCGGTGATGAGGAAGGCGATCAGCGCCGCGTCGCGCTGTTTTTCATCATGCAGCGCGCGTTGCAGGCTGCCGCCGATGGTGCCGAGCAACGCCAGCCCGGCGATGGTGTGGATCAAGGCGACCGGCAACGCGCTGAACAGCAGGCCGATGGCGCCGCCGAACAACCCGGCCAGCAGGTAAAAGCCGCCGGCGGCCACCGCGCCCATATAGCGCCGATGCGGATCGGGATGCACGTCCGGCCCCATGCAAATGGCGGCGGTAATGGCGGCGATGCACACCGAGAAACCACCGAATGGCGCCAGCAGCAGCGCGGTCAGCGCCGTCCAGGCGATCAGCGGTGAGGTGGGGACACGGTAACCCGCCGCCTGCAGCGTAGCGATCCCGGGAGCGTTCTGTGAAGCCATGGTCACCACGAAGAAAGGCACGCCGATGCCGATCAGCGTCGGCCAGCTGAAATGCGGCGCGATAAATTCCGGCACGGCGAACGCCGGCGTCTGCTGCGTCAGCTGGATATCGCCCTGCAGCGCGGCGATCGCCAGCCCAATCGCCAGCGTCAATACGATGGCGTAGCGCGGCAGGTAACGGCGGCTGAGCAGATAGGTCAGCCCCATACCGGCGCTGAGGAGGAAATTGAGCTGCAGCGAAGCGAAGGCGTCCAGCCCGAAACGCAGCAGGATCCCCGCCAGCATCGCGGCGGAAATCGCCTGCGGAATATAATCCATCAGGCGAGCGAACAGCCCGGTGACGCCGCACAGCAGGATCAGTCCCGATGCGAAGATAAACACCCCGATCGCCTCGTTGATCGGCGTGCCGGGCAGGCTGGTGACCAGCAGCGCCGCGCCGGGCGTCGACCAGGCGGTGAGGATCGGGGTGCGATAGTAAAGCGACAGCCCGAGGGAAGTGACGCCCATTGCGATCCCAAGCGTGCTCAGCCAGCCGCCGATCTGCGCCGGCGTAGCGCCCGCGGCGGCGGCGGCCTGGAAAATGATGGCGGCAGAGCTGGTGTAACCGACCAGAACGGCGACAAAGCCGGCCATGATGGCGGGCAGGGTCAGATGACGCAGGGTGACGGCAGGGCGCATGAGCAGCTCCAATCGGTGGTTGTGCGTTATAACGTACGGCAAGAAATCAGCATAGCACCGTGCGCTATAGCGCACAAGCGGGTATAATCGGGCACGATACGCAGAGGAGAACAGGATGCAGGAACTGGCCGGCCATTTGGCGCACACCCTTCGCACGCTGCGCGCACAGCGCGGCTGGAGCCTGACGCAGGCGGCGGAATACACCGGCGTCAGCAAGGCGATGCTCGGGCAGATTGAACGCGGCGAGTCCAGCCCGACGGTGGCGACGCTGTGGAAGATCGCCACCGGTTTCAACGTGGCGTTTTCCGCCTTTCTTGAGGCCTCACCCGCCCAGCAGCAGGCGACGCTGCACCGCTATGGCGATCTGCCGGTATACGATCAGGACAACGCCGACATGCGCGTGGTGCCGCTGTTTCCCTACGATCGCCAGCTGGGTTTCGATATGTTCGTCATCGATCTCGCGCCGGGTGCGCTCAGCGAATCGTCGCCGCATGAGCCGGGCGTGATCGAGCATGTGATCGTGATCAGCGGCCGATTAGAATTGGCGATAGACGGCGCTTGGCACAGCCTGGCGGCCGGCGAGGCGATGCGCTTTCAGGCCGATCGGCCGCACGCTTACCGCAACGCCGGTTCGCAAACGGTGCGCATCCACGATCTGATCCACTATCCTCAATCCTGATTCAACGCGGCGGCCATGGGCTTTGACTCCGCGCCGCCAAACGCCTACCTTGTTGAAAATGACTCTTATTTCACAGGCTGTCGCCCATGACGGGGCGGCGTTGCAGCCGACTCAAAAGGAGCTTGATTTTGCCGGTCACCAATCGACGTCAGTTCATTAAACTCAGTGCGCAAACCGCAGGAGCCGTATTCGCGATGACTTCATTACCCAACAGTATCCGCCTGGCGATGGCGGCGGAGGGCGGCGCGGCCGCCGGCGATGAATTCCTGTGGCTGGAAGAGCTGCAGGGTAAAAAAGCGCTGCAATGGGTGCAGCAGGAAAATCAGCGCACCGTGGCACGTTTCGGTCAGGGCGAAGACTTTCAGCGCATTGAGCGCGAAGTCCTGGATATCCTCAATAAAGACACCCAGATCCCGTGGGTGAGCAAACGCGGCGAGTACTATTACAACTTCTGGCAGGATCAGGCCAACCCGCGAGGCCTGCTGCGGCGCACCACGCTGGACGAGTACCGCAAGGCCAAACCGGCCTGGGAGACGGTGCTGGATATCGATGCGTTGGGCAAAGCCGAGGGCAAGGATTGGGTTTATCAGGGCTCGCAACCGCTGGCGCCGGAATACCGTTATTGCCTGATGCAGCTGTCGCCGGACGGCGGTGACGCCACCGAAATCCGCGAATTCGATCTGGTTGCCAAACGTTTCGTCAAAGACGGTTTCAACGTGCCGGTGGCGAAAAGCCGGGTTTCCTGGGTCGATCGGGACACGCTGTTCATCGCCACCGATTTCGGCCCCGGCTCGATGACCCAGTCCGGCTACGCGCGCATCGCCAAACGCTGGCGGCGCGGTACGCCGCTGAGCGCCGCCGAAACGCTGTACGAAGCGCAGCCCGAGGACATGGCGGTCTTCGCCTATCACGACCGCACGCCGGGCTTTGAGCGCGATTTCGTCGGCCGCAGCCTGGACTTCTATCGCCGTGACTATTTCTTGCTGGCTCAGGATGGTCGGCAGAAAAAAATCGACATCCCGGCCGACGCCGAGCTGGACACGCATCGGGAATGGCTGCTGATCAAACCGAGCAGCGACTGGGAAGTGGGCGGCAAGCGTTATCCGTCCGGCGCGCTGCTGGCGGCCAACTTCGATGACTATCTGGCGGGCAAGCGCGAGCTGCAGCTGCTGTTTACCCCGACGGCGGAGCAGGCGCTGAGCGGCTACAGCGGCACCCGCGATCATCTGATCCTCAGCATCATGGATAACGTGGTCAACCGGCTGGAGGTGCTGACGCCGCAGGGCGGCAGCTGGCAGCGTCGTCCGCTGGGCAACCCCGGCGCCATCAGCACCCTTTCCGCCGGCGGCATCGACGAAGAGAGCAACGCCTATTTCCTGACCGTCAGCGGGTTCCTGCAGCCGACCTCGCTGTATATGGGCAATCTCGACGGCGGTGAGGCGACGCTGTTGAAACAGGCGCCGCAGGACTTTGACGCCGCCGGCTATCAGGTCAGCCAGCATTTCGCGCGCTCCAAGGACGGCACCCGCGTGCCGTATTTCCAGATCGCCGCCAAAGATCTCAAGCTGGACGGCAGCACGCCGACGCTGCTGTATGGCTACGGCGGATTTGAAGTGCCGCTGTTGCCGGGCTATCTCGGCGGCAAGGCGCCGGCCTGGCTGGAGCGCGGCGGGGTGTACGTGGTGGCCAACATCCGCGGCGGCGGCGAATACGGCCCGGCCTGGCATCAGGCGGCGCTCAAGCAGAACCGCCATCTCGCTTATGAGGATTTCGCCGCCGTGGCCGAAGATCTCATCGCACGCAAGGTGACCTCGGCGCCGCATCTCGGCGCACGTGGCGGCAGCAACGGCGGCCTGCTGGTGGGCAATATGCTGACGCTGTATCCGCAGCTGTTCGGCTGCATCGTCTGCGAAGTGCCGCTGCTGGACATGCAGCGCTATACCCAGCTTTCCGCCGGCGCGTCGTGGATCGCCGAATACGGCGATCCGAGCAAGCCGGAGGAGTGGGCCTACATCAAGACCTTCTCGCCATACCACAACATTCAGGCGCAGACGGCCTACCCGCCGGTGCTGTTCTATACCGCGACCAGCGACGATCGGGTCAACCCGGCCCACGCCCGCAAAATGGCGGCGCGCATGCAGGCGATGGGGTATCAGCAGGCCTATTTCTATGAAAATACCGAAGGCGGGCACAGCGCCGCCGCCGACAAGCAGCAGGCGGCGTTCCACAGCGCACTGGTAAGCGAATTCATGTGGGCCAACCTGAGCGGCAAACCCAAGTCAGCGTAAGCCTTTTTCTTGCGGCATAAAAAAACACCGGGGCGTTAACCCCGGTGTTTTTATTTACGCTCAATCCGTCGGCGGTCAGCGAGCCGCAGTGGCTTCCTGCGCTTGCCGATTGGCGTCTTCGGTGGTGTCCAGCGTCATGCGGTACAGCTTCGGCGCGGTCAGCATCATCAGGATAGCGATGACGGCGGTGACGATGCCGATCTGCATAAACACATGGCTGTAGATGGCCAGCGAAGCGTGCGCGTCGTTGATGTCGCTTGGCACGGCGGTCAGACCGGCAACCTTACCGGCGATCAGCGCGGCGGCGGCGGTAGTCAGGAACCAGGAGCCCATGATGAAGCCCATCAGACGCTGTGGCACCAGCTGTGCCACCATCGCCAGACCCAGGCCGGAAATCATCAGCTCGCCGATGCTCTGCAGCGCGTAGCTCAGGATCAGCCAGTTGACCGACACGATGCCCTGTTCGTTGGCGAAGCTGGCGCCCCATGGCAGCACCAGGAAGGCGCAGGAGCAGAGGATCATGCCGAAAGCGAACTTGTGCGGCATCGGCAGGCGATCGCCCATTTTGTTATACAGCGCGGCCAGAATCGGGCTGGCGAGCATGATCCAGAACGGGTTCAGCGCCTGATACTGCTCCGGCTCGAAGGCGACGCCGAAGATGCTGTGTTCCACGTTATGGATGGCGAAGAAGTTCAGCGAGGTTGGCATCTGGCTGTACAGCACGAAGAACACCACCGCTTCCAGCATCAGCAGGAAGGCGACGATCATCTTGCGGCGTGCGGCGCCGTGCAGGGCGAAGGTTTCCTTGGCGAACACCAGAACGATACCGGCGGAAACGAGGGCCAACGCCCAGCGCGCGATCACCTGGTTGTGCAGCAGCCAGCTGGACACGGCGATCAACGCCACGATGCCGACCAGCACCATCAGCAGCTTCGGCAGATGCAGCGGCTTGAAGTCAGGTCTGGAGCCGTTTTCCTTCACCCACTTGTGGCACATCATAAAGTTGACCAGGGTGATCAGCATGCCGACCACGCTCAGGGAGAACGCCACGCTCCAGCCATATTTCGCCGCCAGCCACGGGGTGGCCAGCATGGAGAAGAAGGAACCGATGTTCACCGACATGTAGTACATGGTGAAAGCGCCGTCGATGCGCGGGTCATCTTTCTCATAGCAGGTGGACAACAGGGAGGACGGATTAGCCTTGAACAGGCCGCTGCCCACGGCGATGGTCGCCATGCCCATGTAAACCCAGAAGATGTCGTGGCCGGAGTAGGCCACCATGGCGTAACCGGCGGCCAGCACCAGTGCGCCGAGCACGATCACGCGTTTGGCGCCCAGCACCTTGTCGCCCAGCCAGCCGCCGATGGCGACGAAGCCGTATACCAGGGCGCTGAAAGAAGAGAACAGGGTGATGGAATCGGCTTCGCTCATGCCGAGCATCTTGACCAGATAAACCGCCATGATGCCCTGCAGGCCGTAATAGCCGAAACGCTCCCACAGTTCGATCGAGAAGATCAGGTAGAACGCTTTCGGTTGTTTGAACGCGTTAAGGCTAACGCTCTCCGGGTGTTGGTTGTTTGCTGTTGACACTGGTACCTCTGTTTTTTCGCAGCCCGTCTTTGGAGGACGGGAAAGTACAAAAGTTGATGCGGAACGGCATCCTTTTGCGTTGTTATAGGATGGGGACGGCGGTTAATGTTCACTATCTTTGTCAACGTGGCAAGCAGTTTGTCATATTCGGTTACATTTAACGCTCGCAGGATTATGCTGCGATGTTGCAAATGTTATGCAGTATTAACTTTCGGGTTTTAATGGTTTGCCGATTTTTTGTTTTGATTAAAAGCTATACGGATTTTAAACAGGGACATATTCTGCTGAATTGCTATTTTTTAGCGCATCAGTGTATGTGTGGTTGTTAATCCATTGGAATGTTGTGCATATGCAGCGTTTTGTAAAATTATAGAAATTTAGGAAAACGGGGCTGGCATTTGTGAACGCCTTGTGATCCTGAAAGCGTGACGTTCACCGCAATTTTTGACTAATTTTTCGCTTGAAAATAACGCGGCACTGAGTTTTTCACTGAAAACCGCGATAACGCCGGGGTTACTGCTGCGCGATATCACATTTCCGATAAAAAAGAGGCGCTGGCGGGGGGAGTGGCGGCGACGGGTGCGGTTTGCCGCACCCGTCAGACTCAGGATTCTGGATAAACCTTCTCTTTATACTCGCATAGGTCCTCGATGATGCAGGAGCCGCAGCGCGGTTTGCGCGCGATGCAGGTGTAGCGCCCGTGCAGGATCAGCCAGTGGTGGCAATCGACCTTGAATTCGGCGGGCACCACCTTCAACAGCTTCTCTTCCACCTGATCGACGTTCTTGCCCGGCGCGAAGTGGGTGCGGTTGCACACCCGGAAGATGTGGGTGTCCACGGCGATGGTCGCCCAGCCGAAGGCGGTATTGAGCACCACGTTGGCGGTCTTGCGGCCGACGCCCGGCAGCGCTTCCAGCGCGGCGCGATCTTCCGGCACTTCGCCGCCGTGCAGCTCCAGCAGCATACGGCAGGTTTTGATCACGTTTTCGGCCTTACTGTTGAACAGGCCGATGGTCTTGATGTACTCCTTGACGCCATCAACCCCCAGCGCCAGCATGGCGGCGGGGGTGTTGGCGACCGGGTAAAGTCTGGCGGTCGCCTTGTTGACGCTCACGTCGGTGGCCTGCGCAGACAGCAGCACGGCAATCAGCAGTTCAAACGGGGTGGTGTACACCAGCTCGGTGGTCGGGTGCGGGTTGTTGTCGCGCAGCCGGGTCAGAATTTCCAGTCGCTTCTGCTTGTTCATCAGGCCTTCTCAGCACGTCCTTGTTCCAGCAGCGGTTCCGCCGCCACGGCGCGGGCTTTGCGCGCCTTCATTTTTTCGTCGATCAGATATTTGACCGCCAGCAGCAGCCCCAGGCCGATAAAGGCGCCCGGCGGCAGCATCGCCAGCAGGAATGGGCTGTCGAAATGCACCACTTCGATGCGCAGCGACTTGGCCCAGCCGCCCAGCAGTTGGTCGGCGCCGTCGAACAGCGTACCGTTGCCCAACAGTTCGCGCATTGAGCCCAGCGTCACCATCACGCCGGTGGCGCCAAGGCCGATGGCCATGCCGTCCAGCGCCGAGAGGCCGACCGGCTTCTTGGCGGCCACCGCTTCGGCGCGGCCGACCACGATGCAGTTGGTCACGATCAATGGAATAAAGATGCCGAGCGACTGATACAGGCCGAAGGCATAGGCGTTGATCAGCATCTGCACGATGCTCACCACCGCGGCGATGATCATCACGTAGATCGGAATACGCACTTCGCTCGGCACCCAGCGGCGTACCGCGGAGATGGAGGCGTTGGTCAGCGTCAGCACCAGCGTGGTGGCCAGCCCCAGGCCCAGCGCGTTGGTGACGGTGGAGGTCACCGCCAGCAACGGACACATGCCCAGCAACTGCACCAGGGCGGAGTTGTTTTTCCACAACCCCTGAACGATCAATTCTTTGGCTTCACTCATTCGGCGGCTCCACACGCAGGTAAGCTTTCAAGTTTAGGCGGCAGCGTTTCCATATACAACGCCGTGCGGCGCACCGCATTGACCACCGCCCGCGGGGTGATGGTCGCGCCGGTGAATTGGTCGAACATGCCGCCGTCTTTCTTCACCGCCCAGCGCTTATCGTCCGGGCCTTCGATTTTCTTGCCGCTGAAGAAGGAAATCCAGTCGGAAATGCGCAGTTCAATTTTGTCACCCAGCCCAGGCGTTTCGTGGTGTTCAATCACCCGGGTGCCGAGCACCGTGCCGTTGAAATCGGCGCCGACCAGCAGCTTGATGGCGCCGGAGTAGCCGTCCGGCGCGGTGGTTTCCAGCGCGGCAGCCGTCGGCTGCCCGTTTTTGCGCGCCAGGTACAAGCGATGCGGCGCGCCGTCGCCCAGCGCCGGATCGCTGACCAGCAGGCATTCGTTCTGCATGATGTTGTCGTAGTTTTCCGGCGGCACCACCTGATCGAGCAGCGCTTTTTGCTGCAGCGCCGCCTGATGGGCGATGGTGGTTTTCGTCAGGGCGTAAACCACGGCGGTCAGGCCGGTGGTGACCGCCGCAAACACCGCCAGCGTGGTGCCGTGCTTTCTCATGGAATTCAGCATGGCGGCTCCTTAGCGATGGCCGTACACGCGCGGCTGCGTGTAGTGGTCGATTAACGGGACGGTGATGTTGGCGAGCAGCACGGCGAAGGCCACGCCATCAGGGTAGCCGCCATAGACGCGGATTAGCCAGACCAGCACGCCGATCAGCGCGCCGTAGATTAAGCGGCCCTTCGGCGTGGTGGAGGCGCTGACCGGATCGGTGGCGATAAAGAACGCACCCAGCATGCTGGCGCCGGAGAACAGGTGGATCAGCGGCGAAGCCTGATGCGCCGGATCGATCCACCAGGCCAGACCGGAACAGAAGGCGATGGCGGCCAACATGCTGAAAGGGATTTGCCAATGGATCAGGCGGCGCGCCAGCATAAACAGGCCGCCGGCCAGGAAACCGAGGTTGACCCACTGCCAGCCGATACCGGCCAGCGCGCCGCCGAACAGCGGCTGCTGCAACACCTGTTCCACGCTGTGGCCGCTGCGCAGGCCGGTTTTGAAGCCGTCGAGCGGCGTGGCCTGGCTGATGCCGTCCACGCCCATCTGCAGTTCGTGCAGCGTCGCGCCCTGTGCGGTATGGCCGCTGAAAATCGCCAGCAGCGTGTCGTGGAGCGACAGCGCGGCGGCGCGCAGTTCATCCGGCGGCAGCCAGCTGGTCATCTGCACCGGGAAGGAGATCAGCAGCACTACGTAACCGACCATCGCCGGGTTGAACGGGTTCTGCCCGAGGCCGCCATACAGCTGTTTGGCGATAACGATGGCGAAGAAGGTGCCGATGACGATCATCCACCACGACGCCAGCGGCGGCAGGCTGATGCCGAGCAGCAGCGCGGTCAGCAGGGCGGAGTTATCCGCCAGCCGGCTGCGCACCGGCAGCTTGCGCAGCTTGAGGATCGCGCCTTCTGCAGCCAGCGCGACGATCGCCGCCAGCGCCACCTGAATCAGCACGCCGTAGCCGAAAAACCAAATCTGCGCCGCAATGCCGGGAATGCACGCCAACATGACCCATAGCATAATGCGGCTGGTGCTTTGCTGGTTGTGGGTGAAAGGCGAGCTGGCGATGTGTAAGCCTTTGGCGGCTGTGGGTGATACCGGCCTGAACTTCATAGAGTAACGATACCTTCTGCGCCGCGCCTGCGGCAGTTTCGATGCGCCATACTGCGGGCGCGGCAAAAATGATAGCCGAGCATTCTACCTGATTCGATGCGAGGGTAATACGCCTTAATGATAGGGGTATTCGGCTTTCCGCACATCTGGCGATCGGGGTGGCGCGATTTGATTTTTTTTTGGCCGGGAAATGGGCTAACGTGAGGAATTGTCAGTGGAACTTGCGCCGTCATCGACCGCGGAAAATGGGGTAAACGTCTGAATGAGATATCATTTTTCTCCAGATTTCCGCACAAAATAACAACTTTCACATAATCCGTGTAGGTTACTATCGCGAACATTATTGAGTCAGTGAATCCATAATAATGACAAATGAAGACATTTTTTTTATTGAAGAGCTAATTGAGTGGGTGGAGATACATCTGGAGAAACGGCCAAACCTGGATGAAGTCGCGCGTATTTCGGGCTATTCCAAGTGGCATCTGCAGCGTAAATTCAAGCGTATTACCGGCATTCAACTCGCCACCTATATCCGTTCGCGCATCCTGACGCGCGCCGCGGTGGCGTTGCGCATTACTCGTCGCTCCATCATCGATATCTCCGATGAGCTGGGCTTCGACTCTCAGCAGACCTTTACCCGCATGTTCAAGCAGCGCTTCGGCACTACCCCCAATCGCTACCGCTCGATGGAGCACTGGGACGTGAAAAACCTGATGCCGCGCTTTAACTTCGAAGCCAGCTACGGCGCCGGTTATTACCCGGAAGTGAAGCGGCTGACGCTGCCCGACATGCAGCTGGTCGGCTTCACGCGCCGGCTGGATTTCGCCTCCGAACAGGAGCTGGAGTACTCTTCCTGCATGGCGATGAAGGATGAGATTTTCAACGACTTCTTCAAGGGGCTGCACGTCGACTGTCGGCGGATTTACAGCATCTACTCCCCTCATGCCGGGGAGGGCGACGAGCTCTCATCCACGCTGGTGATGGCGGTTGATCCTGAACACAGAAAGGATATTCTTTCCAACCATCAGATAGACACCTTCCATTTGCCGAGCCGTGAGTTTATCTCTATCAACCATAAGGGGTCGGCGAAAGAGTGTTTGCAGTTTTTCGGCTACCTGATGTCGCATGTGATGCCGGGGTTGAAGGATGAAGTGCGCGGCAGTATGGAAATGGAGATCATTCAAACCAAAGAGTGGAATCCTGAATCCAAACTGCGTCAGATTGAAGTGGATTACACCTACCTGATTTCTATCGATTAAATGGCGCCTGGCGTCAGCCAGGCGCCGCTATCATTATTTGTCTTCCGTTTCCGCCGCCAGCGATTCTCTGGCGGCTTTTTTGGCTTTGGCGCGGGCGATAGCCGCGGCGACCGCCGCCTTGCGCGGATCTTCTTCGGCGGCAGCCGGCGCCGGTTCCGTCGGTGCAGGGGCATCCGCCTGCTGCGCCGCTTTCTTGGCCTTGGCGCGGGCGATAGCCGCCGCGACCGCCGCCTTGCGCGGATCTTCTTCGGCTGCAGCCGGCGCCGGTTCCGCCGATGCAGGGGCATCCGCCTGCTGCGCCGCTTTCTTGGCTTTTACGCGCGCCAGTGCCGCCGCGACCGCCGCCTTGCGCGGATCTTCTTCGGCTGCAGCCGGCGCCGGTTCCGCCGGCGCAGGGGCATCCGCCTGCTGTGCCGCTTTCTTGGCTTTTACGCGCGCCAGTGCCGCCGCGACCGCCGCCTTGCGCGGATCTTCTTCGGCTGCAGCCGGCGCCGGTTCCGCCGATGCAGGAGCATCCGCCTGCTGTGCCGCTTTCTTGGCTTTTACGCGCGCCAGTGCCGCCGCGACCGCCGCCTTGCGCGGATCTTCTTCGGCTGCAGCCTGCGCCGGTTCCGCCGGCGCAGGGGCATCCGCCTGCTGCTCTGCCTTTTTGGCCTTCACGCGCGCCAGGGCGGCCGCAACGGCCGCTTTACGCGGATCGTCCTCTGTTGCCGCCGGGGCGGAGCTGTCTGCGGCCGGCGCCTCTTTGCGCGCTTTCACGCGGGCCAGCGCCGCGGCCACGGCGGCTTTACGCGCATCGTCGCCGGCGGTCGCCGGTGGCGCTTCCGTTTCCACCTCGGCAGCCAGCTGGGCACGACGTTCGCGCGCCTGCGCTTTACGTGCTTCGCGGGCAGCGATCATCTCGCTGTTATCCGGCTGCTGGCCGTTGACCGGCGTAACCGCCGCTTCGGCATTCTTGCTGCGCACGCGCGCCAGCGCGGCCTGCACTGCGCCCTGATCGTCGTCGGTCAGTTTGACGGCGGCCTTTTTATGTCGCTCTTCACGCGCCAGTTTTTCACGCTCCAGACGCGCCAGCTTGGCCTCGTAACGCGCCTTGGCCTCGGCGGTGCGCGCCGCTTCCAGATCGATAGCCTTGATTTCGGCCTTTTCCTGCCGGTAGTACTGTACCAGCGGGATATTGCTGGGGCAGACGAACGCGCAGGCACCGCATTCGATGCAGTCGAACAGGTTATGGTTGCGCGCCTTGTCGTGCTCCTGCCCGCGGCTGAACCAATACAGCTGTTGCGGCAGCAGCCCGGCAGGGCAAGCGTCTACGCACAGGCCGCAGCGGATGCAGGACTGCTCCGGTTCCTGCGGCGTCATTTCATCCACCGTCGGTGCCAGAATGCAGTTGCTGATCTTGACGATCGGCACGTTCAGCGCGGGCAGGGTGAAGCCCATCAGCGGGCCGCCCATGACCACCATCTGCTGCGCCTGCGGGCGGAAACCGACGAAGTCGAGCAGGTGCTGCACCGGCGTGCCGATGCGAGCCCACAGATTGCCGGGGCGCTCGATCGCCTCGCCGGTCAGGGTCACTACGCGCTCAATCAGCGGTTCGCCGTCGACGATCGCTCGCTTGATGGCGAAAGCGGTGCCGACGTTTTGCATCAATACGCCGATAGCGGAGGAGTGCTTACCGTGCGGCACTTCCTTGCCGGTCAAAATTTTGGTCAGCTGCTTGGCGCCGCCGGACGGGTATTTGGTCGGGATGACGCGCAGCGCAATGCCGGGCTGGCCGCGCAACGCCTGTTTCAGCGCCGCGATTGCCTCCGGTTTATTGTCTTCGATGCCGATCAACGTGAGCTTGGGTTGCAGAATGTGTTGCAGGATCTGCGTACCTTCAATGATCTGAGCGGCATGTTCCTGCATCAGACGGTCGTCGGCGGTAATGTAAGGCTCACACTCGGCGGCGTTGAGGATCAGCGTTTCCACGCCGCTCATGCCGCCTTGCAGTTTGCTGGCGGTCGGGAAACCTGCGCCGCCCAGGCCGGCGATGCCGGCCTGATGAATACGTTGAATCAGTTCCGCGGCGGGCGATTGGCGATAGTCCGCCACCGGATCGCGCTCGCACCAGCGGTCTTCCCCGTCTGCCTCGATAATCACGCACAGCTCCGTCAGCCCGGACGGGTGCGCGGTGATGTGCGGCGTAATGGCGCTGACGGTGCCCGAGGTCGGGGCGTGCACCGGCACGGTGCGGCCGCGGCCGACGGTCAGCGGTTGGCCTTTCAACACCCGATCGCCGGCGCTGACGCACAGCTCGCCTTCCGGCCCCAGATGCTGTTGCAGCGGAATGATAAAGGTCTTGGGCAGGGGCGCGACACGCAGCGGCGCACCGCTGGACTGCGTTTTCATTTCCGGTGGATGGATCCCGCCGTCGAAATCCCAGATCCGGTCTTTTTTAAAGGCGGCGAACAGATTAAGCATGTTGCTCCACGTGGATCACTTGCACCGGGATCGTCTTCATGTCCCACTTCCAGTTGGCGGTGGTGGTAGCGACCGGTCTCATTTCAATACAGTCGGTAGGACAAGGGGCGACGCACAGATCGCAGCCGGTACAGAGGTCGGTAATGACGGTGTGCATGGCGCGGGTGGCGCCGACGATGGCATCCACCGGGCAGGCCTGAATGCACTTGGTGCAGCCGATGCAGTTGGCCTCGTCGATATAGGCCACTTTACGCTCCGGCTCGGCGGCGGCTTCGCTGCCCAACGGCTGCGGTTCTACGTTGAGCAGCTCCGCCAGTTTCAGCATCACCTGTTCGCCGCCCGGCGCGCATTTGTTGATCATCTCGCCGTTGGCCACCGCCTCGGCATAGGGGCGACAGCCGGGGTAGCCGCACTGGCCGCACTGGCTCTGCGGCAGGATCGCATCGACCTGCTCGGCGACCGGATCCTCTTCCACCTCAAAACGGCGCGCGGCGTAGCCCAGCACCAGTCCGAACAGCAGCCCGAGCGCGCTTAGAGCCGCGATAGCTATCCACAACGCAGTCATTAGAATTTCACCAGCCCGGTAAAGCCCATAAAGGCCAGCGACATCAGCCCGGCGGTGATCAGCGCGATCGAGGAGCCGCGGAACGGCGCCGGCACGTCGGCGACCGCCAGACGTTCGCGAATGGCGGCGAACAGCACCATCACCAGCGAGAAACCGGCGGCGGCGCTAAAGCCGTAAACGGCGGACTGCAGGAAGTTGTAGCCGAGGTTGACGTTAAGCAGCGCCACGCCCAGCACCGCACAGTTGGTGGTGATCAGCGGCAGGAAGATGCCCAGCAGGCGGTAGAGCGCCGGGCTGGTTTTGCGCACCACCATCTCGGTGAACTGCACGACGACGGCGATCACCAGAATGAAAGAGAGCGTGCGCAGATACACCAGATCCAGCGGAACCAGAATAAAGGTGTTGATCACCCAGGCGCTGACGGAGGCCAGCGTCATGACGAAGGTGGTGGCCATTCCCATGCCGATGGCGCTTTCCAGCTTCTTGGAAACGCCGAGGAACGGGCACAGGCCAAGAAACTTCACCAGAACGAAGTTGTTCACCAGTACGGTGCCGACAAACAGGAGCAGGTATTCGGTCATTGCGATGCCTAAAAAAATAAAAGCCGCCTATTATCGGGAATCGGCGGCCGGACGACAACATATGAATCGCAGGGGTATTGCCTTTTTTGGCGAAAATTTACACAAAATACCCGATAAAACGTGCTGCAACCGCCTTTAACGTTCGGTAAAGGTGCCTTTGACCCGCTGCGAACGCTTGATGTAAGGCACCAGCAACGCCGCCATCAGCAGCGGCCAGCCGAGGCTGCGCACCGCCACTTCGTCCGGCACCGGCGCGAAGGCGAAGGCTTTCACCGCCAGGATCACCGTGATCAGCAGCCACAGCAGGAACAGTTTAGGGAAGCGCTGCGATCGCTGGCAGAACAGAAACACCAGCCACAGGGTAAAGCCCCACATCAAGAGCGTGGTCAGCACCGAAAAGTACCATTGCAGGGTAAACGCCTGGGCGTTGGTCAACAGATAGTCGCGCGACTCGGGCATGAAGATCGCCATGGCGTACAGGAGCAGCATCAGGCTGGCGCTGAGCAGGGTAACGATCAGATAGGCCAGCGGGGCCAGCAACCAACCGCCGATACGAGAGTATTCAGCTTGAGACATAAAACGGCTTCCTGATTGAATCGGGGATCACAGGCGGCATAGCTTAGCGGGTAATATAGGCTTCGTCATCTCTATCAAGCGGATAGCTCGGCATCGCGACGCCAGGCCGCACGTTTGGCTACTCCGGCCTCGCTTCAAATTAACATCTCATTTACTTCTTGTTCCATCCGGCCGCATGGTGTCAAATCGAAAGGGTCTGTCGTGAGCCTGCAAGAGGAAATCCCATGGCTGAAAAAATTCGTGTCGGGCTGGTCGGTTACGGCTACGCCGGTAAAACCTTTCATGCGCCGCTAATCGCCGGTACGCCGGGGCTGGAACTGGCCGCCGTTTCCAGCAGCGATGCCGGCAAAGTGCACGCCGACTGGCCGTCGATGACGGTCGTGGGGGATGCGCAAGCGCTGTTCGCCGATCCGGCCCTCGATCTGATCGTAATTCCCACCCCCAACGATACCCATTTCCCGCTGGCGCAACAGGCGCTGGCCGCCGGCAAGCACGTGGTGGTGGATAAACCATTTACCGTGACGCTGTCACAAGCACAGGCGCTGCAACAGCAGGCGCAGCAGAGCGGTTTACTGCTTTCGGTGTTCCACAACCGTCGCTGGGACAGCGATTTCCTTACCCTTAAGGCGCTGCTGAACGACGGTTCGTTGGGCGAGGTGGTGTATTTCGAGTCGCATTTCGATCGCTACCGGCCGCAGGTGCGCCAGCGCTGGCGCGAACAGGGCGGCGCCGGCAGCGGCATCTGGTTCGATTTGGGGCCGCATCTGCTCGATCAGGCGCTGCAACTCTTCGGCAAACCCGAGCGGCTGTTCGTCGATCTGGGTGAGCTGCGGCCGGGGGCGCAGGCGGTGGACTATTTTCACGCGCTGCTGAGCTATGGCGATCGCCGCGTGGTGCTGCACGCCAGCATGCTGGCGGCGGCGGAGAGCCCGCGCTACGTCGTGCACGGCACCCGCGGCAGCTATGTCAAATACGGCCTCGATCCGCAGGAGGACCGGCTGAAGGCCGGCGAGCGTTTGCCGCAGGCCGATTGGGGCTATGACATGCGCGACGGCGTGGTGACGCTGTCACGTGACGATCTGCTGGCGGAGCAACCGCTGCTCAACATTCCCGGCAATTATCCGGCTTATTACGCGGCGGTGCGCGACGCGATCACCGGCATAGGCGAAAACCCGGTGCCGGCCGCCGACGCCATCGCGGTGATGGCATTGATTGAACTGGGGCTGGAATCGGCCCGGCTGCAGCAGGCGCTGCCGGTGGTTTGATACCGCCCATTTCTCTGTGCCCGGCGAAGCGTCGGGCCTTTTTACGACTTTACGTGCAAGGAAATTCGTTTCATGTCCTGGTTGCAGCGTTTGCGCATTGATAAATTTTTGCTGGTTCTGATTTTGGTGGTGATCGTCGCCTCGCTGTTCCCCTGCGAAGGCATCTGGAAAACCTTCTTTGAACACCTGACCACCGCCGCCATCGCGCTGCTGTTCTTTATGCACGGCGCCAAGCTGTCGCGCGAGGCGATCGTCGCCGGCATGAGCCACTGGAAGCTGCATCTGCTGGTGTTCCTCAGCACCTTTGCGCTGTTCCCGCTGCTCGGGCTGGCGATGAATCTGCTGGTGCCGGGCATCATGACGCCGACGGTCTATCTCGGCTTCCTCTATCTGTGCGCGCTGCCGGCCACGGTGCAGTCGGCCATCGCCTTTACCTCGGCGGCGGGCGGCAACGTGGCGGCGGCGATCTGCAGCGCCTCGGCGTCCAGCATTCTTGGCGTGTTCCTGTCACCGCTGCTGGTGGGTGCGTTGATGCATACCCAGGGCGGCAATACCGACGTGCTGCACGCCATTGGCTCAATCATTCTGCAACTGATGGTGCCGTTCGTGATCGGCCATCTGGCGCGGCCGCTGATCGGCAAGTGGATCGACCGCCATCGCAAACTGATTAACCTGACCGACCGTTCGTCGATCCTGCTGGTGGTGTATACCGCGTTCAGTGCGGCGGTGGTGGAAGGGATTTGGCACCGTATCGACGGCTGGTCGCTGCTGACCATCCTGGTGATGTCGCTGGTGCTGCTGACGGTAGTGCTGGTGATCAACACCTACGCGGCGCGCTGGCTGGGCTTCAACACCGCCGATGAAATCACCATTGTGTTCTGCGGCTCTAAAAAGAGCCTGGCGAACGGCATCCCGATGGCCAACGTGCTGTTCCCGGCCGCGGCGGTGGGCGCCATGGTGCTGCCGCTGATGATTTTCCACCAGGTGCAACTGATGGTGTGCGCGGTGCTGGCGCAGCGCTATGCGCGTAAAACCGCCAAACAGCGGGCCGAGGCGGAGGCGCTGGCGGCTAAATAGGCCGCTAGCGGTGGCTCAGCGCGTCGAGCAGAAAGTCGGCGCGCTCATCGGGTGAGGCGCGCGGCAGCTCTTGCAGCCGATAGCCATAACGGCGATAGATGGCCACCATCGCCCGATAGGTTTGCTCGGCTTCGGCGAAAGACTGTTTTCTCTCGCTGTCCTGCGCATAAATCGCTCGCCACGGCGGGGCGATGAACACCGTATCGGCATAGCGAAAGGCGTCGATCGCCGCCGTTAAGGGGGCGGGGATCGATAATCCGCACAGCGTCAGGTAACCGGCGATATCCGGCAGGCCGCGATCGAAGAACCAGCATGTTGCGCCCGTCGCTTCGCGCCATGAACGCAGTTCCCAATCGAGCATCCGCTCGGCGAAAGCCTGGCGATCGCCCCACGGCAGCGCATTGCCACCAATACTCACCTGATCTTGAATAATCGCCCGGCCCGCCTCCTGCGAATGCGGGTAACCGCGGCGATGAAGAACGTCGATGAGCGTGCTTTTGCCCGAACCCGGGCCGCCGGTCAGCACGATACGGCGTAGTTTGTCAGACATACGGATCTCCTCTCTTGCAACAGAGTGATGGGGTGAAAACAGCGATAAAGATGAGCAGGCGGAAGAAGACGGGGGATGAGAAGAAGGCGCCGTTTGGCGCCTGGGGAGATTAGCCCTGAACTTTGGCGCGTAGCGCCTGTTTTTCCTGCTCGCTGAGGAAGGCCAGCTTCAGGCCGTTTTCCTGCGCGGTGCGGATTTCTTCCGGCGTCAGCCCGGCCTGCGGCGCGGCGACGCGGTATTCATGCTCGATCTCGATGCCCTGAACCGCCGGATCGTCGGTGTTGATCGACGCCAGCACGCCGTGGCGCAGGAAGGTGGCCAGCGGATGCTGCGCCAGCGACGGCACGGTGCTGGTTTGGATGTTGGAGGTCAGGCAGGACTCGATGCCGATGCCGTGTTCCGCCAGGAAGTCCATCAGCGCCGGATCTTCGACCGCTTTCACCCCGTGGCCGATACGTTCGGCGCCCAGCTCGCGGATCGCCTGCCAGATGCTTTCCGGGCCGGCGGCTTCGCCCGCGTGCACGGTGATGCGCAGGCCGGCGTCGCGCGCACGGTTGAAGTGACTGAGGAACAGGCTGCCGGGGAAGCCCAGCTCATCGCCCGCCAAATCCAGTGCGGTAATGCCGTCGCGGTGCGCCAGCAACCCTTCCAGCTCCTGCAAACAGGCGGCCTCGCCAAAGGTGCGGCTCATGATGCCGATCAGGCGAATGTCGATATCGCGATCGCGGCAGCCCGAGCGGATCCCGTCGATCACCGCTTCCACCACGCCGGCGACCGGCAGCTGATGCTTCATCGCCATGTAGTAAGGGGAAAAACGCAGCTCGGCGTAGTGCAGGCCGGCGTTGGCTGCGTCCTCGACGTTTTCGTAGGCCACCCGGCGGCAGGCGTCCAGATCGCCCAGCACCGCTACGCCCCAGTCCAGTTTCTGCAGGAAGCTGACCAGATCCGGTTCGGCGTGGGTGATCTGCACGTGCGGGCGCAGGCTCTCCAAATCGTTGGCCGGCAGGGTGAGGTTGAACTGGCGACCGAGGTCGAGAATGGTCTGCGCGCGGATATTGCCGTCGAGATGGCGGTGAATGTCGGTAAGCGGTAGGCGGGGATCGATCATGCTGGGCACTCGCTAATTATCGTAGGTAAAGTGCAGAACAGTATAAAAACAAATGAATGAAACTTGCCATCTCGTTGCATAAAAAAGTGACTTGCATCACAAATAATGCGAGGAGTATCGCATTATCGTCGTGAATCAGGCTTTCAACACGCTGACGCCCGCCTGCTGCAACGGCGCGATCAATGCGTCGTCGGTGGCGCGTTCAACGATGATGGTATGCGCCAGCGTAATGTCACCGATCGCATACTGCGAGGCGGCGTTAAGCTTGGCGGCGGAGGCCAGCACCACGGTTTCCGCCGCGCGGGCCGCCAGTGCCCGCTTGATGTAGGCCTCTTCCAGATCGCCGGTGCTCAGCCCCGCAGTGGGGTGCACGCCGGTCACGCCCATAAAATAAATATCGGCGCGAATATGCGACATCGCTTCCACCGCGGCGGCGCCGACGCTGACGATCGAATGCTTGTACAACCTGCCGCCGATCAGGATCACCTCCACCGTGGGATGATCGGCCAGGCCCACGGCGACGCTGGGGCTGTGGGTGACGATGGTGGCGTTCAGGCTGAGCGGCAGCTGCCTGACCAGCTCGGCGGAGGTGGTGCCGCCGTCGATGATCACCACCTGGCCGGGGGCGATCAGCGCCGCCGCCACTTTGGCGATTGCGCGTTTGGCGCCGGATTCCAACTGATTGCGTTCGGCGAAGCTGGCGATGGCGGATGAAACCGGCAGGGCGCCGCCGTGCACCCGCTGCAGCAACCCCTCGGCGTCCAGTTCGCGCAGGTCGCGCCGGACAGTGTCTTCCGACAGCCCGAACAGCTCGCTGAGCTGCTTGGCCAACACCTGGCCGTCCTGAGCCAGTTTCTCCAGGATGATTTTCTTGCGCTGGCTGGTCAATATGGCCATTTTTCCCTCAAATTTGCATTGCACGAAATATCTTGATCATACACGAAACTGCACGATAGTATCAATTTCCTTCCTCTGGCGGAGTAAACCGATGATAGCCACCAAAGACCGAGTTCGCATTGTCGAAACCCGGGTGTTGTCCGATGACTGGTACCTGCTGAAAAAAACCACCTTTGATTTTCTGCGGCGCGACGGCGTCTGGCAGCGGCAAAGCCGTGAGACTTACGATCGCGGTGACGGCGCGGTGATTTTGCTGTTCAACCGGCAGGCGCAGACGGTGATCCTGACGCGCCAGTTCCGCTTTCCGGTGTTCGTCAACGGTCATGACGGCATGCTGATTGAGGCCGCCGCCGGGCTGCTGGACAACGCGTCGCCGGAGGCGCGCATCAGAGCCGAAGCGGAAGAGGAAACCGGCTATTTCGTGCAGAACGTGGAGAAAGTGTTTGAAGCCTACATGAGCCCAGGTTCGGTCACCGAGAAGCTGCACTTTTTCGTCGGTGAATATCAGGCGGGCGATCGCGTCAACGAGGGCGGCGGGGTGGCGGCGGAGGGCGAGGATCTGGAGGTGATCGAGCTGCCGCTGGCGCAAGCCCTGCAGGCGATTCGTCAGGGCGCGATCGTTGACGCCAAGACCATCATGCTGCTGCAGTTTGTCGCCTTGAACCGGACGTTGGAGGAAGAACGATGAAAGCACAACAAATCCTGATCGCCGGCCCCTATCGCAGCGGCACCGATGGCGATCCGCAGCGTATCGCCGCCAATCTGGCGCGCCTGGAACAGGCGGCGCTGGCGGTCTACCTGCGGGGGCACGTGCCGGTGATCGGCGAGTGGCTGGCGCTGCCTTTGGCGGCGGCGGCAGGCTCCACTCAGGTTGGCGATGCGGTGAGCGAGGCGTTTCTTTACCCGGTGGCTCACCGACTGATTGCGCAGTGTCAGGCGGTGTATCGCATCAAAGGGGCGTCTGCGGGGGCCGATAACGACGTGCGGTTGGCTAACGAATGGGGATTGACGGTCTATCGTCATCTGGAGGAAATTCCGTCTGTTCAGGCGTAACGGAGGGGCGGGCAGAGGCTCGCCCCCTCGCGTTATTGCTCGTCCAGCACCACCCTCAACCCGGCGATCAGCTTGTCCATGCCGGCCTCCAGCTTGCCGCGCGGGCAGCCGACGTTAAGGCGCAGGAACCCGCGGCCTTCCTCGCCGTAGGTAAAGCCCGGCATGATCGCCACCTTTTCGCGCTCGATCAGCGCCTGCTGCAGCGCCCGATCGTCTACGGCCAGCGGCCGCAGATCGATCCAGGCCAGGTAGGTGGCCTGCGGCGGGCGCCAGCCCAGCGCGGGAAACGCCTGCTCCAGCCGTTCGGCGACGTAGCTCAGATTATCCTGCAGATAGTCGCGCAGGGCGTCCAGCCAGGGTTCGCCGTGGCGATAGGCTGCCACGTGCGCCGCCACCGCCAGCACCGCCGGCGAGGAGAGGCCGTCGCGGGCTTTGAGCTGCTGGAAATAGGCTTCGCGGCTGGCGTCGTCGCTGATAAAGCCGTAGGCGCCGGTCAGTGCTGGGATATTGAAACTCTTGGAGCCGGAGGTCAGCAAGGCCCAGGCGCCGGTCGCCACCTGGCTCCACGGCGTATGGCGGTGTTCACCCCATGCCATATCCATGTGGATTTCGTCGCTGATGACGCGCACGTCGTGGCGCTCGCACAGTTCGGCCATCTGCTGCAACTCGTCGCGGCGCCACACTTTGCCGGTGGGATTATGCGGGCTGCACAGCAGCAGGATCTTGGTTTGCGGCCGCGCCAGCAACGCCTCAAGGTGCGCCATGTCGCAGCGCCAGTCGTCGCCGGCTTTGTGCAGCGGGCAGGCCAACAGCTGGCGTTGGTTGGCGAGGATCACCTTGTAGAAGGCGTCGTAGGCCGGGGTATGGGTCACCACGTAGTCGCCCGGCACGGACCATTGGCGGATCAGCTGCGCCGCCATGTAGATAACGGAGGGGCCGTACACCGCCGTTGCGGTGTCGATGGCGACGTTGAAACGTTGCTGATACCAGTGGCGCAGCGCGCCGAGAAAATCTTCGTGCTGCCAGCGGCTGTAGCCCAGCACGCCGTGCTGCAGGCGTTGCTGCAACGCCTCGAGAATGCACGGCGCGGTGGCGAAATCCATATCGGAGATGGTGAACGGCAGCAGGTCGTCGCTGCCGAAACGATCGGCGATATAGTCCCACTGGGTGCACCAGGTGCCGTGGCGGTCGATCGGGGTGGAGAAATCAAACATGGGTGGCTCCCTGCAGCGCCGCGGCAGGTTGCGCCGTGGCTATCAGTGAGTCTAATTCATCTTTCACCGATTGCACCTGCGGGCCGATCACCACCTGCAGATTATGGTCGTTGAGATGCACTACGCCGATGGCGCGGTTGGCCTTCAGCGCCGCGTCGTCCACCCGGCTCATGTCGTTGACCGACAGGCGCAGGCGGGTGATGCAGTTGTCCAGCGTGATAACGTTGCCCGGGCCGCCGAGGGCCGCCAGAATCGCCGGCACGTTGTAGCCGGATTTGCCCACCGCGCCGCTCGGCGCGCTTTGGCTGACGGCGCTGTCGCTCTCACGGCCCGGCGTTTTGATGTTAAAGCGCTGGATGGCGAAGCGGAAAATGGCGTAATAGCCGACGAACCAGACGGCGGCCACCACCGGCACCAGATACCACTTGGTGGCGGTGCCGTGCAGAATGCCGAACACCACGAAGTCGATGATGTTGCCGTCGGTGTTGCCGATGGTCACGCCCAGCAGCGCCATCACGGTAAAGCCCAACCCGGTGAGCAGCGCGTGGATCAGATACAGGAACGGCGCGACGAACAGGAACAAAAATTCGATCGGTTCGGTGGTGCCGCCGACCACGCAGGCTACCACGCCGGAAATCAACAGCCCTTTGATTTTATGGCGGTTCTCCGGTTTGGCGCAGTGGTACATCGCCAGCGCCGCGCCCGGAAGGCCGCCGAGGAATGCCGGCATTTTACCCTGTGACAGGAAGCGGGTGGCGCTCTCGGCGAAGCCGGTGGTGGTCGGGCAGGAGAGCTGCGCCTGGAAGATGGTCAGGGCGCCGCTGACGCTGTGGCCGCACACCTCCATCGTGCCGCCCGCCTCGGTAAAGCGGATCAGCGCCACCAGAATGTGCTGCAGGCCGAACGGCAGCAGCAAGCGTTCGCCGGTGCCGAACAGCATCGGGCCAAAGGCGCCGGCGCTGTTGATCACCCAGCCCAGCCCGGTGATGCCGGCGGCAAACCACGGCCAGATCAGCGGGATCACCAGGCCGCACAGGCCCAGCACCACGGTGGTGACGATTGGCACGAAGCGCGTGCCGCCGAAAAACGCCAGCGCGTCCGGCAGGCGGATGGTGTGGAAGCGTTCATGCAGGCGATAGACGATGATGCCGACGATCACCGCGCCGAGGATGCCGGTATCGATCGACTGAATGCCGAGGATGTTCTGGATATTGTTGGCTTTCAGCACCAGCGGATCGCTGGTGGGCAGCACGCCGGCGGCGGTCAGGTAGAAGTTGGTGCCCAGATTCAGCACGGCGAAGCCGACGAAACCGGAGAAAGCGGCGACGCCTTTGTTTTCGCGCGCCATGCCCAGCGGAATGGCGATGGCGAACATCACCGGCAGGAAGCTGAAGGCGAAGGAGCCAACCTTGCTCATCCAGGTGAAGATCAGCTGGAAGATCGGGTGGCCGATAAACGGCATCAGGGTGATCACGTCGCGGCTGCTCAGCGAGCTGCCGATCCCCAGCATGATGCCGCAGAAAGAGAGCAAGGCGACGGGCAACATGAACGTTTTGCCCAGGCTCTGGAAGAACTCCCAGAGGGTGATTTTGGGTTTGTTGGCTGCTGACATAACCGACTTCTCCTGGCGAAAAGACGAGCAAAAAGGGGACTGTTGATTAGGTAAAAAGAAGATAAAACGTTTTACCTAGCAAAAATGCGCCGCCAATCACAAATCTGCCGCCCGGTTTTTGGCGACAATGCGGCAGGCAGTAAAACGTTTTACTGAGCTAACGGATTCGGTATACCCTTGATCATTACGGCGCGGGTTGCCCAGGAACGGGTTCGCAGAGACTATGAGCATCAAAAAAATCACCATCACCGATGTGGCGCAGCAGGCGGGCGTGTCGGTCACCACGGTTTCCCTGGTGTTGAGCGGCAAGGGGCGGATTTCGCCGACCACCGTCGAGAAGGTCAATCAGGCGATAGAGCAGCTGGGCTACGTGCGCAATCGTCAGGCGGCGACGCTGCGCGGCGGTGAATCCGGGGTGATCGGCCTCGTTCTGCGCGACATTTGCGAACCCTTCTATGCCGAAATGACCGCCGGGCTGAGCGAAGCGCTGGAGGCGCACGACAAACTGCTGTTTTTAACCCAGAGCGGGCGCGACGGCCAGGGCTTGCAGCGGGCGTTTGACGCGCTGCTGGCGCAGGGCGTCGACGGTATCGTGCTGGCCGGCGGCATTCGCGCGGCGGCTGGGTTGAAGGAGAAGGCGGCCGAGCAGGGCGTACCGTTGGTCTGCGTGGCGCGCTCCAGCGGTCTCGATGGGGTGGACGTGGTGCGGCCGGACAACATGCAGGCCGCCAAACTGGCCACCGAATTTTTGATCAAACGCGGCCACAGCCAAATCGCCTACCTTGGCGGCCAGAGCGACTCATTGACGCGCGCCGAGAGGTTGGGCGGCTTTTGCGCCACGCTGGTGCAGTACGGCCTGCCGTTTCGCAGTGAATGGATCGTCGAGTGCGATTGCCGGCAGCGTGAGGCGGCACAAGCGGCGGAACAGCTGCTGCGCCACTACCCGAACATTACCGCTGTCGTCTGCCACAAGGCTTCGGTGGCGCTTGGCGCCTATTTTGGCCTGACGCGCAGCGGCCGCAGCATCGGCTCGGACGGGGTCGACGCCTACTACGGCCGGCAGGTGGCGCTGATCGGCTTCGGCGACGTGCCGGAGGCCGAGCTGACCGAGCCGCCGCTGACCTTCGTCTCCAGCTCGGCGCGGGAAGTGGGGCGCAGCGCCGCCGCGCGCCTGCTGCAGCGCATCGGTGACGCCGACCTGCCGGCGCAGAACGTCATTCTGCCGCCGACGCTGATCCGGCGTGGCTCCGCCTAGGCTGTGGTTCTTAATTGCATGAAATGAACATCCCGCTTCCCACGATTCATGCGCTGATAAGTGCGTTTTCCAACCATTGTTACTGAAATATAGAACAATCAGTTTGCTCAAGTGAAATTTATCCCGGCATGTATGAATAATATACTGCCAATGTGTTCCTTAGACATATAGAGAACATATGTTCATTTTTGCAAAAGAGGAAAAGATATGTCGTTGCATACAAAACCTTCGCAACAGGAATCGGATGCAATAGTCAGAAATATTGTTTCCATGTTCGGTCATCCGTTTCGTTCCCCGGTGCTTGGATCACCTGCAGACTTAGGCCTTGAATTCGAAGCTGTAACCTTCCCGTCTGAGGATGGCGTACAGCTTGAAGGCTGGTTTATCCCACGTGAAGGATCAGATAAAATTATCGTTGCGAATCATCCGCAATGGTTCAGTCGGACCGGTTTACCGGCTCATCTGGAGCCCTGGAAATCTATTGGTGGCCCAGCTGGAAATGATTTCGAAGTTAATTTTCTTGCAGATTATAAAATATTGCACGATGCCGGCTATAATGTTCTGACTTATGATTTACGTAATTTCGGGTTGAGCAATACCGGCACCGGTGGGCTTGGCAGTAACGGAATCTGGGAGTCAAGGGATGTCATCGGTTCATTAAATTACGTCCGTTCACGTCCTGACACGAAGAGCATGACCATAGGCCTGTTCAGTCGCTGTATGGGGGGGAACGCGACGTTTTACGCCATGGCCCGTTACCCCGAGGTGTTTCAGGGCGTTCGGTGTTTGGTCTGTCCTCAGCCTATATCCGTCAGGGCCACAATGATTAAAACGCTCGAATTACTCGGTATCCCGGATCGGCTTGACGATGTGGAAAAAGGCATGCTGATTGAAACGAGCCTGACCTTCGATGACATGTCGCCTGTAAAAGCCGCATCAAATATGACTCTGCCGACTTTCATCTATCAGGTTCACGACGATTTACTCACATCACCGGATGATGTTCAGGCCATTTTTGACAGCATACCTACATCCGATAAACAGTTGTTCTGGATTCAAAATACCACCCGCCGCTGGGATGGATACCTATATTTCCAGCGGGAACCTGAGCAAATGCTCAACTGGTTCTCAACGCACATGGTCTAAATAGCAGCTATGCTCAGTTTGCAATGAAGGCGACAACCTGGCCTTCATTGCTTTTTCTTATTATGAGGATTGCCAGATGACCAGTGATGAGCTGAATCTTGAACCTTTAAGAGTTTTTGCTCTGGTGGCAGAAATGGAAAGTTTTACCCGCGCAGCAGACGCTCTGGGGGTACAAAAGGGCCGCATTTCTATTGTGATCCAACAGCTTGAGAAACGGATTGGCACCCGGTTATTACACAGAACCACTCGGCGAGTGACATTAACAGAAGATGGGAAAACCTTTTTAAATCGGGCCCGCGATCTGCTTGCAGAAAACGAAGCGTTGCAGTCAATGTTTATGGATAAGTCTGCCCTACAGGGGCGCTTGAGGATTAATTTGCCTTCTGAAATATCTCGCGTTGTGATTATGCCACGGCTGGGTGAATTTCTGGAAATGTATCCTGATTTGGTTGTCGAGATTTCTTCTGCGGATCTGTATATTGATTTGGTTAAACAGGGCGTCGACTGCGTTATTCGTGTCGGTTCAGTGGGTAATGATTTGCTGGTTTCCAGAAGCATGGGGTTGCTTAAAATGTTTAATGCTGCCAGCCCGGAATATCTTCAGAAACATGGTGTCCCTCAGACCCCGGATGAGTTGGTGAAAGATAATCATCGCATGATTTTTTACTCTGTTTTCCCAGGCCAGAAACCCGCAGGCTGGGAATATCCTTCCGGAAATAAATATGACTACCTGTCGTTGCCGGGATCACTTTATGTGGACAGTGTTCAGGATTACCTTGCTGCAGGCTTAGCCGGGATCGCCCCTATCCAACTGCCGACAACCTGCGCTGAAGAATATATTAAATCGGGAAAGTTAATTGAAATACTGAATGATTTCCCGCCAAAACCGCTTAGCGTGAATTTTGTGGTTGCCCACAGAAATAATATCACCATGCGCGTACACCTTTTTTACAAATGGGTAAAGGATATAATGAAGCCTTATCTTGTTAATCCGCAATGAGACAGCATCATGTAGGGTTCAGGCTATTAAGGGAAACAGCCTAATCCCGCCGTTGTTCCTCTTCCGCCTCCCGGCGGATCCAGCCGATAAAGGTTTTCATCGCCGGCGTCAGGTCCCGCGACTTCAAATGGGTCAGCCAATAGGCGCCAAGCGCGGCCTCGGCGGCGAACGGCCGCTGCAGCGCGCCGGCGGCCAGTTCGCGGCGGAACATGCTGACCGGCGCCAGCGCCACGCCGTCGCACTGGATCGCGCCTTCCACCATCAGTCTTGACGAGTCGAACACCGGGCCGTTGATCCGCCACGGCGTCACCTGCGCAGCCGTGAACCAGCGCTCCCATTCATCCTTGCGGTAGGTGCGCATCAGCTGCTCGTGCTGCAGATCCTGCGGCGTGCGCAGGCGCGCGGCGACCGCCGGCGGGCAGAGCACCGTCAGCGGCGCGTCGAACAGCTTGATATTGCAGGTGGCGGGCCAGAGGCCTTCGCCGAAGCGGATGGCGAAATCCATGCCGTCGGCCGACAGATTGACCAGGTTGTTGTGGGTCAGCACCCGTAGATCGATAAACGGGTGCGCCGTGCGGAACGCCGCCAGCCTCGGCATCAGCCAGCCGACGGCGAAGGTGCCGACCACCGCCACCGTCAGCACCTCGTGGAAATGCCCGCCTTCGAACTGTTGCAGCACCGCCTCGATGCGGTCGAAGGCGTCGTTCAACACCGGCAGCAGCGCCTGGCCTTCTTCGGTCAGATCCAGGCCGCGCGGCAGGCGGCGGAACAGCTGAATGCCCAGCTGTTCTTCCAGCATGCGCACCTGCTGGCTGACGGCGGCCTGGGTGACGCGCAGCTCCAGGCCGGCGCGGGTGAAGTTCAGGTGGCGGGCGGAGGATTCGAACGCCCGCAGGGCGTTGAGGGGAAGTCGATTGCGCATTGTCGATAGCCATAAGTTTTTCTTTATGCTGGCTGAAATTATTATCGCTTGTCAACCCGGCGGCAAAATCCGATATTTGGCGCGGCTGCTGAGAGCGTCGCGGCAGCCGTAAAGGAATGACATCATCAACCAGGGAAAGCGCCGTGCATAACGCCAATAAAAACTTTTGGCCGCGGCCGATGCCCTGCAACCTGAGAGCTTCTATCATGACGAAAATGAACCGCCTGGCGGCCGCGTTGATCGCTGCGCTGATCCTGCCGACCGCACAGGCCGCACAGCAGCAGGATATCGACGCCGTTATTCAGCCGCTGATGAAAAAATATGGCGTGCCGGGCATGGCGATCGCCGTGTCGGTTGACGGCAAACAGCAGATTTACCCGTATGGCGTGGCCTCGAAGCAGACCGGCAAACCGATCACCGAGCAGACGCTGTTCGAAGTGGGGTCGCTGAGCAAAACCTTCACCGCGACGCTGGCGGTCTATGCGCAGCAGCAGGGTAAGCTGTCGTTCAACGATCCGGCCAGCCGCTACCTGCCCGAGCTGCGCGGCAGCGCCTTCGACGGCGTCAGCCTGCTGAATCTGGCGACGCATACCTCCGGCCTGCCGCTGTTCGTGCCGGACGACGTGACCGACAACGCCCAACTGATGGCCTACTACCGGGCCTGGCAGCCGAAACACCCGGCGGGCAGCTACCGCGTCTATTCCAATCTCGGTATCGGCATGCTGGGCATGATCGCCGCCAAAAGCCTCGACCAGCCGTTTATCCAGGCGATGGAACAGGGGATGTTGCCGGCGCTGGGCATGAGCCACACCTACGTTCAGGTGCCGGCGGCGCAGATGGCCAACTATGCGCAGGGTTACAACAAGGACGATAAGCCGGTGCGGGTCAATCCCGGCCCGCTGGACGCCGAGTCTTACGGCATCAAGTCCAACGCTCGCGATCTGATTCGCTATCTGGACGCCAACCTGCAGCAGGTGAAGGTCGCACAGCCGTGGCGCGACGCGCTGGCCGGGACGCACGTCGGCTATTATAAGGCGGGCGCGTTCACGCAGGATCTGATGTGGGAGAACTACCCGTATCCGGTGAAACTGTCGCGTTTGATCGAGGGCAACAACGCCGGGATGATCATGAACGGCACGCCGGCTACCGCCATCACGCCGCCGCAGCCGGAATTGCGCGCCGGCTGGTATAACAAAACCGGCTCTACCGGCGGTTTCTCCACCTACGCGGTGTTCATCCCGGCGAAGAATATCGCCGTGGTGATGCTGGCCAACAAATGGTTCCCGAACGACGATCGGGTCGAGGCGACTTATCGCATCATCCAGGCGCTGGAGAAGCGCTGACAATCAGGGGCGCCGGCGGGGCGCCCCTACCACCGATGCTGCCGTTCACGTTGCTCGCGCATGAAATCGATAAAGGCGCGCAGTTTGAGCGGCAGATGTCTGCCGGCGGGGAAGTAGATGAAAAATCCCGATGCTTCGCTGGCGTAACCCGGCAGCACTTCCACCAGTTGCCCCTGTGCCAGCTCCTGCAACACCGTGCCCTGAAAACGCTGTGCGATACCCAGCCCCGCCAACGCCGCATCCTTGATCAGCCTGTCTTCGTTAAAAATCAAACTGCCGCTGACGTCCAGCGCGCGTTCATCGTCGCCCAGGCTGAAATACCAGGGTTCCAGTTTGCCGCTGCCGGGAAAACGGTAGCGCAGGCAATGGTGCGCGAGCAGATCGTCCGGCGTGGCCGGTGCGCCGCAGCGCGCCAGATAGTCAGGCGAAGCGACCAGCACCCGGCGCTGGCCGTTATCGATCGGCACGGCGATCATGTCCTTTTGCAGCATGGCATGCATGCGAATGCCGGCATCGAAACTGCCCAGCACCAGATCGGAAAAGCGGTCTTCGGTAAACAGCTCCAGCTGCACCTCGGGATAGCGCCGCTGAAACGCCGCCAGATGCGGCATCACCAGCAGCGAAGCGGCCAACTGCGGCAGCGTAATGCGCAGCAGGCCTGCCGGCTGTGCGCCCAGAGCGCGCACATCGTCCGCCGCCACATCGATCTGGCCCATGGCCGGCGACACCTTCTGATAGAACAACCGGCCCTCGTCGCTGAGGCGCACCGAGCGGCTGGTGCGGTGAAATAACCGCACTCCCAGCTGATTCTCCAGCGCCTGAATGTTTTGCGACACCGCCGGCGGCGTGACGCCCAGTTGGCTGGCCGCGCGGGTAAAGTTGCCCAGGCGTGCCACGGCTTCGAAATAGGGCAACAGTTGCAGGAGTGAACTCATCTATCAATAACCCGTGCTTAATGATTCATTAAATTATGCCTTATTTTAATTTATGAAGAACGTTTTAGACTGGTTTTACTTTCCCTCAGAGAGATTAAAATCATGTCGGCAGAACAACGGGCGTTAACAGAACGGATCGCGGCGATCGATCAACAGGCGATGGCCGAAGGGCGCATCGTGGGCAGCGTGGTGCTGGTGGCGCGGCGGGGCGAAATTTGCTACGCCGGGGCGGCCGGTCATGCCGATCGCGAAGCGCGGCGGCCGATGCGGCGGGAAACGCAGTTTCGGCTGTCGTCGGTCTCCAAACCCTATACCACGCTGGCGGCGCTGCGCATGATTGAGCAAGGCAAGCTAAGCCTGGACGATGCGGTCAGCGACTGGCTGCCGTGGTTTACCCCGGCGCTGGCGGACGGCCGGCGCCCGACGATCAAGATCCGTCATTTGCTGAGCCATACCGCCGGGCTGGACTATCGGCTGAACCAACCGCCGGCGGGCGTTTACCATCAGTTGGGGATCCAGGACGGCGTGGAGCTGTCGACGCTGACGCTGGAGCAAAACCTGCGGCTGTTGGCGCAGGCGCCGTTGCTGTCGGCGCCGGGGGAGCGCTTCAATTATTCGCTGGCGATCGACGTGCTTGGCGCGGTGCTGGAGCGAGTGACGGGCATGTCGCTGCCGCAGCTGTTTGTCGAATGGGTGGCGCAGCCGCTGGGGCTTGGCAACACCGCATTCCATGCGACGGACGCCGCTAACCTGGCGACGCCGTATTACAACACCCCGCAGGGGCCACAGCGCATGCCGGAAGGCGTGCGGATCGCCTTGCCGGAAGGCATGGCGGGGGGAGAAGTGACGTTCTCGCCGGCGCGCGCGCTTAACGTCGGAGCCTATCCCTCCGGCGGCGCGGGCATGGTCGGCGATGCCGACGACGTGCTGAAGCTGGTGGAGGCGCTGCGCAGCGGCGGGCAGGGCATGTTGCAGCCGGACACGGTGGCGTTGCTGCGCAGCCCGCACGTGGGCGCGCAGGCGCAAACGCAAGGGCCGGGCTGGGGCTTCGGCTTTGGCGGCGCGCTGCTGGTGGATCCAGACGCCGCGCAGACGCCGCAGCACGCCGGCACGCTGACCTGGGGCGGCGTTTACGGCCACAGCTGGTTCTTTGATCCACAGGCGCAGCTGAGCGTGGTGATACTGACCAACACCGCGTTTGAAGGCATGTGCGGCCGCTACCCGCAGCAGATCCGCGATGCGGTTTATGCGGCGTAAATAAAAAAGGCCCCGCAGGGGGCCCTTGTCAGGTTTTCAGGCGATTACTGCGCCGGTGCCGGAGCGGGTTCCGCTTCCTGAGCCGGTTCAGCGTCTTCCGCCGGGGCGCCCAGCATGGCGAACTGGCCGATGAACTCCTGCAGCGACATTTTGTTGCCGTTCAGGTCAACCTGGTTGTCGGCATAGTGGAACTGGCTCGCGATCACGCCGTCTTTCTGGGTGGTCAGCTTGAACATCTGCCCCATGGCCGCCAGGCCCTGCACTTGCTGCTGCGCCAGTTTCTGCGCGTCTTCCGCATTATAGCCCTGCAACAAGGCGGTCTTCGCGGTCACTTCGGTAGCCATCGCTTCCGGAATGGTCAGGTTGATATCCAGCTTTTTAACCGCCTGAGCGATCAGCTGATCCGGCGATTGTGCCGGGGAAGCTGCCTTGCTCGGATCGGTCATCGCCAGATCCAGCGTGAAGACGCTCTCACCCTTGCTGTTTTTCCAGCTCAGCGGGGCGATGCTGAGGCTTGGGTTGCCTTTCAGCAGCAGCGGCAGGTTCTTTTGCAGCATCTCGGAGGTCTGCTGTTCGTAGACGTCCGGATCCAGGTTCTCGCCCTGCTGCAGCAGCGCCATGGTTTGGCGGTTGTAGCTGTCGGAGAAGTCTTTCAGCGCCTTGCCGTCGACGTTGTCGATTTTCAGCGTCAGTTTACCGGCACCGAAGTCGTTGCCCTGCACCTTGAGCGCGTCCATGGTGTAGTCGATCTGGCCGCCGATATTGCTGCTGCCTTGCTCGCCAAATTTGCTCACCAGATTGAAACCGTCCAACGCCACGGTATCTTTACCGTCGATCGTCAGTTTGAACTGCTTCAGCGTCATCGTCTGATCGCCGAGCTTCACGCCGAACTTGCTTTCGTTGCTGTTGCCTTTCAGGTTGAAGCCCTGGAAGGTGATCTGCTCGTTTTGGCCGAATTCGTTCGGGCTGGCGAACACGATAGTGTCGCTATTGGCGTCCAGCGCGAATTTTTTCAGATCGCGGGACACATCGGCGTCAATGGTGGCGCCGCTGAATTTCAGCGAAGATTTATCCTTCTGGTAGTCCAGTGGGATAAAGTCGATGGTGGACGCGGTATCGCCGCTGTACGAGATGCGCGAATCGGCGGTAAACAGCGATTTGCCTTTGGTGGTTTCAAACAGACCTTTCACCGCCGGGGTGTTTTCCAGCTCGGTATGCACCGACGCCATGCTCGGCAGCAGGTTGAATTTTTTCAGCTGCGCGAACGGGAACGGACCGTGATCGATGGTTTCCAGGAACGCCACTTCTTCACCGGCTTTCAGCGCCGCGTTTTCGCTGGTATCCGTGCCGTCGGAACGCAGCACATAACGCACTTTACTGCTGAACAGGCCGCGCTGGTAATTTTCATAGCTCAGCTTGACGCCGGCTTTCGGCAGGTAGGCTTTCAGTTGGCCATTGGCGTTGTCGACGACTTCGCCCATGTGCTGCTCGATCTGTTTCCCGGTGTACCAGGATGCCCCGGTCCATGCTGCGCCAAGAACGACAATGACGCTGACAGCGACTAACGATTTTTTCATAGCTCTGTTTCATCCTTTTTTCTTATCACCCTCCGTTGCATGGGAGGGGCAAATAGGGGCCGATAAAAAACGCCCGCAGGCGTTTAATTGTGGGGGTAGCTCTCGCTTTCAGCAAGCAATTTGCTGAAATTTATCAACGGTTAGGCCAGCTGGTTATAAACACGGGCGATGCGGCCGCTGCCGCTGACGTTGACCGGGGATTCGAACGCCCCGATAAAGCAGGATTCGCCCGGTTTGAGCGTCAGGCGTTGCCCGGATTTCTCCAGCGTCGCTTCGCCGGCGACGCAGAACACGATGGCGGCGCTTCGCTGTGCCAGCGCCTGTGGTGCGGCGGTCAAATCGTGCAGTGAGAAGGCGAAATCCTCCACCGGGATCGGGAAGAACAGCTCGTTGCCGCGTTGCTCCGGTTGGGTCAGCAGGCCGGAAGCCGGTTGCGGGCGGAACTGCAGGTTGGCCAGCAGCTCGGGCACGTCGATGAATTTCGGCGTCAGGCCCGCGCGCAGCACGTTATCCGAGTTGGCCATCACCTCCAGCGCTACGCCTTTCAGGTAGGCGTGCGGCGTTTCGGCATACAGGAACATCGCCTCGCCCGGCGCGAGCTGCACCACGTTCAGCAGCAGCGGTGAGAACAGACCGCTGTCGTCCGGATAGAAGCCGGCGATAAAGCGCACGGTATCCCAGGGTTCCCCCTGCTGGTTGTTGAGCGCGGCTTTCAGCACGCCGAGCGCCAGCGCTTTTTGTTCGCCACTCATCGTCAACAGGCTGGCGAACAGGGTCGCGAGGTGCGCGGTGTCCGGCTGTTGCAGGAAGGCGGCGATGTCGTGGTGCGCGCCCGCGATCGGTTGCAACAGGGAAACGATATCGGCCAGTTCGCGGAAGCCGTTCATCGCCAGGAACGGCGTCAGGGCGAACACCAGCTCGGGTTTGTGGTTGGGATCTTTATAGTTGCGTTCGGCGGCGCTCAGCGGAATGCCGGCGGCATTCTCTTTCGCGAAGCCGACCTCGGCAGCCGCTTTACTTGGGTGAACCTGGATCGACAGCGGCTGATCGGCGCAGAGCACTTTAAACAGGAACGGCAGCTCGCCAAAACGGCTGGCGACGTTGGCGCCCAACTGCTTTGGCTGGTCTTCATCGATAAGAAAGCGCAGCGAACGCAGTTCGCCGTCGGCGCCCGGCACGCGGGAAGGGCTTTTGGGATGGGCGCCCATCCACAGTTCGGCCATCGGCTGATTATCCGGGTTGGCGATGCCGTAAAGACGGGTCAGCGCATCGTGGCTGCCCCAAGCGTAATTCTGTACCGCGTTGGTCATTTTTTGCATGTCGATAAACGTCCTTAACGTCATTGTCGTACTGGATGACAATAACTTACTAATTTTATACGGTTAACTAAATCTGTGCCGACAGCTATCCTACGCCCGCGTCGGCAGGAAAAATCATGGGCGCGATCAAAAAAACGCCGGATAACGTCGCGCCCGGCAATGGGGCCAAAGTATAACGTGATAACGATCGGGGTCTCAATTGGCGCGCAGGTCTCAAGGCGGCCCGGAAAACCCGCCGATCGATTATTATTTGGCCCAACGGGGATTATTGCCGTTAGCCTGGTCATTCTACGTCATTATTTATTTTTTCAGCATGTCAAACTATGTCGGCTGAATTTATTTTTTACCGTCTGAGCCATTCCCTTATTATTATTCTCGCGCTGCACCGGGCTATCACACGCTGAGCTTAAACCTGGGCGTCAGACCCATTTACCGTAACGGCTAACACGTCGATTTAACGAAACAAGAGGTCTGTTGCATGAAAACACTGTTGTTGCTGTTGGGGTTTTGCACCGGCGCAGCACAGGCGGCGGTGATTGTCGCCTATCCCTACGTGGCGCCGCGCGCCGTGGTGATCGCGCCAGCGCCGATCGTCGTCACACCCGCCCCGGTCGCGGTTCCCGCCGCGATCGCGCCTGTGGCGCATCCGCTGGCACTCACCGCCGGTGCGGTGGCGACCGGGGCGTATCGGCATCATGAACGGCAGGACGCCTACGACGAGATCAATCATCTGCAGCAGCAACGGATCGATGAGCTCAATCATTTACAGGCGCAGCGCATCAATAATTTTAATGCGCGTCATCCGCGTTAATGGTTATCCAGATTTTTATTCTCCAGGCTCATTCCCGGCCGTTTATTTCATCGCGGGTTAACCGGCGGAAAATAACCGCGTCGTTAATGGGTAAAAGAGATGAAACGTGCTGTGAGATAACTCTCTTAATGCGAATAGTTATTATGTCACTATACTGGGAGTGCATGCCGACGAGGGGGAGCGCGTCGGCCTAACCCTACAATTTTAGGAATTATGCTAAGGAGATCGTGATGGCAGGCGTTCGTATCGAAAAAGACTCTATGGGCCCCATCGAAGTACCGGCCGACAAGCTGTGGGGCGCGCAAACCCAGCGTTCGTTGGCGCATTTCCGTATTTCCTCCGAAAAAATGCCGACCGCGCTGATCCACGCACTGGCGTTGACCAAGCGCGCCGCCGCGCAGGTCAACGTGGATCTGGGGCTGCTGCCGGCCGAGCGGGGCGCCGCCATCATCAACGCCGCCGACGAAGTGCTGGCGGACAGCCATGCCGACCAGTTCCCGTTGTCAATCTGGCAAACCGGCTCCGGCACCCAGACCAACATGAACATGAACGAAGTGTTGGCCAACCGCGCCAGCGAGCTGCTGGGCGGCGTGCGCGGTGAAGAGCGCAAGGTGCACCCGAACGACGACGTCAATAAAAGCCAGAGCTCCAACGATGTGTTTCCCACCGCGATGCACGTGGCGGCGGTGATTGCGCTGCGCGAACACTTGATCCCCGAGCTGAAAGTGCTGCACAAGACGCTGAGCGACAAGGCCGAAGCCTACCGCGATATCGTCAAAATCGGCCGCACCCATCTGCAGGACGCCACGCCGCTGACCCTGGGGCAGGAGATATCCGGTTGGGCGGCGATGCTGGCGCACAATCTGAAACACATCGAGGACAGTATCCCGCACATTGCCGAGCTGGCGCTGGGCGGCACGGCGGTCGGCACCGGCCTGAACACCCATCCGGAGTACGCGGTGCGCGTCGCTAAAGCGCTGGCGGAATTGACCCATCAGCCGTTCGTCACGGCGCCGAACAAGTTCGAAGCGCTGGCGACCTGCGATGCGCTGGTGCAAGGGCATGGCGCGCTGAAAGGGCTGGCGGCTTCGTTGATGAAGATCGCCAACGACGTGCGTTGGCTGGCGTCCGGCCCGCGCTGCGGCATTGGTGAGATTTCGATCCCGGAGAACGAGCCGGGCAGCTCCATCATGCCGGGCAAGGTCAACCCGACCCAGTGCGAAGCGATGACCATGTTGTGCGCTCAGGTGCTGGGTAACGACGTGGCGGTGAACATCGGCGGCGCTTCCGGCAACTTCGAGTTGAACGTGTTCCGCCCGATGGTGATCCACAACTACCTGCAGTCGATTCGCCTGCTGGCCGACGGCATGCAGGGCTTTAACGAGCACTGCGCGGTGGGAATTGAACCGAACCGCGATCGCATCTCCCAATTGCTGAACGAATCGCTGATGCTGGTGACGGCGCTCAATACCCATATCGGTTATGACAAGGCTGCGGAAATCGCCAAGAAAGCGCACAAGGAAGGGCTGACGCTGAAAGCCGCGGCGCTGAAGCTCGGCTACCTGACCGAAGCGCAGTTCGACGAGTGGGTGCGGCCGGAAGCGATGGTCGGCAGCATGCAGAAATAATGACGTCATGCCTAAATGGGGCGCGGTTGCGCCCCGTCTTTTCAAGCCAACATCTCTAGCACCGATAACAGCGCCTGCGGCTCCGGCCGCTGGGTGTAATCGGCGTGCGCTTCGGCGTAGACAATACGGCCATCGCGGGCGATGACGAATCGCGCCGGCAGCGGCAGCGTCCAGCTGTCATCCTGGTTGAACTGCGCCAGATCGAGGCCGAGCCGCTGTTGATACAGGGCGATCAGCGTGTCCGGCAGGCGGTAACGCAGGCCGAACTGGGCCGCCAGACGGTTGCCTGTATCGCTGAGCAACGGGAAGGTGAGATCGTGATCGCGCGCGGCCTTGCGGTTATGCACCGCGCTCTGCGGCGAAACGGCCAACAGCTGCGCGCCGTACTGCGTGATGGCGGGGAGTGCGGCCTGCAGCGCCTGCAGATCGAGCGTACAGTAAGGGCACCAGATCCCGCGATAGAAACTGACGACCAGCGGCCCTTTTGCCAGCAGCGCCGTGGAAGAGCATGGTCGGTTTTCGCTGTCCGACAGAGTAAAGCCGGGCGCGGCGTCGCCGACCTTCAGGGCGCGTTCGGCCATGCCCGACGCGATCTGCGCCTGGATCGCCTCACGCATCAGCGCGTGATCTTGCGCCGCGAGTTTGAACGGCAGTTGGTCGGCTTCGAATGCCGCTTTGAAGGCATCGAGTTTGTCTTGCAGTGTCATGCGTTCTCCTGACAGGAATGAGGGGGAGCGCTCATCTTGCCCATTCCGAAATAGCGCGTGTAGACTGCAATAAATGCTAACCGTTATTCCAGTAAGGAATGCCATGGGTAAATTTGCCGATTACGAAACCTATGCCTGCGTTTACGAGAGCGGCTCCTTTACCGCGGCGGCGCGGCGGCTGCACGTGGGGCAGCCGGCGGTCTCAAAAGCGGTGGCGCGGCTGGAACAGCAGCTCGGCACGCGCCTGATGCTGCGCTCGACCCACGGCCTGCAGCCGACGGATGCGGGACAGCAGCTGTATCAACGCACCCGGCGCATCCTGAACGAGCTGGCGGAGACGGAAGCGCTGGTGCAGAGCGCTGGCGAGACCCTGAGCGGCCGGTTGCGGGTCGCTTCGGCGGCGGTGTTCGCCCGCATCGTTCCCTTGCCTGATTTGACGGCGTTTATGCGCGCCAATCCACGGTTGCATGTTGATCTGCTGCTGGATGACGGCAATCTGTCGCTGATTGAAGAAGGCATCGATATTGCCCTGTGTGTTGGCGAGTTGGAGGATTCCGGTTTTACCGCCCGCAAGCTGGGTGAGGTAAAGCAATGCGTGATCGGCACGCCCGGCTATTTTGTCGCTGCCGGTATGCCGCAGCGGCCGGAAGATCTGTTGCAGCACGAGATGGTGATTTACCATCGCCGTGGCGGCGGCGAGCAGTGGCGCTTCAGCCGCGAAGGGGAACAGCGCGCGCTGCGGCTGCCGGGGCGCATACGGGTTAACGCGGCGGAGTGCGTACGCGAGCTGGTGCTGGCGGGCTTTGGCGCCACCGTCGCCAGCGAAGGCCTGTTTCGCAGCGAGCTGCAAAGCGGGGCGGCGATCGCGGTATTAGCGGACTGGCAACTGCCGCCGCTGGCGCTGTGGGCGGTGTTCCCCGGCGGCCATTTCGTTTCGGCCAAGGCGCGGGCCTTTGCCGATTTTGTCCAAACCGCGCTATGCAGGGAGCCGTGATATGTCGCGCGCACAACGTTTACTCGATTTGATGCAGCTGCTGCGCAACCACCGTTATCCGGTGGCGGGCCATGCGCTGGCGCAGACGCTGGGCATCAGCATGCGCACCCTGTACCGCGATATCGCCACGCTGCAGCAGCAGGGGGCGGAAATCGCCGGTGAGGCGGGCGTCGGCTATGTGCTGCGCCCCGGCTTTACGCTGCCGCCGCTGATGTTCTCGCCGGCGGAGACAGAAGCGCTGGTGCTGGGGATGCGCTGGGTCAGCCGCCGCGGCGACAGCCAACTGGCGAGCGCGGCGGGTCAGGCGCTGGCCAAGATCGCCGCGGTGTTGCCGCCGGCGCTGCGGGAGGAGCTGGAGGCCAATACGCTGCTTATCGCGCCGGTTCAGGCGCCGCCGGTGGCGGATGAGATGCGGGTGCTGATCCGAGACACCATCCGCTGCGAGCGCAAACTGCATATCGACTACCTCGATCTGGCGGGGCAGCGCAGCGAACGCCTGCTGTGGCCCTTTGCGCTGGGTTTTTTCGATCAGTTTCAGATGTTGGTCGCCTGGTGCGAGCTGCGTCAGGCCTTTCGCCATTTTCGTCTCGATCGCATTCAGGCCGCTACGCCGTTTGAACAGCGCTATCCGCGTGGCCGGCGGCGGCTGCTGCAAGAGTGGCGCCTCAGCGAGGGCATTGCGGAGCAATAGCGGCACGCTGCTGCCATAAACTGTCAGTCGCGCGCCTTAGTCTGTGCCTATCGGGAACCGGCCGGTTCCCATCACCCAAAGGACAGACCAATGACTGTTCCCAGCATGACCCTGCTTTATGTCGACAACCCGCTCAACAGCGCCGCCTTTTATCAACGCCTGCTGGGGCAGGCGCCGGTGGAGCTTTCACCCGGCTTTGCCCTGTTCGTGCTCAACAACGGCTTCAAGCTGGGGATGTGGGCCAAACAGGGGGTAAAACCCGCCGCCACGCTGACCGGCGGCGGCGGTGAACTGGGCTTTTTATGCCAGGATCCGCAAGAGGTGGAGGCGCGCTATAACCAGTGGCGTGAGCTTGGGCTGACTATCGAGCAAACGCCGACCGAGATGGAGTTCGGTTACACCTTCGTGGCGCGAGATCCGGACGGCCATCGCCTGCGGGTGTATGCTCTCAGCGAGTAGCGTCGTCGGTGTACAGGTGCAGACGCGGCACCAGCAGCCGCAGCGGCCTGGCGTCGGGTTTGTAACGGTGTTTCACCGCCTCGGCGTCGTAGTTGAGCAGTTCGCCGATCTTCGGCACCGCGGCGCCGCTTTCAACCTGACACAGGGCGATCAGCGGCAGCGGGCAGGGGTGCTGCACCTGTTTTTGCTGCTGCTGATACCACACCCGGGCGATCGGCTGCACTTTTACCGGCCGTTTGATCTTCAGCGTCGCCTGCTGCGGCAGCCGGCTGACGTCGTCTATTTCGCGGCTGACCAGGGCGGCCCACTGTTCACGGCTGTGCGGCGGCACCGCGCGGCCGGCTTTCAGGCTTTTCTCCAGCTGCGCCAGAATGTCGTCCCGCTTGACGTTTTTGATGATGTGCTTGTTGGCCCAGCCGAAGCGCACCGAGTCGGGATTGGTCAGGGCGGTGAGGGTGCGATAGGCGCTGAGGGTAATCAGCCCGTGCAGATGGGTGTGCACGAACTCGAAACGCTGCTCCGGCGCCAGGCCGGAATCGACGGTGATAATCTGTTCCAGTTCACCCTTCAGGCGGTTGATCAGCGCCAGCTGCATTTGCAACGTCTGATATTCCGGTTGCTCCACTGCCAGACAGATGACGCCGGGCAGGCGCACGGCGGCCTTGCTGCTGACATTCTCCCGGTTATGGTGGATGAACAACCGTTGATAATGCTCCAGCGCCAGATCGCGCGCCGCTTGCCCCACATGCTGCTCGACCGCGATATGCGAAATGGCCTGATGTTCCTGGCCTTTTTCAACCTCCGGCAGGCTGAACACCCGCGCCGCCAGCAACCGCAGCGGGGCGATCTGCTGCTGCAATGCGCCGAGCGCCTGCTCCAGCTCGGCAAAGCAGGCGTTCATTCGGCCAATCACATCGTATCTGCTCATCGCACACTCCCATATTAGTTACAACATACTATAGAGGAGTAGCCGACTGGGGGCAACATCGGCAAACGAAGAGGGAGCGGCTTCACTGGCCACCCGGCTTACCAGCAGGAAATACGCCATAACGGCTTTTGGCAGCAGGGCACACAATACACCCGCTATACATAGTGTTTTGATTCATTGATGGATTTTCTCCTGTTCGTTTGTCTTCTGTTTAATCCATTTTCCGTTTGCCGTTGTCCAATTGCTGGAACAAACAGAATGGCAGGACGCTATGAGCCCCTCGGGTTATCTTTTCTTCTGTCATTAACGGGTGCTTTAAACGGAGGTTTACTGTGGATATTAAACAGAAAGTCAAAAACATGACGCTGGAAGAGAAGATCGGGCAAAAAATCATGCTGGATTTTCGCTACTGGGATCAGAACGGTAGCAGCAATCAGGATATGACCGTTCCCGATGCAGCCATTGGCAAGCTGATCACCGATAACCACATCGGTGGGGTGATCCTGTTTGCCAATAATCTGAAAGACAAGCAGCAGATCAAAACGTTGACGGCCTGGTATGCCGCGCTGAAAACCCACGCGGGCGTTCGTTTGTTTATTGGCACGGATAACGAAGGCGGTAACGTTTTCCGGCTGCCGCGCGGCGACTACGCCTCATTCCCCGGCAATATGGCGCTGGCGGCGGCGATCGAGGGCGGTGCGGATAAACAGCTCGCCGTTGAACAGGGCAAACTGATGGCCCAGGATATGCGCGCGTTGCATATCAATACCAACTTTGCCCCGGTCGTGGACGTCAACACCAATCCGTTCAACCCGGTGATTAACGTTCGCGCCTTCAGCGATGATAAGAACACCGTTGCCCGCCTGGCGGAAAACATGGTGGCGGGCATGAAACAGCAGGGGCTGATCACCGCGTACAAACACTTCCCCGGCCATGGCAGCACCTCCACCGACTCGCATACCGGTTTGCCGCGCGTCGATCGTACGCGGGAAGAAGCTTTTGCCATTGATATCGCCCCTTATAAACAGGCCATCGATCGCTGCGCGGCGCCGGATATGGTGATGACTGCGCATATTCAGTACCCCGCACTGGATAACAGCCAGATCGACACCCGCAACGGTGAAAAAATCACGGTGCCGGCCACCATGTCGCGCGAAATCCAGACCCAGATCCTGCGCAATGAGCTGGGTTATGCCGGCGTAACGATTTCAGACGCGCTGGATATGGGCGCGATTGCCGAGCATTTCAGCCAGCAAGCGGCGGCTGAAAACGTCTTTACCGCCGGAGTGGATATCGCCCTGATGCCTGTCAGCATCGCCTCGCCGGCGCAGGCGAGCCTGCTGCCCGAGCTTATCCGCTACATTGCGCAGCGGGTGAAAACCGGGCATCTCAGCGAGGCCGATATTGATGCCTCTGTCGAGCGCATTTTGCGCCTCAAATTGCGCCATCACCTGATGGGCCATAGCGATAAACCCTGTTCCCACGACGTTTCGTCCTCCGCGCATCAGCTGGAGAAACGGATTGCCGATCGTTCCATTACCGTGGTTATCAACCGTCAATGTCTGCTGCCGTTAAAGGACAAAGCGCTGCGCTACTTTATTCTGACTCCGTGGGGCGAGCAGGCCAAAGGCATTGCGAACGTGATGGCGCAGGAGGGCTATCAGAACGTCGTGGCCGCGAAGGAAACGGAACTGAGCGACGCCCAGGTCAGGGAACATATTGCCGGCTGCGACGTGTTCTTGCTTGGAACCCTCTCAACCCGCTTTACGCCTGCCGAGCAGGATGGCGTCGTGACCGCCGCCACCGGATCGGGTAATGACAGCAGCCCTTACCCGGGCTGGCTGAAATACGCCGCCGAGCAGGGGAAAAAACGCGTTCACCTCTCATTGCGCGCGCCTTACGATATCGTGAACTATGCCGCAGACATGGATGCGGCTGTCGCCACCTATTCTTACTACGGGTATGACAGCGGCGTATGGCGTGGCCCTTCGATGATATCGCTGGCGCAGGTGCTGACGGGGAAAATCAAACCGCACGGAAAACTGCCGGTTAATACCTGGCATGACTACGATGAGCAAACCAATACCGGCAAGGTGGCGTTCCCTCGCGGGACTGGGCTGAGCTGGTGATGGGATAAGTACCGGCGTCGCCAGAAAGGGCGGCGCCGGTCGCTGGATGGCGTTGATAAAGCGGGCGGTTTCTTGCTCCGCACGCCGCGAGATGGGATAACCGTCACTCACGGAAGGAGAACATTTATGCCGACAGGCGCAACAAAACTAGGCGGATGGCTGTTGATGGCCGCCATGCTGGGCGTGAGCGGATGCGCCAAACCCCCTGAGCCGGAAAAGCCTCCGCAGCCTGTACCGCCGGCAACGCCGATGCGGGGCATCTGGCTGGCTACGGTCATTGGCTTGGACTGGCCGCCGGCGGCCTCGCTGAAAGCGGAATCCACGCAAGAGCGGGTGCGTCTGCAGCAGCAGGGGCTGACGGACGCGCTGGACGACATGGTGAAAACCGGGATTAACACGGTGTATTTTCAGGTTAAACCGGACGGCACGGCCCTGTGGCGTTCTGACATCTTGCCCTGGTCGGAGGTATTGACCGGCACCGTGGGCCAGGATCCGGGTTATGATCCGCTGGCCTTTATGCTGACAGAAGCGCACCGACGCGGCATCAAAGTGCATGCCTGGCTGAACCCTTATCGGGTTTCCATGAATACCCGACAGCAAACGATTGATGCACTCAATCATACGCTGCAGTCGCCGCCGGCCAGCGTCTATGCGCTGCATCCCGACTGGATACGCACCGCCAGCGATCGCTTCGTGCTCGACCCCGGCCTGCCCGAGGTGCGCAACTGGATCACCGGCGTGGTGGCTGAAGTCGTCAAAAACTACGATGTCGACGGCATTCAGTTTGACGATTATTTCTATTACGAAACGCCGCAATCGCCGCTGGATGATGAAAAGACGTATCGCGCATACGGCAAAGGGTTTGCAGACAAGGCCGACTGGCGAAGAGACAACACGCTGCAATTGATAAAACAGGTTTCCGCCACCGTCAAAGCACTGAAGCCCGCGGTCGCGTTTGGCGTCAGCCCGGCGGGCGTATGGCGAAACAAAGCGGACGATCCTGCCGGCTCGGCGACGCGGGCCGGCGCGCCGTCGTACGATACGGCCTATGCCGATACGCGCCAGTGGGTCAAACTGGGGCTGCTCGACTATATCGCGCCGCAGCTGTACTGGCCTTTCGATCGTGAAATTGTTCGCTACGACGTGCTGGCCAACTGGTGGGCCGAGGTGGTGAAAGACACGCCGGTTCGGCTCTATGCCGGGGTGGCGCTGTATAAAGTGGGCACGCCATCGGCCAGCGAGCCGGCCTGGACCGTCGACGGCGGCGTCCCCGAGCTGAAAAGGCAGTTGGATCTCAACGAGAGCCTGCCGGGGATGGGGGGAACCATCCTGTTCCGGCAACGTTATCTGACCGAGCCGCAAACGGACAAGGCGGTGGAGTACCTGCAAACTCGCTGGAAACCCGGTCAATAATCACGGGCTCTGGCATGACGAGCCGCGGCTAACCACCGCGGCTTTTTCCATTCACAGGCGCGCCGCTTCCGGCAGCCGTTTCAGGTAATGCACCACCAGCAGCGCCAGCAATAGCATCAGGCTGATAAACGCCGCCACGCCATTCCAGCCGAAGCTGTGCCAGAACACGCCGCCCAGGGTGCCGGCCACGCTGGAGCCGACGTAATAGCAGAACAGATACAGCGACGACGCCTGGCCTTTGGCGCGGCGCGCACGGCGGCCGATCCAGCTGCTGGCCACCGAGTGGGCGGCGAAGAAACCGGCGGTGAACAGCATCATGCCGATAAAGATCGCCGGCACCTGCGGCAGCGCGGTAATCAGGATCCCGATCAGCATAATCACGATCGACGCCAGCAGCACCGGGCCACGCCCGAAGCGTGAGGTGAGCGCACCGGCCTTGGGCGAACTGTAGGAGCCGGTGAGGTACACCACCGACAGCAGGCCGACGATCGCCTGGCTCAGGTGATAAGGATCCGCCAGCAGGCGATAACCGATGTAGTTGAACAGGGTGACGAAGCTGCCCATCAGCAGGAAACCTTCCGCGAACAGCAGCGGCAACCCTTTATCGTGCCAATGCAGTTTAAAGTTGATCAGCAGGGTGCGCGGGCGCAGCGAGCTGGCGCGGAAATGCCGCGAGGCGGGCAGGATGCGCCAGAACATGCAGGCGGCGGCGAGGGCGAACAGGCCGATGACGCCAAGCGATACGCGCCAGGAGAAGAAGTCGGTCAACACCCCGGTCACCAGGCGGCCGCTCATGCCGCCGATCGAGTTGCCGCTGATATACAGCCCCATCGAGAAGGCGACGAAGCTTGGGTGGATCTCTTCGCTGAGGTAGGTCATGCCGACCGCTGCGACGCCGCTCAGCGACAGGCCGATCAATGCGCGCATCAGTAAAATGCCGTGCCAGCTGGTCATAAAGGCGCAAATCAGCGTGCAAACCGCCGCCAGCAGCAGCGCCACCACCATCACCGACTTGCGGCCGATGGCGTCGGACAACGGCCCGGTAAACATCAGGCCGATCGCCAGCAGGCCGGTAGAGACCGAAAGCGACAGGCTGCTTTCCGCCGGCGAGACGCCGAAGTCTTGCGACAGCACCGGCAGGATCGGCTGCACGCAGTAGAGCAGCGCGAAGGTCGCCAACCCGGCGGAAAACAGCGCCAGCGTAACGCGCATAAACTGCGGCGTGCCGCGTTCGATATAGGGGAGTTTGTTGTTGAGGGTGGAGCGTTTTACTTTAGGCGCAGCGGCCGCGTCATCGTTGGCGGCCAGCGTCGACGGCATCACGGCCGCAGAACGCACAGGGGTTGTCACAGCGTTTCCTTACCGAACTTCGGGGAGATAAACAGACATTTTGCAGATAACAAAATGATAGGGAGCGGCGAATTTTTTGTCTAATATATTAATAATTACAATTAAGACTTTTTAAATATGAATATCGAATTGAGACACCTGCGTTACTTTATCGCCGTGGCCGAAGAGCTGCATTTTGGCCGCGCCGCCGAGCGGTTGCGCATCTCCCAGCCGCCGCTCAGCCAGCAAATTCAGGCGCTGGAAGAGATGGTCGGCGCGCGGCTGCTGGCGCGCAACAACCGCAACGTCAGTTTGACCCAGGCCGGGGAGATGTTTCTTAAAGAAGCCTATCAGGTGCTCGATCAGGTCGGGCGCGCGGCGGAAAAGGCGGCGCGTCTGGATCGCGGTGAACTGGGGGAAATGACCATCGGGTTTACCTCCTCCGCGCCCTTTATCGGCGTGGTGGCGCGCAGCCTGCGCGCCTTTCGCCAGCAGTCCCCGCAGGTGCACATCAAGATGCGCGAAATCAACACCAAACAGCAGATCGAACCGCTGCTGAACGGTGAGCTGGATCTGGGGGTGATGCGCAATACGCGGCTGCCGGAGGCGCTGCACTATCAGCTGCTGCTGCGTGAACCGCTGGTGGCGGTGGTGCCGGAAGGGCATCCGCTGGCGGAAACGCCCGGCGGCGCGCTGCGGTTTCAACATTTGGCGCGGGAGCCGTTCGTGTTCTTCTCGCGCGAAGTGGGCACCGCGCTGTACGACGAAATTCTGCTGCTGCTCGGCAAGGCCGGCATCACCCCGTATATCACCCAGGAAGTGGGGGAAGCGATGACTATCATCGGGCTGGTCTCCGCTGGGTTGGGAGTCTCGATTCTGCCGGCGTCTTTCGCCCGGGTGCGGGTGGACGGCGTGCGCTATTTGCCGCTGGCGGAGCCGGACGCCACCACCGAAGTGTGGCTGGTGCACCACCGCCGGCGGCCGTTGACCGCGGCGGCGCAGTCGCTGATGGCGTTGATGCTGAAATGACGTTGAGCTTGGGCAAATAAAAATCAATTCACGCTGAAATTGCGAGGAATTTGTGCAGCAAATCACATAACGAATCAAATAGTTGACGCTGTATGACAAAAGCCCCACCATAACCCCTAGTCTTTATTTAGAAGCGCGAAAAATAGTAGGAGCCGGTTTGTGATTGCGGTTGGGCAGCCTGGGCATATCGATCAAATCAAACAGACCAATGCGGGGGCGGTTTATCGGCTAATCGATCAACTGGGTCCGATTTCGCGCATCGAACTGTCAAAACGCGCGCAGCTGGCGCCCGCCAGCATCACCAAGATCGTGCGCGAACTGCTGGAAGCCCATCTGGTCAAGGAAACCGAGTACCAGGAGATCGGCAGCCGGGGGCGCCCGGCGGTGGGGCTGGTGTTGGACACCGAAGCCTGGCACTACCTGTCCGCCCGCATCAGCCGCGGCAGCATCACGCTGGCGCTGCGCGATCTCAGCAGCAAGCTGGTGGTGGAGGAGCAGCTGCCGCTGGCGGCCGAACATCCCGAACCGTTGCTGAAGCGCATCCTGACCGAAGTCGATCAATTCTTTATCCGCCACCAAAGCAAGCTGGAACGGCTGACGGCGATCGCTATTACGCTGCCGGGCATGATCGACGTCCAGTCCGGCGTGGTGCACCGCATGCCGTTTTACGACGTGCTGGAGATGCCGCTCGGCCCGGCGCTGGAAACCCGCACCGGTCTGCCGGTTTACCTGCAGCACGACATCAGCGCCTGGACCATGGCCGAGGCGCTTTACGGCGCCTCGCGCGGCAGCCAGAACGTGATTCAGGTGGTGATCGACCACAACGTCGGCGCCGGGGTGATCACCGGCGGCCATGTGTTGCACGCCGGCAGCCACAGCGTGGTGGAGATCGGCCACACCCAGGTCGATCCCTACGGCAAACGCTGCTACTGCGGCAACCACGGCTGTCTCGAAACCGTGGCCAGCATTGAGAACATGCTGGAGATCGCCCAGCAGCGGCTGAGCGGCTCGATGAGTTCCAGCCTGCACGGTGCGCCGCTGACCGTCGAATCGCTGTGCGACGCCGCGCTGGCGGGCGATCAACTGGCGCGAGACATCATTCTCGGTGTCGGCCACAGCGTGGGGCGCATTCTGGCTATCATGGTCAACCTGTTCAATCCCGAGAAGATCCTGGTGGGCTCGCCGCTCAACCGCGCGGCGGAGATCTTGCACCCGGCCATCGCCTCCTGCATTCGCCAACAGGCGCTGCCGGCCTACAGCGAGCAGGTCAAGGTCGAATCCACGCAGTTCTTCAATCAGGGCACCATGCCCGGCGCGGCGCTGGTGAAAGAGGCGCTGTATAATGGTTCATTGTTGGTGCAGCTGCTGCAAGGCTAACATCAGAACCTCTTATTAATCCCGCAAAAGATTGAGCTACCTCAAGCCCCTACGCGGCAGCATCCCCTAGAATTTTTCCGAAAGACTTCTTCGCCGCCGGTGCGGCGATACATTGTTAACGGGGCATTCTGGGGCATTTTATTCATGTTGAAGCGTTTATTTGTGACAGGCACGGATACCGACGTCGGTAAAACCGTGGTTTCCCGCGGGTTGATGCAGGCGCTGGCCGCCGAAGGCCGTTCGGTGGCCGGCTACAAGCCGATCGCCGCGCGCTGCCAGGAAACCAGCGAGGGCATCCGCAATAAAGACGCTTTGGTATTGCAGGCATCTTCAACCCTGCCGCTGTCCTACGAGGAGATCAATCCCATCACCTGCCTGGATGAGGTGTTTCACGCGCATGCGACCGAGGACATCAACTATGGCGTGATGAGCACCGGTCTGCGGGATCTTTCGGCCAAAGCCGATACGGTGGTGGTGGAAGGCAGCGGCGGTTGGCGGGTGTTGATGAACGATCTGCGGCCTTACGCCGAGTGGGTGGTGCAGGAACAGCTGCCGGTGGTGTTGGTGGTGGGCATCAAGCTGGGCTGCGTTAGCCACGCGTTGCTGACGGCACAGTCGATTATCAACGACGGCCTGCCGTTGCTGGGCTGGGTCGCCAACCGCATCAACCCGGGGTTGGCGCACTATGCCGAAACCATCGCGGCGCTGCAGCAGCGCATTTCCGCGCCGCTGCTGGGTGAAATTCCGTATCTGCCGCGCGCGGAGCAGCGCGAACTGGCGCACTATCTCGACATCTCCACGCTGCTGCGCTAGCGCGCTCAGGCCAGCAAAGGGGCCAACAAACGGGCGGAGACAAACAGCCCCAGGCCGTACACCGTATGCACCAGCAGGCTGATGATGCGGCTACGCGCCGGGTTGGGGGTATTCGCCGCCGCCACGCCAAAGCCCAACGCCGGCTGCATCACGAAGAAGGGCGCCGCCAGGCTCAGCCAGCCGCTCAACAGCGCGACGAGCGGCGTCGGCGCGGCGTACCACGCGATGCCCGCCAAGCCGAGCGGGATAAAGGCGAAGGCGACGCCGATCGCGTAGTGCAGCAGCCATCCCATCGCTTTTTCTCCCCGCCGCACCGGCGCCGCCATGATCGGAGCGTGATAAAACCGGCCGTCGAACAGGCCGATAAACCAGCGGCCGACCAGCGCGTAGTTAAGGGGCGGGATGCCCAGCACGCGCTTTTGCACGATGGCCCACAGATCGGTGCACAGCGTGGCGCCCACCCCGGTCAGCATAATCATCAGTAAAATTTCTGTCGTCATTTTCGTGCCCTTAAAGTCACTCATGGTGTAATGTGCGCACAGTGTGCAACTTAAAGTCGACTTCAAGTCAATGGGAAAAGAACTGGATATTGGCGAGGTGGCGCGTTTGAGCGGCATCGCGCCCTCGGCGCTGCGGCATTACGAGAAAAAAGGGCTAATCGCCTCGATAGGCCGCAACGGTTTACGTCGCCAATACGCCGCCGGCGTGCTGGATCAACTGAAGCTGATCGCCCTCGGGCGGCTGGCGGGGTTTACGCTGGATGAGATCGCCTCGCTGTTTGACGAGCGGGGGCGCATCGCCCTCGATCGCAGGCTGCTGGCGGCGCGGATTGAAGAACTGGATCGCACCCTGCGGCGTCTGGGGCAGGTGCGCGCCGGTTTGCAGCACATGGTCGATTGCCCTGAACCGGAGCACCTGCAGTGCCCGCAGTTCAGGAAGCTGCTGCAGCAGGGGGAGTTTTAAGCCTCGCGTTTGGGCGGCGGCGCGGTGTGGTAGACCGATACCGGCCGCAGGCCGCGCGACACGGTGGTGGCGATTACGCAGGCCAGCAGAATGCCGGGCAGCAGCGCGTATTCGCCGGTCATTTCAAATACCATCAGCGCCGCCATGATCGGCGCATGGGTGGTGGCGGCCAGCAGGGTAGCCATGCCGGTCAGCGCCAGCAGCAGCGGCACCGCCGCATCCATCCCCGGCCACAGGCCGAACAGCTGGCCGATCATCGAACCGAGCGCGGCGCCGACGAACAGCGTCGGGGTGAAGACCCCGCCGGGCGCGCCCGACCCGCTGCTGGCGAGGATCGCCAGCAGCTTGCATACCAGGATCGCCCCCAGCAGCAACACCCCCGGCGGCGCGATCAGCAGCGCCTGCACCACGCTGTAGCCATTGCCCCATACCTGCGGGAACAACAGCGAAAGCAGCCCGACGATCAGGCCGCCCAGCGCCAGCTGCAGCGGCGGCTTCAGGCGCAGCGATCGGAACGCGCGGCCGGTGGCGGTCATCAACCATAAAAACAGCGGCCCGCCGGCGCCGGCCACCACGCCGACCAGCGCCATCAGCAGGTATTGCGTCGGCAAGGGGGCGGCGAGCGGCGTCACCAGGTAGAGCGGCGCCTGGCCGCCGTTGAGCAGGTTGGTCATCAGCAGGGCGCTGACCGCGGCGATCACCACCGGGCCGAGCGAGGCCAGCATCAGGGTGCCGAACAGGATCTCGGCGATAAACAGGCTGCCCGCCAGCGGCGCATGATAGGCGCTGGCCATCCCGGCGGCGGCGGCGCAGGCCACCCACAGTTTCCATTCTTTCTCGTGCGTAAAGCGCTGGGCAAACAGCGAGCCCACCAGCGCTGCCAGCAGGATCATCGCGCCTTCACGGCCGATGGCGCTGCCGCTCGACACCACCAGCAGCGACGCCAGACACTTCACCAGGCTGGCGCCGGTGTCCAGCTTGCCGTTGCCGGTCTCGATCGCTTCCATATAGTCGGTGGGCGCCGCCGGGCGCTGGTGGCGGTAGCGCTGGTGAACATACAGCAGCAGGCCCGCCGCCAGCCCGCCCAACGCAGGCGTCAGGGCGCGCCGCCAGCCGGGCAGCGCGGCGGCGGCGGCCACCAGACTGCCGTCGGCATTGCCGAGCAACAGCCACTCGAGGCCAATCATCGAACGGTGGAACAGCCACACCGCCAGGGCGGCGGCGACGCCGATGAACACGGCGATAAACAGGCTGCGCAGCAGGGCGCGATAGTGGTGCAGGTGGACCAATCTTTTCATGCGTGGGCGGCGTCGTGAGAAAAATCAAAGGGTCATCAGCGCATTGTGCTTGGCGCTCCGGCCGATGACCAGTGAATCTTTATCAAACTGCGGCATGGGCGGGGCGGTCGGCGCCCCGGCGGGGGTTATTGCGGCGTCAGCACCCGGCGCGTGCGGCCGGAGCTGAGGTAGTCGGCGATATAATCCTGCGAGATTTCGCCGCTGTAGCGGCCGTCTTCATCGACGATCGGCATCCAGGACGTATTGTGCTCATACAGCTTCGACAGCACCACGCGCAGGTTCTCTTCCGCGCGGGCGGTGACGCGAAAGCGGTGCAGGCTATCGGCGCATACCCCCGGCGCACCGCGCGCCTCGCGGCGTTTGACGTAACCCAGCGGTTTGCCGTCGGCGTCCACTACCGTCACCGAACGGGCGTCGATATCGTCCATCAACCCGAATGCCTCTGTCAGCGGCGTTTCCCGGCGCACCGTCACCGTCTCTTGTTGGTCTGCCACGTCGCCGGCCTGCACCAGCAGCAGGCGCTTCAGCGTGCGATCCTGGCCGACAAAGGAGGCGACGAAGTCGTTCGCCGGGCGCGCCAGCAGCTCATCGGCGCTGGCGTTCTGCACGATCTTGCCCTGGCGGAACACCGCGATGCGATCGCCGAGCTTCAGCGCTTCGTCGATGTCGTGGCTGACCAGCATCACGGTCTTCTTCAGCTGACGCTGCATGTCGAGAAACTCGTTTTGGATGGTTTCGCGGTTGATCGGATCCACCGCGCCGAAGGGTTCATCCATCAGCAGCACCGGCGGATCGGCCGCCAGCGCGCGGATCACGCCGATGCGCTGCTGCTGCCCGCCGGACATCTCTTTCGGGTAGCGGTGCAAAAAGCGCTTGGGATCCAGCGCCACCATGCTCATCAGCTCCTCGGCGCGATCGTGGCAGCGTTTTTTGTCCCAGCCCAGCATGCGCGGCACTACGGTGATGTTCTCCTCGATGGTCATGTTGGGGAACAGACCGATCTGCTGGATGACGTAGCCGATTTTGCGGCGCAGGCTGACGGTATCCAGCGCGCTGGTGTCTTCGCCGTTGATCAGAATGGTGCCGCCGGTGGGTTCGATCAAGCGGTTGATCATCTTCAGCGTGGTGGTTTTGCCGCAGCCGGATGGGCCGAGCAGCACGCAAATTTCGCCTTCCGGCACGTCCAGATTGATGTTGTCGACGGCGTTGAACGGCGTGCCGTTCTTTTGCATGAACTGTTTGGTCAGATTTTCCAATTTAATCATGAGCGGATCCCCTTGGGCGTGAGCGCAATTTGCAAGCGGTGCAATAACCAATCGAGGACGATCGCCAGCAGGCTGATCATCACGGCGCCGGTAATCAACTGGCGGATGTCGCTGCTGCTGATGCCGTTGAGCAGCAGCAGGCCGAGGCCGCCGGCGCCGATCACCGCGGCTATCGCCATCACGCCGATATTCATCACCACGGCGGTGCGAATGCCGCCGAAAATCACCGGCAGCGCTACCGGGATCTCCACCCAGCGCAGGCGTTGCCAGAACGTCATGCCGATGCCGCGGCCGGCTTCGCGCAGCCCGCCGGGCAGGTTGTCGAGCGCGGTGTGGGTGTTGCGCACGATCGGCAGCAGCGAATAGAGGAACACCGCGGTGATCGCCGGCACGTAGCCGATGCCGTGGCCGATTAAGGAAAACAGCGGGATCATCAGCCCGAACAGGGCGATGGAGGGCACGGTCAGCACCAGCGTGGCCAGGCTCAGCACCGGCGTCGCCAGCCATTTGTGGCGGACGATCAGTACGCCGAGCGGCACGCCGATCAGGATCGCCAGGCCGACGGCGATGCCGACCAGCAGCAGGTGTTCCAGCGTCAATCCGGCGATATAGGCCCAGTTTTGCCAGGCGTAAAGTAAGGTATTCATCATGCCTCCTAAATCAGGCCGCGCTGCTTGAGGAACGCGTCGGCGACCTGTTGCGGCGTCTGGTAGTCGATATCCACTCTGGCGTTAAGCTCGGTGATCACCTGATTGTTGAACTGTTTCGACAGCGTGTTCAGCGCCGCTTCCAACCCCGGCGTGTTTTGCAACACGTCGGCGCGCACCACCGGCGTGACCGCATAGCTCGGGAAATAGCCTTTGTCGTCTTCGAGCACCTGCAGATCGAAGCCTTTCACCCGGCCGTCGGTGGTGTACACCAGCCCGGCGTCGACGAAGCCGTCGCGGATGGCGTTGTAGACCAGGCCGGGATCCATCTGGCGGATTTGCGGGCGATCCAGCGGCATGTCGTACAGCGCCTGCATCGGCTTCAGGCCGTCCGAGCGGCCGGCAAATTCCAGATCCAGTCCCAGCAGCCAGTTGTGTTTCGGGTCGGTTTTACGCACCTGTTCCACTTTGGCCACCAGCTGCGACATCGTGCGGATCTGCTCTTTTTCCGCGCGCCGGCGCTGCATGGCGAAGGCGTAGGTGTTGTTCATGTCCGCCGGCTGCAGCCACACCAGGCCGAGTTTGGCGTCGAGCTTTTTCACCGTGTCGTAGGTTTCCTGCGGCGACATGCGCTTATTGATGTGGTTAAAGATGATCAGCGAGGTGCCGGTGTATTCCCAGGTCATGTCGATCTGCTTGTTGATCATCGCGTTGCGGGTGATCACCGTAGCCAGATTGGTTTTGGGTTCGACCTGAAAACCTTTGGCCCGCAGGTATTGCACGGTGATCGCCGACAGAATGCGCTGTTCGGTAAAGTTCTTGCTCGCCAGCGTCAGCGGGGCGGCCCAGGCGGCCGCGCCGGTCATCAGCAAGGAGAACAGCAGCGCGTGGCGGAGTCGTTGTAACCATCGAGTCATCGCGTTTCTCCCATCAGGATGCGGTGTGCGGGCTGAGCCGGCGGCCGAGACCGGCCAGCGCCAGATCGAGCAGCAGGGCGATCAGCGCGGTGGCGGCGGCGCCGAGGATCAGCGTCGGGAAGTCGTTCAGGTAGATGCCGGGGAAGATCAGCTCGCCATAGCTGCTGGCGCCGATCAAAAACGCCAGCGGCGCGGTGCCGACGTTAATCGCCATCGCGATGCGCACCCCGGCGAAGATCACCGGCAGGGCATTGGGCAGTTCGACCTGGCGCAGCCGCTGTCCGGCGGTCATGCCAATACCGTTGGCGGCCTCGACCAGCGCCGGCGGCACCGAACGCAGGCCGGCATAGGTATTGCGCACGATAGGCAGCAGCGAGGCGAGGAACAACGCCACCACCGCCGGCCGGTCGCCGATGCCGATGATCACCATCGCCAATGCCAACACTGCCAGCGGCGGCAGGGTGTTGCCGACATTAAAGATCTGCATCACGTGCTCCGCCCAGCGGCGGGCGAAAGGGCGGCTCAGCAGGATACCGCTGGGAATGCCGACCAGCAGCGACAGCAGCATCGAACACACCACCAGGAACATGTGCTGCTGACCGAGGTAAATCAAATCTTCCCGGCGCGACTTGAGGGTTTCCCAACCGATGCCGTAAACCAGCAGCGCGATGACGGCGATAAACAGCAGGCTCCCGAGGAGCAGGCGCCGGTATGGCGCTGACTTGTGCATGATGTTGCGTCCTCCGTTGCGCGGAGCGGCCGACGAGACGGCGCATTCCGCTCTGATTGTTACCCACGGCCCGGCGGGCGTGGCGGTACAAAACGGGCGTTTCGCATGAGGTTAGCGACATTGAGCGAAGGGTGCGTTCGGCACAGCGTGCTGAACGTAGGCTCAATACGTGAGTTAATCAGCATAAGATACTGATATTTAAACCCGAGAAAGCACGAAGCCCAAAGGCGCCGGCTAGGGAAGGTATAGCACCCTGTCGTTGACCGTGCCAAGTTTTATGAACAAAATCAGCTGATTGAGTTTGCCCGTATTGGCGCCGCAGCCCGCGTCAGCGCTGGGATGCGGGTAAAGTGAAAAAAATCCACGGCAAAACGTTACGCCGTAACAGTTAGTCCAAATGGTGCGATTCGCCGCCGGCAAAGGCAGGATGTGAGGGCGGATAGACTTGGCACAGGCGCTTGCTGATATACTCAGGGAAAATAAAAACGCCAGGAAACCTGCATAACGCCATGACAAATAACGTTTCACCCGCCCCCATTGCCCACCGCCCGCTGATCCTGATCGCCTGCATGCTGGCGATGTTCATGTCGGCGATCGAAGCCACCATCGTCGCCACCGCCATGCCGACCATCATCGGCGATCTCGGCGGCTTCTCGCTGCTGGGCTGGGTGTTCGCGGTCTATTTGCTGGCGCAGGCGATCACCATTCCCATCTACGGCCGGCTGGCGGATCTCTACGGCCGCAAGCGGGTGTTTTTCTTCGGTGCCACGCTGTTCCTGCTGGGATCGGTGCTGTGCGGCTTCGCCCCCGACATGTATTGGCTGATCGGCTTCCGCTTATTGCAGGGATTGGGCGCCGGCGCCATCATGCCGATCGCGTCCACCATCATCGGCGACATCTACAGCGCCACCGAGCGGCCGAAGGTGATGGGCTACCTGTCGAGCGTGTGGGGCGTATCGGCGATCATCGGCCCGCTGCTGGGCGCGTTTATCGTGCAACACCTGCCGTGGGCGCTGGTGTTCTGGGTCAACCTGCCGATCGGCCTGTTGGCGATGTTCTTCCTCTGGCGCTATCTGCCGGCGCATCAGCAACTGCGGCGGCACGCGCTGGATCTGGCGGGCACCGCCTGGCTGACGCTGTTCGTTTCGGCGCTGCTGCTGGCGCTGTTGCAGATGGAAAGTCTCGGATGGTGGGTGGCGCCGTTGCTGGTGCTGGCGGCGGCGTCGCTGGCGCTGCTGATCCGTCAGGAGCGGCGCGCGGTCGAGCCGCTGTTCCCGCTGGCGCTGTGGCAAAGCCGGGTGATCGTCGCCGGCAACATCGGCGGGCTGGTGATCGGCGCGGCGATGATGGGCATCAGCGCCTTTCTGCCCACCTTCATTCAGGGCGTGATGGGCGGCTCACCGCTGGAGGCGGGCACCACGCTGGCCTTGATGTCGATCGGTTGGCCGCTGGCCAGCACGCTGAGCGGCCGTTTGATGCTGATGACTTCGTATCGCGCCACGGCGCTGTTGGGCGCGCTGCTGTTGGTAGCAGGCGGCCTGATCCTGCTGATGTTGCAGCCGGACGGCGGTCTGCTGTGGGGCCGTGTGGCGGCGTTTATGGTCGGCGCCGGCATGGGATTGTGCAACACGACGTTTTTAGTGTCGGTGCAGAACGCCGCGCATTACAGCATTCGCGGCATCGCCACCGCCTGTACGGTGTTTACCCGTATGGTGGGCTCGGCCATCGGCACCGCGATTTTGGGCGCCACGTTGAACCTCAACCTGCAGTGGCGTTTGCCGGAGATTGACGATCCGGTGCAGCGGCTGATGGAGCCGGCGGTGCGGCAGAGCATGGGGAGCGAAGCGCTGGCGCAGCTTATCCAGCAGGTGGCGGCTTCGCTGCATTGGGTGTTCCTGGTATCGGCGTTGGTGTCGTTGCTGGCGCTGGCGGCGGCGATGCTGATCCCGGCGCGTTGTCGGCCGCAAGGCGAAGAGGAAGAGGCGGAGCAGGCGTAGTAAAGGAAAAGGAAAGGGCGCGGCTGTTGCGCGCCCTGGGTAGCCGATGCGGCTTACTGCGCGTTGGAGGTGTCCTGGCTGGTGCCGGTCTGCGCTGCGTCACCATTATCGTCGCCGTTGTTCAGGCGGGTATAAACGATCTTCTGGGTGTCGTTTTCGCAGTGGCCGACCACCTGGCCGCCCGCTTGATCGGCCTGATCGTTAGGCACGATCTCCAGTTTGAAGCCGGACTCCGGAACGCCGTTATTGACGATTTTTTGCGAAATGTCCGCTTTCACGCTTTCACAGGAGGCCAGAGCCGCCAATGGGGCGCCGGCCAGCAATACAGCGGTTAATATCAGCGTTTTCTTCATCACGTCATCCTTTTAGACAATGAACTTCCTGTAACAGGATAGCAGCAACGGCGGCCGGGTTTCACGCTTGCCCGCCCGCCGCAGGCGGATTAAGGATTAATCCGACGCCCGGTCTGGCGATCCAGACATTTACGGGTGTCCGGTTCCCAGTACGCGTTGACGTTGTTGCTGTCGTTGCAGCGGTCTTCGTCATCCGCCGCGCGATCGGCCTTGTCGAACTCTTTCTCGACGCGGGTGTTAACCTTGTGGCGCAGGGATTTGGTATCATTCCACTGCTCTTTGCTCTGGCGCGCTTCTTCGGTGCTCATCGCGCCGCTGCCTTTGCCATCGACGGTGACGCAGGTGCTGCCCTGCGTGCAGGTGGCGGCCAGCGCCGGCGCCTGCCAGGCGCCCATAACGGCCAGCATGGCGACCGGCAGCATCCCGCGCAGCAGTCGTTGGGTCGAAAATGTTTTCATCGTTTCATCCTTATGAGTGAGTGCGCCTGATGATGGCGACACTGGCGTTACCTCGCCCGCAGGCGTGGTGATAAATATACCACCGCGCTCCTGGAATTCACCAGCCAAGCGCCGATTCGTTTACTTTACCGAGAGAAAACTGCGACCGATGTTAAAAACCACGCTGTTGTTTTTCGCCACCGCCCTGGCTGAAATTATCGGCTGTTTCCTGCCTTACCTATGGCTGAAGAAGCAGGGCAGCGCCTGGCTGCTGCTGCCGGCGGCATTAAGCCTGATGCTGTTTGTCTGGCTGTTGACGCTGCATCCGGCGGCCAGCGGGCGGGTCTATGCGGCTTACGGCGGTGTGTATGTGGCGACGGCACTGCTGTGGCTGCGGGTGGTGGACGGGGTGAAGCTGTCTGCGCTGGATTGGGTCGGCGCCGGCGTGGCGCTGGCGGGCATGCTGATTATCGTTTCCGGCTGGCGCGCGGCCTGAAGAAACGCGGCGGGAGTTGCCTCCCGCCGTCGCGGCTCAGGCGCCGCGGTGGATGTTCAGCCCGGCGAAGGACTGGCTGACCGGCATCATTTCCAGCGTGTTGATGTTGACGCGCGCCGGCAACGTCGCGACCCAGAACACCGACTCGGCGATGTCTTCCGGCGTCAGCGCATCGGCGCCTTCGTAGGTTTTGTTGACCTTGCCGTCATCACCCTTGAAGCGCACGTTGGAGAATTCGGTGCCGCCCACCAGGCCCGGCTCGATATCGGTCACGCGGATGCGCGTGCCGTGCAGATCGGCGCGCAGACCCAGGCTGAACTGCTTGACGAACGCCTTGGTGGCGCCGTACACGTTGCCGCCGGCGTAAGGCCAGTTGGCGGCGGTGGAGCCGATGTTGATCACATGGCCGACGTTGCGCTCGACCATGGCCGGCAACAGCGCGCGCGTCATGTTCACCAGCCCTTTGGCGTTGGTGTCGATCATGGTTTCCCAGTCATCGGCGTTGGCCTTATGCGCCGGCTCCAGCCCCAGCGCCAGCCCGGCGTTGTTCACCAGCACGTCGATCTGGCGCAGCTCGGCCGGCAGTGCTTCGATCGCCTGTTGAATGGCGGCGCGGTTGCGCACGTCGAGCCGCACGATGTGCAGCGCTTGGCCGAGTTCTTCCTGCAGCGCTTCAAGACGCTCAAGGCGGCGCCCGGCGGCAATCACCCGATGGCCTTCACGGATAAAACGGCGCGCAATGGCCTCGCCGAAACCGGAGGTGGCGCCGGTAACAAAAATAATCATGTTGCTGTTCCTCAACTGTTTTTACCCTACATGCCTCTATCATTAGCACAAACCCGCAGGCAGTGGCAGGGGTTATCACGGCGGAAAGCAAAAAAGATGACACCGGGCCGGCGGCCCGATGCTGACTAGCGCTGAGGCGGCAGGTGATACACCACTGCGTCATACTTGATGCGCTCGCAACGGCCGGCCAGCACACCGCCCAGCGACTCGACGAGGCGGCGGCTGGCGGTATTCTGCTCGGCCACCGGGTAGAGAAAGTGCGGCGGCTGAAAGCGCTCGCTGGCCCAGCGCGCGATGCCCTGTACGATTTCACGGCCGTAGCCCTGGCCATGCAGGCTCTCTTTCACCCAGATGCCCAGCTCCGGGGTGTGGCTGCGTAGGTTGTGCGCGCCGCCGACGCCGACGAACTGCCGGTCTTCGCGCCGACGGGCGACGAAGATCACTTCTTCGCCTTCGCGCATCAGCGGCAGCCAGCTTTGCCAGACGTTGGCGAAGTCTTCCGGCGATGCCTCCGGCTCAAAGGTCATAAAGCGCGTCAGAGTGGGGGTGATCGCCTGGTAAACATCGTCGGCGTCTGCTGCGGTAAAGGGGGCAATCAACAAACGGTCGGTGTCAACGCGGCACTGAGAAAGGTCATTATGATTCATCTTATTCCCTCGCTTTTCAGGCCAGAATGGCAAAAAAAATCCGCGCCCATAAGTCGGGGCGGATCGTCGATACTACGCGCATTGGCGGCAGAAGCGACTTATTTTTCGCCGCTGCGACGGCGCGGAGGAAGGGTATTGTGTGACGGCGTCACGTTGATGGGAAAGGCGGCGGGCACGGTTAACCGCGCCCGCCGCTGAGGGTCAGAACTTCACCGAACCTTGCAGATAGATCGTGCGCGGCTGGCCGATGTACAGACCCTTGTTGTTGTCGTCATAGGCGCGGGTGAAATACTCGTGGTTGAACAGGTTTTTCACGCCGACGCCCAGATTCAGGCCGGCCATTTCCGGGCCGAAATCATAGGCAGCGCGCACGCCCCACAGCATGTAGCCGGGAATGCGGCCGGTGCTGCCGTCGGCGCTTTCCGCCACGGTGTTGGCGTTGTCGGCGAACTGGCTGGACTGGAACTCGCCGTTAAGGTTAAACGCCCAGTTGCCTGGCGTGTAGTCCAGCCCCAGCGTGCCTTTATGCTTCGGCGAGAACGGCACCTGGTTGCCTTTGTAGCCGCCGTCTTCACGAATGGTGGCGTTGACGTAGGCGTAGCTGGCGTAGGCGGTCAGGTCGTCCAGTTTCGGCGTTAGCTGCGACAGATCGTAACGCAGGCTGCCTTCCAGCCCGGCGTGGCGGGTTTTGCCGCGCGCGGTCACGCTGTCGGTCACCTGGTTGGAGTCATACTGGTTGTTGAAGTTGATCAGGAACAGCCCGATTTCGCCGGTCAGCGCATCGCCGGCGTAGCGGGTGCCCAGCTCCCAGGTGCGCGCCTTCTCCGGTTCAATCTTGCCGCTGTCGACCGCTTTGCCCATCTGGCTGTACTGCACGGTGCCGAAGGAGCCTTCGGTGTTGGCGTACAGGTTCCAGTATTCGTTCAGGTGATACATCACGTTCAACGCCGGCAGCGGCGCGTTATAGCTGACGTCGAGGCGGTTGTTCTTGATGTAGTTGTTCTGATACGACTTGATGTATTCGTAACGCATGCCCGGCGTGAGGGTCCAGTCGCCGATGTCGATGCGATCGTCGATATAGAACGCGTGCGCCTCGGTGCCTGACTGGGTGTCGCGATCGTACGGGCTGGCGGTGGACGGCAGCCTGCCGGTGCTGGCTTTAGTGTAGTAGCGCAGCTCGTGGGTGGATTCGCTGACGTAACGGTAGCCGACGCCGACCTCGTGCGCCGAGTCGCCCCAGCGGAAGCTCTGGCTGTAGCGCGGTTCTACGCCGCGCACCCAGTATTCGCGCGGCGACAGCGTCAGGTTCTTGCCCTGATCCAGATAGCCGCTGCGCAGGGTGTAGGTGTAGAAACTCTGCACGTCGAACTTGTGCTGCCGATCCGGCTGATACTGGTAGCCGAAGTTCGCCAACTGGCGGCGGCCCCAGAACTTGTCGTACGAGCGCGTCGACTGGAACGGGTTGGCGTTGTAGTCCGCCCGGCTCAGGCCGCCCGGCATCTCCGCTTCGCCTTCGTAGTATTGCAGCAGGCTGTTGAAGGTGTGCACCTCGTTTGGCGCGTAACGGCTTTTCAGCATCATGTCGTCGATCTTGGTTGCGCTGTGCTCGCGCCAGTCGCTGCCGCGGGTGCCGGAGTAGAGCAGCGCCGCGCCGAAGCCGTTGTCGGCGGTGCCGCCGATCATCAGGTTGCCGGTGCCTTTCGGGTGATCCTGGCGCGAGGTCGGGCTGAGTTGCCCCTGCATGCCGGCCGTCATGCCGAAGGTTTTCGGGATGGCGCGGGTGACGAAGTTGACCACGCCGCCGACGCTCTGCGGCCCGTAGCGCACCGCGCCGCCGCCGCGCACCACGTCAATCGCGTCCATATTACCGAGCGAGACCGGCGCCAGCGATAGCTGCGGCTGGCCGTAAGGGGCGAAGGGCACCGGAATGCCGTCCATCAGCACGGTGGAGCGGCTGGCGAGGCGCGGGTTGAGGCCGCGTATGCCGAAGTTCAGCGCCATATCGTGGCTACCGGTGCCGTTGTTTTCCGGCGCCACCACGCCCGGCACGCGGTTCAACGCTTCGCGCACGGTGGTGGTGCCGGTTTTGACGAAGTCTTCGCGGCGCACCACGTCGCGCGCGCCGGGGTGTTCGAACACGTCTGCCTGACGGCCTTCCGCCAGCCAGTCACCGACTACCGTGATGTCCTCTTCCTTCTGCGACTGCGGCAGTGTGGCCAGCGTGTAACCGTTGTTGCCGAGCGTTTTAGCCTGCAGGCCGCTGCCCGCCAGCAGGGCGTTCAGGCCGTCGTCGACACCGTAGCTGCCGTTCAGGCCCGGCGAACGTTTGCCGGCGGTCAGCGTGCCGTCCACCGAGAGCGCGATGCCGGCGCGCGCGGCGAAAGCGTTCAGCGCGCCGTCCAGCTCACCGGCCGGAATGTGGTAGGCGGCAGCGGCGCTGGCGGCGCTCGCCATCTGCGGTGCAGCGAAGACCAGGCCAATGGCCACGGCCAGCGGCGTGGCCCGTTTTCCCCAAAGCGAAGCCGGAGCGGCCTTTCCCCAAGCGTTGTTCATACCTTCTCCTGAATCATTTTTATTTATTGCTGCAGTGTTTTCCTGGGAGTCGGATGAGCAAGGCAAAAGGGACAATCAAAAATGCGATTTTTTATCATTTTCATTTAAAAAATTCAGGCGGGGACGATTTGCAGCCAATAGCGGGTAAAGCTCTGCAGACGTATCGGCAGCGTCTGGCTGAGCAGGGCGAGAGCGCGATCGGTATCGTTGAGCGGGAAACTGCCGCTGACGCGCAGGCCGGCGACGGCCGGATCGCAGCTCAGATGGCCGCGCCGGTAGCGCGCCAGTTCGGCGATCACCCGCTCAAGCCGCCACTGGCTGACGCTCAGCACGCCGCGTAGCCAGCCGTCCTCCGCCGCAGCCGATTGCTTGTCGCCGAAGGCCGTGGCGCTGAAGCTAATCTGTTCGCCGGCGTTCACCCGGCGCGTTTGCCGCGCGTCCTGCGCTAACTGCGCTTCAACCGCATGCTCCAGCACCGTCAGGCGCGTCTCGCCGCCGCTCTCGCGCACCAAAAAACGGGTGCCGAGCGCGCGCATCGCCCCCTGCGGGCTTTGCACCCATAGCGGCCGGGCGTCGCGTCCGGTGATCAGGCTGATTTCCCCGGCGTGCAGGCGGATCAGCCGTTGACGATCGTCGTAATGCACGTCCACCGCGCTGGCGGTGTTCAGCACCAGCTGGGTGCCGTCGCTTAACACAATGGGTTTGATCTCGCCGGTGGCGGTGCGGTAGTCGGCGCGTAGCTCCCGGCCGAACGGCGACTGGTAAAGGAAGCCGCCGCCGCCCACGCCGAGCAATAACAGCAGGCTTTTCAGCAGGGTGCGGCGATCGATCGCCGATTGATGGCCGGCGCGATCGAGCGCGCGATAGCTGAATTTGCCCGGCACGCCCTGCAGCTGGCTCTGCAACGCTTCGACGCGCTGCCAGGCCCAGCGGTGATCGTCATGCTGCTGGTGCCAGGCTTGCCACTGTTGGCGCTGGCGTTCGGTGACGTGCTCGTCGCACAGCAGCGCATACCAGTGTGCGGCCATTTTCAGCGCCTGGCGCTGCTCGGGGGTGATGGCGTTGCTCATGAATAAACGTCGTTTTCGAGGCTGAACAGCAGGCAATGCTCGGTGGCTTTGGCCATGTATTTTTTAACCGAGCTGACCGAGACGCCGAGGCGCGCGGCGATGTCCACATAGCCCAAACCTTCGAGCTGCGACAACAGAAAGGCCTGTTTTACCTTCGGCCCCAGGCCGTCGAGCATCGCGTCGATCTGCTGCAGGCTGTCCAGCAGGCTCTGGCGCTGCTCCGGCGACGGGGCGTAGCCTTCCGGGATCAGCGCCAGCATCTCCAGATAGGCGCGCTCCAGCGTTCTGCGGCGGAACAGATCGACCATCACCCGTTTGGCGACGGTGACCAGAAAGTCTTTCGGTTCGCGCAGGGTCGCCGCGGCGTCGCTTCTCAGCAGGCGCATAAAGGTGTCCTGCGCCACATCGTCCGCATCGAACGCGCAGCCCAGCCGGCGGTGCAGCCATCCCTGCAACCAGGCATGATGGGTGGCGTAAAGGCGCGACAGCGCGGCGTGCGGGGCAGAAGCGGTGGCGGACATGATTTTCGCATTGCTGGTCAAAAAGATGCGCGGATGATAATTGAGAATGGTTATCGTTTCAAGTTTGGCCGTTGTCCTTAGGCCGAGATTCAATCCTCAGGCGCGCTGTTGAAATAAGCCGTGCGCCGTGAAGATATTCGCCTGCCCATTCAAGGTGCAGCGGCGCGATGTTATTTTGGCAGGCAAACGGTTGCTATTAATCTGCCGGTGAAGGCTGAGCGTGGGTCTTATTCTCTTTCGTCGGCCTACGCTTTTAGATTAATTACTAATTAATTGTTTTTATTTGAAAATGTATTTTATCTCCGCCTGTTGGCATGCGGCTTGCTATGCTTAATCCGGTCTTTGCGTTTGGGCAAAAAAGCCTTGTTTCATCGGCGCAGGTTATTTCGCGGGTGAGCTTGGCCGGTCGTCACAAGGAAGAAAATAATGGCACTGCAATTCACCACGGCTATTCGTGGCAATTTTTTTGATATCGCAGCCTGTGTGGAGGCGCCGCAACAGCTTGAGGAACGCCTGCGGCATGTTCCCGACGGTTTGCTGCTGCTGAACGACGGCGTCATCGTCTGGTTCGGCAGCTGGCAGCAGGGCGAGGCGCTGCTGCCGCCGGGCTTCACGGTCACGGAATATCGCGACAAGCTGATCGTGCCGGGATTTATCGATACCCACATCCACTACCCGCAAACCGAAATGATTGGCGCCTATGGCGACCAACTGCTGGACTGGTTAAACAATTACACCTTCCCGACCGAAAGCCGTTATGACTGTGAGCAGCACACCGAGGCGATGTCGGCCTTCTTTCTGCAGCAGTTGCTGAGTAACGGCACCACCACCGCGCTGGTGTTCGGCACGGTGCATCCACAGTCGGTCGATGCGCTGTTCAGCCAGGCGGCAGCGCTGAACATGCGCCTGATCGCCGGCAAGGTGATGATGGATCGCCATGCGCCGGAGGCGCTGCTGGAAACGCCGGAGCAGAGTTACCGCCAGACGCGTGAGCTGATTGAACGCTGGCACGGCAAAGGCCGCCTCGGTTACGCCATTACGCCGCGCTTTGCGCCTACCAGTACGCCGGCGCTGCTGGCGCAGGTGCAGCGGCTGCGCGAAGAGTATCCCGACGTTTGGCTGCAGACGCACCTGAGCGAGAACCCGCAGGAAGTGGCCTGGGTAAAAGCGCTGTTTCCGCAGCACCGCAGCTATCTGGATGTTTACCACCGTTATGGCATGACCGGCGATAAAAGCGTGTTCGCTCACTGCCTGCATCTGGAGGAGCAGGAGTGGGACTGCCTGTGCGATACCCGCTCGGCGATCGCCTTTTGCCCCACCTCCAACCTGTTTCTCGGCAGCGGGCTGTTTGACCTGCAGCAGGCCTGGCGCAAGCGGGTGAAGCTCGGCATCGGCACCGACGTGGGGGCCGGCACCACCTTCAATATGCTGCGCACGTTAGGCGAGGCGTACAAGGTCGGCCAGCTGCAGCATTACCGGCTCTCCGCCGTAGAAGCGTTCTACCACGCCACCCTGGGCGGCGCCCGCGCGCTGGCGCTGGACGACAAAATCGGCAACTTCAACGTCGGTAAAGAGGCGGATTTCGTGGTGCTCGATCCGGCGGTCACGCCGCTGCAGCAGTTGCGTCACGCCAACAGCGCCACGTCGGCGGAACAAGGCTTCGTGCTGATGACCCTGGGGGACGATCGCAATATTTATCGCACCTATGTGGACGGCAAGGTGGTTTATGAGGCGGTGAGGTCAGACTGATTTCATTCGCGGCGTTGGCGCAAAGGCATGTCGGAATACGCCGACACCGCGTGGCGGCAATTTCAATAATAAGGAAGTGAAAGCCTTGATAACGTTATTGCTGCACGCCTTATGGATGAAAAATAGACAGTCAAGGGTAGCGCATGATTATTTATTGCACATGATGAGAGGTAGAATAAATAGGGTTATTTGATTAGGAGGCTCTTTATTGGTTTTTTATCGATATGCATAGTGATATACGGCTATGTGGCTGGATAAGTGCGTAAAAAACATTGCATTTCTTCGGGACGCCCGATATCATAATGAGAATAATTATCCTTACGATATCGCTAATTAAAAACAACAGGCCTGTTTTAATCTCTGTTGCTGCTTTTTCGATATGCTTCTGCATTTTACGAGCCAAGGCTGGCGCGAATTTTATTTCTGGAAAGGGATTTCATGCGTGATTTGTTTCGACAGGAAGCCACGGATCATCAGCGGGCGAAATGGGCGGGTAAGGCCTTATTGATAAACGGCTTGCCCGCCTGGTGTTTTGGTCTTTTATCGTTTTTATTTATTCTTGTTTTCCTCTCTTTTCTTATATTCAGTCATTATACACGCCGCATTAATGTTTATGGTGAAATCACCACCTTCCCCCGCTCAGTCAACGTGTTTGCGCCCCAACAGGGTTTTATCTCGGAACGCTTCGTCGAAGTGGGGGATGCGGTTAAAAAAGGCCAGCGTCTTTATCAGATTGATGTCAGCCGAGTGACGGATAACGGGAAAGTGAGCGCCAATACGCGCCTGGCGCTTGAAAACCAGTTAAAACACGTCGACAGCATCATTCTTAAGTTGCAAGACAACAAGCGCATGACGCTGGAAAATCTACGCGCGCAAAAAAAACAGTATGAATTGGCGCACATGCAGTCCAAACAGCTGTTGGATAACGCGCGGGAAGGGGTGGCATTTGCTCAGGACAACATGCGTTCCTATAAGGAATATCAACAGCGCGGTCTGATTACCAAAGATCAGCTTAGCGGACAAACCTATTCGTTTTATCAACAACAAAGCCTGTTTCAAAACCTGCATAGTCAACATATTCAGGAATCACTGCAAATTACGAATTTGGAAAGTGACATCGTTACGCGCGCGGCGGATTTCGATAACCAAATTTCGCAGTACGAGTTTCAGCGCAATGATTTGCAACGGCAGTTAGCGGAAGCCGATGCCAGCGGCGCATTGATCGTGAACGCCCCGAGCGATGGCCGTATTGAGTCTCTCAGCGTTACGCCGGGTCAGATGGTCAATAGCGGTGACAGCTTGGTACAGATTATTCCACGTAATGGCGCGATTTATCAGCTAGTTTTATGGTTGCCGAACACCAGTGTGCCCTATGTTTCAGCAGGGGACGGCATTAACATTCGCTATGACGCTTTCCCTTATGAGAAGTTCGGCCAGTTTCCCGGCAGGATAGAAAGCATTGCTTATGTACCGGCCTCCATTCAAGAAATGTCAACTTACAGCAGTTCTCCCGTGCATCAGCCCAGCGTGCAAACGGCATCTTTTTACAAGGTGACCGTTTCCCTGGATGAAACGCATATCAGTTACCAGGGCAAAGCGTTGCAGCTCACTAACGGCATGCGGGCCCAATCCACGCTGTTTTTGGAAAAAAGACCTTTATATCAATGGATGTTCTCACCTTTCTACGATATGAAAAACAGCCTGATGGGGCCAATCAATGACTGAATCGTATTTAGACGCGCTAAAGGGCAAACTCAATTTGTCGCTGCGCCGCAAAGTGCCGCAGATCCTGCAAACTGAAGCCTCGGAATGCGGGCTGGCCAGTTTAGCGATGGTATGCCATTACCATGGTTTGCAAATCGATCTGTTTAATCTGCGCAGCCGCTACGGCTTTTCTTCACGCGGGGCAACGCTGTCCGCATTGATTGACATCGCGAGCGCACTGAAACTGCAATCCAGAGCGTTATCGTTGAATATCGATGAGCTTAAAGCGTTGAAAATGCCCTGTATTCTGCATTGGGACATGAAGCATTTCGTGGTGCTTGTCAGTGTCAGCCGAGGGCGGGCGGTGATCCATGATCCTGCTTTTGGCCGTAAAGTGCTGGGGTTGCATGAACTGTCGCGGCATTTTACTGGCGTAGCGCTTGAGCTATGGCCAGACAGTGAATTTCAGCCGATCAAACAGCAAAGCAGATTGCGTTTTCGCAAGCTGATGAGCAATGTGCGCGGCCTCAAGGGGGCCTTGCTAAAGATCTTCTGCCTGTCGATCGTAATTGAAGCGGTTAATCTGCTGTTGCCCGTCGGTACGCAGTTGGTCATGGATCATGTGATTTTGGCCGGCGATCATGATCTTTTGGCGCTGATATGTATAGGATTGCTGTTCTTTATTTTATTCCGCACCGGCGTTTCCATGTTGCGCTCGTGGATCTCTATCGTCATGGGCGCGTTGATAGACGTGCAATGGAAGGCAGGCGTGTTTGATCATCTGATGAAATTGCCGCTTTCCTTCTTTGAGAAGCGCAAGTTGGGTGATATTCAATCCCGTTTTGGCTCATTGGATACGATAAGAGCGACTTTCACTACCAGCATCGTCAGCAGCATTATTGATGGCATCATGTCTGTAGGGGTATTTATCATGATGTTGCTCTATGGCGGCTGGTTAGTTTGGGTGGTGCTCGGCTTTACGGCGATATACGTCATTCTCAGGCTGTCGACTTATCAACATTATCGGCAGCTGTCGGAAGAGCAGTTGGTGAAGGGCGCGCGGGCAGGGTCGCATTTCATGGAGACGTTATATAGCGTCAGTACGTTAAAGGCGTTGGGGTTATCTGAAACCCGTTCGCAGTATTGGCTGAATCTAAACGTAGAAACGATCAATGCCGGTATCAAGCTGACCAAGTTAAACATGATGTTTGGCGGGTTGGGGGCGTTTATTGCCACCTGTGATCAGGTGATCATCCTTTGGCTCGGCGCGGCATTGGTCATAGACAATCAAATGACGATCGGGATGTTTATCGCGTTTAACGCCTACCGTGGTCAGTTCTCGGAGCGTGCCAGCAGCCTGATTGACATGATGCTTCAGCTGCGAATGCTAAGTTTGCATAATGAAAGGGTGGCTGACATTGTGCTGTCGTCACCGGAACCGCAAATGCCCGCGCGTCAGCTGTTCACAAAAGGCAACGCCGCAGAGCTTCAGGTGCGGAATTTGCGCTACCAGTATGATCGTTTGGCGAAACCCATTATCGCGGATTTGAATCTCAGCATTGCGGCGGGAGAAAGCGTGGCGATTGTCGGTCCCTCCGGCGTGGGTAAAACCACGTTGATGAAGTTAATGTGTGGGCTGCTGTCTCCAGATGAAGGGGCCGTGTTGGTCGACGGTATGGATATCAGCAACATTGGCGTAAATAATTATCGCCAATGTATCGCTTGCGTGCTGCAGGATGACAAGCTGCTGGCGGGATCTATCGCTGAAAATATTTCAGGATTTGACGCCGAAATGGATCTGAAACGTATTGAGGCGTGCGCACAGCGTTGCAATATGCATGATGATATTCAAAACATGCCGATGGGCTACGAAACATTGATCGGCGAGTTGGGGGGAAGCCTTTCTGGCGGGCAGAAACAGCGTTTATTGATAGCCCGCGCGCTCTATCGTCGCCCCAGCATTCTGTTTATGGACGAAGCGACCAGCCACCTGGATCTCGATAATGAAACACATATTAACCGCGCTATTTCACAACTGAACATTACCCGCGTGATTATTGCACACCGTCCATCGACGATTGCCTCTGCGGATAGAGTCATTCGACTCGGATAACGCCAGCGTCGCTTTACCTGTCTTTTTCACCTCGACATTTTCGCTACGCCAAACGCGCAGTTCACCCTGTGGTGTGAGCCCATGACAAAAAGGGTTATCACAATGATAACCCTGGCATGAAGTGATGTTTAGACGCTGAAGCCAGCGTTAACCGCTGAGGTCAGCCGCGAGACTTGCAGAGCCTCGATCAGTTCGAATCGGTATTGTTGTTGTTTCCCCACATGGTACCGCCGCCGTTACTCCCGCCCCAGGGAATGCCTGATGGGCCAATAGAGCCGGGAGCGCGATCGCCGGTGACATAGTTCCCGACAGCACCGCCGACAATGGTGCCGACAACGCCGCCTGCGACGCCGCCGATAGAACCGATGCCACCGCCGATCGCTGCGCCGACAGTTTCTGCGGAAACCGTCAATGTACCGCTGCGATCTCCTGCACCGGAAATGATTGAACATTCTTCAGAGGTAAGATTGCGCATATTTTTTCCTTAATCATTAAATTTTAAAATAAGCCACATTCATCATGCCGAGCGTTGCCCGCGATCGCTATTGAGCAATTTATGCGTGACGATAACGGCAAAGGCGATAAGAGCGTATTTCAAGAAACGATTGAGGGTGAAATAATCCGCAATCGTGCCAGCAATAAGCCCAATTAAAATGGCGAACAAGATAATGAGTAACTTTTTCATATGATAAACACGAATCTTCCGACATTAGTTACTGTCGGCAGGATTATTCGTCGATGTTTGTTTATTGCCACCTAACATGGATTCCACCATTTTGCCAGCGGTATAGGCGGCACCACCGATAACGGCACCGGCAACAGCGCCTGGGCCGGCACCGACACCGCCGGCCATGGCGCCGGTCATCGCGCCACCAACCGCGCCGGCAGCGACGGCCCCGCCCAATTCCGCATAGCTGAAATCCCCAGCGGCCGCGATAAAGTTAACTTCATTAATTGTAAGCTCTCTCATAACTACTTCCTTATATTATTGGTGTTTGTTTTTTGCAGTTTTCCGATACCAGAAAAATGCCACTAGCAAGGTTGAAAAGATAAAGGATTGAATGATTGTGCTGGTAAACCTCCTGTCTTCGGTAAAAAATAACGAATAAAAAATGTCCATGAATGTATAGTAAAAACAGAACAAAAAAATCCAACTGCTGGGTAATTTCATCAGTGCCTCGATAGATTTGATGGGATATGGGAATTTTCTCGCATTAATATCATGATGTTGACAACGAGCGGAGCAGCCGCGTTAGCGCTTCAAGAAGTTGAGCGTTGTTTAAAATGCTGTAATGCGTTTCTGCACAATAGGTGAGTTGAACGCCATGTGAGGATTGCCTCTCCCAGCGTTGTGCAAGATTGGGCTGTTTACGCTGACGTTGCTGGCTGAGCCAAAGCGTAAGCGGTATCGCTATCTGCGGCAAAGGACCGGCGTTATTCGTCAGTTCAAACGATTTTTTCAGCGCCCAACAAAAGGCTTCGGCATGTTCCAGCGTGATCTTCTCCGCAAGCACGCTCTGATTCAGCGCATAGTGCATTTTTATCTCGTTGGCGAAGCTCTCTATCGCATTCGTTGCTTGATGCCGACACAAATGTCGCGCAATACCGAGAGAGTCGAACAGACTGAGGTAACTTTGCGCCACGCTGAAACGTCGATTCACTGAGGGTTGCCGGGCGGGCAAACCGCTGTCGACAACCACCACATGCGCAAAAGGCGCGCCTTGTTCCGTCGCCTGCGCCGCTATATGGACAGCTAATTGGCCGCCCAATGACCAGCCGGCGATAACGGCAGTGTCGCGTTTGGCACGCGGTATGGCCGCCAAATGAGAGGCGGCCAATCGCTGCAGGGTGAGTGTGTCGTCTGCACCTGGCGCGGCCAATCCCGGACTGGCGATGGTGATGATGTTGGCGCAGGCGCAAAGCTGTTTTGTCCACTTTGCATATTGATGCACCTGACCACCGGCACCATGCACCAAATACAAGGTGGGCAGGGAGGAGCGATCGGCTGCGCCGGACAGCATCGATAACGGCAGGGGTGCGCTATCGCGCAGACGCTCGGCAAGTTTATCGAGCTGTGAGTAGCCAAGGATTTCCGCCAGGGTTAATTCCACATTAAGGGCGCGCTTGATGTTGCCCAAAAACGTGATGCCGGAAAGCGAGCTGCCGCCATTGCTGAAGAAACTGGCATGTGGGTCGATCTTGTCTGGAGTACAGCCTAACGTATCCGCCAACAGCTCTCGTAGCAGCATGAGCTCCGCGGATGCGGCTGGCGCAGCCGCATCGCTGGCCTGACTCCGCTCGGTTCCTGGCGATAGCAAGGTGCGATCCAATTTGCCGTTGCGTGAAAGCGGGAAACGTTCAATGAGATGATATCGGGATGGCGCCATATACGCGGGCAATACGACCGTAACCTCTTCGCGTATTCTTCGCTCCGCCTGGACGCTGGCTTTCCCCGCCTCGGTCAATGTGATATAGGCTTCCAGATACGGTGTGCCGTTCCCGGTTTCATCGCGACAGAGGACACATGCTTCAGCGACCAGTTTGCTGCTTTTGAGTGCGAATTCGACGTCACCCAATTCGACGCGAAAACCTTGCAGTTTCACCTGTTGGTCTTCGCGGCCGAGAAACTCGATATAACCGCTGCGGTGCCAACGGCCGCGATCGCCGGTGCGGTACACGCGTTCACCGGTAGTTGGGAAAAGAACAAAGCTGCCGGCGGTGGTTTGCCTATCCCGCCAATACTCGCGGGCAACGCCAACGCCGCCGATATAAATGTCGCCGGTAACGCCGAAACCGCACGGCTCAAGTTTTTCATTCAACACCCACATGCTCTGATTCGGCAATGCGGTTCCATAGGGGATGGCGTTTCTGTAGTGCGTATCCCGTGTAACTGGATGATAAATTGACCATATTGCCCCTTCGGTGGCACCACCAAGACTGGTGATGGTGGCGTTGGGGCAAAGCTGATGTGCCTGGGCGATCAGCCGCGGAGAGATACGATCGCCGCTCAGCCAAATATGCCGCAGTTGAGGCAGCGACAGGATGTTTTCTTGTGCACAATATTGCACCAGCATTTGCAAGATGGCGGGAACCGAGTTCCAGATGCTGATTTGCCGCTGGCGTATCGCATGTAGCCATGCTGACGGCTCTTTAGCGTGGTGCGGCGATAACACCGTTACCGATGCGCCGGCTAGCCAACTGCCGAACAGGTCATAGACCGATAAATCGAAGGCCAGGTCGGCGAGAGCCAATACGTTGTCACGATGAGAGACGTTAAACAGTCGGTTCATGGTCAGTAGGGTGTTGGTGACGGCGCCGTGTTCCATAGCCACGCCTTTTGGCGTGCCGGTCGTCCCCGACGTATAAATGACATACGCGAGCGCTTCTGCTTCGCCTGGCGGGAAGGGCGCTGTGCCTGTGACATGGCGGGAAAACAGCGCCTCCAGATCCTGAACGCGGGTTGTCTGCGGATAGCGGGCGCGATGGTGAGCCAGGTTGCTCAAAACCCAGGCGCAACCCGATATTCGCATAATGGCCGCTACGCGGGCATCCGGCAATCCTTCGGCCAACGGCAAGTAGGCGCGTCCGGCGAGGATCACGCCGAGCGCCGCAATAGCTTGATGAGCGCCGCGTGGAAGATCGATGGCGATGAGTGCGCCTGGGGCGGTATGGGCTATCAGCCAATGCGCCACGAGGCCGGCGTGGCGCAATAGCCGATCGTAATGCCACACCTGGTCGCCCTCGAACAACGCCGGGCGATCCGTATGCTGGTGGGCAGCGCGTAACAGCCGATCAGAAAGAGGTTGCCGCAAGCATGCTGGCATCGCCTGCCCGACGGAGAGCTGTCGCAATTGCCGGTTATCGGCCATTGGCGCCAGCGAATAGTGGTCGACGGCCCGCGAAGGATCACAGGCAATTTGCTGCAACAGCAATGCGTAAGCTTGCGCCAATCCGTTAATGCGCTCCGGCGTAAACAGCTTGGCGTTGTATTGCCACTCCAACAGAATGCCCTCTGCGCCGGAAATCACTTCCAGCACCAAATCAAACTTGGGCGGCGCATAGCGTCTCGGCAGGGTGTTAACCTGTGCACGGCCAACATTCAGTTCGTTGCTTTTGCGATGTTGGCAGACGAACATGATTTGAAAAATGGGGTGGAACTTGCCGCGCGTGGGCTTGAGTTGTTCAACCAGGTAAGAGAAGGGCAACCCCTGATGTTTGAAGGCGCGCGCAAATTTATTCGCGTTCTTCTGCAGCAGCGTGGTGAAACTGTCGTCGCCAGTGACGCGAAATTGGTGAGCGACCGTGTTGACGAAGCTGCCCACGGCGCTGTTTAACGTCGGCTCGTTCCTGTTGGCGATCGGGCTGCCGATGACCACGCGATCCGTCGCAGATGCTCTGGCAATCAGTAAGGCGAAGGCGGAGTGCAACAGCGTAAACAGCGTCGTACCGTTATGTTTGGCTAACTGAGTCAGCACTGGCTGCAGTTCGTCCGCCAGCGATGTTCTGACGATATTCTGCGTTTTGCCTGCCTCCGTGATGGCGATATCGTATTCAAGCGCGTGTTTTTCCGGCGCACCATCCAGTTCATCGCGCCAAAATGCCAGGCTGTCATCGACATTAGCGACGGCGAGGAAAGGATCCTCAAGAAACCGGAAAAAAGCCTGACCGTTGTCATAATGGCAATGCGCTTCGTGCGCTTGATAATCACGGCTCAGTTCATCCACCAGCAAATTGGCCGTCCAGCCGTCGACCACGCAATGGTGAAAGGTCAAGAAGAGATAGTGGTGCTGCGCGCTCTTTCTCAAGATTCGGCAGCGCAGGGGATACTCAGCACCGAGGTCAAACGGCATCGTACACTGGGCGTTAAGCGCAGCCAGTATACTTTCTTGCTGCTCTTCACTATTCAGACCGCTGATGTCCTCGAGGCAGTGTTCGAAAATGGTTTCATCAGGATGCGCAATGTCAACGGTGATGGTTTCACCGTCGAGCCGGTAGCGACCGCAAAGCGCGCCGTGTCGCTTGAGCAGTTTTTTCAGCGCGGCGAGCAAACGCGCGGGTTCAAAGTCCCCCAGAATCTCTTTGGCGATTGGAATGTTATACAGCGGGCTGTTCTTGGTGAAGTTTTCATACAGCCACAGGTATTGCCCCGCGTAGTGATTGACGGTGTAACACGGCTTCTCCCCGGTGTGTCGCTCTGAATTATCTGGCGCGCAGACAGATAAAAAGGCGATGATGTCTTCCTGCACCGTACGGAGTACGGCGGCGTCGACATGCTCGATGGTTTGGCGGCGAGGCGACAGCTCGCCGAATGTTGCTCCCTGTTTCGCCAGTTCCATCAGATTGATCAGGCCGATGACGCTCATCAGTGCACTCCTTCCATGTTGACGTTGATAGCTTTCCCTGTTCGACCGCTTTTATTCGGGCGTTTGTCGCTGTGGGCGGAAATCAGATTCAGCCAATGTGACAAGCTACACAACTGCACTCCCGGGTTTCTCCGCTGCGCCATTGTGAAGGCGGCGCGATGATCGATGTTGTCACCATCTTCGAAACCGAAGATCTTCAGTACGCAACCGTTCAATCGCTCATTGGCCGTATCGAACCGGATGTGCGGGAAATAGCCAAGCCGTGCAGAAAGGGTTATCAACTCAGTAACGCCGGCGTCGACGGCTTGCTGGCGCGAATTGACTTTATGCAGCAACAGCAGCCGCTCATGCCGAAAATCGTGCAACAGGCCTTGCGTGAGATTGGCGCCGCCTACCGTATCATGCATAAATATCATGTAGTTAACTCGGTCCGGCAGGGAATGCAGCAGGGCCGAAAGCGCGTCGAGCCAAGGTGCATATTGCGTGGCTTCGTTCGGTACGTTGAATATGATCGCGTTCAGCGGCCAATCAGCATGCAACGGCAGCGCCTGCGGCGACAGAATGTCCACACCGTGCTTGTCAGCGAGGGCGGCTAACAAAAGCCGTTCATCTGCGCCTTCGGGAGATTGAATAAACAGCCGGTTGCTGGTCGGCGCCTCGGTTGATAGACAGCGGCCGATAGCGCAACGGATGTCCAGATGCTGCTGATCCAGGCCGTAGCGTGCATGGGCCAATTGCGTTAGGTGTCGGCAAAAATCGGCAAGTCTTGGATGTTCAAAAATGTCGCTCAGGTTCAGATCCAACTGGCAGTGTGCGTTAAGCGCGTTAATGATTTTTATAGCCTGAAGGGAGTCGCCGCCGAGCGTGAAGAAGTCGCCATCGTCACTGCCCAGCGTCGCCAGCCAAACCTCATGCACCAGGGTGTTGAAGGTCGTCGAACGTAATTCCCGTGTGGGTTCGGGCATCCGGGATTGCCTTTCCAGGGAGTGATAATCAATCTTGCCGTTAGCCAGTTTGGCCAGCGGCGTTAGATGATGCACGAAGCGCTGAGGAATATGAGCATTGGGCAATGCGCCATACAGTGTGCGGCGCATTGCCTCACTGAGTGGCTGCCGGCTGTGATAATGCGCGTAAAGTTCCGTTCCCGCATCGCCGCTTTTGGCCAGCACGGCAATCTCGATAATTGAGGGCAACCGGGCCAGACAACTTTCTATTTCACCCATATTGACGCGCTGCCCGGCGATTTTCGCTTCACGTATTTTGCGCCCAAGGAACACCAACTGCCCATCTTGAAGCTGGCAGGCGATATCGCCGGTGCGAAAGGCGGGCATGAGATGGCCGTTGACCTCAAAGGTGACGAACTTTTCCGCGCTCAGCGTTGGCTGATGCAAATAGCCCAGGCCGACGGTAGCCCCGACGATCAGTAATTCGCCACTGCAGCCGAGCGGCAACAGCCTGAGATCCTCGCCGACGATTGCCGTGTATATACCGTCCAGCGGTGTGCCTATCGTCACCGCGGCGCCATCGTTTTTGATCTCCGCGGCCGTCGCCACCACGGTTGTCTCGGTTGGGCCATAAGAGTTGAATAACTTTATGCCTTTGGGATAGCGCGCGAACCAGCGTTCTTTGGCACGCGGTGAAAGGTTTTCACCGCCGATGATGACGGTAGTGACGGTCGGCGGCAGTGTCTGTTCACCGCCGGAGGCGAACAGCATCTCATTAAAGTAGGCGGTCGGCAGATCCAACAGGCTGATTTGATGGTCGGCGCAGAATGTGAATAACGCGGCAAAGTTATGCTTGACGGTCTCGGGGGCGATACACAGGTGGGCGCCGGCACCCAGCGTCATGAAAATTTCTTCAATGCAGGCATCGAAATGCAAGGGCGCAAATTGCAACACGCGTTCGTGCGGTTGAATGCCATAGCATTTTATCGCCGCATCGACAAAAACGTTGAGAGCATGTCGGGCTCCTATCACGCCTTTAGGCATTCCTGTCGAGCCGGAGGTAAACATCAGATAGCCGGTTCCGGCCGGGAACGCTGGCGCCTCGGTCGATGTTTGTCGGCGAAACACGGTGAAGCGCGCGAAATCCGTCGGCATATCGAGTGTCGATGCGTGCCAATGCGCCAATGCGTCAGGTTCGGAATGAAAGGAGGGCAGAGTGCGATCGGTAATCAGGATAGCGTCGCTAAACTGTTCAAGCAGCTGATGATGAGACGCTCCATCCCCTTTGGCATTCAGGTTGACGAACGGCATTTTCAATTGCAGCGCAGCAAGCATGCAGATGATGGCTTCCGGCCCTTGCGGCAAGTCGAGCAACAGCACGGTGTGCGCGGCGCGAGCAGGGGTCAGGGCATCGGCCAGTGCATGCCACTGTTGCTGCAGGACGGCATAAGACAGTGTTCTGAGCGGTGACGAAGCGTGTGCAGGCGTGAGGATCGCCGCGCGTTGCGGCGCTTGAATAGCGGCACGTTCGATACGTTGCATTATATCGACCACGTTGTCGTTGGCGGTTTTACCCAGCAGCGAGAGCGAGAAATGTTGTCGCAATGCCGCGACGGAAAGATTTTCCGGATCGTCGTACAGCAAGGCGCACAAGGTTTGTATCCCCCGGCAGTGCCGCACCAGGCTGGCCGTATCGTAAAGCCCTGAATCGGCATCGATCTCCAGCCTAAGCGTTTGGTTATCGAGATCGGGGCGCATATTGAAGACCAGATCCTGCGCGCCTCCTGAGCGTAAATTACGGATTTCGCTGCGCTGCGCGGGAGCAAATGAGGCTGCCGCTTCAAATGGAATGATATTGACCACGATGTTGAACAACGGCGAGCGACTGGCGACGCTCCTCAGACTTTTTATCTCTTCGTAACGAAACGCCTGATGTTTCTTGAGGTGCTTGAGTATGTGTTCAATGGTTTGCGCCAACTGTCGGCATGAGGCGGTGTCCTCAATATCGAGAGTCAAAGGAACCACGTTGGTCTTGCAAGTCAGCGCCTGCCTCGTCAGGGCGTCTGTTCGCGCCATCATTGGTACGCCGATCGTTTGCTGCTTCTTGCCGGTACATAAGTACAAATACGCCATCACCGCTACAAAAGTGCGCGCCAGCCAAGAAGGGTGCCCGGTTTGCAGTGCAAGGCGTTCGGCAGGACAGGGTAACGACGTCACATGGCGGATTGTCTGTCCCGAGGGAATATTGGTGCAGGCTAACGTTATCGGATCTGGCAGTGAGGTGCAGATCGCTTGCCAAAAATCCCTATCAGCTTGATAGGTCGTTGACTGTTTATACTCAGATTCAGCCATGAGCAAAGCATCGATCGTGGGGGCGCCTTGCGGATGCTGCGTCTGATCTCGGTAGGCCTGCGCTACTTGATGGATCAGCAAATAAGTGCCGTAACCATCAAGCAGCAGGTGGTGGCTGCAGAAATACCACAGAAAGCGTTTCTCACCCAGCCTGATGATTTTTTGTCTGAATAACGGCTCAGCGTTCAACGAGAAGGGGCGCTCAGCATCCGCTTCCATTAATTCGATAGCGGAGGCCATACCGTCGGCCTGCTGCGAAAGATCCACCCATTCTACTGAGATGTTGGCGGTGACGGGATATTGATAAGGCGTGCCGTTATCTTCATCAAACAAAACGTGCAGCGTCGGCGTTTGGCTGATGACACGATGAATGGCGCGTTTCATTCTTGCGATATCGAGAGTGTGATTTATTTCGACATATTCCGCGATGTTATAGCCCGATTTGTCATCGCCGATCTTGGTGCCATAGTAAAATCCAACTTGTGAATCCAATAATTGATGCTTGCTCATCGCCTCATCCCTGATAGTTATTTTTCTTTATCTTTTTGCCGTCATCAGCTTTCCCGTTCGGCGGGAGCGCCATACAACCGTGCGACGTTCTGCGACTGGGTGAGCTGTTTTAAGATGTTCCAAACATAAATGGGCGCTGCCTGGCTTGCAGCAAAAATCTAAAATACACAGCGTGCCGCCTTCATCCCACTCTGAGTTATGGAGAAGAAACTGCGGATCGTTAATAAGTCGGCCCAGCGTCTCATCTCGAAGGTAGGCCCAGGTTATATACCCCAATGGATTATCCAAATGATCGAATAATATTTTAAATTGATTTTGATTAATCGCTTCCTGAGTCCATAGCTGCAACGTTTTTATATGGTATAAGCTGTAATTTTTATTCATCAACATACAGCTAACGGCGAAACCCAGGCTCTCGTATTGACTGAACTTACTTTTACCCAGGTGGCTTTCTTTGATAAAACTCACGAAATATCCTCAGCGTTATTATTGTAATACGTTGATCGCCTGGCGCTCGAAACGATCCAGATAGGTTTGCAATTGTTCGGTGATCTCGCTGACTTCGCCGCGCCAGCTGGTAATGTCTTTAAAAATCACTTCACGGCGCATGAACGTGCGGGAGCCCAACCTTCTGGTGACGGTCTGCTTCATCGCCTGCTGTAATCCGGCGGCGGTTTGGCCTGCTGATGTTTCCTGAAGGTACTTCGCGCATAACCGATGGAATGCCAGAGAAAATCTCTCCTCCGCGGTCGCACCCTGTTGTTCGGTGGGGACCTTTACGGCCGTGTCGATGAGCCGGTGCAACAGGGCAATCGCCGGATGCGCATTTCCCTGGCCCAGGCCTTGTCGACGGGTAAAGACGCCGGGAGCCAAATCGAACATTTTTTGCAAGCGTTCGCCTAAGGCGAACCACTCGGCGGTGAGGGGCAGGCGTTGTAAGAATGCAGGGTCAAAACCCGCCATACCGAGATTATCCAGCAGGCAGGCCCGATTGTAGGCCATATTAAAGGCGGCGCCGATGCCTTGGTGCGCTGCCGCGAGAAATACCGGGCCGAATTGATGCTTGGCTAAATAAAAAGCGAGATCTTGCACGCCTCTCAGCAACAAAGGGGCGTCTTCGTTGAGTTTGTTGTGTTGAATGTAGCTGCGTCCGGGATCGCGACGTTCTGCGGGAAAAACACTGCGAACACCATGAAAGTCCAACAGCCTGCCAGCCATATCGCAATTGGAGGGGGAGGTCATCATTACCAAATGGCGGGTACGGCAGTAAGCGATCTGCGTCGCAAGACGCCGGGCAAGCTCGCAGAGCCCGTAGAATGCGCGTTCTTCCTGGGGCAATGCCAACCAGTGTGCAGCGTCAAACTCAGAGGGACGAGGCAGAAAAGAAGGTGCGGCGACAATGAGTTTTTCGGTCCGCTCAATATCCGAAGGTTGCCTTTGCATCGCATCATGAGGATGATAGTAAGGCGCGCGGCAAAAATGTGCAGGGCGAACGACGGGCTCGCGCACCAGCAACGCCTTGCGGTTATGGGGGCCTCCTGCCGATGCAGAATAGAGGGTGGCAATGGGGCTGTCGGTCAGCAAGATTGCCTTATTGGGCACGGCGCCATAAGGCAGCAGTTTGGCCATGACGTTTCCCCATAATGCCTCCAATACTGCACCGGTCATTGTCAACTCGCCATCGACATGTTTGGCCCCTTGACCGACTAACGCATTGGCCCCGATGCCTTTAATCTGCCATCGCCCATCAAAGCCACAGCGTGCGCCACCGCCGTTGCGCGAAATAGCGCCGCCGCCATAACGTTCGGCGAAAAAGACTTTTTCATCGTTTAAGAGCGGCGTGCCCTCATCAAAAATAGCATGGCGATTATTTTCTTCGATGAGATAGCTGGCCTCTATTTTCAGTTCGTCCTGCTCGGCAGGGCTTAATGCATTGTGCCAGAGTAATTGAGAGCCTGTCTTTTTTGCGACGAAAGGAATCAAACTTTCGTGAAGCATGGCAAGGTTTTTCATTTTTTAATCGTTATTTTTATTGGTGCAGAGTAAGTTAAATTTCGGCCTTGTTTTACAAAGGGGAATAGGGTTGCGATTTTTTAATTTGAAGAGTCCGGTGTTGAAAGTGACGAAGAAGGTGAAGGGCGACCACCGCCACTGCCATTCCAGGTTGGGCCCATAGGAACCTGTGGAATAGCAACGTTAACCGGCATGTGCGGTGCGGCCTGAATAGCGATTTCCGTCCCGACGCCCACGGCTAATGATACAGGGGTGGGTAATTTCGCTATTGTGCTCAGGCTACCGACAATGAGTGACGTCGGATTATAAGAATCGTTGCCATCGGATCCGTTAATACACGACAATTCAGCTTCCGTTAAGGCTCTCATTTAAATTCCTTCTTGCGAGAGGTGATAGATAAAACAAACGAAAAAATAATCGCCATCGGCAAACCATAACTTGCCGTGGTTTTCAGGGCGGCCGTATCCAAAAGGATCGCTTGGCGCTGCAGGCAGTAGTCTAAAAATACGGCAAGGGGAAATATCAAGAACAGCATGACGATGTGGTATGTGCGCAAGCCTTTCTTCTTGGCGTTTTTATAGACCACACTGATAATGAGGATGAAAATGACAATAAGAACTATTTCCATTATAAGATCCAATTTGATTAGCTCCATTAATCAAAATTTACATCAAGTTACATTGGGTAACCTGATAAGTCAACAGGGTATTTTATGATTCTTCTTTGTTTATCATGTAACTGAATTAATTAATCATAGAATCATTTCTTTTGGTTACTATGTGTCGATGATGGGAAGCAGCGACGTCATAGCGGTTTTGGTCATGGTTGGCGAAGCGGCTAACTTCTAATCACTTGTTTTTGCTCAAACTGCCAACTGCGCCTAAGCTAGGTGATGACTCAGAGGGAGCCATTCCCCGAGACCTTATTCCGTGAACATGGAGGAGTTTCGATTTGATGCGTTTATCCACATTGGTGCTGGCGATCGGCATGGCGCTGGGCTCGCAGGCACAGGCAGCAGAAACCCAACCTCACGCCGACCATAGCGCGCTGCCCAGCGGCCAGGCGAAGGAGGCTACCGTGACCGGTGAAGCCAATCAGCACGACAAGCAAAAGACTCAAAATCCGTTCTTCTATCAAAGCCGTCTGCCGTTCCAGGCGCCGCCGTTCAACCTGATCAAGGAGAGCGACTACGCGCCGGCGATCGCTGCGGGCATCAAGCAAAAGCGGGAAGAGGTGGAGAAGATCGCCAACAACCCGGCCAAGCCCAACTTTAAAAATACCTTCGTGGCGCTGGAGCAGGCCGGTTCGCTGCTGACGCGGGTGATGAATGTGTTCGGCGCCATGACCTCGGCCAACACCAGCGACGCGCTGCAGAAGCTGGATGAAGAGACCTCACCGAAGCTGGCGGCGTTAAACGACGACATCATGCTCAACGGCAAATTGTTCGCGCGCATCAAGGCCATTTATCAGGATCGCGATGCGCTGAAGCTGGATCCGGAATCGCGCCGGCTGGTGGAAGTGACCTACAAGAACTTCGAGCTGGCGGGCGCCAACCTGTCGGACGCCGACAAGGCCAAGCTGAAGGCGCTGAACCAGGAAGCGGCGACGCTGAGCACCCAGTTCACCAACAAACTGCTGGCGGCGAGCAAAAACGGCGCGCTGGCGATAACCGACCAGGCGAAGCTGGACGGTCTGTCCGAAGGTGAGCTGGCTGCGGCAGCGCAGGCGGCCGCCGAACGCAAGCTGGAGAAACAGTGGCTGTTGGTGCTGCAGAACACCACGCAACAGCCGCTGCTGCAGAGCCTGAAAGATCGCGACACCCGCAAAGCGCTGTTCGACGCCTCCTGGACGCGTGCGGAGAAGGGCGACGGCAACGATACCCGTCAGACCATTTCGCGTCTGGCCAAGGTGCGCGCCGAGCAGGCCAAACTGCTGGGCTACCCGAACTACGCCGCCTGGAAGCTGCAGAACCAGATGGCCAAGACGCCGGATGCCGCGCTGAGCTTTATGCGCAACATCGTGCCGGCGGCCACCGCGCGCGCCGAGCGTGAAGCCAAAGACATACAGGCGGTGATCGATCAGCAGAAAGGCGACTTCAAGGTGCAGGCCTGGGACTGGCAGTTCTACGCCGAACAGGTACGCAAGGCCAAGTACGATCTGGACGAATCGCAGATCAAACCTTACTTCGAGCTGAACAACGTGCTGAACAACGGCGTGTTCTACGCCGCCAACCTGCTGTACGGCATCAGCTTCAAAGAGCGCAAGGACATCCCGGTGTATCAGCCGGACGTCAAGGTGTATGAAGTGTTCGACAAGGACGGTAAATCGCTGGCGCTGTTCTATACCGATTACTTCAAGCGCGACAACAAGGGCGGCGGCGCCTGGATGAGCAACTTCGTCGATCAGTCGAAGCTCAACGGCACCAGGCCGGTGATCTACAACGTCGCCAACTTCACCAAACCGGCGCCGGGGCAGCCGGCGCTGCTGTCGTATGACGACGTAATCACCATGTTCCACGAGTTCGGCCATGCGCTGCACGGCATGTTCGCCGATCAGGAATACCCGAGCCTGTCGGGCACCAACACCGCGCGCGACTTCGTCGAATTCCCGTCGCAGTTCAACGAGCACTGGGTCAGCGATCCGAAAGTGTTCAGCCATTTCGCCAAGCACTACCAGACCGGCGAGGCGATGCCGCAGGAACTGGTCGACAAGATCAAGAAGGCCGACAAGTTCAACAAGGGCTACAGCATGACCGAGCTGCTGTCCGCCGCGCTGCTGGACATGCACTGGCATATGCTGACCGCCGATCAGCCGCAGCAGGACGTCGACAAGTTCGAGGCCGAGTCGCTGCAAAAAGACAAGGTGGATCTCAGCTATGTGCCGCCGCGCTACCGTTCCAGCTACTTCCAGCACATCTGGGGTAACGGCTACGCCGCGGGCTACTACGCCTATCTGTGGACGGAAATGCTGGCGGACGACGCCTTCCAGTGGTTCACCGAACACGGGGGTCTGACCGCCGAAAACGGCCAGCGCTTCCGCGACATGATCCTGTCGCGCGGAAACAGCCAGGATCTGGAGAAGCTGTACATCGACTGGCGCGGCAAAGAGCCGAGCATCGAGCCGATGCTGATCAACCGCGGGCTGAAGGACGAGTAAGTACGGCCATTCCCGGTAAGCAAACAAAAGGGCGCGTTATGCGCCCTTCGTCTTTTTTGGCTTGGCCGACAGTCAGCGGTTCACCACCTTGGCCGGCAGGGCCACCACCAGCAGCGAGCTGAGCAGCAGGCAGCCGGCGAAGGCCCAGAGCGCGCCGCCGCTCTTGCCGGTCAGATCCAGCGCCAGCCCCATCAGCGAATTGCTCACCAGCCCGGCGATGTTGGCCAGCGAACAGGCCAGCGCGAAGCCGGTCGCCGCCGCCGTACCGCGCAGGAAGGTGGCCGGCAGGCTGAAGAACACCGGCACCGCGCCGATGATCGCCGCCTGGGCGATGGAGAACAGCAGCACCGTGGCCAGCGCGTTGTGGGTGAAGAAGGTGCTGCCGGCCATCGCCAACGCGCCGACGATAAACGGCACGATGATGTGCCAGCGCCGTTCGCGCAGCCGGTCCGAACTGCTGCCGATCAGCAGCATGCCGAGCAGGGCGGCGACGCTGGGGATCGCCGTCAGGTAGCCGATGGTGGTGATGTCGGTGACGCCGGCGGTTTTGATGAAGGTCGGCATCCAAAAGCCCATGGCGTAGGCGCTGAGCAGAATGGCGAAGTCGATGCCGCCGAGCATCCACACCTTCAGGTTGAAGAAGCCGTCGCGGAAGCTGTGCTTGCCGTGATCGGCCTCGGCGTCGTCACGCGCCAAATCGTCGGCGATGCGCTGTTTTTCCTCGGGCGTCAGCCACTTGGCCTGCTGATAAGTGTTAGGCAACAGCCAGAAGGTCAGCACGCCCAACAGCACGCTGGGAATGCCCTCCAGCAGAAACAGCCACTGCCAGCCGTGCAGCCCGTGGCGCATGTCGAAATGGCCCATGATCCAACCGGAGAGCGGCCCGCCGATCACGCTGGAGAGCGGCAGGCCGATCATGAACAGCGCGATGATGCGGCCGCGGCGATAGGTCGGGAACCACAGCGTCAGGTAAAAGAGCACGCCGGGCAGGAAACCGGCCTCCGCCACGCCGAGCAGAAAGCGGATGACGTAGAACTGCGTCGGCGTGGTGACGAACATGGTGGCGGTGGACAGCAGCCCCCAGGTGATCATGATGCGGGCGATCCACATCTTGGCGCCGACGCGCTGCAGGATCAGGTTGCTCGGCACCTCGAACAGAATATAGCCGACGAAGAACAGCCCGGCGCCCAGGCCGAAGGCCGCTTCGCTCAGCTGCAGCGCGTCGGCCATCTGCAGCTTGGCCAGCCCGACGTTGATGCGATCGAGGTAGGCCGCCAGATAACACAGGCAAAGAAACGGGATCAGTTTCCAGGTGATTTTGCGGTACAGCAGCAGCGATTCTGCGTCCGCTTTCCCCGCCAGCGGGGTGTCGACAATGGCCATGATGTTGTCTCCAGGTGGTGCGTGTTGGCCTCCGCAGGAGGCGCCTGTTGTGTTTGCGTTGCATGGACGCCGCCCTGTTTCGGGCGGTCGCCTGAGGCGCTGTCTGCGCCTTCGTTATTGTCGTTGCAGGTGAATCGTTGATTCATAACCGGTTCAGATAGTCGAGCGCCTCCCGTTTGTGCACCACGTCGCCGTACTTGCTGTCGATGTCGAACAGGTTGGCTTCGTGCGGGCCGGGGTGACGATCGCCGACGCACTCGCGCACCACCATGGCGCGAAAGCCGTGTTGCACCGCGTCCACCGCGCTGGCGCGGATGCAGCCGCTGGTGGAGCAGCCGATCATCAGCAGCGTGTCGATCCCCTGCGCCACCAGCAGCGGCGCCAGCGCGGTGCCGAAGAAGGCGCTGGCGTATTGCTTGCTCAGCACCACCTCATCGCCCTGCGGCGCCACCGGCGGGCAGAACGCCGCCAGCGGGTTGCCTTCCACCATGTCCTTCATCACCGGCGCTTTCTTGACCCACAGGCCGCCATCGGCAAAATGGCCTGCATGATAGCGGATATGGGTGTGGATCACCGGAATTCCCGTTCGGCGCGCGCAGGCCAGCAGCTCGCGGCTTTCCTCGACTGCGCTTACTACGCCCGGCGCGAACAGCGGCGCACCTTCGGTGGTGTAGGCCTGCATAAAGTCGATCGCCAGCAGCGCCGGGCGCCGGCCGAAGCCGATGCGCTGGCCCCAGACGCCGCGATAGTTGTCGCTGAGGGTGTCGTTCATTCTGCCTCCTCAATAGGCGCCGGAGAGCAGGGCGCCGGCGCCGGGGACGATCGGCTCCAGCTCCAGCGCGGTCAGCATCGCGTAAGTGGTGGCGATGGCGGCGGTGATCACCGGTTTGCCGGTTTGGGCCTCCACCGTCGGGACGGCCGGCAGCGAAGGCATCTGCACGCAGGCGGACAGCACGATAGCATCGACCTCGCGTAAATCCATCTCGGCGACGATCCCCGGCAGCCTGGCCGGATCGTGCCGGCCGACTTCGAGGTTGTCCGGGATCTCCAGCGCGCGCCATACCTTGACCTCGATGCCTTCGTGCTGGATGTAGTCCACCACCAGCTGGGTCAGCGGTTTCATGTAGGGCGCCACCAGCGCGATGCGTTTGGCGCCGATCACCTTCAGGCCGTTGACCAGCGCGCCCGCGCTGCTGATAACCGGCGCGGCGGCCTGATTGTCTTTCGTCACCTGTGCCAGCCGGGCCTGCGATTCGCGATGGTAGCCCAGCCCCATCGCCATGATGGCCACCAGGCAGGCGTAGCCGAGCACGTCGACCCGCGCGTCGGACAGCTCCAGCGCACAGCGGTCGGACTCGGCGTCCATCGCCGCCAATTCTTCTTTATTGACGTGTTTCATGCGCATGCGGCTGGAGTGAAAGGTGAAACGCTCCGGGCGTATCAGCTGGCGCGCGCCCAGCATCGCCGGGATCTCGGTTTCCATCGTGGTGTTGGAGCTGGGCACGATCTGGCCGATGCGGTAGTGGTTGCTCATGTCGGTGTTCCTCAGTTAATCCAGAAAATCGCCCAGGGCGCGTAAGAAGCCGTCGAAATCGTCCCACGGGATCATGTGTCCGGCGTTCTCGACCTCGACGATGGCGATCTCCGGCTGCAGCGCGCGGATCTCCGCCCGGTCTTCGGGCTGAATGACGCCGCCTTTGCCCGCGGCCATCAGCAGCGTCGGCATGGTCAGCTGCGGGTAGTCGCGGTGGCTGTCCACCTGATGAAAATCGTCGTAGGCGCGTTGGATAGCCGGCTCGTAGCAGGTATGCAGCCACTCGGCGCGCAGCTGACGCTGTTCTTCGCTCCAGGTTGGGCAAAAGGCGCGCATCTGCTCGGCGCTCATGCCCGGCAGCGACTGCCGGATGGAGTCGGCGTACCACGGCCATTGGCCGGGATAGGCGCGGCGGCCGGGGCCGGAAACCGGCGGATCGACCAGCACCAGCCGCCGCACGCCGGCGGGCCGCAAAGCGGCGGCGCGCAGGGCGAAGCGGGCGCCCATCGAATGGCCGAGCAGGGCGTAACTGTCCAGGTTCAGCGCGGCGGCGAAGGCGTTGACGTCCTGTGCGCAGGTCTCTGCGTCATAAGCCAGTTCCGGGCCGCTGGACGACAAACCGCGGCCGCGCACGTCGAGCACGTAGACGTCGTATTTTTCCCCCAGCCGCTCGGCGACGAAGCCCCAGGTGATCGCCGGGCTGGTGATGCCGGGCACCAGGATCAGCGCCGGGCCGTGGCCGCCGTAGCGCAGATAGTGTTGGCGAATGTTGTTGGCGTGAACGTGGGCGCCGTAGAGGAAGGTGCTCATGCGGCGTTCTCCGATTTCAGCGCTTGCGCGTACAGGTCATAGCCGTAAACCCAGGCCGGATCTTCCTGGGTGCGCAGGAAGGTGTTGGCGTTGGACACCGCCTGTACCCTGGAGGCGCGCTCCTTGCGGTTGGCTTCATACAGCTGGAAGGCGGTGCGGTAGTCGCCGAGGCCGGTTTCCTGCAGGCAGCGGGTCAGCATGGCGGCGTCTTCGATCGCCATCGCCGCGCCCTGCGCCATGTGCGGTTTCATCGGGTGGCAGGCATCGCCGAGCAGCACCAGACGGCCTTCGCTCCACAACGGCAGCGGTTTGCGGTTCAGCAATGGCCATTTGGTGACCTGTTCGCTGGATTCGATCAGCGCCTGCACGATCGGATGGTAGCCGGCGAAGGTCTCGAACATCTCTTCGCGGCTGCTGTCGATGAAGCTGCCCTGGAAATCCCAGGCCGGGTGCGGCACGCCGCTGACGTAGTAATATTCGTCGCGCCGTTGGGTGGTGTAGTAGACCATCAGATGGCGATCCGCCGACCACCACTTCACGCAGTCTTCGAACGTCAGGTTGTATTTCGCCAGCTTCTCGCCGCGGATCAGCGCGCGGTGGGCCACCCAGCCGCTGTAGGTCGGCGCTTCGGCGCCCAGCAGATGCTCGCGGATGCGCGAGTTGATGCCGTCGGCGCCGATCACGATATCAGCGTGGGCCGAGGTGCCATCGACGAAGTTCAGCGCCACCTCGTCACCGCGATCTTCAATCTTGCTCAGGCATTTGCCGAAGTGCAGGGTGCCGGGCTGCAGCGCGGAGAGCTGCAACGCCTGCAAATCGCCGCGGTGCACCGTCACATAGGCGGCGCCGTACTCCCGGCGGGCGAAGGCGCCCAGTTCGATGCGCGACAGGTAGTCGCCGCTTTCGGCGTCGCGGCTGAACCAGAAATCGGGATGAGACGCCATCTGCTCCAACCGTTGCTCAATACCGAGACGGCGGAAAATCTTCAGCACGTTCGGCCCCATGTGAATGCCGGCGCCGAGGCGCGAGAACGCCGGGCTCTGCTCATACAGATCGACGGTAAAGCCGGCTTTTTGCAGCAGCCCGGCGGCGGCGGCGCCTCCCAGCCCGGCGCCGACGACGGCGATGCGTGGTTGTTTGCTCATCATGTTTCCCCTGTCTGTTGGCTTTTTTCAGCGTAGGCCCAACGCGTGGTTGGACGATTGATTTATAGTGTATGCACTAGATAACGCAAAGTTGCAAAAGTGTTAAATCAGATCTTGCTCACGCTAATTGACAGCGCATTACTGTTAAACTCATGTTAATCACAGGATTGATAAGGCATGAAATAGGACTTTCTTATGATGGCCATCTGTGGCTTGCTTTCTTTTCCTTTTTTGACTTAGATGAAATGAGTGTGTTCGCTTTAAATCGCTTGAAAAATAACCGCCGCCTTGCGGGCGTCGGATACCCTTGACGAGACAGGAGACAGGCCATGGCGGTCAATGAAACCCAGTTGGTACAGCTGTTCGAGCAGGTGCTTACGCTGTCGAAGGTCGATGCTTCGCAGAGCGTGGCGATTTTGAAAAGCCATTATTCCGATGCGCGCACGGTGCGCGCCGCGACCGACGCGGCGCTGCGGTTGGGCGCCAGGGTGTATGCCGTCGAACTGCCGGCGTTCAACCATCCGCGGGCGATGGGCAACGACATGACCGCCTATTGCGGCGATACCGCGCTGACCGGCAACCTGGCGGCGCAGCGTGCGCTGGAGGCCGCCGACCTGATCGTCGATACCATGATGCTGCTGCATTCGCCGGAGCAGGAACAGATCCTGAAAACCGGCACCCGCATCCTGCTGGCGGTGGAGCCGCCGGAGGTGCTGGCGCGCATGTTGCCCAACGCGGAGGACAAAGCGCGGGTGCTGGCCGCCGCCGCCGTGCTGGAGCAGGCGAAGCTGATGCAGGTGACCTCCGCCGCCGGCAGCGATTTCCGCGCGCCGCTCGGGCAATACCCGACGGTGACCGAGTACGGCTATGCCGATGAGCCGGGGCGCTGGGATCACTGGCCGAGCGGTTTCCTGTTCACCTGGCCGAATGAGGAGCAGGCGGAGGGCGTGTTGGTGCTGGAGGTTGGCGATATCTTGCTGCCGTTCAAAAGCTATGCGCGCGAACGCATCACGCTGGAGATCGAACAAGGGTTCGTCACCCGCATTCACGGCGGTTTTGAGGCGGAATACCTGCGCGAATACATGAAATACTTCGACGATCCGGATGTGTACGGCATCTCGCACATCGGCTGGGGTCTGCAGCCCCGCGCCCAGTGGACGGCGATGGGCCTGCACGACAAGAACGACGGCATGTGCATGGACGCGCGCGCGTTCTACGGCAACTTCCTGTTCTCCACCGGGCCGAATACCGAAGTGGGCGGCACGCGCAAAACGCCTTGCCATATGGACATCGCACTGCGCCGCTGCGACATTCGTCTCGATGGGCAAACGGTGGTGGCGGACGGGGAAGTGGTGGCGCCGGAGGCGTCGCGCGTGCGCCGGGCGTAATCGTTGCTGCCAACGGCGGGGGTTTGTACTATTCTCGTGGATTCCATAGATGGTGAGAGTAACGCAATGACGCCCCCCGAATACCCGTCAGCCGTGAGCGGCCAACCCGAAAATTATCATTTTACCGAGCAAGTCGGGCACCTGCTGCGCAAGGTTTATCAGCGCCACGTGGCGATTTTCCAGCAAAACGTCGGCGATTCGCAGCTGACGGCGGTGCAGTTCATCACCCTGTGCGCGGTGCGCGATATGGGGCCGAGCTCGCTGACCGAGCTGGTGCAGGTGACGGCGGTGGATCAAGCCACCATCCGCGGCATCGTCGAGCGGCTGAAGGCGCGCGATCTGATCACGGTGACGCCGGATCCGGTGGATCGGCGCAAGGTGGTGGTCGGCCTGACCGACGCCGGCGGCGCGCTGCTGGCGGAAACGGTGCCGCAGGCGGCGAAAATCACAGAATTGACGTTCGGCACGCTGAACCCGGCCGAACGGATAGCGCTGATATTCCTGCTGAATAAAATGCTGGAAGACCCTGCCACCGGCTGATTCGCCCGCGCAACGTCGGTTGCCTGGTGGTCGGTGGCGAGAGGCCAGCCCATAAGACCATCAAGTGCAGGCGGAGACGCAAACAATGGCGATATCTGAAGTGCAATCGCCCAGGGAAGGCGCGAAAACCACGCTGACGGAGCATCCGCTGATGCTGTCGGTGAACGGCGAACAGCTTCATGCGCAGGTGATGGCGGATACGCCGCTCTTGCTGGTACTGCGCAACGATCTGGCGCTCAACGGCCCAAAATACGGCTGCGGCCTGGGCGAATGCGGCGCGTGCACCGTGCTGATCGACGGCGTGGCGGCGCGCTCCTGCGTGATCCCGGCCCTCGGCGTGTCCGGCCGGGCGATCGTGACCCTGGAAGGTCTCGGCACTCGCCAGCGCCCGCATCCGGTGCAGCGCGCCTTTATTGAAGAGCAGGCGGCGCAATGCGGCTACTGTCTCAATGGCATGATCATGACCACCAAAGCCCTGTTGGATCGCAATCCCGCCCCGAGTGAGGCGGAGATCCGTCAGGCGCTGTCCGGCAATCTGTGCCGCTGCGGCACCCATCTTGAAATCTTGCGTGCGGTTCAGCGCGCCATCATTCTCTGCCGCGATGAGGACGCCCACGATCATGACTGATTCCCGTACCCCATCGCCGAGCCAGGCCGAATTGCTGCAGCGCGACGGCGTGCTGCTGATCGTCGACAGCGTGCAACCGCCGCCGGGGCTGGTGCCCAAGGGGCAAACGCCGGTGCTGAAGCCCAAGGAGCAAGGGCTGTTTATCGCCCTGTGCGGCAGCGGTGAAATCTATGCCTTTAACGGCCATGTCGATCTCGGCACCGGCGTGCGCACCGCGCTCGGGCAGATCGTCGCCGAAGAGCTGTACCTGCGCATGGATCAGGTGCAGATGGTGTTGGGTGATACCGAGCGCGCGCCGAATCAGGGCGCCACCATCGCCAGCGCCACGCTGCAGATCGCCGCCGTGCCGCTGCGCAACGCCGCCGCCGAAGCGCGCCGTTGGCTGTTGCGCCAGGCGGCGCAGCGCTTCGATGCGCCGGTGGAACAGCTGACGCTGGAGGAGGGCGTGATCCGCAGCCCGCAGGGGCAGGCGCTCAGCTACGCCGAATTGGTGGCCGGCGGTCATGTCGAGCTGTCGATTTCCGGCGACGCGCCGCTGAAACCGCAGGCGGAGTATCGCCTGGTGGGCACCAGCGCCGCGCGCGTCGATATTCCGGCCAAGGCGACCGGCGAAACCACTTACGTACACGATATGCGGTTGCCGAACATGCTGCACGGCCGGGTAGTGCGGCCGCCCTATGCCGGGTACGACAGCGGCGAATTTGTCGGCACCAGCCTGCTGGCGGTGGACGAAACCTCGATCGCGCATATTCCCGGCATCGTCAAACTGGTGGTGATCGGCGATTTCATCGGCATTGTCGCCGAACGCGAAGAGCAGGCGGTCAAGGCGGCGCAGGCGCTGCAGGTCAGTTGGAAAGACTGGCGGCGCAATTTGCCGCAGATGACCGACGTGGCGCAGGCGCTGCGCGACAACCCGCATTCGACCCGGGTGGTGCACGATACCGGCGACGTGGACGCGGCGCTGGCGGCGGCCGACAGGCGTTTCACCCGCAGCTACCTGTGGCCGTATCAGCTTCATGCCTCGATTGGCCCTTCCTGCGCGCTGGCGGACTACCGGCCGGAACGTCTGCAGGTCTGGTCAGGCAGCCAGAACCCGCACCTGCTGCGCGCCGATTTGGCCTGGCTGCTGGAGTACCCGGAAGCGCAGATCGAGATCGTTCGCATGGAAGCGGCCGGCTGCTATGGCCGCAATTGCGCCGATGACGTCTGCGCCGACGCGGCGCTGCTGTCGCGCGCGGTGGGCAGGCCGGTGCGGATGCAGCTGACCCGCGAGCAAGAACATGTGTGGGAACCGAAGGGCACGGCGCAACTGATGGAGGTGGACGGCGGGCTGGACGCCGCCGGGCACCCGGTCGCCTACGATTTTCGCACCTATTATCCTTCCAACGGCGCGCCGACGCTGGCGCTGCTGCTGACCGGCCGGGTCGAGCCGTTGCCGGTGGCCTATGAAATGGGCGATCGCACCTCGGTGCCGCCTTATGAGTATCCGTCGCTGCGCGTCAGCATCGAGGACATGGCGCCGATCGTGCGCGCCTCCTGGATGCGCGGCGTTTCCGCCTTGCCCAACACCTTCGCCCACGAGTCTTATATCGATGAGCTGGCCCACGCCGCCGGCGTCGATCCGCTGGAGTATCGGCTGCGCTACATCAATGATGAACGCGCCAGTGAACTGATGCGCAGCACCGCAGAACGCGCCGGCTGGACGCCGCATACCGAACCGATGCAGACCCCGGCGGAAGACGGCGTGCTGCGCGGGCGCGGCTTTGCCTATGCCCGTTACATCCACAGCAAGTTTCCCGGCTTTGGCGCGGCCTGGGCCGCCTGGGTGGCCGACGTGGCGATCGACAAAGCCAGCGGCGAAGTGGCGGTGACGCGCATCGTGGTCGGCCACGACGCGGGCATGATGGTTAACCCGGACGGCGTGCGCCACCAAATTCACGGCAATGTTTTGCAATCGACCAGCCGGGTATTGAAAGAGCGCGTGACCTTTGAGGAATCGACGGTCTCCGCCAAAGAATGGGGGGCCTACCCGATCCTGACCTTCCCGGAGGTGCCGGAGGTGGACGTGGTGATGATGCCGCGCCCTTACGATCCGCCGCTGGGCGCCGGGGAGTCGGCGTCGGTGCCCAGCGCGGCGGCCATCGCCAACGCGGTGTTCGACGCCACCGGCATTCGTTTTCGCGAGCTGCCGATCACCTCGGACAAGCTGCGTGAGGCGCTGAACGGGCCGGATGCCGAACGGCAGGCCGCGCCGCCCAAGAAAAAGAAGCGCGGCAAATGGTGGTTCGGCGGCGCGGCGGGGCTGTTCGGCGCCGTGCTGGGCATCGCCGGCAGCGCCTTGCCGTGGCGGGCGGAGATCGCGCCGGTGGCGACGCCCGGCGCCGGCACCTGGTCGGCCGCCACGCTGGAGCGCGGCCGTCAGCTGGCCGCCGCCGGAGACTGCGCGGTTTGCCATACCGCATCGGAAGGGGCGACCAACGCCGGTGGGCTGGCGATGGCGACGCCGTTCGGCACGCTCTACAGCACCAATATTACCCCGGACGTGGCAACCGGCATCGGCAACTGGTCGTTTACTGCGTTCGATCGGGCGATGCGCCAGGGTATCGCCCGCGACGGCCGCCACCTCTATCCGGCATTTCCTTACACCGCCTTCAGCAAAATGACCGACGGCGACATGCAGGCGCTGTACGCTTATCTGATGTCGCAACCGGCGGTGCGCCAGAGCAACCCGGCCAATCAGATGCGTTTCCCGTTTAACCTGCGGCCGCTGATGGCCGGCTGGAACGCGCTGTTCCTGCGCCAGGGGGAATATCAACCCGATCCGCAACAAAGCGCGCAATGGAACCGCGGCGCTTATCTGGTCAACGGGCTTGGCCATTGCGCCGCCTGCCATTCGCCGCGCAACCTGCTGGGGGCGGAAAAGGGCGGCGCGGCTTTCCTGGCGGGGGGGATGGTGGACGGGTGGGAAGCGCCGGCGCTGAATCAATTGGCCAACGCGGAAAAACCCTGGACCGAGGAACAGCTGTTTCAGTATTTCCGCAGCGGGCATTCCGCCGAGCACGGCGTGGCGGCCGGGCCGATGGGGCCGGTGGTGAGCGAGCTGGCGACGTTGCCGCAGAGCGATCTGCGGGCGATGGCCAATTATGTGATGTCGCTGAGCGCCAAGTCGACGCTGAACGTGGAACCGCAGGCGCAGTTGGCGGCTCGCGCATTGCCGGCGGTGGGGCAACTTGCCGGTGAGCGGTTGTTTCAGGGCGCTTGCCAGGCCTGCCACAGCGCCGCCGCCGGCGGGCCGCAGCTGTTCGGCGTCAGCCCGGATCTGGCCAATAACACCAACATCTTCAGCGATCGCCCCGATAACCTGATCAAGGTGATCCTGCAAGGGATCCCCAAACCGGCCACCGCCGAATTGGGCTTTATGCCGGGCTTTAAGGACAGTTTTTCCGATCGGCAGGTAACGGCGCTGGTGAATTATTTACGCCAACGCTATGCCGGCGACAAACCGGCCTGGCGCGACGTGGAGGCGCAGGTTGCGCGGTTGCGCGCAGAGCCGGGCATGCACTGAGCCGCCTCAGGCATGGCGCAGGAACGCCACCAGCCGCTGCGCCGGCAGCGGCAACTGCGCCGGGTCACGCACCGCGATCGACAGGCGCCGGGTCGCCCAATCGTCCGTCAGCGGCAGTGCGCTGTGCCGAATTTCCGGCTGGCGTTGTGCGCTCTCTTCCGGCACCACCGCCAGCCCGGCGCCGCGCAGCACCATGCGGCAGATGGCGTCGAAATGAGCGGCACGCGCCCGCAATCGCATCGGGCCGCCGCTGCGTATCGCCAATTGCTCAAGATGTTGTTGCAGCGCGCTCTCTTCCGGCAGGCCGATGAAATCAAAAGGCAGCGCGTCCGCAAAGCTGACCTGCCGGCGGCCGCTGAGCGCATGCCCCGGCGGCAGCGCCAGCACCAGACGATCCTGGCGAAAAGGGTAACTTGTCAGCCCGCGCAGATCGGCGTGGTCCGCGACGATGCCGATATCCGCCGCTCGTTCGGCGATCGTCTGCGCGATGGCCGGGCTGGGCAGCTCTTCCAGCGCGATATCGGTGTGCGGGTGCAGCATCAGAAAATCCGCCAACAGCTCCGGCAAAAAGGCGTCGGCGGCGACGGTATTGGCGACGATGCGCAGCTGGCTGCGCTGGCCCGGCGCGAACTCGGCCATATCACCGCGTAGCCGGTCGCGCTGCTGCAATAGCACTCGCGCGTGATGCAACAGGCGCTCACCGGCGGGCGTCGCCTGGACGCCGCGCGGATTGCGCGTCAGCAGCGCTACGCCGGCCTGTTGCTCCAGCCCGCGCATGCGGGCGCTGGCGGCGGCCAGCGACAGCCCGACGCGCTCGGCGCCGGCGGTGATGCTGCCGGTCTCGAGCACCGCCGCCAACAGCCGCAGATCGATAAAGTCAAAATGCATGCGTTTTCCCTCTGTCTTTGCCGCAGGCAGGCTCTGTCATTGCCGCATTGTGCCGCGGCGCGGCGCTGGCCACAATCGAGCCGTTGATTCGCCATAAGGATAGACGCATGTCGCTGACGTTACTCGAAATTGTCGCCCTTACGGGCATTTTTACGCTGGCCGGCACGGTCAAAGGGGCGATCGGTCTGGGGTTGCCGACGGTGTCGATGGGGTTGCTCAGTCTGATGATGCCGCCGGGGCAGGCCGCCGCGCTGCTGCTGTTGCCCTCGCTGATCACCAACCTGTGGCAACTGCTGTGCGGGCCGACGCTGTGGGCGCTGTGGCGGCGGCTCTGGCCGATGATGCTGTGCGTCACGCTGGGCACATTGTTGAGCGCCGGAACGCTCACTGCTGGCGACGGCGGCCTGGCGCCGCTGGCGCTGGGCATGTGTCTGATCGGCTATGCCCTGTTGGGATTCACCCGTTTCGACTGGCGCATTTCCGCCGAGGCAGAGCCTTGGCTGGGGCCGCTGTGCGGCCTGGTGACCGGTACGCTGACCGGCGCCACCGGGGTGTTCGTCATTCCGGCGGTGCCTTACCTGAATGCGTTAGGCCTGGCGCGCGATGAGCTGGTGCAGGCGCTGGGGCTGTCGTTCACCGTCTCGACGCTGGCGCTGGCCGCCGGATTAGCCTGGCATCAGGCGCTGCCCGGCTCGTTGCTCGGCGTTTCCTTGCTGTCGCTGTTGCCGGCGTTGGCCGGCATGTGGCTGGGGGAGAGGGTGCGCCGTCATTGTCGCCCGCAGCTGTTTCGCCGCCTTTTCTTTATTGGGTTATTAATCCTGGGCGTTGAGATTATTTGGCGATTCAATTAATTGAATCGATAGCATCTGCGTGTAATTAGGTTCGGTATATTATTCTGGGTTTTATTTTAATATGATGGGTTGCAATGTTTAGAACACACTTTTCTTATTGGTTTTTTTCATGAAATACATGATGGTTATGGATTTTTATTAGTGTTTTTTACTTTTCCCATTACAGCTATTTTTAATGGCTGTAAAACCAGCAAACCCATAGGAGAGTATTTATGAAGGAAATTTTAAGCAGCCAACTCGATGCGATGTCGGGTGGATGGCAGGATCGCGATGGGAGTGGAAAAAGATCGTCTGATAGCGGAGATGGGGTATATGATGAATAGATATGTTGTTTTTATAAAGAGTGATGAATCAAAAGTGCTAAGAAAGGAAGTGGTTACACGAGAAATTATTAAGAGTATGAAGCGGAAGGGATTCAGGAAGCATCATATCGAAGTAGAGGCTGATAACGAAAACGATGCTATTAACAAATTAAATAAGAAAAGCAATGATTATTTGTATTCATTGAGAAATTTTTCAGGTGATTTATTGTTCTGTTCTATTTGTGTTATTGTTATGACGATAGTCTATTTTGCCACGATGAAAATGAGTTAGAAGTAGATACTGTAGGATTTAAAAAATAAAAAGACTTGTCGAACTGGATCTCTCTGATTTTTCTCTGGATATGATACTGCCATTGGGTGAAATATACGTTCATAAAAATTTATTGGCGCCAAGATCACTCAGAAGATTTAAAGGTGTTTATTTTAATAGTTTCATATCCTCTCACCAAAATTAACTGATCTTCTGCTTGTTTTATTATCAATACAATAGCCTGTGAATTTGAATGTTAGCTATCACTAAGGGACGCTGATCATGTTTCGCCAGGAAGCGATCGATAATCAGAAAATGAAATGGCGTGGCCGGGCGCTCCTCCTTCCCGGCATTCCCTTTTGGTTCACGGCGGGGCTGTGCCTGTTTTTTCTCATTGCTTTTCTCACCTTCACCATCGCCGGCACCTATACCCGGCGGGTCAACGTGACCGGTGAGATCAGCACCTATCCCCGCGCCGCGAACGTTTACTCCACGGTTCAAGGGGTAGTGGTCAAACAATTTGTCACCGAAGGGCAGGTGATTGCCGTTGGTGCCCCCATTTACCAGATCGACGTCAGCAAGAGTACCCGTAGCGGTGTGCTCAGCGACAACCAACGGCGGGATATCGATGGCCAGCTGGCGCGCATTGCGCAAATCATTAACCGACTGGAAAGCAGCAAGCAGGCCACGCTTATCATGCTGGAACAACAGAAGGCGCAATACACCGCTGCATTCACCCGCTCCACCGATATCCTCAAACGCGCCCAGGAAGGGATACGCATCATGAAGGAAAACATGGAGAACTACCGGCACTATCAGACCAAGGGGCTGATCAATAAGGATCAGCTCACCAATCAGGTGGCGCTGTATTACCAGCAGCAGAACAACCTGCTGGGCCTGTCCGGCCAGAACGAACAGAATGCGTTGCAGATCACCGTGCTGGAGAGCCAGATCCATATCCAGGCTGCCGAATTCGACAACCAGATCTACCAGATGGAGCTGCAGCGCTATGAGCTGCAAAAGGAGCGGCAAAACATCGATGCCACTGGCGATATTATCGTTCGCGCGCTGGCCGGCGGCCGCATCGATTCGCTGAGCGTCACGGTTGGCCAGATGGTCAACATTGGCGACAGTCTGCTGCAGATTATTCCGCAAAACATCGATCGCTATGCCCTGGTACTGTGGGTGCCCAACGACGCCATCCCCTACATTGCCGCCGGCGATAAGGTCAATGTGCGCTATGACGCCTTTCCGGCGGAGAAGTTCGGCCAGTTCGCCGGCACCGTGTCCGTCATCTCCAAAGCCCCGGCTTCACCGCAGGAAATGCTGACCTACCAGGGGGCGCCCAAAGCGGCGCTGACCGCCGCCGTGCCTTACTACAAGGTGATTGTTATCCCGGAAAAACAATCCATTGCTTACGATGGCAAACGTCTGAGCCTGGAAAACGGCATGAAAGCGCAAAGCACTCTGTTTCTGGAAAAAAGGAAGATGTATCAATGGATGCTGTCGCCGTTCTACGACATGAAACACAGTGCGACGGGGCCGGTCAATGAGTAGGAGCACATTCAAACAGCGGGTCAGCCAACTGGATCTGCGGCTGCGCCACCGGGTTCCGATGATGCACCAGACCGAGTCGTCGGAATGCGGGCTGGCCTGTCTGGCGATGATCTGCGGTTATTACGGCAAAAACATCGACCTGATCGCGCTGCGCCGGCAGTTCAATCTGTCATCCCGCGGTGCCACATTGGCTGGACTGACCGGTATCGCCGAGCAATTGAGGTTGAGCACCCGTCCTCTGTCTCTGGATCTGGACGAACTCGGTGCGCTAAAACTGCCCTGCATTCTGCACTGGGAATTCAACCATTTCGTGGTGCTGGTCAGCGTCAAAGGCCACCGCGCGGTGCTGCACGATCCGGCGCGCGGGCGCCGGGCCGTCAGCCTGACGGAACTGTCGCACAGTTTCACCGGCGTAGCGCTTGAGGCCTGGCCCGGCAGCACCTTTACCGCCGACAGCGTCCGCCATCGCATTCATCTTCGCACGCTGATCGGCAGCGTGCATGGCCTCAAGGGGGCGCTCGGCAAAATCTTTTGCCTGTCTCTGGTGTTCGAAACCATCAACCTGGTGATGCCCATCGGCACGCAGCTGGTGATGGATCACGCCATTCCCGCCGGAGATCGCGGGTTACTGTCGCTCATCTGCGCCGGATTGATGCTGTTTATCTTGTTGCGGGCTGCCATCGGCATGGTGCGGGCATGGTCCGGACTGGTTATGTCGACGCTTATCAACGTGCAGTGGCAGTCCGGGTTGTTCACCCATCTGCTGCGACTGCCGCTCGGTTACTTTGAACGGCGTAAGCTGGGTGACATTCAGTCACGCTTCGGTTCACTGGATACGCTGCGCAGCACTTTCACCACCAGCATCGTCGGCGCCATCATGGACGGCATCATGGTGATTGGCGTGCTGGTGATGATGGTGCTGTATGGCGGCTGGCTGAGTGGGGTGGTGATCGCGTTCACCGCGCTCTATGTGCTGATGCGACTGCTGACCTACGGCTATTATCGCCAGCTGTCCGAGGAGGCGCTGGTTAGAGAGGCGCGGGCAGGCTCGTATTTTATGGAGACGCTGTACGGTATCGCTACCGTCAAGATGCAGGGCATGGCAGAACGCCGCATCGCTCACTGGCTAAACCTTGAAATCGACACCATCAACACGGGTATCCGCGTCACCCGAATGGACATGCTGTTTGGCGGGATCAACACCTTCATAGCGGCGTGCGACCAGATCGTCATTCTGTGGTTGGGAACCAGCCTGGTGATCGATAACCAGATGACCCTCGGCATGTTCGTGGCGTTCGGCGCCTTTCGGGGCCAGTTCTCCGACCGCATCGGGTCGCTGACGGAATTTTTGCTGCAGTTGCGCATGATGAGCCTGCATAACGAGCGCATTGCCGATATCGCCCTGCATCCGCGGGAGGCGCGTAAACCCGATCACCCTTACACGGCGGGGCTGCAACCTTTGGGATTGACGACCCATGCCCTGAGCTATCGTTACGATAGCCAGTCACCGGCTATCTTTGATGGCCTGGACATCAGCGTTGCGCCGGGCGAAAGCGTGGCCATCGTGGGCCCGTCCGGCGCCGGCAAAACCACGTTGATGAAGGTGTTGTGCGGACTGTTTACCCCGGATTCAGGGCGGGTTGAGGTGAACGGTGTCGATATCCGCCAGCTCGGCATCAACAACTACCACAAAATGATTGCCTGCGTGATGCAGGACGACAAACTGTTCTCCGGCTCGATCCGGGAAAATATTTGCGGGTTTGCGGACGAGGTGGACGATGCCTGGATGCAAGCCTGTGCCCGTGCCAGCTATCTGCATGACGTGGTTTTACGCATGCCTATGGGATATGAAACACTGATTGGCGAGTTGGGGGAAGGATTGTCCGGCGGGCAAAAACAACGGCTATTCATAGCCCGGGCAATCTACAAAAAACCGGCTATTTTGTTTCTGGATGAGGCCACCAGCGCGCTGGATAAGGAGAGCGAAGCTGTGGTGAATCAGGCCATCAAGAGACTCAATATCACTAAGCTGATCATTGCCCACCGTGAAACGACCATTGCGTCGGCAGATCGGGTTATACATTTGGGATAAGGGGGGGATCACCCGCGGCACCGGCCATTTTCACTGTTCCCCCCTAAAAACCCAATAAATGGCGATGGGGCAAGGCTATTTTTGCTGCTCGCTTCGGCTTTCAATTTACGGCGCGGCGCATTGCGCGATATTCTGGTTTTCTGATGGGCTGACGGCGGATGAGGGAACCATGACAGACAGCCAGGCGTTTGAACAACAAAGCCTCGACAATCTGCTGAGCTATTGGCGGCGCCATCGCCGCCTGCCGGGCGCGCGCTATCCGGCCGGCCCGACCGACACCCTGTGCGACGTGCCGGGCGTCAGCGTCGGGCATCACACGCTGGCCGACGGCGAATGCCAGACCGGCGTTACCGCCATCGTGCCGCCGGGCGATCTGTTTAACCAGCCGCTGCCGTGCGGCAGCGCGGTGCTCAACGGCTTCGCCAAGCCGCTGGGGTTGGTGCAGCTGAACGAGCTGGGGGTGCTGCAAACGCCGATCCTGCTGAGCAACACCTTCGCCGTCGGCACGCTGTTCAACGCCATGGTGCGGCGCAGCTGTCTGCGTTACCCGCAGATCGGCCGCGGCAGCGCCACCATTAACCCGCTGGTGCTGGAGTGCAACGACGGTTACCTCAACGATATTCAGGCGATGGCGGTGCGTGAGGAGCACGTCTTCAGCGCGCTGGATAACCATTCCACCCGCTTTGCGCGCGGCAGCGTCGGCGCCGGGCGCGGCATGAGCAGCTTCGGCTTGAAAGGGGGCATCGGCACCGCCTCACGCTATTGCCCAGGGCTTGGCACCACGCTCGGCGTGCTGGTGCTGGCCAACTTCGGCACCCTCGACTCGTTGACGCTGAGCGGCGTGCGCGTTGGCCAGGCGCTGGGCAAACTGTTGGCGGATCCGCCGCCGCAGGTGGACGCCGGTTCGGTCATTATCATCATCGCCTGCGATCGGGCGCTGGACAGCCGCCAGCTGAACCGCATCGCCCGCCGCGCGGGCGCCGGTTTGGGGCGGGTGGGCAGCCATTGGGGGCACGGCTCCGGCGATATCGCGCTGGCGTTTTCCACCCGGTTGCTGGGGGCGACGTTGCCGGACGAGCGGCTGGAGCCGCTGTTTGCGGCGGCCGCGGACGCCACCGAATACGCGGTGCTGGATGCCTTGCTCAGCGCCGAAGGCGTCAGCGGTTTCCAGCAACACGATCGTATGGCGTTGGGCCCGCTGCTCGATCGGCTGGCGGAAAATTAAATAACGGGAGTGTGATGTGAAAGTCTTTATCTCTGCGGATATCGAGGGTATCGCCGGCGTGATGCGGCCGGAGCAGTGCAACCCGGCCCATGCTGACTATGCGGCGGCGCGCGAGCTGATGGAGCAGGAGGTCAACGCCGCCATCGACGGCGCTTTTGCCGGCGGCGCCACCGAGGTGACGGTGGCCGACAGCCACGCGATGATGCAGAACCTGCGCGCCGATCGCATCGATGCGCGGGCGCGCCTGGTGCAGGGCAAACCGCGCGGGCTATCGATGGTGGAAGGGCTGCAGCATCAACGTTACGACGGCCTGATGTGTATCGGTTATCACAGCGCCGCCGGCGAACGCGGCGTGCTGGCGCATACCATCAATGGCCGGGCCTTTTACCGCGTCAGCCTGAACGGCGAGGTGGTAGGCGAAAGCGATCTGTATGCGGCGGCGGCGGCCGAGTTGAACGTCCCGCTGTGGCTGGTGAGCGGTGACGACGAGCTGCAACGTTGGATCGCTGAGCGTTATCCGCAATCTGGCTATGTTTGCGTGAAACGCGCCATCTCGCAAACCGCCGCTGAATCGCTCAGCCCTCAGCGGGCGCGGGCGGAGATCCGCGAGCGGGCGATGCAGCAGGTGCGCCAGGGAGCCAGACTGCCGGTGGAGCGCCGCTTCATGCCACCTTATCGGTTGACGCTGATGGCGGCCAAACCGGTGCTGGCGGATCTGTTCAGCCTGGTGCCCGGCGTGCAGCGCCAGGACGCGCTCACCGTGGCCTTCGACAGCGACAACATGGCGGCGCAAATCCGCCTGCTCAGCGTCTTCTCCTCTCTGGCGACGACGCAGAGCTGACCCCCGGTGCGGGTTCCCGCCCGCACCGCACGATTCTCCAACAGAAAATCCCTTATCAAGATTAGGCTTGCTGAATAATAGGCTACGCTAATTATTGCTCTGTTGCGCTATGTCACCTGACCGGCGCGGCAAGCCATTCCCATAACAAGAGTTGTTTCGCCGAAGGCAGTGACGCCTTCGGTTTTTTTGGAGTCATGAGCAATGAGCATATCCCAAGTTCCGCTTTCGCGGCGGCGGTTTATCGTCGGCGCCGGGGCGTTGGTGATCGGCGCCTATCTACCGTCCACCGGCGCGCTGGCGCGCTCGAACGCCCCGGCCGTCTCCGGCACGGCGGCGTTAGACGCCAACGCCTTCGTTCAGATCGGCGCCGACGGCGTCGTCACCGTCATCAGTAAACACACCGAAGTGGGCCAGGGGGTCTATACCGGCATGGCGACGCTGGTTGCCGAAGAGCTCGATGCCGATTGGGCGCAGGTGCGGGTCGTGGCCGCGCCGGTGGACACCAATATCTACAAAAACCTGGCCTTCGGATTCCAGGGGACCGGCGGTTCCAGCTCGGTGGCCAATGCCTATGAGCAAATGCGGCGCATGGGCGCCATGGCGCGCGCGCTGCTGGTGCAGGCCGCCGCGCAGAGCTGGAAAACCTCGGCGCAGGAAATCACCGTGCAGGCGGGCAAGATCCGCCATGCCGCCAGCGGGCGCGAAGCGGGCTTTGGCGAGTTCGCCGCGCTGGCCGCCACGTTGCCGCCGCCCGATCCCGCCAGCCTGACGCTGAAGGATCCGGCCAATTTCACCCTGATCGGCAAAACGCGCGGTTTGCACCGCGTCGATTCGCTGGCGAAAACCAACGGCAGCGCGCAGTTCTCGCAGGATATCCACGAGCCGGACATGCTGACCGTCACCATCAAGAAACCGCCGCGTTTCGGCGGCAAAGTGGCGACCTTCGACGCCGAGCGGGCGCTGGCGGTGCCGGGCGTGGTGGCGGTGAAACAGGTTGCCACCGGCGTAGCGGTTTACGCCAAAAACACCTGGGCGGCGATCCAGGGGCGGGAACGGCTGAGGGTCACCTGGGACGATGCGCAGGCCGAACGGCGCAACACCGAGGAAATCTACGCCGAGTTCCGCCAGGTGGCGCAAAAAACCGGCGTGGTGGCGAAGAGCCACGGCAAGCCGGACGAGGTGTTCGATAAGGCCGACAAGGTGATCGAGGCTGAATACACCTTCCCGTACGTCGCCCACGCGCCGATGGAGCCGCTGGGCGGCTATCTGTTCTGGGACGGCGAGAGCGTTAAGGCGCGCTACGGCTGCCAAATCCAGACGCTTGACCATAAGCAGCTGTGCGATCTGTTCGAGCTGCCGCCGGACAAGGTGCAGATTGAAACCATTCTGGCGGGCGGCAGCTTCGGCCGGCGCATCGATTTAGGCAACCCGACGCTGGGGCCGGATCTGGCGGCCGACATGGCGGCGGCGGCCAAGGGCATCGGCCCCGGTTACGGCGTGAAGGTGGTGTGGACGCGCGAGGACGACATCCGCAACGGCTGGTATCGCCCGATGATCCTGCACCGCCTGCGCGGCGCCATTCGCGGCGGCAAGGTGGTGGGCTGGACCGATACCGTGGTCGGCCACTCCTGGACGCGCCACAGCGCGATGGATGCGCTGGTGGTCAACGGGCTCGATCAAATGATGGTCGAGGGCGCCAGCGAGGTGTCATACACCTTCGAAGCCTTCCGCTGCGATGCGCACATCGTGCCCGGCAAGGTGCCGACCACCTCGCTGCGGTCGGTCGCCAGCACCCACACCGGCCATGCGGTGGAGAGCTTTATCGATCAGCTGTTGCAGGAAACCGGGCAGGATCCGGTCGAAGGGCGGCTGGCGCTGATGGGCGATGCGCCGCGCGCGGCGGGCGTGCTGCGGGCGGTGGCCAAAGCCGCCGGCTGGCAGGGCGCCAAGGTGGTGGACGGGCGCGCGCGCGGCGTGGGCGTCGCCAAGGCGTTCGATACCTATGTGGCGCAGGTGGCCGAGGTGTCGATCGGCGAAGGCGGCATCCCGAAAGTGCATAAAGTGTGGTGTGCGGTGGACTGCGGCGTGGCGGTGAACCCCGACGTGATCCGCGCGCAGATCGAGGGCGGCATCGGTTACGGCCTCAGCATGGCGCTATACGGCAATATCACGCTGAAAGACGGCGTGGTCGAACAGTCCAATTTCAATAACTTCCGCCCGCTGCGCATCGATGAGATGCCGGAGATCGAGGTGATCATCGTGCCCTCGACCGAGAAACCGACCGGCGTGGGCGAGCTGGGGGTGCCGACCATCGCCCCGGCGGTCGGCAATGCGCTGGCGCTGCTCGGGCGGCCCCGCACCTCGCTGAGCCTGCCGCTGCATAATCCCACTGCGAATCCGGCGTCTGACAAGGAGAGAACCTGATGATTCATTTAACTGTAAACGATCAGCCGCTGATCTTTGAGGGCGATCCGCACATGCCGCTGCTGTGGTTTCTGCGTGACGAAGCCGGCCTGACCGGCACCAAGTTCGGCTGCGGCATCGCCATGTGCGGCGCCTGTACCGTGCATCTGGACGGCGTGCCGGTGCGTTCGTGCATGACGCCGGTCTCCGCCGCCGTCGGCAAGAAAATCACCACCATCGAAGCCGTGGGCGCCACACCGGAAGGCAAGGCGGTGCAGGAAGCCTGGCTTGATCTGGACGTGGTGCAGTGCGGTTACTGCCAGTCCGGCCAGATCATGAGCGCCAGCGCGCTGTTGGCGCAAAGCAAGGATCCGAGCGATGCGGACATTGACGCGGCGATGGGCGGCAACGTCTGCCGCTGCGCCACCTATGTGCGCATTCGCGCCGCCATCCACCAGGCCGCCAAGGCGTTGGGTTAGGGAGAGATGCGATGAGCAATGCCTTGAAAGGGCTGTTATGGCTGATTATCGCCGTGGTGGTGTTGGCGGGAGGATACGCGCTGTACACGCTGCTGCGGCCCACCGGCGCTGAGCCGGCGGCGCCGATCGCCGGGGCGCCGGCCGGCATGACCGACAAACTGGCGCGCGGCGAGTACCTGGCGCGCGCCGCCGACTGCGTGGCGTGCCACACCGCGCCGGGCGGCGCGCCTTATGCGGGCGGCTTCGCCTTCAAATTGCCGTTCGGCACCATTTACGGCACCAATATTACCGCCGACAAGGAGACCGGCATCGGCAACTGGAGCGACGATCAGTTCGTGCGCGCGGTGCGTGAGGGCATCGGCCCGCAGGGCAACCTGTATCCGGCGATGCCTTATACCTCGTACACCGGGCTGAGCCGCGACGACGTGCTGGCGATCAAGGATTATCTGTTCAGCCTGCCGCCGGTGAAACAGGCCAACCCGCAAAACGAGCTGTCGTTCCCGTTCAACCAGCGCTGGGGCATGAAATTCTGGAACCTGGCGTTCTTCCATGAGCAGCGCTTCGCGCCGGATCTCAACAAGGATGAACAGTGGAATCGCGGCGCCTATCTGGCGACGGCGCTGGGCCACTGCGGCGAGTGCCATACGCCGCGCAATCTGGGGTTCGGTCTTAACCAGAGCAAGCACCTGAGCGGTGAAGTGGTGCAGGGCTGGTTCGCCGCCAACATCACGCCGGACAAACAGACCGGCATCGGCGGCTGGAGCGACCAGCAGCTGTCGCAATATCTGGCTACCGGCCATGCGCCGGGGCGCAGCAGCGCCGCTGGCCCGATGGCGGAAGCGGTGGAAAACAGCCTGCAGTTCCTGACGCCGGAAGATAATTTGGCGCTGGTGAAATACCTGCGCGACATCGAGCCTATCGCCGGCGACGGCGCGGCGGAGGTGAACCTGCAGCCGAAGGGCGCGGGGGCTTCCACCCCGATCCTGCCGGGCGGGCAAGACAGTTCGCTTGGGCGCCGGGTGTTCGCCAACGACTGCAGCGGTTGCCACCAGTGGAACGGGCCGGGCCGCCAGAGCGAGTACGCATCGCTGGTCGGCAGCACGGCGGTGAACGATCCGCAGGGGCGCAGCGTGGTGCAGGCCATCCTGAAGGGGACGAGCATCAGCGTCGGCGAGCGGCATGAGATGATGCCGGCGTTCGGCAGCGCCTATTCCGACGAGGAAGTGGCGGCGGTCGCCAACTTTGTGGTCGGCCATTTCGGCGACAAGCAGGGCAAAGTCACCGCCAAACAGGTGGCGGAGCAGCGTAAGCAGTAAAGAAAAGCGGCGAGGGAGCGCCTCCCTCGCCGCGGCGTCAGCGGCTGCGCCGCGACATCACCCGTTTGTCTTTCGGCCGATCCTGCCAGTCCTCAACCTGATTGTTGAAGTTGTTCGCCAGCAGGTAGGCCGGGGTTTTCGCCAGCCAGTCGGACAACGAAATATCCTGATAAATGCCGTTGTCCATCACGATCAATACCTTCAAATCCTCATCGCTGATGTTCTCGATGTAATGGCCGAAGCCCTGCGGCACGTAGCCGACGTCTGAAGGGGCGTACTCTTCCTTCTGCGCGTGGCCGTGCGAGCTGAACACCGTCATTCGGCCTTTGCCGGCAATATAGTATTGCCATTCGTTGGCATTGGGGTGCCAGTGCAATTCCCGGATTGCGCCGGGTTTCACGATCTCGATGATGCCGGTCATGGTGGTGGAGATGGGGAACTCTTTCGACGACACCAAATGGACGCTGCCGGCGTCATTTTCAAAGAACGGTTTTTGCTTCATTAATTCATAACGGTGGGTCAGCGGGGCGTTATTTAATCCGCCGTCGTTTTTCGGCAATGGCAAGGCGGGCGGAACGGCGCCGCCGACAATATAAGCTTCACCCTGTTTGGCCTTGGAAAATACCGCCGCCGGCATGTTGACGCTTTTTTCCAATACCTCTTTCGGCATATGCGCCACCCAATCGGTGATGCTGAAGGTGCCGAATTCGGAGAAATGGCCGTTATCGAACGCCAAAATAAAATGCGCGCCGTCCGCCAACGCCTGAATGGAATGGCCGTAGCCTTTTGGGAAATACCAGACGTCGCCTGGCCCGAAATCCGCCACTTCGCATTTGCCTTCGGGATCGAGGATGGTGATGCGCGCATGGCCCTCCAGCATAAACGCCCATTCGGCGGCGATAGCATGCCAGTGCAATTCGCGCACGCCGCCCGGCTCCAGCGTCATGTCGACGCCGGCCACGCCCTCGGAGATCGGGAATTGCTCGACGGTGGCTTCGCGCGCCCAGCCGCTGGGCAGGCTGCGCTTTTTGCTGTCGGTGAATTTGTATTTATAGAGATGCTGCGCATCGGCAGGCGGCTGATAGCTGCTGGGGGGCACGATATTGCGATGGTCGTCAGCAGCGGCATTTTTGGCGATGCCGCCAATCATGCCGGCGGCGGCCGCGCTGACGGCGGAGACTTTTAATATATCACGACGCGATAGCATAGCATTTTCTCCAATATAAAGCCGTGCGCCTGCAGAAGCAGGCGACAGGGAAGGCGCGATCGCCATTGAAATGATTTTTGTCATCGGCGGAAATAGGCTGTGACCCTTAAATCCTAGCGGCTGGAAGGTATTGCGTAGGCGCTTATTTGTTTGCGTTTGTTACTAAGTGAGTGCAGGTTTAATTAATTAAACGGAAGTTGAATAGTCATTGGATGGAATTAATTTTAGTCGCCGGATAATTTAAATAAATAATAAACGAACGTCATTTTTTATTGGCCGTTTGGGCTATTTTTATGACTGCCCCACGGTCTCCAGCACCAGTTGCCGAAAGCGCTCGACGATCGGCGAGGCCGGACTGCGGCGCAGCGCCAGGTAAAGCGGGGCGCTGAGCTGCGCCTCTGCGGCGAGAGTGCGGTAGACGATGCCGTCGCCGCCCAGCCGCCGCATCGAACCGGGCACGATTGACACCCCCAATCCGGCGCCGACCAGGCTGAGGGTGGCCGGCAGGCGCGGCGCTTCCTGCACGATGCGCGGGCTGAAGCCGGCGCGGTGACAGGCGGCCAGAATGGCGTCGTACAGCCCCTGGCCGGCCGGGCGGCGATAGAGAATAAACGCCTCGTGGGCCAGTTCGGCCAACGGCAGCGGCTGCTGCGTCTCATGCGCCAGCCGATGGCCCAGCGGCAGAGCGACGATCATCGGCTCGCTGAGCACCGGCTCGACGCTCAGGCCGGGAATGCCGTTGGCCGGCGAGCGCACGAAGGCGGCGTCGAGGCGCTGTTCCAGCAACGCCTCCATCAGCTCGCCGCTGCCGGCCTCTTCCAACTGAGTGGTGATGCCCGGCAGGATGTCGCGGTAGCGGCGCAGCAGGTTGGGCACGAACGGGTGCAGCGCGGCGGAACTGGTGAAACCGATGGCGATATGGCCCTGCTCGCCGCGGGCGGCGCGCTGCACCGCTTCTCGCAGGCGTTCGGCGCGCGCCAGCAGGGCGCGGGCTTCTTCGAACAGCACGCCGCCCGCTTCGGTGACGCGCACGCCGCGCGGCAATCGCTGCAACAATTTCACGCCCAATTCATCTTCCAACCCCTGTAATAAACGGGTCAGCGGCGGCTGCTGGATAAACAGCCGCTCGGCGGCGCGGGTGATGTTGCCTTCTTCCACCACGGTGACGAACGCCCGCAGGCGACGCAGTTCGATCATAGCCATACCTCAAAGGTATCTTTAGTAGTTCCGGAATGCATTAGACATCATGGCACGGCGGCGCGCATGATACCAGACATCAAAACAAGCGATGTGGAACGGCAATGTCATGTCAGATATCAATACGATAAAACCGCACCCGGCGGCAGCGCCGGGCAACGCGGCGCTGTTTTTGGGCTTTCTGTGGCTGGGGTTGATCGGCTTCGGCGGCGTACTGCCGATGGCGCGCAGCATGTTGGTGGAGCGCCGGCGCTGGCTGAGCGGCGAACAATTCACCGAGCTGCTCGGGCTGTGCCAGTTTCTGCCCGGCGGCAACGTGATCAACCTGTCGGTGGCGGTGGGCATGGAGTTTCGCGGGCTGCGCGGCGCGCTGTGCGCCTTGTTGGGCCTCATCAGCGCGCCGACGGCGATTGTGGTGGGGCTGGGCGTGGTGTACGCCCGCTTCCAAAACGATCCTCATGTGCAGCATGTGTTCGCCGGTCTGGCCGCCGCCGCCGCCGGGTTGCTGCTCTCGACCGGGATTAAGATGCTGCTGCCGCTGCGCGGCAAGTGGGCGGCGCTGGCGATTGTGGCGCTGGCGCTGATCGCCATTGCCTGGCTGCGCCTGCCGCTGCTGCCGACCATGCTGGTGCTGGCGCCGCTGAGCATTCTGCTGATGTGGCGGTGGCCGTCATGAGCGGGGTGTTGATGGCGTTGGCGTTGATTTTCACCGAGCTGTCTCTGCTGGCGTTCGGCGGCGGCATGACCATTCTGCCGGAGATGCAGCGGCAGGTGGTGGAGGTGCATCAGTGGATGAGCGCCCAGGAGTTCAGCGCGCTGTTCGCCATGGCGCAGGCCGCGCCGGGGCCGAACATGATGATCGTGCCGCTGGTCGGTTGGCACGTCGCCGGTTGGGCGGGGCTGCTGGTGTCTTCGGTCGCCAAGTTCGGGCCGTCTTCCATCGTTACGCTATTGGTGATGGGCGCCTGGCGGCGCTTTAAGGATCGCCCGTGGCGCCGCATCGTGCAGGCCGGGCTGGTGCCGCTGACCGTGGGGCTGGTGGTGGCCAGCGGCCTTTTGATCGCCGAGGCTTCCGCGCCCAATTGGCGGCTGGCGGCGATCGTGGCGCTGGCGACGGGCTTGAGCATGAGCAAGCGCCTCCATCCGCTGTGGGTGCTGGCCGGTGGCGCGCTGCTTGGCTTGCTGTTCGCCTGAAGGATTAGCGCGGGATCAGCACAAAGCGCGAAGGGCCGTTGCGGTCGATCAGCTCATAGCGCTTCGGCGCGGTCAGGGCCAGAAACGCCACCATGCTCCCTTCAGCGTCGGTCAGCGTCATGCCGTCCGGCGTTGGCCGCCAGGCGACCGGCAGCGCGTGCAGCGCCAGCGGCTGCAGGCATTCGGCTGAGGCGCTGAAGCGGAAGGCGTTGGTGTTGGCTACCGCTTCGTCGCTCAGCTGCACCTCGCAGACGGTTTTACCGTCGCCGATGGCGGCGAGCTGCCAGTCGCCCTTCAGCGCGGCGGGTTCCAGCAACGGCAGTGAACTGCCCAGGGCACTGCTGCACAATACGCTCATAATGACTCCTGTCAGGCTGGCGCGGCGCAAGGCGCGCATAAGGAAATGGGTTGGCATCGGGTCACTCCTTTCGGCTGTCCGTTCACACCTTAGCACGTTCCCGGCAGGATGATGAGGCAAGGATTAGGTTTTTTAATCCTCGATAATTCTGATCTAACCGGCGATAACATGCCCAAAAAGACGAGTCATTAGCCCGCCGATACGCTTATCTTTCTCATTAATACTGCGCTAATACAAATCGTTATGATTATTTCCGCCTTAACGCCCGGCGCGGTGATGCGCGGCGGCGTGGGCTCGCGCCGTCGGGGTTAATTACTATACTGGTCAATCCTAAGCCTTGGCTTAGATTAGAACGACTGATGAATAGTCTTACAAAGCGAGTGGATTCCTACTGTGTAAAAGGAGAATGCAATGAGCAGTCGCCACAACGACATTTTGCAAGATGACGATGAGTTCACCAGCCTGGCCGCCACATCCCCCAACGATCACAACTATCAGTTTTACTATCATCAGCCCGGCAGCCCCTATGACGGATTGGGCTACGGCGCGCTGTTCACGCTGGACAACGCTAACCTGTACAGCAACCAGCGCGGCGGGGCAGCCATCAACAACCTGGGTAAAATCCGCGATAACTTCAGCTTCGATCGCGCCGCCGATCAGCTGACGCGGCCGGGCCTGACGCACAACGGCGATCAGGCGTATCACCAGCCGGTGGCGCTGACCTATTCCTTCCTGACGCAGAGCGCGCTGAACCGCATCGGCCAGACCGGCGACGGCGACAAGGGGCTGCAGCCGCTGACCCTGGCGGCGCAGGCTCAGGCGCTGAAATCGATGCAGGCCTGGGCCGATGTGGCGAACGTAACCTTTACTGCGGCGGCGTCCACCGACATCAACCACCGCGCGGATATTACCTTCGCTTACTTCACCCAGCGCGCCGACGGCAGCACCGCCGCCGGCAGCGGCCCGAATGCCATCAACGCGTACGCCTATTACCCGCCTAGCTCCAAAGCGGGCAGCGATAACGCCTTCGCCGGCACGGTATGGTTTAACAAAAACTTCGCCACCCATAAGGCGCCGGTTAGCGGCGACTTCAGCAGCCAGACCTTCACCCACGAACTGGGGCATGCCCTGGGGCTGGCGCACCCGGGATCTTATGACGCATCGTTAGGCAACCCGAGCTACCAGAACGATGCCGCCTATTATCAGGATTCGTTGCAATACTCGATCATGAGCTATTTCAACGCCGGTTACACCGGCGCCGACACCAAAGGGGTGTACGGCTATGGCCCGATGGTGGATGACATCGCCGCGATCCAAAAATTGTACGGCGCCAACATGAGCACCCGCACCGGCGACACGGTGTACGGCTTCAACTCCAACACCGGGCGCGATTTCCTGACCGCCACGGCGGACAACGGCAAACCGGTCAACTTCGCGGTGTGGGACGCCGGCGGCAACGACACGCTGGACTTCTCCGGCTACAGCCAGCAGCAGATGATCAACCTGAACGACGGCGCGTTCTCCAGCGTCGGCGGCGGCACGCAGAACGTCGCCATCGCGCGCGGGGCGATCATCGAGAACGCCATCGGCGGCAGCGGGCGCGATCTGATCATCGGCAACGATCAGGACAACCTGCTGGCGGGCAACGCCGGCTCCGATATCCTGTACGGCGGCCTGGGGGCGGATCATCTGTGGGGCGGCAAAGACGCCAATAACTTCACCGACTATTTCGTCTATCTCAACGCCAAAGAGTCCACGGTGGCGGCGTTCGACGTGATTGAAGACTTCGAGCACGGCATCGACAAGATCGATCTCTCCGGCCTGCGCTTCAACAACAGCCTGAGCGAGCTGCGCTTTATCGACAGCGGCAGCGCCTTCAGCGGCCAGAAAGGCGAGATCCAACTCAACTTCGACGCCTTCAACGGCACCACCGATCTGTTGATGAACACCCAGAGCAACAGCTACGCCGCCGACTTCAAGATCCACGTGGTCGGGCAGGTGGAGCAGAGCGATATTCTGTTTGCCTGAGGGCGAGGAAGGAAAAGAGAAAAGGGCCGAACGGCCCTTTTTTTACGACTGGGCCGCCGCCGCGCTTTCCACCGTGAAGTCGCCGGTGTCCACCTCGCCGGCGCGGCGGTAGTGGGCCACGATCACGCCGCCGGGCGAGACCACCGATTGGGTCAGCGTGAAGGCCGCCGGCGCGGCGTTTTCATCGAACAGCCGCTTGCCGCCGCCGAGCAACACCGGGTAGGTGAGCAGGCGCAGTTCGTCCACCAGATCGTTGGCCAGCAGCTGTTGCATCAGCGTGCTGCTGCCCTGCACCAGCAGCACCGGCCCCTGAGCGCGCTTCAGCTCGCGCAGCCGGGCGATGATGTCCCGCCCCAGCCACTGGCTGTTCTGCCACGCCAGCGTCTCGCCGTGGTGGGTGGCGACGTATTTGACCGCCTGATTGAACGTGCGGGCGATATCGGACGAAAACGGGTCAGCTTCATCGGTGATCTGCGGCCAGTAACCGGCGAAGATATCGTAGGTGCGCCGCCCGAGCAGCAGATCGAAAGGCGCAGAGAAAAGATCGCTCATCGTTTCCGCGACGGCGTCATCCCAGTAGGGGGCGGTCCAGCCGCCGAAGCGAAAGCCGCCGCTGCGGTCTTCGTCCTGCCCGCCCGGCGCCTGCATCACGCCGTCGAGGCTGATGAAGGCGCTGGCAATAATCTGTCGCATGGCTGTCTCCTGCAGTTGAGTGCCAGCTGAAAGTTTAGCCGCCGTGCAGCGGCCGCGCCAACCGGCCGCTCAGGGTTGCAGCGCCTTGAGCAGCGCCTGATGGAAACGCTCCGGCTCCTCCATCTGCGGCGCATGGCCGAGCCCGGCGAACTCGATCAGCGTGGCGTGCGGGATCAGTTTCGCCGCCTGTTTGCCTAACACGTCATAATGCCCGATCGCGGCTTTGACCGCCGGCGGGGCGATATCGCTGCCGATGGCGGTGGTGTCGGCGGTGCCGATCATCAGCGTGGTGGGCGTTTGCAGATCCTTGAACTCGTAATACACCGGCTGGGTGAAGATCATGTCGTAGATCAGCGCCGAGTTCCACGCCACCAGGCGATGGCCCGGCCCGTTGTTCAGCCCGGCCAGCATGTCCACCCAGCGATCGTACTCCGGCTTCCAGCGGCCGCCGTAGTAAGTGTGCTGCTCATAATTGCGGATGCTCTCAGCGGAGGTGTTCAGCTCGCGCGCGAACCACTGATCGATGCTGCGCCACGGCACGCCTTTCGCCTTCCAGTCCTCAAGGCCGATCGGGTTGACCATCACCAGCCGTTCCACCGCCTGCGGGTACATCAGGCTGTAGCGCGTGGCCAGCATGCCGCCGGTGGAGTGGCCGATGACGATGGCCTTGCTGATGTTCAGATTCTGCAGCAGGCCGTGGGTATTTTGCGCCAGCTGTTGGAAGCTGTACTGGTAATGCGCCGGCTTGGTGGAGGAGCAAAAGCCGATTTGATCGGGCGCGATGACGCGGTAACCGGCCTTGCTCAGCGCCTTGATGGTGTCCTGCCAGGTGGCGGCGCAGAAGTTTTTACCGTGCAGCAACAGCGCGGTGCGGCCGTTGGCGGCGCCTTCCGGCGGCACGTCCATATAGCCCATTTTTAACGGCTGCCCCTGCGAGGTGAAGCTGAACTGCTGCAACGGGTAGGGGTAGTGAAAGCCCTGCAGCTCCGGGCCGAACGTCGGCGTTTCGGCGGCGCCGGCGGCGAACGCGGCCAGCGCGGCGCACAGCAGCGCGCTACGGGTGAATCTCAGCATCCTGATCTCCTGAAAAACGGACGAAAGCCGAGTATAGCCATAATCGGCGCGGCGGCGCGCCGGTGGATTCAGATAATTCTGTAATATGACGGTTTGATTCCCGGCCAGATTCCGGCACCGCTCTTTTGCACAGTGAACGCGGTCACGCCGCGCAACATTCGCCGTATCTGATGGTTTTATTTCAAGGCTAAGTTATGCGATGCTTAAGCATTATTTATGCAAAAGGATCCTCGCATGTCCGCTTTATCCCGCTGCGCTTTCAGCGAAGGCAGCGTCGCTTTGCCGGAAGGCTATGCCGATCGCACGGTCAACGTCCTGTTGGCCGGCGATGATGTTTCCCCCTCAGTCAATATTTCCCGCGATGCGCTGCAGCCGGCGGAGAGCCTGGAAGGCTACGTCACCCGCCAGCTCGATGCGCTGGCGCAGGGGCTGAAAGGCTGGGCGTTCAAAAGCCGCGAACCGGCGACGCTGGGCGATGGGCTGGCCGCCGGTGAGTGGGTGCGCGCCAGCTACCTGCGCGACGGCAAACGCATCTGGCAGAACCAGGCGGTGTTTGCGCTGGCGGAAGGCCGGGTGCTGGTATTCACTCTGGCGATGGCGCGCAAGCTGACGCCGCAAGACGACGCGCTGCTGCAGCAGGTGCTGAGCAGTTACCGGGCGGCCTAACGATGAACTCTTTGCGTAAAAGGAACTTACGATGACCGAAGCGGCTCGCGTCGGCGATACCATCGGGCATTCCCATGCCCTGGCCGGCATGATTGCCGGCACCCTTGTCGGCGGCCTGATCGCCGCCGCAGGCGCGGTGGCTGCGGGGGCGCTGTTCGTCGCCGGCCTGGCGGCTTCCTGTATCGGCGTCGGCGTGCTGCTTATCGGCGCCAGCCTGGCGGTGGGGTATCTCACCGGGGAGGCGGCCACCGCGGCGCGCGACGGCATTGCCGACGCCGGTGCCGGTAGCCTGACCCCCAAAGGCAATATCGTCACCGGCTCCCCCAACGTCTTCATCAACGGCAAACCCGCCGCGCTCGCCACCAACAGCCAGGTGGCCTGCAGCGACGACGGCCCGAGCATGCAGATGGCGCAGGGCTCCGACAAGGTCAGCATCAACGGCCAGCCCGCCTCGCGCGTGGGGGACAAAACCAACTGCGACGCGCAGGTGATGGAAGGCTCGCCCAACGTGTTTATCGGCGGCGGCACCGTCACCACCTTGCCGATCAAGCCCGAAGTGCCGGATTGGCTGTACAAGGTCTCTGACCTGACGCTGCTGTTCGCCGGCCTGGTGGGCGGCGTGGGCGGCGCTGCCGGCAAGCTGGGGGCGCTCGGCAAACTGCTGGGCAAGCTGCCCGGCATCAACAAACTGGCGCGCATCGCCTGCCGCGCCGGCACCCTGATGACCGCCACCGCCGCGGTCGGCATTATCGCCCGGCCGGTGGATATCGTCAGCGGCCAGAAATTCCTCGACGGCGAAGACGATCTCGATTTCGTGCTGCCTTCGCGCCTGCCGGTCGCCTGGCAGCGCTATTGGCGCAGCGGCAACCCCGGCGACGGCGTACTGGGCCGCGGCTGGAACCTGTTCTGGGAGAGCAGCCTGCAGCCGTATCAGGACGGCCTGGTGTGGCGTGCGCCTTCCGGCGACTTCGTCGCTTTCCCTATGGTGCCGCGCGGCCACAAAACCTACTGCGAAGCCGAAAAATGCTGGCTGATGCACAACGACGACGGCAGCTGGCAGCTGTTTGACGTCGGCGAACAGATTTTCCACTACCCGCCGCTGGCGGGCGACCAGCCGAGCCGGCTGAGCATGATCACCGACGCCATCGGCAACGCCACCTCGCTGTTCTACGACGATGAGGGACTGCTGAGCGAACTGGTGGACAGCGCCGGGCAGCGCCTGATGTGCCGCTATGCGCAGGGCCGCCTGCGTGAAGTGGCGCTGCAAACCGCCGACGGTGAACGAACGCTGGCGCGCTACGGTTACGATGAGCAGGGCCAACTGACGACGGTGAGCAACCGCGCCGGTGAGGTGACGCGGCGCTTTGGCTGGCGCGACGGCCTGATGATCAGCCACCAGGACGCCGCCGGGCTGCTGAACGAATACCAATGGCAAGAGATCGACGGCGTGCCGCGCGTGACGGCCTACCGCAACAGCGCCGGGGAATCCCTTGAGTTCGGCTATGACTTCGCCGGCGGGCGCCGCAGCGCGGTGCGCGGCGACGGCAAACGGGCGGAGTGGCGGCTGGATGACGACGACAACGTGGCGCAGTACACCGATTTCGACCAGCGCCGCTACGGTTTCATCTACCAACGCGGCGAGCTGTGCAGCGTGCTGCTGCCCGGCGGCGCGCAGCGCCAGAGCGAATGGGATCCCTACGGCCGCCTGCTGTCGGAGACCGATCCGCTCGGCCGCGTGACGCGCTATCAATATTCGCGCAACAGCGGCCGGCTGTTCGCCGTCGCCTACCCGGACGGCAGCAGTGAGGCGCAGCATTGGGACACGCTGGGGCGCCCGACGCGCTATGTCGATGCGCTGGGCAACGCCACGCTGTACCGCTATCCTGATGACGAAGAGAGCCTGCCCGCTAGTGTGATCGACGCGCTGGGCGGGGAAGTGAAGCTGGAGTGGGACGCTCGCGGCCAGCTGACGCGCTACACCGACTGTTCCGGCAGCGTGACGGCTTATACCTACGATGCGCTGGGGCAGCTGACGACGCAGACCGATGCCGAAGGCCATCAGACGCATTACCGATGGGATAACGGCGGGCGCCTGCACACCCTGATCCACCCGGACGGCGGCGAAGAGCGCTTTAACTGGAATGCGCACGGCCAGCTGGCCGAGCATCAGGACGCGTTGGGCAGCCTGACCCGCTGGCAGTACAACGCCCTGGGGCTGCCGGTCAGCATCACCGATCGCATCAACCGCACCCGGCGCTATCACTACAGCCCGCAGGGCTGGCTGACGCGGCTGGAGAACGGCAACGGCGGCGAATACCGCTTCAGCTACGATGCGGTGGGCCGCGTGCTGACCGAAGAGCGCCCGGACGACACCCGCCACGATTATCGCTACGGCGCGGCCGGGCTGCTGGAGGCGCACCGCGAGGTCGGCCTGCCGGGCAGCGCAGGTGAGCTGACGCAGCGCGAACAGCGCTTCCGCTTCGACGAGGCGGGGCAGATGGTCTGGCGCGGCAACGCCAGCGCGGAATGGCATTACCGTTTCGACGCCATGGGGCGGCTGCGCGAGCTGAACCGCCTGCCGACGGCGAGCGGCGCGGCGCTGGGCATCGAGCCGGACAGCGTGCAGATGCGCTATGACGCCGCCGGGCGGCTGCTCGGCGAGCAGGGCGTGAACGGCGAGCTGCAATACCAGTGGGATGCGCTGGCCAACCTGCAGGCGCTGACGCTGCCGCAGGGCGATCGCCTGCAGTGGCTGTATTACGGCTCCGGCCACGCCAGCGCCATCAAATTCAACCAGCAGGTGGTGAGCGAGTTCACCCGCGATCGCCTGCACCGGGAAACCGGCCGCAGCCAGGGCGCGCTGCAGCAGCAGCGGCGTTACGACGCCATGGGCCGCCGCAGCTGGCAGAGCAGCGCCTTCGGCCACGATAAACTGACCCGGCCGGAAGACGGCGTGCTGTGGCGCGCCTATCGCTACACCGGCCGCGGCGAGCTGGCCGGGGTGAGCGACGCGCTGCGCGGCGAAGTGCACTATGGTTACGACGCCGAAGGCCGCCTGCTGCAACACCGCGAACCCAATCAGGGCAAACCGGGCGCACGGCTGGTGTACGATCTGGCGGATAACCTGCTGGGCGAACGCAGCCCGCAGAGCGACATCGACGCGCACCTGCCGCTGGCGCCGATCGCCGACAACCGCCTGACGCACTGGCAAAAACTGTTTTACCGTTACGACGCCTGGGGCAACCTGATCAGCCGGCGCAACGGCCTGTACGAACAGCACTACCGCTACGACGCCGACAACCGGCTGGTGCAGGCGCACGGCCGCGGCCCGCAGGGCGAGTTCGAGGCGCAGTACCATTACGACGCGCTGGGCCGCCGCAGCCGCAAAACGGTGCGCTACAGGGGCAAAACCGAACAGACGACCCGTTTCCTGTGGCAGGGTTACCGGTTGCTGCAGGAGCAGCGCGACGACGGCAGCCGCCGCAGCTGGAGCTACGATCCGGCCAGCCCGTGGAGCCCGCTGGCGGCGCTGGAGCAGGCGGGCGACAGCCGCTCGGCGGATATTTACTGGTATCACACCGATCTGAACAGCGCGCCGCTGGAGGTGACCGACGCAGCGGGCAACCTGTGCTGGTCCGGGCAATACGACACCTTCGGCAAGCTGCAGGGCCAGACGGTGGCCGGCGCGGCGAAGCGGCAGGGCGCGCAATACCAGCAGCCGCTGCGCTACGCCGGGCAATATCAGGACGACGAAAGCGGCCTGCACTACAACCTGTTCCGCTACTACGAACCCGAGGTGGGGCGTTTCACCACGCAGGATCCGATAGGGCTGCGCGGCGGGTTGAACCTGTATCAGTATGCGCCGAACCCGCTGATGTGGGTGGATCCGCTGGGGTTGACATGTAGCCATTCTGCTAAGAATCCGAAGCAGGCTCACGCTGCTATAAAGGATAAATGGGGACACGATATGACTCCTAAAGAAATGAAGGAGTTACATAAAACAGTAGACAATATCAAATTGAATAGGCCTGCTTATGCAAGGGATGGTATTGAATTTGAAAATAGTTATCGTATATCACCGAATAGCCAACGACTAGATACAGGTAGTGGGCCATATAGAGAATGGACAGTTAAGACCCCTGGTGTTGGTAATCGAGGTACAAGACGTATTGTTGTTGATAAAGCGACAGGGAAAGCTTACTACAGTCATGATCATTACGATTCCTTTATAGAAATAGATCTTTCAGGGTGGAAATGATGAAGTTTAAACGAGTAGTTGTTGATTTTTCAGAAATAAATACGGATGATGAATTTCATTATGAAATGAATAGGATTTTTGGTTTCCCAGATTTTTATGGGAATAACTTCAACGCTTTTGTTGACTGTTTAAATAGCCTTAGATTTCCTGATGATGGGATGACTAGCATACACTTAGATAAGGATGAGTATTTGTTGATGAAAATCAATGGAATAAATTCGCTGCCTGACGATATTAGATATAATTTTTTATTGGCGGTAGAGGCTGTCAATAGGGGGGCTATCTCGTTTGGTGACGAAGCATTGATTCTATTACTTTTGGTTAAGTGAAAATGTACTAAAAAGGTGCTCGACTTTGAATTAAGGGACGCTTTTTTAATAATTTAAATAGAGCATTTTTAGAGATGGGTTGGCATGTCAGACCATTGCGATGCTCTGTTTAGCCGCAACCGCACACTCATTTTTTGGGTTTTCATTGGAAGCGGTAAATTCACTAAGTCAAGGTTTTTTTGTGCTGAGTGTTGTCTATCGGTGACTAATGAGTAACTGCTTTATAATGGTCTGCTTTCAGACAATACCTAATTTATATGAAAAGATTAAAATGTGAATAGATAATCTTCAGCTCTTTAAAAATAAAGAATCATAGAAGGTTAATATTCCAAGTATTTATTGTAGAGCATGCAGCCTGCTGCAACACCGCGAACCCAATCAGGGCAAACCGGGCGCGCGGCTGGTGTACGATCTGGCGGATAACCTGCTGGGCGAGCGCAGCCCGCAGAACGACATCGACGCGCACCTGCCGCTGGCGCCGATCGCCGATAACCGCCTGAGGCACTGGCAAAAACTGTTTTACCGTTACGACGCCTGGGGCAACCTGATCAGCCGGCGCAACGGCCTGTACGAGCAGCACTACCGCTACGACGCCGACAACCGGCTGGTGCAGGCGCACGGCCGCGGCCCGCAGGGTGAGTTCGAGGCGCAGTACCATTACGACGCGCTGGGCCGCCGCAGCCGCAAAACGGTGCGCTACAGGGGCAAAACCGAACAGACGACCCGTTTCCTGTGGCAGGGCTACCGGTTGCTGCAGGAGCAGCGCGACGACGGCAGCCGCCGCAGCTGGAGCTACGATCCGGCCAGCCCGTGGAGCCCGCTGGCGGCGCTGGAGCAGGCGGGCGACAGCCGCTCGGCGGATATTTACTGGTATCACACCGATCTGAACAGCGCGCCGCTGGAGGTGACCGACGCAGCGGGCAACCTGTGCTGGTCCGGGCAATACGACACCTTCGGCAAGCTGCAGGGCCAGACGGTGGCCGGCGCGGCGAAGCGGCAGGGCGCGCAATACCAGCAGCCGCTGCGCTACGCCGGGCAATATCAGGACGACGAAAGCGGCCTGCACTACAACCTGTTCCGCTACTACGAACCCGAGGTGGGGCGTTTCACCACGCAGGATCCGATAGGGCTGCGCGGCGGGTTGAACCTGTATCAGTATGCGCCGAACCCGCTGATGTGGGTGGATCCGCTGGGGTTGAGTACCAGAAGAGACCAACTTCCAGGGGATAAAACGCTTGAGACGTCTCGAGCAGCAAGAAGGGAGGCTATGCGTTCGCAAGGTATCCCTACATCGCAAACATACCAAGTCCAAGTAGTCGAGGATATAACCCAATCTGAAAACTCAAAACTTAACTCAGGTATTTTGCATGAGGAACGGATTATGAGAAATAATTCTGAGGTTGGTCGTGTAAAAGTGCATCATCAAGGGCATGTTTTCACGGACAATGACACTTTTGAGAAACCACATTATCATGGTACTAAAGGCGAGCATTTCTCTTATGAGAAAGGCCGACCAAGGAATACAAATAAATACAAAGGTGATAGGTGCTTCTAATGAGAACAAAGCTGATTACTGATGCAAAAGCTAGTTTAAAAAAAATTGGTGTCTCAGTAAAAGACACGGATCTTTCTCTAATTAATGTGTTCTCAAGCGACGAATATGAGCTATACATAAAAAAGTTATGGGCAACAATAAATAGCTTTAAGGTTAAAAGGATTGTATTCCTTGATGATGACTATTATGTGGATAACGTAAGTGACAAAATAAAAAGTATAAAAAGAGCTGTGGGTAAAAACGGTTTAATGGAACTGAAGAAAAATGTAACTGAAAAAGAAGATGTTATTGTTAATAATAGAAACTATTTTATTGATATGGTTGAGGTTAGTGATGATGTAGGCCTTCTAACTGTGGAGAGAATTTATAAAGCAATATATAGTGGCGGTGGGGTTTATTTATTCTTGCAGGAGGGTTTAATTTGTGATAGTGATTCACTGTTAGGGTTGATAAAATCGTATAATGATGAGTGTAGTATTTCTTGTAAATTACACTTTGGCGAAACTCTGACATCAGAGAGATATTTCATTCTAACAGGGGTGAATGAATATAATAATTCTCACTTATTGAGTGGAGTTACAAGATTTACAGGGGAAGATGTTGATAAACTCATTGAAAAAACATCCCATCATTATCCAATGGTATTTGAAAAGCAAATATTAAAGTTTGAAACTCGCTCGCAGAGATAGGGTGATTATGCTGGGATTTATATCAGGAGGTTTTTGTGGGCACTATAACTGTTCGTGAGGCGCTGATGTGTGGTTTGAAAATGCTATAGGGAAAGAAAGTATCAAATTCATGTTTAATAATGAGTTTAATATTAAAAATATTGAGGTTGATAATTTCTCATTGGGCATTTTTCAGATTTAAAGATTGGGTTTTATTGTAAGGATGTACCCAAATGGTATCCTATGAAATGGAACGAAGAGGGTTTTAATGTAATGAGTTTAGTAGTTACTTTTGGAGATGTTATTCAATTGAATGTTACTGGGGCGAGGGTCGGTTTTTTGTGTTTGCCAATAATAAATTCTTTAAAAGAATCCTCTGAAATAACTATGAAACATCATGGGTTTTATCTTTATTGCAAGGCAATGTTTTAACTATAGAAAGTTATATGGATGAAAGATGGGGCTAGTTGGAATAGGACCAGCGATATATGCTGAAGTCGTTTATTTGAATAATCACGCCAAGGTTACTTGGAGCAAAGGAATTAAAGCTAAGCGCGAGTGTTGAGTATCTAATGGAGAGTGTGTTATGAGTCTCGTAAAGGTTGATTGGACTCCTGAACATATGGGCGGGAGAAAAACAGTCCCTCCAGCAGGAAAGTATTATGCAGTATCTCGATTTCCTGAGGACAAGGAGTGGCAAAATAATGCCTGGAGCGTTGTTTTTGAGCTAGAGGAGTCCAAGTCTGAAAATGGCAAGACGTTTTCGTTGGGAACTGTAGATTTTCTTATGGAATCTGCACCTAAAGAGCGTATAGTTCAGCATGATAAATTCGAAATTTACGAAGGTCCCAAAAAAGTAGCGGATGTTTTTCTTCTTCGAACCTGATTATTGATAGTGTTGGTACTGGATAGTGCTAACTACTACAGAACCAGGCGCTAGCTGAACTTCTTTCAGCGAGAGATAATTACTGAGCCTCATTAGGGCAAGCCGAAGGGGCAGATAAAACCCCCCCCCTCCAACCCGTTATTCCCCAAACTAAATACCCACCGTGCCATTAATCAGGGTGCGGCACTGCCCGCCGATCCAGGGCTCGCCGTCAACAAAGCGCACGCTCACGCGGCCATCTCGCTTCAGTTGGGTGCCCTGGCGCACCTGGTAACCCTGTGCGGTCCGGCCGCCGTCGGGGAAGCGGCTGGCTTGCAGCAAGCGCGCCAGGCAGGCATTGGCGCTGCCGGTTACCGGATCTTCAATCAAAACACCGCATTCCACCATAAACGCGCGCATTTCGTAATCGGCGGGTTCGGTTGCGGAGCAGGCGCCATAAATCACTACGCCATCCACATCACAGGCGGTTTGCAGCTGTTTAATCGTGGCCTGATCCGGCGTTACCGCCAGGCAGGACTGCGCGTCCGGCAGGCGCACCATTAGCCAGCGAATGCCCATATCGGCAATCACCGGTAGGGGGCCTCCTTCAATCACCGCAGGCCGTAAAGCGGCCATCAGCCGTTCTGTTTCCTCAGCCGCCATTGGGCGGAACTCAACTTCGGGCGCGGCGAACGCCAATGTGCCTTCCGGCAGGATATTGACCGCCACCAGACCGACGCCGCATTCCTGCATCATCGTTCCAGGGCGTTTAGGCGTCAATCCGGCTTTCAGCAAGGCGTGGGCGGTGCCCAGCGTCGGGTGGCCGGCGAAGGGCAGCTCTTTTTCGGTGGTGAAAATGCGCACCTTATAATCCGCCGCCGGGTGCGTCGGTTTAAGCACGAAGGTGGTTTCCGACAGGTTGGTCCAACGGGCCAATGCCAGCATCTGCGCGTCGTTCAGCCCTTCGGCTTCCAGCACCACCGCCACGGGATTGCCCTGCAGTGGCGTGGCGGTGAAAACGTCCACCTGTTGGTAGGCGCGGGGTGTCACATCATCACTTCTGAGCATTGGCCATCATCCGTTATCAACAAAACCTGATAATAACGATATTCGCCAATGGCTTCAAAGGGTTGAGTTTTGTTTTGAGATACCCGCCCGTCGCCACTTCAGCCCCGGCTTGGCGAACATCACCAGGTTGCCCAGCAAAATCAGGCACAGGCCCAGCACGGCGTTGAAGTGCCACTGGTAGCCTTCGTAGATCGTTGAGATGGTCAGCGCCACCAGCGGGAACAGTAGGGTGCTGTAGGCCGCCGCGCCGGCGCCGATGCGGCCGAGCAGGCTGAAGTAGGCGGCGAAGGCGATCACCGATCCGAAGATCGCCAGATACAACAGGGATCCGATATAGCGGCTGCTGTATTCCATCTGGAACGATGCGCCCTGCGCCAGGGCGATCAACGCCATCAACAGCGCGCCGTAGGTCATGGCATAGGTATTGGTGGAAAAAATATCCAGCCCGCGGCGCTGATGGCGCGCGCTGATCATATTGCCCAGCGAGAAGCCGTAGGTGCCGAGCGCGCTCAGGCCGATGCCTTTAAGCAGCTCCGGCGCCATGCGGGTGGCGGCCAGATCTTGCCAGAACAGCGCCACGATGCCGGTCAACCCCAGCAGCGCCGCCGGCAGCAGGTTGGGGCTGGGGCGCTGGCGGAAGAACAGCAGGCTGTTGAGGGCGTTGAACAGCACCGCCATCGAGAAGATCACCGATTCCAGCCCGCTGCTGATATAAGCCGCCGCATGGTAAAAGCAGAAGAAGTTGAAACCGAACACGCAGCAGCCCTGCAGCACGCAGAACAGATGATCGCGCGGGGCGATGCGGCGCAGGCGGCGCGTTAGCAACAGCACGGCGAACATCACCGCGGCGGAAATGGCGAAGCGGTAAGCGATCGACACGGGAATGGCCACCGGGCCTTCCTGTTGCAGGGTAATCGCTATCCAGGTGGTGCCCCAAATCAGCACCACGGCGAGGTACAACAGCGCATTCATTCTATTCACTCCGAAAAAACCGATGGCGCAGTATCCGCTTTGGCGCGCGGCGGCGCTTGCAGCGCTTTGCGCCCAGTTGCATATTCTTGCGCTTTTTTTGCCAAAAGCGCGGGGCGGCCGCTGGCATGCCGCGGCGCCACTCTTTACACTGTCAGCATGTCGAACAACGGGGCCGGCGATGTCCAACTATCAGGCGTTTGAAACACTGCGAGAGCACAAGGCGCGGCTGCACGGCAGCGTGCTGCTGGGCACCGGCGTGGAGCTGGCGGCCTGGTCTAACTGCAACGATCGCGTCACGCAGGAAAGCGCCGACCACCATACCCTGAGCCTGTACGTCGCCGACGGCTATGAGTGCTACCAGCAGGTGCCGGGCGGCTGGCGCAACGGCGGCGGGCCGGATCGCTTCTGCATCATGCCGCGCCAGTACGCTTCCACCTGGGATGTGCGCAGCGATCTGTCGTTCGTGCATCTGTACTGCACCGATGACCATCTGCGGCAGTTGGCGGAGCAAACCTGGGATCGCAGCCCGGCGGCGATCAACGTGGAGCCGCGCAGCTTCGGCGAAGATCCGCAGATCACGCTGCTGTATCGCCAGTTTTTGCTCAACTGCGACTGGCGGGACAGCGCCAACCTGCTGGCGCTCAGCAGCGCCTCGAACCTGCTGATGTCGCACCTGATCCAGCGCTACAGCCAGCTGCAGTGGAAGCTGCCGGCGGCGCGCGGCGGCCTTGCTCCCGCGGTAGCCAGGCGGGTGCGGGAATATATCGCAAGCCACCTGGATCGGCCTTTGTTGTTGGCCGATCTGGCGGCGCAGGCCGGGTTGAGCGAATACCATTTTGCCCGCATGTTCAAACATTCGACCGGCCTGGCGCCGCACCAGTTTGTGATGCGCGCGCGGCTGCAGCGGGCGGAACAGCTATTGCGGCATAGCCAACAGCCGATCACCGAGATCGCGCTGGCGTGCGGCTTCAGCTCCGCCAGCCATTTCAGCAACCGCTTCAAGGCGGCCTATGGATTTGCTCCGCTGCAGGTGCGGCAGGGGCGCTAACCGGAAGGGAGTGCAAGCATGGATCAACCATTTGCCGGGCTGGGCGTGTTGTTCGTCGCCGGATTCGGGCCGATCACGCGTGAGAGCGACGAGAGCAAGGCGTTTTATGTCGAGGCGCTGGGGTTGCCGCTCAAGCCGATGCCGGGCAACGAAACCTATCTGCTGGCCGAGCAGGGCGCGCTGGACGGGGTGAAACACTTCGCCCTGTGGCCGCTGGCGCAGGCGGCGCAGTCCTGCTTTGGCGACGATCGCTGGCCGGCGGATCTCGCGGTGCCGCAGGCATGGATCGAGTTCGACGTGGCCGACATGGCGGCCGCCACCCAGGGGCTGGTCGATCGCGGTTATCGGCTGCTTGTCGCCAATCGTGAAGAGCCGTGGGGGCAAAGCGTTACCCGTTTGCTCAGCCCGGAAGGGTTGCTGGTTGGCGTCACCTATACGCCTTGGCTGCGTTAAACGCCACGCCGTTCGCCGCCGTTTCCCTGCGGCGGGCGGCTTAAGAATAAATACGCATTAGCTTAAAGCGATCTGCGCTATAGACCCATCAAATCCCCGAGTGGTTTCCCTTCCTGAAAGCAGTAATTCCGTTCATTGCGTAAAAACCAATGGCCAGAACGCGCTATTGCTATGCCATTTTACGGCGATTTTTCGCCTGCTTTTTTCGCCGCCAGGTGCCTGATAGGAATAGAGATTATTCTTATATTTCCGCCAACCGTTAAGAAATAATAATGATTCTCGTTTTCAACCACGGAAAGGAGAAGGAACGATGAAAACAGTGAAACGAACGGGCATCGCGCTGGCGATAGCCCTGACTTTCCCCCTGGCATTGCCTGCCGCTTTGGCGGCGCAAACCACCCTGACAAACAGTAAGGCGGCGACGATGACGGAAAAACACGGGCAGTTTATTGCGGTCGGTAAAGTGGTGCAGGTGACCTTCGGCGATTTCGCCTTCAAGCTGGATTTTACCGATGACAAGACCATGATCTTCACCGGTATCGGCGAAGCGTCGCAGGGCATCACCGATACCGTGCAGTACACCGCGGTGGAGATTCGGCCGAAGGTCTACATGGTCTATTGGCATGAACCACAGTCCGGCGACAACGTGACGCATGTCGAGGACTTTGAGCGCGGCGAGGTATACACCAACATCGCCGCCAGGGACGGCAGCTTCACCCATCTGAAAGGGCAGCTGAAAATCGTAGGTCACTCAGGAAACTAAGGAGCAGTTATGAAAAAGGCATTGATCACCTGTGCGATCGTCGGCGGTTTGCTGGCGAGTTACCCGGCGCTGTCAACGGATCAGGCGGCGTCTTACAAATCGGCCGGCAAGGGCGGTTATCATCATGCCCAGCAGAAGCTGAAGGTGGTGGAAGATCTGTATGCGGGCTTTTTCAACCGTCATGACATCAGCGTGGCGCAAAAGCTGATTGTGGAGAACTACAAGCAGCATAACCCGTTCGTCGGCGACGGCATCAAGCCGTTCCTGGATTTCTTCAGCCAGACCTTCAAAGACAATCCGCAGTACAGCGCCAAAATATACCGCAGCGCGGTCAACGGCGATCTGGTCTACGTTCACGTCCAATACCAAAATAACCCGCAGGATCGCGGCACCGCCAGCGTGGATATTTATCGGGTGAACGATCAGGGTAAAATCACCGAGCATTGGGACGTCAATCAGGATGTGCCGGAAAAATCGGCCAACGACAATACCATGTTCTGATCCGCAAGGGCCGCTGCGGCGGCCCTCTACATGCCCGCAACACTTTATTTACTTACATAAATAGGAAATGACCGCCGCGTCGAGTAGGCTACGGCCGCCTTTGGCAGTGGTGGTACGGTTGATGGGCGTCATTGTCCCGCCACTGCTTGAGGCGTTTCCCCACATTCCTCGTTATCCCGCGCGTTGATTTTCCACTTTTTTGAACTGATGCCGCAGCTGCAGCGCATTGCAAAGCACCAATACCGCCGTGACGGCGAACACCCAGCGGAACCCCATCATCGCCGAAATGCCCGATCCCAGCAGCGGGCCAACCACGTTGCCCAGGTACATAAAGGATTGGTTATAGCCGAAGATGCGCCCGGTCACCTGATCGGAGGAATACTTCAGCAGCAGCGCCTGCACCGCCGGCATCAGCGCGCCGTCGGCGAACCCCAGCAGGAAGCGCAGAATGCCCAGCTGCAGCGGCGTATTCACCCAGGCCATCACGGCGAACAGGCCGGTGGTGAACAGCAGCGCGGCGATCAGGATGCGCGCGGTGCCGATGCGATCGCCGAGCCGCCCGAGGCGTGGCGCCGAGATCAGCGCCGCAATGCCGGGCACGGCGGCGATCATGCCGCTGACAAAGGCGATATTGCTGACGTCGCCCGACAGTTCGCGGATGAACAGCGTCAGGATCGGGCTGATGGAGGAGTTAGCCAGCTGGATCATCAGGGTACAAACGAACAGGGTGACGATCAGCGTCGGATAAGGCAGCGAACGGAACACCGCCTTGCCGCTCAGCTGATCCGCTTTTTTCACCGTGATGCGCCGTTCTTTAATCAGGAACAGCGTCACCAGGAAGCTGACGAACATCAGCCCGGCGGTGACAAAAAACACCACCCGCAGCCCCAAATGGTCGGCCATCAGCCCACCCAGCAGCGGCCCGGCGATCACGCCGGAGATCTGCCCGGTAGATAGCGTGCCCAGCGCCCAGCCGCTTTTATCGCGCGGCGCCTGCGAGGCGACCAGCGCCATGGCGTTGGGAATATAGCCGGACGTCAGCCCCATCAGGGCGCGCAGCGCGAACAGTTGCCAGACGTTGGTGGCCAGCCCCTGCAGGGCGATGACGATCGCCATGCCCAGCGAAGCGCGCAGCAGCATCAGCTTGCGGCCTTTGCGGTCGGCGAGGCTGCCCCACAGCGGCGACACCACCGCCGAGACCAAAAAGGTGCCGCTGAACACCAGCCCGGACCACAGGCTGAGGGACTGATGATCGCTGACGCCGAGCTGTTCGACGTACAGCGGCAGAAAAGGGAGGATTTGGCTCATCGCCAGCCCGGTGAAGAAACACCCGAGCCAGACCGAGATCAGATTGACTTTCCACGCTTCCATCGACTTGTCGTACCACTTTGAATTTGGAGGGATTTGTTAAGCAAGGTAATAATAACACCGCGAACTGGCCGGCGCGGGGGAAATGCGTGAGAAAACGTAAAGCCCGTCGGCGGCGTTGTTACATTTCGCTATAAAATAATAGCTATATCATCATAGGTATTTATTTTAAGCTACTCCACCAAGCCGCTCAACAATTCGGCGGCGCCACACTCTCTCTACCCATTTCGCCGTGTCGGCGGCAAGGAGACGCTTTCTATGAATACCGCACTGATCGCTCTGGATTACATCGTGGATATCTCCCACCCGGAAGGAAAAATTGCGCGCTCGGCGCAGCAGGTCATCGAGCGCGATGCCATCGCGCGGGCAAATAGCGCATTGTCTCTCGCACAGCGCAAGGATTGGCTGCGCATATTGGTTAAAGTCGGTTTCGCGGCCGGCTATGTCGATCAACCCAAATACTCGCGGATGTTTGGGCAGGCGCATCAATTTGGCGCTATCGCACTGGGCCAGCCGGGCACGGATTTTCATCCTGATTTAGCGTCTGATTTGGGGGAGTTAACCATCGTAAAACCGCGCGTCAGCGCGTTTTATGGCACCAATCTGGATGCGACGCTGCGCGCCCGCCGCATTGAACGGTTGGTGATCTGTGGGGTCAGCAGCACCTGGGCGGTACAGGCGACGGCGCGCGACGCGCACGATCGCGATTATCAGGTGCTGATACTGGAAGAGGCTTGCGCGGCGGCCACGGCGGAAGAGCACCGGATCTCGATGGAAACGCTTGCCACTATTGCCGATATCGTCACGCTGGAACAGCTGAGCGCATTGTGAAGCTGCTGCGTGAAGAAATCGCCTGGCGTCAGCTGCGACGGGGAGCATGGGTGTTGGCGCCGTTGCTGGCCCTGAGCCTGGCGACAGGCAATGCCAACTGGCTGAAGGCTTCGGTGGTCACCATATCGCTGTTTGTCGTTTGCGAGCGTCTTGAACTGGCGCCGCTCGGCGTGGCGCTGCATGCGGCGGCATTGCTGCTGCTTTTTATGGCGCTGCTGTGCGCCATGCACACGCCGGTAATCTTCATTTTGGCGTGCGTGTTGGCAGCGGCGGCGGCGGTTGGGATCTCCGCGTTCGGCGGCAAGCTGCGATCCCTGGGGAATTTTATTTTTATTCCGGCTCTTTATCTGGCGTGTGAAACCGCTGAAGGTGGCGCCGGCGCGCCATTAGCCCAATGCGGCTGGGCGCTGCTCCCTTTTCTGGAGGCAGCCGTCTTGCCGGTGCTGATGCTTGCACTGGCGGAGCACCGGCGGCTAGCGTGGTTGTCGACGAGTGACAGCCTGCATCATTATCTCCAGCTGCGCCGCAGCGATGAGCTTGGCGCTCGCGTGGCCTGCGGCGAGGCTTTGCTCGCCGTAAGTTGTGCCGTTGCACTGTCGGCGGCGATCGTTGAGTGGCAACACCTCGATTACGGGCAATGGGTGATCTGGTCGGCCGTCAGCGTGATCAGCGGCGATATGGCCGCTACGCGCAACAAACTCCGCCAGCGTGCGTCAGGCGCATTGCTGGGCGTGCCCGTCGGTATTTTGCTGGGTAGCCTCATGCCGCATGGCAATGTGGGTTATGAACTGCTGAGCGTGGTGACGATGCTCACCCTGGTGTCTTTTCATCGTTATACCTTGGGGTTTGGCGCCCGTTGCGCCTGCATCGCCTGCGCGTTGGTGATTGCAGGAAAAGCGCCGTCGATCGCCGCAGAAAGGGTGGTCAATGTGTTGCTGGGCGGTGGCATCGGTCTGCTGTTCGCTTTGGCGGTGCATGCGGTGTTGCCGCTCAACGCCGGCACCCGCCAATAGCGAGCTGGCATATTTCGTCCGCCAATTTCGGTTGACCGTTTCCGGTCTCGGTGTGAAAGTACGGACAAATCTATCGTTATCTATTGATGCCAATGAAAAAAGATCATCCTGAAGACGTGACGCTGCTGCGCACGCAATTAATGTCGCTGGTGCGCCGTTTGCGGCGCGAGTCGCGCAGCGACGAAAAATCCTGGGCCCAGCTGATGCTGCTGGGAGCTATCGATCGTCACGGCGGCGAGGCGACGCCGTCGCTGCTGGCGGAGTCGGAGCGCATGCGTTCCTCTAACCTGGCGGCCGCCTTACGGGAGCTGGAGGCCGATGGGCTGCTGGTGCGCACGCCGGATGCTGAAGACAAACGCCGGGTGCGGGTGCGCCTGACGCCCGCCGGGCTGGGCCTGTTGCAGCAAAGCCGCACCCGGCGCGAGGCGTGGCTGCTGGCGGCGATGGAAAGCTGTTTAACGGAGCAAGAACAGGCGCAGCTGATCGAAGCGGGGGCGTTGATGGCGCGGCTGGCGGCGGCGCCGTCAACGGACGCGGAATAATCGGCGGGGCGGCAGATGCGCCGCCCGTACAGCGAGGTTACGGCATCGGCCAATCGGCCGGCATGGTGCTGACGACGTCCACGTAGCGATCCCAGGCCGATGACCAGAATTGGGTGAAGGCTTCCAGGGTGAGGTGGATGCCCATCAGGCCCATCACGAACCAGCAGGCGGTAAACAGGCCCAGGCTGCTGAACATGAACGCCATGCCGTTGCGGCTGGTTTTACGGCAAACGACGTTTAACTGGCTGGCGAAGAACATCATCACGGCGCTCAGCAACTCCCAGCGCATCATGACTAAACCGGTGGCAATGGTACTCATCGAACTCGATCCTATGTAACAAAAAGCCGCATCCGGCAGGGCGCCGACAGGGAAATGCGGGGGAATAACGGGAATAATGTGATTCAGATCACATTGTAGCATTGGGGCGAACGACGGCTCAATGGGGCGCGCGGTGAAAAAAACGCCGACGGTAACATTCCAATATGCTGAAACAGTTATGCCATTTCATTAGCAACCTTTTCATGGGGCGGCGCGCTCGATAACGCTATGCTTGCCGGCTTTTCAGTTCCCTGATTTTACGGGGAAATGTGACGCAAAAGGTACCGGCACCGCATGGCCCTGTTAAAAGAAAAAATTCGCGACCACTCTGCGGAAGAGAGGCTGTTTATCCGCCGGGCAGGCGTAGCGCTGGCGCTGGTGGTGGTCTGCTTCGGCGCGCTGATCGTTAACCTCTACCGGCTGCAAATCCGCCAGCACGGCTTTTACCAGACGCGTTCCAACCAGAACGACATCAAGATGCTGCCGCTCGCCCCCAGCCGCGGGTTAATCTTCGATCGCAATGGCACTCCGCTGGTGCGAAACGTGACACTGTATCGTGTCGAAATCACGCCCAGCAAAATCACCGACATGGCGGCGCTGCTGCAGGCGCTGACGCCGATCGTCGATCTGACGCCGGAAGACATCAGCGCGTTTCGCGACGATATGCACCACAACAGCCGCTACAAGCCGGTGACGCTAAAAACCGGGCTGAGCGACACTGAGGTGGCGCGCTTTGCCGTCAATCAATACCGTTTCGACGGGGTGACCATCGATACCTATCAGCAGCGTGAATATCCTTACGGCGCCCAGCTGGCGCACGTGCTGGGCTATGTGTCGAAGATCAACGACAGCGATCTCAAGCGCCTGGACAAGGCCGGCCTGAGCGAGAACTATGCCGCCGACCGCAACATCGGCAAACAGGGCATCGAAGCCTATTATGAGTCAGAACTGCACGGCACCACCGGCTATCAGGAGGTGGAGGTGGATAACCATGGGCGGGTGATCCGCTTGCTGAAGGAGCAGCCGCCGAAGGCCGGCAAAAACATTTACCTGACGCTGGATCTGCCGCTGCAGCAGTACATCGAATCGGTGCTGAAGGGGCAACGCGCCGCGGTGGTGGTGGAAGATCCGCGCGACGGCGGCATTCTGGCGATGGTCTCCAGCCCCAGTTACGATCCTAATCCCTTCGTCAAAGGCATCGGCTATCAGGCCTATAAGGCGCTGCTGGGCAACCCGGATCTGCCGCTCATCAACCGCGTTACCCAGGGGTTGTACCCGCCGGCTTCCACGGTGAAGCCCTACATGGCCGTTTCGGCGCTGTTCGCCGGGGTGATCACGCCCACCACCACCTTTTTCGGCGCGCCGACCTGGACGCTGCCCGGCACCGAGCGGCGCTACCGCGACTGGCTGAAAACCGGCCACGGCATGCTCAACGTCACCAAAGCGATTGAAGAGTCCGCCGATACCTTCTTTTATCAGGTGGCCTATGAGATGGGCATCGATCGCATTCACCACTGGCTGAGCCAGTTCGGTTATGGCCAGTCGACCGGCATCGATCTGAACGAAGAGTACCGCGGCGTGCTGCCGAGCCGCGACTGGAAACTGAAGGTGCACAAAAAGGGCTGGTATCAGGGGGATACGGTCTCGGTGGGCATCGGCCAGGGGTATTGGGTGGCGACGCCGATCCAGATGGTGAAAGCCTTGAGCACGCTGCTCAACAACGGCCGGGTGAAAACGCCGCATCTGTTATATTCGCTGCAGCAGGGCAACCGGGTGACGCGCTACCAGCCGCCGGCGCAAACGGCGCAGATCGGCGATCCCAACTCGCCTTACTGGGGCATCGTGCGCAACGGTATGTACGGCATGGCCAACTTGCCGAACGGCACCGGTTACAAGCTGTTCCACACCGCGCCGTATCAGATCGCCGCCAAATCCGGCACCTCGCAAGTGTTCAGCCTGAAGCAAAACCAGACTTACAACGCCAAAATGATCCCGGTGCGGCTGCGCGATCACATCTTTTATACGCTGTTTGCGCCCTACAAAAATCCCCGGGTGGCGATGGCGCTGATCCTGGAAAACGGCGGTGGCGACGGCGTGGTGGCGGGGCCGACCGCGCGCGCGATCCTCGACCACATTTTTGACCCGGCCAACGCGCCGCAGCCCGGCGATACGCCGCAAAGTAAACCGCAGTTAAACGACAGCGCGGATGTGCAACGGTGATGCGGTTTGTTTTTACTTTCTTACAAACTGCAATCTCCTGACCATTTCCGGCAAGGTAGACTGAAATAACACCATAAACTGAATAAAAACGTAGGGTTAACACAACAGTGGCGCCATCGACCAAAAAGAGCGGTAAAACCTATTCCACAGTTCGTTTCGGCTGGATTTGCGCCGGCATGCTGGTCTGTTTTTTTCTGTTGGCGTTCAGGGTCGGCTACCTGCAACTGCTGGAACACCAGCAGTTGGCCAATCAGGCTGACCAACGTTCGATCCGCACCCAGGTGGTGCCGACCAACCGCGCCATGATCACCGATCGCAACGATGAGGCGCTGGCGGTCAGCGTGTCGTCCAAAGACATCGTGCTGGATCCGAAGCATATTCTCGATACCCAGACCGATACCGGCAACGAACGCTGGCAGAGCATGGCCAACGTGCTGAAGATCCCGCTGGCGGACATCCAGCACCTGATCCAGAGCAACGCGCGCAAACGTTTTGTCTACCTCGCTCGCAAGGTAGAGGACGATAACGCCGCCTACATCAGCAAACTGCATCTGACCGGCGTCAGCACCGAGCAGGATTTCAGCCGCTTTTATCCGATGGGCCAGGACGCCGCCGGGCTGATCGGCATCGTCGGCCAGGACAATCAGGGGCTGGAGGGCATTGAGCTGGGTTTCAACCCGCTGTTGCAGGGCAAAAACGGCCTGCGGGTCTATCAGAAGGACGGCAGCGGCGCGGTGATCGGCGTGCTTAAAAGCGTGGATCCGGTGCCGCCGCCGAACGTGACGCTCAGCATCGATAAATTTATTCAGTACGTGCTCTATGCGCAGATCCGCGACGGCGTGGTGGCTAACCAGGCCGACTCCGGCTGTGCGGTGCTGGTCAAGATCGACACCGGCGAGGTCCTCGGCATGGCCAGCTACCCGTCGTTCAACCCGAACAACTATGGCAGCACCCCGGCGAAGGATATTCGCAACGTGTGCAGCAGCGACAGCTTCGAACCGGGCTCGACGGTGAAACCGGTGGTGGTAATGGTGGGGCTGGAGCATAAGCTGATCCGGCCGGATACGGTGCTGGACACTACGCCGTATCGGGTGAACGGTCACCTGATCAAAGACGTCGGCCATTGGTCGAAACTGACCATCACCGGTGTGCTGCAAAAATCGAGCGACATCGCGGTATCGCACATTGCGCTGGCGCTGCCGGCCACGGTGCTGCCGGCGGTCTACCGCAGCTTTGGCCTGGGGCGACCGACCGAGCTCGGCATCGGCAACGAGAGCAGCGGCTACTTGCCGCAGCATCGCGAACGCTGGGCCGATATCGAACGCGCTACCTTCTCCTTCGGCTATGGGCTGCGCGTGACGCCGCTGCAGATGGCGCGCGAGTATGCCGCGATCGGTTCCTTCGGCATTTATCGGCCGCTGTCGATCACCAAGGTGACGCCGCCGGTGATGGGGCAACGTATTCTGCCGGCGGATACGGTTCGGGCCGTGGTGCATATGATGGAGAGCGACGCCTTGCCGGGCGGCAGCGGGGTGAGCGCCGCAGTGCCGGGCTACCGGCTGGCGATCAAAACCGGTACCGCCGAGAAAATGGGCCCGAGCGGCAAATACGACGGCGGCTACATCAACTACACCGCCGGCGTGGCGCCGGCCAGCGATCCGCAGGTGGCGCTGGTGGTGATGGTCAACAACCCGAAAGCCGGCAAGCACTTCGGCGGTTCGGTGGCCGGGCCGGTGTTCGGCAAGATCATGGCCCAGGTGCTGGAGCACATGAATATTCTGCCGGATGCCCAGCCGCTTAACGTGGTGTCGTCGGTCAAGGGGTAAGGGGGATTAGCGCGATTCCAGCAGGCGCTTCAGCGCCTGCAGATCGGCGTTCACCAGCCCGACGTCGCGGGCGAACAGCGCGTCGTCCATGTCCGGCTGGCGGAACAGGGTGAAGATCACCTCGGCGCCTTGTCGGTTGGCGAGCGCGCGCAGCGGCACGTAGACTACGCCGCCGTCCGGCAGCGTCACCCAATGATCCAGCACGCCGAAGGCATTGGGCGCGCTAAATCGAATGCGGATCCGCCCCTGCGGGGTCTCCGCCATCCAATCTTCACCTTCCCGCCGTAAGCTATTGGCTAATCCTTTGGCCCACAACGGGAAGTTTTCCGGGCGGCTGAGAAAGGCGTACACCTCGTCACAGGGGCGGTTGATGGCGACATGCAGCGTTTGCGCGCTCAGCATCATGATTTCTCCGGTTGACGGCGATACTTCAGTGTAGATCCCGCCGCGCTCAGAAGTAGTAACCGATGTTTACGTTGGTGCGAAAATACCATTTATTGCTGCCGGAGGACTGGGTGCCGGTCCAGCCGGTGGCGTTTTCCACGCCGCCCCACGGATTGGCGTTCTGCGCCCAGGTCAGATCCACCCACAGCATCACCGGCATGGCGAACACCTGTACCCCGAGCGTATTCATTTTGGAGTCGGAGCCGCCGTGCCTGTCCTTCCAGAGCACGCTGTAGTCGTTGTAGAAGCGTAGCTTTTTCACCGGTCCCCAGGGCACCTCGACGTCGCGCGCCAGGTTGATGGCGGCAGTGGTGGCCTGCGACGGGATCAGATAGGCCGGCGTCAGGCCGTTGCCGCCCATCAGGATCACCGAATTGCTGGCGCCGGCCGGGCCTTTGGCGTCGTAACCGTAGCGGATCACCTGGCCGGACAGATGCCAGGCATCCCGATTCACCAGCGTATGCAGGCCCGCCGCCCAGAAGCTGCCGTTATCGCCGGTCGCCTGGTTGTAGAGCCGCGAGGCCGCCAGCGAACCGCCGAGCTCATTGTCCCAGCCGCCCTGGTGGAAAGCCCGCGTCAGCCGTAGGTTTACCTGATCGCGTTTTTCGTTGCGCTGCAGATGCTGTGAGGCAAAGTTGGTGTTCTTCAGATCGTCGTAGCTGGCGACGTCGGGGGCGTAACGCACGCCGGTCGGCATCATGCGCGGGTAGTAGGCGGCGTCAAAGGCCCAATCGCCCCGTTGGTATTGGTACTTGGCGCCGAGCCCGGTGTTGACGCCAAAGCCGAGGTAAAACGGAATGCCGTACGACCAGCCGAACTGCGGATAGGGCATCAGGCCGAACGGTTTGAACGGCGCGCCCAACTGCACGGTGGAGCGCTCAGACAGGTGGTAGCCGACATAGGCGCGGTCGATGGCGTATTTGCGCCGATCCTGAAACCAGAATCCGCTATCGAAAAACGCGTCGTTTATCTGGCCGGCGGCATCGATGCGAAAGGCGTCAAAGCGTAAATGCGGCGGATGCCGATAATTGCTGCTGCGCCAGTCTTCATAGCGATAATTGGCGCGCAGCGCGCCGCCGATATCAATATTCTTTTTATTATCCTCGCTTTGCCAATGAATATGCGGAAAGGCCGGGCGGTTTTTTTTTACCGGCGCCACGGTGGCAGCAGCGTCGCTGGGCAATGCGACGGTAGTCGCGTAACTCACTGGTGAAACAAGAAAAAAACAAAGGGTGATCTTGCGCATGCTTTGCCCCTGGTGAATGTTTGGTTTTTATTAAGACGAGCGGGGTTTACCTGTGAATAAGGCGCTGTTGCTCGTTTGTTTTATATTTGAGACGTTTCATTGTGCGTTTCATATATTAAATTCATTTCCGGTTAATATATGAAACTTTGTTTCTTGTTTAATGGGAAAACTATAAATCCGGTATTGAACAAGTCAAGAAATAAAAATTAGCGTTGACGAGAAATTCCGATTATTGGGTCGCCCTGGTTTGCGGGGGCGACCCAAAGCAGGCTGAAATAGTCGTGTCATAAATGCGCGTTAGACTCGCGGCATTCTGGCATTACTGACTAAAAATCATGAACATAAAACTGACACTTGGCCGCCGGGTAAAACCTGCGGCAGCGCTGCCGCACGCGTTTGGCATCGGCAAGAGCATGGGCTTATTAGGCGGCGTAATTTGCGTTATTGCGCTATTTTCTCTGCTGCAATTGTTTTCCACCGTATTTATTTCCACTATTCTGCACGACGCCAAGGTTAACCTGGTGACGGGAGACGGGTTGCATCGCCAGCAGGCGACGATGGATCGCGCCAGACTGTCGCTGCTGACGGCCAGCGACACCCTGAACCGTGCGGGCATCTATTATCTGCAGGACAAAGTCACCGGCTCCGACGGCAGTTGGCATAGCCTGCTGGATGAATCGTTGGCGGCGTTGGAGGCTTCAAAGCAGGCCTTTGCCCGGTTCGAGCGCTTGAGCGCGGCTGCGCCCGAAGCGGCGGGCGCCCTGAAAGACAGTTATCGCCTGTTCTATGACGGCCTGAAGGAACAGGCGCAAGGGTTGCAAAGCAGCGCCAGCATCGATGCGTTTTTCGCCGTGCCGATCCAGGCGTTTCAGGCGGATTTCAACGAAAAGTACCTCGCTTATCAGGCGCTGAACGAACAGCATGGCAATGACGTCAACGTGCGGCAATTGGCGGCGCTGGAGCAGGCCAATACCTTTGCGCTTGGCGCATTGGCCGCGCTGGCGCTGATCGCCGTGGGGGTGTGGTTCGGCGTCGCCCGCTGGGTGATAGCGCCGCTGCAGCGGGCAATTGTCCACCTCAACGTGCTGGCCGCCGGCGATCTTTCGCGGCCGCTGCCGCCTGAGCGGGCGTTGAACCGCGAGATGCGTCAGCTGCAAACCAGCATTGGCCACATGCAGGGCGGTCTGCAGCGCCTGGTAAGCGAGGTGCGCGATGCGGCGAGCGGGATCCTGAACGGCGTCGAGCGGCTGGCGGACGGCAATCGACAGTTGACGGCACAGTCGGCGAAGCAGAACGGGGAACTGCAGTTGGCGACCGAGCACGTGCAGCAGTTGGCGGCGCGGGTGGAAGAAAACGGCCAATACGCGCAGCAGGCCAGCCAACGAACCGAACAGGCCCGGCAGTGCGCCGGCGCCGGTGAGCAGATGATGCAAACCGTCAATGTTTCGATGCACGGGATCGTCAACCAATCGGCTGAGATGCGCGGCATTGTCGCGCTGATCGACAGCGTGGCGTTTCAGACCCATATTCTGGCGTTGAATGCGGCGATCGAGGCCGCGCACGCCGGCGTTCACGGCCGCGGTTTCGCCATCGTGGCTAAAGAAGTGGGCTTGCTGGCGCAAAAGAGCAGCCATTCGACGCGCGATATTCAGCAGTTGATCGGTCGCTCATTGCAGCAAATCGATCAAGGTTCGCAGGCGGTCGAACGGCTGACGGGCAACCTGCGCAAAATTATCGATCTGGTGAACAAATGCAGTGCGCTGATGGGGGAAATCTCGCTGGCGTCGTTCAATCAAGGGGAGAGCATCCAGGACGTGACGGCGCGCATCACCGCGCTGAATCAGGTGGCGCAGCAAACCGGCGCCGTGGTGAGCGCGGTGACCGAGGCTTCGCAGTTGCTGCAGGGGGAGTCGGAACGATTGGATAAAGCGATGGCGCGCTTCAGGCTGCCGGTGCAATAAATAACCCTGACGCGGGTTAATGAATAATAACGCTGCGTTTAATGTTATTCATTATTTCCCTGTGCTGAGGGACGTTATTTCGATAAATAAAAACAGGCCGGCGCTTATGGATTAAAAAAGCGCCGGCCTGCAGAGATTATTTTAACGGGAGGATTAACGGCTGGTCTGGTGGCCGATAATGCCGCCCAGCGCTGCGCCGCCGAGGGTGCCCAGCGTGCTGCCGTCGGTCAGCACTGCGCCGCCGACCGCGCCGACGCCAGCGCCGATCGCCGTGTTGCGATCGCGATTGGACATATGCCCACATGCGGTAACGGAAAGCGTCGCCATCACCACCACCAACACACCTGCGGCACGTTTAATATTCATAATCAGTTCCTGGTAAATTGGCTGATTAATGGATTAAAAATAATCCGATTAACCCACCGGTAGAAGTTGGGATGAATGTATTCCTCCGAAAGAAAATCGAACAGGTAAAAATTCTTAATTTTGCGGCGGTGAAAAGCGATTGCTCGCCGAATGTGCGGCCACCGACAAAACCGCTGGTCTATACTGGGAAGACGCCTCGCGGGGGCGGGGCACATACTCTGGAGGCCGCCATGTCCGATCTCGTTTCCGCGTCCGGCAAACCGGTGAAAATCCCCGGCCCGGATCACCCGATCACCTTGACCCGTCATCCGACGCGGGTCGTGGTGCGTGCTGCCGGGAAAACCCTGGCCGACAGTCGCAATGCGCTCATCCTGCAGGAAGCTACCTATCCGCCGGTGTTTTACTTTCCGCGTGAGGACGTGAATATGGCGCTGTTGCAGAAAAACGAGCACGTCAGCTACTGCCCGTATAAGGGCGACTGCAGTTATTTCACCTTCACGCTGAACGGCGCACAGGGGGCCAATACGGCCTGGAGCTATGAAATGCCTTACAACGCCGTGGTGGCGATCAAGGATTATCTGGCATTTTATCCCGACAAAGTGACAGAAATCAGTACTGAAGCCTGACCTGCCGCCGCCGCCGGGCGGGGGCAGGTTGACATTCCGCTTATCCCTACTCATTATGTGTATTACTGGAAACTGATACGCTTTCCTTATGTTTTAATCCGACATAAACGAAACTCTGAGCAGGTGCCAAGGTGTCTACCTCTACGCGATTTGCCGTTGCCATCCATATCCTGACCAACATCACGCTGTGTCGTGGCCAGACGGTGCGTTCCGAAGATATCGCGCGCAGCGTCAACACCAACCCGACGGTGGTGCGGCGGATCCTCGGCGCGCTGGCGGAGGCCGGGCTGACCTATTCGCAGATGGGGCAAGGCGGCGGGGCGCTGCTGGCGCGGCCGGCAGAAGCGATCTCGCTGCTGGACGTGTATCGCGCGGTGGAGGATCAACCCTATTTCATGCTGCACCGCGCCCGGCCTAACGATGCGTGTTATATCGGCCACGCGATTACTCCGGTGCTGGAGCAAGAGTTTGCGCGCGTTGGTCACGCGCTGGAGGCCAGCCTGGCGCAAACCAGCATCGCCGAAATGGCCGGGCAGGTCGAGCGGCAAGCCGGCTATCCTTTTGTCCCTTGTTCAGCGCAATATCAAGCGGATACGCAATAAAAACCCACGCCAATTCCGTCTTCCCGCAGAGCATTTTTTGCATTGCGTTAATGTAATTGTGTAAGTTACATTAGCTCGCATCAAGTGTGATGTGGCTCACGTTTTAGACTGCCTCCCCACGATAATCGATCGATTGGCCGGAAACCTTTTCTTCCGGCGCAGATTCGCTGTGCTTATAAACCAGGAGAGAACGATGTTAGAAATGCTTGAAAGCTTGGCCACCGTGGTGGTCCTGGTGCCGGTAATGGTGGCCGTCTTGCTCGGCGCGATTTACGGCTTGGGTGAAGTGTTTAACGTCTTTTCCGCTATCGGCCGCAAAAATAACGGCTGAATTTGAACGTCAGGGGACGCAACGCCCCCTGACGCAGGACTACAATACCGTCGCCAGGAAGTTGCGCGTCCTCTCATGTCCCGGCGCATCCAGAACCTGCTGCACGCTGCCCGTTTCAACCACCTTTCCCTGATCCATAAAGACAATCTGGTCGGCCACTTCGCGGGCGAAGCCGATTTCGTGCGTGACCACCACCATGGTCATGCCCGAATGCGCCAAGTCTTTCATCACCTGCAGCACTTCGCCAACCAATTCAGGATCGAGGGCGGAGGTCGGTTCATCAAACAGTAACACCTGCGGGTTCATCGCCAGCGCGCGGGCGATGGCGACGCGCTGTTGCTGGCCGCCGGACAGTTCTCGCGGCCAGGCGTTGATGCGATGTTCCAGCCCGACGCGGGCCAGCAGCTGCTTCGCCCGTTCCTGCACCTCGGCTTTTTTTTCCTTTTTCACCCGCAGCGGCGCGTCGCTGACGTTTTGCAACACGGTGCGGTGCGCAAACAAGTTGAACTGCTGAAATACCATGCCGATGCTTTTACGCTGTTCGGCCACCTCGGCTTCTTTCAGCTCGTACAGATGCCGACCTTTTTGACGATAGCCGATCAGCTGTTCGCCAACGCGAATGGTGCCGCCGTCCAGCTTTTCCAGGTGGTTGATGCAGCGCAACAGGGTGGATTTGCCGGAGCCGGAAGGGCCGAGGATCACCGTCACCGAGCCTGCCGGGATGGTCAGGCTGATGTTTTTCAACACGTCGGTGCCGGAAAAGGATTTCCGCACCCGGTTGATGTGGATGGATGCGCTCATTGTTCACCTCCCTGAGGGGCTTTGCGGTTGAGGAAGAACCCGCCGCGGCGCGTTGCCTGCGTGCCGCGGCCAAAATAGCGCTCCACGTAGTATTGGCCAATCGACAGAATCGAAGTCATGGCCAGATACCACAGGGTGGCGACCAGCAGCAGCGGGATGACCTCGTAGGTGCGTTGGTAAATGATCTGCGCCGAATACAGCACGTCCTGCAGGGCAATCACCGACACCACCGCGGTGGTTTTCAACTGCCCGATCACCTCATTGCCCGCCGGCGGCAGGATGGTGCGCATCGCCTGCGGCAATACCACGCGCCACAGGATTTGCCCACGACGGTATCCCAGCGCTTTGGCGGCTTCCAGCTGGCCGCTGCCGACGCTTTGGATGCCTGCGCGCACGATCTCCGCCGCATAGGCCGACTGATGCATCACCAGCGCGATCACCGCCGCGCTGAAGGTGCTGATAAGGGTATTGGTCGGCGCGCTGGCGACTTCTCCAAGAAACGGGATCCACAGGCTGATGCGCGGATAAAGCGCGGCGATGTTGTACCAAAGGAACAGCTGCACCAGCATCGGCACCGCACGGAAGAACCAGGTGTAGAACCAGCTTACCGCAACCAATACCGGATTGGCCGACAGGCGCATCAGCGCCAGCAGCACGCCACCGGCGAAGCCGAACACCACCGAAATCACCGTCAGCTTAAGCGTCATGAGCACGCCGTTGAGGATGGAAGCCTCGGTCAGGTTTTCCGCCACCACCGCCCATTCAAAGCGCGGGTTGTGCAGCATGGAATTGATGATAACGCCGACGATCAACAGCACAACCAGGGCGCTGAGCCAGCGCCCGTAATGCCGATGGCCGACGATGCTCAGTTCCGCGTCGTCGACAGGGTGTTGCCCACTCATTTGGCGATCTCTTCATTGATGCCGGCGGTTTTCACTGCACCAAAACCGATATCCCAGCCGTCGAGGATTTTCTGGTAACTACCGTCGGCGATCAGAGAATTCAGCGCCGCCTGCACCGGTTTCACCAGTTCGGAGCCTTTCGGCAGGGCGATGGCCACCGTGGTGCCGTCAATGTTGATATCACCGGCCAGCGTCAGCGGTTTAACGTGGGTGGCCTGGTAGCGCAACCCTTCATACGGGCCGAAAAACATCGGTACGCGGCCGCTGATCACCGCTTGCACTCCGGCCGGGCGGTCCGGGAAGATCGGCATGGTGATGGCCGGCTTGCCGGCGGCGACGCATTGATCGCTGGCCTGCTGCAGGCGGGTGATCTGCGAGGTGCCTGCGCCGGCGCCGACGGTCTGGCCGCACAGCTGCGCCAGCTCGGTGTAAGGGCCTAGCGCGGCATCTTTGCGGGCGATCAAGGCCAGCTTGGAAGCGTTGTAATAGCCGACGAAGTCCACCTGTTGGAAGCGCTTTTTGTTGGCGTCAATGTTGGCCAGCGCGACGTCATAACGGCCGGACTTCAGGCCGGGGATGATGTTGTCGAAGCCGCCGGTGTCCTTCCAGTGGATCGCCACGCCCAGGCGATCGGCAATCGCGCTCATCACGTCGATTTCACGCCCGGCCAGCGTTTTATTGTCCGCCTGGTAAAAGGTGGTCGGCGGGGTGTTCGGGTTGGTGCCGGCAACGATATAGCCGGCCTTTTTGATCGCTTCAGGCAGGCTGTCGTGCAGCGCGGGATCGGCGGCAGCTTTCACCGCAGCCTTGAAGGGAACATCGCCTTCAGCGGCATGACCGGCTGCCAACGGCGCCAGCGTGGAGGAAGCCAACAGCAGGGACAGTACGGTGCGTTTGAATGTGGTTTTCATCATGATTTCCCTGCGGAATTAAGCCGATTTTACGTTAGCGAAGTTGATTGCCGGTTCCGGCAGACCCAGGTTTTCACGCAGGGTTGCATGCTGATACTCTTCACGGAACAGGCCACGGCGACGCAGCTCCGGGATCACCAGCTCGACGAACAGTTCCAGCTGGTTGGGCAATACCGCCGGCATGATGTTGAAGCCGTCTGCGCCTTGCTGTTCCAGCCACAGCTGGAAGTCGTCGGCGATCTCTTCGGCGGTGCCTACCACCACGCGGTGGCCGCGTGAACCGGCCGCGACGGCCGCCAGCTCACGCAGCGTCAGGTTTTCCCGCGCGGCCAGATCGGTCAGCAGTTTCACGCGGCTTTGGCCGCCTTCGGTGGCGCCCACGTTCGGCACCGGGCCGTCCAGCGGATAATCGCTCAAATCGAAACCAAAGCGCGCCGACAGCTGCTCAATGCCGTTATCGATATCCACCAGTTGATTCAGCTGATACCAGGTTTCCTGCGCTTCTTCTTTGGTACGCCCGACAATCGGCATCACACCTGGCAGGATCAGCAGGTGGTTCGGGTTGCGGCCGGCGTCGGCCACGTATTTTTTCTGACTGCGGTAGAAAGCTTGTCCTTCTTCCAGGCTGGCGGCGGCGGTGAACACCACTTCGGCGGTTTCCGCCGCCAGCTGCTGGCCGGCCGGGGAAGAGCCGGCCTCAATGATCACCGGCCGTCCTTGCGGCGAGCGGGAAATGTTCAGCGGGCCCTGCACCGAGAAATGCTTGCCCTTATGGTTGGCGGCGTGGATTTTCTCGTCGATGGCGTACACGCCATTTTGCTTGTCGCGCACGATGGCGTCTTTTTCCCAGCCGTCCCACAGTTTGTAGCTGGCCTCGAGGAATTCCCGCGCCACTTCATAGCGTTCGGCGTGCGACGGCAGATCTTCACGGCTGAAGTTGCGCGCCGCATCGCTGGAGAAAGAGGTCACCACGTTCCAGGCGGCGCGGCCGTGGCTGATATGGTCGATGGAGGCCATGGCGCGTGCCAGGTGGAAGGGTTGATCGAACGTGGTGGAGGCGGTCGCCGCCAGCCCGATATGGCGGGTGTTGACCGCCAGCGCCGCGAGCAGCGTCAGCGGCTCCAGGCGTGACATCGTCGAGGGCAGGCGGTGCACGCTGGTTGCCAACGCGTCGCCGACGAAGAACATATCGAAGGTGCCTTCTTCGGCTTTTTTTGCGATCCAGGTGAACCAGTCGATATCGGTCGGTGAACCGCTGGCGCCTTCTGCGCGCCATCCCCCGATGTGGTGCCCCAGCGCCTGAACGAACAGGCCGAGACGGAGTTGGCGCGATGGTGTTGAAGGTGAAGTACTCATAATTATTCCTGTTTTATTATTAATTTAACAATGCAATCAGTCGCGGCAGCGCGCCAGGGGACATAAGGGCGCAGTCGCGGATAACGCTCTCGCCTTCGAGGCCCGGAAGCAGCTGCAGAATGGCGCGCAGCTTGGCGTCGAGGTCTGTCGGCCGGGCGGCGGTTTGCTTTCTTGTGACTATGTCACTTATTTGCCTCCCGTCCTGCAGCGTCAGGGTCAGGCGATGGAAGCGCATCTCCGGATCGAGCGCGTCCGGCGGGGCTGCGGGATCGGCATGACGCTCAACTTTTGCCGCCAGGGCGGCGATAGCCGCATCGACAGGCTGCTCGCCGTAATGCGTCAGCGGGACCTCGCCGTGGTATAGCGCATCGGCGATGACGTATTCGAGGCTAAAGCGCGCTTCCACACCGGTGGCCGGTTGGCGAATAAAGGGCGCAGTATCTGCGCCGGGCGGAAAACTGACCTCAACCTGTGCGATCTCCGCAAGGGCGTCGCCTTGTGCCAGCAGCCGCGCGCGCAGGGCGAGCGCCGCCTCGGCCGCGCTGTGAGTGCCACCGCAAGTCGGGTACCGCTTGAACTCCAGCCCCGGCTGCAGGATGCGCCAGGGCGTGCCCCAGCCGGCGGTCAGGCATTCCGGTTTTTGCCGGCCGCCGCCGTGGGAAGTCAGCAGGCTGTCCAGCACGCCCTCCGGTTGGCCGATGAAACCGGCCTGAGCCAGCAGGGCGGCGTTGACCGCGTTGCGTGCCGCCAACCCGGCATGCAGCGGTTTGGCCGCCGAACCGAACTGGCTGCGCAGGCCCGCTGCCTGCGTGGCCGCCAGGCCCAGAGCAATCTGCGTCTGCCGCTGGTCAAGCTGCAGATAACGCGCCACGGCGGCGCAGGCGGCGACCGCGCCCAGGGTGGCGGTGCTGTGAAAACCCAGCGCGTAATGTTGCGTGCCAGCGGCCAATCCCAGCCGGCCAGCGGCCTCTACGCCGATGACATAGGCGGTTAACAGCTCAGTGACATTGTCACTCTCACCGTTCAGCGCCAGCAGGGCTGAGAGCACTACGGTGCTCGGATGGCCACGCAGCGCAGGATGGTAATCATCGAAGTCCAACGCGTGGCTGACATAGCCATAGCGCAGTGCGCGGTTCTCGCTGCCGTTCGGCGGAAACGTCTTACCGATCGCTGCCAGACCGGCATCGCTCAACGCCCCGCGGGCAATCGGCAGCGCGCAGGCGAAGTAATCTTTCACGCCGCGGCGAGCGGCTGACAGGGCGTTTTCATCCGGCTGGCTGTTCAATATCAGATGGGCGAATTGGGCGGTTATCGGTAATGACAAGGCGTTAACACCTGAATTTATATACGGTTATGCACGAGTGCGGGGTGAAAGGTATTGTGTGGCGATTTTCGTTGTCCCGAAAGAACGAACGGCGCTTCCATATCTCTGAATGGAATATAACGACGGCACTGCGCCGCCGTCAGAGCTGCTGGCAGGCGCGGCAGGCTGCGCCTTAGCTATTTTTGTGCAAAGCAAAGCTGAATTTGCTCTAGCACGATAGAGGACTCAGGCCGAGAAAAGGCGAACGCTCATGATGTCGATAAATGCCCTGAGACGCGGTGTAAGATGTTTGCTTGAAGGCCAGAGAATTTTGAGACTGCCACTGTGTCGGCAGTGGTCGCCAAGCACCGGTTGGAGCCGCCGACGCTCCAGCGCCTCTCGCACCGCGAAATCGGGCAAGCAGGCGATGCCCAGGCCCTGTTCCGCCAGGTAAATCAGCGTGTCGACGGTGTTGCATACCGTGCGCTTGCCCAGGCCTTCGTCGAGCAGTTTATCTCCGCCCGCCACCGGCCAGGTCTCGACTTTGCCGGTGGTGGGGAATCTGTATAACAGGCAGGCGTGATCGCGCAGTTCTGCCGGTTGGCGGGGTATTCCCGCTCGGCGCAGATACTCTGGCGCCGCCACCAGCTGTAGGTGAAACGTGCCCAGTTGGCGGCTCATTAAGCGAGAATCCTCGGTATCGCCCACGCGGATCACCGCATCGAACCCTTCTTCGATCACCGCGACTCGACGGTCGGAAAAATCGGTTTCCAGCTCAATCTCCGGGTAACGCCGGACAAATTCCGCCAGCACCGGATTCAGCAGGCCGCCCACCAGCGGCAAACTGACACGCAGCTTGCCGCGCGGCGCGCTGTGCGTATCGCTGATTTCCCGTTCCGCCGCCGCCAATTCCCCGAGAATGCGCTGGCAGCGGTGCAGAAACAGCCGGCCTTCTGCGGTCAGCGTCATGCTGCGCGTGCTGCGGTGGAACAGACGCGCGCCCAGCCGATTTTCCAGGCGGGCGACGCTTTTCCCCACTGCGGAAGCGGAAATGCCGAGCACGCGCCCGGCCTCTACGAAACTCAGCGTCTCCGCGACCTGCACAAAGACGTTCACCCCAGACAGATTATCCATTGCTTGCCCCATTGCGGACTTGAGTGTCCGCTATGAAAGGAAATCTAGCCTGTTTTTTCGTTAATCGCCACGCTCTATGCTCGGTGGCGACAGCATGGGCTGACTACCTGGGGTAATAAAGATGAATGAATACGGATCCTCTGCCAACGCGATTGACGGCGCGATTGAGCAAGCCTTGCGCGAAAAACGATTGGTTGGCGCGGTCGTTTTGGTGGCGCAGGGCGGTGAGATCGTTTATCGCCGCGCGGCGGGCATGGCAGATCGCGAAGCGGGCAAGCCGATGGCGCTCAATACGCTGTTTCGTCTGGCTTCGGTATCCAAACCGATCGTGTCCACGGCGGCGCTGGCATTGATGGCGCAAGGCGCCATGCGGTTAGACGATCCGATCACCCGTTGGCTGCCGAATTTTCGCCCGCGGCTGGCGGATGGCACCGCTCCGTTGATGACGCTACGGCATCTCATGACCCACACCGCCGGACTAAGCTACCGCTTTTTCCAGCCGGAAGGGGGATTCTATGCCCAGCTGGGCGTCTCCGACGGCATGGATGAAGCGTCTGTCAGCCTGCAGGAGAACGTGCGGCGTATTGCCTGCGCCCCTTTGCTGGCTGCGCCCGGCGCGGCGTGGCGCTATTCCATCGCCACCGATGTCCTGGGCGCGGCGATCGAACAGGCGAGCGGCCTGCCGCTGGCGCAGGCAGTAAAAAAATGGGTGACCGGGCCGCTGGCGATGACGGATACCGATTTCCTTGCGGTGGACGCCGCGCGCCTGGCGGCCGCTTACGCCGACCATCCCGGCGAGCCGCGCCGTTTGCGCCAACCGGATCGTTTACCGTTCATCGATGGCAGCGCCGGTTTTCATCTGTCGCCGGCGCGAGCGTTGGATCCGTTGGCTTACGCCTCAGGCGGCGCCGGCATGGTCGGCTCGGCGGAGGATTTCCTGCGCCTGCTGGAAGCGTTGCGCCAGGGGGGCGGGCAGGTGCTGCCGGCCGAATGGGTGACGGCGCTGACCACCAACCAAATCGGCGATTTGCCGATGCCGTTTTGGCCGGGGCGTGGTTTCGGCCTCGGCATTACCGTACTGAAAGACCCCATCGCCGCGCAAACGCCGGAGTCCGTTGGCAGCTGGCGAATGGGCGGCACCTATGGCCACTCGTGGTTCGTCGATCCCGCCCGGCAACTGAGCGTGGTGGCGTTTACCAACACGGCGCTGGAGGGCATGTCCGGCGCCTTTGTCGGCGAGATTTGTCAGGCGGTCTATGCCGCGACGGGAGCGATGCAATGCGCCTGATGCCACCGATTTTCTTCATCGCGCTGGGGCTGTTCGGCGTCTACTGCATCGAGTTCGGCGTGGTGGGCATTTTGCCGCAGATCATCGCACGGTATGGCATCTCCACGGCGCAGGCCGGCTGGCTGGTTGGGATTTTCGCCCTGACCATCGCGCTGCTCGGGCCGCTGTTGGTGCTGCTGGCGTCGCGTTTCAATCGCAAACGCATGTTGTTGATCGCGTTGGCCGTGTTTGCGGCGGCCAGCGCGCTGGCCGCTCAGGCGGACAGCTTTGCCATGCTGATGCTGCTGCGCATTGTGCCGGCGTTGTTTCATCCGATCTATTTTTCACTGGCCATGGTGGCGGCCGCGGCGCTTTATCCGCCGCATCTGGCCACCAAAGCAACCGCTTATGCGTTTATCGGCACCAGCATGGGCATGGTGTTGGGGATACCATTGACGCAATGGATCGCCGGGCAGTTCAGCTATGAGGCGTCGTTCCGATTTTGCGCGCTGGTAAACCTTCTGGCGGCGTTGGGATTGCTGTGGCGCTTGCCTGATGCGGCCGTGCAGCGCCTCAGCTATGGCAAACAGCTGGCAATCCTGCGCAGCGGCACGCTGTGGTTGAATATCATTACCTGCGTGCTGATCTTTGCCGCGATGTTCGCCGTCTACGCTTATGCGGCCGAGTATCTCAGCCGTGAAGCCGGCATTGGCGCCGCCGCCATCGGCTTTCTTCTGGTGGTGTTCGGTGTGGGCGGCGTCGCGGGCAACCTGTTGGCCGGCAAGGGGTTGAGCCGCCATCGTGCAGTGACGGTGCTGCTGCACCCGCTAGCCTTGATAGTGGCTTATGCGCTGCTGTATCGCTACGGCAGCGCGAATATCGGTTCGATGACGGTGCTTTGTCTGTATTGGGGAGCGGTGCACACCAGCGGTTTGATCGTGACGCAGGTCTGGTTGACATCCGAAGCGCCGCAGGCGCCAGCGTTCGCCACCGGGCTGTATATCGCCTTTATCAATCTGGGGGTGGCGGTGGGGGCGCTGACGGGCGGCTGGTTTATCGCCGCGTGGGGGCTACAGGGCAGCCTGCTGTGTGGGGCCATGTTTGCCGCACTGGCGGCGATCGCGATTGCCGCCAGGCTGCGGTTGCAACGGCAGGCTACCGCTGCGTTGCGTCAATCATCGCCATCACCTGCCGGAACATCGCGCTTTCCGCATCGGCCAGTTCGTTGACCAGCGTAAAGTGATTGCAGTGGCGATCGGCCAGCAATTGAACGTCGAGGCCGCGCGCCAGGCAGGCGTCATAATAGGCCTGCGTCTGGTTTTTGAACCCTTGCGTTTCGCGTTGGCCGACGTCGAGCAGGATCTGCGGCGCATGGTCTTTCTCCGGCAGCAGAAACAGCGGGCTGAGGGTTTGCGCCTGTTCGGGCGTCAGATGCAGCCAGTCGTTGATGTAGATATCGCACAGCGGGCGCAAATCGTAGAGGCCGCTCAGCGCCAGCGCGCCTTTGATCGCGTCGGGCGGCAGGCGATAGCGTTGTTGCCAGCCGTCGGCGATCAGCATGCCGCACAGGTGGCCGCCGGCCGAACTGCCGCTGACGAAAATGCGCGCCGGATCGATGCCGAAAGGCGCCCCGTGATGATAAAGCCAGGCGACGGCGCTGCGCACCTCGTGCACGATCTCCGCCAGCGTCGCTTCTGGCGCCAGCGTGTATTCCAGCGTGGCGACGGCCACGCCGCGCTGGGCAAACGCGGCGGCCATCGAACAGGCTTCCTCTTTGCGCTGTGAATGCCAGTAGCCGCCATGAATAAAGATCAGCAGCGGGGCGGGCTGCGTGCAGGCCGGGAACAGATCGAGGCGCTCGGCGGCGCTCATGCCGTAACGCAGATCGTAAATGCCGGGCGTCTGTGCCTTGGCGCGCTGGGCCAGCGCGGCGTATTCCGCCATGCAGGCGTCAAAATCCTCCACCGACGCGCGGGCGTTGTATTGCACCGCTCTGGCGGCGGTATCGTCGAACATCAGGTCGATTTTCATAACTTCTCCTTGTTGGTGACGCTCGATTATCCACCTAATGCTTTTTTAATGTTTGATGCGGAATGCGCCGCCGACGGGCGTTCTTTTTTGCTTCTTTTTGCGGTATATTGCTGTTTTATGCGTTCTACTGCGGAAATGACCCCATGCACAAAGCGGCACGACAGCGCCATTTACTGGATTTGCTCAGCGAACGCGGGCAGGCGGCGGTGGCGGAATTGGCCACCGCCATCGGTGTTTCGGTCGATACCGTGCGCCGCGACTTGGCCGATCTCGAGCGGCAAGGGTTGGCGCAGAAACATCACGGCGGCGCGATAGCGCTCGAACCCTCCGGCATGCCGCGCCAGGCGCGCGCTGCGCTGTTGCCGCAGGTCAAGCAGCGGCTTGGCCGCGCGGTGGCCGCGCAGATCCCGCCCGGCAGCACCCTGATGCTGGATGCGGGCAGTACGCTGTTGGCGGTGGCGCAGGCGTTGCGCGGCCCGGCGACGGTGATCACCGCTTCGCTGGATATCGCGCAGTGCCTGAGCGACAGGCCGGAGATCAACCTGATCTTGCTCGGCGGCCAGTGGGATGCGCGCCAGCGGCTGTTCGCCGGCAGCGCCACGCTGGCGTTGCTGGCGCGCTACCGTGCGGATATCGCCTTGCTGGGCGCCTGCGCGGTGCATCCTCAGCTGGGACTGAGCGCCGGCGAAGAGGCCGATGCAGAGGTCAAACGCGCCATGCTGGCTAACAGCGGCGAGCGCTGGCTGGTGGCCGACCATATGAAACTGGACCGCTGCGAACCGCATCTCATTGCGGATCTGGCGCAGATCCAACGCCTGTTTACCGATCGCCCGTGGGACAACCTGGACGAACAATCATTGATTGAACTTTGTGTCGTCGCCGACGACCGCTAGAGGAGAACACTGATGAACGATACCGCTCGACCGTTGCAGGTGGCGCTGATTGGCTATGGCTTTGTCGGCAAGGCGTTTCACGCGCCGCTGATTAACGCGGTGCCGGGGTTGGAACTGAGCGTGGTGGCTTCGCGCGATGCCGCCAAGGTACATGCCGATCTGCCGCACGCGCAGGTGCTCGCCGATCCGCTGGAGGCCATCCGCCGGCCGGAGGTGGATTTGGTGGTGATCGCATCGCCGAACGACACCCATGCGCCGCTGGCGCTGGCCGCACTGGAGGCGGGCAAGCACGTGGTGGTGGATAAGCCGTTTACGCTGGATTTGGCGCAGGCGCGCGCGCTGATTGCCGCGGCGGAGAAGCACGGCCGCCTGCTGTCGGTGTTCCAGAACCGTCGCTGGGACAGCGATTTCCTGGGGGTGAAACAGGTGATCGAGCAGGGGCTGATCGGTAAGGTGACGCACTTTGAGTCCCATATCGACCGCTATCGCCCTGAAGTACGGGTGCGCTGGCGTGAACAAAACCTCCCAGGCAGCGGGCTGTGGTTCGATCTGGGGCCGCACATGGTCGATCAGGCGCTGCAGCTGTTCGGTTTGCCGCACAGCGTGCAGGCCAACATCGCTACGTTGCGCCCCAACGCGCAGATTAACGACTGGGCCCACGTGGTGCTGAACTATCCGACGCACCGCGTGATCCTGCACGGCAGCATGCTGGTGGCGGGCGGCGTCTCACGCTTTACCGTGCACGGCGAGAAAGGCAGCGTGGTCAAAGCGCGCGCCGACGGGCAGGAGAGCCAGCTGCTGGCCGGCGTGACGCCGGGTTCGGCGGAGTGGGGCAAAGACGACGACGCGATGAGCCTGTTTATCGGCACGGAGCCGATGCGCACGCTGCCGACGCCGGATGGCGATCAGCGCCAGTATTACTTCCAGGTGCGCGATGCGTTGCGCGGCGCAGGCGCCAACCCGGTTACCGCAGCGCAGGCGTTGGCGGTGATGGCGGTGCTGGAAGCGGCCACCCTGGCGGCGGAAACCGGTGTGACTCAGCCGTTGCCGCTCTCCGAGGCGGAAATCGCCGCCTGGTAACGGCTCGCGTCAGATAAGGCGTCAGGCGCATGGATACAGTGCATGCCATGCGTCTTCCGCCATGCTAACCCCTGACATAGGCTTACCCGCAGTCTATGTCAGGAGTGTTCATCATGTTATCCCACCCTTCGCCGCAAGGCGTCCGCGGCATACTGGCCGCTCTTTCTCTGAGCATGCTGCTGTCATCGCTTGGCATCAGCATTGCCAACGTCGGGCTGCCGGCGCTCGCCACTGCGTTCCATGCCTCGTTCCAGGCGGTGCAGTGGGTGTTGCTCTGCTATTTGCTGGCCGTCACCACTTGCATTATCGGCATCGGCCGTTTGGGGGATAGCCTCAATCGTCGCCGCCTGCTGCTGGCGGGCATTGCGCTGTTTACCGCCGCTTCGCTGGCTTGCGCGCTGGCTCCGCAACTGTGGCTGTTGCTGGCGGCGCGCCTGGCGCAGGGGCTGGGGGGCGCAGTCATGATGTCGATCGCCATGGCGCTGGCGGGCGAGGTTCTGGGGAAGGAAAAAATCGGCCGCGCGATGGGGCTGCTCGGCACTATGTCAGCCGTGGGCACCGCGCTGGGGCCGTCGTTGGGCGGCGCGCTGATCGCCGGTTTCGGCTGGCGGGCGATGTTCCTGATCAACCTGCCGCTGGGGCTGCTGGCGCTGTGGCTTGCCTGGCGATACTTACCGAATGGGCCGCGCGCGGCAACGCGCGCGGAACCGTTCGATCGCGCCGGCACGTTGCTGCTGGGCGGCGCATTGCTCTGCTATTCGCTGGCGATGACCCTCGGGCGCGGCGACTTCGGCGCGCTTAACCTGGCGTTGATGTTGGGGGCGCTGTTGGCGGGGGCACTGTTTATCCGCGTGGAACGCCGCGCCGCATCGCCGCTGCTTGCGCCGTCGATGTTCCGCCATCCGGCCCTGACGGCGGGGCTGGCGTCCAGTGCGCTGGTGATGACGGTGATGACCGCCACGCTGGTGGTCGGGCCGTTCTATCTGTCGCGGGCGCTGGGCTTAAGCGCCGCGCAGGTCGGGCTGGTGATGTCGGCGGGACCGGCGGTGGCGATCCTGACCGGCATACCGGCCGGCTATCTGGTGGATCGCTTCGGATCGCAGCGCATCGCCCAGTTTGGGCTGACGGCGGTGGCCGCAGGCGCGGCGTTGCTGTCACTGTTTAACCGTTGGGGCGTGCTCGGCTATATCGCCCCCATCGCGCTGTTGACCGCCGGCTATGCGCTGTTTCAGGTGGCCAACAACACCATGCTGATGAAGGATCTGTTTCCTGAACGGCGCGGGCTGATCGCCGGCATGGTGAACCTGTCGCGCAATCTGGGGGCGATCACCGGCGCGTCGGCGATGGGGGCGCTGTTTTATCTGGCTTCGCAGCAGGTTGCGGGCACTGCGGCCGCCGCGACTTACGGCATGCGGGTGAGCTACGGCGTGGCGGCGCTGTTGGCATTGGCGGCGTTGCTCATCGCCTTCGGCGGTCGCCGCCTGATGCTGCGTTACGGCGCGCGCTGAACCGCGTAGCGTTCTTGCACGAAACCGTTGTCCGATGAAGTGACGGCAAGCAGGCGCAGGCGCTGCTCCTGGCCATCGGCGCCGAATAAGGGGATACCGCCGCCCAACAGCAGCGGCACGCGCGTAATCGTCAGTTCGTCGATCAAGCCGGCCTGCAGGAAGCGCTGCACGGTCTGGCCGCCGTCGATATACAGGTGACGGCAGCCTTGCTCGGCCAACTGCGCCACGATGGCCGCCGGTTCGCCATTCATCCAGCGAACGTGGCCCGTTGCGTGCGGCGCGGGCGGCTGCGTCGACAGCACCACCACCGGCAGTGCGCCATAGGGCCACTCGGGAAAGGCGCGGACTTTATCATAGGTATGGCGGTCCATCACCAGCGCGTCGATGTCGGCGACAAACGCTTCAAAACTCAACCCATTGAGCAGCGAAACCGCATATTCGGGCCGCAGCAGCCAGTCGATGTCGCCGTCCGGGCCGGCAATGAATCCGTCTACGCTGGTGGCGATGTAAACCGAGCATTTCATCAGGCGAGATCTCCCCGATAAACCACATGCACCTTGTTGCCGTCGGGATCGCGCAGGTAAGCGCCGAAATAGCCTTTGCCGTAGTGCGCGCGCTCGCCGGGCTCGCCTTCACTGCTGCCGCCCGCCAGCAGACCGGCGGCGTAGGCGCGTTTAACCGCCAGCTCGTCGGCGGCGAGAAAGGCCAGCATGCTGCCGTTGCCGGCGCTGGCGGGCTGTCTGTCGAAGGGTTGGTAGGCGTAAAAACGCGGCAGCGTTTGGCCTGGCATCACCCAGCAGCGGGCGGCGGGGCCGCCGTCCGGCGTCACTTCCCGCCGTTGTAAGCCCAATGGCAACAGAATGGCGTCGTAGAACGCGGCGGCGGCATCCAGATCGCTGACGCCGACGGTAATATGGCTGAACATGGCGCGTTTCCTTCCCCAAGAGAGAATAATGAACGCCTAAAACAGTAGCAGCGATATCGCAGGATGGACAGACCGCCGTGGAGGATTCGGATTAGGGACGCGCGCAGGGGGGCAAAGCGCGCTTCACGGTTTATGGGGCGGGCCGCCTCAATTGCTCTCGACGCGCGGATTGGCGTGGGTCGGCTGGCTGGGATAATCCACCTGATGCTTGTGCAGATAATCGCGGATCAGCTGACGCACCACCTGAGAAGGGGTGACGTCCTGCTGCAGGCACAGCTCTTCCAGAGCTTTCTTCTTGTCCGGGTCAATCAGCACCGTTAGCCGCGCCGTTTTCTTTTCCATCAGGATCCTCCAGAGAATGATGACTGAATGATAATACCATGTGGACGAAGCGGCCAGCCAGACCGCGTCGCCGCTCGTTCTTAGCGGAAATGCAGCCGTTCTATTTTGCGTGACAGGTAGCCGAGTTCGCAGTTGAACAGCTCGCCGCTGCCGGCGGCCAGCGTGCGCAGCGTGCTGAGCGGCAACGTCACCTGCGCCGGCGTGGCGTAAATGATCACGTTGCCGCTGGGGGCGACGCAAAATAATACGGTGCCGAATATCCGGTGCAGGCTGTGGTACAGCAGGCTGTTTTCATCGGGCAGATCGTGGTAATTGAGCACCAGCCAGCCCCCGTCGTTCAGCCGCGCGGCGCAGTTTTCCAGGAATGTCTGGGTGCCTTGCTGCGGATCCATGGCGAACGCCGAATAGAGATCGGAGAAAATCAGATCGTAACGCGTCTCGGCGGGCGGGCGCACAAAGTCCATGGCGTCGGCGGTACGCAGGCTGATGGTGTCGGTGGCCGGCAGCGTAAAATAGCGGCGTGCGACGGCGATCACCGCGGCGCGCAGTTCAACCACGTCCAGACGCATGGCCGGATCGAGCGCGTGCAGCGCACGCAGCAAGCTGCCGCCGCCTAATCCCAGGATCAACGCCGAGGTCGGCGGCTGCCAGGCCACCGCCATCAGCATCGCTTTGATGTAGTTGTGGATCGGTTGCGCGGGGTTGCTGAGGCTCATCTTGCTTTGCTCGCAGATGCCGTCAAACCGCAGCGTGCGGTAGTCCTTGTGATCAGAAACGATGATTTCGCCCCAGGCGTCGGTTTCGCGAGCGATCACCTGGCCGCGCGGGGAGAAATCGAGGGTTCTGAGTAAGCTGTCAACCAGAGACATGGTATTCGCAGGTTTCCTTTGGCAAGCGGCCTATTTACGGGCGCACATGAAATCGGCGGTGCAAATGCGCCGGCCATCGATGCTGGCGCGGCCGGTGAAGCGGGCGATCGCGCCCCGCCGGCGTACAAAGGCGACCTCCATCAACACCTGGTCGCCGGGACGGGCGGCGCGATAAAACCGCGCCCGCTGAATGGAAGCGAAGTAGTAATGTTCCCCTTCATTCAACGCCCCGAGATAATAATGCGCCAGCAGCCCGGTGCTTTGCGCCAGCGCTTCCACCAACAGCACGCCGGGAAAACCGGCGAAGTGCGCATGGCCGTTCCAGAACGTCGGCTCATTGGCGGTGATGTTCTTGATGGCGCTCAGCCGGCCTTCGGCAATGCAGGTGCCGGCGGGCAGCACGCGATCGACCAACAGGCAGGGATAACGATGAGGCAGGATCGCCTGAATATCGTTGAATTGCAGGGGGTGACCGTTTAATGGCATGGAAGTGCGTGATCCTGTCTGCGGCGAATCCGGTGCGTGGCCGGCGTTCGGTCCATAATGAGTGTAATGACATTATAATAAAATTATCATCAGATGTGCCAGATGAAAGACATGACGGCGGTGACGGTTGGGGAACAGCGAAGGAGGGGAAGACACCCGATCCTGACGATCGGGCGTGGTGGCGCGTTTAGTGCTTGGAGCGGGTCACCTTGTCCAAATAACCCATCACGAAGGCGGAGAGCACGAAGGTGAGGTGGATGATCACATACCACATCAGCTTGTTGTCGGGCACGTTCTTGGCGTCCATAAACACCCGCAGCAGGTGAATGGAGGAGATGGCGACGATAGATGCGGCGACCTTGTTTTTCAGCGAGGTGGCGTCCATTTTTCCCAGCCAGCTGAGTTTCTCTTTCCCTTCGGTGATATCCAATTGCGAGACGAAGTTTTCATAGCCGGAGAACATCACCATCACCAACAGGCCGCCGACCAGCGCCATGTCGATCAGCGACAGCAAGGTCAACACCAGATCGGCTTCGGTAACGGCAAAAATATTTGGCAGGACGTGGAGAATTTCCTGAAAAAACTTGATCGACAGGGCGACCAGAGTGAGCGAAAGGCCGAAATAAACCGGCGCGAGCAGCCAGCGGGAGGCGTACATCGCGTTTTCTAGCAAGCGTTCCATCATAAAATTGTTTTAAATGCGTAGCAAAAAGGGCGCTCAGTATAGCGCAAGAGGCCTGGGTGAAATCAACCGCTTGCGCCAGCAGAGTGCGCTATCAGGCCACTACGCGCGCCGTTTTGCGCCCGCTGCGGATCCACAGCGCCACGGCCCCCGCCGCCGTCGCCAGCGCCACGACGCCCGGCCAGCCCGCGCTTGCCAGAATGCGGCTGCCGAGGGCGGCGCCGGTCGCCATACCGATGAACACGCCGGTGAACAAGAGGGCGTTCAATCGGCTGCGGGCTGCCGGGTCGAGACCGTAAACGATGGTTTGGTGCGCGATCAGCGTAGCCTGGATGCCCAGGTCGAATCCGACGGCGCTCAGCGCAATCAGCGCCAGTTGCGCCGGGAGCGGCAACAGCGGCAGCAGAAACATCAAGGCGAAGGAGGCCAGAACCAGTCCCGCGCCGATACGGGTCACGACGTCAGGGCCGTGCCGATCGGCCAGACTGCCCGCCAACGGCGCCGCCAGCGCACCCGCCGCCCCCGCCAGGCCAAACGCGCCGGCGGCCGCGCTGCCGATCTGGTAGCGCTCCGCCAGCATCAACGCCAGCGTTGACCAGAAAGCGCTGAAGCCCAATGACAGAAAGCCTTGCGCCAGCGTTGCGCGCCGTAGCGCGGGATACTCGGCCCACAGATGTCCCAGCGAGCGCAGCAGCGCGGGGTAACTCAGCGCGTTATGAGGGCGAAGACGCGGCAACATGCGCCAGATCGCCAGCGTGATCGACAAAACGCCCAGCGCCGCGAGTGCGTAGACGCTGCGCCAGCCGGCGTACTCGGCGATCGCGCCGCTGAACACCCGCGACAGCAAAATGCCGGCCAATAGCCCGGTCATCACTGCGCCGACGGTTTTGCCGCGGCTGGCCTCCGGCGCCAGCGTGGCGGCGGCGGGGATAATGTCCTGCGCGACGGTGGCGGTCAGGCCTATCGCCAGGCTGCTGAGCAACAACAGCGGGAACGAGGCAGCAAAAGCACAGAGTAACAGCGTCAGCGTCAGCAGCGCGCCTTTTACCAGAATGATCCGCCGGCGATCGTACCGGTCGCCGAGCGGCGCCAACAGTAAAATGCCCAGCGCATAGCCCAACTGGGTCAGCGTCGGCACCATGCCGGCATCGGCGACGCCGGCGTGGAAATCGGCGCCCATCATGCCAAGCATGGGCTGGCTGTAATAGATTGACGCGACGCTGAGGCCGGCGCCGGCGGCCAGCAGAAATACGACGTTGGCGGACGGTGCGCCGTGGGTGGTGGCGGTGTTCATGGCAAAAATTCCTGCAAAGTGAATGTGCGGTCATTTTTACCGCTTGCTTCATGCCGCTGTAGCCCCCTCGCAGGTAAAACTGTTATACACTCAACGTATGAATAAAATTAACTTACCTAACGGCGACCGCATAACTTTGCTGCATACGCTGGTGCGCATCGTCGAAAGCGGCAGCCTGTCGGCGGCGGCGCAGCAGCTGGGCACTTCGCAGCCGACGATCAGCCGGCGTCTGCAGGCATTGGAACAGCTGCTGGGCGCCAAACTGATCCAGCGGACCACCCACGCCCTCAAACTGACCGACGACGGCGAGCGCTGTTACCGCCAGGCGCGGGGGCTGATTGAACAATGGCAAAGCCTGGAAGAAGGGCTTGGCGGCGCGCGCGACGAACCGGTCGGCGTGTTGCGCGTGCGGGCGCCGCACGCATTCGGCCAGGATCAGCTGATCGGTCCGTTGGGCGAGTATTTGCGGCGCTACCCGCAAACTTACGTTGAGTGGACGCTGAACGATCATTCTCCGGACTTTATTCCCGAAGGCGTGGATTGCGCCATTCACGTCGGTGCGGTGACCGATCCGTCGGTCGTGGCGGTGTTGCTGGCGGAGGTGCCGCGCAGCACGGTGGCGTCACCGGCGCTGTTGGCTGAACGACCGGCGATCGTCGATCTCGACGATTTGGCCTCATTGCCGTGGCTGGCGGTAAACAGTTTTTATCGTAATGAGGTCGTCTTGACCCACGCGACCAGCGGTGAACAGCGGCGTTTCGACATCGCGCCGAGGTTGAGCACCGACAGCCTTTATGCGGCGCGCAAGGCGGCGCTGGAAGGGCTGGGCGTCGCGATCGTGTCGTCTTGGGTGGTGAAAGAAGAATTGGCGCAAGGCGCTCTGCAGACGCTGTTACCCCTGTGGCGAGCCGAGCCACTGCCCGGCATCAGGGTGACGGAGGCGAGATCGTCGCCGAAGGTGCTCAGCAGCTCTTGCGCCATCCAGCCGGCGCGCAGCAGCCAGTTGCATTGTGAACAGTAGTGAATCGTAACGGCGGGTGCGTTTTTCATCGTTGATCGACCGGTTAGTGGTGACGGCTTGCAATCAGCCTGCTGGCTCGCAAGCGATGGTGGCTGTGTATCGCCAAATAGTCAAGCGCCTGCTGCGGCCAGAGCGACAAGGGGAGCCGAGAGTGCATCACGGCCGCTTGCTTCCGGCAAACCATTCAACCCCGCGCAGCATGCCCGCCCAATAAAACCGGGGTAAAAACCAGGCTTTCAGCCACCAGGCCATACGGCTGGGCTGGGTTGCGTCGAGCAGTGGAAACGTGGGCAGCAATTTACCGTCATAGCCAAACTCCGCCAGCACAACTTTGCCTTTCTCGACCGTCAATGGACAGGAACCATAACCATCATAATGGGCTGTGAGAGGCGTGCCATGAATACGTGCCGCGACGTTTTCCGCCACCACCACCACCTGCTTTCGTGCTGCCGCCAGGGTTTTGGCGTTTGGCGTTGAGCAACAGTCGCCTACCGCAAAAATATCCGGCCAATGCTTATGTTGCAGCGTCAATTTATCCACATCGCACCAGCCGGTGCCATCCGCGAGTCCGCTTTGCGAAATAAACGCCGGGGCTGATTGAGGCGGCACCACGTGAAGCATATCGAAGGGCAGGGTTAACTCGCGTTTTTCCTCTTCATTTTTCTCCACGGCAAATATCGCTTGCCGATTTTCGCCATCTATACGGATTAAATTATGATTGAAGTTGACCTGTGCACGGTATTTTTCCAAATAGCCACTCAGCGGGGGGACAAATTGCGGAATGCCGAAAACCGCCGTGCCCGCAAGGCAGAAATTGACGTTAATATTATTCAGAACGCCTTGCCGCCGCCAATGGTCGCATGAAAGATATAAGGCTTTTTGCGGCGCGCCGGCGCATTTTATGGGAAGCGTGGGTTGGGAAAATATCGCCTTGCCGCCTTGCATCTCCCGGACCAGTTGCCAGGTGTATTCTGCAAGATCAAAACGATAATTAGAGGTGACGCCGTTAAATCCTAACGTCTCTTCAAGGCCTTCTATTTTATCCCAACGTAAAACAAGGCCGCAGGCAACAATAAGGAAATCATAGCTTACGCGTTTCCCCTGACGGGTCTCGATATATTTTTCATTGGGATCAACCCTGACAACGCTGTCCTGGAGCCATGAGACGCCAGAAGGAATAACATCGCGCATGGCGCGCTGCGTTTTATTGATATCAAAGAGCCCGCCGCCCACCAGGGTCCATGCCGGCTGGTAATAATGACAGTCATTGGGTTCAACGACAGTTATATCCGCATCTTTAACTCGCTTCCTTATGCTTGCGATGACGCCGATGCCAGATGAACCACCGCCAATAACAACAACTTTCTTCAGGGTGTTTATTTTTTCTGGTTTCATGCAGGTCTCCTTTCATAAGAAAGTAGGGGGTTGCGGCTCAGATTTAAAGATAATTTATAGAACTTATGGTTATATTAAAAATCGCATATTCGATTTGGCTATATGTAATAGCTAAATGTAATAAGTTATTTGACAATCAACGCAAACTGATCGTTAATAAATGCCATAAATATCGAAAGGGAATTAATGCATTGGATTTTTTCCATTTTACTTTTTATACCCTGACGCTGTTGGTGATAACCGGGGGAATAGTCGGATTTCTCCTGGCTCTGACCGGGGGAGGCGGATCCATCGTCTGCGTTCCCTTGTTGCTGTATATGGTGAAAATCCCGGATACGCACTTGGTTATAGGCACCAGTGCCATGTCCGTTGCCATTAGCGCGCTGATCAATCTTTTTGTTCATGCCGCCAAAGGAAACGTCCGGTGGCGGACCGGCGTTACCGTTTCTCTGGTGGCGGTGGTGGGAACGCTGGCTGGCTCTCAGGTGGGAAAAATGACGGACGGGCACCATTTAACCCTGCCTTTCTCTCTGCTGATGCTGGTTGTCGCCGGATTGACGCTGAAAAAAAATCATCGGGCAGGCAACGGATTACCGTCCTCCCATCCGACATTTCATCCCGCCATCGTGTGGCCCAGCGTGCTGGCGCTGGGCGCGGTGGCCGGTTTTTTGGGCATCGGCGGCGGATTTTTGGTGGTGCCGGCGCTGCTCTGGTTCTTCCGCTTTTCGCTGGTTGAAGCGGTGGCGACCTCACTGGTCGTGGTTTCCGCCATGGGATTATCGACAAGCGCAAGCTATGCCATGTCCGGCAAGGTGTCGCTGGTCATTACCTGCTGGCTCATCGTCGGCGGTGTTCTGGGGGGCGTCGTGGGGGTGGCACTCACCGAGCGCCTGAAAAAACGCGAGGACATTATCCGTGTGCTCTATGCCGGCATGTTGTTGGTGCTGGCCCTTTATATGCTTTTTAAAAGCCTATAAAACAAAAGGAAAAAATATGCACATCCGTACTTACCATCATCAGCTCTCCTTTTCGGGGGCGCCCGCAGCGAATGATTTCGCCATCCTGCATCAACAAGGCTATCGGTTTATCGTCAACAATCGGCCAGATGAAGAGCCGGGCGAGTACCTTAACCATCAACAAGAAAAAGCGTTGGCTGAGCAATGGGGAATGGGCTACGTCTATCTGCCTTACACATTCGACACGCTGACCTGGGAGACCGTTTATACCTTCCATTACCTGTTGCGGCGGGGTGAGAAGAGCCTGGCGCATTGCAGGAGCGGAGCGCGTTCTGCCTGCCTTTCCCTGCTGTATGCGCTGCGTGAAGGCCAGATAGACGAAGCGCAATTTCGCAGCCAGTGCGCAGAGTATGGCGCCGATGCCGATAAGGCGCTGGGCTGGTATGGCCGGCATCAGGCCGTTCAGCCTCACGCGCAAGTGCACGCGTTTTATGAGCCGGAAAGCGGCAGCCTGCAGTATGTCGTCGCCGATCCCGCAGCGCGTCGCTGCGCCATCATCGACCCGGTGCTGGATTTTGATCGCCGATCGGGCACGGTCTCGCATCAGCAGGCCCGCACCATTTTAAGCTTTATCCAGCAGCAAGGATGGGGAGTGGCCTGGGTGCTGGATACGCACCCGCATGCCGACCATTTTTCTGCCGCCACCTGGCTGGCGCAGAAAACCGGCGCTCTCACCGGCATAGGCGAAAAAATTACCGCCGTGCAGGGGCTGTGGCAAGACATCTATAATTTGAAAGAATTGCCTCCCGCCGAAACCCTGTGGGATGCGCTATTTGCGGATGGGGACGTCTTTTTTATCGGCAACCTGCGTGCTGAAGTCTTGCTGTCTCCTGGCCACACCCTGGCGTCCGTCACTTATCACATCGCCGATGCGGCGTTTATTCACGATACGTTTTTCATGCCGGACAGCGGCACCGCAAGGGCCGATTTCCCCGGCGGAAATGCGGAAGCCCTGTGGGATTCGTTGCAGCGGATCTTGAGCCTGCCAGCGGATACCCGCCTGTTTACCGGCCATGATTATCGCCCGGCGGGGCGTGAGGCCCGCTGGGAAAGCACCGTGCGAGAGCAGCGCGAGAACAACCCCTGGGTGGCCAACATGGATAAAGCCCAATTTATCGCGCAAAGAAAGCAGCGAGACGCCACGTTGCCGCATCCGGAATTGATGCTGATGGCGCTGCAGGTCAATATTCGCGGCGGCGTTCTGCCAGATTGCGAAGATGATGGGCGGCACTACCTCAAAATCCCAGTTAATCGCTTCAAGGGATAAATCAAGCCATGGAGGCGCGATCGTTCACGGCTGCCAACCTCGAGGCGATCGCGCCGTCTGTTAATGGTTTTTTATGAAATAAGCAGACTGATTCATATTTAATTATTTGTTTTTACACAAAACAGGTGGCACTTGCCCTCACCGAATACAGTCACTACATTAACAACTGTACTTCCCACTCTGCTAAGGAAAACACCATGAAAGCTGCCGTAGTGACGAAAAACCATACCGTAGACATTCAGGATAAAGTGCTGCGCCCGCTGAAGCACGGCGAAGCGGCGTTGAAAATGGAGTGTTGCGGGGTGTGCCACACCGATTTGCACGTGAAAAATGGCGATTTCGGTGAGGTGCCGGGCATTACGTTGGGGCATGAGGGCATCGGCGTGGTCTCCGCCGTCGGTGAGGGCGTCACCTCGTTAAAAGTGGGTGACCGCGCCAGCGTCGCCTGGTTTTACCAGGGGTGCGGCCATTGCGAATACTGCGTCAGCGGCAACGAGACCCTGTGCCGCTCGGTGAAAAACGCCGGCTATAGCGTTGACGGCGGCATGGCGGAAGAGTGCATCGTGGTGGCGGACTACGCGGTGAAAGTGCCGGATGGGCTCGATTCTTTCGCCGCCAGCAGCATCACCTGCGCCGGCGTCACCACCTACAAGGCGGTGAAGATTTCCGATATCAAACCGGGGCAGTGGATCGCCATCTACGGCTTGGGCGGGCTGGGCAACCTGGCGCTGCAGTATGCCAAGAACGTGTTTAACGCCAAAGTGATCGCCATCGACGTCAACGACGGTCAGCTGGAGTTCGCCAAACAGATCGGCGCCGATCTGACCATCAACTCCAAAACGCAAAACGCGGAGGAGATCATTCAGCAGCAAACCGGCGGCGCTCACGCGGCGGTGGTGACGGCGGTGGCGAAAGCCGCCTTCAACTCGGCGGTGAATGCGGTGCGCGCCGCCGGTAAAGTGGTGGCCGTGGGGCTGCCGCCGGAGAGCATGGATCTGAGCATTCCGCGCCTGGTGCTGGACGGCATTCAGGTGGTGGGTTCGCTGGTGGGCACGCGCGAAGATCTGAAGGAGGCGTTCCAGTTCGCCGCCGAAGGCAAGGTGACGCCGAAAGTGACCAAGCGGCCGCTGGGGGATATCAACGCCATCTTCGACGAGATGAAGGCGGGCACCATTCGCGGTCGCATGGTGATCGATCTCGGCATGGCGAAGTAGGCCACGCGAAAAAAAGAAGGCCACCTGCGGGTGGCCTTCTTGTCATTACGCCGGATTCAGAACAGGCCCAGCGGCTTGGCGTCGTAGCTGACCAGCAGGTTTTTCACCTGTTGATAGTGCGACAGCGCCGCCTTGTGGGTTTCGCGTCCGATGCCGGAGTTCTTGTAGCCGCCGAACGCGGCGTGCGCCGGGTACAGGTGGTAGCAGTTGGTCCACACGCGCCCGGCCTTGATCGCGCGGCCCATGCGGTAAGCGCGGTTGATGTCGCGGGTCCACAGCCCGGCGCCCAGCCCAAACTCGGTGTCGTTGGCCAGCGCCAGGGCTTCGGCCTCATCCTTGAAGGTGGTGACGCCAATCACCGGCCCGAAGATCTCCTCGCGGAAGAAACGCATGCTGTTGTTGCCGGTAATCAGCGTCGGCTGCAGGTAGAAACCGTTTTGCACTTCGTCGCCGCGCTGGGCGGGCTCGCCGCCCACAACGATTTTGCCTCCCTCGTTTTTAGCGATCTCGATATAGGACAGGATCTTGTCGTACTGCTGTTTTGACGCCTGGGCGCCGATCATGGTCTCGGTGTCGAAGGGATCGCCCTGGCGGATGGTAGCGATACGCGCCAGCACTTTCTCCATAAACTGCGGGTAGATGGATTCCTGGATCAGCGCGCGTGAAGGGCAGGTGCACACCTCCCCCTGGTTGAAGAAGCCCAGCACCAGCCCCTCAACCGCTTTGTCGATAAACTCCGGTTCCGCCTGCATGATGTCTTCAAAATAAATGTTCGGCGATTTTCCGCCCAGCTCGACGGTGCTGGGGATGATGTTCTCCGCCGCACAGGCGAGGATATGGCGGCCGACCGGCGTGGAGCCGGTGAAGGCGATTTTTTCAATGCGTTTGCTGCGCGCCAGCGCTTCGCCGGCCTCGGCGCCAAAACCTTGCACTACGTTGAGCACGCCCGGCGGCAGCAGATCGCCGATCTCTTCCATCAGCACGCTGATGCCGAGCGGCGTTTGTTCCGCCGGTTTCAGCACCACGCAGTTACCGCCCGCCAGCGCTGGCGCCAGTTTCCAGGCGGCCATCAGCAGCGGGAAGTTCCACGGAATGATCTGGCCGACCACGCCCAGCGGTTCATAGATATGGTAGGCCACGGTGTTCTGGTCGATCTCCGCCGCGGTGCCTTCCTGCGCGCGCAGGCAACCGGCGAAGTAACGGAAATGGTCGACCGCCAACGGCAGATCGGCATTCAGGGTTTCGCGGATCGGTTTGCCGTTGTCCCAGGTTTCGGTCAGCGCCAGCATCTCCAGCCGCGATTCGATGCGATCGGCGATCGCCAGCAGCACGTTGGAACGTTCCTGCACGCTGGTTTTACCCCAGGCGTCCGCCGCCGCATGCGCCGCGTCAAGCGCCAGCTCGATGTCTTTGGCGTCGGAACGCGGGAATTCGGCGATCGGCTGGCCGGTCACCGGCGAGGTGTTGGTGAAGTAGTTGCCGGATACCGGTTCGACGAATTTGCCGCCAATGTAGTTGCCATAGCGTTTGCGGAACGAAACCAGCGAGCCAGGCAAACCGGGGTGGACATATTTCATGTTAAGCACCTCTCTGCAGATGAAAAGCGGCGCTATTGGGCTGCGCCTGTGAATGCGGCATGTCGCCGCAGCAAAGAGAAGCACGGCGCGTGCCAGATTAGCGACAGAGGTAGCATCCGTAAAAAAAAGAACGAGTTATTAAAACCTTAAGCATTGAGAGGGCTGAGAACTTCGGGTGGCGCCGCCGTCGCCGATGATTTTTTGTGTCCCGTGTCGCAACGCCTGATACACATTTATGATACACATTTGCAACACTCGCGAACGGGGGAGAAACGCATGTTGTCTGACGACCGCTTGCCCGCAGAGGGCGCCAGCTTGCTGACCCAGCCGTTGGCGGAATCCTGGCAACGCAGCCAGGGTTATGGCTTGACGCGCACCGATCAACATATCCCGTTTATCAAAGCCGGATTGCTCGAAGAGCTGCGCAGCCGCAACGATTGGGTGCCGCAGCGGGTACAGCCGCTGATCGAGCAGCTGGGCGCGCAAATTACGCGCCAGCCCGCCATTGTGGTGATCGCCGACGCCGACGGGCTGGTGCTGGAAACCCGCGGCAATACCGACTTTCTGCATAAGGCGTCGCGCTTTGCGCTGGCGCCGGGCAACCAGTGGGGAGAAGCGGAGCGGGGCACCAACGCCATCGGCACCGCGCTGGCGCTGGGTGCGTTCTGCGAAGTGCGCGGCGACCAGCATTTTCTCAACCAAAATGCCGGATTGAACTGCACCGCCGCACCGATCTATCGGCCGGATGGCCGCATTGCCGGCATACTGGATCTCTCCGCACCCGCGCAGCGCCCGTACCGCGATGCACAGCGCCTGATCATGCAGGCGGTGCGGCATATCGAACACCGCTGGGTCAGAAGCGCGATCGCCGACCGCCACTGGACGCTGCGTCTGCACGCCGATGCCCGCTGCCTGGGCAGCGCGCAAGAGCTGCTGCTGGTGTTTCACGACGAAGTGCTGATCGCCGCCAATCGACTGGCGATGATGGAGTTCCAGCTCTCGTCGGCCTCATTCGGCTCCGTTGAGTTCACCCAGCTGTTTCCCGACCTGTTGCGACAGCCTTCCGGGGCACCGCGCCAGACGCTGGCCGGCAATCAACAGCACTATTATTCGTTGCTTGAGGCGCCGCAACGCCGCGTCAGCGCTCTGCGTTCTGCGCCGCCGGCGGAACGGCACGACGAGCAGCATCAGAAAGCGCTGCGCATTCTCAACGCCGGCCTTTCGCTGTGCGTGACCGGCGAAACCGGCTGCGGTAAAGAGCATTTCAGCCGCCGCCTGTTTCAAGAGAGCCGCTGGCGCAACGGCAATTTCGTGGCGATCAACTGCGCGGCGCTGCCTGAGCCGCTGATCGAATCCGAACTGTTTGGCTATGCGCCGGGGGCGTTTACCGGCGCCAATCCGAAAGGCTACATCGGCAAGATCCGCGAGGCGGACGGCGGCGTGCTGTTTCTCGATGAAATCGGCGACATGCCGGCGGGTCTGCAAACGCGCCTGCTGCGGGTATTACAGGAAAAAACGGTCACCCCGCTCGGCAGCCGCAGCGCTTATCCGGTCGAGTTCGCGCTGGTCTGCGCCACGCACCACGATCTGCATCGGCAGGTAGAGGCGGGGGCGTTTCGCGAGGATTTGCTGTACCGCATACAGGAATACAGCCTGCGCATTCCGCCGCTCAGAGAGCGGGCGCAGCTGGAGGCCTTCATTTTGCAGCTGTGGCGAGAGCTGGGCGGTGAGCGGCGCGACATTCGTCTGTTGCCGGAGGCGCTGGCGATGCTGGCGCGCTATCCGTGGCCCGGCAACGTGCGGCAACTGTTGAGCACGCTCAAGGTGCTGCTGGCGCTGGCGGACGATCATGCGGTGCTTACACTGGACGATCTTCCTCAGTCCATCGCGGTGCTGGCGCCGCGGCAAGAGAACGCCGATACCGATCTGGGGGCGCTGCAGGCGGCGATCGACAGGGCGGGCGGCAATCTCAGCCGGGCGGCGAAGGCGCTCGGCGTTTCACGCAGCACGCTGTACCGCAGGCTGGGGAGGCAGAAAACGGCGGCGGAATAAGGCGGCGCGATTGAGCGGCGATAAGGCCCCGCTGCGCGGGGCCTGTTGCTCTCTCAATCCCCCAGTCCCGGCGGGTTAATCTCGGAATGGGCAATCTTCTCGTCGCTCTCCGCCCAGCGATCCAGCACCTGCAGATAGCTGCCGTTGGCGATGGCGCTGTTGAGCGAAGCCTGCACCGCGTCCACCAGGCCGTTGCCTTTCTTCAGCGTGACGGCGATGTTGGCGGTCTTCGGCCAGCCGCCGGGCACGATGCCCACCAGCCGGGTTTTACCGGTCAGCCGCGCCTGATAAGCGCCGGAAACGTTGGGTCCGAAGGTGGCGTCGGCGCGGCCGGACTGAATAGCCAGCGTGGAGGCGGCCTTGTCGGTGACATACACCGGCTGCAGCGGCGCCAGCCCTTTGGCGCGGTTCTCTTTGTCCCAGGCCAACAGCACCGCTTCCTGATTGGTGCCGGAGTCGACGATGATCTTTTTACCGGCGATATCCGGCGCGGTTTTGATCTGGGTGATTTTACTGTCGGATTTGACGTAGAAACCCAGCGTATCCTGCCGATAGGTGGCGAAATCGAATTTGGTCTTGCGTTCGTTGGTCACGGTGATGTTGTAAACCGCGGCGTCATATTTGCCGGAGGCCACCCCCAGCGGCCAGTCTTCCCACGAGGTGGGCACCAGCTTGAGTTTCAACCCCAAACCGTCGGCCACCAGGCGCGCAATGTCCGCCTCGCTACCAATCACCGTTTTATTGTCGCGAGCGTACAGTCCGAACGGCGGGCCGCTGCCCAGCAGAGAAATGGCGACCGTCAGCGTGCCGGGTTCCACGAACCGGAAGCCGGCGGGGATTTTGGCCACGGCTTCGGCGCTCTTCACCGTGTGGATCGGCGTTTCGTTGGCGACGAGATCCACGCCTGGTGCGGCGGCGGCGGAAAAACTCAGCAGCGCCGCAATCACTATCATCTTTTTGCTATATATCATTATGTTAATTACCTTCATTATTATGGGTGTCACACGGTCGTTGCACTATCTCTAAAGGCGGCAGATCTGTGAACGAACAAAATCAACTAACCAATCTTGGAAAAATCATGAGGCGCCTCTGGCGGCGCTGAATCGATCGAGGATGAACCATGTCGTCGCGTTTTGCTACGTTGGGCCGCATACCGCGCGGCGTGTGGGTATTGGGTGGCGTGAGCCTGCTGATGGACGTTTCCTCGGAGATGATCCATAGCCTGTTGCCGCTGTTTATGGCGACGACGCTCGGTGCCAGCGTGATCGTCATCGGGTTGATCGAAGGGCTGGCGGAGGCGACGGCGTTGATCGTCAAGGTGTTCTCCGGCGTGCTCAGCGATTACCTCGGCAAACGCAAGGGGCTGGCGCTGCTGGGCTACGGGCTGGGCGCCATCAGCAAACCGTTTTTCGCCATCGCGTCGTCTTCCGGCATGGTGATGAGCGCGCGCCTGCTGGATCGCGTGGGCAAAGGCATCCGTGGGGCGCCGCGCGATGCCCTGGTGGCCGACGTGACGCCGCCGGAGATCCGCGGCGCGGCTTTCGGGCTGCGCCAGTCGCTGGATACCGTCGGCGCCTTTTTAGGGCCGCTGCTGGCCGTCGGCCTGATGCTGCTGTGGCACAACGATTTTCGCGCCATCTTCTGGGTGGCGGCGATCCCGGCGGCGCTGGCGATTGCGCTGCTGTTTTTCGGCCTGAAAGAGCCGGCCGCCGCGATAACCCACAAGCGCACCAACCCGATAACCCGCGCCAACCTGAGGCTGTTGGGGCGCAGCTATTGGTGGGTGGTGAGCATCGGCGCGATCTTTACGCTGGCGCGTTTCAGTGAAGCGTTCCTGGTGTTGAAGGCGCAGCAGGGCGGCACGCCGCTGGCGCTGATCCCGCTGGTGATGGTCGCCATGAATCTGGTCTACGCCTGCTCGGCCTATCCGTTCGGAAAACTGTCCGACCGCATGAGCCATGAAGGATTGCTGAAAGCCGGGCTGCTGGTGCTGATCGCCGCCGACCTGGTATTGGCGCTGAGCGATCATTGGGCGGGCGTGCTGTTTGGCGTGGCGCTGTGGGGCGTGCACATGGGCATGACGCAGGGACTGTTGGCGGCGATGGTGGCGCACACTGCGCCGGCGCACCTGCGCGGCACCGCGTTCGGCATGTTCAATCTGATCAGCGGCGCGGCATTGCTGCTGGCGAGTCTCGGGGCCGGAACCCTGTGGGAACTGTTCGGTTCCGCCTCCACCTTTTACGCCGGGGCGATCATCTGCGTGGTGACGCTTATCGGCATGAAGCTGGCACCGTTCGGCGAACGGCAGGGCGCTTAGCGGCCCTCGACAGATTGCGGCATCGCCTGCAGCAACTCGGGCACCTGCTGGGACTCCACCGCCTGGCTGAACAGAAAACCCTGGCCGATATGGAAACCGGCTTCGCACAGCGTTTGGCGCTGCTGCTCGGTTTCCACGCCTTCGGCGATGATATCGATCGACAGCTTTTGACCGAGAATGCCGATGCTTTCCACGATCGCCAGGATCGCCGGTTCGGTGTTCATGCGTTGAATAAAGTCGCAGTCCAGCTTAATGCAGTCCAGCGGGTAATCCATGATATGGCTGAATGAGGAGTGGCCGGTGCCAAAGTCGTCCAGCGCGATGCGGATACCCATCTCTTTGAGCATTTGCAGCGCGCGCAGTACGTATTTCGAACCGTGCTTGTTGAACGCGTGTTCGGTCACTTCCAGTTCGATCAGGTGATGGGGAATGCGGAACTTCAGCAGACGTTGCAGGAAGGTTTCGGCGTAGTTGTCGCGTAAAAACTCGATCGGCGACACATTCAGCGAAATAGGCCGCACCGCCACGCCGGCCGCGCGCCAGCGGGCGATATCGGCGAAGACTTTCAGCTGCATGGCTTCGCTGATCTTGGTTGCCAATTCGTAGTCGTTGAAGGCCTCGCTTACCGTCGCCGGCAGCTGTACGCCGTTTTGCGGGCAGTGCCAGCGCAGCAGCGCTTCAAAGCCGACGATGCTGCCGTCGATCAGGCAGACTTTCGGTTGGTAGCTGGGGCGGATGCAGTTGTCGCGCACGATCTGGCGCGCGTAGTTGAGCTGGCTGGCGCGGGCGCGGGCTTTGTCCATCATCTTGCGATCGAACATGTAGACGCCGCCGCGGCCGCCGTCTTTCAGTTCATACAACGCGGTATCGGCGCATTTCATCAGCTCCGAAGCGTCGCGAGCGTCTTTGGGATAGATGGCGCCGCCGATGCTCATGCCGCAATGCAGCGTCTTGCCGCCGTGGGTGATCGGCGTCTCCAACTGCAGCAGAAACTTGTTGGCGATGCGGAAAATATCCTGCTCGTTTTCGACATCGCTGATCACCACGGCGAACTCGTCGCCGCCGAGGCGGGAGACGAACGAATGCGCACTCATGCAGGCGCTGAGCCTTTTACCCAAGACCCGCAGCAGATGGTCGCCCGCCGCGTGGCCCAGCGTGTCGTTCACCAGCTTGAAGTGGTCAAGATCCAGCAGCATCAGCCCAAGCGACTTTTTGCCGTGCAGGGCGCGTTTCATCTCTTGCTTCAGCTTTTTCTTGAATAAGCGCCGGTTGGGCAGGCCGGTCAATTCGTCATATTCGCTGGCGAGCAACAGACGTTGTTCCATCACGCGTTGCGACGTCACGTCGCGCGAGACGCACAAGATCTCGGCCACGGCGCCGTGTTCATCGCTGACCGGTGTGAGAATGTTGTCCCAGTGCTGTTTTTTACCCTGCGGCGTCACGCTCAATCCGGTGAAGCGCGCATTTTTTCCGGCTCTGACGTTGCGCAGCGCCTTGCTGCCGCGGCGACGGATCTCGGGGGACAGCAGCCCCAGCCAGGGCATGCCAAACTCTTTTTGCGCCGGATCAAGACCGAGCGCCAGGCTGCCGGAGCGATTCATGTGGCGCAGCGTGCCGTCGTGATTGATCACTTTGATGCAGTCGACGCTGGCGTCCAGCATGTCTTGCTGGATAGAGAGCGCCTGAACGTTTTGCTGGCGTTGCAGCATTTGCGGATGGATGTCGGTGGCGGTGAGGTACCAGCTGGGCTCCTGCGCCATGCCGTCCTGACGGGCGTTAAACGCCAGCATAAACCACCGGTAGGCGCCGCTGCGCTCGCGCAGACGGGCTTCGCCGGCGAACGAGGAGAGGGCAACGATCGCCTGGCGCCATTGCGCGGCCAGGCGATCGCGATCGTCGGGATGCAGTGCATCGAGCCAGTCTGCGGCGGCATGCTCACCGGCGATGGCGCCGGTATAGTCGCGCCACTGCTTATTGAAATAACCGCCAAGGCGGTTGCCGAAGCAAATCAGACCCGGCAAGTCGTCTACGATTTCGCTATAGAGATCAATCGGATTTTTGTTATTACTCTGCTTGGGCAACAGGGTCATGCGGTATTTCCTCGGAAAATTACCCATATTCTTGCTCTATAGCAGAGCCTCTTTCAATATAGTCATTGCCAATGAAAATGGGAATAGCCAGCGGGCGCGGCTAAAAACCGGCCTGGTAGCATGAAATAGATTACGCAAGAACGCATTAGGAATACTCCTGTTATTTATAAGCCCCTCTTATATTGCATCGAAAAATAAGTGCTCCGACCACGATGCTTTACTGTCGGAAAAAGTAATCAATATTGATGTTTCAATGTGGCGAAATGTTTAGCTGCCATGCTGTTGTTGCGCTCGGCATTTTGCTTGCGCTATGCACCAATACTGAAGAAATCCTCGCTTATGGCGGTGATGCTCACCATTTCATGCACGTTTCAACAGGCGCCAAAGCACGGCTCCCGGGCGATTACGAGAAAAGTGATGATATAAATCAAGAAATGTTTTGTTTCATCTGTTGACACTTTGCTGACGTGTGAGATAGCCTCGCGAATGATAATCATTAGCAAAACTGGATGGTGTCGCAAATGCATTCACGTAATGATCCCCAGGTAGCGGTTCGGACGACAGGCAACGTTCATCACACGAGACCACGTCTGCTGTGGTCTCTGGCAACGAGACAATGTATCGAACGGCTGCTGTCATCAGGCCTCTTGGGCGGCATCTTCACTTAGCCTCAACCAGCAGATCCCAGTATTAAGCCATGGCCGGATCAAGGCGGCTATTATTTCCACGCATTTTTCGCGGATATATCGCGTTCTCACGGAGTTGCATACGTTCTCAATCATGGGTAAGGAGGCCTCAGGCGGTTAAAATTAAATTTACTCTCTGGGTGTAATGGAATTGGCAAAAAGAATGGGGCGCATCGGGTTATCGCTATTCTCAGGACTTTGATTAACCCCAAGAGACATTTCGGATGTCATATTAATACTAGCTTTTTTGTGGAGAAAGCTATGGGTAATACCATGAATGGAAACGAAACAGGTTGGGACAGTGTTAACGATCTTATTCACTACCATGAGCGCGGGAATGGTTTGACGATCAATAATAAACCGTCCTATGACATAAATGATGCGGGGTTGCAGATAGCGCGCAGCGATAAAACCTGGAATGGCGTTCACGTCACGGGCAAAGATGCGACGGTGACCTATTCCTTCCCGGATTGGGAATATAACGAACTGAACCTGGGCCACCGCTCCTCAGAACGCGATACGGGGCTAAGTGCGTTCACGCAACATCAACAAGAACAGGCGAAGTTATCTTTGCAATCCTGGGCCGATGTTGCCAACCTAAAGTTTGTCGAAGTGGCATCGGATCAACCTTCCAATATTACTTTTGGGAATTATGAGGGGAAAGGGCAAGCGTATGCCTTGAAACCATTCTCATATAATGGCAATGACTACAGAGGATACAATTCTGATGGGCAAAGTTGGTATAATATTAAGAACCATTCTGAAAACTTGCATCCTGAGCTGGGTAATTACGGCCGTTTAACCATTACCCACGAAGTTGGCCATACTCTCGGGTTAGATCATCCGGGAACGTATAATGCGGGGCAAGGAAGCCCAAATTATACCAAGGCAGTTTACGCCGAAGATACCCGGCAGTTTAGCGTAATGAGTTACTGGAATGAATCCATTACCGATGCGGATCATGGCCACTACTATGCCGCTGCACCGCTGGTTGATGATATCGCGGCCATCCAACATCTTTACGGTGCCAACATGACCACCCGAACCGGCGACACCGTTTACGGGTTTAATTCAAATACAGGCCGAGACTTCTATACACTCAAGGGCAGCCACGACAAGCTGGTGATGTCTGTCTGGGATGCAGGTGGTAATGATACCCTTGATTTCTCGGGGTATAGCCAAAATCAACGTATCAACCTGAACGAAGGCGCTTTCTCCGACGTCGGGGGATTAAAAGGGAATGTTTCCATCGCTGCCGGTGTCACCATCGAAAACGCGATAGGGGGCTCAGGTAATGACATCATCGTTGGGAATCACGCAGACAATACGCTCAAAGGCGGCGCCGGCAATGATGTTATTTACGGCGGGGCTGGTCAGGATCAATTATGGGGAGGAGACGGTAATGACATTTTTGTCTTCTCTGATCTTAATGACTCGCCTGTTCAGGCACCTGATACAATTTGGGACTTTGAGTCAGGCAAGGACAAGATCGATCTGTCCTTCTTCAACCAAGGCGATAAAGGCAGTGATTTCATTCAGTTCGTCGATCATTTCAGCGGGCAGGCCGGTGAGGCGCTATTGTCCTATGATATCCAGAACAATCTGAGTGAACTGGCCTTCAACATCCAGGGCGGTGCAAATCCAGACTTCCTGGTGCACATCGTTGGACAGGCTGACGTCGCTGTTGATTTTATCGTTTAAAATGGCAACGGTGGGCGATGATGCCCACCGTTTCACATGGGCCACCTATGTATAAATTTATTCTTGTCGGAATAATATTCTTGTTTTCAGGAGTCTCTATGGCAAGCAGCCTGGTTTTACCTTCCGCCGAAACGCTATCCGGGCAGTGGACGGTCAGTGATAAATCAAAATCTTGTGTTGTGCAGCTCAACACGGAGAGTGTGGAATCGGCTGGCGGCTATAGCCTGAAATTCTTGTCTGATTGCACGCCCGACGTATTGCCGCAAGAGCCTGCCGCATGGCGTCCCGCCCCCGATGGCATTGCGCTGTTGGACAAGGATGGGCTAACCGTACTTTTCTTCTCTCAGGAAGACGATCATTACCGTAGTCAAATCTGGGCTGAGACAGGGAAGATCTTGAAGAGAAATAACTAGCCAACAACGCCTTCTTATCCCTCGGCCTCGGCCGGCGCTTCTGAACGCGGTCATCACGTTTCACGTCGCTCCGCTCACGACTTTCTGAGATATCGTCCCCTTGGTTATTCGTTGCCTTGCTGCGTTTATATTGCGTCGGGTGGACACCGGCGCAATATCAGCCGGCAACGAACAGCCGCTGTTGCCAGTGCAACAGTTGTGTCAGCGTGATTGGCGCAGCGGCAGCAATGGTCGCGCGATTTTCCAACGCAATCTCCCGCGCGCGTTGCAACGGCTCGGCGCTGAGGCGTTGCAAGTTTTGTTGCAGCGCCTGTTGCGTTTGCTCCAGCTCACCAACGCTAACGTGCGTCAGCTCATGATGCATCTGCTGCAAGAATTCGTCGGTTAACTGCCGCAGCTGTTGCGCGGTGAACGTCGGGGATTGCAGCGCGAACAGCAGGCCTTCGGCATGGGTGCAGCGGTGGAAGGCACATTGCACCACGTAGCCCACGTTGCGTTCCACGCGCAGCCGCTGAAAATAGCGCGGCGCGTAAAGCCGGGCCAGCACGCGCAGCGCCCAGCGGCCTTCGGCTTCATCGCTTTGCAGCGGGTAAAATTTCAGCAAGGCGTGTTCGGCGCCGCTTTCCGTCAGCGTGACAGGAAGATGTAAACGCGGCGGCGTTTGCGGCTCAGCCGTTATGGCGTAGGGGAAGTCATACAGCAAATGTGACAACCGCCGTTTTAACTCGCCATCGCCGCCGACCAGGGTGGCATGCCAGTATGGCGCGGTTGCCGTAGAGACGTTCAACGCCGCCGGCAATTGGGCTAACAGGCGGCGAATGGCGATATCGTTTTGTTGTTTTAACTGCGCGTGGCGCAGGTTTCTCGCCGCCTCGTTGATGACGGCCGGCGACTGCGCCGCCAGGGCCCGGTTCACGACGTTCAGGCCGTGGCAGATCAGCCCGTGGCTGCCCGCCAGCTGCAGCAGCCACACACCCTGGTGGCGTTCGACGCTTAAATGTCCCTCCCGATGCGCCAACTCGGCCGCTTCGGGGCGCAATGCCGCCTGCAAACCACAGGCCTGTTCTTCGCTGAGTGCGCCAGGCGACGATGGGCGCAGCAACAGCACCGGCTGCGCCTCGCCGGAACGTAGATGCTGCAGCGGCGCCTGGCCGGCCGGCAAGGGCGGTATCGGCAGCGCCGCCGAAGCGGAGAAAAAGCGGAAAGGCTCCACTGTAGGCGTCAGCGCGGCGCCGACGAAGGGGCCAAGGGTCAGCGGCAGCCCTTGGATTTCGCGCGTTTCACCGCCCCCCTCGGGCAGCACGGCCAGGCGGTGGCGCGGCGCTGCCATCAGCATAGCGAGTTGCCGTGTCCAGTCGTCATGCTGTTCCGTCGGCGGCAGCCCCAATGCCCGGGCCCGCAGCTGATCGAGCGGCGCCAAACGGTGAAAATCGCGGTTCGCCAGTTGCCCGAAATGCGCAAGCTGGCCCGGTGTCAGCGCGTTCAGCGCCTGCAGCCATGCCAGCAAGGCGCTTTCGATATGGGCGGCCTCAGACGCCGAGCCGTGATTGACGGTGAAAATAAAACTCAGCAGGGCGCTGTTTTCGCCGCAGTAGGCATAATCCAGACGAACGGCGTCGCCCCACGCGTGCGCGCGCAGCCGTGCCAGCAGCCCGCCTGGGGCATCGTCCAGCAATAAACGCTCAAGCCGTCGCAGCCAGCCGCGTGAACGGCAGTGCGGCAGGGCAAACACCAGCCGCAGCTGCGGCGCGCCGGGAAGAGACAGCGTGTAATCTTGTCCGGCGGCCAGCGGCGGCAATGTCTCGGGCGGCGTGGCGCTGCCCGACGGCAGGCCGCCACCGTAGCGCTGTGCCAGCGCATGCAGCTGCTCGAGTGATTGCGGGCCTTGCAGCCACAGCGTCATGTTCGGTGCGCGGTAATAATGGTGGTGAAACTGCCGCAACGCCTGCTGCAATGCGGAAATATTGCTGCCGAAAGCGGCGCGGCTGCCGATATGAAAGCGATGCAACGCGTCAAATCCGCTGAACATCTGCCGCTGCGCCGCTTCGCAGCGGGTTTCACCGTCGGCGCGCAGCAGGCGGTATTCGGCGTCGATGACCTCGATCTCCTGGGCGATTGCCTCAGCCGCCAGCTGCGGGGCGGCGAGCATATCGCTCAGCCGAGCCAACCCCTCCGCCAGAGGGTCAGCGCCCACTTCAAAGAAAAACGCGGTTTGCGTGGCCTGGGTGGTGGCGTTTAGCCGGCCGCCGGCCGCCTGCGTCCAGCCCATCAGCCCATCTTGCGCGCTGAAGTTCGCGCTGCCGCGAAACAGCATATGCTCCAGCAGATGCGCCAGGCCGGGCCAGGCGGCAGGCGCCTGAAAGCTGCCCGCTTCGATGCGCACCAGCGCGGCGGCGCTCTCAGCGGCCGGGGTGCTTATCGCCCTGACGGCCAAACCGTTATCGAGCTGCCATGAGGCGGCGAGTGTCATCGTCAGCCCTTGAAGATCAGTCGGGAGTTGGTCTGGTTGCGAAAACGCAGCTGATCGATACCGATCTGCGAGCGATTCGCCGCTTCACGCGCCGCCAGAATGGTGCCGTGGTGCGGCGATTTGCCGCACACCGGGTCGGCGTTGTCGGCGTTGCCGGTCAGCATGAACGCCTGGCAGCGGCAGCCGCCGTAGTCTTGCTCTTTCTCCGAACAGGACCGGCAGGGCTCCGGCATCCAGTCATAGCCGCGATAGCGGTTAAAGCCGAAGGAGTGGTACCAGATATGCTGCAGATCGTGCTCCAGCACCGACGGAAACGTAATCGGTAACTGACGGGCGCTGTGGCAGGGTAACGCCATGCCTTCCGGCGTCACGCTCATGAAGATGGCCCCCCAACCGCCCATGCAGCCTTTAGGCCGCTCCTCGTAGTAATCCGGCGTGACGAACAGCAGGTTGGCCAGTTTGCCGTCGGCGGCCATGCGCTCGCGATAGCGTTTCACCACCGCTTCTGCCTCGGCGATCTGTCCGCGGGTCGGCAGCAGCCCTTCGCGGTTCAGGTGCGCCCAGCCGTAGAACTGGCAGGTCGCCAGCTCGACGTCGTCGGCATCCAGCTGGATCGCCAGTTCGATGATGCGGTCGATCTGGCCGATATTATGGCGATGCAACACGAAGTTGAGCACCATCGGGTAGCCGAGCGCCTTGACCGCCCTGGCCATCGCCAGCTTCTGCTGAAACGCCCTGGCGGAGCCCGCCAGCGCGGCGTTCAGCGTTTCGTCGCTGGCCTGAAAACTGATCTGAATATGATCCAGCCCGGCATCGGCGAAAGTCTGCAGCTTTTTCTCGGTCAGGCCGATGCCGGAGGTGATCAGGTTGGTGTAAAACCCGAGATCGCGCGCGGCGGCGATCAGCTCGGGCAGGTCTTTACGCACCAGCGGCTCGCCGCCGGAGAAGCCGAGCTGCACGCTGCCCATCGCCCGCGCCTGGCGGAACACCTCTATCCACTGCGCGGTGGTCAGCTCTTTTTCCTGCGCGGCAAAATCGAGCGGGTTGGAGCAGTACGGACACTGCAGCGGGCAGCGGTAGGTCAGCTCCGCCAGCAGCCAGAGCGGCGGATTCACCGCCGGCGCACGTGGTTCAGTCACGGAAGGTCACCCATTTTTGTTCGTAGGCGCGCTGGAAAAACTCCAGCACGTCGTCCGCCAAGCCGTCGGCGCCGGGGAAGCGGGCGTTCAGCTGCGCGATGATGCCGTTCAGCGTGGTGTGGCTGTCGACCAGCTGCAAGATGGCGGCGGCGCTGTCATTCAGTTTGGCCATGCCTTCCGGGTAGAGGATCACGTGGCTGTTTTGCACCGGCTCCCATTGCAGGCGGTAGCCGCGGCGGAAGACGGGGGTGTGTTCAGGGTTCAGCGTCATTACACCAGCCTCTGGTTGTGCCAGACCCGCGCGGCGGTCACGCTGTGATAAGGCGGGCGGTTCAGGGTGTAGGCCATGCTCATGGCGTCCAGCATGCTCCACAGAATGTCCAGCTTGAACTGCAGGATCTCCAGCATGCGCTGCTGCTTTTCAACGGTATCGCAATAGTCCAGCGCCAGCGCCAGGCCGTGTTCCACGTCGCGGTTGGCCTGGCCGAGGCGGCTGCGAAAATAGTCGTAACCGGCGGCGTCGATCCACGGGTAGTGCTGCGGCCAGCTGTCGAGGCGCGACTGATGGATCTGCGGCGCGAACAGTTCGGTCAGCGAGCTGCAGGCCGCTTCCTGCCAACAGGCGCGGCGCGCGAAGTTGACGTAGGCATCCACCGCGAAACGCACGCCGGGCAGCACCAGCTGCTCGGATAGCAGGGCGTCGCGCTGCAGCCCAACCGCCTCGCCGAGGCGCAGCCAGGCCTCGATGCCGCCTTCGCTGCCGCCGTAGCCGTCGTGATCCAGGATGCGCTGCACCCATTTACGGCGGGTTTCCGGCTGCGGGCAGTTGGCCATGATCGCCGCATCCTTGATCGGAATGCTGGTCTGATAGTAGAAACGGTTGGCCACCCAGCCCTGGATCTGCTCACGCGTCGCTTCGCCGTTGTGCATCGCGATGTGATACGGGTGATGGATATGATAATAAGCGCCTTTGGCGCGCAGCGCCGCTTCAAATGCCTGCGGCGTCAGGGGGCGTGGTTGCGTCATGGCGATTCCCTACAGTTCGATGTTCATGCCGTCCCAGCTCACTTCGATGCCGGCGGCGGTCAGGCTCTGCCGTTCCACGGAGTCTTCATTGAGGATCGGGTTGGTATTGTTAATGTGGATCAGGATCTTGCGTTTGGCGGGCAAGGCGCTGAGCAGGGCCGCCAGCCCGTGCTCTTCCGCCAGCGCCAGGTGCCCCATGTCCTTGCCGGTATTGCGCCCCACGCCGGCGTTGGCCAGCTCGTTGTCGCGCCACAGCGTGCCGTCGATCAGCAGGCAATCCGCCCGGCGCAGCCAGGGCATCAGCGCTTCGTCCGGTTCACCGAGGCCCGGCGCATACAGCAGGCCGACCCCGCGCGCGATATCTTCGATGAACAGCGCCACATTGTGGCCCGGCAGCGGGCGATCGCGGTACGGCGAATAGGGCGGCGCGTTGCTGAGCAGCGGAATGGCGGTGAAGCGCACGCTTGGACAGACCGCCGTGCGGAACGGTTCGCCGGGCGTTACCGGGTGATGAATCAACCCGCCGTTCCAGTGAGAGAGCATGGGAAACACCGGGAAACCGGTGCTGAGATCGTCATGCACTTCAGGGGTGCACCAGACGTGGTGCGGGCAGCCCTCACGCAAATTGAGCAAGCCCGCGCAGTGATCGATCTGGCTGTCGGTCAGCACGATCGCGCCGATGCCGGTGCCGCGCAGCACGTCGGGATTGTTCAATTCGGGCGAGGCCAGCAGCTGATGGCAAATGTCCGGGGAAACGTTGCACAGTACCCAGTTTTTACCGTCGTCGCTGACGGCGATGGAAGACTGCGTGCGGCGCGTGGCGGTGATGCTGTGGTCGCGAACGCCCCGGCAGTTGTCGCAGTTGCAATTCCACTGGGGAAAGCCGCCGCCCGCTGCCGAGCCGAGAACTTTTATCTGCATGTCTGAACCAGAAAAAGAAGGAAAGAAATGCCCGCGCGAAAGGCGGGCAGACAGGCGATTAACGGTTGGAAATGTACAGCGTCACTTCCAGCCCCAGACGCAGGTCAACAAACTCAGGTTTAGTCCAGGTAGTCATAGCGGTGCTCCTTTACATGCATCGTGATAGTTCGAGCCCAATGAGAAATTTTCGCATTAGGCCGGCCCAATGTTGGCGAAATGTGACGAAGATCGCAACCTTTAAAGCGTAACCGGGTTATTCACCCCAGGTGGCGGCGAGCGCGTTCAGCCAGTTGCGCCAGGTCAGCTTCTCCAGCAGCCGGTTATCGAACCCGGCCTGCGCCAGCGCTTGCGTCAGGCGCGGCAGGCCGGCGGCGTCCTCCAACGGTTGCGGTACGTTGACCCCGTCAAAATCAGAGCCAAATCCCACGCGATCTTCACCAAGTTTAGCGATCAAATACTCAACGTGTTTAACAATTTCTGTTAGGTCGGTCGTTGCACTGTCACGTTTGCCGTCAGCGCGCAGGAAGGCGGTGCCGAAATTGACGCCGACTATCCCGCCGCTCTGGGCGATGGCCTCCAGCTGCGCGTCGGTCAGGTTGCGCGGCTGCGGGCAGAGGGCGTGGACGTTGGAGTGGGTGGCGACCAGCGGTGCGCGGCTCAGCGCGGCGGTTTGCCAGAAGGTTTTCTCGTTCATGTGCGAGACGTCGATCATGATGCGGCGCTGGTTGCAGGCGCGGAGCAGCGCCTCGCCGGCCGGCGTCAGGCCGGGGCCGGTATCGGGGGAGCCGGGGAACGGCCCGCTGACGCCGGTGCCGAAGGCGTTCGGCAGATTCCAGAATGGCCCGATGCTGCGCACGCCCAGCCGGTAGAAGGCCTCCAACTGCGTCAGCTCCGCATCGATCATGCCGGCGCCTTCGATATGCAGCACCGCGGCAATTTGCCGGTTGAGGCGGCATTGTTCTATCTCGGCGGCGGTACGGCAGATGCGCAGCCGCCCCTGGGAAGCCTGTTCCAGCTGATAAAGGATAGCGATCTGCCGTTCGGCGATCGCCAGCGGATCGAAGGCGGCCTGCGCCTCCTCCGGCGTTTGATTACGCATCTGGGCGATATAGCTGACCGGGGGAATAAATACCGCGAACAGCCCGCCGCAGAATCCGCCGCGCTGCATGCGGGAGAAATCGAGGTGGCCCGGCGTGACGCGGGAATAAAAGGCGGCGACCGGATCGTCGTCATGCTGCAGCCACAGGTTGAGCAGCAGATCGTTATGGCCGTCGAACACCGGCCAGAGAGGGGGAAGCGTCATGGGCATTTCACTGAGTCAGGCATCGTGAATGCTATGTTCTCCCATCGCGCGAGGGGGAACAACCCTCAGGCTATGGGGGTTTTGCCGTCGGCTGGATCACTCGACATCAGCAGGGTAAAATTTAGTGACATTGTCACTATTGGCAAAGCGGTTCCTGCACGCGTTGGCGGCAGACCGTCAGCAGTAGCTGCCGCAGCCAGCGGTGATCCGCCTCGGCGTCCAGGCGCGGATGCCACATCTGCGAGACGGTGATGGGCGGCGTTCTTACCGGCAGCTCGAAGACGCGCAGCGGGCCATCGGCAGGTTGAGCCTGCAGGAAAGAGGCGGGCAGCAACGCCAACAGGTTCGAGGCTTGCGCCACCGCCAGCGCGGCCGGAAAGCTCGGCACCACGGCGGCGATATGGCGTGCCAGCCCCAGCTCCGCCAGCGCGGCGTCTACCGGCCCGAGGATGCGCCCGCTGCGCGAGGCCACCACGTGGCCGCAGGCGGCGTAGTCGGCGGCGCCGATCTCGCGCTGCTGCGCCAGCGGATGTGCGGTTCTCATCACACCGACGAAGCGATCGCGGAACAGCGCCTGCAGGCGGATTTCCGGGCCCATGTCACCCAGCACGCCGATCTCCAGATCGACCAGCCCTTCACGCAGGGGGCGGTCGCTTTTCTCCGGCTTGGGCGCAAAGCGCAACCGCGCCCGCGGCGCCTGTTCGGCAGCGGCGGCGATCAGCGCCGGGCCGAAGGCCTCGACGAAGCCGTCATTGGCGCGCAGCGTGAAGGTACGATCCAGCGCGGCGGGATCCAATGCTCCCTGCGCCGGGCGCAACACAGCGCGCGCTTCGAACGTCGCGTGCCGCGCCCGCTCGCACAGCGTTTCGGCATAGGGCGTCAGCACCATATGACGGCCGGCGCGCACCAGCAGGGGATCGCCGGTGGCCGCGCGCAGTCGGCTGAGGGTGCGGCTCATCGCCGAGGCGCTTAAACCGAGACGCCGCGCCGCGCCGGCAACGCTGCCCGCCGTCAGCAGCGCGTCGAGCGCGATCAGCAGGTTGAAATCCGGGTCGGTCATGCGTTTATCCTGTGGCGCTGGAAATAAGGGAAAGCGTTTGCTGCAGTATATCAGCGTAAGCGCTGCGCCACTTGTTCTCTGATGGCAATAAAAAAGCCGATAACAAACGTTATCGGCTTTATAGGCAGGGGGACGACGTTACGCTAGCAGCTGTCGCGCGGTTTTCTCGACCAGCGCCAGCAACAGCTTGATGTCTTCCAGCGTCACGATCGGGTTCAGCAGCGTCATTTTCAGGCAGGTCACGCCATCGAACTCGGTCACGCCGACGTTGGCGCGGCCCGATTCCAGCAAGGCGTCACCAATGCGCTGGTTGAACAGGGCGACCGCCGCGTCGCCTTTCGCCGCCAGCTGCGCCGGACGGTAACGGAACAGCACGCTGGCCAGCTGCGGCTGCATCACCAGTTCCAGTGATTCCTGGTCGGCGATGTAACGCGCCACCTGTTGCGCCAGCGTGACGCCGTGATCGATGATCTCGGCGTATTGCTTCTGCCCCAGCGCTTCCAGCCCCATCCACAGCTTCAACGCATCGAAGCGGCGGGTGGTCTGCAGCGATTTGGAGACCAGGTTCGGCACGCCTTGCGCCTCGTCGAACTCGGAGTTCAGGTAGGCCGCCTGATAGCGCATCAGCTCATAATGGCGCGCGTCTTTCAGCAGGAAGGCGCCGCAGCTGATGGTCTGGAAGAACTGCTTGTGGAAGTCCAGGGTGATAGAGTCCACCAACTCCAGGCCGTCCAGGTAGTCGCGGTACTGCTCGGAGAGCAGCAGCGCGCCGCCCCAGGCCGCATCCACGTGCACCCAGATTTTCTGCTCCGCCGCCAGCCGCGCGATATCGCGCAGCGGGTCGATCGCGCCGGCGTCGGTGGTGCCGGCGGTGGCGACGATCGCCATCACCTGCTCGCCGTTGGCCTTCGCCTGCGCCAGTTTTTCCGCCAGATCGTTCACGTCCATGCGGGCGAAGCGATCGGTTTTCACCTGGGTGACGGACTGATAGCCGAGGCCCATCAGCGCCATGTTCTTCTGCACCGAGAAGTGGGCGTTTTCAGAACAGAACACTTTCAGCTTGCGCAGATCGCCCACCAGACCGTCCTGCTGCACGGAGTGGCCCTGACGCGCGAAGAACGCATCGCGCGCCAGCATCAGCCCCATCAGGTTGCTCTGGGTGCCGCCGCTGGTGAACACCCCGGCGTCGCCGGGCTGGTAACCGACCTGGGCGCGCAGCCACTCGATCAATTTCATTTCGATCAGCGTGGCCGACGGGCTCTGATCCCAGGAGTCCATGCTTTGGTTGGTGGCGTTGATCAGCACTTCGGCGGCCTGGCTAATCACCAGGCTCGGGCAGTGCAGGTGCGCCACGCACTGCGGGTGGTGCACCGACAGGCTGTCTTTCAAAAAGTACTCGATGGCGCGCTCGATCGCCGCCTGGTTACCCAGGCCTTGCGGGGTGAAGTCGAGCTGGATGCGCTCGCGCAGTTCGGCAACGCTTTTGCCCTGATACATCTCGGGTTGTTGCAGCCACTGCACGACGGCTTCACTGCTCTGCGCGATCGCCTGGCGGTAAGCCTCGGCGCTGTGCGCCGAGGAAGCCAGAATCGGGTTTAACTTGGACATCGCGGTCATTCGCTCCACTCAGACTGGCTTGACGCCGGCGGCCAACAGCGCCTGCTCAAATTTATCCAGGAAAATACCCAGCTCATCATTGGTGATCAGCAGGGAAGGCAACAGACGCAGCACGCAGCCGTTACGCCCACCGCGCTCCAGGATCAGACCGGATTCGAAGCATTTTTTCTGCAGCAGCGCGGACAGCTCGCCATCGGCCGGGTAGCAGCCCATGTGATCCTGCGCTTCGTTCGGCTTGACAATCTCGATGCCGATCATCAGGCCCAGACCGCGGACGTGGCCGATCACCGGATAACGTTTCTGCAGCTCGGCCAGCTTGCCTTTCAGCCACTCGCCCTGAGCGGCCACTTTGTCGGCGACCTTATGCTCCTTCAGGTACTGCAGGGTGGTCAGGCCGGTGGCCATCGCCAGTTGGTTGCCGCGGAAGGTGCCGGTGTGGTGGCCCGGTTCCCAGGCGTCGAACTCTTTTTTGATGCCCAGCACCGCGAGCGGCAAGCCGCCGCCGACCGCTTTCGACATCACGATGATGTCCGGCTCGATGCCCGCGTGTTCGAAGGCGAACAGCTTGCCCGTACGGGCGAAACCGGCCTGAACTTCGTCGATAATGAGCAGAATGCCGTGTTCCTGGGTCACTTTGCGGATGCGCTGCAGCCACTCGGCCGGCGCCGGGTTAACCCCGCCTTCGCCTTGAACGGCTTCCAGGATCACCGCAGCCGGTTTACGCACGCCGCTTTCCACGTCGTTGATCAGGTTGTCGAAGTAGTAGGTCAGCGCCTTGACGCCGGCTTCACCGCCGATACCCAGTGGGCAGCGGTATTCATGCGGATAAGGCATGAACTGCACTTCCGGCATCATGCCGTTGATCGCCGCCTTCGGCGACAGGTTGCCGGTGACCGACAGCGCGCCGTGGGTCATGCCGTGGTAGCCGCCGGAGAAGCTGATCACGCCGGAACGGCCGGTGTGCTTTTTCGCCAGCTTCAGCGCGGCTTCCACCGCATCGGCGCCGGACGGGCCGCAGAACTGCAGGCAATACTCTTTGCCTTCGCCAGGCAACAGAGAGAGCAGGTAATCGGAGAAACGATCTTTCAACGGGGTCGTGAGATCGAGAGTATGTAACGGCAAGCCGCTGGTAATGACATTTTGGATGCTTTGCAGGACGTCGGGGTGATTATGTCCAAGAGCCAACGTTCCCGCCCCGGCCAGGCAATCAAGATATTGATTATTCTCAACATCAGTGATCCAAACGCCCTGGGCTTTCGCAATTGCCAACGGCAATTTGCGCGGATAACTCCTAACATTCGACTCAAATTCGGCTTGACGCGCCAAATAGGTTTCATTGTTTCCGTTTAATGAGTTTGCAACTAAAGTATCAATACGGACTTTATCCGTCATCATATCTCTCCTACAACCGAAGGTCTCAAGACGCAACGATTGAATTAATGAATTAGAAAAGTAACTGCCTTGTGAAAAGCGCGACCAATATATGGCTTTTTCGCCTGGGACTCAATAGCCGATTTTGTTTTGAATTGTTTAGTTTTTTCTTATGCTCATCAATATGTTGTTGATTTGTTGACCGTTGGTTTTGCCGGCAGAAAACAACATTTCTTTAACATTACGTAAAAATCCTTTTCTGCTTTCCTTTAGCTGCTTCTTTAATGCATTTATTATTAAGGTGAATTTCCGATTAATAACATAAATAGAAAATAGCGGCTTATTTTCATCTATTCACCACCTTAAGTCCTATAGCGGTTATATACACAAAATTTGTGATGAATATAAGCAATCGAGCGTTAAAAGCGCAGTGTCCAGAGTGGTGATTTCTTGCAGATTTTACGTAGCGCGATCAAAACAGCGGGATTTTTGTGCGGTGCCGGCATGTCTGCCGGCGCCGCGGTCATTAACGTTGCCGTAACCAGGCATGATAGCGCCGCAGAGTGCGGCGGGTGCGCCACCGATCGATGAGCAGCGACCACAGCGGGGAGTAACGCACGTTGCGCGTCCGATCGCGGCTCAGGGCGTGCATGCGGCGCTTGATCAGCGCCATGCGGGCGAGCAGCGTCAGCGTTTTGTCGCGCCATTTTACCGGCGCGGGCAGCGCATGAGGGGCTTCGCCGGTTTGCCAGCGGCGCGGCAGATCGGGAATTTCCGCCATGGCGGTGGCGATGCCGACCACCGCGACGCCGCTGTTCAGCACCCGTTGCGCCACCGTCGGGCGGGTGATGCCGCCGGTGGTCATCACCGGCATGCGGGCTACTGCGGCGAGATCGCGGGCAAAGGTCAGAAAATAGGCTTCACGCGCCAGGGTACTGTCGTCTGCCGTTTCGCCCTGCATCGCCGGGCTTTCATAGCTCCCGCCCGATAACTCCACCAGATCGACCGGCAGTTCGTTGAGCATCAGCAACACCTGCCGGGCTTCGTCCGGCGAAAAGCCGCCGCGCTGAAAATCGGCGGAATTGAGCTTTACCGCCACGCAAAAACCTGGCGAGACACGCTGGCGCACCGCGCTCACCACCTCCAGCAGCAGGCGGGCGCGATTCGCCAGCTCGCCCCCCCAACGATCGCTGCGCTGGTTGGACAACGGCGACAAGAACTGGGAGATGAGGTAGCCGCGCGCCGCATGGATCTGCACGCCGGTAAACCCGGCCCGTTCGGCGGCGTGCGCGCTGGCGGCAAAACGGGCGATCACCTCGGCAATCTGCGCTTCGCTCATGGCTTCCGGCCGCGCGAACGCTTTGCTGTACTTACCCATGGCCATCGGAATGGCGGAGGGCGCCCAGGCGTTGCCGCCCATGTCGGCCATTACCTGGCGGCCCGGGTGGCTGAGCTGCATCCAAACCTGCGCGCCTTCCTGGCGCGCGGCCTTGGCCCAGGTTTCGAACGAGGCGAGCGGCGTATCCTGTTCCAGCACCACGCCGCCGGGTCCGGTCATGGCGCGGCCGTCGATCATCACGTTGCCGGTGATGATAAGACCGGCGCCGCCGATACCCCAGTGGCGATACAAGCGCCATAGCGCGGAGCCGGGCAGTTGGCCTTCATCGGCCAAATTTTCTTCCAACGCGGCTTTGGCCAAACGGTTGGTCAGGCGGCTGCCGTTGGGCAGTGTCAGTGGAGTAAACATCGGGTTTGCGCTCCTGTCGCAGGGGGAATGGCGCTATACTAGGTTTAAAGTTAACTTTAAGGTCAATAGGGCATGAAGATCGGAGAATTGGCGGAACGGGCCGGCGTGGCCGCCTCGGCGATACGCTACTACGAGCAGCAGGGTCTGCTGCCCAAAGCGGTGCGCGGCGTCAACGGTTATCGGGTGTATAGCGAAAGCGCGCTGGAACGGCTGCATCTGATCCAAATTGGCCAGAATCTGGGCTTTTCGCTGCAGGCGATCCAACGCGTGCTGGCGCTGCAGGGCAGCGCTTATGAGGATGGGTTGATACAGGGCGTCGAGACCCGTCTGGCGGAAATCGAGCGGATGTTGGTCACGCTGAATGAGCAGCGAGAAGCATTGCTGGCGACCCGACTTACCTTGCTGGGATCCGGCGTGGCGGGGTTATGCCAGGTCAAAAATGAAAAGTTGGCCGGTGCGTGGCCGGCCTGCAAAGATTAGCGGCGTTTAAAGGCGGAGCGCCCGGCATATACCGCCGCGGTGCCCAATTGGTCCTCAATGCGCATCAGCTGATTGTATTTTTCGATGCGCTCGCCGCGGCACGGTGCGCCGGTTTTCACATGGCCGGCTCGCATCGCAACCGTCATATCGGCGATAAAGCTGTCGACGGTTTCGCCGCTGCGGTGCGAGATAAAGGCGCCCCAGCCGTTTGCCTGGCAAAGCTGCACGGCGGCGAAAGTTTCGCTCAGCGTGCCGATCTGGTTCAATTTGATCAGCGCCGCATTGGCCAACCGTTCATCAATCCCGCGCTGGATGTATTTCACGTTGGTGACGAACAGATCGTCACCGACCAGTTCCACCCGATCGCCCAGGGTGTCGCTGAGAATGCGCCAGCCGGCCCAATCGTCCTCGGCCAAACCGTCTTCAATCAGCACGATGGGAAAATCCTGCACCAGCCGCTGGTAATAGGCCGTCATCTGTTCGGCATCCAGTTCAGCGTTTTCGCTGCGCAGGCAGTATTTGCCGTTGGCATAGAATTCACTTGAGGCCGGGTCCATACAAATGGCGATATCGTCTCCCGGTTGATAACCGGCTTTCTCTATCGCCTGCACGATCAGCTCCAGCGGTTGCCGGTTCGAGGCAACCGCCGGCGCGAAACCGCCTTCGTCGCCGACGCCGACCGACAGGCCTTGTTCCAACAGGATTTGGCGCAGCGCCTGATAGACTTCACTGCCCCAGCGCACGGCCTCGCGCAGCGACGGCGCGCCCAGCGGGGCTATCATAAACTCCTGAAAGTCCGCCCCTTGCCAACGGGCGTGCACGCCGCCGTTGATGATATTCATGCAGGGCACCGGCAGCAGGTTGGCGCCGATGCCGCCCAGATAACGATACAGCGGCAGTTGCGACAATTGCGCCGCGAGGCGGGCGGCGGCCAGAGAAACGCCGAGCAGGGCGTTGGCCCCCAATCGGCTCTTGTTCTCGCTGCCGTCCAGCGCGATCAGCCGGCGGTCAATCTCCTCTTGTTGGCGCACATCCACCCCGCGCAGCGCCTCATTGATCGCCGTTTTGACGCTGTGCACCGCCTCCAGTACGCCTTTACCGCCGTAACGGTGCGGATCGCCGTCGCGGTGTTCCACCGCCTCGCGTGAACCGGTGCTGGCGCCGGAGGGAACCGAAGCCCGTGCCACGACGCCCGCCGCAGTCATTTCAACTTCGACGGTCGGGTTGCCGCGCGAATCCAGGATCTCTCTGGCAGTTACGCTTTCAATCTCATAGCTCATGGGTAGTCACCTCATTCTAGGGAGTAGGCACATGCTTTATCAGCACGTCGATCGACAAATGGTTAATGAACTCGAAGCCGAAGGAGGCAAAGACGCCGAACGGACGGTTCTGATGGCCGAGCAGCAACAGATCGACCCCTTCGCGGGCAATCAGGGCTTCGACGTCTTTGAAGCGATGGATGCTGACAATTGCGCGCACCTCCAGGGGGATTGAGCAGTATTCCACCAGACGGCTGAGCATGGCTTTGGCGGCGATCACCTCGCTGGACTGGCGATCTTTGGTCAGCGAATCGCTGAGGTAGTCCAGCTCGGCATAGTCGGCGCTGATGTGCGCCACGGTAATGCGCGTATTCATCTGCTGATTGAGGCGTTCGGCATGACGCAACAGCAGCCGGCCGTCGCGTTCATCCTGCACCAGCAGTAAAGCATGTTGGTAGAGCGGCATGACTTATCTCCCTGCGTTAGCGATCTGGCGGGTTAACCACGGTAAAACCTCTTTTTTCCGGCTCGTCATGCCGGGCAGCGACACCTGACGAATGTCGAGCACCCGGTTCGGCGAGAAATACAGGGTGGAGCGACGGCAGGTGATATCGGTGACCAATAGCGCGGCCATCGCCAGCCCGGCTTCCTGCTTCGCGTGTTCAAGCGCCTGTTGCAGCGCGGGCAACAGCGGATCGATGTCGCTCATGGCCCGCACTTCTATCTGCGACAGCAGCAGCGAGACGCTATGGATGCGATAATTCTTGGCGTCGCGCTGCAGCAACTGCGCGGCGGATTGCCCCGAAAGATCGGTTTTGGCGGCCAGCAGCCCGGCGGTGAAGGCGTCATAGTCAACGTGAGAAATTGCGCGCAACCGCGAGACCGCCAGCCGATCCTGTTCGGTGGTGGTCGGCGCGCTCAGCGCGACGGTATCGCTCAAAATCGCGCCCAGCAGCAGCGTGGCCTGGGCGGAAGAAAGCGGCATCGGCCTTTCCGCCGCCAGGATCTGCAGGATCACGGTGGCGCAACAGCCGACGGCGCGAACCCAGACATCGGGCGGGTTGCGGGTGATTAACGTGCCCAGCCGGTGATGGTCGATAACGCCGACCACATCGCTGTCGGGCAATGAGGCCGGCCCTTGTTCGACGTCGGTAAAATCGACCAGCCAGACTTTACGGTCACGGAGATCGCCTTTCAGCAGCGGAGGCGCTTGTACGCCGGCGGCGGCCAGTATGTAGCGGGTTTCCGGCGTCAGCTCGCCAAGGCGGAAAGCGACGGCCGGTTTGCCGAGGTGATTGAGCCAGTCCGCGACCACCAGCGCGCTGCAGATGCTGTCGCTGTCGGGATTCTTATGGCCGAAAACGTACAGCGGCATTTCCCGCACGGTGAGATCAGGCTGGGGCGGAAAAGGGGTAAAACGTGAGATTTCATTCATAGCGACTCCTGACATACCTGCCTAAAAAATAAAGCGAAGTTGTATATCAGGCGTCATCATCCGGTTCGAGCGAACGCGGCGGTTGGGAAAGGTGGAACACCATCACCTTGTGAACGACTGTAGCGCAGCGCGGTGGCAAACGCAACGCCCGGCAAAGCTGGCGAGAATACGCAATCGGATTGATACTGAGTGAGTCTATGATGGACAAGGATATTTGCCGCCAACCGACGAAAACGCTGAACGGACTCACGCCGGCTATGCCGGGGCCGTCGGTGACACATTGGGAGACAACATGCTCGAACCCTGCTTCCCCGAAAACGAAGCTGAACGCCTGTCGGTATTGAATTCGCTGAACGTGCTGGATTCAAACTCGGTGGAGAAACTGGATCGCATCACGCGGCTGGCGGCGAAATACTTCGGCGTGACCATCGCGCTGGTGTCATTGATCGACCGGGATCGCCAATGGTTTTTATCGCGTTACGGCCTGGATGCCCGGGAAACGCCGCGCAATATCTCGTTTTGCGGCCATGCTATCTTGCAACGCGAAGCGCTGGTGGTGCCCGATACCGCCAACGATCCGCGCTTTTTTGATAATCCGCTGGTGATTGGCGGACCGCGGATCGGTTTCTACGTTGGGCAACCGCTGCTGTCGCTCGACGGGTTGCCGCTCGGCACCCTGTGCATTATCGACAGCCAGCCGCAGCCGTTTTCCCCGGAACAACTGGCTGACCTGCACGATTTCGCCGCCGTGGTGGAGGAGTATTTGCAGAGCATTGAACGCCACGTCTATACCGAAAACCTGAAGTCCAATCTGCAACGCTCGGAAGCCCTGTTCGAACAGACCTTCGCCCAGGCGGCGGTAGGGATGGCGCTGGTATCGCTGCAGGGGTATTGGCTGCGGGTCAATCCGCGCATCTGCGAAATGTTGCGCTATTCCGAGCGCGAGCTGATGGATCGCACCTTTCAGGACATTACCTATCCGCTCGATCTCAACACCGATCTGGAAAAACTGCAGCAACTGCTGAGAAACGAGATCAGCACTTACTCGCTGGAGAAACGTTATTTCCGCGCCGACGGCTCGATCATCTGGGTGCAGCTGACGGTGGCGTTAAACCGGCTGCCTAACGGCAAGCCGGACCATTTCATCTCGGTTATCGTCGATATCAGCGAGCGCAAGGCGGCGGAGGCCGATCTGTTCGCTCTGCAACACGAGCTGGAACAACGCGTCGAAATCCGCACGCGGGAGCTGAACGTGGTCGTCAAGAAGCTCAACGAAGAGATTGAAACCCGGGTGCTCGCCGAATGTCAGCTCAGTGCGGAGAAGGAGCGTTTGCGCGCCATTACCGACAACATGCCGGCCTTAATCAGCCAGATCGACGGCAATGAACGCTACCTGTTCGCCAACAGCGCCTACAAAACCTGGTTCGGGCTGGAGGAGTCCAGTCTCAGAGAAATGACGGTGCGCGATTTCATGGGGGAAAGCGTTTATCGGATAGCAAAACCGATGATCGAACGGGCCCTCGCGGGCGAAATGGTGAGTTTCGAGAATGAGCTCCAGACCCAGAAGGGATTGCTGATGATCCACACCACGCTGGTGCCGTGTGAAGCGCAGGGGTTTTACATTCTGTCGATGGACATTACCGAGTTGAAGCGGCTGCAGCAGCGGCTGGAATATGACGCAACCCACGACATGCTGACCGGATTGACCAATCGCCGCGCGTTTCTGCGCCGGCTGTCGGGCACGCTGCAGGCCTGTTGCCATCAGCGGCAGATGGCGCTGTTGTTTATCGATCTCGACGGGTTCAAAACCCTTAACGACAGCTATGGTCATGACTTCGGCGACGCGATCCTGAAGACATTCGCCACATTGCTCAGCGCCTGCGCCGGCGAGCACCACAGCGTCTCGCGCCTGGCCGGTGACGAGTTCACGGTGATCCTGTGGCCGTTGACGGATCCGCGGCGCGAAGTCAGCGAGTTTTGCGAAAACGTGTTGGCGCAACTGGCCAAAATTACGCAGATCGGGCCGCAGAAGGTACGGCTTTCCGCCAGCATCGGCGCGGCCATTTCCCCACGCGGCGATGTGACGGAGGAGATGCTGCTGACCCGCGCCGACGGCGCGATGTATCAGGCGAAATCGGCCGGAAAGGGCACTTATGCCATCTGCGAGCTGTGAGCGTGCAACGGTGGCGGTCTCAGGGTAAGCTGTTTTTTCTTTTCCTGTGAGCAGAACTCCGGATTTATTGCATGGCGTCAAATCATCAACATACCGACTGGCTCGAACTGCGGCGCGATGACGAAACGGGTATTGAGAGCGTCAACGCCCACTTTCAGGGGCATGCCTACGATCCTCACGATCATGATGAAATGCTGGTGGGCGTCACGCAGCAGGGCTTGCAGCGTTTCAATTGCCACCGCTCGCTGCATACCAGCCGGCCGGGGCGCGCCATGCTGATCGAGCCGGGCGCGGTGCACGATGGCCATGCGCCGCAGGCCGAAGGGTTTACCTATGCGATGCTTTATCTGCCGCAGCGCTGGGTCTCCGACGCGATGCAGCGCCGCGGATTGGGGGACGCTTCAGTGCTGGAGGGCGCTTTCCACAGCACGTTGACCGACGATCCGATGCTGGCGACCGCGATACAGCAGGCTTTTTTTGCGTTGCATCAGAGGGAAGGCCGGCTGGCGCGCGATCAAAGCCTGGACCAACTGCTGACGCTTTTGGCGCGGCATATACGCGTCAGGCCAACGTCCCAAAGCGATGACGCTTTGATTGAGATGAATCGTTTACGGGACTACTTGCACGAGCACATGGCGGATAATCCCAGTCTGGAGGAGCTTGCGCTTCAGTGCGGCCTGGATCGTTTCCGTCTGACTCGCCAATTCACCCGCGCTTTCGGCCAGTCGCCGCATGCTTACCTGATCCGGCTGAGGCTGCGTGCCGCGCGACTGTTACTGGCGCAGGGGGAAGAGCCGGCGCAGGTCGCCATGCAGGTAGGCTTTGCCGACCAGAGTCATTTGGGCCGCTGGTTCCGGCGCGCCTACCGTTTATCGCCGGCGGCCTATCAACGCCAGTGCACAAACGTTCTATACCGCTGACTCGCTCATCGCCGATGATGTGCTTTTAACAGCACAACGGAGTAAAGCGAAACATGTTTGATACCAAGATAGCGTTTATCGTGCGTGACGATCTGCAAACCTGGCAGCGGCTGAACGTGGTGGCCTTTCTGGCGACGGGGATCGCCGCTGCGGCCCCGGAGATTATCGGCGAATGTTACGTGGATGCGGAAGGCAGGCGCTACGGCGGCATTTCCGGGCAGCCGATGCTGATTTTCGCCGCGGACCTGCCGGGCCTGCAAAATGCGCATCGTAAAGGGCTGGAACGGGAATTGACGCTGATCCCCTATGTGCACGCCATGTTCTCGACCGGGCACGATGAAGCCAACCGGCAGGTTTTTCTCGCTGAAAACGCGGACAACCTGGATTTGGTCGGCCTGGCGCTGCGCGGGCCGAAGAAAGCGGTGGATAAGGCGATAAAAGGGCTGACGCTCCACGCCTGAGAATACCGTTAGCGCGGTGCGTTTCCAATACGGCGCTTAGGCCTGGAACGTCTGCAGCCAGGCGGCGAATTTTCTCACGATCTCATCGTCCCGATCGCGCAACAGCAGGGAGTAAACGCCGGTTCGGATAGTCAACGCCGGGAAAGGCGACACCAGCCGACCGGACGACAGATGTTTGGCGCAGAACAGGTAAGGTACGACGGCCAGCCCCAGGCCGTCTTCGGCCGCCTGAATGGCGGCGAAGGTATGGTCGAGCGTGAGCGGCGGCGGTGAGGCGTCCAGCGCCGTCGGGTAGGTATTCAGCCAGCTGTGCCATAAATCTTCCCGGGCGCGAATGCGGATGGCGGTATGCCCGGCCAGCCTGGCGGGCGCACTGACCGGCATGGCGCGCAAATAGCTCTGGCTGCAGACCAGCAGGCTGTCTTCCTGCAGGAAAGGGATCGCCTTCAGCCCGGAGAAGTGCGCGGGATCGCGCCGGATCGCCACGTCAAACGGCGTATTGCGATCGACGGCGCCGGTGCTGGTGGTGATATCAACCGCGATCCCCGGATGTATCTCATTGAATGCCGCCAGCTTTGGCATCAGCCAGTGCATGGTAAACGTCGGCAGGCTGTGCACTACCAGCCGCTGCCGGCCGGCGCTCGCTTTCAGCGCGCTTTCCGCCGCAAACAATTCGCTTATCACCCGAGACGCGGTGCGCGAAAAATTCTCACCGGCCGGCGTCAGCCGCACGGACTTGTGTGCGCGATAAAACAGCGTGATCCCCAGCTGTGCTTCCAGGCTGCGAATATGGCGGCTGACCGCGCCGGTGGTGAGAAACAGCTCATCCGCAGCGGCGCTGAAGCTGCCAAGACGGGCGGCGGCTTCGAAAGCGGGCAGGTGCGGCAGGGAATAAAGTCGCTTCATAGGTTGAGTTTAGCTCAACCAAATGAGGGAGAAAAGATCGTTTGTCGGCCATTGATTTTGCTCATTATTATGGCGCATTCTCCCTTGTCTGTGAGTGTGTCATGCTGACGTTTTCCCCGCCTGTCGCCCGTGTTAGTCGAGTCATCCTCACCCATCGATGGACAGGGAGGCGGCGCTGAGATGCGAGCTTTCTTTCTGCTTTGCGTAAGCCGGGCCGGCCTCTGCCTGGGCACCATGATGTTCGCCGGCGCATTGCCGACCATCAGGAGCGAGTGGCAGCTCGACGCCGCCTCCGCCGGCACGGTGCAGACGGTGTTCAGCCTGACCAACGCCCTGGCGTTGCTGGTGGCCTCCTGGTGGTGTGATTCGTTGGGCGCCCGCCGGGTTTATCTGCTGTTCTCCTGGCTGGGCGCCGCTGCGTTGATGCTGTTCGCCGTATTTGCCCATTCTTATCTCGGCGCGTTGGTGTTGATGGCCTTCGTCGGTTTGACGCAGGGCGGGGCTTATACGCCGGCGCTGCTGTTGGCGATGGGGATGAACGGTCCGGCGCGGCGCGGTTATGCCATTGGCATGGTGCTGGCGGCCAGTTCGCTGGGGTATTTTCTGTCGGTTTTCATCGCCGGTTGGAGCGCCACGCGCTGGGGCGCCGGCGTGGCGTTTTCGCTGTGTGCCGCCGGTGCGTTACTGGGAGCGCTGGCGGGATCGTTGGCCCTGGTCGGTTATCGGGAACCGCAACCGCGCACGCTGGGGAGGAAGACGAAACGTGAAAGCTATGCTATCACCTACGCGACCCTGCTGTTGCTGATCGGGTATATCGCCCACAGCTGGGAGCTGCTCGGCAACTGGGCCTGGGCGCCCAGCCTGGTCAGCGAGGCGTTGAGCGGCTTCTCTCTGGATCCGCTCAGCGCCGGATTGATCGTCGCGGCGGTGATCCACCTGGCTGGCATGGTGGCTACATTGATTGTCGGCACCGTTTCGGACTATTTCAATCGCGCGTCGGTGCTGATGTTTATGGGCGCCGCCGGCGCGTTGGGTTCGCTGTTGATGGGATGGTCGGCGAACTGGGGGCCGGGCTGGACGCTGCTGGTCGTCAGCATCGGCAGTTTCTTCATCCTCGGCGACTCCGGCGTGCTGTCGGCTGCGATGGCGGACAACGTACCGCCGCAACAGCTGGGCAGCGTGATGGGCTGGCGATCGTTGCTGGGGTTCGGCATCGGTTCGTTCGCCCCGTTATCCTTTGGCGTGGTGATGGATACCACCCACAGTTGGGGCGCGTCTTACGCCGTGCTGGCCTGCGGCGGCGGGGTAGCCTGTCTGGCGGCCTGGCTGCTTTGGCGACAACATTTGAAATGAGGCACGGGCATCATTAATGAATGAGAAAACATCAGGTTACCGCTCAGCGAGATTTATTGATAATGGAATGTGAAAAGATGGATATCACCGCGATTGCCGCTCAGTTTGGGTTGGAGGCCACACAGCCGCCGCTCAGTCTTTATCCCTATGCGCCGGTTTATAAGATAGGGGAACATGTGCTGAAGCGCACCCGTCCGACGACGGATGAAGCCCATGCGCTGGCGGCGTATCTCGCCGAGTTGCGTTATCAGGGCGTAGATATCGTAGTGCCGACGGTGTGTCCGCAAGAGATGGAGGGAAGCATGTGGGTGGTTTATCCCTATATCTCGGGAGAGAAATATGCAGGCCGCGATGAACAGATCGTGGCGGCCGGCAGGCTGCTTGGTCGAATACACGCGCTGTCTCCGACAAACCATAACGCCGGGCTGACGACCTATGACGAGTACGAGCTGACTGAAGAAGACATCTTGGCGGATCTGGATGTGATCGCCGACCATGCGGCTGGGCAGGGGATTACTCTCGATATCACGGCGTTCAAAGCACGCATGCTGCAGATTGCCGAACGGCAGATGGCGCTGAAAGAACAGGCTCTTCCTTGTGTGGCGACGCCCTATGACTTTAAAGCCGATAACTTGGTGTATGTCGCGCCGGATAGGCCGGTGCTGATCGATCCCGATAACGCGCTGTTTTTACCGCGGGTATTTGACCTGGCGTTGGCGCTGCTGCTGTTCCACAATACCCTGGCTTCAGCCCCCGGCCGCGTCTTCAGCGTGTGGGAATGGCGACTGTTCTTGGCGGGTTACGGCGAGTCTGTCACGCTGACGGCCGATGAACTGCAGGGCTGGCATCAGGCAGTGGAACATCTGTTTCTCGACGAAGTGCTGTGGCTGATGGCGGACTTTGCCGATGGCTGGCGCGATCCCCGGCAGACGGCGCTGTTCGTCTCGCTGTTCAAGCTGCTGGATAATCTTTCCGGCTACGGATTAACACCGTAATGCGCTCAACGTTGCAGCGGTTTTTTGCGCCGTCGGCGAGGCTCTTATATATTTATTAGCATGCCTGAGGCAGGTTAGGCATGAAACGGCGGTCGATCGGGCCGCTGCAAGTACGACAGTTAATCCGTTCGCCAAGAGGCTGCGAGCCTGTGCTTTCGGTAGGGACAGCCGCCAATCGTTTCTACGGCGACCGAAGGCGGAGCAGCTACTCACCGGTCACGAGGACACTTACCATGCATAAGAGAACACTGGCGTCACTGCATTACGAAAACATGCCTTACGATGGGGTACACTTTCACATTTTGAAACGGGAGACGCCTGGCCATACGGCGTTGCTGAAGCTGGATGCGGGCAGCCGGCAACCGGCGCGTTTTCATCCGGGCTGGGTGAAACTGATGGTGCTGAGCGGTGAACTGAAGGTTGACGATCAGACGTTGCAACCCCATGAGATGTTGATCATTCCTGCCAATACCGCTTATACGGTACAGGCCATCACGGAAGTGATTTGTCTGGCGATTTCCGAGCTGGACGGCGCCGAGTTGGCCCGTTGATGAGATAACAACGTTGGATGGAGGAGAGCCTAGGCGCTCTCCCTATCCCTTCAGCAGTAAGCCGTCCCCCAGGCCGAGCTACCTGCTGATTGATGCGTACACCTCCTGATTATGCCACCGCGCTTTCCCTCTCCATCACTTTCGGCCGCGTCGCCCCCGCAACGAGCCGCCATCGCGCAGCGCATGCGCAACGTCATCGCCTCCGTTTTACGCAGAACGATGAAATTTTGGTGTAAATAGTGAGTTTCTTCGCATAAGGCCCCTGGTGTGGCTTGCGAGAACGTCACTATATGGAGGATCATGCGCTCCCTCTATCAAATAAAAGACATTCGCGTTATCAAAAGGGACAAACGATCATGGGATTCGAAGTCGACAACGCCGAAACGAAACGCATTGATCTCAGCAGCCACGAAAATTCCTCGTTCGAGGTGACGGGGCTGGTGAAACACTATCCGGCGGGCTTCGTCATTCCTTACCACTCGCATAAACGCTGTCATTTGCTCTATTCGCAACAGGGCGTTATGGCGGTCGAGGCGAGCAGCGGTCGCTGGATCGTGCCGCCCACCACCGCGGTTTGGTTGCGGCCGGGGGTAGAACATCAGATCGTCATGCAGAGCAACATCTGCGTTTACGGGATTTTGGTCGATGAAATCACCGCCGCGCGTTTGCCGCTGCGCGACGGCGTATTACAGGTTTCACCGCTGTTGCGAGAACTGATCGCCCAGTTGGCGACGCTGGCGCCTGAAGGGGCGGAGACCAAACGCAATGCGCTGCTCAGAGCGTTGTTCCTGGAGGAGCTGAGCCTGCAGCCGCAGCTGGCGCTGCATCTGCCTTGGCCGGTAGAGGCGAGAATGGCCGAAATTTGCCGGCAGTTGGTCATCACACCGGCCGACGAACGCGGTATTGAGGCCTGGGCCGATTCACTGTCGATCAGCGTAAAGACCTTTCAACGCCATTTCAGCCAACAAACCGGCATCACCTTCGGCCAGTGGAAACAACGCCTGCGGCTGTTGTCGTCCATTCCGCTGCTGCTGGCCGGCAACTCGATCATCCACGCCGCCTTCGAAAGCGGTTACGAGAGTCACAGCGCCTATTCGGTGGCGTTCAAAAAACTGTTTGGCGTTTCGCCTTCGCGCTTTACGCTATAGCCTTATGGCATAGCGCGCTTCTCCTATAGATTGAAGCAACCTAATGACGTATAAAGCAAAGCAGTCAACTTCCGAGGCCGCGTCCCGTGATAAAAATTGTCGTGTATCTGATTCTCGCCGTGACGATCGCCATTATTGCGGCAAGAGTCCTCTTTCGTTTGCCGGATATTTCCCAACGTTCACCGCAGGCGGCGTTGCCGGCGGATCCTGCCGCGCTATTGCCGGCGCGGGCCGCCGAACTGATGGCGGCGTATCCGGGCCTGAGCGGCGTGGTGCCGCTGGTCAGCGGCCACGATGCGTTCGCCAGCCGCCTGGCGCTGGCGCGAATGGCGGAAAGGTCGATCGACGCCCAGTATTACATCTGGCATAACGACACCTCCGGGCAGATCCTGCTGAAAACCCTGTATGACGCCGCCCAGCGCGGCGTGCGCGTGCGGCTGCTCTTGGACGATAACGGCGTCGCCATGGACGAGACCCTGGCGGCGCTGAACGCCCAGGAAAACGTCGAGATCCGTCTGTTCAACCCATCAACCGTGCGCACGCCGAAGTTGGCCGGCTACGCCTTTGACTTTATGCGCATGAACCGGCGCATGCATAACAAGTCTTATATCGTCGATGGCGCTGTGGCGATCATCGGTGGCCGCAACATCGGCGACGAGTATTTCCAGGTCGGCGACGAAAACTATTTCCTCGATCTCGACGTGTTGAGCGTCGGTAACGGGGTGGCGGAAACCGCCGAGGTCTTCGATCGCTACTGGAACAGCGCTTCGGTGTTTGGCGTTGAGCAAATTATCCGAGGCAAAGGCAATCTTTCTGCTTTCCTGACGCAGGCCACCGCGACCGAAAGCAGTGACCGGGCCCGCAAACTGGCGGTGCAGCTGGAAACCAGTGCGGTGCGCTTTCGCGATGGCGCCGTGCAACCGGAATTCACCCAGGTCGAGCTGGTGGCCGACGATCCGGCGAAGGGATTGGGCAAAGCGTCGCGCGATCGTTTGATGGTGACGCAGCTCAGCAAGATCATCGGCGGCGTCAACCAGCAGTTGGAGCTGGTCTCCGCCTATTTCGTGCCGGGCCGGGAAGGGGCGAGCTTTTTTGAATCGCTTGCCAAACAGGGGAAATCCATCCGTGTGCTGACCAACGCGATGAACACCACCGACGTGCTGGTGGTCCATGCCGGCTACGCCAAATACCGCCGTGAGCTGCTGCAGGCGGGCGTCGAGCTGTTCGAGCTGAAATTGCGCGCCGGCCAACCGACGGGGCGCAAGGAACTCAAACCGCTGGGGCTGTCCGGCGCGGCGCTGCACGCGAAAACCTTCGCCATCGACGATAAGCGGGTGTTTATCGGTTCGTTCAATTTCGATCCGCGCTCGGCGCACCTGAACTGCGAAATGGGCTTTTTGATCGACAGCCCGACGCTGGCGGCCGACACCCGCCAACTGTTTGATGGCCCGCTCGAGTATGCCGCCTACCGGCCGACATTGACGCCCAAGGGTAAAATGGTGTGGAACGAAGCCTTCGAAGACGGCCACACCGAGGTGCACCAGCAAGAACCCGGCGCCGGCTGGGTAAAACGCATCGTTCTCACCGTGGCCGGCTGGCTGCCGATCGAGTGGATGTTGTAAGGGCGGCGAATGCCGCCGACCCCCGTTAAGTCAACTGTTGCAAGGAAACCTATCCTGCGCTTATCGGTTGGCTTCAGCATCACCAGAGAGTTTAAAAGTAAACAACGCTGTTTCATTAACGCTGCCTGGTATCCAGCAGCTGCGTGCGATAGCGCTTTTGGTGTCGCGATAGAACTCCGGGGTGCCCGTTAGTACGATATTTCTGGCTTTACCCTTATCATCAACATCAAACGTCGCGCTCACTTCGCCTTCACGTTTTTCAGCCTTCGCAGAGGCGGAATAGTATGGCCGCTCATAAAAGACTTGGCCGTCGCATCCCAGATTAGGCGGTTGCTTTGCCGCTGGAACATTGCTGCCTGCACGCCAGGCATAGACGCAATCGTTCACCGCACTGGCTTTTTCACAGCCATCAGGTTGCAATGGCGCGCAGCCGGCAAGTGCCAGGCTCAGCGGGATGAGGGTGAATCGTGACATGGCGTTTCCTGCATGTTCTATCAATCAGATAACGCATATTTTCGCTTAGCGCAGGGTATTTAGAAAGAGAAGTTATGCGGCTTTCGCTAGGGTGTTAACCATTCTTTTCTTAAGCGATGCTCTACTCGAAAAGATGAAGGTAAATAGTTTGTCGGGGTGGGATTAATTCTTCGGTTAATTATATTTCTTATTTTACTTCGCTATTGGAATTATTGATGAAAGTGATTACTTTACAAGAAATTAAAATAGAAAAAATAACCGTTTTGATTATTCTTTCTTGTAATTACCTCGACAGAAACCAAAGGATCTTCCACCATGCGCATGATGAAAGCCGCCGCCTTTATCGACAGGGGGAGAATAGAACTCATTGAAAAACCGATTCCTTCTCCTGGCCCCAACGATGCTTTGCTCAAAATAACCACGACGACAATCTGCGGTACCGATATTCATATTCTTAAGGGCGAATATGCCGTGCCTCACGGATTGACCGTGGGTCATGAGCCGGTTGGGATTATAGAAAAGCTCGGGAGCAATGTTAAAGGCTTTAATGAAGGGCAGCGGGCGTTGGCCGGCGCCATTTGCCCCTCTTTTACATCCTATGCCTGCCAGGATGGATTTCCTGCCCAGGACGGAGCCTATTTGCCGGAATGCCGTTGCCACGGATATAAAGCCACGGCGGGTTGGCGCTTCGGCAATGTTATCGATGGTACCCAGGCTGAATATGTACTGGTGCCTGATGCTGAAGCCAATCTGGCGCTCATACCGGACGGTCTGACGGATGAACAGGTGCTGATGTGCCCGGATGTGATGTCTACCGGTTTTAAAGGCGCGGAAAATGCCAACATTAAAATTGGTGACACGGTGGCCATCTTCGCCCAGGGGCCGATCGGTTTATGCGCCACTGCGGGCGCTCGTCTGCAGGGCGCCAGCCTGATTATTGCCATCAGCAGCTCTCCCGAAAAGCTGATGATGGCGGGAAAGATGGGGGCAAACTTCTTGCTGAATTACAAGGAAACCGATGTGATTGATGAAATATTCAAGATTACGGCGGGGCGTGGTGTGGACGCCAGCATCGAGTGTTTGGGGACGCAAGCCACCTTCAATCAAGCGCTGCGGGTGTTAAAACCCGGCGGCACCTTATCCAGCCTTGGCGTTTATAGCGAAGACCTCCATCTGCCGGTGAGTGCACTTGCCTATGGGTTAGGCGATCATACTATTCGCACGGCATTGTGCCCGGGCGGAAAGGAGCGGATGCGCAGAATGATGAGCGTCATCCAGCATGGCGGCTTGGATCTCCGGCCGTTCGTGACGCATCGCTTTCGGCTGGAGAATATCGCAGAGGCCTACGCGTTGTTCGCGGAGAAACGCGATGGCGTGATTAAGTTGGCCATCACGCCATAAAGCCCATCGATACGGTTAGCGGCGGATTATTCCCCGTTATCCTTGAGACTGACCGTCGCCGTGCGGCCGGCGATCAGCTCGACGCCGTGGGGAACGCAGGAAGAGCTGGCCCGCATCGCCGGCTATTCGCTCAACGTTTCAAAGGGCTGGTTGGTAGCACCGCCATGGAATACCTCTCGCATTGGCGTATGCTGAAGGCGGCAGATCGCCTGCGGGCCGGTAAAGAAAACGTCGCGTCGATCGCCTACTCGTTGGGGTATGGCTCTGAAAGCGCGTTCAGCACCGCCTTCAAACGGATGATGGCGCAGTCGCCGTCGCAGTATCGGCGGCAAATGCCGGCCGGGGCGAGTGAACCGGCGTGAAAGGGGGCGCCGCGGCCGTAGCCGCCGCGCCTGAGGCTACTGGCTGATCGTCTGCTGCAGCGCCTGAACGGAAGAGGCGATGCCGGCATCGACCGACATGGTCAAGTCTTCCATCTCCAGCGACACCCAGTCGTTGTAACCCATCATGCGCACCACCGAGAAGAATTCCTTCCACCACTGCAGATCCCGGCCGCAGCCGACGGCGACATAGTTCCAGGCCCGGCCGGCCACCTCGTCTATCGGTTTGGTCTCCAGCAGCCCGTTGATCTCGACGACGCCGCGCTCCAGGCGCACGTCCTTGCCGTGTACATGGTGAATGGCGGGGCCGAGGGCGCGAGCCACCGCGATGGGATCCGCCCCCATCCAGATCAAGTGGCTGGGATCGAGGTTCAGGCCCACCATTGGGCCAACGGCCTCGCGCAGCCGGAACAGCGTTTCCGGGTTCCACACCAGCATGGCGCTGAAGTTTTCCAGCGCAAAGCGCTCGACGCCGCACGCTTTGGCTCGGGCGACCAGCGCCTGCCAATAGGGGATCGCCACCTCATTCCATTGATAGTCCAGACAGTTTTTCACCGTAGGCGGCCAACTGACGGTATAGGTGATCCAGTTGGGGATGGTGTCATGCGGGCTGGCCGGCGGCAGGCCGCTCATCATCACGATCTTCTTCACTCCCAGCAGGCCGGCCAGCTCCAGCGTATTGTCGGTTTGGCGCAGATGACGCTGCCCCAGCTCGCCCGGATCGAGCGGATTGCCGGAGACATTGAGCGCGGCGATCTCCATGCCGCGGCTAGCCAGCGCTTGCTGCAGCCGCCGGCGTTTGTCGGGGTTGACCAGCAGTTCCTCGGTATCCAGATGGGGCGCCGGGGACCAACCGCCGGTGGTCATCTCCACACCGCGCACCCCCAGCTCCAGCAGCCGATCCAGCATCGGCTCGAAGGGTAAATGGCTCAGGCTGTCGGTACAGAACGAAAGTTTCATGGTGCTTTCCTTATTGGTAATTAACCCAGGTGGCGCCGTTGTCGGCGGAACGAACACAGTTCTCAATCCAGCGCACGCCTTCCAATCCGGCATCGATATCCGGATAGATCAGCGCGGCCAGCGTCTGCCGATCGCCGCGCTGACTGGCGCTGATGGCGATGGCGAACTTGAGGTAAATATTGGCCCAGGATTCGGCCAGCCCTTCGGTATGCAATGCGCCGAGCCGTTCCTCGGCCAGCGCGCTGTCGTCCAGATAGGGCATGCCGTGGTGCAGCGTCTGGCTGGGCCGCCCCTGGATCTCATAGCGTAATTCGCCGGGTGTGGAATCACTCCATTGCAGGCTGGCGCGTGAGCCCACCACGCGGATGCTTTGGCTGTCCATCGCGCCCGCGTTGATGGCGGAGGCCCACATGCGCCCGACGGCGCCGTTTTCGTAGTGCATCAGCACCATGGCATTGTCTTCCAGCGGGGCGCGGGAAGGGATAAAGCTCTGGCGATCGCACAGCAGGGAGGCAATTTTCATGTCGGGCATGACCAGCTGTGAGATGTAGAAGGTGTGGGTGGAGATGTCGCCCAGCACAAAGGAGGGGCCGGCGATTTTCGGATCGACGCGCCACTTTTGCGCCTCGAGCGTGTCCGCGCTTTCATTGGCGTTGAAGCCATGGGTGTACTGCAATTCGACCATGCGTATTTCGCCGATGTCGCCGTTCGCGATCATGGCGCGCATCTGCATCAGCAGCGGATGCCCGGAGAAGCCGTAGGTCACCCCGACGATCAGGCCTTTCTCCGCCGCCAGCGCCTTGATTTCTCTTGCCTCTGCCGTGGTAAAGAACAGCGGTTTTTCGCAGATGACATGCAGGCCGGCATTCAGCGCGGCGCGCGTAATTTCATAGTGGGTGCCGTTAGGGGTGGCGATGGTCACCACCTCAACGCCATCTTCGCGGTTGGCCTCTTGTTTCAGCAACTGCTGATAGTCTTCATAGCAGCGTTCGGTGGGCACACCGAGATTGACGCCAAACTCACGTCCGCGCGCCGCGTCGATATCAAAAGCGCCGGCAACCAGCCGATAGGCGGTATTGTCGCGCAGTGCGCCGGAACGATGCTTGTAGCCCACCTGGCTGAGGCGGCCGCCGCCGATCATCGCCCAACGCAGCGGGCGAGAGATGCTTCTTTCACCATTTAACATGCTGACTCCTGATATTGTGGTTTTGCACTCGGGTGCAAAACGGGTTGAAAAGAGAGTGGCAACGGTTTATTTCTGGTTCATCTGTGCAAATTGCGGGTAGTTTTCTCGCGTCACGGTGGCATAAGGCACCCAGTTGTAAGACTCGGTTTTGGCGCGATCCAACATCGCTCGGGTCACTTGTACCGCGCCGATCGCCTGGGCTTTGGCATCCTGGAAAATGGTCACCGCCAGGTCGCCATTTTTGATAAATTGCAGGCCGTCGGGCGTGCCGTCGATACCGGCAACCAGTACGCCGTTCTTTTTGGCCTGCTTCAGCGCCATGATCGCGCCGATGGCCATCTCATCGTTGTTGGCGGCGATCGCATCGATCGGTACGCCGTTCAGCAACCAGCCGGAAACCACGTCGACCGCTTCATTGCGCTGCCATTTGGCGGTCTGTTTCTCTACCACGTTCAGGTCTTTGTGTTTGGCGATCACCGCCTCCACCGCGCGGGTGCGTTCGCGGGTTTCTTCGTTGGAGAGGGCGCCCATCAGGATCGCCACGTTGCCGCGGTAATTCATTTTTTTCGCCAGGGCCTCCATCTGCAGGCGGCCGCTGAGCGCCGAATCGGAGCCGACGTAGGCCGTCGCGCCGCTCAGCCGCACTTCGGGTTTGCGGTTGACGAAGATAAGGGGGATAGCGGCGCGTTTGGCGGCCGCTATCATCGGCTGGACGCCTTGCGTATCAACCGGGTTGAGGATAATGGCGTCCACGCCCTGATTAATCAGATCGTCTACCTGCTGCACCTGCAGGGCGACATCGCCTTTGGCATCGACGAACTGGCCTTGCAGTTGTTGCGTAGCCAGTTCTCGCGCCATTTGGCTGCGCAGGATGGAGACAAAGTTGAGATCGAAATTGGCCAGCGCCACGCCGACCTGATAGCTCTTGGCCTGAGCGGTCACGACAAACAGCGAGCAGGCTAACATCAACAGCAGTCTGGTTTTTTTCATTACGGTATCCTGTTGAGAAGAGAGGTGTTATGTAAAAACAGCGTTTTTGCAACCGGGTGCAAATCAGAAGAAAAAACGGCGATGAGTCTCTGAATGCCAGCGTGAATGTCGGCCATGGATAAAATTCGGTCAACAGGGGAAAGGTGAAAACAGCGCGGACGATCACAAACTCTTTACGCTTTGCACCCGGTTGCACAATAAATTGCAACCGGGTGCAAAAACGATACATAATTGCAGCTGATATGCCGGCAGGCGCTTAGGGGATTTGAGCGAGCAGGGTATAGTTTAACTTCACCGAAGCAGGGATCGACGCAACCATGAAAAAACACCACAAAGCCACCGCCAGCGACGTCGCCGAAAAGGCAGGCGTCTCTAAATGGACGGTATCGCGCGCCTTTACGCCCGGCGCGTCGATCTCGGACAGCGCGCGTGATAGCGTGTTGGCGGCGGCGGCTGAGCTGGGCTATCGGCCAAACTTGCTGGCGCGCAGCCTGTCGCAAAAACGCACGCACATCATTGGCGTGGCCATCGACGAGATGAAGAACCCGCATTCGATGATGATGCTCGATATGGTCACCAAACAGCTGCAAACTCGCGGTTATATGGCGCTGCTGCTGAACATCACTGCGGGGGAAAACTACCGGGCGGTGATGGCGATGGCCGATCAGCTGCAGGTCGACGGCATTCTGTTCCTGGCGACGGTGTTAACCAAAGAGTGGGCGGCGATTGCGCAAGATCTGCATCAGATCCCGCTGGTGCAGGTGTGCCGCAATACTGAAAGCGAACACATTGATGTGGTCAATATCGACGGCTACCGCGCCGGCGAAGAGATCGCTGCGCTGCTGCTAGAACAAGGGCATCGGCGCTTTGGTTACATGAAGGGGCCGGACACGCAAAGCAGCCATTTACTGCGCATGGAAGGCTACCGCGACAGGCTGATGGCCGCCGGCTTTCAACTGGATCGGGTGCTCACCGCCGGCCACTACGATCGCCAACGCGGTTTCCAGCTGATGAGCGAATACCTGCAGGCAACGCCGGAAAGCGAGCGGGTTGAGGCGCTGTTCTGCGAGAATGACGTGCTGGCGCTGGGGGCGCTCGAAGCGCTCAGGCAAACGGCGCCGTCGTCCGCGATGGCCGTGGTGGGCTTCGACGATATCGATGAGGCCGGCTCAGCCAATTGGGCGTTGACCAGCTATAGCCAACGCATCGACCGGCTGGTTGAAGAAGCCTTGAATCGCCTGATCGACAATCGCGCCACGGCAGACGGCGCCTGGCGGCACGGGGAATTGCGGGTTCGGCGGTCGCATTTGGGGGAAAAACTGGCGTGAGGCTTTTTTTTGGTGACGGCGTCACTTTTGAGGTTTGATGAGAACTAAAAGCCTTATGAGAAGGAGTCCTGGGAATAATCAGGTCTCACGAGTGTCATTCTGGTGCAGATTGACTGCCGGAGTTTGCCAGATTTCACGTAGCGCGATCAAAAAGGAGGGCATTTTGACCCATTTTGCAGAGTAGCTTAGCCAAGCCAAGTCCAATTGAAAGAATGCATGGTCAATAACAAAGTCGCTGATAATATGCTTAGAGCGTCTCGGATGAACGCTCAGCGGTGATTCGTACATTTTGACGAATACCTTAGCCACTAACTGAGAATTCAATCTTTGAGCAAAAGCGACCTTAAGACAGAAAAAATGAACTGGATCATCTCAAAATCTTAAGTGATTATTTATTAATCTTTACTTAAATAAAAGCTGTCACAGCTCATCATTTTAAACGTTGCTACTTGATTTTATTAACCTTCATGGCAATCTTAATTCATTGATGAATTGGAGGCCGCATGCGGGGTGCACTGAACCTGAGGGCGGTAGCGTATATCAACTCCAGTTATTCCTACTTTTTCTTATACGATAGTGATGACCATGCTAACAGATGCTGTTCGGCGCAAAGTAAGATTATTTTTTCAATAAATAGTCACCTAGTGAAATTATAGTGTGTGGCAGATGTGATTATCACACAAACTGATTTCCACCGCCGTCATAATAAGCTGGCTTATAAATCGATAAGCGTGACAGCTCGTCTTGCCCGCGTTTCCCGGCTGGAAATCATACGTTTTTGCAAACACAGATCGAGTCGTTAGACGTTATCCTTGCTATAATATGTTAGGATTTTGATTTATTTTATTAAATTCATACAGTAGTAGTATAACACACGGACTAAGTTTTCGTAATCTGGCATGACTGACACTAATTCAAGAGGACGAAATTGAACAAAAAACATTGTAAATAGAATTCAGCTATTTACTTTTTAATTTCTCTAGATTAAGTTAAGAACATGTTTTACCAAAGTGAGAGTTCGCAACATGAGGGTTTATTATTTTACCAAATCAGAGCATGGGTTAGAAAATATTAAATTATCCAGGTTAAAAATATCAACTTTCAATAATTTGAATGATCCATTTGAACTTTTAGGTGTGGAACTATCCGACAGAAATGTCAGAAAAGCCATTCAATTTGAAAAAGACCAATTCTCATCCTCTCATGGATTAATATGCTTTAGTGAAGATTGGCAAGATCCTGTTCAGTGGGCCCACTACGCGGAAAATCATAAGGGTATTTGTCTAGGGTTTGATATAGATAACAAACTATTAAAAAAGGTTTCTTATGTAAAATATCGTCTTAAGTACGAGTTAATTAATTCTAAGGACAAGGACAATAAATTACTAACAACAAAGTTTTATCATTGGAATTATGAAAAAGAGCATAGAATTATAATTCCAATAAAAAAACTTATGTCAGAAAATGGATTGTATTTTCAGTCATTTAGTAACGAAATTAAGTTAAAAGAAGTTATCATTGGATGTCAATCCAATCTAACCCAGTCGGATATTTTAAAAGAATTTAAAATTAAACCTGATAGTGTGCGAATTATTAACACACGACCTGCATTTAGACAATTTAAAATTGTATGGGACCGAAGTAAAAAGTCAACCAAATAAAACAAGCCGATTAATAATTGCAATAGAATTGCTTATTTTTGATAAAATCATTGCTTAACACTCAACATGAGCTACATAGATTAGCACTAGATTACTGGAATCCAAAATCATCCATGGAAAGAAGACAGGTCTTAGAAAAGCTGCACGATAAACAAAAAATCTAAACATCGGATACAGAAATTAGGATCATATTCTACTGAGTTAGAAGGTTACTTCTGACTCTGTCTCTAAATTTTCCTAGGACATATTGCATGTCGAAATCGGCTTCCTCCCATCCTCATACAGCTGCACCTACATGGAGTGGGTTTATTTATCAAGGGCATTTAGCGCTTTATCATTCCATAGAATGTGTGCTCAATAAAATGTCGTTTGAGTTGCAAATCGACAGCATTGATGATTTTGCGATAATTGAAAATGGAATTGCAGTTTCTACGCATCAGGTAAAAGCGCTAGCAGATGATAAAAGAGCTGCCTATAAGGAGGCTCTCGAAAAAGCTGCATCTACTTATATGTTGTGTGATAAGAATACCAAAAGATATTTTCATACATCTGCGCGCCTTGATGATGCTTCTGATTTTGTTGGCAGCAATGAGAATGTCGTTAAATTTTATACTTACGATGGACTGCCTTACTGCTATCTCCAAGATATTGAAGAAAAAACGAAATCAAAAATTGAGAGGTACTTGGTCTCCGAAGAGTTACCTTGTAGTGCTTTTTTAGTGAATTTGAAGTTCGAGGCTTTACAGAGTCATATTGCCGCTCAAGTAATATATATACACGCGTGCAATCAGGATGGGTTAATGAGCGCCGCAGAAGCCGCGTTTACTCAGACTTTAAAAAGTGAGAAGATTGTAGAGTTATTAAACCTCACCGCTACCCATGAAGACGACATTGTATACAAAATGTTCCAAGCCAGGATGGCCGTTTGTAAATCATTGTATGCGTATACCAATACAATGGAAAAAACAGCAGATAGAACTGTTATTCAAAAAGTTGCAAATGTTTACGATCAGATTAAAGAGTTGGGTGATACTCCATTTATATGGTTGTGGAAGTCGTTATGTTTTGGATCTTCCACAATGGTCGTGAGTGAGAACAGTGTTTATGATTATGTGGATGTGATCTACGATATAGATAAAGCACCACTGAGTGAGCAAAAGCCTCCTTACTACAGGTGTTCTGCCGGAGATTTTTATTTGCCAACAGCAATTTCGGCAGACAATGCTCGACGGGAGCATAGGTTTGCTGAAGATCTAATGGAGCAGCTGAAAAGCGATCCAGAACTGATAGATATCTTAGTTGAATATCAATGGCTAATCGCAGCTAGAGCAAATATTTTTTCACCAGCTGAGCGATTTTGTGCAGCTACCGGAGCTTCGCGGGATGCTGTAGAAGATGAGTTTTCATTGATGGGTAAGGATCGTAACAAAATAACTAAAGCCTTTGATGCAAAAATAATTTCAAAGGAAGAGGCGAGGGTGAAGTTGAATGATTAAAGATATTGTTCTACAGGCTGCCTTGAAACATGAGTTTACTTTGTTTAATACCAGTGACTATTCCAAAGCAGATGACGTCACCATAGAGTATTCGGCAGGAGAAAATTTAGCTGGCCTTGAAGGTGTTGATTATAAGTCTTTGAATTATTTTAGTCAGGATAGTGGAGATAGGAAGCGATTCCTCGCTGTGGTTGAGTGTGGAAATATACCATCACCGCAGGTGCTGAATAAATTAGTGTTACTGTATGCTCCTGAAGCATTCAAATCTGATCCTGCTTTCGATAAAAACACCGATCTGATTATTTTGCATAAATTAAGGCGTCGAGCTGATTTTAATGGAATTGAGAGCAAGGTGTTTGGTATTGAAGAAAATCCATATTATTTTAAAAAATATTTTCTTTATTACAGCGAAGAAGAGCTTAGGTTGTTAGAGGGACACAACTTCGAAAGCGTTTCAGCGATGGTTGTCGATGATAGTATGTTTGCAGAATATCGAGATCAACCGCTATCGCCTACATTATATAGTGTCGCGGCGAGAATTTTTATAAAGCTTCCATTTGTAAAGGTTCCTGTTAAGGAAAGCTCACTGAAGCCGATTGATATTTATGTAGAGGAAGCACTCGCCGAGAAAAAATTGACCGATCTTCATCTCAAAATCTTTAATGCTTCTGCATCTGGGATTGAAGCAGACAAACTAATCGAGACTCTGATTCATGAAGAAATGGAAAATATCCAGCCTTAAGATTGAAAATTTCAAGCCATTTGAAAATGCATCTATTGATTTTCGAGCTGCCTCCATGATTACCTTGGATGGCCCCAATGGTTTTGGAAAAACTAGCATATTTGATGCGTTGGAGCTTTTGTTTACTGGCGTTATACAAAGAATTATCAATACAAATGATGCAACAGTTGCGAAACGTTCGCGCAAAAAACAATTTGAAGAAAATATATACTGGAATAGAAATAAAGAAGGCGACATCGCTATTAGAGCTGAGCTCATAAATCAAGATTCAGGAGAGTCAATTTTCCTAGCTCGTGTTGCTACCATAGCGGACCTATCGAACCCGGATAATAATGCACCTGATAACTTCTCTATTTTTAAGCTTTATGAAATAAGCAGTATTGACTCCAATAAGTTTGGAGAGAGTCTTGATTCTAAAGCATTAGAGAGTATTCTAGGAGAGAACTTCTTAAAAAATTTCTCTTTATTGAACTATCTTGAGCAAGGGCAGAATAGATACCTGTACTCGACGGATGCCACTGAAAGAAAAAAAGGCATTGAGCATCTTATTAATACCGATAAATTGACGAGACAGATATCATATTGCTCCGTGTTAGAAAGTATTATTACGGAATCTTATACTGGGAAAGTGCATACTGACCTCCAAGCTGAGTTGAATGAAAAAATTAAACAGCTTAGTGGTCAGTTTCAAGATACCGAGAATACCTTTGACTTCAAGCGGTTAAGTACCGCGCTGCCGTCACCTGGTTGGGATGTTGAACAGCCTCTATCGGCTGTAAATGATACAGATATTGAAACTCTGATACGTGAATTACGGAATATATTTAGAATATATCAGAACTTTGATGAGGTTCTGACGAGAAAGGCTAATAGTAATATTGATGAGTTTTTAAAAAGAGAGGTCGATATAAAGTTGGCTCTTCAGTTGGGTTCTGAAGTAGCTGGATATGAAGGTCTGAAAGTAAAAGAGTCAACGCTAGTAGGGCTGGATCATGATATTTTGATATTCAGAAGACCAGCTTCAGAGATAAATAAAATAGACCTAAACGGTCTCAAGAATGCTGCTGATTTGGTTGGTGTAAATAGTCTCATTGAGGCTCGGGATCTAATTAAATCTGATAATGCAGCTAAGAACGCAAAGCTTGTAAATTTGCTAAATGCTCATGCAGAGTTGCTGCGGCAACACCAAGAATGTGAAGATTTGGAAATTTCCGGTTGTCCATTCTGTGGGTTCTCATGGGCGACTTACGCTGCGTTAGAGGAAGCCGCTGTAAATAATGCGGAAAGAATTCGATCTGAAATAGATGCTTCTGCCCAGAAGCTGGAGGAGACAGTAAGGTCAATACAGGACTTACTAAATTTACAGATAACAGCATTCACACAGCAGCGTGACCTAGTCGCAAAAGATTTCGATAGTGTGCTTTTTAAGGCTCTCACAGCAGCAGAATCTAAGTTCTCAATCATAAGTGAAGTGGCTTTGCAGTTGGAAAATTATGGCGTATCAAAAGATTTTAGTTTTACGGCTGATGATGCAGCTCTGCTGTTACGGTTTAATGAAGCAAAGGGGATTATTGCGACAGCTAAAAAACCAGAAAAGGATGTGCTCCCTTTAGACTGGTCATCTAGCTTAGAGATGGCTTTCTTGAACGCATCAGATATAACCTCACTTAGTGTTTCGGATTTTGAAAATAAAGAATCCTATCTCAGAGCCGCTCATTCTAAATTCAAAAGCGAAGAGTACAAGTCCAAAGTAGCGGAGCTTGATAAGCTCAGTTCTAGGATTGAAGCTGGCAAAAAAATAAAAGCAAAAATTGTTAAGCTTAGGAAGCAATTGGACGAAACTGCGAAGCAGTATGCGAAAAAGACTATTGGTGATATAGAGCTGTTATTCCATATATATAGTGGAAGACTCATACAGAATTATCAGCGTGGGTTAGGTTTGTTTATAGTGAGCGGTAAAGGAGATATACTCAAATTCAATACTGCGCTGAAGTCTGATCATGATGCAATCCTGTCTATGAGTAGTGGGCAAATCGCATCATTAGGTTTGGCATTTTTCCTAACATTGAATAGGGTATATGCGCTTAATCCATTTATACTGATTGATGATCCAGTACAGTCAATGGATGAGATTAACATTGCTTCGTTAAGTGATTTGTTACGGGTAGAGCTTTCAGATCGTCAGATTTTGTTGTCAAACCATGAGATGGAAGTGTCAACATATATGCGGTATAAATTCAAGCGCGCAGGATTGTCTCAAGCATCTGTTTCTATGTTGCCAAGAAATATAACAGAATAAATGTGTTTTAGGGGGGGCGCCTTACAATTAATTTTTTGAGGCGCACTTCTTAGTTGTTTGTTGTGCTTTGCCTAACCGAGCTAATATCAGCCAGTAGTAATATTTGGTCGAGTTTGAGCGAGTTTTTAACAAGTTGTGGGCGGCTCCGCTCCTATAATCGAACTCATTGTGAGCGATGTGTCCCTTGCATGATCCGCCTGGCAGCCTTTGCTGCTTGGACATCGACCCAATACGTGTTTCCCAGTCTACTCGGTAGTGAGTGGGCCTTACGACCCGATGGCAGTATCATTGGCGGTGCTAACGGCGAGAGAGAAGGGTATCGACAGGTTCCTGGGGACGTCACTTGCTTTTGCATCAGTCCCTGAACGATTGGATATTTAACATAATATACATTATGCGCACCTAAGTGCGGGTATGTAGATTATGCGTCCAGGCCTGATTCATGGGGTTTCTTCTGTGGCCAACCAGGCCAGCGCCAACTGCTCGTGCCGTTGAATAAATTAGTTTTTCAACCGGCCATAAGCCGCTGGGTTTTGCCGGCAGTCTTCTGCTGCCTGGTATTTGATTGCCGCGTATTGCTGAGCAACACCATGATGCTTGCGCAGATAATCTCTGAACGCCAAATGCCCGATCGCCTGTTCACTTCCCGCAATAAATGCATGCACGTGATGCGTGCGTTTGCCGTTTCCCTTGATGTCGTAACGCCTGCCGGCAATGCCGTTCTCGCCACGCGGCGTATATCCCATGTCACGCATCCTATCATTCAAGCTATCCAACGCCGGCAGACTTTCAACCTCCAGCAATATACCAATCGTTGGGATCGTGATGATGCGCGCTGACATTTTCCACTCCAATAATGATGACCGGGCATGGTTTCCAATGGCGCATACCTGCCGATATTGGCCAAAAATCCCCTGCTTTTTTGATCGCGCTACGTGAAATCTGATAAAACGTGGCGGCTACGATACTGCAGATTTCTCCCAAACGCGTCATATAAGCGGGCAGTATTTGCACGCTAAATGCGCATTGGCGCGCGTTTCATCACTTTCGGCGCCCACCACGGCGTTGGCTATACTGAATGGGAATATTCCTCCACGCTCCAGGAGCCTCTCCATGTTTGATCATGTGAAATTTGGCGTCAGCGACTTTGCCCTCAGCAAAGCGTTTTTCCTCAATGCGCTGGCGCCGCTGGGCGTAAAGATCGTTGCCGAAGGCGAGCCCGGCTATGGCGTCGAACTTTGTCCCGATGGGGGTAATGTGTCATTGTGCCTGTTTCAAACCGACGAAAAGCCGGCACACCTACACCTGGCATTTGTCGCAAGCAGCCGTGAGCAGGTCGATGCGTTCTACCACGCCGCGCTAAAAGCCGGCGGCAAAGACAATGGCGCGCCCGGTTTACGGCCCAATTACCATGCCCACTACTATGCGGCATTTGTGATCGCCCCGGATGGCCACAATATCGAGGCAGTTTGCCACAATCCGATGGACTAGTGATTTTTCCAGTTAAAACAGCATATTAATCACGAGGTAACGCATTGGATTTAACATAACACAATTGTGACATCGTCACTTAAAGTTACCCCGTCACGTCAATCCATTCTGCTCCGGTGATGCTGGCCAGCCGCTGCGGCGCAATTCTCACGCCTGAGTTATCGCTGCCGCCTGCCGGAAGCACTTCACTGTAGCTGCACAGGCTGCGATCGCAGTAAACTCTCACCGTTGCCGGAGCGGCAAAGGGGCAAACGCCGCCGGGCGGATAGCCGGTCAGCGCCTCCACCTCCTCCGCCGGCAGCATGCGTGCCTTTACGCCAAAAAATTGCTTGTACTTCTTGTTATCGATTCTGGCGGTTCCCGCCATCACCAACAACACCACGCCGTCGTTCACGCGAAACGAAAGCGTCTTGGCTATCTGCCCGCCCTCCACGCCAAAGGCTTCCGCCGCCAGCGCTACCGTCGCGGTGTTCTTTGCCAGCACCGTCACCGCCGTTTCCGGCGCGTGCTCGGCCAGAAATCGCTGAACGCGCTCTACACTCATGCCCTTCCTCCAGATGTGGCTAAGCCATTGATAATGCCGTAGTGACGGTTTCGGTTTTAACATCGCATGCTAAAAATGAGAATCAAAATTGTTCAAATCGGTGAATCTGAACAAAGCTTTAAGGGGCCAACGCCTTTTTTATCTATCATTTTTCATGGAGATAACCGTATGACCACGCAAACGACAGCAAGGCCTTCAGCGGCCGCGGTGGCCGTCTATGAATGGCTCAATCCGATACCCTACGGATTTTTTACCGCGGCGCTCATTTTCGACATCATCTATGCCTGCACGGCGAATATTCAATGGGTCAATGGTGCCAGTTGGCTGATCGCCATCGGCCTGATTTTTGCCATTATTCCCCGGCTGATTAACCTGGTGCAGGTGTGGTTCGGCAGCGGCCGGCTACAGGGCTCATCGGTCAAGCTCCATTTCTGGCTGAATCTGTTGGCCATCGTTCTTGCCATTATCAACGCTTTCGTGCATAGCCGGGATGCGTATGCCGTGGTGCCGCAAGGCCTGGTGCTGTCTGCGATCGTGGTCGCGCTGCTGAGCTTCGCCAACATTCTGCTGGCCGTGAGCGCCCGCGCAAAATAAGGAGGTTTTCATGAAGCTATCATCCATTGCGATTGCGCTTTCGGCCGTGTTGGCGCTGGTCGGCTGCGATAACAGCGCCGTCATTTCGCCGGAACAACAAATGGGGCCGGATCCGGCGTTGCCGGCGGCGCAAGACTTCCTGATGCCGCCGATGCAGGTGCCAAAGGGCGTGGGCTGGCAGCAAAACCAGATGCCCAAAGTCGCCGAAGGCTTGAAAATTGACAAGGTGGCAGACGGTTTGCTGCACCCGCGTCAGTTGCTTACCCTGCCCAACGGCGATGTTTTGGTGGTGGAGGCCAACGGGCCGGGCACCGAAGCGGTCAGCACGCCCAAGCAGCTGATCGCCGGATTGGTTAAGGGCAAGTCAGGTAAAGGGGGAAAAGGCGGTAACCGCATCACCCTGCTGCGCCCAACCGCCGACGGCAGTTGGGAAAAGCATGTCTTCCTCGAGGGGCTCGATTCTCCGTTCGGCGTTCAGCTGATTGGCAACACCCTGTATGTGGCCAACACCGGCAATATCATGCAGTACGCCTATCAGCCGGGCGAAACGCGCATCAGCGATCCGGGTAAAGAGCTGGCCGATCTGCCGGACACCATCAACCATCATTGGACCAAGGCCCTGCTGGCCAGCCCGGACGGTAAAAAGCTGTATGTCGGCGTCGGCTCCAACAGCAACATCACCGAAAACGGCCTGGCCGTAGAGTACCGGCGCGCCGCCGTGCTGGAAGTGGACACCGCCTCCGGCGCCAGCCGCATCTTCGCCAGCGGCCTGCGCAATCCGACCGGGCTGCAGTGGGAACCGCACAGCGGCAAGCTGTGGGCGATTGTCAACGAGCGTGACGAGATCGGCGCCGATCTGGTGCCGGACTACCTGACCTCGGTGCAGGACGGCGGCTTCTACGGCTGGCCTTACAGCTATTTCGGCCAGCACGTCGATCGTCGGGTACAGCCGGCGCGGCCGGATCTGGTGGCGAAAGCCATCAAGCCGGACTACGCCCTCAGCTCGCACGTCGCGCCGCTGGGGCTGCTGTTCTACACCGCGAGCGCTCTGCCGGCCGACTATCGCGGCGGCGCCTTTGTCAGCGAGCACGGCAGCTGGGATCGCTCGCCGCTGAACGGCTATCGGGTCAGCTACGTGGCGTTTGAGCAAGGCAAGCCGGTCGGTAAACTCAAAGCGGTGGTCACTGGCTTTGTCTCCGACGACGAGAAGGAACTCTATGGCGCACCGGTTGGATTAGCGGTCGATAGGGCTGGCGCCCTGCTGATTGCGGATGATGTGGGCAATACCGTTTGGCGCGTCAGCGCTAAATAACGTTAACGTGCAGGTTCCGAAGAACCTGCACGTGACATTGTCACTCAATGCTTTGCGCCAACCAGACCGTTCTTCCCCCGCAGGCGGGATCTTCCACCACATGATCAACCACGCGGAAGCCGTTCTCCTGCAGCAAGCGCGTATACTCCTCAGGCGCCAGGCTGGCGTGAAACAGCGGCTGGCCTTCGAAATTGCCGATCGCCACGCCGTCTGCAGGGCCGCTGGTGAACATCAGTGCGGCATTCGGCTTGGCGTGTCGTCGCGCGCCAAATGGAAGAAGCTGTCCCAGGCCAGCAGGCCGTCGAATCTTGTCGCCAGATTCAGCTGGCGCATATCCATCTGCCGCCACTCCTGCTGTGGAAAACGCTGCCGGCAGCGCGCGATCATCGCCTGCGCACCGTCGATGCCGGTGACTCGATACCCTTGTTCAATAAAATAGGCGGCGATCGGCGCGCCATTGCCGCAGCCGAGATCGAGCAGCCGTGCATTGGCCGGGGTAAGCTGTAAAAAGCGGTCGAGCCACGGCCGCTCAAACAGCGTGATGGGTCTGAGGCGTTCCCAGGCGGCGGCATATTCGTCATAAAGCGGAATAATCGTGCTCGCCAGTTCTTCCGTCATTAATATTTTCCCCGTTATGTTATTGGCGCAGTAAAAATAGCCTTTGGCCAAAATTAACGCGCTTATCCGATAATATATTCATCAACAGGCCGTTGACCAGAAATAAAAGGTTTTAACATTTCGACATAAACCAGTACAATTCCCTACCCTGTGTTAACCCTTTTTTAGGTTGATTGTGTCGTTAATTCAGCCCCATGCATCGCGAAATCGGGCCGCCGCCTGGTTAGGGATGTTTGCCATTCTGATGTTGTTCATTGCGCCGGTGATCTCGCGATCCCTGGAGCATGTACGCGCCGGAAGTGCTGGAACGACCGTCATGGCGGATTGCGGCATGGATATGCCGATACATCACGAGATGCACTCGCCGTCGCCTGAACCTGAAAAAGCCGCGCAGCCGCTGATGCAGCACGGAGGCGGCCACCACAACATGGCGATGATGATGGACGACAGCGCCTGCGGCTACTGCGTGCTGTTGTTGCATGCGCCGCTGCTGGACGTGAGCCACGCCCCGCTGTTCTGGTCCCTGCCGCTGGCTTCACGCCCGCCGCCGATCCACTATCTCGTTCCCCTGTTTGCCCACGTCGTTCACACCGAATTACAGCCGCGCGCGCCGCCCGTCTCTTTCCTCTGATTTAACAATAAGCCCATTGCCGTTCTCTGTATTGCCGTTGATCGCTTCAACCCGGCGGAATTAATTCGCCCAATGGTTAATCATCGAGACGACATTATTAGCCCGGTTATTTCCACGTTCAGGGAATTAACCCCCGTATTTACCGATGGTGATTTTCGCCAGGCCTCCCCACGCCTGAATAATCCCTCGGCCAAGAACGGAAAAAGTTAGCTTAAGGAAAGATGATGTTTAAACCCGTTTATAAAAAGAACGCCGCCACCCGCGCCATTACCACCGCCATGCCGCTGTTCCTGCTGGCCGGCCACGCGGCGCAGGCGCATCAGCACCCTACCGACACACAGGTTAATGATGGCGACGTGATCACCGTCACCGCACCACTCTACTCTCCGCTGACCATCGTGACGTCACCGAAAACTCCGCGCCAGCCGGTGCCCGCCAGTGACGGTTCGGACTATCTGAAAACCATTCCCGGCTTTTCTCAGATCCGCAACGGCGGCACCAACGGCGATCCGGTGTTCCGCGGCATGTTCGGTTCGCGGTTGAAGATCCTCACCGACGGTTCGGAAATGCTGGGCGCTTGCCCATCGCGAATGGACGCGCCCACCTCTTATATCTCGCCGGAAAGTTTCGATCTGCTGACCATCACCAAAGGGCCGCAGACGGTGCTGTGGGGGCCGGGATCGTCGGCGGGCACCGTGCGTTTCGAACGTGAACGCCCGCGCTTCGACAAGCCGGGCGTCAAAGGCAACGCCAGCGTGCTGACCGGTTCCAACGGCCGCTGGGACGAGAATATCGACGCCAGCCTCGGCGCCGAGCAAGGTTACTTGCGGGTGATGGCCAACAAATCCCGCGCCAACGATTATCAGGACGGCACCCATACGCGCGTGCCGTCGCGCTGGGACAAATGGAACGGCGATCTGGCGCTCGGCTGGACGCCGGACAACGATACGCTGCTGGAAGTGACCATGGGCCGCGGCAACGGCGAAGCGCGCTATGCCGGCCGCAGCATGGACGGTTCGCAGTTCAAGCGCGAAAGCCTGGGCATGCGGGTGGAAAAATCCAACATCGGCGAGGTGCTGGATAAGCTGGAAGCGCAGGTCTACTACAACTACGCCAACCACGTGATGGACAACGTCACCCTGCGCTCGCCGGGCAGCGGCGGCCATGGCGGCATGAGCATGGGCGGCCACGGCGGGCATATGATGTCCTCCGGCATGACGATGCAGCTCGATCGCCGTACCGTCGGCGGCCGCGTGATGGGCACCTGGCAGTGGCAGGACGTGAAGCTGGAAAGCGGCCTGGACACCCAAACCAACACCCATCGCAGCATGAGCCGCGGCAGTTGGGAAAAAGACGCCCAGTTCAACAGCTACGGCGCCTTCAGCGAACTGACCTGGTCCACCAGCGAACAGGATAAACTGATCGGCGGCGCGCGTCTCGATCGCATCCTGGTGGAAAACTTCCGCAACGGCGGCGATGCGGAGCGTTCCGACACCCTGCCGAGCGGCTTTATGCGCCTTGAGCACACGCTGGCCGAGCTGCCGCTGATGCTGTACGCCGGCGTCGGTTATACCGAGCGTTTCCCGGATTACTGGGAGCTGTTCTCGCCGAAGCTCGGCCCGAACGGCAGCAAGGATCCGTTCTCCAGCGTCAAGAGCGAGAAAACCACGCAGCTTGATATCGGCGCGCAGTACAACGGCAAGCGCTTCAACGGTTGGGTCTCCGCTTACCTGGGCCGCGTCGATGATTTCATCCTGTTCAAATACGATCCGCACAACGCGCGCCTCAGCCAGGCCGACAACGTCAACGCCAACATCATGGGCGGCGAAATGGGCATGGGCTACCAGCTGAGCGAACACTGGAAAACCGACGCCAGCCTGGCCTACTCCTGGGGTAAAAACACCCGCGACGGCCGCCCGCTGCCGCAGATCCCGCCGCTGGAAGCGCGCCTGGGGCTGACCTACGAGTACGGCGACTGGAGCGGCACCGGCCTGTGGCGTCTGGTCAGCAGCCAAAACCGCGTGGCGATCAACGAAGGCAACGTGGTGGGCAAAGACTTTGCCGAAAGCGCCGGCTTCGGCGTGCTCTCCGCCAACGCCGCCTACAAGGTGAATAAAAACGTCAAGCTGAGCGCCGGTCTGGATAACATCCTGAACAAGACCTACAGCGAGCACCTCAACCTGGCGGGCAACAGCGCCTTCGGCTATTCGGCCAACAGCGCGGTGAATGAACCGGGCCGCACCCTGTGGGCCAAGGTTAACGTCACCTTCTAAGCTATTCACCGGGCGATGGATAACCGTCGCCCGGTCAGGCGATATGCGATCCGGTTCTTAGGATATGAGTTTTAAGTTTTTCCCATTCGGTTAGGCGGCGATTACTATCATTCTCAGGTTAATCATTGCCCCGGAGGGAATATGCAAAAGATCACTCGTTTTCTGGCCCTGCTCGGCGAGCTGATGATCGAAAAAGCCGAAGACACCGCACCACAGGCTGCCCAGCCTGACGATCGTGACGACGCGTTGCCACCGCGCCTTGAGCGTGGCGTTCCGCTGGCCGACCGCTTCCTGTTCATGTAATTTCCCGCGCTGTTTCCGCTCACACTGAACGCACGATATGTTCGCGCAGCCACTGGTGAGCGGGATCCCGATGCAATCGTTCGTGCCACAGCATAGTCATTTCAAAACCCGGCACCGCCAACGGCGGCTTGAGTTGCTGCAATAAAGGGTGGTTGCGCGCCAGCCGCTCCGGCAACATCGCCACCAAATCGGACTGCGTCAGTACCGAGATAACGAAGAGAATTGAGCAGCGCGATGCGGCGGCCTAGGCCGATACCCCGGGCCAGCGTGAGCATCATGTCTGGCCCAGGAGAGTGAGTGCAACAAGAAAAGCAATAAACGTTTCGGCCGAAGGCATGGGGTTATCACCGGCGAGTCATAGGAGACGGTAATCATATTCCTCCCCGGACATTCGCAACAGCACTATCAGGCGCATCAGGGGCGTGTCGTTAATTCAGGGCAGCGAGAAATGCCCGATAGCCCTGCGCGCTGCTGTCCAGCTCGTGCTGCTGAACCTGCTCTGCCGCCCCGTCCGAAGCGGCTTCCTTGCCGTAAAAGGCAAAGAACGAAGCATAGTCGGCCCGCACGTAACCGGCGGTGACTTCAAACGGCCGGAAGATTTCCTCCAGCGAGTAGCGATAGCGCCCTTCACGCGCGTAATCTTCTGCGCGCACGCCCGCCGTGACCGCCAGCGCCAGTTTCTTGTTCTGCATCTTATAGCCGCTGCGGGAACCGTAGGCCCAGCCGTAGGTGAGCACGTCGTCCAGCCATTTTTTCAGCAGCGGCGGGCTGCTGAACCAGTAAATCGGGAACTGCAGCACGATGTTGTCATGCGCTTCAATCAACTGCTGTTCTTTGGCGACGTCGATCTGCCAGTCCGGATAGGCCTGATGCAGTTCGTGCACGGTATACAGCGCCGGATAGCGGCGCAGTTCCTCCAGCCAACGTTTATTGACCACCGAGTTCGCCATATCGGGATGGGTCACGACCACCAAGGTTTTCATACTGAGTTCTCCAGTCAGGTGTTTCGACGCATCTTAGGGTATGCTGACAGAATGTAAAATACGCACACTCACGACACATACTTACCTTGGAGAAAGTGTAAATGACCGCCGAATCCCGCTGCAGCCCAACTGGCATCAGCCTCGAAGACACCGGCTATGGCTATACGCTGTCGGTGATCAACGGCAAATACAAAATGATTATTCTTTACTGGCTGGCGCTGTATAAGCCGGTATTGCGGTTCAACGAACTGCAGCGCTGTATCGGCACCATTTCGTACAAGACGCTGAGTTCGACGCTGAAAGAGCTGGAAAAAGATCGGCTAGTGGTGAGAAAGGAGTATCCGCAGATCCCGCCCAAGGTGGAGTACAGCCTGTCCGAGCGCGGGCGTTCGCTGATCCCGGTGATCGACATGATGTGCCACTGGGGCGAACAGCACCGGCCGGAGCCGCCGGTGCCATAAGGGGTTAATTGTCCGCCGCCGCTGAGGTTGCCGGAGCGGGTTCATCGTGCTCGACCAACGCGTCTGCCGGCCGGCACTGGCGCAGCGTGCGCACGCTGCAGGCCACCAGCACGCCCAACAAGGCGGCGAACGCACCGAACGACAGCACGCTCATCAACGGGGTAAACATCCTGCCCAGAACGCCGAGCCCCAGCGCGCCGATCGAATCGCCGGTCACGTCCTGTGCGGTGCCGAGGCTGTTCACCCGCCCCAGCAGATGGTCCGGCGTGTTGCTCTGGATCAGCATGAACTGCAGAAGTGAGGCGATGGCATTGGCATAGCCGTAGCACACCAGCGCCAACAGCGCCGGCGCCAGATGGCTGAACAGCCCCAGCGATGCGATGGCGGTGAACGCGACGATAGCGGCGGCCAGGATCAGCACGCCAGGGCGAGAGAAACGCCCCACCCAACCGCTGGTCAGCGCGCCCAGCATCGCACCGAGCGGCACCGCAGAATACATCAGGCCAATTGAGGACGCGCCGACGTGGTAAGCGTCCTGCGCCAGCGCCGGGAACAGCACCCTGACGGCGCCGACGATGCTCATCAACATCCCCAGCAGCACTACCGAACCGACCACCTTATTGCGCCAGACAAACTGGAAGCCGCTGGCGAGCGCGCGCAGCGGGTGTTCCGGCTCCTGCTGCTGCGGCAGCAGCGTCGGCAAGCGCACCAGCGGCACCAGGGTGCCCAGCGTCCCGGCCGCCGCGACGGCGAAGGCGAGACCGACGCCGCCGAACACGATGATAATCCCGCCCAGCGCCGGCGCCAGGATCGCACCGATGCGCACCGTCACCATGCTCAAGGCCCCCGCCGCCGCCAGGTTTTCACGCCCGACCAGCAGCGGGATCACCGCCATCAGCGCCGTCATGCCCAGCGCGCCGAAAAACCCGTCCCAGGCCGCCAGCAGGTAGAGCGCCCACAGCGAAGGCGCCGGGGCGAAGGCGTTCAGACTCAGGGCGACAAAACCCAGCCCGCAGGTGCCGCGCGCGAACAGGATCAGCTTGCGGCGATCGTAGCGATCGGCGAGTACCCCGCCCAGCATCAGGCCGATAAACATGCCCACCCCGTCCAGCGCCACCGCCACGCCCACCTGCAACGTGGAGCCGGTCATCGCCTGGATCTGAATCGGCACCCCCACCGCCAGCATGCCGAGGGAAAACACCGACAGCATGCGGGCGCAGAAAATCGCGCGAAAATGCGCATTGCTTCTCAGCAAACTGAAATCAAGAAAAAAAGAAGATCTGGCCATAGTGTCCTGCATATCATGTTTTAGTACGGGCCGTGGCGCACGCCCCGGCCCGGTTGCGTTATACCAACCCGTATTGCCGCGTCAGCAGCGAATGCAATAGCGGCCCAAGCGTCTCCAGTGAGGCCGGCGACAGGATGTCTGCGTGCTCGCAGCCTTGGTGATGGCAGATCAGCCCATCCAGATACGGCGCCCACACGGCGTTGATGTCCATCTCTGGCGGCAGCGTCCGGTCGGCGACGAACAGCGTTGCCGTGCCGTGGAAACGCCGGCTGCGCGCTTGAGACAGAAGGCGCACCGCGTCGCGGTAGTTGGCGACAATGCTGTCAAACATCGCCGCCTTCTCCGCCATCAGCGCCGGATCGCCATGATCTTCCGCCATAAACTCGGCCTGCTCCTGCGCCACCTCCTTCTGCGCCTCTTCCTCGGTGGGGCCGGTCCAATCCTGGCCTTCCGGCGGATAGGTATCCAGCATGCCGAGGAACGCCACCTCCTCCCCCTGCTGCTGCAGACGCGCGGCCATCGAATGCGCCAGCGTGCCGCCGAGCGAATAGCCCAGCAGGTAGTAAGGCCCCTGCGGCTGCAGGCGGCGCAGAGTGGCGAGATGACGATCGACCATCTGCTCAATGTCCTCACAGGTGGCGATGACGCCGTCCGGTCTTGGCGACTGCAGACCGATGATCGGGTAACTCCCCTGCAGATAACGGCTCAGCCCCGAGTACTGCCAGGCGAAACCGGAAGCCGGATGCAGGCAGAACAGCGCCGGGCCTTGGCCGGCCCGCAGCTGCAGGCATTCGCCGACGCCGCGGCTTTCGGCCGAGTTGGCGGCCTGCGCGTCATCAAGCAGATGCGCCATCTTCTCCAGGCTACGGGCGAACATGATTTGCCCGACGCTCAATGGCCGAGGGACGCGCCGCCGCAATTCCGCCGCCAGACGCATCGCCAGCAGCGAGTGGCCGCCCAGTGCGAAGAAGTCGTCGTCGGCGTACACGTTTTCACGGCCCAGCAGTTCCCCGAACAGTGCCGCCAGCAGGCGCTCGCTGTCGCTGTGTGGCACGCGGCCGCTCTGCGGGTTCAGCTGCGGCCGCGGCAACGCCTTGCGATCCAATTTGCCGCTGGCGCTGAGCGGGAAGCTGTCGGTCATGACATAGCTGACCGGCATCATATGCGCCGGCAAACGCGCCTCCAGCGCCTGATGCAGTACGGCGGTATCCAGCGTCACGCCCGGTTGGGCGATCAGCCAGGCGACCAACTGCCGCATATCGGCGCCGCCCAGTCCCGTCGCGCCCTCGCCCAGTTCGATGGCGTGCACCGCCGCTTGCGCTACCCCCGGCTGCGCCAGCAGCGCCTGCTCGATTTCACCCAGCTCGATGCGCTGGCCGCGGATCTTCAGCTGATCGTCGCTGCGGCCCAAATACTCGACGCTGCCGTCCTCCAGCCAGCGGGCGATATCGCCGGTGCGATACATGCGCGCGCCGTTGCCGGCGGGATCGGCGACAAACCGCTGCGCCGTCAATCCCGGCCGATGCAGATAGCCGTCGGCCAGCTGAATGCCGCGCAGGTAGAGATCGCCGGCGCAGCCGACGGGCACCGGCCGCAGCATGGCGTCGAGAATGCTCAGTTGGGTGTTCCAGACCGGTTTGCCGATCGGCACGCCGACGCCGTTCACCGCCGCCAATGCCTCGCCGGACGCCGGTTGATAGGTAACATCGACCGCTGCCTCCGTCGGGCCATACAGGTTATGCAGCGGCGCGGCAACCAACGCCTGATAGCGGGAAGCCAGTTCACACGACAACGCCTCGCCGCTGCAGAACACGCGTTTCAGGCTGGCGGCGGCGCGCTGCGGCGCCCGTTCGTTCAGCGCCTCAACCCAGATAGCCAACATCGACGGAACGAAATGCAGCGTGGTCACGCCATAGTCGTCGATCAAGGTCGTCAGCGCCTGCGGATCGCGGTGCGCCTCCGGCGGCGCCATCACCAGACGCGCGCCGACCATCAGCGGCCAGAAGAACTCCCAAACGGAAACGTCGAAGCTGCACGGCGTTTTCTGCAGGACCACGTCCTGCGTATCAAGCGCATACTCATGCTGCATCCAGAACAGACGGTTGACGATCGCCCGGTGGTTCACCACCACGCCTTTCGGCCGCCCGGTCGAGCCGGAGGTATACAGCACGTAGGCGGGATAATCGCCGCTCCCCGCCGCTGGGCGCGGTGCCGGTTCGCGCCCGCTGTCATCCAGCGCATCGAACCGCAGCGTCGGCGCCAGCGCGGCGAAGCGGGCATCCAACGCGCTCTCGGTGATAATCAGCCGTGGTTTGGCGTCCTCCACCATGTAGGCCAGCCGCTCGTCCGGGTAACCGGTATCCAGCGGCAGCCAGGCGGCGCCGGTCTGCACAATCGCCGTCAGCGCCAGGCTGAGGCGTACCGAACGCGGCAACGCCACCGCGACGATATCGCCCGGCTGAATGCCGGCCGCCGTCAGCCGTTCGGCCAACAGCGCGGCCTGGCGCTGCATGTCACGGTAGCTGAGGCTGTGCCCGGCGTCCTGCAGCGCGATGCGTTCCGGCGTGCGCCGCGCTTGCTCGGCGATCGCCTGATGCAAGGTGGTGTCCGCCACCGCCTGCCCGGTGCGGTTGACCGCCGCGATCAGCGCCTCTTCCTGCGGCGTTTGCAATTGCCAGTGCGGCAGCGGCAGATCCGGCTGCGCTATCCATTGTTGCAGCAGCGCCATCAGCCGTGCGGCGAAGCGTTCAGGCTGCAGCACCGAATCGCGGTACTCCATCAGCAGACGCAGGCGCTCGCCCGGCAGCACCAGCAGCGTCAGCGGATAGTGGGTATAGCCTTTGTTACGGATGGCATCGCAGCGCAAGGAACCTGCGCCGCCAAGCAAGGCGTCGTTGTCCGGGTAGTTTTCCACCACCAACAGCGTGTCGAACAGCGTGCCCGCCCCGGCCAGATGCTGGATCTCCCCCAAACCCAAATCGTCGTGCTCCAGCAGTTCAATCTGCCGATGCTGCAGTTCGGTCAGTTGATCCGTCAACGAACGGTCATGCTGCAGACGAACCCGCACCGGCAGCGTGTTGCTGAACAGGCCAACGTGTTCCTCAATCCCTTCTATCTGGCCAAAGCGGCCGGAAACCGGCGAGCCGAACACCACATCCTGATGGCCGCAACAGCTGGCCAGCTGCAGCGCCCAGATGCCCTGCATCAGGGTATTGAGCGTCAACCCGCGTTCGCGGCACAGGGTCAGCAAGCGCCTTTCCTCGGCCGGCGGCAGCGTCATTTCCAACTCATGCACGCGATCGTTATGCGATTCACCGAACAACAACGTCGGGCGCACATCCTGCAGCGTCTCACGCCAGAGGCGGCGCGAGGCGTCGGCATCCCGCGCGGTCAGGCGGCGCACGATATCGGCGTAGTTCGAGCGCAGCGGCGGCAACGCCTGCTCGCCTTCACGCAGGGCCAGCATCAGATCGTTGAGCACCACCGGCGTCGACCAGCCGTCGACAATCAGATGGTGCGCGTTAAGGAACAGCGTGTAGCGTTCGCTATCGCCGTGTTTGATCCGCAGCGCATGCAGCATCGCGCCCGGCTGATTAAACAGATCGCGCCGCAACTCTTCCTGTTCCAGTTCATGCAGCGCCTGCGCTTCTTGCTCTTCGGACAGCGGCGGCAGCTTACGACTGTCCAGCGGCCAATGGCTTTCCTGCGGTATCAGCTGCAGCGGTTCCCCCTCGCGGTTGAACCGGGCGGCCAGCTGCGGATGGCGGCGGATCACCGCATTCAGCGCCTGCTGGAGTTGATGTTCGTCCAGCTCGCCGCAGAGGCTCAGGCGCGTCAGCGAGTTATAGCTGCCGCCCTGCTGCGCCGTCTGCGCATGGAACAGCAGGCCATGTTGCAACGGCAACAGCGGCAGCGCCGCGGCCAACGGCCCGCACTCTTGCTCCCAGGCGCGCACCGTCTCATCGTCAACGTTCGGCTGGGCGATCTCGGCCGCCACCAACGTTGCCGCCGCGCGTTCGGGATGACGCTCGGCAAACTCGCACAGTGAACGCACCGCTTGCTCGATGCCGCTGTGCAGCTGCGCAATGTCGCTCTCGCTGAAAATCGCCTCCAGCCAGCTCCAGTTGATCGCCAGGCAGGCGCCGTCGCGCCGCTCTTCGACAAAGATATTCACCTCCAGGCCATACGACAGCGCCTGCTGCGCATCCTGCGCCACGGCGAAGGCGTCGCGGAAGCGGGTTTGGCTGCGTTGCGGCGTCCAGTTCCCCTCATCCTGGCTGAAACGCCCGAGGTAGTTGAACAAGATTTCCGGCGCATTGCGCTGCGCCAGCGCCGCCAGTTCGTCACGCTGCGGATGCAGATAACGCAGCTGGCCATAACCGACGCCGCGATCGGCCACCGCTCGCGTCGCCCGTTTCACCGCACGCACGGCCTCATTGTGCTCAGCGTCGTGCAGTTCAATGTGCAGCGGATACTCCGCCGTCAGCCAGCCGACGGTGCGGGCCAGATCGATTCCGTCGTCCAGTTCGGCGCGGCCATGCGACTCCAGAGAGAAACGCAGCGAAGCGGCCTGGAAACGGCGGCGGCAGGCCTGAGCCAGCGCGCACAGCATGATCTCTTCAACCTGCGCGCGGTATCCCTGCGGCAATGTGCCGAGCAGCGCGGCGGTCAGCCGGCTGTCGAGCAGCGTGCGTTTTTCCGATACGTCGCCAGTGCGATCGCTAAGCGGATCCAGCGCGCGTCGCCCCAAACGCGGTGCGCCGTCCGCCAGCATCTGCCGCCAGAACGGCAGCTCGGCTTCCCGGCGTTCAGCGTCGGCTCGTAGGCGTGCAGACCACTCATAGAGCGAGGTTTCTTCCGGCGGCAAGGTGATCGGCTGCCCCTGCATGGCGCTGTCGGCCACCTGCCGCAGCTCGTCGAGCAGGATGCGCCAGGAAACGCCGTCGACTACCAGGTGATGGATCGCCAGCACCAGCCCCAGGCTCTGCCCGTCGCGCTGCAACAGGATGCCTTGCATCATGGTGCCGGCAGCCGGTTCGAGATGGTCAAGTGCGGCATCAAACGCCTGTTCCGCCGCTAACTCCAGCTCACCGGATACGTTATCAACCTGCATCAGCTCACCGGCGGCGGCGGTTTCAACCACCAACTGACCGTCGCGGATCCGCGCGCCCAGCGCCGGGTGCGCCGCACGCAACTGCTCCAATGCATAACGCAGCTGTTCCGGTTGCAGCTCGGCAGGCACGCGCAGAAAAACGCCGTGCGCGAAGCGACGATGCATATCGCCCGTCTCGGCAAACCAATGCAGGATCGGCAGCCCGTCGATCGGGCCTTGTTGCACGCTGCGCGCAGCCTGAGAGTCTACGGCCAGCGGCTGCATCGCCTGCGCCATGCGCGCGGGGGTGTGCAGCGCGAAGATCTCGCGCGGCCGCAGCAGATACCCTTTGCGCCGCAGGGCGGTGCCCAGCCCCATCGCCGAGATGCTGTCGCCGCCGAGCGCGAAGAAATCGTCGTCGGCGCCGATGCGATCCATCCCCAGCAGCTGCGCCATGGCGCCGCAAATCAGCCTTTCCTGCTCGGTGGCCGGCTCGCGAATGCTTTGCGCCAGCGTCTCCTGCGGTTTGGGCAGCGCCTGGCGGTCAATCTTGCCATTCACGTTAAGCGGCAGCTCCGGCATCACCACCAGGATCGCCGGCACCATATAATCCGGCAGACGTTGCGCCAACTGCCCCAGCAGCTCGCTTTGCAGCGAGGGTGAGGCACGGCGCGCGTCATCCTGCACCGAGCAGTAACCGATCAGGCGATAGGTGGCGCCGATCGGCTCGGCGATCGCTACCGCCCGCCCCACGTCCGGCAAGGCGGCCAGCGCGCTTTCCACCTCACCCAGCTCGACGCGGAAGCCGCGCACCTTGATTTGGTGATCGGTCCGGCCAATGAACACCAACTGGCCCTCAGCGCTCCAGCGCATCAGATCGCCGCTGCGGTACATCACCTCGCCTTCGGCGAACGGATTGGCGACAAAGCGCGCCGCCGTCAGATCCGGGCGCCGCAGGTAACCGCGCGCGATGCCTTTGCCGGAAATGTACAGCTCGCCCGCCGCGCCGATCGGCACCGGCTGCAGGCGGCCGTCGAGCAGCCAGACTTCGGTATTGGCGAGGGGACGGCCAATCACCGGCTGTTCGGCGGCCGTGACCGGCGCGCCGAGGGTATCGACGGTGTATTCGGACGGGCCGTAATAGTTGTGGATCTCCACCTCCGGATGCTGCTGCATCAGGTTCCACAGCGTCGGCGTCGCCGCCTCGCCGCCGATCATCACGAACGCCGGCAGCGGGAACTGCCCCTTCAGCAGGCCGCAATCCACCAGTTGCGAGAAGAATGACGGCGTGATGTCCAGCAGATCGATCGGCGTCTGTTGGGTTTGTTCGAGCAGCGCCCAGGGATCGCGGCGCAGCTCCTCATCGAAGATGACCAGTTCGCTGCCCATCATCATGCAGAACAGCGGTTCCCAGGAGGAGTCGAAAGAGAACGAAGCGGTATGGCCGGCGCGCAGGCGGCGCGCATGGCGAGCCTGGAATTTTTCGATCGCCGGGCCAAACAGCGAGGCCTGATGCGACAGGAACAGGTTCAGCAGCCCGCGGTGCGTGGACATCACGCCCTTGGGTTTGCCGGTCGAACCGGAGGTGTAAATCATATAGGCCAGATGCGCCTCGTTCAGCGGCGCACGCCGTTCGGCATCCGTTATCGGCGCAGCTTCGGCGGCCGCGCAGCGCGCCAGGCACGCTGCGTCGTCCAGGCACAATACCTGTGGCAGATCCGGCATATTGATCTGCGTCGCGCGGTGGGTCAGCAACATCGCCGGCCGCGCGTCGTCGCACATCAGCGCCAGGCGTTCACGCGGGTAATCCAGATCGAGCGGCATATAGGCCGCGCCGCTGGCCAACACGCCGAACAGCGCGACCAGCGTGTCCACCGAACGCGGAATGCCGATGGCGACCACGTCTTCCGCGCCGATGCCGCTTTCGATCAGCACTCGCCCCAGCTGCATCACCCGTTCGGAGAGCTGACGGTAGCTGAGGCGCACATCGCCGCAGGCCACCGCCAGCGCCTCGGGCTGCCGCTCAACCTGGCGCTGAAACGCATCCATGATTGACACCATGCCCGCCGGCGGCGTCAGATGCGCGCCGCGCCCCCAGGCCGCGAGCTTCTTTAACTCCCCTTCGCCGATCAACGCCAGTTGACCGTTCGGCTGGTGCGGCTGCCGCGCCAGTTGCTGCAGCCAATGGCCGATGCGCTCCGCGTGGTGATGCAAGGTGCGCGGCGAGTATTTGGCCGGGTTGGCCACCAACGACAGCGTCAGCACGCCGTTGCGAAAGCCGATCTCAAACTCGAGATCGTCGACCGGCCCCATCGCCAGCGTATGGGTAACGGCCGCCTGCCCGTCGAAAGACAAGGCGCTGTGGTAAACCTTGACGTTGATCACCGGGCCGTACAGTTCCTGATGGCCGCCGACCAGGCCGAGATCGCGTTTGATCTGCTCCGCTTCATAGCGTTGATGGCGGCGCGCCTGTTTGATTTGCGCCACGGTCGCCTGGCAGACATCCGCCAGCGACATCTCCGGCGTCACATTCAGCAGCAGCGGCAGCACGTTAACCACCGGGCCGACCGCCGCCAGCGCCTGGGAGCCCATACGGCGCATGAAAGGAAAACCGAGTGAAAAACGGGTTTCGCCGCTCATGCGCGCCAGATACATCGCCAGCGCCGCCGTGACGATATCGGCCGGTTGCAGCGACTGCAGCGCGCCATTGCGCAGCGCTTCGTCAAACAGCGATTCCGGCAGCACCAGCGCCTGTTTGAGCGGCCGGGCGCCCGGTTCAACCTCCCGACTCTCCGTCGATAACGACAGCGGCGACGGCAAATCGCACAGATGCTGTTGCCAGAATTCGGCCGCCCGCCGGCGCGCCGGCGACGTTTGCCATTGCTGATACTCTTCCACCACCTTGCCGAACGGGGTAAACGGCGATGCCGCCGGCGACAGCCCGTGACGCAGCGCGCGATAGATATCGGCGATCCGACGGGTGATGGCCTCGAAGCTGAAGCCGTCCAGGGTCAGATGATGAAAGCGCTGGTACCAGAACCAGCGATCGGCGCTGACGCGGATCACCGCATGGCGATAGAGCGGCCGTTCGCCGTCCGCCGGCAGATCCTGCGCCAGATCGTCGTTCATCAGCGCCAGCGCCGCCTGCTCGGCGTCCGGCCGCGCGCTGAAATCGAACCACTCCGGCGCCTGCACGCGTGCGGGATCGGCTATCAGCGGTAAACGCTGCACCGGCTGGCCGTCCTGCGCCTCAAAGAATCGCGCCTGAACCGTATCCGCTTCGGCCAGCCCCTGACGGATCGCGCGCTCCAGCGCAGAACGATCGATAGCGCCGTGCAGTTCGGTGTAGTGCGCCACGGCGAAGCTGTTGCGGCGCAGCGCGATTTGGTCGGCGATCCAGATCCCCGGCTGCGCAGCAACCAGCGGATAATCCCGATACTCGACCTGAGTATCCGGTAAAGAAAGCGTTTCTGACATGGTGTCTGTCCTTTCCCTCAAACGGAATATATCGATTGACTGCCAGGCGCTTAACGCGCCGCATCCGTCGCTTTCAGCGCCGCCGGCCGCATGTCCTGCCAGTGCGTTTCGATGTAGTCGATGCACTCGCCGCGCGACGCCGGCCCCATCAACACGCGCCACCCCTGCGGCGTATCGGCAAACTGCGGCCACAGCGAATACTGCTGCTGCGCGTTGACCAGCACGGAGAAACGGAGGCTTTCGTCATCGAACGGGTTTTGTTGTTCCTGAGTCATTTTCATTACCTGTCTGTCAAAATGTGGGATTACTACATTGCGGAAAGCAGCCGGCGCACGCCGTCCACCAGGCCGCCGCGCCAGCAGAGCGCGTCATGTCCGCCGGAATACACGCGGTAGTCGGCGCGGTGCCCGGCCGCCGTCAGCGCCTGGTGCATCTGGCGATTGACGAATTCGATGTCCGCCTCCCGATCGCCGGCCTGTTGGATCACGGTGAGCTTGGGTGCCGCCGCGTTGCGCTGCCGAACCTGGCGTATCAGCCAGCCTTCCTCCAGTTCGTGGCGTTTTTCGAACTGGGTCACAAATTGCACCGTAGGCCACCAGAAGGAGCCGGACTGGCTCAGCACGTGGCCAAAGCGCTCTGGCCAGTGCAAACCGGCGTATAACGCCGCCAGCCCGCCGTAGCTCTGGCCGGCGACCACGGTGCGCGCCCCAGTCTCGCTGAACGCTTCGCGGCGCTGCGCCTGCGGCAGCAGTTCGTTGATTACCGCCTGCCAGAAGACGGCGTTGCAGGGCAGCTCGTTTTCCCGGTATTCACCATCGATCGCATCGATCAGCAACCAGCACGCGGGCGGCAACTGCCCTTTTGCGGTTTCGTTCTCAATCACCGGCAGCAGCGCATGCCTTTCGATCCAGTTTTGGCCGTCGAGCAGCAGCACCAGCGGGCGGTTCGCTTTCACCGCCGCGTCGCCGCTGGCATACAGCCAAACGCGCCGCTGGTTACCCAGCCGTTCGCTGCGCCACTGAAATCGCTGTAGCCGCGCCTCATCCAGCGGCCGATCGGCGGCCTGCCAGGCGCTTTGATCGTCGGCATCCGGCCCTTGCGCCAGGGATACGGGCCGCGGGCGATGAGACGGCCCCAGCGAGAGCCGATTCAGCGGATCGGCGATCGCCAAGGGGAACAGCGATACCCACCAGGCACGCTGCTGGCGGTCGCGTAACGTTTCGTCGTCGCTGAAGACGGGGGGAAGATCTCGCTCGGTAATGGGGATCAGGCTGTAGCTGCCGCGCCAGCGGCGATCGATAACGGCCGAGCCGTACCAAACGTCGGTGCCGGGGAGCCGAGTCAGGCTGCTGGGGGACGTGCTGTGGTGATCGGTAATGCCGTTGATATCGGCGTAAACGCGGCATATCGGCGAGTGCCGTTCATCGCCGGCGGGGTCGCGCCATAGCCAGGTCATTTTGACGTGGCGTTCGTCGAGCGCTTCAACGATGGGCGTGCCCTGCGCGGCAACCTTCTGCCACCACGCGGATTGCCCTACCGCCTCTTCACGCAGCCATTGCGCCGCCAATCCCTCAAGGTCGTTTCCTGGCCTCTTTTCCGGCAAAAACTCCATAGCGCCCCTTACATAACATGAGTGATTTTTACAAAACCTGACAATCGTATTGATACTCATTATCATTTTCAATACTATTTGTCGGATTTTTACCGTCGTGCACATACGGCGTCTCCGCGTCGACGGGTGAATACCGCTCGCCGATATTTCGGGGTTTATCAGGGTGGCATAACACACAACGCAGGTATGCAGGAGAGATAATGAAGACTAAAAACAAAGGGATAGCTAACGGGAATGCGGAGGCGATGTCCGCCAGGCGTCTGTTGCTGGGATCGGCGCTGGCGTTATTGCCCTTGGCGCAACACGCGTCTGCGGCAGCGGACGAAACGATTTTGGTGACCGCCGACGCGCAAAACAGCGTGACCGCGCCGGTCAAAGGGATCGTCGCCAAAGAGAGCGCCGCCGGCACCAAGACCGCCGCCTCTCTGCGCAAGACGCCGCAGTCCATCTCGGTGGTCACGCGCGAGCAAATGAACGACCAGGAGCCGGCGTCGGTCGCCGACGCGCTGAACTACACCAGCGGGGTGATCACCACCTACCGCGGCAACTCCAACCGCAATGACGAAGTGATCAGCCGCGGCTTCCGCTATGCGCCCAAACTGCTCGACGGTCTGCACTTTGGCCTCTCGAGCCAAAACGGCGGCGCCAGGCAGATCGACCCCTGGCTGCTGGAGCGCGTGGAGATGGTGCACGGCCCGGCCGGCGTGCTGTACGGCCAGGTCAGCCCCGGCGGCGTGGTGGTGATGACCAGTAAACGCCCTACCGCCCAGAGCATTCACGAAGTCAAATTCAGCACCGGCAACCGCCATCTGGCGGAAACGGCGTTCGATTTCGGCGGCAAACTCAACGACGACAACACCCTGTTCTATCGCCTGAACGGTATCGCCAGAACCGAGCACGAGTTCGTCAAAGACAGCAAGCAGCAACGGGTGGCCATCGCGCCGGCCTTCACCTGGCTGCCGAACGAAGACACCAGCTTTACGCTGCTGACCAGCTACCAGAACGATCCGAAAGCCGGGTCGCGCAACTTCCTGCCGCGCGCCGGCACGCTGTTCCCGACCAGCGCGGGCTATGTGCCCTATGACTTCAACATCAGCGAACCCAGCTTCAACAAGTCGCGGCGCGAGCAGGCATCGATTGGCTACAGCCTCGAGCACAACTTCAGCGATGCGCTGTCGTTTACCCAGAACCTGCGCTTCACCCACCGTGATGAGGACTATAAATACCTGGTTTATAACGTAAACTCGAAGGTCAACGACCACACCGTCACCCGCATGGCGCAGCATGAAACGCAGATGACCAACGAGTTTGGCGTGGATAACCAGCTGAAGGGCCTGTTCGACACCGGCGAGGTGAAGCACACGGTGCTGGGCGGATTGGATTACCGCTACAGCCATATCGATTCGAAGATGTATCGCGATCGCGGCAACGATTACCCGATCGACTGGGCCAACCCGGTTCGCCCCAGCATCGATGGCAGCACGCTGGCGCTGGCTTCCAGCGATTTGAAGACGCTGAATCAGGTCGGGGTGTATCTGCAGGACCAGCTGGAGTGGAATCACTGGAACCTGCTGCTGTCCGGCCGTCAGGACTGGTCGCAGGTCAACACCCGCGATCGCACCGTCGGCGGCAAAGAGCAGACCTACAATGATGCCCAGTTCACCGGCCGTGCGGGCCTGCTCTACGCCTTCGACAACGGCATTTCGCCGTACGTCAGCTACAGCACCTCGTTCGATCCTAACCTGTACCCGAGCGCGCCGGGCGCCGACCCGCTCAAGCCGACCACCGGCAAACAAACCGAGGTGGGCGTGAAGTACCAGATCCCGGGCGGCAACACCCTGCTGACCCTTTCCTGGTTCGACATTACCCAGCGCAATGTGGCGTCTTACAACCGCCTCACCTCCGCCTACGAGCAGATCGGTGAGGTGAAATCCAAAGGGATTGAGGCGGAAGTGCACGCTCAGCCGACGCCGGAGATCAAGCTGATCGCCGCCTACACCTACACCGACGTGGTGACCAAAGACTCCAACTCGGCGGACGAAATCGGCCACAGCCCGGCGGGCATTCCGCGCCACGCGGCGTCCGCCTGGGGCAGCTACAGCTTCCTGAGCGGCGCGCTCAACGGCCTGACCGTCGGCAGCGGCGTGCGTTACATCGGCGATGCGCCGGCCGACGCCATCGGCCAGTACGACGTGCCGCACTACACGCTGTACGACGCCATGGTGAAGTATGACCTCGGTCAGGCTTCGTCGGCGCTGCGCGGCGCTGCGCTGCAGCTCAACGTGCAGAACCTGACGGACAAGAAATACGTTTCGTCGTGCAGCGGCGAGTACGCCTGCTTCTACGGCAGCGGCCGCAGCATTATCGCTTCGGTCAACTACCGCTGGTAACGACAAGGGGCGGCCATCGCCGCCCCTTTCTTCCGCCTTTCTCGCCGCCTTTACTCCTGCTTCAATTCCCGCAGGTGCTTGTACACCGTGGCGCGCCCCATCGACAGCACGTTGGCGATGTAATCCGCCGCGCTTTTGGCCTTGAACGCCCCCTGATGATAGAGATCGCTGACCAGACGCCGTTTCTGCTCGCGGCTCAGCGCGCCGAGCGCGGCATTTTCGCGCCGCAGCCAGTCATGCAGGAAGGTGTTGATCTTCTCCTGCCAGTCGTCTTTGAACAGCTGTTGCGGCTGCGGCTGCAATCGCGTGACCGATAAAAACATGTCCAGCGCATTGCGGGCGTCCTCGAACATCGCGGTGCTCAGGTTGATGCACAGCAGATAGCTGGGCTTGCCCTGCTCGTCGCGCGCGGCGATGCTCACCGAACGCATTTTTTTGCCGTCCCAGTTCAGCTTTTCATAGGGGCCGGTCACGCCGGCGCCGCCATCGAGCTCGAAGTCTTCCAGCCCGGCGTCATCGCCCGGTTTGCGCTTCGACAGGTTGTTCGCCAGATAGGCAATCTTGTTGGTGGCCAGATCGTGGATCACCACTTCCGCATTCGGGAAAAACAGCGCGGCGATGCCGTCGGCGACCGATCGCAAAAGGTCGAGTTGAGAAGAAGAGTTCGGCACGCTGGGGGTCTCCGTATAGCCCGGTTTGGTTTGCGGTTCAGCCGCTTAGCATACCGCAGTTGCCGCCGCTTGCCGAGCGGAGCGGCGGCAAGCGGCGTATCCTTCGCCGGTTATTCCGCTTCGGCGCCGCGCCGATAAAACACGTAGCTCTCGCGCGCCACGCTGTCGCGGACCCGATAGCGCCAGATCAGGCCGAGCGTGGTAAACCACAGCGGCATGCTGCACAACGCGATCAGCGTATCGCGATCGAACACCATCAGCACCAGCGTAAAGGCGAAAAAAGCCAGCGTCAGCCAGGCCATCGCTACCCCGCCCGGCATTTTGAAGTGGGAAGCGGCGTGCAGATCCGGCCGCTTCTGGCGATACACCAGGTAGGCGACCAAAATCATGCCCCAGCTGTAAACCACCAGGATCGCCGCCACGGTAGAGACGATGGTGAACAGCGTCATGACGTTCGGCACCAGTACCAGCAGCAAGGTGCCGGCCACCATGCAGAAGCAGGAAAACAGCAGGCTGCGGATCGGAATGGCCGTGGTGCGCGACAGAATGCGGAACTGACCGTGGGCATGCTTTTCCATCGACAGGCTGTACAGCATGCGGGTGCTGGAATACACCCCGCTGTTGGCCGAGGACATCGCCGAAGTCAGCACCACGAAGTTGATCACTGCGGCGGCGGCCGGCAGCCCCGCCCGATCGAACAGCATCACGAACGGGCTGCTGTCCGGCGAGATGTGGCTCCATGAGGTGACGGCGATAATGGTCAGCATCGAGCACACGTAGAAGACGATGATGCGGGCCGGGATCGCGTTGATCGCCTTCGGCAGCACCTTCTCGGGGTTTTTGGTCTCCGCCGACATCGTGCCCAGCAGCTCGATGCCGGTGCAGGAGAAAATGGCGATCTGGAAACCGGCGAAAAAGCCGAAGATGCCGTGCGGCATGAAAATGGCGGGATCGGTGACGTTATGCAGCGAAGCGGTCACGCCGTCCGGCGAGGTCCAGCCGCTGAACACCATCCAGGCGCCGGTAGCGATCAACGCGACGATCGCCACCACCTTGATCATCGCGAACCAGAATTCGGCCTCGCCGAACATCTTGACCGACAGCATGTTGAACAGACACAGAAACCCCAGCGTCAGCAGCGCCGGCAACCAGGGCGAGACGTCTGGCAGCCAATATTGCACGTAGCCGCCGCACACCACCACGTCGGCAATGCAGGTTACGACCCAGCTCAGCCAGTAGGACCAGCCGAGAAAAAAGCTGGCGCGCGGCCCCAGGTATTCGGAGACAAAATCGGCGAACGAGCGGTAATCGAGTCGCGTGAGCAGCAGCTCCCCCATCGCTCTCATCACCATGAACATGAAAAAACCGACGATGGCGTAAGTCAGTACGATGGAGGTGCCCGATAGCGCGAGGGTTTTCCCGGCGCCCATAAACAGCCCGGTGCCGATGGCGCCGCCGATCGAAATCAGTTGAATGTGGCGCGCACTCAGCCCGCGCTGCAAGGTTTGGGCACAGTGAGGCCCCTCGGCTGAACCTGGGTTCAGCCGATCGCAGTGGTTTTTTGTCATGGTGTTACCTGTCCGTCGTTAAGGCGATTAAGCAACCGATGCGCGGTTGCAGCAGGAATGAAACGCCCGCGGGCGCTCTAACCGGCAAAAAAATTGAGACCAAACGCTGCCCGCCCCGTTGTGACAGGGAGGTAATAATAATGGGTACCAAGAAAATGCTCTCGTGAGCCGTCGTATCGCCCACGTTTGGCGTACAAAGCCTGAGCGTGGTGGGTAAACACTACAATATCAAATGGTTATACTTTCCCTTGTGCAACAAAAAAACGACGCCGGAGCCGTTTTAACATTAATTTAACTCTGGCGAGGGGAAATGCCATTGTCAACATGGCAGTTAAATAAAATGAAACTTTTTGATCACATTCAAGCTTCTGAAAAATAGATAAAAAGGGTTTTTATGCGCTTTATATGCATAAATTATGCATGTGATCGCTCACCGCCGACAAAAAGTAATTAACTATTCATTTATCGCTCTGCAGGCGGCGAAAAACCGTCCGCTGGCCCGATGAGAGGGGGGCTAACAACCGGCATAATTAGTGGTAAATTTAGCGTCGCAAAGTGTTATGCGCTTGCTAATCCACGGTTAAACGAAATAAATACCTCTAATATATAAAGGTTGGTTATGGAAAAGCTATCCTACGCTTCAGACAGCAGCACCACCGCTTGGGCTACATATCTGCAACAAATCGATCGCGTCGCCCCTTACCTCGGCGACCTGTCACGCTGGGTTGATACGCTGCGTCACCCTAAGCGCGCTTTGATTGTCGATATCCCGCTGCAGATGGACGATGGCACCATCCGTCACTTCGAAGGTTTCCGCGTACAGCACAACCTGTCGCGCGGGCCGGGCAAAGGCGGCATCCGCTTCCACCCTGACGTCGATCTGAACGAAGTGATGGCCCTGTCCGCCTGGATGACCATCAAGTGTGCCGCGGTCAACCTGCCGTACGGCGGCGCCAAGGGCGGCATCCGCGTCGACCCGTTCAAACTGTCTGAAGGTGAACTGGAGCGACTGACCCGCCGCTACACCAGTGAAATCGGCTTCATCATCGGGCCACAGAAAGACATTCCTGCGCCGGACGTCGGCACCAACGCCAAAGTGATGGCCTGGATGATGGACACCTACTCCATGAACCACGGCACCACTATCACCGGCGTGGTCACCGGCAAACCCATCCACCTCGGCGGCTCCCTGGGCCGTGAGAAAGCGACCGGCCGCGGCGTGTTCGTCACCGGCAGCGAAGTGGCCAAGCGTCTGGGCGTGCAGATCGAAGGCGCCAAAGTGGCGGTACAAGGCTTCGGTAACGTGGGCAGCGAAGCGGCCCGTCTGTTCGTCGGCGTCGGCGCGCGCGTCGTCACCATCCAGGACCACTCCGCTACCCTGTTCAACGCCGACGGCATCGACCTGGCCGCGCTGACCGAATACCAGGCCAAGCACAAGCAGATCGCCGGTTTCCCTGGCGCCAGCGAGATCGAGAGCGAAGCGTTCTGGTCGGTCGACATGGACATCCTGATCCCTGCGGCGCTGGAAGGCCAGATCACCCGCCAGCGCGCCGAAATCCTCAGCGCCAAACTGGTGCTGGAAGGGGCTAACGGCCCAACCTTCCCAGAAGCGGACGACATTCTGCGTTCCCGCAACATCACCGTGGTTCCGGACGTTATCTGTAACGCCGGCGGCGTAACGGTCAGTTACTTCGAGTGGGTGCAGGACATGGCGAGCTACTTCTGGAGCGAGTCCGAGATCAACGAGCGCATGGACAAGATCATGACCGACGCGATGGTCCACGTCTGGAACAAGGCGGCCGAGAAAGAGTGCAGCCTGCGCACCGCCGCTTACATCGTGGCCTGTGAGCGCATCCTGACCGCACGTAAAGAGCGCGGCATCTACCCAGGTTGATACCGGCTTATTTGGCCTGCGAACGGGCCATTTTATCAGGGGGCGAAAGCCCCCTTTTTCGTTTTCACCTATTTTTGAAACAAGGCCACGATTTCTGGCGAATACAGGTCGGGATATTTTTCTGCCGCCCCGAGTATATTCTGACGAACCGTTTTACCTTTTACGCTTGGATCTGCTGCCACATACTCTGCCGGGAAGGCCAGCGCATCTTTATCAGCACCCGCAGCCAACAACGCCTTGACGCAGTCAGGATTATTGCTGGTCAGGCTTTCCAGCAGCGGTGTGCCAACAGGCCAGGCCTGTTGCTGGGCCGGTTGGGCATCGATAGAGGTTCCGGGTTTATGCAACAAGGCGATACGCTGCGCCGCTTGCGGGTCCGGCTGGCCGTCCTGGGAAGAATCCCTCGTGCAAACAAAGTGCAAAGGCGTTGATCCTACCTTGCTCACGCCATAAGGATCTGTACCGGCGGCTACCAGCAGTTTGATGACCTCCAGATTAGCCGCCCCTTCCCCCATTATCGGTGAGAATCCTTGCGGGGTAACCTGCTTGGCATCCGCACCAAATTGCAGCAACAATTTCACCAGCGCGGGTGCGGCTCCTTGGCTTTGGGCGGCGGCAATAAGCGGTGTATTAGTCCCCCCTTGCGCAATGACATTGGTATTGGCACCCGCTTTTAGCAAGCTCTGTAAAATGTGAAGGTCATCATCGGATAATTCAGACTTGTCCGTATTTCCCAACGCTGACAACAATACGGTTTCTCCATTGTCACTGATGGCTTGGTTCACATTCACCGACATATCAAGAAAACGATCGAGCAGCGCCGGCTGTTTGTAATAGGCGGCATACCATACCGTTTGAATAGTGGGGTGAGCGCCATTTTTTATCAGTTCATTAATGGTGTCCATATCGCTACTACTCTTAGAGTAAGCATACGTCATTACCGACTCATCCAGTTTTTGGGTGAGCTCCTCTTGTTCCCCAGCGTGTGCTGCAACCGAGCTTCCCAGCAGGCTCAGCGCCAGTGCGCAGGCTGTGGCACAGCGTTTTAAAATAGGCATTTTCTTGTTCCTTCAAAATAATAAAAAATTAAATAAGTGCTTTCCATTATTACGCAATGGTAATAATCACAGAATTCTTATGTGTTCGTATGAAGCGTGCTAGCAGATTTCCTTTCCATTTAGTGGGGAGCCGTTTTTCTATCATAGGAAACAAACGAAAATCAAATTCATTACTGATTAGATCGCCAAGATAATTATGGCCTTTATTCTTACCAAGAAAGTCAACTCAATTTTTACGCTTTTGTATCCTGTATTCCACAGCACTTTGCGGTTCGCATTCCAAGGGGGGCTGGGCTATACCTTAGGCATTCCCCCTCCTGCAGGAGTTGTGATCATGAGCAAGAAAAAGATCCTGATGCTGGTCGGCGACTACGCCGAAGATTACGAAACCATGGTGCCGTTTCAGGCATTGCAGATGATCGGCCATTGGGTGGACGCCGTGTGCCCCGGCAAAGCCGTCGGCGACTATATCCAGACCGCGATCCACGATTTTGACGGCGCGCAGACCTACAGCGAGAAACCCGGCCACCGTTTCACCCTGAACGCCGACTTCGCCGCCGCCAAAGAAGAGCACTACGATGCGCTCTTGATCCCCGGCGGTCGGGCGCCGGAATACCTGCGTCTGAACCCCGACGTGATCGCGCTGGTACAGGCGTTTGACGCCGCGAAAAAACCGATCGCCGCCGTTTGCCACGGCCCGCAGCTGCTGGCGGCGGCCGGAGTGTTGAAAGGCCGCACCTGCAGCGCCTACCCGGCCTGCGCGCCGGAGGTGCGGCTCGGCGGCGGTCATTATGCGGAGATCGGCATCGATCAGGCGCACGTCGACGGCAATCTGGTCACCGCCCCGGCCTGGCCGGCGCATCCGCAGTGGCTGGCGAAGTTCGCCGAGGTACTGCAGCAATAAACGCGCAACCTCGTACCGCTCTTGCGGCACGAGGTTATTGTCACTCGTCATGCGGGTATCAGCGACCGCACTATCGCCCCGCCCTAAATCGCTTGACCTTGCCAACGTTGGAAGCCGGATAACGCAGGATGAGCTGCTGCTACGCAGTAAATTCCACAGTCGACGTCGGTAGAAAAGGTCAAATGATGAAAGCTAAAACTCTCCTCTCGACGGCAGCGGCGGTAAGCATCGCTTTCGCCGTCGCCGGGTGCAACGACAGCGCACCGTCCGCCACCGCACCGCCGCCACCTGCCGTACCGGTGGCCGAGGTGCTGGTGCGTCCGGTCACCCCTTTTGTCGAATTCAGCGGTTCCCTGACCGCCGTCCAGCGCGTTGAGCTGCGGCCGCGGGTCGCCGGGTACATACAGGCCGTGAACGTCCCTGAAGGGCGCGTCATTGAAAAAGGCCATCCGCTATTTCGTATCGATCCGCGGCCCTTCCAGGCGGCGCTGGACGCTGCAGCGGCGCGACTGCAAGAGGCCGAAGCCACCGCTACGCTCGCCCAGGCCGACTTTGCGCGCGCCCGAACGCTGTTCAACCAAAAAGTCATCGCCCGCGAGCCTTTCGATGCCGCCACTGCCGCGATGAATGTGAGTAAGGCTCGGGTCAACGCGGCAAAGGCGGCGTTGACGGCGGCGCAATTGGACATGACGTTTACGCGCGTCACCGCGCCAATCGCCGGGCGCGTCGGGCGGACGCTCATCACCGAAGGCAACTATGTCGCCAGCGGCGTCACGGCGCTCACCACCATCGTTTCCGTCAACCCACTCCACGTCTACTTTGACGTCGATGAACGCACCTATTTGCAATCGCTGGCCGCCTGGCGCGATAAGACGGCAACGCATGAGATCAAGGTCATGACGGCGTTGATCGGCGACAAAACGTACTCACGTCCCGGCCGCGTCGACTTTATCGCCAATGCTGCCGAACGGACGACCGGCACGGTACGCCTGCGCGCGGTAATCGATAACCCCGATGGACGGCTGTCCCCGGGGCTGTTCGCCAAGATCAAGCTGGAAACCGGCGCACCACAGGCGAAGGTGTTGATTGCCGATCGGTCAATTGGCACCGATCAAAGCCGTCGTTATGTCCTGGTCGTCGATAAAAACAACAAGACCGAATACCGCCCGGTAGAACTTGGCCCGGTTGTTGATGGGATGCGCGTGATAGAGCGAGGGCTGCAACCGGGAGAACGCATCGTGGTGAAAGGGCTGGTGCGCCCCGGCATGGCGGTCACCCCCCGCCCTACGATGATTGACGGCACGCCGGCGACACAACCGAACACGATGGGAGATGCGACATGACATTTCCCCGCTTCTTCATCAAACGCCCGATCTTCGCCATTGTTCTTTCCATCTTGACGTTGATCGCCGGCATCGTGGCGCTGTTCCAATTGCCGCTGAGCGAATATCCGGCGGTCACGCCGCCCACCGTCCAAGTGACCGCCTTTTACCCCGGCGCCAACCCGAAAGTGATCGCGGAAACGGTGGCCACGCCGCTGGAGCAAGCCATCACCGGCGTTGAAGGCATGCTTTATATGTCTTCACAGGCGGCGACCGACGGCCGAATGACGTTGACCGTCACGTTTGCGCAAGGAACGAATGCCGACATGGCGCAGATCCAGGTGCAAAACCGGGTGGCGCGCGCGTTACCCCGGTTGCCTGCAGAGGTGCAGCATCAGGGCGTGGTGACGCAGAAAACCTCACCGGACATCCTGATGGTGGTGCATCTTCTGTCGCCCGACCAACGCTACGATCCGCTGTATATCTCGAATTACGCTTACCTGCAGGTTCGTGATGAGCTGTCCCGTATTCCGGGTGTCAGCGATGTCCAGGTTTGGGGAGCCGGCGAATACAGCATGCGGCTCTGGCTGGATCCGGATTTGATCGCCGCACGCGGGCTAACCGCCGGCGATGTGATCGCTGCGGTGCGCGAGCAAAACGTGCAGGTGGCGGCCGGTTCCGTCGGTCAGGCGCCCGACTCCAATGCCGCATTTCAGGTTACGGTCAATACCCTGGGGCGGCTGGCCGATGAGAAACAGTTTGGCGATATCATCATCCGCACCGGCAGCGACGGCCAGGTGACCCGCTTGCGCGACGTCGCCCGTATAGAAATGGGCGCCGATGCGTATGCGCTGCGCAGCCTGCTCGACGGCGAGCCGGCCGTCGCGCTGCAAATCATTCAGAGCCCGGGCGCCAACGCGCTGGACGTCGCTCGGGCGGTCAGAGCGACCGTCAAACGCCTGGAAAGCGACTTCCCTGCCGGGCTCAGCTCACGAATCGCCTATGATCCGACGGTTTTCGTGCAGGCATCGCTCGAATCGGTGGTGACGACCCTGCTGGAGGCGATCCTGCTGGTGGTGATCGTGGTGGTAGTGTTCCTGCGTAGCTGGCGAGCCTCGCTCATTCCGCTGCTCGCGGTGCCGGTCTCGCTGGTCGGCACGTTCGCCATCATGCATTTGATGGGCTTCTCGCTCAATACGCTGTCCCTGTTCGGTTTGGTGTTGTCTATCGGTATCGTCGTCGATGACGCTATTGTGGTGGTAGAGAATGTCGAACGGCACATCGAAAACGGTAAAACGCCGCAGCAAGCCGCACGGCTCGCCATGGATGAAGTCACCGGGCCGATCATCGCCATCACCTCAGTGCTGGCCGCTGTGTTCATTCCAACGGCGTTCCTGAGCGGTTTACAAGGGGAATTTTACCGTCAGTTCGCATTGACTATCGCCATTTCTACCCTGCTGTCGGCGCTCAATTCCCTGACGCTCAGCCCGGCGCTGGCCGGCTTGCTGCTGCGGCCGCATCCGGCGGAACATCGCGCTCCCGGCCGTATTCAGCGTATCGTGCAAGCCGCCGCCCGGCCTTTCCAACGCGCGCCGGACGCGTATGCCAATGCCGTGCGTAAAACGGTGCGCGTCAGCGGCGTGGCGCTGGCCATTTACGGCGGGCTGCTCGTTCTGACGTTTTTCGGCTTCCAGGCCGTACCGCCGGGCTTCGTGCCCATGCAGGATAAGTATTATCTCGTCGGCATCGCCCAATTGCCCAACTCGGCCTCGCTGGATCGCACCGATGCGGTCGTTAAACAGATGTCGAAGATCGCGCTGGCGGAACCCGGGGTGGAAAGCGTCGTGGCCTTTCCGGGACTGTCTATCAACGGCTTCGTCAATGTGCCGAACGCCGCCGTGATGTTCGTCATGCTCGATCCGTTTAAAGAACGCGCCACGCCCGATCTGGCCGCGTCAGCCATCGCTGGTCGGCTGCAGGCGAAGTTCGCCGACATTCCCGATGGTTTCCTCGGCGTATTTCCGCCACCGCCCGTCCCCGGTCTCGGCGCCACCGGCGGATTCAAGATGCAGGTGGAAGATCGCGGCGGCGCGGGGCTTGAGTCTCTGGTTGAGCACACGCGGCTCCTGATGGTGAAAGCCACCGAATCGGGACAGATCGCCGGTCTGATGACCAGCCTGGACATCAATGCGCCGCAACTTGATGTGGTTATCGACCGTACGCAGGCGAAAAGTCAGGGTGTCAGCCTGGCGGATGTGTTCGAGTCGCTTCAAATCTACCTCGGCTCGCTTTACATCAACGACTTCAACCGATTCGGCCGCACTTACAAGGTGACCGCCCAGGCCGATGCCAACCATCGCATGCAAGCGGAAGCCATCGGCCGACTGCAGGTGCGCAACGCGGCCGGTGACATGCTGCCGCTGTCTTCCTTTGTTACCGTGACGCCCGGCTCCGGCCCGGATCGCATCATCCGTTACAACGGCTACCCATCGGCCGATATCTCGGGCGGCGCGGCGATAGGTGTCAGTTCCGGTCAAGCGGTGGCCTTGATGGAGCAACTGGCAAAAGAGACGCTGCCGGAAGGCATGACCGTCGAATGGACCGATCTCACCTATCAGCAAAAGCTCGCGGGCAACGCGGCGCTGTTCATTTTCCCACTGTGCGTACTGCTCGCTTATCTCATTCTGGCCACGCAATACAACAGCTGGCTGCTGCCTTTGGCCGTACTGCTGATCGTGCCGATGTGTCTGTTGAGCGCCATGATTGGCGTCTGGCTGTTGGGGGGCGACAACAACGTTTTCGTGCAAATAGGCCTCATTGTGCTGGTCGGTTTGGCCGCCAAAAACGCCATCCTGATCGTCGAGTTTGCCCGCAGTCTGGAGGATGAAGGTGCAAACACGCTCGAGGCGGTGATTAAGGCTTGCCGACTGCGGCTAAGACCGATCGTGATGACTTCGATCGCGTTTATTGCCGGCGTCATTCCGTTGATCTTCGCCAGCGGTGCGGGTGCGGAAATGCGCCATGCCATGGGGGTTGCGGTATTCGCCGGCATGCTGGGCGTGACCTTGTTCGGCCTGTTCCTGACACCGGTGTTTTATGTGGTGATCCGCGGCCTGACGGCGCGATTCGAGCAATACCGTACCAAAGGCAAAGCCAGCGTAAGGAGCGAGTCTGATGAGAAATCTTCGTAGAACCTTTTTATTGCCGCTGAGTGCGATCGCCTTGTTAACCGGGTGTGCGGCGGTCGGTCCAGATTACTCGCCGCCCGCCCCCCGGCCTCTCTCCGGCTTCGGCCCGTCGCCGGCGGGACTCGGCGCCGGCGATGTCGAGATCGCATGGTGGCGCATCTTCGACGATCCGGCGCTCACCGAATTGATTCGGCGCGCGTTGGCGGCGAACCATGATGTCGGCATCGCCGTCACCCGGTTGGACGAAGCCAAGGCCCTGTTGCGTGAACAACGGCGGGATTTCCTGCCGCGCGGCGACGTCGCGTTGAGTTATGAGACGCGTCGACGGGGGGAGGCAGAAAAAATGGCCGCCCAGCCGCGCCAGGCGGAAACCTACCGCGGCGCGCTTGACGCCGCATGGGAAATCGACCTCTTTGGGCGCGTTCGGCGCTCGGTTGAACTCGCTCAGGCGCAGGCGGGAAGCCGTGAAGCACTGCTGCGGGGCGTTCAGGCGGGCGTCGCCGCCGAAGTGGCCGCCACCTGGTTCGAACTGCGCGGTGTTGAGGCCGAACTTAAGGTGGTCGCCGACATCAACCAAAGCCAGCGTGAAAGCCTGGCGCAGATTGAAAGACAAATGCGTGCCGGCGTCGCCAGCGAAGTTGACCGATTGCGCGCCGAGGCGCTCTTGCTCAGCGTCGAAGCGACGACGCCGGAACTGGAACGCCGCCGATCCGCCGCCGTCAACGTATTGGCGACGCTGCTTGGCGAAACGCCCCAAACATTCCGTCCTCCGGCCACCGAACGGGAGAGTCAGCTGCCTGCGCTGCGGGCTATCGCCGTGGGTACGCCCGGCGCCCTGCTTGCCCGGCGCGCCGACATTGCGGCGGCGGAGCGGGAGCTGGCCGCGGCCACCGCCCGGATTGGCGTTGAAACAGCGGATCTCTACCCGCACGTTGAGGCGCGAGGCTCGATCGGACTGGTCGCCGGCAATCTCGATGCGATAAATGGCGCCGGCGTGCTGTCCGGCTTCATCGCGCCAATCATTCGTTGGTCATTTCTTGATATCGGCCGCGTGCGCGCCCGGATCGCCGCCAGCGAGGCGCAGGCGCGACAGGCGTTATTGATTTATGACCAGACGGTGCTGCGTGCGCTGCGTGAAACGGATGATGCCTTCAAAGCCTACGTCGAAGCGGCCGACCTGCTTGCGCTGCGGTTGCTCGAAGCGGCGTCGAACCGCGAAGCGGCGAGGCTCTCCCGGCTGCGCTTTGCGGCGGGTCAGGGCATTTACCTGGAGGTTCTCGAAGCCGAACGGGCCGACTTCAGCAGTCGGCGGGCTGTGGCGCACGCACGCACCCGGCAACGGCTTGCCGTGGTGAGCATCTATAAAGCGCTCGGTGGTGGCTGGGAAGTGTGCGCAACGGCGATGAGCGACTGCCGCGGCGCAGGTAATTCGTCCATAGCGAAAAAAGTTGACGGTAAACCTTGACCTTCCCGCGATGGGAAGCTCTAGCCTTTTGATACCCGTTACTCTTTTAAGGGCTCGTAACATGAACGCATCCAATACCCACTTACCTCAGCCTTCGTCCGCGCGTCTGAGCCTGCCGGTTGCAGGCATGACGTGCGCCTCGTGCGTCGGGCGCGTCGAGCGTGCCTTGAGCGCGATTCAGGGCGTACAGGCGGCCACGGTCAATCTCGCGACCGAACGCGCCGACATCACGTTCAACGGACAGGCCGATCCGCAGGCCGCCGTTCGCGCTATTGAAGGCGCCGGCTATACGGTGCGAGAGGAAACCGTCGAACTGGCGATCGAAAACATGACCTGCGCCTCCTGTGTCGGCCGGGTGGAGAAAGCGTTGGCCCAGGTTGCCGGCGTGATCGAGGCCAATGTCAACCTGGCGACCGAACGCGCGCGGGTGCGCTATCTCGCCGGCACCGTATCCGCAGGCGATCTGGAAGCCGCCGTCACCCGTGCCGGCTATACGTCTCGTCGCTTGACGGCGGATAGCGCCAGCGCGGACGACCAGGCCGCCGAACAGCGCGAAAACGAGGCGCGCGCGTTGCGGCGCGCCCTGTTCGGCGCCGCCCTGTTTACCCTGCCGGTATTCCTGTTGGAAATGGGCTCGCACCTCATTCCCGCCATACATGAGTGGGTCATGCAGGTGTTGGGCGCGCAGACGAGCTGGTATATCCAGTTTGTCCTCACCACCTTGGTTTTATTTGGCCCCGGCCTGCGCTTCTTCCGCAAAGGCGTTCCGGCGCTGCTGCGCGGCGCTCCCGATATGAACTCGCTGGTTGCGGTCGGCACGGCGGCGGCTTACGGCTATTCGCTGGTCGCCACCTTCGCCCCCGAGGTGTTGCCGCAGGGCACCGCCAACGTCTATTTCGAGGCCGCCGCCGTCATCGTCACGCTGATCCTGCTCGGACGCGTGCTGGAGGCACGCGCCAAGGGGCGCACCTCGCAGGCCATCAAACGGCTCGTCGGCCTTCAACCCAAGGTCGCGCGCGTCCAGCGGCATGGCGGAACGGTCGAAATCCCTCTCGAGCAGGTGGTTACCGGCGATGTGGTGTTCGTCCGGCCGGGGGAGAAAATCGCGGTGGATGGCGAGGTCATCGAAGGCGCGTCTTATGTCGATGAAAGCATGATCACCGGTGAACCGGTGCCGGTCGAGAAAATCGTGGGGGCCGACGTGGTCGGCGGCACCATCAACAAAACCGGCGCGTTCAGTTTCCGGGCGACAAAAGTCGGCGCGAATACCGTCCTGGCGCAAATCATCCGACTGGTGGAAGAAGCGCAGGGTTCCAAGCTGCCGATTCAGGCGTTGGTCGATAAGGTCACCATGTGGTTCGTTCCTGCGGTGATGGCCGCTGCGGCGCTGACGTTCCTGGTCTGGCTGGTCCTCGGCCCCACCCCGGCGCTGACGTTCGCACTGGTCAATGCGGTCGCGGTGCTGATCATCGCCTGCCCTTGCGCCATGGGGCTTGCGACGCCAACCTCGATCATGGTCGGCACCGGGCGCGCCGCCGAACTGGGCGTATTGTTCCGCAAAGGTGAGGCTCTGCAGGCGCTGCGCGATGTCAGCGTTATCGCTCTCGATAAAACCGGTACGCTGACCAAAGGCCGCCCGGAGCTGACCGACCTCGAACCCGCAGAGGGCTTCGACTATGACGAGGTGTTGGCCCTGGTCGCCGCGGTCGAGACGCGATCCGAACACCCCATCGCCGAAGCGATCGTCGCGGCGGCAAAACAACGTGATCTCACGCTCGCCATCGTCGACAGTTTTGATGCCGTACCGGGTTTCGGCGTCTCGGCCAACCTCGGCGGCCGGGCGGTTTCCGTCGGCGCGGATCGCTTCATGACACAACTCGGGCTTGATGTGACAAGTTTTCGGTCCGTCGCCGAACGCCTCGGCGCCCAAGGGAAAAGCCCGCTTTATGCCGCCATCGACGGCCGTTTGGCTGCGGTGATCGCCGTTGCCGATCCGATTAAGGAAACATCGCCGGAAGCCATCGCGGCATTGCATGCGCTCGGGCTCAAGGTTGCGATGATCACCGGCGACAACGCCGCAACGGCGGCGGCGATCGCCCGGCAACTGGGGATTGATGAAATCGCGGCCGAAGTGCTCCCCGAGGGCAAGGTGGCGGCGTTGAAATCCTTCCGCAGTAGCGGCGCGAAAGTCGCCTTCGTCGGCGACGGCATCAACGATGCGCCTGCGCTGGCGGAAGCGGACGTTGGGTTGGCTATCGGCACAGGCACCGATGTGGCGATAGAAGCGGCCGACGTGGTGTTGATGTCGGGCGATCTGCGCGGCGTAGCGAACGCCATTGCGCTCAGCCAGGCGACGATCCGCAACATCCAGCAGAACCTGTTTTGGGCCTTCGCCTACAACGCCATACTGATCCCGGTGGCGGCGGGCCTGCTCTATCCGTTGAACGGCACGTTGCTTTCACCGATCTTCGCCGCCGCCGCGATGGCGCTTTCCAGCGTCTTCGTTCTTGGCAATGCGCTGCGGCTAAAACGTTTTCACGCGCCGATGGCCGTCGAGAGCCGCGCTGCAGCGGTGGCAGAAGCAGCGCACCCCACCGGGATATCGGCATCATCGTAACAGGAGGACAGGATGAATATCGGACAAGCCGCCAAATTATCCGGCGTTTCGGCGAAGATGATTCGCTATTACGAGCAAATAGGCCTGATCCCGAGAGCGGCTCGCTCCGATGCGGGATATCGCCACTACGGTATGCCTGAGGTGCATAGCCTGCGTTTTATCCGGCGTTCACGCGACCTGGGTTTTTCCGTTGAACAGATATCTGCATTGCTGCTGTTGTGGCATGACCGCGAACGCGCCAGCGCTGATGTTAAAGCCGTAGCGCTGTCGCATATCGCGGTGCTGAAAACCAAGATTGCTGAACTGCAGTCGATGGCGCAAACGCTGGAACGCCTTGCCGGCCATTGCCGCGGCAATGCGCGCCCCGACTGCCCTATTCTGGCCGATTTGGCGGAGCCGGAAACCGCCGCCATACCGCGCCAAACGCCGCGTTTCGGGTTGATACGCGAGCCGAAACCACGGCGGCTGCGTGAATCGCCGTAAAAAGAGTTTGCCCCTGCCATGCTGGCAAGCTTTACCGTTATCAAACACCGTAATCGACGAGGAGAGTAAAATGATTCGTTTTCATATTCCAACCATGACCTGCGGCGGCTGCGCCAAATCCGTCACCCGGACGCTGCTGAGCGTTGACCCGCAGGCTCGCATTCAAACCGAGCCGGCCAAACGGGAAGTGCTCATCGAGAGTCTGTTGCACAGCGATACCTTCATCGCCGCGCTGGACGAAGCCGGTTTTCCTCCGGCCGAGGCGGATTAAGCGCTGCATCAGGCTTAGCGCAATTGTTCGATCAGAAAATGGATGTCGTACAGCCAGCGTTTGGCGCGCGCGGAGCGCACCAGCATAGACACACACAGCGGCCGGGTGTGTTCTTTACAGGCGGAGGGAGAAAACCAGCGCCCGGTATTGCTCGGCGGCTGGAAATACAGCTCGTGGTTATAGTTGCCGCTGTCGACGCCGAAGGTGTCGAAGTAGCGGCGCATCAGCGTGTTGGAGTCGCTGAACGACAGATTGAGCACGGTATTAATCTCGGTTTCCGGGGTGATGGCCACGCCCTTCTGCAGCCGCCCTGATGCGTTGAAGGCGGCGATAAGCGCGATGACCTGTTGCTGAATGTCTTCTGCCATGACGACCTCGAGCCGATATGAAGAAAAAGTGAGTGCAATTATCTGTCTGACTCTGCCCGCCGCGGCGAGTTCGGGCCGCCGCGCGGGTTTTCCGTTTCTTTACACTTTCCATAAAAAACGCGCGCAGCCAAACGCCCGGCGCGCGCGGTCGAAGGTTAGCGGCTGAGTGTCGTCTTGTCGGCGATGACGCCATCCCCCTGCCGCTCGGCGGCAACCCCGCCGCCCAACACTTTATACAGGGTCGCCTGATTGTCGTACGCAGTCTGCTGTGCGGCGATCAGCGACTGCTGCGCCGTATACAGCGTGCGCTGTGCGTCCAGCACGGTCAGATAGCTGTCCACGCCCTGGCGGTAACGCAGTTCGGCCAGACGATAATATTGCTGCGCCGCCGCCACATAGCCGGTTTGCGCCGCCAGCTGCTCCCGCAGCGTGGCTTTGCGCGCCAGCGCGTCGGCGGTTTCCTGAAATGCCGTCTGCACCGCTTTCTCATAGGTGGCGACATACAGCTCTCTCTGCGCTTTGCTGTAGTTCAGTTGCGACGTGTTATAGCCGCCGCTGAAAATCGGCAGGCTGATGCTCGGGGCGAATGACCAAACGCCCGCGCCGTGGCTGAACAGCGACGAGAGTTCACCGCTGCCCACCCCGCCGCTGGCGGTCAGGCTGATCGACGGGAAGAACGCCGCCCGCGCCGAGCCGATATTGGCGTTGGCGGATTTCAGGTTATGCTCCGCCTGCAGCACGTCCGGCCGCGTCAGCAGCACCTGCGAAGAAACCCCGGCCGGCAGGTCGCGCATGATCCCGCTCAGCGCGTCGATGCCGCCGGGCAGCAGGTTTTCCGGCACGCTTTGCCCCACCGCTAAATCCAGCGCGTTTTTCGCCTGCGCGGCGCCGGTCGCATAGCTGGCGGCGTCCGATCGCGCCTGTTGATAAACGGTCTCCGCCGACGCCACGTCGACCAGCGACGAGATGCCGTGCTGCTGGTTTTTGCGCGTCACCTCCAGCGACCGTTTGGCGCTTTCCATCGTCTGCTGCGCCACCGCCAGATTGCTGCGCTCGGCCGCCACCGCCACCCAGTCGGTGACGATGTCGGCGATCAACGTCAGGCGGGTGCTTTTCGCCGCCTCCGAGTTCGCCAGATAGGTTTCGAACGCCGCCCGCGACAGGCTGGCGTTTTTGCCGAACAGATCCAGCTCAAAGGCGCTGACGCCGGCCTGCGCTTCGTAACTCTGGCTGATGGCGGTGGCATTGCCGTTGCCGGTCAGCGAACGCCCGCGACTGCCGTCGGCGGTGGCGTTGATCGTCGGCAACAGCGCTGCTCGCTGCTCACCGTACAGCGCGCGCGCCGAGGCGATATTGGCGATCGCCTCGCGCAGATCGCGGCTGCTGCTCAGCCCCATCGCCACCACCTGGCGCAGCCTGGCGTCCTGCACATAGTCGCGCCAGGCGACGTCCGGGTAGCTCAACGCCTGCTTGCCGGCGGCCTCGCCCTGCGGCAGGTTGGCGGGCACCGGCGCCGCCGGGCGCTGGTAGTGCGGATCCAGCGACAGACACCCGCTCAGCAGCAGCGGTAAAGTTAACATCATGACTCGTTGCAACACGTTATTCTCCTGCCTGCGACGGCGAGTTGGCGGGCCGCCTGGTAAACATACGGCGCACCAGCACATAAAACAGCGGGACGAAAAAGATCGCCAATGCGGTGGCGGTAAGGGTGCCGCCGATAATGCCGGTACCGATGGCGATGCGGCTGTTGGCGCCGGCGCCGCTGGATACCGCCAGCGGCAGCACCCCGGCGGTAAACGCCAGCGAGGTCATCAGGATCGGCCGCAGGCGCATGCGCGCCGCGTGAACCGCCGCGCCAATCAGCGTTTCACCGCGCTGGTGCATTTCCTCGGCGAACTCGACGATCAGAATGGCGTTTTTTGCCGACAAACCGACGATGGTCAGCAGCGCCACCTGGAAGTAGATATCGTTCTCCAGCCCGCGCAGCGTGATCGCAAGCAGCGAACCGACGATGCCCATCGGCACCACCAACATCACCGCAAACGGAATCGACCAGCTCTCATACAGCGCCGCCAGGCACAGGAACACCACGATGAGCGAAATGGCGTACAGCGACGATGCCTGGCCGCTGGTCAGCCGCTCCTGATAGGAGAGCCCGCTCCAGGAATAGCTGCTGCCGGCGGAGAACTTCGCCGCCAGTTTCTCCATCTCGCTCATCGCCGTGCCGGAACTGACGCCGGCGGCGCCCTGCCCGGTGATCTCGAACGACGACAGCCCGTTATAGCGCGACAGGTTTTCCGGGCCGTAGATCCAGTGTGAGGAAGCAAAGGCGGAGAATGGCGTCATGCTGCTGTCGCCCGCCGCGTTGGTGCCGCGCACAAACCATTTGTCGAGATCTTCCGGCTTGGCGCGATACGCTACGTCGCCCTGCATATAGACTTTTTTCACCCGGTTGCGATCGATAAAGTCGTTGACGTAGGTGCTGCCGAACGCGCTGCTGAGCGTGCTGTTGACGTCGCCGGCGCTCAGGCCGAGCGCCTGCAGTTTGCCGCTGTCGATCTCCACCTGCAGCTGCGGCGTGTCCGGCAAGGTGTTGGCGCGCACCGCCAACAGCGACGGATTGCCGGCGGCGGCGGCGACGATCTGATCGCGCATCGCCTGCAGCTCGGCGCGGGTGGTCGCCCCTTTGGCCTGCAGTTCGAAGGTGAAGCCGTCGGACTGGCCGAAGCCGTCGATCGCTGGCGGGCTCATGGAGAACACCTGGGCGTCGCGCAGCGAGGCGAAATGCGCCATGGCGCGCTTGGCGATGGCGTCGGCGGTGTTTTCACTGCCGCCGCGTTGGCTCCAGTCTTTGAGGCTGACGAACGCCATGCCGGCGTTTTGCCCGCTGCCGCTGAAACCGAAGCCGTTGATGGTGAAAATAGTGCTGACGTTGGCCTTTTCCTGCTCGAGGAAATAGGCGGTGACCGCCTCGCTCACCGCCGAGGTGCGGGCATTGGTGGCGCCGGCCGGCAAGGTGTACTGCACCATCACCGAACCCTGATCCTCATTGGGCAGGAAACCGGTCGGCAAACGCAGATACATCACGGCGGTGGCGATCAGCAGCAGGCCGTACAGCAGCAGATAGCGCGTCGGCCGGTGGATCACCCCGCCGACCTTGTCGGCGTACTTCTCCTGCAGCCGGTTATAACCGCGGTTGAATTTACCCAGCAGCCCTTTGTCGGTCTGTTCTTTATGCGTCGATTTCAGCAATGTGGCGCACAGCGCCGGCGCCAGCGTCAACGCCAGCACCACCGACAGCACCATCGAGGAGACGACGGTGATCGAGAACTGGCGGTAGATCACCCCGGTGGAACCACCGAAGAACGCCATCGGCAGAAACACCGCCGACAGCACCAGCGCGATGCCGACCAGCGCGCCGGTGATCTCGCGCATCGATTTCTCCGTCGCCTCGCGCGGCGGCAGCTTATCTTCACGCATCACGCGTTCGACGTTTTCCACCACCACGATGGCGTCGTCCACCAACAGCCCGATCGCCAATACCATGCCGAACAGCGTCAGGGTATTGATCGAGTAGCCGAACGCCGCCAGCACGCCGAAGGTGCCCAGCAACACCACCGGCACGGTGATGGTCGGGATCAGCGTGGTGCGCAGGTTTTGCAGGAACACGAACATCACCACCACTACCAGGACCACCGCTTCGAACAGCGTTTTCACCACCTCCTCGATCGAGATGTTGATGAAGTCGGTGCTGTCTTTCGGGTAGGCCACCTTATAACCCTGCGGCATCGCGCTTTGATATTCCGCCACCTTGGCCTTTACCAGCTTGGCGGTGCTCAGGGCGTTGGCGCCCGCCGCCAGCTTGACCGCGATCCCCGCCGCCGGGTGGCCGTTGAGGTGCGCGCTGGCGGAGTAGTCTTCGTTGCCCAGTTCAACCCGCGCCACGTCGCCCAGCCGCACCAGCGCACCGCTGCTGTCGCTTTTCAGGATGATATTGCGGAACTGTTCCGGCGTTTGCAGCCGGGACTGCGCCTTCACCGTGGCGGTCAGCTGCTGGTCGGCGACGGCCGGCAGATCGCCTACCTTGCCGGCGGACACCTGGGTGTTTTGCGCCTCGATCGCCGTCTGCACGTCGGAAGGCATTAGCGCATAGCTCGCCAGCCTGGTCGGATCCAGCCAGATGCGCATCGCGTATTCCGAGCCGAACACCTGCACGTCCCCCACGCCCTCGATGCGCGACAGCGGATCCTGCAGGTTGCTGACCAGATAGTCGGAAATGTCGGCCATCGTCGCCTTGTCGGTCTCGTCATACAGCCCGACGATCAGCAGAAAGCTGCTCTGGGATTTCTTGACCGTCACGCCTTGGGCGGTGACCGCGCTCGGCAAGCGGCTTTCCGCCTGCTGAACTTTGTTTTGCACCTGCACCTGCGCGATATCCGGATCGGTGCCCTGATCAAAGGTGACGTCGATGCTGACCGAGCCGCTGGAGCTGCTGGTTGAAGAGAAATACAGCAGGCCATCCAGCCCGGTGAGCTGCTGCTCTATCACCTGGGTGACGCTGTTTTCCAGCGTTTCCGCGTCCGCGCCCGGGTAGGTGGCGGAGATGGAAATCTGCGGCGGTGACACGTCCGGGTACTGCGAGATGGGCAACGAATTGATCGACATCAGGCCGCACAGCATGATGATGATGGCGATCACCCAGGCGAACACCGGGCGGCGGATAAAGAACTGCGCCATATCACTGCTCCCCGCGTTGGGCTTTGTCGAGCGAGACGGCGACCGGCTTCACCGCCGCGCCGATCGTCACCTTGCTGGTGCCTTCGACGATCAGGCGATCGCCCTCGTTCAACCCGCTGCCGATCAGCCAGTTGCTGCCCACCACCCGTTCGGCGGTGACGGTGCGCTGCGCCACTTTATTTTGCTCGTCCACCACCAACGCGGTGGCTTCGCCCTTGGCGTTGCGGGTGATGCCCTGCTGCGGCGCCAGAATGGCTTTGGGATCGACGCCGTTATCCACCGTGGCGTGGACATACATGCCGGGCAACAGTTCATGTTCGGGGTTGGGGAACACCGCGCGCAGCGTGACCGAACCGGTGGCCTCATCCACCGCCACCTCGGTCAGCTCCAGCTTGCCGGCGTGGGCATAAGACGTGCCGTCCTCCAGCTTGATGGCGACCGGCGTGACCGCGCCGCGCTGTAACGCCGCCTGCTGGCGTCGCAGCTTAAGCAGTTGGGCGCTGGACTGGGTCAGATCGACATAGATCGGATCCAACGCGCGGATGGTGGCCAACGCATCGGTCTGGCTGGCGGTGACCAGCGCGCCCGGCGTCACGGATGAGATGCCGATGCGCCCGGCGATGGGCGCACGAACCTGGGTATAGCCGAGATTGATGCGCGCCGTCTCCAGCGCCGCCTGATACTGCGCCACCGACGCCACGGCCTGCAGATACGCGGCTTTGGCGTCGTCTGCGTCCTGTTTGGAAACGCCGTTTTCTTTCACCAGCGCCGCATAGCGCTGCGATTTGAGCCGGGTGGATTGCACCGTGGCCTGGGCGTTTTTCAGCTGGGCGGCGGCCTGATCGTAGCTGGCCTGATAGCTGGCGGGATCAATTTGATACAATACCTGCCCGGCTTTCACCTCGGCCCCTTCGGTAAACAGCCGCTGCTTGATGATGCCGTCGACCTGCGGCCTCACGTCGGAGGTCATGGTGGCGTTGACCCGGCCGGTCAGCTCGCTGCTCAGGGTCACCGACTGGCCGCGCAGCGTGACCACGCCGACCTCCCGTTCACCGCCTGCGCCCGTCGGCGCGCCGGCGTTTTGCCCATCGCAGCCGGCCAGCAACAGCGACAGCCCCAGCGCTAAAAGCGTTTTCCTCTGCATTGCAATACGATCCTATTGAGAATGACTATTCTCAATATATCGAATGCCGCAATGCGCTTCTGAAAGGGTTGCGTAAGGATTGCGTAAAATCTTTTCGGGCTGGAAAACGCGCAGCGCGGTGGGTTTACCCTAATCTGCGCGCAAGCGTCAGCGCCAAAACCGTGGCGATGCTGATACCCGCCGCTCCCAGGAAAACGGCGGATGAACTGCCGGGAATGAACGCCATAAAGGATGACAAGAACTGGCCGGAGAAAATCGCCATCGATAAATAGGCCAGATTTCGCCCCCGGGTGCGGGGGGAGCTTTGTTCTACGGTCATATGATTAACCAACGGCACCGAGAAGCCGAACCCGCATCCCATCAGAATGCCGCCGGCAACAAATGCCGCAGTGCCGTGCGCAGAGGCGAAGAGCAGATGCGCTGCGGCATAACAGACAAACGCCGCGCCAAGCGCGCCGTTGTCTCTGAGTAAAGCCACCAACCTGGGCATCAGCGCGGCGGCAAAAACGGCGATAAGCGAGATAAACGACAGGAAGTATCCCGTTTGCGCCGCCCCGATATTCATGTGGTGGAAATGCTGCGGGATGACAATGATCCCGGTGAAGAAGCAGATCATGGAAAGCACAGCGGAAAAATAGACCGCGGTTAATCTGCCGGCGCCGGTGGAAATGGCATCACCGCGCTGAACGTTGTCTGATTCGCCCACATCGGACTGGGGTTTGGGCACAAACAGCAACTGCATCGCCAGCAACACCCAGGCGACAAGATACAACAGGAAGGGCCAGCGCCAGCCGAGCGTCGCCAACAGTCCGCCGATAAACAGAAAGATGACGCCGCCCAGCTCGATCGACATGCCTTGCGAAGCGATCATTTTCAAGCGCGCCTGCCCGCTGTAAAAAGCAGAAATCAGACCGGTGCCGGCTGACATCACGATCGCCGTGGCGCCGCCAAGCAGCAGGCGGTCGAGCATCACCGGCCAAAAGCCGCGAAGCAACAGCCCCCCCGCCCCAAGCAGGCCATACAACAACAGCCCCCAGCTGAGCGCCGCGTAAGCGCCCGCCTTGTCAATAAAACGTCCGGCAAAGGGGCCAAATATCACCACGCCCAACGACGGCACGGTGACCAGCCAACTGGCCGCGGAAGGCGTGCCCAACTGGCTCGCGATCTCCGTCAAACCGGGAACGATCACGCAACCGACCATGATCGTCAGACAGGCCACGGCCAAGAGCGTAAACGCCGCCATTTTTCTTAATTCATGCATAGAGTGCCTCACTGAAATATCCGATATATGGATATAACATCCACAATTCGGACGGTATTCTTGAGGCTTCTGCCCAACATGTCAACGCGCAAACTGTAAACCGAATGTCAATCCTACCCTGCCAACGTCGGCAACCCTCCAGTTATTACCTGCAATGGCTGGCAGGCGCTTTTTGGCAATCCATGCGCTTTGTCACTCAATGAGCGTTGACATCGCCCACATCCGGCAACAGAATAATAACCATTATTCGGATGAATGATCCATCATGCGGATAATTCAGAATCAATATCAACCACACCACATCTCGCTGCCGTCAAGTCGGCGACAACCTAAGTGAGGATCTCATGAGTAAAGAAATTTCACGTCGTAATATCATCAAGCGCATTCCGCTGTTGGCTGGCGGCGCCTTGCTTTCTCAATCCCTGCTGTCTTCCGCCATGGCGGCGCCATCATCCGCCCTACCGGCGGCGGCGCGGAAAGGCGCGTTTACTGATGCAGGCGCATCGCTCGATAAGTCATTGATTTCCTACTATCAGGTGCCGATGCAGAAACGCTTGAAGATCAATGAGAAAGGCATTCAGGGCAAGCCCTACGCCGAGTTCTTCGACAGCAATCTGGATGCGCCCGTAGAGATGATCCGCGCGCTGGAACAGGGGCCGTTGGCAAAAGAACACATCCTTCAACCCACGAAAGCGGGCCTGAAAACCCTATTGGAACGTTTTGACGAGTTTCCGGTATCGGGTTACGCCGTCGTTGAGGATGGCGGCCCCTGCGCCTATGCGCAAAGCCGCCATATTTTTCCGGGCGTGACCACGGAGATGTTCAAGTGGTGGTTCTGCTGGCACCCGATCGAGAGCGAACGCTATTATCTGTGGTTCCCGCATGCTCATATCCACAACTCGGTTGTCGATCCCAAGCGTCTGGCGGATACCCGTCTGTCCTACGCTGAGCGGCTGTACGGCAACCCGAACCACATTACCGAGTACATTGGCGATAACTATCTTGACGGCGTTATCCATTTTAATGCGCCGGAAAGCTTCGGCGTCGAGAGCGAGTTGCTCAAAAAGCATCGCTTTACCTTTAACGCCAGCGGCATCATCACGCCTTATGATGCGCAATCAACGCCGCTGGTGTTGATGATTCATCTGGGTCGCGACACGCCGCAAGGGATGGAAATGGTCAACCGTTACTGGATCGGCACGCATGAATCCTGGGATAGATTCGATAAGTTCCCGGACGGCGGAAAACGCTCCCGCGAATACATCACAAAAGCGGGGATGACGAAAGCGTCGCTGGAAGGCTTTGCTTATGAAATGGCCGTCCACGATATGACGGAGTTTTCTTCGCTCGGCCGTTTCCTGCCTGAAATTTATGCCCGGTTCGGCAACAGCTGACTGCCGCCTTCCCCTCGCCAACGCAGCGCCGGGGGCGAGGCATGCTTGCCCATGCGGCGTTTAGCGCCTGCCGGGCCAAACGCCCCGGCTTGTTATGCCAGCATCGCCTCGATTTCCGCTTTGCACTGCATCAGCGAACCGAGCAGATGGTCAAACTTTTCCTCGAAGCGCATGGCCGGAACCGCAATGGATATGGCGTAAAGCTCGTTGACGCCGATATTGAGATAAACGCCGACGCCACAGACGCCGCGAGCGTGCTCTTCGCGATCGATGGCGTAACGACGGATCCTGGTTTCCCGAATGTCCTCCAGTACGGATGAGACTGTCCTGAGGGTATTATCCGTTCTGACATCCGGCTGGCCGCCAAGCAGATCCGCAATCTTTTCGTCAGGCAGCTCGGCCAGAATGGCTTTGCCATGCGCCGTGCAGTGACACGGAAAGGCGGTGCCAACGGCTGATACGACGCGAAGTTCCTGATCGGAAACAAACTGGCCTACCGATACCGCGTGGCTGCCGCGGTAAACGCACAAATCGACGGTTTCACGCGTTCGGCGGCCAAGCGTTTCCATCGCCGGTTTTGCAAGGGTGATCACATCCGTATGCGCGGAAGCCGCCAGGCGGGCGAGCGCCGGCCCTAATTGAACGCCGCCGCTGCCCATGATGAGCAGCTGTTGCGATTCAAGCGAGGTGACCAAACGGTGTACGGTGGTGCGCGGCAGCCCCGTTTCCCGGGACAATTGAGAGATGGTCATGCCCTTCGGTTGAGTTTCCAGCGCCCGCAGCAGGGTGGCGGCCCGGGCAATCACCTGTGAGCCGCTATTATCCGCGTCATTACTCATCGTGATGTTCCACATTAAATGGGGTCAGGGACGAAAGAATATCACAGGTTGTCCACATATTGGATAGGTGGACAAGATCCATGGAAAATCCCCCGCCTACCTGCCTCATCACAAATACCAGGATTTTTTAGAGCAACACAGTGAGATAAAAGCAATAGCTCCCCCCATGATATTCAGGATGGCAGTCTGCCCATGTTTCATCATCGCGCAGGCGCCTACGCCAACAGCCTCGCGTACCTACGGCTTTTTACGGCTTCGCCAATCTGAACACCGTTTTGGTGTGCCAATAGTAGTCGATCGCCGCCGCGATATTCGGCATCCAACCGTCCGGTTCATAGGGCACGAAGCCGGAGAAACCCAGCCTGCGGGCAGAGACCTGGAACCCCGCGCCGGAGAAAATGCGCGCATAGTCGTCCAGCGAGCGATCCTGCACCACGGTATGCGTCTGTTCAGCGACCCTTGCGCGCCATTGCGGCCACAGCGGGTTGTCGGTGTGGCAACCGGTCACCGCATAGTAAACGCCGCCTGGTTTCAGCGCCCGCAGCATATCGGCGGCATGCTGCGCGATATCTTCGATCAGGTAGATGACTTCATGGCTGAAGGCGATATCGAAATGGTCATCCCAGCCTGTCAGCCGCGTGTCGGTTTGATAACCGATCGGCAGGTTTCCTTTCAGGCGATTGGCGTGTTCGACGGACTGGCGGGCGATATCGACGCCGAGCCCTTCACGAAATGGCCGGATTTGGTGCAACAGACGCAGAAAACCGCCCTGATTGCAGCCGAAGTCCAGCACCCTGACGCCGGACAGTTCGTGTTCCGGCACCAGAGTTAGCAGATGCCGCCAGATAGGCGCATGGCCTTCGGCCATGGCCTGCTCTGCGTGCGGATCGCGATACCAGGTGGGAATGCTCAAGGATAAGTCGTTCATGATGGCCTCCTTATGTTTCCACTCAGCCAACCACAGCCTATGGCGACAAACAACCGTGCGCGCATTTTTTGAACATTCACTGCTCTGGTTTGCCATGCACCGGCAGCTGGCTGGTCACGCAGTGAATACCGCCGCCGCCGGCCGCGATGGCGTCGATCTCCAACTGCACCACCTTGCGCTGCGGATAGAGCGCCGTCAGCAGCTCAAACGCCGCTTTATCCGCCTGCGGATCGCCAAACTCAGGGGCGATCACCGCGCCGTTGATCACGAAATAGTTGATGTAGCCCGCCGCAAAATCGGGATTGTGGCGGCTGAAACGACTGTCGCGCGGCGCCAGCGGCGGCGAAAGCGTATGCACCTGCAGCTTGCGGCCGTCGGCGTCGGTCGCTGCCTTGAGGATCGCCAGATGCGCCTGGGTAACCGCATGATCATAAGAGGCCGGATCGGTGTCCAGGTTGGCCACCACCACGCCCGGCCGCACGAAACGGGCATAAAAATCGACGTGCGCATCGGTGATGTCCCGGCCTTTAATGCCCGGCAGCCAGATAATTTTGCGCAGGCCGAGCATCGCCTTCAGCTCCTGCTCCACCCGATCGCGGTTCCAGCCTGGATTACGGTTTGCATTCACCCAACTGCTCTCGGTCATGATGCCGGTGCCGCGCCCATCCACCTCAATGCCGCCGCCTTCCCCCACCAGCGCGCTGCGGCGCGGCTGAGCGACGCCGTATTTTTTGGCGGCGAACGCCGCCAGACGCGCATCCTTGGCATGCCGCTGCTTATCGCCCCAGCCGTTGAAGTTGAAATCCACCGCGCCCAGCGCACCGGCGTCGTTGATGACGAAATTGGCGCCAATGTCACGCATCCAGATGTCATCCAGCTCGGTGACGACATAGCTGACGTTCTGACTGCCGCAGGTGGCCTCCGCCAGCTGCCGTTCGTGCGCGCGGCAAAATACCGTCAGCGGTTGAAACTCGGCGATGGCGCGGGCGATGCGCCCCTGCGCTGCCTGCACGTCCGCCGTGAACCCGCCCCAGATGGCCTTCTGGGCGCCGAAGGCGAGAAACGCCCGCAGCTGAGGTTCCCCTTCGTCGGGCATCCGCCAGGCCGGATTAAGCGCAGCTTCTGCGTGACCGCGTAATGGAAAGCCCAACGATGCCGTCAAGCCGACGCCGGCCACCGCCGAAAGCTGCTTGATGAAGGTGCGACGCGATGACATAAACGACCTCTTTTAATTAATTTAAATTCAAATGGTTAACCGAATTTTTCACTCTCCGGCACTTGAATCCCATGCTAGTCTTCCCCTGCCACCGCGACAAACGATATATTTAGTGGATATCTGATTAGACAGGCTTATCGATAATGTTAAAACACTGGCCCCCTTTGAGCGCACTGCGCGGTTTCGAAGCGGCGGCGCGCCTGGGCAGTTTTCATCAGGCCGCCGAAGAATTGCACCTGACCCAGTCGGCCATCAGCCAACAGATCCGCAGCCTCGAGGCGTTTTTGGAACAGCCGCTGTTCTTCCGCACCGGCCGCAGCGTAACGCTGACCGACGCCGGCCACGATCTGTTCAGCACCGCACAGGTGATGCTGCAACAGTTGGCCGTCGGCATTCGCCGTTTGGATCAGTACCGCAAACCCAACCAGCTGATCGTCAACACCACCCCGGCCTTTGCCCGCCACTGGCTCGCGCCGCGGCTGGGCGAGTTCAATCAGCGGCATCCGCAGATCGATCTGTGGCTGTTCACCAGCTTTGAACCGCCGGATATGGCGACGGACAGCATCGATCTGGCGATCCGCGACGATCTCAGCGCGCAGGCGGACTGCACCTTTAACGTTCTCTGTACCGACCGGCTCTATCCCGCCTGCCACCCCAGCCTGCTGGCGTTGGCGCCGGAGCAGCGCGTGACCTTGCACGGCGAACGCGAGATGGACTGGAGCCACTGGACGGTGGCGGGCGGCGCGCACGTCGGCCAACGCGACAGCGGGCTGAACTTCTCCGATCCTGGTCTGCTGCTGGACGCCGCCTGCAACGGCCTCGGCATCGCGTTGGTCAGCCAACTGCTGGCGCAACACGCGCGCGAAGTCGGGCTGCTGCAACCGTTAACCGAGCAACGCGTGCGCGGCGCCAACTGGGCGTGGCTGCTGCACCGCGACAGCGAACACAATCCGCTCGCCCGTCACTTCTGCCAATGGCTGCAGTCGGCGCTGCCCGCCGGCGCATAACGCGTCACGTCACGATTTGCTACTCTGGTCAGGCGGCCTCGCCTGACCGCTGCTACTTTCAATAAAGCGCCGCAACAACCCGAAGAAAACGCGCTAACCTGCTGTTTCAAAATAATTAGTTGAATTCACCTGATAACTGAACATCGCTAAAAGGATCTTCTATGTCTGCCGGTTTATTGAAAACGATAGCTCTGAGCGTGGCCCTTGCCTGCACCGTTCCCGCCGCCTTTGCCGCCGATCTGACCGCCGGCGCGGTCGCCGCCCCGGATCAGTATGGCGCCAAGGTCGCCGCGCACATTCTGCAGGCCGGCGGCAACGCGGTCGACGCGGCGGTCGCCACCGCCTTTACCCTCGCGGTGACCTACCCTGAAGCCGGCAATATCGGCGGCGGCGGCTTTATGACGCTGTATGTCGACGGCAAGCCCTATTTTCTCGACTACCGCGAAGTGGCGCCCAAGGCCGCCAGCAAGACCATGTATCTGAACGAGAAAGGAGAAGTGATCGAAAATCTCAGCCTGGTGGGCAGCCGCGCCGCCGGCGTGCCGGGCACCGTGCTGGGGTTGTGGGAAGCGCACAAGCGATTCGGCAAGCTGCCGTGGGCCAAACTGCTGACGCCGGCGATCGGCTACGCCCGGCAAGGTTTCACCGTAGCGGATCAGCAGTATCAGTACCGTGAAGACGCCAACAAGCTGTTCGCCGGTAAAACCAACTTCGGCGACTATTTCGGCGCCATGAAGCCCGGCACGGTGTTCAAACAGCCGGAGCTGGCCGCCACCCTTGAGCGCATCGCCAAATCGGGCGCCGACGATTTTTATCACGGCGAGACCGCCCGCCTGCTGGTGGCGCAAATGCAGCGCGACAACGGGCTGATCGGCGCGGCGGATCTGGCCGACTATCGGGTGAAATGGCGTGAACCGATGCGCATCAGCTGGCGCGGCAACACCGTGTATACCGCCCCGCTGCCCAGCTCCGGCGGCATTGCGTTGGCGCAGCTGCTGGGGATCAAAGAAGATCGCGCGGCCGACTTCAAGGGCGTGCCGCTCAACTCGGCGCGCTATATCCACCTGTTGGCGGAGATCGAAAAACGCGTGTTCGCCGATCGCGCCGACTACCTCGGCGATCCGGATTTCACTAAAGTGCCGGAAGCGCAGTTGATCGCCCCTGATTACCTGCAAAAACGCGCCGCCGAGATCAATCCGCAGGCGATCTCACCGACCGAACGGGTGCGGCCGGGGCTGGAAAGCCACCAAACCACCCATTTCTCGATCGTCGATGCCGCCGGCAACGCCGTCAGCAACACCTATACGCTCAACTGGGACTTCGGCAGCGGCGTGGTGGTCAAAGGCGCCGGCTTCCTGCTCAACGACGAGATGGATGACTTCAGCGCCAAACCGGGCGTCGCCAATGCCTTTGGCGTGGTGGGCAGCGACGCCAACGCCATTGAGCCGGGCAAACGCATGCTCTCCTCGATGAGCCCGACCATCATCACGCGCGACGGCGACGTCACCCTGGTGATCGGCACCCCGGGCGGTTCGCGCATCTTCACCTCGATCTTCCAGGTGATCAACAACCTCTACGATTACCATCTGCCGCTGGCGCAGGCGGTGGCCGCCCAGCGCGTACACCATCAGCTGTTGCCGAAGGACACCGTATACTATGACAGCTTTGCGCCGCTGACCGGCAAACCGGCGGACGAGCTGAAGGCCATGGGCTACACCCTCGAAGACCAGGGCTGGAACATGGGGGATATTCAGGTCATCCGCATCGATGGCCGCACGCCGGAAACCGCGTCCGATCCGCGCGGCCGCGGCGTGGGCCTGGTGGTGAAAAAGTAACGCCCCGGCGGCCCGCCTCAGGTTAGACGGGCCGCTACTTCCCCGCATTGACTGCCGCTGCGCCCTTTCTTACTCATCTATACTGAAGCGACAGGCTCGCGTTTGACGACGGCGGCGTCTGCCTTCCTTCTTAGACGATAACGACAATATTAATTTTAAATCAATCACCTGCATTTATCGTAAGCGGTGTCGGAGGCAATCAATAATGGCGAAAAGACGAGCAGTACCCGGTGTCCATCCCTACGATGGGCCCGCCGGCGGTTGGGGCGCGCTGAAAGCGACGGCCATCGCCGTGCGCACACAGATGGATACCCTGGAAGCGCCGGTGACGCTGATGCGTACCAACCAGCCCGACGGGTTTGACTGCCCGGGATGTGCGTGGCCGGATAAAGAGCATCGCTCCACCTTTCAGTTTTGCGAAAACGGCGCCAAAGCGGTGACCTGGGAAGCGACCAGCAAGCGCGTGACGCCCGAATTCCTGGCGCAAAATACCGTGACCTCACTGCTGCAAAAAACCGATTATCAGTTGGAAGACTATGGCCGCCTGACCACGCCCCTGTTTTATGACGCCGGGACGGACACCCTGCGCCCGCTGGCCTGGGACGAGGCGTTCCAACGCATCGCCGCCGTCTTGCAGACGCTGCCGCCGGAACAGGTGGAATTTTATACCTCCGGCCGGGCGTCCAATGAGGCGGCCTACCTGTTCCAGCTGTTTGCGCGTGAATTTGGCAGCAATAACTTTCCCGACTGCTCCAACATGTGCCATGAGCCGACCAGCGTTGGCCTGCCGCAATCGATCGGCATCGGTAAAGGCACCGTCTCGCTGGACGACTTTGACAGCGCGGAGCTGGTTATTTCCATCGGGCACAACCCGGGCACCAACCACCCGCGCATGATGGGCACGCTGCATGAGCTGGCGCGCAAAAAAGTGCCGATCATTGTGTTTAACCCGCTGCGCGAGCGGGCGCTCGAACGTTTCACCGATCCGCAAAACGTCATCGAAATGGCGACCTACAGTTCGACCCCGATCGCTTCAACCTACTATCAGGTCAAAGCCGGCGGCGATGCTGCGGCGCTCAAAGGCATCGCCAAAGCGTTGCTGCAGTTGGATGATGAGCATGGCAATGCGCTGGATCACGCCTTTATTGCCGAGCACACTGAAGGGTTTACGGCTTTCGACGCCGATCTGCGGACCACCCGTTGGGAAGCCATTGAGGCGGAAAGCGGTCTGACGCGTCAGGATCTGGAACAGGTCGCCGCCGCTTACGCGAAATCCAACGCCACCATCGTGACCTACGGCATGGGCATTACGCAGCACAATAAAGGGACGGCCAACGTGCGCCTGATCGCTGACCTGCTGCTGCTGCGCGGCAACATTGGCAAACCGGGCGCCGGCATTTGCCCGCTGCGCGGCCACTCTAACGTGCAGGGCAACCGCACCGTCGGCATCACCGAAAAACCCTCGGCCGAATTTTTGGCGAAGCTGGAAACGGTGTTTGGCTTCACGCCGCCCAAAGCCCACGGTCACGATGCCGTGAAATGCATGCAGGCGATGATCGACGGCGCTTCGAAAGCGTTGATCTGCCTGGGCGGCAACTTCGCCGTGGCGCTGCCGGATCCCGAGCAGAGCTTCCCGGCGATGAAAGCACTGGAGTTAAGCGTACATATCGGCACCAAACTCAATCGCAGCCATCTGTTGGTGGCGAAAGAAACCCTCATTCTGCCCTGCCTGGGCCGTACCGAGCTGGATCTGCAGGCCGGCGGACGGCAATCGGTGACGGTTGAGGATTCGATGTCGATGGTGCATGCCTCGTCCGGCAAATTAAAACCGGCGTCGGAGCTGTTGCGTTCGGAACCCGCCATTGTGGCCGGCATGGCCAAAACGGTGATGCCCGCCAGCAAGGTGCCCTGGGATGAGTTGGTCGAGGATTACGACGTGATCCGCGAACTGATCGAAAAAACCATCCCCGGCTTCGACGATTACAACGCGCGCATTCGTCAACCTGGCGGTTTTCGCATGCCATTGCCGCCGACAGAACGCCTGTGGCCGACGGCGACGGGCAAAGCGATGTTTTCGGTGTTCAGCGGGTTGCACGAAGACCAGATTGCGGCGGAACAAGATACGCTGCGGCTGATCACCCTGCGCAGCCACGATCAGTACAACACCACCATCTATGCCCTGGATGACCGCTATCGCGGGGTTTTCGGCCGGCGCGACGTGCTGTTTATGAATGACAGCGATCTGCAACGTTTGGGGCTGGAGCATGGCGACGTGGTCGACCTGGAAACGGCGCTGCCCGGCAGCACCCAGCGCCTGGAAGGCATCACGGTGATCGCCTACAACATCTCGGCCGGATCGGTCGGCGCCTACTACCCGGAAGCCAACGTGCTGGTGCCGTTGCATTACATCGATGAGGAGAGCGGTACGCCTTCGTACAAATCGGTGCCAATCCGCGTGAAGCTGAGATCCAAAGAGGTGCGCGCGGTCGATATCGCCTGACGGAAGCGGTTTGAGCCTTTCTCCACATGGAGAAAGGCTTCTCCCCTTTATACCTGCGCCACCAACACATTGACGTTGGCGGGGAAAACCAGCCCTTCGAGCGCATTACCGCTGTCGGATGTCACCAGATAATCGACCTCGGGCCATTTGGCCACCAGCGTCATCGCATGCCCGCGCAGCTTGTTTTCGTCGGCCAGCACGATGCATTTGCGGCTCTGCGCAATCATTTTTCGCGCGATGGCCGCCTCATTGACGTTTTGATCCATCACCCCGGTCTGCACATTAACCGCGCCGGCGCCGATAATGGCGTAATCGGCGAAAAACGCTTCGATATTATTCAACGCGATCGCGCCCAGGCACGCCATTTTGGAGTCGATGAACTGCCCGCCGATCAGCACCACGTCGGTGGAGTCATTTTCCAGACAGACGTTGGCGATCAGCGGCGAGTTGGTGATGACCGTCAACTGATCCACCGTCGCCAACTGCCGAGCGAACTCCAGCGTGGTGGTGCCGAAATCCACGAACACCGTATCGCCCGGTTGGATCAGCGTCACCGCTTTCTCCGCGATGGCGCGCTTCTCAGCCTCGGCGATTTTGGCCCGCTCATTGAATTCATGCTCGAACTTGAACTGGCTGCTGACCGCGCCACCGTGGATCTTCTTGATCAGCCGATAATCTTCCAGCTTGTTAAGATCGCGCCGAATGGTTTCCTGCGAAACCTGGAATTTATCCGCCAGCTCATTCACGTAAACCCGGCCATTGGCCTGGATCAGCGCCAGTATTTCATTGCGCCTTTCCACGGAATTAGAGATATCCATTCACATTACACTCGCTGCCTTAAGTAAGAGTGACTGCTTCCGCCGAGACTCGCGGCGTTAACTGACGGAATACTACGGGTTTCAGGGCGTTAGACGCAAGCCGTAGCCGCCGTTCATCCGGCGGGTTCGATGCTGATGTGCAGCGCGTCACGCTCGCCGCCGGGCGGCAAGGCGATGTTGCGCAGCAGGATCCGCCGTTCCGGCAGGCAGCGATGCGTTTTACGGTACAGCACTTTCTCCCCCAGCCGCACCACGATCGAACCGGACACCGGCTGTTCCACGCGCATATTGATCGTGACCGTGGCGGGTTTGCCGATCAGCGCCACGTTGGCAGGCGCGGTCAGGCGGATCCGCTCGTCATGCCGCACCGGGAGGATTTGCCGCGCCGGCGGCAGCGTGCGCTGCAGCGAACGGGCAACGGCTTCGCCGACGCGCAGCCCTTCCTGATAACACTGGTCGCCCATGTCCGCCGGGTGCAGCATGTTGCCGACGGCGAAATAGGCGGCGTCGGAACAGCGGCCGAACTGATCGGTCAGCGGGCAGCCGCTCTCCGGCCGCTGCGCCAGGTGGCTCTGGCGGATCAGCGTATACTCCCCGGTGAAGCGGCCGGTGAAGATCAGGCTGTCGCAGGCGATGCGCCGTTTCTCTCCCTGGCGGTTCTCCACCTCGATGGATTCGACCCGATCGCGGCCGGCAATGTCGGTCACCCGCGAATAATAGTGAATCGGCACCCCCATCAGGCGCGCATAGAGCGCGCTCAGCCGCCAGGCGACGGGCCTGCCGCCGCTTTCAATCATGGCGACGGCGCGCACGCCGGCGTTGCGCAGCGTCCACAGCGCGGAGAAACTGACCAGCTCGGTGCCGACCACCACCGGCGCCTTGCCCGGCTGCAGCCCGCGCAAATAGACGAACTGCTGCAGCGCGCCGGCGGTCAGCACGCACTGCGGCCGCAGGCCGCTCACCAGGCGTGGATGACGCGGCGTCTCGCGCACGCCGGTCGCCAGGATCACCCGCTGCGCTTTCAAGGTGCTGACGCCACGGCGGTCCGTGATGGTCAGCTCACCGTCTGGTTTGATGGCGAGCACCGTCACGCCGGTGCGGATCTCTACCTGCCCGGCGCGCGCCAGTATCTTATCAACATAGGTGGACCCCAGCATCGGCCGGTAAAAAGTCTGCAGCCCGAAGGTGGGATGTCGGCAGTGCCTGGGCACGCCGCCCGCCTGCTGTTCCCGCTCCAGGATCACCACATCCTCGATGCCCGCCTGCCGCAGCGCGGTCGCCGCCGCGATCCCCGCCGGCCCGGCGCCGACAATCGCCACCTGATACTCAGTTTTCATCAATGCTCCCTACGGCCAGCGTTTGGCCAAAACGATCGCCCACCATTTCCGCCACCCGGCTGCTGCAATAGAAACCGTTGCAGCGCCCCATCATCACGCGCGTGCGGCGCCGCAGCCCGCCGATGCATTCCGGCGGCACGGCGGAATCGAACGCCGCCTCTATCTCCCGCTGGGTCACCAGCTCACAATGGCAAACGATGCCGCCGTTGTCCGGGCGCGCATAATCGCGCAGCGCATAGTCGGCAAGCATCGGCATCTGCGGCCAATGCACGGTCTGCGGCGTTGTCGGCGTGAAGCACGGCGTAAAGTGGTCGCGATAAAGCTGCTCCACGTATTGCGCGATGCCGAGCGCCGCCGTCAGGCCGGTGGAGCGAATGCCCGCCACGCAGATCCACTGCCGATCGGGATAGTGCTGAATGCGGTAGTGTTTCTGTTCGGTCGCCGGACGTAATCCGGCATAGCTGGCGGTCACGCTGTAATTCGCCAGCGTGGGCAGCAGCCGGGTGCCCTGTTCGATCAGCTCGCGCATTTTGGTTTCGTCCACCGTCGCCGTCTCGCGGTCCTGCTGTTCTTCGGCGGTCGGCCCGAGCAGCAAATTGCCAAAGATGGTTTTCGACAGCAGCACCCCTTTGGTGATCGCCGTCGGCACCGGCAAGATGATGGCGTTGACCTGACCGGCGGCGGCCTTGTCGAACACCAGGAACTGCCCTTTGCGCGGGCGGATTTCAAACTCGGGCTGATGGCAGAAACTTTCTACCCGGTCGCCCTGATTGCCGGCGCAGTTGATGACGATTTTGCCGTGAAACTCGCCCCGGTTGCTGGTTAGCCGCCAGCCGGTCGGCAAGCGTTCGGCGCCGGTCACCTCGGTATTGAAGCGATAGTCGCCGCCGTGTTTGACGCCCTGCGTCAGGTACGCCAGCGGCGTGCTCCAGGGATCGATCACGCTCTCTCCCGGTACCTCTACCGCCGCCAACGCGCCGGGCGCCAGTTGCGGCTCACGGCGATACAGTTCGGTGGCGTCGATCTGCGCCACGTCCAGCACGCCGTTGTCATGCGCCTGCTGCACGATCGCGGGCAGCGCCGCCAGCTGCTGCTCGTCCCACGCCACCACCAACGCGCCGGTAGGCAACAGCGGCAAATTCATCCGTTCACGGATGGCGATAAACTCCCGGTAGCCGGCCTGCATGCAATGCAGTTCCAGGCTGCCGCTCGGCGCATCGAAGCCGGTATGCAGCAGCGCGCTGTTGGCTTTGCTGGCGCCGGACAGGATATCGCCCCCCTTTTCCAACAGCAGCGTACGGGCGCCCATCAGGCAGAATTTGCGGAATACCGCACACCCGACCACACCGCCGCCAATCACGACAATGTCCCAATCCGTTTGTTCTTCCATCATGCTGATGTCCCGTTTTGATGTGATAACCACAATAAAACCACACAATAACCGCATTTGAAATGGCAAAAACAACATAACTCCCAAAAAAAGGCCGCAGAAGGCGGTGATAAGCAAAAAGTATGAGGTCGATCACGCGGGGTTATTTTATCTTGTGATTTATGTTGCTTTAATGTGTGAAATTGAAGATAGATTATTAAAACAGTCACACAACCAACACCAGGCACAATAAAAAAACAAAACCTATAAGAGAGCGAAGCAATGATGAATCAACGTTATGCCGCGATTGATCAGGGAACCACCGGCACCCGGGTCGTGGTGTTCGGCGAAGACGGCAGGCACCATTCGCCGGCCAGCATGCCGCACAAGCAGATCACCCCCAATCCGGGCTGGGTGGAACACGACGCCCTGGAGATTTTGGCGAATATCCGCCGCTGTCTCAGCCAGTGCGACATGGTGGATGCCATCGGTTTAGGGCATCAGGGCGAAAGCCTGCTGGCCTGGGACGCCGACAGCGGCCTGCCGCTGTACAACGCCATCGTTTGGCAAGATCAGCGCACCGAGCCGGAGATCCAGCGCCTGAAACGCGAAGGCGTCGAGCCGCTGGTGATGGCGAAAACCGGCCTGCCGCTCGATACCTACTTCTCCGCCAGCAAGATGGGCTGGCTGATGAACAACGCGCCGGGGGCCAGGCAGCTGGCGCAACGCGGCCGCCTGCGGCTCGGCACCATGGACGCTTTCTTCCTGTTCCACCTGTGCGGCCGGCACCTCACCGACTATAACTCGGCCTCGCGCACCTCGTTGTTCAACATTCATACCCTGCAGTGGGACGAGGAGCTGTGCCGTTTGTTCGGCGTGCCGATCGACAGCCTGCCCGAGGTCAGAGACAACATCGGCCACTTCGGCGACGTCGCGCTCAACGGCAAGCCGGTGCCGCTGACGGCCTGCATCGTCGACCAGTTTGCCGGCACATACGGCCACGGCTGCCATCAACCGGGGCAGATGAAGATCACCTTCGGTACCGGCGCCTTTTTACAGGCGATCACCGGGCCGCGCCCGATCGATGCCGGCAAGTCCGGCCTGTTGCCCACGCTGTGCTGGAAGCTGCCCGGCAGCGAGCCGGTGTATGGCCTGGACGGCGGCGTTTATAACGCCGCCTCCGCCATTAACTGGGCGAGAAAGATCGGCCTGTTCAACGATTTCGATGAATTCGGCGACTTCCCCTCTCAGCCGGCCATCGCGCGCGGCCTGGCCTTTGTGCCCGCGCTCTCTGGGCTGGCCTGCCCGTACTGGGATCGCTCCGCCGCCGGGATGTGGGCCGGCCTGTCGCTGGAAACCGAACGCAAGGATCTGCTGCAGTCGATCCTCGAAGGCATCGCCATGCGTTCCGCCGAGGTGATCAACGCCATGGATAAACTGAAACCGATCGGCGACAGCATTTCGGTGGACGGCGGTCTGTCCGCCAACCGTTACTTCACGCAGTTTCTCGCCAACCTGATCCAAAAGCGCATCGTCTCTCCCGCCAATAAGGAGATCACCGCCCAGGGCGTTGCGCTGCTGGCGCGTAAAGGATTGGGGATGGAACATCCGCTCAAGGTACTCAGCCGCTATGAAGTGACGGAACCCGCCGAGGTCGATATGAGGGTCTGGTTTACCCGCTATCAGGAAATCATCGCGCGCTCGCGCGGCTTACGTTCACCGCAGGAGGAACACCATGGCTGAGTTCGGTAATGTCATCATCTATATCATCATGGCCGGCACCCTGATCGGCGCGTTGGCGTCGATCGTCAAGCCGGAAGGCGAGCTGGGGCGTGAGTTCGTCAACGGCATTCATGCCATCGGCCCGGTGTTTCTCGCCCAGGCGGGCATCATGGCCGCGATCCCGATCATCTCTTACCTGATCATGTACAGCATCGGCCCCTTCTTCTCGGCGCTCGGCTCAGACGCCTCGATCGCGGCGCTGGCGGTGATCGCCGTGGACATGGGCGGCTACCAGTTGGCCGACGCCATCGCCGCCAACCGCGATATGTGGATCGTCGCCATGCTGGTGGGTTACACCTCCGGCGCCAGCATCGTCTACCTGATCCCGGTCGGGCTTATCATGCTGAACCGTGACGACCATAAGTATCTGGCGTTAGGGGCCATGGCGGGTTTGATCAGCATTCCGTTTGCGGTGCTGATCGCCCTGGTGACCATCACCTTCAACAACCTGCCGGTCAGGGAGATCATCTCCACCACCTCGCCCGCCGCGCACTATCTGCAGCTGGACTTGCTGCAGGCGCTGCGGCTGCTGTCGCCGCTGTTCGCCCTGTGCTTCCTGTTGGCGCTGGGGCTGAAGCTGCGGCCGGCGGCGATGGTGAAAGGGTTCCTGATCTTCGGCAAAGCGGCGGATGCCTTTATCAAGCTGGTATTGGCGTTATGCATCATCGAGCATTTCACCGGCGTGTTTAAAAAGGTATTCGGCGGCTGGGTGTTCGATCCGTTATTTGCCGACAGAGACGAATTATTCCGCGCTATCGAGATCGCCGGTTATATCGGCATTATGTTGGCGGGCACATTCCCCATTTGTTATTTATTCCAGCGCTATTGCCGCAAGCCGATGCATTTCATCGGTAAAAAGCTCGGTTTATCGGATACCGGCGCGCTGGGCTTTATTATGGTATTGGCCAATATCATCGCCGTTTATCACCTGTTCAAAGGCATGCGGGCGCGCGATAAGGTGCTGTGCGTGGCCTTCGGCATCTGCGCGCAGGCCACGTTGGGCGATCACCTGGCGTTTACCGCCAACTTCCAACCTTCGCTGGTGTTGCCGATCATGATGGGCAAATTCCTCGGCGGCATGATCGCCGTGCTGATCGCCATAAAAATTTCGGTGCCGGAGGCTGAATTGCTGGAAAAAGAACAGACGCAAAGGCAATCGACGGCCATCGCCGCCGCCGCTCGCTGAATTTATCCCTAAGCCATAAAAATAAACGGGGCGCCGCCTCACGGGGAAACTGCGCCCTTTTTTCGTCCCTGACAACAATTATTGAGAGAACAAACGCTAATGAGAAAAATATTTTTAGCCTGCCCCTACAGCCACGCCGACGCCAACGTCGTGCAGCAACGCTTTATCGCCTGCAACGACGTCGCCGCCGCTATCGTGCGCGCCGGCAGCGCCGTTTTTAGCCAGGTCAGCATGTCGCATCCGATCAATCTCTGTCTGCAAGATCTCGACAAAACCGCCATCGGCACGCTGTGGGCGCCGATCGACGCGCTGTTCATGGCGGCGATGGATGAATTGATCGTGCTCGACTTGCCGGGTTGGCAAGAGAGCGGCGGCATCAAGCGCGAGATGGACGCTTTCGCGGCGCGCGGCTGCCGCGTCAGCCTGTGGTCCGAGGTCGCAGGCGAGTTCAACTGAGGCGTGCGCCCCGCCGCTTCGCGCGACGGGGCCCCGGCCTATTTGCCGTTGGCCAATTCACCGTACACCACCTGGCCGCGGAAACCGCGCCGCACCTGCTGGAACAGCTCGCGGAACGCCGGGTAATCCTGCGCCTGGCACAGCGCTTCCTTGCCGCGAATGGCGTTCACCTGCAGGCGGTGATTGACGGTCACCTGCTGCCCATCGCGCCGCCACGCCACGCGATAGTCGCCCGCCGCATTGCGGAATTGCCGATCTTTCGGAATGGCGATGATCGGCACGTTGGCCGGCAGCTGCAGACGGTAGGTTTCATCGTAGCGCTGCGCGGTGCAGTAGAACGGCGTTTCGTTGCCCGGCGCCGCCGTGGTGGTATACAGCGTGCGGAACGATTTGCCGCCGGGCGGGTTGGGCAACGTCATGCCGCCCACCACGCCGAAATCGACGTAGTCGTCCGCCTTGAAGCGGAAGCGGTAACCGAACTGCTTTTTGAGATCCAGCGGATCGCTGTTCATCGCCACCTCGCCGCTGCCGTCGATGCCGGAGGCGGACATGATCGTCGCTTCGGCCTGCGCCCGGTTCTGGCGGTTGATCTGCGAGAAGTAGCCCCGCAGGTCAATCTCTTCCACTTCGCTCAGCCGGCGCTCGGTTTCCCCCTGCAGGTTGCCCGCCTTGTCGAACACGAAATCGACGCTCAACGCGCTCTTGAGCGGCTGCTCATCGCTGCCCGGCGTGCGCGCCAGTTTGGCGTCGCGCGTCAGCAGCACCGGCGCCCCCAGGTCGCCCTCCGGCAGTTGCCCGAAACGCGCCCAGGGATTGGTGGAATCGAGGTACAGTTTGAATTCCGGCACGTAGGTGATGGCGTGATTGAAGCGGCCAAGCAGCGGCACGTCAGGCAGTATCGGGCCTTCGTCCATGCCGATCAGCACCGGCGAGCTTTCGATGCCCTTGGCGGCGAGCAGCGCCTCCAGGATCACCACGTGATCCTTACAGTCGCCGTAATGGTTATCGAGAATGCTCTGCGCCGAATTCGGCTCCAGCCCGCCGTTGCCCAGGTACACCGCCACGTAGCGAATGTTTTGCGCCACCCAGCGATAGAGGGCCTCCGCCTGCTCGCGCCGATCGCTGATGCCGGCGGTAATGTTGTCCGCCAGCGCCTGAATGCCCGGCGTCACCTTTGCCGCCGCGCCGGCCTTCAGCTGGTAGGCCTTGGCCAACTGCGGCCAATCGCGGTAGGTGCTGGCCATGATGGTCGGGCTGAAGGTCCAGCTGTCCGCCGCCCAGTTTTGCGCCTTCATCGGCGCGCTGCGCGAATAATGCCAGCGCCAGTGCGCCTGTCCGCCGCGGATCAGAGGCTGGTCACCGCCCGCCACGCCGCGGGTGAAAATATGCATCGGCAGCTTGGCCGGCGCCTGCAGGGTCACTTCGGCGTCGTCGAACTGATCGAAAACGCTGAACGTCTCCCACAGGCCGAAATAGTCGGGGAAATACGGGGTGTTTTGCGTGCGGCGCAGCTCATACACCACGCGCGATCCCGGCGCCAGGTTGGAGAACACGATGACGCGCACTTTGCGGTCGGCGTACAGCGGCGCCGTGGCGCTGGAGTAGCTCTCCTGGGTGTAGATGCGGTCGGGCGCCACGTCGTGGCGCTGGCCGTCGGCGGTCAGCGTATAGGCGGCGACCACCTCCAGCGTTTCCATTTTCTCGCTGTAGCTCAGGCGGATCTGGCTGAATTTCTCGATCGCCGCCTTGGTCTTCAGCAGCACTTCGTAGCTTTCCGTCTTCACGTTGGTGGCGTTGGCGTTAACGCGATAATCCGCGCGATAGCGCACGAAGCTGAAATCGTTGTTGGCCGTGTCGTTCTGGCCCTGATCCGCCGCGGCGGGCGGTGCAGCGGCCAACACGGTGGCCGGGTGCGTCGCCGTCAAACCGGCGAGTAACAGTATGGAAGGAATAGCGATTTTCATCTTCGGTCCTTGAAGGGCGTTAAGCAGCGACACCGGGCCATACGTCCGTCCCGGCGTCAAAACAGGCGGGCACACTAATATAATTGAGAATCATTTTCAATAAACGAATCGTCAACGCCGTGCTAGCCCTGCTCGATCAACATGACGGCGGTGGTCTCCGGATCCAGCGCTTCGAAAATATGCTCGCGATCGGCCGAGTAGCTGATGTAATCGCCGGCGCTCAGCTCCAGCGGTTGATCCGCCGGGCCAAGGCGCGCCCGTCCACTGCTGATGATCACATGCTCGACGGTGCCCGGCGGATGCGGCCGCGAGCATTTCGTTTCACCGGGTTGCACCCGCAGCCGGTAAATGTCGCGTTGCGCCCCCGGTGGGCAGGTCGCCAACAACGTGGCAGCGTAGTTGCCCTGCTCCGACAGCGCCGGCGTTCCCTCATGGGCGCGGATCACTTGCACCGGCCTGCTCGGCTGCGAAATCAGCCGGCTGACCGGCACATCCAGCGCCATCGCCAGCGCCCACAGCGTTTCCAGGCTGGGGTTGCCGCTGCCGGCTTCGAGCTGCGACAGCGTGGACTTGGCGATACCCGCGCGCTTCGCCAGTTCGGTAACGGACAGGTTCAATCGCTCCCGCTCACGGCGGATTGCCGCCGACAAGAGGCCAATCGGCGTGATGTTCTGCATTAGGCTCTCGTTCATTGTTCGTTATACCATTCATTTGTTCGACTTGACGAACAGCGTCAGCCATGTTCATCATAATGTTCGATTGTTCATTTTAATGATTAAGCGACTTCACCACAAGCACGGTCAGGCCGCGAGGGAAACGACATGAAAACGAAAACGCGCGGCGCAGTGCAAATGATCCTCGCCATGACGATCTCCGGCACCGTCGGTTGGCCGGTACTCGTTTTAGGGCAGCCGCCCGCCACGGTGGTGTTTTGGCGCTGCGCGTTTGGCGCGCTGGCGATGCTGGCCACCTGCGCCGCGCTTGGGCAACTGAAATCAGGCGCCATCAGCCGGCGGCAGCTGGCTTTCGCCGTCCTGGGGGGCCTCGCGCTGGTGCTCAACTGGACGCTATTGTTTGCCGCCTATAAGCATGCCTCGATCGCTGTCGCCACCGTGACTTACCATGTTCAACCGTTTATGTTGGTGGCGCTGGGAGCGTTGCTGTTCGGCGAAAAACTGACGGCTAATCGGCTGGGCTGGCTTCTGCTGGCGTTCGCCGGGATGGTGTTGATCGTCACCGGCCGGCAAAGCGGTGGCGGCGGTGGCGACTATCTGCTGGGCGTGGCGCTGGCGCTGGGGGCGGCCCTGATGTACGCCCTGGCGGCGGCGATCGTCAAACAGCTGGCCGCGCTGCCGCCGCAGCTGATCGTGTTGATTCAGTTGACCGTCGGCGCGCTGGCGCTGGCGCCGTTCGCCGGTCTGCCCCACCTTCCTGCCGATTCGTTCGACTGGCTGCTGTTGGCGACCCTCGGCCTGGTGCATACCGGGTTGATGTCCACGTTGCTCTATGGCGCGATCCAGAAAATCCCCACCGCTCTGGTCGGCGCGCTGTCGTTTATCTACCCGGCAGTGGCGATCGTGGTGGACTGGGCGGCGTTCGGGCACCGTCTCAGCCTGTTGCAGCTGCTGGGCACGCTGGCCATTCTCGGCGCGGCGGCGGGCATGAACTTCGGCTGGCGATGGCCGCCCGCCGCGCACCGGGCCGGTAAAATCGGTTAATCCCGCCCGACGGGCAAGCTATGCACAATAAGGCATTCGCCTTGTGTCCGGCGCGGTGCTATTTATTTAAACCGTGTAGGGTAGAAGGAGTGTTCTATGTGGCATCACCGCCTGCAACGGCGCATCCGTTTCAGCTACTGGAACGAACTGTGCGTCATAAAAAAATAAGGGAAGGCGCAAGCCTTCCCTTTTGTCATTCACCGTTCAGCTCAGAAGCGATCGGTTTTCACCACCTCGTCGAACGGCAGCTTGCCGATGCGCGGGTAAGGTTGCCCCGCCGCCTTGCCGATAGCGACCATCAGCGCGATCTGATAATGCGCCGGCTTATTGATAATCTCGCCCACCGCGTCGAAATCAAAACCGTCCATCGGGCAAGAGTCGTAGCCCTGCGCCTTGGCCGCCAGCATCAGCGTCTGGGCGAAGATGCCGCTGCTGCGCATCACTTCGTCGCGCTGCACCTGCGGCTTGCCGCGATAGTACTGATCGACGGCCGGGATCATGAACTGCTGCACCGGCTCCGCGGCCTCGGCCCAGACGTTTTTTACCTGTGACTCCCAGCTCGACAGATCGCCGCACAGCACGACCAGCATCGACGCGTCGGTCACCTGCGCCTGCCCCCACGCCGCCTCGCGAATTTTCTCGCGCTGCGCGCGATCTTCGATCAGCAGCGGGCGCCAGTGCTGCAGGTTAAACGCGCTGGGCGCGCCCTGCAGCGCGATAGTCAGCAACGCTTTTTTCTCTTCGAGCGTCATCACGTGCTGCGCATCGAACTGCTTGGTGGCGCGGCGCTGGCGGATTGCGTCTAACGTATTCATTTTACTGCCTCTGTCCATGTGAAAAGCTCTATTGTCGCCAACGCGGCGTGGCTGTCCAGCCCCCGGCGGCTATTTCTGCGCGGTTTCGGCGCGCAAGCGGCCGACCTGCGCCGCCAGGTCCGGCCACGGCGCCTGACCGGCGTAATGCTGCCGCAGGTAGTTGAGCAGGATGGCGATCTGCGCGTCATTCAGGTTATGGCGAAAGCCCGGCATATAGCCCAGCTCGGCGTTCGCCGGCCGCTGTATGCCGTCCAGCACCACGCGAATGGCGTTGTCCGGCGCCTCGGCGAACAGGTTGGTATTCAGCGCCAGAGACGGGCGCACCCCCGCCATCTGCGCGCCTTTTTCCTGCGCATGGCACGCCATGCAGGCACCGGAAAACAGCCGCGCCCCTTGCGAACTCAGGGGCTCGACCTGGCGCTCCGCCTGAGCGTTCAAAGTTGCCGCCGCGGCCTGCGCCGCCGCTTCCGGATGATAGCTGCGCAGATAGACGGCGATCGCCTGCAGGTCGGCCTGCGGCAAGCGCGACAGCCCTTCTTCGATCACCGGCGCCATCGGGCCGGCGGCGACGCCGTGGTTGGCCGAGTAGCCGGTGCGCATGAAATCGACCAGATCCTGCTGTGACCAGGCGAGCGGCGCGGGCGAGCGGCCGGTCAACGCCGGCGCCGTCCAGCCTTCCGCCACGCCGCCGGCCAGGTGCTCGCCGCCGGTTTTCTCGCCGAACAGCACGTTGCGCGGCGAGTGGCAGGCGCTGCAGTGCCCCAACCCTTCAACCAGGTACGCGCCGCGGTTCCAGTCGGCGCTTTGGGCTGACTGTTCCGGCAACGCGCCCGGCGTCAGGAACAGCAGGTTCCAGGCGAAGATGCCCTGGCGAATGTTGAACGGAAAGTGCAGATCGGTGGCCGGCGGCCGGTACTTGACCGGCGGCTGCGACATCAGATAGGCATACAGCGCCTGCAGATCGTCGTCGCGGGTGCGGGTAAAGGCGGTATAGGGAAACGCCGGATAGAGATAGCGGCCCTGGCGATCGACGCCGTGGCGCATGGCGCGTTCGAACGCCGCGTAGCTCCAGCTGCCGATGCCGGTTTCCACATCCGGCGTGATGTTGGTGGTGTAAATGGTGCCGAAGGGGATCTCCATCGCCAGCCCGCCGGTGTTGCGCTCGCCGCCCGCACGGGTGTGGCACACGGCGCAGTCGCCGAGATCGGCCAACGTTTTGCCGCGCGCGATCTGCGCCTCGCTGAAACTGTGGGGCGCATCGGCGGCGAGCGGCGCAATCTCCGGCTGCCAACTGGCGACCACGCCGGCGACCACCACGGCGATCACCGTGACGCCACCCCACCCGACGATTTTTTTCATCTTACTCATCTTTGCTGTCCTTGTTCGTTACGGGGGGTTAATGGCCGGCCTGAGCGCGCAGCGCGGCGAGCACCCGCGCCGGTGTGAACGGCACCTCGCGCAGGCGCACGCCGAGGGCGTCAAACAGCGCGTTGCCGATCGCCGCCGCACTCGGCACCGAGGCGGACTCTCCTGCACCCATCGGCGCTTCGTCCGGGCGGTCGATCAGCTGGATATCGACCTGCGGCAATTCGTCAAAGCGCAGGATCGGATAGCCGCCCCAGTCCAATGACGTCACGCCCGACGCGTTGAAGGTCACAAACTCTTTCAGCACCCGGCTGGCGGACTGGATAATGTTGCCGTGCACCTGATGGCGCACCCCGGCCGGATTGATCATCCGGCCGCAATCATGCGCCACGAAGATTTTATCGAGCGTGATCTGCCCGGAAAGGCGATTGACGCTGAGATCGCACACCCAGGCCGCCCAGGCGGCGCCGAAGCCGGGAAATTTGCTGTGGAAATAGCGCGCATAGGCGAAGCCGCGGCCGCTCACCACTTCGGCGCCGGCGGCGCGTGACCGGTGCGCCGGGCCGTCTTGCCAGTTCGCCTGGCGCTTCAGGGCCTCAATCAAGGCCACTGCGCGCGGATCGTTCAGGTAACGCAGGCGAAACGCGATCGGATCCTCGCCGGCACGCCAGGCCAGCTCGTCGATCCAGGACTCATGGGCGAACACGTTGGGCAGCGCCGAAACGCCGCGCATCCACGAGGCCCGCACGATCGGCGCGGCGTCCTGGCAAATCACCCGCATGTGCGGATACTCGTATTGCGGAATGGCGGTGCGATCGCCCATCTGTTGCACGTCAGCCCGGTTGGCCACCTTGCCGGTCAACACCAGCGGCAAGGTCACCGCATTGTTGGAGGGATAGCTGGTTTTCAACTCGTAGGCCGCCACTCGGTTTTGCGCGTCGAGGCCGCCGCGCACCCGGATCAACTGACCGGTGCCCTTCGGCTCCCAGCCGGATTCCTGTTCGCGCATCAGCTGCACCCGCACCGGGCGGCCGGTCGCCCGCGCCAACAGCGCCGCGTCCGCCGAGACGTCGTCGGCGCAGTTGCGGCCATAGCAGCCGGAGGCCTCCATGCGGGTGATATGCACCTGCTCAGGCGGCAATTCCAGCAGCGTGGCGATATCTTTGCGCAGATCGTGCGGGTTTTGCGTGCCGGACCACACCTGCGCCCGCCCGTCTTTAACCTCCGCCACTGCGCAGGACGGGCCGATCGAGGCGTGCTGATGGTAAGGCCAGACATAGTCCGCCCGCACTTCGGTATGCAGCAATGCCAGCGCGTCGTCCGTGCCCGCATCGTCGCGCAGCACGCGGTCGGTTTTCGGGTTGGCTTCCAGCGCGGCGGGCAGCGCCTCCGGCGACAGGTCCGGCAGGCCGGCCCAGGGTTTCCATTCGGTTTTCAGCCGGCGCATGGCGGCGATCGCCTGCTCTTCGCGCTCGGCCACAATGCCGATGAAATCGTTGATCACCACCAGTTTCACGATGCCCGGCAGATGCGCGATCGAACTTTCATCCACCGACAACAGGCCGCCGCCCAGCGGCGCGCTGCTGTCGGCGCCTGCGTAAGGCGGGCGCACCACCCGGCCATGCAGCATGCCGGGCAAACGCAGATCGTGCACGTAGGTCAGCGCGCCGCTCACTTTGGCCGGAATATCGACCCGGGCGACGGCGCGGCCGACATAGCGGTTCTGCTGTTCACCGTTCAGCGGCACGTTTTTATCCAGCGCCACGTGCAGATTCTGCCCGCTCGCCAGCTGCGCATAGCTCAAGGCGCGCCCCGGGTTCTTGGTCACAAACACCTGCCCCGCCGCCGCCGTCAGCTGGTCGGCCGGCAGTTCGAAGGCTTTGGCCGCCAGCGCCGTCAGCATATGCCGCACCTGCGCCGCCGCCTGGCGCAGCGGCACCGACGTCACCTGAAGGGTGGCGCTGGCGATAGTTGGCCCCTGATCCGGCGTGCGTTGCGTATCGCCGAGGATCATCGTGACGTGCTCGAACGGCACGCAAATTTCGTCGGCGACGATCTGCGCCAGCGCGGTGCGAATGCCGGTGCCGAGATCGACGTGGCCGTTGAAGGCCGTCACCCGGCCGTCGGCGGTGAGGCTGATAAAACTGTCTACCCTGTCCAGCGGCAGATCGGCGGGCGTTGAGGCAGGTTCGGCGGCGAAGGCGTTAAACGGCGCGGGCAGCAGGCTGCTGACCATCACCACACCGCCGGCCTGCAGCAGCTGGCGGCGGGTCAGTTCGAGGCGGCTCATGCTTGCCTCCGTGCAGCCAGCAGCGCGCGGGCGCGTTCGGCGGCGCGCAAGATCTCAAGATGGGTGCCGCAGCGGCACAGGTTGTAGGCCAGCTCTTTCTTGATCGCCTGTTCGTCCGCCTCGGGTTCACGTTCGAACAGCGCGACCAGCGTCATGATCATGCCGTTGACGCAGTAGCCGCATTGCGCCGCCTGCTCATCGATAAATCCTTGCTGCACCGGGTGCGGCGTTTCCGGCGTGCCCAGGCCTTCCAGCGTGGTGACGGACTTGCTTCCTACCGCGGCCAGCGGCATTGAGCAGGAGCGAGCGGCGACGCCGTCGATAAGAACGGTGCAGGCGCCGCACTCCCCCAGGCCGCAGCCGTATTTGGGGCCATTCAAGTGCAGATCGTTGCGTAACACGTACAACAGCGGGGTCTCGGGCGAGATATCGCCGAGTGGAACCACCCGGCCATTAACATTGATTTCCATGGTGAAACTATCCCTTAAACAAACGGATTTAATCCGTAACATCACTGCGTCGAATAATTGAGCAGCATGCTAATAATTATCATCAAAAAACTTGATAATGTTAAGGGAATGTAGCCGCCATGGCTTTAACGAAAAGTGGGTATTTTCTATAAATTTCCGATAGATAAGCCCGGTTTTATGATTGCATCCCGTGATTATTGGCGTTCGTCAACGCGGCCTCGGCACCGTCGACCAACAGCCGCACGCTGGCTTCGAACAGCGCGTCTGCGCCCTTATCCTGCAAAGTTTCCCAGCCTTCGCACAGCAGCGGGTAACGCTGGCGATCGGCGTCATTCAGCGTATCGTCCGGCTGCATTTGCTGCTCTTCCAGCACCCAGCCTACGACGAAGCGCCCGACGGCGAACAGCAAATTCACCGCGCGTTCAGGCGTCAAGCCCGCCCGGCACAGCAGCGCCACCTTGGCCTCGATAATGGCGAATTGCGGCTCCTGCGGCCGGGTGCCGGCATGCAGACGCGCGCCGTCGCGGTAAGCCAGCAGAGCCCGACGGAAATTGCTCGCATTGGTGACGACCCAATCCTGCCAGGCCATATCGGCGGGCAGCTCTTCACGGTGATCCAACATGATGGTTTCCGCCATCGCTTTCAACAGCTCGGCTTTGTTCTTGAAATGCCAATAGAGCGTGGGAGATTGCACGCCGAGATGTTGCGCCAGGCGACGGGTGCTCAGAGCATCGATGCCGATTTCATTCAGCAGCGCCAGCGCTCCGCGCAGGACGGTTTCACGCGTTAAACGTATCGCAGTATTTTTTTCGCTCATCTCTCTATCACTGATAGGGTAACTATGGAATACTCAATACTCTATCACTGTTAGAGTCACAATCTTGAAAAAACCTATGCTGGTTATTTTGTTGACGGTGTTGCTGGATGCGGTGGGCATCGGTCTGATCATGCCGATCCTGCCGGCGCTGTTGCGCTCGCTGGGTGGTCTTGACGCCGGCAGCGTGCATTACGGCGCCCTGCTGGCGGCCTATGCGTTGATGCAATTCCTGTTTTCACCGATCCTCGGCGCGTTGAGCGATCGTTTCGGCCGGCGGCCGGTGCTGTTAATTTCACTCGCCGGCGCCGCGGCCGACTACCTGCTGATGGCGTTCGCGCCGACGCTGGCCTGGCTCTATCTGGGCCGGTTGCTGGCGGGCATCACCGGCGCCAACATGGCGGTCGCCACCGCTTACGTTACCGATATTACTCCTGCCGGCCAGCGCGCGCGGCGTTTCGGCCTGGTGGGCGCGGTGTTCGGCGTCGGCTTTATCGTCGGCCCGCTGCTCGGCGGTTCGCTGGGCGAGTGGCATCTGCATGCGCCCTTCCTGGCGGCGGCGGCGATGAATGCCCTCAACCTGGCGATGGCGTTTTTCCTGCTGCCGGAATCGCGTAAACCCCGCGCCCGCGCCGCCGAGAAAATCCGCCTCAATCCCTTTTCGTCATTGCGACGGCTGCACGGCAAACCGGGCCTGCTGCCGCTGGCTGGCATTTACCTGATCATGGCGCTGGTTTCACAGGCGCCGGCCACGCTGTGGATTTTATACGGCCAGGATCGTTTCGGCTGGAGCATGATGGTGGCGGGCCTGTCGCTGGCCGGTTACGGCGCCTGCCACGCGCTGTCGCAGGCCTTCGCCATCGGCCCGCTGGTCGCGCGGCTCGGCGAACGCAAGGCGCTGCTGATCGGCCTGACCGCCGACGCGCTGGGCCTGGTGCTGTTATCGATCGCCACGCGCGGCTGGGCGCCCTTTGCGCTGCTGCCGTTCTTCGCCGCGGGCGGTATGGCGCTGCCCGCGCTGCAGGCGTTAATGGCGCAAAAGGTGGACGACGACCATCAGGGCGAGCTGCAAGGGACGCTGGCCAGCATGGGCAGCCTGATCGGCGTTGCGGGGCCGCTGGTGGCGACGGCGCTGTATGCCGCCACGCGCGATGTCTGGCCCGGCCTGGTCTGGGCGTTGGCCGCCGCCCTCTATCTGCTGGTGCCGCCGTTGCTGGCGCGTTCGCGCGAGCGTGACGCGGCATAGCGTAGAGATCCCCTTCTCCCGCTTAAGCTCATTTATGGCTAAGCAAGGCATTATTCAGCATAAGCGGGCGCTTTACACGCCACTGCGCCGCTCATTATCATCGCCCTTATCCCGCCGCAGGAAAATTTGAATGCCGTTTCATGACGTTACGCCCAGCGCGTATCGCTATTGTTCACTTCGCCTATCGGAAAATCAGGATGAGAAAACTCACAACGCCGCTGATCGCCGCCCTGCTGCTGGGCCTGTTTAGCCTGCCGGCCGGCGCGCAGGAGAAACCGCAGCAAATCACCATCGGTTACCAGAAAGCCAACATTTTTGCGCTGCTGAAATACCGCGGTACGCTGGAAAAAGCCCTTGAGCCAGCCGCAGGGCGTCAAGGTTCGCTGGATAGAATTCCCCGCCGGCCCGCAGATGTTGGAGGGGTTGAACGTCGGCAGCATCGATCTGGCGGCGACCGGCGACGCGCCGCCGGCCTTCGCGCAAGCCGCCAAGGCCGATCTGGTTTATTTGGCGCATTCGCCGCCCAGCCCGAAAACCGAAGCCATCGTGGTGCCGCAGGATTCGCCGATCCGCTCCGTGGCCGATCTGAAAGGCAAACGCGTGGCGTTGAACAAAGGGTCTGACGTCAATTACCTGCTGGTGAGCGCGCTGGAACAGGCCGGCTTGAGCTACAAGGACATCACGCCGGTCTATCTGCCGCCGAGCGATGCCCGCGCCGCCTTCCAGCGCGGCAGCGTCGACGCCTGGGTGATTTGGGATCCCTACTACGCCGAGGTGGAAACCCGCGCCAACGCCCGCCTGCTGAAAGACGCGGAGGGCCTGGTGCCGCACTACACCTTCTATCTCGCCAGCCGCCGCTTTGCCGAAACCTACCCGGACAGCGCCAAACAGGTGATTCAACAGCTCGGCGCGCTGAGCGACTGGGCCAACGAGCATCCACAGGAAGCGGCGGCGATCCTCGCTCAGAGCACCGGTCTGGATCAGGCCATTTGGGCCAGAGCCATCGCCCGCATGCCGTTCGGCAGCCAGCGCATGTCGCCGGAGGTGTTCAGACAGCAACAGCAGTTGGCGGATAAATTCACCGCCATCGGGCTGCTGCCGGTTAAGGTGGATGTCAACGCCGCCCGCTGGTCCGAAGATAAGCCCGAGGCGCCATAGCCTTTGCCGCGCTTTGGCTTTAGAAAGCAGAAACCGGCATTTTGCCGCCGGCATCCGCTGGCCTATGCTAACCCTGTGTGATGAAACGCGTTTTCATGGCATGTCTTCCGGAACGTTTTGCTTTAATTTGTTCGTCGTGAACCCTGGGCCGCCCCTGACTGGTGCGGCTTTTCTTTTTGTTCGGCAGTGTCGGCGGCGGCGAATTTTGCTATGGTAACCCGCAGATAAATGTCCCATTTTCAGCCGCCGGATCGACCCATGTTCACCCATAAAGCAATCGCCGAGCTCAACGCCCTGGAGCTAATGGTTTATAACTACGTCAGCAAACACAAAAATCAAGTGATGTACATGACCATCCGCGAGCTGGCCGAGGCCGCCGGCGTATCCACCACTACCGTGCTGCGATTTTGCAAAAAAATGGGTTGCGACGGTTATTCAGAATTTCGCATCCGTTTCAAACTGTATCTGGAGCAAAGCGATGCGCCGCCGGTCGATTCCGGCATCGGCGAAATTCTCAGTTTTTTTAAAAGCGTCAGCAACGACGAATTTAATCAGTTACTCGATGAAGCGGCGCACCATATCGCCGCCGCCGAGCGGATTATTTTCGTCGGCATCAGCACCTCTGGCGCCTTGGGGAAATATGGCGCGCGTTTCTTTTCCAACGTCGGTAAATTCAGCACCCATATCGACGATCCTTATTATCCCGTCAACAGCGATATGTATAAAAACGCGGTGGCGATCATGTTATCAGTCTCCGGCGAGACCGAAGAGATCCTGCGGCTGGCGAGCCAGTTCAGTCTGCACCACTGCAAGATCATCAGCATCACCAACAACGAAACCTCTTCGCTGGCGCGGCTGGCGGACTTTAATCTCTCCTACCATGTGCCGCAGCATTTGATCGGCGGCCATCACAATATCACCACGCAGATCCCCGTGCTTTACATTATTGAAACCATCGGCAAACGGCTTGGGCATATTAATTCGGCAAAATAAAACAGGCTGTTTTTTTATTGTGACAAGTCACTTTGTACGGCGATTTGTTATATCGTGACATTTCTTTTGGTCTTGTTACTCTATTAGCAATGCGGACGTTATTATCCTTCATTAAATAAGATGAGACATTGACGATGAAACAGTTGCCGAAAGATTTTCTGTGGGGAGGCGCGGTCGCCGCGCACCAGGTTGAAGGCGGTTGGGATCGGGGCGGCAAAGGCCCAAGCATCGCCGACGTGCTGTCCGGCGGTTCGCACGGCGTCGATCGCGTGATGACCGACGGCGTGCTCGACAGCTACCGTTACCCCAACCATGAAGCGGTGGACTTCTACGGCCGCTACAAACAGGACGTGGCGCTGTTCGCCGAGATGGGTTTCAAATGCTTCCGCACCTCGATCGCCTGGACGCGCATCTTCCCGAACGGCGACGAAGCAACGCCAAACGAGGCCGGCCTGCAGTTTTACGACGATCTGTTCGACGAGTTGCTGAAATACGGCATCCAGCCGGTGATCACCCTGTCGCACTTCGAAATGCCTTACCATTTGGTGAAAACCTACGGCGGCTGGAAAAACCGCCGGGTGGTGGAATTTTTCGTGCGCTTTAGCGAAGTGGTGATGCGCCGCTACCGCGAGAAGGTGAAGTACTGGATGACCTTCAACGAGATCAACAACCAGAGCAACTACCGCTACCCGCTGTTCGGCTACTGCTGTTCCGGCGTGGACTACACCCAGGAAGACAACCCGGAACAGGCGCTGTACCAGGTATTGCACCACCAGTTCGTCGCCAGCGCGCAGGTGGTCAAACTCGGCCATCAGATCAACCCGGAGTTCAAGATCGGTTGCATGCTGGCCTGCGTGCCGTTCTACCCTTATTCCTGCAAGCCGGACGACGTGATGTACGCCGTGGAGGCGATGCACCAGCGCTATCTGTACACCGACGTGCAGATGCGCGGCTACTACCCAAGCTATCTGCTGCGCGACTGGGAACGCAAAGGGCTGAAGATCGAGATGCAGCCGCAGGACGCGCAGATCCTGCGCGAGGGCTGCACCGACTACATCGGCTTCAGCTATTACATGAGCAACGCGCTGCAGGCCAACGCGGTGGAAGGCAGCGACGGCATGTTCGGCTTCCCGGGCAACGTGCCGAACCCGCACGTCAAGGCTTCCGACTGGGGCTGGCAGATCGATCCGGTCGGGCTGCGCTACTCGCTGAACGTATTGTATGAACGTTACCAGAAACCGCTGTTTATCGTGGAGAACGGCTTCGGCGCCTTCGACAAGGTGGAAGCGGACGGCCAGATCAACGATGACTATCGCATCGACTATCTGCGCGCCCATATCGAAGAGATGAAAAAAGCGGTGATTGAAGACGGCGTAGACCTGATCGGCTATACGCCGTGGGGCTGCATTGACTGCGTGTCGTTCACCACCGGCGAGTACAGCAAGCGCTACGGCTTTATCTACGTCGATAAACACGACGACGGCACCGGCACGCTCGAACGTTCGCGCAAGAAAAGCTTCGACTGGTATCGCCGGGTGATCGCCAGCAACGGCGAACAGCTTTAACCGCACGGCAAACCAATCAGGGGCGATGTTCGCCCCTTTTTACTTTATATTGCGCCTTACTCAGCCGTCTGCCCGGCGGCGAGGTACTTCGCCATTTCCGCTGGCGGCACCATGCCGCCGCCGGTCGCCCACACCAGATGCGTCGCCTGCGCCAGGCTTTCCGCGCTCACCCCTTGCCCGCTAAGCTGTTGCGCATTGGCCTCCATGCGCCACGGCCCGGCCATGCCCGCCAGGGCGGAGGGTTCCAGCTGGATATGCTCGTGCCTGTCCAACAACCCGAGCAATGCGAACATCTCTTCGTCGCTCAGCGTGTAAAATGCGCTCAGCAGGCGCTCCATTGCCCGGCCGACAAAACCGGAGGCGCGCCCCACCGCCAGCCCGTCCGCCGCCGTGCGGTTGTCGATGCCGAGATCTTGCACCGCAATGCCGTCATGCAACCCGCTGTAGACACCGAGCAGCATGCAGGGGGAATGGGTCGGTTCGGCGAAAATGCAGTGAACGTGATCGCCGAACGCCAGCTTGAGGCCAAAGGCCACACCGCCCGGCCCGCCGCCGACGCCGCACGGCAGATACACGAACAGCGGATGCTGCGCGTCCACCACAATACCCTGTTCGGCAAACTGCCGCTTCAGGCGGCCACCCGCCACCGCGTAGCCGAGGAACAGGGTTTGCGAGTTTTCATCGTCGATAAAGAAGCAATTCGGATCGTTCGCCGCCTGTTGGCGCCCTTGCTCGACCGCCACGCCGTAATCTTCGGCGTATTCCACCACCGTCACGCCATTGTCACGCAGCTTCTGTTTTTTCCACTCTCGCGCATCCGCCGACATGTGCACGCTGACATCAAATCCCAGGCGGGCGCTGATGATGCCGATGGATAATCCCAGATTGCCGGTTGATCCGACGGCGATGCGGTACTGACGGAAGAACTGACGAAACGCATCGGAACACAGTCGGGCGTAGTCGTCACCGATCTGGAGCAGCCCCGCCTCCAGCGCCAGTTTCTCCGCGTGCGTCAGCACCTCATAGATGCCGCCGCGCGCTTTGATTGAACCGGAAATCGGCAGATGGCTGTCCTTTTTCAATAGCAGACGCCCGCCCAACGCCTGCCCATAGCGCCGATCCAACGCCTGCTGCATGGCGGGGATCGCCACCAGCTCGGATTCGATGATCCCCTTTGTCGGTTGGGTTTCCGGGAAGGCCGCCGCGAGATAAGGCGCGAAACGCGCCAGGCGCTGCTCGGCTTCGGCCACGTCGGCGGCGGTCAGCCCGACATGGGGCAAGCCGGCGGCCAGCGTGGTCGCACGCGGATTGAACCAGGTGATCGGCTCGAGAGCGACCATTTGCTGCAGCAGCGGATGCTGCGCAACCCACGCTTGAATCTGTGATTTTTGCATAAGAGTCCCTGACTGATTTGGCGTTGCCGTCACCATGCCGTGAACGCCGGCGGCTGACAAATGATAAATTCTGAGTTTGAGGTGCACTAGATTGATGCAAACGCGGCGTTAGCCTGCCGTCACGCCAAACAGCAGGCCGACGCCGGAAGAAACCGCCATCGCCAGTGCGCTCCAGATGAGGATGCGCGCCACGCCCGGCAAGATCGGCGCCCCGCCGGTTTTCGCGGCGATGCCGCCGAGAACGCCGAGGGAAATCAGCGCCGACGCCACCAGCGCCGGCCGCGTCCAGGTGACCGGTGCCCACAGCGCCACCAGCAGCGGCAGCAGCGCGCCGAGGGAGAAACTGAGGGCCGACGCCAGCGCGGCCTGCAGCGGCCGGGCGCGGGTGACGGAGGAAATGCCCAGCTCGTCGCGCGCGTGCGCCTCCAACGCATCATGCGCCATCAGTTTTTCCGCCACCTGCCGGGCCAGCGCCGGATCCAGCCCGCGATGCACGTAGATTGACGTCAGTTCGCGAAACTCCCCCGGATAGTCTTCGAGCAGCTCCGCCTGCTCTTCCGCCAGCGCGGCCTTTTCGGTATCCGCCTGCGACGAGACCGACACATACTCGCCGGTGGCCATCGACATCGCACCGGCCACCCACCCGGCAACGCCGGCGATCATCAGCGCGGAATGCGCGGCGCTGGCCGCCGCCACGCCCAGCAACAGGCTGGCCGTCGAAACGATGCCGTCGTTGGCGCCGAGCACCGCCGCCCGCAGCCAGCCGATGCGTTCAATACTGTGCCGCTCTCGATGCATCCTTTCTCTCCTTCGTTCTCTTTCCGCTAGCCCCGCGCCGCCGCTTCCAGCCCGGCGATGTCGATTTTGCCCATCAGCAGCATCGCTTCCGTGACCCGCCGCACACGAGCGGCGTCGGGATCGTTCATCAACTCCGTCAGGCGCCGCGGCACAATTTGCCAGCACAGCCCCCAGCGATCGCGCAGCCAGCCGCACTGCTCCGCCTCGCCGCCCTCGCTCAAGGCATCCCACAGCCGGTCGACTTCCGCCTGATCGTCACATTCCACCATCACGGAGAAACTGTGGTTGAACGGATCCAGCGGCCCGGCTTCGATCGCCGCGTAGCGCTGGTCCCCCAGCGTGAAAGAAGCCAGTTTCACGCTGCCGGCCGGGCCGCTCGGCGTATCCGCCGGCAGGTCGGAAAACCAGTTCACGGACGAACCGGGGATCAGCGCGACATAGCAATTCAGCGCCGCTTCCATGTCCTTTTCAAACCACAGATGTTGCGTAATTCTGGCCATTTGCGCCTCCTTTACGCATCGAGGATCGGCGCGAACCCGCCAAAGATCATGCGTTTGCCGTCAAACGGCATCTCACCCAGCGCCTTCATGCGCGGATCGTGCATCATTTTCTCGTTGGCGGCGTCGCGCACCGCTTTGGAGGGGTACTCTATCCAGCTGAACACCACCACTTCACCTTCTTGCGCCTTCACCGCGCCGCGAAAGTCGGTGAGCTTGCCGTCGGGCACGTCATCGCCCCAACACTCCACGATGCGCGTGGCGCCAAACTCTTTGAACAGCGGCGCCGCTGCGGCCGCCAACCGGTGATAAGCCTCCTTGTTGGCGGCCGGTACCGCCACCACAAAACCGTCTACATATTTCATCCTGGTATCCTCTTGTCTGATTAAGGACAGTCGGTTCAGCGCGGGCGACGTTGCCTGCGCCCCCCTACCAGTTTAGACGGCGGGCGCGCAACCCGGATCGGAAGTTCAGCGCTCAGGATCGTTCGGTGGGTCAGAGTCCGGTGTGGCGACCCGGTTACGGCCGGCGTTTTTCGCTTTGTATACCGCCAGATCCGCCAGTTTGAGCAGGTCGGCCAGGCTTTGGCCGGAACCGCCCGGGCAGGTCACCATGCCGATGCTGACGGTGATCTGCAGCGGATGGCCGGCCGGCATGGTGATCGATTCCGCCTCAATGCGTTGCCGCAGCCGTTCGGCCAGCTGCAACCCCTGCTGCGGCCGGCCGAGCGTCGAGACGATAGCGAACTCTTCGCCGCCCATGCGGCCGAACAGATCATCGCCGCGCAAATCGGCGGCGATCGCGCGGGTAAAGGCCATCAGCGCCTGATCGCCGCCGGCGTGGCCGAAACGATCATTGATCGATTTGAAGTAATCAATATCAAGCATCATGACGCATACCAACTCGCCCTTTTGGTCAATCATCCGCTCGCCGCGCTGCATAAACGCATTGCGCGTCAGCACGTGGGTCAGCGCATCGTGGTTCGCCACATGCTCCAGCGTGCGCAGCAGCGCGCTGCGCGCATAGTTCATGCTGGCCACGGCGATGGGCCCCAGCGCCAGCAGCGCGATGCCCAAACGCATCGATACCGCGTTTTGCAACACCTTCATGTCGAGCGTCGTGCTAAGCAACCCGAAATCGATAGCCAGATGGCACCACAGCACATAGATCAGCACCGCAATCATAGTGCAGAACAGTGAGAAGGACATCGCCAGCCACAGCAGCACCGGCATGGGAAAGATCACCGCCCCGGGGCCGCCGATCAGCACGCTGCACACCGCCGCCAGCAACAGCAGCGCCAACACCGTGAGTTTTCGCCCCGCCCGCGGCCATTGGCTGCGCTGGGTGAACATGGCGCCGGCCGCCGCAAGGCGACGTCGCCAATCGGCGGGAAACGCCAGAATAAACGGCATCAGCGTGACGTAGTTGGTGAACTCGGATGAGAACCACAGCGCCAGCGAGGTCAAATAGGGCCTGCCGAACAGCCACTGCGAGGCCGCCGCGCCCACCAAACCGGTCGCGGCGGCGGCGGCCAGACAGATGCCGAACAGGTACATGCTGGAGGCGCCACGCTGCAGCATACGCGCCGGCGGCGACAGCCGCATGAACAGCAGATACCCCACCACCACGCCGGTCAGATTGGCGGCGTTCAGCAGCAGCGCCTTTTGCAGCGAACTGCCGGTCAGCAGGTCCGCCGCCAGATAGCCCAGCACCGCTATGCCCCATCCGGCGCGCGTGGCCCACTGCGGGCGGCGCACCAGAACCGCCAGCAGTACGGCGTTTACCGGCCAGAATATCGCCAAAAATCCGACGGGGCGGCTCACGATGCCCAACAGGCAAACCGCGAACACCAACAGAAAGACGGTGAGTGCGGGCCAAATTTTCCGGGCATCGGACAACGAGGTGGTTTGCATCTTGGATCCAGAGACTTCTGCTGCGTAAGGTGACAATCTGTTCGTGTCACAACCGTCGACGATGAGGAGAAGATAAGCGGCCGACTCGCCTATTATTGCCAGTTTTGCCGGCCCGGACATCTGTTTATTCATCTAGGAAAAATATATTTGTGTATCAATATATTGACGACACCCGCATGCCTGGCGCAGAAACGGCTAAATCGGACGCTTCACTTTGAACATTTCACGCCTCAGTCGGCCTGTTACCGGTAAAAACCGCCGTCTTTTTCCTCAAAAGCAAAATAAGATTTTGCTATGTGGGGTTGTTTTTTCATCCCACGTCAAAACGCCTTGCGATACATCACAAAACCGGGGCGCTCCGCCACCTTGTCGTACAGCCGCATGGCGATCTGGTTGGTTTCGTAGGTATTCCAATAGACGCGCGGCAATCCCAACTGCTGCGCGCGCTCGTAAACCGCCGCGATCAGCGCCATAGGCCGCATACCAGATGTGCGCGCCGTCGTGTTTGACAAAGCCCTGCCTGGAACCGGGCGGCAACGGCGGCTCGCCCTGCGCGGCAAAGCGGGTCAAATCGTCGTCGGTTTGCATCTTTCTCCCCTCATTCGCCGAGGTTGAGCATCAATACGGCATCCAGGGAGTATAGTTCGCAGCGGCAAGCGGTGCCGTTCGCTTTCCCGGCATATACTTAAAGGAGGAATCGCAATGGAGGACGGTGAGATGAAGAAGATAATTCTCGTGTTTTTGACGTTGATGCTGAGCGGTTGTATCGGCGGAGGCGGCGGCCCATCGAATGCGCCTTCGGCATCGCCAAATGAACCTTACACCTGCACCAAATCCAGCGCCAACAGCGACTGCTCGCAATCGGTGGAACCATCGATGTACTAGCCGCGCTCGGCGGGCCGTCGCTTAACGGCCCGCCGCCTCAAACCGGCACTAGGAGGAGTGCTCCTCTTCATTGGCCTGATATCGCGTCGCCTGCTGCTTCATAAACACCACTTCCTGCGGGCTGGACAGGCTCACTTCCTGCGCGCGCAGCAGCTTGAGGATATTGAACAGCAGTTCACTCTTGGTGGCGCCGACCATGCGCGGGCTCGGCACATAGCCGGTCACGCTCAGGATAATGCCGTCCGGTCCCAGTTGGCTGAAGCGCACGTAAGGCGCCGGCGTGTCCAGAATGGTTTCGTACTCGTTATAGGCGCTGAGCAAGATATTGCGCACCTGCTCCGGATCGATCGAGGTCGGGAACGTCAACGCGATGGTCACCACGCCTTGCGCGTTGCCCATGGTGGCGTTGCGCACGTTCTGCGAGATCAGCTGCGAGTTCGGTACGATCATGGTGGAGCGGTCGCTGAGCTGAATTTCGGTAGCGCGCACGTTGATGCGCCGCACGTCGCCTTCCACGCCGCCGATGCCGATCATATCCCCGACCTTCACCGGGCGTTCGGTCAGCAGGATCAGACCGGAAATAAAGTTCTTCACAATCTCCTGCAAACCGAAACCGATACCGACCGACAGGGCGCTGACGATCCACGCCAGGTTGCTCCACTGGATGCCCAGCGCCGCCAGGGTGATCAGAATCACCAGCACATAGCCGATATTACTGAACAGCGTCACCAGCGAGGCGCGGATGCCGACGTCCGAAATGGTCTTCGGCAACAGCTCAGAGCCAAGCCAGCGCCGTACCGCACGCAGGATGTAGATGCCGATCGCCAGGCAGATCACGGCGTTGAGCAGGTTGCCGGGCACGATGTTGAAACGCTGCAGCCCTTCGCCGGTCAGGATGGAGACGATTTTCTCCATCAGTGAGCCCGGCGTGGTGCTGCCAAACGAGCCGTTGAACAACGCGACGATCATCAACAGCAACAGTGAACATTTGGCCAGCGCGGTGGTAATGATCGACATCTGCTCCAGATGGCGATCCTTGAAGCTGAGCGTTTTCTTCAGCATCTTGCCGCTGACGGTCTGCGGCGAAAACAGCGCGGCGCACAGGTCGGTGGCGAACAGCACCATGAAGTAGAACGCCATCAGCACCAGCACCACCCAGATCAGCTGGTAGGTCAGGAAACGGGCGAAGGCGATGTAGCCGATAAGCAGGGAAAGCAGGATCACCACCGAACACACCAGGGTGACGATGTGCACCAGCCCGCCGACCAGCGTGCGTTTTTCCAGGTGCGCGCCCTGCTGCTCCAGACGGCGACGAATGCGCTGGCCGCGCAGCGGCGCCGCCAGCAGCACCATGCCGATCAGCCCCGCCACCAGGCCATTGCCGAAGATGGTGGTGGCCAATGAGGCGCTGACGACGTTGTTGATCAGCTCCACGGTGCCGAACGCCAGCGCCAGACCGGCCAGCAGCGGCGAGAAGTAACGCAGCCCGGCGGCCACTTCATTGTCCAGCGAAGCCAGACGCCACGACGGACGATTCAGCGACAGCGCCGCACGCCCCAACCCGGCGATCAGCGCGCAGAAAATCCCCAGACGGTTAAAGCCTTCGGCGAAGTCTTCCAGCATCACCGGCAGCGGCTGCACGCGGACAAAGACGTAATACAGCAGATTCAGCGCGATCGAGGTGGTGATCACCGTCACCGCCACGGTGACGATCGCCATGAAGCTGCGGCGCAGGCGCCCGTCCGGCAGGAAGCGAATGCTGACCCAGGCGAGGAAACGCTCGGAGAAATAACGCCCCCAGGACCAGACGATCACCGCCAGCGCCAGCAGCGCCAGCGAACCGTAACGCCATTCGTCCTGCCAACTGGCGTCCCAGGCCGCTTTCATCTCGGCATTGAACTGGTCCAGCCGCTGCACGTCATCCGCTGACGGCTGCACCACCGGCGTCCAGAATTTGACGCCCAAAATGCTGCCGGTGTTCAGCGCCAGCTGGGTTTTGAACGCCACCCGGCGCAGATCGCTGATCTGCTGGCCCAGGTCGAAGGCGCTGGTCTTGATGGCCTGCGCGCGTTTTACCGCATCGTCCAGCTGCTTCTTGCTGTTGTTCAGCGCATTGCGTTGCTGGGCGACGGCCGGGGTTTCCGGCAGCGCGCCGGCCGCCGGGGCCGGCCCCAGCACGTCCAGCTGCGCCTGCAGTTTTTCCTGCACCGGCTGCAGATCGGCGGACAATTTATCCATGCTGGCGACCAGATCGTCCGTCGCCAACCGCAGCTTGCTGAGCTGGGTGTCGGTCGTCGCTTTGGAAACCAGCTGCTTCATGCTGTCCAACTGCTTTTGCGCGGCTTTCAGCTGCGTAGCGGGATCGGGCGCGCTTTCGGCGGCGGGATCATCCTGGGGGGCGGCGACGGCGGCGAACGGCGTCAGTTGCATACCCAACAGCAATAATAACAACAGCAGGAACGGGCGAGGCTTTAACATAAATTCAGTGCTCAGCATCATTATCTGATAGACAGACGAACAGGCGGCGGATGAACCGTCGCTTAACCATAAACGCTAATTATAATAGCTGCTTAATGTCGGCCGAAATACAGTAATTATTCCCATTGTGTGCCACGCGCCCGCGCTCGCCTTAGCTTGCTGATAATTCAGGCGCTTTTACACTGGCGATACGGCATGAAGCGCTCTATAATCCAGCCACCGATTAACCTGCAACCAATAAAAGGAGACTTACTATGCTGACGTGTGAATTGGTTTTTCACTCACACTTCTTTGGTAATCGTCGCCGCTCAAGCATTACCGGTATCGCGCTGCGATAACCCAGCTTGAGCGAAGCTTACTAAATCCAGGATCTTCCCTCCGGCTTACCGGGTTGTCGTCAGCAATGTTTGACGATAGGCATTGTCATGCCTGTAACTCTTGAGTAAGCAATGAGCACATTACTGTCTGCACAATCTGTCGGTTACGACAACGCGTTCGGCGTCCTGCTGAGCGAGATTTCCTTCAGCCTGAAAAAAGGCGACCGCATCGGTTTGATCGGCGATAACGGCTGCGGCAAAAGCACCCTGCTGCAAATTCTCAGCGGCGACCTGCCTGCGCACACCGGATCGGTGACATTGTCACATCAATGTCTGATGGCGCGCATTGAGCAGCATCTGCCGCCGGAGCTGCACGCCAGTACCCTGCTGGATGCGGTTCTGGCGCGGCTCCCTGCAGGCCAACACCTCAGCGAACGCTGGCGCTGCGAAGCGCTACTGGCCGAGCTGGGGTTTGAACCAGAGAGCTGGACGTTGACCGCCGGCGCCCTCAGCGGCGGCCAGCATACGCGGCTGCTGTTGGCGCGCGCGCTGATCCGCCAACCCGATCTGCTGCTGCTCGACGAACCCAGCAACCACCTGGACCTGCCCACGCTGCTGTGGCTGGAACAGTTCTTGCGTAACTGGACCGGCAGCTTCGTGCTGGTGTCGCACGATCGCTACCTGCTCGACCAGGTAACCAACTGCACCTGGATCCTGCGCGACAAAACGCTGCAGTTCTTCCGTTTGCCCTGCTCTGCGGCACGCGGCGCGCTGGCGGAACAGGACGCCGCGGACGAACAGCGGCGCCACGCCGAGCAAAAGGAAATCGACCGGGTGGAAAAAAGCGCCAAGCGCCTGGCGACCTGGGGCAAGGTCTACGACAACGAAGATCTGGCGCGCAAGGCCAAGCAAATGGAGAAGCGCGTCGATCGGTTGAAGGAAGAACAGACCACCCTGACCGCCGGCAGCCCGTGGCGGCTGCGGCTGCAGGGAGAAGCGCTGGACGCCGATCGCCTGCTGGCGCTGCCGCACTGGGCGGTGCGCCCGGCGCCGGATGCGCCGGTGCTGTTCAGCCTGGAACATCTGCGCGTGAAAAGCGGCGATCGCATCGCCATCGTCGGGCGCAACGGCTGCGGAAAATCGTCGCTGTTGCGCCTGCTGTGGCGCGAGTATCAGCAACAAACGCAGCGCCCGGCGCTGTTCCATCCGCGCGTGCGCATCGGCTATTACGATCAGAGCCTGCAACAGCTGCGCGATGAAGACACGTTGAGCGAAGCGCTGGCGCAGTTTGCGCCTCTGACCGAGGAACAGCGGAAAATGGCGCTGATCGGCGCCGGGTTCCCTTACCTGCGCCACCATCAGCAGATCCGTTCGCTGAGCGGCGGCGAGCGTTCACGGTTGCTGTTTGTCGGCCTGACGCTGGCCAACCATTCGTTGCTGCTGCTGGACGAGCCCACCAACCACCTGGATATGGCGGGCAAAGAGGAGCTGGCGGAAACGCTGCGTCAGTTCCCCGGCGCCGTCATGCTGGTCACCCACGATCGGATGCTGATCGAACAGAGCTGCAACCGCTTTTGGCTGATAGACCAACAAAAACTGGAGGAGTGGCACGATCTGGCGCCGGTGTACCAGCGTCTGGCGGGTGAAACGCTGGCGCTGCCGACGGCGCACGAGGCCAACGCAGACGCCCCGACGCCAGACCCGCAGTTGGAAGGCGAAGAGGCGTTGCTGACCGCCCTGTTTGCCCTCGAAAGCAAACTGGAGGCCGACCTGGCGCGTAAACCGAAGCATCAAAAACCGGCGCTTCAGGCGCGTTGGCGCCGCGAGATTGCCGACCTCACCGCCCGGTTGCATCTGGGCTAATCCCACAGGCCGCCGCCCGGCGGCCTGTCAGGCTGTTGACAAAGAGGGGAAAAAGCGTGGTTTTTCCCCTCTTTGTGGTGATCGGCCGAAAATCAATAAATTGATTTTCCTTGTTTTTTATTCGGTGATCTCTGCCAACCCGGCAAGGGTATAAAGGCCGCCCGGCGGCCTGTTTTTTCCTCTTTGCAAAAACCGCGTGCCGCCGCCGGCTTGAGGCGCGACACGCGGCGCTTTTGTTATCCGCAGCGCTGAGCGACACATTACTTTCATCATTCTCTGGCAGGCTACTGCCATTCTTTTTTTCGTTATCAGGCACTCCATGACATCACTCTCTCCACGGGACATCGAGGCGCGCTACCGCTTCGCGCGTGAGATCGCCCGCGCCGCCGCCGATCTCGCCTTCAGCTTTTATCAACGCCGGCAAAGCCTGGCCGTCGAGTTTAAACAGGGGCTGCAGGACGTGGTCAGCGAGGCCGACCGCCGAGTCGAGGCGCTGATCCGCCGTATGATCAACCGTCGGTTTCCCCAGGACGGGTTTCTCGGCGAAGAGAGCGGCAGCAGCGGCGATAATGCTGCCTGTATTTGGGTGGTCGATCCGATTGACGGCACCGCCTGCTTCCTGAACGGGCTGCATACCTGGTGTATCGCGATAGGCGTGGTGATCGACGGTGAGCCAACGATCGGCGTGGTCTACGATCCCAACCACCGCGAGATGTTCCGCGCCTGCCGCGGCCAAGGCGCCTTCCTCAACGGGGAACCGATCGGCGTGCATGCCGGGCGCAGCGTCGCGGATGGCGTGATGGGCGTTGGGATCTCACCACGCGCTTCGGCGGCGGAATTCAGCGGCTTTCTCTGTCGCCTGCTGCAGGCGGGCGGCATGTTTGTGCGCAATGGTTCCGGCGCGCTGATGACCGCCCAGGTGGCCGCCGGGCGCCTGCTAGGCTATTACGAACCGCATATGAACGCCTGGGACAGCCTGCCAGGGCTGGTGCTGACGCGCGAAGCCGGCGGCGTGGCGAATGACTTTATGCACCACAACGGGCTGCGACGCGGCAACCCGCTGCTGCTGGCCAACGCGGCGCTCTATCCGCAATTGGCCGAGCTGATTCAAACGCCGGGCTTGATCGGCTCGACGTGCCCTATCGCGCGTGAGATGGCCGGATAAAGCGCGCGCAGCCGCCGCTCGACCCGATCGACCGCATCGTGCGCGGCGGCGATGGTTACCGCCGGCGACACCCGGCAGTGGAAGTTGACGATGCCGCCGCCGGCGGTTCTGCGCGCCCGGATGTTGTGCACGTCTTGTACCTTATCCCCCTGCTCCAGCGCCGACTGCAAAATCAGCCGGATATCGGCCAGCTCGGCGGCGGAAACATCCTCGCTGGCCAGCCAGTGCGGCGTCTGCGGTTCCAGATGGGTCTCTATCTCGGTGTCCTCGCCGATCGCCTGACGCAGGATCCCTTCTATCTCCGTGGCGATATCATGCGCCTGCGCCACGCTGGCGTTGGCCGGCACCGCCAAATCCATGCCGATCGCCATGCGCGTCGGCAACTGCTGCAAGGTGACGTTCTGCACCTGCGCGCCGTGATTGGCGGCGATCGCCCGAATGCGCGTCGCCATGTCTTCGTCGCTGCGGGTCTGCGGCACCGCGATGACGGTAAACTCCGCCTTGGCATACTGCTCCCGCAGTCGTTCGACGATTTCTCGCTTGAGCGCATCGATGCGTTCCAGCGGCAAGGTGCGGCACACCGCCACCGTGATCTCGACAAACAGTACGGCGCCGGCGTTGCGAATGCGCACGCTGTCGCAGGCCAGCACCGCCGGGAGGCTGTCCAGCGTGGCGCGAATCGCCTCGGTGGCTCCGGCCGGCGCGGCATCCATCAGCGAGTCGAAGGAGCGTTTACCCAGTTTGATTGCCGCGACAAAGATAAAACCGGCGACGATCAGCGCGGCGATGGCGTCCGCACGGCCAAATCCCAGCAGCACAAACACCATGCCCAGCAGCACCACGCCGGACGAAAGCATGTCGGAGAAGAAATGCAGCGCATCCGCTTCCAGCGCCGCGCTGTCAGTCGCTTTAGCGACGCGGTTGAGCGCCCGCACGCGGAAAAAATCGACGCAGATGGAAATCAGCAGCACGGCGATCACCACCGGCGCCGCGACGATCTCATGCGGCTGCCCAAACAGGCTGCTGCCCGCCTCGTAGACGATCCAACCGGCGGCGCCGAGCAACAGCAACACCTCGAACAGCGCCGCCAGGTTTTCCACCTTGCCGTGGCCGAAGTGGTGATCGTCATCGGCGGGTTTATCGCTGATGCGCACCGCCAGCCAGGTGATGCTGGTGGCGATAAAATCGGTGAAAGAGTGGATCCCTTCGGATATCAGGCCAATACTGCCGGTAAAAATGCCGGCGACGAATTTGCCCGTGGCCAGCAACCCGCTGGTGATCATCGAGTTTCTGGCCACGGCCTGTTTTTCATTTTGCATGATGCTGCTCACATTCGGACGGTGATTTATTTTTTTACTTTAGAGGATAATTGCCAGACAAAGGCGATCAGCAGCATACTGCCAGAGAAAGTCAGCATGAGGCTAGTAAGAAAATTGGATTTTCCGGTGGAATAAAAATAAATCTCATTCACCCCCACCGAAATCATTAAAATGGCGTAGAGCAATCCCAGAATAAGAATCGTCATTATTATCAACTCCCGTATCAGGCCGCGCGTTCAGCGCGCCGCTAAATCCTCCCCATAATAAATAGCGGTTACGGGGAGGATGCATCTAGGCGGATCTTTAGCGTTCATCAATCATCCCATTTGGTGCTCATATAGGCCGCCAACAGGCCCAACGAGCTGATCATTGCCAGGAATCCCATAAAAATAGTCATGTTTCCCATTATTTTGTCCTCAGGTTAAATGTTATCGATAAAATCCCCTTGCGTTAAATATCGGGGTTGGTCGGCGTCCATGGTTTTTAACGTCCTCCTCAGGTTTGTCACATTTCCGCCCTTTACGGGCGGAGCGGTTTAAATACCCAAAACGTGCTGGGCGATTTTGAAATAAATAATCAGGCCGGTGCCATCGATAAAGGTGGCGATAAACGGCGCCGACACCACGGCAGGATCGATGCCGAGACGTTTCAGCAGCATCGGGATGATCGACGAAACAATGGCGCTCCACACGGTGATCGCCACCAGCGACAGGCTGACCACCAGCGTCACCTCCATGCCGACGCCCATGATCCAGGCGCGCACCCAGGCCGCCAGACCGATGGTGACGGCGATCAGCAGCGAGGTCGTGACCTCCTTGCGGATCACCGCGCCCAGGTTGCGCAGGCTGACCTCGCCCAGCGCCATGGCGCGCACCAGCGTCGAGGTGATCTGGGTGCCGCTGTTGCCGCCGGTGCCGATCAGCAACGGGATGAAGAACGCCAGCGCAATCGCCGCTTCAAGCTGATCTTCAAACGCTTTCAGTACGTTGCCGGTGTAGGCTTCGGCCACGAACAACATCAGCAGCCACACCGAGCGTTTGCGCCACAGCGCCCACGGGCTGGTCTCCAGATAAGGCTTGTCCAGCGGCAGGCTCGCGCCTTGGCGTTGTGCATCCTCGGTGTTTTCATCCTCGACCAGCCGGGCGATCTCACGCTCGCCCAGTACGCCGACCAGCGTGTTATTGGCCACCACCGGCACCACGTCCAAACCGCCTTTGCCCAGCAGATGCGCCACGTCGTTACGGTCATCGTCGGGTGAAACCTGGAAATAGCTGTAATCCATCATTACGCCGACGGCTTTATCCTGTTCTTCGCACTGCAACAGTTTTTTCACCGACAGTGTGCCGCGCAGATGATAATCGTCCGCGGTAATAAATACCCGGCTGGGAATTTCGTCCGTTTTGAGCTGCGAAAGTAAATATTCCCGGGCATGATTGACCGTCATCGTTGCGGGAACGGTAATAAAATCGGCGTTCATATAACCGGCGACCGAAGTCTCGTCGAGAGTTTCAGTCGCGTTCAGCGCCGGAGAAGAATAGTGTTGATGTGACTTGATCATTTTGTCAGTCCCTATTTCTGTTGTGAACTTCAACAGCGAATCGCATAGGGGCGTAACCACAGAGGGAGTGCAGACTGCCTATCTCCGCGTCCAGGTTTTAGCACTATACAACGTATCCGAGTTGTTGCTCGGAAGTTACTTTGGGCTGAACCTTAATCCGATAAAGCCTGTCTTAACCTTGGGCATCTCTCGATGTCGTCAGATCAGTAACCTGTGTTTGTATAGGAGCCTCGCCAAACGAGATACTGCATATAAACTACCGGCGCAGTATAGGCGTTGTTTTATCCGGCGGAAAGAAAAGATTGCCCGTCGTTTATGGAGTATTTAGGATAATGTTAATTAAACGGCCATTTATAAAAACGGCTGATATAAATCAGCCGTTTTTTATTTTTCAGTGTTCGAGAATGTAGACGTTTTTATCGTATAAGGCGCCCTGACGAGTAAAGTCGATCCCCTTCACGTAAGGTTTGATGAGCGTGGCGTTGGCTTCGTAGTACACCGGCGCGACCGGCGTATCGACGGCCAGCACCGCCTCGGCCTGCTGGAAATACTGCTGCACCTGCTGCGGTGTCGGCGCCGCCGTCGCCTGATGCAGAATGCGATCGTACTCCGGATTGCGGTATTTGGGGCTGTTCTCGCTGCTGTCGGAACGGAACACGTTCAGGAAAGTAGACGGATCGTTGTAATCCGCCAGCCAGCGGGTAAAGGCCACGCCGTACTGCCCGCGGTTGATATTGTCCAGCGTGACTTTGCGCTCCTGGCTTTGCAAAGTGGCCTCTGCGCCGAGGTTCTTTTTCCACATGGCGGCGGCGGCGATGACGATCTTCTTGATGGTGGCGTCGTTGCTGTACAGCACGGTAAAGCGCAGCGGATGCTCGGCGTTGAAACCGGCCTGCGCCAGCAGTTGCTTCGCCTGGGCGTGGCGTTGTTCCGGCGTCAAACCGGCCGCGGCGCCGGGCTGCAGGCTATAGCCGCCCGCCCCGGTTGGGGTAAAGGTCCAGGCCGGCTGCTGGCCGTATCCCAACACTTTGCCGGCGATAATCTCTTTGTCCAGCGCCAGGTTCAGCGCCTGGCGCACCCGCACGTCGTTAAACGGCGCCTGGCGGTTGTTGAAGGCGAAATAGCTGGTGGAGAGCAGCGGATAGGTTACCAGCTGTTGCTCGCCGAGCGTTTTTTTCAGCTGCTGATACAGCTCCGGCGGCGTGGTATACCCCAATTCAACCTCACCGGCGCGAAAACGCGCCACTTCAGGGAAGCCCTGGATCGGCAAGAAGGTGACCTTGTTGAGCACGGTATTGGCGTTATCCCAATACTGCGGGTTACGTTCCACCACCACCTTTTCGTTCACCACCCACTGGCTGAGGCGGAACGCCCCGTTGCCGACAAAGTGCGCCGGCTGCGTCCAGTTTTTGCCGTACTGCTCCACCACCTTGCGGTTAACCGGCAAAACCGGGAAATGCACCAGTTGCTTGAGCAGATAGGAATTAGGCTCCGACAGCGTCACCTGCAGAGTGTGCGCATCCAGCGCCTTGACGCCCAGCTCGCTCGGCGGTTTGCTGCCGGCGTTGATCGCCGCCGCATTCAGCACGTAGGCCGAAGCCAGATAGCTGCCGTACGGCGAGGCGGTTTTCGGATCGGTGAGGCGCCGCCAACTGTATACAAAATCGTCGGCGGTCACCGGATCGCCGTTCGACCATTTGGCCTGCGGCCGCAGATGGAAAGTCCAGACGTTGCCCTGATGCTCCCACGTCTGCGCCAGTGCCGGGATCACTTCACCGTCTTTTCCGACGCGCAGCAAGCCTTCGAACAGATCGTTGAAGATGTAGAACTCCACATTGCTTTCGGCCAGGTTTGGATCCAGCGTCGCCGGCTCATACCCGTTGGCGCGCACCAGTTCTTGCACCGCCGCCAGTTTAACGCCTGCCGGCACCTCGGCGGCATGGGCAGCCGTAGCGTTAAAAGCCAGGAGGATTAAACCAGCCAGTTTCTTGCCATTAAATGAATATTTCACTTCGATATCCATGATTAGTGTTTTATCGCGTTTAATATGCAATGAGGCAGTGGAATAAATTAAATCATTAATCGCTATGAGTCATAACCAAAAGCGGTGTTGAATTTCTTTCATTATCAAAGAAGTACTGGCGACAGAACGATGAAAAACACGAGGATAAACGCGGAGACCGGCATTGCCGTCAGGAACGCCGTGAACCGGCGGTGACATAAATTCAGGCAATCAATACAGATTATTCCAGCCGAAGCTTAACTTATCCTTAGGACAATTCATTTTGTGAGCGATCGTCAAAAATAATTTAATACGAATCGTTTTCACTATCATTATTGATGTTCTTGGCTAAAATCGGCCTGCTTGCGCTCGCCAGGCGATATTCGTTTTCTTCATTCGAACGCTAAAAAGGATAACTGCATGAAGCTGCGTATTTCATCTCTCGGCCCCGTCGCCCTGCTCGCCTCCTCGATGATGCTGGCCTTTGGCGCTCAGGCGGCCTCTGCCGACCAGGGCATCGTTATTTATAACGCCCAGCATGAAAATCTGGTGAAATCCTGGGTCGACGGATTTACCAAAGACACCGGCATCAAGGTGACGCTGCGCAACGGCGGCGACAGCGAACTGGGCAACCAACTGGTACAGGAAGGCAGCGCTTCACCTGCCGACGTGTTTCTGACGGAAAACTCCCCGGCGATGGTGTTGGTGGATAACGCCAAGCTGTTCGCCCCGCTGGACGCCGCCACGCTGGCGCAGGTGGAACCACAATATCGCCCAAGCCACGGCCGCTGGATCGGCATCGCCGCCCGCTCTACCGTGTTTGTTTATAACCCGGCCAAACTGAGCGACGCGCAGCTGCCGAAATCACTGCTGGATCTGGCCAAGCCGGAATGGAAAGGCCGCTGGGCCGCTTCGCCGTCGGGCGCCGATTTCCAGGCGATCGTCAGCGCGCTGCTGGAGCTGAAAGGCGAGAAAGCCACGCTGGACTGGCTGAAAGCGATGAAAACCAACTTTACCGCCTATAAAGGCAACAGCACGGTGATGAAAGCGGTCAATGCCGGCCAGATCGACAGCGGCGTGATCTATCACTACTACCCGTTCGTGGACGGCGCTAAAACCGGCGAGAACAGCAACAACATCAAGCTGTATTACTTCAAACATCAGGATCCGGGCGCCTTCGTCAGCATCTCCGGCGGCGGCGTGCTGGCTTCCAGCAAGCATCAGCAGCAGGCGCAGGCGTTCATCAAGTGGATCACCGGCAAACAGGGCCAGGAGATCCTGCGCACCAACAACGCCTTCGAATACGCCGTCGGCGTCGGCGCGGCCTCCAACCCGAAACTGGTGCCGCTGAAAGATCTGGACGCGCCGAAGGTAGACGCCGCGCAGTTGAACAGTAAGAAAGTTGTCGAACTGATGACCGAGGCCGGCCTGCTGTAAGGCCCGCCGGCAAACCGAGAGTTTTTGATCGTTATGTCAAACCTGAGTACCCACGCCGCGCAGACCGCGCGGCGTTATTCTGTTGTCCCCCATCACCCGCGGCCAGGGGCGATCGTGGTGGTCAGCGCCGTGTTGCTGTCGCTGCTGGCGCTGTTGCCGCTGGGGTTCGTTATCGGCGTGGCGGTTGAAACCGGCTGGCAAACGGTCAAAGCACTGGTTTTCCGCCCACGCGTGGCGGAACTGCTGTTGAATACTTTGTTGCTGGTGGTGCTGACGCTGCCGATTTGCGCCGTGCTGGGCGTGGCCCTGGCCTGGTTGACCGAACGCACCACGCTGCCGGGCCGCCGTCTCTGGGCGGTATTGGCGACCGCGCCGCTGGCGGTGCCGGCCTTCGTGCAAAGCTATGCCTGGATCAGCCTGGTGCCGTCGATGCACGGCCTGGGCGCAGGCGTTTTCATCTCGGTGCTCGCTTACTTCCCGTTTATCTACCTGCCTGCCGCCGCCGTGCTGCGTCGCTTGGATCCCGGTATCGAGGACGTCGCCACCTCACTCGGCTCCCGGCCGCCGGCGGTGTTTTTCCGCGTGGTATTGCCGCAGCTGAAACTGGCGGTCTGGGGCGGCTCGCTGCTGATCGCGTTGCACCTGCTGGCGGAGTATGGCCTGTACGCCATGATCCGTTTCGATACCTTCACCACCGCGATCTTCGATCAGTTCCAGTCGACCTTCAACGGCCCGGCGGCCAACATGCTGGCCGGCGTGTTGGTGCTGTGCTGCCTGGGGCTGCTGTTGCTTGAGGCGATAAGCCGTGGCCGCGCGCGCTATGCCCGCGTCGGTTCCGGCAGCGCCCGCAGCCAAACGCCGCGCCGCCTTTCGCCGCCGCTCGCCGCGCTGGCGCTGCTGCTGCCGATCGCGCTGACTGCGCTGGCGTTGGGCGTGCCTTTCATCACCCTGGCCCGCTGGCTGTGGCTGGGTGGATTCGAGGTGTGGCGCAACGCCGATCTGTGGCCCGCGCTGTGGCAAACGCTGTCGCTGTCCGCCTCTGGCGCGCTGCTGATCACGCTGTGCGCCATTCCGATGGCCTGGCTGTCGGTGCGCTATCCGGCCCGGCTGTATCGGGTGCTGGAAGGCTGCAACTACGTGACCAGTTCGCTGCCCGGCATCGTGGTGGCGCTGGCGCTGGTGACCATCACCATTCACAGCTTCCGGCCGATTTACCAGACCGAAATCACCCTGCTGCTGGCGTATCTGCTGATGTTTATGCCGCGGGCGCTGATCAATCTGCGCGCCGGCATCGCGCAGGCGCCGGTGGAGTTGGAAAACGTGGCGCGCAGCCTGGGCAAATCGCCGGCGCAGGCGTTGTGGAGCACCACGCTGCGGCTGGCGGCGCCGGGCGCCGCTGCGGGCGCGGCGCTGGTATTCCTGGCGATCGCCAATGAACTGACCGCCACGCTGCTGCTGGCGCCGAACGGCACCCGCACGCTGGCCACCGGCTTCTGGGCGCTGACCAGCGAGATCGACTACGTCGCCGCCGCGCCTTATGCGCTGATTATGGTGGCGCTGTCGCTGCCGCTCACCTGGCTTCTTTATTCTCAATCTAAACGCACGGCGGGACTATGAGCACGCTCGAACTGCACGGTATCGGAAAATCTTACAACGCCATCAGAGTGCTGGAACACATTGACCTGCAGGTTACCGCCGGCAGCCGCACGGCGATCGTCGGCCCTTCCGGCTCCGGCAAAACCACTCTGCTGCGCATCATCGCCGGCTTTGAAATCCCCGACGGCGGCCAGATCCTGCTGCAGGGGCAAGCCATGGGCAACGGCGGCGGCTGGGTGCCTGCGCATCTGCGCGGCATCGGCTTCGTTCCGCAGGATGGCGCGCTGTTCCCGCACTTTACCGTCGCCGGCAACATCGGTTTTGGCCTCAAGGGCAGCAAACGCGAGAAACAGCATCGCATCGAGGCGTTAATGGAGATGGTGGCGCTGGATCGCCGTCTGGCGGCCCTGTGGCCGCATGAACTGTCCGGCGGGCAGCAGCAGCGGGTCGCGCTGGCGCGCGCTCTGTCGCAGCAACCCCGGCTGATGCTGCTGGACGAGCCGTTCTCGGCGCTGGATACCGGCCTGCGCGCCGCCACCCGAAAAGCGGTGGCCGAACTGCTGACGGAGGCCAAAGTAGCGTCGATCCTGGTCACCCACGATCAGAGCGAGGCGCTGTCGTTCGCCGATCAGGTGGCGGTGATGCGCAATGGCCGGCTGGCGCAGGTGGGCGCGCCGCAGGATCTTTATCTGCGCCCGGTCGATGAACCGACCGCCAGCTTCCTTGGCGAAACGCTGGTGTTGACCGCCGAACTGGCGCACGGCTGGGCCGACTGCGCACTGGGGCGCATCGCCGTCGACGATCGCCAACGCAGCGGCCCGGCGCGCATCATGCTGCGCCCGGAGCAGATTCAAATCGGCTTGTCAGATCCGGCGCAGCGCGGCCAGGCGGTGATCACCGGCATTGATTTCGCCGGCTTCGTCTCTACGCTCAACCTGCGGATGGTCGCCGGCGGCGCGCAAATCGAGATCAAAACCGTCAGCCGCGAAGGCCTGCAGCCCGGTTCTCAGGTCACTCTCAACGTGATGGGCCAGGCGCATATTTTCGCCGGCTGACTCACTTAAGGCCGGGCTGCTCCCCGGCCTTCTCAGCGGCAAATCTTGTCGCGGCGCGGCTTTTTCGGCGCCAGCAGATAATCCACCACGCTTTCGTCAACGCAGCTGTCGATGCCGTTCAGCGCCAGCGTATGCCCGTCGCGTTCGCGGGTGATCAGCGGGCTTTTAAAGGCGGCGGCCATCACTTGCGCGTTGCGGTACGGGGTGGTCGGATCGTAGCGCTGGGCGACGAACAGCAGCGGCGGCAGCGCGGCGGACGCCGCCGGGGTGTGCGGCCGATCTTTGCCGCGGTACGGCCACAGATCGCACATTTCCAGCGGGTATTCGTGCAGCGGCAGATAGTGGGCATACAAAGCGGCGGTATTGATCTCCTGCCGCTGCCGGCGCAACTGCTGCGGATCGGCCGTCGGGTTGGCGACGTCGGCGCAGGTGATGACGTTCAGGGCGTCATCGGCATCCGGTGAATAGCTTTCGTCGATCAGATCGGAAACCTGCTGCCCGGCGATGCCGGCATCGAGCTGGCGCAGCACGGTGGCCAGCTCATGCCAGCGCTCCGGCCACAATAACAGCGAACGCGTGACCGTCAGCACGTCGTCGGCGGAGATTTCATAGCCTGCCGCAGTGACGAACGGCTGCTCGTGCAGCTTGCGCAGCAAGGCGTGATAGCGCTGCAGCGCCTGATTGGCGCCGCCGCCCAGCTGACAGCTGTCGGTTTTACCGCAGTAGGCGGCGAAGCGCAGGAAGCTTTGCTGGAAACCCCGTTCCTGGTTTAGCCGCTGGGTGAAATCGTCCTCAGCCAGATCCACCACCCCGTCCAGCACCAGCGCGCGCGTTTTCTTCGGAAAACGCTCGGCATACAGCGCCGCCACCTTGGTGCCGTAAGAGTACGCCACCGCCGTCAGCCCTGGCTCGCCCAGCGCGTGGCGGATCGCGTTCAGATCGTTGACCGCTTCGTCGGTGCCGATATGTTGCAGCACGTCCGCGCCGGTCTGTTTGATGCAGGCGGCAATCAGGGCGCGCGTCTGGTTCTCCGCGCCGGCCACGTCGTTGTCGTCCGGTTCAGGGAGTTCGTCACCTTCAGCCAGCTGGCAGGAGATTTTCGGCGTCGATTGGCCGACGCCGCGCGGATCGTAACCGATGATGTCGTAGGATTTACGCAGCCTGGCGACGTGGGCGTCGTTGCCTAAATAGGGGTTGATGCCCGGCAGGCCCGGCCCGCCGCTGATCGTCACCACGCTGCCCTTTTTCGGCCCGGTGGCGGGCAGCAGGGTCAGCGCCAGGCGCACGGTCTGTTCGCCCGCCTGCGCCGCATGAGCGGGCGGCGTGGCGTACGCCAGCGGCACCTCGAGATAGCCGCAGCGCAGCCCCGGCGGCGGCGCCTCATCGAACCAGCGCTGAAAGCCGCTGTTGAGACAAGATTGCCAACGAATGCCGTTTCCGGCCGCCGCCCCGTGGAGCGCAGGCTTAGCCTGAGCGGGCAACGCGGCGGCAGTCGCGGCGAGCAGCGCCAGAATACGCAGTACTGACATGGGGAGTCCTTTCAACTCAACGAATCGGTCAAAGGGTAACGGTACCCGGTTAAACCGCTAGCCAATAGAACACAAAAAGCCGCGCGGGTGAAGCCGTCACCGCGCGCCCGGCAAGACTTTTCTCTGCTCGGATTGCTCTTATAACACACAGAATGCTGCAAAAAACGTCGTTTGCCTGCTAGGCTTAGGGTTCATTATCCCACAAGGAACAGGAGAGCAGCATGTTTGGAAAAGCGGAAGACAAAGCCAATGAAGCCGCAGGCGCGGTAGAAGAAGCGTTCGGCAAAGCCGTTGATTCGCCGGAGCATCAGGTGCGCGGCGCGGCGCGCAAATACGCCTCCCAGGCCAGCTATGCCGCCCGAGACGCCGCGGACAGCGTAAGAACGCAGGTGGAAGCCAACCCGCTGGCCGGCGTGGCCGTTGCGGCGGCGGTCGGCATCGTTTTCGGCTTCCTGCTGGGACGCAAATAAGCGGCGAACGCGCCGCTCGACAACAGGCCCGTTACGGGCCTTTTTTTCGCCTGCGTGCAAACTTTCATCTATCACAGCCATCGCTTAAAAAAACCAACGCCTTCAACTACGATTAGTTTGTGACCAGAGCGAGGCTCTGCGATCCGACGGATAACCCTATGAGGATTATCACCATTATCCATGCTGTTTAAGCCGCTCTCCTTCACGCGGCTAAGAAAGGTTGATTATGGCTCGCACCACCCCTATCGAACGTTACCGCAATATCGGCATCTCCGCGCATATCGATGCCGGCAAGACCACCACCACCGAGCGGATTCTGTTTTACACCGGGGTCAGCCACAAGCTGGGTGAAGTGCATGACGGCGCGGCGACCATGGACTGGATGGCGCAGGAACAGGAGCGCGGCATCACCATCACCTCGGCGGCCACCACCTGCTTCTGGAACGGCATGCAGCATAACTATCCGCAGCACCGCATCAATATCATCGATACCCCCGGGCACGTCGATTTCACCATTGAAGTGGAACGTTCGATGCGCGTGTTGGACGGCGCCGTGATGGTCTATGACTCGGTGGGCGGCGTGCAGCCGCAGTCGGAAACCGTCTGGCGCCAGGCCAACAAGTACAAGGTGCCGCGGCTGGCGTTCGTCAACAAGATGGACCGCATCGGCGCGGATTTTTTCCGCGTGCGCAAAATGATGATCGAGCGCCTGAAAGCCAACCCGGTGCCGATCGTTATCCCTATCGGCGCCGAAGATCACTTCAGCGGCGTGGTGGATCTGGTGCGGATGAAGGCCATTCTGTGGGACGAAGCCTCGCAGGGCATGAACTTCAGCTTCGAAGAGATCCCGGCAGAGCTGCGCGATTCGGCGCAGGAGTGGCGTGAAAACATGATTGAGGCCGCCGCCGAAGCCTCGGAAGAACTGATGGAGAAATACCTCAACCAGATGCCGCTGAGCGAAGAGGAGATCGTCCACGGGCTGCGGGTGCGCACCGTCGCCGGTGAAATCCAACCGATGCTGTGCGGATCGGCGTTCCGCAACAAAGGGGTGCAGCGCATGCTGGACGCGGTGATCGAGCTGATGCCCTCGCCGCTCGATGTGCCGCCGATGGAGGGCCACGGCGAACACGATGAAATCATCACTCGCAAAGCCGACGACAACGAAAAATTCTCGGCGCTGGCGTTTAAGCTGATGACCGACCCGTTCGTCGGCCAACTCACCTTCGTGCGCGTCTATTCCGGGGTACTGGCCAAAGGCAGCAGCGTTTACAACCCGATCAAAGGCAAAAAGGAGCGCATCGGCCGGATCGTGCAAATGCACGCCAACGATCGTAAGGACATCGACGAGCTGCACGCCGGCGACATCGCCGCCTGCGTTGGCCTGAAGGACGTCACCACCGGCGATACGCTGTGCGATCCCGGCGCCATCATCACGCTGGAGCGCATGACCTTCCCCGAGCCGGTGATCGCCCAGGCGATCGAGCCGAAAACCAAGGGCGACCAGGAGAAAATGGGCATCGCGCTGCAGCGCCTCTCTTCGGAAGATCCGTCGTTCCGGGTGCGCACCGATGAAGAATCCGGCCAGACCATTATCTACGGCATGGGCGAGCTGCACCTGGAGATTATCGTCGATCGCATGCGCCGTGAGTTCGGGGTGGAGACCACCACCGGCAAGCCGCAGGTGTCGTACCGCGAAACCATCCGCAAGCGGGTGGCCGACGTGGAAGGCAAGTTCGTGCGCCAGTCCGGCGGTAAAGGGCAATACGGCCATGTGGTGCTGACCGTCGAGCCGAACGAACCCGGCAAAGGCTTCGAGTTCTTCGATGAGATCAAGGGCGGCGTCATTCCGGGCGAGTTTATCCCGGCGGTGAAAAAAGGCGTGCTCGAGGCGCTGAACAACGGCGTGCTGGCCGGTTATCAGGTAGTGGACGTCAAGGTGCACCTGACCTTCGGTTCTTACCATGACGTCGACTCGTCGGAACAGGCGTTTCGCATGGCGGCGATCTTCGGCTTCAAGGAAGCTTGCCGTCTGGCGGATCCGGTGATCCTGGAGCCCATCATGTCGGTAGAGGTGGAAACGCCGGAGGATTACGCCGGCAACGTGATGGGCGATCTCTCCTCACGCCGCGGTCTGGTGCAGGGCATGGAAGAGATCCCGGGCGGCGGCGGCAAGGAAATTCGCGCCAAGGTGCCGCTGTCCGAGATGTTCGGCTACTCGACCACCCTGCGTTCGATGTCGCAGGGCCGCGCCACCTACACCATGGAATTCAGCCACTACGCCGAAGCGCCGCGCAACGTGGCCGAAGAGATCATTCACCACAGCAAGCGTTAACCCTCGCGCCCGCCGCTGCGGCGGGCGTCACCCCTGCTTTTCCTCCAGCGCCACCACCACCGGCTGCGGCTTGATGCGCATGGCGTACACCACGCCGGCGATCAAACAGACGATGCCCGCCAGCGTCAGCAACGGCGGCCAGGCCTGGCGCAGCAGAAAGGTATACGCCAGCCCCGCCAGAATTTCGAATACGATGAGCGGCCCCACCAACACCGTCGGCAGCCGCTGGCTGGCTTCGTTCCAGCACAGCGCCCCCAGCCAGGAGCAGAACACGCCGATGATCAGCATCAGCGGAATAAACACCTCGGGGCGTGGGCCGAACGGCAAGGCGAACGCCGGCTCGCTCAGCGCCAGCTGACCGCAGACCGCCAGATAGCCCAGCAGCGCCAGCGGCAGCGTCACCAGCCCCTGCGCCGTGGCCCAGGTGGCCGGCCGCTGCGTCGGATTCTCCCGCAGCCAGCGTGAATTGCGCAGCGGGAACCAGGTCCAGCACGCCACCGCCAACACGGCCAGCCCAAGACCGCTCAGATAGCGCCAGCCGTCGATCGATACCGCATTGCCGCGCAGCTCGGCGACGTTCACGCATGCCAATCCACAGACGATCAGCAGCAGCGCCGGCGCCAGCTTGCCCCAGGCCAGGCGCCCGTCGTGCCGGCCGTAAAACAGGTTGGCGCAGATGGCGATCACCACCGGCAAGGTGCCGATGATCATGGTCGACACCGGTGCGCCGGTGCGCTGAATGGCGCTGGCCAAACACAGGTAGTACAGCAGATTGCCGATGGCCGTCAGCTTGAGCGCCTCCAGCCAATCCTGGCGCCGCAGCTTGCGCAGGCGGCGGCGATCGAACCAGGCCAGCGGCAAGGTGATCAGCCCAAAGGCCAGATAGCGCCCGGTGGACTGCAGCGCGGCGGGATAGTCCGGTACCAGCAGCGGGCCGACGAAAATCAGTCCCCACATCAGCCCGGCGGCCAGGGCAAACACAACGCCAATGAACATAACGACTCCGATAAACGGCCGGCGCGGCCAACCCGCCCGACAAGACAGCGGCAGAGTAGCGAAAACGCGGGGAGGAATTATTGTAGCAGGTTGCTGTTTTAGCCCAATTTAACCTGTTTCTGGAAACGCACCGGCGTGACGCCGTAACGGTTAGCGAACGCGCGCGTCAGGTGCGCCTGATCGGTCAACCCCGCCGCCGCCGCCACCTGTGCGGCGGGCATGCCGCGCTCCAGCATGCGTTTAGCCTGCGACAGCCGGATCGCCATCAGCATCTGCTGCGGCGAGACGTGATATTCAGCCTTGAACCTGCGCTGGAAATGGTACGGGCTGAGCGAGACCAGATCGGCCAGTTGGTGGAGGGTTACGGCCTCGGCGTAATTATCGTGCAGGTAGCTTTTCACCACCTCGAAACGGTGCGCCGCCTCGGCTTTCTCTCGCTGCCCGGTGCGGATATGCGGGTGCAGCAACTCGACGGCCTCCAGCAGCAGGCCGTCGAGCGTAAGCGGATCCTCGGTTTGCCACAGCATGGCGAGAATGGCGGACAGGCGCTGTGCCGCCCGCGGATCGTGGCGTACCGCCTCGGTAAACCACTGGCTCCGATCGCCGGACAGCTGCTCCAGCGCCTCGGGCGCCAGATAGAGCATGCGATAACACCAGCCGCCCGGCGTTTCGGCTTCGCCGGTATGCAGCTCGTCAGGATTCATCAGCACCAGCGCGCCCGGCGCCGCCAGGTGCTGCGCCCCGCGATAGCGAAAACGCTCCGCCCCGGTGTCCACGGTGCCGATGGCGAAGGCGTCGTGGGTATGCGGCTCGAAGGCATAGCGCTCAATGTGCGCCTGATAGAGTTCGACGCCGGGCAGATGCGACAAATGCCGGAACTGCGCGCAATCCTTCTCGAACGGAAACTGTTGTGGAACCCCTTGCACCCGACCTCCTCATCCGTGCTGACAATCTGCTCAGCATAGCCAAAACATCGCCGATTGAGTAGCCGCCCTGGTCCTTTCGTGCCCCTCGCCTGGACGATCGCCGCCATTCGGCGTAGGGTTAAGGTCCCTGTCCCTTTCAGACGGGCCGCATCGCGAAGCTCATCGGCCCCTGACACTCCGCAAACAAGAGGCAACAATGTATCCGGATACTCAACTGTATATCGATGGACAATGGCGCAACGCGCTGGCCGGGAAAACCCTGCCGGTCTCCAACCCCGCTACCGACGAGATCATCGGTCAGGTGGCGCACGCCGCCACAGAGGATCTCGATCTGGCGCTGGCCGCCACCGAACGCGGATTTAACCTCTGGCGCAACACCGCCGCACACCAGCGCGCCAACCTGATGCGCAAAGCCGCTGCGCTGCTGCGCGAACGCGCCGACGCCATCGCCGCCATCATGACGCAGGAACAGGGCAAGCCGGTGGCGCAGGCCAAGATTGAAATTCTCAACGCCGCCGATGTTATCGACTGGTTCGCCGGCGAAGCCACCCGCACCTACGGGCAGATCATTCCGTCCCGCGCTCGCGACGTGCAGCAGCAAACCCTGAAACTGCCGGTCGGCCCGGTGGCCGCCTTCACACCGTGGAACTTCCCGATTAACCAGATCGTGCGCAAGCTGTCCGCCGCGCTAGCGGCGGGCTGTTCCATCATCGTCAAAGGCCCGGAAGAAACGCCGGCCTCACCGGCAGAACTGATCAAAGCCTTCGCCGACGCCGGCATTCCTGCCGGGGTGATCGCGCTGGTGTACGGCACCCCGGCGGAAATCTCGGAATACCTGATCCCGCATCCGACCATTCGCAAGATCTCCTTCACCGGCTCCACCCGCGTGGGCAAACATCTGGCGGCGCTGGCTGGCCAGCATATGAAAAAGGCCACCATGGAGCTGGGCGGCCACGCGCCGGTGCTGATCTTTGACGACGCCGATCTCGACGCGGCGGCCAAAGAGCTGGCGCAGTCGAAGTTCCGCAACGCCGGCCAGGTCTGTATCGCCCCGACCCGCTTCCTGATCCAGCAAGGCGTTTACGAGGCCTTCGTGGAGAAATTCACCGCCGCGGTGCGTGAGCTCAAGCTCGGCAACGGGCTGGAAGACGGCGTGACGATGGGCCCGATGGTGCTGGGCCGCAGCGTCGACAATATCGAGGCGCTGGTGCAGGACGCTATCGCCCACGGAGCGAAGGCCAGCACCGGCGGCAAACGCGTGGCGGGCAAAGGCAACTTCTTCGAGCCGACGGTGCTGCGCGACGTGCCGCTGAGCGCGCGCGCCATGTCGGAAGAGCCGTTTGGCCCGGTCGCCCTGCTGCGCCCGTTCGCCACCTACGACGAGGCGATCGCCGAAGCCAACCGCCTGCCGTACGGGCTGGCCGCCTACGCCTACAGCCGCAACATCGCCACCGTCAATGCGCTGGGGCGCGACGTGGAGAGCGGCATGCTGAGCATCAACCACATCGGTTTTGGCCTGCCGGAAACGCCATTTGGCGGCGTGAAAGACTCCGGTCACGGCACCGAAGGCGGCAGCGAAGCGATCGAATCCTACCTGGAAACCCGCTTCGTCACCGTCGCCGGCCGTTAATCACGTGTCTGATGAATAGCCAAACGCCCCGCAATGCGGGGCTTTTTTTTACTCGCCGGCCAGCTCGAACAGCCGGCGCGCCGCCGGGGTCAGCCCCAGCATGTGTATGCAGGCATGCACCATGCCCGGCAACCGTTCACAGCGTACCGACACGCCCGCCTCGCGCAGCCGCTGCGCATACTCCTCGGCCTCATCGCGCAGCGGATCATATTCGCAGCTCAGAATGGTGGCCGGCGGTAACCCGCGCAGCGTGGCGGCGTGCAGCGGTTCGCCGTAGGGTTCGCGCCGCTGAGCCAGATACTGCTGCCAACAAAATACCATCGCGTCGCGCGTCAGAAAGTGCCCCTCGGCAAACTCGCGATAGCTCCTCGTCGCCATTTCGCGGCTGAGCGCCGGGTACAGCAGCAGCTGGCGCTCGATATGCGGGCCGCCGCGATCCCGCGCCAGCAGCGCGACCGCCGCCGCCAGATTGCCCCCGGCGCTGTCGCCCCCCACCGCCAGACGGTCAGCGTCAATCCCTAACTGCGGCGCCTGTTGCGCAGCCCAACAGAGCGCCTGATAGACATCTTCCAGCGGCTGCGGAAACGGATACTCTGGCGCCAGACGATAGTCGACCGACAGGATCACCCGGCCGGTGGCGTTAGCCAGCGCCTGGCAGGGCTGGTCATACAGCGACAGCGAACCGAGGCACCAGCCGCCGCCGTGGGCGAACAGCATCGCCGGTTGTGCAACAGCGCGCCTTTCCCCCGCCGGTAGATAGGCGCGCAGCGCAATCCGGTGCCCATCGGTGGCGACCACCGTATAGTCCCTGACGCCGCCGCTCGGTGCCGCTTCGCCCTGCAGCAAGCGCAAACCGGTTTCCGTGGCCGCGCGCATTTCCGCCAGCGACACGGGTGGCGGCACATCGGCCGATGCCGTCAAAAAGGCGGCGATGCGTTCATCAAGCGGCATGCTGTTCTCCCGCCAGGAACGGCGTAATCAGTGCGATAAACGCCTCATGACACTCCTCGGTGATGAAATGGCCGCAGCCGGCGACCGTTTCGCCCCGCAGATCGAGCGCATTGCCCTGCAGCGTCGTCAGCGGCGCGTCGCCGGTGGCGTGTTCCGCCCCCACGGTCAGCACCGGCATCGTCAATGGCGTGGCGGCGCGCACTCGGTTCTGGCGAACGGTCTCCGGGATCGCCCGGTAATAGTCGAATCCGGCGCGCAGGCCGCCCGGCGCCGAATAGGCGGTGATATAGACCTCAGCCGCCACCCGGTCGCGCCGATAGGACCAGCGGTTGAAGATATAGCCAAGATACTCCCGCTCGCGCCCCTGGGTCAGGGTCTCCGGCAAATCCGCCAACTGGTTGAACATGAAATGCCACAGGAAGATGTTCTCCTCCGGCGCGACGAAGATCGGCGGCGGCGGCGCCAGACCGGGGATCACCGCCTCCGTCAGCACCAGGCGTTCCACCGCCTGCGGGAAATCGCTCGCCATGGCGTAACCGACCCACATGCCGATGTCGTGGCCGACCAGTTGGTAACGTTCGTGGCCCAGTTGCGCCATCATCGCGTGCAACGCCGCACCGATGCTGCCGGTGTCGTAACCGCCGACGGGCTTGTCAGAGTCGCCGATGCCCGGCGGATCGACGGCGATCGCCTGAAAACCGGCCGCCGCCAGGGCGCGCATCACATGGCGCCAGGTGTACCAGGTTTGCGGCCAGCCGGGGATCAGCAACACCGGCCGCCCTTCACCGGCTATCACGCAGTGGATACGTTGGCCATTGACCTGGGTATAGACGTGTTCCGCCCCGAGATCCTGCAACAGGATCTCGTTCTCTTGTTGTTTCATGGGGTGACTCCCTGTGATGGACTGGCTCAGCGAATGCCGAGCAAGGCATTGATCTGCTGTGGGTTAACCGGTGCGCCGGCGAAATCGTCGAACACTTTGTCGGTGACACGGATAATGCGATCGCGAATGAAGGCCGCGCCCTCGCGCGCGCCGTCCTGCGGATTTTTCAGGCAGCATTCCCACTCCAGCGTCGCCCAGCCCTGATAGCCATACTGCGTCAAACGGGAAAAAATGCCGTTGAAATCGACCTGGCCGTCGCCCAGCGAGCGGAAGCGGCCGGCGCGATCGATCCATGACTGATAACCGCCGTAAATGCCCTGGCGCCCGGTCGGGTTGAACTCGGCGTCCTTAACGTGGAACATGCCGATAACCTCTTTATAAATATCGATAAACTCCAGATAGTTGAGCTGCTGCAGCACCATATGGCTCGGATCGAACAGCACCCGGCAACGCGGGTGGTGGCCGACGCGCTCAAGAAACATCTCGTAGGTCACGCCGTCATGCAGATCTTCACTCGGGTGAATTTCGTAGCACAGGTTGATGCCCTGCTCGTCGCAGGCGTTGAGCACCGGCAGCCAGCGTTTGGCCAGCTCGTTGAACGCGGCGTCGATCAATCCTTCCGGGCGCTGCGGGAACGGGAACAGATAGGGCCAGGCCAGTGAACCGGAAAAGGTGCCCAGCTCGCTGAGCCCGAGCCGCGCCGAGGCTTTTACCGCCAGCTGCATTTGCTGCCGCGCCCACTCGCCGCGCGCCTGCGGATTACCGTGCAGCGCCGGCGGCGCGAAGCTGTCGCACAGCGCATCGTAAGCCGGGTGCACCGCCATCAGTTGACCGAAAATATGGCTGGTCAGTTCGCTGACAACCAACCCATGCTCCGCCAACATGCCGGTCAGATCGTCGCAGTAGGTTTGGCTTTGCGCAGCGGTGGCCACGTCGAATAAACGCCGATCCCAGGCCGGGATCTGCAACGCGCTAAAACCGGTCTGCGCCGCCCACTCGGCAATGGCGGGCAGGCTGTTGAACGGCGCTGTTTCATCGCTGAACTGCGCGAGATGCAGGCTTGGACCTTTGAGGGTTTTCATCGTAAACTCCTATTGGTTGTCGATTGACAAACAATAGGAGCAAAGCGCGGCGACCGCAAGCGAAATTTATAAAGGCATTGGTATTCCCACCGATTTAAGCGATCCTATGTCGCTGAATGGCAGGTAAATTGGAGCAGCGAATGGCAGGCAGACCGCGAGAGTTCGATCGCGAACAGGCGCTCTTGAAGGCGCGAAACTTATTCTGGCGGCAAGGTTACGAAGGCACCTCGATGTCGGATCTGGTGGCGGAATTGGGCATTGCTTCCGCGCGCATCTACAAGGCGTTCGGCTCCAAAGAGCAGCTGTTCCGCGAGGCGATCGCCAGTTACGAAGCCGAGGAAGGCGGCTTCGCCGATCGCGCCTTCGCACAGGAAAGCGGCATTCGCCCGGCGATCCAACGTATGCTGGAAGATGCCGTGCGCCTCTACAGTCGGCCGGATCTGCCGCAGGGCTGCATGGTGGTCTCCGCCGCCGCCAGCGTCAGTGCGGAAAACGATGGGCTCAAAACCTGGCTGGCAGAGCATCGGTTGCAGCGTACGCAGCAGATCGTCGAACGGCTGCGGCAGGCGGTGCAAACCGGCGAATTGCCCGCCGACACCGACGCTGACAGCCTGGGGGACTACTTCGCCGTCTTCCTGCACGGGCTGTCGATTCAGGCGCGTGACGGCGTCACTGAAACGCGACTATTGGATGCGGTAAAGGTGGCGCTGACGGTACTGGGCGACGCTTAATCCTCCGGCAGATCGACAATCACCAGCGTGCCTTCGCTGCCCGGCAACACGCGGTGCGGTACGCCGGCCGCGGCCTGATACAGCTGCCCGGCCCGCACTACCATCGTTTCCCCCGCCACCTGCAGCCGCAGGTGGCCGCTGATCACCAGCAACCCTTCACTGTAATCATGCACTTCATCCGCAATGCTGCGCGCATCCATACGCAGCACTTTGATATTGGCCGCACCGACGCGGCCCAGCACGGCGGAACGCCAGGCCTCGGGCAGTTCGGCTGCCTGCCGGTTTAAATCGAACAGCATCGTCATCCCCAGCTGCATGAAAAAACGCACTCTAGCCTGATTCTGTGCCACAGGGAAAGACGCTTTGGTTGCAGGTTATGACCGTTGGTTCTGAGGCGAGATGCGCCGGATGAACGCTTAAGACAGCAGCGCCGCGGCCTCCCGATCGGCGATAATCAACAGGTCCGGATGCAACATCAAAATGCTGGCGGGCACTGCGGCGTCGACAGAGCCGGTGACAATGCGCCGCAAAATGTCCGCTTTGTGCGAACCGTTGACGATCAGCACCAGCTTTTTGGCGGCCATCACGCTCGCAGGCCCCAGGGTGACGTAATGATCGGGCAGCCATTCAGTGCGGCCGCCCACCTCTTTGAGCAAAATGTCCGCCATATCCGGCCTGGCGGAAACCGGCACCCGACAAGTGCGGTCTTCGAAGGCAGTGGTGCCCGGCAGATTGCCGCAGAAATGCCCGTCCGCTCCGACGCCCATCACGATTGCATCCAGCCCGCCATCCTCGGCGATACGCCGATCGTGCTGGAGGTAGTTGTCCGAATTCAAGACGTGCAGTTGCCGCTCGGGGATCGCCGCCGGGCCGAAGAACATATGGTACAGATTCTCCATGGTGACGCCATAGCCCGATCGGCCGGCGTAAGGAATTTCATCGAAATTATAGTAATGCACGTTGGCGAATTCCGCGTGGCCCTTGACGCGCGGAGCCAACAACTCATACATCCGTTTAGGCGTCGAGCCGGCGGTGATGGCCAGATTGACGCGCTGCGGGCGCAGCATGTAACTCAACAACAGGCTGGCGGCCAGCTCACTCATTTCCTGGTAGTCATTAGCGACGACAAGTTTCATTCCCTTCTCCTTTTGCAAAAAAAAACCTAACCGCCCATCCGGCCATGTTCGATGCCGGGAGAGAAGTTAGGTTTTGCCTGATCGCGTCAGTAACAATCCGTTTCTTGTCAGGTTATGGCGGCCAGGAATGAAATGCAATCTGCACGGTGTGATAGGCGCCGCAGTTGTGACATTTCTTTTCTTGCCGGCTATCAAGCCGCGCAAATCGCCGCGCCAGGCTGGGCGGTTCGAAGGTTCCGCGCCGCCATGGCCAAACGGCGCTTAATCCCCTCGGCTTTCCGCCGCCTCACGGCGCAGCCACTGCCGCAGATTTTCGCCTTCCTGCGACAGTTCACTGTCCAGCCGAGCGCACAGGTAATAATCGCGGCCGTCGTCGATCGGCAGATCGAACATTTTGATCAACTCACCGCTCTCAAGGTAGTGGGCGATTAACGGTTCACGCATCAACGCGCACCCTAACCCCGCCTGCACCGCCGCCAACGTCAACAATCCATCCTCGAACATCGGGCCGATACTGCGCAGCGGGCGCTTGACGCCGGCCTGCTGAAACCATTGCATCCAGGTATTGCGCTCCTCGTCGTGCAGCAGCGGCAGCGTCGCCAGCTGATCCGGCGTATCGAGCAGACCGTGCAGTTTACTGAATGCCCGGCTGCACACCGGCACCATTTTTCCGGACATCAGCTTCTCGCTGCGATAGCCGGTCCACTGCCCGATCCCGAAGCGGATCGACAGATCGGCGGCGTCGCTCAGGTAATTGCGGTGGTTGGCGTAGACCACATTGATGTCGATATCCGGGTTTTCGCGCAGAAAGCCGCGCAGCCGCGGAATGAACCAGCCCATGCCGAACAGCGGGATCAGACTGATGGTCACCTGCCGCGACGCGGATTGTTCACGCACGTGTTCGGTCGCCTGCCGCAGCACGTTGAACGCCGAGCGAATCGAGCGGTAGTACTCCCGCCCCTCGCTGCGCAGCACCAGGTTGCGCCCCTGCCGTTCAGTCAACGGCATCTGCAAAAATGCCTCCAGCGTTTTGAGTTGATGACTGACCGCCGAAGGCGAAATCATCAGTTCGTTAGCCGCCGCGCTGATGCCACCCAGGCGCGCGATGGCTTCGAACGCCCGCACGGCGCGCAGAGGCGGATCGTTTGGCAACATCGGCAATGGCTCATCGTACTGTTCTGTTTTTTTCATATATTGACTGTTCTTGGGAAATCGACACTGAAGGAATGGATTCAATATACATAAAAATCAATGCATTAAAATCACTCGTTTTTTGTATAAGAAAGTATTTTTCCGTATTTTACAATTTTTTTAAATTCTCTACTGTGAGCCTCTGACTCATTATCTCCGGACTCTCCTTATGGATACGCTGGTACAGCAAACCGTCAACGGTTTGATGCTCGGCAGCATTTATGCGCTGATCGCGCTCGGCTACACCATGGTGTACGGCATCCTGCGCATCATCAACTTCGCGCACGGCGACGTGCTGATGGTCGGGGCGCTGAGCGCGCTGTCGGCGATAAGCGTGTTGCAACACCACTTTCCCGCGTTATCGCCCTACGCCACGCTGCTGCTGGCGGCCCTGTTCGCCATGGCGGTCTGCGCCATCACCTCGATGGCGATCGAGCGTCTGGCCTATCGCCGGTTGCGTAATGCACCGCGCCTGGCCCCGCTGATCAGCGGCATCGGCGTCTCGCTGCTGTTGCAAACCCTGGCGATGCTGATCTGGTCACGCAATCCCCTGATGTTTCCGCAGCTGTTGCCGATGACGCCCATCGCCCTGACCGCAGGCAGCGCCGAGCATGCGCCGGCGGTGATCACCGGCACGGCGATCGTCACGCTGGCGGTGGCCGTAGCGGTGATGGCCGGCCTCTGGCTGCTGGTCGAACACAGCCGTTTCGGCCGCGCCATGCGCGCCACGGCGGAAAACCCGCAGGTCGCCGGCCTGATGGGCATCAGTCCTGACCGCATCATCGTTCTGACCTTCGCGCTCGGCGGCGCGCTGGCGGCGGTGGCCGGCATCATGATGGCCAGCAACTACGGCAATGCCGGTTTCTCGATGGGCTTTCTGCCCGGCATCAAGGCGTTTACCGCCGCCGTGCTCGGCGGCATCGGCAACCTGCGCGGCGCGATGCTTGGCGGTTTGCTGCTGGGGCTGTTCGAATCGCTGGGCACCGGCTATCTCGGCGAGCTGACCGGCGGCGTGTTCGGCAGCAACTACCAGGACGTGTTCGCGTTTCTGGTGCTGATCGCCGTGCTGGTTTTCCGCCCCTCCGGGCTGTTGGGCGAACGCATCGCCACACGCGCATAAGGACATCACCATGACCGTTTTGACTCCCCCCGCTCCTCTGGCCAGGCCGCGTCGCGCCGGGTTGGGGCTGACGTTGTTCATTCTCGCCCTGCTGCTGGCGCCCTGGGTGGCGGGCGCCGCCGGCGGCAACTATTGGGTGCGCGTTGTCGACTTCGCCTTGCTGTACCTGATGCTGGCGCTCGGACTGAACATCGTGGTGGGCATGACCGGATTGCTGGACATGGGCTTTATCGCTTTTTACGCCGTTGGCGCCTATCTGGCCGCGCTGCTGTCGTCACCGCATCTGACGCAGCAGTTCCCGCTGCTGCTGCAGTGGTTCCCCGACGGACTGCATCTGTCGATGCTGTGGCTGCTCCCGCTGGCGGCGCTGCTGGCGGCGGCGTGCGGCATCCTGCTCGGCGCGCCGACGCTGCGGCTGCGCGGCGATTATCTGGCGATCGTCACGCTGGGCTTCGGCGAGATCGTGCGCATTCTGATGCGCAACCTGGATCGCCCGGTCAACCTCACCAACGGCCCCAAAGGCATTTCCGGCGTCGATCCGGTCAGCCTGTTCGGCCTGAAGTTTTCCGGCATGCATGAGTGGTTCGGCGTGCGTTTTTCCGGCCTGTACCTGTATTACTACCTGTTCGCCGCGCTGCTTCTGGCAATCCTGTTTATCAGCCTGCGGCTGCAGAATTCGCGCGTTGGCCGCGCATGGACGGCAATCCGCGAAGACGAGGACGCCGCGCGGGCGATGGGCATCAACACCCGCAACTTCAAGCTGCTGGCCTTCGCCATCGGCGCCACCTTCGGCGGCGTGGCCGGCGCGCTGTTCGCCGCGTTTCAAGGCTTCGTGTCGCCGGAATCCTTCACCCTGCAGGAATCGATCGCCGTACTGGCGATGGTGGTGCTCGGCGGCATGGGGCACATCCCCGGCGTGATCCTGGGCGCGCTGCTGCTGGCCGCCCTGCCGGAGCTGCTGCGCAGCAGCATGGGGCCGCTGCAGCAGGCGCTGTTCGGCCAGGTGCTGATCGACCCGGAAATTATCCGCCAACTGTTCTACGGCCTGGCGCTGATCCTGGTGATGCTGTATCGCCCGGCGGGCCTATGGCCGGCTCGCCATGCCGGGAGGAATGCCGCATGACGCCGCTGCTCGCTTTAAATCACGTCAGCAAACGTTTCGGCGGCCTGACGGCGGTGGATGACGTCAGCATGAGCATCCGCCAGGGGGAAATCTACGGCCTGATCGGGCCGAACGGCGCCGGCAAAACCACCTGCTTCAACCTGATCACCGGCCTGTATCGCGCCGACGAGGGCGAGTTCAGCCTGTTGGGCCAGCGCTATAAACCACAGGCGATCGACAAAGTGGTGCAGGCCGGCATCGCCCGCACCTTCCAGAACCTGCGGTTGTTCAACGAAATGAGCGTGCTGGAAAACGTGATGGTCGGCTGCCATGTGCGCACCCGCAACGGCCTGTGGGCGGCGATCGCTCGCCACGGGCGCGCTAAAGAGGAGGAACAGGCGGTGCGCGATAAATCTCATGCGCTGCTGGAGTACGTCGGCATCAGCCAATTCGCCCATTACCGCGCCGGCGATCTCGCCTATGGCCACCAACGCCGTCTGGAGATTGCCCGCGCGCTGGCGACCGAGCCCCGGCTGCTGGCGCTGGACGAACCGGCGGCCGGCATGAACGCCGGAGAAAAAGTGGCGTTGCGCGAGCTGCTGCTGCGCATCCGCGACAGCGGCAAAACGCTGCTGCTGATCGAACACGACGTCAAACTGGTGATGGGCCTGTGCGATCGGCTGACGGTGCTGGATTACGGCAAAGCGATCGCCGAAGGCGAGCCGGCGCAGGTGCGGCGCGAACCTGCGGTCATTCAGGCCTATCTGGGAGGCGGCGCGCATGTCTGAAGCCCTGCTGAGCGTTAAAAGACTCAAAGTGTCTTATGGCGGCATTCATGCGGTCAAAGGCATAGATTTTATGGTCAACGCCGGCGAACAGGTGACGCTGATCGGCGCCAATGGCGCGGGCAAGAGCTCCAGCCTGCGAGCGCTGACCGGCCTGCAGCCGTTCGAAGGTGACATCCTGTTCGACGGTTGCTCGATTCGCGGCGTGCCGCCGCACCGGTTGCTGCAACGGGGGCTGGTGATGGTGCCGGAGGGACGCGGCATTTTCACCCGTTTGACGGTGCGGGAGAACCTGCAGCTCGGCGCCTATGCGCGGCGCGACAAATCGGCGGTGCGGCAAGATTTCGAACGGGTGTGCGCCACCTTCCCGCGGCTGAGCGAGCGCCTGCACCAACCGGCCGGGCTACTTTCGGGCGGTGAACAGCAGATGGTGGCGATGGGCCGCGCGCTGCTCAGCCGCCCGCGGTTGCTGATATTGGACGAACCCTCGATGGGGCTGGCGCCGATTGTGGTGGAAGCCATTTTCACGGTCATCAAGCAGTTAGCCCGTGACGGCGTCACGCTACTATTGGTCGAGCAGAACGCCCGCCTGGCGCTGGAGTCCACCGATCGCGCCTACGTGTTGGACAGCGGCAGCCTGAGCCACAGCGGCCGTTCCGCCGACATGCTGGACGATGAAAAAATCAAACAGATCTATTTGGGTGAATAACCGTTGTTTCTTTTAACCGCACCAGGAGTATGACATGCAACAGAACATTCGCATCAAACCGTTGGCGCTGGCTGCCATGACAATGATTCTTAGCCTCCCGGCGCTGGCGGCCGACACCGTGCTGATCGGCCTGGCCGGGCCGCTGACCGGCCCTTCCGCGCGCATCGGCAAAGATCTCGAAAACGGCGCGCAACTGGCGATCGCCGACGCTAACGCGCAGAAACCGACGCTGAACGGCAAACCGGTCACCTTCAAACTGGTGTCCGAGGACGACCAGTCCGATCCGCGCACCGCCGTGGCCGTGGCGCAGCGTTTGGTCGACGAAGGCGTCGCTGGCGTGGTCGGCCACTGGAACACCGGCACCAGCATCCCGGCGGCGCGCATCTATCACGACGCCGGCATCGCCCAGGTGGCGCCGGTCGCCACCGGTCACGGCTATACGCAACAAGGTTTTGACACCAGCTTTCGCGTGATGGGCCACGACGACGACGGCGGCAACTACGCCGGGCAATATGCGGTGAAAACGCTGAAAGCCAAGCGCATCGCAGTGATCGACGATCGCACCGCTTTCGGCCAGGGGCTGGCGGACGAATTCATCAAATCGCTGCAGGCCCAGGGCGTGCAGCCGGTCGCCCGCGAGTATGTGGATGACAAGACCGTCGATTTCAGCGCCGTGCTGACCACCGTGCGCAGCAAAAACGCCGATCTGATCTTCTTCGGCGGCGTAGATTCCCAGGCGGCGCCGCTGGCGCGCAAACTGAAACAGTTGGGCATGAACGCGCAGCTGATGGGCGCCGGCGGCTTTGTCAGCCAAACCTTCCTGACGCTGGCGCAGCAGGAAGGTGAAGGCGTCGTTGCGTTGGAGCCGGGGCTGCCGCTGGAACAGATGCCGGGCGGCAAGGCGTTTGAGCAAGCCTACCGCGATCGTTACCACACCCACATCGAACTGCATGCGCCCTTCGCCTACGACGCCACCCGAGTGCTGATCGCCGCCATCGAACAGGCCGGCTCGGCCAACCCGGCCGATTATCTGCCGAAACTGCGCGCCATACATTACCAGGGCGTGACCGGCGCCATCGCCTTCGATGCGCAGGGCAACCTGCAACAGCCGAGCTTCACCCTGTATCGGGTGGTTGACGGCAAATGGCAGCCGCAAACCGTGTTGGGCGGCGCCAAACCACAATAAATCAAGAGGAGCAAGGCGATGAGCTGTGCAAACAACGAGTTGGGCATTTTGGCCCGCAGAAAAATCGAGGCGGAGATCATCAAACCGATCTACCAGATCCTGGTGCGTGAAATCGGCAAGGCGCGCGCCCAGGCGGTGATCGGCGAGGCCATCGAGAATGCCGCCATCGCGGCGGGCAAACAGTTCGCCGCTCAGGAACCGAACGGCGCGGATCTGCGCAGCTTCGCCGCCTTGCAGTACCTGTGGGAAAAAGACGATGCGCTGCGCGTCGAGGTGATCAATCAGGACGAACAGCACTTCGACTATAACGTCACCCGCTGCCGCTACGCCGAGATGTATCACGAGATGGGGCTTGGGGAGATCGGCCACCTGCTCTCCTGCGCTCGCGACAGCCAGTTTATCGTCGGCTATGCGCCTGACGTTGAACTGCAGCGCAGCCAGACCATCATGTCCGGCGCCCCCTGCTGCGATTTCCGTTACACCGCCAAAACGCCGGGAGAAAAGCAATGACGTATCGGGTCAACGGCGAGCGCCTGTGGCAAAGCCTGCAGACGATGGCGCAGTTCGGCGCCATCGCTGACAACGGCGTCACCCGCCTGGCGCTCAGCGAAGAGGATCGTCAGGCGCGCGACCAGCTGCGCCGGTGGGCGCTGGAGGCCGGTTGCAGCGTGCGCGTCGATCGAATGGGCAACATGTTCCTGCGCCGTGAAGGCACGCGGCCCGAGCTGGCGCCGGTCGTCACCGGTTCTCACGGCGACTCGCAGCCCCGCGGCGGCCGTTTCGACGGCATCTACGGCGTGCTGGCCGGATTGGAGGTTATTCGCAGCCTCAACGATCGGCAGATCGTCACCGAACGCGCGATTGAAGTGATCAACTGGACCAACGAAGAAGGCGCACGCTTCGCGCCGGCGATGATCGCCTCCGGCGTGTTCGCCGGGGTATTCGACCTGGAATACGGCCTGACGCGCCGCGACGAGCACGGCGTCAGCCTCGGCGACGCGCTGGAACGCATCGGCTACGCCGGCGAGCACCCGGTGGGCGGCATGCCGATCCATGCCGCCTTCGAGTTGCACATCGAACAGGGGCCGATTCTGGAAGCGGAGCATCTCGACATCGGCGTGGTGACCGCCGCACAAGGGCAGCGCTGGTATGAACTGGAGGTCGTCGGCTTCAGCGCCCATGCCGGCACCACGCCGATGGACCGCCGCCGCGACGCCCTGCTGGGCTTTGCGGCGCTGGTTACGGCGGTCAATCGCATCGGCTGGGATTTCGCGCCCGACGCGCGCGCCACGGTGGGCATGGCGCAAATTACCCCCAACTCACGCAATGTGGTGCCGGGACGCGTCTTTTTCAGCGTCGAATTCCGCCATCCAGAGGAGTCAATTCTGGAGCAGATGGAGCAGCGCCTGCTGGCGGCGGTGAACGCCGTCAACGACGGCAGCCTGACCGCGCGCGCCGAGCGCATCTTCCAGTATCCCCCGGTCGCTTTCGATCGGGGCTGCATCGACAGCGTACGTCATGCCGCGCAAGCGTTGGGCTATCGCCATCGCGACATGATTTCCGGCGCCGGCCACGATGCCTGTTACCTTAACCGCATCGCTCCGACCGCCATGATTTTCATTCCCTGCGTGGACGGCATCAGCCACAACGAGCGGGAAGATATCACCCCTGCCTGGGCCGCGGCCGGCGCCGACGTATTGCTGAACGCCCTGCTGGCGCACGCCGGCGCCTGATCCTTGCCCCGGTTTCTCGCCGGGGCAAAAAAATATTCAACAAAACGGTTGAATATTAGCCCGCCTGTTCTATATTCAACCATATGGTTGAATTATCTTCCTCACAGCTGGACGCCATTTTTCATGCGCTGGCCGACCCGACCCGCCGCTCGATGTTACGCGCGCTGGCCGGCGGTGAGCGCAGCATCGGCGAACTGGCCGCGCCGCTGCAGATGTCGTTCGCCGGCGCCTCCAAGCACGTGAAAGCACTGGAACATGCGGGCCTGGTGCAACGCACCGTGCAAGGAAGAAACCATATCTGCCGGCTCGAACCCGAGCCTATGGCGCAGGCCATGCACTGGCTGCAAACCTATGAACATTTCTGGACTGAACGGCTGGATGCGCTCGAACAGGCGCTGCTGCAGCCCGAACAGCTTCCTCCCAAGGAGTGAACCATGAATGATTACGGCATGATTATCGAACCCGGCACGCTGCGCATCCAGCGGCTGCTGCCCGGCCCCATCGAGCGGGTGTGGGCTTACCTGACCGAATCCGACAAGCGCGCCACCTGGCTGGCGGCCGGCGCCATGAAGTTGGAAAACGGCGCGCCGCTGGAGCTGGAGTTTCGCAACTCCGATCTGGCGGGCGAGCACGAGCCACCGCCGGCCAAGTACAAACAGCACGGCGGCTGCGTCAGCAACCGCGGCCACATCACCTGCCTGTTCCCGCCGCGCCTGCTGAGCTTTACCTGGGCCGAACAAGATCAGGGCCGCCCTTCCGAGGTGACCTTCGAGCTGACGGAACAGGGAAACGCGGTGCTGCTGACGGTCACCCACCGGCGCCTGGCCAACCGCGACGAGATGCTCAGCGTCGCCGGCGGCTGGCACACCCATCTGGATATCCTGCTGGATCGTCTGCACGATCGGGCGCCGCAGCCGTTCTGGAGCACCCATGCCCGGCTGGAAGAAGAGTACCGCGCCCGCCTGTAATTACGACTCGTCCCTGCGCCTGAACGCCAGATAACCGGCGATCAGCGTAAAACTGCCGACCAGCAACACCAGCAGGATAAAACCGTGGTGATTGCTGGCCAGCGGTATCCCTCCGACGTTCATGCCGAAGAAACCGGCGACGATGTTGATCGGCAACGCCAGCACGGTGATCACCGTCAGGGTGTAGAGCGTGCGGTTATTCTGCTCCATCAGCTTGGCGCCCAGTTCTTCCTGCAGCAGCCGGATGCGTTCGGTCAGGCTGGCGAGATCGTTCAACACCACGGTGAACTCTTCGGTAAACTGCCGCAGATCCTGCACCACCTCGCGGCTCAGCCAGGCCGGCGGCCGGTTCAACAGGCGAAACAGCGCGGCCGGTTCCGGCGCCAACAGGCGCTGAAAGCGCAATAGCATGCGGCGCATGCGCCCCAGCTCGGCGCGGTTGCGTTTGACGCGGCGGGTCAGCAGGCGATCCTCGATGGTATCGACATACTGGTTAGCCTGCCGCACCACCTGTTCCAACACGTCCTCCTGCTCTTCCAGCAGGTGCGCCAGCAGCTCGGTAGACGACGCCAGCTCCAGCGCCGTCAGGCGGCCAAGCAGCCGTTCAATCAATCGCACCGGTTTGTGACGCACGGTGACCACCAGCCTACGGCAGCAATAGAGCCACAGCGTCGCCGTTTCCGGGTTGCTGTCCTCAGGGTGGAAAATCACGTCGTTGAGCACCGCGAACAGATCGTCGCCCTGGCGCTCGATGCGCGTGGTGTGGGAACCGTGCCGAATTTCGTGGAAGAAAAAATCGGAAATGGCGAAATGGTTTTTCAGCCACTTCTCCGCCGCCGCGTGGTTGAGATTGAGGTGCAGCCAGACAAAGCCGTCGCCGGACGGCAAAGCCTGGTAGGCCTGACAGACCTGCTGCGAGTTCAGGCGCGCCGGCGGCTCACCGGAACGAAACACATGGCCGTAGATCAGCCCGGTCACTTCATCATCGAAATCAAGCTTGTGCATCTTTTCCGCTAACCGTTGCACCATAACGCCTTATCCTGCCTGTTGCCGTTAACCCAAGATCGTCTCCGCTGTTATAACAATCTTTATTTATCGGCGTTAATGATTTTCGCCGTTCCCGATGATTAATATTTTCGTCATAAAAAAGCCACATTCATTCAGAATACTTTTCAGGCGACAGCTACCGCATTCAATCCTCTCAGGAAGGTCATTATGAGCGATAACAGCGCCGTTCAAACGGGTGTGCCGGCCGCATCCAGCCTGCCCAAGCTGCATCAAAAGAACAGTCGACTCACTGTTCTTTTTTTTGTGTTTTTATTAATTCTGGGGATCGCGTTCGCCGGGGTGAACTTATTTAACGACGTCAGCGACACCGGCGCCGTCTATACCAGTTACATTCCGTTTTTATTATTGGGGCTGGCGCTGCTGATCGCGCTGGGCTTTGAATTCGTCAACGGCTTCCACGACACCGCCAATGCGGTCGCGACGGTGATTTACACCCACTCGCTGTCGCCGATGGTCGCCGTGGTGTGGTCCGGTTTCTTCAACTTTCTCGGCGTGTTGCTCTCCAGCGGCGTGGTGGCCTTCGGCATCATTTCGCTGCTGCCGGTCGAGCTGATCCTGCAGGCCGGCACCGGCAACGGCTTCGCCATGGTGTACGCCCTGCTGTTCTCCGCCATCATCTGGAACCTCGGCACCTGGTGGCTCGGGCTGCCCGCCTCGTCGTCGCATACGCTGATCGGCTCGATTATCGGCGTTGGCGTGGCCAATGCCCTGATCCACGGCCGCACCGGCACCAGCGGCGTGGACTGGGGCCAGGCGATCAAGGTGGGCTATGCGCTGCTGCTGTCGCCGGTGATCGGCTTCGTGTTCGCCGGCCTGCTGCTGCTGGCGCTGAAGCTGTTTGTCAAGAACCGCCAGCTGTACAGCGCGCCTAAAGACAATAGCCCGCCGCCGCTGTGGATCCGCGGATTGCTGATCCTCACCTGCACCGGCGTTTCCTTTGCCCACGGCTCTAACGACGGCCAGAAAGGCATGGGCCTTATCATGCTGATCCTGGTGGGCACCATGCCGATCGCCTACGCCCTGAACCGTTCGATGCCGCCGGAGCAGATCCCCCGGGTGGCGGCGCTGGCGGAGGTGACCAAAAGCCAGCTGCTGCGCCAGTTCCCGGCCGGCGGCCAAACGCCGCCGCGCGAGGTGCTGACCGGCTATGTGCGCACCAGCGATCTGACGCCGGAGGTGGTGCCGGCGCTGGCGCAACTGACCGGCGCGATCGGCGATCAAATTCGCCAGTACGGCTCGGTCGACAAGATCCCGGCACAGGCGGTGTCGAACACCCGCAACGACATGTACCTGGCGTCCGAGACCATCAAGCACCTGAAGGCAGAGCATCAGTTGCAGATCAATCCCGACACGCAGCGCAACCTCGACGCGCTGAAGGGCGAACTCGACAACGCCACCCGCTTCATTCCCTTCTGGGTGAAAGTGGTGGTGGCGATTGCACTGGGGCTCGGCACCATGGTCGGCTGGCGCCGCATCGTGGTGACGGTGGGCGAAAAGATCGGCAAATCGCACCTGACCTACGCCCAGGGCGCCAGCGCCGAACTGGTGGCGATGACTACCATCGGCGCGGCCGACGCCTTCGGCTTGCCGGTTTCGACCACTCACGTACTTTCATCCGGCATCGCCGGCACCATGGCAGCCAACCGCTCCGGCCTGCAGATGGCCACCCTGCGCAATCTGCTGATGGCCTGGGTGCTGACGCTGCCGGCCTCAGTGCTGCTGTCGGCGGTGCTGTACTGGATCTTCAACCATTTCTAACACCGGGCTGATACGGAGAAAATCTGATGACCATGCATGAATTCAACCGCGAAGACGGATTCAACCAGCGCCTGCTGCAAGAATTTTACGACAGCTACGACGAAGAGCTGGAAATGGAGCTGGACGACCTGCGCTTCAACGCGGCAGAAGTCGACAGCGACGCGAAGAAAGCCTGGCGCAAGCAATACTTCCGCGAACTGCTGCGCCTGCAGGGCGAACTGGTAAAGCTGCAGGACTGGGTGATGCGTACCGGCCATCGGCTGGTGATCCTCTTCGAAGGCCGCGACGCCGCCGGCAAGGGCGGCGTGATCAAACGCATTACCCAGCGCCTCAACCCGCGCACCTGCCGCGTGGCGGCGCTGCCGGCGCCGAACGACCGCGAACGCACCCAGTGGTATTTTCAGCGCTATATCGCGCATCTGCCCGCCGCCGGCGAAATGGTGCTGTTCGACCGCAGCTGGTATAACCGCGCCGGCGTGGAGCGCGTGATGGGCTTTTGCAACGACGAAGAGTACGAGGAGTTTTTCCGCAGCGTGCCGGAATTCGAAAAAATGCTGACGCGCAGCGGCATCCAAATCGTCAAATACTGGTTTTCGATCACCGATGAGGAGCAGGAGCTGCGTTTCCTCAGCCGCATTCACGATCCGCTCAAGCAGTGGAAGCTCAGCCCGATGGATCTGGAAAGCCGCCGCCGCTGGGAGGACTACACCGAGGCCAAAGAAATCATGTTAGCGCGCACTAACATTGCCGAGGCGCCCTGGTGGGTAGTTCAGGGCGTCGACAAGAAAAAGGCCCGCTTGAACTGCATCACTCACCTGCTGCAGCAGGTGCCTTATGAGGAAGCCGAAGGTAACGTCATCACGCTGCCGCAGCGCAAACGCAGCCCGGAGTACCACCGTAACCCGGTGCCGGACAACATGGTGGTGCCGGAAATCTACTGACCGTAGCGCAGAGAGGCGGTTGCCGCAGCTCTGCGCAAATACAACGCTTTGATTTCTCTCACGCTAAGGGGCCAGACCCCATGTTAAAGTGGTTGCTTTCCATTTTGACAGGAGTTTTCCATGCGCCAACGCATCATTGTCTGCCCGCTAATTGAAAACGATAACGCCTTCCTGCTGTGCAAAATGGCGGCGCACAAGGGCGTGTTTCCCGGCCAGTGGGCGCTGTCCGGCGGCGGCGTCGAGCCGGGTGAACAAATAGAACAGGCGCTGCGGCGCGAAGTGCGCGAAGAGTTGGGCGCCGCGCTGATCCTCGACAACATCACGCCCTGGACTTTCCGCGATGACGTGCGCATCAAAACTTACGCCGACGGCAGCCGGGAGCAAATCTACATGATTTACCTGATTTTCGACTGCCATGCCGCCAACCGCGACGTGACGATCAACGACGAGTTCGATGACTACGCCTGGGTGCCGCGCGAGCGCCTCGCGGACTACGATTTGAACGAGGCCACCCGCTTCACCCTGCGGCAAAAGGGATTGTTGTAACAGTTTGAGCGATTATCGCCCTATTTCCTTCACATTTGCCCGGCAGACTCTTTTGATATTTTTTAATCACTTAGGGTCACTATTGCCGCCGTTATGCTTTTATCTCACGCTTTTCTCCGTCTGCCTGTCCGGCGCTTCGGCGCCGCCCTGCTGTTCAGCCTGCTGTTCGTTTTGGCGCCCGTGCATGCCGCCACGCCGCCGCTGGTGCTGAATGCCAAATCGGTGCTGGTCGTCAATCAACGCACCGGAAAGACCCTTTATCAGAAGCAGCCGAACCGCGTGCTGCCGATCGCCTCGCTCACCAAACTGATGACCGCCATGGTCGCCCTGGACAGCAAACGCCCGATGGGCAGCAAGCTCAAAGTCACCGCCGCCGATCGCGATCTGCTGAAAAAAACCCATTCGCGCCTGACCATCGGCTCGGTGCTCAGCCGCCGCGACATGCTGCACATCGCCCTGATGTCTTCGGAGAACCGCGCCGCCGCCGCGCTGAGCCGCAGTTATCCCGGCGGGCGCAAGGCCTTCGTGGCGAAAATGAATCAGAAAGCGCGCGCCATCGGCATGAAACGCGCCCGCTTCTACGATCCGACCGGGCTGACGCCGCGCAATGTGGCGACCGCTAACGATCTGCTGAAGATGGTCAATCACGCCTATCGCTATCAGTCGATTCGCCGCTTCAGCACCGACAAGCAGCAGATCGTGCGCCCCGGCCGCGGCCAGTTGGTCTACCGCAGCTCCAACGGCCTGATCAACAACCCCGCCTGGAAGATCCAGCTGCAGAAAACCGGCTTTACCGACGAGGCCGGTCACTGCCTGGTGATGCGCACCACCATCAAAGGGCAGCCGGTGGTGATGATCCTGCTCGGCGCGCAGCCGCGCTACGGCCACTACCGTGACGCCATTCGTCTGAAGGCCTGGCTCGAGGGGTAACATCGCGGCGCTTTACCGTTCTGCGCATATCCAAATCCGTTTTGGATCAATGGAATATCCTATCGCCAATCAGTATTAAGCCGTGCGCCGCCCGCATGGTATTTGTCAGGCATATCTGATGAGGAAAGGAGCGGGAAAAATGGCTTATGCCTTGAGCATATTGGAAAAAAGTCCGATCGCCGACGGGGAAAGCGCCGCGCAGGCGCTGGCGCGCACGCTGCAGCTGGCGCAACGGGCGGAACGCTGGGGGTATCGGCGTTTCTGGCTGGCCGAGCACCACAATACGCCGCAGCTCGCCTGCCCGTCGCCGGAAGTGCTGATCGGTTATCTGCTCGGCCAAACGTCGCGCATTCGCATCGGCTCCGGCGGCGTGATGCTGCAGCACTACAGCGCCTACAAGGTGGCCGAAAACTTCAACCTGCTGGCGGCGCTGGCGCCAGGGCGCGTCGATCTCGGGGTGGGCAAAGCGCCCGGCGGGCTGCCGCTCGCAACCCAGGCGCTGCAGGCCGCCCACGATCGGCAAAACAAACCGGCCTTCCCGCAGCAGCTGTCGCAGCTGACCGCTTACCTGAACGACGACGCCGAACCGGGCCTGAGCGCCACGCCGCTGCCGCCGCAGGGCGCGCAGCGTTTTCTGCTCGGTGCCAGTAAAGAAAGCGCGACGCTGGCGGCTGAATCCGGCTGGGCCTTCGTGTTCGCCGCGCATCTGAACGGCAATCCGCAAGACATTAGAGAAGCGCTGGAGCACTACACCACACACAGCGGCGGCCGCAAGGGGCTGCTGGCGGTGGCGGCGATCGTGGCGCAGAGCCCGGAGCAGGCGGCGGCGCTGGCGGCGGAGATTCAGCAATACCGCGTGCACGTCGCCGGTGAGCAGAGCGTGACCGTCGGCAGCCTGGCGCAGGCCGAGAGTTTCGTGCAACAGGCCGGCGCCACCGACTACCGCATCGAGCCGCGAGAAAGTCATGTTCTGCTCGGCACCGCGCAGCAGGTGCATCAGCAACTGGCGCAGCTGCAGCTGCAGTACGGCGTGGACGAGTTCATCATCGACACGCCGATCGCCGAACCGACCGCCCGGTTAGCCTCGCTACAGCGGCTGGCGGAGGAAAACCTGACGCCGGCTTAGTTGATCGCCGCCTCGGCCCGCATGGCTTCGGACAGATCCTGCGCCAGCGGCGCCAGCTGTGCCGGCACCACGTTGGCCAGGCTAATGCGGAGCGCCGGGCCGCCCCTCAGGCGGAAAGGTTCACCGCCCTGCACCAACCACCCCCGCTGCGCCATCAGCTGCGCGGCGGCGCTTTCCGACCTCACCGGCAACCACAGATGCAACCCTTCACCTACCGCCAGCGCCGTGTGATTCAATGCATTGAGCCGCTGCACCAGTTCATCCCTTCTGGCCTGATATGCCTGTTGCGCCCGCGGCAGTTGCCCTTCCTGCAAGGCCTGTCTCCACAGCCTGGCGGCGATCTGTTGCAAGATATGGCTGACCCAGCGTTCGCTGATGTACTGATCGGCGCGCATCGCCTGCAGCAACGTCGGGTTGCCGCAGGCCAGCGCGATGCGCAGATCCGGGCTGAGAAACTTGCTCAGCGACAACACGTACAGGCCGCGATCGCCGTCGAACGGCAGATGCAGCGGCTGCTGCGACAGCGGCCCCCAGAAGTCGTCGACGATCGCCAGACACTGCGGGTTGTCGCGCAGAAAACGCCGCCACTGTTGCGCGCGCTGCGCAGAGAGCGAAGCGCCGGTCGGATTGTGAGCGCGCGGCGTCAGGATCACCGCGCCGGCGGCCCCGCTTTCCGGCAACCGACAGCCCTGTTCATCTACCGCCAGCGGCAGCGGCCGTAGACGCAGATGGCGCAACAGCGTCAATAGCGGCGGCCAGCAGGGATCTTCCACCCACACCGCCGCCCCCGGCTGCACATGGCAGCGCAGCGCCTTTTCCATCGCGTCCAGCGCGCCGGAGAACACCGCCGGTTCCCCCAGCGTGACGCCCTGGCGGCTGAGCCACTCGCGTCCCAGACCGGTCAATACCGGCAGATCGCCACTGATGTCATAACCATTTTGCTGCGGGAACACCTCCGCCGCGCCAAGCGCCAATGCCGGCAACAATGCGGCATCCAGATTGCCGCTGGCCAGATCGCACATTCCCGCCGGCACCTGACGCGGCGTATAGGCCGCACTCACCGCCGCCAGCGGCGGCTCCAGCACCACCGTTCCCGCCCGCCCGCGCGTCGCCACCAGGCCGGCATCGCGCAATCGGGCATAAGCGCTGGCGACGGTATTCGGATTGACCTCCAGCTCCGCCGCCAGTTGGCGTACCGGCGGCAACAGCTCGCCCGGCCGCAGCGCGCCGTCTTTGATGCGTGCGGCGATCTGCTCGGCAATCTGGACAGCGCCGCCGCCTTTTGCATACAATAAACCCATACATAAATCCTTTTGTACTAGTTCAAACAAGATTAGCAGCTTCCGCGGCCAAAAGTAAGGGGTTCCATGGATAAACATTACGTGCTCGACATTCAGTATGCAGGAAAAGCCTTTGCCCGCCTGGAGATGTTCACCCCCTGGGCAGCCGGTCAGCTGGAGCAGGCGTGCGCGCTGTTCCCGGCCGCGCAGGGTTATCAGGTGCAGCTCAGCCAGGTCAGCGAACGCCGCATCGTCTACCAGAGCGGCGCGCAGGGCATCACGGTGCTGGGCGAGTCGCTGGCGCTGACGCCGTTCACCCACGCTCACGAGGTTAAACAATGAAAAAAGCCGTCGCCATTCGACACGTCAATTTTGAAAACCTGGGTATTCTCGGTTCCCTGCTCTCGCTGCGCGGCTATCAGATCGACTATTACGATGCCGGTCGCGATGATATTCGTGCTATCAATAATGAAGAGACCGATCTGTTGGTGGTGCTCGGCGGGCCGATCAGCGCCGCCCGGCACTTTTCCGGTGAGCAGCGCTATGATTTTCTCGACCATGAATTGGCGCTGGTCAAACAGCGCCTGGCGCAGCGGCGGCCGACCCTCGGGGTGTGTCTCGGCGCTCAGGTGATCGCCCAGGCGCTGGGCGCCGACGTGATTTCGCTCGGCGTCAAAGAGATCGGCTTCGCTCCGCTGACCACGCTCGCGGCACAAGACGACTCGGTGCTGGCGCCGCTGGCCGATACGCCGGTGCTGCATTGGCACGGCGATATGTTCATGATCCCGGACGGCGCCCGCTGCCTGGCCAGCACGGCGATTTGCCCGCATCAGGCTTTCGACTATCAGGGGTTCGCGCTCGGTCTGCAGTTCCATCTGGAGGCGGATCACCGCGATATCGAACGCTGGTTGATTGGCCATGCCTGCGAGCTGGAGCTGGCCGGCGTCGCGCCCCAGAGCCTTCGAGAACAGGCGGCGCGCCACGGCGCACAGCTGGAACAGCGCGCGCGGCAGGTGTTCGCCCGCTGGCTGGATAATAACGAACCAAGGATGTAACTCATGCAACAGGCTTCACCCTTGCGATCACCGCCCATCGACGTGATCAGCATTCAATCTCAGGTGGTTTACGGCAGCGTCGGCAACGGCATCGCCTACCGCGCCCTGCTGAAAAAGGGGCTGGAAGCGCTGCAGGTGCCCAGCGTGCTGTTCGGCTGCCCGCCCTATTACGGCAAGCCGCATGGCGGCGTCATCTCCGGCGAGTGGTTCGGCGGCTTTCTCGACGATCTGATCGCCCGCGGCGTGATGAAACGCACCCGGGCGGTGATCGTCGGTTACCTCGGCGACGTGATGCAGTGCCATATTCTGGCCAACTGGCTGCAGCGGGTGCGCGCCCTCAATCCGCAGATAAGGATCTATATCGATCCGGTGATGGGCGATTACGGCGAAGGGATCTACGTGGATGAGCGCATCGTCAATTGCTATCGTTCACCGTTCCTGCGGCTGGCCAACGGCCTGACGCCGAACGGCTTCGAACTGGAGCAGCTGTGCGACCGCTCTCTGAGCAGCCGGGAGCAGACGCAACGCGCCGCGCAGGCGCTGTTGAACGACACCACCGAATGGGTGCTGGTCACCAGCGCGCCGGGCGTGGCACAGCACGAAGACGAAGTGGGTTTAATGTTGGTCACCCGGCAGGAAGCGCAGTGCTTTACCCATCCGAAGGTCAAATCGGCGGTCAAAGGCACCGGCGATCTGTTCACCGCACTGCTGGTGAGCCATCTGCTGCAGGGCGCCGCGCTCGACGCGGCCGTGGTTGCCGCCGGCGGCGAAGTGTGCGACGTGCTGGCCGAAGCGGCGCATTTCGGTTGGGAAGAGATCGGCAGCCTGCGGGCGTTAAAACCGTAAGACCTGTGGAGAGTCAGGGGCAGCATGCCCGCCCCTGATAAATATCAGCGTTTTTTCTTTTTGTTGAAATCCAGCTCGAAGGCGAACACCGCGCTCTGAATTTTGCGCTCCATCGCCAGCCCCAGCTTGAGGAAACGGCACGACAGGCGCGAGAAGTGCACCACCTGGTCGTTATCGTCGGTTTCCTGATCCTCGTTGACCACCACCAGCTCCATATTGACCTTGAAGCTGCCGTAGCTGCCCAGATCCAACACCGCTTTCTTGAACTGCAGACCCGGCTGGAAGAAATCCGGCAGTGGACCATCGAAGCGCAAACCGACGCCGCCGGCGGAGAGATCGTGGATACGCAGCTCATAAGGCGCGCCGTCCGGGTATTCGCCGGTACAGAAGAATTGGCGCCAGTGCGGCGTGGTGATGCGGAACTGGCGGCGGCGCTGGATGTAGACCAACTCCTGCGGCAGCCGGGTCGAGCAGGCCTGGACGCCCTGATGTTCGGTCAGCTCCGCCTGGCCGACGGAAAACTCGATTTTGGCGTCGTGGCTTTCAATCACGATGGTGCAGGCGCCGTCGATGGCGTTTTCCGCTTCCTCACCGCTAAACACGATATTGTCCGGCCCGACGCTCAATAACAGACTTTGAAACCGGTGCTGCTGATTTTCTACGCGCAGCGGCGTGCGTTGTTTGCAAATTTCACGCAGAATCGCCAGAACTTCAAAACGCTCCCGTTTGATAAACAGTCCGTTATCGCTGTGCTCCACACGTCTCTCCTGACTTTTTTTTCTAATGACGTCTTATGTATTCCTTATGGTTATCATCTCTGGGAATATTCCTAAAGTCAAATTTGCCAGCGTTGCCAGGCCTGCGGCAGCAGGCGCGCGAAACGTTTCGCCCATGCCTGTTGCCCGCGTTCGTCGGCGATCAGATCCTGGCGAATTTCGATGCCGACGTAAGGCAACCCGCGCCGTTCCGCGTGCACCGGCAACGTGTAGTCGGTGGCGTCGGTCATTGCATAGGGCTCGTTGATCCCCACCTGCAAATCCCCCTCTTCGCGCAGCAGCTCGGCCAGCAGCCGGGCAAATTCCGGGTAGCGATTAAACAGCAACCCCACCTGCCAGGGGCGCGATTCCCCTTTGAACACCGGTGTGAAACTGTGCATGGCGATCACCGCCGTCGGCAGTTCGCGCAGCTGACGTTGCCCCAGATGCTCGTCGATGGCGTGGTGATACGGCAAAAATACCTCGCGCTCACGCGCCAGCGCGTGTTCGGCGTCGATGCCGATATTGCCGGGTATCGGCGTTAGTTCAGACAAATGCGGGATCGAGCTGGCGATGCCGGGCGCTCGGTTGCAGTCGATCACCAACCGTGAGTAACGCTGATGAATCAGCGTGGCGTCCAGTTGGCGGCTCAGATGGCGCGATACGCTCAGCGCACCGATATCCCAGCCGATGTGGCGCTCGATCTCCCCCGGCGGTAAGCCGAGATCGCCAAGAGATTGCGGTATCACCTTACCGGCGTGATCGCATAGCAGCAAAAATGGCGCTTTGCCGCGCGGGGTTTCAACGGCGGCGGCGGGCGGTTCATCGGCGGACAATAACGGCGGGATAAACGAATGAGGCATGAAAGGCTCCGGCGGTGGAAAGCAAAACGTTTATCGTAGCGCTATCCCGTCGCCGGCCCCAAGGTCGTGCTTAGATCAAAAAGGCATGAGTCAGACTGTAGTCATGCCGTCTCGGCCGGCTGCGGCTGGTGCACCGCGATGTAACGCTGATACCGCGACGGCTTGAGCCGCGTGGTATCCACCAACACCAGCCCGTCGATACAGTTGTTGAACGCCGGATCGGTGCCGAAATCGATAAACTGTACCCCGCCCGGTTCGCACAGTTCGGTGTACTGCTTGTACAGCGTTGGGATCGAGCAGCCGATATTGCTGAGCAGGCTCTTCAGCCGCACCAGATCTTCCTGATAGTTGTCCCCGGCAAACTGCGCCAGCACCTGCGGCAGCGACGCCGGATAAGGCCGCCGCGACTGCGCGAACGCGTGATCCGGCGAGAAATAGAGCCGATAGAAGGCGATCAGCAAATCACGTGCTGCCAGCGGCATGCCGCCGGAGATCGACACCGGGCCGAACAGATAGCGGTACTGCGGGTATTTCGACAGATAGGCGCCGATGCCCAGCCACAAATAGTCCAGCCCGCGCTTGCCCCAATAGGCCGGCTGAATGAAGCTGCGCCCCAGCTCGATGCCCTGCGCCAGGATCGGTTCCATATCGCGGTCATAATGGAACAGGCTGTTGCTGTAGATGCTTTCCAGCCCTTTGCGCGCAATTTGTTCGGCGGTAGGGATAAAGCGATAGGCGCCGACGATCTCCAGCTCCTCCTCATCCCACAGCACCAGGTGGTAGTAATCGTCGTCGTAGCTGTCCAGATCGCGGCGGCGGCCGGATCCTTCCCCCACCGCGCGGAAGGCGATCTCGCGCAGGCGCCCCAGCTCGCGCAGAATTGGCGTACGCGCTTCGTCATGACGACGATAGAGATAGATGGTTTTACCGTCCGGCGTTACCCCCAACCGTTCGCAGTTCGCCAGCGCCTTTTTCAGCTCCAGACGATCTTCCGGCAGCGCGATCGGCGATTCGCTGGCGAACAGCCCCGGCTTGCCCTGGCCCAGACGATAGACGTGGCGGCGAAAACGCTCCGCCAGATCCTTGGCGCTGGTGTGGCCGTCGTGCCAGTTGGCGAACGGCACGCGGCCGCCGACGCGGATCTTGATGCGCCCGCCCCGCTGCTGGAACATTTCGCGCACCAGCAGCAAGGTCGACAGCGGCCGGTAGACCAGAGAGGTAAAGTAGAACAGGTTGCTGTTGCGTGCGCTGATGTGGATCGGCACGATCGGCGCGCGCGCTTTGGCGGCCAGGCGCAGAAAACCGGTATGCCAGTGGCCGTCGCGGATGCCTTTCGGGCTCATGCGCGACACTTCGCCAGCCGGGAACAGGATCAGCGCCCCCTGGTTGTCCAGTTGCTGCTGCATGCCTTCAATCTGTTTGCGGCTGGTTTTATAAGCGACGTTATCCACCGGCACGAACAGGCTGCGCAGCGGTTCAATGTAGGTCAGCAGCTGGTTGGCCACCACTTTCACGTCCGGGCGCACCGCGGCAACGGCGCGCAGCAATACCAAGCCGTCGAGCGAGCCGATCGGGTGATTGGCCACGAGCACCACCGGCCCCTGGCTCGGGATGTTTTCCAGATCGCCGTCCACCAATTCGCAGCTGAGGTTAAAGTAGTCCACCACCTGCTCGATCAGATCGAGCCCTTTCAGATGGGGATAATCGGCGGCGAACTGTTTGAATTCTTTTTCGAAGAGAAGGGTTCTTAGCAGGCTGCGCTGCCAGGCGGGGGTATTACGGTGTGGAAATGCATCTTGCAACAGAGAATCCAGGCTGAACATCGCGTTATCTCCTGACGTAGTCGCTGCAAACTTAAGCCAGAGCCGTGACTCTGACATGTCAGTTACATGACAATAAAGTGAATCCATCGACTATCAGGTATAGCAAAGTAATGGCGAATTGGGAGTGAAAGACGCATTTTCGCCCCCACTTGCCTTCACATCGGCGCCAGCAACGCTTCGATGCGGCGGTTTACCGCGTCGCGCAGGCGCAGCAGCGGCCCGGCCTGGTGCGGATAACGCTTGAAGGTGATGCGCATGCCCAGCTCACTTTCTATAAGCGCTTCCACCGTCGCCCGATCGGTCAAACTCTCCAGCAGCTGCAGCGCGCGCATGTCCTGCAGACCCTGGTGCAGCACCCGCAGGCGCAGCGACTCCACCGGCTGCAGATCCTCACCGGGATAGACCACGAACGGATCGCCGGAGGGAAACGCATGGCCGCTGTCGGTCACCGCGTACGGATTGATGCGTTCACGCGAATGGGCGCTGTTATAGAAGTTGAATCCCCAGTGCAGAAAGCCGGCGATGCGGTACAGATACAGCTGCACGCCCAATATGCGGTTGCGCGCCGAAGGCTGAGCGAAGAAGCGATTGGCGACCTCAGTCTTCTGCACGCAGCAGTAATAGGCCCACAGGCCGGGGACCTGGTGTTCGATAAAAGGTTCGAGGTGGTCGGTCGCAACGACCGGGGTTTCCACCAGGTCTTGCTGATAAAACGCGAAATCCGACAGCGCATCGAAGGTGCGGAATCCATCCAGCAGCGGGCGCAGCGCGGCGCTGGCGCGCCGGTAGGCCGCCAGGTTGTCCAACGTCGGCTCATCGGAAACATGGAACCATACCTGCCGTTCCAGCCCCCGTTCGCGGAACCAGGCGGTCAACGCCGGCAGCAGCGCCTGTAGGAAACGCTGATACGCTTCGCCCTGCGCATCGGTGTGCCAGCCGAACGGCGTTCGCGTCTCGCCCTGCTCCTCCACCACTATCTTCGGCGCATGCGCCGCGCCCCATTGGGTAAACAGCGGCGCGATTTCGAAGTGCTCGATGCCCTCTTCCTGCGCCAACGCCACCCACTGCGCCAAACGGCTGAAATCGAAGCCATACCCGTGCGCCGAATGTGTCACCCTCACCAACTGTACCGTGGTCCGTTCGCCGCCGACGGCGGTATCCAGCGGCGGCGTGAACAGCGGCGTCAGCAGCATATTGACGCCGGCCTGCACCGCGCAGCGCACAAAGTTGCGTACCGCGCGCCAGTACGCCGGGCTGAACACCGCCAAACGGTAGTAATCCGCCAGGCAGTCGGTGTGCAGCCATTCGGTGTGCAACAGCGTTTGCGGCGGCAACGCCGCGGGCACCAGATGCAGCGTCAGTGTGGCCTCGGCCAGCGCCTCGCCGCTCTGGGCATCCAGCAGCCGCAGGGTCAACGGAAAGTCGCCGGCCAGTTGCGCGTCGGCCGGCGGCGTCAGGGTCAACCACAGGCTGCCATAATAGCGGCAGGCGGCAAAAAAACGCCGTTGCGGCAGCGGTATCAGCGGATCGGGAAATAAGCCCGGCTCGGTGGTCAGGTAATTCTCATCGGTCTCGCGATAACAGGGAAAACCGCTCGGCACCGATTGCACCTGGCGCACGCTGATATACTCCGCCAGCGGCCCGTCGAGTTGATAACACAGCTCATGGCGAGTCTCGTTGCCCGGAGTTTGCAAACAGTACACCGCCTGCCAGGACAGCACCTCGTTATTTAACCCGCTCAGCCGATTTTCCACGGCAATGGGCGGCATATTTTGGCGATGAAATACTTTTTCCAGGCAATGCGTAAATACCAGAGACAGGCGCATGATATTTCGCCCTCTTTATTTTTGATGAATAAACGTTGTGAGATTCAGGCTAGCGTCTTTTATCGCCACAAACAATAGCCGGCAATAAAAAACGTTCAAGCGCCCTCCTCGGACAGCCCCAGCAAGATTTTTTTGTTTATTTGCATCACAAAAATGAAAGAAGCTGAAGCTTGCACAATAAAAATATTTTTAATCCCCATTATGGTGCAAGGGTTATCAGTTATTCCTATGCCTGCGAAGGCCGCTAAATGCCGCGCCACCGGGGATAAACTCCGCCAAAAGGTTAATGAAATGTGAACGAAAGTGCCTTTCACTTGGCCGTGAAAGCCTTTCGATTTTAACAACAACGAAACATTGTCGCCCCATTTTTGGGCGTTTGGGGGTGTATTGACACATTGAAAGTTAAGGGATAGAAAGAATTTACGTTGCGAAAAACGCTATTCGTCGCTCACCGAGGGGAAAGCAATGTCACCGATAAAAAATACCGGCCGCCTGCTGGCGCATTCTATTCTTGCCAGCGCATTATTATTACCTACGCTGCTCCATGCCGCAGATAAAATAACTTTACGCTATGCCGTTTGGGACAGAAACCAATTACCCGCCGAACAGGAGATTGCCAAGCGTTTTGAACAGGCTAATCCGGACATAAGAATAGAAATAGAATTAACTCCCTCGGCGCAATATTTCGTTAAATTAGATTCCGCCGCTGCCGGCGGCGTAGCGCCAGATATATTCTGGATCAATATGCCTTATTTTGTGCAGTACGCCAAAAACGGCATTATGGAGCCGTTGGCGCCCTATATTAAGGACAGCGGCCTTAAACTGGACGACGTGGTCGCCAGCTCGGTGAAAGCCTATCAGTACGACGGCCAACAGATGGCCATCCCGCGCGACGTCGATTCCATCGCCGTGTGGTACAACAAAAAACTGTTCGATCAGGCCGGCGTCAGCTATCCCACCAGCGACTGGAGCTGGGACGATCTGAAGAGCAAGGCCGCCGCGCTGAAAAACGGGCTGAAAGGCACCGCCTTCCCGCTGGTGATGGATCTCAGCATCGACGGTCAGGACAGTTACATGAACCTGCTGTTCCAAAACGGCAATCACATCGTGCCGAAAGATGGCCAGCCCACCGACATCGCCAACGACAAATCCCTCTGGGTCTATCAGCAGCTGCAGGGCATGATGAAAGACGGCCTGATGCCAAGCGCCCAGCAGATGAGCGAAGTCAAAACCGAGAACATCTTCCAGTCCAACCGCGCCGCGATGGTCTATGCCGGTTCCTGGCTGGCGGCGCCGTTCGCCAATAACCCGCTGATCAACGACCACATCGGCGTGGTGATGATGCCCAAAATTGAACGCCAGTCCGGCGTGGCCCACAGTTTGGCCTTCGCCATGTCGGCGAAAAGCGCCCACAAGCAGGCCGCCTGGAAATATATCGCCTTCATGAGCAGCGAGGCCTCACAGGCGGAGCTGGCCAAGGTGGTGATCCCGGCCAACAAGACGGCAGCCAAAGTCTGGGCGCAGCAGATTCAGAAAGTCGACGTCTCGCCTTACATCCAGACCCTGGAAGTGACCCAGGCTTACCCCACCGCCGGCACCAATACGCCGAAGTGGCAAAACATGTGGATCGCCAGCCTGAAGAAGATCTTTATGGGCGCGGACGCCAAACAGGAAATGGACAAATCGGTCAAGAAGATCGCGCGCGTCATGGAGCAGTAATCGCCCCGCCGCGGCGCGCTGCCCCGAGCGCGCGCCGCGGTGGACCCACGCTGAACGTCATAGGTGAGGAATGGCAACATGTCGCTGGCAGAAACGGCTACGGTCACCCTGAAACCATCCCGGCGCACCGCCCGCCCCGCGCTCAATCGGCTCGAACGCGCCGAACGCTTCTGGGGCTGGGTGATGATCCTGCCGCTGCTGTTGGGGGTGACGGTGTTTTACCTGATCCCCTTTTTGCAGAACATTTTCTACAGCTTTACCGATCTGAACCAATTCATGCGCTGGAGCAGCATCAGCGTCGATAACTATCTCAACCTGTTTGAAGACGACGACTTCTACACTGCCGCCGCCAACACCCTGTTTTACGTGGTGGTCTGCGTGCCGATCAGCCTGAGCCTGTCGCTGCTGCTGGCGATTGGCCTCAACCAGAACATCCGCGGCAAAGGCCTGCTGCGCACCCTGCTGTTCCTGCCGGCGGTCACCATGCCAGCGGCGGTGGCCATGGTGTGGCAATGGCTGTTCAACAAGGATTTCGGCCTGATCAATCAGGCGTTGGGCCTGCTGCACATTGCGCCGGTCGCCTGGTTGTCCGATCCGGACGTGGTGCGCATCAGCGTGTCCATCATCATCATCTGGTCGTCGCTGGCGCTGAAAATCATCATTTTGCTGGCCGGGCTGCAGAGCATTCCGCGCCAGCTGTACGAAGCGGCGGACATCGACGGCATCGGCACCCTGCGGCGCTTCTTCTGCATCACGCTGCCGATGATGGTGCCGACGCTGTTCTTCGTGTCGGTGATGAGCTTTATCGAGATCCTGCAAATCTTTGACGTGGTGTTCCTGATGTTCGACCGCGCACTGGTGGAGAACGACGTGATGACCGTCACCAACCTGTTCTACAAGTACGCGTTTTACCTGCAGGAAAAAGGTTACGCCTCCGCCATCACCGTGGTGCTGTTCGCCGTCACGTTGGTGATCACCCTGATTCAAATGGCGATCGGCAAGCGCCTGAAAGTCAGCTGAGGAGCTGCACATGAACGCAAGCAAGAAAACGCTGGTGTACCTGTTTATGGGGCTGGCGGCGCTGGCCTCGGTGGTGCCTTTTATCTGGATGCTGGTGACCTCGCTGAAAACCCAGGCCGAGAGCATTCAGATCCCGCTGACGCTGCTGCCGGCGCATCCCAGCCTGCAGGCCTACAGCCGGGTGATGCACGAAATCCCGTTCGCCGGTTTTTATCTCAACTCGCTGCTGGCGACCTTCTTCACCGTCACCCTGCAGATGGCGATCGCCACCCTGGCCGCCTATGGCTTCTCGCGCCTGCATTTTCGCGGCCGCGACGCGGTGTTTCTGGTGTGCGTGTCGATCCTGATGGTGCCCGGACAGGCGTTTCTGATCCCGCAATTCCTGGTGGTGCAGAAGCTGGGGCTGGTCAACAGCATCACCGGGCTGGTGCTGCCGGGCATTTTCAGCGTTTACGCCACCTTTCTGCTGCGCCAGTTCTTCCTGGCGGTGCCGAAGGAGATGGAGGAAGCGGCGTTGATCGACGGTTACAGCTACTTCGCCATCTTCTGGCGCATCATGCTGCCGCTGATCCGGCCCGGCATTATCGCCTGCGTCATCATCAACGGCCTGTGGAGCTGGAACAACCTGATGTGGCCGCTGATCGTCAATACCACCACCGAGAAGCTGACGCTGCCGGTTGGCCTGGCCTCGCTCTCCAGCCGCGCCGGGGTGGAATACCCGTTGCTGATGGCCGGGGCGCTGATGGCGGTGATCCCGATGCTGATGCTGTTCATTATTTTCCAACGCTATTTCATCCAGGGCATCGCCAGCGCCGGGGTGAAAGGCTAACGCGCAGACAAGGTAAACGACATGGCCGGAATTCAGTTAAATAGCGTTAAAAAAGTGTACCCCAACGGTTTCCACGCGCTGCACGGCGTCGATCTGGACATTGAGGATGGGGAATTTATGGTGTTCGTCGGCCCGTCCGGCTGCGCCAAATCCACCCTGCTGCGGATGATCGCCGGGCTGGAGAGCGTCAGCGAGGGGCAGATCCTGATCCACGATCGCTGCGTCAACGACAGCATGCCGAAGGATCGCGGCGTCGCCATGGTGTTCCAGAACTATGCGCTGTACCCGCACATGACGGTGTACAAGAACATGGCGTTCGGCCTGATCGGCAAAGAGAGCAAGGCCGAGATCGACCGCCGGGTGCGCGACGCGGCGGAAAAGCTGGAGATCACCAATCTGCTGCAGCGCAAGCCGGGCCAGCTCTCCGGCGGCCAGTGCCAGCGGGTGGCGGTCGGCCGCGCCATCGTGCGCAAACCCAAGGTGTTCCTGTTCGATGAGCCGCTGTCCAACCTCGACGCCAAGCTGCGGGTGTCGATGCGCGTGCAACTGATCGAACTGCACAACCAGCTGAAGCAGGAAGGCGCCGCCGCCACCATGGTGTACGTCACCCACGATCAGGTCGAGGCGATGACCATGGGCGATCGCATTTGCGTGATGAACCGCGGCGCCATCATGCAGGTGGATAAACCGATCAACCTGTACCACCACCCCGCCAACCGTTTCGTCGCCGAGTTTATCGGCAGCCCGTCGATGAATTTGCACGATCTGGCGATCGTGCGCGACGGCCAAACGGTGCGGCTGCGTATCGGCCTGCAGCACCAGCTCGATCTGCCGCCTGCGCTGCAACGGCAATTGGCGGACTACCCGCATGCGCGGGTGTGTCTCGGCATCCGGCCGGAGTCCTTGCGGCTGTGCGCGCCCGGCAGCGCCAACTGTTTCCCGGCGCAGATCGTCACTATCGAGCGCATGGGCAACGAAGAGCTGCTGCACTGCGAACTGGCCGATCTGCGCTTCGTGCTGCGCATGGCGTCGCTGCCGGATTGGGAGCCGCGCCTCGGCGAAAACATTCATCTGGCATTCGATCTGACGCGCGCGCATTTGTTCGACGAGCTCAGCGGCCAAAACCTCAAATAACAACAGCGGAGTATCCAGCAATGTCGTCAACACAACCCAACAGCTTTGCCCATCGCCCGGTGCGGGTGCTGGTGGTCGGCGCCGGGGCGCGCGGTGAAATCTACTCGCGCTATGCGCTGGCGCATCCCGATTTGATGCAGGTGGTGGCGGTAGCGGAACCGCGCGACGCCTACCGCGAGCCGTTCGTGGCGCAGCATGCCATCGCGCCGGAAAACGTCTTCACCGACTGGCGTCAGGCCGCCGGCGCCGGCAAGCTGGCCGACGCGGTGCTGATCTGCACCCAGGATCAGATGCACCTCGAACCGGCGCTGGCCTTCGCCCGCCTGGGCTACGCCATGTTGCTGGAAAAACCGCTGTCGCCGGACGCCGACGAGTGCCGCGCCATCGTCGCCGAGGTGACGCGCCAAAAGCTGATCTTCTCGGTCGGCCACGTGCTGCGTTACACCCGCTATACCCAAAAGCTCAAGCAGCTGCTGCGCGACGGCGCGATCGGCGACATCATCAGCCTGCAACATTTGGAACCGGTCGGCTACTGGCATCAGGCGCACTCCTTCGTGCGCGGCAATTGGCGCAACGATCGGCAGGCCGCCTTTATGCTGCTGCAGAAATCCTGCCACGACATCGACTGGATCCGCTACGTGATGGAGCAGCCCTGCGAACAGGTCAGCTCCTTCGGCAACCTGCGCCACTTCCGCCAGGAAAACCAACCGGCCGGCGCGGCGGACAACTGCCTGGATTGCGCGGTAGAGGCAAACTGCCCCTATTCCGCCAAACGCATCTATCTGGGCGACAATCACAAGGCCACGCCCGGTTTTCTGCGCGTGCTGACGCCAGAACCCGACCAGACGACGCTGCGGGCGGCGCTGCGAGACGGGCCTTACGGCCGCTGCGTCTACCGCTGCGACAATAACGTGGTCGACCATCAGGTGGTCAACATGCAGTTCGCCGGCGGCCGCACCGCGTCGTTCACCATGACGGCCTTTACCCGCCACGAAGATCGGCACACCCGCATCTTTGGCAGCCGCGGCTGCCTGGAGGGCGACGGCCGCCATATTCGCATCACCTCGTTCCTCGACGACGGTGAAACGCATTACGACACCGACGCCGGCCAGGATCTGCACGCCATGGCCGGCCACGGCGGCGGCGACTACTACCTGATGCAGCACTTTATCGCGGCTATTCGCGCCAACGATCCGAGCCAGGTGCTGGCCGGCCCGGCGGAAGCGCTGGAGAGCCATCTGATGGTGTTCGCCGCCGAACGCGCGCGCCGCGAGGCGGCGGTGATCGCCCTAAGCGGAGCCTAAAGCATGGCGATGAGAGAGATGCGTTACGGCTTCGACATCGGCGGCACCAAAATTGAAATGGCCGCTTACGATCGCCGGTTCAATCAGGTGCTGCTCCAACGGGTGCGCACCCCAACCGGCGATTACGGCGAGTTCGTGGCCTGCATCGCCGGGCTGGCCGAGCAGGCGGATCGCAAACTGCACACGCGCGGCAGCATCGGCATCGGTTTACCGGGGATCACCGATCCCGTCAGCCGCCGCCAGTTAGCGGTCAACGTGCCCTGCCTGACCGGCCATTGCCTGGCGGATGACCTGACGCAGGCGCTGGCGCGACCTATCGCCATCGAGAACGACTGCCGCTGCTTCGCGCTGTCGGAAGCCAGCACGCCGCAAACCGCGCACCTGCCGCTGGTGTTCGGCGCCATCATCGGCACCGGAGCCGGCGGCGGCCTGGTGGTGAACCGGCAACTGCACAAGGGGCGCAGCGGCGTGGCGGGCGAATGGGGTCATATGCCGATATCGGCCCAGCTGGCGCAGCGTTACGATCTGCCGCTGTTCAGCTGCAACTGCGGGCTGACCGGCTGCTTTGAACGCTACGTCTCCGGCAGCGGGCTGCTGGCGCTGAGCCGCCATTTCTCCCATCCGGCCGCCGACGTGCCGGCGCTGGTCGCCTGCTATCGTGCCGGTGATGCGCTCGCACAACAGCTGATGACCATGTACGTCGACATCCTGGCCAGCGCGCTGGCCGGCTTACAGCTGCTGCTGGACGTCGATGCCTTCGTGCTGGGCGGCGGGCTGTCCAACGTCGGCGAGCTGTATCGGCTGTTGCCGCCGGCGATGCGGCGCTGGCTGCTGCCGGGCGTGGAACCGGCGGCGGTGTTCCCGCCGGTGCACGGTGACAGCAGCGGCGTGCGCGGCGCAGCGCTTTTAAGCGCGCCGGCATAAAAAAAACAGTGAAAGCCCGGCGGTTGTCGAGCGATCGCTGCGGCTTTCGGCATCGATGGACTGAATGAATAAGCGCTGGGAATTGGCGACTGAAAAATAACGAATTTGCCGTTTTCACTTTGCGTTAACACCGCTTTCGGTTGCCGCTCAACCGAAAGCAAAATCAAATATAACCAACTGATAGATATAGATATTTTAAAATTAATCGATTGCATTTCAGTGTTTCGTTTGCTGTAATTCGCCACGAACAACTGAAAGCGCTCCGGTCGGTATCGCTGCGGCTTATTAAGCCGCGGTCGGGCACGGCTACAGGTAAATCAGGAGTCTGCATTAATGATCAATACCGCAAAACGCCGGGAATTAATTATCGACCAGCTGTGCCGCGAGGGCACGGTGCGCGTGGAGCAGCTTAGCCAGCAGTTTTCGGTGTCCAGCGTCACCATCCGCAGCGATCTGCGCCAGCTGGAAAAACACGGCTGCGCGGTGCGCGCCTACGGCGGCGCCATGTTGAATAAACAGTTCGCCTTCGACCGCCCGCTGCAGGACAAGGGCCGCATCAATCGCGACGTAAAACACGCCATCGCCTGCGCGGCGGCGGCGCTGATTGAAGACGGCGACGCCATCATCCTCGACTCCGGCTCCACCACCAGCCAAATGGCGCCGCAGCTGGCGGGGAAAAAGGATCTGGTGGTGATGACCAACGCGCTCAACATCGCTTTCGAACTGGCCAACAACGAGCAGATCGACCTGATGGTGGTCGGCGGCAGCGTGCGCCGCAAAGCCTGGTCGCTGTACGGCCCCGCCGCCGAACAACAGCTGCGCCAGTATCGGTTCGACAAGCTTTTTCTCGGCGTCGACGGCTTCGATCTCGCGAGCGGCATCACCACGCCGGATCCGGGCGAAGCGCAGCTGAACCGGGTGATGTGCGAGGTGGCGCGCGAAGTCATCGCCATCGCCGACGCCAGCAAATTCGGCCGCACCAGCTTTTGCATGATCCGCGACATCGGCCAGATCCACCGCCTGGTCACCGACAGCCGCATTCCTGAACACTATCTGCAGGCGCTGCACCATTTAGGGATCGACGTGATTATCGCCGACCGTTAACCGAGGCTTTTTAAGGAGCTGTCATCATGAACGCGTATTTCTCTTACGAGACGAATTGGCTGAAGCAGCGCAACGCCTGGCATACCGCCGCAGAAATTTGGCAACAGCCGGATTTGTGGGCGACGCTGCATCGCCAACTGCAGGATCAACAGGCGCAATGGCAGCCGTTCCTGGCGCCGCTGCTGGCCAATCCGCGCCTGCAAATCGTGCTGTGCGGCGCCGGCAGTTCGGCATTTGCCGGCCGCGCCCTGGCCCCCTGGCTGCGCGAACGCACCGGCCGCGACGTGGTGGCTTACGGCACCACCGATATTGTCGCCAACCCGCTGCAGTATCTCGACCCTGACCGGCCGACGCTGCTGGTCTCCTTCGCCCGTTCGGGCAACAGCCCGGAAAGCGTGGCGACGGTGGAGCTGGCCGATCAATTGCTGCCGGAAAGCTATCATCTGATGCTGGTGTGCAACCCGGACAGCCGGCTGGCGCAGTACGCGCATCAGCGTGGCAACGTCTGCTCGCTGGTAATGCCGCAGGGCGCCAACGATCAGAGCTTCGCCATGACCTCCAGCTTCAGCTGCATGATGCTGAGCGCCGCGCTGCTGCTCGGCCCAACGTCGCTTGAGGCCGCCCAGGCGCCGTTGAACGCCATGGTGCAGCGCTGCCGCACACTGCGCGAAACGCTGCAGCCGCAGGTGAAGGCGCTGGCCGCCAGCGGTTTCCGCCGTTATATCACCCTCGGCGGCAGCTGCTTTACCGGCCTCGCCGAAGAGGCTTCGCTCAAGATGCTGGAGCTGACCGCCGGCCGCATCGTTACGCGCTACGACTCGCCGCTCGGCCTGCGCCACGGCCCGAAATTTATGGTCGACGGCCAGACATTGGTGGTGCTGATGTTCTCCCACCACGACTACGCCCGTCAGTATGACCGCGACCTGTGGAACGAGCTGCAGCGCGATGGGCAGGCGATGCAGCTGGTCGGGTTGACCGGCGAACGCCAACCTCTCGCCGATGCCCTGCTGCATATGCACGATGCCGCTGACGATATCTGGCTGCTGTTCCCGTATCTGCTGTTCAGCCAGATGCTGGCCTTCGAGAGTTCGCTGGCGCTGGGGCTGACCCCGGACAACCCTTGCCCGACCGGCGAGGTTAACCGGGTGGTGAAAGGCGTGACGATTTACCGTTTTCCTTCCCTCGAGCTGTAAGGAGATCCCATGTATCTGATAGCCAACCGAGACATGCTGCTCAAGGCGCAGCGCCAGGGTTACGCCGTGCCGGCGTTTAACGTCCACAATCTGGAAACCGTGCAGGTAGTGGCGGAGACCGCCGCCGAGCTGCGCTCGCCGGTGATCATGGCCGGCACGCCCGGCACCTTCAGCTATGCCGGCACCGACTACCTGATCGGCATCTGCCAATCGGCCGCGCACCGCTACGATCTGCCGCTGGCGCTGCATCTCGATCATCACGAAGAACTGGACGACATCGAGCACAAGGTAAAAAGCGGCATTCGCTCGGTAATGATCGACGCTTCCCACTTGCCGTTTGAACAGAACATCGCCAAGGTGGCCGCCGCGGTCGCCCTGTGTCACCGCTACGGCGCCAGCGTGGAGGCGGAGCTGGGTCGCCTGGGCGGGCAGGAAGACGATTTGATCGTCGATACGGCGGACAGCTTCTATACCGATCCGGCCGCCGCGCGCGAGTTTGTCGCCGCCACCGGCATCGACTCACTGGCGGTGGCGATCGGTTCCGCCCACGGCCTGTACCACGGCGAACCGAAGCTGGACTTCGAACGCCTGGCGCTGATCCGCGAACAGGTGGACGTGCCGTTGGTGCTGCATGGCGCCTCCGGCATTCCGGAAGCAATGGTCAAGCGCGCGATCTCGCTCGGCGTTTGCAAGGTCAACGTCGCCACCGAACTGAAAATCGCCTTCGCCGATGCGGTAAAAAGCTACTTTTCGCAGCACCCGGACGCCAACGATCCGCGCAAATACATCGTCCCCGGCAAGCTGGCGATGAAAGAAGTGGTGGCGGAAAAGATCCGCATCTGCGGCAGCAGCGGCATGCTGTAATCCCGCTCTCGCCCCCGTTGCTGCGGCCGCGCAACGAGGGCGAAAACGGCTGCCATTGCCCGACTTTCCTGAGAGAACGATCACAGCCTGTTATCCCGCCCGCGCCTGAAATCATTAACCGGTCTTCACTATGATCCAAATCATGGTTTTACTCATCCTACCTCCCTATTATCAAATTCATTGAATGCGGGCAGTAGGATTTTTGCCCATTCGTTTTTATTTCGCCAGACGAAATAGCTTATTTTATGAAAACAAGCGCGCTTGTTTTTTAATTGGCAGTGTTTTTACTCTGAAAGGAACAGCGTATGAACCATTACTTAGCCGTATTAAGCGCATTGGTCATTCTGCCCTTCGCTCTGCAAGCAAAACCGCTTTCCGGCAGCCAGGTCGCCTCTGGCGTCGTGCGCTTCACCGGCGCAATTACCACACCGGCCTGCACCGTCAAACATCAGGATGAAAAACTTATCTCCAGCTGCTTCGGTAAAGTGACGGAATATCAGAACGGGTATATATCCTCTTCGTTAAAAGAGATGCCAAAAGAATTAGTTTCTGCCGTCAGCAGTGAGTTGGTGAATAACGATCCCCATTTAAAGCGCGTGACTATCAGCTATAAGTAAGCACAAAGCGTTACTGCCTGCTTAAATAATAAACAAGACGCAACTTGTCTTGATGACTTATAAATTTATTTTATAAATTTATCGCACAATAACTCCCCGCCTTACCGTAAGCCGGCTATTCGGGCAACCCTGCGGTTGCCCATCAGCATGTCCGAAATCCGCCATCGCTCCCTCCCATTTCATGCGATAATCGCCACACTAAACTGAGGAGTGAGCCAGATGCAGACTTTTTTGATTGATCGTACCGCCACGCCGGTGGGAGAACTGGTGCTGATTGCCGATGAACAGGGGCGCCTGCGGGCGATCGACTGGACCGATCACGAAGCGCGCCTGATGAAGCTGCTGAACACCCACTACCGCGCCGATCGGTTTACCCTGCGCGAACAGCGCGATCCCAGCGGGCTGACCGACGCCATGCAGCGCTATTTCGCCGGGGAACTGAGCATTATCGATCGGTTGCCGGTGATGACCGCCGGCACCGAGTTCCAGCGCACCGTCTGGCAACAGCTGCGCCAAATCCCCTGTGGCGAGATCCTGACCTACGGCCAGCTGGCGCAACGCATCGGCCGTCCGACCGCCTCGCGCGCCGTCGGCATGGCCAACGGTTCAAATCCGATCAGCATCGTGGTGCCCTGCCATCGAGTGATCGGTTCGCAGGGCGCGCTGACCGGCTATGCCGGCGGCGTACAGCGCAAGCAGTGGCTGCTGCAGCATGAAGGCTACCTGCCGAAAAGTTTGCTGTAGCCGCTGCGATCGGCTTATCCAGCGCCATTGTTTGGCGCTGCTTAATAAAGCACAGTGCCCAACGCCGCGCTCGTGCCCGCAGGGCACTATTAATAACTTGTGTGAATAAAACGCATAAGTCACAAATAATACTCATAACTTCAGTCCGATACAGAATAATCGGCGGCATGTGTGCGCAAAATTCGCACACAATACCCCTATTCATGCTAATGCCACCCTTATCAGCTGCAGCAAAAGATGTTAAAATTGACTCATATCAATTATTGAATGAGCGTAATCTATGATCCCGGAAAAACGCGTGATTCGTCGTATCCAGTCTGGTGGTTGTGCGATCCATTGCCAGGACTGCAGCATCAGCCAGCTGTGCATTCCTTTCACCCTCAATGTTCACGAGCTGGACCAGCTCGACAACATTATCGAGAGGAAAAAGCCCATCCAGAAAGGCCAGACCTTGTTCAAGGCCGGCGACGAGCTGAAATCGCTGTACGCGATCCGTTCCGGGACCATCAAAAGCTACACCATCACCGAGCAAGGTGATGAGCAGATCACCGGCTTCCACCTGGCGGGCGACCTGGTAGGCTTCGACGCCATCGGCGGCCTGAAGCATCCGAGCTTCGCTCAGGCGCTGGAAACCTCGATGGTGTGCGAGATCCCGTTCGAGACCCTCGACGATCTGTCCGGCAAAATGCCGAACCTGCGTCAGCAAATCATGCGGTTGATGAGCGGCGAGATCAAAGGCGACCAGGACATGATCCTGCTGCTGTCGAAGAAAAACGCCGAAGAGCGCCTGGCGGCGTTCGTTTACAACCTGTCGCGCCGCTTTGCGGAGCGCGGCTTCTCGCCGCGTGAGTTCCGGTTGACCATGACCCGCGGCGACATCGGCAACTACCTCGGCCTGACGGTGGAAACCATCAGCCGTCTGCTGGGCCGCTTCCAGAAAAGCGAAATTCTCAGCGTGAAAGGCAAATACATCACCATCGAAAACGCCGACGCGCTGTCGGTGCTGGCCGGTACGCCGCGCATCAACGTGACCGTCAACGCCTGATCCCCCCGCCGGATCAACATTTCACCGAAATTGTTGATCCGGCACGCTTCCGTTGTTGTTCTGTTTTTCAATGTTGGGTTACTCTGTAAATTAACAGACTGTTGATTTCAGCTGTAAGGAGGCCCTATGGCGAAGTATCAGAATCTTCTGGTGGCTATTGACCCCAATCAGGACGATCAGCCGGCATTGCGCCGCGCCGTGTACCTGGTAAAACGGAACGGCGGGCGCATCAAGGCCTTCCTGCCCATCTATGACTTCTCTTACGAAATGACGACCCTGCTCTCCCCGGATGAAAGAACGGCGATGCGGCAAGGTGTGATCAGCCAACGCGCCGCCTGGATCAACGAGCAGTGCCGCTTTTATCTCAACGACGGCGTGCCGATCGAAATCAAAGTGGTCTGGCATAACCGCCCCTTCGAAGCCATCATTCAGGAAGTGCTTTCCGGTCAACATGACCTGCTGCTGAAAATGGCGCACCAGCACGACCGGTTGGAGTCGGTGATCTTTACCCCCACCGACTGGCACCTGCTGCGCAAATGCCCTTGCCCGGTGTGGATGGTGAAAGACCAGCCCTGGCCGGAAGGCGGCAAGGCGCTGGTGGCGGTCAATCTGGCCAGCGAAGAACCCTATCACGACCCGCTCAATATCAAACTGGTGCAAGAAACCGTCGAACTGGCGCAAAACGTCAACCAGACCGAGGTTCATCTGGTCGGCGCCTATCCCGTTACCCCGATCAACATAGCCATCGAATTGCCCGACTTCGACCCGAGCGTCTACAACGACGCCATTCGCGGCCAGCATCTGATCGCCATGAAGGCGCTGCGGCAGAAATTCTGCATTAAGGAAGAGTTCACCCACGTGGAAAAAGGCCTGCCGGAAGAAGTGATCCCCGATCTGGCCGAACATCTGCAGGCCGGCGTGGTGGTGCTGGGCACCCTGGGCCGCACAGGCATTTCAGCCGCCTTTATCGGCAACACCGCGGAACATGTGATCGATCATCTGAAATGCGACCTGCTGGTGATTAAACCGGAAAACTTCAACTGCCCGATCGAGGCGGATGAAGATGACGAGCATGACGACGAAGATTAACCTTCGTGCATAAAAAACGGGCCGCTAAGCGGCCCGTTTTTTTGGTTGCCCAATTCTACTTCTGCAGCGCCCGCAGAATCGCTTCCACGCTGTCTTTGGCGTCGCCGAACAGCATCTGGGTGTTCTCCTTGAAGAACAGCGGGTTCTGCACGCCGGCGTAGCCGGTGTTCATCGAGCGTTTGAACGCGATCACGTTTTGCGCTTTCCACACTTCCAATACCGGCATGCCGGCGATCGGGCTGCGCGGATCTTCCAGCGCCGCCGGGTTCACCGTATCGTTGGCGCCGATCACCAGCACGGTGTCGGTATCCGGGAAATCGTCGTTGATTTCATCCATCTCCAGCACCACGTCGTACGGCACCTTCGCTTCCGCCAGCAGCACGTTCATGTGGCCCGGCAAGCGCCCCGCGACCGGGTGAATGCCGAAACGCACCTTCACGCCGCGCGCCCGCAGTTTTTCGGTGATTTCCGCCACCGGATACTGCGCCTGCGCCACCGCCATGCCGTAGCCCGGGGTGATGATCACCGAGGTGGAGTTCTTCAGCTGCTCGGCCACTTCTTCCGCCGTGGTTTCACGGTATTCGCCCATCTCTTCGGCGTCACCGGTGGATGAACCGTCACTGCCGAAACCGCCGGCGATCACGCTGATAAACGAACGGTTCATCGCCTTGCACATGATGTAAGACAGTATCGCCCCCGAAGACCCCACCAGCGCGCCGGTGACGATCAGCAGATCGTTGCTCAGCATGAAGCCCGCAGCCGCCGCCGCCCATCCCGAGTAGGAGTTGAGCATTGACACCACCACCGGCATGTCGGCGCCGCCGATCGAGGCGACCAGATGCCAGCCGAACGCCAGCGCGATCGCCGTCATCAGCAGCAGCGCTATCACCTGCCAGCCCACGCTGTCGGTGCGCACGAACGCCACCAGCAACAGGAACGAGATCACCAGCGCCGCCAGGTTCAGCTTGTGGCGATTCGGCAGCATCAGCGGTTTGGAAGAAATGATGCCGCGCAGCTTGCCGAAGGCGACGATCGACCCGGTGAAGGTCACCGCACCGATAAAGACGCCGAGGAACACTTCGGTCAGATGGATATTCGCCATCACCGGCTCCATCGGCGCGCCGTGATCCAGGTAGCTGTTGAAGCCGACCAGCACCGCCGCCAGGCCAACGAAACTGTGCAACACCGCCACCAGCTCCGGCATTTCGGTCATCTCGACCTTCTTGGCCAGATAGACGCCGATCGAGCCGCCGATGATCATGGCGATGATGATCCAGCCGACGTTGCCGGAATCCGGCCCCAAGATGGTGGCGATCAGCGCGATCGCCATGCCGGCGACGCCGAACAGGTTGCCCTGCTTCGACGTTTCATGCCGCGACAGGCCCGCCAGGCTGAAAATAAACAAAATAGCGGCAACAATGTATGCAGCTGTAACCAATCCTCCAGACATTTGTTACCCCTTAGTTCTTGCGGAACATCTTCAGCATGCGCTGAGTGACGGTGAATCCACCAAAAATGTTGATGCTGGCGATCAGCACGGCGATAAAGGAGAGGAAACTCACCCAGCCGCCATGACCGATCTGCAGCAACGCGCCGACCACGATAATCCCTGAGATCGCGTTGGTGACCGACATCAACGGGGTATGCAGCGCATGGCTGACGTTCCAGACCACGTAGTAACCGACCACGCAGGCCAGCGCGAACACGGTAAAGTGCGACAGGAACTCTTTCGGCGCCGCGTCCGCCAGCCAGCCGAACAGCAGGATCGCCAGAGCCATCAGGCCATACTTCAGCCACGGCGAGGTCGGTTTGGCTTCGGGTTTGGCGGCCGGTGCGGCGGCGGGCGCCGCTTTCGGCTGGGCGGAGACCTGGATCGGCGGCGCCGGCCAGGTGATTTCACCGCTGCGCACCACGGTAACGCCGCGGATCACCGTATCGTCGAAATCGATGTCAATCTCGCCGTTTTTCTCTTTCGACAGCAGCTTCAACAGGTTGACCAGGTTGGTGCCGTACAGCTGCGAAGATTGGGTCGGCAAGCGGCTCGGCAGATCGGTATAGCCGATGATTTTCACGCCGTTGTCGGTCACGGTAATGGTGTCGGCCACGGTCAGTTCGCAGTTGCCGCCGGTTTGCGCCGCCAAATCGACGATCACGCTGCCCGGCTTCATCGACGCCACCATCTCTTTGGTGATCAGCTTCGGCGCCGGTTTACCCGGGATTAGCGCGGTGGTGACGATGATGTCAACCTCCGCCGCCTGCGCGGCGAACAGCGCCATCTCGGCCTTGATAAAGGCTTCGGACATCACTTTGGCGTAGCCGTCGCCGCTGCCCGCTTCCTCTTCAAAATCCAGCTCGAGGAACTCCGCCCCCATGCTCTGCACCTGCTCTTTCACTTCCGGGCGGGTGTCGAAGGCGCGCACGATGGCGCCGAGGCTGCCCGCGGCGCCGATCGCCGCCAGGCCGGCCACGCCGGCGCCGATGATCATCACCTTGGCCGGAGGCACTTTGCCGGCGGCGGTGATCTGGCCGGTGAAGAAACGGCCGAACTCATGCGCCGCTTCGACGATCGCGCGGTAGCCGGCGATGTTGGCCATCGAGCTCAGCGCGTCCATCGACTGGGCGCGCGAGATGCGCGGCACCGAGTCCATCGCCAGCGCGGTGACGTTGCGCGCCGCCAGCTTGGCCATCAATTCGGGGTTTTGCGCCGGCCAGATAAAGCTGACCAGCGTGCTGCCTTCACGCATCAAGGCGATCTCGTCGTCTTGCGGCGCGTTGACTTTCAGGATCAGATCCGACTGCCACACTTCGCTTTCGTCGACCAGCGCCGCGCCGGCGGCTTCATAGGCGACGTCCTCAAAACTGGCCAGTTTGCCCGCCCCGCGTTCAATCGCGACGGTAAAACCCAGCTTCAGCAGTTGTTCCACCGTTTTCGGCGTGGCTGCGACCCGGGCTTCATTGGCCAACCGCTCTCTTGGTACACCAATACGCATAATGTTCCCTTCTCACCTGTCTTGGATGATGTTTATTATTTTCCTGCCCATAGCACGGCGCCGCCGGCGAGCGTTGCGTTAACTTGCCCGCACTGATTTCAGGCGCCAACTATAACCTACTGAAAATAAGGTCGATGATCCATAATTGCTTACGCATTCATCCCTGTTTTTACATAAAAACGCCGCGCGCGATATGACAAATCGCAATTTACAGTGAAAAAATCCATACAGAACAGCACATTCTGCGTGACAAGAGGTTTACGCCCGGCGTAACGATTTATGGCCGCGCGCGGCGTAAAAGCATAAAAGTTATCATTTTGTGAATAATTAACATTAATGACACCAAAGCCGTTATTATGGAAACTTATGACGGCGGCGCCATCCGTGCGACCCGCGTCGCCATCGGCGATTTGTCGCACGGGATAACATAAAATGCTGAGACAGTTTTCAGAATTACATGTAATAATCGACGGCTGAATTACACTTAAACAGTTCAGTACGTTATAAACGTTAATGCGCTAGGCGAAAGGATTTTTTATGAAGCTGAAGACCACGATCATCGCGTCAGCCTTGTTATCACTCACCGCGCTGTCTGCTCATGCGGCGCAAGAGTTAACTCCTGAGAAAGCAGCGGCGCTGAAGCCGTTTGATCGCATCACGATTACCGGCCGCTTCAATGCCATCAATGAAGCCGTCGACGCCGTATCCCGCCGTGCAGACAAACTGGGTGCCGATTCCTTCTATATCCAGGACAGCAACAACAGCAACAACGGCGGCAACTGGCGCGTCACCGCAGACCTTTATCATAAAGATGCGCCAGAAGTGAGCAAAACACCAAAATACCGCGTATTTAACGGCGTGAACGAACTGCCTAAAGAGGAAGCCTACCTGCTGGAGCCTTACGATACCGTGAGCGTCAGCGGCTTCTACCGCAGCCAGCCGGACATCAACGACGCCATCTCCAAAGAAGCGAAGAAAAAAGGCGCTGCATCCTTCTTCATCGTGCGCCAGGTTGACGCCAACTCCGGCGGCAACCAGTTCGTCACCGCCTACATCTATAAGGCCGATGCGCCGAAACGCCGCGTGCAGAGCCCGGACGCCATTCCGGCCGATTCTGACGCCGGGCGCGCCGCCCTGGCCGCCGGCGGCGCCGCAGCCGCGAAAGTCGAAATTCCTGGCGTCGCGTCTTCCGGTTCGCCAAGCCGCGAAGTGGGCCGTTTCTTCGAAACCCAGTCCTCTACCGGCCAACGCTATACCGTCACGCTGCCTAACGGCACCAAGATCCAGGAAGTGAACAACGTGACCGCCGCGCAGATGGTGCCGTTCGATTCCGTCACCTTCACCGGCCACTTCAACAGCATGACCGATGTCTCCACCGAAGTGGCGAAACGCGCGGCCGAGAAAGGCGCCAAGTATTATCACGTCACCCGCCAGTGGCAGAACAAGAGCGGCGGCAACCTGACCGTCAGCGCCGATCTGTTCAAATAAAACCCGTTTTTAGGTTTACCATCGGGCAGCCCTTGAGCTGCCCGTTTTTATTGCCGCTTTTTCCATCGCGCGTTGAATAGTTTTTTGTAAATTCCGCATATTCAATCATTGCATCTCTAATCATCCCTCCGTAGAATTTGCGCCAATTTTTAGGGCTATTGTCTATTCGCGCAGTGGTTGTTAATACATTGTTGCCGCCAAGCAGTTCCCTTCCAGTTGTTTATTCTGCGTTCAGGATCCGTCATTGGAAAAAAAACTCGGTCTTACCGCGCTAACCGCTTTGGTGCTCAGCTCGATGCTGGGCGCCGGCGTGTTCAGTCTGCCGCAAAACATGGCGCAGGTCGCCAGCCCCGCCGCGCTGCTGCTGGGTTGGGGGATCACCGGCGTCGGCATTCTGTTTTTGGCATTCGCCATGCTGTTGCTTACGCGTTTGCGTCCGGATCTGGACGGCGGCATCTTCACCTACGCCAAAGAAGGATTCGGCGAACTGGTAGGCTTCTGCTCCGCCTGGGGTTACTGGCTGTGCGCCGTGATCGCCAACGTCTCGTATCTGGTGATCGTGTTCGCGGCGCTGAGCATTTTTACCGATCGCGGCGGCAACGTTATCCTCGGTGACGGCAATACCTGGCAGGCGCTGATCGCCGAATCCGCCCTGCTGTGGATCGTGCACGCGCTGGTGCTGCGCGGCGTGCAAACCGCCGCCAGCATCAATCTGGCGGCCACCCTCGCCAAACTGTTGCCGCTGGGGATGTTCGCCGTTCTGGCGGCGATTGCCTTTAAAATGGACGTGTTCACACTGGATTTCAACGGCATCGCCCTCGGTAAACCGGTGTGGGAACAGGTCAAGGACACCATGCTGATCACCCTGTGGGTGTTTATCGGCGTGGAGGGCGCGGTGGTGGTTTCCGCCCGCGCCCGCAATAAGAAAGACGTGGGCCGCGCCACTATGCTGGCGGTGCTGTCGGCGCTGGCGGTGTATCTGATGGTCACGCTGCTGTCGCTGGGCGTGGTGCCGCGCAGCGAACTGGCCGAGATGCGCAATCCGTCAATGGCGGTGCTGATGGTAGAACTGATCGGCCCGTGGGGAGACGTGCTCATCGCCGCCGGCCTGATCGTTTCCGTGTGCGGCGCCTACCTGAGCTGGACCATCATGGCGGCGGAAGTGCCACTGCTGGCCGCGCAGCACGGCGCGTTTCCGCGCGTGTTCGGCAAGCAGAACCGCCATCACGCCCCGTCCTCTTCGCTGTGGCTGACCAACATCGCGGTGCAACTGGCGCTGGTGCTGATCTGGCTGACCGGCAGCAACTACAACTCGCTGTTGACCATCGCGTCAGAGATGATCCTGGTGCCTTACTTCCTGGTCGGCGCGTTTCTGTTCAAGGTGGCTTACCGCCGCCGCGACAAACGCCTGATCTTCGCCGCCACCGGCGCCTGCGTCTATGGCCTGTGGCTGCTGTATGCTTCCGGGCTGATGCACTTGCTGATGTCGGTGCTGCTGTATGCGCCAGGGCTGTTGGTGTTCATGTATGCCCGCCGCGGCCATCGAGATATCAATCTGCTCAATCGCCTGGAAAAAAGCAGCATCTTCTTGCTGCTGGTGGCCACGCTGCCTGCCGGCTGGTTTATGTTGCACTAAAATCGCCTGCCCATGCGGCTGCCCGTCAGCCGCATTTCATTTGCTCGTCCTTCCTCTTACCCCGCTCCCCGTGATTAATCCGTCAGTGGCTTCGCTTGCGATCTCAAATGCAATTAATTATCATTATCAGTTGTGATTGACGGTATGGCTCGAGCGCCCCCTGCCGAGAGGCGTCAGGAGGCGGGTTTAGACAGGCTGAAAATGGAAGGCATTTCATGGCTGAAAAACTGCTGCACGCATTACCCTTGTTTGCCGCTTGGGAAGCACGGATCGCCGAGGGCAACACGGCATTCAATCAGCAGCGCGATCGCCTGGCGATGGCGCGCTATCAACAGGCGCTGGAGGGGGCTCAGGCGATCATCGCCGAGAAGCCCTGGCTGAATGCGGAATATACCGCCAGATTTGAAGCGCTGAATATTTTCGAGTCTGCCCTTGCCGCGCTGATCGTCACGTTCAACAACATTACCCATCTGCGCCTGCGGCAGAAGCCTCTTCGCGGCGTCGAGCTGCATGTTCATCAGGCCCGAGTCGCTATCGAGCAACTGTTGGACGATACGTCGCTGTGCGAACAGATGCAGCAGATCGCCGAACGGCACCTGCTGCGTTTCAGGATTGAAACCCTGCACTTGCTGCGCGAACACCGGCTGCCGGAAACCAGCGTCTGCGCGCCGGCGGCCAACGCTTCCGCTACCTTGCATTAAAAGTGACACACCAATCTGAGGGTCATCTGTAATGAATGAATTGAATGACGAGATGAAGAAGATGCTGGCTAAACAGCTGCCTGTGCAGGCGACCAGCAGCCCGAACGGCGTTCCCGATATCGGCCCCAAGCGTTCTTTGCGCCTCTATGATGACCGTACGCTGATTTACAACGAAAATACCGGTGGCCAAACGCTGAAAAACATCAAGGCCGGCTCGAAAATGGCCGTGGTGATCATCGATCGCGAGGCGCTGGACGGTTACCGCTTCGTTGGCACGCCCGAACTGTTTCTGGCGGGCAAGCCGTTTGACGATGCGTTGACGTTTGCGGAAAAAAATGGGATGAAGCCGCCGAAGTACGCGGTGTTAATTCATATAGACAGTATTTATACCCTGCGCTCCGGCCCGAACGCCGGGACCCAGCTCTAGACGCTGGCCGTCATGCGGCGTGAGACATCACGTTCATGGTTAGGCCATCGCGGTAAGTCAATTGCCTAACCATGAGCGGGCGGCCGGGTCGGTACACCCGGTCAGCTTTTAGGGGGAATGGTGATGGTCATGCGCTCACCCACCAGGGCGATCGCAATGCCTTTCTCGCACTCTTTTTGAATGGCCGCCAGCTGTTGCGCTTCCAGCGCATAGGGCAACTGAATATCAAACACCGTCAGGCCCTGCTGCTGCGCCAGGTCAATCAGGCGCACGATATTGGTTTCATCGCTGACCTGTGTCGACACCACTTGCAGCGCCAGCTCTTTCAACTGCTCTTTGCGCGTTTGTGACGTGGTCACGCGCGATTTCAACACCATGCCGAAGATCGGCATCACACCATAAATAGCATCAACAAAGCGCCAGTGCTTCCTGCACGATGCGGACAGAAAATCCATATAGTCGAAACAGATTTTCTCACTGCGCGCGATGGATGCAAGGTGATTGCTGTTCATCCCCTCATTCCTCTCATGGCCAGTGTTAACCCGTGGTCTTTCAAGCCGCCGCCGGGCGGCAACCTGAAACGCATTGGGGATCTTACATCCAGAAATGGATAATCATGCGAAGCTTTAACGACTTTCCGCCGTATGATGGCATAATTCCCCTATTGTTTGCCAGTCTGTCCAGGAGCTTTAATCAATGGAACACCCCAACTCTGCCCCGGTGCTGATTACCGGCGGCGCGCGGCGCATCGGGCTGGCGCTCGCCAGAGCGTTTCTCCAGCGCGGCGTTCCCGTCATCATCGCCTATCGCAGCGAATATCCGGCGATGACCGAGTTGAAAGCCTTGGGCGCCAGTTGTATTCAAGGCGATTTTTCCACGCACGAAGGTATCTACCGTTTCGCCGACCAGGTGCGGCAGGTGGCGCCCAAATTGCGCGCGGTGATCCACAACGCCAGCGCCTGGCAGGCCGAGTCGGCGGAAGTGCCGCCGGAGCAAGTGATGGCGGCGATGCTGCAAATTCACGTCTATACGCCCTATTTGCTCAACCAACTGCTCGAGTCTTGCCTGACCGGCCAGGGCCAGGCAGGCGCTGACATTATCCATCTGACCGACTACGTGGTGGAAAAAGGCAGCGACAAACATATCGCCTACGCCGCCAGCAAGGCCGCGTTGGACAATATGACCCGATCGTTCGCCCGCAAGCTGGCGCCGGAGGTGAAGGTCAACGCCATCGCGCCGGCGCTGATCATCTTCAATCCGGGCGACGATGAAGCCTACCGCCAACAAGCGCTGGCGAAATCGCTGATGAAGGTCGCGCCGGGCGAGAGCGAAGTGGTCAATCTGGTGAACTACCTGCTGGAGAGCCGTTACGTGACCGGCCGCACCCACGGCGTCGACGGCGGGCGGCCGCTGCGCTGAGGCAAAGATCCGCATGGCGCATCGCTGTAGGCCGCGCTATGCTGAAATCCGCTTTTCTTATTAAAACACGGGCATATGCATAAAATTGTTTTTGTGGAAGACGATCCTGAAGTCGGCAAGCTGATCGCCGCCTATCTGGGCAAACACGACATCGAGGTGCTGATCGAACCGCGCGGCGACAGCGCGCAGGCGCGCATTGAGCGCGAGCAACCCGATTTGGTGCTGCTGGACATCATGCTGCCCGGCAAAGACGGCATGACGCTGTGCCGCGATCTGCGCCCTACCTTCCCCGGCCCGATCGTGCTGCTCACCTCGCTCGACAGCGACATGAACCATATTCTGTCGCTGGAGATGGGCGCCAACGACTATATCCTGAAAACCACGCCGCCGGCGGTGTTGCTGGCCCGCCTGCGTTTGCACCTGCGCCAACACAGCCAGCAGCCGAAAGAAGAGTCGGTTCAGCCGCTCACCCAGCACAACGCGCTGCATTTCGGGCTGTTGTGCATCGATCCGGTCAACCGGCAGGTCACGCTGGGCGAAGAAACGATCACCCTGTCCACCTCGGATTTCGATTTGTTGTGGGAATTGGCGACCCACGCCGGGCAGATCATGGATCGTGAGGCGTTGCTGCAAAACCTGCGAGGCGTAAGCTATGACGGCATGGATCGCAGCATCGACGTGGCGATCTCCCGCCTGCGCCGCAAGCTGTACGATAACGCGCTGGAACCGTTCCGCATCAAGACCGTGCGCAATAAAGGCTATCTGTTCGCCCCTAACGCCTGGGCATCGGTGCAACAATGAGAAAACTTTTCGTCCAGTTCTTCCTGTTGCTGTTCGTCTGTTTTCTGGTGATGGCGATGCTGGTTGGCCTGGTGTACAAGGTGACCGCCGAGCGCGCCGGCCGCCAGTCGATGGACGATCTGATGAAAAGTTCGCTGTACCTGATGCGCAGCGAGCTGCGCGAAATCCCGTTGAAGGACTGGAACAAGACCATCGCCACGCTGGATCTCAATCTGTCGTTCAAACTGCATATAGAACCGCTCGGCAAACAGGCGCTGAGCGAGGATCTGAAAAAACGGCTGCGGCTGGGGGAAATCATCGCCCTCGACGATCAGTACACCTTTATGCAGCGCATTCCGCGCAGCCACTACGTGTTAGTGGTCGGCCCCATTCCTTATCTGTTCTACCTGCACCAGATGCGCCTGCTGGATCTGGTATTGCTGGTGTTTATCGGCATGTCGCTGGCGCTGCCGGTGTTTCTGTGGATGCGGCCGCACTGGCAAGACCTGCTCAAATTGGAAAACGCCGCCCAGCGGCTCGGCGCCGGGCATCTGGATGAGCGCACCCACTTCGATCCCACCTCCAGCCTGAGCCGGCTCGGCGTGGCGTTCAACCAGATGGCCGACAGCGTCAACACCCTGATCGCCAGCAAGAAACAGCTGATCGACGGCATCGCGCACGAGCTGCGAACGCCGCTGGTGCGCCTGCGTTACCGGCTCGAAATGAGCGATAATCTGTCCGAAAGCGAGCAGCAGGCGCTGAACCGCGATATCGGCCAGCTGGAGTCGCTGATCGACGAGCTGCTGACCTATGCCCGTTTGGACCGCCCGCAGGTTGCGTTAAACATTGAACCCATCGATCTGCCAAAATGGCTTGAGGACAAGGTCGATGATATCCGTCTTATTCATCAGGAACGTGACATCCAGCTCGATATCCCACACGTCGGCGACTTCGGCGGCGTCGATCTGCGCCTGATGGAGCGCGTGCTCGACAACCTGGTCAACAACGCGCTGCGCTATTCCGAACAGCGTCTGCGCGTCGGCCTGTGGTTTGACGGCGACCTCGCCTGCTTGCAGGTCGAGGATGACGGGCCGGGTATTCCGCCGGAAGAGCGTGAACGGGTGTTTGAACCTTTCGTCCGTCTCGACCCCAGCCGCGATCGCGCTACCGGCGGCTGCGGGTTGGGACTGGCCATCGTCCATTCCATCGCCGTCGCCTACCAGGGGCAGGTGTTCGTCGAAGGCAGTTCGCTCGGCGGCGCCAGTTTCCGTTTCTGCTGGCCGGTAAAGCCGACATTCAGTTTAAAAGCCGATCTGGCATAATGCCGCCAGACCTTCTCATTGGAGCCGAATAATAATGACATCTGCACATTCCAACACGTCTGCTTACGATCACCTGCGCGCCCTATTCAGCCGGTTGTCGCGTTTCGGCCACCTGTCCGCCATCGCCGGTTGGGACATGCAAACCATGATGCCGCCGGGCGGCAGCAAGGCGCGCTCCGAAGCGCTGGCCGAGCTGAGCGTGCTGCAGCACCAGATTTTAACGGCACAAAGCACCGGCGCGCTGTTGGATCGCGCGCAGCAAGAGACGCTGGACGAACTCGACCGCGCCAACCTGCGCGAAATGCGCCGCCAATATGAAGACGCCGTGCTGCTGCCGGCGTCGCTGGTCGAGGCCAAGTCGCTGGCGGGTGCGCGCTGCGAACACGCCTGGCGCGCCCAGCGCCCTGCCAACGATTGGGACGGCTTCGCCGACAACCTGCGCGAGGTGGTCAAGCTCAGCCGGGAAGAGGCGCAGATCCGCGCGCAGGCGGCCGGCACAAGCCGTTACGATGCTCTGCTCAACCTGTATGAGCCGGGCATGCGCAGCAGCGATCTCGACCGCATCTTCGGCGATCTGAAAACCTGGCTGCCGGATCTGCTGCAGCGCGTGGTGGCCAAACAAGCTAATGAGCCCTGCCAGGCGCCACAAGGCCCGTTCAATGTGGACACCCAGCGTCAGCTGAGCCTGAGCGTGATGAAACTGCTCGGTTTCAACTTCGACAATGGCCGCGTCGACGTCAGCGCCCACCCGTTCTGCGGCGGCGTGCCGGAAGATGTACGCATCACCACGCGTTACAACGAGAAAGAGTTTCTGACCGCGCTGCTCGGCATCGTGCACGAGACCGGCCACGCCCGCTACGAGCAAAACCTGCCGCGCGATCTGCTTGGCCAGCCGGTCGCCTTGGCCCGTTCTACCGCTATCCACGAATCGCAGAGCCTGCTGTTCGAAATGCAGCTGGCGCGCGGCAATGAATTCCTGAAAATCTTGCGTCCGTTAGTCACCGCGCAGTTTGGCGAACAGCCGGCGCTGGAAGAGGCCAACTTCATTCGCCTCAACCAGCGCGTTAAACCGGGCCTGATCCGCGTCGACGCCGACGAAGTGAGCTATCCTGCTCACGTCATCCTGCGCTACGAAATTGAAAAAGCGCTGATCGAAGGCGATATCGAAGTGGAAGACATTCCGGCGCTGTGGAATGAGAAGATGAGTGCTTACCTCGGCCTCGACACCATCGGCAACTACCGCAACGGCTGCATGCAGGATATTCACTGGACCGACGGTGCCTTCGGCTACTTCCCGACTTACACCCTCGGCGCGATGTACGCCGCGCAGCTGTTCCACAGCGTGCGTCAGGCCCTGCCTTCGCTGAACGAAGATATCGCCGCCGGCAACCTGCAGCCGCTGTTCCACTGGCTGCAGCACAACATCTGGCGCCACGGCAGCCGTTTCCCGACCGAGACGCTGATCGCCAACGCAACCGGCGAAGCGCTCAACCCACGCTATTTCCGTCAGCATTTGGAAAACCGCTACCTGTAATCTCCCCTGGCGCGGCCCTGCCGCGCCCTTTTCCCACCTGCAAGACCGGATAATGCTTCATAACGCACGTTCTGTGCCGACATCGCCTTGGCTACAGAGCGACGGGTGGCGACCCACTATTAGTATGTTGTAACTAAAATAGCCAAAACGCTGGCGATCCGGCTTATCATCCCAGCGCATGACGGGCGATCATCGCCGCCAGCTGCAGCCTCAACGGCGCAGGCAGGTCATGCCCCATGCCCGGCATAATATGCAATTTGGCGTTGACGACCGCGCGGGCGATCGCCACTCCACCCGCCTTGCGTACCAGCCGATCGCGATCGCCGTGAATGACCAGCGTCGGCGCGGCTATGCGCCGGCTGTAGCGACGCAGATCGCCGCTGCCGAGCAACGCGGAAAGTTGCCGCTGCACGCCTTCGGGATCCACGCCCCGCTTCAACAACCGATTCACCAATGCATCCAGCTCCGCCTCCTCCGGCGGATAAAACCGGGTACCGAGCGCGCGCAGGAAGGCCTTCATTCCCTCGTGGCGCTGCTGCAGCGTCAAATCGGCCGCCGGCCGGCGCACCAACAGCCACAGCAGCGAAGGCGCCGGCGGTGGCAACAGCGGCTGATTGGTGCTGGAGAACAAGATGCATAACGAGGCGACGCGCTGCGGGTATTCGGCGGCCAGCACCTGGGCGATCATCCCCCCCATCGAAGCGCCAAGTACGTGAGCCTGCGGGATGCGTAAATGATCGAGCAGATGCGCCGCGTCCGTCGCCATGTCCGCCAGGGTATAAGGCACCGGCGTTTGCCAACCGAGCTGGGCGCGCAGCATCAGCAGCCACAACGGCTGCGTGCGTTGCGCCTGCGTTTTGCCGGAAAGGCCGACATCGCGGTTGTCATAACGGATCACCCGAAACCCCTGAGCCACCAGGGCGCGGCAGAAGTCATCAGGCCACAGCAACAGCTGCGCGCCGATGCCCATGATGAGCAGCAGCGGCGGGTGCGCCTCATCGCCCCAGTCCTCATAGGCCAGCGGCACCTCGCCCTGTTCGGTTACGCCATAACGAATCACTATCTCGTTCATTTTAAATCCCTTTTATCGCGCCTGGTGGTCATTATAGCAGCAATCCCCTCGCCGCCGTCGCCCTGTACATTAGGTTACATGCCGAAACCAATCACTCACGGAAAGCCGGGCGCCGTTTGCCTACTATCATTTCAACGGCCCCGCAGTGGGGTTGATACCCAAAAGTCATGTTGAGGATTCTACGATGAAAAAAGTATTAGCTCTGGTTGTTGCCGCTGCAATGGGTCTGTCTTCCGTGGCTTTCGCTGCCGAGGCTGCCACCACCGCACCTGCGGCAACCGCAACCACCGCCACCGCTGCGCCGGCTAAAGCTCAGGTGAAACACCACGGCAAGAAAGCGCCGGTACAGAAAGCGCAGGCGGCCAAGAAGCATCACAAAAAAGCCGTGAAGAAAGCCCCGGCGCAAAAAGCCCAGGCGGCTAAAAAGCACCACAAGAAAACCAGCCACAAAAAAGCGTAATGACGTGAGGGTCCCCTCACCGCTTCAGGCTTGACGTGTACGACACCCGGTTCGCCGGGTGTTTTTTCATCGGGGGGTTCTCATTGATGCTGCGCCGCTACCTGTTCGAGATCGTTCTGACCGCCCTGATCCTTTGCGGACTGATCGCCGTCTTTTTTTACCTGTAGCCTGCCGCGTCGCCGGCGGGAAATTATTGAAAAATCAATTATTGCCCATCCACATGGCTGCTAAATCAGTCTATAGTTAGCATTCAGTGTGTTTATGGATGATCCGTATTTGTCAGGCAAGAGATCTATGCGCATATCCGTTTTACTGTTGCTGTGCTCACTCCCGCTCATCGCTGCTCAGGCGGCACGCGCCGACTGCCCGTCCAAGGCCGAGCAAACGCGTCTGTTTTTCGGCAAAGATGAACGAATCAAGGTCACGGATACCGCCGCCCAGCCGTGGCAGGCCATCGGCCAGGTCGAAACCGCCAGCGGCAATCTGTGTACCGCCACGCTGATCTCCCCGCACCTGGCGCTGACCGCCGGCCACTGCGTGCTGGCGCCGCCCGGGCAACTGGATAAAGCCATCGCTCTGCGGTTTGTGGCAGGCGATAAATCCTGGCAGTATCAAACCGGCGATATCGAGACCCTGGTCGACAGCAAGCTGGGCAAAAAGCTGAAGCCGGACGGCGATGGCTGGATCGTCCCGCCCGCTGCGGCCGCTTATGATTTTGCGCTGATCCGTCTGAAAGACAAAAAGCCGCTGCCGATCGCACCGTTGCCGCTGTGGCAAGGCGACAGCAAGGCGCTGACCCAGGCCCTGAAACAGGCCAAACGGCTGATCACTCAGGCGGGTTACCCGGAGGATCATCTGGATGACCTCTACAGCCACCAAAACTGCAAGGTCACCGGCTGGGCCCAGCAAGGCGTACTGTCGCACCAGTGTGATACCCTGCCCGGCGACAGCGGCTCACCGCTGCTGTTGAAAACCGCCGACGGCTGGCAGCTGATCGCCATCCAAAGCTCGGCGCCGGCGGCGAAAGATCGCTATCGCGCCGATAACCGCGCCCTGGCGGTGCCCGGCATCCGCGACGCGCTGGACGCCCTGGCGGCGGGCAAGTAGCTCTCGCAACGGCGCATCAAGCGCCGTTGCTGTTTATCTGTTCCCTGAATTTCAACTTGCGCTGCGCCGGCCGCTTGCCGGCCGGCGCGCCTGAGCTTAGCCTGAAAGCTGTTCGATGGTTTGCAGAATGCGCTTGTCGGAGATCGGGTAAGGCGTGCCCAACTGCTGCGCGAACAGGCTGACGCGCAGTTCCTCGATCATCCAGCGCACCGCTTTCACCTCTTCTTCCTGCTGCCGCTTCGGCGGCAGCTTGTTCAGCCACTGCTGCCACGCCTGCTGCACCTGCTCCACCCGCAGCATCTGCGCGCGATCGCGGTGTGGATCGATAGCCAGTTTCTCCAGCCGGCGCTCGATCGCCTGCAGGTAACGCAGCGTGTCCGGCAGGCGTTTCCATCCGTTGCCGGTGACGAAGCCACGGTAGACCAGGCCACCGAGCTGGGTCTTGATATCCGACAGCGCCAGCGCCAACGACATGTCCACCCGGCCTTTCAGCCGCTTGTTGATATTGAAGACCGCCGTCAGGATCTGCTCAACCTGCTTGGCCACCTCGACCACCGTGTCGTTCAGCTCGGCGCGGATCTGCTCTTGCAAACGCGCAAAGCCTTCTTCCTGCCAGACCGGTCCGCCGTGTTCGGCGATCAGCTTGTCGATGCCGCACGAAATGCAGTCGTCGATCAGCTCCAGTACCTTGCCGTACGGGTTGAAATAAAGCCCCAGTTTGGCCTTGTTCGGCAGCTTCTCATGCAGATATTTGATCGGCGAAGGAATATTCAGCAACAGCAGGCGGCGCGTGCCCTGCCACATCGCCTGTTGCTGCTCGCTTTCGCTGTCGAACAGGCGGATCGCCACGCTGTCCTTCTCATCCACCAGCGCCGGGTAGGCCTTCATCGAATAGCCGCCGCGCTTCTGCTCGTAGAACGCCGGCAGTTGGCCAAAGCTCCAGACATGCAGATTGCTCTGCTCCAGCCCGTCATCGGCCACCGCCGACAGCGTCTCCTGCACCTTCTCTTTCAGCTGCAGGCGCAACGCGGCCAGGTCTTTGCCTTCGCGCAGCGTCTGGTTCTTCTCGCCCACCACGCGGAAAGTCATTTTCAGGTGATCGGGCACCTGATCCCACTGCCAGTCATCACGTGACACGGTCACGCCAGTCATGCGCCGCAGCTCGCGCTCCAGCGCGTCCAGCAGCGGCAATTCCAGCGCCGTAACGCGGCCGAGGAATGCTTCGGCGTAGTTCGGCGCCGGCACGAAGTTGCGGCGCACCGGTTTCGGCAGCGACTTGATCAGCGCGATCACCAGCTCACGGCGGATGCCGGGGATCTGCCACTCGAAGCCCTGCTCCTCCACCTGATTGAGGATCGGCAACGGAATGTGCACCGTCACGCCGTCGGCGTCGGTGCCCGGTTCAAACTGGTAGCTCAGCCGCAGCTTGAGATTGCCCTGATGCCAGAAGTTCGGGTAGTCCAGCGCGCTGATCTTGTTGGCGCCATCCTTAATCAGCATCTCTTTTTCGAAGTTCAGCAGGTCGGGCTGCTGTTTGGCGGCATTCTTCCACCAGCTGTCGAAATGACGGCCGGAAACCACGTCGTTGGGGATGCGGCGATCGTAGAAGCCGAACAGCGTCTCGTCGTCCACCAGAATGTCGCGGCGGCGCGATTTATGCTCCAGCTCTTCCACTTCGGCGCGCAGCTTTTGGTTTTCACGGAAGAAGGCGTGGCGCGTCTGCCAGTCCCCCTCCACCAGCGCATGGCGGATAAACAGCTCACGGCACAGCAATGGATCGATGGCGCCGTAATTGACCTGGCGCGCCGCGACGATCGGCAAACCGAACAGCGTGACCTTTTCGCTGGCCATCACCGCCCCTTGCGACTTCGACCAGTGCGGCTCGCTGTAGCTGTGTTTCACCAGATGCTGAGCCAGCGGCTCGATCCATTCCGGTTCGATGCGCGCGGCGATGCGCCCCCACAGGCGGCTGGTTTCCACCAGTTCGGCCACCATGGTCCACTTCGGCGGCTTCTTGAACAGGCCGGAGCCGGGGAAGATCGAGAAACGGGCATTGCGCGCGCCGGTGTATTCCTGCTTGTCCGCATCCTTCTGGCCAATGTGCGACAGCAAGCCGGTCAACAGCGCGGTGTGCACGCTGCGGTAGTCGGAAGGCGTGCTGTTGATCGGCAGCCCCAGCTCTTTCACCACCTGGCGCAGCTGGGTATAGATATCCTGCCACTCGCGCACCCGCAGGTAGTTGAGGAAATCGTTGCGGCACAGCCGACGGAACTGGCTGGAAGAGTTCACCTTTTGCTGCTCCTGCAGATAATCCCACAGGTTGACGAACGCCAGGAAATCGGAGTCTTTGTCGGCGAAGCGGCGGTGTTTTTCGTCCGAGGCCTGCTGCTTGTCCATCGGGCGCTCACGCGGATCCTGAATCGATAGCGCGGCGGTGATGATCATCACCTCGCGCACGCTGCCGCTCTTCTGCGCTTCCAGCACCATGCGCGCCAGACGCGGGTCAATCGGCAACTGCGCCAGCTGACGGCCCTGCGGCGTCAGCTGATAGTGGCCGTTGTCGGCGGTGGCGATCGCCCCCAGCTCTTCCAGCAGGCGCACGCCATCCTGAATGTTGCGTTTATCCGGCGCTTCGACGAACGGAAACGCGGCGATGTCGCCCAGCCCCAGCGAGGTCATCTGCAGAATGACCGACGCCAGGTTGGTGCGCAAAATTTCCGGATCGGTAAACGCCGGCCGCGACAGGAAGTCCTGTTCGGAATACAAGCGAATGCACACCCCTTCCGATACGCGGCCGCAGCGCCCTTTACGCTGGTTGGCGGAAGCCTGGGACACCGGCTCGATCGGCAGGCGCTGCACCTTGGTGCGGAAGCTGTAGCGGCTGATGCGCGCGGTGCCCGGATCGATGACGTACTTGATGCCCGGCACCGTCAGCGAGGTTTCCGCCACGTTGGTGGCCAGCACGATGCGGCGACCGTGGTGCGACTGGAACACCCGGTTCTGCTCGCTGTTCGACAGGCGCGCATACAGCGGCAGCACTTCGGTGTGCGGCAAATTGAGGCGGTTCAGAGCGTCGGCGGTGTCGCGGATCTCGCGCTCGCCGCTCATGAAGATCAGAATGTCTCCCGGCCCTTCGCGCCCAAGCTCGTCCACCGCATCGAAAATCGCCTGCAGCTGGTCGCGGTCGGTATCGTCGCCGTCGTCGACCACCGGGCGGTAACGCACCTCCACCGGGTAAGTGCGGCCGGAAACCTCGATGATCGGCGCATTGTTGAAGTGGCGCGAGAAGCGCTGCGGATCGATGGTCGCCGAGGTGATGATCACCTTGAGATCCGGGCGCTTCGGCAGCAGTTCACGCAGGTAGCCGAGAATAAAGTCGATGTTGAGGCTGCGCTCGTGCGCTTCATCGATGATCAGCGTGTCGTACTGCATCAGCAGGCGATCCTGCTGAATTTCCGCCAGCAAGATGCCGTCGGTCATCAGCTTGACCAGGGTGTTTTCCCCGACCTGATCGTTGAAGCGCACCTTGTAACCGACGCTGCCGCCGAGCGGGGTTTCCAGCTCGTCGGCGATGCGGTTGGCGACGGTGCGCGCCGCCAGGCGGCGCGGCTGGGTGTGGCCGATCAGCCCTTTCACCCCACGCCCCAGCTCCAGACAGATCTTCGGCAACTGGGTGGTTTTCCCCGAGCCGGTCTCCCCGGCGACGATCACCACCTGGTGATCGCGGACAGCGTTTAAAATGTCCTGCTTTTTCTGACTGACCGGCAGGCTTTCCGGATAGGTAATGCGCGGGCAAGACGCGGCGCGCGCCAGCACTTTTTGCCGCGCCGCCGCGATGTCGCTTTCCACTTCGGCGGCGACCGCCAGCTGGGCATCGGGATTTTTGATTTTTCGTGCGCCCTGCAGGCGACGACGCAGGCGTTGTTGATCGCGGAGCATCAGCTCGCCCAGTTGGGCCGGCAGTGCCTCGAGCGGAGATTTCACGTTCAGTGTTCCTTGTTTCTTCGCCGCCAAGACCAGGCTTAGCAACGGTTTAATGTTTTTTTAGCGATTTTTTTGCTTTAGCCGCACAGCCTATCACAAACGGCTTTTTCGCCCTACTTCCGCGAGCAAAACCTCGGCATGTCATTCAATAAAATCGAACGAAGATCTCGAAATATTGCGCTATCACTGTTGGAGGAATGTGAATAGCATGTACTTCATGCAAGGGACGCTGAGTCCTGATGTCACTGTCACAACGTAAGGAATTATCGATGAGCAACGTATTGGTTCTGAAATCAAGCATCCTGGCGACCTACTCTCAGTCTAACCAACTGGCCGATTTCTTCGTAGAGCAATGGAGCAACGCCCATAGCGGCGACACCATCACCGTGCGCGATCTGGCCGCACAGCCAATCCCGGTGCTGGACGGCGAACTGGTTGGCGCGCTGCGTCCTTCCGATGCGCCGTTAACCCCGCGTCAACAAGAAGCGCTGGCGCTGTCGGACGAGCTGATCGCCGAGCTGCAGGCCAATGACGTCATCGTGATTGCCGCACCGATGTACAACTTCAACATCCCGACCCAGCTGAAAAACTATTTCGATCTGGTTGCCCGCGCCGGCGTGACCTTCCGCTACACCGAAAACGGTCCGGAAGGCCTGGTGAAAAACAAACGCGCCGTGATCCTGACCAGCCGCGGCGGCATCCATAAAGGCACCCCAACCGACCTGGTAGAACCTTACCTGCGTCTGTTCCTGGGCTTCATCGGCATTACCGACGTGGAGTTCGTCTTCGCGGAAGGTATCGCCTATGGCCCGGAAGTGGCGACCAAAGCCCAGGAAGACGCCAAAGCGGCCCTGTCTCAGGTGGTTGCTGCCTAAGACCCTGCGCAGGGGCGCCGTGCCCCTGCCGGACAAAAGGCAAGTCCTGTCAAACCTGCACTACCCTCATAATAATCATCTATCCGTATCATTTAGCGCGCCAGACGGCGCGCTTTTTTTACTTCTTCAACCATTGTCCGTTGATGCCGCGCACATACTCGCCGCTCTGCGCACGCGTCACCAGCTTCTGCCCCGCCATGCGCGCCACTTCGTCGACGGCGATATGGTTGCCGTCCGCCACTTCCTGATACTTCTCGGCGCGGCCGGCGTTGATGCGCTTCACCAGCGCCAGCGTTTCCGCATCCTGTTTCACCGGCGCAATATAGCCGCTCAGGGTTTCGCCCACCCGCCCTTGCTGCTTCGCCTCATCCAGCGTCAGCGCCATCGCCACGCTGCTGAACAGCCAGGCGGCGCCGGCCAGCCACACATAACGTTTTTTCATGTCGGCTCCTAGAACAGACCGCTTTGGGTTTTCAGCAGGTTTTCGACGTCCTTATCCACCTTGATATGAATCTCATGCTCGATCTTGACGTTCATATTGATGGTGATCGGATCCTTCGGCGTCGCCACCTCGATGCGCGGCACGCAGCCGCTCAGCAGCGAAACGCACAGCACCGCTGCCAGCGCCGACACACTCATGATTTTCATTGTTGCTCCCCAGGTTGTGAGAGGGCCTGCTCCAGCCACTCCTGTAAATTGTCGCCGAAGCGCAAACTGCGCCACAGCTGAAACACGTTTTCCTGATGGCGATAGTTCAGGATCACCTCGCGCTTGGCGCTTTTCTGCGGGTTGATGCCGTCGATGCGCGCGCTCAGCGTCAGCTCGCCCAGGTTGTCGAGATCGACCCGGGCGTGCGAACGGTTGATTTCCATGTAGCGCAGCCAGTCGATCGCCGCGCCGGTCGCCAGGTTGTTGCTGCCGATGGCGTCGGCCATGTCTTTGTCCAGGCGCAGCGTCAGGGTGCCGGCGTTGGCGATCCAGCCGTTTTGCACCAGCCATTTCGGGTGATTCAGGAACAGCGGCAGTTCGCCGTCGACCCGGCCGGACATGGCGAACTGCTTCGGTTTCAGAGCGGTGAACAGCGCGCTGAGATCGACCTTGTCCAGCTTCAGCACCGCGGCGTCATGCTGCGGCAACCGCAGCGCCGACAGGCTGATATGCCCGTTGAGCATGTCCACGCCGACGTTGCTCAACGTCAGCGGCTGCCTTTCGCTATAAGGATAGGTGCCCTGCAGATCGGCGGAAATATTCTGCATCTCGAACAGGTTGGTGAAAGACTTGATGCGCAGCGACACCGGCTGTTTGGCCCCCAATTGCCACTGATGCTGCTTGAACCGGTACGACAGGACAAAATCCAGGCCGCTCATCTCGCCGTCCTTCAGCCACATGCCGCCGTTTTTCACCACCCAGTGGCCACCGGCCTCGAACCCCTGTTCGCGAGCGGCGGAAAACGCCGACTGCGCGTAAAACTCGCCGTCGCGCAGCGTGAGATTGAGATCCGGCGCCAGCAGCGGTTGGAACACCTTCAGCGACTGTTTCGGCCACCAGGCTTCGCCGCGCAGACGTTCGCCGTCCCAACGGCCGCGCAGCGCGATCGGCCCAATCTGTTGCGCCTGCAGTTTGCCCTGCAGCTGGAAACTGCCCGGTGAACGGCCGTTCACCTGCAGCGCCAGCACCGGCGCCGGCAGATAGCCGCCGTCGCTGAAGCTGACCTTATCCGCCGCCAGCTGCAACTCGCCGTTGAACTGCGGACTTTGTTCATCACGCCGCCAGCGCAGCGGCTGATTGAGGCTCAGGCGCGGCGCGGCGACCGTCACCAGACCGTACTTCAACTTATCGAAGCCGGTGGAGAGTTTATCGAGCACCAACTCACTGTCGCGCCAACGGCCGCTGCCGGCGACGTCCCAGGCGGCCTGCAGCGGCGGCAAGCGGCCATTGCCCCAGTAACGCCATTGCCAGTTGCCCTTGTCCGGCCAGAAATCCTGTGCCTGGCCGTCCAGGTGCAGCTTGAAGCGGCCCCAGTAACTGTCGCTGGCGCTCAAAATCGCCTGCAGGCGGCCGGTGATGCCGGCGGCGGTCACCTTCACGCCCGCCAGCGGTAAACGCGCCTCTTCCAGCGTCATTTCCGGCGTCACCTTGCCCCACAGGCGCAGCAGCGAACCGGGCTGCAGCACCAGCGTCGGGTTGAGAATGCTGCCGCCGATCACACCCGGGATCGACGCGGTAGTGGAAAAGTCGGCCAGATTGGCCTGGCCGGTCAGTTGGAAGCGCAGATCGCTGTCGGTCAACCCCACCTTGCCCGGCCCGAGGGTGAGCACCGCATTGCCCTTGCCGTTGTGACCCGCAGTGATCACGTTCAGCCGCGCGCTGATCTCCGTTTCATCCAGCCCTTTGCTCCAATCGTGCAGCGCGATGCTGAGCCCGCCGTTCAACGGCTGCTCGCTGTACGGCCAACGCCACTCGCCCTGCTTGATGCTGACCCGCTGCGGCGAGACTTCCCACGGCAACACCGCCAGCGGGCGATCGTCGCCTTTCTCGCTCACCGTCAATACGCCCTGCTGCTGTTGCCAGCGCATGTCCAGCAATACCGGTTTTTCCAGATAGGCGGTTTGCATTTCCCCCTGCAACGCGCCCTGCGTCGGCAGGCTGGCCAGATCCAACGGGATGGTTATCTTGCCGGCGAGGTGCAGCGGTTGTGCGCTGTTGGGCGGAACCACGGTCAGGTTCTGCAACGTCAGCTGTTGTTTTTCATCCAGCTGCGCCTCGGCGCTGAGATTCGGGCCCCGATAATGCAGACGTTGCCCGTCGGGGCCGGAGGAAAGCTGCAGCTTGCCGGCATAGCGCTGCCAGGGAATGAGCGTCAGGTCATTAATGGTGAGATCCAGCGGCGGCAGCTGTTGCTGCAGCTGATCGAGCGCCAGCGGCGCGCTGTTGGCATCGCCGCTCGGCAGTTTTGACAAACAGGCGCTATCGATGCTGACCTTATCGCTCGACAGCTGCCAGCGGCCCTGGCGGTAAGCCAGCCGCGTCGGCCCGACGTTGGCCAACAGGCAATCTTGCGCAGTGAAACGCGCCCCCGCCAACGCCAGACCGCCCTGGCGCCAGTGCAATTTGCCCTGCAATTCCAGGCGGCTCCCCGCCGGCAACCAATGCGATAACACCCCCGGCAGCCAGCGCGGCAAGGTTTGCCACAACGTCAGCACCAGGATTGCGCAGCCCGCCACCGTCCCTATGAATACTTTCAATCGCCTGGTCATTAAATGATTGCTTCGTTCCTGAGTTAGGCATTGGTTAAGTCTATGCCTGAATTGACAATAATGATGGCACGAATTTGACATAGGGTGAAGCCGAGCGGGCTCGCAGAAGCGATTTGCACCTTTTTGGCGCAAACGTGTGCGGGGTTGTAGATTTTCGTTACATATACATCACATAAACAGGACAGTTTTCAGACTTTTGTTATTGTTGTTACCATTGATGATTAATAGTCTTGCAACCATTCTAATAAAAGTTTAGCTGCTAGCTAACTGTGTACTAGAGAAGCCATTCCCCACACCCCCGTGGGGATTTTTTTGCCGCCTGTCGCCACCGTCGTCTTCCCTCCATCGTATCCAGACCCACCGCAGCCTTGCAGCAGCGATTTCGGCCATGTCGAAACGGGCTAACCAATTGTCGAATTTACTAAAATCTGTTAAATTGATCACAAAATCACGGTGGAGAAACCACGATGAAATTGGCGATATACAGTACCAAACAGTATGACCGTAAATACCTCGAACTGGTGAATCAGCAGTTTGGCTATGAGCTGGAATTCTTCGACTTTTTACTCAGTAAAAAAACCGCCAAAACGGCCGCCGGTTGCAAGGCGGTGTGTATCTTCGTCAACGACGACGGCAGCCGTGAAGTGCTCGAAGAACTGGCGGCGCTGGGCGTCGAAATTCTCGCCCTGCGCTGCGCCGGTTTCAATAACGTCGATCTGGACGCCGCCAAAGAACTGGGCATCAAGGTGGTGCGCGTGCCGGCCTACTCGCCGGAGGCCGTGGCAGAACACGCGGTCGGCATGATGATGTGCCTGAACCGCCGTATTCACCGCGCTTATCAGCGTACCCGCGACGCCAACTTCTCGCTGGAAGGGCTGATCGGCTTTAACATGCACAATCGCACCGCCGGCGTGATCGGCACCGGTAAAATCGGCGTGGCGACGATGCGCATTCTAAAAGGCTTCGGCATGAAACTGCTGGCCTACGATCCGTTCCCGAGCGAACAGGCGTTGGAACTGGGCGCGGAGTATGTCGATCTGAAGACGCTGTACGCGCAATCCGACGTGATCACCCTGCACTGCCCGCTGACGCCGGAGAACCACCATCTGCTGAATGCCGACGCCTTTGCGATGATGAAAAACGGCGTAATGGTGATCAACACCAGCCGCGGCGCGCTCATCGACTCCACCGCCGCCATCGATGCGCTGAAGCAGCAAAAAATCGGCGCCCTCGGGATGGACGTCTACGAGAACGAACGCGATCTGTTCTTTGAGGACAAGTCTAACGACGTGATTCAGGATGACGTGTTCCGCCGCCTGTCGGCCTGCCACAACGTGCTGTTCACCGGCCATCAGGCTTTCCTGACCGAAGAGGCGTTGACCAGCATTTCCCAAACCACGCTGCAGAACATCAGCCAGTTGGATCGCGGCGAAGCCTGCCCGAACCAGTTGAACGCCTGAGCGTAACCTCGGGGCGCCCTTGCGGCGCCCTGTTTATTTGAGAGAACGCGATGAGAAAAACCACGGTGGCCGCCCTTGCGGCGCTGGCCTTAGCGGGGTGCAGCATGAAACCACACACGGCCGTCACGCCAGGCGATCTGCTGCATCACAACTTCGTGTTGCAAAGCGTGGATGGCGACACGGCAAAATCACCGGCGGGCGGCGGCCTGCTCAATCTGGAGTTCGGCGAGAACCTGCATGTCTCCGGCACGATGTGCAACCGCTTTTTCGGTCAGGGGCAATTACGCGACGGCGTGCTGACGGTGAAATCGCTGGCCACGACGCGCAAGCTGTGCCCTGATGAGCAGCGCAACCGCTGGGATCGGGTGATCGGCACCGTGCTGGAAAACGGCGCCGAAGTGACGCTAAACGCACAGCAGCTGACGCTCACCGGCAGCGGCCACACGCTTATTTATACCCTGCGCGATTGGGTGTATTGATCCTGCAGGCCAGGCGCCGGGGCTTACCCGGCGCAGCTGCCCAGGGCCAGCGTGCGCTCTTCGCACTGCTTGCCGTTCGGCATCTGGCACATGCGCAGCGCTTCACCGTTCAAATTGTGCGCGATGGTGGTAACGCCACCGACCGCCGCGCAACCGGTGCTGGTCTGCAACGTATTGATTCTGGCACTGTTGCCCTGCTGTACTGGCTCTTCGTTATTGCTGCTGCAGGCGGCTAAAAGCAGCACGGCGCTGGCAAGCAGCCATTTTGATGTCGTCATTATCCCACTCCTGAACCCGGAACTGCGCTGTGTAAAATCGCCATTGCTGATAACGCGCGTCACTTGGCGGACACGTTTCGCTATCTTTGATGCAAACTTGTTTAATCTAGCTCGATATATAAATAATGAAAATATATTCCAGCCATTATTTGTCGTTTTTTTGCGCCGGCCGAACATTTATTTTGTTTGCAGAATATTTCCGTGACGGCGCCACTCGCTGTCAGGCGCTGGCCGCACGCAAAAAAGTGATAACGTCACCGCGGCCATCGAGGAAGTTTTTCCCGCGACAGCAGTATTAATTATCTTCGTGTGCTTTCATTGCAGCGGCGCATTTTTTGCTACCGGAGAGAACGATATTTTTGTCTATGCTGGCGGCGCTAAGTAATTAGCATTCCACTATTTTCAGTGAATGATGACTGAATTCTTCAACCGGCGTGACTTGCTGTCACGCCGGCTTTTTTTACATCAAAATAACATTCAGTGCACCGAGGCTTTCGACAGTAAATTAATCACCAGCACGCCGGCAATAATTAATCCCATGCCGACGATCGCCGGCCAATCCAATTTTTGCTGATAAACGAACACCGCGGCGACCGACACCAGCACAATCCCCATGCCCGACCAAATCGCATACACGATGCCCAGCGGCATGCTCTTGACCACCATCGACAGCCCCCAAAACGCCACACCGTAGCCCAGCACCACCAGCAGCGACGGCCACAGGCGGGTAAAGCCCTCAGAGGCTTTCAACATGGTGGTGGCGATCACTTCCGCGACTATCGCCATCGTCAAATACATAAATGCGCTCATGGTTTTCTTCTGTCAATTTGCCGATGCGCAATTATGACGCGCCGGAAATAAATTGTCTTTAAACGGTGAAAACAATTTATTGCCGCCGGCCCCTAATCGGCGAGGAAATATGCCTTTGACGATTTATCACCCGCCACACAAACGCGATAAAGCCACGTTCGCCCCCTCTGTTAGACTTTTTTCCATTACTGCGAAAGTGCGCTTTCGCGGCTTTGTGAGCAATGAAAAGGTAACGCCGATGATAACTACAGATGGTAATAATGCAGTCGCTTCCGTGGCCTATCGCACCAACGAAGTGATTGCCATCTACCCTATCACGCCAAGCTCCACCATGGCGGAGCAGGCTGATGCCTGGTCCGGCGATGGCCGGCAAAACATCTGGGGCGATATTCCGCGGGTGGTGGAAATGCAGTCGGAAGGCGGCGCGATCGCCACCGTGCACGGCGCCTTGCAAACCGGCGCGCTGTCGACCTCGTTCACTTCATCGCAGGGCCTGCTGCTGATGATCCCCACGCTGTACAAACTGGCCGGCGAGCTGACGCCGTTCGTGCTGCACGTCGCCGCGCGCACCGTGGCCACGCACGCGCTGTCCATCTTCGGCGACCATTCGGACGTGATGGCGGTGCGCCAAACCGGCTGCGCCATGCTGTGTGCCGGCAACGTGCAGGAGGCGCAGGACTTCGCGCTGATCTCGCAGACCGCCACCCTCAACGCGCGCGTGCCGTTTATCCATTTCTTCGACGGTTTCCGCACCTCGCACGAGATCAACAAGATTGTGCCTCTCAGCGACGATACGCTGCGGCAGATGCTGCCGCAGGCGGCGGTCGACGCGCACCGCAGCCGGGCGCTGTCGCCGGATCATCCGGTGGTGCGCGGCACTTCCGCCAACCCGGACACCTATTTCCAGTCGCGCGAAGCCACCAACCCGTGGTATGACGCCACCGGCCAACACGTGATCGACGCCATGGAAGCCTTCGCCGCCCTCACCGGCCGCCGCTATCGGCCGTTCGACTATTACGGCCACCCGCAGGCCGAACGCGTGGTGGTGGTGATGGGTTCCGCCGCCGGCACCTGCGAAGAAGTGATCGACACCCTGCTGACCCGCGGCGAGAAAGTCGGCGTGCTGAAGGTGCGGCTGTTCCGGCCGTTCTCCGCCCAGCATCTGCTCGGCGCGCTGCCGGACAGCGTGCGCAGCGTCGCGGTGCTCGATCGCACCAAAGAGCCGGGCGCGCTGGCCGAGCCGCTGTATCTGGACGTGATGACCGCGCTGGCGGAAGCCTACAGCCGGGGGGAGCGCGCCACGCTGCCGCGGGTGATCGGCGGCCGCTACGGCCTGTCGTCGAAAGAGTTCGGTCCGGACTGCGCGCTGGCGGTATTCCGCGAGCTGGCCCTGCCGCAACCGCGCCCGCGTTTCACCGTCGGCATCTTCGATGACGTCACCGGGCTTTCGCTGCCGCTGAGCGACGAAATCCTGCCGCAGCGCGCCTCGCTGGAAGCGCTGTTCTACGGTTTGGGCAGCGACGGCTCGGTCTCGGCCACCAAGAACAACATCAAAATCATCGGCAACGCCACGCCGCTGTATGCCCAGGGCTATTTCGTCTATGACTCCAAAAAGGCCGGCGGCCTGACGGTGTCGCATCTGCGCGTCAGCGAGCAGCCTATCAACTCGGCCTACCTGGTCAGCCACGCGGACTTCGTCGGCTGCCACCAGCTGCAGTTTATCGATAAGTACCAGATGGTCGAACGCCTGAAGCCCGGCGGCACCTTCCTGCTCAATACCCCTTACGGCGCCGATGAGGTCTGGTCGCGCCTGCCGCAGGAGGTTCAGGCGCTGTTGCACCAACGCCAGGCGCGTTTCTATATCATCAACGCCGCCAAGCTGGCGCGTGAATGCCGGCTCGGCGCGCGCATCAACACCGTAATGCAGATGGCGTTCTTCCACCTGACGCAGATCCTGCCGAGCGACGTGGCGCTGCAACAGCTGCAGGACGCCATCGCCCGCAGCTACAGCAGCAAGGGCCAGGAGATCGTCGAGCGCAACTGGCAGGCGCTGGGCGCCACCCGCGCCGCGCTGACCGAGATCCCGCTGCAGCCGGTCGACGCCAGCAGCCCGATGCGCCCGCCGGTGGTGTCGGACGCCGCGCCGGACTTCGTCAAAACCGTTACCGCCGCGATGCTGGCCGGGCTGGGCGATGCGCTGCCGGTTTCCGCCTTCCCGCCGGACGGCACCTGGCCGGTGGGCACTACCCAGTGGGAAAAGCGCAACATCGCCGAAGCGATCCCGATCTGGCAGCCCGACCTGTGCACCCAGTGCAACCACTGCGTCGCCGCCTGCCCGCACTCCGCCATTCGCGCCAAGGTGGTGCAGCCGGCGGAGATGGAACACGCCCCCGCCTCTCTGCAGTCTCTGGATGTGAAAGCGCGCGATATGCGCGGCCAGAAATACGTGCTGCAGGTAGCGCCGGAAGATTGCACCGGCTGTAACCTGTGCGTCGAGGTCTGCCCGGCGAAAGATCGCCAGAACCCGGAAATCAAGGCCATCAACATGGCGTCGCGCCTCGATAATCTGGCGGCGGAGAAAGACAACTACGACTTCTTCCTGCAGTTGCCGGAAATCGATCCGGCGCAGCTGGAGCGCATCGACATTCGCACCTCGCAGCTGATCACGCCGCTGTTCGAGTACTCCGGCGCCTGCTCCGGCTGCGGCGAAACGCCGTACATCAAGCTGTTGACCCAGCTCTATGGTGACCGTTTGCTGATCGCCAACGCCACCGGCTGTTCGTCGATCTACGGCGGCAACCTGCCGACCACGCCGTACACTACCAACGCCGAAGGGCGCGGGCCGGCGTGGGCCAACTCGTTGTTCGAAGACAACGCCGAATTCGGCCTGGGCTTCCGCCTGACGGTCGATCAACATCGCGCGCGAGTGCTGCGTCTGCTGAACGCACTGGCGCCGCAGCTGCCGGAGCAATTGGTCAACGCCCTGCAGATGGAAGACGTGGCGCCGGAGCCGCGTCGCAAGCAAATCGCCGAACTGCGCACGCTGCTGGCGAGTTTCGAAGGCGAAGACGCGCGCCAGCTGGCGGCGGACGCCGACTACCTGGTGGATAAATCGATCTGGCTGATCGGCGGAGACGGTTGGGCCTACGACATCGGCTTCGGCGGTTTGGATCACGTGCTCAGCCTGACGGAGAACGTCAACGTGCTGGTGCTCGACACCCAGTGCTACTCCAACACCGGCGGCCAGCAGTCGAAGGCCACGCCGCTGGGCGCGGTGACCAAGTTCGGCGAGCACGGCAAGCGCAAGGCGCGCAAGGATCTGGGCGTCAGTATGATGATGTACGGCCATGTCTACGTCGCGCAGATTTCGCTGGGGGCGCAGCTTAACCAGACGGTGAAAGCGATTCAGGAGGCCGAGGCCTATCCGGGGCCGTCGCTGATCATCGCCTACAGCCCGTGCGAAGAGCACGGCTACGATCTGGCGCTCAGCCACGATCAGATGAAACAGCTGACCGCCACCGGTTTCTGGCCGCTGTACCGCTTCGATCCGCGCCGCAGCGCCGAGGGCAAGGCCGCATTGGCGCTGGATTCGCGCCCGCCGAACAGCAGCCTGGCTGAAACACTGCTGAACGAGCAGCGTTTCCGTCGCCTGAACGCGCAGCAGCCGGAGGTGGCCAGCGCGCTGTATCAGGCCGCCGAGAAAGAGCTGAAGGAGAAATACGATTTCCTCAGCCTGCTGGCCGGCAAGGCGGAAAAGTCCGCCGCTGAGTAACCTCCCTCAGGGCGCGAGCGATTCGCGCCCTGTTCTTTTACCGCCGACGTAAATCGCAGCAACAAAACCTGCTGGCATTCCGGCGCGCAATCCGTACCATACAGGCCTCGCGTCGGGTGCGTGGCGACTGGATGATGAATAATGATCAAAATCGGCCGGTTGAATGGTAAACTCGCGGTCTATAACGCCATGCCCCTAGTGCCCCCCATTGAGAATGAGCACGATTTAAATGTCAGAAAAGCAATCCGTTAGCCAAAAAGAGCAGTACAACCTGAACAAATTGCAAAAGCGCCTGCGCCGCAACGTGGGCGAAGCGATCGCCGATTTCAATATGATTGAAGAAGGCGACCGCATCATGGTCTGTCTGTCCGGCGGCAAAGACAGCTACACCATGTTGGAGATCCTGCGCAATCTGCAGCAAAGCGCGCCGGTCAACTTCTCGCTGGTGGCGGTGAACCTCGATCAGAAACAGCCCGGCTTCCCGGAGCACATTCTGCCCGCCTATCTGGAAAGCCTGGGGGTGGAGTACAAGATCGTCGAAGAAAACACCTACAGCATCGTTAAAGACAAGATCCCGGAAGGGAAAACCACGTGTTCGCTGTGTTCGCGCCTGCGCCGCGGCATTCTGTACCGCACCGCCACCGAACTGGGCGCCACCAAGATCGCTCTGGGTCACCACCGCGACGACATTCTGCAGACGCTGTTCCTCAACATGTTCTACGGCGGCAAGATGAAAGGCATGCCGCCCAAGCTGATGAGCGACGACGGCAAACACGTGGTCATCCGCCCGCTGGCCTATTGCCGCGAGAAAGACATCGAGCGTTTCTCGATCGCCAAAGCGTTCCCGATCATTCCATGCAATCTGTGTGGCTCGCAGCCTAATCTGCAGCGCCAGGTGATCGGTGACATGCTGCGCGACTGGGACAAGCGTTACCCAGGCCGGTTGGAAACCATGTTCAGCGCCATGCAGAACGTGGTGCCTTCGCACCTGAGCGATATCAACCTGTTCGATTTCAAAGGCATTCACCACGGCAGCGCCGTGGTGGACGGTGGCGATTTGGCCTTCGATCGCGAAGACATCCCGATGCAGCCGGTCGGCTGGCAGCCGGAAGACTCGGACGACGCGGCGCCTGCGCCAGAGCGTTTGAACGTGCTGGAAATCAAATAAGCCCCCTCGCCGCTTGCCATCCTGCGAGCGGCGACATTTACCTTTCCCGACGATCTCGATCCTGTTCACAGTTTGCGCAAAATTTACTGGGCAGTGCCGTTTTTACCCTATACTGTTTATTTATACAGTCATATGGAGATCGCGCAATGAACATCACCCCCTGCCTGTCCCACGTCTCACTGGGCTCCAACGATTTCGAGGCCGCCGCCGCCTTTTACGATCGTGCACTGGCCGCTTTGGGTTGCCGACGCGTGCTGGAGCATCCCGGCGCCATTGGTTACGGCCGCGACTACCCGGAGTTTTGGCTGCAGGTGCCGATCGACGGCCGGCCGGCCTCGCCCGGCAATGGCACGCACGTCGGTTTTTTCGCCACCAGTAAGCAACAGGTGGATGAATTCCATCGCCAGGCGCTGCTGGCCGGCGCCGTCGATGAAGGCGCGCCCGGTTCGCGGCCGCATTACGGCGAGGCTTACTACGGCTGCTTTGTCCGTGATTTGGATGGGCACAAGATTGAAGCCAGCTTCTGGGATGAAAGCGCGGCCTGAAGAAGAAGGAAAGCCGAATAAAAAAATGCCGGTGATTAAACCGGCATTGTACGAATCAAATGTGCTATGCAGTAATTCAAAAATAAGAAAGTAAGACAATTATGGAGCGCAACGCCCATCGCTTGACGTTGCATTCACCTGCGAGAGAGATCATGCCCCATTTACCCCGGCTAAATGTTGATATTGCTCAATGTTAACCGGGTTTTCGTCATTTTTGCCTACAGCCAGCGGCTGCGCTTCAACCACCAGGCGACGCCAAGCACCAATCCGACCAGCATCAGGCAAAATGCCGCGAAACCGAAAGGATTACCGCCGCCCGGAATACCGCCAAGGTTGACCCCGAACAACCCGGTCAGGAAAGTGGTGGGCAGAAATACCATCGCCAACAATGACATGGTGTAAGTGCGGCGGTTCATCGCGTCGGCCATCACCGTGGTGATTTCGTCGGACAAGATGGCGGTGCGCGCGATGCTGCCGTCCAGATCGTCCAATCCCCGTCCCAGGCGATCGGCGATATCCTGCATGCGGCGACGATCGTCATCGCTCATCCACGGCAGGCGGTCGCTGGCCAGCCGCGCGAAGACGTCGCGCTGCGGCGCCATGTAACGGCGCAGCACGATCAGCTGTTTACGGATCAGCGCCAGCTGGCCGCGCTCCGGCACCTGCTGCTCCAGCAAGGCGTCCTCCAGATCGATAATCTTGTCGTGCAGATCCTCGATAAATTCACTGGTGTGATCGGTCAACGCATCGGAAATTTCCACCAGCCAGCTGCCGCTGTTGGTCGGCCCAGCGCCGCTTTGCAGATCGTTCACCACTTGATCGATGGAATACACCTTGCGGTGCCGCGTGGAGATAATCAGTTTATCGGTGATGTACACGCGGATGGTGACCAACTGGTCCGGCCGTGAGTTGGCGTTAAAGTTGATGCTGCGCAGGGTGATCATGGTGCCTTCGCCCTGGCGGCTGACGCGCGGCCGTGAGCTTTCGCCGGAGAGCGCTTCACGCACCGAGTCCGGCAGCAGCGGCGTGGTACTCAGCCATTCAGCGCTGGCCGGGTGCGCGTAATCAAGATGCAGCCAGCACGGTGCGTCGCAGGTGATCTTGTCATCCCGCTCGATCGGCGTGACGCCCCCCTTGCCGTCGAGCTGGTAGGCGTAAACCGCATCGGCGACCTGCAGCTCGCTCCCCTCAATCACATCCATTCATTTATCCCCTCAGTCTTGCTTATGTTGCTGAGTCTAGCGTTAACGCCTTGGAGATCAAAGGCCAAGCTGTAACGCCAGTTTTCTCGTTGTCCCATAAACGTGATCTATACTTCTGCCGCAAGGAACGAACGGAGAACCGCAGGAGATCGCCATGCTAAAAACTTTTCTGGACATCGTCGTACCCACCGTAGGCGCCTTTGGCGCGATGTTTTTCGCCCTCGTCAAAATGCCCTTCCGCATTCGGCGGGAAAACCACGATAAGCTGCTAAACCTGCTCGAATCCGTCGAGAAGCCCCAAAGCGCCCCCATACGCCTGTTACGCTTTCGCGACTATATCGGCAACAGCAGCGCCAGCCTCACTGCACTGCAGCTGCTGTTGGCGTTACCGGACAGCGTAGCGGCGCTGGAACGCTATCGCTTCACCGGTGGCCGCCAGCAAATCTTGCGCGCCACGTCCGCTGGCTTCGTGTTGCGGCCAAGCGCCAATAACGCTTTCAAACGTTTCCTGCTTTCCTGCCGCTATTTTTTGCTGTATTTGGTGTTCGTTACGCTGCTGGTGCTGTTCCCCGCTTTGACTCAATGGGGACTGCAGCAGTTAGGGGTATTGATTACGCCCCATTCACTCCACTATCTGCCTAATGCGCGCATCACCGACGGCTGGCAGCTGCTGTTCCCCGGCCTATTATTTATTATGATTATGTTCAGCCTGGCATTCCTGACCTTCAGGCAGCTGGCACGCGCGGGTAACCTCAGTTCGGAACGCGCCTTTTATCGCTACTATCAACGCGCGCGTGAGGAACAACGATGCCGGGAAGTCCTGAGACAACTGCGCACGGTGCTGCGCCGAACCTGACGAGGCGCCGCCGCCTGCGCTGCATCGCCATGGCCACTCTGCTGCTGTTCGGCCAATCGGTTCGCGCAGAACCGGTGTTAGAACGTCTCGCCACGCCCTACCACGCGCCGACGGCGGCGGGTTCTCTGCCTTATTTTGTCGCTCGCGCTCGATCCCCCCAGCCGCATACCGCGCTGGTGGTGATGCACGGGCATCCACGCGACGCCGCCAAGACGTTGCAAGCGGCGATCGATGCCGCGCAGGGAGCGGGAGACAACAGCTTGCTGGTCGCCCCGCTGTTCCAGGTGCCGGTGAAACTCGCCGCCCGCTGCCATTCCGCCGGTCTGCCCCAGCCGCAAGACGGTGACGCTCTCTGGCGCTGCGGCTCGTGGATCGCAGGCGGTTTGGATAATGGCGGGAAAACCGGCTCGTTCAACGCCATGGATAACCTGCTGGCCGATCTGAAACGGCGTTGGCCGTCGCTGCAGTCGATCACCGTGGCCGGTTTTTCCGCCGGCGCCCAGTTCGTACAACATTATGTCGGCTTTGCTCATCCGCCAAGCGGAGTGCGTCTGCGCTATGTGGTGGCCGATCCCGGCAGCTGGCTCTATTTTGATCGCCTGCGCCCTCTGCCCACAAGCTGGGGAAGCTGCGGCAGTGAAACAGCCTGCCGTTTCCGCTGGCAAACGCTGGACGCCGGCCGCTGCCCGCAGGCCAATCGCTGGAAATACGGTCTGGAAGCGCTTCCCGCTCACCTGCAGCGCACTGCAGACGCGGCTCGCAGGCGCTATGCTGCGGCCGATATCACCTATCTGGCCGCCGCCGATGATACCGGCACCGCGCCGGGCGCCTACTATCGGATACTCGACAAATCCTGCGCCGCCCAGCTACAGGGTCCCTATCGGCTGCAGCGCGCCCTGGCCTATGCCGACTATAACCGACGTTATCTGGCGCCGGATAAACCGCATCGGTTAACGATCGTGCCCGGCTGTGGGCACAACGTCGCCTGCGTCTTTCCCGCGCCGGCGGCCAGGCCGGCGCTGTTTCCCATTAATGCAGACTAATAATAACGGCAATGAAATAAACCCTTGCCGATAAATCAGACAATATCACCGATAAAGCGCTGGTAATGCCGTTATTATTATGACTTAACATATTGCTATCAATTTTAATTCAAAATGATAATAATAAATCAACACAAAGCTGTTTCAGCGCAAATTTTAGGGGCATATACTTTTCTCACTACGAGGAGGTAGTTATGTTACGCGACCATTTAAAAATAAACGCCAGCGATACGCTGGAAAAAATCAGCAATATTCATTTGCAAAACCAGGGCCAGGAAGAGATCAGTGAGTTCGTGGTGAAAAACGCCGCCGGCCTGCAGATTGGCAAGGTCTCCGTCCACGATCGTTTCAGTACCCGTCGTTCTTATCCCACCAGCTACCGCATTACTCAGACCGATATGAGCGGCCGCGTAGTGGTGGACGCCATGCGGGACTGTCTGTAAGCGTAACCGCGCTCTGAAATAGACAATATTAATGTGATGATGGCAACCCTGTTTATTATTAAACGGGGTTTATCGCGTGGAAAATTAATTATTCTCGTGGTTTCGCCGCCGAAAAAAAATAACGCCCCCACATTGCGCAGGGGCGGTAAATAAACCAACTCAGTGTTTGATGATATACATCGTTTGGCTATAGGCCACGTCTTCCGGATTGGTGATCGGGTAGCCTTTTACCCACGGTTTGATCAGGCGGCCGTTGGTGTATTGGTATATCGGCGCGATCGGCGCCTGATCGGCAATGATCTGTTCCATCTTGTTGTAATCGGCGGTCACCGCCGCCGGGTTGGTTTCCCGCCCCGCCTGCGCCAGCAGCTTGTCGTAGTCCGCATTCTTGAACTTGGCGATATTGCCGCTGTGGGTGGAGGTCAGCAGCGACAGGAAGGTCGACGCCTCGTTATAGTCACCCACCCAGGAGGCGCGGATCACATCGAAATTGCCGGTATTGCGGCTGTCGATGTAAGTTTTCCACTCCTGATTCTGCAGCTTGACGTCAATCCCCAGCTTTTTCTTCCACATCGAGGCCACGGCGATGGCGATCTTCTGGTGGCTTTCCGAGGTGTTATACAGCAGCGTCAGCTTCAGCGGGTTGTTCGGGCCGTAACCGGCCGCCTGCAGCAACGCTTTGGCCTGCGCGTCCAGCTCCGCCTGCGATTGCTGTTGCAGCAAGCTCGCCTCGGGTTTGAACCCGGCGGTGACGTCCGGCGTAAAGTGGTAGGCCGGTTTTTCGCCGGTGCCCAGCACTTTTTCCGCGATAATCTTGCGATCGATGGCGTAGGACAAGGCCTGACGCACCCGCACGTCGTTGGTCGGCGCACGCTGGGTGTTGAACGCGTAGTAATAGGTGCCCAATTGATCCGGGGTGTACACCTGCCCCGGAATGTCTTTCAGCAGCTTCTGATACATGTTTTTCGGGAAGGATTCGGTGATGTCGATGTCACCCGCCAGGTAACGCTTGGTGGCGTTGGATTCCTGGTTGATCGGCACGAAGGTCACTTTGGTCAGCACGGTGCGCGCATGATCCCAGTAATGGTCGTTAGGCGTCAGCACCAGCTTCTCGTTCACCACCCGTTCCTGCAGTTTGAACGCGCCGTTGCCCACCAGATTGCCGACCTTGGTCCAGTCGTTGCCGTATTTTTCCACCACCGCCTTGTTCACCGGGAACAGGCTGAAGTTGGCCGTCAGGCTGACGAAGTACGGCACCGGCTTGTCCAACTGCACCTTGAGCGTGTAGTCATCCGGCGCCGATACGCCCAAGCGATCGGCAGGCAGTTTGCCGCTGATGATCTGCTCGGCGTTCTGGATCCCCGCCAGCTGCGCGAACCAGGCGAACGGCGACAAATTTTTCGGTTCTACCAGCCGCTGCCAGCTGTAGACGAAGTCTTTTGCCGTGACAGGGTCACCATTTGACCACCGCGCGTCTTTACGCAGATGGAAGATATAAGTCTGGTTGTCGCTGGTCTGCCAGCGGGTGGCGACACCGGGGATCACTTTGCCGTTGGCGTCCTGATTGACCAGCCCTTCGAACAGATCGCGCGCCAGCTGAGCCTCCGGCAAGCCCACCGCTTTGATCGGATCGAGCGAGGCCGGTTCGTCTTTAATGTGGCGCACGATTTCCTGTTTGTCCGCCAGCGCGGTGCCCGGGGGAACCTGCGCCGCCATGGCGCTGCTCATACAGGCGCCGATCGCCGCCGCGCAGAGCGCCAAACGAAAACCCCGTTGCATTTTTTTTCCCGTCATTGTGATTTGTCCCCCGTTAACCATCTGAATTTTTTATCATATAGCACAAGATCCATCCGGCCTAGCGCTCACGGCCGAGAAGTTGCAAAAAGTGCGATTCAGGCGATAAAAAAACCCGTGCGGCACAGGGCGGCACGGGCGGTGTTTGCAGCGGCGACCGTCAGTCGTACAGGTGGATGCTGTTGATGCGGTAGCTGAACTCTTCGCCCTCTTCTTCATCGAACACGGTGAAAAAGCCTTTCTCGGCCAGCGGACGTGCCGAGATATCGGTTTTTTGCAGCTGGCGCGCATCCGCGTCGTCGTAACCGTAGTCGAGGTAGAAGGCATCTTTCTGGTAATCGATATGCAGGGTGAACGGATAGTTCGATTCGTCCCCGCGCCCGTCGTCGTTTTTCACCACGCCGAACCATTCCCCCTGGCGGATCTGGTTTTCAGCGTCTACGCCGCACAGCAGCGTGATGGTGTCATTTTCATTTTCGCTATAGCTGGCGATGATTCTGGCTACTGGCATGTTAAATCCTCTTGCGGGTGATTGGCTTAGCTCTGCCGTTAGTATAACAACAGCCTCAGGCCAGGTGCGGTTTAATTGGCGTTTTCGCCGCTACCGCATCACAGATCGCGCAAACGCCGCACAATTGCGATGGGAAAGATGTCTCAAAGCGTAATACACTGAATAAAATGACAATGACTCTCGGCTTTAACTCAGGGACAATACCATGACCGAACATCGACCACGCAGTGAACGTGGCCAGTTGGCCATCGCAGGAGAGAACTACGGCAGCTCGCTGCTGGGCGCACCGCTGCTCTATTTCCCGGCGGCGGTCAGCGGCCCGCAGACCGGGCTGATCATCGCCGGCACCCACGGCGATGAGAGCGCCGCCATCGTAACCCTGTCCTGCGCGCTGCGCAGCATCGCCCCCGAACAGTTGCGCCACCACGTGGTGCTGGCGGTCAACCCCGACGGCTGTCAGCTGGGGCTGCGCGCCAATGCCAACGGCGTCGATCTGAACCGCAACTTCCCGGCCGCCAACTGGCGCTCCGGCGACACCGTCTACCGCTGGAACAGCGCGGCGCCGGTGCGCGACGTCAGGCTCTCCACCGGCGGGCGCCCCGGCTCCGAACCGGAAACCCAGGCGCTGTGTCATCTGATCCATCGCCTGAAGCCGCATTGGGTGGTGTCGTTCCATGAGCCGCTGGCCTGCATTGAAGATCCCGCCAGCTCGCGGCTCGGCGTTTGGCTGTCGCACAAGTTCGAGCTGCCGCTGGTGACCAGCGTCGGTTATGAAACGCCCGGCTCGTTCGGCAGCTGGTGCGCGGATCTGTCGCTGCCGTGCATCACCGCCGAATTCCCGCCGATCTCCGCCGATGCCGCCAGCGAGCGTTACATCGACGCGATGACCGAGTTGTTGACCTACCCGGATTAATCCCTACGGGGCGATATCGACGATCGCCCCGCATTCGAACGCCAGGCCCGGTTCGGCGTCTCGCGCCAGCCAGGTCGGGCCGTCCAGATCGACGAAGCGCGCCGCCGGCGCCAGCGGCAAGGCAGCGGATATCGCCCGCGACGTACATAACATGCAGCCGAGCATGATGGCGAACCCTTGTTCGCACGCGGCCTGCGCCAGCGCCAACGCCTCGGTCAAGCCGCCGGTTTTGTCCAGTTTGATGTTGACCATCTGATAGCGTTGCGCCAGCCGCGGCAGATCGGCACGGGTGTGGCAGCTCTCATCGGCGCAGATCGGCAGCGGATGGATAAAGTGCTCCAGCGCGGCGTCGTCACCGGCCGGCAGCGGCTGCTCCAGCATCGCTACGCCGAGATCGGCCAGCAGCTGGCAGCGCGCCGCCAGCCCTTCCGCCTGCCAGGATTCATTGGCGTCGACGATCAGCGTCGCCTGCGGCACCGCGGCGCGGATCGCCACCAGCCGCTCGCTGATATAGTGATCGTCGAGTTTGATCTTCAGCAGCGTGGCGCCCTGCCGCTCCAGCTCACGCGCGGCGAAGGCCATCGCTTCCGGCGTGCCGATGCTGACGGTCTGCGCCATGCTGATCTGCGCCGGCGCCGTCACGCCGCTGCGCTGCCACAGGCTTTGCCCGTGCAGACGACACTCCAGATCCCACAGCGCCGAATCCAGAGCGTTGCGGGCCGCGCCCGCCGGCATCTGCGACAGCAGCTGCTCGCGGGTGATGCCCCGCGCGATCGCCGGCGCCATCTCAGCCAGCTGCGCCATCACCGATTCCTCGCTCTCGCCATAGCGCGGATACGGCGTGCATTCGCCGACGCCGCGCACGCCCTGCTGTTCGATTTCGACCACCACCACCCTGGCTTCGGTGCGGCTGCCGCGCGCGATCACGAAGGCGGTGTGCAGCGGCCAGGCTTCCGGGTAAAAACGCATGTCTCTCATAACGGCTCCTGAGCGAAAACTGCGCATCCAGGCAGGCTGATGCGCCGGTGATGTTTTATAGAACAGCCTAATATATACAACTATTTAGCAAACTTTGATATCCAATCCGCCCCGCTTGTCATAAACTGGCGCCAGGGTGTGAACCTGATGTTAACAGCCGTCGCCGGCGCGCCGTTCCATCAGGTTCATACCCTTTGTATAAACACCTGTAAAAGGAATCTAGCAATGACTCAGACAGTACATTTTCAAGGCAATCCGGTCAGCGTAGCGGGCAAACTGCCACAGCAGGGCGAACAGGCCAAGGCCTTCTCGCTGGTTGCCAAAGACCTGTCAGACGTAGCGCTGAGCAGCTTCGCGGGTAAACGCAAAGTCCTGAACATCTTCCCAAGCATCGATACCGGCGTCTGCGCGACGTCGGTGCGTAAATTCAACCAGTTGGCCAGCGGCCTGGATAACACCGTGGTGCTGTGCATTTCCGCCGATCTGCCGTTCGCGCAGTCGCGTTTCTGCGGCGCGGAAGGCCTGAGCAACGTGGTCACCCTGTCCACCCTGCGCGGCGCCGAGTTCAAACAGGCATACGGCGTTGAAATCGCCGAAGGTCCATTGGCGGGCCTGACCGCGCGTGCGGTCGTGGTGCTGGATGGCCAGGACAACGTGCTGTACAGCGAGCTGGTGAACGAAATCACCACCGAGCCGGATTACGACGCGGCGCTGGCAGCGCTGAAATAACAAAGCCGGCGTTCGCCGGCTTTGGAAACACGCTAAAGGCGCCGCAAGGCGCCTTTCTTATTCTTCGCCCTCGGCGCCGCCTTTACGGCTGCTCAGGCCATACTCGCGCAGCTTGTTGGCGATGGCGGTATGGGAAACGCCCAGGCGCTTCGCCAGCTTGCGGGTGCTGGGATAGGTGCGATACAGGCGCGTCAGCACCGAGCGCTCGAAACGCTTGCTGATGTCGTCCAGCGAGCCGTCCAGCACCTCGTCGCCCAACGACATCTCCACCTCGAACTCCGGCAACACGATATCCTGCGGCCGCAGTTCGTAGCCTTCGGTTTGCGTCAGCGCGCGGTAGATGGCGTTTTTCAGCTGGCGCACGTTGCCCGGCCAGCCGTATTTGCTGAGGAAGCCGCCCAGATCGTTCGCCAGCTTGGGCCGCGCCACGCCCTGCTCATCGGCGAAGCGCGCCACGAACAGCTCGGTCAGCGGCATGATGTCCTGCGGACGTTCGCGCAGCGGCGGGATGGTGATGGTCAGCACGTTGAGGCGATAATAGAGGTCTTCGCGGAATTCGCCGCGCTGCACCAGCTCGGTCAGGTTCTTCTGGGTGGCGCAGATCACGCGCACGTCGACGTGCACCTCATGCTCTTCGCCGACCCGGCGGAACGTGCCGTCATTGAGAAAACGCAACAGTTTGGTCTGCATGCGCGGCGACATTTCGCCGATCTCATCCAGCAGCACCGAACCGCCGTTGGCCTGCTCGAAGAAGCCCTTTTTGCCTTCCAGCGCGTTGGGATAAGCGCCCGGCGCATGGCCGAACAGCTCGCTCTCCACCACGTCATCCGGCAGCGCGGCGCAGTTCAGCGCCAGGAACGGCTGCTTGCCGCGCGGGCTGCGCAGGTGGCAGGCGCGGGCCAGAATATCCTTGCCGGTGCCGGTATCGCCCACGATCAGCAGCGGCGCATCGAGCATCGCCAGCTTGCGCGCCTGCTCCAGCACGTGACGCATCTTGGCGCTCACCGCGACGATGTGGTCGAATTCGGTATCGTCGTTCACCGACAGATTTTGCAGTTGGCGGCCCATTCGCGCGGTGGACTTCAACATCACCACTGCGCCGACCGCAGCCGGCTGTTGCTGTTCGTCCTCCAGATAGATAGGCGTAATGTCCATCAGGAAGTCCTGGCTGCGGATCACCACCCGTTCTGAGTGCGGCGCCGTATGCTCGCTCTCCAGCCAGCGGCTGAAGTTATAGCCGCCGATCAGCGCCCCGGCGGTCTGGTTGCGGATCTTGTCTTCGCTCAGGCTGAACAGCGCCAGCGCCGCCGGGTTGGCCAGCTCGACCTTGCCCTTCATATCGATAGAGAACACCGGCTCCGGCATCGACTCCAGCAGCGCACGCAGCGCGCGATGCTCGCGTTCGGAAGGCATAAAGCTGACGGTGCGCACGTCGGTCACGCCGGCGATGCGACGGATCTCCGCCATCAACGCGCGGAAAGTATCGAAGTCCAGCTGGGAAAAATTGAGGTAAATGCGGCCGATGGGATCGATCTCGATGCCACGTAAGTCAATGCTGCGCGATACCAAAAGATCGAGTAATTCTCGAGTGAGACCGAGGCGGTCTTCGCAAAATACTTCCAAACGCATCAGTGTTGGCCTTATCTCTGCAAGTGCGGGGATCGTTGACGATGATGATACTCCCTCGCACCGGGCGGTAGAAGCGATCTGTCAGCAAAAGTTGACAGAACTCTGATTTATTGCCGTGGTTGCTGATTTTAAACGCAAGTGAATAACAGCATCGGCGTAATTTTAGCCTGTAAACAGAGAGTTATCACAATCATAATTAATTTTGCAGAGATTTATCACGCAATCACAGGGGGATCGACTGTCGTCAAGTCTCGATTACGTCCGGCGTCGGCGCCGCTCAGAAAACGGCGCTCCTGAGAGCGCCGTCGCGGGGTTATTTGGCCTTGCCGTCGCCCTTTTTCAGCGTATCTTTCAACTGGCCGATCAGCTGGCTGCGGAAATCGCCAAGCTTCGGTTTTTCCCCTTCCAGCCACGGCAGCGGGCGGCACAGTTCCATCGCCTTGATGCCCAGTCGCGCGGTCAACAGCCCGGCGCCAATGCCCTGCGCCGCGCGCGCCGACAGCCGCGCCGCCAGATCCTGCGACATCCAGTCCATGCCCACTTCGCGCACCAGCTCGGAAGCGCCGGCGAAAGCGATATTGAGCAGCACCAACCGGAACAGACGAATGCGGCTGAAGTAACCCAGTTCGATGCCGTACAGCGCGGCGATGCGGTTGATCAAACGGATGTTGCGCCAGGCGATAAACGCCATATCCACCAACGCCAACGGGCTGACGGCGATCATCAGCGTCGACTCGGCGGCGGAGCGGCTGATTTCGCGCCGCGCCTGGTTGTCGAGCACCGGCTGCACCAGTTTGGCGTACAGCTCCACCACTTCACGATCGTTTTGCGTTTCATGCAGCGAGGCCTGCCAGCGCTGCAGCGCCGGATGCCCCTGATCCAGCCCGGCCTGGCGCGCCAACTTCTCGCAGAATTCGCGCCCTTGCCCCAGCCCGTGGCTGTGCAACAGCTCGCGCGCCACGTCGCGCTCCTCCGCGCGCTGGCGCAGCCGATACAAACGCCGCCACTCGGTGACCACCGAACCGACGCCGGCGAACACGATCAGGCCGCCGGCCACGCCGCCGCCCATGGCGATCCAGTCCTGCTGCGCCCAGGCGGTATGCACCCACTGCACGCCCTGCGCCACCACGCTGACGCCGAACAGCGCCAGCCCGGCGGTGACCATTTTGCGCCACAGGCTGCGTTTCGGCTTCAGCGCGGCGTTAATGATGCCTTCGGCGCGCCCTTCTTCCTCCTCCTGCTGCAGCTCCGGCGCCGCCGGAAAGAAGCTTTCCGCCTGCTCGGCGTCGAAAGCGACGCCGGCGCGCAACGCCGGTTCCTGCGGCGGCTGCAGCGGCTCGTCAAAATCGATACGCGGTTTGATCGGCTCGCTCATCGCAATTTATCTCCCAATAAAAACTCCATCACCGCATCCAGACGGATATGCGGCAACGGGCTGTCCACGCTCATGGCGCGCGGGCGAAACTCATCGAAGTGGAACCCCTGGCTCTGCCAGAACGCCGGCCCCGGCAGGCGGGCGGGCACTTCGCCAGGGAACACCGTCAGCGGCGCGCCGTCGCTGAGGCGGTTGCCCTTCAGCGCCGGGATACGCTGCCCCTGATGATCGACGATGCCGCTCTCGGTCGCCTGCACCGAGGCCAGGCCGACGCAATCCATGCTGATGCCTTCGAACGCCGCATTCTGCCACGCCTCTTGCACCAGCTGTTGCAGCAAGGACACCAGATTGGCGTGCTGATCGGCGGTGATATGGTCCGCTTTGGTGGCGGCGAACATCAGTTTGTCGATGGTCGGCGAGAACAAGCGGCGAAACAGCGTGCGCTTGCCGTAATGAAAGCTCTGCATCAGTTGGGTCAACGCCAGACGCATGTCGTTGAACGCCTGCGGGCCGCTGTTGAGCGGCTGCAGGCAGTCGACCAGCACGATTTGCCGATCGAAACGGACGAAATGCTCTTTGTAGAAGTTCTTGACGATCGACTGGCAGTAGTAATTGAAGCGAGCGCGCAACATGCCGATGTTGGTGTGTTTGTCGGCCTGCGCCAGCTTCGACTCGCCGATCGCGGCCACGTCAGGCCACGGGAAAAACTGCAGCGCCGGCGCGCCGGCCATGTCGCCCGGCAGCACGAAACGCCCCGGCTGAATGAAGTGCAGCCCTTCGCTTTTGCAGCGCAGCAGATAATCGGTGTAGGCCTGTGCGATCGCCGCCAGCCGGTTTTCGTCGGCCGGCGCCAGCGGATCGCAGGTTTTGCACAGCTCAAGCCAGGGCTTAGCCCATTCGGCGCGTTCGCCCTGCAGCAGCCCGGTCATCTGGCGCGACCAGGCCAGGTAATCCTGTTCGAGCATCGGCAGATCCAACAACCATTCACCAGGATAGTCGACGATCTCCAGGTACAGCGTTGAGGTGTCTTTGAAGTGGCGCAGCAGCGAGTCGTTGGAGCGGTAGCGCAACGCCAGACGAATTTCGCTGACGCCGCGCGTCGGCGTCGGCCAGGCCGGCGGCGTGCCGTACAGTTGCGCCAGCCCTTCGTCATAGGTGAAACGCTGGATGCCGAGATCGCGCTGCGGGATACGTTTAACGCCCAACAGGCGTTCTTCGCGCACCGGTGAAAACAGCGGCATGCGCGCGCCGCTGTGCACATGCAGCAGTTGGTTAACGAAAGCGGTGATAAAGGCGGTTTTGCCGCTGCGGCTCAGGCCGGTCACCGCCAGGCGCAGATGGCGATCCATTCCGCGGTTGACCAGCGAGGTTAACTCATTTTGCAGTCGTTTCATTGCTCTCCTTGACGTAACGCCCGAAAGCCTTGTTCAGGCCTTTACGGAACAGCGGTTCCAGCACCAGCGCCAGCACGAAGCGCACCGGTTTGCGGCCGACGGTTTTCAACAGCCAGCCGGCAGCGCCCGCCGGGCCATAGTTCAATAACGCTATGATGATGACTTTAGCCAATGTCTTCAACATTGCCGCCGCTCCTCGTTTAAATCCACCCGTTCTGGCGGTGTTTGCGACATCGATTTTATTCATGACAATGCCCTCCGGCACTAGATGATTAAGGTTACATTCACGGGATAACGGCGGCGAAGATGCCCGGCCTGCGCAGGCCGGGTATCGCAAGAAGGGTTACAGCTTGCGGAAACGGCTCTGTACGCCGAAGGTGTCGGACGTCACGTAACGCTCGACCTGACGCAGCTGCTGCTCGCCGCTGCCCAGCTCATATTCCAGTTGATCGAGCAGCTGGCGCGGCGTCTTCTGATGCTCGCCTTCGAAGCGGCTGGCCGGCGCCTCGTCCAACACGAACACCAGCGCGATATAGGCCACCAGCGTGAAGAAGAACAGCCCAAAGAACAGCGACAGCACCACCATCACGCGGATCAGGCGCACCGGCACGTCGAAATAGTGGGCCAAACCGGCGCAGACGCCTTTCACCATGCCTTCTTCGGGTACGCGATAAAGCTTTTTACTGCCCAGCGTATTACTCATCAGGACTGTCTCCAGTTCGGGTGTTCCGCATCAAGGATCTCTTCCAGCGCCTGAATGCGTTCACGCATGCGTTTGGCGTCTTCCGCCAGCTGCGCCAGGCGCTGCATTTCTTGCTGACTCAGCTGGATGCCGGTCTGTTGCCGATTGCTGTAATGCAGCCAAAGCCAAATCGGCGCGACAAACAGCACGAAAATTGTCAGCGGAATGGCAAGTAATAAAGCACTCATTGTTATTCCTTCTTATCGGGTCCTGGATAGGCGGCCACCTCCGGCGTGTGGCCGCGGTTCGCCTTACTCTGAGCGGTTCATCTTGGCTTTCAGCGCCGCCAGCTGCTCACTGATGGCGTCGTCGGCTTTCAGCTCGGCAAACTCTTGGTCCAGCGACTTCTTTTTACCGATGCTGATGCTTTCCGCTTCGGCTTCCATGTGGTCGATGCGGCGCTCGAACTGTTCGAAACGCGCCATCGCCTCATCCAGCTTGCCGCTGTCGAGCTGACGGCGTACCTCGCGCGAGGAAGAGGCGGCCTGATGGCGCAGCGCCAGCGCCTGCTGCCGCGCGCGGGTTTCGGTCAGCTTGTTTTCCAGCTCACCGATTTCGCTCTTCATGCGCGCCAGCGTTTCTTCTACGGTCGCCACTTCCTGCGTCAGCGTGGCGATCAGGTCGGCAACCTTTTGTTTTTCGATCAGCGCCGCGCGGGCCAAGTCTTCTTTATCTTTGCGCAGCGCCAGCTCGGCTTTTTCCTGCCAGTCGCTGACTTGGCTTTCACCCTGCTCGATGCGGCGCAGCAGCTGTTTCTTTTCCGCCAGCGCGCGCGCCGACGTAGAGCGGACTTCAACCAGCGTGTCTTCCATCTCTTGGATCATCAACCGCACCAGCTTCTGCGGATCTTCCGCCTTGTCCAGCAGGGTGTTGATGTTGGCGTTCACGATGTCGGCAAAACGAGAAAAAATACCCATAATTCACTTCCTCTTGGTTCTGATGGCGTCTGAAGCGCCGCGTTAAGTCGTACAGCTTGCCCAAAGAGATAATCAAAACCCGTGCCAACTTTTATATCATTGAAAAACAACAACTCTTTATTTTTGACTCTCCGTGCGCTTGCTGTAGAGTGATTATTTTCACCAAACATTGGCGAATTTCATCATGAACGAACAGCCAGAGAATTTGTTGGGCGAAGCAAACGCCTTCGTCGACGTATTGGAGCAAGTCTCCCAGGTGGCAAAGCTGAACAAACCGGTACTGGTGATCGGCGAGCGCGGCACCGGCAAGGAACTGATCGCCCACCGCCTGCACTACCTCTCCAACCGTTGGCAAGGGCCGTTCATCTCGCTCAACTGTGCGGCGCTGAATGAAAACCTGCTGGACTCCGAGCTGTTCGGCCACGAGGCCGGCGCCTTTACCGGTGCGCAGAAACGTCATCTGGGCCGCTTCGAGCGCGCCGACGGCGGCACACTGTTCCTCGATGAGCTGGCGACCGCGCCGATGCTGGTGCAGGAGAAATTGCTGCGGGTGATCGAATACGGCCAGCTGGAACGCGTGGGCGGCAGTCAGCCGCTGCGGGTGGATGTGCGGTTGGTGTGCGCCACCAACGACGATCTGCCGGCGTTGGCGGCGGCGGGCAAGTTTCGCGCCGATCTGCTGGATCGGCTGGCGTTCGACGTGGTGCAGCTGCCGCCGCTGCGCCAACGCCGGCCCGATATCATGTTGCTGGCCGAGCACTTCGCCATTCAAATGTGCCGCGAGCTAGGGCTGCCGCTGTTTCCCGGCTTTACCGAACGCGCCAGGCAGACGTTGCTCGAATATGGCTGGCCGGGCAACGTGCGCGAACTGAAAAACGTGGTGGAACGTTCGGTCTATCGTCACGGCGACAGCGACAGCCCGCTTGACAACATCGTCATCAACCCGTTTGCGCCGCGCGAGGCCACGCCGCTTGCACCCGCACCTGAAGGCGCCGGCGCGTTGCCGGCGCTGCCGCTGGAACTAAAACACTGGCAGCTCGAGCAGGAGAAGGCGCTTCTCGAAGCGGCGCTGCAGCAAGGCCGGTTCAATCAGCGCAAGGCGGCGCAGCTGCTGGGACTCACCTACCATCAGCTACGCGGCATGCTGAAAAAACATGCGCTGCTGCAAAACGGCGAAACGGACGAGGAATAGCGGGCAAAAAAAAAGCCAGCACCCGAGCTGGCTTAAAAAACACTGGAAGCAATGTGAGCAATGTCGTGCCTTCCACATCAGAGCCGCAAACTGTGGCCTTCCGTGAACTGCCAGGCGATGATAATAGTTATCAGTATCGTCTGTAAAGCACTTTGTTGAGAATTTTTCTCATTACCACACGAAGATTGCGCAATTACCACTCAGGGAACGGGTCCGCCATGTCCAGCCAATAGTCCACGCCGGCGGCCATTTCGTCGTCGTTCAGCAGGCAGTCGTCCAGCAGACGCACGATCGCCGCCTGTTGCAAGTGCTGGCCGATAAACACCAACTCCTGGCGCATGTCGCCGAACGGCTCCACCCATTTCTCCTGAATATGCGCCCGCGTTTGCGGATCCTGCGGCCAATTATCTTGCGGGATCGCGCGCCAAAAGGTGCCCGCCAGGCCGTAATGGGCGATGCCGCCGGCCTGGCTCCACTGCCCGGCCTGCCGCGGCCGCGTCGCCAGCCAGAAGAAGCCTTTCGAGCGCAGCAGCTTGCCGCCGCCCCAATCGCCGTTGATCACGCGGTAGAACTTGTCCGGCGCAAACGGCCGCCGCGCCTGATAGACAAAGCTGCTGATGCCGTAGCTTTCCGTTTCCGGCACGTGTTCGCCGCGCAGCTCTTTCAGCCAGCCGGGCGCCTGCTGCGCCTTTTCAAAGCTGAAGCTGCCGGTATTCAGCACCGCCTCCAGCGGCAGTTTGCCCGGCGCGATCGGCACAATGCGGGCGTCGGGATTCAGGCTGGCCAGCAGCGCCATCACTTCGCCCTGCTGCGTTGGCGTCAACAGATCGGTCTTGCTGACCAGGATCACGTCGCAAAATTCAATTTGCTCAATCAACAGGTCCGCCACGCTGCGCAGATCGTCCTCACCCAGGCTTTGGCCGGCCTCCTGCAGGCTTTGCGCCTGCTGGTATTGCTGAATGAAATTCACCCCGTCGACCACCGTCACCAGCGTATCCAGCCGGGCGAATTGGGACAGGCTTTCGCCCGTTTCATCCTCAAAGGTAAAGGTTTCCGCCACCGGCAGCGGCTCCGAGATGCCGCTCGATTCGATCAACAGGTAATCGAAACGCCCCTCCTGCGCCAGTTCGCGCACCGACACCAGCAGGTCTTCGCGCAGCGTGCAGCAGATGCAGCCGTTGCTCATCTCCACCAGCTTCTCTTCCTGGCGATCGAGATGTACTTCATTCTCCACCAGCGCGGCGTCAATGTTCACTTCGCTCATGTCGTTGACAATCACCGCCACGCGCATGCCCTGCCGGTTGTTCAGGATATGGTTCAGCACCGTGGTCTTGCCGGCGCCGAGAAAGCCGGAAAGCACGGTCACGGGAAGTTGTTTCATGGAAACCTCATTAAAATTCATTGCGTAATGCCTGATAACCGCGCACCAGTTCGACGTTGGTGGCGGCCACTTCTTCCGAAAACTGCAGCGCGCCGCGATCGACCTGGCGATAGCGCGACAGATCGCTGTCCGGCCCCACGCGTTCGGTCGAGGGGATATAGCGGTTTTCCGGCAGCGTCACGCCGTCCACCACCGCGTTGTAGCGCACCACGCAGCCGGACTGAACGTGGCAGTTGAACAGCACGCTGTTGAAACCGATAAACACCCGATCGCCGATGCGGCACGGGCCGTGCACGATGGCGCGGTGGGCGATCGAGCTGTAACGGCCGATGGTCACCGCCGCCCCGCTCTTGGAGTGGATCACCACGCCATCCTGAATATTGGAGTGCGAGCCGATGACGATCGGCTCCATGTCGCCGGCGGCGTTCAACTCGTCGGCGCGGATCACCGCATACGGGCCGACGTAAACGAAATCTTCGACGATCACCCGGCCGCATAGAATGGCGGTGGGATCGATGTAGGCCAGCGGCGAGACCTGCGGCAGATGGCCACTGGGATTTTTACGCAGCATGGTGTTCTCCCCGCCAGCTCAGCTCCGCCACCGCATTGTGGGCATGCAGGCTCTCCTGATGTTCAACGCGCAGCGAGAAAGCGCGGTAGTCGCACTGGCTGCGCAGCATGCGATACAGACGGCGCGCCGCGTCCTCGCAAAACATCAGGTTCTGACCGTTGGCCAGCGCGAAGGCCTGCTCGTCGCGGCGTTTCACCAGCGTTTGTACCGGCGTGCCCAGCGCGTGTTCGATACGGTCAATCAGCTTCACCGGTTCGAACGCCCGTTCATTCTCGGGCGTCACGGTGATCCAGGCCCAGCTGCGCTGGCTGTGGGGGGTGGCCGGCATCCCTTGCTCCAACAGCCACTCGCTCACCTGCCGCTGGTTGACCCGCTCCGCCTCCTGTTCAAAATCAAACTGGAACTGTTGCTGCGCCAGCTGGCGGCTGAGCGCCGCCGAACTCGGGCAGGTGGAGGAGTAAGGCACGCCGACGGTCAGCGCCAGCGTCAGCGTGTCTGCCAGAGTGGCCTCGATGCGCAGCGGATAGGCTTTCCAGCCGCGCTGCGGCGACAGCAGCGCCGGGCGTGACAGCAACAGCTCGCCGCTGAGCGTCAGGCTGGCGCGATCGCTGTGTTCCGGCTGCGAAGCCAAAAAGGCCTGCAACGTTCGGCCGATGCGCTGTGGCGTCAGCTCTCCCTGCGTCAACTCGTCCAGCGCCAGATACAGCCGCGACATGTGAATGCCGCGTTCCCCCGCCGCTTCGGCGCGCAGGTTGATACCGGCGTCGACCTTCGCCATCAATGGCTTGCCGGCCAGCTCCAGCGGCAGCGCGATCCCTTGCATCCCGACCCAATCGAGCCCGACATCACTCATTTCGCCGCGCCATGCCTGAGCGTCCGGCAGCGAACGGCGTGGTGGAAGTGCAACTTCGTTCATACATCCCCTTGCGTTATTGTGACTTTGCCGGGGAACGGTAACATGATTTTGTTATATTATAACATAACATGGAAAACTTTTTTCTTGCCGCTGAACGGGCTGATTAATCAAGTCGCAGAAAACTCAGCGATTTTGCTCAATGGATTGGGCTGCTGGTCAGAGTGCGATACACTAACGCTATTGCTGATTAACCCATGAGCCTCTATGCGTGGTTTACCCTTTTGGATACTGTCGTTGTGCCTGACGGGCTCTGCCCTGGCCGCGACAACACCGCCCGCGCCCGCCGCGGCGCCGCTGCCGGACATTCGCCAAAGCGGCTTTGTTTATTGCGTCAGCGGCATACTGAATACCTTCAACCCGCAAATGGCCAGCAGCGGCCTGACGGTGGATACCCTGGCCGCCCAGCTGTACGATCGCCTGCTGGACGTCGATCCCTACACTTATCGCCTGATCCCCGAGCTGGCGCAAAGCTGGGAAGTGCTGGATAACGGCGCCACCTACCGCTTCCATTTGCGCAAGGACGTGCCGTTCCAGACCACCGCCTGGTTCACGCCCACCCGCAAGATGAACGCCGACGACGTGGTGTTCAGCTTTGCCCGCGTATTCGATCAGAAACACCCGTATCACGACGTGAACGGCGGCGAATATCCCTATTTCGACAGCCTGCAGTTCGGTGATTCGGTGCAGAGCGTGAGAAAGCTCGACGACTACACGGTGGAGATTCGCCTGCAGTCGCCGGACGCCTCGTTCCTGTGGCACCTGGCCACCCACTACGCGCCTGTGTTGTCCGCCGAATACGCCGACACGCTGACGCGCGAAGGCCATCAGGAGCTGATCGATCGCGAGCCGGTCGGCAGCGGCCCGTTCCTGCTCAACGAATACCGCTCGGGGCAATATATTCGCCTGGCGCGCAACGCCGCCTACTGGAAAGGCCTGCCGCGCATGCCGCAGGTGGTGATCGATCTGGGCGCCGGCGGCACCGGCCGCCTCTCCAAGCTGCTGACCGGCGAGTGCGACGTACTGGCCTATCCGGCGGCCAGCCAGCTGTCGATTCTGCGCGACGATCCGCGCCTGCGCCTGACGCTGCGCCCGGGGATGAACATCGCCTATCTGGCGTTCAACACCCGTAAACCGCCGCTCGACAACCTCAATGTGCGCCAGGCGATCTCGCTGGCGATCAACAACCAACGGTTGATGCAGTCGATCTATTACGGCACGGCGGAAACCGCCGCCTCGATCTTGCCGCGCGCCTCCTGGGCCTACGACAACGATGCGCACGTCACCGAGTATGATCCGGCCAAATCGCGCGAGATGCTGCGGCAGGCCGGCGTCAGCCAGCTGAACCTGAAGCTGTGGGTGCCGACCGCCTCGCAATCTTACAACCCGAGCCCGCTGAAAACCGCCGAACTGATCCAGGCCGATCTCGGCCAGGTGGGCATCAACGTCACCATCGTGCCGGTAGAGGGCCGTTTCCAGGAAGCGCGCCTGATGGAGATGAACCACGATCTGACCCTGACCGGCTGGGCCACCGACAGCAACGATCCGGACAGCTTCTTCCGGCCGCTGCTGAGCTGCGCGGCAATCCGTTCGCAAACCAACTATGCTCACTGGTGTGATCCGGGCTTTGACGAAGTGCTGCAGAACGCGCTGCTGTCGCAGCAGCTGTCTCAGCGCATCGACAACTACCGCAAGGCGCAGAAAATCCTCGAGCAGCAATTGCCGGTGCTGCCGCTGGCGTCTTCTCTGCGCCTGCAGGCCTATCGTTACGACATCAAGGGATTGGTGCTGAGCCCGTTCGGCAACGCCTCGTTCGCCGGGGTGTACCGTGAATCCGCGCCGGAGGTGAAAAAGTGATTATCTTTACCCTGCGCCGCATTCTGCTGCTGCTGATCACGCTGTTCTTCCTGACGCTGGTCAGCTTCAGCCTGAGCTATTTCACGCCGCGCGCGCCGCTGAACGGCGCCGCCCTGCTGGACGCCTATCAGTTCTACTTCGTCAGCCTGCTGCACTGGGACTTCGGCGTCTCCAGCATCAACGGCCAGGCGATCAGCGAACAGCTGCGCGAAGTGTTCCCGGCCACCATGGAACTGTGCCTGCTGGCCTTCGCTCTGGCGCTGTTCATCGGCATTCCGCTGGGCATCATCGCCGGCGTGCTGCGCGGCAAGTGGCAGGACACCGCCATCAGCACCTTCGCGCTGCTGGGCTTCTCGATGCCAGTGTTTTGGCTGGCGCTGCTGCTGATGCTGTTTTTCTCGCTGCATCTCGGCTGGCTGCCGGTTTCCGGCCGTTTCGATCTGCTGTATCAGGTGAAACCCATCACCGGTTTCGCGCTGATCGACGCCTGGCTGTCGGACTCGCCGTATCGCGCCGAGATGATCGGCAGCGCCCTGCGCCACATGATCCTGCCGATCGCCGCGCTGGCGGTGGCGCCCACCACCGAAGTGGTGCGGCTGATGCGCATCAGCACCGACGACGTGCTGAGCCAAAACTACATCAAGGCCGCCGCCACCCGCGGCCTGTCGCGCTTCACCATCATTCGTCGCCACGTGTTGCACAACGCGCTGCCGCCGATCGTGCCCAAGCTGGGGCTGCAGTTCTCCACCATGCTCACGCTGGCGATGATCACCGAAGTGGTGTTCAGCTGGCCGGGCCTCGGCCGGTGGCTGATCAACGCCATTCGCCAGCAGGACTATGCGGCGATCTCCGCCGGCGTGATGGTGGTCGGCACGCTGGTGATCACCATTAACGTTCTGGCCGACATTCTGGGTGCGGCAACCAACCCGCTGAAACATAAGGAATGGTATGCCCTTCGATAACGTATACCGCGAAAAAAAGATGCCGAGCCCGCTGCGCTACACCTGGCGGATTTTCTACGGCGACGCGCTGGCGATGATCGGTTTTTACGGCGTGATCGCCCTGCTGCTGCTGTCGCTGTTCGGCAGCCTGCTGGCGCCCTACGCGCTGGATCAGCAGTTCCTCGGCTATCAACTGCTGCCGCCGTCCTGGTCGCGCTACGGCAACGTGTCGTTCTTTCTCGGCACCGACGATCTCGGGCGCGACATCCTCAGCCGCCTGTTGACCGGCACTGCCGCTACCTTCGGTTCCGCGCTGGCGGTGACGCTGGCCGCGGCTTTCTGCGGGGTGATCCTCGGCGTGTTCGCCGGCGTCACCCACGGGCTGCGCTCGGCGGTGCTCAACCATATCCTCGATACCCTGCTGTCGATTCCGTCGCTGCTGCTGGCGATCGTGGTGGTGGCGTTTATCGGCCCCAAACTGGAACACGCCATGCTGGCAGTGTGGCTCGCCTTGTTGCCGCGCATGGTGCGCACCATCTACAGCGCGGTGCACGATGAGCTGGAGAAAGAGTACGTGGTGGCGGCGCGGCTTGACGGCGCTTCCACGCTGCAGATCCTGTGGTATGCGGTCATGCCGAACATCGCGGCGGTGCTGGTGACCGAATTCACCCGCGCGCTGTCGATGGCTATTTTGGATATCGCCGCGCTCGGCTTCCTCGATCTCGGCGCGCAGTTGCCTTCTCCTGAATGGGGAGCGATGCTCGGCGATTCGCTCGAGCTGGTGTACGTCGCGCCCTGGACGGTGATGCTGCCCGGCGCGGCCATCCTCGTCAGCGTGCTGCTGGTTAACCTGTTAGGCGACGGTATGCGCCGCGCAATCAATGCCGGGGTGGAATAATGCCGTTACTCGATATCCGCAATCTGACGATTGAATTTATGACCGCCGAAGGGCCGGTCAAGGCGGTCGATCGCGTCAGCATGACGCTGACCGAGGGCGAGGTGCGCGGCCTGGTGGGCGAATCGGGCTCCGGCAAGAGCCTGATCGCCAAAGCCATCTGCGGCGTGACCAAAGACAACTGGCGCGTCACCGCCGATCGTTTCCGCTTCGACGACATCGATCTGCTGCAGCTGAGCCCGCGCGAGCGGCGCAAGCTGGTGGGCCACAACGTCTCAATGATCTTCCAGGAGCCGCAGTCCTGTCTCGACCCTTCCGAGAGCATCGGCCGCCAGCTGGCACAGGCCATCCCGGGCTGGACCTACAAGGGCCACTGGTGGCAGCGCTTCAACTGGCGCAAACGCCGCGCCATCGAGTTGCTGCACCGCGTCGGCATCAAGGATCATGACGACATCATGGGCAGCTTCCCGTACGAGCTGACGGAAGGCGAGTGCCAAAAAGTGATGATCGCCATCGCGCTGGCCAACCAACCGCGCCTGCTGATCGCCGATGAGCCGACCAACGCCATGGAACCGACCACGCAGGCGCAGATTTTCCGCCTGTTGGCGCGTCTCAACCAGAACAACAACACCACCATTCTGCTGATCAGTCACGACCTGCAGATGATGAGCAAGTGGGCCGATCGGGTGAACGTCTTGTACTGCGGGCAAACGGTGGAAAGCGCCCAGTGCGAAGAACTGCTGGCGGCGCCGCACCACCCTTACACCCAGGCGCTGATCCGCGCCATGCCGGACTTCGGCCGCTCGCTGCCGCACAAAAGCCGGTTGAATACGCTGCCGGGCGCCATTCCTTCGCTGGAGCACCTGCCGATCGGCTGCCGCCTGGGGCCGCGTTGCCCTTACGCGCAGAAGAAGTGCATCGAAACGCCGCGCCTGCGCCCGGTCAAGAACCACTTCTTCGCCTGCCACTTCCCGCTGAACATGGAGGAGCAATAACATGGAAACGCTGTTGGAAGTGCGCAACCTGAGCAAAACCTACCGCTATCGCACCGGGCTGTTCCGCCGCCAGCACGTCGAGGCGGTGAAATCGGTCAGCTTTACCCTGCGCGAAGGCCAGACGCTGGCGGTGATCGGCGAGAACGGCTCCGGCAAATCCACGCTGGCGAAGATGCTCTCCGGCATGGTGGAACCGACCGCCGGCGAACTGTTGATCGACGATCATCCGCTGGAATTCGGCGACTATCGCTACCGCAGCCAGCGCATTCGCATGATTTTTCAGGATCCGAGCACCTCGCTCAACCCGCGCCAGCGCATCGGCCAGCTGCTGGACGCGCCGCTGCGGCTGAACACCGATCTTGAGCCTGCCGAGCGCGAGCAGCGTATCAACCAGACGCTGCGCCAGGTCGGCATGCTGCCGGATCACGCCTACTACTATCCGCACATGCTGGCCTCCGGGCAAAAACAGCGCGTCGCGCTGGCCCGTGCGCTGATCCTGCAACCGAAGGTGATCGTCGCCGATGAGGCGCTGGCCTCGCTGGACATGTCGATGCGCTCGCAAATCATCAACCTGATGCTGGAGCTGCAGGAAAAACACGGTATTTCCTATATCTACGTCACCCAGCACCTCGGCATGATGAAGCATATCAGCGACCAGGTGCTGGTGATGCACGAAGGGGAAATCGTCGAACGCGGCAGCACCGCGGAGGTGTTGGCGGCGCCGCTGCACGAATTGACCAAGCGCCTTATCGCCAGCCACTTCGGCGAGGCGCTGACCGCCGATGCCTGGCGGCGCGACGGCGGCCGCTTCTGAGTCACACCTTCACCTACAAACCCGCTGCGGCGGGTTTTTTATCGCCTTGCGCGCCTGCCGCTTAGCAAGAAAGCGCACATGCAAATTACATTCTTGTTATATATCCTTATATTTTATTCCTTTCAGTTATTGATTAGTCCGTAACATTATTTTATCTCGCCAGGGCGATCGGTGAGGATATCCCCTACGTTGCACTTCTCATACGACAGGATATCGCACTGATGAACAGCATTCGCCATCGCCGCCTTACGCAGTTTCTGCTCACGCTGGCAGCCGGTTTTTCTGTTTACGGCCACGCCCTCTGCTGTGATGAGCTGCGCTAAAACCGCCTTTCGCCCCGCCTGCGGGCATGTTGCCTCTTTGTCCAGCCGACGCTGCCGCGCGCAGCGGCGGCTGTTGATCATGATTAAGGATTGACCCTATGGAACGACTCCGTCGACAACATAATGCCCAGTGGTATCACGAAACCCAAAGCAGCGTGCGGGGCGATGCGCCGCTGGAACCGCAGGCGGCCACCCTTCGCGATCGCTTTCTGCTGGGGCTGGGCGCCTTCGCCGATGAAGCCTTAAACAATGCGCTCAGCGCTCGCGCCGGCGTGTTCAGCGCCTCGTTGGCCGGCTACCACGCGCTGTTTCCCGATCAGGTGCCATTATCACGATACGTGACATTGTCACCCTACGATCGCCTCAGCACCGCGTTGACCGTCGCTCAGGTGACGGGCGTGCAATCGCTTTGTAGCCACTACGCCGCCCGCCTCGCCCCGCTGCACAGCCCGGACGCCTCCCGGGAAAGCAATATCCGCCTTGCTCAGATCACCCAATATGCCCGCCAGCTTGCCAGCCAGCCCACGCTGATTTGCCGCAAGGCGCTGCAACAGCTCGCCGACGTCGGGCTGAGCCCAGCGGATATCGTCACCTTTTCGCAGGTGATCGGTTTTGTCAGCTATCAGGCGCGCGTGGTCGCGGGTGTCGCGGCGTTGGCCGGCCGGCCGGCGGTGGTGGTGCCCGGCTTCCCTAACGTCGAAGACGCCGATGGCGTCGCGTTCAGTGCCGAAGAGTTAAGCTGGACCGCGCGTCTGCCGCCAATCGACACCGAAGCCGCCGCCGCCGAACAGCTTGATGTGCTGGATCAGAGCCACCCGCAGGCGCGCGCCGAATCTTATTATCTGCTGTTGGCGCACGATGCCGCCGCATTGCGCGAGCGTAACGGGGTGTTCAACGGCATCAATGCCGAAGGATATGGGTTATCGAGCCGCCTGAAGGCGCTGGCGACGCTGGCGGTCTCGCGCATCAACGGCAGCCATTACTGCGCGGCCACCGTCGCGCAAGAATTGCAGGATGAGGGATTGGTTCAGGCGCTGTTCGCCGGGCTGCCTCAGGGGCTGACGTATACCGAAGATTCGGTAAAACTCGCGGTGATGCGCACCGCCGCCGAGCTGACTCGCGCACCTGAGAAGTTCACCCCGCAGAGCGTGCAGCCGCTGTTCAACAGCGGCCTGGATCAGGCGCAGGCGCTGGAGGTGATCCTCACCGTCGCGCTCTACGCCTGGGAAAACCGCCTGCGCCAAACGCTGGGCGATGCGGAACCGGCACAACCGGCGCCGTGATTTGTCATCACTGAGTTGACGGCTAGCGTCCTTCGCCGTTAACTCACCCTTCTCTGTTTCGGCGAAAAACTTCACCAAAATATAAATTGATAAAGCAAAAATCCAAACACACTTCATTTATCAGGATTATGATTCGTTTTGTTCTACCATCGGCGAAAAACAGGGTTCGTCAAAATTATGTCTGCAAACAAAGTAATAGGCAGATTGCGCCATCGCTCAATTCTGTAACCGTCCTCATCGCATAAGCAGTAAAACAAGGTTTTAACCCTGCTAATTAATAGATGGACTCATTAACACCCCTAACCTTTCAGCAGTGGTCGTCTTGCTATTTAGTTTCTATGATTAAGCCGATAGCGGCGTTGTGATGACCCCTTTTAAATATTCAACAAAGATAAACGCTCGCCGTTATTCCCATTATTTTAATTTTCTATCACAGCAAAAAAATATTGTGAGGTAACCCTATGTCTGAACAAGAACTGAAATCCAGCAACAGTATCGTTAACGTGATTGTCGTCATCGATACCGATGCCCTGATAGAAGCATTCGAGAATAACAACCCCAGCCAGGACGCCGGCAACCCGACGGGCATTGGCCATCAATACGCCTACATGGTCGTCACCTCCGAACAGGTGATCGGCGGCTCCGGCACGGCGGACCTGAACTTTAAGGCCAATGTCGGCGATGTCATTCGCTGGACCGGCACCTCGGAATCCGCCAATTTCGACGCCAGCGTGCTGATCTACGGGCTGCCGCAGTTCGGCAGCGGCACCCAGGTTTTCTCCAACCCGACCTTCAAAATGTATACCCGCAGCTCGATGATGCCGGCGCAAAATACCGTATTCCCCGTCAGCTTCACCAACCAAACCTATTGGTTTATACAGGCGGACATTACCAATACCGGCACGGAAAACTATTGCATCCAATTTGGCCTTTATTATCGGCCAAACGGCGGCGATCAGAAATTACTGGGTTATTTCTATTGGGATCCGACCATTACCATCAGTAATTAACATGATTTCATCGGCCGTTAGAGAAAACATGATTATGGCCCCGTAGGGCCATAATCATGGCGGGAACATAGGATAAACATAAACGTCTCTATTCTTTTTGCCGCCGCAACCACTCGCTGGCGGCATCGAAAAACTTCTGCGCCAACGGCGTGGCGCGCTCCGCCATATCGACCACCACCGCCGCATGACGCGGCATGGCGCCGATGGCCACCGGACGGCGCTGCAACGCCGGCATCAGCGGCGATTGCAGCTGGCCGCGCGGGAACAGTCCGCAGCCCAAGCCGACGAAAATGCCCTCGAGCAGCTGGAAGATCGAGGCAGTCTCCAGCCGCGTGTGCAGCGTCAACCCGGCGTCGCGGAAATGCTGATCGAGATAGCGGCGGAAATACCGCGTCGGCTCGGCCAGGCACAGCGGCAAGGCGGCCACCGCCTCCAGCGGCAACGGTGTGTCGCCCACCAGCTTAGGGAAGTGTTGCGGATGAAATACCAGCTCAACGCCGGTTTCCACCAGCGGTTGTGATTGAAAATGCAGTTCCTTCAGCGTCGACAGCTCGAAAAAGCCGATGCCGATGTCGACGGTATGCGCCGTCAACGCCTCCAGCAGTTGATCGGCGCTCAGCACCGCCAGCCGGTAATCAAGATGCGGATAACGCTCGCTGACCGCCTTGAGCATTTCCGCCACCGAGATGCTGCACTGCGGCACCACGCCAAGGCGCAACGTACCGTGCAAACCGTGCTTGAGCGACTCCACCTCCAGCTTCAGCCCTTGGTAAACCGAGACGATCTCACGCGCCCACGCCAGCACCCGCTCGCCTTCGGCGGTAAAACCGCCGAAATGGTTGCCGCGGTTAATCAGCGAAACGCCCAGCTCTTTTTCCAGGTTTTTCAATCGCATGGACAACGTCGGCTGGCTGACGAAGCTGGCCTCCGCCGCCCGGCCGAAGTGGCGTTCCCGTTCTAAATTACACAAATAAATCAGTTGTTTAATATCCATAGCGCGGCTCAATGATCGGCATTCGCGCTCAGTATACCACCGGGCGTCGTCGCTCGCCCGGTGAGTCAGAGCTTCAGCTTCATGTAATCCATCAGGCGTGAGAACACGCCGCCCTGCGGCACCGCCTGCAGCGCCACCAGCGGCAGGGTTTTCACCACCTGGCCATTATCGCTGATGCGGATCTCGCCAACGGTTTGTCCTTTGTTGACCGGCGCTTCCAGCCGCGCAGCATTGATCACGTACTGCGCCTTCAGTTTGTCCGCCTCGCTTTTCGGCAGGCTGAGCGACTGGTCCTGCGCACTGCCGACCGGCAAGCGGTGGCTTTCGCCGTACCAGACCGGTTCTTCCCCCAGGCTCTGGCCGGCGCTGAACAGGTGCACCGTGGTAAAGTCGCGCAGCCCCCACGTCAACAGCTTACGCGCCTGTTCCTCGCGGCCTTTGGAACTTTTTCCGCCCATCACCACGGCGATCAGGCGGCGATCTCCTTCGGTGGCGGAGGCGATGATGTTGAAGCCGGCCGAGGCGGTGTGCCCGGTTTTCAGGCCGTCGACGTGCAGAGTCTTATCCCACAGCAGGCCGTTGCGGTTCTGCTGCGTGATGCCGTTCCAGGTCAGCGATTTCTCGCTGTACATGTGGTATTCCGCCGGCTCGCTCATGATGATGGCGCGCGCGATCACCGCCAGATCGCCGGCGGTGGTGAACTGCCCTGGCGCATCCAGCCCGTGCACCGTCTCAAAATGGGTGTTCTGCAATCCCAGCTGGGCGCTCTTTTCGTTCATCAGCTTGACGAAGTTGGCCTGGCTGCCCGCCACATAGTCCGCCATCGCCACGCAGGCGTCGTTGCCGGAATCAATGATGATGCCGCGGCTGAGATCGCGAACCGTGACCCTGTCACCGGGTTTCAGAAACATCAGCGAGGATCCTTTGAACACCGGGTTGCCCTGCGCCCAGGCGTCTTTCCCCACGGTGACGACATCGTCGAGGCCAATCTTATGCTGGTCGAGCGCATGGTCGATCACCAACCCGGTCATCAGTTTGGTCAGGCTGGCCGGATTGCGCCGCTCGTCGGCATTGCCGGCGGCCAACACCTGGCCAGTGGTGTAATCCATCAACACGTAAGAGGCGGCGTCTATCGCCGGTGGAGTCATGGCGGGAAAATGGGACGCCGTTTCCGCCGCCTGCGCCGCCAAAGGCAGTAACATACCGCCGATCACTACTGATACTGAACGCTTCACGCTGTGTTCCTCAGGCCCGCAGGCTAAATAAAATGCCAATATAATCCGCGAGATAGACTGCATGAATTCACTTTCAGGCGAAACCATTACTCTTTTGCAGCGGGTGTCTTTATGCAACCATTTGTTTAGGTCAACATCCATCTGCGATAGATATGCTCTATGCCGCCATTGCACCATTCGATTAGACGCCCGCCTGCCGCGCTCCTAAACTTGTGACATAAATACGCAAAACGCATAAAAAAGCGTTTACTTTTTAGCTACAACCACCTGCGAAGTGTCACCATGAAATTCAAACCGTCAATCAAGCCTTATACCGGCCCGGCGGGCGGCTGGGGTTCGCTTGAAGCCACCACCCGCTTTGTCCTCGACAGTAAACAAACCCTAAAAAACATGCGCAACCTGATGCGCGTCAACAAGGCGCGCGGCTTCGACTGCCCCGGTTGCGCCTGGGGCGACGACAACCACAGCACCTTCAGCTTTTGCGAAAACGGCGCCAAAGCGGTCAGTTGGGAAGCGACGCGCAGCGCCGTGGAGCCTGAGTTCTTCGCCGCCCACAGCGTCAGCACCCTGCAGCAGCAGAGCGACTATTTCCTCGAATACCAGGGGCGCCTCACCCATCCGATGCGCTACAACGCCGAAACCGACCACTATGAGCCTATTCATTGGCCGGACGCACTGGCGCTGATCGCCAGGCACATCAACGCAATGGACAACCCGAACCAAATCGAGCTGTATACCTCGGGCCGCGCCAGCAACGAAGCGTCGTACCTTTATCAACTGTTTGGCCGCATGCTCGGCACCAGCAACTTCCCCGACTGTTCCAATATGTGCCACGAGGCGAGCGGCGTTGGGCTGAAACAGAGCATCGGCGTCGGCAAAGGCACCATCCGCATCGATGACTTCGAAAAGGCCGATGCCATCTTCGTGTTCGGTCAAAACCCCGGCACCAACCACCCGCGCATGCTGCACAGCCTGAAAAACGCCGCCCGACGCGGCGCGCGCATCGTCAGCTTTAACACCCTGCGCGAGCGTGGGCTGGAAAGATTCGCCGATCCGCAGGATCCGGTGCAGATGCTGACGCCAAAATCCTCGCCGATCAGCTCCTCCTATTACCAACCGAATCTGGGCGGCGATATGGCGGCGGTGCGCGGCATGGTGAAAGCGCTGCTTGAAACCCACCGCCAGCGGCTGGCCGCCGGTGAGCCCCCCCTGTTTGACCTGGCGTTTATCGAGCGGCACAGCGTCGGCGTGGAGGCATACCTGGCGCAGGTGGACGCCACCGAGTGGCGGACCATTACCGCGCAATCGGGTCTGAGCGAAGCGCAATTGCGCCAGGCGGCGGCCACCTACCAGGGCGCTGAACGAGTGATCTGCACCTGGGCGATGGGCGTGACTCAGCATAAGCACTCTATTGCGACGGTGCGTGAAATCACCAACCTGCAGCTGCTGTTCGGGCAACTGGGCAAACCGGGCGCCGGTCTGTGCCCGGTACGCGGCCACAGCAACGTTCAGGGCAACCGCACCATGGGGATCGATGAGAAGTCGCCCAAAGCGCTGCTCGACAGTCTGGAACGCCACTTTAACTTCACCGCCAATCGCGCGGTGGGCCACAACACGGTGGAAGCGATCGAAGCAATGCTGCGCGGCGAAGTGAAAGTGCTGATCGCGCTGGGCGGCAATCTGGCCGCCGCGGCGCCGGACACCGAGCGCACCGCCCGCGCCCTGCGCAACTGCGATTTGACGGTGCACATCAGCACCAAACTTAACCGCAGCCACCTGGTGACCGGCAAAGACGCGCTGATCCTGCCGACGCTCGGCCGCACCGAACTGGACATGCAGGCCAGCGGCTCACAGTACATCACGGTCGAGGATTCTTTCAGCATGGTTCACGCCTCGGAAGGCATCGGCAAACCGCTGGCGGATACGCAACGTTCGGAAACGGCGATCGTCTGCGGCATCGCCGACGCGGTGCTGGGCACACAGCAGCTGGACTGGCTGGAACTGGCCGACGACTACTCGCTGATCCGCGATCATATCGCCGCCACCATTCCCGGCTTTGAGGATTTCAACCGGCGCTGCGAGCAGCCCGGCGGTTTCTACCTGGGCAATGCCGCCGCCGAACTGCGTTTCGCCACGCCGAGCGGCAAGGCGGAATTCAGCGACGCCGCGCTGCCGACTACCCTGTTCCCGCAGCTGGGCGGCGAGCAAGCGCCGTTTACCCTGCAGACGCTGCGCTCGCACGATCAGTACAACACCACCATCTATGGTCTGGATGACCGCTACCGCGGCGTTTACGGTCAGCGCGAAGTGCTGTTCATCCATCCGGAAGATCTGGCGGCGCTGGGCCTGCAGGATGGCGAACGGGTAGAGATAGAAACCCTGTGGAACGACGGCGTGGTGCGTAAGGTAGATGGATTCAAGCTGGTGAGTTACGACATCCCGCGTGGCAATCTGGCGGCCTACTACCCGGAAACCAACCCGCTGGTGCCGCTGGCCAGCTTCGGCGACGGCACCGGCACCCCGACCTCAAAGTCGATTCCGGTGGTGATCCGCCGCAGCGAGCAGCAGCCGTCGCTGCGCATCGCCTGAAAACGCGCGCCCGGTTCACGCCGGGCGCGCCAATATTTCCAGGATAGTCTGCAATTCCTCGGACAGCTGATGCCGCCGCCAGACGAAATAGAGATCGCTCACGCCCTCCTCGCCCATTTCCACCACCTTCAGCCCCGGCGCCGGCAAGATCAGCGGCAGCAACGAACCCGGCACGCAGGCGACACCGCAGCCGGCCTGCACGCAGGCCGCCATCGCGGCATAAGATTCCATTTCCAGCGTCATGCGCGGTTTCAGCCCGCGCGAGGCCAGCCAGTGATCGACCTTCAGCCGGAACGAGCACTCGCGGCTGAACGTGTAAAACTCCAGCGGCGCCAGCGTGGCGGCGTCGGGCTGCCCGACATCCGCCGGCATCAGCAGCACCAGCCGCTCGTCAAACGCCTTTTGGCTGGCCAGCAACGGATGTTCAATCGGGCCGTCGGTGATCGCCAGATCGAGAGTACTGTCGATCAGCATGCGCTCCAGCACCAATGAATCGCGGCTGAGCACGTTGATCTGCAGATGGGGTTGTAAACGGCGCAGCCGGGCGATGCGCGCCGGCAAATGGCTGACCAGCGAGAAATCCAGCGCCCCGAGGTTCAGCAGCCCGTGCTGGTACTCGCCGGCGAACAGTTGCTTGCTGCGCTCAGCCTGCGCCACGATGTCGCGCGCCTGCTGGTAGAACAACCGGCCTTTGGGATTGACGTACAGCCGGTTCTTGTCGCGAAAAAACAGTTCGCCGCCCAGCGACTCCTCCAGCTCGCGCAGCCGCAGCGTGACGTTGGAAGGCACGCAGTGCAGCTCGCGGGCGGCGGCGGCGATGGTTTTATGCTCCACCACGGTACAGAAAAACTTCAGCTGACTCAGCTTCATTTATCATTCACTTTTAGTTAGTGTTTTAGTTAAAAACAATCACTTTAGATTAGCATCGATTTCATCTACAGTCTGCCGACACCCTGAGGAGGATCTCTGATGCCACTGAATGACCTACTGACGCTGCCCGGCGTGGCGGCCCAACCGGACGCGGTAACCGATGGTTACGTGTTCAACCACACCATGATCCGCGTGAAGGACCTGACCAAGGCGCTGGATTTCTATACCCGCGTACTGGGCTTTACGCCTGTCTATCTGGAAACGTTCGAAGAAGCCGCTTTCACCATCTGCTACCTGACGCGCAGCCCGCGCGAGCAGATCCCGCAGGATGACGACGAACGCAAACGCTGGGCGCTGAGCCAACCGGGCATTCTCGAACTGACCCATAACCACGGCACCGAAAATCAGGCGGATTTCCACTACCACAACGGCAACGGCGAGCCGCGCGGCTTTGGCCACCTGTGCGTCACGGTGCCGGACGTGCGCGCCGCCTGTGAGCGTTTTGAGCGCCTGGGCGTCACCTTCCAGAAACGCCTGCATGAAGGCCGCATGAACTACGTGGCGTTCATTCGCGATCCGGACGATTACTGGATTGAAATCCTGCAGCCGACGCCGCTGCAGGACTGATTGCCCCCTCCTTCACCCCGGCCCTCGCGCCGGGGTTTTTCATCTATCGCACTTCGATTGACCATTCTTGCGCAAAATCGCGCGGCAACGCGGGGTTCCGTGACGTTAGGCTTGCTCGCAGCGGGTGATTCGCGTAAAACTGTCAGCCGCAAATCTTGCCACTCACAACCCATTCACTGGACGATATGTTTCAAGATAACCCGCTGCTGGCGCAGCTTAAACAGCAACTTCACTCTCAGACCCCGCGCGTTGAAGGCGTCGTGAAAGGGACTGAGAAAGGCTTTGGCTTTCTTGAAGTAGACGGTCAAAAAAGTTACTTCATTCCACCGCCGTACATGAAGAAAGTCATGCACGGGGATCGCATTATCGCCACCCTGCACACCGAGAAAGAGCGCGAAATCGCCGAGCCGGAAACCCTGGTCGAGCCGTTCCTGTCGCGCTTTGTCGGCCGCGTGCAAAAGCGCGACGATCGTCTGTCCATCGTGCCCGATCATCCGTTGCTGAAAGAGGCGATTCCGTGCCGCCCGGTGCGTGAATTGACCCACAACTTCCAGGCTGGCGACTGGGCGGTGGCAGAAATGCGCCGCCATCCGCTGAAAGGTGATCGCGGCTTCAACGCCGATCTGACCCAGTTTATCACCAACGGTGAAGACCATTTCGCCCCGTGGTGGGTGACGCTGGCGCGTCACAACCTGGAAAAAGAGGCGCCGGAGATGCAGGCCCTCAGCGAGCCGAACGCGGCGCTGGTGCGTGAAGATCTGACCGCGCTCGAATTCGTCACCATCGACAGCGCCAGCACCGAGGACATGGACGATGCGCTGTACGTGACCGACAACGCTGACGGTTCGCTGCAGTTGACCATCGCCATCGCCGATCCGACCGCCTACGTCGAGCAAGGCAGCAAGCTGGACGATATCGCCCGCGTGCGCGCCTTCACCAACTACCTGCCGGGCTTCAACATCCCGATGCTGCCGCGCGATCTGTCGGACAACCTGTGCTCGCTGCGCCCTAACGAGCGCCGCCAGGTGCTGGCCTGCCGCGTAACCATCGCCGCCGACGGCGCGCTGGGCGACGATATTCAGTTCTTCGCCGCCGAGATCGAATCCAAAGCCAAACTGGTGTACGACGAAGTTTCCGACTGGCTGGAAGGCATTGCCGGCTGGCAGCCGCCGAGCGACGCCATCGCGCAACAGATCACCCTGCTGAAACGCGTTTGCGACGCGCGTAACGCCTGGCGCCACCAGCATGCGCTGGTATTCAAAGATCGCCCGGACTACCGCTTCGTGCTGGGTGAAAAAGGCGACGTGCTGGAGATCGTCACCGAGCAGCGCCGCAGCGCCAACCGCATCGTTGAAGAGTGCATGATCGCCGCCAACGTCTGCGCCGCCATCGTGCTGCGCGATCGCCTGGGCTTCGGCGTGTACAACGTGCACACCGGTTTCGATCCCGCGCTGGTTGAACAAGCGGTCACCGTATTGCAGGCTAACGGCGTGGAAGCCGAAGCCGAAAAACTGCTGACCCTTGAGGGCTTCTGCGAACTGCGCCGCCATCTGGATGCGCAGCCGACTCAGTTCCTTGACAGTCGTATCCGTCGCTTCCAAACCTTCGCGGAGATCAGCACCACGCCGGGGCCGCACTTCGGTCTGGGGCTGGAGGCTTACGCCACCTGGACATCGCCGATCCGTAAATACGGCGACATGGTCAACCATCGCCTGCTGAAGGCAATCATCAACCAGCAATCGGCCGAAAAACCGCAGGATGACGTAACGGTGCAGCTGGCGGAACGCCGCCGCCTGAACCGCATGGCGGAACGCGACGTCGGCGACTGGCTGTACGCCCGCTTCCTGCAGGACAAGGCCGGTACCGATACCCGCTTCAACGCCGAGATTATCGACGTGACACGCGGCGGCCTGCGTGTGCGCCTGCTGGACAACGGCGCGGTTGCCTTCATCCCGGCGCCGTTCATTCATGCGGTGCGTGACGAGATGCAATGCAGCCAGGAAACCGGCACCGTGCAGATCAAAGGTGAAGTGGTTTACCGCCAGAGCGACACCTTGCAGGTCACCATCGCTGAAGTGCGCATGGAAACCCGCAGCGTAATCGCCCGCCCTGCGGCCTGAACGCCAACCTGAAGCGGCCGCAACGCAAAACGCCGACGGTGAGAACCGCCGGCGTTTTTATCGCCCCGCGTCTGCTAGCGCAGCGGATCGCCGCCGGTTTCACGCAACAGCGGCAGCGCGGCCAGCGAGATCAGCGTCGCCAACATCAGATAGCCGGCGGGCGCCAGCAGCGAACCGCTGAGCGCGATCGACTGTGAAGCGATGTATTGGGCAAAGCCGCCGAAAATTGCGACGCCAAGGCTATAAACCAACGCAAACCCCAACGCGCGAACCCGCTGCGGAAACAGCTCGGAAATCACCAACAGCGTGGGAACAGACCCCAACGTCGTTAGCCCAACCATCAGCGTAACCACGCTCAGCAACACCGCCGGATGCGGCGCCACCGTCAGCAGCCAGAAAACTGGCAACGCCAGCAGCAAAATGGCGATCCGCGCCCAGCGGATCAGCGGCAGACGGCCATAGCGATCGCACCAGCCCCCTACCAGCAAACTGCCGCCGAAAGTGATGATCCCGGCCAGCAGCATCGCGGCATAACCGTAAGTCTGCGCCATGCCCAGATACTTCACCGCAAAGGTACCGAGATAATACATAGAAATGTACGTGGCAACCGTGGCGCCGATGGTCAACATCACGCCGAGCACCACCGCACGCGAGTGCCGGCGCAGCTGCACAGGCGGCTCCTGAGTGCGCGGCATCGGCGGACGGTCGCTTTCCAGCCCGAGGCGCAGCCAGCAACCGAGCGGAGCAAGCGCCACGCCGATAAAGAAAGGAATGCGCCAGCCCCATTCAGCCATCGCGTTCGGTTCGCCCGAAAGCAGCGGCAGCGCGGCGCTCAACCCCAGCGCTGTCACACCGCCAATCACGCTGGCGATGCCCTGCGTCGCCAGTGACCAGCTGGAATAGAAGCCGCGCCGATTGGGCGGCGCCGACTCCACCAGCAACGACATCGACGCCCCCACCTCTCCGCCCGCCGCCACCCCCTGGATAAGGCGCGCCACCACCAGCGTGATGGTTCCCCAATAGCCGGCGCTGGCGTAGGTCGGCGCAAAGCCGATCATCGCCGTACCCAGGCTCATCAGTGAAATCGTCAGGATCATCGCCGGTTTGCGGCCGCGGCGATCGGCATAGGCGCCGATCAAAATACCGCCCAGAGGCCGCATAATAAAACTGACGCCGAACGTGGCGAACGCCAGCAGCAACGCCAGATTAGGATCGCTCGACGGCGGAAAGAACAGCACACTGATATAAATGACGAAGAAGTTATAAATGCCGAAGTCGAAAAATTCCAGCGCATTACCGAAGGAGGCGGCAAATATCACTTTCTTGCCGCCCGTCTTCGACGGCGCGTTTATTTCTGATTGCATCACCGCCGTATTTTCACTCATTATTATCTTCCCTGTTATTATTTTTCTGACTTATTTTAAATACGCTTCCGCCAGCGCGCCCCAATAATGGCTGCCCGCCGCCAGGCATTCATCGTTAAAGTCGTATCCCGGGTTATGCACCATACAGCTTCCTTCACCGTCGCCATTGCCGATAAGCAGATAGCAGCCTCGCGGCTGCGCCTCAAGCATGAAGGTGAAATCTTCGCTGCCCATCAGCGGCTTAGCGCCGTAGTGCGCGCGCGCGGCGCCAAACTGCTGCTGCGCCACCTGATGCGCGAAGCGCGTCATAGCCTCATCGTTAACCAATACCGGAGCGCCGTTGATGTGGTTCACGATTGCCGTGGCGCCGAAGCTTTGCGCCTGCGCCTGAATCAGCGCAGGAATGCGCGTTAACAGCGTTGTTCGCCATTCGCGCCCCAGCGATCGCACGCTGAGCTTCATTTCCGCACTATCAGGGATCACATTGGCCGCCTCACCGGCTTTAATGCTGCCGACGGTGATCACCGCCGCTTCAAGCGGATTGGTATTGCGCGATACGATGCTCTGCAGCGCAATGACAATGTGCGAAGCCACCAGCACCGGATCGACGGTCAAATGCGGCATGGCGCCGTGGCCGCCACGCCCCTGTATCGTGACCACAATCTGATCCGAAGAAGCCATAAAGGGACCGTGCTGGAAAAAGAACTCGCCGGCGGGCAACCCAGGCATATTATGCATGGCGAAAATGGCGTCGCAGGGGAAGCGTTCGAACAGCCCCTGTTCCACCATGCGCGCACCGCCATCCAGCGTCTCTTCCGCCGGCTGGAAAATCACATGCAATGTGCCGTTGAAATTGCGCGTTTGCGCCAGGTAACGCGCAGCGCCAAGCAACATGGTGGTATGCCCGTCGTGGCCGCAGCCATGCATGCGGTTGGCTACGCTGCTGCTCCAGGGTTTGCCGTTGTTTTCCTCTAGCGGCAAGGCGTCCATATCGGCGCGCAGCCCGAGGCTTTTCACGCCGTCACCCACCCGCAACGTCCCCACCACACCAGTGCCCGCCAATCCGCGGTGCACCTCATACCCCCACGAACTCAAATAGTCCGCCACCAAATCGCTGGTACGAAACTCCTCGAAGCCAAGCTCCGGGTGCTGGTGAATATCATGACGAATCGCCGTGAGCTGCGGTAAATACCCTTCAATAACTTTATTTATCATAATTAAATCCCTTTTCTTTCCCTATTATTTATTTAATGAATGAATAAACATGCGGATGAAAATAAAGGTATAACACGATGCGCGCCATTTTATTTCGGCACACCTCTACAGATGAAATAATAAGCCGACAAACGCCGCACCCAGATAAAAAACGGCGATGATTCGCTGCATGCGCAGTAAAAGTGCAGAATGAAAATCTGTTCGGAAATGCGTGGGCGGCAGCCTGCGCCAACGGCGTTTCATCGCCTTGTTTTTACACCAAAACCCCACCTGCTTCACATTTCTCATCCGACCTGCCGCGGTTCAGCGGCAAAACTTCTACTGTTAAAACGTCATTCCTAATAACAACGTCAATTTCTACCTCTGTACGCCAAGGAGTTGTTTCATGAAAAACATCAGGTCCGGACTTATCTGGCTGCTGGTGGCGTTGGTCGGCGCTTTCGCCTTCGCCATGCTGGCGCTCAGCCGCGGCGAACACGTCAACGCCGTCTGGCTGGTGGTCGCCGCCGTCGCCTGCTACAGCATCGCCTACCGCTTCTACAGCCGGTTCATCGCCGACAAGGTCTTTGAACTGGATGACCGCCGTCTAACCCCGGCCGAACGCCATAATGACGGCCTGGACTACGTGCCCACCAACAAATGGGTGCTGTTCGGCCACCACTTCGCCGCCATCGCCGGCGCCGGGCCGCTGGTGGGGCCGATCCTGGCCGCACAAATGGGATTCCTGCCGGGGACCATCTGGATCCTGGTCGGCGTCATGCTGGCCGGCGCGGTGCAGGACTTCCTGGTGTTGTTCATCTCCACCCGCCGCGACGGGCGTTCACTGGGGGAAATGGCTAAACAGGAACTGGGGGCGTTCGCCGGGGTGATTACCATGCTCGGCGCGCTGGGGGTGATGATCATCATCCTGTCGGCGCTGGCGCTGGTGGTGGTGAAGGCGCTGGCCGACAGCCCGTGGGGGCTGTTCACCATCGCCGCCACCATCCCGATCGCGCTGTTCATGGGCGTCTACATGCGTTTTATTCGTCCAGGTAAGATCGCTGAAATCTCGGTAATCGGCTTCGTGCTGATGCTGCTGGCGATCGTTTACGGCGGCAACGTGGCGCAAGATCCCTACTGGGGGCCGTTCTTCACGCTGCATGGCACCACCCTGACCTGGGTGCTGGTGATCTATGGCTTCGTCGCCTCGGTGCTGCCGGTGTGGCTACTGCTGGCGCCGCGCGACTACCTTTCGACCTTTATGAAGATCGGCGTCATCATCGGTCTGGCCATCGGCATCGTCTTCGCCATGCCGGAGATGAAAATGCCGGCGGTTTCGCGCTTTATCGACGGCAGCGGCCCGGTGTTCGCCGGCGCCCTGTTCCCATTCCTGTTCATCACCATCGCCTGCGGCGCCATTTCCGGCTTCCACGCGCTGGTTTCCAGCGGCACCACGCCCAAACTGGTGGAGCGCGAAAGCCACATTCGCTTTATCGGTTACGGCGCCATGCTGATGGAGTCTTTCGTCGCCATCATGGCGCTGATCTGCGCCTCGGTGCTGGATCCGGGCGTTTACTTCGCCATGAACTCGCCGGCGGCGCTGATCGGCACCACGGTGGAAAATGCTTCGCAGGTGATTAACAGCTGGGGCTTTATCGTCACACCGGAAACGCTGGCGCTGATCGCCAAAGAGGTAGGTGAGAACTCCATTCTGTCGCGCGCCGGCGGCGCCCCGACCTTCGCCGTGGGTATGGCGCACATCATCAGCGAGGTGTTCAACAGCCGGGCGATGATGGCGTTCTGGTATCACTTCGCCATTCTGTTCGAAGCGCTGTTCATCCTGACCGCCGTCGACGCCGGTACCCGCGCCTGCCGCTTTATGGTGCAGGATCTGGTGGGCGTGGCGGTGCCGCAGCTGGCCAACAACCGCTCCTGGTTCGGAAACCTGGCGGGCACCACGGTGGCGGTGGCCGGCTGGGGCTTCTTCGTGTATCAGGGGGTGGTCGATCCGCTCGGCGGCATCAATACCCTGTGGCCACTGTTCGGCATCGGCAACCAGATGCTGGCGTCGATGGCGCTGATCCTCGGCACCGTGGTGCTGTTCAAGATGAAAAAGCAGCGCTACGCCTGGGTCACCATTCTGCCGACCGCCTGGCTGTTCGTGACCTCCATGACCGCCGGCTGGCAGAAGATCTTCCATGAGAAACCGAGCATCGGTTTCCTGGCGCAGGCGAAGAAATTCTCTACCGGCATCGAGCAAGGCACGATCATTGCGCCGGCCAAGTCGCTGAAGGACATGGAGACCATCGTGTTCAGCAACCAGATCAACGCCGCGCTGTGCGGGTTCTTTATGCTGGTGGCGGTGACCATGCTGATCGCCGCCTTCTTCGCGATCCGCCGGGCGCTGCGTTCCGAACAACCGACGGCGCACGAGGTCAGCGCCGCGCTTAGGGAAGAGGCCAGCCGCAGCTAAACGAACCGAGCATCAAGCAAGGGCGCCGCGGCGCCCTTTTTACTGGCTTTAGCCTAACAGCGTCGAGCCGAACGCCCCCTGCCAATCCTGTTCGAATTTCTCGACCGCGGCCTGCACCGCCGGCGCGTTCAGGAACTGCTCCGCGACGTCCACCGGTAGCGTGATGGCCTGACAGCCCGCGAGCAAGCACTCCAGCGCCTGGCGCGGCGTTTTGAAGCTGGCGGCCAGCACCTGCGCCGACGGCGCATGCAGGCTCAACAGCTGCTGCAGCTCGTGCACCATTTCGATGCCGTCGCCGCCCTGCGCGTCCACGCGGTTGACATAAGGCGCCACATATTCCGCCCCGGCCAATGCCGCCAACAGCCCTTGCCCGGCGCCGTACACTGCGGTGCCCAGCGTCGGAATGGACATCGTTTTAAGCTTCTTGATCGCCGCCAACCCTTCGGCGGTCGCCGGGATCTTCACTACCAGCCCCGGTACCCGCTGGCTGAGCAGCGCCGCCTCCGCCACCATACGTTCCGCATCGGCCGCCATCACCTGCGCAAACAGCTTGCCGGTGCCGCCGAGGGCGTCGCGCAGCGCGGGCAGCACTTCCCAGATCGGCTTGCCTTCCTTCGCCACGATGCTCGGGTTGGTGGTGACGCCGTGCAGCGGCAGAATGCGCGCCAGGCGTTTTACCGCGGTCACATCGGCGGTATCGAGATAAAGCTCCATCACGGACTCCTGTGTCATGTTCTGTGGGCGGATTCAAACTCTGATCATCATAGGGCAAAAAAACCGCCAACCTTTGATCAAAATCAATTCGACTTTCATTCGAAACACCTTTAATGGCGAAAGATTCAGCAACGCCAAACGGGTGACTCATGTTCTTTAATCTGCAGCGCTACTCGACCCATGACGGCCCCGGCATCCGCAGCGTGGTCTTTTTAAAAGGCTGCCCGCTGAGCTGCCGCTGGTGTCAGAACCCGGAAAGCCGTTCGCGCCACGCAGACCTGCTGTTTGACGAGCGCCTGTGCCTGAGCGGCTGCACGCTGTGCGCCGCGCGCTGCCCACAAGGCCTGCAACGTGACGAGGAGGCATTGACGCTGCGGCGTGAAGTCATCAGCGCAGACGACTACGCAGCCCTGGCCGCCACCTGCCCGACCGGCGCGCTCAGCCTGTGCGGCAGCTCGGTCAACCCCGACGATATCATGGCCGAGGTGATGCGGGATAAGCCTTTCTACCTGCGCAGCGGCGGCGGTTTAACGCTGTCCGGCGGCGAGCCCTTTATGCAGCCGGAGATCGCGGCGGAACTGCTGCGGCGCGGCCGCGAGGCCGGCATCCACACCGCCGTCGAGTCCTGTCTGCACGTGCCGTGGCGTTACATCGCGCCTTCATTGCCGTGGCTGGATCTGCTGCTGGCCGATCTCAAACACACCGACGAAGCGCGCTTCAGAGCCTGGACCGGCGGCTCCGCCCGCCGGGTGATGAACAATTTCCGCCGGCTGGCGGCGCACGGCGTGCCAATGACCGTGCGCGTGCCGCTGATCCCCGATTTCAACGCCGATCGCCGCTCTGTCCGCGCGATCGTCGACTTCACCGCCGACGAGATCGGCGTGTCGGAGATCCACTTTCTGCCGTACCACACGCTGGGCATCAACAAGTACCACCTGCTCGGCGAGCCCTACCGTGCCGCCCGCACGCCGCTGGACGCGCCCGCTCTGCTGGCCTTCGCCGAAGACTATGCCGGCGCCAAAGGCCTGACCGCCATTTTGCGAGGATAACGCCATGACCACGTTGGATTTGACCACCCTCAGCGCCCGCATTCAGGCGCACAAGAACGCGCTGATTCACATCGTCAAACCGCCGGTGTGCACCGAACGCGCGCAGCACTATACCGAAGCCTATCAACAGCATCAGGACAGGCCGCTGCCGGTGCGCCGCGCGCTGGCGCTGGCCAACCACCTGGCGAAACGCAGCATCTGGATCGCCAACGACGAGTTGATCGTCGGCAACCAGGCCAGCGAACTGCGCGCCGCGCCGATCTTCCCGGAATACACCGTCGGCTGGATAGAAAACGAAATAGACCAGTTGGCCGACCGGCCGGGCGCCGGTTTTTCGGTCAGCGAAGAGAACAAGGCGATTTTGCATCGTCTGTGCCCCTGGTGGCGCGGCCAAACGGTGCAGGATCGCTGCTACGGCATGTTCACCGACGAGCAAAAGGCACTGCTGGCCACCGGCATCATCAAGGCCGAGGGCAACATGACCTCCGGCGATGCTCACCTGGCGGTCAACTTCCCGCTGTTGCTGGAGCTAGGTCTCGACGGCCTGCGTGAAAAAGTGAACGCGCGCCGCAGCCGCCTGCGCCTGACCGAGTGGGAAGATCTGCACAAAGCGCAGTTTCTCAACGCTATCGACATCGTGCTGGCGGCGCTGAGCGAACACATCCTGCGCTTCGCCCGCCTGGCGCGCGACATGGCGCAAAACGAACCGCGCACTGGCCGGCGCACCGAGCTGCTGGCCATCGCGGATAACTGTGAACAGATCGCCCATCGCCCGCCGCACACCTTCTGGCAGGCGCTGCAGCTGTGCTATTTCATCCAGCTGACGTTGCAGATCGAATCCAACGGCCATTCGGTTTCCTTCGGCCGCCTCGATCAATACCTCTATCCCTGGTATCGGCGTGACGTGGAGCTGGAGCAAAAGCTGGCGCGGGAAGACGCCATCGAGCTGTTGCACAGCTGCTGGCTGAAGCTGCTGGAGGTCAACAAGATCCGCTCCGGCTCGCATTCCAAGGCTTCCGCCGGCAGCCCGCTGTACCAGAACGTCACCATCGGCGGACAGAAGCTGATCGACGGCCGGCCGTGCGACGCGGTCAATCCGCTGTCCTACGCCATTCTCGAGTCCTGCGGCCGCCTGCGTTCCACCCAGCCCAACCTCAGCGTGCGTTACCACGCCGGGATGAGCGCCGATTTCCTCGACGCATGCGTACAGGTGATCCGCTGCGGCTTCGGCATGCCGGCATTCAATAATGACGAAATCGTCATTCCCGAGTTCATCAAGTTGGGGGTCGAACCGCAAGACGCTTACGACTACGCCGCCATCGGCTGTATCGAGACCGCCGTCGGCGGAAAATGGGGCTATCGCTGCACCGGCATGAGCTTCATCAACTTCGCCCGCGTGCTGTTGGCGGCGCTGGAACAGGGCCGCGACGCGACCTCCGGGCAGATCTTCCTGCCGCAGGAACAGGCGCTATCCAAAGGAAACTTCGCCGATTTCGAGCAGGTCTTAGCCGCCTGGGATCGGCAAATCCGCTACTACACGCGCAAGTCGATCGAGATCGAATGCGTGGTGGACAGCGTGCTGGAAGAGAATGCCCACGATATCCTCTGTTCCGCGCTGGTGGATGACTGCATCGAACGCGGTAAAAGCATCAAGCAAGGCGGCGCCAAATACGATTGGGTTTCCGGCCTGCAGGTCGGCATCGCCAACCTGGGCAACAGCCTCGCGGCGGTGCGCAAACTGGTGTTTGACCAGGGGGCGATCGGCCAGCAGCAGTTGGCGACGGCGCTGGCCGAAGACTTCGCCGGGCTGGATGGCGAGCAGCTGCGCCAGCGGCTGCTCAACGCCGCGCCCAAATACGGCAACGACGTGGACGAGGTCGATCGGCTGCTGGTGCGCGCCTACCAAACCTATATCGAAGAACTGAAGCAGTATCGCAACACCCGCTTCGGCCGCGGGCCGATCGGCGGCGGTTACTACGCCGGCACGTCGTCGATCTCGGCCAACGTGCCCTTCGGCGCCGCCACTCTGGCCACGCCCGATGGGCGTAAGGCGCACACGCCACTGGCGGAAGGCGCCAGTCCGGCGTCCGGTACCGATCACCTGGGGCCGACGGCGGTGTTCAATTCGCTCGCCAAGTTGCCGACCGAGGCGATCCTCGGCGGCGTGCTGCTCAACCAAAAGCTGAACCCAGCGACGCTGGACAACCCGCGCGATCGGGAAAAGCTGATGCTGATGTTGCGCACCTTCTTCGAGAGCTACCGCGGCTGGCATGTGCAGTACAACATCGTGTCGCGCGAAACGCTGCTGGCGGCGAAGCAACACCCTGACCAATATCGTGATTTAGTGGTTCGCGTAGCTGGCTATTCCGCCTTCTTTACCGCATTATCCCCTGAGGCGCAGGATGATATTATTGCGCGCACAGAACATACTCTTTAAACCTTTGACTCTTAGCGGCCGCGCCTTGGCGGCCGCATCATCAGGCCGATATGAATTTACGACAACAGACCATATTGCAGTTGGTTAACGATCGCCGGCGGATCAGCGTCAATGAGCTGGCGCGCGCCTCGGGCGTCTCGGAAGTCACCATCCGGCAGGATCTCAACCTGCTGGAAAAGCGCAGTTATCTGAAGCGGGTGCACGGTTCCGCCGTGGCGTTGGAGAGCGACGACGTCGACGCCCGCATGATGTCCAATTTCACCCTCAAGCAGCGGCTGGCGCAATACGCCGCCGCGCAGGTCAACGACGGCGAGACGATCTTTATCGAGAGCGGCAGCGCCAACGCCCTGCTGGCGCGCTACATTGCCGAACGCAAGCGCATTACGCTGATCACCGTCAGCCACTACATCGCCAACCTGCTGAAAGAAACCGACTGCGACGTGATTGTGCTGGGCGGCATGTACCAGAAGAAAAGCGAGACCGTGGTCGGCCCGCTGACGCGGCTGTGCATTCAGCAGGTGCATTTCAATAAGGCGTTTATCGGCATTGACGGCTTTCAGGCCGAAACCGGCTTTACCGGCCGCGACATGATGCGCGCCGATGTGGTCAGCGCGGTACTGGCCAAGGGCGTGGAGAATATCGTGCTGACGGACTCCAGCAAATTCGGCCAGATCCAGCCCAATCCGCTGGCGCAGCCGGGGCAGATCAGCCGGGTGATCACCGATTCGCGTTTGGCGCTGGAGTATCAGCATCAGCTGAAACGCCAGGGCGTACAGGTGGAATTGGTCAACGAATAACGCAGATCTCCGCCGCACCGCGCGGGCCACGCCGCGCGTCTTTCCCCTTGCACCGCAGGATTTTAAGACTATTTACCTGTTTATCCTTCCCGAGAAACCTATACTCAGTTTCGGCGACTTTTGGGCCGTAACCTGCTAATTATTCGGCCGTTAACAAAAAATGCCATTTTTTATATCGATACCGCATGGGAATCAACAGCAGGCCTGATTTATGGTTAACGCCTATACTTATAGGGCACTTCCATATAGCCAATGCTAAGGAGAAGTCATTATGATGATTATCAATAAACGTTTCGCCACCGCCGCTCTGGCTCTGACTCTGGCGTTTTCACTGAGCGCCTGTTCCAACATGTCCAAACGCGATCGCAACACCGCTATCGGCGCCGGCGCCGGTGCAGTCGGCGGCGCAGTGCTGACCAACGGCAGCGCGTTGGGCACGCTGGGTGGGGCTGCGGTGGGCGGCATTATCGGTCACCAGGTAGGTAAATAACCTGACCGAGAGCCCTACGCTGACAGGCGGGCAAAAGCGCCTTGGCGCTTTGACGTATTAACCAATAACGATGATTTCAGGTCTGTTTTACGTTAAGTCTATAGTTCTTTCGCCGTTAACGGGTTAACCCCCGGCAGCAACAACCTCTAGCCATGCCGCAGCATTGCACCGCGGCATGGCGATTCACCTCAACCGCCCGCCAGTTTGACCTTCATGCCTTTGGCTTCCAGCAACTGTTTGAGCAGCTCGCGTTTATCGCCCTGGATCTCGATGACTCCCTCTTTCACCGAGCCGCCGCAGCCGCATTTCTTTTTCAGCTCGGCCGCCAGTTTGTCGAGCGCGGCATCATCCAGATCGACGCCGGTAATCAGGCACACGCCCTTCCCCTTGCGGCCGCTGGTCTGGCGCTGGATGCGCACGATGCCATCGCCCTTGGCGCGTTGCGGTTTAACCTCTTCCTGCCTGATGCGGCCGGTGTCCGTGGAATACACCAGACGGCTGTTATCGTCATTCATCATCGCTTCCTCAGGCCAAAGAGGCGCGGATCGCGCGCAGCGTCGCGGCCGGATCGGCAGATTGGGTGATCGGACGCCCAATCACCATATAGTCCACGCCGGCGGCCTGCGCCTGCACCGGCGTCATGATACGGCGCTGATCGCCCGCCGCGCTGCCTTCAGGGCGGATCCCCGGCGTAACCAGTTGGAAAGCCTGCCCGCAGGCCGCCTTAAGCCGCTGCGCTTCGTGTGCCGAACACACCACGCCGTCCAGCCCGCAGTCGCGGGTCAGGCGCGCCAGGCGCTCGGCGTGCTCCGCCGGGCTGGCCTCGATGCCGATGCCGCGCAGGTCTTCCGCTTCCATGCTGGTCAGCACGGTTACGGCGATCAACAGCGGCGCATCCGTCCCGAATGACGCCAGCGCTTCTTTAGCGGCAGTCATCATGCGCGCGCCGCCGCTGGCGTGGACGTTAACCATCCAAACGCCCAGTTCGGCCGCCGCCGCTACCGCATGCGCAGTGGTATTGGGAATATCGTGGAATTTCAGGTCGAGAAACACGTCGAAACCGCGCCCATGCAGATCGCGCACCAGCTGCGGCCCAAACAGCGTGAACATTTCTTTGCCCACTTTCAGCCGGCAGTCTTGCGGATCGATACGGTCGGCGAACGCCAGCGCAGCGTTCTTATCGGCGTAATCTAACGCCACAACGATTGGAGATGATTTTAAGTCATTGTTATTAGCGTTATTTTCAGACTTCATTTCTTCTACCTTTTGTAAAATGGAGATAATCAGGGACTCACCCGCGAAACTGACCGCCGCATTCTACATGTCGGGGGCCCGAAATCCCAGCCGCAGCGCGCACCTACGCTCTGTCATGTTACCTCCCGCCTTTGTCATGGCGCGTCAATGAACGCCCGTCAGCAATAAACCACGCAGCGTAAAACGCCGTAAAGATGCGTAAATTGTTAATCAGATATTTTGAATGACTTGCTCAGCATTATCAGATTTTCAATCGGCACGGATGCTTTATTATTCACCACATCGGAAGCGAACGGCTTCCTTCCTAAATAAACAGACTGGAGTCACCCATGAAAACCATCAAATATTTTGCAGCCGCAGCCGCTATCGCACTGACCTCTTTCGCCACCTTCGCCGCTGAACCGATCAGCAGCCAGCAGGCCGATAACCTGACCGCCACCGGCATCGTTTCCGCAGGCCACGCGACCACCCTCAGCAGCCTGGAGAAAAAGCTGGCCGCTAAAGCGGATGCCCAGGGCGCCAGCAGCTACCGCATCATCTCCGCCGGCGGTAACAACATGCTGAGCGGCACCGCGATCATCTACAAATAATGTTTCCGGTACAGGGCCCGCATGCTCGGGCCCTGCCTCTGTTTCCCGCCTAAAAAACCCGCATTTGTCCCGCCTCCGTTTGTTACATAAATATTAAATTTTTATTACACACTAGACACCCGATCGCCAGTGGCTTAGCTTGAAGGCATCTTCCTGCAGAAAGGCTTTCAAAATGAGCGAGATATCGACACTTACCATTAAAATTCCTCTGGAACTGAAGGAAAAAATCCGCGCCGCCGCCGCTGAAAACGAATTTTCGTTGAGCGTGGAAGTGTGCCAGCGCCTGGAAAACAGTTTCAGCGCGCCCGCCGCCAAGGCTGAAAAACCCACCAAGAAAGCGGATGAGCTGCACCACGGCGAAATCGACAATCAAAGCACCGAAGAAGAGATTGAACAGCCGCTGAGCCAGAAAGAGCTGAAGAAACTGCGTCAGCTGTTGAAAACCGGCGCCAAAGGCGGCAAGAAAAAGTAAGTGATGAACATAAAAAAACGGGGCGATTTATCGCCCCGTTTTGTTTTGTCGCGCCGCCGCATTATTGCCCGTCCAGACCGCGGATCGGTTTGACCGATGACCAGGCGCGGCACGACGGGCAATGCCAATAGAGCGAGTGCGCGGTGAAGCCACATTTGTGGCAGCGGTATCGCGGCTTGGTGCGAATTTGCTCGCCGACCATATCGCGCAACAGCAGCAGACTCTCTTTCGCCCGGCCGTCTTCAGCATCTGCCAGGTGATAATCCATCAGCCGATAAAACACCCGCATGGTGGGATGACGCTGCAGCTGACGGTTGATATAGACCTGCACCACGTCGCGCCCTTCGTGCTGCTCGATGATCTCGGCCAGCATCAGATCGGCGGTGGCGCCGGTGTTCTCTTCCACGCAGCGCTTAAGAAAATCGGCCCAGTTGTGCTGTTGTTCCGGCAGATGCGTGTAGCATTCCTGCAGCATCGGCAGCGTTTCGCTGACCAACTCTTTATCCTGGCTCAGTACGCGTTGCAGCGACTCTGCCGCTTTGGCGTAGTCGTTTTGCGCCATGTAGATGCGCCCGAACATGATGGACACGCGCGCACATTGTTTATCTGCGGCGTCCGCCCGCTTGAGCAGGCTCATTGCCCGATCGAGATCGTCGCTGCCCATTGCCTGCAGCGCCAACTCACAGTAAAAGTGCGCGATCTCGACGCGTTGCTTCTCTTTGCCCAGCTTGACCAGCTTTTCCGCCACGTCGATCGCTTTCTGCCAGTCGCTGGTCGCCTGATGGATCACCAGCAGCTGCTGCAGCGCCGAGACGCGAAAATCCGCTTCGTCAGTCAACTGGCTGAACATGTCTTCCGCGCGGTCGTACAGCCCGGCCGCCATATAGTCGCGGCCCAGCTGCTGCACCGCCAGCAGGCGCTGTTCGAAGGTCAGGGAGGCGCTTTCCATCAAGGCCTGATGGATGCGGATGGCGCGGTCTACTTCACCGCGCGAACGGAACAGGTTACCCAGCGTCAGGTGGGCTTCAACGGTGTTGCTGTCCTCTTTCAACATGTCGAGGAACAGATCGACCGCCTTGTCCTGCTGGTTGGAGAGCAGAAAGTTCACCCCTGCCACGTATTCGCGCGACAGGCGGTTGGCTTCTTGCTGTTTATCCTGCTGAGCGCTTCTGCGCCCCATGTACCAACCGTACGCGGCAGCCACGGGCAGCAACAGAAACAGCAGTTCTAACATAGAGGATTATTCCTTGCTGACAACAGGCTGAGCCGCCGGTTCAGCGGGCTGCTCAAGCTGCAGCTCCAGCCTTTTGATCTTGCGCTCGGCGCGACCCAGCGCAATACGCGTGCGCAGGTAGAACAGGCCGCAAATGATCCAGCCGAGAACGAAACCGGCGCCAAACAGCGTGGCCAACAGGGTCGATACGCGATAGTCGCCCTGCGCAACCAGATAGTTAAAATTGACCACCTGATCGTTATGCGCACCCAAGGTGACGGAAATCACGAAGATCACCAGAACCAACAAAAAAATCAGCAAATATTTCACATTCTTTCCCGCGATGCCGAGTGAATCGGATGAACGATGCCAAAATGTGGCGTCCCTAACCCTTAAGTTAGCATTTCCCGCTGCGGCAGGGAAACCCTGCCGCACGATAAAACCACATATCTGCTGGCATATTCGGCAGTAAACGGTCTTAGCGAACAAATTGATGAGAAAGCTTCTCAAAACGTCGAATTTATAAGGATATGGGGGCAACCGGGCGAATTGCAATGGCGGGAAAATGTAAGCGGTTAATGCGGCACCGATCCGATGCCGCCTATTTTGTGACGTGGTCACGTCAGGACATGATTAACCCACCATCCACATTGATGGTTTGGCCGGTGATATAGTCGGCATCGTCTGAGGCAAGGAAGGTCACCAGACCCGCCACATCTTCGGGTTGACCGGCACGCTTGAGCGGAATGCCCGCCACCCACTCGGCCATCAACTCCCCTTTGCCGTAAGTTTTTTCCGGGCCGCTGAGAATTTCTCCCCAAACGCGGTCGTTATATTCCCACATCTCGCTTTCAATGATGCCGGGGCAGAATGCATTGACGGTGATGCCATGTGGCGCCAGCTCAAGCGCTAAACTCTGCGTAATGCCGATCACCCCCATTTTGCTGGCGGCGTAATGCGGTGTGTAAATGAACCCGTTACGTCCTTGGCCAGAAGACGTGTTGATCAACCGCCCACGGCGTTGGCCGACCATATATTTGGCCGCCTCCCGGCAGCAGAGCCAGACCGCCGTGGTATTTACCGCCAACACTTTCTCAAAATCGCTTTTGGGCATCTGGTCAAAACGATCGATAGTGATCACCCCGGCGTTCTGAATGGAAACGTCGATCGCGCCAAATCGCTCCCAGACCTGACGATAAAAATCAACCACCTGTGTTTCATCGGTGACGTCGAGGATAACCGACAGCACCTCCGCCCGATAACGCTGGCGCAGCGTTTCCGCCGTGGTCAGGATGCGATCCGCATTCGACGCGATCGCCAAATTGGCGCCCAAACTGGCGAAACGTTCGGCGATACCGGCCCCAATGCCGCGGCATGCGCCGGTAATCACCACGGTTTTCCCCGTGAAGTCACGATTCATGATTGTTCTCCTGTCATCAATGAGGCCGTCTGCGGCCGCCACAAGGTGCGCTGTACCGCCTGCCGCCACGCGCTGTAGTTTTCCTGCAACTGCCGGTGGCGCTGCATATCGGGTTTAAACTCATCATGTTGAGGCAACAGTGCCGCCAGTTGCCGATCGGTAGCTCCCCACAGGCTGCGCATCGCCATCAAAGCCGCCCCCAGGGCCGACAGTTCCGCCGTGTTGCTGCGCCACACCGGGCAACCCAGCAGATCGGCCTGAAACTGCATCAGCCAGTCATTGCGGCTGGGGCCGCCGTCAGCCATCAGCCCCTGCAGCGCAAAACCCGGTTGTTGCCGCAGTACGCCGATCACATCGGCGATTTGATAAGCCACCGATTCAAAAGCGGCCCGCACCAAATGTTCTCGCCGCGTGCCGCGGCTGAGCCCGCAAATCACGCCGCGCGCCTGCTCATCCCACCAGGGTGCGCCGACACCGGTCAGCGCCGGTACAAAATAGACGCCACCGCTGTCGGGCACGCGAACGGGCAGTTCACTCAACGGCGCTTCACCCTCCGACGGCATGGCGGCGATATCCAGCATCCAGGCAATAGCGTCGCCGGTGTGGGGAATATTGCCCTCCAGTGCGTACTGCATGCGTCCACCGTCATGCCAGGCGATGGTCGTTGCCAGAGCGCTCGTGTCGCATTGCGCTTTGACGATTGGCGCCATTACCGATGAGCCGGTGCCATAGGTGGCTTTAACCTGCCCAGCCTGACCCAGCGCATGACCATAAAGCGCCGCATGTGAATCCCCCACCATCGCAGCAATTGGAATGCCGTCGGCAATGCCTTCCAATCCCAGCGTCACGCCGAACAGATGGCTGGAAGGATGGATCGTCGGCAGCGCCTGACGGGGAATATTGAACAGCGCCAGCATCTGCTCGTCCCACTCCCCGGATGCGAGATTCAGCAGTTGAGTTCGGGCGGCATTGGAAACATCACAGCCGAATGCCTGCCCCCCGCTCAACTGCCACAGCAGCCAGGCATCGATGGTGCCCAGGCACAGCTCGCCGTTCTCCGCCAACCGTTGTCCCTCTTCGCAGTGATCGAGCAACCAGCGCATTTTCGACGCCGAGAACAACGGTGAAAGCGGCAAGCCGGTAGCGCGGCGCACCGCTTCCTCCTGCCGATCGAGCCGCAGCCGTTCGCAGAAATCGGCGGAACGCGCGCATTGCCAAGTTAAGGCTGGCCCGATAGGCTGGCCGTTGGAACGCCGCCAGCCGATGGCGGTTTCACGCTGGTTGCTGATGGCGATACCGGCAATGCGGGATGCTCCGGCCAACGCAATAGCCTCCCGCAATACCGCCAGAGAGGCCGCCAGCAAGGCCTCGCCCCGTTGCTCCACCCAACCGGGCTGCGGCGTCTGCAGCGTCAGTGGCCTGCTGGCTTTGGCGACGATCGTACCCCGCGCATCCACCACCACGGCCTTGGCGTTGCTGGTGCCCTCGTCCAACGCGACAATGCAATCCGCTTTAACCATGGCTCACCTCAGCCAGCGGCTGCACCGCTTTTTTTTCCAGGCGCTGCATCAGAATGACCTTGCTCTGCAAACGCTGCTGAAACTGGTCAATCACCACGGCGGTGACGATCACCAGCCCTTTAATCACCATTTGCCAGAACTCGCTGACGCCCAACATCACCAAGCCGTCCGCCAGAAAAACGATCACAAAGGCGCCGATGATCGAACCGAATACCCTGCCGCGGCCACCGCTGAGCGCCGTACCGCCCAGCACCGTCGCGCCGATGGCGTCCATCTCGAACATATTGCCGGTCATCGGGTGCGCAGTTTGCAATTGAGAAGCGATGACCAGCCCCACCAGCGCCGCACACAGCCCGGAAAACGCATAGACGAACATTTTTACGCTGGCAATCGGCACCCCCGACAGCCGCGCCGCCGGCTCATTGCCGCCAATCGCATAGATATAACGACCCAGCGGCGTTTTCTTGGTGAGATAGATCCCTAACAACACGATGGCCAACATCAGCCAAATCGGGTTGTAAATCCCCAGAAAGGTGCCGGATCCCAGGGCCGCGAAACCGGTGTTGCCCAGCGCTTCCAGGCCCACCAGATTGGGATAGGTTTTGCCGTCCGCCGTCAGCAATGCCGCCCCACGCGCCACGTACATTGCACCCAGGGTGCAAATGAACGGCGCAACGCCGAGCCGTGTAATCAGCGTGCCGTTGATCAAACCCAACAGCACGCCCAACAACGCCACCGCGCCGATCACTTCAAAGACGTTGAGAAACAGCCGATTGCCATCCCACAGCGGGATACCGACGGTCAACAGCGCACCGGCAACCATCCCGCACAACCCCGCCACCGCGCCGACCGACAAGTCGATGCCGCCGGTAAGGATCACCAGCGTCATGCCAACCGCCAGCAGCCCGGTGATCGCTACGTGCTGCGTCATGATCAGCAAATTGGAGACGGTCAGAAAATTCGGCACCATGCTGCTGAAGAACAGCACCACCAGCAACAGGGCGATAAAGGTACGCGCCTGCAGCAAATACATATACAACCGATACTTGGTTTGCATTGCCTTATCCTTATGCGTGAGGGGTGGAGGCGCGGATCAGCGTTTCGCGATCGGCCCGCTCGCGTGGCAGATCGGCCGTCAACTGCCCGTCCGCCATCACCATCACCCGGTCGGCCAGTGAGACCACCTCATCCAGCTCCGACGAAGAGAACATCACCGCCAACCCCTGACGCGCCATCGCGCCAATCAGGTGGTAAACGTCCGTTTTGGCACCGACGTCGATTCCGCGCGTCGGCTCATCGAGAAACACCACCTGCGGCCCGGTCAGAAGCGCCTTGCCCAACACCACTTTCTGCTGATTGCCGCCGCTCAGGCTGGTGATTGGCAGCTCCCGGTCACTCACCTTGATCGCCAGTTTTTCGATCATGCCATCGACCAACGCGCACTCCCCGGCCGACGCCAACGGCCGTAGCGCATTACGCCCCAGGCTGGCCAGGGTCATGTTGGCCTTAATCGACATCATCTGCACCAGCCCCTCCGCTTGCCTGTCTTCCGGCACCAGCGCCATGCCCAACGCCATGCGTTGACGAAACCCCAACCGTTCCACGCTTTTGCCATTGAGCAAAATGCGGCCTGCAGTCTGGCGCATCACGCCGTTGAGCACTTTGAACAGTTCGGTACGGCCGGCACCCAACAGGCCATAAATGCCGATCACTTCCCCTTTGCGCAGTGAAAAACTGACGTCGTTAAGGCAATAGCCGCCGTTTTCACGCGGCAGCGTCAGCTGTTCGACCTTCAGCACTTCATCCCCTTGCTCTGCCGCGCAATAATCAAAGTGCTTGCTCTTTTCCCCCACCATCTTTTCGATGATCCACGGAATGCTGACGTTACTGACCGGCTCGGCGGCGACAAAACGCCCGTCGCGAAACACCGTGATGCGATCGCCAATCTCCATCAGCTCTTCCAGTCGGTGAGAAATGTAGATGAGGGTGACACCGCGTTTCTTCAGATCGGCGATCACCCGAAACAGCGTGCGCACTTCAGCCTGACTCAGCGCCGACGTCGGCTCATCCATGATCAGCACTCGGGTGTCCTTCGCCAGGGCACGGGCAATTTCAACCAGTTGCTGATGGCCGATACCGAGGCTGCCCAATGGCGTATGTGGGTCGATATCCAATTCCAGCCGCTGCAGCAAGGATTTGGCCAGCTGATACTGATAGTCCACATTGATACGGCCACGCTGGAAGAACTCATTGGCCATAAAAATGTTGTCCATGACCGACATGTTGGGGAACAGGTTCAGCTCCTGAAAAATAATGCTGATCCCGAGCCGCTCCGCCTGCTGCGTGGAGGTTAACGTCACCGCTTGCCCCTCCAGCTCGATGGTGCCGGAGGACGGGGTTTCCACCCCCGCCAGCAGCTTCATCATGGTCGACTTGCCGGCGCCGTTTTCGCCGATCAGCACGTTGACCTGATTGCGAAACACTTGATAACTCACGCTATCCAACGCGGTGACGCCCGGATAGAGACGCGAAACGTTGCGCGTTTGAATAATGATCGGATCGCTCATCACGCCCCCTTAAGGTTGAATGCGCACCGGCGTGATCAACAGCGGCTCGGCAGGCGCCTGCCAGCTGCTGAATACGCCATACACGGTAATGTGGTCACCCACCTTGGGTTGGAAGCCGGTCAGTTCGTCGATCGAAGCCTGGTTAATTGCCCTGGCAAAATCGCCGAACAGCGCCTGGTCATTGAAATCGCTGTAACTCAGGCCGCGATAGCTGTCGCGCAACGCCGTGCCGCGATAAACCGGCCCGATCTGCACCTCTACGCTGCTGAGCGGCGCATCGGTCAGTTTGAGCGTTACTTTTCCGCTGCGTGAACGGGTGTTGACCGCCGCAATTTCACCGCTGACCTTAACGTTGAAATAACAAGGAAACTCCGGTTGAGCGCGGTACCCCAGCTGGCCGCAGACGCTGTCAAAATCCTTGGCCTGGGCGATCCGGGCGATCAGCTCGCCCAGCGGCTGCGCCGTTTTGACCACTTGCGGGGCGATTTGGCTGCGGTAAATCTCCGCCGCCTGCGCCACATGGGGATTCACCGGGGAGCGAAGCTCCGCCAGCTTTTTCTCCGAGACGATACGACAACCGCTCAACGCCACGACGACGATGACGGTCAACGCAATGCGCATCGACATAACAACACCTCCGAACGCACCCCGCCGCCAGGACGGGGTGGTGAAAGACGCCGCTCAGCGCGGGTTACGGTTTGAAGTTGAAGTCACTGACTCGTTGTGCATTGTCTTTGCCGATCAGGATGCCGCGGAACATCACGCGCTCCTTGCCGGTATAGCTGCCGGATTGGAAATAGCCGTCCAGGATCTCAACACCCTGCGCGGCGATCGCCTGCGCCTGCAGCATCACACTGGCGTAGAGGTTGCCGTTGAGAATGGCGTCGCGTTCATCGTTGCTGCCGTCGATGCCCACCACGGTGACATCCTGCCGGCCGGCGGCCTTCAGCGCCGCCACTGCGCCCAGCGCCACCGGGCCGTTGCCGCAAATCACGCCTTTGATGTCCGGATGCGCCTGCAAGATGCTGTCCATAATGCGTTTCCCCTCCAGCAGATTGCCCTTGGCATCCTGACGCGCCACGCTGACCATCTCGGGATATTGGTCGATCACGTTGTGGAACGACTGCGAACGCGTAACGCAGTTATTGTCCGCCAGATTGCAGGTCAGCTCGGCGTATTTGCCGGTTTCCCCCATTTTTTCCACAAACTGGTTGGCGACGTCCGAGCCGGCCTGGAAATTGTTATGGGTGATCTGCGCCAGCGCCACGCCATCGACCGGGATCTCGCGGTTGATCAGCACCACCGGAATACCGGCGTTTTTCGCCTGCTGCACGGCGGCGACGCTGGCCTGGGAATCGGCGTTATCCAAAATGATGCCCTGAACCTTGCGGCCGATAACCAGGCTGATGAGCTCCCCCTGGCGCTTGACGTCTTCGCCGTGCGACAGCACCAGCGTCTGGTAGCCGAGAAACTTGGCTTTGGCCTCGGCCCCCTTGGCTTCCGCGGAGTAATAAGGATTGTCCAACGAGTTGACGAGGATGGCGATCGTGCCCTTTTCCGCCGCCATGGCAGAGGTGCAGGCAAAACCGGTGAGCAGGGTAAGGTAAGTGGCTATTTTTCTCATGATGGTGTTCTCTTATCGTTGTGTTGAACATCGTCTGGTGTTGGCGATCGCTGCGGTTGCCGCTTACCAAATGGTAAAACCGCCGTCGATCATCAGATCCGCGCCGGTGATCATGTCGCTGCCGTTGCTGGCAAAAAACAGGATCGCCGCTGCGATTTCATCGGTATAGGCAAAGCGCCCCAGCGGGATCAGCTTTTTCATCGCCTCGCCCTTCTCGCCGCGCCAGGCTTTCTCTCCCATAGGCGTCAGCACTACGGTGGGCGATAAGGTGTTGACGGTGATGCCGTGTGGCGCCCACTCTTTGGCCATCACCTTGGTCATGCCCAGCAGCCCCGCCTTGGCAGAGGTATAGGCACAGTGATCGTCAATGGCGATAGAGGCCGCCTGCGACGCGATGTTGATGATTTTCCCGCCGTGGCCGGCGGTTATCGCGCGGCGCGCCAATTCTTGCGAGCACAGGAAAGGCCCGGTGAGATTGACCGCCAAATGGCGCTGCCACTCCTTGAGCGTGACCTCCGTCGCTGGCTGCAAATTAACGTAGCCGGCGCAGTTGACCAGGATATCGAGCCGGCCAAAGCGCCGCTCAGCCGCGTTGAAGGCGGCAACTACCGAGTCGGGGTCGGTCACGTCACACTCCTGACAGAACACCTGTTCTTCGCCCAACTCTCGTAGCGCCGCCGCGGCCTTGTCCTGTTCAAAGAGCGGGTACATCAACACCAGGCGCGCGCCCTTTTCCAACAGCAGGCGATTGGCGGCCATCGCGATGCCGCCCAAACCGCCGGTGATGACCGCAACCTTCCCTGCCAGCGACATCCGGCTATCGACACCGTAGCGTAAATTAACGTCGTATTCGTTCCGCTCCATCGCATTCCCCCTATTGCGTTAACTGAGCGTGCAATCCTGCCGCATCGATGGTGTATTGCCGCCGCAGCGCCGCCCGGCTGCTGCTGTGGGTAAACTCGTAAGCCGGCATGCCCAGTGCAGTAAACGGCTGCGGCAGCTGGTGCCGCAGCAACAATTCACCGATGATGGTGCCTAAACCACCGCTGAGCGCATGTTCCTCCATGGTCAACACCCGGCGGTGCGAGCGTATCAACGCCACTACCGCCGCCTCATTGAGTGGCCAGAGCGAAGGGAGAGAAACGATGGTCGGGTTGTCGCCCAATGCCAGTACCTTCATCGCCTCATGCGCCACCGTCCCCAGACAAAACACCAGGCTATCGCCCCCCTGATGCAACACCTCCGGTTCTCCGGGACGGAAGTGATAGTCCGCGTTCAATACCGGCAACTTGTCGCTGTCCATGCGGATATAGGCTGGGCCGGGTTGTGCGATAACATAACGGACAATCTCTGCCGCTTGCCGCGCATCCGCCGGCGCATAGATGCAGAGATTGCCCAGCGTGCGGGCGATGGCGATATCGTTCATGCAGTGGTGCGTCGCCCCCAGCGGCCCATAGCCGAATCCGGCATTCAGGCCGAGCATTTTCACGTTGGTCCCCGTGTAGCAAACATCATTTTTCATCTGTTCGTTAGAGCGAGCGAACAGGAAGGGTGCCGCGTTGGCGGTAAAGACCGTGCGGCCGCTGAGCGCCATGCCGGCGGCCATGCCCACCATGTTTTGTTCGGCAATACCGACGTTCACCACCCGCTCCGGATAAGCCTGTTCAAAAGGCGCGATTTTCGACGTGGACGTGGAATCCGCCACCATCACGCTCAGATCTGCACCCGCTCGTTGCTGTTCGATCAACGCCGTCACCACGGCATCGCGTAAATCCTGCATATTTACCCCTCCAGTTCCGCCAGCGCCTGCGCCAACTGTTGCTCGTCCGGTACCGCGTGATGCCAGGCGGCAACGTTAGCCATAAACGACACACCGTGCCCCTTTTCCGTATTGGCCAAGATCACTCGCGGCTTGTCCTGGCTTGGACGTTGGATCGCCGCCACCAGCGCCGCCGGATCGTGGCCGTCGCACTCCAGAGTTTCAAAACCGAAAGCGCGCCATTTTTCCGCCAGCGGTTCCAGCGGCATGATGGCCTCCGTCTTACCAGCCAGCTGCAGCCGGTTGCGATCGACGATGGCGATCAGGTTGTCCAGTTTGAATTTACTGGCCGCCATCGCCGCCTCCCAATTGGACCCCTCCGCCAGTTCGCCGTCGCCCAGCAACACAAAAGCGCGGCGATGCGCACGCCCCGCCAGCTTGTTGCCCAGCGCCAGCCCCACGGCGATCGGCAGCCCATGCCCCAAACCGCCGGAGTTAATCTCCACCAGCTCCGGCAGCTTTTGCCGCACCGGATGCCCGGCCAACAGGGTGTCGTCGCCCATGAACTGATCGAGCACCGCTGGATCGAGCAAGCCCATTGCCGCACAACTGCAGTAAAAACCGCCGGCGCCATGCCCTTTAGACAAAATGAACCGATCCTGATCGGGCCGGGCATTGCTGCGATCCATCACCGCCATATACAAGGTGCAGATGATGTCGATTTCCGACAGATCGGCGCCGGTATGGCCCTTGCCTGCCTTATGGTTCATGGTCACCACATATCGGCGCGCCTGGCGCGCCGTGTTTTTAATCGCCTGAAAGTCCATCGTCACCTCTGCATAAACGCCTTGATTATCGTTATCGCATCGAAAGCGATCCGTTAACTCGCCATTGATTTTCGAATGGAAATCATATGCAGCAAAAACGATAATTAATGTGGGCAAGATCAAATTTCAAACAAAAGCACTTAACAGACAACGCCAAAACTCATATAAATTCATATATAACAATAAAATAAAAACCACAAAGCTGCTTTTCCTTAGTTTTTATCGTTGAAAATCGCCGACGCAAAAGACTTTCGAATAAAAATCAATAGGGATTAGCCGGGTTTATCCATAGCTTTATCAATAATCGCAAGCTAAAATTCAGCGCATCAATAAGGAGTTGCCGTGGCAAGCCGCGCGGCGGAAACTGACAGGTGAAGGAGTCTTTCGATTGAAAAGCAAAAGCGAACAGCTGGCGGAAATGCAGCAACGGCGCGAAAAGATCCTCGACATGATCCGCGAAGACGGCTCAGCGACGGTCAAAATGCTTACCGATACCTTCAAGCTAACCGAGGCGACCATTCGTACCGACCTGCGGATCCTGCAGCAACAAGGCTATGTGCAGCGTTTCCACGGTGGCGCCACCCTGGTTGATGGCAAGCAAAATACCCACGCCATGCTGCTGGAACGCCAGGTTAACCTGACCGCCAAAGATCGCATCGGCAAGCTCGCCGCCGGTTTTATCGAACCGGGCGACACCATCATTCTTGATTCGGGCACCACCACCACGGCTATCGCCAATCACCTGAATCACATAAAGAAATTGTCCGTTATCACCACCGGCGTCAATATTGCGCTGCAGCTGGGTGGCGAGCCGGGCGTGAATATTTTGCTGACCGGGGGCTCATTCAAATTTCCCACGCTCTCCACTTCCGGGGACAAGGCCGCCAGCTTCTTCGAAAACGTGCTGGCGCAGAAACTGTTCCTCGCGACGGCCTGCATCTCGCCCCGTCACGGCCTCAGTTTCCCAAGCGAAACCGACATCAAACTGAAAATGGCGATGATCAATGCGGCCAACACGGTGTATGTGGTGGCCGACTCCAGCAAGATCGATAAGGTTTCAATGTTTGCGCTGCCTTGTGACTGGCAACATATCGACTATTTGATTACCGATAACGGAATTGGCGATGCCGCCAGGCAGGCATTTGAACAGGTAGGCGTTAAGGTATTGGTGGCAGACGCCTGACTGGCGCCTGCGTGAAGAATGCTTATTCCGGCTTGCGCGCCGCGATTTCCTGCTGCTCTTGTGGCGGCGGCGTCAGCGGGCCGAACCAGCGCTGCGCCAGCCAGCAGGTGACCACCACCAGCAGCCAACTGATCAGCGTAGCCATCGCCAGATCGCGCGACCAGTGCATGCCCAGCAGCAGACGGCTGCCCATCACCCCCGTTGCCCACACCATCAGCAGCGCAACGGTTTTATAATGACGGCGCGGCCACAGCAGCCCTACGCCCAACAGCGCCCAGGTGGCGGCGAACATCGTATGCCCCGACGGGAAAGCGAAGCCGGTTTCAAACTGCCAGTGCTTGCGCAGCCAGTTCGGCACCAGCGTCTGGTCTTGCAGTTGCTCGCGCACCAGCGCGCTGCGCTCTTTGCGATGCAGCGAATAGAAATATTTTCCGTCCACGCCGTGGGTTTGCTCGAGCCATACCACAAACGGCCGCGGTTCTTGCACCCGATCCTTGATCAACGACTTAACCCCCTGCCCAATCACCAACGCGGCGGAAAGCAGGAGCGCCAGACCGATGGCCGCCTTCAGCCGAAAGCGCAGGCACCACAAAAACCAACCGCAAAGGACAGCGCTGGTCAGAATGCCCCACGGCGAGGTTACGGTTTCGGTCACCCAGAACAGCGCTTTGAGCAGCCGATCATTGCCCCCGGGCTGCCAATGCCAGCCGGATGCCCATACGGCCAGCGGCATCAACAGCAGCAGCAGCGCGCCGCCCGCCGTACGTTTTGCTATCTCATACATTCCCGTTTTCCTCTGCGTGAATCAGGCTGCAGTGTAACAAGAGTGCAATATTGATAACACGCGAAAAATTAAACAGATACAAAGCCTATCGCAATAATAGGTGGCCAGAAAACGCCATCTGCTGGTTTGCTGAGCACCGCCCGGCAAGAAGTTGTGGCAAAATAGCCGATAATTAACGAAATAGAGATCGGCGTAGCACGTTTTAGTCTTGGTCAATTTACTGAACCGGACTTAGGATGCGCGACAATGATTGAATCGTAGGTTTTTGTGGAGAGTGACATGCAGCTGAAACGGGTGGCAGAGGCTAAACTGCCGACACCTTGGGGCGATTTCCTGATGGTAGGATTCGAAGAACTGGCGACCGGACATGACCATCTGGCACTGGTATTCGGTGATATTTCCGGCGAAGCGCCGGTGCTCGCACGCGTGCATTCCGAATGCCTGACCGGCGACGCGTTGTTCAGCCTGCGCTGCGACTGTGGTTTTCAATTGGAAGCCGCACTGGAGCAGATTGCGGAAGAAGGCCGCGGCATCCTGCTGTACCATCGCCAGGAGGGCCGCAATATCGGCCTGTTGAACAAGATCCGCGCCTACGCCCTGCAGGATAAGGGTGCAGACACCGTGGAAGCCAATCACCAGCTCGGCTTCGCCGCCGACGAGCGCGACTTCACCCTGTGTGCCGACATGTTCAAACTGCTGGGCGTCGACGCGGTGCGTTTGCTGACCAACAACCCGAAAAAGGTCGAGATCCTGACCGAAGCCGGTATCAACATCAGCGAACGCGTGCCGTTGATCGTCGGCCGCAACCCGAAGAACGAACGCTATCTGGCCACCAAGGCCGCCAAAATGGGCCATTTGCTCGACCAGAAGTGATCGCCACCGCCGCGGAAACAATCAGGGCGCCTTACGGCGCCCTTTTTATTGATTAATTACAGCATTTTCCTGATCACATAGTGCAGGATGCCGTCGTTTTCGTAGTAAGTCAGCTCATTGCCGGTATCGATGCGGCACCGGGTGTCGACCACTTCCTTGCGCCCGTCGGCATAGGTGATGTGCACCGGCACCGTCTGGCCCGGCTGCAGCTGTTGCAGGCCGCCAACGCTGATCTGCTCATCCCCGGTCAGCCCCAGCGTTTTACGCGTCACCCCTTGCGGGAACTCCAGCGGCAAAATCCCCATGCCGATCAGGTTAGAGCGGTGAATACGCTCGAAGGATTCGGCAATCACCACCCGCACGCCCAGCAGGCGCGGCCCCTTCGCCGCCCAGTCGCGGCTGGAGCCGGAACCGTACTCTTTACCGGCGATCACCGCCAGCGGCACCTTCTCCTGCTGATACTGCATGGCGGCGTCGTAGATAGACAGCTGCTGTTGCGAAGGAATATGGCGGGTATAGCCGCCTTCCGCGCCCGGCACCATTTCGTTGCGGATGCGAATGTTGGCGAAGGTGCCGCGCATCATCACTTCGTGGTTGCCACGGCGTGAACCGTAGGAGTTGAAATCCTGCGGCGCTACGCCATGCTCGCTCAGGTAACGCCCCGCCGGGCTGTCGCGCTTGATGTTACCCGCCGGCGAGATGTGGTCGGTGGTCACCGAGTCGGCCAGAATCGCCAGAATGCGCGCATCTTTGATGTCCTGCACCGGATCCGGCTTCACCTTCATGGTGCTGAAGAATGGCGGATGGCGGATATAGGTAGAATCCTCCTGCCACTGATAGGTCGCCGAACCGGTCACCTGGATCGCCTGCCAGTTGGCATCGCCGTCGAACACCTCGCCGTACTCCTTGTGGAACATCTCGGTGCGCACTTCTTCCACCGCCTGAGCGATGTCCCGGCTGCTCGGCCAGATGTCCTTCAGGTAGACCGGCTGGCCATCGTTACCCTCGCCCAGCGGCTCTTTGGTCAGATCGATCTTCATGCTGCCCGCCAGCGCATAAGCCACCACCAGCGGCGGCGAGGCCAGCCAGTTGGTTTTCACCAGCGGGTGGATGCGCCCTTCGAAGTTACGGTTGCCCGACAGCACTGCGCCCACGGTCAGATCGCCCTCTTTGATCGCTTGCTCGATCGGATCCGGCAGCGGGCCGGAGTTACCGATGCAGGTGGTACAGCCATACCCCACCAGGTTGAACCCCAACTCTTCCAGATAAGCGGTGAGTTTGGCGCTGTCGAAGTAGTCGGTCACCACTTTGGAGCCCGGCGCCAGCGAGGTTTTTACCCAGGGTTTGCTGCGCAGCCCTTTCTTGACGGCGTTTTTCGCCAACAGGCCGGCCGCCATCATCACGCTCGGGTTGGAGGTGTTGGTGCAGGAGGTGATCGCCGCGATCACCACTGCGCCGTCGCGCAGTTCGTGCTGCTGCCCGTCCAGCGTAAAGGTTTTGCTGTCTGTCTTGGCCTTGTGGCCGCCGATATCCAGCTCGGTAGCAGCCTTGAACGCCTGCGGCACATTCGGCAGCGCCACGCGATCCTGCGGGCGTTTCGGCCCGGCGAGGCTCGCCTCCACCGTCGACATATCCAGCGCCAGCGAGCTGGTGAATACCGGCTCATCTCCCGGATTGCGCCACATGCCCTGCGCCTTGGCGTAGGCTTCCACCAACGCGATTTGTTCGGCGCTGCGGCCGCTGAGCTTCATATAGCCGAGCGTAACGTCATCCACCGGGAAGAAGCCGCAGGTGGCGCCGAACTCCGGCGACATGTTGGCGATGGTCGCCCGATCGGCCAGCGGCAGATCGGCCAGGCCGTCGCCGTAAAACTCGACGAACTTGCCGACAACGCCGTGTTTGCGCAGCATTTGGGTGACGGTCAGCACCAGATCGGTGGCGGTAATGCCCTCGCGGAGCTTGCCGGTCAGCTTGAAGCCGACCACGTCCGGGATCAGCATCGACACCGGCTGGCCCAGCATCGCGGCTTCCGCTTCGATGCCGCCCACGCCCCAGCCCAGGATGCCCAGGCCGTTAATCATGGTGGTGTGGGAATCGGTGCCCACCAGCGTATCCGGATAGGCCACGCGGCGGCCGCTTTCGTCGCTGTGCCACACCGTTTGGCCAAGGTATTCGAGGTTAACCTGGTGACAAATGCCGGTGCCCGGCGGCACCACGCGGAAGCGGTTGAAGGCCTTCTGCCCCCAGCGCAGAAAGGTGTAGCGCTCGTGGTTGCGCTGCATTTCGATGCGCACGTTGTCTTCAAAGGCATTATCGTCGCCAAATTCATCGACGGTGACCGAGTGGTCAATCACCAGATCCACCGGCGACAGCGGGTTCACCTGGTCGACATTGCCGCCCAGCCGCCGTACCGCTTCGCGCATCGCCGCCAGATCCACCACCGCCGGCACGCCGGTAAAATCCTGCATCAGCACGCGCGCCGGACGGTAGGCGATCTCACGGTCAGCATGGCCGGTTTGCAACCAGGCGACGATGGCCTTGAGGTCGTCAACCTGCACGGTATCGCCATCCACATGGCGCAGCAGGTTCTCCAACAGCACTTTCATTGATTTCGGCAACCGGTCGATATCACCCAGCTGCTTCGCCGCCAGCGGCAGACTGTAGTAGTAATATTCGCTATTCAGCGCAACCAGCTTATCCAGACTTGTTTCACGAAGATCGGACGACATAGCTCCTCCATTTCTTATTGTGATTAAAACAGGGTAATCAGTGAGGTCTTGTTTAAAGATACCACAAAGATAAGTTAACGTTTTGATAACAACACGATTTGATCACAACGATAGGCGGGAACAATCACAGAAGTTAATGTGAAGAGTGTCAGCGAGTTACCTTAACCGCCGCTCCGTGCCTGAAACGCCAACGCCGCATGAAACGGTTTCATCGAGCATGCGCGATAATTTCAATCGGCATTTCCCGATACATCAGCGATATTGAACATTCTGACAATAAAGCACGCGCATGGAGCACATTTTGAATATCACCATCGATCCAACTTTCCAAAATCTAATGGTAGCGGCAACATCACTCATACCGTTGATTTTATTTATCATTATTATCTATCGCACGCGTTCGGGGTATATTCTGCTCAAATTTTTGTGGGATAAAGTACTGCGCGGTAAGGGCAGCCAATATGAGAGCATCAAAACATTCGACAGTGAACAGTATGAGGTGCATCGCTTTATTTACCATTACGGCATCAAGGTAAGAAACCTCACGGAAATTGAGGCAACGCTGCATTGGATGAAGAACAAAGACGTCGCAATGTATGAGTTGCGGCGCATAAAGGACAGATTTACCCCTAAAGATCAGAAAATTAGGCTGGCAAGCGCCATGGAGTTTGCCTACCTTGCCGTATCTATCGTGCTTTTGTACTTCATTACCATTGCCGCAACGAAACTGACAATCACCAATGAAGCCTGGTATGAGTTCAAACAGACCACGCACAGTTTTCTGTTGGGCAAAGATTATGCGAAAAACTCAGATCTGTTTATTCCGTTCACATCAGACAAAAAATGGGAACTGACACGAGAGCAATGCGGCGTCCGCGATGCTTTTCACCGCGCCGCCGAGGTGGGTCTATTGGAAAGTGAGGTACAATCAATCTGTTATCGACTCACCACCGGTGATGACAGTGAACGGCGCGCCGATGTCAAAGTACAAAAGAGAATAGGATGGACTCTTTTGGCATCAAGCCTTTATCTGCTTTACCTGGCTGTTATAACGATCGTCGCCGCCAAACGGGCCAAAGCGTTGGATAAGCGCATCAACCAACACGTTAACGCTTTACCTCAGTCTCAACCCCCGACGAATAACCAAGATGTGTCGTAAGCGGCAGCAAACAAAACAGGAGGGACACCCCCTCCTGTTTTGACGGACGCTCTGCCAACCTGAACCTATTTAATCGGCAGCTTGATGTCCTTGAACATCGCCTCGATCTCTTCGTTGGAGCGCAGCGCCACCGCGCTGTCGACCACGTCGCGCGTCAGGTGCGGCGCGAAGCGCTGAATGAAATCGTACATGTAGCTGCGCAGGAAGGTGCTGCGGCGGAAGCCGATTTTGGTGGTGCTGTAGGTGAAGATGTCGCGCGCATCCACCGTCACCAGATCCGGATCCTGCACCGGATCCACCGCCATGCTGGCGATCACCCCCACCCCCAATCCCAGACGCACATAGGTTTTGATGACGTCAGCGTCAGTGGCGGTGAAGACGATGCGCGGCGTCAGGCCGGCGCGGTTGAAGGCGGTGTCCAGCTCCGAGCGGCCGGTAAAGCCGAAGGTGTAAGTGACGATGGGGTAAGCCGCCAGCTCTTCAATGCTGATGCTGCTTTTGCCCGCCAAAGGATGATCGGGCTTCACCACCACCGCACGGTTCCAGTGGTAGCACGGCAACATGATGAGATCGTCGTACAGGTGCAGCGCCTCGGTGGCGATGGCAAAATCGGCGGTGCCCTTGGAGACCGCTTCGGCGATCTGCGTCGGCGAGCCCTGATGCATGTGCAGCGAGACGCGCGGGTAACGCTCGATAAAGCCCTTGATCACGTTGGGCAAGGCGTAGCGAGCCTGCGTATGCGTGGTGGCGACGTACAGCGAGCCTTTGTCCGGGTAGGTGTGTTCACCGGCAACGGCTTTGATGGCGTCGACTTTGGACAACACTTCACGCGCGATGCGAATGATTTCCTGGCCGGCGGGGGTGACCTGGGTCAGGTGCTTGCCGCTGCGGGCGAAAATCTGGATGCCCAGCTCATCTTCGAGCATGCGCACCTGTTTGCTGATGCCGGGTTGAGAAGTATAGAGCCCTTCTGCCGTCGAGGAGACATTCAGGTTGTGGTTAACCACTTCCACAATGTAACGAAGCTGCTGCAATTTCATATCTTATACCATCCTAGGTTAAACACTGCGGCTTACCCGCAGCCAGGTATATCGGTGTCGCCCCGGTATGCTGAAACTCACAAGCCATAAACCCCGTGTTCTACCCTGATGGTGAAGAAAACGCCGTTGTTAATAAGCTTTAATAATAAAAAAAATTTTTATATAACCACTATACCACGATGCAGCTTCAAGTATAGATCCGCGTCACACTATGATAACGATTATTTTGCATGGGTATCAACGTGAAACGGCGATGTCGGAGGGATAAAAACAGCAAAGGATAGATCCGTTTGCCCCTTTTCACCAATAAAAAACCAGCCGCCGGGGCTGGTTTTTCATCTTGCAGGCAGGGCATCGCCCCTACTTCTTGCCTTCGACCCACTTGCCGTCCACGTAGAACGCAGACCAACCGGTCGCCTTGCCGTCTTTTTCAGAGGAGACGTACTGCTGCTTGGTTTTACGGCTGAAACGCACCAGCGTTTTGTTGCCTTCGGCATCCGCCACCGGCGCATCGGCCAGATAGCGCAGTTTCTCCGGCAGACGATCCTTGAAGCGAGCCAGCTCTTCCACCAGCGGCGCGCGGGTCTCGCGCGATTTAGGGAAGGTGTTGGCCGCCAGGAACACGCCGGCAGCGCCGTCACGCAGCACGAAATAGGCGTCGGACTTCTCGCACGGCAGCTCCGGCAACGGCACCGGATCTTCCTTCGGCGGCGCCACATCGCCGTTACGCAGGATCTTGCGGGTGTTTTTGCAGTTCTCGTTGGTGCAGCCCATGTACTTGCCGAAACGCCCCATTTTCAGGTGCATTTCCGAGCCGCACTTGTCGCACTCCACCACCGGGCCGTCATAGCCTTTCAGACGGAACTCGCCCTCTTCGATCTCATAGCCGTCACACGCCGGGTTGTTACCGCAGACGTGCAGCTTGCGCTGGTTATCGATCAGATAGCTGTCCATCGCCGTACCGCATTTCTGGCAGCGGCGGCGGGCGCGCAACGCGTTGGTTTCCGCGTCGTCGCCTTCGAGGATGTTGAGCACTTCCGCTTCCGGCACCAGGTTGATGGTGGTTTTGCAACGTTCCTTCGGCGGCAGCGCGTAGCCGGAACAGCCGAGGAACACGCCGGTGCTGGCGGTACGGATGCCCATCTTGCGGCCGCAGGTCGGGCAATCGATGCTGGTCATCACCATCTGGTTAGGCCGCATGCCGCCTTCTTCCGGATCCTTCTCCGCCGTTTCCAGCTGCTCGCTGAAATCGACAAAGAACTCGTCCAGCACCGCTTTCCACTCGGCCTGGTTGTTGGCGACCTCATCGAGGCCGTCTTCCATGCGTGCGGTGAAGTCATAGTTCATCAGCTCGCGGAAATTTTCTTCCAGACGATCGGTGACGATCTCGCCCATTTTCTCGGCATAGAAGCGGCGGCTTTCCACCCGCACGTAACCGCGATCCTGAATGGTCGAGATGATGGAGGCGTAGGTGGACGGGCGGCCGATGCCGCGTTTTTCCAGCTCTTTCACCAGCGAGGCTTCGCTGTAGCGCGCCGGCGGCTTGGTGAAGTGCTGGCTCGGGATCAGTTTCTGCAGATCCAGCTCGCTGCCGATTTCGACGTATGGCAGGGTGCGATCTTCATCGCCCTTGCGCAGCGCCGGCATCACCTTGGTCCAACCGTCAAAGCGCAGCGTACGGCCCTTGGCGCGCAGCTGATAATCGCCGGCTTTCACCGTCAGCGTGGTGGAATCGTATTGCGCCGGCGTCATCTGGCAGGCGACGAACTGGCGCCAGATCAGCTGATACAGCTTCTGCGCGTCCGCTTCCATGTCTTTGAGCTGCTCGGCGAGCACGTTCACGTCCGAAGGACGGATCGCTTCGTGCGCTTCCTGCGAATTCTCTTTGCTGCTGTACTGATTCGGCGCCTTCGGCAGGTATTTATCGCCGAAGTTGTCGCCGATGTAGCCACGCACCATGTTGAGCGCATCCTGGCTCAGGTTGGTGGAATCGGTACGCATATAGGTGATGTGGCCGGCTTCATACAGCCGTTGCGCCATCATCATGGTTTTCTTCACGCCGAAGCTCAGGCGTGTACTGGCGGCCTGTTGCAGCGTGGAGGTAATGAAAGGCGCGCCCGGCTTGCTGCTGGTCGGTTTGTCTTCGCGATCCAGCACCGTGTAGCGGGCTTTTTCCAGCAACTTGACCGCGGCGTGCGTCTGCTCGCGGTTGACCGGCTTGAACGGTTTATCGTGCGCATGGGTCACTTCCATCTGCAGCGCGGTTTCACCCTTCGCCAGCAGATCGGCATGCAGTTCCCAGTACTCTTCCGGCACGAACGCCTTGATGTCGCGTTCGCGCTCAACCACCAGACGCACCGCCACCGACTGCACACGGCCGGCGGACAGGCCGCGGGCGATTTTCTTCCACAGCAGCGGCGAGACCATATAGCCCACCACGCGGTCCATAAACCGGCGCGCCTGCTGCGCGTTGACGCGATCAATGTTCAGCTCGCCCGGCTGTTTGAACGCCTGTTGGATCGCGTTTTTGGTGATTTCGTTAAACACCACGCGGCTAAAGCGTTTGTCATCGCCACCGATCACTTCCCGCAGGTGCCAGGCGATGGCTTCCCCTTCGCGGTCAAGGTCGGTTGCGAGATAAATGTGGTCGGCGTTTTCCGCCAACGATTTTAACTCGGCGACCACTTTTTCTTTACCCGGCAGGATTTCATAATGCGCTTTCCAGCCGTGGTAAGGGTCGACGCCCATGCGATTTACCAGCGCCGCCTTCTCATCTTTTTTAACTTTTTTCTTGGCTTTGTCTTCGGTTGAGTCAGCGCTCTTTTTGCTGGCTGAGCCACTGGTCGGCAAATCACGGATGTGACCGACGCTGGACTTCACCACGTAGTCACTTCCTAAATATTTATTAATAGTTTTGGCTTTTGCCGGGGACTCAACTATTACGAGAGCTTTACCCATATTTACCTTTACCTAATTTATTTCTTCTAAAAAGAAGTCTTTTATCTCGCCGTGCCGCGGCAATTCGTGTCTCTTTTTTTATATTGCGGCAGTCTGGCAAGAGATCAACAGATTTTTTTCTTTTGGTTGCCCAACTGCTCAACCTGAACGCAAGTTGTTGATCCTGCCTGCTATTCACCCATGCCCCAGAAGTATGGCTGTGTGAGTTTTATTCATGGCGTAAACAAAACCTTCCACCCGACGCCGCAAAATCCCACACTGTACCTGATAAAAAGCGTCACGCAACCTAATTAGCATGGAAAGTCCGATTTCGCCAACCGGCGGCCGCCCATGGCCATCCAGACGGCAAATAAACCTTAGTCGGTTTGCGGATAAAAGCGAACCGGCGTTAGAATATGCGCAGAGTTTTTAGTTTGGAGTCTAATAAATGCGCACGAATACTGCACCTATCGGCCGCGAGGCCCTGCTGGCGGAAGCAAATAACATCATCCGCCAACACGAAGATTATCTGCACGGCATGATCGCCACCGACATTGAACAAAAAAGCGGCGTTTTAGTTTTTCGCGGAGAATACTTTTTGGATGCCGATGGATTGCCCACCGCCAAAACCACCGCGGTATTTAATATGTTTAAACATTTGGCTCACCTGCTTTCGGAAAAATACCACCTGGTCGATTAAGACAAGAAAACGGGGGCGCCTGGCCCCCGTTGATTCCCGCTCTCGTTGCCGTTACAACAACGGCTTTTCCCCACGCTGCCACCAGCGCAGCAGCAAACGATCGACGCTTTCCGCCGCGCTGCCGGTGAAGCGATCCATCAGGCGTTTGCGGCGCGTATAGCGCACGGCGATCACTTCATGGTTATCCAGCTCGGCGATCAGCAAATCATCGCTGGTGCCGATGGCGTCGATCAGGCCCTTCTCTTTCGCCTGTGAACCGAACCAGTGCTCACCGGTGGCGACGCTGTCGATGTCGAGCGACGGGCGCTGCTCATGCACAAAGCGCTTGAACAGCTCGTGCGTTTCGTTCAGATCTTCTCGGAACTTCTCGCGCCCTTGTTCGGTGTTTTCGCCAAACAGCGTCAGCGTGCGTTTAAATTGCCCAGCGGTGTGCAACTCCACGTCGATATCGTTCTTTTTCAACAGGCGGTGGAAGTTCGGGATCTGCGCCACCACGCCGATGGAACCGATGATAGCGAACGGCGCCGCCACGATGCGATCCGCAACGCAAGCCATCATGTAGCCGCCGCTGGCCGCCACTTTATCCACCGCGACCGTCAGACGAATGCCGCCTTTGCGCAGGCGCTCCAACTGCGAAGCCGCCAGGCCGTAGCCGTGCACCACCCCGCCAGGGCTTTCCAGGCGCAACAGAACTTCATCCTGCGCCGACGCCACCGCCAGCACCGCCGAGATCTCTTCGCGCAGCGAGGTAACCTCGTGCGCGTCCATGCTGCCCTTGAAGTCCAGCACATACAGGCACGGCTTGGCCACTTCCACCGCGCCGGACTTGGCGCGCTGTTTCTTCAATTTGTCATCAGATTTAGTCTGCTTTTTGAACTGTTTCAGCCAAACCTTCTGCTCGGCGGCATCCATGCGCGCCAGGCGCATATCGCGCTGCATCTCGCGATACTGTTCGCCGAGATCGGTCAGCTGCAGCTCCCCTTTCTGGCGGCTCTTGCGTTGCCCCAAACTGACCGCCAGGATGGCCAACGCGGCGATGGCGAGCACCACCGTGGCGACCTTGGCCAGAAACAGGCCATAAACAGATATAAACTCCACAGATTCCGCCTTTATTTACAGGTTGTTAGTATGCTTATTTCCATTTTAGCCAACCGCAGCGGCTGCTGTCGCGGCTAAATGAAAATTCATTGCGCACAGAGCATCACTATGGGGACGATTTACGGCCGAACCAAGCCGCCACCGCCGCGCTTTTGTTACAAAAGAATGCCATTTCAGCCTGCTACGCATTGAAAATGCCCGCGGATTAAGGCATATAACACCCATTATTCATCAATATGATGAGACGGATTCGCTGCGCGGCCCGCAGACGGTCGAGCCTTCGCTCCCGCCCCGGCCGCGCGTTTCACCCTTGCTCCCCGATATCTGCGGGAGAACAGCCACCCAGGCGAGGATTTATCGTGCATTACCAACCCAAACAAGATCTGCTCGAACAACGTATCATTTTGGTCACCGGCGCCGGCGACGGCATCGGCCGTGAAGCGGCGCTGACCTACGCGCGCTTCGGCGCCCAGTTGGTGCTGCTGGGGCGCACCGAGAGCAAACTGCTGGCGGTACAACAAGAGATCGCAGCCCAGGGCGGTGCCCCGGCCCTGGTGGTGACGCTGGACTTGCTGCACGCCACTCAGGAGCAATGCCGGCAGATAGCCGACGATCTGGCGCGCCAGATCCCCCGCCTTGACGGCGTGCTGCACAACGCCGGCCTGCTCGGCGACATCGCGCCGATGGCCGACCTGTCGATGACCATGTGGCAAGAAGTGATGCAGGTTAACGTCAACGCCACCTTTATGCTGACTCAGGCGCTGCTGCCGCTGCTGCTGAAATCCCACGCCGGTTCACTGGTGTTCACCAGCTCCAGCGTCGGGCGTACCGGCCGCGCAAACTGGGGTGCCTATGCGGTGTCGAAGTTCGCCACCGAGGGCATGATGCAGGTATTGGCCGACGAGTACAAAAACCGCAATCTGCGGGTGAACTGCATCAATCCGGGCGGCACTCGCACCAAAATGCGCGCATCTGCCTTCCCGCACGAAGACAAGAACAAGCTGAAAACCCCGACCGATATCATGCCGCTGTATCTGTATTTGATGGGCGAAGACAGCCGCCGCAAAACCGGCATGAGCTTCGACGCGCAGCCGAACCGCAAACCCGGCGCAGCCGAATAAGCAGGAGCGTTTCATGGCGGAAGATCGTCATCAACAGCGCCAGCAGCGCCTGAAAGAACAGGTCGATGCGCGCATCGCCGCGGCGCAGGACACCCGCGGCCTGCTGCTGGTGTTTACCGGCAACGGCAAAGGCAAAACCACCGCCGCCTTCGGCACCGTCACCCGCGCGGTCGGCCACGGCATGCGCGCCGGGGTGATCCAGTTCATCAAGGGCGAATGGCCCAATGGCGAAAAGAATCTGCTGCAGCAACACGGCGTTGAATTTCAGGTGATGGCCACCGGTTTCACCTGGGAAACGCAGAACAAGGCCGGCGACACCGCCGCCTGCCAGGCGGTGTGGCAGCACGGCAAACGCATGCTGGCCGACAGCAGCCTGGATCTGGTGCTGCTGGACGAAGTGACCTACATGCTGACCTACGGCTATCTGGAACTGGAAGAGCTGAAGGAAGCGCTCCTGCAACGCCCTGCGCATCAAACGGTGATCCTGACCGGGCGCGGCTGCCATCGCGATCTGCTGGAACTGGCGGATACGGTCACGGAGATGCGGCCGGTGAAACACGCGTTCGACGCGGGCGTGAAGGCGCAACAAGGGATCGATTGGTAACAAAACGTTCTGGCCCCGAACGGGGCCAGAACGGCGGGATTAGCTGCGTTTGCTTGGCTTGCCTGGTTTGCTGCCTGGCGCACTGCGGCGGCCGCTGCCGGCCACCTGCGAGTGGCGCTTGACCGCGCGGCGGATCTGGTTGGCCTTCACGCGGCGGCGCTCACGCTCCACCGGCATTTTGCTGACCGTTTCCGGTTTCAACTCCACCAGCTCGCGCAGGTAGTTGATCGCCGGCAGATCCAGTTCGGCCCAGCCGCCGCGCGGCAGGCCTTTCGGCAGATCGATGTCGCCGTAACGCACGCGGATCAGGCGGCTCACCTGCACGCCCACCGCTTCCCACAGGCGACGCACTTCACGGTTGCGGCCTTCGGTCAGGGTCACGTTGTACCACTGATTGAGGCCTTCACCGCCCTGGAAGCTGATGGTGCGGAAGGCGGCCGGGCCGTCTTCCAATTGCACGCCTTTGCTCAGCTGCTTCACTTTCGCATCGTCGACCTGGCCGAACACGCGCACCGCGTATTCGCGCTCCACTTCACGGCTCGGGTGCATCAGACGGTTGGCCAGTTCACCATCGGTAGTGAACAGCAGCAGACCGGAGGTGTTGACGTCCAGGCGCCCTACCGCCACCCAGCGCGAACCGCGCAGCTTCGGCAGGCGATCGAACACCGTCGGGCGGCCTTCAGGATCGCTGCGGGTACACAGCTCGCCTTCCGGTTTGTAGTAAGCCAGCACCCGGCAAACCACCTCTTCGGACTCTTTGATCGACAGGACATGACCGTCCAGACGAATTTTCATCGCCGGGGTCACTTCAACGCGATCGCCCAGCTTGGCGACCTTGCCGTCGACGCTGACGCGCCCGGCTTCAATCATGGTTTCGATTTCACGACGCGAGCCATGCCCGGCGCGCGCTAAAACTTTCTGTAACTTTTCGCTCATTGAGCAACCTCTAATGTCGCCTTCACAGGCGTCGGGGGGATAACCGCCGCGGCCAATCGCCACCACGGTAATAATACGTTTATCAGGATCGAACCGCGTATTATACAGGCTTTCTAAGGTGTTGAAACCCACTTTATCGGCGGTGGCCCCCACAGGCGGCGTTCACGGCGCCAAAAAATCCTCCACTGCCCACAGCACCGCGTCAGGCCGTTCCAGAATACCGAGGTGAGTGCGGGCCTCCCCTAGACGCACCACGGAGAAAAACGGCTGCTCGGCGGCAAATGCCTGCTGTTGCCGCAGGTAGTCGTCGCGGCGATCCAACGAGTAGATGTGCCGGCACGGCGGCGGCGCGCTCATGCCCGCCAGGCGTTGCAGCGGCGAGCCGAATTGCCGGTAGGCATGTTCGATGGCCACCCCGGCGGCACGCCAAAGCCGGTAATCCTCCTGCGCCATCTCGACCTCCAGATGGCGTTTGACCCGATCGTGGCGGATACCGCCCTGCCAAAAGTCGAACAAGGCGTCGCGTGCCGCCAGCCACTGCTGCGGTTGCTGCATGCGGCTCACCGCCGTAAAGAACGCCGGCTCCGGCCGCGTCATGATCCAGTCGAGAAACACCATGCCCCGTACCCGTTGCGGCAACGCTTCGGCCAACGCTACCGCCAGCCAGCTGGCGTGCGCCACCGACAGAGTGACCGCGTTATCCAAACGCAGCGCCGTCAGAAGTTGGCGCACATCCTCCAGCAAGTCGTCCGCCGTCAGCGACATCTCCGTGGCTTTTGACGACAGGCCATGGCCGCGCCAGTCGATGCTGATCACCCGATAGCGTTCGGCCGCCAGAGCGATGAACGGCTCAAACACGGTTTTCGGTTCGCACCAGCCGGGCAGCAACACCAACGTGAGCGGCCCTGAGCCGACATCCTGATAGTCGAGTATCATGTTGGCACTGTGAAATGCGGTCATATTACCTCCTGCGCGTCTCTCCCCGACCCGTTCGGGGAATACCGACGGGGATAAGGTGACAGCGCAGCAGGTATTGATCTATTGAAGTTCGTGCGGAAAGCCCCCTGGGCGCACCTTATGAAAAAATGCGCACTAATTGGAATGGGAACTTAATGACGCACGCAGGGATAGGCGGCACTTAACGCCAGCATGATCACCGACGGTGCGGAATAATGCAGTTGCTCAGGATGCTCGTTCAAATACTGCATCACCGCGTCGGCGGCTACGCCGATGCTCATCCCGGCTTCCGGGCAGATATTGCGATTGCCCTGCATGGAATAAGTATCGAATACGCCGGCGACGTATCCCATGAACATGCCGCCATTCAGCGCTTCGGCCACGGTGGCTTCACCGCTTTTATTTTTTACGTAACCGCTGGATTCCGCCAGCAGACCACTGCCCGAATAAAACCCCGCATTTGCCATTGAGGAAAATAATAAGGCCGCTAAAAAAGAAACCTGTTTAATCATTGCTGCGCATCCTGCCCATTATCAATTCTGAAGTCTTCAAGAATAGCGGCTTTCACGCGAAATAGCGTCGCTTCAGCCGATTTTCAGACAATGGGCAAGGTGGCAACAATTGACATCAACGGAAAGGCGCCGCGTCGCCCGCCCCCTCACGCACCACTTCCGGCGAGGATTCGGTCAGATCGATCACCGTGGTCGGCTGTTGGCCGAGGAAGCCGCCGTGGATCACCAGATCGACCACCTTGCCCAAATGATCGTTGATCTCTTCCGGATCGGACTCGGCAAAATCATTGCCCGGCAGCATCAGGGTGGTGGACATCATCGGTTCGTTCAGCGCCTCCAGCAGCGCCAATGCGATCGGGTTCGACGGCACACGCAGGCCGATGGTTTTGCGCTTTTCATTCATCAGGCGGCGCGGCACTTCTTTGGTCGCTTTCAGAATGAAGGTGTAGTTGCCCGGCGTATTGTTTTTAATCAGGCGGAACGCCGTATTATCGACGTGCGCATAAGTCGACAACTCGGACAGATCGCGGCACATCAGGGTGAAATTGTGGTTGCCGTCCAACTGACGGATGCGGCAAATGCGTTCCATCGCCGCCTTTTCTTCCAGCATACAGCCCAGCGCGTAGCCGGAATCGGTGGGATAAACGATCACCCCGCCCTTGCGCAGCACCTCAACCGCCTGGTTAATCAAACGCGGCTGTGGGTTGTCCGGGTGAATATAAAAAAGCTGACTCATGACTTGCTCCTAAAATGATGCCCGCGCGCGTTGCCACGCGCGAAAAATCAGACCGCCTCGCCAGGCTGCGGCCAATCGCGCCACACCGGCTCGACCCCGCCCGGCAGCCACAGTTTGCGGCCCAGTTCGATCCACGAACAAGGCTGATGAAAATCAGATCCTTGCGAGGCCAACAGGCGGTAGTCCTGGGCGTATTTCGCCAACTGCGAGCGCTCATGCGGCGCCTGCTGACACTGCGCCACTTCCATGGCGTCGCCGCCGTGTTCGGCGAAATGCGCCAGCAAACGTTTCAACCACTTCGCGGTCAGATCGTAACGGCCGGGATGCGCTATCACCGCCTGGCCGCCCGATTGATGAATCGCATCAATGGCTTGTTCTATTGTACACCACTGCGGCGGCACGTAGCCGGTTTTGCCTTTGGCCAGATATTTCTTGAACACCTGCGCCATGTTGTCCGCCACGCCAATCTCCACCAGGTAACGGGCGAAATGGCCGCGGGTCACCGCACCGGCCCCCGCCAACCGCTGGGCGCCGGCATAGGCGTCGGGAATGCGCGCTTTACCCAGACGCGCGCCGATCTCCTGTGCCCGCCGGTTGCGACGTTCGGTTTGTTCCGCCAATAGCGCCACCAGCGCCGGGTGCGCGACGTCCATGCCCAACCCAACGATATGAATTTCATGGTTTTCCCACAGCGTCGAGATTTCCACCCCGTTGACCAGCCGCAGCGGCAACGCCTGCTCCGCAATAGCGGCGGCGGCCTCAGCCAAGCCTGCGGTGGTGTCGTGATCGGTGATCGCCAGCACACCCACGCGCATCTCTACCGCCCGCAGCACCAGCTGCGTTGGCGTCAGGTAGCCATCAGAGGCGGTCGTGTGGCTGTGGAGATCGTACAGAGTAAAAGCGGTGGATGGGGGGTTACTGTCTGTCAAAACGGCTATCCGGCAATGGCTTGGCTTTCTATCATACCCGCGATCGGCGGCCGGACGGAAATCTATTCTGCGCCAGGCAGACGATGAATAGAATTCACGCTGGCCGCTAAAACATTGTGCAAAAAGAGGGTTGACTTTGCCTTCGCGAACCAGTTAACTAGTACACAAGTTCACGGCAACGGCCGTGTCGGATGAGAGTTAAAAAAGAGAGTCTGCAAATGAACACATACATTTCTCTTCACGGTTGGTGGCGTACCTCCCTCTTGCGGGCGGTGTAATCGCGCATAGCTGTCATCTGACAATGCAGATTTCCTGAGCCCGCACCTGATGCGGGCTTTTTTATGGACAGAATTCACTGGAACCACCGATGATGAACACCAAACCACAACTGACATTGCTGAAGGCGCAAGCCAGCTACCGGGGCGATCCCACCACCCTTTTCCACCAGCTGTGCGGCGCCCGTCCGGCCACCCTGCTGCTGGAGTCGGCGGAAATCAACAGCAAACAGAATCTGCAGAGCCTGCTGGTGATCGACAGCGCGCTGCGCATTACCGCACTGGGCCACACCGTCAGCGTGCAGGCGCTCACCGCCAACGGCGCGGCGCTGCTGCCGCTGCTGGACGAAGCGCTGCCGCCCGAGGTGCGCAATCAGGCACGCCCTAACGGCCGCGAGCTGACCTTCCCGGCGATCGACGAGGTGCAGGACGAAGACGCGCGCCTGCGCTCCCTGTCGGTGTTCGACGCACTGCGCACACTGCTGACGCTGGTGGACTCCCCGGCGGACGAGCGCGAAGCCGTGATGCTGGGCGGCCTGTTCGCCTATGATTTGGTCGCCGGTTTTGAAAACCTGCCGGCGCTGCGCCAGGATCAACGCTGCCCGGACTTCTGCTTCTATCTGGCGGAAACCCTGCTGGTGCTGGATCATCAACGCGGCTCGGCCCGTCTGCAGGCCAGCGTCTTCAGTGAGCAGGCGAGTGAAGCGCAGCGTTTGCAGCACCGCCTGGAACAGCTGCAGGCTGAGTTGCAACAACCCCCGCAGCCAATCCCGCACCAAACGCTGGAAAACATGCAGCTGAGCTGTAACCAGAGCGACGAAGAGTACGGCGCGGTGGTCAGCGAGCTGCAGGAAGCGATCCGCCAGGGCGAGATTTTCCAGGTGGTGCCGTCGCGCCGCTTCACCCTGCCGTGCCCGGCGCCGCTGGCGGCCTACCAAACGTTGAAAGACAACAACCCCAGCCCGTACATGTTCTTCATGCAGGATGATGACTTCACCCTGTTCGGCGCTTCGCCGGAGAGCGCGCTGAAATATGACGCGGGCAATCGCCAAATCGAAATCTACCCGATCGCCGGCACTCGCCCACGCGGCCGCCGCGCCGATGGGTCGCTGGATTTGGATCTCGACAGCCGCATCGAGCTGGAAATGCGCACCGACCACAAAGAGCTGGCCGAGCACTTGATGCTGGTCGATCTGGCGCGCAACGATCTGGCGCGCATCTGCCAGGCCGGCAGCCGCTACGTGGCCGACCTGACCAAAGTGGATCGCTATTCATTCGTCATGCACCTGGTTTCCCGCGTGGTGGGCACCCTGCGCGCCGATCTCGACGTGCTGCACGCCTACCAGGCCTGCATGAACATGGGCACCCTCAGCGGCGCGCCGAAAGTGCGGGCGATGCAGCTGATCGCCGCCTCCGAAGGCACGCGCCGCGGCAGCTACGGCGGCGCAGTGGGCTACTTCACCGCCACCGGCGATCTGGATACCTGCATCGTCATTCGCTCCGCCTACGTTGAAGATGGCATCGCCACCGTGCAAGCCGGTGCCGGCGTGGTGCTGGATTCCGTCCCGCAGGCGGAAGCCGACGAAACCCGTAATAAAGCCCGTGCCGTGCTGCGCGCCATCGCCACTGCGCACCATGCCAAGGAGGTGTTCTGATGGCCGATATCCTGCTGCTCGACAACGTCGACTCCTTTACCTACAACCTGGTCGATCAGCTGCGCGCCAGCGGCCACCAGGTGGTGATTTACCGTAATCAGATCGCCGCCGAGGTGATCATCGAGCGTCTGCAACAGATGGAACAGCCGGTGCTGATGCTGTCGCCCGGCCCTGGCGCCCCTTCCGAAGCGGGCTGTATGCCGGAACTGCTGCAACGCCTGCGCGGCCAACTGCCGATCATCGGCATCTGCCTCGGCCACCAGGCGATCGTCGAAGCCTATGGCGGCCAGGTCGGCCAGGCGGGCGAGATCCTGCACGGCAAAGCCTCGGCGATCGCTCACGATGGCGAAGGCATGTTCGCCGGCATGGCCAATCCGCTGCCGGTGGCGCGCTACCATTCGCTGGTCGGCAGCAATATCCCGGCCGATCTCACCGTCAACGCCCGTTTCGGCGAAATGGTGATGGCGGTGCGCGACGACCGCCGCCGCGTGTGCGGCTTCCAGTTCCACCCGGAATCGATTCTGACCACCCACGGCGCGCGCCTGCTTGAGCAGACCCTGGCCTGGGCGCTGGCGAAGTAATATAAGGAACACGACGATGCAACCTATTCTTGAGAAACTGTACCGCGCCGAGTCGATGAGCCAGCAGGAAAGCCAACAGCTGTTCAGCGCCATCGTGCGCGGCGAGCTGGAGCCGAGCCAACTGGCGGCGGCGTTGATCAGCATGAAAGTCCGCGGCGAGCGCCCGGAAGAGATCGCCGGCGCCGCCAAAGCGCTGCTTGACGACGCTCAGCCGTTCCCGCGCCCTGACTATCTGTTCGCCGATATCGTCGGCACCGGCGGCGACGGCACCAACAGCATCAATATTTCCACCGCCAGCGCCTTCGTGGCGGCGGCGTGCGGCGCGAAGATCGCCAAACACGGCAACCGCAGCGTCTCCAGCCGTTCCGGCTCTTCGGATCTGCTGGCGGCGTTCGGCATCCGCCTGGATCTGCCGGCGGAAGAAGCGCGCAAGGCGCTGGACGATCTCGGCGTGTGCTTCCTGTTCGCGCCGCAGTACCACACCGGTTTTCGTCACGCCATGCCGGTGCGCCAGCAGCTGAAAACCCGCACGCTGTTCAACGTGCTGGGCCCGCTGATCAACCCGGCGCTCCCGCCGCTGGCGCTGATCGGCGTTTACAGCCCGGAACTGGTGCTGCCGATCGCCGAAACCCTGCGCGTGCTGGGTTATCAGCGTGCGGCGGTGGTTCACGGCGGCGGCATGGACGAGGTGGCGATCCACGCCCCGACGCACGTGGCGGAATTGAACAACGGCGAAATCAGCAGCTACCAGCTCACGCCGCAGTCCTTCGGATTGGAAACCTATCCGCTGGAAGCCTTGCTGGGCGGCACGCCGGAAGAAAACCGTGACATTTTGGCGCGGCTGTTACAAGGTAAAGGCGAGCCGGCGCACGCCGCGGCGGTCGCGGCCAACGTCGCGTTGCTTCTGAAGTTATTCGGACATGAAGACCTGCGCCAAAATGCGCGGCAGGCACTGGATATGATCAACAGCGGGCAGGCTTATGAGCGTGTCATCGCACTGGCGGCAAGAGGATAAATGATGCAGGAAACCGTGCTACACAAGATTGTCCGCGACAAAGCGCAATGGATCGCGGCGCGACAACAGCAACAGCCCCTGGCCGGCTTTCAGAACGACATCGTGCCGAGTGAACGCAGTTTCTATCACGCGCTGCAGGGCACCCGGACGGCTTTCATTCTCGAATGCAAGAAGGCTTCGCCTTCCAAAGGGCTGATTCGCGAGAACTTTGATCCGGTAGAGATCGCCACGGTGTATAAAGATTTCGCCTCGGCGATCTCGGTGCTGACCGACGAGAAATACTTCCAGGGCAGCTTCGATTTCCTGCCGCTGGTCAGTAAAACCGTCAGCCAACCGGTGTTGTGCAAAGACTTTATCATCGATCCGTATCAGATTTACCTGGCGCGCTACTATCAGGCCGATGCCGTCCTGCTGATGCTGTCGGTGTTGACCGACGACCAGTATCGCCAGTTGGCGGCGGTAGCCCACAGCCTGAATATGGGCGTGCTGACCGAAGTGATCAGTGAAGAAGAACTGCAGCGCGCGATCGCGCTGGAAGCGCGCGTGGTCGGCATCAACAACCGCGATCTGCGCGATCTGAGCATCGATCTGAACCGCACCCGCCAGCTGGCGCCGCGCGTGCCGCATGGCGTGACGGTGATCAGCGAGTCAGGCATCAACAGCTATGGGCAGATCCGCGAACTGAGCCATTACGCCAACGGCTTCCTGATCGGCAGCGCGCTGATGTCGGAACCCGATCTGCGCGCCGCCGTGCGCCGCGTGATCCTGGGCGACAACAAAGTGTGCGGCCTGACCCGTCCGCAGGACGCCGCCGCCGCCTATCAGGCCGGCGCCATCTACGGCGGGCTGATTTTCGTTGGCCGTTCGCCGCGCTATGTGGACATCACCCGCGCCCGCGAAGTGATCTCCGGCGCGCCGCTGAAGTATGTCGGCGTGTTCTGCGACGCCCAGCTCGATACCGTGGCGTTGACCGTTGAGCGCCTCGGGCTGCATGCGGTGCAACTGCACGGCGCGGAAGACCAGGCCTATATCAGCGCCCTGCGCGCCCGTTTGCCGGCCGATTGCCGCATCTGGAAAGCGCTGAGCGTGAAAGATCGGGTGCCGGCGCGCGATCTGCAGCATGTCGATCGCTACCTGCTCGACAACGGCGCCGGCGGCACCGGCCAACGCTTCGACTGGTCGGTATTGCAAGGCGAAGATCTGACTAACGTGATGCTGGCGGGCGGCCTGCGCGCCGACAACTGCGTCGAAGCGGCCAAGCTCGGCTGCGCCGGGCTGGACTTCAACACCGGCGTGGAAAGCGAACCGGGCATCAAAGATCCCGCGCGCCTGGCCTCGGTCTTCCAGACCCTGCGCGCCTACTGAATACGGCTCTATATTAATAACGGATAATAACGGGAACTCTCATGACGCTGCTTAACCCCTACTTCGGCGAATTTGGTGGCCAATACGTGCCGCAAATTCTGATGCCGGCCCTGAAACAACTGGAAGAAGCCTTTGTCAGCGCCCAGCGCGATCCGGCGTTTCAGGCGGAATTTATCGATCTGTTGAAGAACTACGCGGGTCGCCCGACAGCGCTGACGCTGTGCAAAAACCTCACCGCCGGCAGCAACACCAAGCTTTATCTGAAGCGTGAAGACCTGCTGCACGGCGGCGCACACAAGACCAACCAGGTGCTGGGTCAGGCCTTGCTGGCCAAGCGCATGGGCAAAACCGAGATCATCGCGGAAACCGGCGCCGGCCAGCACGGCGTCGCGTCGGCGCTGGCCTGCGCGCTGCTCGGCCTGAAATGCCGCATCTATATGGGCGCCAAAGACGTTGAGCGCCAGTCGCCGAACGTCTTCCGCATGCGGCTGATGGGCGCGGAAGTGATCCCGGTGCACAGCGGCTCCGCTACGCTGAAAGACGCCTGCAACGAAGCGCTGCGCGACTGGTCCGGCAGCTATGAAACCGCCCACTATATGCTCGGCACCGCCGCCGGCCCGCACCCGTACCCCACCATCGTGCGTGAATTCCAGCGCATGATCGGCGAAGAAACCAAAGCGCAGGTGCTGGAGCGCGAAGGCCGCCTGCCGGATGCCGTCATCGCCTGCGTCGGCGGCGGCTCCAACGCCATCGGCATGTTCGCCGACTTTATCGATGATGCCGACGTTGGGCTTATAGGCGTGGAACCCGCCGGCCTAGGCATCGAGACCGGCCAGCACGGCGCGCCGCTCAAGCATGGCCACGTCGGCATCTACTTCGGTATGAAAGCGCCGATGATGCAGACCGCCGAAGGCCAGATTGAAGAATCCTATTCAATCTCCGCCGGGTTGGACTTCCCGTCCGTCGGGCCGCAGCACGCCTTCCTGAACAGCATCGGCCGAGCCGAATACGTGTCGATCACCGACGACGAAGCGCTGGAAGCATTCAAGGCGCTGTCGCGCCATGAAGGCATCATCCCGGCGCTGGAATCCTCGCACGCCCTGGCGCACGCGCTGAAAATGATCCGTGAAACGCCGCAGAAAGAACAGATCCTGGTGGTCAACCTGTCCGGCCGCGGCGACAAAGACATATTTACCGTTCACGACATTTTGAAAGCACGGGGAGAAATCTGATGGAACGTTATCAGCAACTGTTTAAACGCCTGGAAAGCAACAAGGAAGGCGCCTTCGTCCCGTTCGTGACGCTGGGCGATCCTAATCCGACGCTGTCGCTGCAGATTATCGACACCCTGATCGAAGCCGGCGCGGACGCGCTGGAGCTGGGCATCCCCTTCTCCGATCCGCTGGCGGATGGCCCAACCATCCAGAGCGCGACGCTGCGCGCTTTCGCCGCCGGCGTCACGCCGACCCAGTGCTTCGAGATGCTGGCGGTCATCCGCCAGAAGCACCCGACCATTCCCATCGGCCTGCTGATGTACGCTAATCTGGTGTTCCATAAAGGCATCGATAGGTTTTACCAACGCTGCGCCGAAGTGGGCGTGGATTCGGTGCTGGTCGCCGACGTGCCGTTTGAAGAGTCTGCGCCGTTCCGCGCCGCCGCCGCTCGTCACGGTATCGCACCAATCTTCATCTGCCCGCCGAACGCCGATGACGATCTGCTGCGCGAAATCGCTTCGCACGGCCGCGGCTATACCTACCTGCTGTCGCGCGCCGGCGTCACCGGCACCGAAAGCCGGGCGCAGCTGCCGCTGCATCACCTGGTGAACAAGCTACGCGAGTATCACGCCGCGCCGCCGCTGCAGGGCTTCGGCATCTCCGAGCCCGAGCAGGTGAAGGCCGCGCTGCAGGCCGGGGCCGCCGGCGCGATCTCCGGCTCGGCCATCGTCAAAATCATCGAACAGCACCATGCCAACCCGGCGGAGATGCTGACCAGGCTGGCGGCCTTCGTCAGCAATATGAAGCGCGCCACCCGGGCGTGATCCTCTCCAGCGAGCGCCCCGCCGGCGCTCGCTTTAACAGCTTGTTTCCCCTCAAAGTTTGTTCCATTTATTTACAGCAAAAATTTGAACAAACGCAGGTCTTGTCTCACAATGAACTTTGTTCGCTATGCATTTCTTCGTTTGATTTGGGGAATGCGCTCGCTGCGGCGAAAAACCGTACGAGTTTCAACCATAACATTGCATGGAGAGTAATTTATGAAGCTTTTTAAAACCCTTTCGGCCTTGTGCATGGCAGCCGTTGTGGCGGTCGCGGTGAGCGCTTGCGCGCCGACGGCGAAATCTGAGGGAACGGGCGGTTATATCGATGACACGGTGATCACCACCAAAGTGAAATCGGCACTGCTGGCGGATAAAAACATCAAGTCACGTGAGATCAGCGTGGAAACCTTTAAAGGGCGCGTTCAGCTGAGCGGTTTCGTGACGTCCAGCGATGACGCCAATCGTGCGGTGCAGGTCACTCGCGGCGTTGCCGGCGTGAAATCCGTTGAAAACGTGATGCAACTTAAATAATACCGACACAGGGAGGCACAACGCCTCCCTGTTTGTGGCCTTCATCAGAAGCGGTAACCCGCCCCGAACATGAACACCCACGGATCCAGACGCGTATCGAAGCTGTGGTGCCCACCGTTCGCATCGTTGAAGCGAGTTTTGGTTTCGATGTTCATCCACCACACCGACATGTTCAGCATCCAGTGCTCATCCAGGTTGTAATCCAGGCCGGCCTGCGCCGCCACGCCCCAGGAATCTTTCAGATCGAGGTCGCTCAACCCGGCGCTTTTGCCGTAGTCGTTGAACTTCTCGTCAAAGAAAGTGGTGTAGTTAACGCCGACGCCCAGGTAAGGACGCAGCTTATCCTGCTTGTCGCCGAAATAGTATTGCGCCATCAGCGTAGGCGGCAGTTGGTGAACGGTCGCCAAATCAGTGCCGCCCAGCGTAACCTTGTGGCGGAATGGCGTTGCGGCCAACAACTCAACGCCGATGTTGTCCGTCACCATGTAACCGAAGGTCAGACCGAGCTGGGTGTTGTTTTTCGCATCCAGCGAACCCAACCCCAGCACGTTGTCCGAACCTGCATTTGGACGCACCGTCGCGGTGCCCGCGCGGAACAGGAAATCACCGGCCTGATGCGCACTTGCCAACATAGGCGCCATCATCGTCGCCAATACCATCAGAGTTGTCTTTTTCATTATCCATTCCATTTGTGTGGTTAATCGCTCGAGGGGGAATATACCTACTTTCGGGTATTTGTGATCCCATCGAGATCACATCTTATGTGTAAAAATTTAAAATCCTACTAAAAACAAGGTTACCTAACCGTCTAATAAATCAAGGATTGATCTGCATCAAAAAATCGATTTTGTTGCAAATTATCTACATGTTCAAATTTCTGTTGCGGAGAAAAATGCGGCTGAGGTAATTTCATTTTCCGTGTTGGTTTTGGTTGGTGCCGTGAGGAGTCGGTGGGCAATCAAGATGAGCGAAATCCTTAATCCCTGTGTCAGCTGCGGCGCATGCTGCGGTTATTTTCGAGTGTCATTCTATTGGGCCGAAGCCGAAGACGGCGGCGGCACCGTTCCCCTTTCCTTAACAGAGCCTTTGACCCCGTTCCTGCGCTGCATGCAGGGGACCAACAGCAAGTCCCCCCGCTGCAGCGCGCTGGACGGTGAAATAGGTAAAGCCGTTTCCTGCTCGATCTACCTTAATCGGCCCAGCCCGTGCAGGGAGTTCGATCAGTCCGGTGAAAACGGCCTGCGCAACGAAGCCTGCGATCGCGCCCGGGAACGCTACGGCCTGCCGCCGTTGCCGGTGCCCTTGCCGCTTTCGCTGCCTGAGACGACGATCGTTGAAGAAATAGGCGTAGTGCAATTCGCGGGGTGCCACAGCGGCGTGGAACAGGGTACAATCACCCACTGATTTATCTCTGTTTTCCCGACGCCAAGGAGTCTGCATGCCTATCACGGCCAACGCTTTGTACCGTGACAGTTTTAACTTTTTACGCAACCAACTGGCCAGCATCCTGATGCTGGCGTTGTTGACGGCGTTTATCTCCGTGCTGCTGAATCAGGCCTTCAGCCCTGATGCCGAACAGTTGGCGACGCTCGCTGCCACCACCAGCGATTTCGCCTCGTCTACCGGCATGGGCATTCAGGAAGTGATCCAGCAGATGACGCCGGAACAGCAGATGGTGTTGCTGAAAGTGTCGGCGGCCGCCACCTTCTCTGCGCTGGTCGGCAACGTGCTGCTGGTCGGCGGGATGCTGACGCTGATCCGTCTGGTGTCGCAAGGGCAACGCACCAGCGCCCTGCGCGCGCTCGGCGCCTCGGCGCCCGACTTGCCGCGCCTGCTGCTGCTGCTGTTTATCTGCACCCTGCTGATCCAGCTCGGCCTGACGCTGTTTGTGGTGCCGGGCGTGCTGATGGCTATCGCCTTCGCGCTGGCGCCGGTGATCGCCTCCGTCGATAAAAAAGGCGTGTTCGCTTCGCTCAAACTGAGCAGCAAATTGGCTTTCGCCAATGCGCGCGTGATTGTGCCGGCGATGATGCTGTGGCTGGCGGCCAAGCTGCTGGTGCTGTTCCTGGTGAGCCATCTGTCGGTGCTGACGCCGAACGTCGCCAGCGTGGTGCTGACCGCGTTGAGCAACCTGGTCTCCGCCCTGCTGCTGATCTACCTGTTCCGGCTGTATATGCTGCTGCGCGGCTAACGCCGGCGTAAGCAAAAACCAAGGGGCGCGCTTCGGCGCGCCCCTTTTTTGTTTACCCCACCACGGCGGCTTCCGCCTGCTCCTTACTCTGAATCAGCTTCAGCGCCAGGTACAGATCCGGCACCAGAATCAACTCTTTATCGCGTCCTAAGCGGTTGATGCGAAACCAACGCGTCAGTTCGGTGCGACGCCCCGCCAGCACCAGCCTTACGTTACGCTGTAACAGATCGCGTTTCAGTTCATCGATAGCCGCCAGCACGCTGATATCGGCATGGGTAAAACTGGCCACCGCATCCACCACCACCCAACGCGGCTGGAACGGCGTGCCGTCGACCAAATTGAGGATACGGCGTTTGAAATACGCCACGTTGAAATAGGTCAGCGGCGAATTGAAGCGATACATCATGACGCCAGGTACCGCCTTCACCCCATTGTTATTGCCCATGGAATGGATCATACCTTCATCATTGACGCCCAGCAGTTGTTCCGTCGGCCGGAAGACGGTGCGCAGAAACTGCATCAGCCCCAGCAACACCGCCAGCCCGATGCCGCTGATCACGCCCACCAACAGCACGCTGAGGAAGGTAAACAGCGCCAGGCGGAACGCCTGCGCGTTGCGACGGCGCAAGATCCAGATGCCGCGGATGTCCAGCAGCGACCAGGCCGCATACATCAGCACCACACCCAATCCCGCCACAGGAATAAACTGCAACGGCGCCATCAGGAACAGCAAGACAAAGGCGATGACAGCGGCGGCGATGATCGACACCAACTGGCTCTTGCCGCCGTTGGCGTCATTCACCGCGGTGCGAGAATCTGCGCCGCTGATGGCGAAACCTTGCGACAGCGCAGAGACGATATTCACCAGTCCCAGCGCGCGAAACTCAGCGTCGGCGTTCACCTCATAACCGTTTTTGGCGGCGAAGCTGCGGGCGGTGAGCATCATGCTGACAAAACTCACGACCGCCAGGTTAAGCGCCGGGATCACCATATCGCGCAGCAAACCGGGCTGGAAGTCCGGCCACTGGACGATCGGCAGCACGCCGCTGAAACCGCCCACCGTCACCACGCCATGCTGCTGCAGGCCGCCCGCCCAGGTCACGAACGCCGCCAGCACGATAGCGAACAGCGGCGCCGGCCAATTAGGCCGCCATTTTTTAAATCCAAGCAGCGTCACCAGCGTCAGCGACGACACCGCCATCGTCAGCCAGTCGCTGTGCAGCAGGTTACCGGGCAGCGCGTAGATGCGCTCGATCAACTGTGCCGGGCGCATCGTAAACCCCAACACCTTGCCGATCTGATCGACGATAATGGTGATCGCCACCCCGTTCAGCAGCCCGCTGAGGATCGGCCGCGACAGCAGATCCGCCAGCGCCCCCAGCTTGAACCGGCTGGCCAGCAGGCACCAACCGCCCATCATGGCGGTCATCATAATGGTCAATTGCCAATGGCGTTCCATATTGCCCGCCGCCAGCGGCGTCACCACCGCGGCGATCACCGCACAGGTGGCGGCATCGGGCCCGACGATCAGCTGGCGTGACGAGCCGAACAGCGCATAGGCCACCATCGGCAAGACGCAGGAATAGAGCCCCACCACCGGGCTGACCCCGGCCAACTCTGCGTAGGCGATAGCCACCGGCAAGGCCACGGCGGCGACGGAAAGACCGGCGCGAATATCCGGCTTGAGCCAGCGGCGTTGATAGCCCAATAAATGCGTCAAACCAGGCGTCAGGGCCTGGAGAGATTTCCACTGCATGCTGTTTTCCGCGGTAAATTATCTGGTTATTATGACGCTTACTATGCGGCCTGCGGCCCGCGCTGGCAATGCGCCCGCGCTTTCTTGCGTAAGTTTATGCAAATTCCTGCTTTCGCGGCAGAAATCCGCCGGCCAAACGCCGATAATCGGCAACGCCCGGCGGTACACAGAGCTCGCCGAATCCGGTATAGTCGGCCGATGAACAGATGATGGATTGATTTATGAAGCAGTTTCTTGATTTCCTCCCGCTAATTGTCTTTTTCGCTTTTTACAAGCTGTACGACATTTACGTCGCTTCCGGCGCGTTGATTGTCGCCACCGCGCTGGCGCTGGTGTTCACCTGGGTGAAATACCGCAAGGTCGAGAAGATGACGCTGATCACCTTCCTGATGGTGCTGGTGTTCGGCACCCTGACGCTGGTGTTCCACAACGATTTGTTCATCAAATGGAAGGTCACGGTGATTTACGCGCTGTTCGCGCTGGCGCTGCTGATCAGCCAATGGGTGCTCAAAAAACCACTGGTTCAGCGCATGCTGGGTAAAGAGCTGACGCTGCCGGACAAAGTGTGGAGCAACCTCAACCTGGCCTGGGCGGTGTTCTTCCTGGCCTGCGGCCTGGCGAATATCTATGTCGCCTTCTGGCTGCCGCAAAGCGTCTGGGTCAATTTCAAAGTCTTTGGCCTGACGGTGCTGACATTGGTCTTCACCCTCCTCAGCGGTATCTATATTTACCGGCACATGCCGGAAGAACAGAAAAAATAGTTACAAAATTGTTAATGCCTGCGGCGCTTGCCGCGGGCAGTATGATGTTATTCCCTCCTTTTAAAAGCAGACTGCTATGACACAACAACGACCTTTACCCAGCGGCGAGCTGGTGCTGCGCACGCTGGCGATGCCGGCCGATACCAATGCCAACGGTGATATCTTCGGCGGCTGGCTGATGTCGCAAATGGACATCGGCGGCGCCATCCAGGCAAAAGAGATCGCCGAAGGGCGCGTAGTGACGGTACGCGTAGACGGCATGACCTTCCTGAAACCGGTGGCGGTAGGCGACGTGGTTTGCTGCTATGCGCACTGCATCCGCACCGGACGCAGCTCGATCACCATCAATATCGAAGTGTGGGTCAAAAAAGTCTCTTCCGCCCCGATCGGCCAGCGCTACCGGGCGACCGAAGCGGTGTTCACCTATGTGGCGGTCGATGCGGAAGGCAACTCGCGCGCGCTGCCTGAGGGCAAAATGAATTTCCGCGTCGGCTTCGAAGAATAAACTGACGCTACACTGCAAATGCAAAAAGGGTCGCCGAGGCGACCCTTTCTTTTTGGTATGACCAAACTCAGTTCAATTCGGTCGTGCCGTTCAACTTGAAGCGGATAGTGACGGTGCGATCTTTCGCTTCTTTGGCTTCATAGCGCCATTTGCGCATCGCCTGCTTCACTTCACGCTCAAACATGTTGCGCGGTTCGGCCGACAAGATACGCACGTTGCTGACGCGCCCGTCGCTGTCGATATCAAACTGCACCCGCACGCTGCCTTCGATCTGTAAAGCCTGGGCCCGCGGCGGATAGAGCGGATTGGCGCGGCTGATCGGCCTTGGGCCGAGCTCGCGCGAGTTGCCCTGCACCGGCGCGGCAGGCGCCTGTTTCACCGGCGCTTTGTCGATCGGCTTGGCCGGCGAGTCGTTGTTGAACGGCGACGGTTCGCGCGGCTCGACTTTTTTCGGCTCCGGTTTCACCTGTTTTTCGACCTTCGGCTTCGGCTTGGGTTTCGGTTTCGGCTTGACCGGCTCCGGCTTCACAATCGCCTTCGGCGGCGGCTCCACAATAGGTTCCGGTTCTGGCTCCGGCTCAGGTTCGACCTGCGGCGGCTCCGGTTCGGCCGGTGCCGGCGGTGGCGGTTCGGCCATCGCGGCGGTATTGACCATCATGACGCTGATCGGCGCGTCCTCTGGCTTCGGCAGCTCCACCACTTCTTTTACCGAAGCGTAAAGCAATCCCGCCACCAGGGCGCTGTGCAGGCCTACGGATAAGACGAAAGGCACGGATATACGGCGATTAAGGAACATCTTTTTTAGCGGCATAATGATTCTGTTTCCTCTGGTTCGCCAAGTTTAAATGCAAATAGCAATCATATTCAATAACGAAAGGCAAACTATCGCTTTAATCGTCAGTATGCGCGGCGAAAACCAGCAAACTCATAAGGATATTAACCTGGCCGTTGCTTTTTTACCGCCGGGGGGACACGCTTCATTAACGTTTGGCCAGGCGTCAAAAAGTAAAAAACCCGCCGGAGCGGGTTAATTTCGGTGAGTCAGCGTTATTCTTCATCGCCATAGTAAAGCACGCCCAGCTTGATCAGCGGCCGCCCTTGCGCCTTACGGTGCAGGTTGGTGTCGCGCAGCGAATAGACGCAGCCGCAGTATTCCTGCTGATAGAAGCGTTCGCGCTTGCTGATCTCTATCATGCGCGACGAACCGCCCTTCTTGCGCCAGTTGTAATCCCAGTAGACCAGATCGGGATACTTTTCCGCCGCGCGGATGCCGCAGTCGGTGATCTGCTGCATGTTCTTCCAGCGCGAGATGCCCAGCGAGCTGGAGATAGTGTCGTAACCATGCTCATGCGCATACAGCGCCGTGCGCTCGAAACGCATGTCAAAACACATGGTGCAACGAATGCCGCGCTCCGGCTCATTCTCCATCCCCTTGGCGCGGGCGAACCAGTTGTCGGTGTCGTAATCGGCATCGATAATCGGCACCCCGTGCTGCTCAGCGAAACGAATGTTCTCTTCTTTACGCAGCAGATACTCTTTTTGCGGGTGAATGTTGGGGTTATAGAAGAAAATGGCATACTCGATCCCGGAGGCCTGAATCGCTTCCATCACCTCGCCGGAACAGGGCGCGCAGCACGAATGCAGCAGCAGTTTGTTTTTGCCCGCCGGCAAATCGAGTTTTTCCCTTACCAGTTCCGTCATGTCCTCACCTCAATGGCATATCAGTTTAAGCGCGCCGCACTATACGAATAAAAAGTAGCGGCTTCAAGGCATAAGCGCCAATCCGCCGGGAAATTCGCCCTATGCCGTTCCCCTGCCGCGCCTTTTGCGCTACCTTGGTAGCACCGTTTTATAGCCATGATTTTAAAGGTGAAACATGCTTTATCTGATCTACGCGCAAGACGTTCCCAATTCGCTGGAAAACCGTCTGGCGGTGCGCCCGGCGCACCTGGCGCGCCTGCAGGCGCTGCGCGACGCCGGCCGTCTGGTGGCCGCCGGCCCTAACCCGGCCATCGACAGCAACGATCCCGGCGCCGCCGGCTTTACCGGTTCGACGGTGATCGCCGAATTCGCCTCGCTGGCGGAAGCCCAGGCCTGGGCACAGCAGGATCCCTATATCGCCGCCGGCGTCTACGCCGACGTGACGGTGAAACCGTTCAAACAGGTGTTCTGATCTGCGGCACATTAACCTGGCCGGGAACGGCGCGCACTCGACGCCCGCTTCGCGCCGTTCGTCACCGATTACCCTCTCCAGCCGGGTGGGCTTTTCAAACCAAGGTAGGCTACATCCGATGTGCGAGAATGCAAAAAGAAGAAAGTGAACGCTATTGTCGGGTTCGCAATGCGGCAGCGTTGTTTCGTTGGACGCAGACTGAAAAAACGCTTAATTCAGTAACGAGTAGAATGTTCAATCACCGCCCGAATCTCGGTGAGTTCAAGTGGACGCTATGCAGTTCTTTAAAATCTCGCTTCACGTTGGTCAGCGACGAACGCAGCAAACGATGAGCCGTCAATGCAGCACCCCCGTTTGATAACGGGGTGTGCTGCATGTCATAACCGATTAATATTGGGAAATAGCATCAGACCTGCCGCAGATAAACATCCGTAATACGCAGGTCAAAGTTGCTTTTCATTTCGGTGACGTCAATAAGCAAGAAAGCGTGCGTAGCCCAGTCCGGCGCTCGCTCGAAGGCAGGAGGCTGCGTAGGATAACCCTGCATTTGGCCTGGGATGATAACGCTCTTCAGATCGGATTCATTGCCACTAAATTGATAGGTGTAAACGTGACCGGTTTGCTGCTTGAGAATTTGGGGTTCCACGTCTTGTTGCGGACCATATTCGCGCAGCTTCGCCCATAGGATTTTGACCTGGCAGCGTTGCCCATCACCCGCGTAAGTGTTGGCGCGAACATGGTGAATAACGCTGCCGTAACCTTTCAGACTAATGGTTCCCAGCACCGCCTGGAACACACCATTACCAGCGGCCTCGTTGCGCCCCAATGAAACGAAATCGGCCTGGCGAATAAGGCTGAAATTGGTGCTGTTAGTCGTACCCCACCCGTAGCGTGATTTGCGCACCGTATTAACACCTCCCGGCGGCAGAACCCAAACTTCCTCAGTCCATTTGTCGCTACCGTTGCTATACGTCGTGCCATCCAGCCAATTGTCCTGTACGGCGGTATCGGTTCGCACCTGAGTTAACAGATAAGGCCAGGCGATAGGCAATTGCGTATTACGCAAAGAGACAAATCCTGTGCCATCAATCCAGCCGCTGACGTTGGCGTCACCGCCTTGTTGCATCTCGCCAATACTGACCTTATCAAATACCACGCGAGCCAGACTGCCGACATAGAAAGGGTTAGAGGTTGTCGGATAGGTGGTTGGGCTGCCGCCAGCTTTGAAGGTGAACAGGCCGCCGATAACGTTGACTTTGCAAGGCTTAGCATCCGGGATGTTCAGGATGTAATTTTGCGGGCCATAGCCTTCAACGTGACAATCGCGGAAAATATGCTGCCCACCCTCTATATGCATATACTTTCCAACATGGCTGGTTGAGGTCTGCGGCCCATTCTTACCGTAAATGTAATCGAAGGAACAGTTGAAAAAATAGCTATAACCGCCCTGTAATTTCACCCCGCAATTACTCTGAGCAAAAACACAGCTGTGGAAATTCATTTCTTCACCGGAATTGAAAGTATTCTCGGGGAAGTAATAGCATATGTCGCAGTGATTGAAAGTAAAACCGTACATGCGCAGGAAGTAAAAATCGGTAGCGCCCGTAATACCATAGGCAAAACCTTCGATACCGCCGCCGATAAAGGTCAGTGAATTACGTCCATAGTTCGCCGAAAGCGAAGTAGAAAACGTCATGCCATCGACAAATGAATTAGTTCCAGGGCCAATCATACGCAAATTTTTCACGCTGAGATTGCCCTGGGTATAACCGGCGTTGTTTTGCCATTGAATCGCGATTTTACGTTCGGTGGCGTTGCCCTGTGTCATGGCGCTAAAATCCAGCAAGGCGCCGGAGAAATCGTAATCGACGGTTTTCAAATCCAGCTTTAGCGTTTCCGTACATTTAAATTGCCCGCTCCCGAACTGCAGATTCCCGTTTTTCAATACACGTGAACCGCTGGATACAGCCTGCGAACTGGCATAATCGTGAGCAGCTTGAATGGCAGCGGCATCCTCTGAAATACCGTCACCTTTCGCACCGAACATATAAGGCGACACCGTGCCGGCAACGTCCAGGACGCGCACCCACAACCAAGCGGCGTTGGGGCGGATGAACATCCCGCCATCATCCATCGGTGTCGATTGTGCTTTGGCGACGAAGATACCGCCGCCGAGGGGCTGACGATTGCTGGCATTCCAATCGCCGTAGTATGCGGTCACGGCGATCAATTCGCCGACTGCGCCAGGAAGAGTGTTTCGTAACGTAGCGATATCAGGGCAGGTATTCATCATATTATCCTCATAGGGTTACTGTATTTATATACAGCCATATAACTCTATGAACGAATGAACCGTGCATCAATAGCGAGAGTGTTGTTCTATTGCCCACCGAACATACCGCTCTATTGGATGGCCTCCTTCCGCTCCTTTTATCCCCTCCATACAAAGGCAGAGACATGCCGTTACGCGACGAGTTCTCCCCGCACCACCACCTTGCCCGGCTTGATCTCGGGGTCGGCAATATGACAGATCGCCAGATTCAACGCTTGCCAGGCGATCTCTTGCAAATCGTGTGATACGTACGAGAAATGAAAACCGTAGATCTCAGCATGTGAAACCTCATCGATGCTGAACAGCGACACCTCCTGCATCAACGGCAGCCGATGTTCGATGCAGGCCTTGATAAGGCCCAAGGAGATCTGGTTATTGCACCCAACGTAAAAGTCTGGGGCGCGGTTATTGGCCAGCCAACGGCTCGTCTCTTACCAGGCGACATCCATAAAGAAACGGTTGTTCGGCACCGATTTTCCGTTCCAGCCAGGCGAACTGTTTCAAACCACAGTGGACTACATCCGACGGGTGGGTTTGCCGGAGGAAGACGTGAACGCCATTTTGGTGCGCAATGCGGCTACGCTATTTGGGCTGCAGGATGTGAAGCGGCCCACATAGGTTTGGCCTCGTTTACAGCACGATGTGTTCACCGCTCTGAAAATACTCACCGATGACGCTTTCCAGCACCGCCACCGCCGGTTGGCTGGCGGCCGCGGCAGAACGGAGCAGTTGCACTTCATGTGGTGCGACCGACGGCAATTCGTCGAGTATCCGCATCGCCGCCGAAACCCGTGCGCGGTCGAGCAGCGTGACGGCCAATCCTGCCTCGACGGCAGCCGCCACCACACTGGCCGAAGGGCTGCTCACAACCACTCGCCAATGCCTTCCCGCCCTGGTCAATGCATCGATCATAGCCTCACGATAAGGGCAATCGGCGGCATGCAACGCCAGCGGCAGTGGCCGGTTAGCCTGCAGCGCCAGCGAACGGCCTCCGGCCCACACCGGCGCAGTCACCGCGAGCGGTGTCTGGCACGGTTTCCCCGCGGGTTGAACCACCAGCGCGAGATGCAGCCGATTACGGCCAACTTGTTCCGCCAGCGCCTGACTGGCAGCGGTAGAGACCTCCAGTTCCACTGCGGGAAAACTGTCGGCAAACCGCGGCAAAATATGGCCTATCACATGGGAAGCGTACTCATCAGGCAACCCCAATTTGATATGGCCGCTTAGCGGCGCGCCCTGCAGTTCCCGCAGAATATCGTCATGGGCGCTCAGCAGCCCGAGCGTCGAGGCCAGCAGCTTGTTGCCCAGCGGCGTCAACGCCACGGACTGATTGTCACGCTCCAGCAAGCGGCCGCCCGCCACCTGTTCCAGGCGCCGGATATGCACGCTCACGGCGGCGGGGCTGCGATTGACAAATGCCGCCGCCGCGCGAAATTGCCCCAAACGCGCAATAGCGTGAAAAGTGCGCAAGAGATCGATATCCAATGTCGGCCGCATGATTTAACCCCATTAAACAACTGAACGAAAATTATTCGATTTATTAAATTATAGCCACTCACTACCATCGGGCGGAAAGGAGGTGACCATCATGTCCCTGCCACCATTTCGCCCCTCTTCCCACCGCGGCAAAGCCGCCCTCTGGCTGGCTGCGGCCGAGGTCCTGCTGATCGTGGCCTGGAGCTCCGGCTTCGTCGGCATCCGCTTCGCCGCCGATTACGCGCCGGTGTTGCTGGTGGCGTTCTGGCGCTGCGTGGTGGTCGCGTTCGCGTTGCTGCCGCTTAGTGTGCGTGCCATCAGGCGCGCATCTCCGCTGACGATAGCTGTTCACGCCGGGATTGGGTTGCTCGCCATGACCGGTTACCTGACCGGCGTCAGCAAAGGCATCGAATATGGCGTGCCGGCCGGGTTGGCCGCGCTCATCGCCGATTTGCTCCCGCTCGGCACCGCGCTACTGAGCATGCTGTTGCAACGCCGCTTGCCCGATGGCCGCATTTGGTCCGGGTTAGTCTTGGGGGTTAGCGGGGTAACGCTGGCGACCGGCAGCGCCATCTCATGGGGAGACGCCCCATTGTGGAGTTACCTGTTGCCGCTGGCGGGGATGTTGGCGCTGGCGCTGGCAACGCTGTGGCAGGAACGGCTGCCGCAGACGCAAGCAATGAGTTTGCCAGCCTCGCTGGGGATACAAAGCGCGGTTTCCGCGCTGGCTTTCGCCGCCATGGCCGGCGCGGAAGGCCCGCTGCTGCCAACGGTAACGACGGGGTTTGTGATCGGCGTGCTTTGGACCGCGCTACTGGCGACGCTGGCCGGCTACGGTCTGTACTGGTTTTGTCTAAGGCACACTTCTGCGCTGCGCGTGACGAGCCTGCTGTTTCTCAGCCCCTTCGTCACCTTCTGCTGGGCAGGGTTAATGTTCAATGAACCCCTTTCCTGGCCCATGCTGCTAGGCGCGGCGGTGGCAGGAAGCGGTTTATGGCTGCTAATCCGTCCCGCCGGGCGGGATGAGCCCAAAACAGCGCAACGCGCTGAAAAATGACGGATAAGGCGAAAAGCGGCGCCGTTATGCGACGAGTTTTCCCCGCACCACCACCTTGCCCGGCTTGATCTCGGGGTCGGCAATACGACGGATCGCCAGATTCAACGCTTGCCAGGCGATCTCTTGCAAGTCGTGTGACACGCACGGGAAATGAAAACCGTAGATCTCGGCATGTGAAACCTCATCGATGCTGAACAGCGACACCTCCTGCATCAACGGCAGCCGGTGTTCGATGCAGGCTTTGATAATGCCCAGGGAGATCTGGTTATTGCAGCCAACGAAAAAGTCCGGGGCGCGGTGATTGGCCAGCCAACGGCTCGTCTCTTGCCAGGCGACATCCATAAAGAAATCGGCATACAGCACTTCAAACGACGCCACTTTCCCTTGCAGCGCCGCCTGCAGCCCTGTGACCCTGTCCCGTGCAACGTTGGAGTTCTCCGGCCCGGACACCACCACCACCCGCTGCGCTTTCTGTTCCAGAAGCCAGCGCCCCGCCTGAAGACCGCAGTCCAGGTTATCGATATACACCCCGCTGCAGTGGCGATTGTCCAACTCACGGTCGATCAATACCACCGGGATATTCAATGTTTCCAACCGCTTTAGATAGGAAGGCTGGTACAGATGATCGTTGGAAATGACCGAGAGAATGATCGCATCGACGTTGTAGCCAATCAGTTTGTCGATGATTCTGTCTTCGCTTTCCTGAGACTCATAGGAATCGAACACCAGGGTGTCATATCCCATTTTTTGCGCTTCAAGCGTCATCAACCGCGTCAGGCCGCCAAAGAACGGGTTGGCCATATCAGGGTTGACGATGCCGATGGTTCTGCTGCTTTTCGCCCGCAGGTTGCGCGCCGCAGCATTGACCACATAACCGAGTTCGGCAGCGGTCTCCCGAATGCGGCGCAGCGTTTCCGGATGAACCTTGTCCGGCTGTGAAAATGCCCGCGACGCGGTGATTTTACTGACGTTTGCCTGTGCGGCCACGCTAGCCAGCGTCGCTTTCCGTCCTCGCCCCACCGCCAAATGCAGCTCCTTAGCTTAAAGTTATCATTTTGTACCATTAACAACATCATGACAGAACTTTCATCGTGGCGCTAATGGTTTACGCCTGCCAGCCGGTTAATCCGGGGATCGGTAAAGATATCCAGCTCGTCACGGCTCTCGGAAGAGAACTCGGACACCACCGCCCCCCGCTTTCCAGCCTGAAACCAGTGCCGGGTATTGGGCGCGATGGTGTATTGTTCGCCAGGCCGCAAGAGGATATAGCGATTGCAGGTATACCACTGCTCCGCGCCTTCCGGCACCCGGCATACCGGTTCACCGCCGGCGTCATTAAGCATCAGGTTTTCATCGTCGACAAACAGAAACACCTCGCCCCAACGGCAGCGAAACGTCTCTTGCTTGCCGGGCGTGCCGGCAAAAGGAGGATGCAAATGCTCTGGGCAAGTCTGCTCAGGAAACAGCACCAACTCTTTCGCACAATACCGAGGTGAGTTGACATAGGTCAGCAGCTGCAGCCCTGAGACAGGATAGTCGGCCAAGCCAAATGTCGCAATTTCAATACGTTGCTGCTCTTCTTCGGTCAGAACGATGTCCGCCTCGCGCAAATATTCCAGCGTAACGGCTATGGCACGTTGTTGTTTGTTCATCATTTCCCCTGCAAAGTGACGGTATCGATATCAGAATGCTGATATTAAAACCGTCATTACATCGCCGATTTTGTGATCTTCATCTCCATATTGAATAACAACCCACCAGCAAAATTAACTCCCATCGAGTAATTCCAACATCGATCACAGTTTAACCACCCGCTTTAGCCCACTATCGCCGCATTGAAATGATATCGTTACCATAAAAATGATTCACCAGGAGGCAATATGAAAGCATTAGTGTTGGCCAAGGCGGGGGAAATCGCTATCGAGGACGTCCAGCTCGCCGAAACGCTGGGGCCCGATGATGTGCAGATAAAAATTCATTCCGTGGGCATCTGCGGCAGTGATGTGCACTATTACCAACATGGCCGCATTGGCCCGTTCGTGGTTAACGCCCCGATGGTGCTCGGCCATGAAGCTTCTGGCGTGGTGCTCGCGACAGGTAAAAACGTCACTCACCTCAGTATCGGCGATCGCGTTTGCATGGAACCCGGCATTCCGGATCTCAACTCGGCGCAGACGCGCGCCGGCCTTTACAACCTTGATCCGGCCGTGCGCTTCTGGGCGACGCCGCCGGTGCACGGCTGCCTGCGCGAAACCGTTATCCACCCCGCCGCCTTCACGTTCAAATTGCCGGACAACGTCAGTTTCGCCGAAGGCGCCATGGTGGAACCCTTAGCCATCGGCATGCAAGCAGCCACCAAAGCCGGGATCAAACCCGGCGATATCGCGCTGGTGATCGGCGCCGGGCCGATCGGCGTGGTCACCGCTCTCGCGGCGCTGGCGGGCGGCTGCTCGGACGTCATTATTTGCGACCTGTTTGACGAAAAACTCGCCGTTGCGGCCAGTTATGAGGGGCTGCACGCCGTCAATATCAAAACCGGCGACCTGGCGGGGAAAGTGGCCGCGCTCACCAGCGGCAATGGCGCCGATGTCGTGTTTGAATGCAGCGGCGCAAAACCGGCCATCGCTACGCTGGCCGAACATGCGGCGCCAGGAGCGACCGCCGTGCTGGTCGGCATGCCGATCGATGCCGCGCCGATGGATATCGTCGCCGCGCAGGCCAAGGAAATCACCTTCAAGACCATTTTCCGCTACGCCAACATGTACCCGCGCACGCTGCGGCTGTTGAGCAGCGGCAAATTGCGCGTCCAGCCGTTGATAAGCCAAACCTACAAGTTCTCCGACAGCGTGGCCGCCTTCGAGCGCGCGGCGGCGGGACATGCCTCGGACATCAAAATCATGCTGGAAATGGAGTGATCCTATGGCGCTCTATGCTGGAATAGACTGCGGTACGCAAGGCACGAAAGTCGTGATTGTCGACAGCACACAGGGCGTGATCCTCGGTGAGGGCAACGCCCCTCACCGTCTCATCAGCCAAGCCAATGGCCGGCGCGAACAGGAGGCCGACTGGTGGATCGAGGCGCTGGTCATCGCTTTTCGCCAAGCCGTGACTAACGCCGGCGTTGATGCACGGGAAATTCATGCTCTGGGGGTCTCGGGCCAACAACATGGATTTGTACCGCTGGACGCAGACGGCAACGTGCTGCACAGCGTCAAGCTGTGGTGCGATACCGAAACCGCAGAGGAAAACGAACGGCTCCTGCAGCAGCTCGGCGGTGCCAACGGCTCGCTGGAAACACTCGGCCTGCGGATCGCCACCGGTTATACCGCGTCAAAAATCCTTTGGTTCAAGACACACCATCCGGCGTTGTGGGTAAAGCTGCACACCGTATTGTTGCCTCATGATTATTTGAACTTCTGGCTGACCGGAGAGCGCGTAGCGGAATACGGTGACGCTTCCGGCACCGGGTTGTTCGATGTGCGCACCCGTAGCTGGAGCAAAGCCGCCGTCGATCTCATCGACGACAGCGGTCGTCTGTGGCAAGCCCTGCCGCCGCTCAAAAACGCGGAGTGCTGCATCGGCACGGTGCGCCCCGCCGCGGCGGAAAAACTCGGCCTCGGCCCAACGGTGCGGGTATCGACCGGCGGCGGCGACAACATGATGGCGGCCATCGGTTCCGGCAACATCGAGGCCGGCACCCTCACCCTGAGCCTGGGCACCTCCGGCACGCTATTCGCCTGGTCTGCCGCCCCCGTCGCGGCGGAATCAGACATGATTGCCGGCTTCTGCTCCAGCACTAACGGGTGGCTGCCATTGATTTGCACCATGAATGTCACCTCGGCCACCACCGCGGTACAAACGCTGCTGGACGAAGACCTTGCCGGCTTTAACGGTTTATTGGCGCAGGCCTCACCCGGCGCAGGCGGTGTCGAGATGCTGCCGTTCTTCAATGGCGAACGCGTTCCGCCGTTGCCTCACGCGCGCGCCAGTCTGCATAACCTCGATAGCGACAATTTTACCCGCGCCAATCTCTGCCTGGCGGTGGTCGAAAGCGCCACCTATGGCCTGCGCTATGGCATCGAGCTGTTTCGCCGTCAGGGCATTGAAGCGCGCGAGATCCGCCTCACCGGCGGCGGCGCTCGCAGCGCCGCCTGGCGACAAATCGTCGCGGACGTGATGGGGTGCCCGGTGGTCTGTCTGAAAGCCAAAGAGACCGCTGCGCTGGGCGGCGCCATTCAGGCGATGTGGGCGACGACGTTAGCCGACGATCCGCTGCGGAATGCCGGCGCGTTGTTGTCCGAACTGTGCCAACGTTTCGTTGCGCTGGATGAGGCCACACGCGCACGGCCACATGCCGGCAGACGAGCGCAATACGAGACGCTTTATCAACGGTACCTGCAACGCTTGCAGCAGACCTACCCGGAGGTGCAACTGTGACGCGAGATCCCCATACGCAAGCGCCCGCCTACCTGCTGGAGGTCAGCGGCGTCAGAAAAGCCTTTGGCCCGGTCGTGGCGCTCAAGAATGCGGAGTTTTGCCTGCGGCGTGGTTCCATCCATGCCCTGTGCGGCGGCAACGGCGCGGGTAAATCCACCTTTCTCAGCATTCTGATGGGCTTTATTCAACCCGATGGCGGCGACATTTTTATCAATGGCCAACGCTGTGAATTTCATCATCCCCGGGAAGCCCTCAACGCCGGCATCGCCATCGTGCAGCAGGAACTGAGCGCGATCCCGGATCTGACGGTGGCCGAAAACATTTGGCTGGGCCGTGAGCCGAGACGCCTGGGGTTCGTCGATTTCGCCACGCTCAATCAACGCACCACCAGCCTGCTCAAGGAACTCGATTTCAAGATCGACGCCCGAGAGAAAATGCGCAACCTGAGCGTCGCCGAGCAGCAGCTGGTCGAGATCGCCAAAGCGCTGTCGCATGCCAATGCCGACATCATCATCATGGATGAACCCACCTCGGCGATTGGCGAGGAGGATGCGCAAAAAATCTTTCAGACGCTTCAGCAATTGGCGGCGAAAGGTAAAGGCATTATTTACGTCTCTCACCGTTTGTCAGAGATATTTCAAATTGCGGACAGCTACACCATTTTCCGCGACGGCGCCTATATCCATGAAGGCTATATCGCCGACATTACCCGTGAGCAGTTGATCGAACACATTATCGGCGGCGAGTACGACAGCGAGTTCGCCAAATTCAATCAGCCCGGCGAAGAGGTCTTGCTGGAGGTCAACGGCCTGTTTTGGCGCAGCAAGATAAAGGATATCAGCCTGCAGCTTAAGCACGGTGAAATCCTGGGCATCTACGGGCTGGTGGGATCGGGCCGCAGCGAATTTCTCGATCTTATCTTCGGCATTCAGCATGCCGACAGCGGCACGATCCGTTTGGGCGACAAGACGCTGAACCGCCATTCCCCGCGAGAGGCCATCGACAGCGGCATTGCCTACGTGACGGAAGATCGCAAGGAAACCGGCCTGGTGCTGTGCCGTTCCGTCAGTGAAAACATCAATATCGCCTCTTTTGCCGGCATCAGCCGAATGGGGTTCGTCAGCGAGAAACGGGAGCAAGCGCGAACCCGCGACATGATCCAGCGCTTCAACGTTAAAACCCACGACGGCGAACAGCCCGTGGGCAACCTGAGCGGCGGCAACCAGCAAAAAGTGGTGCTGGGCCGCTGGGCGCTGCTGGATCCGGAGGTGTTGTTGCTCGACGAGCCGACGCGCGGCATCGACGTCGGCGCCAAGAAAGAGATCTATCGATTTATGTCGGAGTTCGCCTTGCAAAACAAGGGGATCATCATGGTTTCCTCCGAGCTTTCGGAAATTATCGGCATGAGCGATCGCATATTGGTGTTTCGTGACGGGCAGTTGGCCGGTGAGCTTTCGGCAGCCGATGCGACCCAGGCAGCACTGATGAAACTTGCGGTTTAACAGAGAGAGAAAAAAAATGAGCAGCGCCCACTCCTTATCACCAGGAATTTCATTTTTCACCCGCAATAAGCGCCGTATGCACAAATACGGCATTATCATCGCCTTCTTCGCGCTGTGCCTGATCGTGGCGCTGATTGGCGAATATCAGGTCGCCCAGGGGGCCTGGAGCAGCAATTATTTTCTCAGCAATGAAAACACCCTGATCGTCCTGCGCCAGGTCTCGATCAACGGCATTCTGGCGATCGGCATGACCTTCGTCATCATTACGGCCGGCGTCGATCTCTCCGTGGGCTCGGTGCTGGCGCTAAGCGGGATCGTCGCCGCCCGCTTCGCCACCAACAACAGCGGATTGGCTATCGGCGACACCGCGACCGCCGTCATGGCGCCGCTGATCGTGGCGCTGGGCATCGGGATCGTCTGCGGCCTGGTGAACGGCACCGTGTTGGCTCGCTACCGGCTGCAACCCTTTATCGTCACCATGGGCATGCTCTCTGCGGCGCGCGGTTTAACCATGTTGACCACCAACGGCAATCCGGTTTCGCAATTGAACAGCGATTTCCGCTGGTTGGGCAATGGTTATGTCGGCGGCGTTCCGGTGCCGGTCATCATCTTCATCGTGCTGTTCGCCCTCGCCTGGCTGGTGCTGAATAAAACCCTCTTCGGGCGCTACATCTACGCCGTCGGCGGCAACCCAAAAAGCGCGCGCACCTCGGGGATTAACGTCACGCGCATCAAAATACTGGTGTATACGCTGTGCGGCGCGCTGGCCGGCATCGCCGGCCTGATCCTCACCGCACGCACCGGTTCGGCGCAGACCAACGCCGGTGCAGGGTATGAGCTGGACGCCATCGCAGCGGTGGTGATCGGTGGCACCAGCATGGCCGGCGGCGTCGGTACGCTGGTCGGCACCTTCTTCGGCGTGCTGATTATCGGGGTGATGAATAACGGCCTCGATCTGCTCGGCGTGCAATCGTACTACCAACAAATTATCAAAGGCGCATTGATCGTTCTTGCCGTATTGCTCGACCCATCGCGTAAGCAACAGCGCGATTAATAACATCAGACCCAACTCTACCAGGAGAAAACCATGAATAAGACCAAGATAGCGTTGTTTGCCTCTGCCATGATGCTCGGTAGCCTGTCGGCTGCTCAGGCGGCCCCGGTAAAAATCGCGGTATTGATGTACGGCAACAAAGCCGAGTTCGTGCAATTGATGGAAAGGTTCGGCAAGGAGCACCCGGCGGTGAAAAGCGGCGAAGCCGTGCTGACCTTCTACGATGGGCGTTATGATGCCTCGGTGCAAAACGATCAGGCCGCCACCGCTATCCAGACGCGCGCCGATGCCATTATCGTCAACCCGATGGATTTTGAGGCCAATATCGATATCGTCACTAATGCCAACGAAGCCAAAATTCCGGTGGTGGTCACCAACGCGCGCCTGAACACGGACGCGATGACGTCTGAAGTAGTGTCTAATGACGAGTTGGGGGGATACCTGGAAGCCAAAGCCGTCCTGGACAAACTCGACTGCAAGAACCGAAAGGTGAACGTGGTGATTATCGAAGGCCCGAAAGGCGGCAGCGGCGAGATCCAGCGCGGCAAGGGCAATGATAAAGCGATTGCCGAGTGCGGCGCCGGTCAAGTCACGGTATTGGAGCGTAAAACGGCCAACTGGTCACGCGCGGAAGCGCAGCCGCTGATGGAAAACTGGCTGCAGAAACACCGGGGCAAAATCAACGGCGTGATTGGCCAAAACGACGAGATGGCGCTGGGCGCTATCGAGGCGATCAAAGGCGCCGGCCTGAATGTGAAGGACTTCGCGATTGCCGGCGTTGACGGCGTTTCCGACGCGATTCATGCGGTGCAGGCCGGTGAAATGGTCTCTATTCTGCAAGATGCCAAAGGCCAGATGCAGGGTTCCATCGACGTCGCGCTGCGCGCCGTGAAAGGGGAAAGCTATCAACCGCAGTCGGAGATCTGGAAGCAATACGCCAAGGATCTGAAATGGGAGGGCGGCACGCAAAAGCATTACTACATTCCGTGGACCGTCGTTACCGCAGAGAACGCCCAGTCGCTGTTGGACGCCCGTAAATAATTTCCCCCGCCCCCTGCCTTCAGGGGGCCCCGCTGGGACGCTTGCCTGCAAACAAAAAAAAGCCAGCACGGAGTGGCTGGCTAAAAAGTTCTTCGAGGGAATATCTTGTGCGATAAACATACGCCTTTCACTGCGGGCTTTACTAGCTATCAGTGCGATAGGCACCCTCAGTTAAAATCAACGCCTGCATATCGGTGAACATCGCTTCCCATTCCACCTGATCGATATCCATCAAACCAAAGTAACGCAGCATAAAGGCGCCTTCGGTGGCGAGAAACGCCAGGCGCGCGCGCTTGCCTTCTTCCGTCGTCAAATCCAAACCGGCGATGCGGCTGCGATACCATTCGCGCGTGCTCGCCAGATGCTCCGGCGTTTGAATCAGCGTCGCCATCAGCCCGGCGGCCTTGGCGCTGGCGGTCTGATCCGAGCTTTGCGTCGCCAGCATATGCGCCCGCACGCCGGTCTGCGGTGAAGGATCGTCACCGGCGATAGCGGCGAACAGCGTCTCGTAGGCACTGCCCCAGCGATCGAACATGGCGTCAATCAGGGCGTCTTTGCTGCCGAAACAGTACTGCACCCCGCCCTTGGAGATCCCCATCGCTTTGGCGACGGCGTCGATGGTCAAACCGGCGGCCCCCTGAGTGGCGACGATCTCTTCGGCGGTGTCCAAAACCTTGTCGCGATCGATGCTGCGTTGACGTCCCATTAAGAAACCCTTCTTTTCAATACGAACGTATGGATATATATTATCACCAGTATATCACCCGGCATCGCCGGAGGGTTACCCGAATGGCGGCGCCTTCGCGCCGCCCACTTTAACTGGATTATGACTTATGTACGCCAAGAACCGCTGGTTGATCCTGACGATGGTCGCCAGCGCCCTGTTCCTGATCGTCATCGATATGACGGTGTTATATACCGCTCTGCCGCGTTTAACCCAGGCGCTGGACGCCAGCGCCTCGCAAAAACTCTGGATCGTCAACGCCTACCCGTTGGTGGTGGCCGGTCTGTTGCCTGGCGCCGGCATGCTGAGCGATCGCATCGGCCATAAACGGCTGTTTCTCGCCGGGCTGCCGGTGTTCGCCGTCGCGTCGCTGTGCGCCGCTTTCTCGCCTACCGCCGAGTGGCTGATCGCCGCGCGGGTATTCCTCGCCGTTGGCGCGGCAATGATGATGCCCGCCACGCTGTCCATCGTACGCCACGTCTTTACCGACGAACGCGAACGCGCGCTGGCGATCGGCATCTGGGCGTCGGTGGCCTCCGGCGGCGCGGCCATCGGCCCGGTGGTCGGCGGCCTGCTGTTGGAGTATTTCTGGTGGGGCTCGGTGTTCCTGATCAATGTGCCGGTGGTGTTGCTGGTCTGGCCGTTGGCATGGAAACTGATCCCGCGCTGCGGCGGCGATAACCCGCGCCCCGCCGACATCGTTGGCTCGATACAGATCATGATAGGCCTGGTCGGCGCTATCTATGCGCTGAAAGAATTGAGCAGGCCGGCGCCTGACGTCAGCGCCTTGCTCACGGCGGCTGCGATCGGCGTGTTGTTCCTGGTGCTGTTCGTGCGTCGTCAGCAACGCAGCGCCCACCCGATGATCGATTTCTCTCTGTTCCGCAACCGGCTGTTCGCCGGCGGCATCGGCGTGGCATTGCTGTCGATGGTGGCGCTGATCGGCGTCGAGCTGGTGCTCAGCCAACGCTTGCAACTGGTGCTCGGCCTCAGTCCGCTGCAGGCGGCGCTGTTCATCTTGCCGATCCCGCTGGCCTCGGCGCTGGCGGGGCCGATGGCCGGTTTACTGTTGCCGCGCTACGGCGAACGCAGCATCATCCTCGGCGGTTTCGCCCTGACCACCTTCGGCATTGCCGCCCTCGCCCTGCTGTCTCAGAGCGGCATAGCGCCGCAGCTGGTGAGCCTGGCGTTGGTGGGCTTTGGCCTCGGCGGCGTGATCACCGCCGCTTCCACCGCCATCATGCTGAACGCACCGGAGGAGAAATCCGGCATGGCGGCGTCCATCGAAGACGTCTCCTACGAGCTGGGCGGCGTGCTGGGCGTGACATTGCTCGGCGGGCTGATGACGGCGGTTTACAGCCACACTCTGGCGCTGCCGGCGGAGCTGCCGGTCAGCGATTTAGCCTACGACAGCATCGACGAAGCGTTGCGCCTGGCGGCCGGAATGGCGGCCGATCGCGCGCAGCAGTTGACGCAGCTGGCGCGTCTGGCCTTTGATCGCGCCTTTATTTCGGTACTGATCGCCGCCGCGCTGTTAATGGCGCTGGGCGCAGGTGTGGTAAAACTGGCGCTGCGCAAGTAACCGAGAAAAGCGGCTTTTTTCGCCTGCGGAACCTGCGTAAACTGATTCGGCAATTTGCTCGACGGATTTATCGTCATCGGTTTGAGCGATGGCAATAATGCCTGTTATCGTATTTAACCCTGCGATAAATCCGGTTACTGTAACAGCTATGGAAATTGATTCTGTCTACTATCGGAACAAATAATCAGGAGAAGATTATTATGGCAACGGCAAAGAAAGCAGCGAAAACCCATATCGGCCTTGACAGTAAACAATCGGCAAAACTCGCCGAAGCGCTCAATGCGCTGTTGGCGAATTATCAGGTGCTGTATATGAACGTGCGCGGCTATCATTGGAACATTACCGGCCCGCAGTTCTTTGAACTGCACGCGAAATTCGAAGAGACATATAACGATCTGCTGACCAAGGTAGATGAGCTGGCGGAACGTATTCTGACGTTGGGCTCGCAGCCGCGTCACGCTTTCAGCGATTATCTGAAAACCGCCGACATCAAGGAACACACCAACGTGACCGATGATAAGGGCACGCTGCGCGGCCTGTTGGAAGGGTATTCAATCTTGCTGCAACAGCAGCGTGAGCTGCTGACGGTGGCGGCAGACGCCGGCGACGAAGGCACCGCGTCGTTGATGAGCGATTACATCAAAGAGCAGGAAAAACAGGTCTGGATGCTCAACGCCTATTTGGGCAAATAACTCAGACGCCATAACAAAACAGTCCCTTAAGGGACTGTTTTCGTTTTACCACTCGCAGGATACCGCAAACAGCAGCGCGCGCCGATGCTGATCGTCCAGGCGGCGCCGCACCCGGATAATATGGCGATTGCTGCACGACTGGCGTTCCAACCAGCGATGCCGCCGACGTTGGCTCTGCCGCAACATGCGCCAGCGGCCCACTTCATTTCTACTGCGTCTCATAATTCCGTCACTCGTTCGTCTAATGCCAACCGCGGGCATTATAGCCCTTTCCGCCCGCGATCCAAGCCGCCGTTATCGGCGGCACAGCGGACGCCACGCGGGCAAAAGCCGCCCTTTCAATTTCGGCAAGTGCCTTAACTTCATCATATTTATGTAACATAAGCGCCGATAAAAGGTTTCGCCTTGCCCGATCTGTGCGTACACTCATCATTGGTGGTTTGCGAACGGGATTTTTCGCCTTTATGACAACATTTTATACCGTAATCAGTTGGCTCATGGTGTTCGGCTACTGGCTGCTGATCGCCGGCGTGACGATGCGCATTTTGATGAAACGCCGTGCGGTTCCCTCTGCCATGGCCTGGCTGCTGGTTATCTATATTCTGCCGCTGTTCGGCATCGTCGCCTATTTATCGTTCGGCGAACTGCATCTGGGCAAGCGCCGTGCCGAGCGCGCCAAGGCCATGTGGCCGTCGACCGCGCGCTGGCTGAAGGAATTGAAAGAGAGCCGCCGCATCTTCGCCACCGAATACAGTGAAGTCGCCGAACCGCTGTTCCAGCTGTGCAACCGCCGCCAGGGCATCGACGGCGTCAAGGGCAACCAGCTGCAGCTGCTCACCACTACCGACGACACGTTGAAAGCGCTGATCCGCGACATCGAGCTGGCGCGCCACAACATCGAAATGGTGTTCTATATCTGGCAGCCCGGCGGCCTGGTCGATCAAGTGGCCGAATCGCTGATGGCCGCCGCGCGGCGCGGCGTACACTGCCGCCTGATGCTGGACTCCGCCGGCAGCCTGCCATTTTTCCGCAGCCCCTACCCGGCGATGATGCGCAACGCAGGCATCGAAGTGGTCGAAGCGCTGAAGGTCAACCTGCTGCGCGTATTCCTGCGCCGCATGGATCTGCGCCAGCACCGCAAGGTGGTGCTGATCGACAACTACATCGCCTATACCGGCAGCATGAACATGGTCGATCCGCGCTATTTCAAGCAGGATGCGGGCGTCGGCCAATGGATCGATCTGATGGCGCGCATGGAAGGCCCGGTGGCCACTACGATGGGCATCGTCTATGCCTGCGACTGGGAGATTGAAACCGGCAAGCGCATTCTGCCGCCGCCGCCGGACGTCAACATCATGCCGTTCGAGCAGGAAAGCGGCCACACCATTCAGGTGATCGCCTCCGGCCCCGGCTTCCCCGAGGAGATGATCCACCAGGCGCTGCTGACCGCGGTCTATTCCGCGCGCGAGCAGCTGATCATGACCACGCCGTACTTCGTGCCGAGCGACGATCTGCTGCACGCCATCTGCACCGCCGCTCTGCGCGGCGTTGAGGTCAGCATCATCGTACCGCGCGACAACGATTCGATGATGGTGCGCTGGGCCAGCCGGGCGTTCTTCTCCGAGCTGCTGGAAGCCGGCGTGAAAATCTATCAGTTCGAAGGCGGCCTGTTGCACACCAAGAGCGTGCTGGTCGACGGCCAGCTCAGCCTGGTCGGCACCGTCAATCTGGATATGCGCAGCCTGTGGCTCAACTTCGAGATCACCCTGGTGATCGACGACGACGGCTTCGGCAGCGATCTGGCCTGCGTGCAGGAAGATTACATCGCTCGTTCCAAGCTGCTGAACGCCAAAGAGTGGTTGAAGCGGCCATTCTGGCATCGCCTGGTCGAGCGCCTGTTCTACTTTTTCAGCCCGTTGCTGTAAAAGCCGCGGCGAGCGTGCTTTAATAGCGCCAAATCATTTGTTATCAGGATTTTTTTATGGATTTGAATAACCGCCTTACCGAAGACGAAACGCTGGAACAGGCCTACGACATCTTCCTCGAATTGGCCGGCGACAATCTGGATCCGGCGGATATTCTGCTGTTCAATCTGCAGTTTGAAGAGCGCGGCGGCGCAGAACTGTACGACCCCTCCGAAGACTGGAGCGAGCACGTGGATTACGACCTGAATCCGGACTTCTTCGCCGAAGTGGTGATCGGTCTGGCGGACAGCGACGGCGAGCCGATTAACGACGTGTTCGCCCGCGTGCTGATCTGCCGCGAGAAAGACCACAAGCTGTGCCACATTCTGTGGAAAGAGTGATTCGCCGCTCATATTTCGGATAAAAAAAGCCCCGCTGACTCAGCGGGGCTTTTTGTTGCCGGCTAGCGGCGCATTACAGCGGATCGACCTTCAGGCATGAAACCGCATGACGGAAACTGCCCTCCAGCAGCGGACGCGTCTTGGCGCACTCCGGCCCGGCGATCGGGCAGCGGGTGCGGAACACGCAGCCGGACGGCGGGTTGATCGGCGAAGGCAGCTCCCCTTCCAACAGCTGGATCTGCTTTTCCTTCTCCTTGTCCGGATCCGGAATAGGCACCGCCGACATCAGCGCCTTGGTGTAAGGGTGCTGCGGATTGTGGTACACCTCGTCATAGGTGCCCAGCTCCACCGCATGACCCAGGTACATCACCAGCACGCGATCGGAAATGTGCTTCACCACCGCCAAATCGTGGGCGATAAAGATCAATGACAGCCCCATTTCGCGCTGCAGCTGCTGCAACAGGTTTACCACCTGCGCCTGAATCGACACGTCCAACGCGGAAACCGGCTCGTCGCAGATCACCAGCTTCGGTTCGAGGATCAACGCGCGCGCGATGCCGATGCGCTGGCATTGGCCGCCGGAGAACTCGTGCGGATAACGGTTGATCAGGTTAGGCAGCAGGCCGACCTTCAGCATCATCGCCTTGACCTTGTCCTTCACTTCCTGACGCGGCATTTTCGGGTAGTAAGTGCGCAGCGGCTCGGCGATGATTTCGCCGATGGTCATGCGCGGGTTGAGCGAAGCCAGCGGATCCTGGAAGATCATCTGGATATCGCTGCGGGTTTTGCGCCAGTCGGCGTCGTTCATGCCCAGCAGATCTTTACCCAGCCAGGCGACGCGCCCGCTGGTGGCCTTCACCAGACCGATGATGGCGCGCGCGAAGGTGGATTTGCCGCAGCCGGATTCGCCGACCACGCCCAGGGTTTCCCCCTCGAACAGCCGCAGCGTAACGCCATCGACCGCCTTTAGGGTTTTCGGCGGCTGCCAGAACCACTGCTTGTCGTCATGAATGTCGAAGTGCACTTTCAGATCGGCCACTTCGAGCAGCACTTTCTTGTCGGTTACCGCTGTCATACCAACGCCTCCACCGGTTTAAAGCAGGCGCGCAGGCGCCCTTCCCCAAATTGCTCCAATGGCGGAGCGCTCGCGCACTGTTCCATGGCGTACGGGCAGCGCGGCTGGAACGGGCAACCTTTCGGCAGCCGCAGCAGGTTCGGCGGGTTGCCGGGAATGGTCAGCAACGCTTCACCTTCGGCGTCGAGGCGCGGCACCGCGTTCAACAACCCGATGGAGTACGGGTGGCTCGGCTGGTAGAACACCTCGCGCGCGCTGCCGTATTCCATGGTGCGGCCGGCGTACATCACCAGCACCTTGTTGCAGATGCCGGCCACCACGCCCAGATCGTGGGTAATCATGATGATGGCAGTGTTGAACTCGCGCTTGAGCTCGTTGAGCAGCGTCATGATCTGCGCCTGAACGGTCACGTCCAGCGCGGTGGTCGGCTCGTCGGCGATCAGCAGCTTCGGCCGGCACAGCAGCGCCATGGCGATCATCACGCGCTGGCGCATGCCGCCGGAAAACTCATGCGGATACATGCGCATGCGCTTGCGCGCTTCCGGCATTTTCACCGCGTCAAGCATGCGTACCGACTCTTCAAAGGCTTCGCTTTTGCTCATTTTCTTATGCAGCATCAGCACTTCCATCAGCTGTTCGCCAACGCGCATATACGGGTTGAGCGAGGTCATCGGGTCCTGGAAGATCATCGAGATCTCTTCGGCCCGCAGCTTGTTGAGCTGGTTTTCCGGCAGGTTGAGGATTTCGCGGCCGTTGAATTTGGCCGAGCCGCCGATGCGGCCATTGCTGGCCAGCAACCCCATCAGGGCGAACGCGGTCTGCGATTTGCCGGAGCCGGATTCGCCGACGATGCCCAGCGTTTCACCGGCGCGCAGATCGAAGTTCAGATCGTTCACCGCCGTCACGTCGCCGTCCGGGGTGGAAAACGTGACGCGCAGGTCTTTCACGTCCAGCAGCGGCGACGCTTTAACGCCGACGGCGGTTTGCATCTCAGGATGTTCAATGGTGCTCATGGTGGCACTCCTTAACGATCTTTCGGGTCGAGGGCGTCACGCAGGCCATCGCCGATGAAGTTGAAACAGAACAGAGTGACAACCAGGAAACCCGCCGGGAACAGCAGCAACCACGGTGAAACTTCCATTGAGTTGGCGCCGTCGCTGAGCAATGCGCCCCAGCTGCTCAGCGGCTCCTGCGTACCCAGCCCCAGGAAGCTGAGGAAGGATTCGAACAGGATCATGCTCGGCACCAGCAACGAGGCATACACCACCACCACGCCGAGCACGTTAGGCACGATATGCCGCAGCACGATGTTGCGCGTGGAAACGCCGCACACCAGCGCCGCTTCGATGAACTCCTTGCGCTTCAGACCGAGGGTTTGGCCGCGCACGATACGCGCCATGTCCAACCACGATACCATGCCGATCGCCACGAAGATCAGCAGGATATTCTGGCCGAAGAAGGTCACCAGCAGGATCACGAAGAACATGAACGGGAAGGAGTTGAGGATCTCCAGCAGGCGCATCATCACCGAGTCGATCTTGCCGCCCAGATAGCCGGACATCGCGCCGTACAGGGTGCCGACGATCACCGCCACCAGCGCCGCCGCCACGCCGACCATCAGCGAGATGCGCCCGCCGATCGCCACGCGCACCAGCAGATCGCGCCCGGAGGAGTCGGTGCCGAAATAGTGCCCCGATTCAACGCTGGGTGCGGCGGACATCATCGCCCAATCGGTATCGTCGTAGGCGAATTGCGACAGCATAGGCGCCAGCACCACAAACAGAGTGATCAGCGCCAGTATGAACAGGCTGCTGACCGCCGCGCGGTTGTGCATAAAACGCCGACGCGCGTCTTGCCACAGGCTGCGCCCTTCCACTTCCAGCTTCTCGCTGAAGTGTTCCAGAGCTTCGCTGTTCTTTTTAGTCAACATCATTCGCGTGCTCCAGATTAATAACGGATTTTCGGATCGATGACCGCATACAGCACATCGACGATCGCGTTGAACAGAATGGTCAGAGCGCCCACCAGAATGGTCAGGCTCAACACCAGGGAGTAGTCGCGGTTCAGCGCGCCGTTAACGAACAGCTGGCCGATCCCCGGCAGACCATAGATGGTTTCGATCACCATTGAACCGGTGATGATCCCGACGAACGCCGGGCCCATGTAGGACAGCACCGGCAACAGCGCCGGCTTCAGCGCGTGGCGGAAAATGATGCGACGCATCGGCAAGCCTTTGGCGCGCGCGGTGCGGATGAAGTTGGAGTGCAGCACTTCAATCATCGAGCCGCGCGTGATACGGGCGATGCTGGCGATATAGGCCAGCGACAACGCCACCATCGGCAAGATGATGAACTTAGGCGCACCGCCGTTCCAGCCGCCGCCCGGCAGCCATTTCAACGTGATGGCGAAGATCAGCACCAACAGCGGCGCCACCACGAAACTGGGTATCACCACCCCGGTCATGGCGAACCCCATCACCGTATAGTCCCATTTGGTGTTCTGGTTCAGCGCGGCGATCACACCGGCGCTCACGCCCAGCACCACCGCCAGCAGAAACGCGGCCAGGCCGAGCTTGGCGGAGACCGGGAAAGAACTGGCCACCAAATCGTTGACCGAATAATCCTTGTATTTAAAGGACGGGCCGAAGTCTCCCTGCGCAAGCTGCGCCAGATAATGACCGTACTGTTTCCAGATCGGGTCGTTCAAATGATATTTGGCTTCGATATTCGCCATGACTTCCGGCGGCAATGCGCGTTCCCCGGTAAATGGACTGCCGGGCGCCAGGCGCATCATGAAGAATGAGATGGTGATAAGGATAAATAGTGTCGGGATCGCTTCCAACAAGCGACGAAGTATAAATTTAAGCATTGCCCTAACCCTGTGCGACAGCCTGATGACGGCTTATTATTCTCAACATGGGCCGGCGGCCAGGCCGCCGGCGCTTACCGTATCAATGCTTGATGATGTACAGGTTTTTGTCGTACACGTTATCAAGCGGGTCTTTGCCGGTGTAGCCACCGACGTAAGGTTTCACCAGACGGGCGTTCACGTAGTAATACAGCGGAACAATGGCGGAATCTTTATCCAGCTGAACTTCCGCTTTCTGATACAGATCGGCGCGCTCGTCTTTGCTCTTCGCGGTCAACACGTTGGCCATCAGCTTATCGAACTCGGCGCTTTTGTAGTGCGGGGTGTTACTGCTGCTGTCGGACAGCATCATGTTCAGGAACGAACTCGGTTCGTTGTAGTCGGCGCACCAGCCGGCGCGCGCCACGTCATAGGTGCCCTGATGACGGGTATCCAGGAAGGTTTTCCACTCCTGGTTCACCAGCTTCACGTCCACGCCCAGATTTTTCTTCCAGATGGAGGCGGCGGCGATCGCCAGCTTCTTGTGCAGGTCTGACGTGTTGTACAACAGGGAGAAGGTCAGCGGTTTACCCGGGCCGTAGCCGGCTTCCGCCAGCAGTTTCTTCGCCACTTCGTTGCGTTTTTCCTGCGTCCAGCCGAACCACTCCGGCGCGGTCAGCTTGGCGCCGTCGGTGTATGGCGGCGTAAAGCTGTAGGCCGGCAGATCGCCCTGGTTTTTCACCTTGTTGACGATGATGTCGCGATCCATACCCAGCTTCAGCGCTTCACGCACGCGCGCATCGGTGAACGGCGCCTTCTGGTTGTTGATTTCGTAGTAATAGGTGCACAGATAAGGATCGACGTGCACCTCTTTCGGGATCTCTTTCTTCAGCTTCTGGAACAGTTCGATCGGCATGTTGTTATAAGTCATGTCGATTTCGCCGGTGCGGTAGCGGTTAACGTCGGTCACTTCCGACGAAATAGGCAGGAACGTCACTTTATTGATGATGGTTTTGGCGTTATCCCAATATTCCGGGTTGCGTTCCAGTACGATGCGTTCGTTGACAATCCAGTCTTTCAGTTTGTAGGCGCCGTTGCTGACGTAGTTGGCCGGCAGCGTCCACTTCTCGCCGAATTTCTCCACCGCCTCTTTATAAACCGGCTTCATGGCGTAGTGCGGGGTCATTTCAACCAGATAAGGCACCGGCTCGCTCAGGGTCACCTGGAAAGTGTGGTCGTCGATGGCCTTCACGCCCAGCGTCGACTTGTCTTTTTTACCGGCGATGATGTCATCGACGTTTTCCACATGGGCGTACTGCAGGTAGCTGGCGTAAGGCGACGCGGTTTTCGGATCCACTACGCGCTGCCAGCTGTAGACGAAATCTTGCGCCGTCACCGGCTTGCCGTTGGACCATTTGGCGTCTTTGCGCAGGTGGAAGGTCCAGACTTTGAAATCCTTGTTATCCCAGCTTTCCGCGACGCCCGGCACGATGGAACCGTCCGGGCTGTTGTTCGCCAGGCCTTCCATCAGATCGCGGGTCACGTTGTTTTCCGGCACGCCCTCGATTTTATGCGGATCCAGCGACTGCACTTCGGAACCGTTGTTTTTGACGATTTCTTGCTTATCCGCCAGCTGCACCCCCGCAGGAACGTCGGCGGCGAAAGCGCCGGTGGTTGCTGTGATGCCGAGCGCAGCGATGACGCCGGCGGCAATGAGGGTTTTCTTCGTGATGTTGGTCATACTTATCGACTCCAGTTTTTATTATCACAGGCTCTTCGTGGAACCTGCGTTGCCCGTAAGCGGACTCTGTTTTCCCGCCGCCGCGGAACGAATGCGGCGGCCGGCCTTCCCTATATTCCCCAGCGCCTCGGCGTGAGGAATACCCCTTTACTGCTTGATAATGTACAGATTTTTAACGTCGGTATAGTCCAGCGGATCTTTGCCGGTGAACCCGCCTACCGTCGGCTTAATCAACCGCGCGCTGACGCGGTAATACACCGGGATCAACGCGGAGTCTTTGTCCAGTTGCGCTTCTGCCTGCTGATAGAGCGCGGCGCGCGCGGCCTCATCCGGTGCCTTCAGGGTGGCGGCCATGATGGCGTCGAACGCCGGGCTCTTATAAAACACGGTATTGATGCTGCTGTTGGACAGCACCAGGTTCAGGAACGCGCTGGGCTCGTTGTAATCCCCGCACCAGGTGGCGCGCGCCACGTCGTATTGCCCCTGATGGCGGCTTTCCAGCGAGGTCTTCCACTCCTGATTGCGCAGCGTGACGTCGGCGCCGAGGTTCTTTTTCCACATCGACGCGGCGGCGATCGCCTGCTGTTTGTTTTGATCGGAGGTGTTGTACAGCAGCGAGAATTTCAGCGGCTTGGCGTCGCTGTAACCCGCTTCCGCCAGCAGTTTCTTGGCTTCGGCGTTGCGCTGTTCCTGGCTCCAGCCGGCCCAGGCGGGCTGCGTGAAGTTGGCGCCTTCGGTGAAGGTTGGCGTGAAACTGTAGGCCGGGATCTGCCCCTGGCCCATGATCTTGTTGGCGATGATGTCGCGATCCAGCGTCATCTTCACCGCCGCACGCACCCGCGGATCGGTGAACGGCGCCCGCTGGTTATTGAGTTCGTAATAGAAAGTGCACAGATAAGGGTTAACGTGCAGTTGCTCGGGCACTTCGCGCTTCATTTTGACGTACAGGTACGGCGGAATGGCGCTGTTGGTGATGTCGATCTCGCCGCTGCGGAAGCGGTTGACGTCGCTGACTTCGGAAGCGATCGGCAGGAAGGTCGCCTGATTGATCACCGTCTGCTTGTTGTTCCAGTAGCTCGGGCTGCGCTCCAGCACAATCCGCTCGTTCACCACCCACTCTTTCAGACGGTAAGCGCCGTTGCCGACATAGTTGGCGGGCAGCGTCCATTTGTCGCCGAATTTCTCCACTACCGCGCGCTTCACCGGTTTGAGCGACGTGTGGCTCAGCATGCTGATGAAATACGGCACCGGTTCGCTCAGCGTCACCTGCAGCGTCTGGTCGTCCAGCGCCTTGACGCCGAGGGCCTGTGGAGGCTTCTTACCGGTCAGGATATCGTCGATATTGTCGACTTTGGTGTACTGCAGGTAGCTGGCATAGGGCGAGGCGATTTTCGGATCGGCCAGGCGCTGCCAGCTGTAGACGAAGTCTTGCGCGGTCACCGGGCTGCCGTCGCTCCACACCGCGCCGGGGCGCAGGTGGAAGGTCCATTGCTGATAATTCTGGTTTTCCCAGCTCGCCGCCGCCGCCGGCACCACATGCCCGTTGGCGTCGGTGCTCACCAGCCCTTCCAGCAGGTTAAGAATGATATTGCTTTCCGGTACGCCCTCGACCTTATGCGGATCCAATGAAGCCACTTCGCTGCCGTTGTTGATCACAATATTCTGCTGCTGCGCCAACTGAACGCCGGCCGGCACTTCCGCCGCCAAACTGCTATTTATGGCGCCGACGCTCAGCGCGCCGCTAATCAACAAGGTCAAAGAAGTGCGCTTCAGGGTTTGCTGCATAATCGAGGCTCCTTTTCACCGACAAGCATCGCTTATCGAAGTTTGTGAAGTGTTTATAAGAATTCTAAATAAACGGATACCAGCAAAAATCATTCCCGTTTTTATGGCGCATTTCAGTTAATTGACCACGGGAAAGTTGCTCGGAAATTAGCAGAAGCCAAATTCCATAGCCAATAAATTTTACGAAAATGTTAAGCAATTCTCTTTTATCGCACGAAGCCCGATCCGGCCCCCAAGTTCGAGGACACGGAGAAACAAAATCATCGCTATGATTTTAAAGAAAAAAAAGACGAAATCATTTCATTTGAAACCATCAACGCAATCTCATTACCGCACAAAGAAACATTCAGTTAACAATCCGGACATTCAAAGAACAAACACCTGCCTATGGTCGGTTAATCACTAATAACACCTGGATGAAAGTGAGACAAGCCCCACAGAATGATGTGATTAATTTAACAACAGCTTTACCGTTGAACGGGGGCAAAACGCGCGGAAATGGGGGAAGAAAAGTGTCTGAAATAACGCTTAGCGTTTTTTTTGCACAGCAACATGAGATTTATGCAACATAAGAGTGCAACCGCATAAATTTTATTCATCCTGTGCACTATAATAATGCGAACCAATAAATAATTTAAACTTTAAAATTAATTTTAGCCGCGCCAAGGCGAAAGGTGCGCGGCTAAACCAAGGGTATTACAACAGGCCGGGGAATATCGCCTTAATGCCGGTAACGATAAACTCGATCCCGAGCGCCATCAGCAACAGACCCATGATACGGGTGATCACGTTGATGCCGGTCTGCCCAAGCAAACGCACCAACAGCGGCGCGGCGCGGAACAACAACCAACAGCAAAAGGCGAACAAGGCGATCGCGACCGTAAAGCCGAGCAGGCTTTGCCAGTTGTGATAACGGGAACTCCACACGATGGTGGAACTGATCGCCCCCGGCCCCGCCATCAGCGGCAGCGCTAACGGCACCACGCCGATGCTCTCGCGGATCGCGCTCTCCGATTTTTCCTGTTTGTTCTGTTTGTCTTCTCCCAGCTTGCCGCTGATCATCGACATGGCGATGGTCACCACCAGAATACCGCCGGCGATGCGGAACGAATCGATGGAGATGCCGAACATCCGCAAGATCCCTTCGCCCAGGAACAGCGATGTCCACAGAATAATGGCGACCGACAGGTTGGCGGTCAGGTTGGTTTTATTGCGCCCTGCTTCCGCCTGGTAGCTGGTCATGCTGATAAACACCGGCAAGATGCCCACCGGGTTGACCAGCGCAAACAGACCGACAAAGAACTTGATAAAGCCGGAAAGATCCAACAGAGATTGGCCCACAGATGGCTCCGCGTTAAGTGCTATAAAAAGGTGTGCTGCCTATGCGCGCTAATGTAATGGAATTGCCGCGGGTAATCCATCCGGCCAGAGCAGCATTTTTGACTACCAGCAAGTTAGGCAACAAAACAAATGCCCTTTGTTAAAGTGATGTATGGCCTTTTGATTTTTTATGTTGAAAAAAGAGTCATCGATCACAGTTATTGATAACCACTCTCAACACCGTCAAGCTGAAAGGTGTCAGCTTGCACTTTTCATGATTTAGATCACAAATTAACTACCCAACAGTGGGTAAGCTCTTAGTCGTAGTCAGGGAGTAGAACAAAGTCGGTGGCAATCCAGCCGGTTCCGTTCTCTTCACTGCCTGCCCCTCCGGTTGGCGCAGGGTAAAGCTCTTTAAGCAAATCAGCAGCATGCGAAGAAATAACGCGGGAACCCCCCGGTATTCGAATCACCGTCTATTCCCGTTATGACTATACTAGTGGCTCGCACGGCTTATTTACTGAAAGAGTTTAACATTATCAGGAGAGCATTATGGCTGTAACGAATGTCGCTGAACTGAACGAGCTTGTCGCACGTGTCAAAAAAGCCCAGCGCGAATATGCCAACTTCACTCAAGAGCAAGTGGATAAAATCTTCCGCGCTGCCGCCCTCGCCGCTGCTGATGCCCGTATCCCGTTGGCCAAAATGGCCGTGGAAGAATCCGGAATGGGTATCGTCGAAGACAAAGTGATCAAAAACCACTTCGCTTCCGAGTACATCTACAACGCCTATAAAGATGAAAAAACCTGTGGCATCCTGTCTGAAGATGACACTTTCGGTACCATCACCATCGCCGAACCTATCGGCCTGATTTGCGGTATCGTTCCTACCACCAACCCAACTTCTACCGCGATCTTCAAAGCGCTGATCAGCCTGAAAACCCGCAACGGCATCATCTTCTCGCCGCACCCGCGTGCGAAGAATGCCACCAATAAAGCCGCCGATATCGTGCTGCAAGCCGCTATCGCCGCCGGCGCGCCGAAAGACATCATCGGTTGGATCGACCAACCTACCGTCGAGCTGTCCAACCAGCTGATGCACCACCCTGACATCAACCTGATCCTGGCCACCGGTGGCCCGGGCATGGTGAAAGCCGCCTACAGCTCCGGCAAACCCGCCATCGGCGTCGGCGCCGGTAATACGCCGGTCGTGGTAGACGAAACCGCAGACATTAAGCGCGTGGTCGCCTCTATCCTGATGTCCAAAACCTTCGACAGCGGCGTTATCTGCGCTTCCGAACAGTCGGTCATCGTCGTTGACGCTATCTATGATGCGGTACGCGAACGCTTCGCTTCCCACGGCGGCTATCTGCTGCAGGGTAAAGAACTGAAAGCGGTGCAGGACATCATCCTGAAAAACGGCGGTCTGAATGCGGCCATCGTCGGGCAATCCGCACCGAAAATCGCCGAAATGGCAGGCATCAAAGTGCCGGCCAACACCAAAGTGCTGATCGGTGAAGTGAAGCTGGTCGACGAGTCCGAACCTTTCGCACATGAAAAACTGTCGCCTACCCTGGCGATGTACCGTGCCAAAGACTTCGAAGACGCCGTCGCCAAAGCCGAAAAACTGGTCGCCATGGGCGGTATCGGCCACACCTCCTGCCTGTACACCGACCAGGATAACCAAACGGCTCGCATCGCCTACTTCGGCGATAAAATGAAAACGGCTCGCATCCTGATCAACACCCCGGCTTCTCAGGGCGGTATCGGCGACCTGTACAACTTCAAACTCGCGCCTTCGCTGACGCTGGGTTGCGGTTCCTGGGGTGGCAACTCCATCTCTGAAAACGTCGGACCTAAACACCTGATCAACAAGAAAACTGTAGCGAAGCGAGCAGAAAACATGTTGTGGCACAAACTTCCGAAATCGATCTACTTCCGCCGTGGCTCGCTGCCTATCGCGCTGGAAGAAGTGGCGACCGACGGGGCGAAACGCGCCTTCATCGTGACCGACCGTTTCCTGTTCAACAACGGCTATGCTGACCAGATCACCAAGGTTCTGAAGTCTCACGGCATCGAAACCGAAGTGTTCTTCGAAGTGGAAGCCGATCCGACGCTGAGCATCGTGCGTAAAGGCGCCGAGCAGATGAACTCCTTCAAACCGGACGTCATCATCGCGCTGGGCGGCGGTTCGCCGATGGACGCCGCGAAAATCATGTGGGTGCTGTACGAACATCCTGAAACCCACTTCGAGGATCTGGCGCTGCGCTTCATGGACATCCGCAAGCGTATCTACAAATTCCCGAAAATGGGCGTGAAAGCGAAAATGATCGCCATCACCACAACCTCAGGCACCGGTTCGGAAGTCACGCCGTTCGCGGTCGTGACCGACGACGCCACCGGGCAGAAATACCCGCTGGCCGACTATGCGCTGACCCCGGACATGGCGATTGTCGACGCCAACCTGGTGATGAACATGCCGAAATCCCTGTGCGCCTTCGGTGGCCTGGATGCGGTGACCCACGCGCTGGAAGCCTACGTCTCGGTGCTGGCGAACGAATACTCCGACGGCCAGGCGCTACAGGCGCTGAAACTGTTGAAAGAGTATCTGCCAGCCAGTTACAAAGAAGGCGCGAAAAACCCGGTTGCCCGTGAACGCGTGCACAACGCCGCCACCATCGCCGGTATCGCTTTCGCCAACGCCTTCCTCGGGGTTTGTCACTCCATGGCGCACAAACTGGGTTCGGAGTTCCACATTCCGCACGGCCTGGCCAACGCGATGCTGATTTCCAACGTCATTCGCTACAACGCGAACGACAACCCGACCAAGCAGACGGCCTTCAGCCAGTACGACCGCCCTCAGGCGCGCCGCCGCTACGCTGAAATCGCCGACCACCTCGGTCTGAGCGCACCGGGCGACCGCACCGCGCAGAAGATTGAGAAACTGCTGGCCTGGCTGGACGAGCTGAAAACCGAGTTGGGCATCCCAACCTCCATCCGTGAGGCGGGTGTGCAGGAGGCGGACTTCCTGGCGAAAGTCGACAAGCTGTCGGAAGACGCGTTCGACGACCAATGCACCGGCGCCAACCCGCGCTATCCGCTGATTGCCGAACTGAAGCAAATCATGCTGGATACCTTCTACGGCCGCGAATTCAGCGAAGCAGTCGAAGAGGAAGCGGCAGCTCCGGCTGCAGCCAAAGCCGCGGTAAAGAAGCCCAAGAAATAACGGTTTCGTGAACCGATAAAAAAACCCGCCAAACGGCGGGTTTTTTATTGCGCCGGAGGCGCTGCATTTCGACTCACGCCGCCAAAACGCCTCAGCGGGCTTTGGCGGCGTTTTCTCCCCTACTCCAGGGAGTGAATCGCCTCTTTATAATGCTTGCGGCAGACGGAGACATAGCTCTCGTTACCGCCAATCACCACCTGCTCACCGGCGTGCATCGCCTGGCCGTTTTCATCCAACCGCAACACCATATTGGCTTTGCGCCCGCAGTGACAGATGGTTTTCAATTCCACCAGCTTATCGGCCCAGGCCAGCAAATATTGGCTGCCGGTAAACAGCTCACCGAGAAAATCGGTACGCAGGCCGTAGCACAATACGGGAATGTCCAGTTGGTCCACCACATCGCACAATTGCTCAACCTGCGCCTTGGTCAGGAACTGGCTTTCATCCAGCAGTACACAATGCACCGGCTGCTGTTGATGCTCTTGCTGAATCATGGCGTACAGCATCGAGTCGTTGTTATAGAGCTGGGCCTGCGAGGATAAACCGATGCGCGAGCTGACCTTACCTACGCCAAAGCGGTGATCGATCTCCGCAGTGAACACCAGCGTGCGCATACCACGTTCTTGATAGTTATATGAAGACTGTAGCAGCGCGGTGGACTTGCCGGCATTCATCGCAGAGTAATAAAAATAAAGTTGAGCCATGGCCCCGCAACTCCGATGGTATAAGAAATATTCAAATGTCGATTAGGACGGTAAGTGTACCATAAGCCGCCCCCCAGGCTCAGCCCAAAGCGAACGAATATTGCGTTCGCCGTAATAATGCGCTTTCAAGCGAAACATATCGTTCTGTCGGCCCGTTCTTTTTACAGCTATTTACAGGATAATGTATGCCTGTCATCACTATTAATTCTTGCTAATGGTTAACCGCGATCATTTGCCCATTAATGCATAATCACCCTTTCGCCGCGGCGGGTGCCGCAACCGCAACGGCGCGCCAGTCTATTATACACGGGGCCAATACAGGGCATTTAATCACCTCCGCTGTCCCCGAGGTTTCCTGACGCAATCTTTACCTATATACCCCTATTGTTTACAATGTCTGCCTTGCCATGACGTGATTAAGCCCACAGAACCCATTGTAATATTGATATAAATTACGGCGATAACTTATCGATGAAAGCCTTGCGACACGCGCCTTTTAAAGCATGCCTGCTGAAATTTTGACTTAAGTGCGACAAGGGTAATAGTTAACAGCCCTTCCTATATTAGTCGGACAGATCCGATTAACGGTTTTTTAAAAGGTAAATTTGAGTATTCAAGTCAATTTGGCTATTGCAGAAAAGAAAATAGCGCTCTATTATTATCGAGACGCCCCCCACCAATATAATTTGAGACTAGGACAATGAGCGAAGCATTAAAGATTTTGAACAACATCCGCACTCTGCGCGCCCAGGCAAGAGAATGCACACTGGAAACGCTGGAAGAAATGCTCGAGAAACTGGAAGTTGTTGTGAACGAACGTCGCGAAGAAGACAGCCAGGCTCAAGCAGAAATCGAAGAACGCACCCGTAAACTGCAGCAATACCGCGAAATGCTGATTGCTGACGGTATCGATCCGAATGAACTGCTGCAAACCATGGCTGCCAACAAGGCTGCCGGTAAAGCAAAACGCGCAGCACGTCCTGCTAAATACCAATATAAAGACGAAAACGGCGAATTGAAAACCTGGACCGGCCAAGGCCGTACTCCAGCGGTGATTAAGAAAGCTATCGAAGAGCAAGGTAAATCTCTGGACGATTTCCTGCTGTAATAGCGATTCGGCCCGTATCTGAAAGGCTCCCTGCGGGGGGCCTTTTCATTTTAAAGCTTATCGCCGCGATCCTGCCTCATCCCTTTCCTTTTAGTAAATATCCTAATTCGCATTTTGTTCCTTGCATGAGGTTCACGCGATAAAAAAGGGCCCTAAGGCCCCTTTGTCGCATATACCCTCGTTCAATTATTGAACCTGGTAGAATGCCTTATACCAATCAACAAAGCGCTTCACACCCTCTTCAACGCTGGTTTCCGGCTTAAAACCAATGTCACGATAAAGCTCCGCGGTATCCGCGCTGGTATCCATCACGTCGCCAGGTTGCATTGGCAGCATATTCTTGCGGGCAGTTACCCCCAAAGCCTGCTCCAACGCCGTGATATATTCCATCAGTTTAACGGGGGTGTTATTGCCGATATTATAAACATGATACGGCGCAGAACTGGTCGCCGGCGATCCCTGTTCAACGGTCCATGACGGATCTGCCTGCGGAATAACCGCCTGCAGCCGCACAATCGCCTCGGTGATATCATCAATGTAAGTAAAGTCACGGTGCATTTCACCGTGGTTATATACATCGATGCTCTCCCCCGCCAATATGGCCTTGGTAAACTTGAACAGCGCCATATCCGGACGCCCCCAGGGACCATATACGGTAAAGAAGCGTAGCCCCGTCGTCGGGAGACCGTATAAATGAGCGTAACTGTGTGACATCAGCTCATTGGCTTTTTTGGTTGCCGCATACAGTGACACAGGGTGGTCGACAGAATCTTCGGTAGCAAACGGCAACTTGCGATTGAGGCCATAAACAGAGCTGGAGGAAGCGTAAAGTAAATGCTCGACCTTATTATGACGGCAGCCTTCCAGAACGTTCAAATGACCGATCAGGTTAGCGTCCGCATAAGCCAACGGGTTGACCAGCGAATAACGCACGCCGGCTTGGGCACCCAAATGAATGACTCGTTGGAACTGATGCTCGGCGAACAATGTCGCCATGCCTTCACGATCGGCCAAATCCAACTTGATGAAGCGGAATCCCGGCTTATCCGCCAGTCTGTCCAGACGGGCCATTTTCAGGCCCACGTCATAATAGTCATTCAGGTTATCGATGCCGACAACCTGATGCCCGGCGGTCAACAAACGCTCTGCAACGTGATAACCAATAAACCCTGCGGCGCCTGTAACCAGGAATTTCATGCCCACTCCTTAAATAACCGGTTTAATCGAGGCACCGCGGCCAATCGCATAGTAGGTAAAGCCGCGATTCGCCAAACGCTCAGGATCATACAGGTTACGTCCATCGAAGATCACCGGCTGCTTCAACGCGCCCTTGATCACATCAAAGTCCGGCGCGCGGAAATTCTGCCATTCGGTACAGATCACCAGAGCATCGGCGCCGTGCAACGCAGCCTCTTTGGTACCCATCAGCTTCAAGTCGTCGCGCTGGCCATAGATGCGCTGAACTTCGTTCATCGCTTCCGGATCGTAGGCCTGAACGGTGGCGCCGGCAGCCCACAGCTGCTCCATCAGCACACGGCTGGACGCTTCACGCATGTCATCGGTATTCGGCTTGAACGCCAGACCCCACAGTGCGAAGGTTTTGCCCTTCAAATCGCTGCCGAAATAGTCTTTGATAAAGCTGTTCAGCTTGTCTTTTTGTTGGTAGTTGACCTGCTCTACCGCCTGCAACAGCTTCGGTTGGTAACCGATCTGCTCCGCCGTGCGGATCAGCGCCTGAACATCTTTCGGGAAGCAAGAACCACCGTAGCCACAGCCAGGATAGATGAAGTGATAACCGATGCGTGAATCGGAACCGATGCCCTGACGCACTTTCTCGATGTCCGCGCCCAACATTTCCGCCAGGTTGGACATTTCGTTCATAAAGCTGATTTTGGTCGCCAGCATGCAGTTGGCGGCATATTTGGTCAGCTCCGCGCTGCGGATATCCATCATGATCATACGATCGTGATTGCGGTTAAACGGCTCGTACAGCTCGCGAATAGGCTCGATCACCTCTTTATTATCGGTGCCGATCACGATGCGCTCAGGGCGCATGCAGTCAGCCACCGCAGCGCCTTCCTTCAGGAATTCAGGGTTGGACACCACGTCGAATGGCACGTTGCTGCCGCGTTTTGCCAGCGTTTCCGCCATCACTTGACGCACTTTGTCCGCCGTACCGACCGGCACGGTAGATTTGTCGATCACCACTTTGCGATCGGTCATGTGCTCGGCGATGGTGCGCGCCACCGCGGTGACATATTTCAGATCGGCGGAACCGTCTTCATCCGGCGGCGTACCGACGGCGATAAACTGGATATTCCCGTGCGCCACACCCGCTTTGGCATCGGTGGTGAAATGCAGGCGCCCAGCCTCATAGTTTTGCTGTACCAGCGGCGTCAGGCCCGGTTCAAAAATCGGGATATTCCCTTTTTTCAGGTTCTCGACTTTTCGTTCGTCAACATCGATGCACATAACGTCATGGCCAACTTCAGCCAGCACGGCGGCCTGTACCAGCCCCACATAACCAATACCAAAAACTGTTACTTTCATGTGAAAATCCTAGTTTTTCAAATTAAGACGAAAGATCAAATTACTTCTTGTCAGCGGCAACAACCTGTTGCAGCCACTGAGAAAACTCTTTGCCCAGGCTGGCATGACGCATGCCGTACTCCACGAAGGCCTGCATGTAACCCAGCTTGTTACCGCAATCATGGCTCACGCCTTTCAGGTGATACGCTTCCACCGTTTCCTGCCGCATCAGCATTTCGATGCTGTCAGTCAGCTGAATTTCATCGCCGGCGCCTGGAGGCGTTTTCGCCAACAGCGGCCAAATATCGGCGGACAACACATAACGACCGACAATCGCCAGGTTGGAAGGGGCTTTATCCGGTGACGGTTTCTCAACCACGCTGACCATCGGCGCGCTTTCGCCCGGTTGCAAATCAACGCCCTTACAGTCGGCTACGCCGTAGTTTCCGACATCCTTATGCGGCACGGGTTCAACCATGATCTGGCTGACGCCGGTGGCTTCGAAGCGCTGCAGCATTTCGTGCAGGTTGTCTTTTTTCGGATCGGCGCTGTATTCGTCGAGGATCACGTCCGGAAGCACCACCGCGACCGGTTCATCGCCCACCATCGGGTAGGCACACATAATCGCGTGCCCCAGGCCTTTGGCATTACCCTGACGAACCTGCATCACGGTAACGCCTTTCGGGCAGATCGACTGCACTTCGTCCAGCAATTGGCGCTTGACGCGTTTTTCCAGCATCGCTTCGAGTTCGAAACTGGTATCAAAATGGTTTTCGATCGAGTTCTTGGAGGAGTGGGTGACCAGCACAATCTCGTTAATCCCCGCCGCAATGCACTCATTGACGACGTATTGGATCAGAGGTTTATCAACCAGCGGCAGCATTTCTTTCGGAATGGCTTTGGTGGCCGGCAACATCCGCGTACCCAAGCCTGCAACCGGGATCACGGCTTTTCTGACTTTGCGATTTACAGCAGGCATTATTTCCTCTCTTAAAGCTAAAGCGCTCATTTTATGAGCTTGGGCTCGATATAAAAAAACCTTCGGAGTATACCAGCTTATGCGCGCCGAGCATTAACCAGAACACAAATAGAAAACATTTAGGACTATTACCCGTTCGGATAATCCGGAGAATAAATAAACGGTTTAATTACAGATAAGTAAATAGCTTAAGATCGCGCCGATCGCTGCCTGCTATTCAGCGCTGAGCATCAGTCGCAATCGGCCACCGCTGCCCCATACCTGACATTGCCAGGCGGTACAACGCTGGCTGATCTGATTCATGTAGGTAGCCCCCAGCGTCCCCAGTGGCACGCCGTTGCTCAGCTGGATTTGATTGTCACCGGTATTGACGTTGGCATGCAGCCCGGCGGAAACCAGAATCAGGTTTTTATTTTCGGCGTGATAATATCCCAACAACAGAGGGAATTGACCGTCTAATTTCCCCTGCCGCAATAATTGATTAACCTGCTTTAACAATGCCGACATTTGCGGCAAACGATGCTGTTGATTAGCCAGATGGTCCTGCAGCAGCCCATTAAATAATGCGCGCAACAGCAATGCCGCCAATACGCCATTATCGCCGGCGCGCGTGACGTCCAGGCAATAGAATGCCAGGTCCTTTTCTGACAAGGCGGCGATATCCAGCACCAGGCCGGGATTTTCGCCGGTGGTTAACTGCCGATAGTTGATCCGGCAATGCGCAATGGTCTGTTGTACCGGCGGCTGCAGTTGCTTAAGCAGTTTGACGGCTTCGGAAGGATTTTTGCTCAATGCATCCCAATCCTGAAACAGTTCAACCTCTTCAATCGCCTGGGAAGTGAACATATTGGGGTATAAGCACGCCAGCACCGCTTCACGCAGGCGATTGAGATCGGTCAGCGGCTTGAGCAGCACATCCTGCACGCCCAACCGCAGCACCTTGGCGATGTCCGCCATCTTGTCGGTGGCCGAGATCACCAGCACCGGGATCTGCAGCCCCTGCAAACGCAGGTGTTCAACGAATTCGATACCGCCCATTTCCGGCATCGCGAGATCGCACAGAATCAGATCCGGCTTGAAGTCATCGACGGCACTCAGCGCCTGTAAACCGTTGGTCGCCTCGCCGGTTTCAGCGCCCAGCGAGGTCAGATAACCGACCAGCACGGAACGAAAAACCTGTTCGTCCTCAACGATCAAGATGCGCTTGTGAGTGAGTGGTAATGCCATCAGCCGAGCCTCGTCCCTTTCCATAGTGTAATAGTGGCTCAAAAAGGTCACTTATGCTCGTCTGAAACAGACCAACTGCGCATTGCCAACCAAGAACCGAGAATTATCTATTTTTTATCAACGGCAACAACCGATCCAGTTGTTTTTCAACCGCCAGCAACCCCGCCTCGATCGCTTCATCGGCGCGGTGAAAATCCAGCGTTGAGATTTGCGGGCAAAAAGGCTGGATCAAGACATCCGGCGGATCGCTCGCCATCCGGTTGCGCTTCAGGCGATTTTCCAGCATTTGAATCGATGTGCTCATAATCTCCATCGCCGTCGGCGCCGTCGCCGGTTTGCGCTTGCGCATTCTGCCGACGCGTTCCCGCAGACGCCCGCGCCAGGTAGCCGCAGGCGCATCGTCCGGGCCTTCTTCCTCGATACGTATCGAGAACAGATCCTGCTGCATCAGGTGCGCGTCATGCTGCAGATCGACCGCAATGACGATATCGGCGCCCATGGCGCGGCAAAGCGACACCGGCACCGGATTGACCACCGCGCCATCCACCAGCCAATAGCCGTCGGCCCATACCGGCGCCAACAGGCCGGGCATGCTGCAGGAGGCGCGTATCGCCTGATGAATATCGCCTTCGGTCAGCCACAGCTCACGCCCGGTACTGAGATTGGTCGTCACGGCACCGAACTTCAACGCACAATCGGCGATATCATTGATCTTCAGCAGCTGTCCGACGGCGTTAAACACCCGCTCGCCGCGCAACAGGCCGCCGCGCTGCCAGGAAAAATCCATCAGGCGAATCACGTCCCAATAGCTGAACGATCGCACCCACTGCTCCATCGCCGGCAGGCGATGGCTGGCGAACGCGGCGCCCACCAACGCGCCGACAGAGCAGCCGGCAACGATATCGACCTCAATCCTCAGCTTCTTTAACGCATTGATCACGCCGATGTGCGCCCAGCCTTTAGCCGAGCCCGCTCCCAGCGCCAGTCCGATCTTGATTTGCCGCATCGCGTCATCCTCTCGGTAAACGGTGTTCTCTGCTTTCAGGGTAGATTGTCACTGACGAATATTGTTAGGTAACATATGCGCTAAATTCATTTTCAGCCTCGTTTTCTCAGGAGTTATTTTGCCCGAATCATGCCCATGCGGCAGCGGACTGGCGTATAACGCGTGCTGCGCCCCTTTTATCAGCGGCAGTCAGCCGGCGCCGACGCCCGGCCAACTGATGCGTTCACGCTTCACCGCCTACGTGAATCATAACGTCGACTATCTGATCGCCACCTGGCACCCCGACTGCGGCGCCGAAGCGTGGCGCAATGCCATCGTCGACAGTTTTAAGAATACCGAGTGGCTGGGCCTGACGATCGTGGAAGAGAAAGCCGGTCATGAGCCGGATGAAGGCTTCGTCGAATTCATCGCCCGTTTCACCGATGGCGAAAGCGGCGAGCCGCAGGCGATGCATGAGCGCTCGCGCTTCCTTCGTCGCGATCAACGTTGGTATTATATCGACGGCACCAAACCCCAGCCCGGCCGAAATGCGATGTGTCCCTGTGGCTCAGGGAAAAAATACAAGAAGTGCTGCGGGCGCTAACCGGCCGGCGCTTCACGTTTACGCCTGCGCAGACAGGCCGTTCAGTATCAGACAGGATCCTCAAACCCATGCCACACCAAAATGTACAACGGAAAGTGTTACGCACCATCTGCCCGGACGCCAAAGGGCTGATCGCCAAGATCACCAACATCTGTTACAAGCACGAACTCAATATCGTCCAGAACAATGAGTTCGTCGATCACCGCACCGGGCGTTTCTTCATGCGCACCGAACTGGAAGGCATTTTCAACGACAACACGCTGCTGGCCGATCTGGACAGCGCGCTGCCGGAAGGTTCGCTGCGTGAACTGCACAGCACCGGACGTCGGCGCATCGTGGTGCTGGTCACCAAAGAGGCGCACTGCCTGGGCGATCTGTTGATGAAAAGCGCCTATGGCGGCCTCGACGTTGAGATCGCCGCCGTAATCGGCAACCACGACACGCTGCAAACGCTGGTGGAGCGTTTCGATATTCCTTTCCATCTGGTGAGCCACGAAGGCTTGACGCGCGAACAGCACGACCGCGAAATGACGGCCAAGATCGATCAATATCAGCCGGATTACGTGGTGCTGGCCAAATATATGCGCGTGCTGACCCCGGCCTTCGTGCAACATTATCCGAATCAGGTAATTAACATTCACCATTCGTTCCTGCCGGCGTTTATCGGCGCACGGCCTTATCACCAGGCCTACGAGCGCGGGGTAAAAATCATCGGCGCCACCGCCCATTACGTTAACGACAATCTCGACGAAGGCCCGATCATCATGCAGGACGTGATCCACGTCGATCACACCTATTCTGCCGAGGATATGATGCGCGCCGGCCGCGACGTGGAGAAAAACGTGCTCAGCCGCGCCCTGTATCAGGTGCTGGCGCAGCGCGTCTTCGTCTACGGCAACCGCACCGTTATTCTGTAATCGTTCAATAAATCGGTGCATTTCGTTCAGGGATGCACCGCCAAGAATAAAAAAACGGCAAACGATTCATTTTCTGCATTTCAATACTTTACACATCCGCTTCATTTGATATGATGCGCCCCGCTTACCGAGACAGCGCTCTCGCAAGCAAGGCCAGTTAAGTAGCCATGTATATGGTGGGGTTCCCGAGCGGCCAAAGGGAGCAGACTGTAAATCTGCCGTCACTGACTTCGAAGGTTCGAATCCTTCCCCCACCACCATCTTCTCTTTGTTGATGAACTTGAAGCGAAAGCTGAAATATCATTAAACGTCAAGGGGGAGGATGAGAAGCTTCGACAAGGTTCGAGCCGAGCGTAGCGAGACAACGCGCTTTAGCGCGGTAATCCTTAGAAGTGCACAATAGGAATTTAGCCGATTCCTTAAAAAATCAGCAAATCCATGAATACCATGGTGGGGTTCCCGAGCGGCCAAAGGGAGCAGACTGTAAATCTGCCGTCACTGACTTCGAAGGTTCGAATCCTTCCCCCACCACCATCCCTTGCAAAAAATCCCCGAGCCTAATTAAAACACATCACTTCCATAATGTTCCGCATTGGGGAAGGATGAGAAGCTTCGACCAAGGTTCGAGTCTCACGCAGTGAGACAACGCGCTTCAGCGCGGCCCGCAGGGTGAGTCGCGCAGCGACGAATCATCCTTCCCCCACCACCATCCCTTGCAAAAAATCCCCGAGCCTAATTAAAACACATCACTTCCATAATGTTCCGCATTGGGGAAGGATGAGAAGCTTCGACCAAGGTTCGAGTCTCACGCAGTGAGACAACGCGCTTCAGCGCGGCCCGCAGGGTGAGTCGCGCAGCGACGAATCATCCTTCCCCCACCACCATCTCTTGTAGAAAATCCCCGAACTTAATTAAAAGCACATCACTTCCATCATGTTCCGCATTGGGGAAGGATGAGAAGCTTCGACCAAGGTTCGAGTCTCACGCAGTGAGACAACGCGCTTCAGCGCGGCCCGCAGGGTAAGTCGCGCAGCGACGAATCATCCTTCCCCCACCATCATCCCTTGCAGAAAATTCCAACCCTACTTAAAACACGTTGCATCCAATGTTCTCGTATCAATAAATCAAGTTATCTCCCCTTATCGCCGCTTTCACCTTGATGTTTTATCTCCGCTCTCCCAGCCGTAACTTGAACTCCGGCCGACAATTCGCTATACCACTGGCTTCTTTAGTGCAGTAAGGAACAGGTGGATGCGAAACAATATTTGCGTTTTTTGTGGCGCCAGCGAAGGCGTCAATCCCGCTTATGCCGAGCAGGCTCGTCAACTGGGGCAACTGCTGGCCGCACAGGGGCGCCGTTTAATCTATGGCGGCGGCAAAAAAGGATTGATGGGGATCGTGGCGGACGCGGTGTTGGCCGCAGGCGGTGAAGCAGTCGGCATTATCCCCGAGCGCCTGGTTGAAGCGGAAACGGCGCATCGCGGCCTGACTGAATTGGAAGTGGTGCCAGACATGCATACGCGCAAAGCCCGTATGGCGGCGCTGGCGGACAGTTTTATCGCCCTGCCCGGCGGCATCGGCACGCTGGAAGAGCTGTTTGAAATCTGGACCTGGGGGCAAATCGGCTATCACAACAAGCCGGTCGGCCTGCTGAACGTCAACGGATTCTACCGCCCGCTGAGCCAGTTCCTCGAGCACGTCGCCGATCAGGGCTTTATGCGTCACGACTATCTCGGCACCCTGCACATCAGCGAATCGGCACAGACGCTGCTGCAACAGTTTGACGACTATCAACCTAAAAATTACGACCGCTGGGCGAAATAAACCCGCTGCGCAGTCAGCGGTCATGCCGCTGTCTGCGTTACATTTCCCGCCAAACTCTGCTACTATCACAGCACATTTTTCTCGTGAAAACGGCACCGCTCATGAAGTTTGTCTCTTTTAATATCAATGGACTGCGCGCGCGTCCGCATCAGCTGGCGGCAATTATCGAACAGCACCAGCCCGACGTGATCGGTCTGCAGGAAACCAAAGTTCACGATGACATGTTCCCATTGGAAGAAGTCAGCCAGCATGGCTATCACGTGTTCTATCACGGGCAAAAAGGCCATTACGGCGTGGCGCTGCTGACCAAAGCGGAGCCCCTGGCCGTGCGCCGCGGTTTCCCAACCGATGAAGAAGACGCGCAGCGTCGCATCATCATGGCCGATCTGGCTACGCCACAGGGCACGCTGACGGTGATCAACGGCTACTTCCCGCAAGGTGAAAGCCGCGACCATCCGATCAAATTCCCGGCTAAAACACGCTTTTATCAGGATCTGCAAAACTACCTGGAGCAGCAGCTGTCGGCGGAATCCCCGGTGCTGATCATGGGCGACATGAATATCAGCCCGAGTGATTACGATATCGGCATCGGCGAAGACAACCGCAAACGCTGGCTGCGCACCGGCAAGTGCTCCTTCCTGCCGGAAGAGCGCGAATGGATGGATCGCCTGCTGAACTGGGGCCTGGTGGATACCTATCGCCACGCCAATCCGGGGCGCAACGACGAGTTTTCATGGTTCGACTACCGCTCCAAAGGGTTCGACGACAACCGCGGCCTGCGTATCGATCTGCTGCTGGCCAGCACCCCGCTGGCTTCGCGCTGCATCGCCACCGGCATTGATTACCAAACCCGCGGCATGGAGAAACCTTCCGACCATGCGCCGGTCTGGGCGGAATTCACGCTGTAACCCCATCCCCCCGGCGCTCGCCGGGGTTTTATTCTGTGAAGCCAATGAAAATTATCGACGTAGTAGCCGCCATTCTGGAACAAAATGGGCGTATTTTGCTGGCCCAGCGCGGCGCAGGCAGCGATCAAGCCGGCCTGTGGGAGTTTCCCGGCGGCAAGGTTGAAACCGGCGAAAGCCAGCCGGAGGCGCTGACGCGCGAGCTGGATGAAGAATTGGGGATTAGCGCCCGTATCGGCAACTATGTGGGCAGCAATCAGTGGCGGCAAGGCGAACGCATCATCCGACTGCATGCCTGGCGAGTCGCGGAGTTCTCCGGTGAACTGCAACAGCGCTGCCATTCGGAGCTGGTCTGGGTCACGCCGCAACAGGCGCAGGAATACCCCCTGGCGCCCGCTGACGTTCCACTGCTGGCGGATTATCTCGCCGCGCAAGGCGAGGCGCGCTGAGCGCGGTGACAGGTTACATCGTCACTTCTTTAATCGTACCCAAATCAAGGGGTTGGTGCCGATAGTATTAGGCTCACGCACGCACTGCAGCACTTCCCCTTCGACTTTGAGCACCGCCCCCTCGGAATAGTTCTGATTCTGGTAGACGCAACAACGGCTGCAGGGCTGCGCCGGCGGCGGATTGTCGCCGCTTTTGGCCGCGCCCCAGATCTCCGGCGAAACCGGTAGCACCACGTCCACATCGCCGCGATTGGCGGCGGCCAGGCCGGAAAACATCAGGGCCGCGGCAGCCAATACACCAGTGAGTCCACGCTTCATTCACTCTTCTCCTGCGCCTTGCCGGCGCTTTTCCTGCGTTTTTTGCCTCCGCTGGAGGGCGGCGGCGGCAATCCACGAAACGCCATGCTCGCCCGGCTCTGCTTGGCCTGATAAATCAGCTCTTGCAGCGTGCCGACCAACGGCTGCATAAAGTCCTGATAGCGGCAGGATTTCTCGCTGATTTGCGTCAGCGTGGCTTCCCAGTTGGCCGTCATATCAGGGCGTGCAGCAAGATCCGGCAGCGAGTGAATCAATGCGCGCCCGGTTTCGCTGGAGTGAATATAGCGTCCCTTCTTGTACAGAAACGCCCGCTTGAACAGCAATTCTATGATCCCCGCTCGCGTCGCTTCCGTACCTAAACCATCGGTCGCCCGCAGGATTTTCTTTAGCGCTTTATCTTGTACGAACCGCGCGATGCCGGTCATGGCCGACAACAGGCTGGCGTCAGTAAACGGCCGCGGCGGCTGCGTCTGGCGCTCCACCACTTCACCGCGCTCGCACAACAGCTCATCATCTTTAGCCACCACCGGCAGCGGCGCACCTTCGTTCTCCTCGTCACGCTCCTTGCTGCCCAGCAGCGTACGCCAGCCGGCTTCCGCCAGGAATCGCGCCTTGGCGATAAATTTGCCGCCGGCGATATCCAGCTCGATCACACATTTGCGGAATACCGCATCCGGACAGAACTGCATCAGATACTGGCGCGCCACCAGCCCATACACGTTCCGCTCATCCTGCGTCAGATTAATCTTGCCGGCACGGGCGGTGGGAATGATGGCGTGGTGCGCGTCGACCTTTTTATCGTCCCAGCAACGGTTGCGGCGATCGCTGTCGATCACCGGCTGCGGATACAGCTCGGGCTGGTGCACGCTGATGGCGTTCAGCACCGCGTGGCGGCCGGCGAAATGCTCTTCCGGCAGGTAGCGACAGTCGGAACGCGGATAGGTAATCAACTTGTGGGTTTCGTACAGCCGCTGGCAAACGTCCAGCACCTGTTGCGCGCTGAGGTTATAACGCCGTGCCGCTTCGATTTGCAGCGTGGAGAGCGAAAACGGCAGCGGCGCGGTATCCGATTCCCGTTTATCGTTATAAGACGTGACCAGAGCCGGCTGGCCTTCAATGCGCTTGACCACATGCTCCGCCAACGGCCGGTGCAGCAAACGCCCCTCTTCGTCCTGATAAGGCTCACAGGACTCACTGGGCTGCCACAGCGCCACGAAGCGTTCTTCTTTCGGCGTGACGATGTGCGCCTTGACCTCAAAGAAGTCTTTTGGCACGAAGTTTTCGATCTCTTCATCACGCCGTACCACCAATCCGAGCACCGGCGTCTGCACCCTGCCTACCGACAGCACGCCGTCGTAACCGGCGTTGCGGCCCAGCAGCGTGTAGGCGCGGGTCATATTGATGCCGTACAACCAGTCGGCGCGCGAACGCGCCAGCGCAGACACGCACAACGGAATGAAATCACGGTTGTCGCGCAGGCGTTCAACCGCGCGCTCCACCGCCTGCGGGTTGAGATCGTTGATCAGACAGCGGCGCACGTTCTGGCGCTTTTCCGCCGTCAAATCCAGGTAGTCCAGCACCTCATCCACCAGCAGTTGCCCTTCGCGATCCGGGTCGCCGGCGTGAACCACTTCATCGGCTTCGAGCAGCAACTTTTTAATGGCGTTGAGCTGTTTGCTGACCGAAGGCCGCGGCTGCAACCGCCATTTTTCGGGAATTATCGGCAGGTCTGCCAACGACCAGCGCGCATAGCGGCTGTCATAGGCGTCAGGCTGAGCCTGCTCCAACAGGTGGCCGACGCACCAGGTCACCACGTCGTTGTTGCCACAGGCGATATAACCGTCGCCGCGGCGATGCGGCTTGGGCAAGACGTCGGCAATGGCGCGCGCCAAACTCGGTTTCTCGGCTATGAACAGTCGCATTAATCACCGTTTTTCTGGCTGAACGTCATCAAGAATTCTCTTACTTCTGCATAGTTCCCACGGAAGACGATCCGCTGGGCTTTCTTTTCCAACTGATAGCAATACATCGGATCGTAGTACTGCTGCAACAAGGGCGCCAACCACTCGCGGTGCGCGTCACCCTGGCCGCTGAGACGCTGTGCCCGCAACGCCGCTTCCAGCCGCTGCGTCAGCTGCTGGAAGCGCTCCAGGCCCAACCGGCGGCGAATGGCGAACAGGCCATGATGCAGATAGTCGTCGTACTGCCGCCAGCCTTCTTCCACGCCATAGGCCTGTTCGAACTGTTCGCGCATCCCGTCGATATATTCGGCCTGCAGGCGTGCCAGGCGAATATCAAACGGATCGTCGATCACCGCCACCGGCGCCTGCTGCATGCCGTTGAACAACGGCAACGGCAGATTGTTGCTGCCGATGATCCGCCCTTCGTCTTCCAGCACCCAACGGCGGCTGCCACCATGCTGTTTTTTCAGCAATAACACAGCCAGACGATTCTCAAAATCGATCTGTGAGCTTTGCCCCGCCAGCGTTCGGCCAAAAGATGAACCGCGATGGCGCGCCGCGCCTTCCAGATCGACGCCGTCAGCCAGTTCGTTGACCAGCAGCGTCTTGCCGCTGCCGGTATTGCCGCCCACCAGGGCCATCGGCAATGCCGCGCTTTGCGCCAACACGCCGAGCAGATAATTGCGCAGCGCCTTATAACCGCCAGTAATACGCGGGTACTCGACGCCGGCCTCATGCAGCCATTGCTGCACCAGCTGTGAGCGCAGCCCGCCACGGAAGCAGTAAATATAACCTTCGGGTCGCTGCGCACAGGCCGCCAGCCAGGCGGCGGTGCGCTGTTCCCGCAGTTTGCCGTTCACCAGGCTGTGGCCGAGCGCAATCGCCGCTTGCTGACCATGCTGCTTATAGCAAGTGCCCACCGCCTGCCGCTCGCTGTCGACCATCAGCGGCAGGTTCACAGCCTGAGCGAAGGCGCCTTGCTGAAACTCGATCGGCGCACGCACGTCAATCAGCGGCACGTCCTGCAGAAAAATGCGTTGATAATCGGCGCTGTCCGGCCTGCCTTGCATCTTGGACACTACACAACCTCGATCAGCGGTTTACCTGCCTGTGCGGCATGCAGCTCACCGATAGGATTGAGCGTGATGCCATGCTGCTCGGCAATCGCCAGCACCTGCGCCTGCGCCTCAGGCAATACCGCCAACAGCAAACCGCCGGAGGTTTGCGGATCGCACAGCAGCTGACGCTGCAAATCGCTCATCTCGCCCACCAGATGGCCGTAGCTGTCGAAGTTGCGCCCGGTGCCGCCCGGCACGCAGCCCTCGGCAATATACGCCTCGACGTGCGGCAGCTTCGGCACCCGATCGAACCAGACCGTCGCCTGCAGACCGGAACCCTGGCATACCTCGCTCAGGTGGCCCAGCAAGCCAAAGCCGGTGATATCGGTCATCGCCGTGACGCCCGCCACTTCGGCAAAGTCGGCGCCCGGCTTATTCAGGCGGCACATCACGTCCGTCGCCAGCCCTTGATGTTCAGGGCGCAGCTTGCTTTGCTTCTCGGCGGTCGTCAGCACGCCAATGCCCAGCGGCTTGGTCAGATAGAGTTGCGCCCCGGCCTGTGCGGCGCTGTTCTTTTTCACTCGCTCGGTGTTGACCACGCCAGTGACCGCCAGGCCGAAGATAGGTTCCGGCGCATCGATGGAATGGCCGCCGGCCAGCGCGATCCCCGCCTGCTGGCAGGCGAAACGTCCGCCGTCGATCACCTGCTGCGCCACCTCCGGCGGCAGTTTGGCGATTGGCCAGCCGAGAATGGCGATCGCCATGATCGGTTTGCCGCCCATGGCGTACACGTCGCTGATGGCGTTAGCGGCGGCGATACGGCCGAAATCGAACGGATCGTCGACGATCGGCATGAAGAAGTCGGTAGTGCTGATGATGCCGACGCCGTTGCCGATGTCATACACCGCCGCGTCGTCGCGGGTTTCATTGCCGACCAACAGACGCGGATCGACAAATTTTTCCCGCTCGCTGTGCAAGATGGTTTCGAGAACTTTCGGTGAGATTTTGCAGCCGCAGCCAGCGCCATGGCTGTACTGGGTTAAACGGATCGCTGGCGATGTCATAGTCCACTCCCTTCGGTAACGGCACTCAAGATAACATAGGGTAGCGCTTGCCGAGGGGATTGATAAGAGCGCGCCGCGGATAAGCGAGCGGCCTGCTCAGAAACCATGCAATTTTGCGGGGTTTGGCGCATTTTCGCCGCACCCCGTTGGAAAAAACTTAGAAATAGCTGACGAAAGGCGTGCTGTCCGGCGGCGTCACTTTGGTGGCGGCCTTCAGCTGCGGCGTGCCCAGGTAGAGGAAACCGACGATCTCATCCTGCTCGCGGCAGCCGAAGGCTTCGCGCACCAGCGCATGCTCGGTCCAGGCGCCGGTGCGCCAGATGCCGTTAAAGCCCTGCGCCAGCGCCGCCATCTGCATCGCCTGCACGGCGCAACCGGCGGAAACCACCTGCTCCCAGCGCGGCACCTTGGTTTCCTCAGTGCAATGCGCGATGACGGTGATGATCAGCGGCGCGCGGAACGGCGCCTTGGCGGCTTTTTCAATCGCCGCTTCGTCCAGCCGATCCTGCTTCGCCGCCGCCTGCAGCAGCTGGCTGAAGCGCTCCAGACCCTGATTCTCGATCATCACGAAACGCCACGGCTGCAGCGCGCCGTGATCGGGCGCACGCAGGCCCGCGTTGATGATATTTTGGCGCACTTCCCCCGCCGGCGCCGGTTCCGCCAGGCGCGAAGCCGAGCGGCGATTCAATAAAAGATCCAGAGCATCCATTGTAAACTCCTGATAACAATTTTCATTCCGGCCACGTTAACATAGCTAAACGACGAGTTACAGCCTCGGCGATAGCGTCCGTGTGCCACGATTTAAAGCTGACATTTACCCGGCCGCTCATTAGGATAGCGGAACATTCTCGACTCTTGTTGGAGAGCACATGCGCACATTGTGGCAAATTTTTGCCGGCATTTTCCGGTGGACATGGCGTCTGCTGAATTTTATCAGGGAACTGATCCTTAACCTGTTCCTGGTCTTGCTGATCCTGGTTGGGGTTGGCATCTATCTGTCCTTCCAAAGTTCCTCCACCTCGGCGGCCCCGGCGCGCGGCGCGTTGCTGGTCGATTTAAGCGGCGTGGTGGTCGATCAGCCTTCGGTAAACAACCGGGTGCGGCAATGGGGCCGCGAACTGTTGGGCGCCTCCAGTAGCCGCCTGCAGGAAAACTCGCTGTTCGATGTAGTCGACAGTATCCGCAAGGCCAAAGACGACAAAAACATTACCGGCATGGTGTTGCAGTTGAATGACTTCGCCGGCGCCGATCAGCCGTCGCTGCGCTATATCGGCAAAGCGCTGCGCGAGTTCCGCGACAGCGGCAAACCGATCTTCGCCATCGGCGACAGCTACAACCAAACGCAATACTACCTGGCCAGCTACGCCAACAAGGTCTACCTGTCGCCGCAGGGCGCGGTCGATCTGCACGGTTTCGCCACCAACAACCTGTACTACAAGTCGTTGCTGGACATGCTCAAGGTCACCACCAATATCTTCCGCGTCGGCACCTATAAATCGGCGGTCGAACCGCTGATCCGCGACGATATGTCCCCGGCGGCGCGCGAAGCGGACAGCCGTTGGATCGGCGGCCTGTGGCAGAACTACCTGGAGACCGTGGCCGCCAACCGCCAGCTGACGCCGCAGCAGCTGTTCCCGGGCGCAGCCGGCGTGCTGAGCGGCCTGCAGGCGGCCGGTGGCGACACCGCCCGCTATGCGCTGGACAATAAGCTGGTGGATGAGCTGGCGTCGCGCACCGCGATCGAAAATCAGCTGGTCAAGACCTTCGGCTGGGACAAACAGGCGAACGATTTCAACGCCATCAGCATCTACGACTATCAGCCGAAGCCGGACGCCAACCAGGGCGGCAAGATCGCCGTGGTGTTCGCCAACGGCGCCATCATGGACGGCCAGCAGACGCCGGGCAACGTCGGGGGGGACACCACCGCCGCCGAGCTGCGCCAGGCGCGTCTGGATCCGGCCGTCAAGGCCGTGGTGTTCCGCGTCAACAGCCCAGGCGGCAGCGTCAGCGCGTCCGAAGTGATCCGCTCCGAGCTGGCCGCCGTGCGCGCCGCCGGCAAACCGGTGGTGGTGTCGATGGGCGGCATGGCCGCGTCGGGCGGCTACTGGGTCTCGACGCCGGCCGACTATATCATCGCCAGCCCGAGCACCCTGACCGGTTCTATCGGCATTTTCGGCATCATCAATACCTACGAGAAAACCCTGGATACGCTGGGTGTGCACACCGACGGCGTGGCGACCTCGCCGCTGGCCGATATCGCGGTCACCAAGGCGCTGCCGCAGGAGTTCTCGCAGATGATGCAGCTGAATATCGAAAACGGGTATAAGAACTTCCTCGATCTGGTCGCCAAATCACGCAAGATGACCCCGCAGCAGGTTGACAAAATCGCACAGGGCCACGTCTGGCTCGGCAGCGACGCCAAGGCCAACGGCCTGGTCGATCAGTTGGGCGATTTCGACGACGCGGTGAAGAAAGCCGCCGAGCTGGCAAAGCTGCAGCAGTGGCAGCTCGACTGGTTCGTCGATACCCCAAGCCTGAGCGATATGGTGCTCAGCCAGTTTGGCGTTTCCATTCACGCCATGCTGCCGGCCGCGATTCAGGCCATGCTGCCCGCCCCGCTGGCTTCGGTCGCCAACGCGGTGAAAGAACAACCGGGCTTGTTCAATAACCTGAACGATCCGCAAAACCGTTATGCGATCTGTCTCACCTGCGGAGAAGTCCGCTAACAAATAATTCTGCAGCCCGGCCACCGCCGGGCTTTTTTTCTGCCGCCATGTCCCTATAATTCAGCCCATCTTATCTTTGTTAAAATCATAACCATGCAAAAGAAATCCATTTACGTCGCCTACACCGGCGGCACCATCGGCATGCAGCGTTCCGATCACGGCTACATCCCGGTTTCCGGCCACCTGCAGCGCCAGCTGGCGCTGATGCCCGAATTCCATCGGCCGGAGATGCCGGATTTCACCATTCATGAATACGCGCCATTGATTGACTCTTCTGACATGACGCCGGAAGACTGGCAGCACATCGCCGACGACATCAAGCAGAACTACGATCGCTACGACGGCTTCGTGATCCTGCACGGCACCGACACCATGGCGTTCACCGCCTCTGCGCTTTCCTTCATGCTGGAAAACCTGGCCAAACCGGTGATCGTCACCGGCTCGCAGATCCCGCTGGCGGAGCTGCGCTCCGATGGCCAAACCAACCTGCTCAACGCGCTGTATCTGGCGGCCAACCATCCGGTGAACGAAGTCAGCCTGTTCTTCAACAACAAGCTGTTCCGCGGCAACCGCACCACCAAAGCGCACGCCGACGGCTTCGACGCCTTCGCCTCCCCGAATTTGCCGCCGCTGCTGGAAGCCGGCATCCACATTCGCCGCCAGCAAGGCATCGACAGCCCGGCTTGCAACGGCGCGTTGCAGGTGCATGACATCACGCCGCAGCCGATCGGCGTGGTCACCATCTATCCGGGCATTTCCGGCGCGGTGGTGCGTAATTTCCTGTTGCAGCCGGTCAAGGCGCTGATCCTGCGCTCCTACGGCGTCGGCAACGCGCCGCAAAAGGCCGAGCTGATCGACGAGTTGCGTGCGGCCTCTGAACGCGGCATCGTGGTGGTCAACCTGACGCAGTGCATCTCCGGGCGCGTCAATATGGAAGGCTACGCCACCGGCAACGCGCTGGCGCATGCCGGGGTGATCAGCGGTTTCGACATGACGGTGGAAGCCGCCCTGACCAAGCTGCACTATCTGTTGAGCCAGCCGCTGACGCCGGAACAAATCCGCGCCCGGATGCAGCAAGATCTGCGCGGCGAGCTGAGCATCAACGGTTAACCTACTGAACTCTGGAGCGGCGATGAAAACGGCCCTGTTGTTGATCGATCTGCAAAACGATTTCTGCCCCGGCGGCGCGCTGGCGGTCACGGAGGGCGACGCCGTCATTCCGGTCGCCAATCAGGCGATCGCCGCCTGCCTGGCGCGGGGCGAGCCGGTGGTGGCCAGCCAGGACTGGCATCCCGCCAATCACCGCAGCTTTGCGGTGAACTCCCATGCGCAGGTCGGCACCCTCGGCCAGCTGGAAGGCCTGCCGCAGGTGTGGTGGCCGGTGCACTGCGTGCAAGGGAGCCACGGCGCCGATTTTCATCCTCAATTGCAGCGGCAACACATCAATGCCGTTTTTCGCAAAGGGCAGGATACGAGCATCGACAGCTACAGCGCGTTCTTCGATAACGGCCACCGGGCGCAGACCGAACTGCACGGCTGGCTGCACTCGCAGGGCGTCCGGCGGCTGGCGATCATGGGCCTGGCGACCGACTACTGCGTGAAGTTCAGCGTGCTGGATGCACTGGCTGCCGGCTATCCGACGCAGGTGATCGTCGACGGCTGCCGCGGCGTGAATCTGCAGCCGGGCGACAGTGAACGAGCGCTGCAGGACATGGCGCGCGCCGGCGCACAGCTAGTTACCCTGTCACAGTTTCTCGCCAACTAAATCCTCTCGGGCGCCACCGGCGCCCTCTCTACGCAGCGGCGAAATTATCGACGCCGCTCACAATACCACCTTTCTTCTTCCCCAACGGCTTGTGACCGGCAGGCGCTTTTGCTGTTATGGCTGCGACGCTTTTGGCGTCAATCGGTTATACGCATCCGGGGCCCACTGAACCCGGCTTTATTGTGCCCGCCCCTGGCGGTACGGTCGGCCTTGCCGACCACAAGGAGACAGACATGAAAATAACCCGAAAACTGCTGCCTTTGCTGGCGGCGGTGCAGTTGTCTATGGCCGGCGCAAGCACGGCCCAGGCGGCCTATCTCTCCGTCGGCTACTTCAACGGCGGCGGCGATGTCACCGCCGGCCCCGGTGGCGACATCGACAAGCTGGACGTGACGCAAATCACCCATCTCAACTATTCGTTCGGCCTGATCTACAACGACGAGAAAGACGAAACCAATGCGGCGCTGAAAGACCCCGCTCGCCGTCACCAGATCTACCTGTCGCCGAAAGTCACGGCCGATCTGCAACGTCTGCCGGTGCTGCGCAAACAGAACCCCGAGCTGAAAGTGCTGTTGTCGGTCGGCGGCTGGGGCGCACGCGGTTTCTCCGGCGCCGCCGCCACCGCGGAAAACCGGGCGATATTCATTCGCTCCGCGTTGCAGGTGATCGCACAGTACCGGCTGGATGGGATCGATCTGGACTGGGAATACCCGGTAAACGGCGCCTGGGGTTTGGTGGAAAGCCAACCGGCAGACCGCGACAACTTCACCCTGCTGCTGAGAGAGCTTCATCAGGCGCTGGGTAAAGGCAAGCTGTTAACCATCGCCGTCGGGGCCAACGTCAAAAGCCCGCAGGAATGGGTCGATGTGAAAAGCATTGCCCCTTACCTCAACTACATCAATCTGATGACCTACGATATGGCTTACGGCACGCAGTACTTCAATGCCAACCTGTACGATTCAACGCGTTGGCCAACCGTAGCCGCCGCCGACCGCTACAGCGCCGATTCCGTGGTAAAACATTATCTGGCCGCCGGATTAAAACCGGCGCAGATGAACCTGGGTATCGGTTTCTACGGCCGGGTGCCGAAACGAGCGACCGAGCCGGGCATCGACTGGGACAAGCCGGACGCCGCCAAACATCCGGTGACGCAGCCTTATTTCAGTGCGCGAGAAACCGCTCTGTTCCGCACGCTGGGGTTGGATCTCAGCAAAGACACTTACTTTAAATACCGCGATATCGTCAGCAAATTGCTCAACGATCCGCAGCAGCGTTTCCGCGAGCACTGGGATGACGCCGCCAAAGTGCCTTACCTGACGCTGCAATCCGCCGAAGGCAAACCGCTGTTCGCTATCTCCTACGAGAACCCGCGTTCGGTGGCTATCAAAGCCGAGTACATCAAAAGCCGGGGATTGGGGGGAGCGATGTTCTGGGAGTACGGCGCGGACGACAATAACCGGCTGGCGCAACAGCTGGCGGAGTCGCTGGGAATAAAAGGCGAGAAACGGTAAATCGACGGGGCGATGGCGACATCGCCCCGCTTTAGGGACAGCTTACTGCGGTTTAAGTTTGACCAGCGGCTCGGCAACAAACTGCTGCTTCAGTTCTTGCTTGCTCTTCATCACGATCTGTCCGTCGGTGCCGATGCTCATGTGCTGCGGATCGACGTTATTCATCGACTGCCACAGCATCACCGCCTGCAGGCTGTTTTCCTTCTGCTCAGGCGTCAGCGCCACGCCGTCCGGCCACTTGCCAAGCTCAACCGCCTGCACCAGGCGCTGGTATATCTCGGGCGTCATCGCCGCAATCAGATCTTTCACGTCCATCAGAGCCCTTCTCGCTTACAGATGAATAATTAGCTGAATCGATTTTGTTGATTAAATTACCACTTAACCGGCCGTTTGGTCGCCATTTTCGCCATCGGTGAAACTCAACGAGGCGGAGTTGACGCAGTAGCGGTCGCCAGTCGGCTGCGGGCCATCAGGGAAAACGTGCCCCAGATGCGCGTCGCAGTGGCCGCAGCGGATTTCAACACGATGCATATTATGTGAATTATCATCAAGATAACGGATTGCATCGGCGGAAACCGGCTCATAAAAGCTCGGCCAGCCGCAGCCGGAATCGTATTTGGTTTCGGAATAGAACAGCGGCTGGTTACAGCACAGGCAATGGTACACGCCCTCGCGCTTGTTGTGCAGCAATTTGCCGCTGAACGGCGCTTCGGTGCCACGCTGTTGCGTCACATAACGTTGGATTTCATTCAGTTCCGTGACCGGATGACCGGGGGTTGTCTCTTTAGCCATTTGTGCTTATCTCTGAATGTGGATAATGTCAACGAAAACAATGATTAATAATAACAAAAAATTAACACCGCTGCAGGGGTTTTTGGCCTAAACTGTAGCCCATAAAGGCCACGTCACGATGATATGTGATAACGATCACACATCTTGCGTATGCTGACTTTATACTTGGCGGCTTGTCCCCATATAACGGATGAGGCCGAGCGCAAATGGACTGTGCAATAAGCGTGCAAAACCACCCTTCCGGTTTGACTTGCCGCAAGTATTGACACGATTCCGCTTGACGCTGGGTAAGGTTTTTGTAATTTTACAACCAACCTTTTATTCACTAACAAATAGCTGGTGGAATATATGACTATCAAAGTAGGTATCAACGGTTTTGGCCGTATCGGTCGCATTGTTTTCCGTGCTGCTCAAGAGCGTTCTGACATCGAGATCGTTGCAATCAACGACCTGTTGGACGCAGAGTACATGGCTTACATGCTGAAGTATGACTCTACTCACGGCCGTTTCAACGGTACGGTAGAAGTTAAAGACGGCCACCTGGTTGTTAATGGCAAAACCATCCGTGTTACCGCAGAGAAAGACCCGGCTAACCTGAAGTGGAACGAAGTGGGTGTTGATGTGGTTGCTGAAGCGACCGGTATCTTCCTGACCGACGAAACCGCGCGTAAACACATCACCGCCGGCGCTAAAAAAGTGGTTCTGACTGGCCCATCCAAAGATGCGACCCCAATGTTCGTTCGCGGCGCCAACTTTGACAAATATGCCGGCCAGGACATCGTGTCCAACGCCTCTTGCACCACCAACTGCCTGGCGCCGCTGGCTAAAGTCATCAACGACAACTTCGGCATCGTTGAAGGCCTGATGACCACCGTTCACGCCACCACCGCGACTCAAAAAACCGTTGATGGCCCGTCTCACAAAGACTGGCGCGGCGGCCGCGGCGCATCCCAGAACATCATCCCTTCTTCTACCGGCGCAGCGAAAGCGGTTGGCGTGGTTCTGCCAGAGCTGAAAGGCAAACTGACCGGTATGGCGTTCCGCGTACCGACGCCTAACGTGTCCGTTGTCGACCTGACCGTGCGTCTGGAAAAACCGGCTACCTACGAAGAAATCAAGAAAGCCATCAAAGACGCCGCTGAAGGCTCTATGAAAGGCGTTCTGGGCTATGTTGAAGACGACGTGGTTTCCACCGATTTCAACGGCGAAGTGCTGACTTCCGTGTTCGATGCCAAAGCCGGTATCGCACTGAACGACAACTTCGTGAAACTGGTTTCCTGGTACGACAACGAAACCGGCTACTCCAACAAGGTTCTGGATCTGATCGCTCACATCTCCAAGTAATGGCATGATGTTAAGCTGATAATGAGGGCGACATTTTTTTGTCGCCCTTTTTTTACCCGTCATCTTTCGAGTCACAGCGTTGTTCGCTGCACACACTCACCTCAGTCACTGTCTAAGCATGCGCCTGAGGGCCTGGTTGTGACCCGAAAGCTAATAGGGTCCATTTCTATCTCCGGCAAACAATAGGTCATGAAATGAACGAGAAAATTTTCACCCTGCCCGTTTCCGAACAAATTTCTCCTTATATCAGCCAGCGGCAACTCGATGAGCTGGGCGTGGTTGTGGTGTCGCACCCGAAAGTGCGCGCGGCCGTCGCGCTGCAAGGCGCGCATTTGCTGGCCTGGCAGCCCAGCGGTGAGCAGCCGGTGATTTGGCTCAGCAACAACACGCCTTTCGCCACAGGCAAGGCCATCCGCGGTGGCGTGCCGATCTGCTGGCCGTGGTTCGGCCCGGTGGCGCAACCCTCCCACGGCTTTGCCCGCAACCAGCCCTGGAGCCTGACGGCGCACGATGAAGATGAGAACGGCGTCATCCTGACCTTTACGCTGAAAGACAATGAGCAGACCCGCAAACTGTGGCCGCACGCCTTCACGCTGATTGCTCGCTTCAAGCTGGGTGAAGAGTGCGAGATCGAGCTGGAATCGCACGGCGATTATCAAGCCACGGCGGCGCTGCACAGTTACTTCCAGGTCGGCGACATCGATCGGGTCAGCGTGGCGGGCCTGGGCGAGCCTTATATCGACAAGGTGGCGGGCGGCGCAGAGGCGCATCAGACGGGTGAAGTGACATTCATCGGCCAAACCGACCGCGTCTATACCCGCCCGGAAGCTTTCAGCCAGATCCGCGATCCGGCACTCGCTCGCACCATCGAGGTTCACCACCATCATATGAGCGACGTCATCGCCTGGAACCCCGGCGTGGAACTCTCCTGCAGCATGGGGGATATGCCGAACGACGGTTACAAGACCATGGTCTGCATCGAGACCGGGCGCGTCAGCAAACCGCTGGTCGCTGCCGGCGAGCAACCCGCCCGTTTGGGTGTCACCTTCCGCAGTCGTAAGAAGGCCTGAGGAACCGTGCGCGGAAGCGCACTACAGATGTGCAAAAGGGGCGCCAGCGCCCCTTTTTGATGCACGACACGCACGATAATTGTGCAATGCGTGATTAGAAGGTGTAGCTCACACCCGTCATCAATAAACCGGTGTAAGATTTATCCACCATCGGGCTGTCTTTCACTTCATCCGACAATTTCACATAGCGGCCGACGAAGAAGGCGTTCCAGCTTTTGTTGATCTGATAATTGGCGCTCAGCTCGAGATACGGAGCCCAGCTATCGCCAGGGGTGTAGCTGTCCAGGCCGCTGCGGCGTGATTCATTGGCGCTGACGCCGTAGTAATATTTGTTCTGGTTCTTACTGTTCCACATCACGCCCACGCCCGGGACCAGCGTCAGCGCGTCCAGATCAAACTTGTACAGATAAGCGACATCGCCCACCAGCCCGTTGCTGTTGTTCAGCGTGTCGCCGGTGAACGTGGTACGAAGGGTGCCCCACTCTGCGTTGTGTGAATAGGCCAGGCCGGCCATCAGCGTGCCGCGACGCTTGTCGAGACGCTTCATGCGATCGTCGTCGCTGTCGCCCGGACGGTAGCCCCATGGCGTGTAATACCCCATGATGCTCAGCTGATTTTCTTGATCTTTCCACAGGTAGTAACCGGCGGTCAGAGTACGGAAGTAGAAGTCGTCACCTTCATAGTCGATGACGGGCACCGGATAAACGCGGTCCTGATAACCGCGATACGCGTCCGGGCTAACCAGCGCGGCAGCACCGAGTGACCAGGTCCCCGCCTGAGCACTTTGCGCACAAACCATTGCGGAAGCGATAATTGCTAGCGTTTTGAGTTTTGAAATCTTCACTGGTTCTTTTTCCATAAATTACAGGGTTAATAGCCGCGATAGTTTATGTGAAAATTTAGTTGCGCGCCTAATCTTTACAAAGGAAAACGACCAAGATCGAATAACTTATAGCGGAATTATGAATTAATCATGGCGGAACGATGACGTTTTATCCCGCAGGCCGCGCCAGACAAGGCATTTGGTTATCCCGGCAATAACTGAGTCATTGATATGACTTAAAAAAAGCTTTTTCTACGGCAGGAAATTTTCCGGCAAGCAAACTAAGCTTAAATCAGAAGGTGAATTTATCCTGGGCCCAGTGGCATACAGCGCAACTCGCGATAATAAGCGCACCAAGTTGGCATACGGGTTGCTGTACTCAGGCGTATTCTCATCTTTCGGGAGCCAGAACACTATCACACGCTCTCTTTAACCTGTGCTAATAACGAAAGGACGGGCATCATGAACATATTTGACCACTATCGCCAGCGCTACGAAGCTGCCAAGGACGAAGAGTTCACACTGCAGGAATTTCTTACCATTTGCCGGCAAGATCGCAGTGCCTATGCCAACGCGGCCGAACGTCTGCTGATGGCTATCGGTGAACCTGTGATGGTCGACACTGCACTAGAATCACGCCTGTCGCGCCTGTTCTCCAACCGCGTGATCGCACGCTATCCGGCCTTCGAAGAATTCTACGGCATGGAAGAGGCCATCGAACAGATCGTCTCTTACCTGAAGCACGCCGCGCAGGGCCTGGAAGAGAAGAAACAGATCCTTTACCTGCTGGGCCCGGTAGGCGGCGGTAAATCCTCACTGGCAGAACGCCTTAAAGCGTTGATGCAGCGCGTGCCCATCTACACCCTCAGCGCCAACGGCGAACGCAGCCCGGTCAACGATCATCCGCTGTGCCTGTTCAACCCTCAGGAAGATGCCTCAATCCTGGAAAAAGAGTTCAACATCCCAAGTCGCTATCTCGGCACCATCATGTCGCCGTGGGCGGCGAAGCGCCTGCACGAGTTCGGCGGCGATATCACCAAGTTTAAAGTCGTGAAGGTGCGCCCTTCCATCCTGGAGCAGATCGCCATCGCCAAAACCGAACCGGGCGATGAGAACAACCAGGACATCTCGGCGCTGGTCGGTAAAGTGGACATCCGTAAGCTGGAGAACCACGCGCAGAACGATCCGGACGCCTACGGCTATTCCGGCGCACTGTGCCGCGCCAACCAGGGGATTATGGAATTCGTCGAGATGTTCAAAGCGCCGATCAAAGTGCTGCATCCGCTGCTGACGGCGACTCAGGAAGGTAACTACAACGGCACCGAGGGCATCTCCGCCCTGCCGTTCAACGGCATTATTCTGGCGCACTCCAATGAATCCGAGTGGGTGACCTTCCGTAACAACAAGAACAACGAAGCGTTCCTCGACCGCGTGTACATCGTCAAGGTGCCTTACTGTCTGCGCGTGTCGGAAGAGATCAAGATTTACGACAAGCTGCTGGATCACAGCGAGCTGACTCACGCGCCCTGCGCGCCGGGCACCCTCGAAACGCTGGCGCGCTTTAGCGTGCTGTCGCGGCTGAAAGAGCCGGAAAACTCGAGCATTTACTCGAAAATGCGCGTGTATGACGGCGAAAGCCTCAAGGATACCGATCCGAAAGCCAAGTCCTATCAGGAGTACCGCGACTACGCCGGGGTTGACGAAGGCATGAACGGCCTCTCCACCCGTTTCGCCTTTAAAATCCTCTCGCGGGTATTCAACTTCGATCACGCCGAGGTGGCAGCCAACCCGGTGCACCTGTTCTATGTGTTGGAGCAGCAGATCGAACGCGAACAGTTCCCGCAGGATTTGGCCGAGAAATACCTCGAACATCTGAAAGGCTATCTGATCCCGAAATACGCCGAGTTTATCGGCAAAGAGATCCAGACCGCCTATCTGGAATCCTACTCGGAATACGGACAGAACATTTTTGACCGTTACGTGACCTACGCGGACTTCTGGATCCAGGATCAGGAGTATCGCGACCCCGACACCGGTCAGCTGTTCGACCGCGAGTCTTTGAACGCCGAACTGGAGAAAATTGAAAAACCGGCCGGTATCAGCAACCCGAAAGATTTCCGCAACGAAATCGTGAACTTCGTGCTGCGCGCCCGCGCCAACAACAACGGCCGCAATCCGAACTGGACCAGCTACGAGAAGCTGCGCACCGTGATCGAGAAGAAAATGTTCTCCAATACCGAAGAGCTGTTGCCGGTGATTTCATTTAACGCCAAAACCTCGACAGACGAGCAGAAAAAACACGACGACTTCGTCGACCGCATGATGGAGAAAGGCTATACCCGCAAGCAGGTGCGCCTGTTGTGTGAATGGTATCTGCGGGTCAGAAAATCCTCATAACGCCTCAGGTAAGCGGCATTATCAGGGCCATGTCCACAGTCATGGACGTTGCAGCGCAGCCCAAGGAGGGGCTTACACATTGCGCTGTCGCGACCGGGACATGAAGAGTTGGCAACGTCGTTTGGGGGAAGTATGGCCTATTTCATTGACCGACGGCTGAACGGCAAAAACAAGAGCATGGTGAACCGCCAGCGCTTCTTGCGCCGTTACAAGTCGCAAATCAAACAGTCGATTGCCGAAGCCATCAACAAGCGTTCGGTCACCGACGTAGACAGCGGGGAGTCGGTCTCCATCCCCACTGACGATATCAACGAACCGATGTTTCATCAGGGGCGCGGCGGCACACGCCATCGTGTTCACCCAGGCAATGACCACTTCGTGCAGAACGATCGCGTTGAGCGGCCTCAGGGCGGCGCAGGCGGTGGCGGCGGCCAGGGCAACGCCAGCCAGGACGGTGAAGGCCAGGATGAATTCGTCTTCCAGATCTCCAAAGACGAGTACCTCGATCTTTTGTTCGAGGATCTCGCCCTGCCCAATCTGAAAAAGAATCAGTACAAGCAGTTGACCGAGTTCAAAACCCATCGTGCCGGCTATACCGCCAATGGCGTGCCGGCCAACATCAGCGTCGTGCGTTCGCTGCAGAATTCGCTGGCGCGACGAACCGCCATGACCGCCGGTAAAAGACGCGCGTTGCACGAGCTGGAAGATGCGCTGACCCAGTTGGAAAATACCGAGCCGGTGCAATTGCTGGAAGAGGAGCGGCTGCGCAAGGAAATTGCCGAACTGCGCAAGAAAATCGAAAGCGTGCCGTTTATCGATACCTTCGACCTGCGCTACAAAAACTATGAGCGCCGGCCGGAGCCCTCCAGCCAGGCGGTGATGTTCTGCCTGATGGACGTGTCCGGCTCGATGGACCAGGCGACCAAAGACATGGCCAAGCGTTTTTACATTCTGCTCTATTTGTTCCTGAGCCGAACCTATAAAAACGTCGAGGTGGTCTACATTCGCCATCACACCCAGGCGAAAGAGGTGGACGAACAGGAGTTCTTCTATTCGCAGGAAACCGGTGGCACCATCGTTTCCAGCGCGCTGAAGTTAATGAATGACGTAGTCGAAGAACGTTATGACCCGGCGCAATGGAATATCTATGCCGCGCAAGCGTCGGACGGCGACAACTGGGCCGACGATTCACCGCTGTGTCATGAGCTGTTGGCGAAAAAGATCCTGCCGATGGTGCGTTATTACAGCTACATAGAAATCACTCGCCGCGCTCACCAAACGCTGTGGCGCGAATACGAGGATCTGCAGGCGAAATTCGACAACTTCGCCATGCAGCATATCCGCGAACCGGACGATATCTATCCGGTATTCCGCGAACTGTTCCGTAAACAGACCGTGTGAATAACGCCGCGTGAATGTCACCACAGCCGGAAAGCACCGTTTTCCGGCTGTTTCTTTTTCGCATTATACATTTGCAAAACCCATGTTTATTTTTTAAACAATGGCAACAACAATAATAAGTCAGATTCCCCAGAACGGTTCTCTCTATTATTTGTTCTTCTGAGGTTATTCCTAAACATCCGCCGCTACCCCCGCACGGCTTGATAGGAATATTCCCATTCAGTTATCGTTACCCCATCGCTTAAGTCTCTTCCTAAGCGAAATTTGCATCATTTTATTTTTCTATGGCTTCTCAGCCCGCTGCGGCGGGCATTTACCTGTCAGCAGGTTAGACATCATGATCGACTACACCCTCTATGGCCTCAACAAGCACGATGTTGATGAATACCATAAGCAAATATGTTGCCTGCTCGGCAAAAATGTGCTGCTGGTGTTGACCGCCAACAAGCCGATAACCAAACAGAACCTGCTCGCCAGCCTTATCCAGGAGATAGAAAAGCAGCCCGATGACTATTTTCAGCGGCTGCATCGCGCGGCAATAGAAATGATCGGCGTTAACGGGCGCTAAGGCGATATGCGTAAGGCAGACCTCTACGCCATTATTACCGCCGCCGTCGTGTTGATGATGCTGTTATAGCGATATCAGCGCTTATCCCTAATTAGCGCCTATTACGCCGGCGCTTTCGTCCGGCGTAATAGGCAGCGAAGGGATAATCTGCCGCAGAATGTCGAGCCTTCCTGCCCCTGCTTTATTTCAAACCTGCCGCTTCGTCAATCAAACCCGCCACCTCATCGGCATGGGAAACCAGCGAGGCATGGCTGGCATTCAGCACCATCACTTTCTTGGCCTGCAGCCGCTGCGCCATGCGCCGCTGATTCTCCGGCGCTATCATGCGATCGTCGCTGGAAAGTTGATACCATGACGGCTTATGTTTCCAGGCGGGCTCGCCGATGGTGTTGCCAAAGGTATCGGCCAGCGGGGCCTTCTGCGCCACCGCCATCACCAATGCCTCGTCGGCGGTCAGATCCTGGCAAAAGCTTTCGTGAAACTTGTCGGTTTTAATCCACAGATAACCGTCGCTGTCCGGGGCCAGATTCTCGACTGCCGCAGGAGGATGCGCTTGCGTAATACCGCCGGCACTTTCACCGGCATCCGGCGCAAACGCGGCGATGTAGACCAGGCCAACCACGTTAGGCTGGTTGCCCATTTCCGTGATCACGGCACCGCCGTAAGAGTGCCCGACCAACAATACCGGTCCCGCTTGCTGCGCGACCATCTTACGCGTACGTTCCGCATCCTCAGCCAGCGACGTCAACGGCATTTCCACCGCATGAATCGCCGTATATCCCCTGCGCGACAACTCGATGATGACCTTACTCCAGTGCGCGGCGCCGCCCCAGAATCCGTGTACCAGCACGATAGTTGGTTTTGTGCTCATTGCCGACTCCTTCATCTCATAGGAAAGCGCCGCAGGCAGATGAACGGCCCCGCAAGGGGCGAGCCTGGCTGCCTTCGACGCCACGCAGTCCCCCTTTTATATAGTCAGCCTCATGGCGTTCAGCAATAGCTACGACGAGTTAACGTCCCCGATTTCCCACCGCCGCCACGGCTTATCGAAGCGGCTTACGCCGCAAGGCCGGGAAAAAACAGGATTAAAACTAGGATTTTTACCCATACCGATCTAAAATTTCGCGCAAAAACAAAGAGAAGTAAATTTGGCTCACCGGGAAAAGGAATGAAGTTGTGAAGGAAATGATCTCCATCGTTTTTATGGCATGCCTGCTGGCGCTGCTGTTTTCGTGGCTGTTCGTCTACGGTCTTAACATTCATTAAACCCGTAACGACAACCATCCCCCTCCCTGGCGGGCAAGCGGCGCATCGCGACCGATGCGCTAAAACCGGCGCCTGAGGGTTCACGTACCGCCAAACCCGACGCCACCTCACCTTAGCCTTGCCGTCCGCAAATACATCATTAATTTTTATGAGTCATAACCCCACCGCGTTTCCCCCTTCACCGACTCTTTAACTGCTCAGCGGAGTTCACTCCAGAAGGATGGCTTGCCTGACGCAAGATGTTACCGGTAACTATGCTGTTGATTTCTTTTGGCAATAAACATAAAGCCGCTAATAACCCTACGTTCTTTATAGAAATAAATTATGCATACTTATGGATAAAGGTTTGAATAAAGGGCCTTTGGTCATTGATTATCACCCGCCAAGCTCCTAGAATTCGCGCGTAAAAATACAACTGGGATCGGGTTTCATGTCGCCGCTGTGGGTTGCAACGCAATACTGTTATTTTATTGGTCTGTTAGTTTCTATGGTTTTCACCTACCTGGTTAGCCGGGACACCGTCAAAATTCGCTGTATCAGCGCACTGACCATCGGGTTAACCTGGCCGTTGAGCCTGCCGGTGGTGTTGCTGTTTTCGCTGTTCTAACGCCCCAATGCCGCGCGCTGGCTTTTAAACAGTCATATTAATGAAAAGAGGCTGACCACCGGCGTCATGGTTTTTGGCGTGGGATAAAAAAGTGCCAGCGCAAGGCTGGCATGAAAACGGGAAGCAATGTGAGCAATGTCGTGCCGGATCGGGGGGCACAGAAGGAGATAACCCTTTTCCCCTCACCGGCGAATAAAATGATAATACGTCTCATTATTGAATACAAAGTCATTTCCCCAGGCAACTTTCCCCTTTGAGAAACTATCAGCCGCGCGGCGATCGCCAGCGCTGATACAATCGCCCAGCCCCCCACACCAGCAGCCAGAGCAAAGCGTTCAACCCCAACCATAGCATCAGCAAGTAGAAGAAAGTCTGATAGCCGGGTATGCCCCGATCGGCCAAAAACGGGTTGAAGTGAAAAAATTTGACGATCGCGAACGGATTAAGATTGAAACGGTTGAACACGACCGCCGTCAGCAACGGTGGCAATAGCGTATAAAACGCCAGGCTGAACAGCAGCAGAATTTTTGTGCCCGAAGTGTTTTTATAATCTTTCATATCAATAAATTATATCTGTCATCATAATGCAAAAACCGCCAGGCATTCGTACGCCAATCGACCCCGCGGGCGCAAAAGAGTTCCAGGCCAACGCGGAAATAAAGCCGATCCCGCGTTTAATTGTCATTTAGCGCTCGGGTGATATATACCCTGTGGATTTTAAATTACGATGTCGCCGCGCCGTCTTCAAGCACAGCGTTTACATGGCATCATCAGGAGGCATTAATGAAACCGGACGCACTCTCCCTGCCGCCGACCCCGAAAAAGCTCAAGGTCATCTACGGCTGGTATATTTATGTGATCTATATCCTGCTGGTTTTCAACATTTATATGGCGGTCTACAACGTCTGCGTTCGGCACCCGATCGAGGCCCCGCTGCTGTCGCTGTTTCACAGCCTGTTTCTCGCGTTGATGCTGCAGCAGGTGCTCAAGAAGAACGTCGTTTTCGCCTGGATCTTGCTGAGCTATTTTATTCTGATGCGCCTGTATTACGCCAATGTGCTGCATGTTGAGTTCACGTTGGTGAGCCGTTGCCTGGTGCTGCTGATTCTGACGCTGCTGCTGACCGGCGCCGTAGCCGTCGGGCAACTGTCCACGCCGCCGCAGCGGCATGACTGGCTGGCGCGGCTGGGCTGGCGGCAATGGGGGGCGCTCACGGCGCTGGCGGCCATCCTGACGCCGCTGATTACCACCGACTATCTGGGATAAACTGGGGGCTATTTGGGAATATGAGGTTCGGAAATGTCTACGACGCGGCATATTTTGGTGTAGTTACCCGCCTTCTCACAGATCTTGTCCGTGACGAACATGCTAAGGTAGCCCAGCAACAGCAAGTAGCCGGCCATGCACAGAATAAAGATAAGCGTTCTCACCGATAGCGACCAACCTGACAAGAGTATCACGAGCATCATAACCTGAACGAGGCGCTTTAAAAGGATTTCATGTGCGCACCGGCCGCATCGGCGCACGTTCTGTAGTAACATTAAGCCACCACGCCCACCACCGGAAACGCCGATGCACCATCTGATGTTAGACATTGAAACCCTGGATATAAAACCCAGCGCCGTCATTCTGGTGGTTGCGGCGGTGTTTTTCGATCCCCGGACCGGGGCGCTGGGCGCCGAATTCGAAACCGCCGTCAGCAGTCAGAAAGACCAACCGGGCCGTACCATCAGCCTGGACACGGTCGCCTGGTGGGCGAAACAGTCCGATGAAGCGCGCAAACAGGCCTTCGGCGGCACCGAGAGCCTGAAGCGCGTGCTGAGCAGCCTCAGCCGCTTTATCCATATGAACAGCACCGACACGGTGAAAGTCTGGGGCAACGGCAAAGAGTTCGACTGCGCGATCCTCGAACACGCCTTCCAGCAGTTGGAAATGCCCTGCCCGTGGAAGTTTTGGGATACTCAGGACGTGCGCACGGTGATCACGCTGGCGGAACTGCATGGCTTTAACCCGAAAAAGGCTCGCCCGTTCGAAGGTATGCCGCATCGTGCGCTGGATGATGCTCGCCACCAGGCCCGTTATGTGGCCGATACCGTCTCGGCGCTCTATTATCGTCAGGGGGCGCAGCGCTGACCCGCTTTGCCCCTTTTCATTTGCCGCCAGAGTCTCTACTCTAGCCCTCTTTGTCACTCGGACGTGCCTTTTCTGTTATGCAAAAGTTTCTGTTTATGCTTCTCAGCCTGGTGCTGCTCGGCCCATTAGGCATCGATCTTTATCTGCCGACGATTCCCGCTATTGCCGTCGGTCTGGGCAGCAGCGAAGCGTTGATCCAATCCACCATATCGCTATTTATTCTGGTGCTTGGCCTCGGCCAGGTCATCGCCGGCCCGCTGGTGGATAACTATGGCCGCAAACCGGTGGCGCTGGCCGGCATTATCCTCTACATGATCGGCGCCGCGATGGCGGCGCTGGCCACCAGCCCGACGATTTTCATCGCTTCGCGTCTGCTGCAAGGGGTGGCCGTTTGCTGTACCGCCGTCGTCGCCTTCAGCGGCGTGCGCGATCGCCTGAATGGCGACGACGCCGCCCGCGCTTTCGGCTTTCTTAACGGCACGCTGAACATCATCCCGGCGCTGGCGCCGCTGCTCGGCGGGCTGCTCGCCGAAGCCTTCGGCTGGCGCGCGCCCTTCTGGTTTCTGGTCGGCTACGCGCTGCTGGTGTTGGCGCTCATCGCGCTGCGCCTGCCGGAAACTCGCCCCGCCGACACCGTGCCGGTCAAGGGGTTGCCGGTGCGTCAATACGCGCGCATCCTCAGCGAACGGCGTTTTCTCTCCTTTGCGGTGGTGAACTCCGGGGCGATGGGCATGGCGCTGACCTACGTTTCTCTGGCACCGAACGTGCTGATGGGCACCGCCGGCCTGACGCCGCTGCAATTCTCGCTGGTGTTCGGCGCCAACGGTTTCTGGATCATGCTGGTCAGCTTCTTCGCCAACCGCATCATCCACAAGGTCGGCCGCCCGGTTTGTCTGGCGACCGGCGGCATGTTGATGGGGCTGGGCTGTCTGGGCCTGCTGCTGGGCGTCATGCTGCTGCCCGCGACGGCGCAAACGCACTGGCTGGCGTATATGCTGCCCGTCGCCAGCGCCTGCGCCGGGTTGGCATTCGTGATGGGCCCGGCCACCAGCTACGCGTTGGAACCCTACTCCAATGAGGCCGGCGTCGCGTCCGCGCTGGTCGGTTTCGTGCAGATGGCGGGCGGCGCCGCGCTGGGTCTGGTGGCGATGGCGTTGCCGCTGCAACCCAAGCTGTCGCTGGCGCTGGTGATGCTGGCGGGCTGCCTGCTGGCGCTGCACGCGCGGCGGCTCAGCAAGCAGATTAAAGGGCAAATCAGAAAAGTCGCCTAAGCCCCGGCTCAGGCCTCGATGGCGACCGGCACTCGCGCCGCTAACGCCGACAGCAGTTCATAGCCTAACGTCCCTGCCGCCGTGGCCACCTCATCCACCGGCAGACGTTTCCCCCACAGCTCGACTTCGGCGCCCAGTTCGACTTGCGGACAGGGCGTCAGATCCACCGCCAGCATATCCATCGATACCGTTCCCAGGGTGCGCGTCAGCACGCCGCCAACCCATACCGGCGTACCAGTCGGCGCATGACGCGGATAGCCGTCGGCGTAACCGCAGGCCACCACGCCGATACGCTGTGCGCCTGCGGCGCTGTAACGACCACCGTAACCCACACGATCGCCAGACTTCAGCTGCTGAATGCCGATGATTTCACTGCTCAGCGTCATCGCCGGCTGCAGCCCCGTCGTCGCAACGTCATTCCAGCAACCGCTCGGCGAAGCGCCATAGAGAACGATCCCAGGACGGATCCAACTGCCGTGGGTCGAAGGGTGCCACAGCGTGGCGGCCGAGTTGGCCAGGCAGCGCGGCAGCGGTATATCGGTAGCCGCCGCCTCGATGGTGGCCATCTGCTGCGTCACGCCTTCGGGGCCGTCGGCGGTGGCGAAATGGCTCATCAGCGTAAGCTCGGCAATGTTGGCTACCGCCTGCGCCCTGCGCCACACCTCATGCAGCCGCTCGGGTGCGAACCCCAGCCGATTCATGCCACTGTTCACTTTCAGATAGACATTGAGCGGCGCGTTCAGCGTGGCGTCGGCGATCGCCGCCAGTTGCCAGTCGCTGTGCACCGCCGTCGTCAGGCGATAACGATCAAGCAACGCCAGATCCTGCGGCTGGAAGAAGCCTTCCAACAACAGGATAGGTCCTTGCCAACCCGACTCGCGCAGCAGCACCGCTTCGGCCAGATCCAGCATGGCGAAGCCGTCGGTTTGCGCCATGCTGCGCCAAACGTGTTTGATGCCGTGGCCATAGGCGTTAGCCTTGACCACCGCCCAGACTTTGGCGCCGGGGGCGAAACGGCGCACCACCTGCAGGTTATTTTCAATCGCGCCGAGATGCATCGTGGCAGTTATGGGACGGGGCATCGCTTCTCCTTGGGGCAGCGTACGGCGGCCACGCGCACCTGCGCGTGGCCGGGAAAGTCTATGACAGAGCCAACGATTAACGTGCGGGATGCACGTCGTTCAGCGGAACCGCGTGTTGCTGACGAAACCCGGCGCTGTAACGCGCCACCGCCAGGTCATCGGAAGGGATCGCCGGCGTAATGCCGGACATCAGATCGGACAACAACTGCCCGGAGCCACAGGCCATCGTCCAGCCCAACGTGCCATGCCCGGTATTGAGATACAGGTTCTTCAGCGAGGTGCGGCCGACAATTGGCGTACCGTCCGGCGTCATCGGCCGCAGGCCGGTCCAGAACGTTGCCTCTTCCACTCGGCCGCCGTTCGGGTAGAGATCGCGCACCACCATTTCCAGCGTTTCGCGCCGTTTTTGCTCCAGCTGCGTATTGAAACCGACGATCTCCGCCATGCCGCCAACGCGAATGCGCTGGTCGAAGCGTGTGATGGCGATTTTATACGTCTCATCCAATACCGTAGAGAACGGCGCCGCCGCTTCGTCGGTGATAGGAATGGTCAACGAATAGCCCTTCAGCGGGTAAACCGGAATGGACACCAGGCCGCGCAGCAGCGCCGTGGAGTACGAGCCGAACGCCACCACATAGCTGTCGGCCTTGAACACTTCCTCGCCGCACTGCACGCCGGCGATCTTGTCGCCCTCCACCAGCAGACGATCGACGCTGCGGTTGAACAGGAAGGTGACGCCCGCCTGCTCTGCCATCTTCGCCAACTGTTGCGTAAACAGCTGGCAATCGCCGGTTTCGTCGTTCGGCAACTGCAGGCCACCGGTCAGCTTGTGCGCCACCTGCGCCAGCGCCGGCTCGACGCTGCCGAGCTGGCCGGCTTCCAGCAACCGGTAAGGCACGCCGGCATCTTCCAATACCGCAATGTCTTTCGCAGCGTTTTCGAACTGTTGTTGAGTGCGAAACAGCTGCAGCGTGCCGCCCTGGCGACCTTCGTACTGGATGCCGGTTTCCTGACGCAGCGCCTTGATACAATCGCGGCTGTATTCCGCCAGGCGCACCATGCGGCCTTTGTTGGTCATGTAGTGTTCGGTGTTGCAGTTTTTCAACATCTGCCACATCCAGCTCAGCTGGAAGCTGCTGCCGTCGAGGCGGATGGCCAACGGCGCATGGCGCTGGAACATCCACTTGATGGCCTTCAGCGGCACGCCCGGCGCCGCCCAGGGGGCAGCATAACCCGGTGAAATCTGCCCGGCGTTCGCCGCGCTGGTTTCCAGTGCGGGGCCTGGCTGACGATCGATCACCGTCACCTCATGCCCCGCCTTCGCCAAATACCAGGCACTGGCTACGCCCACCACTCCACTACCTAAAATTACCACTCGCATCGCTGACTCCAGCCCAAGGCTTCACAAAGCATAATCTTCTGCTTACAGGAAATTAACTCAGTGAAAAAATCCGTCCAACAACTTCGTCATCAAACGTGACAATATTCACAATTAATTTATCGTCGATGGGCCATGTATTTGCAATAGCCGTCTGAAAATAGCGATAAGATGCGGTTTAGAGGGGATTATAGCGTCATACCGCCACTGAATTGATATCAACGCTATCAATGATAGCACTCAAAAAAGGCGTAATAAGCAACATTGATTTAACAGAATATAAAAATACCAGCCAACATTTAAACAGAATAAAAATCCAATAAAATAAAAAATACCAACATAACAAACAAAGAGAGCCCCCTCCCTCCGCAGCAGAAAAATCGCGCAAAATTTCAGCTGCCGTTAACCTTGCTTTCAGTGCCGGAATAAAACACCCGAGCCCTTGGCCCGCCCGTTTATGTTGAACGCTGCAGCACGATATGAACGTTAAAGCCAGAAGCAGCGCCTAAAGTTCACACCGTCGCTATTGTGGAGAACGTCTTATGTTCATCGCCATCTACCAGTTTTCAGTCAAACCCGGACACGAACACGCCTTTCGCCAGGCTTGGCTGGCGTTGACCCAAGGTATCTATCTGCAGCGCGGCAGCCTTGGCTCGCGCCTGCATCGGGATGTGGGCGGGCAGTTTATCGGCTATGCGCAATGGCCAAGCCGAGTCGCATGGGAAAGCGCCGGTGATATTCAGTTGGATGAACGCTACCGGCAAGCCCGGGAACGAATGCGTGCGACCTTGTTGGCAGATAAAACGCTATTTGAAATGGAAGTGACGGACGATTACCTGCAAATCAGACCGTTTGACTGAGCACAAGCCCACACAGGCGGGCTTGTGGTTGCGGGAACGAGCAGCATCAATGATGCAGCATCTCATCCACGACTTCTTTGGTTTGCAGTTGGAATGGGTAGTAAGTCGGCCAGTTATCCATCTCTTTCAGCAACGCTTCCTGCGACGTGTTACCCATAAAGATATGGAAATGCGCCGATTTGCGCGGGCCGATAATGTGATCGCTGAACTGCACGAATTTCGGCGCCAGGCTGCCGGCATCCTGACATTCAAACAGATAACGCACGCCCTTTTTACCGGAAACATACGTCAGGATCTTATGCCCGGCGTACTTATACTGACAGGCGCTGGATTGGTCACCGCGGTGAAATTCCATGACGCCGTTTTCAATGCCGATGGTATCCACATCGGTGGCATACCCTTTGCGGTAATACGCCTTCACTTCGGCGAAGGTCTTGCGCTTGTCCTGTGCCGCTTTCTTCTTGAACACCGGGTCAAGATCCCCATTGAGCAGATAGGGATACACGGATTGCCACACGCCCTCCCAGTCGGCCAGGTCGCGATCTTTGACGTCCTTATCGTCGAACATCCCCGCCTCCGCCTTTTTTTCCGCCTCCGTCAACGGCTTGCCATGTGAATGATGCCCGTGGGCGCATGCCTGCCCGCTGATAAACAACGCGGCCAGCGCCACCGCCAGTTTGCCAAAATGCCTCGCCAAAATGCGCTCCTTGTCCGTTATCGGGAAAAATTAAAAGTTACAATATAACATAACCATTTTCAATCCTTGTCGTGCAACAGGCATTGTGTTGCGCCCCCCTGCCGCAGGGTTATACTCGAAGAGGAAGTGTGGTGCCGCACCGCCTTCTGCCGGGACGGGCGCCGGATTGACCGCCGTTCGCTCCTTTGCGTACCGGCATTTTTATTTCACTGATTTGCAATGGTTAATTATGACTTGAACTATGCTTGTTACAGGGTCTGCCGTTTGAGCAAGACCCGTGAATAATGAGGGTGCGCTGATGACTACTTCAACACATGAAAAGGTTAAGGATGATAAACGTCTGAGCGATGGACCGGACTGGACGTTCGAACTGCTGCAGGTGTATTTGGAGCAGATCGACCGCGTCGCCAAGCATTACCGACTCGACACCTACCCCCATCAAATCGAGGTGATCACCTCCGAGCAGATGATGGACGCCTATTCGAGCGTTGGCATGCCGATCAACTATACCCATTGGTCCTTCGGCAAGAAGTTCATCGAAACCGAACAGCGCTACAAACAGGGCCAGCAAGGGCTGGCGTATGAAATCGTCATCAACTCCAATCCCTGCATCGCCTACCTGATGGAGGAGAACACCATCACCATGCAGGCGCTGGTGATGGCGCACGCCTGCTATGGCCACAACTCGTTCTTCAAGAATAACTATCTGTTCCGCAGCTGGACCGACGCCAGCTCCATCGTCGATTATCTGCTGTTCGCCCGCCACTACATCAGCCAGTGCGAAGAGCGCTACGGCGTCGATGAAGTGGAGCGACTGCTGGACTCTTGCCATGCGCTGATGAACTATGGGGTCGACAGGTACAAGCGCCCGCAGAAAATCTCCCTGGTGGAAGAGAAAGCGCGCCAGAAAAGCCGCGAAGAGTATCTGCAAAGCCAGGTGAATACGTTATGGAAGACCTTGCCACGCGTTGAACGCGAAGAGTCGCCGGAGCAGGCGCGCCGGTATCCGAGCGAACCGCAGGAAAATATCCTCTATTTTATCGAAAAGAACGCACCCCTGCTGGAACCCTGGCAGCGTGAGGTGTTGCGCATCGTGCGCAAAGTCAGCCAGTATTTCTACCCGCAAAAGCAGACTCAGGTGATGAACGAGGGTTGGGCCACCTTCTGGCATTACACCATCCTCAACCATCTGTACGACGAGGGCCGAGTGACCGAGCGGTTTATGCTGGAGTTTTTGCACAGCCACACCAACGTGGTGTATCAGCCGCCGTACAACAGCCCGTACTATAACGGCATCAACCCTTATGCGCTGGGCTTCGCCATGTTCCAGGACATCAAGCGCATCTGCCAATCGCCGACCGAAGAAGACCGCTACTGGTTCCCGGACATCGCCGGAAAAGACTGGCTGGAGACATTGCACTTCGCCATGCGCGACTTCAAGGACGAGAGCTTTATCAGCCAGTTCCTGTCACCCAAAGTGATGCGCGATTTCCGGTTGTTCACCGTGCTGGACGACGATCGCAACAACTATCTGGAGATTGCCGCGATCCATAACGAAGCCGGTTACCGGGCGATCCGCCAGGAGCTGTCGGCGCAATACAACCTGAGCAACCATGAGCCGAACATTCAGATCTGGAACGTGGATCTGCGCGGTGACCGCTCGCTGACATTGCGCTACATCCCGCAGGAACGCGCGCCACTGGATAAGAGCCGCCGCGACGTGTTGAAGCACCTGCATCGCCTGTGGGGCTTCGACGTGATCCTCGAGCAGCAAAATGAAGACGGCAGTGTAGAGTTGCTCGATCGCTGCCCGCCGCGGCCTACGCCGCTGTAACCGCCACAACGACAAAGGGCGCCGCATGGCGCCCTTTCTTATTTCATTGACTCGCGATTAACGACGCGCTTCGGTCAGATCGCTCGGCATGGTGCCCTGCATGCTCTGCCAAATCGCTCCGCTGTCTTTACCGTAGCTGCGCACGGTATCCATCACCTGGTCGTACAATTTCTCATGGCACAGCGTGGACAGCTTGCTGTAGAAGGCCAGCGCCAGCTTGCGCGCTTCCGGATTGGAGAAGTAGTAACGGCCCACGCGGGTGTACAGCCCTTTCAGACCGTTGAAGATCAGGCCGTAGATCGGGTTGCCGGAAGCGAACGCCAGACCGCGGAAGATCTCGTAATCGAGCAGATTGAAAGCGTCCGCCTGATCTTCTACCTCGGCGGCCTTCGCCAACACTTCCTGGGCCTGCTCAGGATGATTGCGCACCGCGGCGCGAATAAAGATCGACGCGATATTGGTGCGCACGGACAGCAGGTTATCGATCAACTGAGGGACGCTTTTGTGATCGAGACGGGCCACCGTCTCAAGGATATTGAGGCCGGACGTTTCCCAAAAATTGTTCACTTTGGTCGGTTTGCCATGCTGAATGGTCAACCAGCCATCGCGGGCCAGACGTTGCAACACTTCACGTAACGTGGTGCGCGTGACGCCAATCAACTCCGAAAGCTCACGCTCCGCGGGCAAAATAGAGCCAGGGGGGAAGCGATTATTCCAAATACTCTCAATAATGTACTCTTCCGCGAAACCGGCAGGACTCTGCGCCTTTATGACCATGTGTTTGACGTTCCGTTGCGACGATAAAATCAGTAAAAGTAATCAGCTCATCATACCAGATCGTGCTGACATGACATAGCGTGAGCGAAAAACAATAAACGAAAGTGTGCATAACGTGGCAAAAAAACGAGCAAAAATACCGGTCGCAGGAATTTTCTCATCGTAAAACAAGCTCAGGTTGCGCACGCCCCCGCCGCATTGTTAGGGTACGTGCTACGACTGATTGAAGGATGCATAGAGCACAATGGAAACAACCCTGCGTAGCGCCCTGCTCAAAAATTTTCTGGGGCAATCTCCCGACTGGTACAAACTGACCATTCTCATTTTTCTGGCGATCAACCCCCTGGTGTTCTTTTTCGCCAGCCCGTTTATCGCGGGTTGGCTGCTGGTGGTCGAGTTCATCTTTACCCTGGCGATGGCGCTGAAATGCTACCCGCTGCTGCCGGGCGGCCTGCTGGCGCTCGAGGCCGTGGCCATCGGCATGACCAGCCCGGCGCAGGTCTCGCAGGAGATCGAACACAATCTGGACGTGTTGCTGCTGCTGATCTTTATGGTGGCCGGCATCTACTTTATGAAGCAACTGCTGCTGTTCGTGTTCACCAAGCTGCTGCTCAATATCCGCTCGAAAACGCTGCTGTCGCTGGCGTTCTGCCTGGCCGCTGCCTTTCTTTCCGCCTTCCTCGACGCGCTGACGGTCGTGGCGGTGGTGATCAGCGTGGCCACCGGCTTCTATTCCATCTATCACAACGTGACGTCGAATCGCCCCGACGGCGACATCGGCGATGACAGCGATTTTACCGGCGAAGAGCGCAAACAGACGCTGGAGCAATTCCGCGCCTTTCTGCGCAGCCTGCTGATGCACGCCGGCGTCGGCACCGCGCTCGGCGGTGTCATGACCATGGTAGGCGAGCCGCAAAACCTGATCATCGCCAAAAACGCGGGCTGGGGTTTTATCGATTTCTTCCTGCGAATGGCGCCGGTCACGCTGCCGGTGTTGGTGTGCGGCCTGCTGGTTTGTTGGCTGGTAGAACGTTTTCGCCTGTTTGGCTACGGCGCGCAGCTACCGGAAGCGGTACGCGACGTGCTGAAAGAGTATGACCGCAAGGCCACTGCGGGCCGTAGCAAACAAGAACGACTCAAACTGGTGATGCAAGCGCTGATCGGCGTTTGGCTGGTGCTGGCGCTGGCCTTCCACCTGGCTGAAGTGGGGCTGATTGGCCTGTCGGTCATCGTTCTCGCCACCTCCCTGTGCGGCGTGAACGACGAGCACGCCATCGGCAAAGCGTTCCAGGAAGCGCTGCCGTTCACCGCGCTGCTGACGGTGTTTTTCACCGTGGTCGCGGTCATCATCGAGCAGCACCTGTTCAGCCCGGTGATCCAGTTTGTGCTGCGCGCCGAGCCCGCTTCTCAGCTTTCGCTGTTCTACCTGTTCAACGGCCTGCTGTCGTCGGTTTCCGACAACGTGTTCGTCGGCACGGTTTACATCAACGAGGCGCGCACCGCGCTGGAAACCGGCGCTATCGGGCTGAAGCAGTTCGAGCTGCTGGCGGTCGCCATCAATACCGGCACCAACCTGCCCTCGGTCGCCACCCCTAACGGGCAGGCGGCGTTTCTGTTTCTGCTGACGTCTGCGCTGGCGCCGCTGGTGCGTTTGTCGTATGGCCGCATGGTATGGATGGCCCTGCCTTATACGGTGGTGCTGACGGTGGTTGGCCTGCTGTGCGTCCAGTTCACCTTGGAACCGGCGACCGAGCTGTTGACGCAGTGGCATTGGCTGACGCTGCCGTCCATCGACGCCGTCGGCCACTGAGACGGCGCCGGCAGGGTGAACCGACTATTTTTACGCTGAATCCGGCCCAGGTGGCTGGCAGCGAAGAGGAATTGGTTTACACTGCCGGTTCAATTGCTTACTGCATGGAAGAATCTAGATATGTTGCAATTCTTTAACCGCTGTTCACAAGGACGCGGCGCCTGGCTGCTGATGGCCCTGACAGCGTTGGTGTTGGAACTGGTCGCGCTCTATTTCCAGCACGTTATGCTGCTGCAGCCGTGCGTGATGTGCATTTACGAGCGTTGCGCGCTGTTCGGTATCCTCGGCGCCTCGCTGGTGGGCGCCATCGCGCCGAAAACGCCGCTGCGCTACGCGGCGATCTTGCTGTGGATCTACAGCGCCTGGGAAGGCGTACAGTTGGCGTGGAAGCACACCATGATCCAGTTGCATCCTTCGCCATTCAATACCTGCGATTTCTTCGTCAGCTTCCCGTCATGGCTGCCGCTGGACAAATGGCTGCCGGCGGTGTTCCACGCTTCCGGTGACTGCTCCGTGCGTCAATGGCAATTCCTGACGTTGGAAATGCCGCAATGGTTGGTCGGCATCTTCGGCGCCTATCTGCTGGTGGCGCTGATTGTGCTGATCGCGCAGTTTGTTCGCCCACGCCGCCGCGACCTGTTCGGCCGCTGATCGGCAGACAAACAAAAAACGGCGCCGGAAGGCGCCGTTTTTTTAGGTATTGCTGCCACATTCCGAGATAAAGCCACCTCAGGTATGTGTAAGGAAGTAAACGAGCACGATCAGCGCTCCAGCTACGGCAAACAGGCGGATCATTTTCATTGTTATACTCTCGAACTTGCGGGAGAGCGGCCAAATTACCCAACTTATCGTTTAAAAAGAAGCATCCCGGCACAGTTAAGCGCGTAATTTACATAACATTAAGCTTCTGCGATATCGGCGACTAAAAACTGGCCATTCTGGCACCTTCCTTTCAGCCTTCGAGCATCAATAAATTACCGTTACTTATGAACGACTGCACCTTTGTCACATTCAGAGCACAATATTTTGGTGAAGTTTACCCATAAAATCCTTATAGTATCGGCAAAGTGAGTACTACCGATTTCCCTGGTGTTGTTGTGTGTCTTGCCCCTCATCTTTGCAGGGGCTTTTTTCCCCCCCTCCTCCCTCACACAAGCCCTTACCATCCTTAAATAAATTGTTGGAATTTGCCTCTATCCGGCAGCAAGCATCAACGCTATTCGCGCACTAAAGATTAAAATCGTTCGCGATGCTTTCCCTATGCTAAATGACGTGTTGACTTTCACCCTTTCTTCCTGTGAGCCAGGTTTTGGCTGACTACAGCACAACATATGACATCAAGGACACGATACTATGCCGGATACCACATTGCCCCCTTCGTCTCAGCGCCCCTTCCTGCGGCGCATGCTGCTCAAAGCCGGGAAAAAATTCCTGCGCTGGAACGGCGAATTTCAGACTCGCCATTCGCTCATCTCCACCACGCCGCGGATCGGTAATCATGAATTTCATTGGGTGACGGCGCTGGAAGCCCGTTGGCCGGCCATTCGCGAGGAGTTGGATCGGTTGCTGGAGCACCCGGAGGATATCCCAGCGTTCCACCAAATATCGCCGGATCAGAAACGCATCTCTAAAGGAGATAACTGGAAAACCTTCGGGCTGTTTGTCTACGGGCAACGGGTTGATGAAAACTGCGCCATCTGCCCGCGCACGGCAGAGGCGGTCAGCGAGATCCCGGGCATGCGCACCGCCATGTTTTCAATCCTCAAACCGCACTATCACATCGTGCCCCACAAGGGCCCGACTCGAGCCGTCGTGCGCGCGCATCTGGGATTGATCGTGCCAAAGGATCGGGACAAGCTCTGGATCCGCGTTGACGACCAAATTCTGCACTGGGATGAAGGCAAGGTGATTTTGTTTGATGATTCTTATGAACACGAGGTCCGCAATGATACCGACGAGCTGCGTGCGGTGCTGTTTCTCGATGTCGACCGGCCAATGGACAAAGTGGGCACGGCGGTGAATAAACTGCTGTTCAGCCTGATCAAAGCCAGCCCGTATGTGAAGCAGCCGCTGAAAAATCTGGCCAACTGGCATCGCCGAGATAAAAAAGCGTGAAGCAAGAGTCTCACGCGCGTAAGCTCAATAGCCAAGAGGGCGGAATGTCTTAACACGCCGCCCTCTGGCATTAAAACTCGTGTTGCCTAGCAACATCTGTCAAGGTATCCGCGTTATCTGGCCCAGTCCGGCTTGTTGAGGATATGATCCTGCCAGTCCACCACTTCACTCTCGCGCACCGCAATATGCCGCACCGTGATGCGCTCGCCGTGCATCGCCGCTTTGGAGCCGCTGATCAGCGGGTGCCAGGGAAACAGCGGCTTGCCTTCGCCAATAAGGCGATAGGCGCAGGTCGGCGGCAGCCAATCGAAGGTAGTGAGGTTCTCGCGCGTCAGTTTGATGCAGTCTTCTTCCAGCTCGAAGCGCCGCTCATAGTTACGGCATTGGCAGGATTTGATGTTGAGCTGGTTGCAGGCTACGTTGGTAAAATAAATCTCGTCGGTATCTTCGTCGATCAGCTTATTCAAACAGCATTGCCCGCACCCGTCGCACAGCGATTCCCACTCTTGTTCTGACATTTCCGCCAGCGTTTTCTGTTGCCAAAAAGCGAGTTGTGACATGTTAGCGTCCGGTTTCGGTAAATGGATAAGTCACCTGCGCGCAGGTTCGAGGGGGGACTATATAGACATTTTAGCCACAAGATGCAAGCTTTGCCGCCGACGATGTCGGCGGCAAGGAGAAATCAGATCACCCGGGTGCTGAGCATTTTGCCGTTCAGGCTGATTTTCAGCATGTCGCCGGAAGCCATCGGCCCCACGCCCTGCGGCGTGCCGGTCAGGATGATGTCACCGGCGCGCAGCGTGAAGAAGCGGCTCATGTAGCTGATAAGCGGCAGGATTGGCGTGATCATGTCGCGCGTATTGCCCTGCTGGCGCAATTGATCGTTGACGGTCAACGACAGCTCGGCGTTTTGCGGATCGCCGAATTCCGCCACCGGGATAAATCCCGACATCGGGCAGGAACCGTCGAAGGCCTTGGCCTTTTCCCACGGCTGACCGGCCTTTTTAAAGCCCGCTTGCAGATCGCGCAGCGTCAGATCGAGCGCCACACCGTAACCGGCGATCGCCCGCGCAACGCGATCTTCGTTGGCCTGTTTCAACGGCGTGCCGATCAATACCGCCAGCTCCACCTCATGATGCACCGCACCGAACTCTTTGGGGATGGCCACCGGCTGGCGAATATCACACAACGCCGTTTCCGGTTTGATAAACACCACCGGTTCGACGGACACCGCGCTGCCCATTTCCTTGATGTGATCGGCGTAGTTGCTGCCGACGCAGACCACCTTGTTCACCGGGAAATCGAGCAACGAACCCTGCCAGTCTCTGTGTTGATACATACCGCTTCTCCCAAACTGTAGAGGCTTGGCGCGCCAAGCCGATTATTGGTGTGCCGGATCAATGCCCGATCGCGTCTGCCATCATACCCACGGCGAGAGCGAAATAGTAAGAGCGATTCCAGTGCATGAGGGTGCGGAAATTATCATAGACCAGGAACGTCCGCCCCTGCAGATCATCCGGCGCGATAATCCAACCGCGCTGCACGGCATGCGGCAACGCACTGCCATCCGCGCGGCGCACGCCGCGTTTCTGCCAGTCGTTGACGCTGCGCGCCTGCGCGTCTTTCAGGCCCAGTTCGGCCGGGTTGAAACCGGCGGGCAATTTGACCTCGCGCCCCCAACCGATGCCGGGCTGCCAACCCTCTTTGGACAAATAGCTGGCTGTAGACGCGAAAACGTCGTCAATGTTATTCCAGATATCGATGCGCCCGTCGCCGTCGCCATCCGCAGCGTAGCGCAAGAAGGAGCTCGGCATAAACTGGCATTGCCCCATCGCGCCGGCCCAGGAGCCTTTCAGCGGCGTATCGCCGACGTGCCCCTGCTCAACTATCTGCAGCGCCGCCATCAGTTCCTGGCTGAAAAAAGCTTCACGGCGCCCTTCAAACGCCAAGGTCGCCAGCGCAGACACCACGTCTTCCCGCCCCTGAATCTTGCCGTAGGCGCTCTCCATCCCCCACAGCGCGATGATATAACGCCCTGGCACCCGATAGCGCTCGCTGGCCCGCAACCATTGCGCATGGCGCAGCCGATACAGTTCGCGCCCCTGGCGCACCTTGGCGGGCGACATCACCCGCCGTAGATAGTCGTCCAGGGTTACCTTCTGCTCCGGCTGATTGCGATCGGCCTTGATCACCCGATCGACGAAATGGATTTGCGCAAACGCGCGATCAAGGGTGGCCTGACTGATGCCCTGTTCCCGCGCCCGGCGCTTAAGTTGATCGACATACGCCGGGAACTGCGCCGGATCGCGGCCGCTCGCCGCCAGCGTCGTCTCCTGCGCCGCCTGCGATGCGCCGGGCATCAGCACCCCGCCCAGCGCCAACCAGGCGGCCAATACGGTCTTTCTCGCCGAACGTGTCATCGCGCCTCCCCTGGCCGTGGCGACTGTCTCAGGCCTTATCGCCCGCCAGATGCTGATTGAGCAGGTTTTCAACCGGCGGCGGGAACTGCAGATAATAGCCTTCGTCTTTCAACGCCTGCTTCACCTTTTCGATATCCGCTGAGGCCAATTTTTTGCGCTCATCGAGCGACAGCATCATGGCGAATTGCGGCACGCCGAAACTTTTCATCAGCTCTTCCGGCACACGAGAGAAATCGTCTTTTTTTTCGACATAAAGATAAGTTTGATCGCGTTTCGGGCTTCTATAGATCACACAAAGCATTTTTTTAACTCTATTTAATTGAGGGAGCGTCTTGCCTGGATATAACTCTGACTATAACATGCTTATAGTACATCGGAATATCGCACCCCGAGTGGTATTCCGGGGATTTAAAGTTGCTGAGACTGAGTCAGGATAGATGTCACAATCGCCAATTGAGCTAAAAGGCAGCAGTTTTACCCTATCGGTTGTTCATTTGCATAATTCGCAGCCCGAGGTAATACGCCAGGCGTTACAGGAAAAAGTTGAGCAAGCGCCCGCTTTTCTGAAAAACGCCCCTGTTGTTATCAACGTCGCAACGCTGGAAGGCGATGCGAACTGGAAAGAACTTCAACAGGCTGTCGCGGCAGCAGGTCTGCGCGTTGTGGGTATCAGCGGTTGCAGAGATGAGCGTCAAAAGCGCGCGATAGCCCGCGCCGGGCTGCCGCTGCTGAGCGAAGGCAAAGGCCAGAAAATGGCGGCGTCGGAGCCTGCGCCAGCGCCCGTGGTGGCGGATAACGCCCCCGCCAAAACGCGCATCATCAGTACGCCTGTCCGCTCCGGCCAACAGATTTACGCCCGCAACAGCGATCTTATCGTGACCAGCAGCGTCAGCGCCGGCGCCGAATTGATTGCCGACGGCAATATTCATGTCTACGGCATGATGCGCGGTCGCGCACTGGCAGGCGCGTCAGGCGACACGCAATGTCAGATTTTTTGCACCCACCTGGCGGCTGAGCTAGTCTCTATCGCAGGGCAGTACTGGTTGAGCGACCAAATCCCGTCCGATTACGTCGGGCAGGCCGTACGACTCAGCCTGTTGGATAACGCTTTAACCATACAACCTTTAAATTAAGCCCTTTTGACAAGGAATCCATTTCATGGCACGCATTATTGTTGTTACATCGGGTAAAGGGGGCGTTGGCAAGACCACTTCGAGCGCGGCCATCGCTACCGGCCTGGCCCAAAAAGGCAAGAAAACCGTCGTGATCGATTTCGATATCGGTCTGCGTAATCTTGACCTGATCATGGGCTGCGAACGTCGGGTAGTTTATGATTTCGTGAACGTGATTCAGGGCGATGCCACGCTGAATCAGGCGTTGATCAAAGACAAACGCACTGAAAACCTCTATATCCTGCCGGCTTCGCAGACACGCGACAAAGACGCGTTAACCCGTGAAGGCGTTGAAAAAGTCCTCAACGATCTCGGCGAGATGGATTTTGACTTCGTGGTCTGCGACTCACCGGCCGGTATCGAAACCGGTGCGCTGATGGCGCTGTATTTCGCCGACGAAGCTATCATCACCACCAACCCGGAAGTGTCTTCGGTACGCGACTCCGACCGTATCCTGGGCATTCTCTCTTCCAAATCACGCCGCGCTGAGAAAGGCGAATCGCCTATCAAGGAACACCTGCTGCTGACCCGTTACAACCCGGGCCGCGTCAGCCGTGGCGACATGCTGAGCATGGAAGACGTGCTGGAAATCCTGCGCATTCCGCTGGTGGGCGTAATCCCGGAAGACCAGTCCGTACTGCGCGCTTCCAACCAGGGTGAGCCTGTCATTCTGGATGCCGAGTCAGACGCCGGTAAGGCGTATGACGATACCGTTTGCCGCTTGTTGGGGGAAGAACGCCCATTCCGCTTCATTGAAGAAGAGAAGAAGGGTTTCCTGAAACGCCTTTTTGGGGGATAAACCATGGCCTTATTAGACTTCTTTCTGTCCCGCAAAAAACAGACAGCCAATATAGCCAAGGAACGGCTGCAGATTATCGTCGCTGAGCGTCGCCGCGGGGACAGTGAGCCCCCGTATCTGCCTGATTTGAAACGCGATATTCTGGCGGTTATTTGCAAATACATTCAGATCGATCCTGAAATGCTGCACGTGCAGTTCGAGCAGAAAGGGGACGATATTTCGGTACTTGAACTTAACGTGACATTGCCGGAATCGGAAGAAGCAGCTAAATGATTGCGACGCATTAATTACCCCCTGTATATTTTATGCAGGGGGTAACTGTATGTACATCCAGTTATTAAGCATTATCGGCAGCAAAAAATCGATTTTCCCTTTGGGACAATTCCCAATTAACTTTGCCGCCACCTCGTTTAAAGTAAATTCTGGCCAGATTTACCTTCAACGCATTATTTCCTGCCTATATTCACCCGAGCAGAGTTTCCCTACCCTGCCCTGCCCTGGTGATAATCAGCGATTAATAATCTTTCAGGATGTCCTGCAACGGCGCCATTAATAAATCGCCGCGCCAGCCGCTGATTAATTCAGGGCGACTTTCGCCGTCCTTCAGTTTCCAATGCCAGTTCAACAATTGGTTAATTTGGCGACGGGATGCCAGCAGCTCGCTGCTCAACCCGCTTTGCTCGCTGACGGTGGCGATCGCCGCCTTGATGTCTTTGAACACCTTCTTGTAGCCCGGCTGATCGATAAGGTTGGCCAACGGCGCCGGCAACTCGGACTCGTCCAGCGCTTCGGCCTCCGCCACCAGCGCCAGCAGCGTTTTACCGTGATAACGGATCTCCGGCCCGCTCAGACCCAGCGAATCCAGTTCTCCCAGCGAAGACGGCATATAGCGCGCCACCTGCCACAGGTTCTCCTCACGCACCACAAAGTTCACCGCCAGATCGCGCTCACGCGCCTGGCGCAGCCGCCATTCCGCCAACTTCTGCAGACAACCGAGCTGACGCGGGCGCAGCTGCCAGGCGTTGCTGATTTCGCGGTAGGCCAATGCCGGCGCCAGCGTCTCGCTACGGCGCTGGCACAGCAGCAGGCACTCGTTATTGGCCGCCGCGGTCCAACCGGCCTCTTCGGTCTCCTGCACCAACTGTTTAGCCATCGGCAGCAGATAGAACACGTCGGCGGCCGCATACACGCACTGTCTTTCAGTCAGCGGGCGCGCCAGCCAGTCGGTGCGCGACTCGCTCTTGTCCAGCTCAACCTTCATGTACTCCGCCACCAGCGTCGCGAAGCCACAGGAGAGCGGCCGGCCGGTAAAGGCCGCCAGGATCTGGGTATCGACCATCGGCGTCGGCAGCGTTTTAAAGGCGTTGAGAAACACTTCGAGATCTTCACTGCCGGCATGCAGGAACTTCACCACGGCGGTGTCGGCCAGCAGGTCGACAAACGGCTGCCATTGCTTGATCGGCAGAGGATCGATAAGGGAGAGTTGTTCACCGTCGTAGAGCTGGATCAGGCCCAGCTGCGGATAGTAGGTGCGCGTTCTGACAAACTCGGTGTCCAGCGCAATCTGGGCATGCTTTCTCGCCTGCTCGCAGACCTGCTGCAATCCGGCATCGGTAGTGATCAACTGATAATTCAAAACATCATTCTCTTGTAGGATTCAAACACAACAACGCCGGCATTCACCGGCGTTGTTGATAGTCAGGCGCGAGAGCGACACCTAGGCGGCATCGGCCGGCTTCGGCGTTTTTAGCTCATCGCGCAGTTCTCGCCGCAAAATCTTGCCGACGTTAGACTTCGGCAGTTCATCGCGGAACTCAACAATTTTAGGCACTTTATACCCGGTCAGGTGCCGACGGCAATGGGTCAACAGCTCTTCCTTGGTCAGCGAGGCGTCTTTCTTCACCACGCAGATCTTCACCGTTTCGCCGGAGGCCTCGCTCGGCACGCCGATCGCCGCACATTCCAGCACTTTCGGATGCTGGCTGACCACGTCCTCGATCTCGTTCGGGTAAACGTTGAAACCGGAGACCAGGATCATGTCTTTCTTGCGGTCGACGATGCGCACGAACCCCTGCTCGTCTACGGTCACCACATCGCCGGTCGCCAACCAGCCATCTTTCAGCACTTCGTCGGTGGCGTCCGGGCGCTGCCAATAGCCTAACATAACTTGCGGCCCTTTGACCCACAGTTCGCCCGGTTCGCCCGGCGGTACATCCTGGCCATTGTCGTCCACCAGACGAATGTCCGTCGACGGCACCGGCAGGCCGATGCTGCCGCTGTAGTGTTTCAGATCGTAAGGGTTACCGGCCACCAACGGCGCGCACTCCGTCAGGCCATAACCTTCCAGCAGGTGTTTACCGGTGGTTTTCTCCCACTTCTCGGCCACCGCTTTTTGCACCGACATGCCGCCGCCGACCGAGAAACGCAGCGTAGAGAAATCGAGCTTGTGGAACTCTTCGTTGTTCAGCAACGCGTTGAACAGCGTATTCACCCCGCTCATGGCGGTGAACGGATATTTGCCCAGTTCTTTCACCAGCCCTGGAATGTCGCGTGGGTTGGTGATCAGCAAATTGCGCCCGCCCAGATCGATAAACAGCAGGCAGTTCACCGTCAGCGCGAAAATGTGATACAGCGGCAACGCCGTCACCACCAGTTCCTGCCCTTCGCGGAACAGCGGCGAATAGGCGGCCTTGGCCTGCTCGAGGTTGGCCTGCATGTTGCGGTGCGTCAGCATCGCGCCCTTCGCCACCCCGGTGGTGCCGCCCGTATATTGCAGGAAGGCCAGATCGGCATTAATGATGTCCGGTTTTACATACTGCAGGCGGCGGCCGCGCTGCAGCGCGCTGCGGAATGAAATGGCGTCCGGCAGGTTGTATTTCGGCACCAGACGCTTGACGTACTTGACCACGAAGTTGACCAGCGTACCTTTGGCGGCCGACAGCTGATCGCCCATGCGCGTCAGGATCACGTGCTTAACCTGAGTGTTGAACACCACTTTTTCCAGCGTATGGGCGAAGTTGGACACGATGACGATGGCGCTGGCGCCGCTGTCGTTCAACTGGTGCTCCAGCTCACGCGGGGTATACAGCGGGTTGACGTTGACCACCACCATGCCGGCGCGCAGAATGCCGAACAGGGCGATGGGGTATTGCAACAGGTTAGGCATCATCAGTGCGACGCGGTCGCCCTTCTTCAGGCCCAGTTCATTTTGCAGGTAAGCCGCGAAAGCCCGGCTGCGTTCTTCCAGTTTGCGGAAGGTCATCACCTCGCCCATATTGATAAAGGCGGGCTGATCGGCATAGCGCTGCACGGCATGCTCAAACATTTCGATCAACGACGAATAGCGATCGGCATCAATCTCTGCGGGCACATCTGCCGGATACCGTTTTAACCAGACCTTATCCAAGGTATTACTCCTGAAATCATTACTAATTATCATCGCAGCCCTCAAACTCGCAGCCTAACCATAACAATATTTTAACTCAGCAGACCAGTTCGGGTTTTAAACATTATTCAGGTTGCGATGTACGTCACTAATTGTCGGATATTCCTTATCCCAAAAAACAAAAGGGCGGCCTGAGCCGCCCTGTCAAATGTGTTCACATCAAGCGTATGCTACTCGGTTACGATGGTTTGCACCTGTGCCGGGCCAGGGTTGTACCAGCCATAGCCTGCGCCCCAACCGGGTCCCCACGGACCTCCGCGCCAGCCCCAAGGGCCCATCGGCGCCGGCGGCATCACCACCTGCTGCACCAGATGCCAGCGCTTGAAACCGGTCACGTTCATCGTTACGAAGCGATATGGCGTCATGCCGATCCGCCCCTCTTTCAGGCCGGTGATAGGGCCGACGACGGTCACCAGTTGGCCTTTGAAATCGACCGGTTCGAGGAAGCCGTTCACCGTGGCCAGCAAGCGGCCGTTCGACGGTTCACCCAGTATCGGCCGCGCACCGCTGTCGAGCGGCACCGCCGCAATCTCCAGCACCGTGCGCCCTTGTTCGTTGGCGACGTTTACCACGGTGCCGCCGAAACGGGCTTCCGCGCCGGTAAACAGGTTGGGTGCATTTTGTACCGAGGACAGCTGAGTCACCGGCGTAGGGCTGGAGCCTTTGATCGCATCCGGTACGGTGACGCACCCGGATAAAACCAGCGCGCCGCAGGCGACGGCCAGCAGCGACAGCTTTTTACTTGCAGTGCGGATTAACATGGTCGCAATCTCCTGAAATGGCTGTAACTTTGACCGCGTTTCATCGTTCAAGTTGCAACCCCTCATCGCCCGGCATCAACATCAGCACAATAACGCCGCGATTACTCGCGGCCCGGCAGTTTTTTCCAGGTGACTTCATTGCGCAGATAGGTCGGCTCGGCGTTTTCCACCGCTACCGCCAGCCCTTCTTGCCAGGCCTGCAGCGCCAGCGGCAGCATGTCTTCCGCCTGCGGCAACAGCATTTGGCCGTCACGTACGCTCAACGCGGAACCCTTGACCAAGTCGGGATAGGTTTGCCACCCGGTGCCAACATGGGCCCATTCGCCCTGCAGGCGCTGCGCACGCTCCAGCGCCTGCGCCGGCGACAGCACGGCCTCGCTTTCGCTTTCCAACCAGCGGCCGTCCGCCTGGCGTTCGAACTGCCCCCAGTAGACCTCGCCCATGCGCGCATCGATCGCCGCCAGCACACGCCCCGCGCCGCTGACGCGCCAGGCGCCCTGCGCCATGGTTTGCAGCGTGGAAACGCCGATCATCGGCAGATCGGCGCCCAGCGCCAGGCCTTGAGCGATGCCGATACCGATGCGCACCCCGGTAAAGCTGCCGGGGCCACGGCCGAAGGCCAGCGCATCGAGCTGATTGAGCGCCAGACCGGATTCCGCCAGCACCTGCTGCACCATAGGTAAAATTCGTTGCGTATGCTCGCGTGGGCACAGCTCAAACAGGGCGTGGATTTCGCCTTGATTCCAGACGGCGACGGAACAGGCTTCCGTCGCGGTATCGATCGCTAAAATTCGCGTGGACATGCCAACCTCTGGCGGGAATAAAACTGGGTTTTTCATACAGGGCGCGCATTGTAGCACAGCCCCGTAAGCCCTTCATCTTTCACGTGGCCGACGTGTCGGCGGCCTGCAGGAAGGCGATTGCCTGCTTCAGATCGCGGGTGCGCGGCGTGGGCGGCAGGCTATTGAGGAACACCTCGCCGTAAGGGCGCATCACCAGACGGTTATCGCAAATCACCAGCACGCCGCGATCGTCGGTGTCGCGGATCAAACGGCCGACGCCCTGTTTCAGGGTGATGACCGCATCCGGCAACTGCACATCATTGAACGGATCGCCGCCACGCAGGCGGCAATCTTCAATGCGCGCCTTCAGCAACGGATCGTCCGGTGACGTGAACGGCAGTTTATCGATGATGACGCAGGACAGCGCATCGCCGCGCACGTCCACCCCTTCCCAGAAGCTGCTGGTCGCCACCAGCAGCGCGTTACCGGCGGCGACGAACTGCGCCAACAGCTGGCCTTTACTGGTTTCCCCTTGCAACAGCACCGGCAGCGTCATCGTGGCGCGAAACTCTTCCGCCAGCTCGCGCATCATCTGGTGCGAGGTGCACAAGAAGAAGCAGCGGCCGTTGTTGGCTTCGATTAATGGCCGCAGCATGCGCGCCAGCTGGCGCGCCCCGCCGGGCTGATTCGGCGAAGGCAAAAAGCGCGGCACGCACAGCAACGCCTGTTTGGCATAGTCGAACGGGCTCGGCAGCAGCAGCGTTTTGGCCTTGGTCAGCCCCAGCCGTTCGGTGAAGTGACCCAGCTGATCGTTGACCGACAGCGTGGCCGAGGTAAAGATCCAGCTGCCCGGCTTCTCGTCCAGCATTTCGCGGAAACGATCGGCCACCGTCAACGGCGTCAGCGCCAGCACGAAGTGGCGCGAATTGCACTCATACCAATAGCTGTAGCCCGGCTCCGTCACCGCCTTGAGGCGTTTGAGGCGCGCGCGGTACAGCGTGGCGCGCTCAAAGGCGGCGTCCAGCAGCGCCGAACGCCCCAGCGACAGTTTCATGACGTCGTAACACAGCTCCAGCGCGTCATCGAGCAGCAACAAAGCGCGCTGCACGTTCGGCTCCCCGAGCACGTCACGCAGATTGCCGCGAAAACCCGGCTCTCCCAGATTAAGGCGAAAATCTTGCGTGCTCAGGCTGAGACGATCGGCGCTTTTTTGCAGTTGGGCGGCATCGCGCACCTCGGTGCGGTAGGCGATGGTGATGTCCTTCGCCAGATCCAACAATTGGCGGCTGGTGAGCTGCTGGCCAAAATACTGGCTGGCGATGTCGGGGATTTGGTGCGCCTCATCGAAAATCATCACCTCGGCTTCCGGGATCAGCTCGGCGAAACCACCCTCTTTCACCACCATATCCGCCAGGAACAGGTGATGGTTCACCACCACCACATCCGCATCCATCGCGCGGCGGCGCGCTTTAACCACGAAGCAATCCTGATACAGCGGGCAATCGCTGCCGAGACAGTTGTCATTGGTGCTGGTCACCAATGGCCAGACGAAGCTGTCTTCCGCCACTTCGCTGCAGGTGCTGATGTCGCCTTCTTTGGTCTGCGACGACCACTTGCGCAGCTGCACCAAATCGATCAGCGTCTGCCCCGCCAGTTCGCCGCCGGCCATAGACTGCTGCTCCAGCCGCTCCAGGCACAGGTAGTTGGAGCGCCCCTTCAGCAGCGCCAGCTTGCCTTTGTACTTCAGCGCCTTGGCGACGGTGGGCAGATCGCGCGCATACAGCTGATCCTGCAACGCTTTCGAACCGGTCGAGATGATCACTTTGCGATCGGCGCGCAGCGCCGGCGCCAGATAAGCGAAGGTTTTGCCGGTGCCGGTGCCGGCTTCCACCACCAGTTCCTGCTTGAAATTGATCGCTTCGGTGACGGCCTGCGCCATCTGCCGCTGCGGCTCACGCGGTTTGAATCCCTTGATAGCCTGCGCCAATGCGCCGTCTGTTGCAAAATCGTCTGTCACGCTGTCTCTCTGCCGGTGTCATTCAGCGGTGATTATGCCAAGCCTGCCGCCCGGCTACCACCCACTTTATCGCCGCGCTTTTTCATCACCGGCTGTGCTACCCTTAGCGGGACTATGATATGGAGATAAGCAAATGAATATCGAAAGAATTGATCCCGATCAGCGCTGGTCCGAAGCCGTGGTGCACAACGAGACCGTTTACTATACCAGCGTGCCGGAGAACCTGGATGATGACGCGACCGCGCAGACCGCCAACGCCCTTGCAGCCATCGACGTGCTGCTGGCGCGCGTAGGCTCGGATAAAAGCCGCATTTTGGACGCCACCATCTTCCTGGCCAATACCGCCGACTTCGCCGCGATGAACGCCGCCTGGGACGCCTGGGTGGTTGCCGGCAGCGCGCCGGTACGCTGCACCGTGCAGGCGCAGCTGATGAATCCGAAATATAAAGTGGAAATCAAAATCATCGCCGCGCTGTAAGCCTGAGCGCAGACGAAAAAAAACCGCAGACGGCAACGCCTGCGGTTTTTTATTGCCCGCTATCAGGACAGTTTAAGGATCACCATCCCCGCCAGCAACAGCGCCAGGCCGATCCAGCCTTTGGCGTTCAACCGCTGGCCGAACATGATCCAGCCCGCAGCGATAGTGGCGGCGATACCGAAACCGCCCCACAACGCATAAGCGATCGACAGATCGATGCCCTTCACCGCTTGCGCCAGGGCGCTGAACGCACCGAGTACCGACAGCAGCGACAGCAATCCCAGCCAAATTTTACGGAAACCGTCCGACATCTTCAGGAAGATATTGGCGATGATTTCCAGCACGATGGCCAATCCCAGGAACCCAATGTGGTACAACTCAAACTGTTGCATGGTTGTCACCTCGCGGGCTGACCTGTTTTCGCTCTTTGCGGGTACCGGATTTCACCAGCATGATACCGGCGATCAGCGTAGCCAGACCCAGCACCTTCAGCGCGGAAATGGGCTCGTCGAACCACAGCACGCTGAACAGGGTGATGAACAGAATGCCGATGCCTTCCCACAGCGCATAAGCCACGCCCAACGCCACGCGTTTTACCGCTACTGACAACAACACATAAGACGCGGTGATCATCACGTACATCACGATATGCCCAATCATGCCGCCATTGACGCTGGCGTATTTCATCGACAAGGTGCCGATGATTTCGGTCATGATGGCCAAACCTAAAAAGATCCAATAAATCATAATTTTTCTCCCAAACGGCGAATAACGCGCGCCAAGGCATATTTATCCCGATTTATCTCGTCGAACGGCCACAGTACGGCGCGCAAGACGCAGAGATCCCTGGGGATAAACTGACCCAAACGCAAAAAGAATGTTTGCCCGGCTGAACGGTAGAACGAAGGCCTAAGCCCGCTACCCGCACCGGTTAAGGGAGAAAGACGCTATAGCTCGCTGCACCAGTGATGCTCACTGGCAAGGATCGCAGACAGGAAGAGTTGGCACGTAGAGGTTCTGAGGGTAGTTCCGTTAATAGTCATCATAATAGTTCTCTATTATCAGCCGCACACCGTGCGATTTGCCCAATATCCTCATAAAAGTAAAATTTTCAACTGAGATATTTTTACCACAGCCAAAATAAGAAAGCAAACTGCCGTTTTCATCAAAAAGCAGAAAAAAACGGGTTAAAAATAAGAAAGTTAATCACGATAAAAATTAAAAAAGGCTCAACAAAGGGTTGAGCCTTGCGATATCCGCGGGTGAGCAAATAAGCGCCAACCCCAGGCCTAGCGCGGGTTACAACGCGGCGCCGCTGACGGCGCTGCGCGCCAGTTCAGTGATGCGCGCATAGTCGCCTTTTTCGAGCGCGTCCGCCGGCACCAGCCAGGAACCGCCGATGCAAAGCACGCTTTTCAGCGCCAGATAATCGCGGTAATTGTTTGGCGTAATGCCGCCGGTCGGGCAAAAACGCACCTGCGGGAACGGGCCGCCGATCGCCTGCAGCGCCTTCACGCCGCCGTTGGCTTCCGCCGGGAAGAATTTAAATTCGCGCAGGCCGTGATCCATGCCCTGCATCAGTTCAGACACGGTGCTGATGCCCGGGATCAGCGGGATGGGTCCCGCCGTCGCCGCCTGCAGCAAGGCCTCGGTCAGCCCTGGGCTGATGGCGAACTGCGCCCCGGCTTCGGTCACCTGCCGCAGCTGCTGCGGGTTGATCACCGTACCGGCGCCGATGATCGCCTCCGGCACCTCTTCGGCGATAGCGCGGATAGACTCCAGCCCGCAGGCGGTGCGCAGCGTCACCTCCAATACCCGCACGCCGCCGGCAACCAGCGCTTTCGCCAGCGGCACCGCCTGCTCCAGCTTGTTGATCACGATAACAGGCACCACCGGCCCCGCCGTCAGGATCTGCTCGGCGCTGGTTTTCCAGTTTTTCATCGTTATTTCTCCATTACTCGCGGTTAACAATGGCACGCCCCTGCCACAGGGCTCCGCACAAATGCGCGGACGTCCGGCCGTACCGTAAGTGATGAGGCCCACGCGCAGATCGCAGGCAAAAAAAAGCCGGCAGACAGGCTGCCGGCATTACGCATTATTCGAACTCGTTCCAGGAGCGGCCGTCGCGGGTGATCATCGCCACCGAGGCCACCGGCCCCCAGGTACCCGCCTGGTAAGGCTTAGGCGCCTCGTTGTCGGCTTTCCATGCGTCCATGATGGAGTCGACCCACTTCCAGGCTTCTTCCACTTCATCGCGGCGCACGAACAGCGCCTGAATGCCACGCATGGTCTCCAGCAGCAGGCGCTCATAGGCGTCCGCCACGTGCTCCTGGTTGAAGGTTTCCGAGAAGCTCAGGTCCAGCTTGGTGGTCTGCAGGCGGTGCTTGTGATCCAGCCCCGGCACCTTGTTCAGCACCTGAATTTCGATGCCTTCGTCCGGCTGCAGGCGGATGGTCAGCTTGTTCTGCGGCAACTGCTGGTAAGAATCGCTGAACAGGTTAAGCGGCGGGTTTTTGAAGTACACCACCACCTCCGAACATTTGGTCGGCAGACGTTTACCGGTACGCAGGTAGAACGGCACGCCGGCCCACTGCCAGTTGTCGATATCCACGCGGATAGAGACGAAGGTTTCGGTGCTGCTGCTCTTGTTCGCCCCTTCCTCTTCCAGATAACCCGGCACTTTCTTGCCCTGGACGAAGCCGGCGGTGTACTGACCGCGCACGGTGGTTTCCCGGACATTGGTCTGATCGATGCGGCGCAGCGAGCGCAGCACCTTCACCTTCTCGTCGCGGATGCGGTCGGTCGTCAGATCCGCCGGCGGTGACATGGCGATCATGGTCAGGATCTGCAGCAGGTGGTTCTGGATCATGTCGCGCATCTGGCCGGCCTGGTCGAAGTAACCCCAACGCCCTTCGATGCCTACCTCTTCCGCTACGGTGATCTGCACCGAATCGATGGTGCGGTTATCCCAGTTGGAGGCGAACAGCGAGTTGGCGAAACGCAGCGCCAACAGGTTCAGCACTGTCTCTTTGCCGAGATAGTGGTCGATACGGTAAACCTGGGATTCGTTGAAGTACTCCGCCACCTGATCGTTGATCACGCGTGAGGACGCCAAATCGGTGCCCAGCGGTTTCTCCATCACCACGCGCGCCGGCTCATGGTTCAGCTTGGCTTCGCCCAGCCCTTTGCAGATGGCGCCGAAGGTGCTTGGCGGCATGGCAAAGTAGTTGATGGTGGTGCGGTGCTTCTGATCCAGCATTTTACCGAGTTTGGTAAAGTTCTTGCTGTCGTTGACGTCCAGGTTGCAGAAGTCCAGGCGCGCGCTCAGCGTGGCCCAGAGTTCGTCATCCAGTTTTTCCTTCATGAAGGTGCCAAGCGCTTCCTTGACCACTTCGGTATAGGCTTGTTTATCCCACTCCGCGCGGCCGACGCCGATGATCCGCGTATCCGGGTGGATGTGTCCGGCTTTCTCTAACTGGTACAGGGAAGGCAGCAGCTTACGGCGCGCCAAATCACCTTTCGCGCCGAAAATAACCAGGTCACACGCCTGGGCTGTAGAGGTTACCGCCATGTTCATCTCCTCGTTGCAGGATATTTGTAATTTTCTTACATTACTAATGTACTCTGTTTGACTACGGCCAGCAAACCCGGAGCAAAGCAGAAAAAAAGGCCTCAAGATTCCAGTGGAAAGCGCCAATGTACGCCAACGCCCTCACCACGGGCAAAACTGTAATTTTTCGTCTTTTTTGACGCTCTGTTACCATTATGAAAGTTAGACACAGGTCATATTCTGGTGAAAAAACCCTGCATACGCCATGTCGAGACTGCCAACGGTTACCAGCACGTAGTATATTTTCACTAAACCGGCATTGATTTCTCCTTTGTTTGAAATCGACATACCCTATCGATTCCAGGTTACAGCCGCTCGTTTGGCGTCTGCTTGCACGGCGAACACGGGCGAAATTCGACGCTGTTGCTTGAAAGCCACAGGGATAAAACCATGAGTGACTCTCGTTATATGAATACGCTGGACAAAATCCAGAGCCATCTGGAACTCCTGAGCAAATCTGAAAGGAAAGTCGCCGAGGTGATCCTGGCCTCCCCGCAGACCGCCATTCACTCCAGCATCGCCACGCTGGCGCGCATGGCCGACGTCAGCGAACCTACCGTCAACCGTTTTTGCCGCCGCCTTGATACCAAAGGCTTTCCCGATTTCAAACTGCATCTCGCCCAAAGCCTGGCTAACGGCACGCCCTACGTAAACCGTAACGTTGAGGAAGATGACAGCGTCGATTCCTATACCAGCAAGATCTTCGAATCGGTAATGGCCAGCCTGGATACAGTAAAGGCAAATTTGGATATTGCCGCAATCAATCGTGCGGTTGACCTGCTCACCCAGGCAAAAAAGATCTCTTTCTTCGGGCTGGGCGCCTCCGCGGCGGTGGCGCACGATGCGATGAACAAATTTTTCCGCTTCAACATTCCGGTGGTCTACTTTGATGACATCGTCATGCAGCGCATGAGCTGCATGAACTCCAGCGAAGGCGACGTGGTGGTGCTGATCTCACACACCGGCCGCACCAAGAATCTGGTGGAGATGGCCCACCTGGCGCGGGAGAACGACGCCACGGTACTGGCTATCACCTCGCGCGACACCCCGCTCGCCCAGGCGGCGACCCTGGCCCTGCTGCTCGACGTGCCCGAAGACACCGACGTTTACATGCCGATGGTGTCGCGGATCGCGCAATTAACGCTCATTGACGTGCTTGCCACCGGATTTACCTTGCGCCGAGGGGCTAAATTCAGAGATAACTTGAAGCGGGTCAAAGAAGCGCTCAAAGAATCGCGCTTTGATAAAGGTGTGGTCATTCCCAACAGTTTTGATTCGTGACCCGACGAAGAAAAAATCGCCGTTCAACAGACATTTGAATGACGGCATCAGAGGCGGTACCCTGTTAACATGCTCATGCGGGTAACCCGGGTGAAATATCAGTGTTGTAAAATTACATTTCACGCCTGGTTTCGTTATCCGACGTTATCGCAACACCAATATTTGCTTCACCAGTCAACGGAGTAATACATGTCCAGACGGCTCAGAAGAACCAAAATCGTTACCACCCTGGGTCCGGCTACAGACCGCGACAATAATCTGGAAAAGATCATTGCCGCCGGCGCCAACGTAGTTCGGCTTAACTTCTCCCACGGCAGCCCGGAAGATCACCAGGCTCGCGCTGACAAAGTGCGCGAAATCGCTGCCAAACTGGGGCGTCACGTCGCTATCCTCGGCGATCTGCAAGGGCCGAAAATTCGCGTCTCCACCTTCAAGGAAGGCAAAATCTTCCTCAACGTGGGCGATAAATTCCTGCTGGACGCCAACCTGTCAAAAGGCGAAGGCGATAAAGAAAAAGTCGGTATCGACTATAAAGGCCTGCCAGCCGACGTGGTGCCGGGCGACGTCCTGCTGCTCGATGACGGCCGCGTTCAGTTGAAAGTGCTCGAAGTTCAGGGCATGAAAGTGTTTACCGAAGTGACCGTCGGCGGCCCGCTGTCCAACAACAAGGGCATCAACAAACTCGGCGGGGGCCTGTCGGCCGAAGCCCTGACCGAAAAAGACAAGGCGGACATCGTGACCGCCGCCAAGATTGGCGTCGACTACCTGGCGGTCTCCTTCCCGCGTACCGGTGAAGATCTGAACTATGCCCGCCGCCTGGCGCGCGATGCGGGCTGCAACGCCAAGATCGTGTCCAAGGTTGAGCGCGCCGAAGCGGTTTGCACCGACGAAGCGATGGACGACATTATTCTGGCCTCCGACGTGGTGATGGTCGCCCGTGGCGACCTGGGCGTCGAAATCGGCGATCCGGAACTGGTCGGCATTCAGAAGAAACTGATCCGCCGCGCCCGCACCCTGAACCGCGCAGTGATCACCGCGACCCAGATGATGGAGTCGATGATCACCAACCCGATGCCGACCCGCGCCGAAGTCATGGACGTGGCCAACGCCGTGCTGGACGGCACCGACGCCGTCATGCTGTCGGCGGAAACCGCCGCTGGCCAATACCCGGCGGAAACCGTGGCGGCGATGGCGCGCGTTTGTCTGGGCGCCGAGAAGATCCCGAGCATCAACGTTTCCAAACACCGCCTGGACGTACAGTTCGACAACATCGAAGAGGCGATCGCCATGTCTTCGATGTATGCCGCCAACCACCTGAAAGGCGTCACCGCGCTGATCGCCATGACCGAATCCGGCCGCACTGCGCTGATGATGTCGCGCATCAGCTCCGGCCTGCCGATCTTCGCCATGTCGCGGCATGAGCACACGCTTAACCTGACCGCGCTGTATCGCGGCGTGACGCCGGTATATTTCGACAGCCACAAAGACGGCGTGATCGCCGCCAATGAAGCCGTCAATCGCCTGCGTGACAAAGGCTTCCTGGTCTCCGGCGATCTGGTGATCGTCACCCAGGGCGACGTGATGGAAACCGTCGGCACCACCAATACCAGCCGTATTCTGCGCGTCGAGTAATCCACGCCGCAGACGACATGCCGGCCGGCTCACGTTGGCCGGCATTTTTTTTGCCCTGACACCGCCATAAACGACGGAGAACGCCATGCTCCACCAACGCAATCCAGCCTCGACCGGTGATGCACTCGATCTCGATGGGCGCGGTCTGACGCAGCTCGACGAATCGCAGCTAACCGGCCATGCGCTGCGCAAAATCAGCCTGTACGACAATCAGCTGACGGCCTTCCCCGCCTCCATCTTGCAACACCGCAACCTGCAGGTGCTGAACATCTCCTGCAATCAGCTCGACCGCCTGCCGCCGGAGATTGGCCAGTTGCAACAGCTTGAGATGTTCGACTTCGGCCACAATCGCGCCAGCGAGCTCCCCGAAGAGCTGGGCCAACTGCATCGGTTGAAATACCTCTACCTGAGCGATAACGGCTTTAGCGATCTGCCGCACTCGCTGGCGCAGCTACAGCAACTGGTTTACCTCAATGCGACCGACAACCGCCTGGCCGTTTTGCCCCTGGCGATACCGAGGCTTGCGGCATTGCAGGAGCTGCGTTTATACAACAACCGCATCGGCAGCCTGCCCGGCGAAATCGGGCAACTGCGCGCGCTGCGCGAACTGCATATCATGAAAAATGCCCTGACCGCGCTGCCGGCGGAAATGGCACAGCTCGGTGGGCTGGAGATACTCGACGCGGCCAGCAACGCCATCGCCGAACTGCCGGAAGCCTTCTGCCGGCTGCCGCGGTTGAGCGAGTTGAACCTGCGTTTCAACCAGCTGACGCGCCTGCCGGAAAATATCGGTGAGCTGACGGCGCTGAGAAGCCTGGATCTGCGCGCCAACCGCCTGAGCGATCTGCCGGAAAGCCTCGGCGAACTGAGTCGACTGCGCAAGCTTGATCTGCGCTGGAATGATTTCACCCACACGCCTAAAATCGTCGACATCCTGCGGGCTCGCGGCTGTAGCGTACACATCTGAAGAGACGCCGGCCGGGATGTGACCCTGCCGGCGTTAGCGGTAGAAAGGATTAACGATACAGATCGTCGCGCGAGTAGGGTTCAATCTCCCCTTCTTTGCGCGTCTTCAACAGTTTGAGGATCCAGGTGTACTGCTCCGGGTTCGGGCCCACCAGGTTTTCCACTTCTTCATTCATACGGCGGGCAATCCGTGGGTCATCGGCTTCGGCCAGATCGTCCATCGGCTCGCGAATATAGATATCCAGCATGCTGGTTTTGCCGTCGTACACCGGGAACAACGGCACGATCGCCGCACGGCATACCTTCATCAGCCGCCCGACCGCCGGCAAGGTCGCTTTATAGGTGGCAAAGAAGTCGACAAACTCACTGTGCTCAGCGCCGTGATCCTGATCGGGCAGATAATAACCCCAATACCCCTGGCGCACTGAACTGATAAAGGGTTTGATGCCGTCATTGCGCGCGTGCATGCGGCCGCCGAATTTACGACGCACGGCGTTCCACAGGTAGTCGATCAGCTGATTGCGCTGGTTGTGGAACATCGCCGCCATCGGTTGGCCGCGCGCGGCCATCAACATCGCCGGCACATCCACCGCCCAGCCGTGAGGCACCAGGAAAATCACGTTGCGCCCTTCCGCACGGATCTTGTCCAACACCTCTTCACCGTGCCAACGCACGCGCTTGAGCACTTTCTCGGGCTTGGTGCAGGCCAGCTCCGCCATCAGCACCATCGACTGCGGCGCGCAGGCGAACATCTGGTCGATAATGTGCTCACGGTCGCTTTCCGGCAATTCCGGCAAGCAATACAGCAGGTTGATGCGGGCACGACGGCGCGCGCCCTTCGCCAGCTTACCGGCCAGTTTGCCGACCGCACCCAGCACCGGATCGCGCAGGCGCGCAGGCACCAGCGAAATGCCGGCCATCAGACCGGTTCCCAACCACACGCCCCAGTAGCGCGGATATAAAAAGGCTTTTTGAAACTGCGGAATGAACTCTACGTTCGATTTCTTCTCGTTTTGCATGCACATGCTCTTGGCTTAGCGATTCGGCTAATCATAATTGCCAGCACCGATTTTGCAATTAACAACCGCGAACCGCCCAGGTAAAACAGCATCGGCCCGCAATCAGGCCGATGAAATTAACGGCGCCGAAGCGCCGGAAAAAGGGGGCGTTAATCCAACTGCAGCTGAGGAACCACTTCCTTCACCTGCGCCAGATAATCGCTGCGGTCTTTGCCGCCCAGCCCTTCGGAACGCGGCAGTTTGGCCGTCAGCGGGTTCACCGCCTGTTGGCCGGTCCACAGTTCAAAGTGCAGATGCGGCCCGGTGGAGCGGCCGGTGTTGCCGGAGAGCGCAATGCGATCGCCGCGTTTCACCTTCTGGCCTGGTTTCACCAACAGTTTTTTCAGGTGCATATAGCGCGTGGTGTACTGACGACCGTGGCGGATCGCTACATAGTTACCCGCTGCGCCGCTGCGTTTGGCGATCACCACCTCACCGTCACCGACCGCCAGCACCGGCGTGCCGACCGGCATGGCGAAATCGACGCCCTTGTGCGGCGCCACGCGGCCCGTCACCGGGTTCACGCGGCGCGGGTTGAAGTTGGAGGAGATGCGGAACTGTTTCATGGTCGGGAAACGCATGAAGCCGCGCGCCAGGCCAGAGCCTTGGCGATCGTAGAATTTGCCGTCTTCGGCGCGGATCGCATAGTAATCCTTGCCGCCGGTGCGCAAACGCACGCCCAACAGCTGGCTTTGCGATTTCTTACCGTCGAAATGCTCACGCGACATCAGCACGGAGAACTGATCGCCTTTGCGCAGCTTGCGGAAATCGAGCTGCCACTGCAACGCCTTGATCACCGAGTTGATTTCGTTACGGCTCAGCCCGGCGTCGCCGGCGCTGCTGACGAAGCTGCCGTTGACCCGGCCGCTGATCACGTTGTTGCGCCATTCGCCCTGCTGCGCCTCTTTTGACTCCTTGAAGCTGTTGCCGACGCGATCATAGGTGCGAGTTTCGCGGCGGGAAACCTCCCAGGTCAACTGCTGCAAATCGCCTGCGTCGTTCACGGTCCACGACAGCTGTTGGCCGATCTTCAGATTACGCAGATCGCGGTTTTGCGAAGCCAGCAAGGTGACATCCGACATATCGATGCCGTACTGCGTCAGAATGCTGCCAAGGGTGTCACCGGTGGAAACCACATATTCATGCACGCCATCATCGCCGGCATCCTTCTGGTCCAGCTCATCCTGCGGGATTTCGTCATCGGGGGTGGGTTGGTCGACATCTATCGGTTCACTGGCTTCAGGGAGCAATGACCGCATCTGGCTGGATTCTAACTCGACGCTCTTGGCGATGGGGTTGTGTTCTGGGTGGTAAACAAAAGGCCGCCAAACAGCGACGGCCAATGTGACGACTGTCAGCGACCCCAGCATGACGCGGTGGGGCCGTGGCAGGTTGTTATACGCCAGAGCGATAGTTCGGACTATCTGCTGCACTCGATATTATCCTCATAAGCTTTACTTCAGGCAGCTCACGTACTGGTTTGACAACTGTGTCAGGAATTTCCCGTAGCTGTCCTTCCCCAGCGCGATGCCGGTGCCCAGCGGGTCCAGCGTTCCGGAACGCACTTTGGTACCCTTGGCGACGGCATTGATTACGGCCGGCCTGAATTGTGGCTCAGCAAAAACGCATACCGCTTTCTGCTCAACCAACTGTGTTCGAATTTGGTGTAGGCGCTGTGCTCCAGGCTGAATTTCGGGATTGACGGTGAAATGGCCCAGCGGACTCAAACCGTAGTGTTTTTCAAAGTAGCCGTAAGCATCATGAAAAACAAAATAACCCTTACCTTGCACAGGCGTAAGCATGTTACCAACATTTTTGTCAGTTTGCGTCAGCAGATTCTCGAACTGGCGCAGGTTTGCGTCTAATTTGTCCTTATTTTGCGGCATAAGTTCCAACAATCTGTCGTGAATCGCGATCGCGGTCACTTTTGCTATCTCCGGCGACAGCCAAACGTGCATATTGTACTCGCCGTGATGATGCCCATGATCGTCATCGGCATGGTTATGCGCTTCGCCTGCATGTTCATGATCGTCGTCCTCTTCGCCTTTCATCAGCAGCGGCTTCACCGCCGGCAGTTCGCTGATAGCCAGCTTTCGCGTCGCCGAGATCGGCACCAGCGCCTTGGTCAGGAACGCTTCCATGTCCGGCCCGACCCACAACACCAGGTCAGCGGAACGCAGGCGCTGGATATCGGAAGGGCGCAACGCAAAATCGTGTGGCGAAGCGCCGTCCGGCAGCAACACCTCGGTCGGCGTCACGCCGTCGGCGATGGCCGCAGCGATAAAGCCTAAGGGGCGAATCGAGGTCACCACCGCAGCGGAAGCGCTGCTCAGCGGGCCGGCCATCAACAGTGCGCTGGCCAGCAGCGTGCGCTGCAGCCATTTATTTTTCTTTGCCATCATCAGTAATCCCATCGTTTTCATCAACAAGACGTGATATTATAACATCCGCTTCGTTCTGCAACCTGTAATCTCGAGATGTCTACACTGATAACGCTAAAAAATATCTCCGTCGCCTTCGGCAGCCGCAAGGTGCTGTCGAACATTTCCCTCAGCCTGCAGCCCGGCCGTATTCTCACGCTGCTTGGCCCGAACGGCGCGGGCAAATCCACACTGGTACGCGTGGTGCTGGGATTGGTCAAACCAACCGCCGGCACGCTGGAGCGGGAGCCCGGCCTGCGCATCGGCTACGTGCCGCAAAAACTCCACCTCGACGCCACCCTGCCGCTGACCGTTAGCCGCTTTATGCGTCTTAAACCCGGCGTAAAGAAAGCCGACATTCTGCCGGCGCTCAAGCGCGTGCACGCCGCCCACCTGCTCGACCAGCCGATGCAAAAGCTCTCCGGCGGCGAGAACCAACGCGTACTGCTGGCGCGAGCGCTGCTGAATAAACCGCAGCTGCTGGTGCTGGACGAACCCACGCAAGGGGTGGACGTCAACGGCCAACTGGCGCTGTACGATCTGATCGATCAGCTGCGCAAGGAGCTGGGCTGCGCCGTACTGATGGTCTCGCACGATCTGCATCTGGTGATGGCGAAAACCGACGAGGTGTTGTGCCTCAATCAGCATATCTGCTGCTCCGGCGCGCCGGAGGTGGTCTCGATGCATCCCGAATTCATCGCCATGTTCGGCAACCGCGGCGCAGAGCAGCTGGCGGTGTATCGCCACCATCACAACCATCGCCACGACCTGCAGGGAAGAATTGTCTTGAAGAAAACCGGGAGCCACGAAGCATGATCGAATTGTTACTTCCCGGCTGGCTGGCCGGGGTGTTGCTGGCTAGCGCCGCCGGGCCGCTGGGCTCCTTTGTGGTTTGGCGCCGCATGTCCTACTTCGGCGACACCCTGGCGCACGCCTCGCTGCTCGGCGTCGCCTTTGGTCTGCTGCTGGACATCAATCCTTTCTATGCGGTGATCGCCATTACGCTGCTGCTGGCCCTGGCCCTGGTGTGGCTGGAACGCCGCCCGCAGCTTTCGGTAGATACCCTGCTCGGCATTCTGGCCCACAGCGCCCTGTCGCTGGGTCTGGTGGTGGTGGCGCTGATGTCCAACGTGCGGGTCGATCTGATGGCCTACCTGTTCGGCGATCTGCTGTCAGTCACGCTGAGCGATATCGTGATGATCGCCGGCGGCGTCGCCGTGGTGCTGTTGGTGCTGTGGTGGCAATGGCGCGATCTGCTGTCGATGACCATCAGCCCGGAGCTGGCGCACGTCGACGGCGTCAATCTGGCGCGGGCTCGCACCGTGCTGATGCTGATTACCGCATTGACCATCGGCCTGGCGATGAAATTCGTCGGCGCGCTGATCATCACCTCGCTGCTGATCATTCCGGCGGCCACCGCTCGCCGCTTCGCGCGTACGCCGGAGCAAATGGCCGGCGTCGCCGTGTTGCTCGGCATGGTGGCGGTCACCGGCGGCCTGACCTTCTCGGCGTTTTACGATACGCCGGCCGGCCCTTCGGTGGTGCTCTGCGCCGCCGTGCTGTTCACGCTGAGCCTGTTCAAAAAACAGCAGGCCTGATTTAAAGCCGGGATATGACAAGGGCCGCATTTGCGGCCCTTTTTCATTGAGGATGGAAAACTTACTCTTCGCGTTCGAGACCAAAGTGCCGGTAGGCGTGCTGCGTCGCCAGACGGCCGCGCGGCGTGCGCTGGATAAAGCCCTGCTGGATCAGAAACGGTTCAATCACGTCTTCAATGGTTTCGCGTTCTTCACCGATCGCCGCCGCCAGATTATCCAACCCGACCGGGCCACCGGTAAACTTGTCGATAATCGCCAGCAGCAGTTTGCGATCCATATAGTCGAAGCCTTCGGCATCGACGTTGAGCATATCAAGCGCCTGCGCCGCCACCGAACCGCTGATCACGCCGTTGGCGCGCACTTCAGCGAAATCGCGCACCCGGCGCAACAGGCGGTTGGCGATACGCGGCGTGCCGCGCGCGCGGCAGGCCACTTCATGGGCGCCCTCGTCGGACAGCTCCAGCCCCAGGCACCCGGCGCTGCGCGAGACGATGTGCTGCAGATCCGCCACCTGATAAAACTCCAGCCGCTGGACAATGCCGAAGCGATCGCGCAGCGGCGAGGTCAGCGAACCGGCGCGGGTGGTGGCGCCCACCAGGGTAAACGGCGGCAGATCGAGCTTAATCGAACGCGCCGCCGGCCCTTCGCCGATCATGATATCCAGCTGGTAGTCTTCCATCGCCGGATACAATACTTCTTCCACCACCGGTGACAAACGGTGAATTTCGTCGATGAACAACACGTCGTGCGGTTCGAGGTTGGTCAGCATCGCCGCCAAATCGCCCGCCTTCTCCAGCACCGGGCCGGAAGTGGTGCGCAAATTTACGCCCATTTCGTTGGCCACGATGTTGGCCAGGGTGGTTTTCCCCAGCCCCGGCGGGCCGAAGATCAGTAAATGGTCGAGCGCGTCGCCGCGCTGCTTGGCCGCCTGAATGAAGATCTCCATCTGCTCGCGCACGTGCGGCTGGCCGACGTATTCAGTCAGCAGCTTGGGACGAATGGCGCGATCGAGGACTTCTTCCTCGTTGAGTGGTTCGGCGGAAATCAGGCGATCGGCTTCAATCATTATCTACCCCTTTTCGGCCTTACAGGGCGGCGCGCAGCGCGTCGCGGATCAGGGTTTCGCAGTCGGCGCCCGGCTTGGCAATCTTGCTGACCATGCGGCTGGCTTCCTGCGGCTTATAGCCCAGCGCCACCAGCGCCGAGACAGCTTCGGCTTCCGCGTCCGCTTCCGGCGTTTTGTCGGCGGCGGCCGGCAGGCTGATCTCGCTGCTGTTGTTGAACAGATCGCCGTTCAGCCCTTTGAAGCGATCTTTCATCTCGACCACCAGGCGCTCGGCAGTTTTCTTGCCCACGCCCGGCAGCTTGACCAGTGCGGTGATCTCTTCGCGCTCCACCGCGCTGACGAACTGCTGCGCGGACATGCCCGACAGGATGGCGAGCGCCAGTTTCGGCCCGACGCCGTTGACCTTAATCAGCTCGCGGAACAGCGCGCGCTCCTGCTTGTCGTTGAAACCGTACAGCAGCTGCGCGTCTTCACGCACCACGAAGTGGGTAAACACGATGGCCTCTTGCCCCAGTTCCGGCAGCTCGTAAAAGCAGGTCATCGGCATGTGCACTTCATAACCCACGCCGTTCGCCTCCAGTAACACCAGCGGCGGCTGCTTTTCCAGAATATTTCCTCTGAGACGACCTATCATTTACCCTCCTGCAGAATTACCGGGCATGGCGCCCTGCCATGCCGTTGCTGGTAAAGCTTATAACATAAAAAAGGCTGGATGAATATCCAGCCTGAGCAATCATCGTTTCGCGTCAGCGCAAACGCCCGCGCGCCAGGTTCAGCCGCCCTTCGCTCATTCGCAGCACGTTCTGGCTGAGGTGGCAGTGGGTGATGGCGATGGCCAGGGCATCCGCGGCATCCGCCTGCGGGTTGGCCGAGAGTTTGAGCAGCGAGCGCACCATGTGCTGTACCTGCGCCTTTTCGGCCGCGCCGGTGCCGACCACGGTTTGTTTGACCTGCCGCGCCGCGTACTCGAACACTTCCAGGTTCTGATTAACCGCCGCCACGATCGCGACGCCGCGCGCCTGGCCGAGCTTGAGCGCCGAATCCGGGTTCTTGGCCATAAACACCTGTTCGATGGCGAAGAAATCGGGCTGAAACTGGGTGATGATCTCGCTGACGCCGGCGTAAATCAGCTTCAGCCGCGTCGGCATGTCGTCCACCACCGTGCGGATGCAGCCGCTGGCGATATAGCTCAACTGGCGCCCCTGCTGGCGGATAAGGCCATAGCCGGTGACGCGCGAGCCGGGATCGATACCGAGTATGATCGCCATATCTACATCCACCTTGCATGCACGGCGCCGCCGAACGGCGGCGCCCGTTTTACCGGATTACAGCGTCGCCGCCACTTCGTCGGAGATTTCACCGTTATGGTAAACTTCCTGCACGTCGTCGCAGTCTTCCAGCATATCGATCAGGCGCAACAGCTTAGGCGCGGTTTCCGCGTCCATGTCGGCCTTGGTCGATGGGATCATCGACACTTCCGCCGCTTCGGCTTCGAAGCCCGCCGCGGTCAGCGCGTCTTTCACCGCGCCCAGGCTTTCCCAGGCGGTGAACACGTCGATGGCGCCATCGTCATAGGTCACGATGTCTTCCGCACCGGCTTCCAACGCCGCTTCCATTACGCTGTCTTCATCCAGGCCCGGTGCGTAGGTGATCACGCCCTTCTTGGTGAACAGATAAGCCACGGAACCGTCGGTGCCGAGGTTGCCGCCGCATTTGGTAAAGGCGTGGCGCACTTCCGCCACGGTGCGGTTGCGGTTGTCGCTCAGGCATTCGATCATGACGGCGGTGCCGCCAGGACCGTAACCTTCATAGATGATGGTTTCCATATTGGTATCATCATCGCCGCCCACGCCGCGCGCGATTGCACGGTTCATGGTGTCGCGCGTCATGTTGTTCGACAGCGCCTTGTCCATCGCCGCGCGCAGACGCGGGTTGGAATCCGGATCGCCGCCGCCCAGCTTGGCGGCCGTGACCAGCTCACGAATAATCTTGGTGAAAATTTTACCGCGCTTGGCGTCCTGCGCCGCTTTACGGTGCTTTGTGTTGGCCCACTTACTATGACCTGCCATAAAAAATCTCCGAAAAAAACTACTGGACTGAATTGATCACGAACTCTTCAATCGCCTGCTGATTGCTCCACGACTTGGTCAACTTCACGGCCTCGGCCGCCTCAAGCCATTGGTAAGCGTGATGCTCGGTAATCACCGGATCGCGCTCCTCGGGCAACGCCAGACAGAACCAGTGCTCTTTATTGCGCGTGGTTCCCGGCGCATAGCGATGTCGCAAATGGACAAAGAGTTCAAACTCCACGCAGCGCTGGCAATCGAACAACGGCAGGTGCTCTGCTTCGATATCGATGCCCACTTCTTCCATGACCTCACGCCGCGCGGCATGCGGCGGCGACTCATCCTGTTCCAGGCTGCCGGTGACCGACTGCCAGAACTCGGTATCGTCGCGCCGCTGTAACATCAGCACCCGACCACTGGATTTCGCGTAAATCACTACCAGGATAGATTCAGGGCGCTTGTAACTCATCACTCGCTCTCTTGTTCCGCACCGGCTTTCTTTACCACGCTGATCGCCAGCTCCTGCAGCGCCGCCGGGTTGGCGAAGCTCGGTGCGTCGGTCATCAGACAGGCCGCCGCGGTGGTTTTCGGGAAGGCGATAACGTCGCGGATGTTGTCGGTGCCGGTCAGCAGCATCACCAGACGGTCCAGGCCGAAAGCCAGGCCGGCGTGCGGCGGCGTGCCGTACTTCAGCGCGTCCAGCAGGAAGCCGAACTTCTCGCGCTGTTCGTGTTCGTCGATGCCCAGAATGCTGAATACCGTCTGCTGCATTTCGCTGCGGTGAATACGCACCGAACCGCCGCCCACTTCGTAACCGTTGATCACCATGTCATAGGCGTTGGCGATGGCGTTGACCGGCGCTGCGGCCAGCTCTTCCGGGCTCATGTCGCGCGGCGAGGTGAACGGGTGGTGCATCGCCGCCAGGCCGCCCTCTTCGTCTTCTTCGAACATCGGGAAGTCAACCACCCACAGCGGCGCCCAGCTGTCGAGTTGGGTCAGCCCCAGATCGCGACCCAGCTTCAGGCGCAGCGCGCCCATCGCATCGGTGACAATCTTGAAACTGTCTGCGCCGAAGAACAGGATGTCGCCTGTCTGCGCGTCGGTGCGCGCCAGGACGGCTTCCAGCACTTCCGCACTGAGGAATTTGGCGATCGGGCTCTGCACGCCTTCCATGCCGGCGGCGCGGTCGTTGACCTTCAGCCAGGCCAGGCCTTTGGCGCCGTAGATGTTGACGAAAGCGCCGTACTCGTCGATCTGCTTGCGGGTCAGCTGTGCGCCGCCCGGTACGCGGATCGCCGCCACGCGGCCTTTGTCGTCGTTGGCCGGGCCGGAGAACACTTTGAACTCGACGTCCTTGACCAGGTCGGCCACGTCCACCAGCTCCAGCGGGTTACGCAGGTCCGGCTTGTCGGAACCAAAGCGACGCATCGCTTCGGCGAAGGTCATGACCGGGAAATCGCCCAGATCCACGCCCTTCACGTCCAGCCACAGTTCGCGCGCCAGCTTCTCCATCACTTCACGCACCTGCTCGGCGGTCATGAAAGAGGTTTCGACGTCGATCTGGGTGAATTCAGGCTGACGGTCCGCACGCAGGTCTTCGTCACGGAAGCATTTGACGATCTGATAGTAACGATCGAAGCCGGACATCATCAGCAGCTGTTTAAACAGCTGCGGAGACTGCGGCAGCGCGTAGAATTTGCCCTTGTGCACGCGGCTCGGCACCAGATAATCGCGGGCGCCTTCCGGCGTCGCTTTGGTCAGCATCGGCGTTTCGATGTCGAGGAAACCGTGGCTGTCCATAAAGCGACGTACGAAGCTGGTGATTTTGGCGCGGGTCTTCAGACGCTCGGCCATTTCCGGGCGACGCAGATCGAGGTAACGGTATTTCAGGCGCGCTTCTTCGCTGTTGACCTGGTTGGAGTCCAGCGGCAGCGGCTCGGAGCGGTTGATGATCTCGAGCGCGTGGGCGAACACTTCCACTTCGCCGGTGGCCATATCTTTATTGATCTGGCTGTCCGGACGCGCACGCACGGTGCCGACGATCTGGATGCAAAATTCATTGCGCAGGTCATAGGCCTTGTCGAACGCCACTTTCTCGTCCGGGTCGAAGAACACCTGCACGATGCCTTCACGGTCGCGCATATCAATAAAGATCAGGCCGCCCAGATCGCGACGACGATTGACCCAACCACACAGAGTGACTTCCTGGCCCACGTGGGACAGATTCAACTGCCCGCAATATTCAGTACGCATACGCTATCCTTTTACACAGCCGATGCCGCGCCGGGCTACTGCGCCCCTGTCGCGCGGCTGTTATCTGATAAATTCTACTTGTTGCCCGGTTTAAAATCCGTCGCATACCAGCCGGTGCCCTTAAGCTGGAAACCGGAAGATGAAATCAACTTGGTCAACGCGGGCTGCCCACACGCCGGGCAGTCTGCCAGCGGCGCATCGGAAAATTTTTGCAATTTCTCTAACCGATGGTTGCAAGCACCACATGCATATTCATAAATCGGCATAGGTCGTTGGATTAAAGAGTGTTGAAAAAAGGGAGTCATTATAAAGGAAATTCATCCGCCCGATAAGTGCGAACACAGCATTGTTACTGCACTAAATGGCGCGTTTTTGTTCGAATCAACACATCGGTTAACAAATTTCCCATTAACCTGCGACAGTTTTTTCACGTAGCCTGATTCTCCCCCGGTTTTGCGCCGAACGCAGCTCGCCCGACGCGCCGAACAGTTTTTATCCACTTCGCAACGAGATGAAATCCATGCTGAAACTTGACGCCCAAACCACCGCTCTGGTGCTGATCGATTTGCAAAACGGCATTCTGCCTTACGCCGTCGGCCCGCACGGCGCCGACCAGGTGGTGGCGAACGCCGCCCTGCTGGCCGCGCGTTTTCGCATGCTGGGCGCGCCGGTGCTGTTGGTGCGCGTCGGTTGGTCAGACTCCTTCGCCGAGGCGCTGAAACAACCGGTGGATAAACCGGCTCCCGCGCCCGCCGGCGGTTTGCCGGCCAGCTGGTGGGAATTCCCCGCGCCGCTGGCGGTCTGCGACAACGATATTCTGATCACCAAACGCCAATGGGGCGCCTTCTACGGCACCGATCTGGACTTGCAGCTGCGCCGCCGCGGCATCAAATCCGTAGTCTTGGGCGGCATATCCACCAATATCGGCGTGGAATCCACCGCCCGCGCCGCCTGGGAGCACGGCTATGAGCTGGTGATCGCCGAAGACGTCTGCAGCGCGCAGAACGCGGAAATGCACCGCTTCGCGTTCGAACACATCTTCCCGCGTTTGGCGCGGGTGCGCGACACCGGCGAAATTCTTGCCGCGCTCGAGCGGTAACGTTAAGTTGTAGCCTGATAAACCAAGCACAAGTAAAGGAAGACGACGCCGTGATCTACATCGGACTGCCGCAGTGGCAACATTCAGCCTGGAATCGTATCGGGCTGCGTGATTTGGCGGATTACAGCCGCTACTTCAACTGCGTGGAAGGCAACACCACCTTCTACGCGCTGCCGAAACTGGAAATCGTGCAGCGCTGGCGCGACATGACCGGCGACGATTTTCGCTTCTGCTTCAAATTCCCGTCGGACATCAGCCACAAGGCCGCCCTGCGCAACTGCGCCGCCGAGCTACAGGCGTTTTACCACTGCCTGAGCCCGGTGCATCAGCGCATCGGCCAGTTGTGGCTGCAGCTGCCCGCCGCCTTCGGCCCCGATGAGCTGCCGCGCATGTGGCAGTTCTTCGAAAGCCTGCCGCAGGAGTTCACTTACGGCGTAGAAGTGCGTCATCCGGCGTTTTTCGCCAAGGGTGAGGAAGAGCGCGCGTTGAATCAGGGGTTACACCAGCGCGGCATCAATCGGGTGATCCTCGACAGCCGCCCGGTGCATCACGCCGCCCCCAATACCGCCGCCGTGCGCGATGCCCAGCAGAAAAAACCGAAGCTGCCGGTACACGCTCTGGTCACCGCCGACCAACCGTTGGTGCGCTTTATCGGCGGTGACCAACTGGCCGATAACCTGCGCTGGTTCGAAGCCTGGCAACAAAAACTGCCGCTGTGGCAGCAACAGCATCAGCCCTATCTGTTTATTCATACGCCGGACAACGGCGATTCGCCCCAGCAGGCGCAAAAAATTTGGCAGCAGTTGCGCCTGGCGATCCCTGATTTGCCTGCGCCGCCAGACTGGCCAGAACAAGATGCACTGTTTTGACCTATTAATCTGACCAATAACATCAAATATTTCCCCGCGACAGTGAATACAATGACGGCTATGATGCTGGCTGCCAGTTTTGGTTAGGGAACGGAGTTAAAAATGGTAAGCGCGCTTTATGTGGTGCTCGGCGCATTGTTGTTGATCAAACTCTCTTATGACGTAGTCAGGTTAAGGATGCAGTACCGCGTAGCCTACGGCGACGGCGGTTTCTACGAATTGCAGACCGCCATCCGCGTGCATGGCAACGCCGTTGAATACATTCCTATCGCTGCCGTATTGCTGGTGATCATGGAAATGAACGGCGCAGAAATCTGGATGATTCACCTCTGCGGCCTGATGCTGATGGCCGGGCGGTTGGTGCATTACTACGGTTTACGCAACCGCGAGGTTCGTTGGCGCCGTTCAGGCATGGCCGCGACCTATATCTCTTTGTTGTTGATGGTTCTGGCAAATATCTTCTATCTGCCTTGGGATCTGATTTTCAGCCTGCACTGATCCCGTTTTATCATCAGGCGGCCGCGCCGCCTGCTTCCGCTCCGCTTTTTTGCGCTTTTCTGTTAGACTACGCAGCTTCGAATTCTGAACTGATTTGCCGCTATGCCAAACCGCGATACTCTTTTCTCCGCCCCCATCGCCAAACTGGGCGACTGGACCTTCGACGAACGCGTCGCCGAAGTGTTCCCCGACATGATCCAACGCTCCGTTCCCGGCTATTCCAACATCATCTCGATGATCGGCATGCTGGCCGAACGTTTTGTGCAACCCGACAGCCGGGTGTATGACCTGGGCTGCTCACTGGGCGCGGCGACGCTGTCAATGCGGCGGAATATCAAGGTGCCCGGCTGCCATATCGTCGCCGTCGACAATTCGCCGGCGATGGTGGAACGTTGCCGCCGCCATATTGACGCCTTCCGCGCCGACACGCCGGTTGAGGTTATCGAAGCCGACATTCGCGACATCGACATCGAAGACGCCTCGATGGTGGTACTGAACTTTACGCTGCAGTTCCTCGAGCCGGCCGATCGCCTGCGCCTGCTGGAGAAAATCTATCGTGGCCTGCGCCCAGGCGGCGCGCTGGTGCTGTCGGAGAAGTTCAGCTTTGAAGACGCCGAAGTCGGCGAGCTGCTGTTCAACATGCACCACGATTTCAAACGCGCCAACGGATACAGCGAGCTGGAGATCAGCCAAAAACGCAGCATGCTGGAAAACGTGATGCTGACCGATTCGGTGGAGGCGCACAAGGCGCGTCTGCAACAGGCCGGATTCGAGCATGCTGAAGTGTGGTTCCAGTGCTTCAACTTCGGTTCGCTGATCGCCCTGAAAGCGGGGGATGCGCAATGATCGAATTCGGTGATTTCTATCAGCGCATTGCCAAGAGCCCCCTCAGCCACTGGCTGGATACGCTGCCCGCGCAGCTGAGCGCCTGGCAACGCGAATCGCTGCACGGCAAATTCAAGCAGTGGTTCAACTCGGTGGAGCATTTGCCGACGCTGACCCCCACCCGTCTCGATCTGCTGCACGGCGTGCGCGCTGAGATGGAGCCTGGCCTGTCGCCGGGCCAGCGTGAAGGCGTCGAGAAAATGCTGCGCACCCTGATGCCGTGGCGTAAAGGGCCGTTCTCGCTGTATGGCATCGATATCGATACCGAATGGCATTCCGACTGGAAGTGGGATCGCGTGCTGCCGCACATCTCCCCGTTGGCCGGACGCACCATTCTCGACGTCGGCTGCGGTAGCGGTTATCACCTGTGGCGCATGATCGGCGCCGGCGCACACTTTGCCGTAGGCATCGATCCGATGCAGCTGTTCCTGTGCCAGTTCGAAGCGGTGCGCAAGCTGTTGGGCGGCGATCAGCGCGCCCACCTGCTGCCGCTCGGCATCGAGCAGTTGCCGGAACTGGCGGCATTCGACACCGTGTTCTCGATGGGGGTGCTGTATCACCGCCGCTCGCCGCTCGATCATCTGTATCAGTTGAAAAATCAGCTGGTAGCTGAAGGCGAACTGGTGCTGGAAACGCTGGTGGTGGAAGGCGATCGCCACCAGGTGCTGGTGCCGGGCGACCGTTATGCGCAGATGCGCAACGTGTATTTCATTCCTTCCGCCGAAGCGCTGAAATGCTGGCTGGAGAAATGCGGCTTCGTCGACGTGAAAATCGCCGATATGTGCGTCACCAGCCTCGAAGAACAGCGCCGTACAGACTGGATGACCAGCGAGTCGCTGGCTGAATTCCTCGACCCGAACGACCGCAGCAAAACGGTTGAAGGCTATCCTGCGCCGCTGCGCGCCGTATTGACCGCCAAAAAGCCCTAGCGCTTGCTAATCGGGCCGGCCTGAGCCGGCCTCAACTTACCCGTTGCCGGCATCGACAATCCGCAGCTCATACACCATCGTCGCGTTCGGCGGGATCTGCGGCGCATAGCCCGTTTCACCGTACGCCAACTCCGGCGGCACCACCATCGTCAGCGAACCGTGATTTTTCAGATGGCCGATCGCCTCGCGGAACAACGGCGGATAGGCGGAAAGCGGCTGAGACATCACCTTTCCACTGCGATCCATATCCTGGATCACGCTGCCGTCGGTTAAGCTCTCTTTCACCACGATATCCACCCGCGCGTTTTCCGCAATGGTTTCATCACCCGCATAATCGATGCGATACCAGAAGCCGGCTGGCGACTTCTGCGTGCCCTTCTTCTTTTTGAACTCGGCAACGAACGCTTCGCCTTTGCTGGTTTGCCTCTTCGCCGCCTGACTTCTGGCGTCGTTCACCGCTTTTTCCGACTCCGCCAATGCGCGGGTCAGCTGCGCATCGCTCAACTGGTAATGGCCGTTGAAGGTATCGATCACGCCGGCCAGCAGCACGGTTTTATCGGGTGTGATGCCCCAATTTTTACGCTCCGCCAGCATCGTTTGGATATCGCGCCCCAGGGCGACGCCGGCAGCATAGCTCTGTTGTTCCGGCTTTTTCTTCAGCGTTTTCACCTCCGGCAACCATTTGGCCCGCGATCTCAGCCCGCTCAGTTCGTCTTGCAAAGCTTGCTGAGCCTGATGGGCGGCAGCCAGCTCCGCCGCCGTTTTATCCGCCCGTTGCGTCGCTTCATCCCTCTTCTGCGCTGCCTGCGCGCTTTCCGCCGTCACCGCCGCCAGACGTTGTTCCAGCGTTTTGGCCTGCTCGGTTTGCGTTTTGTTTTTTTCCTGCAGTTGCGCCAACTGCCGCTGCAGTTCCTCCGTCGCTTTGGCGGCTTCTATCGCCTGCTTTGCCAGCGCCGCCTTCAGGCTGTTCTCTTGCTGCTCGGCCTGCTGGCGTTGGTCATCACGCTCTTTTTGCAGCGCTGCCAGCTGCCGCTGCAGTTCCCCCGTCGCTTTGGCGGTCTCGGTCTTTTGCTGCTCCAGCGCCATCTTCAGGTTTTTCTCCTGTTTTTCGGCCTGTTGGCGTTGGAGATCCTGTTCTTTCTGCAGTTGTGCCAGCTGCCGCTGCAGTTCCCCCGTCAACTTGGCGGCTTCGGCCTGTTGCTGCGCCAGCGCTGTCTTCAGGCTTTTCTCTTGTTGCCCCTCCTGTTGTCGTTGGACACCCTGTTCTTTCTGCAGTTGTGCCAGCTGCCGCTGCAGTTCCCCCGTCAACTTGGCGGCTTCGGCCTTCTGTCGTTCCAGCTCAGCAGCGGCCGCTTTTTTGTCCTGTTCATAACGCTGACGCGCTTTATCGTTGGCGGTTTGCGCCGCCGCCAGCTTCTCCTCCCAAACCTGCTGCCGAACGTTTTCCGCTGGTTTAGGCAAGGCCGCCAGCCGTTGTTCCAGCAAGGCAATGCGCCGATCTCGCTCCGCGGTTTGTTGCTTTTGCCGCGCTAACGCGGCTTGCGCTTCGGCGATCTGCGCCTGAGCCTTGCGTTCCTGCGGCGTCAGATTCAGCGCCTGTCGCACGCCGCTGGCGAAGTCGCTCAACGCGCTCAGATCGGGAGCAGGTGCCGGTTTATCGGCAGCCGTCAGGGATGACGCAACGCGCAGCGCGGTCAGCTCCTGCTGCAGTGATTGAATAGCGGCTTGCTGTTGTTCCAATCGAGTCTCTTTCTCACGCAGCGCCTTTTGCAGCTGCGTCAGTTGCTTTCTCTGCGCAGCCGTTTCACGAATCTGAATCGGCCGGGACGCCGGCTTTTGGGTTTCCCGAGATGGGGTAACCACGGTATCAGCCGCCGGTGCATCCTGCCGCTGATAACGCTCGGCAAACTGCAATAACGCCGGCACATCGTCATCCGCCGCGGCCACCGCTGGCGCAAACGCCAGCGGTATCATCAGGCTCAGTAATGCCTTTCTTGCACGAGGGGTCATTGGGCGCGTTCTCCGCGCTCAGCCAGGCCGGTCATCATGGCAGAACTGATGTCTGCGCAGAGACGGCTGGTGCGATAACGATACAGCGCGTCGACGGTTTCCTGCGTGCCCGTATTGACCCGCTGACGTACCCCGGCATACTGCGCGGCGCCGCTCATCAAGGTATCGAACTCGCGTTTGAATTTCTGATATTTCTCGTTATCCATGCCGCGCATGGCATCCAGTTCGCGCTGGCACTGTTGCATGCGCTCGGCCTCACGCTGCCGCTTATCTTGCTCCGCAACTTCTTCTGCACTGGGCGGCTTACTCAATGTAGAAACGGGCCGCTTGGCGGTCTGGCAGCCGGTCAGGGCCAACGTCAGTAAAAGCGCCGCGGTCCAACAGTGTGCCGTTCGGGTCATTATCATTATCTCCTTGTTAAATCCGCCGCCAACGCGCTCTGCAGTCGAGCTGACGGCTCTCCTCATTGATGCTGTGATGTTCCGGCCATCAGCCAAGCTGTGTTCGGACATGAAAATGCAGACGCAGCATTGAGAGGCATGGCGCCAATCATTTACTGCATCAATACATATCAAAAAATCATTTAATATTATGATATTTAAAGGATTTTAACTCACAAACTTATCAGCAGGACATGACGATCGCAAGAAGAGATGGGGGGTTGGTCGACCGAGATACCACGTTGAAACGGGCGAATGGTCTTTACAAAACATAAAAAAAGCCCCGGCAAAACGCCGGGGCCTGACTTTACGCTGTATCAGCGTCCTACAAACCTTATCGACTGTTTCAATCGTCCCATCTGATTGACAATCATGTTGCCAACCAACAGGAGAAATTCCATGAGCAATATGATTAGTGTAAATAATATCAGTGAATTGCGTAATCTGACGCCAGTTACAGATGACCAGATTGTCTTTTTAGTTTCTCACGCCGCCGGACGTTTCGCCGGCGGCGGAGAATTCTATTATGCGAAAACGGATACAACCAGTGCGGATAATAACGGCACCGTGGTGGTTACATCGGGAGGAGCCCGCTGGAAACGACTGGAGCAGAAACTTAGTTTCGATCACTTCGGCGCCGATCCCAGTGGTGCCTCCGCCTCGGATGCAGCAATCAGCGCGACATTAAACTATGCCGCGAGTTTAAAAAACAAAGTGGTCTATGCTTCGGAAAATGCTCAATATCTGCTGACCAGTGCTCAACCTATCAACGTCGCTAGCGGCGTCACTGTGAGAGGCTCCCGTCGCGGTATTGCTCAAGGCCCTGCAAGCCTCACAAGCAATGGCCCTAATCGGGCAGGCCTTGCGGACGACAGTGCTTTCATTATCAAAAAACCCGCGGGTACGGTTTGTTTCGCCTGCGATAAGAATGTTGTCTTTGATGGTTGGTCGTTCCTCTACCCGGATCAAAAATATACTGCCACCCAGCCGGAGACATTCGTTCAATACGGTGCCACCATTACCGCAGGTGGCGCTCTGTCAGTCGCCAACTGCCGTTATGTAGGCGCCTATGACTTTGTTGAAGCTCGAGGAGAAGCCAACAACTTTGAGAATATCTACGGTTGGGCAGTCCGCTGCGACTACAGGGTTTATGAAAGCAGGGACATCAACAGATTTACCAATGTTCACGTCAATGCCAATGTCGTGCGTCCGACAGAAAACGCGGTTACTGCCTCTATCGCCGTAGCCGGTTCTTGTGCTTTCAATTTCGATCGCCACGACAATACGTTTATGGTGAATGTATTCTCTTATGGCAAAAAGATCTTTATCAAAACCACAACACAAGGAACTTCCTATTTAGGCGGTCTCAGCCTAAGCAATTTCATGGCAGACAGAAATGGTACCGGCATCGATATCGACTCAGATTCCTCCGCCAATATTCAAATCGCCAACGGTTCCTACATCAATGATTATGGTGATGCCGTTGGGGGATTCCTGGTATTAAGAAAATCCACCAGCCAATCTAATATCACCCCAGTTCAAATCAGTAATGTTAACTTCGCTACCGCCAATGGGCCCAAGGGCACACTGTCGCCCCAGGCTATTCGCTTCGAAGCTAACGCTGGGTATCAACTCTCATTCAGCAACACCGTTATGCCAATGTGGACAAACGGCAGTCTGAACAATGAAGCGGGTTACAACATTCTCAGAGGCACACTGAGCATTGCACAGCGCAGTTATCAGCTGCATGAGGCCCCGCTAAATTATTTGACGAACAGCAATCTGATCGCCATCGGTGCTGATAATCAGCCTACAGGCTGGTTTATCGACGGGAAACTGACGGTAGACAGCAATCTTCTGACAGCCACTGGCGACAACCCGGCCTACAAAGGTTTGGGTCAACGTATTCATCGGAGCATGGGACCGAGGACATTCTGGGCCATCGCATCCTCTATCGGCGATCAATCTACCGCGCAAGCTTCGACTGGCATTTGGGCCCGCTCGTTCAACGATAACTATACCGACACTGTCGAGAGCAATCAGGCTATTCCCTGGATACGCATCGGCAACCTTTACTACGCGCGTTTTGTCATGAACAACAATCGCACTATCCACGATATCTTGGTCAATCCCGGCAGTGGCAATAATACGGTGCGCATTTTAGCCTGCGGCATTAGCCCGGGTGAAATCTTCGACTTCTCGCCTGACACGTTGCAATAGTCTCTCGCGGCATAAAAAAAGCCCCGGCAAAACGCCGGGGCCTGGTACTTGCGTGATCGCCGAGGGCTCAGTGACACGCAAAGGGGTCTTACGGCCCGGAAACCGGTTGTCAAACGCGGCTAACTGCGTGTTTATGCGCTTTGCGCCAGAGGATCAACCAAGGCCAGCGCGTTTTTCATCGCCTCCACCATTTCGCCATCCACGCAATAATGGCTAAATTCGTCAAATTCGTTATCGGAACACATGGTGACGCCCGCCTTGCGATAACGCATGGTCGACGGCACCAGATGGCCGGAAGAGCTGTGCAGTTCATGCAGGCCGATATCGACAAACTTATGCAGATTGCTGAGGCGCACGCCGGCACCCGCCATGATCACCGGGCCTTGGCTGGCCTGGCGCAAATCGCGTAGCAACGGCAGGCCAAGTTCGGCGCTCTGCTGCTGGCCGGAGGTCAGAATGCGCGCCACACCCAGCTCGGTCAGTTGCTCCAGCGCCACCATCGGATTCTGGCACATATCGAACGCGCGATGGAACGTCACCGCCATGCCTTCGCACAGCCTCATCACTTCGCGCATGCGCGGCAGATCGATGTGCCCTTCGTCGTCCAGCATGCCAACCACCACGCCGGGGAACCCCATCTCGCGAATTTGGCGGATATCTTGTTTGATCACTTCGAAATCCACCGCGCCGTAGCAGAAATCGCCACCGCGCGGGCGAACGATCGGATGCACCGGGATCGCAACCCGCTCACGCGCCAGACGCAGCGTGCCATAGCTCGGCGTCAATCCCCCTTCGCTCTGGCTGGCGCACAACTCGATGCGATCGGCGCCCGCCCGTTCGGCCGTCAGCGCACAGTCGACGCTAAAGCAACAAACTTCCAGTTTTATCATTGTCACCCCCAGATAACGGCCAACATACGGCGGCAATTGTTCATTTCTTCATTTCTCACGTAGGCTCATGCATAGGCATAAACCGGCTCAGGGTTATCACTATGGCATTCAATTTTGATCAATGGGTAGACCGCAGTCACAGTGACAGCGTTAAGTGGGATAAATATCGCGGCAGCGACATCATCCCGCTGTGGGTCGCCGACAGCGATTTCACCTCACCGCCGGCGGTGATCGAAGCCTTGCAGCGCCGCGTAGCACACGGCGTATTCGGCTACACCCACCCATCCCCTGATCTTATTGAGGTTTTTATCCGCCGCATGGTAGAGCGCTACGATTGGCACATCAAGCCTGAATGGATCATTTTCCTGCCTGGACTGGTGTGTGGCCTGAACCTGTGCGTGCGGGCCTGCACCGAAGAACATCAGAGCACGCTGGCCCCCTCGCTCATTTATCCGCCGTTTCGCAAAGCGGCCAAATTCGCCGGGCGTAAACACCTTCCGGTATCGCTAACAGCGGTCAACCAGCGTTGGGGACTGGATTTTTCCTCGACGCATGATCAGCTCAACGGCAACGAAAAACTCCTGTTGCTGTGCAACCCGCAGAACCCCGGTGGCACCGTGTATCGCCGAGAGGAGTTGTTGCAGCACCATCAGTTCGCTCGCGAACACGATTTAATCGTCTGTTCGGATGAAATCCACTGCGAACTGCTGCTTGAGCCCGGCGCGCGGCATATCCCCTTCGCCACCCTGAATGAAGACGCGGCCCAACGCAGCGTGACGCTGATGTCACCGTCAAAGACGTATAATCTCGCCGGGCTCGGCGCCTCACTGGCGATCGTTCCCAACGAAGCATTGCGACAAAAGCTGAAACGCGCGCGCAGCGGCATCGTGCCGGAGGTCAATCTGTTGGCGCTGGTGGCGGCGCAGGCGGCTTATCAATACGGACAACCCTGGCTGGATGAGCAGTTGATTTATCTGCGCGCCAATCGCGATCGGCTGACAAAACGTATCAACGCCATGCCGGGATTGACGTTGCTGCCCGTCGAGGCCACCTACCTGGCCTGGATAGACTGCAGCGCACTGCCGGTAGATAACCCGCATCAGTTCTTCGAACGTGCGGGCGTTGGGTTAAGCGCCGGCCTGGACTTCGGCGATCGGCGCTTTGTACGGCTTAACTTTGGTTGCCGATGGGCTCTGCTCGATGAAGCGCTCGATCGCATGGCGCGCGCCTGTGCGGCGCTGCCTGGCTAACCTTGTTCGCTGGCGACGATGTCTCGAATGGAATACGGATGAAACTTGATCGTAACCGTTCCGTCGGTGATGGCCAGCGTCGGGTTCGGTAGCCGCTCGCCCTCGCCTTTTGGCGAGCTTTGCTTCAGCTTGATCCCCGGCGCCAACAATGCCTCATCGGCAAGGTGGCTCAACGCCCGAGCGTACAGCGTCTGAGGATCGCCACTGAGCACTAATTCGACGTGTTCCCAGCCTTCGTGCGGATAGCGTTTCTCCCCAGGATACGGCAGCTCGATGCAGTCTATCCGCCACGGCCCTACGGCCAGCGGCTGAGACAAATCGAACAGACAGATAGGCCGCCCGTTGATCATCGATTCGGATAGCAGTGTCCCGCACTGCATCAGCCCCTGACGCCAACGTTCGGCGGTGGCATTCTGGTGACAGCGCAAAGAGATGTGATCGGCGGTGAACGCGGCCAGATCAAGCCGCAATTTGGCGGCAAATTGATGCAGCGCCTGCTCGAAACGCGGCAAATCGAGCTTCAGATCGTCAAGCTCGGCAATGGCCTGCAAGGGAGTGGTCATAGAAACCTCAAAACAACGGAGCGCAAAGTTAAACGCGGTAATTTACACGGTGGCGGCAGCGCTCGCCACCGTTACGACGTTTTTCGGCGGCAGTTCAGAATGATTTTTGGTTGCGGACGGGGAGAATAAAAAAACCAGTCCCTTATTAAGATGACAGCTTATTAAAGCAACAGAAAAATAAAAAATAAGATTTTTCGCAAGCCATTATACCTTTTCTTCATGACGCTATGATTTAAGTTATTTTGCACAAAACTCTCTGCAGTCCATTGGGCAACTCGATTGAATAGTCTGGTTTAATCAAACCTGATCCACTTATCGAAACCACATAAAACCATAAGCACAACCTATTGTAAAAGAAGACAATAAACCCCACTAATTGATGTGAAACTAAGGATTATCTTAATTTACCCCCGGGCAATTGATTCACCAAGACAACTCAGCTACTTTGGAGGAAATTTAAATTCGAGATGATCATTATGTTATTGCTGACGATATCCTTGGTGTTGATAATTATCGCCGTATACGCCATCTACCGTCATTTCAAATCACGCAGCGCCAACACGCTGGATGCCGGTCGCCGCAATAAAAAGCGCTAGCTTCGCAACTCTCCCCTTCGTACATTCTGTTCAGATCATTCTGCTTTCACCTTCCGGCAATCAACGCGCCGCCCTCGACAACTGTTTCATCGCAGCGGCCGCGCCAACTGCTGACGGGCTCCGTCAGATCGGTTACAATTACAGGCTGTTTTGTGGCGGTCGCCCATCGCGCCCGCCACCGTTGAATCCCGCAGGGGCTGGCTTCAGCCCCTCGTTCGTCATTAAGGTAACCCGGTGAATATTCAGGTTCTTCTTTCAGATAAAGTCAGTCAGGCGCTGATCGCCGCTGGCGCGCCAGCCGATTGCGAAGCGCAGGTCCGCCCTTCCGCCAAGGCGCAGTTTGGTGATTACCAGGCCAACGGCGTGATGTCAGTCGCCAAAAAGCTGGGCATGCCGCCCCGTCAGCTGGCGGAAAAAGTGGTGCAACTGCTGGATCTCGGCGACGTCGCCGGTAAAGTGGAAATCGCCGGTCCCGGCTTTATCAACATTTTCCTGAACAGCGATTGGGTCGCCCGCCAGGCCGATCAGGTGCTGAACGCACCGAAGCTGGGCATTGCGCCGGTTGAGCCCCAAACCATCGTTATCGACTACTCCGCACCGAACGTGGCGAAAGAGATGCACGTCGGCCACCTGCGCTCCACCATCATCGGCGACGCCGCGGCGCGTACCCAGGAGTTTTTGGGCCATAAAGTGATTCGCGCCAACCATGTCGGTGACTGGGGCACTCAGTTCGGCATGTTGATTGCCTACCTGGAAAAAATGCAGAACGAAAACGCCAGCGATATGGGCCTGTCCGATTTGGAACAGTTCTATCGCGAAGCCAAAAAACACTACGACGAAGACGCCGAGTTCGCCGAGCGTGCGCGCGCTTACGTCGTGAAGCTGCAGGGCGGCGATCAGTACTGCCTGAAAATGTGGCGCAAGCTGGTCGACATCACCATGGCGCAAAACCAGCTGACCTATAACCGCCTGAACGTCACGCTGACCGAAGACGACGTGATGGGCGAAAGCCTGTATAACGCGATGCTGCCGGGCATCGTCGCCGATCTGAAAGCCAAAGGGCTGGCGGTGGAAAGCGAAGGCGCCACCGTGGTGTTCCTCGACGAATACCAGAACAAGGACGGCGACCCGATGGGCGTCATCATCCAGAAAAAGGATGGCGGCTACCTCTACACCACCACCGATATCGCCTGCGCCAAGTATCGCTACGAAACTCTGGGCGCCAACCGCGTTCTGTATTACATCGACTCCCGCCAGCATCAGCACCTGATGCAGGCCTGGACCATCGTGCGCAAAGCCGGTTACGTGCCGGAGTCCGTCTCGCTGGAACACCACATGTTCGGCATGATGCTGGGCAAAGACGGCAAGCCGTTCAAAACCCGCTCGGGCGGCACGGTGAAGCTCTCCGATCTGCTGGATGAAGCCATCGAACGCGCCGAACAGCTGATCGCCGGCAAAAACCCGGATATGCCGCAAGACGAAATGAAGACCGTGGCCCGCGTGGTCGGCATCGGCGCGGTGAAATACGCCGATCTGTCGAAAAGCCGCACCACCGACTATGTCTTCGACTGGGACAACATGCTGGCCTTCGAGGGCAATACCGCGCCTTATATGCAATACGCCTATACCCGTGTGGCATCGGTATTCAAGCGCGCCGGGATCGACGAAAGCAGCCTGACACTGCCGCTGACGCTGACCGAAGAGCGTGAGATTGCGCTGGCTACCCGCCTGCTGCAGTTCGAAGAGGTGCTCACCACCGTCGCACGTGAAGGCACGCCTCACGTCATGTGCAGCTACCTGTATGATCTGGCCGGCTTGTTCTCCGGCTTCTACGAGCACTGCCAGATCCTGAACGCCGACAGCGAAGAAACCCGTCAGAGCCGCCTGAAGCTGGCGCTGCTGACCGCTAAAACGCTGAAAACCGGCCTGGATACGCTGGGCATCGAAACCGTCGAACGTATGTAAACCGCACCGCGCGGAAAGTAAAAAGGTCGCCAAGGCGACCTTTTTTTGTTCTTGCATTCGGCTCAGGCGACGCGGCGCGCAAAATCACGCGGGCGGAAGCCCAACCCGGCCAGCACGCCAAAGTAGGCCACCACACCGGCCACCACCACCGCCGCCAAACGCAGCAAACGTTCCAGCATATTGCCCTGATCCCAGGCCGGCATCAGCCACATCACGCCAATCAGCACCGCCGACATCGCCAGCACGGCGATCACCAGCTTAGTGAGGAACAGCGCCCAACCCGGCTGTGGCTGGAAGATCTTCTGCTTGCGCAGCTGCCAATACAGCAGCGAGGCGTTCAGGCAAGCCGCCAAGCCGATCGACAGCGCCAGGCCGGCATGCTTCAGCGGACCAATAAACGCCAGGTTCATCACCTGCGTCATGATCAGCGTGATGATAGCGATCTTGACCGGCGTTTTGATGTCCTGCCGCGAATAGAAGCCCGGCGCCAGCACTTTAACCACGATCAGCCCCATCAGCCCTACCGAGTAAGCCACCAGCGCGCGTTGCGTCATCGCCGCGTCAAAGGCGCTGAACTTGCCGTACTGGAACAGCGAGACGGTCAACGGTTTGGCCAAAATGCCCAGCGCGATGGCGCTCGGCAGCGCCAGCAGGAAACACAGGCGCAGCCCCCAATCCATCAGGCGCGAATACTCATCGTGGTTGCCGCTCGAGAAGCTTTTGGCCAGCGACGGCAGCAGGATGGTACCCAATGCCACGCCCAACACGCCGGAAGGAAATTCCATCAGGCGGTCGGCGTAGTACATCCAGGACACCGAGCCGGATACCAGGAACGATGCGAAGATAGTATTGATGATCAGCGAGATTTGGCTGACCGACACCCCAAGGATCGCCGGCCCCATCTGACGCATTACCCGCCAGACTCCGGCATCGCCCAATTTGATGCGCGGCAGCACCAGCATGCCGATCTTGCGCAGGTGCGGCAGCTGGTAGCCCAATTGCAGTACGCCGCCCACTACCACCGCCCACGCCAGCGCCAGCACCGGCGGGTGGAAATACGGCGCGGCGAACAGCGCGAAGCCAATCATGCTGACGTTAAGCAGCGTTGGCGCAAAGGCCGGGATCGAGAAGCGGTTCCAGGTATTGAGGATCGCCCCCACCAGCGACGCCAGCGAGATCAACAGAATATAGGGGAATGTGATGCGCAGCAGCGCCGACGTCAGGGCAAACTTGTCGGGCGTATCGGTAAAGCCCGGCGCGGTGAGATAGATAACCCAGGGCGCGGCCAACATCCCCAGTACCGTCACCACCGCCAGCACCAGCGTCAGCAGCCCGGAGACATAGGCGATAAAAGTGCGTGTCGCCTCGTCGCCCTGCTGGCTTTTGTATTCGGCCAGGATCGGCACGAAGGCCTGCGAAAATGCCCCTTCGGCAAAGATACGGCGTAACAGATTCGGGAGTTTGAACGCCACGAAGAAGGCGTCCGTTGCCATGCCGGCCCCGAACACCCGCGCGACGATCGCATCGCGGGCAAAGCCCAACACCCGCGAAAACATCGTCATCGAGCTGACGGCAGCCAAGGATTTGAGTAGGTTCATGTGGTTGTCTGATAGGTACCGTAAATATCAACGCCTGCAACAGCAGGCGTCAGTGAAACAATCGGCTCAGTTTACGCATCCGGAAAAGAATAGCTACCGCCAGATGTTACATAGAGTTATCCCGCAGCAAACGCTCGACCACCCGCTGGGCAAGCAGCGCCTGTTCGCCGCCGGTTTCCGGCGCGCTCTGATTGGCGACGGCATCAAGGAAATGCCGCACCGCACCGTCGAAGCCGCGTTGCACCAGCGTGCTTTGCCAGCCCGGCACCGGTTGTTCCAACTCGCCCTGCGCATCTTCACGCAGCCAGTGGCGCATATCGGTCAACTGATACAGCGCGCCGTCTGTCACCGCCTGCACGCTTTCGCGCTGGCTGCCGCCGCGGCGATGCATGCTGGTCGTCACCTGCGTATCGCCGCAGGCGAAGTGATGCTCGGCGTACAGCATTTCGCCTGCGGCGTTGGTGCGCACGCTGCCGCTCAGCAGTTGCTCGCCGCCGCCCGCCAGCCACAGCGCCGTGTCCACCACGTGCAGGTAATCATCCAACAGGGTAAAACGCAGATCGTGCGGGCCGACGCTGTCCGCCCGATGTTTATCCATGCGAATGGAGGCCGGCTGGTTCATTTGCTGCTTGAGCTGCCGGTAAAGCGGCGCGAAACGCCGGTTGAACCCCACCATCAACGTTTTGCCTCGCCGCTCGGCCAGCTCAAGCAACTGCTCGCCCTGCTCCAGCGTCTCCGCCAGCGGTTTATCGACGTAAACGTGCACGCCGCGGTTCAGCAGCTCGCCTATTACTGAAAAATGGCTGGCGGTGCTGCTGTGAACAAAGACCGCGTCGCACTGTTCGGCCAGGCTGTCCAGCCGGGAGAAACAGGCCATGCGGTAGCTGTCGCACAGCGGCTGCGCTTTTTGCTGATTGGGCGAAAAACCGCCCACCAGCGTCCAATCCGCCGCCTGGCCGAGGATTGGCAGATAAGCCTTCTGCGCGATACTGCCCAATCCCACCACGCCTACACGCAATTTAGTCATTCGCATCCCTCACCAACAGATGTTGCAACTGCCGTTTCAGTTCCGCCACTTCGCTTTCCAATGCGCTAACCCTGGCGCTCAGTTCGCCGTCGAACTCGGATTCGAACGCCGCCGCCGGCGCTTCATCAATCTGGCCGCTGAACAGATGCATGAATCGGCTTTCGCGCTTGCCCGGCTCACGCGCCAGGCGCACCACGAACGGGCCATCTTCTCGCGTGGCCAACTGTTGCAACACCTGTTCGACCTCGTTGACATCACTGAACTCGTGCATCCGATTGGTACGGGTGCGCAGCTCGCCGGGCGTTTGCGCGCCGCGCAGCAGTAAGGTGGCGATCACCGCCAGTTCGGCGGGCGTAAGTTTCAGTTGGCCGAACTCGGAGTTGCAAAACCGCTGTTCGTACTTCACTACCCGGTTGCCGAATCCGCTGAGGGTGCGCAGGAAATGTTTGCGCAGCAACAGATCGAGCAGCTGCTGCACTTCGCTTTCGCTCAGATCCATCACCGGTTCACGGTTGGTTTTTTGGTTACATGCCAGCGTAATAGCATTCAGCGAAAGCGGGTATTGATCCGGGGTCGTGACCTGTTTTTCCAACAGGCAGCCGATAACCCGAGCCTCTTTGGCGTTCAATTCATATTTCATCGTTTGGCCTCAACGTGGGGGTAGCCACTCTTTATTGGTGTATGCCGTCAAAACGTGGTCTTGCCACTGGCCGTCGATCAGCAGGTAATCCTTGGCGTAACCTTCGCGTTCGAATCCCAGACGCGTCAGCAATGCGCCACTGCGCTGGTTGTGCGGCATATAGTTGGCCATGATGCGGTGCATGCGCTGTTGGCGCAGCATATAGCGGATGGCGGACTGCAAGGCTTCGAACATCAGCCCCTGTCCCTGCCATTTCTCCCCCAGCGAATAACCGAGGAAACAGGCGTGAAACGAACCGCGCAGCACGTTGCTGAAGTTCGCCACGCCGCGCACTTCCTGCTCTTCTGGATCGAGCAGGATAAAATAGTAGGCGCTGCCCTGCTTTTGCATTTCAGCGATCATCCCCAGACGCGCCTGCCAGCCGGAAGGATAACAATGGCTTTCGTCGCGCACCGGCTCCCAGGGTTTGAGAAAGGCTCGGTTCTCGGCATAATAATCCGCCAGACGATAGGCATCCCGTTCATGCACTAAACGGACCACCATCCGGTCGGTAGTAAGACGTACTTTTGGCGATGCAGAGCGGTAGCCGAACATCATTTCCCCCGCAGTCAAAACGGTTCGATAAGAAGTATTTATTGGGAAGCCGCGTGGATAATCATCCGATGCCGATCTGATGGCATGATTTTATTTTGCCAATAGCGCTTCAGAACCGCACTTCCCTGCATTCAATATAACCGTAGCCCGCCCCCGAGGTAAAACCTCGGTCGCTCAGTAAATCGCCGAATACGCGTTTTACGGCATTTTTCCGCCCATTTTGCAGTACAGATAACACCTTGACGATAAAAAAATATTATCTACACGCCCCCTGTCGCCGTCCGGCAATTGGGTAGAGAATGGAAGCGTTGTTCTCCCCTCTGTCTTTAATTGCTCATGGTGAAGCATGTCTCTGGTGTCGCAAGCGCGCAGCTTGGGTAAATATTTTCTATTGCTCGACAACCTGCTGGTGGTTTTAGGCTTCTTTGTCGTTTTTCCGCTTATTTCGATCCGCTTCGTCGATCAATTGGGATGGGCGGCGCTGATCGTCGGCATCGCGCTGGGTTTGCGTCAGCTGCTGCAACAAGGGCTCGGCATCTTTGGCGGCGCCATCGCCGATCGCTTCGGCGCCAAGCCGATGATCGTCACGGGCATGTTGCTGCGCGCCGCCGGTTTCGCCACCATGGCGATGGCCGATGCCCCCTGGATCCTGTGGTTCTCTTGCGCACTGTCCGCCCTCGGCGGCACGCTGTTCGATCCGCCGCGCACCGCTTTGGTGATTAAGCTGACCCGCCCGCACGAACGCGGCCGCTTTTTCTCGCTGCTGATGATGCAGGACAGCGCCGGCGCGGTCGTCGGCGCGCTGATCGGCAGTTGGCTGCTGCAGTACGACTTCCACTTTGTCTGCTGGGTCGGGGCGGCGATCTTCGTGCTGGCCGCCGGCTGGAACGCCTGGCTACTGCCGGCTTACCGCATCTCAACCGTGCGCGTGCCGATGAAAGAAGGCATGCTGCGGGTCGTGCGCGATCGCCGCTTCCTCACCTATGTCCTGACGCTGACCGGCTACTATATGCTGGCGGTACAGGTGATGCTGATGCTGCCGATCGTGGTCAATGAAATCGCCGGCTCACCGGCGGCGGTGAAATGGATGTATGCGATTGAAGCGGCGCTGTCGTTGTCGCTGCTCTATCCGCTGGCGCGTTGGGGAGAAAAACACTTCCGGCTTGAGCAGCGCCTGATGGCGGGCCTGCTGCTGATGACGCTCAGCCTGCTGCCGATCGGCCTCGCCAGCAGCCTGCAAGGCGTGTTCACGCTGATCTGCTGTTTCTACCTGGGTTCGATCATCGCCGAACCGGCGCGCGAGACGCTGAGCGCTTCGCTGGCCGATCCACGTGCGCGTGGCAGCTATATGGGCTTTAGCCGCCTTGGTCTGGCGCTGGGTGGCGCGTTAGGTTACACCGGCGGCGGCTGGATGTACGATACCGGACGCACGATGAACATGCCGGTGCTACCCTGGTTGCTGCTTGGGGCAGTGGGCTTCGCTACGTTGCTGGCGCTGTACTGGCAGTTCAGCCCGCGACGCAGTGCATCGATGATGCTGCGCGGCGGTTAACGCCATAGAAATCCGGCCGAATCGGCAACAGCTGCTATCCTGTTAGTAAAAACCCCCACAGGAGCCCGTCGGCATGAGCGAAGAAGCAAAATTACCGCAACTACTCGAACATATGATACTGAACTTGCGCATGATTTATGCGCGTTCCACCCTGGTGGAAAAGGCCCTGGCCCATATCCTCGCCAGCGACGCCGGCCTGAAAAACGATATTATCAAACAGCTGCAGGTCGTCACCGCCGCCAACGAACGTGACAAAATCGACCTGGAAGAAGCTCGCATTCACCTGATCGATGTGCTCAACTCGGTACCGGCCAAGAAATAACGCCCCCTAGCCCGCGCCGGTGCGCGGGCAATATCGCAATAACGCACCATCCAACACACGCACGTCAAGACAGCCTCGATAAGCTGTGGTAACTATTGCTGTTAAAACCTGACAACCCGGAGCAAGCATGAAACTGTTCATTTACGATCATTGCCCATTCTGCGTTAAAGCCCGCATGATTTTTGGCCTGAAACGTCTGCCGATTCGCCTGGTCACGTTGCTCAACGACGATGAGACGACTCCGTTCAACCTGATCGGCCAAAAAATGGTGCCTATCCTGGTCAAAGACAACGGCGAAGCGATGCCGGAAAGCCTGGATATCGTGCGCTATGTCGATAACCTGGACGGCAAGCCGGTGCTGACCGGCCGCACCAACCCGGCCATTGCCGAGTGGCTGCAGCGGGTCGGCGGGTACAGCGCAAAATTGCTGTTGCCGCGTATTGCGCATGCCGATTTCGAAGAGTTCGCCACCGACAGCGCCCGCCGTTATTTTATCGATAAAAAGCAGGGGTCAATCGGTGATTTCGCCGAGCATCTCGCCAACAGCGCCGATCTGATCGCCCAGCTGGAGGCCGATCTGCAAACCCTGTCACCGCTGATCGTCTCCGCCGAAGCGGTAAACGGCGAACTGTCCGAGGACGATATCCACCTGTTCCCGCTGCTGCGCTCGTTGTCGATCGTCGCCGGGGTTGCGCTGCCGGAGAACGTGGAAACCTACCGCAACCGCATGGCGCAGCGCTGCGAGGTGCCGTTGCTGCTGGACATGGAACAATAACGTTTGAATAACCCAAAGGATAGGGCGTACTGATGCTGAAAATGGTGCTCGCCACCGCTCGCGATCGGGCGCGGCTGAAGGAAATTACCTCTGTTCTGATTCGTTACGGCCTGCAAGACGTTCTGCGTCTGCTGGGCCTGGGGGCTTTGCTGCGCGGCGCCCGCGCTGGATCCGCCCAACAGGACGCACAAACCCTGCCCGAGCGGCTGCGCGAAGCGCTCGAGGCGCTGGGCCCGACCTTCGTCAAATTCGGCCAAATCCTGGCCACGCGTTCTGATCTTCTGGATCCGGCCTGGACCAACGAACTGGATCGCCTGCACAGCCAGGCAGCGGTGTTGCCATGGGAAACGCTGGCGCCGCAAATCATCGCCGATCTGGGGGGCGAGCCCGAGCAGCAGTTTGCCGAATTCGATCGCACGCCGCTGGCCGCAGCATCGATGGCGCAAATTTACCGCGCCCGCTTGCACAGCGGCGAACAGGTGGTGGTGAAAGTGCTGCGGCCCGGCCTGGCGAAAACCATCCACGCCGATCTGCGGCTGCTGGCCTCGCTGGCGGAAACCGTGGAGCAGCAGAGCCCCGCGTTGGCGCGCTATCGGCCGCGGCAGATGGTCAGAGCGCTGGCGACGGCGCTCAATCATGAGCTGGATTTGACTCACGAAGGGCATAACTGCGATCGCGTCGCCAAGATGTTCGCGCATGAACCCGATGTGGTCGTGCCGAAAATCTATTGGCAATGGTCTTCCCCGCGCCTGTTAGTGCAGGAGTACTTGCCCGGCACCGCGCCGGAGAACCCTCAGCAATTGGCGGCGGCGGGCTTTGACGGCCCGCTGCTGGCGCAACGCGGCGCGCGCGCCTTTATGAGCATGGTGCTGGAGCATCGGTTGTATCACGCCGATCCTCACCCCGGCAACGTCATGGCGCTGAGCGGGGACCGCGTTGGCTTTATCGACTTCGGCATGGTGGGCCAACTGTCTGAGCGGCGGCGCAATCAGTTGCTTCTGCTGCTGCAGGCCATTGCCGATCGTCAGTCCGAAGGCATCGTCAACACGCTGATCGCCTGGTCGGACAGCGAACCGCTGGATCTGATGGATCTGGAGCTGGCGGCGCAAAACTTTCTCGACAAACAGGCCGCCGCCACCCTGACGTTGGGCAAGGCTCTGACCGACCTGCTGGTGATGGCGCGTGAACACCAGTTGGCGCTGCCGCCCGATCTGGTGCTGCTGTTCAAGGCGTTAATCACCGCCGACGGCGTGCTGCACCGATTGGATCCCGCCTTCGATATCGTCGCCACGCTCAAACCGATGCTGCAACAAACGGTGCTGCAACGCTATGCCCCTGACGCCGTGCGCCAGCGGTTGTTGGCCCTGGGCGGGGAAGCGCTCGACGCCGGGGAAGAACTGCCGCAAACCCTGCGGCTGTTGGTGCGCCGCCTAAAACGCGGGCAGCTCAATGCCGATATCAACGTCAGTAATCTCGGCCAGTTGAGCAAAGCGCTGGAACGCGCCGCCGTCACCCTGGCTATCGCCATTGTCACCGCCGCTTTCACCCTGGGTCTGGCGCCTTATCTGATGCACTCCTCACTGCAGTTGTGGGGCATTCCGCTGTTCCCGCTGTTGGGGGCCGCGGCCTGCCTGGCCGGCGTGATCCTCCTGGCGCTGCGATTGCGGCGCTGACGCTTTCGGCGTTATCCGATAGGTGTCGCCCGTTTTTGCGCGCACTATCCTCTGCACATCGCCGCCTGCCGTTTTCACGCGCAGGCGGAACGTTTATAATGATTAATCAATTATCTGCAGCACTTTTCGCCAGCAGTCGCAATGAGGCATTAATGAAGAAGATCCTGATGGGCGCAGCCGCCCTGCTGTTCGCCGGCGTATTGGCCGGTTGCAATCAACTGACCCAGTACACCCTGAGCGAGCAGGAAGTGAATGATTACCTGCAGAAACATAACGACTATCAGAAGCAGATCGGCGTGCCCGGCCTGGTGGACGCCAACATCGTGCTGACGCAGCTGCAAAGCCAGATCGGCCGCAGCGAGCCGGGTAAAGTCACCCTTTCCGGCGACGCCAAGGTCAACATCACGTCGATTCTCGGCCCGCAGGCGGCGGATCTGAAGCTGACGCTGAAAGCGCAGCCGGTTTACGACCGCGCACAGGGCGCCATTTACCTGAAAGACATGGAACTGACCGATTACAGCGTGCAGCCGGAAAAAATGCAGACGGTGATGAAAGCGCTGACGCCATATCTGAACCAGTCACTGAAGTCTTACTTCGACCAAAAACCGGCTTATGTGCTGAATCCTGACAACAGCAAAACCGAAGCGCTGGCGAAAAAACTGGCGAAGGGATTGGAAGTGAAACCGGGTGAGTTGGTGATACCGTTCAGCGACTGACGCCGTCTGGGGACATCAAGCCCGCCGCCAGGCGGGCTTTTTATTGCCAAAAAAGCGTTACTGCGGCGCGCTGTAGGCGATCTCGCCGGTGTTGCAGTTGAGCGTCACGTTGTAGGTTTTATCTGCCTTGGTGCCACGCACCGTCAACGGCACCTGCCATACCTGATCCTTGCCGGTGATGGCATCCGGGCTGACCCAGGCGATCGGGGTGGCGGTGCCCAGCAGCTTTTTGTCCGATTCCCAGCGCGTGATGCGGTTCTGCAAGAAGTCGCGCTTGACCTGGGCGGCGATATCCGCCGGCTGCAGACCCGCACACTGCCCCACCTTGGCGGCGCGCTGCTCGTGATCCTGCGCCCACACCGCAGTCGATGCTCCCATCATGGCCAACAAGGCGATAGCCAAACCCGTTTTTTTCATATCTCCTCCCGTTGTGATTAGCGCTATCCGGGCGCCCATCCCTGGCTCACAACAGGGTTTCGGCAAAGGGTTTACCGTTTGACGAACTCGATGACAAACAGCGAATCCAGGCCCGGATAGATTTCCTTGATCACCTGCTTCAGTTCGCCGAGCGACATGTTCTCCTGCTGTGCGTGGCGTTCAGTCAGCGCGTCCAGGCGCACCGGCGTTACCGACAGCACTTCGATAAAGCAGAAAAATACGCCGTCTTCATTGCGGCTTACGCGCAATACCTCGCCCGGTTCGAAGTGCGACTCACTGGCATCCCGAATGGTGATGGTTTTGCGCCCGGCCAGAATATCTTGCTCAAAGCGGCTGAAGAAAGTTATTTCACGGCTCATTTTAGATCCTTTTTCATCACAACACCGCAACATAAGTCATTATGCCGCTTGCTTTTCTGACGCAGATCCCTCTTTTGAGTTAGAGGCCGCTTTTTTCGCTTTCGCTTCCGCCGGTTTCTTGAGGGTTTCCGCCGGTGAAGCGCCGCGCAGAATCAGACCCAGCGCATCTTTATTCTCTGCCAGGAAGAAGCTCAGCCCTTCGCGCTGTTCGTCGTCCAGGTTTAGCGGCGCCTGTTGCAGCCACTCTCCGAGGTTATCCGCCAGATCCAGCATTTTGTCGTAGGCGTCGGCTTCTTTCTTGCTCGCGAAAGTCATTTTTTCCTCACCGTTTCTCACCACCACATATTTAACTTCAACCGCCATGCGTGCGTCCTCAAATACTCAAGTAACTGTAATTACATACAGTATAAATAGATAATGGCGGGAGGGCAAACCGCCGCCCGCCTTCGGCTTATTTCAGCAGCCGCACCTTGCAGCTCTTGCCTTTGATTTTGCCCTGTTGCAGCTGTTGCAACGCCTTGCGCGCGCTGGCTTTACGGATCGCGACGTAGGCATGCACCGGGAACATGTCGATCTTGCCCACTTCCGCCGCCGTCAGCCCGGCATCGCCGGTCAGCGCGCCAAGGATATCGCCGGGACGGATCTTCGCCTTGCGGCCGCCGTCGATGCACAGCGTCACCATCTCTGCCTCCAGCGAGCCGTTGGCCGCCCCGCTCAGCTCGGACACCGGCGCCCAATCGACGGTCATCTGCAGGTAGTCTTCAATCGCATGCGCCCGCGCCATCTCCTGCGGCGTGCACAGGCTGATCGCCAGCCCGCTCATGCCGGCGCGGCCGGTGCGGCCGATACGGTGCACATGCACTTCGGGATCGAACGCCAGTTCGTAGTTAACCACCAGCTCCAGCTCTTTGATGTCCAGCCCGCGAGCGGCGACGTCGGTCGCCACCAACACTCGGCAACTGCGATTGGCGAAGCGCACCAACACCTGATCGCGGTCGCGCTGCTCCAGATCGCCATGCAGCGCCAGCGCGCTGATGCCGCGGGCCTCCAGGGCCTCAAGCACTGTCTGACAATCGCGCTTGGTATTGCAGAACACCACGCAGGACGCGGGTTGATGGTAGCGAATGGCCGACACCAGGAGCGCCGGACGCTGCTCGCGCGTAGTCTCATAAAAGCGTTGTTCGATAGCGGTCTGCGCTTCGTCATCGTCCACTTCGACGCTCAGCGGCTGACGCTGAACACGCTCGCTGATGCGTTCGATGCCCGCCGGATAAGTGGCGGAAAACAACAGCGTCTGACGCTGCGGCGGCGTGTAGCTGATCACATCGTCGATATCGTCAGCGAAACCCATATCCAACATGCGGTCGGCCTCATCCAGCACCAACACCTTCAGCTCGTCCAGCAGCAGCGTTTTCTTGCGCAGATGCTCCTGAATGCGCCCCGGCGTCCCCACCACGATGTGTGGCGCGTGCACCAGCGAGTCGAGCTGCGGCCCCATCGGTTGGCCACCGCACAGCGTCAGAATTTTGATGTTTTGCGTGAAACGCGCCAGGCGACGCAGCTCTTTGCTCACCTGATCGGCCAACTCGCGAGTGGGGCAGAGCACCAGCGCCTGCGTGGCAACCTGAGTAACGACGATGTTATTCAGCAAGCCAATGCCGAATGCCGCCGTTTTGCCGCTGCCGGTTTTCGCCTTGGCGCGCACGTCTCGCCCTTGCAGGATAGCGGGCAACGCGGCGGCCTGCACCGGCGTCATTTTGGCGTACCCCAGTTCGTTGAGGTTGGCCAACTGTTCGGCTGGCAGAGGCAGGGAAGAAAAAGAAACTGTGCTCACGGCGATAACTCTTATATGACGAATGGAATGGCGGCGCGCCCGCAGGTTGGCGCCGAATCAGCGGTAAATGATAACAGAGATGGGCGGCGTTACGGGCTGCGGGCATAAAAAAACCCGCCGGCGGCGGGTTTCTTGGCGGCTCAGTCGTTAAATCGCAACGACGTTGGCTGCAGCTGGGCCACGTTGGCTGTCCTGGATGGAGAATTCAACCTGCTGGCCTTCAGCCAGAGTCTTGAAACCATCGCTAACGATAGCGGAAAAATGAACGAAAACGTCTTTAGAGCCGTCGGCAGGCGTGATGAAGCCGAAACCTTTGCTTTCGTTGAACCATTTAACGTGACCAGTGATCTTGCTCATTTGTGTTTCCTTTACTTGATAAACCTGCCTTGACGGCACGAGACGCGAAAACCTTGCTATATATAGGCCTTCTTTCGCCGTCGCTTATTAACGCACAATCGCCCAGGCAGGGCAAATATTTCTGCTTGTTATAAAAACAGTAAGTTAGCAACAAACCTGGCGCGGTGGCTGTGAACGCAATCGTTTTCGTATATACTGCCCGCCGATCATCAATCCGCTTACTTTCACCGATCCAGGTACGAAACTATGTTAACGATTGGAACCGCCCTGCGCCCTTCCGCCACCCGCGTTATGTTGCTCGGCTCCGGGGAGCTGGGTAAAGAAGTCGCCATTGAATGCCAGCGCCTCGGTCTGGAAGTGATCGCCGTCGATCGCTATGCCGACGCCCCCGCCATGCATGTGGCGCACCGCAGTCACGTCATCAATATGCTGGACGGTGACGCGTTGAAAGCCGTTATCGAACAAGAGCGGCCGGACTATATCGTTCCCGAAATCGAAGCGATCGCCACCGCCATGCTGGTGGAACTTGAACGTCAGGGCCACCGCGTGGTGCCCTGCGCCGAAGCCACGCGCCTGACCATGAACCGCGAAGGCATCCGCCGTCTGGCGGCGGAAGAACTTGGCCTGCCCACCTCCAGCTATCGCTTTGCCGACAGCGAAGCGGCTTTCCGGCAGGCGGTCGAGCACATCGGCTACCCGTGCATCGTCAAACCGGTGATGAGTTCTTCCGGCAAAGGACAAAGCCTGATCCGCGCGCCTGAGCAGCTGCAAAGCGCCTGGGATTACGCGCAACAGGGTGGACGCGCCGGCGGCGGCCGGGTGATCGTCGAAGGGTTGGTAAGATTTGATTTTGAAATTACGTTGCTGACCATCAGCGCCGTGGACGGCGTACATTTCTGCGAGCCGATCGGCCATCGTCAGGAAGACGGAGATTATCGCGAATCCTGGCAACCGCAGCGCATGTCAGCCACGGCGTTGAGCCGTGCTCAGGCTATTGCGGAGAAGGTGGTGAAAGCCCTGGGCGGATTCGGCCTGTTCGGCGTGGAGCTGTTCGTCTGCGGCGACGATGTGATCTTCAGCGAAGTGTCTCCGCGGCCGCACGATACCGGCATGGTTACGTTGATCTCACAGGATCTGTCCGAGTTCGCCCTGCACGTTCGCGCATTTCTCGGGTTGCCGATTGGCGCCATCCGCCAGTTCGGCCCTTCCGCTTCGGCGGTGATCCTGCCGCAGCTCACCAGCAGCGATGTGCGTTTCAGCGGACTGGAAAATGCGCTGCGCGGGCACAACCAGCTGCGCCTGTTCGGCAAACCGGAGATCGCCGGGCAACGTCGTCTGGGCGTAGCGCTGGCGACGGCCAACACGACGGAACTGGCGGTGGAGCAAGCGAAACAAGCCGCCGCCGCCGTGACGGTCAACGGCTGATACTCACGGGGCCGCTTGCGCGGCCCCGATAACGTCAATAGTCTTCGTCTTCTTCAGCATCGTCATCCCGCGACGCCTCCGGTGCGGCCTCATGTTGCTCGTCTTCGTCATCGAACAATACCGCAACCTGAGCACCCTGATGCTTCTCGCGAATTTCCTGCGCAACGCGAGCAATGGCCTCACCGCTGCTCATGCCCTGCTCCATCAGTTGATGGATGCGATCCGCCGCTTCCTGCTGCTCCGCGTGATTCAGTAATGGCATACCTGCATGCATGTGTCGTTCTCTCCGGCAAAAGGGAGAAGGAGTATACGCGCTAACGCGGCGGATCCCAACGTCTGGTGCGTCAGGCCGGTTGCGAACAGCCGTTATCGTTGCGCCACTGCTTCAGGCGATGCCGCCACAGCATGACATGCCACCCCTGCTTCAGGCCGCGCGCATTGGCGAACATCGCTCTATCGATACCGCGCTGATAGAACTCTTCGGTGATCTGACTCTGAGCGGCCGGTTCCGGCTCGCGACGAATGCTGTGGCAAATGCCCAGCGCTTCGCGGGTGATTTGCCAATGGAAAGCCGGACGAATGACGATAGTGCCCGCATAGCGCTGGTTGAGCCGCTCCAGCATGTCGACGATTTTCATATAGTGGCGTTGATACTCCACGTTCGCCTTACCGATGCGACGACGATTACTGATCGACTTGTCGTGCACCCGTTGACGGTACAGCGGCGTACTTAAATATTTGACTCGTTTGGCATTAAACATGACTTCTGTCGTCCAGGGAATATCCTGGTGATGTAACCCCGGCTCGAAATAAAGCCGATGCTGGCGAATAAAGTCGAGGCGATATATTGCCAGCCATACAACGTGAATAAACTTTCGCGATTTCAGCGCACGTTCAAACCACTGCACGCCACTGATCACATCGGTGGTACGCAAACGCGCCTCGGGAAAAATCGGCTGCAATTCATCTTGGCTGGTGAAATAGCGCTCGCCATTACATTGCATCACGTCTAATTGGTGTTTTTCCGCCTGTTCCAGCAGCGTGGAATACATCTCCGGCGCCAGCAAGTCGTCGGCATCGGGAAACGCCACATATTTGCCTTGGGCAACGGCAAGCCCGGCATTACGCGCGTTAGAAACGCCGGCATTGGCCTGATCGATCACACGAATATGCGGATGTACCGCCGCGTAACGGTGCGCGATCTCTCCTGAACCGTCAGTGGAACCATCGTTGACGATGATCACCTCCAACCGTTGCTCGCGCTGGGCCAGCAGCGAGGCCAGGAAAGGCTCCAATAATTCCCCCGCATTGTGCATCGGGACGATCACGCTCAGCATTAACGACATAGTCAGCTCTTCAATGATAATGTAACAAAATAATAATTTTATTTTTCTAAAAGACTCATTCGGCCTGCGTAGGCTTGGGATAGGCGTGAAACACTGCAAATTCCCGCGCTGGCTAATGGAACCGAACTGGCCTTTCTTTCTCAAACCCGCGCCAGAAAAGCGCTGAGTAATTAAGCCATTAATTCTAAAAGGCGGCGACGTTGCTAAAATCGGGCATAGCAACATCTCCCCCGCTTCTAATAACAAGCAGAAATAATAAATTTATGAAATTAACGAATCTTTTTTTATATTTCTCGGGTATTGCGCCCTCGATGAATAGGCTTCCAGTGCATTTGACGTTAAATTTTTAACATATCGAAGTATAATCAATGGCGCAAAAAATGCCTTATTTAAGGTTTGTTGAGCTGCTGTTTATGTGAACTGTGCTTCATGTCGTGCATGGCAAAACATGCATGACGTGGCTGTCTATGGCACACTAGCCGCCAGATATCGCCGTCCTCACAGCCAGGTTTATTGACGTTCATGAGCGTAACCGCCCCAAACATAAAATCTTTGCCCTACAGCCGCCGTGCCCTGATGACGCTTTTCGCCCCGCTTTCATCGCAGCCTTGGGCGATGCTGCTGCATTCGGGCTTTGCCGACCATTCGCACAACCGCTTCGATATCCTGGTCGCACAACCGCGCGTGACACTCACCACCCGGGGTGCCGACACGCAAATCGAAAGTGACGGCGTCACCATTCAGTCGCAGGAAGATCCGTTCTCCTTGCTGCAGCAGCAACTGGCGGCGCAAGGCTGGCAGCCGGCGTTTAATCCGGACCTGCCGTTTCAGGGCGGAGCTCTGGGACTGTTCGGCTACGATCTTGGGCGCCGGGTGGAAACCCTGCCGCAGTTGGCCGAAGCCGACCTCGCTTTGCCGGATATGGCAGTGGGCATTTATGACTGGGCAGCGATCGCCGACCACCAATTGCAAACCCTGACGCTGCTCAGCTATGGCGATGTGGAGCAGCGCTGGCGCTGGCTCAATAGCCAAACCGCACCTACAGAACGCCCTTTCACGCTGCTGAGCGACTGGCGCGCCAATATGAGCCGGCGACAATACGGCGAGAAATTCCAACGTATTCAGCACTACCTGCGCAGCGGCGACTGTTACCAAATTAATCTGGCACAACGATTCTCCGCCGACTATCAGGGGGATGAATGGCAGGCGTTCTGCCGCCTGAGCGCCTGCAACCGCGCGCCGTTCTCGGCCTTCCTGCGCTTGCCGCACAACAGCGTACTGAGCGTCTCTCCCGAGCGCTTCCTGTGGCTGGAGCAGCAGCGTATCCAAACCCGCCCGATCAAGGGCACGCTGCCGCGGCTGGCGGACGCGGAACAGGACGCCGCGCAGGCTCGCCGTTTGGCCGATTCACCCAAGGATCGCGCTGAAAATCTGATGATCGTCGATCTGCTGCGCAACGATATCGGCCGCGTCGCCCAACCTGGCAGCGTACGGGTGCCGGAACTGTTCGCCGTGGAGCCGTTCCCCGCCGTGCATCACCTGGTGAGCACCATCACCGCGATCCTGCCAAACCATACCTCGGCGGCCGAACTGCTGCGTGCCTGCTTCCCCGGCGGTTCGATCACCGGCGCGCCCAAGGTGCGCGCGATGGAAATCATCGAAGAGTTGGAGCCGCAGCGCCGCAATGCCTATTGCGGCAGCATCGGTTACCTGAGCGCCTGCGGCACCATGGACACCAATATCACCATTCGCACGCTCGTCACCGAAAACGGTCGCATCCACTGCTCCGCCGGCGGCGGCATCGTGGCGGACAGCCAGGAGCAGGCGGAATACCAGGAGACCTTCGACAAGGTCGGCCGCATTTTGCCGCAGCTAGGGGAGTATGCCCTGTCGTGATCCCATCGAACGCACCGGCCTCACTGCTCGCCTTTATCAGCCGTTTTCAACTGCAGCTGCCACAGGCGACGCAGATTTCGCACCATGTGCGCCCGGCGGCGGTGCTGATCCCGATCGTCTGCCGCGCCGAGCCGACGCTGCTGTTGACCCGCCGTGCCGACTCGCTGCGCAAACATGCCGGTCAAGTGGCCTTCCCCGGCGGCAAAACCGACGCCGAAGACGGATCGGCGATCGTCACGGCGCTGCGAGAAGCGCAGGAAGAAGTGGCGATACCGCCGCAAGCGGTGACTGTCCTCGGCCAAATGGCGCCGCTCGACAGCAGCACCGGATTTCAGGTTACCCCTATCGTCGGCCTCATCCCGCCGGACGTGCAGTTCCACGCCAATGAAGGCGAAGTGGCGGACGTGTTCGAGATGCCCCTGCGGGAAGCGCTGACCCTGTCACGTTACTATCCGCTGGATATTCATCGCGCCGGCCATACGCACCGCATCTACCTCTCCTGGTATCACAGCCAGTTTATCTGGGGGCTGACCGCCGCTATCATTCGGCGCCTGGCGCAACAGGTCAGTATTTAGCCCGCATTACGTGATCTGACTCGCAATCTGGCACGGTTGCCGACCTCCGCGGCGGGTAAAGCGATCGCTATCACTTCATTTGATCGCTTTTTCAACTACCGTTCCGTTTGAATGGTTTTAAAAAAACTGTAAACCCTCTCTTAAACCTTACGAAATACCTGTAAAATACCACCGTCCGAGATAAACCACTGTAGAAACAGGGATTAAGCCGGCGGCGTTCAGCACGGAAAGCTGGCGCGATTACCGCTAATGGAGCTTGGGCGAAAGCGGATACCCCGCACAAGGGTTCGCCCCGGGTAATCAGTAAAAAAAGCGACACCACGGATTATTTAATTTCATGCGAAAAAGGCAGCCGAACCCGCACGGCCCTTTTACAATATCGCTGTTCCCTGCGCGGTTTTTGACCGCCGCAGCCATAACAATACGTCTCTTTAAGGAGTTTTAGCGTGATTAGCGTTTTCGACATGTTTAAGATCGGCATCGGCCCGTCCAGCTCTCATACGGTTGGACCGATGAAAGCCGGCAAACAGTTTGTCGACGATCTGGTAAATAAAGGCCTGATGCCTTCTATCACGCGTGTTGCCGTAGACGTTTACGGCTCACTCTCATTGACCGGCAAAGGTCACCATACCGATATCGCCATCATTCTCGGCCTGGCCGGCAACATGCCGGACACCGTCGATATCGATAGCATTCCGGGTTTTATTCGCGATGTAGAACAACGTCAACGCCTGATGCTGGCCAACGGCCTGCATGAAGTCGATTTCCCACGCGACGGCGGCATGGTCTTCCGCAGCGACAACCTGCCGCTGCACGAAAACGGCATGCAGATCCACGCCTTCGCCGGCGATAAAGAAGTGTACAGCAAGACCTATTACTCTATCGGCGGCGGTTTCATCGTCGACGAGGAGAATTTCGGCAAGGCCGCCGAGCAAGAACTGCAAATGCCATATCCGTTCAACTCCGCGCGCGAAATGCTCGACCACTGCCGCGAGACCGGCCTGTCGCTGTCCGGCATGGTGATGCAGAACGAACTGGCGCTGCACAGTAAGCAAGAGATCGAGACCTACTTCGGCAACGTCTGGCAAACCATGCGCGCCTGTATCGACCGCGGTCTGAACACCGAAGGCGTACTGCCGGGGCCGCTGCGCGTACCGCGCCGGGCCTCCGCGCTGCGACGCATGCTGGTGGCGTCGGACAAACTGTCCAGCGATCCGATGAACGTGATCGACTGGGTCAACATGTTCGCGCTGGCGGTTAACGAAGAAAACGCCGCCGGCGGCCGCGTGGTCACTGCGCCGACCAACGGCGCCTGCGGCATCGTGCCTGCGGTGCTGGCTTACTACGATCACTTCATCGAGTCCGTCAGCCCGGATATCTACATCCGCTACTTTATGGCGGCGGGTGCGATCGGCGCGTTGTACAAGATGAACGCCTCCATCTCCGGCGCCGAAGTCGGTTGCCAGGGTGAAGTCGGCGTTGCCTGCTCCATGGCGGCGGCCGGTCTGGCCGAACTGCTGGGCGGCAGCCCTGAGCAGGTCTGTGTGGCGGCGGAGATCGGCATGGAACACAACCTGGGTCTGACCTGTGACCCGGTCGCCGGCCAGGTGCAGGTGCCGTGCATCGAGCGCAACGCCATCGCCTCGGTCAAGGCGATCAACGCCGCCCGCATGGCCCTGCGTCGCACCAGCGAGCCGCGCGTTTCGCTGGATAAGGTGATCGAGACCATGTACGAAACCGGCAAAGACATGAACGCCAAGTACCGCGAAACGTCACGCGGCGGCCTGGCAATCAAGGTGCAATGCGACTGACAGACAACCCCGCCACCCGGCGGGGTTTTTTATGGGTAATCAATTCACTGGCCGCTTTTTGTGACAATGTCACCAGAAAAAATCCTGCATTTCTCTCATCGATCCGGTGGTTAGCCTGCAAATTGACCTTCTGTTTTGCCAAATCGAAATAATTTACTGAGTTACCATCAATCTTGTATAACCTCAGGCTAGAATTAGCCGAGCGCAACTTAAGGATCTATGACCTGACCGTGACTCGGGGCTGGATTACCGAACAAGGATTTACCGGATGTTGATGACCCACCTCGCCGCGTCCCGATATCGTTATTACCGTTGGCTGCTGGCCGGAGCGGTGGGCGCGGCTATTCTGTTGGTATCGCTGTATACCCGTTACTATCAAGAGGTCAAAAGTATCGAGCTGAGCCAACAGACATTGGCCACCCGCACCGTCGGCAAGCTCAACCAGTTGTTGACGCCGGCTCAGCTGCAGGCGGAGCGCAGCATGGACATGCTGGACCAGCCCTGCGAGAACGTTTCGTCGACCCTGCGCTTTCGCGCCGCGCAGAATCAGGCGCTACGCGCCATGTTGCTGGTAAAAAACGGCATTATTTACTGCTCCAGCCTGTTTGGTTCCCGTCATTATCAGCTGGCCGCGGTAATGCCGACCTTCGTCAACAGCAACGCCAGGCTGGCGCTGCGCCCCTCGCTGGCGGTGAGCAAAGGCCTGCCCACGCTGGTGATGTGGACGCCATCCCCCCACGATAAAACCAGCGGCGTGCTGCACGTGTTTAATATCGAGCTGCTGTCCAACTTTTTACTCGAGCCGCAGGAGCCTTACGTTCAGCGCGTGGTGCTGAACGTGGCTGACAGCAGCCTGGAATACGGCCGACGCGAAATCCTGAGCCGTGACACCCTGACCAACGATCTGCGCTACACCGCCGGCTCTGCGCTATACCCGTTCTCGATTTCGCTGTTCGGCCCGCAGATCGGCATGCTGGCGCTTTCCGCACTGCCGCGCCATATCCCGCTCGCGCTGCTGATCAGCCTGTTGGCCGCCTATGTGGTCTATCTGCTCACCGCTAACCGCATGAGCCTGTCTTATCACATCGGCCATGCCATCACCCATCGCGAGTTCCGCGTCTATTGCCAGCCCATCATCCATAGCGACACCGGGCGCTGCGCCGGCGTTGAGATGCTGCTGCGCTGGAAAAAGAAGCGGCAAGGGTGGATCTCCCCCGACGTGTTTATTCCGCTGGCCGAGCAGCATGAGCTGATCATTCCGCTGACCCGTTATCTGATGAACACCGTGACGGAAAATCTGCAGCTGTTCCCGCCGCGACCGTCGTTCTACATCAGCATCAACGTCGCCGCCGAACACTTTAAAACGCTCAACATCATCGACGATATCCGTCGGATTTGGCTACCGGCGCATCCGATGCCGTCACTGATGCTGGAGCTGACCGAACGCACCGCGCTGTCGGCGATCCAGCATGACCAGATCCGGACGCTGAAAGACATGGGGATCATGCTGGCCATCGACGATTTCGGCACCGGCCACAGCTCGCTGAGCTACCTGAAGAACCTTAGCCCGGACGTGTTAAAGATCGACCGCGGGTTTACCGCGGCCATCGGTACCGACGCGGTCAACGCCACGGTGACCGATACCATCATTACGCTGGCGCAGCGGCTGAAGCTGAAGCTGGTGGCTGAAGGGGTAGAAACGGCGGAACAGGCCGACTATCTGCGCTCGCGTGAGGTCAATGCCCTGCAGGGGTATTATTTCGCCAAGCCGATGCCGATCCACGTTTTCCCGCTGTGGTTGCAGCAGTACGAATCGCGCGTCAGGAAAACAGAAGAGAATACGCCGGAGGCCTGAGCCTCCGGCGGGTGGGTTACGAATGCGCCGGTTCGTCGAAGACGACGCGGGTGACACGCACCAACTCAATGCGATAGTCGGAGACCTCGACGATATCGAAACGTAGGTGGTTCAGTTCAATGGTGTCCCCCACTACCGGCATCTGGCCGTAGTGGGCTAACAGCAGCCCCGCCAGAGTGGCGTAGTCTGCGGTTGGGCTGACCAGGTCATCGCAGGCCAGCGCCTGTTCCAGCGAGTGCAGGTCGGTCCCGCCTTTGACCAGCCAGCCGTCGCCTTCCGCCACGATGTCCGGCGTTTCATCTTCGTCCGGGAACTCGCCGGCAATCGCTTCCAGCACATCCAGCGGCGTCACCAGCCCCTGCACCACGCCGAACTCGTTGGTGACCACCACCAGGCGCCCTTTGGCGCGGCGCAGCACCGCCAGCAGCTTGATGACATCCATGGTTTCCGGCACCACGATCGGCGGCGTGCGGGCGGCAAACTCGGCGATATCTTCCCCTTGCTCCAGCGCCACCAGCAGATCCTTGGCGCGTACCACGCCGACGATCTCATCCACAGAGTCGCGACACACCGGGAACAGGCTGTGCGGCGTATCCAGCAACTGTGCACGCACCTCCTCACGGGAGCGCTCGCAGTCGACCCAGGAGATGTCAGTGCGCGGCGTCATCACGCTGCGCAATGAGCGCGAGGCCAGCGTCAGCACACCGCTGATCATATAACGCTCTTCCGCCGCAAAGGTTTCATCCCTCGGCAACGCCACCGCGTCGTCAGGCTGCTGTGCGCGCTGCTGCCCCATCAGGCGCATGATCGCTTCCGCGGTGCGCTCGCGCATCGGGCGACGCGCCTGATGCTTGATAAAGTTGCGGCGCGCGATCTGGTTGAACAATTCAATCAGGATCGAGAAGCCGATCGCGGCGTACAGATAGCCTTTAGGAATATGCAAGCCGAAGCCTTCGGCGATCAGGCTCAGACCGATCATCAACAGGAAGCTCAGGCACAGCACCACAATGGTCGGGTGCGCGTTGACGAAGTTGGTCAACGGCTTGGATGCCAGCAGCATCACCGCCATCGCGATCACCACCGCCGCCATCATCACCGGCAGATCGTTCACCATGCCCACGGCGGTGATCACCGCATCAAGCGAGAACACCGCGTCAAGGATCACGATTTGCACCACCACCGCCCAGAACTTGGCGTAACCGCGGTTGGCGCCATCCTGGTGCGTCTGCCCTTCCAGCCGTTCATGCAGCTCCATGGTGGCCTTGAACAGCAGGAATACCCCGCCGAACAGCAGGATAAGATCGCGGCCGGAGAAGCTGAAATCGCCGACGCTGAACAGCGGCGTGGTCAGGGTTACCATCCAGGAGATCACCGACAGCAGGCCCAAACGCATCAGCAATGCCAGCGACAGGCCGATGATGCGCGCCTTATCGCGCTGCTTCGGCGGCAACTTGTCGGCCAAAATGGCGATGAACACCAGGTTGTCGATGCCCAGCACGATTTCCAGCACCACCAGCGTAAGCAACCCCGCCCAAATAGAGGGGTCCATTAAAAATTCCATATCAGACTCCAGAAAAAAGTGGGAATGAGCGCACGCCGCTCAGACGTGACGATGCCGCCGCTGCATGGGCGCAGTCGACAATAGCAAAGTGACGGGATGGGATTACCGGGAGATGGCCGAAGGGCCGAACAGCATATGCAACGCCAGCAGGTGGCGGGTGAAACCTGGAAAAACAGTTACTTCGGTGACAGTCCATAGGGAGGGCTGAGGCCCTTCACTCCTTAGTGATGAAAGAGGAAATTACTGTATCAGGATTTTTCTGGGGGACAAAGCGGCTTTTTCAACGGCGGTTTAGGGTGACGCCACGCCATATCGTCTGCGACAGCTAAGATTTCTCCGAGCATTCAATAGCGGAGCAGCGTCACAAAAAATATTTTTTCACTCACTAAAATAAATCTCGCGTTCGTGAAATATCACGCACAGGCATTTGATACTGCGTGAGAAATGTTAGGCGTGCGTTTCTTTTTTTCTACCATAATGTATCTGAACCGCGGAAGTGACTGCCAAGACGGCGCGGAGAAACGACACAAACCGCGCCTGGAGTTCAACGAGGAGGTAGCGAGTGGCAATAGCTATTATCATCGGCACACACGGGGCTGCAGCGGAACAACTGCTGAAAACGGCGGAGATGCTATTGGGCGAGCAGGACAACGTCGCCTTTATAGACTTCGTTCCCGGTGAGAATGCCGAAACGTTAATCGTCAAATACAACGAAAAAATCAGTGGGTTGGATACCAGCGGCGGCGTGCTGTTCCTGGTGGATACCTGGGGCGGCAGCCCGTTCAACGCCGCCAGCCGCATTGCGGTCGACAAAGAAAACTATGAGGTCGTCACCGGGGTCAACATCCCGATGCTGGTGGAAACCTTCATGGCGCGGGACGACAACCCCGCTTTCGATGAACTGGTGGCGCTGGCGTTGGAAACCGGCCGAGAAGGCGTGAAAGCGCTGAAAAAACCGCAGGAAGAACCCGCAAAACCCGTGACGCCCGTCGCCAAAGCCGCTGCCCCTCAGGCGCCGCTGGGGCCGAACGACCACATGAAAATCGGCCTGGCGCGCATCGATGACCGCTTGATTCACGGCCAGGTCGCCACCCGCTGGACCAAAGAGACCAACGTCAGCCGCATTATCGTCGTCAGCGATGAAGTCGCCGCCGATCATGTACGCAAAACCCTGCTGACTCAGGTTGCCCCGCCGGGCGTCACCGCCCACGTGGTGGACGTGGCGAAGGCCATCCGCGTCTGGAACAACCCCAAATACGCCAACGACCGCGTGATGCTGCTGTTTACCAACCCGACCGACGTCTGGCGGCTGGTGGAAGGCGGCGTGGATATTCAATCCGTCAATATCGGCGGCATGGCATTCCGCCAGGGGAAAACCCAGGTGAACAACGCCGTTTCCGTCGATGAAAAAGATATCGAAGCGTTTAAGAAACTGAACGATCGCGGTATCGAGCTGGAGGTGCGTAAGGTCTCGTCCGACAGCCGGCTAAAAATGATGGACCTGATTAACAAACTCAATTAGTGGCGCCAGCCGCTGATTATTTTACTCAGAGCTTTTTTGGTCATAGGAGAAGTGCAATGGAGATCACCACTCTTCAGATTGTGCTGATATTTATCGTTGCCTGTATCGCCGGGATGGGTTCCGTCCTCGACGAGTTCCAGTTCCACCGTCCGCTGGTCGCCTGTACCCTGATCGGCTTCATTCTCGGCGATATGAAAACCGGCATCATCATCGGCGGTACGCTGGAAATGATCGCCCTCGGCTGGATGAATATCGGCGCGGCGGTCGCGCCGGATGCCGCCCTGGCGTCCATCATCTCGACCATCCTGGTCATCGCCGGCGGGCAAAGCGTCGGCGCCGGTATCGCCCTGGCCATTCCGCTGGCGGCGGCCGGCCAGGTATTAACCATCATCGTGCGAACCCTCACCGTGGCCTTCCAGCACGCAGCGGACAGCGCGGCAGAGCGCGGCAGCCTGCGCGCCATCAGCTGGATCCATGTCGGCGCCCTGCTGCTGCAGGCAATGCGTATCGCCATCCCGGCGGTCATCGTCGCCATCTCAGTGGGCACCGCCGGGGTGCACGCCCTGCTCAACTCGATCCCGGAAGTGGTCACCAGCGGCCTGAACATCGCCGGCGGCATGATCGTGGTGGTCGGTTACGCGATGGTGATTAACATGATGCGCGCCGGCTACCTGATGCCGTTCTTCTATCTCGGTTTCGTTACCGCCGCCTTCACCAACTTCAATCTGGTGGCGCTTGGCGTCATCGGCGTGGTGATGGCCGTGCTGTATATCCAGCTCAGCCCGAAATACAACAAGTCTCAGGTTGTCCAGGCCGGCCCGGCTAACGCGAACGATCTCGATAACGAACTCGACTAGGAATAGGTGAGAGAAATGGTTGATACAACTGCTCAAAAGAAACTCACGCCGGCCGATATTCGCGGCGTATTCCTGCGCTCGAACCTGTTCCAGGGTTCATGGAACTTCGAACGCATGCAGGCGCTGGGTTTTTGCTTCTCGATGGTGCCGGTGATCCGTCGCCTGTATCCGGAAAACAATGACGACCGCAAACAGGCGATCAAGCGTCACCTGGAGTTCTTCAACACTCACCCTTACGTGGCGGCGCCGGTGCTCGGCGTGACCATGGCGATGGAAGAGCAACGCGCCAACGGCGCACCGATCGACGACGCCGCAATCAACGGCATCAAGGTTGGTTTGATGGGGCCGCTGGCGGGCGTCGGTGACCCGATCTTCTGGGGCACCGTGCGGCCGGTATTCGCCGCGCTTGGGGCGGGCATCGCCATGAGCGGCAGCCTGCTCGGACCGATCCTGTTCTTCGTGCTGTTCAACCTGGTGCGCCTGCTGACCCGCTATTACGGCGTGGCCTACGGTTACCGTAAAGGGGTGGATATCGTCAACGACATGGGCGGCGGCTTCCTGCAGAAACTGACGGAAGGAGCGTCCATTCTCGGCCTGTTTGTCATGGGCGCGTTGGTCAACAAGTGGACGCACGTGAATATCCCGCTGGTGGTGTCCAAGATCACCGACCAGACCGGGCATACCAACGTCACCACGGTGCAGACCATCCTCGACCAGCTGATGCCGGGCCTGGTGCCGCTGCTGTTGACCTTCGCCTGTATGTGGTTGCTGCGCAAGAAAGTCAACGCGCTGTGGATCATCATCGGTTTCTTCGTCATCGGTATCTTTGGCTATTGGATTGGCCTGCTGGGCCTGTAATCGTTCGAAACGGCCGGGGGGTAACCCCCGGCTTTTTTATGTGTGGAGCAAAAGATGTCACTGACCGACGCCGTACTGATGCTGTTTATCGCCCTGCTGTTGCTGTATTCGCTGTACGACGAATTCGGCATGGATCTGCTGAAAGGCAAAACGCGGCTCAAAGTGCCGCTCAAACGCCGCAACCGCCTCGACAGCCTGATTTTCGTCGGCCTGATCGCCATTCTGATTTACCGTAACGTCACCGCCAACGGCGCGCTATTAACCACTTATCTGCTTATTTCTTTGGCGCTGCTCGCCATCTATATTGCTTATATCCGCTCGCCCAAAATGGTGTTTAAAGCGCACGGTTTTTTCTTCGCCAATGTTTTTGTCGAATATAACCGCATTAAAGCCATGAATTTATCGGAGGACGGCATTCTGGCCATCGACCTGGAGCAGCGCCGGCTGTTGGTTCAGGTGACGCAATTGGATGACCTGGAGAAGATATACAATTTTTTCGTTGATAATCAATAAATAAAGGGAAATTAATTTTATTCTCGCTCAAACCTTGCGCTGTCTGTGGATAATTAATCGGCAGCGCCATTTCATTTCTGACTATTATTTCTGCAACATTGTTACCCACGTCTACATTATATTCCCACATGAACTCAGATTAATGAAAACGAGTCTCAATTAAGAACAAAAATCGCGCCAGAATAAAGTTGTCGGTACTGGAAATAATATGGTATGGTTGCGCCGTCATTGGGGAGTAGCCGGTTTCTGGAGAATAAAACGCCAGAAACGCCCGTATCAACATACTCGTTTCGTCGTATGAAACGTGGTGCGGGCAGCCAGGTAAGGTTGGCGAGACCATAGACACGTAACTCCGTCGTTTGGTTGGGGGTGGGTTACGTGTATATGGAGCCACCCGGCCGAGGCTATTTCACATGAACCTTTCAGCAACGCTTATTCTCGCTTTCGGCATGTCCATGGATGCATTCGCCGCTTCTATCGGCAAAGGCGCCAGTCTGCATCAGCCGCGCTTTCGCGAAGCGATCCGCACCGGTCTGATCTTCGGCGTGGTCGAAGCAATCACCCCGCTCATCGGTTGGGCCATCGGCCTGTTCGCCAGCCAATACATCATGGAATGGGATCACTGGGTCGCCTTCTCGCTGCTGTTCATTCTCGGCATGCGCATGATTGTCGAAGGGGTGCGCAACAGGCCCGACGAAGAAGAGAAGGTCAAACGCCACGGCTTCTGGATATTGGTGGCCACCGCTATCGCGACCAGCCTGGACGCCATGGCGATCGGCGTCGGTCTGGCCTTCCTGCAGGTGAACATCGTGCACACCGCAATGGCCATCGGCTGCGCCACCATGATCATGGCAACGTTGGGCATGATGATCGGCCGCTTTATCGGCCCGCTGCTGGGCAAACGCGCCGAAATCCTCGGCGGCGTGGTGTTGATCGGCATCGGCGTCAACATCCTGCTGGAGCACCTCGGCTACCTGGCCTGAGGCGACCGAACTGCAAAAAAAACCTGCCGCGGCAGGTTTTTTTGTTTCTGAGTTCAAGACCCCTTAAGCGCGACGTCGGTACAACGCCAACACGAAATCCGTCTCGCACACAAACTCGCCGCCCTCGGCCAACCGCTGTTGCACCTCCGGCGTAGCGCGCCAGGCGAACGGGGTCATCTGCAGCAGATTGGCGGCCTGCGCGCCCGGTAGGGTCATCGTATAGGCCAGCGCCTCTTTGCGCTGACAGTCGAAACCGGCAAACTGTTCATCCTGTTCGGCATGCAGCTGCACCTGCTGGTACACCTGCTCTTTCAGCTGGTACAGATGACGCGGGCCCGGCGAAACCGTCAGCACCACGCCGCCCGGCTTCACTACCCGCGCCAGCTCCTCCGCCTTGCAAGGCGCATAAATGCGCAAGACCGCGTCCAACGCCCCGTCGGCGAACGGCAAACGGTGACTGGAGGCAACGCAGAACGAGACCGCCGGATAACGTTTGGCGCCATAACGGATCGCCACTTTGGCGACGTCCAGCCCATAGACCGCCATATTGCGCTCCTGAGCCAGCCGTGCGGCCACGGCGGCGGTGTAATACCCTTCCCCGCAGCCTATGTCCAATAACGCGCCTGCATCGGCCGCCAGCGCCGAATCCAGCCATTCGGCCACCTGCGCTTGCAACGGCTGATAATATCCACCGTCGAGAAACGCGCGCCGTGCCTGCATCATTTCCACGCTGTCTCCCGGCTGCTTCGATCGTTTGTGCTGCACCGGCAGCAGATTCACGTAACCTTCTTTGGCTTGATCGAACTGATGATTGCCGTCACAACGCCAGTGTTGTGAGGAAAAATGCAGCGGTTGATGACACAGGGGGCATTGATAAGACATGAATGGGCTTCCAGAAAGACAGGGCGCGGCTAGTCTAAAGAAGGCGTCGGCTTGATGCAAGGCGCATCCCCGCTCGCTTTCGTCGCCAACAACACCTGGCCAAGCGGGGAAAAAGCTGGCTACACTGAGAGTCTGTTTTCTCATGCAGGTGAACATAACTTATGAGCGATCGTTCCGCGCTGCTCGATGCGGTGCCCCACATTCAGCACGGCTTCGGCAGCAAACTCGCGCTGCTGCCCGGGCATCTGCTGCCCTACAGCGCCACGCTGCCGGAAAAAAAACAGGTGCACGGCACCCGCATCGTCGATGTGCTGCAGCCGGCGCAGGCATGCGGCGAGGCCGATGGTTTCTATACTCGCCAGCCCGGCATTCTGCTCAGCGTACTGACGGCGGACTGTTTGCCGGTGCTGTTCAGCCGCCGTGACGGCGGCGCCATCGCTGCGGTGCACGCCGGCTGGCGCGGGCTGCTGGACGGCATTCTGGAACAGATGGCAGCACGCATTCGCCAGGACGGCGACACCGCCGATTGGGTCGTCTCCATCGGCCCTGCCGCCGGCCCGTGCTGCTACGAAGTCGATGAAGCGCTGGTGGAGAGTTTTAAACAGCGCCTGCCGCTGCCCGCCACGCTGATCAGCCCGCATTACCGGCATCTCGATTTGGCCGCAATTGCCGAATACAAGCTGGCGGCGCTCGGCTTCGCCGCCGTTGACCGCGCCGGCAGTTGTACCATCTGCACGCCGGACGTCGACCCACAGCGGCCGCAGCGCTTCAAATACACCAGCTATCGCCGCAACAGCCACCGGCGCGCGCAGGATCCGACGCATCCGGGGATCAAAGGCCGCAACCAGTACGCCGGCATCATCATCGCCGCCGGATGACGGAAACGAAAAAGCCCGCGCGAAGGCGGGCTTTTTGTACAGCTGACGCTGATTAGATAGCAGTAACGTTTACTGCAGATGGGCCTTTCTGGCCATCTTGGATTTCGAACTCAACGTTCTGGCCTTCAGCCAGGGTTTTGAAGCCGTTACCCTGGATTGCAGAGAAGTGTACGAACACGTCTTTGCTGCCGTCAGCCGGGGTGATGAAACCGAAACCTTTAGACTCGTTGAACCACTTAACTTGACCTTTGATCTTTGCCATCTTGAGTATTTCCTTTGGATTGTTTAAACCGCCCGAGGGCGTTACATAGACAAACTAGAGTCGTTACTGCTTGAGGCACTAAGATAAGGATCGGCAGAGAAGCGGTATTCAACGCTAACGTCTTTACTCAGAACTTCTTTACTGAAAATGCCACACATATACAGAACTGTACCTCGTTTTACCCAGATGCGTTATCACATACTCTGTATGCGATGGCAAGCCATTTTTAATCACTGAACGACATGTCGCACATATTTGAAACGGTCGAGCGCAACATTTGCTTAAATAGGCCAAAAGATGTTGAAGCATCGGCTATTTTCTGCTTGCCAAAATCACTGCGCCAGACCCCGCATTCTGCTGGAGTTTTAACAAAACTTTCATCGTATTGACGCCTTTGCGTCTCATCATTTCCGCTTTTTTGCCGCTTATAGCGTTAAAAAATTTGAATCTTTATGGAATGTGATATGCAACATTTGAATATCGATGAACGGGGGCCAATTTATTCATCGCTCCTCCGACCATTTACCGCCGGAAAGCCCATTCATCATCGGCTTTCCGGCCTGCCGCCAAACGGCGCGGGCGAGAACGGCACACGGGTCGGCGGCAACGTCTCTGCCCTGCACAACGGATGCATAAGCATGCAAAGCGCCGGCACATCTTCCGCTGCCGGTGGGTTCATCATAAATAATCCGAATGTCATTAACCTCAATAGCCGGAATAATCTTATCAATAACGAAAGTTCAACGTTGAATTAAATCCTGAAAACACGGGGGTTATTTGAATCACCACCCGCACTTATCAATTCTGCTAATTACAGCTGCGCTTTCAAACCATTGACTTTATTCATCCCGCTGCGCCGCCGGGTGATGAGGTAACGCAGGCGATGAACCCTGCAACGCGATGCGCTCGCCAATCTTCAGCGGGAGGAATTGATGCTGCTCCAACCCCGCCTCGCTCAGGGCCAGGTTCAGCTGCTGCGGCGGTTCGTCCAACGATTCATCCGCCAGTTCGAATACTCCCCAATGGATAGGAATGGCTCGCGGCTGATTCAGTTCGCGATACAGCGCCACCGACTGCTGCGGATCCATATGCTGCTCCTGCATAAACCAGCGCGGCGCATAGGCGCCGATCGGCAACGCAGCCACGTCGAACGGCCCCAGCCGTTGACCGATCTCCGCCAGCCGTTCCGAATAACCGCTGTCGCCGGAAAAATAAAACCGTAGCGCCGGATGGTGGATCACCCACCCGCACCACAGCGAGCGATTGCGATCCCACAGCGTGCGCATGCTCCAGTGCCGCGCCGGCGTGGCGTAGACCGTCAGCTCGCCCAGTGACAGGCTCTGCCACCAGTCCAGTTCATGCACCTTCAGCCGGTAGCGGCGAAACCAGCGCTTCAACCCCAACGGCACGATGAACTCGGCCTGTGGGAAACGCCGCGCCAATTGCCGCACCGTGCGCCTGTCGAGGTGGTCATAATGGTTATGAGAGATCAGTACCACATCCACCGCCGGCAGTTGCCCCACCGTCAACGGCGGCGGCGTTCTGCGCTTTGGGCCGTAAAAGCTCAGCGGCGATGCACGTTCGGACAATACCGGATCGATCAGGATATAGCGGCCACTCAATCGCAATAGCATCGAGGCATGCCCCAACCACCAGACGCTGTCGTCGCTGCCACTGAGATCGGCAGGTTGCCACCAGCGCTGGGTAAATTGCGCGTAACCCAGCTGCGGCGGCCTGGGCAGCCCCTGCCGCTTGCGTTCATCTTGCCAACGCCGAAGATCGCCCTCCTGGCGCCGCGAAGGTTCCAGGTTGCGAAATCCCTCCGGCGTATGATGCGCCTTGGCCGCGTCGTAATAACGGTTGATTTTTTTCATCCTGCCTTTTCTCCCGACCACAGCGCCCTGCACGGGCATGACTTTCAGTGTAACAAACCCGATGAAGCTCGCACTTTGTCAGCCGTGCGCTGCATCTCGGGACCTTTTGCCGTATGCTGTTGTCTCACTCCGGTGGAAAGCCAGGGCCGCCAAGAGCCCGTTAAGACTCTCTTAAGATCTTTGTGATTGACTTGTAGGGCATACAGAAAAGGAGAAGTTATGAGTCGTTCGACATCCCGCAAATCAGGCATCGGCCTGGGGCGTCGTATTCGCAGCGCGCTGCTGGCGCAGAAGCAATACTGGAAAATGTATTTCGCCATGAAGCTGCGCCGCGTGCGCGTGCCTGCACCGCTGGTGCTGCTGGGCGGTTCGCTGCTTGGGTTCTTCATGCTGACTCTGCTGATGCTCAGCGTAGTCGCCATCGACGTTATCAGCACCCTGCTGCTGCTGTGCCGGAAACTGTTGGGGCGGGGTCACGGTGAGAGCCGCGCCTTTATGCCGCGCGGCTAACGAGAAAAGAAGCGGAGGCGGGCAATACGCCTCCGCAGCACGCAGATTAACGCTTGGCGCCTTTGCGGCGCGTCAGCATGAACCCGCACCACAGCACCGCAACCCATACCGGCATCAGCAACACCGAAATGCGGATCCCTTCGCTGAAATACATGATCACCAGAATCAGGCCGAGGAACGCCAGGCACAGGTAGTTGCCGAACGGATACCACAGCGCCTTAAAGCTGGGGATGACGCCCTGGCGGTTCTTGGCGGCACGGAACTTCAGATGCGCCAGGCAGATCATCACCCAGTTGATCACCAACGTTGACACCACTAGCGCCATCAGCAGCTCAAACGCCTTACCGGGCATCAGGTAGTTGATCAGCACGCCGATCGAGGTAATCAACGCCGACAGCGCGATGGACAGCACCGGCACGCCGCGTTTATTCACGCGCGTCAGCACCTGCGGCGCATTGCCCTGGCTGGCCAGCCCGAACAGCATGCGGCTGTTGGCATAAACGCCGCTGTTGTAAACCGACAGCGCGGCGGTCAATACCACTACGTTGAGCACCGTTGCCACCAGATTGCTGTTCAGCGCATGGAAGATCAGCACGAACGGGCTGCCGCCCTCCACCACTTGCCCCCACGGATAGAGCGAAAGCAGCACGGTCAGCGAGCCGATATAGAAGATCAGGATGCGGTACACCACTTGATTGGTGGCTTTGGGAATGCTGCGACGCGGATCGGCGGCTTCCGCCGCGGTGATGCCGACCATCTCCAGCCCGCCGAACGAGAACATGATCACCGCCATCGCCATCACCAGCCCGGAGAAGCCGTGCGGCATAAAGCCGCCCTGCTGCCAGAGGTTGGTGATGCTGGCCTGCGGCCCGCCGTTACCGCTGGCCAACAGCCAGGCGCCGAAGACGATCATGCCGACAATCGCCACCACCTTGATGATGGCGAACCAGAACTCGGTTTCGCCGTACAGGCGCACGTTCACCAGGTTAATCAGGTTGATCAGCACGAAAAACAGCGCGGCAGAGGCCCAGGTGGGGATCTCCGGCCACCAGTACTGAATGTAGATGCCGACGGCGGTCAATTCCGCCATGCCGACCAGAATGAACATTGCCCAGTAGTTCCAGCCGGAAAGGAAGCCGGCGAAATCGCCCCAGTATTTATAGGCAAAGTGACTGAAAGAGCCGGCGACCGGCTCCTCCACCACCATTTCACCCAGCTGGCGCATGATTAAAAACGCGATAAAACCGCCGATGGCGTAGCCCAGCAGCACGGCGGGGCCGGCCATTTTAATGGTTTGCGCAATGCCGAGAAATAAACCGGTACCGATGGCGCCCCCGAGGGCAATAAGCTGTATGTGTCTGTTTTTTAAACCGCGTTTTAGCGGAGTATCCTGATGCTGACCGCCCATCTTATCCTCATATGGCGTATACCCTTGCCGCTATCGGCCAAGATTTAACCAATCAATAAATGTATCTGCGGGCGGCTTTTTAACACTTAACCCCGTGAGCATCAAGGAGAAGCGCCCCGAGACGGCAGGCCGGAGCGCGATTTTTTTACCGCGAGAAAGCGGATAACGGCAGCGTTTAGCCAGGCATACCGCACAGTTTGGTCAGATTGCGCGCGCCGATCATCAGCGTGGCGACATAAGATTGGCTACGCGTGACCACTTCCACCGCCACGCGATCGTTTTGATATTTTATCAGGTAGGTCGAGGGCCAGCCCTGACGGCGCTGGCCGAAGCTTTCGGCATGACGATCGATCGCCGCATGGGCAATCACCAGATGAGACAAGTTTTTATCACCTTTGATAATGCGCTTCATAAACAGCCTCCGCCAACGACAGCTCTGTTATTAGAAAAAGGAGAAACTCTTACCAATCACCGGTATTGTTCGACTCAGTTAGCCTGTCGGCTCATCAGGAAGCAGATCATCGCCGCGCGCAGCGGGCTGGCGCTGTCCGCCTGCCATTCACCGCCCTGAGTGCTCATGCGCGCCTGCCACTGCGGGCTGTCGCTTTGGTTGTCGGGGTTCAGACTGATTTTGTTGGCGCAAATGATCGGCCAGGCATCGGAGGGATTCTTGCAGTAATCTTTACCTTTCACACCACCGTAGGGATACCACTTGTCCGGGTTCTCTCCGGTCAGCAGCGCAATGCTGCGGTTCACTTCGGCATCGCTTTCTTCGTACCATTTAATCATCGGCTTCATCCAGCTTTCGTAAGGTTCGCGCTACATTACGATGTCTGTACGACAGTTTTATGACAGCGCCGCCGGTTTTCACATTATCTCTACTAATGCTTTGTCCCCTTTATCTTTCCTTAGCGCCTGCGTAAACTTTTCTCCCTGTTCAGCGCCCAGAGAACGCATGCATGTTGACCGGCCTTAACCATCTGACGCTCGCCGTCAGCAATCTCGATCGCAGCTTCGATTTTTATCGTCATCTGTTGGGATTTATCCCGCACGCCCGCTGGCAAGGCGGCGCCTATCTGTCGTTAGGGCCGTTGTGGCTATGCCTGTCGCTGGATGAAACGCGCATGCAACAACGCGAGCGCGATTACACCCATTACGCCTTCAGCGTCGCGCCGGAACACATTGAGCAGGTCAGCGAGCGGTTGCGCCAGGCCGGCGTCGAAGAGTGGAAAAGCAATCGCAGCGAAGGCGAATCACTCTATTTTCTCGATCCCGATGGGCATCAATTGGAGATCCATGCCGGCGATTTGGCCAGCCGCCTGGCGGCATGCCGGGAAAAGCCGTATCAGGGCATGGTGTTTTACTGAGGCGCCCCGGCGACGCTGCCGTCGGCCGGGGCATCATGCTCAACGTTCGGGGATGAAACCTTTGAAATCCAGCGCGGGGTTGAGTTCGTCGTCAGCAGCAGCGGCGCCGTCTGCGCCGGCGCGGTGCGCCATACGCTTCAACAGCGCCGTTTGCTGGCGTTGTTGCTCGGCAATCTCCTGCAGCAGGCGAATCTGCTCATTGGCGCGCACGCTGGCGCGGTTCACCAGGAACCAGACCCACAGCCCGGCCAGCAACGCCACGGCGACGAGGGCCAGCGACAACAGGCCGTTCTGGCCAAAACCTAAATCGTACATGGACAACCCTATCTACTGCGAAATTCAGACAGCCATCTTAACACTCGCGGCGGCCGTGCGAACATCCCTGCCAAAAATTGCTTACCAGGGCACGAAGCGGGTTACCGAACAGATGCCCAACGCAAAATTTCCACCATCGTCGCAATAGCTGTCCAGCGCCAGCAGGTAGAAAAACAGGCAGGCAGCGACGGCCGTCATTATCACGAGGATTTTTTTTCGCAACAAATTTAGCAGCCTCATTGTTATCTTGGTAATCTATCGCGCATGTTATCACAGCGAAGTTAAACGAAGTTTAACTTTCCGTTTAGATTTCTGGCTATCGCCCGGTTTTCAGACTGTTACCCTTGCCCTCGCATAGGCGCCGTGGCTAGATGAACCCTCAGGGATAACGAGGAAATACGATGAGCAAATTGATTAAGTGGGTATTGGTGTTGGCGGTCATTTACGGCGGCTTTTTGATCTCTGGCTACGGCGTGCTGATCGGCAGCAACAAAAACGTTGGCGGGTTGGGGTTGCAGTGCAAATACCTGACGGCGCGCAACGTGGCGATCGCCCAGTACGTGAATGGCGACAACGGTTTCATCGGCGTAGCCGACTGCCCGCTGTTCAAGAAAATCGAAACGGTGGTGGATTAACCGCCACCGCCCGACGCCGCCGCTTTGCGGCGGCCCCGCCTCAGTTGCGGGTAAACTTCATCTCAATCAGCGCAATCGCCTTGTCAATCGCTCGGCGGGTCACCGGATCGGCGCCGGCAGGATGCGTGGAGAAATCGATGCTTTTGAGCTGACCCGCCATCTTGTCGCGCACTTCGGTCGGCGCAATCACGTCGATAACGTCCAGAATCTGTTTGATGACCAGTTGGCAAGCGACCAGATCGGAAGCCAGTTCCTGCTCGTTGCTCAGCATGTCAGACATAATAAATTTCCTTCTTGATTCAAACGCCGCACAGAATAGCATGGCGTCCGCGCCATTGCCCGCACTCCCCGTCTTTTTCCCCATTCTGCGCACCGGCGGGCAAAAGCCTGCGGCGGATTGGCCTATACTTGCTGCATGGCGGTGGTAAAAACCACCCGCAAGCCACAACCAACAGGAGAAAGTTATGGCGAATCACAATGTGAAATCCTGGGCGACAGTGCGTGAAACTTCGGTGGAAATCGCCGAAGCCATTTTTGAGCTGGCAGGGAACGATGAAGTGTTGGCGCAGAAAATCTGGGAAGAAGGCAGTGATGAGGCGTTGGAAAAGGCCTTTGCCAAAACCACCGCCGACCAGCTTTATTGGGGAGAAGAAACCGTCGAGCGGAAAAACGTTTGAGCGGTTACGCAACAAAAAGCCCGGGTTTCTGACCCAGGCTTTCCCGATTAGCGCTCGCCCCGCTCAGCGGCGTGCATGTCTTCTTGCTCTCACGGTTCTTCACCTCCCACACTTTCCGCATTCTTCATGCTCATCACCGGCGTCGCCATAAAAGCGCCGACGCCCACGATTACAACCAGAGTAATAATCACTGTCATTAACATGCGATCACCCCATCAACGTTGAGTTGTTACGGCTGACTCTGTTTTGGCGGTTCTTGCTGCGGCTTTCTTTGCGTCCCCCACCGCGGCGGCGACAGTCTCAGATTAGCCGTTTTTCCTTTCGGCTGACAAGCGGCGGTCAAACGGTTTTTCCGAATAATTGCCCTCCGTCACCGGCGGCATTTTTGTCCACGGCGGCAAGTTGTGTATACTTCACCGCTATGTAGGTCTCACACTGACGCACTGATGATACAAGAACACCACCTCTCGTTGGTCTGCGCCCTCAGCAAATGGGTCGAAACTCACCTCGGACGAGTGATCCATCTCGAAGAGCTGGCCGAGTACTCCGGCTACTCGCTGTGGCACATGCAGAAGCTGTTCAAAGAAGCGACAGGGATTTCGCTCGGTAAATACATTCGCGAACGCCGTCTGGCCGGCGCAGTCTATCAACTGCGCAGCAGTGAAGCGTCGATCTTCGACATCGCCCTGGACTTTGGCTTCGGTTCACAGTCCCACTTCACCTACATGTTCAGAAAGCGTTTTAATATCACACCCTATGATTTCCGCCAGGATTTGAGCGTTGATCTGCACATCGATCCGCCGCTGCACGTCATTCACCAAAAATCCGCCTGAAGCTCGCCGCAAGTCGGCGGGTTAACGCGCCCCCCAGACCGCCAGCATCGCGATCGCGGCCGGCAGCGCCTGCACCCACAAAATTTTGCGACTGGCGCTCAACCCGCCGAACACCCCGGCCGCCAGCACACACCCGAGAAAGAACAGCTGCAGCGCCACATCTTCACGCCAATAGCCCCATACCAGGCCCAGCGCCAGAAAGCCGTTGTACAACCCCTGATTGGCGGCCAACACCCGCGTGGCTGCGGCGAACTCCGCCGTTGTGCCGAATGCGCGCCTGCCGAGGGGCGTACGCCACAGGAACATTTCCAGCACCAGGATATAAAGATGGAGCGCTGCGATGAGCAGCAGCAAAATATCGGCAAAGAACTTCATGATGGTTCCAGTCGTTTATTGAAGATGCCATCAATTATAAACACCTTCGCTCGCCTCCCCATCGGCGGAGATAAAAAAACCCGCCGAAGCGGGTTTATGCAGGAGTCATTTTTTGAGGTTAGTTTAATACGGCGACCAACAATGCCGCGACAGAGACCCAAAACAGCGCCGTGGCAACCACGACATGGGACAATCTTGCACGATAAAGTACCTGACTCATAATGACCTCACTGACATCTGACTGACGGGAGACAACCTGACTTCCTGAGGATTATCCTAAACTTCTTCTCACTGTCGTTATATGCGCCAGATCACTTTTCCGCCGAGAAACCTTATATTGTCGTAAAGCTGGAGCCGCGATCACATTAATTACGCCTTATTAGAGCGAAATAAGCCGAATAATCGCGGCGATTATATCCTAACGCTATCAAACATCGTTCCAGGGCAGGCGCGGTGCGGTCATGCGCTCACCAGAATAACCGCTAACCGGCGGGAAACGCGGCGCGCCTTGTTCCCAATCATGCTGAGCCCGAGTAATTTCAGCCTTGGTATGGCCAACGAAATTCCACCAGATAAGGATCTCTTCGTTTAATGGCGCCCCACCGATGAGTAATCCCCGGCTCCCCTTCCGTGCATTTAACCCAATAGAGTTATTCTTTATGCCCAAATAAGCGAATTCATCAGGTGAAAAGGTTTCATCATTAAGTTCAAATGCACCAATAAGGGGCAAAAAGCCGATTTCATAATCATCGCGCAACGGCAATTCGATTCTTGCCGCTTCTTCCCATTCCAGATCAATGGCGATTAATGGCGAAAGAGTGAACACCGGTGAACGATACGCGCCAAATTCCCCGACCAACAAACGATGATTCACGCCGTTATTCTGCCATTGCGGCAAGTCAGGATAATGATCGAAGCGTGGCGCCATGTCGGCATGTTCGGCCGGCAGCGCGATCCATAATTGCGCAGCATGCAATCGCCGTTGCTCACCCACCGACTGTTCCGTATGCGCAATGCCGTGCCCTGCGGTCATCAGGTTAACCTGACCCGGGCGAATCACCTGCTCACTGCCAAGGCTGTCTCGGTGCAGCACCTCACCTTCTATCATCCAGGTGAACGTTTGCAGCCCGGTGTGCGGATGCGGCCCCACATCCATGCCGGGCGAAGTGCCGTTGAATACCGTCGGCCCGGCGTGATCGAGAAAACACCAGGCGCCGACGGTGCGCCGCTCCCGGGTTGGCAACGCGCGGTTGATCGGAATGCCCCCCACTTCGGCGTTACGCACGGCAATACGTTGTATCTGGCGCACGCCGTCAACGACGGGGCACTCGCGTGAAGGTGAAGAGAGCGTAGGACGTGGCTGACTCATCGCAAAGACCTCCTGAATGGCGCCGATTCGCCAAGGGTAACCGCCCAAGCTTAACACAGGACAGCTCCCCCGCAGAGCGGCGACGTGCAGGCACGTTCGCGCGGTTCAGGGGGCTTTGATATAGCAGCTCTTGATGTCTATATCGTCATGCGCGTGCCTGAGATCGGAGAAATAGGTCACGCCAAAGAGAATTGATACCACCAGCAGCACGGACACCAACAGGCCGATGATCGCCAGCAGTTTGGTTTCATCATGGAGATTAGGCTCCATTTTATCTCCCCTAGTTAATCGCGTCAGGTCACCCACAGCGTGACCGCCAGCGTAAAGATAATCAGTGAGCAGGACGCCACCGCCAACACGACGATCGCAAATTGCGCATCACCCAAGGTTTCTCGATAATTTTTATCCGTTGAGGCGTTACGCTCTTGTTTCACTAAATCGGTTTTCACTCGTTCAACTGCTGCGTTGCTGTTTGGCGGGGCAAAACATCCCCTCAGAATAAGGCGCCAACGTCGCTGACTTGGTCGCTCCGGCCTCAACCGGGGGATGACGCTATCAATTTTCCCCATCAGGGTCAACACCGCGCCTGCCGGTGAGCGAGCAAGTACACAGGGGAGATGTAACTGGCATGGAGATCGCAGGGAAATAAGAGACGCCGATTGCAGAGGACAAAAAAAAGCCCGGTACGTAACCGGGCCAGGGTAGACCGACGCGTTATTGCGGGATACGCAACACCTGCCCCGGATAAATCTTGTCCGGGCTCGACAGCATCGGCTTGTTGGCTTCGAAAATCTTGTTGTACAGATTGGCGTTGCCATACATCTCTTTAGAGATCGCGCTCAGCGTATCGCCCTTCTTCACGGTATAGAAGCGGCTCTCGGCGTCGGATTGCGCTACCGCCACCTTGTCTTCCACACCGCTGATACCCGCCACGTTGCCGATAGCCACCAGGATCTTCTCTTTTAACTCCTGGCTGACGGCGTCGCCGGTCACTACGGCTTTACCATCGACCACCTGCACATTCACTTTGTCAGTGCCCGGCAGGCCGCTCTTATCGAGATGCTCCTTGAGTTTGGCGCTTTGATCTTCGGCGGAGGCATTGCCGGTGACTGTATCCCACAGTTTTTCGCCCGCTTCTTTGACGAAGTTAAACAAGCCCATATTCACTCCTTTTGATGGTTGCAGTAATTCGTTTAAGTAAGGCTTGTTAAGCTTAGCATCGACAAAAGGATATGCCATCCGCTCACGGCGTCAGAAACGGGTAGAGTATTCCGAAAGTGTCGTCAGCGGCGTTTCCATGGCGACTTATCGTGCAATGATGCTGAAAAATCGCGCTTTTCTACCTACACTGTTGCAGACAAGGCAACTCGACGAAGGAGGCGTGCGACGATGTACGCATTGGTGATGTTTGTCTGTTATCTGGATGGCGGCTGCAGTGAAATGGTGGTCGATATATTGCGCGACGAGCCGCAATGCCTGGTCGCGATGAAGGAACAGAACTTGCGACACGCCGGCTGTTATCCCATGGAAGAGTTTATCGACGGCTTCTGGTTGCCAGCCAGCGAATATTCGGATTTTTAACATCCTCCCCGCGCAATGCTGAGGAATTTCTGATTTCATCGGAAACTTCGTCTTCCTCTGAGGCATAAGGCCGCTGTTTTGCTAAATTGCGGCTCCCGAAGAAGAGAGAGACAGAGAAAGGTCATGCCAGCATCGGCTCATTCCAACGAGCAATATGAAACTCTGCTGCGCGACGTCAGCCTGGCGTTAGGCGACGCAGTGTTGCAGTTAATCCAAAACCATAAAAAGGTATCCGGCGGCAATATTCTTTCGCAGCTGGTGGACGAAATAGAGCGTGAGCAGGATCAGCAACGTTTCGTCGCGCTGCGTTCCGCCATTGAACTGATCGGGCTGGCGCCCAAAGGCTGAGATCCCGATAAAACAAAGGCAGGGCTTGCGCCCTGCCTGATTACCAATCCCGACACAGGATGAAGGTAATGAAATTGCAGAATTAGAAACGATACGTCAGGCTGACGGCAACGATATCATCGTTGGCCAGTTTCAGTTTGTTATCGTCGCTCAGCTGGTTGATTTGATAATCGACGTAGGTGTACATATTTTTGTTGAAGTAGTAAGTCGCCCCCACTTCCACGTATTTCACCAGGTCGGCATCACCGATCCCTTCGATATCCTTGCCTTTGGACTGCACGTAGGCCACGGAAGGACGCAGGCCGTTCTCGAATTGATACTGAGCCACAACTTCGAAGTTTTGCGTTTTATTGGCGAAGCCGGAAGTGCCGTTGACGCTGATCGGCGTCATGTTACGGGTTTCGGCATACATCGCAGCCAGGTAAACCTGGTTGGCGTCGTATTTCACCGCGGTGGTCCAGGCGGTAGCGCTGTCACCCTTGCCATACTGCAGCGCTTTCTGAGCGCTGGTGCGGTTGGAATCGGAGAACGCCGCCGCTACGCCGATGCCGGAACCGCCGATATCCTGGTAGTCCAGAGACAGGCCGTAACCGTCGCCGTTTTGCTTGGTCACGCTGCGGCCGTCACCGTCGTTTTTACCCTGATACTGCACCGCCAGGTTCAGGCCCTCCACCAAACCGAAGAAATCACGGTTGCGGTAGGTGGCCAAACCGTTGGAACGGGCGGTCATAAAGTTATCGGTATAGCTGTAGGAATCGCCGCCGAATTCCGGCAGCATGTCGGTGTAAGCCTCGGCGTCATACACCACGCCGTAGTTACGGCCGTAGTCGAAAGAACCGTAGTTGCCGAATTTCAGCCCCGCGAAGCCCAGACGCGTTTTGGTGCCGGCGGTGCCCTGCGCTTCGTCGTGATTGGCCTGGACGTTGTATTCCCACTGGCCGTAGCCGGTCAACTGGTCATTGATTTGCGTTTCGCCTTTGAAGCCCAGGCGAACATAGGTCATATCACCGTCGTTGGACTTACTGTCGCTGAAATAATGCTTGGCGTTAACGCGGCCGTACAGGTCGAGTTTATTGCCATCCTTATTGTAGATTTCAGCCGCGTTGGCGAAGGAGGTGATCGCCCCGAGGGCGACAGCTAAGGCTAATACACTGCGTTTCATCATTTATTTTCCTAGATATTATAATTAGAACCCTGCCCGTCACGCCCAATTTATAATTTGGGCTGTGATTTTATCTTTTGGTATTTTATGAGCTCCCCTAATGCAGGGGTGATGTGACATTAGCATCATGAATCAAAACTTAAAATCAAAAAGTTCATGAAACAACGAGGAGAAAGCATGTTTATTTGTAACTGAATGTGTCAATAAAGAAATCACTCAACTCATTGAATATAAGAATTTTTTATCACATAAGTTATAACCAAAACGGTGCATAGCACCAAAGTGGTGCAAATCGGTTTCGTTTTGCGTGCTTTCTGCGCGATTCAAAAGTAACAACAAGATTAGCATGGTTATTAAAAACGTTACTTATTTCACATTTTTATCTTAACAAACTCATCAGGCAATTAAGGCTTTCAGATAACGACCCGAAACTGCCTTCTATTCACTCGCATAAAGACGCGGATTAGTGACGAATAAAATTCGCCTTACGGGAATAAAAATAGCGGGAAATAGCAGATTAAAATAATGAAAGGAATAACGGCGGCGCGCTGACGGCGCCACCGTGGATAAATCAATACAGCGTAGAGCGGGAAACCTCGCTCAACAACATACCGGCACGCAGGCCCAACGCCACGCTGGGGTTAGGGAACAGTATCCACGCCCCCTCCTGGCCCACGCGATAGTCCTCCTGCGGCTGCTCGCACAGCAACATGCCCGGTTGCAGTTCGGTGAAGTTGGCCGTGTCATCGTCCAGATGCAGTTTGAAATCTTCGCTGTGCTTGATCAACGAGTGCATCACACGGAAAACCCGAATCTCGGCGCCCGCACGCGTCGGCAGCGCCCCTTCGCTGACCGCCGCCCGCAGAGCGCGATCGATGGCGGCGAACTGCTGCAGATCGTTGCTGCCGAACGGCCGCGCCTTGCCCAGCTCGAGCGTACAGCTCGCCGCATTGAGATGTTCGCTGGAGTAATGGCTAAAAGTCCCGCCCGGCGCACTGTGTACCACCAACGCATCCAGATCGGCGGCATCCAGCAGCTTCAACATCGGCTCACTGTACGGGCGTTTCTGAAAGGGCAGAATGCCGAAACGTGGCAAACGCGATTCACGGATGGCGGTGTGCAAATCGTAATGGAAACGCGCCGCCTGCTCCCCATCGAAAAAGGCGGCGAGCGCACGCTCCAACTGCTGCGCGCGCACGGTTTCGCCGCTGGCGGCGAAGTTGCGGTAGCGGCCGCCGAACATGCGGTTCATATCGCTGTGCAGATAACGCTTGCCGGCCCGCATCGCCGCCGGGTTGCCCAGTACCACCAACAGTCGCACCGTCAGCGGCAACCGGCCGGCAAGGAGATCGCCGACCAGTTGATTGAGCAGTTCAATCGGCGCGGTTTCATTGCCGTGCACGCCCGCCGACATCACCATCGCCTGGCGGTAAGGCTGTCGCGGCGTAAGCTCCAGCACCCCTTCCCCCTGCCAGCGCCACCGCAGCTGCGGTGTTTCACCTTGCCATTCGACGGGTTCGTTCCCTTCCAGCGTCAGGGGCAGTAGATCGATCATGCTGCCTCCCTTAGCGTTGGAACGGATAAATGGCGCCGAGACCGAGGATCGACGTCAGCGCATCCAGCGCCTCGCGCCCTTCGCGCAGCAGCAGCGGATCGGCCAGGTCATCCTGCGTCAGGCGATCGCGGTAATGACGATCGACCCACTCGTTCAACGTTGCGAACAGCCGATCGTTCATCATCACGCGTGGATTGACCGCTCTCAACTCTTGTTCGTTGAGCGCCACCCGCAACCGCAGGCAGGCAGGGCCGCCGCCGTTGCGCATGCTTTCACGCAGGTCGAACACGCGGATTTCATCGATAGGGCCGCCGCTGCCGACCATGTCGTTGAGGTAACGCCACACGCCGGCGTGCTGACGCGACTCCTCCGGCACGACGATCATCATCTTGCCGTTCGGTTTGGTAAGAATTTGGCTGTTGAACAGATAGGTCGCCACCGCGTCCGCTACCGAGACGCGCTCTGTCGGCACTTCTATCGCTACCAGCTCGCTGTCCAGCGTCGCCATCTTGCGGCGCACTTCATCCAGCGCCTGTTGCTGGCGGTAAAACGCCTGCTGATGATGGAACAGCACGTTCTGGTTGCTGACCGCAATCACGTCGTTATGGAACACGCCCTGATCGATCACCGCCGGGTTTTGCTGCACGAAGACCGTATGCTGTTCATCCAACTGGTGCAGGCGAGCGATCGCCTCGCCGGCTTCACGCGTCTGGCGCGCAGGGTAACGCGCCGGCGCCGTTTCGCCGCCAAACTCCTGACGACCATAGACGAACATCTGCACGCTGCGCTTAGCGTAATCACCGCCCAGACGGTTATGGTTGGCCGCCCCTTCGTCGCCGAACAACGCCACCTGCGGCAGCGCCTCGTGGTGGGCGAAATGCCGATCGTCGCTGAACATCGCCCGCAATACGGCGGTGGTGGTTTCCGCTTCGATGGCGCGGTGGAATTTGTTGTTCAGGTTGGCGGCGGTGAAGTGCACCTTGCCGTCGGCGCTGTCCGCCGAAGGCGACACGGTGGCCGCATTGGCGGTCCACATGCACGACGCCGAGCTGAGCGCCGACAGCAAGCGCGGCGACTGACGCATCGCCTGCGCCAGCACCGCCTCATCGCTGCCGCTGAAACCCAGGCGACGCAGCATCGGCAAATGCGGCCGCTCCTGCGGCGGCAAGACCCCTTGCTGGAAACCGAGATCGGCCAGCGCCTTCATTTTCAGCAAACCTTGCTTCGCCGCCAGCTTCGGGTTCGATACGCTGTTTTGATGCTGCGTCGACGCCTCGTTGCCGAACGACAGCCCGGCATAGTGGTGCGTCGGCCCCACCAAACCGTCGAAATTGACTTCATATCCTGACATGTTTATCCCCTGGGGATAGCGTGCGGCAGCGCCATCGCGCCGCCGCAGACGATTAACGGAACGACAAGCCCGGCGATAGCGTCGCCGGCAGCGACAGGCTTTCGCTTTCCAGCGAAGCCATCGGCCAGGCGCAATAGTCCGCCGCATAGAAGGCGCTTGGGCGATGGTTGCCGGAGGCCCCCACGCCGCCGAACGGCGCCGCGCTGGACGCCCCGGTCAGCGGCTTGTTCCAGTTGACGATGCCGGCGCGCGCTTCCAGCAACAGCCGCTCGAACAGCTCGCGCTGCGGCGAGACCAGTCCCACCGACAGGCCATAGCGCGTCTGGTTGGCGAGCCGCAGGGCCTCGTCGAAATCGCGGTAACGCACGATGGTGGTCAACGGCCCGAAATACTCTTCGTCCGGCACGCCGGCCACGCCAGTCAGATCGATGATCCCCGGGCTGAGCAACGAGCTGCCCGGTTCCAGCAGACGCATGGCCAGCAGCGATTTGCCACCCAGCGCCAGCAAGCGCTGCTGCGCTTTCAGCATGTTTTCCGCCGCGGCAGCCGACACCACCCCGCCCATGAACGGCTGCGGTTCGGCATCCCAACGGCCGACGCGCAGTTCGCCCGCCACCTGAACCAAACGCGCGATAAAGGCATCGCCTTCCGCCCCTTGCTTCACCAGAATGCGACGCGAACAGGTACAGCGTTGACCGGCGGAGATAAATGCCGACTGGATAGCCAGGTTGACCGCCGCGTCGCGATCCTCGAAACCGTCGACGATCAGCGCATTGTTGCCGCCCATCTCCAGCGCCAGGATCTTCTCCGGCTGCCCCGCCAATTGGCGATGCAGGTGATAGCCGGTGCCGGCGCTGCCGGTAAACAGCAGACCGTCGATATCCGCACTGGCCGCCAAGGCTTCGCCGGTTTCCCGGCCGCCCTGCACCAGATTGATCACCCCGTCCGGCAGACCGGCCTGCAGCCACAGTTTCAGGGTCTCCTCGGCGGTCAACGGCGTCAGCTCGCTCGGCTTGAACACCACGCAGTTACCGGCCAACAGCGCCGGCACGATATGGCCGTTCGGCAGATGGCCGGGGAAGTTATAAGGCCCGAATACCGCCAGCACGCCGTGCGGACGATGGCGCAACACCGAAGCGCCGTCGGCCATCGCCGTCTGGCTAAAACCGGTGCGCGCCTGATAGGCCTGCAGCGAAATGCCCACCTTGCCGATCATCGCCTGAATTTCGGTCAGCGTTTCCCAACGCGGCTTGCCGGTCTCGCGGCTGATGGTTTCCGCCAGCGACTGCTTGTGTTCCTCCAGCAAGGCGGCGAAGCGTGTCACCAGCTGTTCGCGCTGCTCGAACGGCGTGCGCGCCCAGGCGGGGAACGCGGCGCGCGCAGCTTCGCAGGCGGCGGCGACGTCGGCGGCGTCGGCGGCGTTGGCCCGCCACAGCGGCTGATTGCCGACCGGGTCGGTCTTGTCGAACTCAGCGCCGCGGCCCTGCCGCCAGACGCCATTAATCAACAGAGCAGGATGGGACATCATGCTTTCTCCTGTGCAATAAGGGGGAGCACCCGCACCGGGCTGCCCTGCTCGACGCCCAGCGCCGCGGCGGTGGCGGCGTTGATATGCAGGCGGTCGTCATACAGATCGGCATTGACCAGCAGTGCGCGGTAGTTCTGATAGTTGTCGTTGGCCACCAGATGCACCGGCGCATCGGCGCGCATCGGCGTGTCATCCAGTACCACTTTCACCAGGCGGCTCTGCTTCACCGCACGGATGTGGTCGATCTCGGCTTCCAGCGTCGGGCCGCCGTCGAAGATATCGACGTAGCCCTGATAGCTCAAGCCTTCCGCCTCCAGTAGGCGGCGCGCCGGCAGGGTTTGTGGGTGCACCTCACCGATCACTTTCTGCGCGTCTTCGGCCAGGAAATCGACATACAACGGATGTTTCGGCATCAGCTCGGCGATAAACGCCTTTTGCCCGGTGCCGCTCAGGTAGTCCGCCTTGGCGAACTCGATGGAGAAGAAACGGTGACCGACGCTCTCCCAGAACGGCGAACGGCCGTTTTCATCGGAGAAACCGCGCATCTCGGCTATCAGGCGCCGGGAGAAGCGTTCACGGAACGCGGCGATAAACAGGAAACGTACCTTCGACAGCAGCTTGCCGTTCTCGCCGTGGCGATAATCCGGATCGAGGAACAGCGTACACAGCTCCGAATGGCCGGTATGGTCGTTGCTGAGGAACAGCGTCGGCACCGATTTATAGACGTTCAGCTGTTTGGAGGCATGCACCTGCGTGCCGACGCGGAAGCTGTACCAGGGTTCCGCCAGGCCAACGGCCACTTCGATCGCGCAGACCCCCACCGCCTGCCGGCGCTCGCTGTCTTCCAATACGAATAAATAACACTGGTCACTTTGCGGAAGTTCGCCTTGCCAGGTTTTTAACGCCCGCTCAATGCGCGCCGACAAGGTATCTTCATTCTGCGGCAGTGAAGTGAGACCGATGCCGGATTTACCGGCAAGCGTCAGTAAATCCGCCAGATCGCGACGCTCTATAGGGCGAATAATCATCATAATGCGAACCTCTTCTGAATCAGGCTGCGCCGGTGAAGGCGCAGCCCGCTGATTAGCTGCAAATACGCGCCACGGCGCGCGCGAATCGCGCCAGCCCCTCTTTCACATCCTGCTCAGGGATGATCAGCGACGGCGTGAAACGCACCACGTCCGGACCGGCGATCAGCGCGATAACGCCTTCTTCGTTGGCCAGTTGGGTGATCTGCTTCGCTTTGCCGGCATAGTCTTTCTTCAATTGGCAGCCGATCAGCAAACCGCCGCCGCGGATCTCGGCGAAGATCGGGTACTGACGGTTGATATCGTTCAACCCGTCGATGAACCACTGGTGACGTTGTTTGACGCCTTCCAGCACTTCCGGCGTGTTGATGATGGAGAACACTTCCCCCGCCACCGCCGTCGCCAGCGGGTTGCCGCCGTAGGTGGTGCCGTGGGTGCCGACGCCCAGCGTTTTCGCCAGCGCATCGGTGGTCAGCATCGCGCCGATCGGGAAGCCGCCGCCCAGCGCTTTGGCGGTGGTCAGCACGTCCGGCACCACGCCGTACTGCATGTAGGCATACAGATGGCCGGTGCGGCCAACGCCGGTCTGTACTTCGTCGAAGATCAGCAGCGCGTTGTGACGATCGCACAGTTCACGCAGCCCCTGCAGGAAACTGGCCTCCGCCGGCAGCACGCCGCCCTCACCCTGAATAGGCTCGACGATCACCGCGCAGGTGCGATCGTTGATAAGCTCGGCCGCTGCGGCCAGATCGTTATACGGCGTATGGGTGATGCCGCCCGGCAGCGGCGCAAAATCCTGCGAATATTTCGGCTGGCCGCCGGCGGAGACGGTGAACAGCGTGCGGCCGTGGAACGCGTTGTTGAACGCCACAATCTGATCTTTACCGGCGCCGTGCTGATCGTGCGCGTGCTTACGCGCCAGTTTCAGCGCCGCCTCGTTGGCTTCTGCACCCGAATTACAGAAGAACACCTTGTCGGCGAACGTGGCGTCGATCAGTTTTTTGGCCAGACGCAGTACCGGTTCGTTGGTATAGCCATTGCCCAGATGCCACAGTTTGCCCGCCTGTTCCACCAGCGCCGCCTTGACCGCCGGGTGCGCATGGCCCAGCGCGTTAACCGCGATGCCGCCGGCGAAATCGATGTAAGACTTACCCTGCTGATCCCACACCTGCGATCCTTCGCCACGCACCAGAATAAAATCGGCAGGGGCATAAACCGGGACCATCCAGTCATCGAAAGACTGGCGGGTAACTGCGATTGGCTGTTCCATAGTGACCTCATAATCTCAGCAAAGGCTGAATTTTGACTGTAAGGGCCGCTCAAGCCCGGTTAGACCGCCACAATGCACAAAAACCGTTGTTCAAAACCGACTTTCGCGGCGGAGAAAATGCTGTCCCTTACCGCTGATTTAGAAACAAATCTGTTACATAAAATCGGTTTTTCACTATTTATGGCGTATATCCGGTCCCTGAGCGGGGAGTAAATGTTAACGAGCAGTTAAAATACATGTCGTTTGATAAAGAGTGTAGAGCAGCTATCGTGCCAAAACGGGATTTTTGCCGGATTTGGCTATTTTTTACGTTAAAACAACGGCTTATAATGAATATTTATTCATTTTCTATGCATTGGTAATGCATAAATTAAAAAATAAGGCCTAAAATCATCATTGCGTGCGAAATCCTATTCAATTACGAAAAACTTCAGGATTTCTGATCGGGCTCGCAAAAATAATTTCCCCCAATTTGCTCGCTATCACACTTTTTGCCCCCATCGGGTGCAGCGGCGCGCCAGCATGGTGCAACGCGGCAGCGACGCAGAGGCGCCACCCGCCATACTCGCGAAAAAGGAGCCGCGCTGACCGCGGTTCCTGCTTTGTACGCCAGCGACTACACTGTGATCCTGACCGCCCCTTCTCTTCTGCGCACAAGGAGCCACCATGCCCAAGAAAACCGTCGATCTCAGCCAGCCGCACGCCCAACACGACATCCGCGCGTTTCTCGACGCGCTGAATGCCGGTGGCGGTAAACCCATGGAGCAGATGAAGCCCAAAGAAGCGCGCAAGGTTTTGGAGGACGTGCAACGCAGCGTCGAGGTGCCGCTGCGCGAGGTGGAAATCAGCGAGAAAACCATCCACGTTGAGGGCCAGGATATTCTGCTGCAGTTGGTGCGGCCGGCCAGGGCCAAAGAGAAGCTGCCGGTATTCATGTTCTTTCACGGTGGCGGTTGGGTGCTGGGCGATTTTCCCACCCATGAACGGCTGGTGCGCGATCTGGTTTACAGCTCCGGCGCGGCGGCGGTATTCGTCAACTACCCACGCTCCCCGGAAGCGCATTATCCTCAGGCGATCAATCTGGCCTACGCCGCCACGGAATGGGTGGCCGAGTACGGCGAAAAAATCAACGTCGACGGTTCACGGCTGGCGGTGGTCGGCAACAGCGTCGGCGGCAATATGGCAGCGGTGGTCAGCCTGATGGCCAAAGAGAAAGGCATACCGGCATTGCGTTGCCAGATCCTGCTGTGGCCCGTCACGCACGCCCACTTTGATACCGATTCCTATCATCAGTTCGCCGAAGGCCATTTCCTGACCCGCAACATGATGAAGTGGTTTTGGGACAGCTATGCGCCCGATAAGGCGCAGCGCAAAGAGATCTACGCCTCGCCGCTCAACGCCACGCCGGAACAGCTGCGGGGCTTGCCGCCGGCGCTGGTGCAGACCGCCGAACTGGACGTGCTGCGCGATGAGGGCGAAGCCTACGCGCGTCTGCTTGACGCCGCCGGCGTCGAGGTCACCGCCACCCGCTACAACGGCCTGATCCACGACTACGGCCTGTTGAACCCGCTCGCCCACGTCCCGGCGGTGCATTCGGCGATCCACCAGGCCGGGCGCGCGTTGAAGCACTACCTGTCCTGACGCTAACCGACCAGGTGGCAAGCCACCTGATGACCGGGCGCCACGCTGCGCAGATGCGGCGCCTGTTCACGGCATTGCGCCGTGGCCAGCGGACAGCGGGGATGGAAACGGCAGCCGCGCGGCGGGTTGGCGGGATTGGGCGCTTCTCCCCCGGCCACCCACGCCGGCGAACGGTGCGCATCCAGCGTCGGCACCGCCGCCAACAAGGCCTGCGTGTAGGGATGCAGCGGTTGGCGAAACAGCGAATCGCGGTCGGCGCTCTCGACGATCTGCCCCAGATACATCACCGCCACGTCCTGGCACAGATGCTCCACCACGCCGAGATCGTGCGAAATAAACAGCAGCGTCACCCCCTGCCTTTCCTGCAAATCGGAAAACAGATTGATGATCTGCGCCTGAATCGACACGTCGAGCGCCGATATCGGTTCATCGGCGACGATAAATTCCGGTTGCAGGATCAGCGCGCGCGCGATGCCGACGCGCTGCCGCTGGCCGCCGGAAAACTCATGTGGAAACCGCCCGTAATGCTGCGGCGACAGCCCGCAGATCGCCAGGGTATCGAGCACCCGTTCGCGCAGTTCCGCCTTGCTTGCCAGGCCATGCTGCAACAGCGCTTCGCCGATGGCGTCGCCCACGCGCAGACGCGGATTCAGCGAGCTGTACGGATCCTGAAACACCAGCTGCATTTTCGGCCGCAGGGCGCGCAGCGCGTCTTTGCTGAGGCTATCCAGCGCCTGCCCTTTGAACATCACCTCACCGGCGGTTTTATCGTGCAGGCCGAGCAGCGTGCGGCCGACTGTGGTTTTGCCGCTGCCGGACTCGCCCACCAGCCCGAAAACGCGGCCCTTGCGAATGCTGAAGCTGACGTCGTCCACCGCCTTCAGTTGGCCGGTGGTTCGCCCGAACAGCCCGTCGCGCAGCGGGAAATATTTCTTTAATCCTTTCACTTCCACCAGGGGTTCAGTCGACATGCAGGCGCCCTCCGGCGTTGAGGAAGCAGGCGGATTGGCGCTGCTGAGTCCCGTACAACGGCGGGATGCCGTCGCGGCAGCGCGCGGTGGCCTGCGCGCAACGCTCGGCAAACGCACAGTGTTCAGGCAGCCGCGCCAGATCCGGCACCTGGCCGGGAATGGAGTACAAACGGCGACGCCGCTGCCCCGGCACCGGCCGCGAGGCGATCAGCCCCTGAGTATAAGGGTGCCGCGGTTCGGCCAGCACTTCCCGCGTCGTTCCCTGCTCGACGACGCGCCCGGCGTACATCACCGCCAGCCGATCCGCCATTTGTGCGATCACCCCAAGATCGTGGGTGATCAAGATCATCGCCATATTGTGTCGCCGGCTCTGCTCGCGCAGCAACGCCAGGATTTGCGCCTGTACCGTGACGTCGAGCGCCGTGGTCGGTTCATCGGCGATCAGCAGCGCCGGCCGGCACCCTATCGCCATGGCGATCATCACGCGCTGCAGCATGCCGCCGGAAAGCTGGTGCGGGTAGCAGCGCATCAGCGCCTCCGCGCGCGCCAACCCCACTTCCTCCAGCAGTTGCACCGCCTGACGCCAGGCCGCTTTTGGCGACAGGGCCAGATGACGAATCAGCGGCTCCAGCAGCTGTTCGCCGAGCGTCAGCACCGGATTGAGCGCGCTCATCGGCTCCTGAAAGATCATCGCCAACCGGTTGCCGCGCAAATCTGCCATCTGCGCCGCCCGCAGCGACAGCAGGTTTTGTCCTTCAAAACGAATCTCACCGCCGTCTACCTGCGCCAGCGGCTGCGGCAACAGCCCCATCAGCGCCATGGCGGTCACGCTTTTGCCGCAGCCCGATTCGCCGACGATCCCCAGCGTTTGCCCGGCCTGCAGTTCCAGGCTGACCTGCTGCACCGCCCGCACCGGCCCCTGCTCGCTCTGAAACGACACCGACAGTCGGTCGAACGCCACCAGAGGTTGACTCATCGTGTTACTCCGTTCATTTTCGGATCGAGCGCGTCCCGCAGGCCGTCGCCCAGGATATTGATCGCCACCACGGTGACGAAGATCGCCAGCCCGGGCGGCATCCACAGCCAGGGCCGGCGCTGAAAGTCGATCAGGCTGTTGGCGGCGTCCATCATGTTGCCCCACGACGGCGTCGGCGGCACCACGCCCAGCCCGAGGTAACTCAGCGCCGATTCGCTGAGAATGGCGTTGGCCACCGCCATGGTAGCCACCACCACCAGAATCGGTACGGTGTTGGGCAGCAGATGGCCGAAGAGGCGTCGCCGAGTGGAGAGACCCAGCACCTCGGTGGCCAGCATGAAATCCCGCTCGCGCAGCGACAGGATCTGGCCGCGCACCAGCCGCGCCAATGACGGCCATCCCAACAGGCTAAGCATGATCATCACCATGTAGATGCGGTAGTCCGGCGACACGTCGAGTTCGGTCAGCATCGCGCCCATGATGATCAACAGCGGCAGGCCGGGAATGGTCATCAGCAGATCGGCGAAGCGCATGATCAGCCGGTCCGCCACGCCCCCCAGATAACCGGCGAACGCCCCCAGCACATAGCCCAGCGTCACCGACAGCAGCATCGACACCAGGCCGATGGTCAGCGATATTCGCCCCGCCAGCAGCAGCCGGGTGCAAATATCGCGGCCGAGAAAGTCGGTGCCCAACCAATGCGCGCCGCTCGGCGCCTGATTGATGTTCAGCACATCGCCGGCGTCGTCGCGCCACGGCGACAGCGACGGCCCAATCAGGCACAGCAGCGCCAACAGCACCAGCAGCGCCAGCGAGATCATCGCCGGTCGGTGGCGGCGCAGACGGCGCCAGGCCTGCGCCGCGGGCGGTGGCGACAGTTGCGCCAGCGCCGGCAGTTGCGCCTGGCGCCAGCGGCGACGGCGGCCGAAAAACAGCGTTACCCACATCGTGTTACCTCAAGCGAATGCGTGGATCGGCGTAGGCGTACAGAATGTCCGCCAGCAGATTGCCGAGAATGGTCAAGGCGGCCAGAAACAGCGTGAACCCCATCAATACCGGGTAATCACGCGCCGCCAGCGAATCGATATGGATGTGTCCGGCGCCCGGCCAGTTGAAGATTTTTTCGGTGATCAGCGCGCCGGAGAACAATCCAGGCAGCTCGAACCCCAGCAGGGTGATGATCGGCAATAGCGCATTGCGCAGCGCGTGTTTGAGGATCACCGTTTTCTCCCTGAGCCCTTTGGCGCGCGCGGTGCGAATATAGTCCATGCGGATCACCTCCAGCATGCTGGCGCGGAAATAGCGCGTCAGGCTGCCGGCCTGCAGCATCACCAGCGCCAGCACCGGCAACAGCAGGTGCGCCGCCACCTCCAGCGCCCAGGCCAGCCCGCTCGCCTCGCTGCCGGTACGCAGCATGCCGCCCGCCGGCAGCCAGTGCAGATCGACGGCGAACCATTTGATCAGCAACAGGCACAGGAAGAACGTCGGAAACGACATGGCGGCGAACACCGCCACGGTGATCAGATGATCGAACAGCGAATAGGGTTTCATCGCCGAGATCACTCCCACCGCCAGCGCGATGCCCCAATACAACACCATCGCCACCGCCGCCAGCAGGAACGAGTTCCAGATGTATTGGTTCAGCAGCGTGCTGACCGGGATCTGGTACTGCAGTGAAAAGCCGAGGTCGCCCTGCAGCAGCCGGCCAAGCCAGTGCAGATAGCGGCTGAACAACGGCTGATCCAGCCCGTACAGCGCCCGCAGCTCGGCGGCGCGTTGCGCGGTCAGATTGATGTTGCCGTCGATAAAATCGCCGGGCGCCAGGGCGAAAATGCAAAAAATCAGCAAGGAAGCCAACAGCAGCATCGGGATCGTCTGCAGCAGACGGCGCAGGATAAAATTTCTCATCGCGGGTTCCATCGCCGCCGCCCGTAATGGCGCGGCGGCGTCAGGGCGTTACGGCGCCGGTTTGACGTTCGGCAGGCTGCCGACCAATCCGTTGTAGATATCCGGTTTAAAGCCGGTGACGCGCGCGCTGCTGGCGCTCAAAATTTCGCGGTTGCCGAGCAGGATCACCGGCGGATCGTCGGACAGCGCCTGATACAGCTGATGGTACAGCGGCTTGCGCTGCGCGATATCCAGCGTGGCATTGGCTTTGGCGATCAGCGCGTCCACCTGCGGGTTGTGGTAGCCGGTCTCGCTCTCGCGGCTGATGAAGTCGCGTACGCCGTCGTGCGGATCGTTCAGCGTGCTGGTGCTGAGAGACGCCAGGTCGTAATTGCCCGCCTTGCGCTGCGCCAGCAGCGCGTTGAAATCCAATACCTGCGGTTTCAGCACCACGCCGAGCCGGCGGTAGTTATCCTTGGCGATCGGCACCAGCGCGTCGTTGTTCAGCTTTTTGGTCACCAGCAGCGTCAGCTCCAGCTTTTTACCGTCTTTCTGCCGGATGCCGTCCGCACCCACCTGCCAACCGGCCTCGTCCAACAGCTTTTTGGCTTTATCGAGATCGTAAGCGTAAGGATTGATGCCGTTCGCGTCATAGGCCCAGGAGATCGGCGAAATCGGCTGATTGGCGACTTTGCCGTAACCCTGATACACCACGGCGATCAGCTTTTGCCGATCCAGGCCGTAAATCAACGCCTGGCGCACCCGCTTGTCCTGCAGCGCCGGACGCTTGAGGTTGAAGTCGATGCGGCTGTAATCGCTTGAGCTGTAAAGGTTGATATTGGCGAAGCCGAGCAGCTTGAGCTGTTCGATATCGTCCGGCTTGGCGGTAAAGGCGTCGTAGTCGGTCTCACCGGTCTGGAACAGCTGGAAGTTGGTGGCCGGGTTGGTGACGCGGTAGATAAAGCGCGCCATCGGCGGCGTACCGAGGTAGAAGTTCGGGTTGGCGTGGAAGCGGATCTCCTGCCCCGGCACGTACTTGTCGTAAATATAGGGGCCGTTGCCGAGCGGTTTGGCGTTCAAGGCGCGCACGCCGTCGAGCTTGCCCCGCTGATAGTCTTTGCCGTAGTAAGCCCGCGACAGCACCGGGCCGCCGATCAGTTGCAGCGTGGTGGCGCCCGGTTGCGTGGTGACGATCTGAATGGTGCGATCGTCGATCACCTTCAGGCCGCTGATGCCGGCGGCGGTGCCGTTTTTATACTCGGCGCCGCCCTGAATGTGCGCCGGCGTGATGTCAGTGTCGCCGTCATAGGCCGGATCGTGCAACAGCGTCAGGGTAAAGGCGATATCGTCGGCCTTCAGCGGCGAGCCGTCGCTGTAGACCAGATTCGGCCGCAGCTTGATGGTGTAGGTCAGATTATCGGGGCTGACCTGCCAGGACTCCGCCAGACGCCCTTCCGGCTTGCCCTGGCTGTCCAGGCCGATCAGGCGGCTGAAAATCACGTCGGTCACGTTCTCGTCCCAGCCGTTAGTGAACAGATACGGGTTGAAAATCCCCTGCGGTTCCGAGATGCCCGCCACCACGGTGTCTTTGCGCAGCTTGGCGGCGGCCGGCACCCGGCTGGCGTCGCTGGCCGGCGTGATGCCTTCGGCCAGCGTTTCCGCCTGCGTGCCGGCGCTCAATCCCAGCGCGCAGATCAACGCCAGCGGCGTCAACCGATAACGCAACAGTTTGTTTAGCTTGTTTTTTATTCTACTCACCCACTGCCCCTCGTCTACCCGTTGATAAAAATGTGACAAAATTTATCGCAGAGTAATGGGCGGCTGGAGGGCTGTCTAACAACGAAACCGGCATTCCATTGCCGAAAAAAGCATTATGAATTTTTCTGGGGCGAAGCGGCGTGAAAAACGCGGCTCAACCGGCCGCCGCCAGCCCCCGGATAAGTTTGGCTAAGGTTTTGATCGCCTCTTCAAAGCGATCATTCCATTCAAAAGAGGCGTTGAGACGGAAGCAGTGGTTGAAATGGTCGCCGGTGGTGAACATGCGCCCCGGCGCGATGCTGATACCCCGGGAAAGGGCCCGCCGGTACAGCTCCATCGACGACAGCGCCGGATCCAGCTCCAGCCACAGGAAGTAACCGCCGTCGGGCTGGCTGACCTTTACCGTCGGCGGGAAATGGTGGGCAATCGCCTGACGCATCGCGCTTTGGCGCTGGGCCAGCAGGCGGCGCAACCGCCGCAGGTGGGTGTCGTAACCGCCGTGCAGCAGATAATCCGCCAGCGCCATCTGGGTCGGCACGCTGGTGGAAACGGTGCTCATCAGCTGCAAACGCTGGATCTGCTGCGCATAACGCCCCGCCGCCACCCAGCCGACGCGAAAGCCCGGCGCCAGGCATTTGGAAAACGACGAGCAGTGCAGGATCTGGCCGCCGCTGTCGAGCGCCTTGGCCGGCAGCGGCCGTTCGGCGCTGAAGTACAGCTCGCCGTAGACATCGTCTTCGATCAGCGAGATCTGCCGTTCGCGCAGCAGCGCCACCAGACGCTGTTTGTTGGCTTCCGGCAGGGTGGCGCCCTGCGGGTTCTGGAAGTGGGTCATCAGCCAGCAGGCTTTGATCGGATACTGCTCCACCGCCTGCTGCAACGCGTCCAGATCGATGCCGTCCTGCGGATGGGTGGCGATCGCCACCGCCTTCAGCCGCAGCCGTTCCAGCGCCTGCAGCGCGCCGTAAAACGCCGGCGACTCGATCGCCACATAGTCGCCCGGTTGGGTCACCGCCTGCAGGCTGAGGCTGAGCGACTCCATCGCCCCGGCGGTGATAACGATTTCGTCCGGCGCAACCTGCATGCCGCTCAGCGCATAACGTTGGGCAATGTGCCGCCGCAGCGCGTCGTTGCCCGGCGGCAGGTTAGCCAGCGAACTGTGCGGCGTGAATTTGCGCGCTACGCTGCTCAGCGCCCGCGCCAGCTTCGGCTGGGCGAACAGCGTGGCGTCGGGAAAGGCCGAACCGAAAGGCACGATGTCCGGATCCTTGCAGGCCTGCAGCACGTCAAAAATAAAGGCGTTGATGTCCACCTGCTCGCTCAGCAACAGTTTCTCGCCGCGCGAAGGCTGAGGCAGCGGCTGCGGGCGCGCCGCCACGTAGTAACCCGACTGCGGCCGGGCGACGATCCACCCCTGGCTCTCCAGCAGTTGGTAAGACTGCACCACCGTCATCAAGCTTAATCCGGCGCGTTTGCCGCTCTCGCGCAGCGAAGGCAGCTTGTCGCCCGCCCGCCACACCCGGTTCTGGATCTGTTCTCTAATCTGCTGCGCAAGCTGTTCGTATCGGGTCATAACCATTAACTGTTATATGAAAAAGTAAAATAACTGTCACTATTATAGTCACTGTACTTCGTGATTAACTTCACGCCAAGCTTTTCACATAAAAATGACAGCTATACTCAAGAGGTTAATTTATGTTCAACCCTAGGAGGCGCCATGCTGGGTCTTGATGCACTGGAACTCGCCAGAATACAGTTCGCCTTCACCGTGTCTTTCCATATCATCTTCCCCGCCATCACCATCGGCTTAGCCAGCTATCTGGCGGTGCTGGAGGGATTATGGTTGAAAACGCACAATGAAGCCTATCGTGAGCTTTACCATTTCTGGTCAAAGATTTTCGCCGTTAACTTCGGCATGGGCGTGGTTTCCGGGTTGGTGATGGCCTACCAGTTCGGCACCAACTGGAGCTTCTTCTCCGAGTTCGCCGGCAGCATTACCGGGCCGCTGCTGACTTATGAAGTGCTGACCGCCTTCTTCCTCGAAGCCGGTTTCCTCGGCGTGATGCTGTTCGGCTGGAACCGCGTCGGCCCAGGGCTGCATTTCTTCGCCACCTGCATGGTGGCGCTCGGCACGCTGATCTCCACCTTCTGGATCCTGGCCTCCAACAGCTGGATGCAGACCCCGCAGGGACACGAAATCATCAACGGCCAGGTGGTGCCGGTCGACTGGCTGAAGGTGATCTTCAACCCGTCCTTCCCGTACCGCCTGCTGCACATGTCCACCGCCGCCTTCCTCTCCTCGGCGTTCTTCGTCGGCGCGTCGGCCGCCTGGCACCTGCTGCGCGGCCGCGACACGCCGGCGATGCGCAAGATGCTGTCGATGGCGATGTGGATGGCGCTGATCGTCGCGCCGGTGCAGGCGCTGATCGGCGATGCGCACGGCCTGAATACGCTGAAACATCAGCCGGCGAAGATCGCCGCCATCGAGGGCCACTGGGAAAACCCGCCGGGCGAAGCCACGCCGCTGATCCTGGTCGGTTGGCCGGACATGCAGCGTGAAGAGACCCGCTTCAAGCTGGAGGTGCCCTACCTCGGCAGCCTGATCCTGACGCACAGCCTGACCGAGCAGGTGCCGGCGCTCAAATCCTTCCCGCCGGAAGATCGCCCCAACTCCACCGTGGTGTTCTGGTCGTTCCGCATCATGGTCGGGCTGGGCATGCTGATGATCCTGGCCGGGGTGTGGAGCCTGTGGCTGCGCTGGCGCGGCGGGCTGTATCAGTCGCGTCCGTTCCTGTACTTCATTCTGTGGATGGGTCCGTCCGGGCTGCTGGCGCTGCTGGCGGGCTGGTTCACCACCGAGATCGGCCGCCAGCCGTGGGTGGTGTATGGCCTGCTGCGCACCAAGGATGCGGTCTCCGCGCACGGCGATCTGCACATGAGCATCAGCCTGCTGGCGTTTATCATCGTCTATTGCTCGGTGTTCGGCGTGGGCTACTCCTACATGATGCGCCTGATCCGCAAAGGGCCGCAGCCGCATGAGCACCAAGAAGACAATACCGAGGGCCGCCCGGCGCGTCCGCTGTCCGCGGTCAACGACACTCTGGACGACAGGAGCTGAACATGGGTATCGATCTTCCGCTGATTTGGTTTGTGATCATCGTGTTCAGCACCATGATGTATGTGGTGATGGACGGTTTCGATTTGGGCATCGGCATCCTGTTTCCGTGGGTGAAAGAGAGCGGCGATCGCGATCTGATGATGAACACCGTCGCCCCAGTGTGGGACGGCAATGAGACCTGGCTGGTGCTGGGCGGTGCGGCGCTGTTCGGCGCCTTCCCGCTGGCCTACTCGGTGATCCTCGACGCGCTGGCGATCCCGCTGACGCTGATGCTGATCGGGCTGATTTTCCGCGGCGTGGCCTTCGAGTTTCGCTTCAAGGCGACGCCGCAGAAGCGCCATATCTGGGACAAGGCGTTCATCTGGGGCTCTCTCTTCGCCACCTTCAGCCAGGGGGTAGTGGTGGGCGCCGTGATCAACGGTTTCCCGGTCGAAGGCCGCACCTACGCCGGCGGCGCGCTGGACTGGCTGACGCCGTTCGCGCTGTTCTGCGGGCTGGGGCTGGTGGTAACCTACGCCCTGCTCGGTTGCACCTGGTTGGTGATGAAAACCGCCGGCGATCTTCAGGCGCGCATGTATTACCTGGCGACGCCGCTGCTGGCGATCCTGTTGCTGGTGCTGGCCGCAGTCAGTATCTGGACGCCGATCGCGCATCCGGAAATCGCCGCCCGCTGGTTTACGCTGCCGAACCTGTTCTGGCTGCTGCCGGTGCCGCTGCTGGTGCTGCTCAGCGCCTGGGGTATTCACCGCGGGGTAAAACGCGGCGCGCACTACTCGCCGTTCATGCTGACGCTGTTGCTGGTGTTCCTCGGCCTGAGCGGGCTTGGCATCAGCATCTGGCCGCACCTGATCCCGCCGGCCATCAGCCTGTGGGACGCCGCCGCGCCGCCGCAGAGCCTCGGCTTTATGCTGGTGGGCGCGCTGTTCATCATCCCGATCATCCTGGTCTACACCTTCTGGAGCTACTACGTGTTCCGCGGCAAGATCAGCCATGAGCACGGCTATCACTGAGGAGGGAGGACGCTATGCAAGATAAAACGGCAGCCGCCGCTCCGGCGCCCTGGTGGAAACGCATCGGTTGGCTGGTGATCATCTGGAGCGCCAGCGTGCTGGGGCTGTTCGTGGTCGCCTCGCTGTTCCGCCTGCTGATGACCGCGGCGGGCATGAAGTCGCATTAACGCGGCGCCTTATCTGGCCGCGCTGTTGGGAAAGTAAAAAGAGACCACCAGCGTGACCAGCGGCAAAGCGCCGATCTTCACCAGCTCGAACACTTGACCGAGCGCTTCGTTTTTGTCCCAATACGCGTGGGCGGCGAATACGCCCACGCTGACCACAAATATCCCGCACAGTACCTGGCGCGCCAGGCGCAGCCGCTCCATTTCGTCGAAGACCAACACCTGCTCCAGATAAACCTGGCTGGCTTCATCGCGCAGATTACGGCTTTCGATGCTCATGGGAAGATCTCCACGACCCGTCCCACCGCTTCAAGCTGTTCGCCATTCTCTCGTACGATGCCTAGACACGTACCATCCTGCTTCATCCAGTACTTATCGGCAATGGCGATCAGTGCAAACGCCATTTTGATTACCTCGGTTTTTTCCATCCCGTGACGCCGGGCGATATCGTTCAGATCATCATCAATTTTGTTCGATAACCGAATAGGTAAACTCCGCATACTCCACCTCCTGTGGTCGTTGATTCACAGGGGGAAAGTCTACTGGAAGGGTAAATGTCGTTCAATTAGTGAACTGCGTAACGCCTCGCATAACCCGCATGCAACGCTAGTGCGGCTTGCGCCCCATCGCGCTGAGGAAACGCTGCTGCAGGCGCAACAGCTCCTCCAACTCCAGCAGGCGGTAGTCGATGCCGAAACGCGGCGCCACCTCGCCGATAATGCGGCTCAGCGCCGGGTAATGGCGGTGGCTCCAGTGCGGGAACAGATGATGCGTCAAATGCAGGTTCGCCCCGCCGAGCCAGTACCCCAGCCAGCGCGGCCGGGTCAGCCAGTCGAAGGTTGTGGCGAACACATGATGATACCAGCCGTGCGGCATTGCGCCTTGTTCTGGCGCCTGGTAGAAGTTGGCCTTGGCCCAGTGGGTGCCGATGATGAGCATCACGAACAGCAGTGAAGAAAGCATCTGGCTCAGCAAATAGACCAGCAGGATTTGCCCGATGCCGATAGCCGGCGGCAGCAGCCAGCACGGGATCGCCAGCGCCAGCAGCAGGTGCGCCGCCTTCCCCGCCAGAAACCCGATCCAGCCACGCACGCCCTGCTGCGCCATGCGCGCCGCCACGCGGGTGCGGCCCGCCCTGTCCAGCCAATCGAACAGCCAGATGTAGTACGGAAAAGTCAGCGCCGCCACCAGCGGCCAATAGTAACGCTGCGCGCGCATAAAGGGCCGCCAGCGCTGGAACGGCGTTTGCCGCAGCACGCCGTTGGCGTCGATGTCGGGATCGTAATGTTCGATATTGTTATGGGCATGATGGAACAGCACGTGCCGCACGCGCCAGCAGTCGGGATCCAACCCCAGCGGCACGCTCACCAGGGCGTTCAACCCGCGGTTGGCCCAGGGGCGACGGAAAAATGCGTTGTGCGAGGCGTCGTGCACCACGTTCACCGTCAGGAACATGCCGATAAAGATAAAACCGAAATAGCAGGCGAAAAACGCCCAGCCGTTCTGCTGTTGCAGGCTCAGCCCGTAACACAGGCCGCACAGCGCCAGCAGCAGCGCGACCTTCGCCAGCATGCCGCCGTCGGCGAAACGGTGATCGCCGTTGGCCGCCAGATAATGCTGGGCGGCCTGCATCAGCGCGCGGTGCAACCCGCTGTCGTCGCGCCGATAGGCTAACGGACGCAGCGGTTTCACGGTTGCCCCATAAGGCGTAAGAAGCGCTGTTGTTGCGCCAGCAGTTCGCGATAGCCGATGCAGCGATACGCCATGCCGTGCCGCTGCGCCACCTCTGCCACCGCCGCGGCCAGCGCCGGGTAATGGCGATGATTCCAGCCGGGAAACAGGTGATGGGTCAGGTGATAGTTCAGCCCGCCGGTCAGATGCTCCAGCCAGCGCGGTTCGGGCTGCCAGTCGCAGGCGGTGGCGAAATTGTGCCGATACCAGCCTTGCGGCATGCTGTCGCCCGTCGGCGCCGGGTAAAACTCGGCCTGCGCCCAATGGGTGCCCAGCAGCAAGAACACCACCAGCAGCGAGGCGCACATCTGGCTGAGCGCGTAGGCCAGCAGCACCCAGCCCCAGCCGATGCCGTGCAAGTGGCCCACGACCAGCGGCGCTACCAGCACCAGCGCCAGATGCGCGAGCTTGCACAGCACGAACAGCGTCCAACCGCCGCGTCCCGCCAGCACGCGTTTTTCCCGCAGCGGCGTTTTATCGAGCCGATCGGACCAATCGAAAATCCACGCGATGTAAGGCAAGGAGAGCGCGGCGATCAGCGGCCAGTACAGATGCTGATAACGCATATGCGGTCGCCAGCGCTGGAACGGTGTCTGGCGGAAAAAACCGTTCTCTTCGGTATCCAGATCGTAGTGTTCGACGTTGGCGTAAACGTGGTGGTAATCCACATGCCGCGTGCGCCAGTAGTCCGGATCGACGCCCAGCGGCAGCGTCACCAGTCGCCCCACCAGGCGATTCGCCCAGGGCGCGCGCAAGAAGGCGTTATGCGAAGCATCATGGTTGACGTTGACGTTAAGCAGCATGCCCATGGCCACGAACAGGAAATAGCAGAGGAAAAACGCCCAGGGCTGGTGCTGCAGCAGACTCAGCGCGTAAAACCCGGCGCACAGCGCCAGCAACAGCGCAGCCTTGGCCAATCGCGCGGCATCGGCATAGCGATGATCGCCCGCCAGACAGGCGTGGGCCGCGCGCTTAAGATCGCGGTGGAAGGCCTGTTCGCCATCGGCGGGAAAACGCAGCGGCGGCAATAATTCAGCCATGCGGTTCCTCCACGGCGGCCGGTGCGGCTACTCTTCCCCAGCCCAATGCGACGCACAGGGCATGCAACGCCACGGCGGCCATGGCGATATGCCAATAGCGCTGCGGCCAACCTAGATAGCCGATAAACAGCAGCGGCATGCCCAGCGCGACCAGCAACCAGATGGCGCTCGCCCAAGGTCGCCCTTCCGTCATGCCGCCCAGCGCCACCGAGCCCAACGCCAGCAGCGCCAGCAGCGCCATTTGCGGCCAGCTGATGTCGCCGTAGCCGTAACCGTATTGGTAGACGTAACCGACCACCAGCGAGAACAACAGCATGGCGCCGCTGAAAACGCTGAGCGCCGAACGGCGGTCGCGCGGCCGGCCCGGCGCCGGGCGCCAGGCCAGACGGAAATAGCGCAGGAACGGCAGATTGCTCGCCCAGAACGGGTTAGCGGACGACCTGTCGCCGCTGACGCCGTAGCTGAACGGCGTGGTCGGCAATGCCGGGCAGAAGGTGCCGAACAGTTTGTCCCAGAAGATAAAGCTGCCGCCGAAGTTCTTATTGGAATAGGCCATGTCCTTGACGTGATGCACCCGGTGATGCGCCGGCGTGACCAGGATTTTTTCCAGCACGCCAAGCTTCGGCGTCAGCGCACTGTGGTTAAACAGTTGAATGCTGTAGTGAAAAATCGAGACCGCGACGAACACCGACAATGGCACGCCCGCCAGCGCCAGCAGCAAAAAGAACGGGATCGACGTCAGCGACGAATACCAGGAGTTGCGCACCCCCAGCGACAGATTGAAATGCTCGCCCTGATGGTGCACCACATGCACCGCCCACAGCAGGCGGAAACGATGATGCAGACGGTGCAGCCAGTAGAAACCGAAGTCCCACGCCAGCAAAGCGAACAGCCACATCAACAACGGCGGCCAGGCGTCCACCAGCCCCAGGCTGAAATGCGCAGCCACGTAGCCGTAACAGGTGATCTCCAACCCGCGGAACAGCCACAACATGATATGGCCGGAGTTCAGGTTGAACACCAGATCGTGCCAGTTGACCGGCTCGCGACGCCCCCACTGCAGCGCCACCGCCTCGGCCACCACGATGAACAGCATGAACACTATCGGCAACGCCAGATCGCTCATCCCATTTCTCCTTTAACCACGCGCCGGCGCAGGGTGTTCATACGCAGGGCCAGCCAGCCGGCGAACAGCGCCAGCAGCGCGCCGCCGGCCAAATCGACAAACAAATGGCGGCGCAGTTGCAGAATCGAGAACGCGATCGCCGCGCCCCACAGCATCCACAGCGCCGTGCGCACTTTGCGCTCGCCGTCGCTCAGCGCCCACACCGCCAGCACCGTCAGCGCCATATGCAACGAAGGCAGGCAGTTCTGCGGCGAATCCACCTGGGTTAACGCCGCCAGCAACTGCGCGCTGATCCCGACGCCATCGCTCTGCGGATAGGCCATGGTGGTCGGCCACAGCAGGTAAACCGCCCCGGCGCCCAGCGCGGTGAGCTGCATCGCCCGCGTCAGCCATGTGATCCGCTGCAGCGGCGCCAGCAGATAGCCCGCCGGGACGATGAGGAAGAACGACAGGTAGAGCCATATGGCCGCCGGGTTGAACGGGATCGCCCGGTCAAGCGCCGACGGCGGCAACAGGGTTCCCGCCCCCTGCAGGCGATCGGTCAGACTATACACCACCCCGACCGTCCCCCAGCCGAGCAACATGTGCCCTAGTCTGAACAGCGTATTTTTCATGCCTCCTCCGCCTGGCGCACGATGCGCCGCCGCTTGCGATCGAACTGCGGCAGCACCGCCTGCGCCGTCAACCGCCATTCGAGGCGCTCGGTGGCGATGCCCTGGCGAGCGAACAGCGCCATCAGCTGCGCCTGGCAGTGCGCCAATTCAGACTGGCTGCAATCGGCAATCAATTCCAACCGCCGTTCACCGCGCTGGATCAGGCGATAATCGCTGCTCAGCGGCAACGCATTGGCGATCGTTCGGCTGCAGGCATCGGCGAACACCGCCTGCGGTTGCCGCCGCGCATCGGGCAGCATCAGTTGATCGTCGCGCCGCCCCTCGATACGGGCGATCGCCCGCGTCGGCTGCCCGCACGGGCAGGGTTCCTTGCGCAACACCAGTACATCGTCCAGCCGATAACGCACGATCGGCTGCGTGCTGCGGGTAAAGTCGGTGATCAACGGCGTAAAACGCAGTTCGTCGATCCACTGCGGTTCGATATGCAAAAACTCTTCGTTCAGATGCAGCGTACCGTGCGCGCAGGTCGCGGCAAGAAATCCTTCGGTGGCCTGATACACTTCGCCGACCGCCGGAAATACCTGCAGCAGCAGGCGGCGGTCCTGCTCTTCCAGCACCTCGGCCACCGAGATCGCTTTTTTGACCGGCAACTTCACCTGTCCGGCCAGCACCGCCAGCGCCAAGGCGCGCAGCACCTGCGCCGGGGCCACGATGATGCTGGGCGCCTGCCGTTCCAATGCGGGCAAATGCTCGCTGAACGGTGCAAGCAGATCGTAAAACGCCAGGCTCAGCCAACGATTGTTCACGCTGTGATAGAGATTATTGTCCGCCCGCAGAAACAGCGCAACGCGCTCGCCGGCCAACAGACCGTCCGGCAGCATCTTCGCCAGCATGCCGCCGGCCCACACCTGCTGTTCGCGCGGGCTGACGACAAACACGCCGCGCTGCCCGGAGGTGCCGGACGACAATCCGACGCTGTAGCGCCCGATCTTCGGCGTGAAATCGCGATCCGCCTCGCTGCGCTGCGCGCAGGCCAGCACCGCATCGCGCTGCAGCCCGGCGGTGTTCATCCGGTCGAACTGCGCCATCATCAGCGCCTTGTCCATCTGCGGCCATTCGGCGAACGGCCGGCGACTGAAGCGTTGAAAATAGGGGCTCTTGCTCAGCACCCGACGGGCGAAGCCCGCGAGCTGCCGGGCCTGATGCGCCTCCAGCGCCGCACGATCGCCAAAGCGCAGGCGCCGGGCGCGGAAATAGTGCCAAAGGGTCATGAACGGGATCACAGGTCCCCCTCGTGGCACAGCAAAATGTTGACCTGGCCGCCCGCCCACAGCTGGTTGAGCCGCTCCAGCGTGCGGATGTACGCCGCCGCGTCGTCCATCACCAGATTGGCCAGGCGCGAAGGCCCGCGCAGCGTCTGGTAACTCTGCGGCGACCAGGCGGCGTCGCTGGCCAACAGCGTCCAGCCGGCGTCGGTGAGAATAAAGGCGCCGATATGGCCGGCCGCATGCCCCGGCAGCGGCACCAGCACGATCTGCCCTTCGCTGCCCGGCAGCGCATAGCCGCGCTCGAACGGCGCCAGCAGCGCAGGCAACGCCACCGAGGGAAAAGCTTCCATAAACTGCAGGTTGCTCTCGAAATCCGCCGGGATCAGGCCGGGAATAAAGGCGCGCTTCAGCGCCGCGAAACCGCGCAGCCCGCGGGTTTGCTGCCAGCCTTCGCCGGAGCAAATAAAGTCGAGTTGGCTGAAATCCTGCAGCCCGGCGATGTGATCGGCGTGAAAATGCGAGACGATGAGCGCCTGAATATCCCCTTTGGCGTAACCGGCTTCGCGCAGCTGATGCGCCAACGACTCGGCGGGATCGAAATAGACCGGCGTCATCCGGCGATACAGGCTGAACACCCCCGACTGCGTGTGCTGCTGAAAATAACGCGCGTAGCCGGTATCCCACAGCCAGCGGCGCTCCCCCACCTCCAGCAGATAGGCGCGCGCCGGGAATTTGCACACCCGGAACCCGGCGCCGCGCAGCGCCATGCAGCCGATATGCGTGCAATAGCCCACTTCAAAAACGGTAACCTTAGCCATGCTGTATGCCTCCTTGCCGCCGCAGCCACTCGCCGGTCAGACGAATGCCCTCTTCCATCGAATAACGCGGCTGATAGCCCAGCTCTTCGATCGCACGGGTCTGGCTCAGCGTCATGTCAAAATGCACCGCCGCCACGCTGTAGCGCGTCAGCAGCGGTTCCTTGCCGCTCAGCGTCGCCCACAGCTCCATGCAGCCGGCCAGCGTATGCAGCAACGGATAGGGCACGGCCTGCAGCCGGTAGTGCAGCCCCAGTTCCTGACGCAGCAGCGCATCCAGCATCTCCGCCAGCCGCTGCGGCTGGTGGTTGGTGATGTTGTAAACGGCGCCGGACGGCAACCCGCGCTGCCGACTGGCCAACTCCATGGCGTGCACCACGTTGGGGGCGAAGGTCAGGTCCAGCAGCGCTTGCCCACCGCCGGGCAGCCGCAGCACGCCGCGATCGCGTTCGAGCTGCTGCAACAGCCGCGGCACGATCACCCGATCGTGCGGACCAAACAGGCCGCGCGGCCGCAGCATAATGTAGGTGGTTTGCGGGTAGATCTTCGCCTGCGCCAACAGGCGTTGTTCGGCCGCATACTTGCTGGCGGCATAGTGATTGGCGAAGCGACGGGCACGATAACCTTCGTCAAGATCGTAATGCGGCTGAAAATCGAAGTAGATTGCCGGCGTGGAGATATGCACAAAGCGCCGCACGCCGCAGCGCCCCGCCGCCTCCGCCAGCCTCTCCGTCGCCGCGGCGTTGATGCGGTGAAACTCCGCTTTGCCGCCCCAGGGTGAAGACTTGGCCGCACAGTGCCACACCCACTCGCAGTCGGTGACGAGCTGCCGACACTGCTGCGGCGTGGCCTGCGCCAGATCGAGCGCGCAAAACTCGGCGCCCAGCTGACGCAACGCTGCGCCGGCCCGTTCATCGCGGCCGGTGGCGCGCACCTGATGTCCGGCCTCCAGCAGCCACTGCGCCGCGTTGCGCCCCAGCCCGCTGGTCGCCCCAGTCACCAGCACCCTCATGGCAACAACACCATGCCAGCCAGCGCCAGCCCGGCGGCGGTGCCGATCAGCATCACCGGCTGGCCGGGGTTGAAGCGCCCGGTGGTCACGGCGGCATGCAGCGCCGTCGGGATGGACGCCGCCACCTGGTTGCCGTGGTGGCGATAGATATCCACCAGCGCCTCGCTGGAGACATGCAGCCGCTTGCGCATATGTTCGAGCGACAAATGGCTGGCCTGATGCGGCACCACGGTGGCGATCTGCGCCAGGGTCAGGCCGCTGGCGCTCAACAGCCGATCGAGGTAACCCTCAATCAGCGCCGACGCCTGGCGGAACAGCGGCTTGCCCTGCATATGAAACAGGAAGTCTTGCTCGCACATGCCGGCGCGCGGGTTGCGCCGCGTGCCGCCGGCGCGGATTTCGCACAGTTCGCTGCCGACGGGATAGGTCTCCACCAGGCTGGCGAGGATGCCGCTGGCGCCGTCGCCGCGCTCCACGATGGCGCAGGCGGCGCCGTCGCCGAAGATCAGCGACGACTCTTCGTGCTGCCAGTCGATGCCGCGTGAAGCGAGATCGGCCGAGACGATGGCGATGCGTCGGTACGTCCCGGCGTTCAGCAGCCCCGCCGCCACCTGCAGCGCAGAGATAAAGCTGACGCAGCTGCTGTTGATGTCGAAGCCCGGCGTGCCCGGCGCCAGCCCCGCCACCTTGAGAATGTGCGCGGCGGTGCACGGCAGCGCCTGCACCGAAATCGCCGAGGCAGAGATCAGCAGATCGATAGAGGCTGCCGGAAGGGCGCTGCGAGCCAGCGCGTCTTGCAGCGCGGCGGCGGCGAGTTCGGCCTGGCTGGCATCGTCGGCGGCGTGATAGCGGTAAACGATGCCCGAGCGTTTTTCAACGTAGCCGGCCGGTTTCCCCAGCCGAGCGTCGAGCGCAGAGGACGCCACGCGGTTAGACGGCAACGCGGCCCCGGTGGCGATGATTTTCAGAGGCAGCAGCTCGGGTGAGCGTAATTGTGTGGTCATTATTGTTATTGATTAACCTGACTATCCATAAAGCGATTCTCCCGTACGGCGCGAAGGCCACACGGATCATCCCCGGTTTTTATGTCCCAAAATGCCTTTCATCAAGGCGGTATCTCTTGTTATCGGCTACCACAGGCCGACGTCCGTCGGCGGAAGCATAAACGTAACATAACTGAGATAGTGAGTTTACGACAAGGCGACGAGAATGGGCAGACGGCGGGGGAATTATCGGAATAGCGCCGCCGCTGGCGATCGGCGGCGGCGGGGTCAGGCTCAGCGGCGGTTGCGCACCAGCTGGTAACGGCGGGTCAGGTACTCTACCGGCGCACTCCAGATATGCACCAGGCGGCAGAACGGGAACAGCACGAACAGCGTCATGCCCAGCACCATGTGCAGCTTGAAGATAAGCGCCACCCCTTCCAGGTGCGCAGAGGCGCCGGCGTGGAAGGTCACGACCGCCTGCGCCCAGGCCACCAGCTTCATCATTTCGCTGCCGTCCATATGCTGGGCGGAGAACGGAATGGTCAGCAGCCCGAGACACACCTGCACCACCAGCAACGTCAGGATCAGGATGTCGGCGAAGCTGCTGGTGGCGCGCACCCGCGGGTTGGTCAACCGGCGCTTCAGCAACAGCGCGCCGCCGATCAACGTCATCAGGCCGCAGGCGCCGCCGGCGATTATCGCCAGCTTTTGCTTCACGTCGATCGGCAGAAAGGCCTCATACATCCAGTGCGGCGTCAGCATGCCGAGGAAATGGCCCGCGAAGATGCCGATAATGCCGATGTGGAACAGGTTGGACGCCAGCCGCATGCCTTTTTTATCCAGCATCTGGCTGGAGCCGGCGCGCCAGCTGTATTGCCCGTAGTCGTAGCGCAGCCAGCTGCCGATCAGGAACACCGCGCCGGCCAGATAAGGGTAGATGTCGAAGAAGAACTGATTCAAAAATTGCATGATTAGCGTCCTTTGGTTCCGGTTAACGCATCCGTCAGATCCAGATACTGTGGCGCCACCGCGCCGGCGAAGCGCCGCTGGTGCGCCGTCTGCTGGGCGGAGGCGCAGCCCTGTTCACCGAGAAACTTGACCTGCTCCTCTTCCCACACCGCATCCAGCGCCTGCGGCGTATCGTCGCGCGCCTCTTGCGCCACCTGCGTCTCCAGCGCCTGCGCCTGCACCTCGCTGCCGGACAACGCCAGCAGCAAATCGAACAGCACTGCATACGGGCTTTCACGCTGCTGCAGACGCGCGCCCAGCAGCGCCAGGATCGGCGCGATGTCCTGCAGCCCTTCGCGCGCCTGCGCCGCGTTGCGGCTGGCCAAATACTCCAGGTACAGCGGCAGGAAATCCGGCAGCTCGCGGCTGTCGATCTCCAGCCCGGCGGCGCGGTACTGCGCCATCAGGTCAACCATCGCCTGGCCGCGATCGCGCGATTCGCCGTGCACGTGTTCAAACAGCAGCAGCGAGGTGGCGCGGCCGCGATCGAACAGTTCGCAATAATCGGCCTGCGCGTCCAGCAACGGGCGCGCGCACAGGCGGCGGATAAACAGAATCAGCTGCGCGCTGTGGTGCAGATCCAGCTCGCTGGCCGGCTCCAATGCTTCGATCAGCGCCTGCTGATGGTCAAACAGCGCCTGCTCCGGGTAATCCAGCAGGCGGGCGATCACTTTCAGGCTGATCATGAGGCGTCCTCCGGCCGCGCGCTTCTCGCGCTCACGTCGATGGCGTCGATACGGCGGCTGTTGAACAGGTTGAACTTGCCGTCGCTGCCGTGGCAACCGTCGCCGAAGCTGAAGCCACAGCCTTTGCTTTCCGGGAAGGCTTCACGCGCCAGCTCGCGGTGGCTCGACGGCACCACGAAGCGATCTTCATAGTTGGCGATCGCCAGGTAGCGATACATTTCCTGCGCCTGCGCTTCGCTCAGACCGACCTGCTCCAGCGCGCTGGTGTCGACCACGCCGTCGACGGTTTCCGCCCGTTTGTAATGGCGCATCGCCAGCATGCGCTTCAGCGCCAACAGTACCGGTTCGGTATCGCCGGCGGTCAGCAGGTTCGCCAGATACTGCACCGGGATGCGCAGGCTCTCGACGTCCGGCAATACGCCGCTGTGCGCCAGCTCGCCGGCGTCGGCGGCAGACTGAATCGGCGACAATGGCGGCACGTACCACACCATCGGCAGCGTGCGGTATTCCGGATGCAGCGGCAGCGCCAGCTTCCAGTCCATCGCCATTTTGTACACCGGCGACTGCTGAGCGGCTTCAATGACGCCCTGCGGCACGCCGTCCGCCAGCGCCTGAGCAATCACCTTCGGATCATGCGGATCGAGGAAGATATCGAGCTGGCTCTGGTACAGATCCTTGTCGTTCTCCACCGCCGCCGCCTGCTCGATGCGATCGGCGTCGTACAGCAGCACACCGAGGTAGCGAATGCGGCCGACGCAGGTTTCCGAACAGACCGTCGGCTGCCCGGCTTCGATGCGCGGGTAGCAGAAGATGCACTTCTCGGACTTGCCGCTCTTCCAGTTGAAGTAGATTTTCTTGTACGGGCAGCCGGTCAGGCACATGCGCCAGCCGCGGCACTTGTCCTGGTCGATCAGCACGATGCCGTCTTCGCCGCGCTTGTAGATCGCCCCGCTCGGGCAGGTGGCGACGCAGGCCGGGTTGAGGCAGTGCTCGCACAGGCGCGGCAGGTACATCATGAAGGTGTTTTCGAACTGGCCATACATCGCCTTCTGCAGGTTGTCGAAGTTTTTGTCCTGCGAGCGTTTTTCGAATTCCCCGCCGAGGATCTCCTCCCAGTTCGGGCCGCTTTCGATCTTGTTCATGCGCTGGCCGGTGATCAGCGAGCGCGGGCGCGCCACCGGCTGGTGCTTGCCCTGTTTGGCGGTGTGCAGATGCTGGTAGTCGTAATCGAACGGCTCGTAGTAGTCGTCCAGCGCCGGCACATCCGGGTTGGCGAAGATTTTCGCCAGCACGCCGACGCGGTTGCCCATGCGCGGCTCCAGCTTGCCGTTGATTTTACGGATCCAGCCGCCCTTCCATTTTTCCTGATCTTCCCAGGCGTGCGGATAGCCGACGCCGGGTTTGCTTTCCACGTTGTTGAACCAGGCGTATTCCATGCCTTCGCGGCTGGTCCAGACGTTCTTGCAGGTGACCGAACAGGTGTGGCAACCGATGCACTTGTCCAGATTCAGCACCATGCCGACTTGCGAACGAATTTTCATTTGTGGTTCTCCTGCTGACTGCCCTGCGCGTAGTCGTTGCCTTCGTCGTCCAACCAATCAATGCGGTTCATCTTGCGCACCACCACGAACTCGTCGCGGTTGGAACCGACGGTGCCGTAGTAGTTGAAGCCGTAGGCCAGCTGCGCATAGCCGCCGATCATGTGGGTCGGCTTCGGACAGGCGCGGGTCACCGAGTTGTGGATGCCGCCGCGTTGGCTGGTGATCTCCGAGCCCGGCAGATTCACGATGCGCTCCTGCGCGTGGTACATCATGGTCATGCCGGCCGGGATACGCTGGCTGACCACCGCGCGCGCCGTCAGCGCGCCGTTGGCGTTGAAGGCCTCGATCCAGTCGTTGTCCGCGATGCCCAGATCTTTGGCGTCGTCTTCGCTCAGCCAGACGATCGGCCCGCCGCGCGACAGCGTCAGCATCAGCAGGTTGTCGCTGTAGGTGGAGTGGATACCCCACTTCTGGTGCGGCGTCAGGAAGTTCAGCGCCTTCTCCTTGTTGCCGTTCGGCTTGCTGTTGAGCAGCGGCTGGGCGGCGCGGGTGTCGATCGGCGGCCTGTACGCCAGCAGGCTTTCGCCGAAGGCGCGCATCCACTCGTGGTCCTGATACAGCTGCTGGCGGCCGCTGAGCGTGCGCCACGGGATCAGCTCGTGCACGTTGGTGTAGCAGGCGTTATAGGAGACGTGTTCGTCTTCCAGGCCGGACCAGGTTGGGCTGGAGATGATTTTGCGCGGCTGCGCCTGAATGTCGCGGAAGCGAATTTTCTCGTCTTCCTTGTTCCGCGCCAGATGTCGGTGATCGCGGCCGGTGACGTTGCTCAGGGCTTCCCAGGCTTTCACCGCCACCTGGCCGTTGGTTTCCGGCGCCAGCGACAGGATCACTTCCGCCGCGTCTATCGCGCTCTCGATCTTCGGGCGCCCCGCCGCCGGGCCGTCGGCCTTGACGTAGTTAAGCTGCTTGAGGAAATCGACCTCGGTCTGGGTGTTCCAGCTGATGCCCTTGCCGCCGTTGCCCAGTTTGTCCAGCAACGGCCCCAAGGAGGTAAAACGCTCGTAGGTGGCCGGGTAATCGCGCTCCACCGCAATGATGTGCGGCGCGGTTTTGCCGGGGATCAGTTCGCACTCGCCTTTCTTCCAGTCCTGCACGCCGTAAGGCTGCGCCAGCTCGGCGGCGGAGTCGTGCTGAATAGGCAGGGTCACCACGTCGGTTTCCTGACCCAGATGGCCGACGCACGCCTCGGAGAAGGCTTTGGCGATGCCCTTGTAGATCTCCCAGTCGCTCTTCGAGTCCCAGGCCGGATCGACCGCCGCCGACAGCGGATGAATGAACGGGTGCATGTCGGAGGTGTTCATATCGTCTTTTTCGTACCAGGTGGCGGTCGGCAGCACCACGTCGGAATACAGGCAGGTGCTCGACATGCGGAAATCGAGCGTCACCACCAGATCCAGCTTGCCTTCGCCGCCCTGCTCGCGCCATTCCACTTCCTGCGGCTTCACGCCGCCCTGCTGGCCGAGATCTTTGCCCTGAATGCCGTTTTCGGTGCCCAACAGGTATTTGAGCATGTACTCATGACCCTTGCCGGAAGAGCCCAGCAGGTTGGAGCGCCAGACGAACAGGTTGCGCGGGAAGTTCTGCGGATTGTCCGGCTGCTCGGCGGCAAAGCCCAGCGAGCCGTTTTTCAGGCTGTCGACGGTAAATTCGACCGGCGACTGACCGGCCGCGCGGGCCTGCTCCGCCAGGCGCAGCGGGTTAGCGCCCAGCTGCGGCGCCGACGGCAGCCAGCCCATGCGCTCGGCGCGCACGTTGAAGTCGATCAGGCTGCCGCCGAAGCGCGACTTGTCCGCCAGCGGCGATAGCAGCTCATCGGCGCCGACGGTTTCATAACGCCATTGGCTGGAATGGTTGTAGAAGAACGAGGTGCTGTTCATGTGGCGCGGCGGACGCTGCCAGTCGAGGCCGAACGCCAGCGGCAGCCAGCCGGTTTGCGGCCGCAGTTTTTCCTGGCCGACGTAGTGCGCCCAGCCGCCGCCGCTCTGGCCGACGCAACCGCAGAAGATCAACATATTGATCAGGCCGCGGTAGGTCATGTCCATGTGATACCAGTGGTTGACGCCGGCGCCGACGATGATCATCGAACGGCCGTGGGTCTTCTCGGCGTTTTGCGCGAACTCGCGGGCAATGCGGATGATGTTGTGGCGCGACACGCCGGTGATCTGCTCGGCCCAGGCCGGGCTGTAAGCCTTGACCTCGTCATAGTCGGCGGCGCAGTTGGCGTCGCCCAGTCCGCGCTCCAGGCCGTAGTTAGCCAACGTCAGATCGTACACGCTGGTCACCAGCGCTTCGCTGCCGTCCGCCAACTGCAGGCGTTTCACCGGCAGTTTGTGCAGCAGGATCTCGTCCAGCGCCACGCTGTTGAAATGCTCGCTGTCGGCGCCGCCGAAGTACGGGAAACCCACCTCGGCGACGTCGTCATGCATGCCCAACAGGCTGAGCTGCAGCTCGACTTCCTGTTGCGCCTTGCCTTCGCGCTGCTCCAGGTTCCACTTGCCCTTCTCGCCCCAGCGGAAACCGATGGAGCCCTGCGGTGCCACCAGCTCGCCGCTGCGGCTGTCGATAGCGACGGTTTTCCACTCGGGATTGTTTTCCTGGCCCAATCCGTCCACCAGATCGGCGGCGCGCAGCAAGCGGCCGGCGGCGTAGTGGCCGCCTTCACGCGGCTCGAGCAGCACCAGCATCGGCATGTCGGTATAACGACGCACATAGTCGCGGAAGTAGCCGACTTCGCGATCGAGATGGAACTCTTTCAGCATCACGTGGCCCATCGCCAGCGCCATCGCGCTGTCGGTGCCCTGCTTCGGATTCAGCCAGTGGTCGCACAGCTTGGCGACTTCGGCATAGTCCGGCGTCACCGCCACGGTTTTGGTGCCCTTGTAACGCACTTCGGTAAAGAAGTGGGCGTCCGGGGTACGCGTTTGCGGCACGTTGGAGCCCCAGGCGATAATGTAAGAAGAGTTATACCAGTCGGCGGACTCCGGCACGTCGGTCTGCTCACCCCAGGTCATCGGCGAAGCCGGCGGCAGATCGCAATACCAATCGTAGAAGCTCAGGCAGGCGCCGCCGATCAGCGACAGGTAGCGGGCGCCGGCGGCGTAGGACACCATCGACATCGCCGGGATCGGCGAGAAGCCGATAATGCGGTCAGGGCCGAAGGTTTTGGCGGTATAGACGTTGGCGGCGGCGATCAGTTCATTGACCTCCTGCCAGCTGGAGCGGACGAAACCGCCGCGGCCGCGCGCCACCTTGTAGCTTTTGGCTTTTTCCGCATCGCCGACGATAGAGCCCCAGGCTTCGACCGGATCGCTGTGCTGCGCTTTCGCTTCGCGCCACAGCTTGAGCAGGCGCTTGCGCATCAGCGGGTATTTCAGCCGGTTGGCGCTGTACAGGTACCAGGAGTAGCTGGCGCCACGCGGGCAGCCGCGCGGTTCATGGTTGGGCAGATCGGGCCGGGTGCGCGGATAGTCGGTTTGCTGGGTTTCCCAGGTCACCAGACCATTCTTCACGTAGATCTTCCAACTGCAGGAACCGGTGCAGTTCACGCCGTGGGTGGAACGCACCACTTTGTCGTGCTGCCAACGGCTGCGGTAGCCGTCTTCCCAGTCGCGGTTGGTGTTCAAGGTCTGGCCGTGATCGCCAGAAAAAGGCTCCGCCAACTGCTTGAAATAGCGGAAACGGTCTAAAAATTTGCTCATCCGGAATGCTCCTGAAGGCTCTTGTCGTTATAAGAAGACATGCTCAATCTGCCGCCAGCCTACTGACGGCCAACCGGCGGCAAATTGATTGCGATCAAGAGAAAGCGGGAGGCGACGCGCGCGTCGGGGGTGAAATACCACCAAAGTATAGGTGTGAAAGATTAAGTTAATTGATTGAATTAAAACGAGTAAAACAGAATATAGAGATAAAGGTAGGCAGGCGGGAGGCAAGGCGAGGTATTTGGGGGTAGGAGCGGGAGAAACCTCCCGCGTCAGACTGTTGACAAAGGGGGAAAAAGCGTGGTTTTTCCCCCTTTGTGGTGAGCGGCCGAAAATCAATAAATTGATTTTCCTTGTTTTTTATTTGGTGCTCTCTGCCAACCCGGCAAGGGTATAAGGTTTGTCATCAATCTCACGCGGGAGAAACCTCCCGCGTGATGCTGACTCGATGCTTTCAGCGTTGGAGCCACAGCGTCGCGGTGCCCACGGCGGGCAACGTCAGCTTGACCTCCGTGCCCTCTCCCTGCTGCCGCCAACCCGCCGGAAGGTGCAAGCGGGTGCTTCCCTCCCGATAGTAAGGATTGGCTACCAGCAGCAAGGCGCGATCGCCCAGAACAAACATCCGCGCCGGCATTTGCGGGTCGCTTCCCGCCAGCGGCGTCGATTTTCCCGTCAGCAGATAAGGGGTGAAGGCGGCGATTTGCTGCGACACGGCAGCCACGCCACGCCAGGTGGCGTCAAACTCCCGTTGGTCGAAGCGGCCGGTTTTACGCTTATAAAACAGATCGGTATAAGAATAAAACAACAGCCCCTTGGCGCCGCCGATCAGCGCCTGCCAGGCCTGATTGCGAATTTCCGCCTCTGACGGCGGATGTGGCTTGCGGCGGGCGTCATAAGCGGCGTGATCCATGATTTGCATCACCACCCAGGCCCCGCGTGCCTGGCGGGCGGCCTGCACCGTCAGTGCGGTATAACGCGTGGTGCGCGTCAGATCGCGATCGTTCCCCACCGGATAAGGGTCGGTCGCCAAAATGTCGCTGCTGTTGAAGTGAGCGTCCAACTCCCCGGTTTTGTTCAGCACCTGGAAAGTCGGATGATCGCCGTCAAGTCGCTTTATTTGCAGGTTTTTTTCCTCGATTTTATCGAGATATTCCGGCCCCAGCTCATCGTTGATGTACCAGGCAAGCAGGTTGGGCTGAGAGCGCAAACGCTGTACGTACCAGGCAGTCAGCGCCGCGTAGTCGCCACCGCGGACGGCCGGCGCGAAGCGGCTGCCGCGGTACTGATCTTTGACGGAGTAAATGACCAACAGCCCGCGCTTGCGTGCGTTGCGGAAAAAGGCGTATGGATCTTTCTTTTCCCCGTAATCATAGTTCAGCACCGTGTTGAATCCCGCCGAGGCGATGCGCGCCAAATGCTCATCGGTAGCCACGTTGGCGTAAATGCCCAACGGGAAAAGCCGTTGACCGTCGCGCAGGGTAAAACCTTCGCTGTCGATCGCCACTTTGGCCGCAGGCTGCCCGACGCGAAAAGACAGCTCGCTGCCCTGAGCCTGGCGGGATTGTGGACCGGTAACCTGCTGACGCAGGCGGTATTCACCCTGGGCCAGGCCGGCCGGCGGTTGGTATTCGATACGGCGTTGTCCTTCCACCTGATAACGGTCGCGGCTACTGTGAACAACCTGCCCCTCGGCATTGAGCAATTCGCTGTCGACCTGCAAATGCTGCGGTTGCGAAGTGACGACCAGCGTGTCAACTTTCCCCTGCGCCGACGCGCCGAGCTGATACAACGCCGGCATAGACGCTCGAGCACAGGCATAGGCGTCGTCAAACCAGGCGGTACCGGTGCTCCCCTTACGCAGATAAACGCCAAAAGTGATTCGCGCCGCCTGCGGCGGCACGGTATAGCTGGCGTTCACCTGCCGCCAGCCGCTGTCGCCGGTCACCCCAGCCGGATAGCTGCCTTCCAGAAAGCGCCCCTGCGCATCAAAGCTCTGCAGATAAACCCCAGCGCCGCCGTCGCGGCTTTGCCCGCGTACGCCGCGAGTCTTGAGCCAGACGCCGAAATCTATCGTCTGTCCGGGCACAACCTGCAGCGCCTGGTTGAAGGTACGGTATTGCGCTACATCTGCATTGTCATAACGCAGACTCCCCCTGCCACTGTGCGTATCGCCGTCGGCCTGCGCGCCCTGCGCTCGCCAGCCGCTGAGCCCCTGCTCAAAGCCGGGGTTGGTCAACAGATTGGGTTGGCAGTTCTGCGCCAGAGCCGCTGCGCCCCACAAGGCGCAACAGCCCAGAGCCGCCCGCCGATACATCCCCCTCATGGTCATTTCCTTTTCACCACGGCATTGAACAGATAGGTGGCGAACAAATAGCAGGATTTCTGGTACGACAGCCCCAAATGCTGACGGTAAATCCGCCATTGCCAGTCCGCAGCGCGGATTTTGTTGCCCGACAGCGAGTGGGTAGACAATCGGTAACAGGCCAGCGGTTCGGGAATGCAGTAGGCCAGGCCGTTACGCGCCTTCTGCAGCACCGCCAGCCACATCAAATAGTCCTCATGCCCCACTTTTTGCTGATACACCTTACCGATGCGCTTCTGGTTATAGATGCCGGTGAGATTGCCGATCCAGTTGCTTTTCAACATGTCCTGATAGCCGATAAGCTCATCCGCACCACGGGTGTTTTTGATCAACTTCAGATCGTCTTCGAAGGTGTAATAATGGGAACACACCACGTCATAGCGGCGGGTTTGCAAAATGCTCGCCTGGCGCGACAGCTTGTTGGGGAGCCATACGTCATCACTGTCGCAGAAGGCGATATAATCCCCGCTCGCCGCCTCAATGCCGATGTTGCGCGTTTCCGCCACGCCCTGGTTATGCTCATTGCGTATATAGGTGAGGCGATCGTGGATAAACGGCCGCACCACCTCGGCGGTGTTGTCGGTGGAGGCATCATCGATCACATACAGGTGATAGTCGGTAAATTGCTGGTTCAGCACACCAAGAATCGATTCTTTGATTGAGTTTGCCGCGTTGTAAGCGGGCATTATCACGGATATCTTTTCCATTCGGTCCTCACTCAATGAGCTGTTGCCACTGGGGATAAATACGTTCGGGAGAAAAACGGCGAGACTTATCAAGCGCAGCGACAGAAAAGCGATCGCGCAGAGCCGGATCGCGCATCAGTTCGAGCACGCCTTCGCTGAAGGCGGCGGCATCGTCATCGGGCACCAGATAGCCGTTGACGCCGTTGTCTATCAGCTCGGCCGGGCCGGTCTTGCAGTCGTAGGCCACCAGCGGCAGGCCGAAACTCATGGCTTCGATCAGCACCATCGGCAACCCCTCATAGCGCGACGTCATCACGTACAGGCTGGCCTGGCGATAATAGGCCGCCACGTCGGCGGTGGCCGGCAGCAGGCTCACCTGCTGCTCCAGCCCGGCGCCTTCAATCTGCCGCCGCAGTGCGTCGCGCTCAGGGCCGTCGCCAATAATCAACAGCCGCCAATCCGGCATCTGCGCCGCCACCCCTCGCCACAGCGCGATCAGACGATCGAAGCCTTTCTGATTGCTCAACCGCCCCACCGCCAGCGCCACCTTTTCCTGCAGCGCCGGCGTCGGCGCCTGTGCGCCGAACGGCGAAACGTTCTCGATCACCCGGCATTTCCCGGCGCCCACCCAGCGAGCGATGGCGTCGCTATCTTGCCGCGTCAGGAAAATCACGCGATCGCTCAACCGGTAAACCAACAACTTCAACCATTTAAATACGCGCGGATACTGGTGAAAGCTGACGTGTTCGCTCAATAACAGCCGGCTGCGGGCACAGAACAAACGTAGAAAAGGCGTCATCACCACCGACAGTTTTCCCATGGAAACGGTAATGATCACATCCGCGCGTTCACGCCGCAGTGCCAACGCCAGCCGCCATGGCCAGAACAGCGAATCGCCGCCGCCACAGCGTAGCCGGACGTTGCTCGCCAGCGGAAAGAAGCTCCGTTCGCCACACAGCGAAAACACCGCCACCTCGTAATTCGGCAGACGCGCCAGCGCATTGGCCAAACCGCTGGCGACCCGTTCAGTGCCGCCCTTGCCCGCCATATTTTCGATGACGATGATTACCTTGCGTGCTTGCATATCATCTCCTGAATCCCTGGCGCACATTGCGCAACAGCCGGCCGCCAACCGAGAACAACCCCAGCCGCGTCAGACAATCGCCATACCATTTGATCATCTTGAACTTGCCGCTCAGGCTGTGCCGCACGATGCGCGACGAGTAATAATTGAACGCCTGGGCGTTTTCCGAATACAGCGAGGCCAGCAGGTGCTTGCAGGCGAATCCGCTGATATGGCGATCGCTGGGGCTGAGGAAGGTATTGATAAAGCGGTCGCTGGCCTCCAGGTTAAGCTTCGCCGTCATGCGTCCGTAGCGCCCCACGTCGAGAAACACCCCGCCGCCGGCGTCATGCGCCACCTGCGCGCCCAAATTGGTGGCGTTGACCAGAAAGCCCCAATCCTGATGTTTGTTGAGAAACTCGGGAAATAAAAAGCGGCGATCGCTTTTTTTACGCATGCTGATGGTGGATGACCGAATATCGCCCATTTCCAGAAAAAGAAAATCCTCGCCGGAAGAACCGGATTTGTAGTGGAAGTTGAAGTCGCGTACCGAATCGCCGCTCACCTCTGCATAATTACCGAAGATAATATCAATATGGCGATCTTCATGCTTCTTCATGCGGCGAATAATATAGTTGGTAGTGAAGTAATCATCCGAATCGAGAAAAAACACGATCTCCGATTGCGCTAAATTGGCGCCCAGGTTGCGCGATACCGCCGCATTGCTCTTCTGTTTTTTCTCATGCAGCATCACGTTGCTATTAGTCGCCGCTATCTGGCGAATATATTTGATGTCATCCTCGTCAGAGCAATCATCAACCAAAATCACCTGATAGTCGAACCCTTGGCAAGCGTTGAAAATCCGCTTCAGAGTTTTAGGCAGGTAACGCGCACTATTATAAATAGGGATCACGATCGAGAAATCCATTTCTTAACCCTCCAACTTAGAATTTATCATTTCTTTTCCACGGCAAAGCAGCAATAACGACACGTTAAATACCGGGACCAAAAAATAGGTTTCCGTAAAAGTTGTCAGCAGGAAAACCACCACTACCCAGCGCATGAATCGACTCAGCCTGCGCATATTCCCCAACAGGTGAAAATAACAAAAAAGCATGACAACAGAGGCGATCCCACCAGCCGAATAAAACATGGCGATGAAGAAAAAATCGACCGGCTTATAGGGTTCGATATTCATGCCGAACAGCGGATTGGGTAGCCCCACCGCCTGAAACATCTGCCAGGAGAACCAAATGCGCCCGGTCAACGCCTGGTTCAACAGCGCGTCCAATGCCGGATTGTTCCCCCAGCGTATAACGCTGGCGAACTGAAAGCCTATGATGGCCAACGTCAGCGCAATGCAGACTTTTCTATTGGGGGTAAAACGCAGCAGCGGCGCCAGCCAAAACAGCAACAACATCAACAGCGCCAACATAAAACAGGTGCGGGAATAGGAATACATCAGCACCGGGATAATTAACGCCGACACCGCCAGTGAGGCGATATTTTTCATTCCACGCGTTAATTTCGCATGGTCGATCAGGCACAGCAGCATGGCGAACAAGGCAAAAGAGTAATACGCCAAGGTGTTCGGGTTATCGAAACCCAGCGTTAATCTGTTGCCATAGCGCTCATCAAGGTAAACAAATCCCTCGGTGTAAAAGGTATAGGGGACAACCATCAACAGCCCGGCAACCACAAAAGCGATAGCGAACATTTCAGCGCCGCGCACCATCTCGATGCGGCGGAATAAAATTATCACCGCCGAGCTGAATACCGCGCCAAAAAGGTAATCACCATGTCCGGTGGCGATATTAACCAGAAACAGCAGAACCAAAAAACCCGCAACCGCTTTTTCCGCCATCGTAGCGATGAAAAATGCATAGCCGACATAGAGCAACATCAGGGCATTAAGCCCCGTCACGGTTTTATTAATCAGCTCGCTGTTGAACGATCCCGAGGTCAGGAAAGTTTTCACGAAAAAGATCAACAGGAAGGTCAATATGATTGATTGATTGACCAAATCCCGCGACTGATTATAACCGACATTGGCATGCATGTGAAAATTGGAGGCGACTCTCTGCATAAGCGTTTACTCAGTAAAATAACTGCCCCATTCCTGCTCGATGTTTTCCGGCTTAAGCTTGCTTAACCCCGCACCAGGCGTAAACGTCAATTCACCGAAATAGACCTTCTCACCGACCTGGTAGAAATCCACGCGGACATAAGAGAACTGCTGCGCAACCTGGCGAGCCAAGCGCGTCATTTCTTCCAGTCGCGTAGGCCGCGGCATCGGTTCGTCGGCATTCGGCAAGCTGATGCGGATTTCGGTGCGGTTCCAGTCGATATCAAAAATGTCGCGCCGATGGGTGCCGAAACGCTGGTAATCCACCTGGATGAACATGCGAATTTCATGGTTGTCGTTGAAACAATGAAACTTGATATCGTTCGGCACCTGCTCACCATCCAGCAACATGCGTTCCACCATGATGCAGGGTTCGATGTCCAGATAATGCTTTTCGCGACTCTGCTCGTAAAAGTTGCTGCGCATCCACGCACTGCTGAGATCGTACAATTCCGCGTAGCTGACCTGTTGCTTGTCGAACACCAACCGGTTATAGCCGCTGCCATGGTTGGCCTTAAGCACGAAGGCGTCGGGCAACTGCCTGAACGTGTCGTAGCTGAGTTCAGTGCCATGCGCATACAGCTCCACCAGATACTCTTCGCCCCACAGGCCGGCAATAAATTCACGGACCTTGTATTTGTCCGACAAGGTGGTGTAGATGCTGCGCGGATAAATTTTGCGGCGCATGATCTTTTCGCTGAAGCCGGTCGGTTTTGACAAGTGCGGCAGTTTTTTGAAATAGAGCGCGTATTTAACCTGATGGTGCCAGGCATCGGGCAGGCGCTTGGAAATGCTTTTAACCAGGGTGTTTAACATGCTCTCTCCTTAATTTGCTGACAAGACGCGGCAGGCAGTAAAAACAGGTCAGCTGCAGTCGGGTAATTTTCCCGCCACGGAATAAACTGTTCAGAACGAAGAATGAAATGAATTCCGCCAGTAGCGTAGACACCGCAGCGCCGGTCAGGCCGTAACGCGGGATCAGCAGCAGATTCATCGCCACGTTCATCAGAGCCACCAACGGCATCTTGATGGCGATAAAGCGATAACCGGCGAACAGCACGATGCTGCGGTACGAAACCGTCCCCATCACTGAGAACAGCGAGGTCAGCGTACAAATAGCCAGGATGTCGGCGGCCGGTTGAAAAGCAGCGCCATACAGCAGCGCAATAGCCGGCTGGGCGAACCACCACAGCCCCAGCAGCACCGGCAACGACAGGCCCAATACCACCAGATACAGCACCCGGATGCGGTACTCCTGCTCCAACGGATCGCGACAGTTGGCAATACCCGGCATCAACGAGGTGATCAGCGCCATCGGCACAAAAACCCACCCCTGACTGAGGGTGGTAGCGGCGCTGAACCAGCCCACCGCCTGCTCGCCGACCAGATTGCCCAGCATGATTTGATCGATGCGGGTATAAATCACTATCGCCAGACTGGAGATGGCCAACGGCAGACCCACTTTCAGCAAATAACGGCCATAGCGCCCGGCCTGGCGCGGCGTAACCCGCGGCGTGGCCGCAGCTTTCCCACGGAATAGCCAGAGGCGCGCCAGATAAGGTACGGCGCTGCTGAGGATGTAGGGTACCGCGAACCACACCAGCGGCAGCGCGGCGCTCACCAGCGCCAGCCGCAGCCCGATCGACAACAGCAGCGCCAGGTTGTTGATCAGCGTATTGCGTTTCGACTGCAGGCGGGCATCGTAATAAATCTTGTACACGTCCTGAATCGAGAAATAGGCGCTGATAAGCAGCAACAGCGTCATCAGTTGACTGGCTGGCGGCTGGCTGAAATAGCTCCATATCAGCATCGGCAGCGCCACCACCAGGAACAGCCGGCGGCGCAAACGCATCGAAGCCAACATCAGGCGAATGCCGCTCGGCTGGCGGCGGGCGACGCGGTTGAAAATGATGCTGTCGGCGCCCAGCTGCACCAGCGGCACCACGATGGCGATCGTCGCCAATAGATAGTTGAGAGCGCCAAACTGGGCGGGCCCCAGATAGCGCGCAACGTAAATGGAAACGAAGATGCCGGACAGGCTGAGCGAAACGCGTTCCAGCATCAGCCACAGGGCGTTGGTGATAATGGCCTTCACCCGCTTATTCCTCTGCCTGCCGGCGATCTTCCCGATGGCTTGGATAGGCGAAGTTGTAATAGCTCATGTCGGTCGCCGCCCTCTTCACGATGCCGTTGAGGATTACGCCTCTGATCGCCACGCCATTCTGTTCGAAACGGCGCATGCTGGTTTCGATCTGCTTGACGGTGTTCACCTCAAAACGCACCACCAACAGTGACGTACCGGCGTGATTGCCGACGATGGCCGCGTCCGTCACCGCCAGAATCGGCGGCGTATCGATCAGCACCAGATCGTAGTTTTGCCCGGCCCAGCGCAGGAAATCGGCGAAACGGCGATGCATCAGCAGCTCGGACGGGTTCGGCGGCACCTGGCCACGCGGTACGAAATCCAGATTGGCGATGGCGGTTTTCCGCACCGCCTGTTCCGTCGTCACTTTGCCCACCAGCATGTCGGACAGCCCTTGATGAGCGTCGTCCGATAGCCAACGATGCAAGAATCCTTTACGCATATCCGCGTCGATCAACAGCACCCGCTGCCCGGCCTGCGCCACCACCACCGCCAGGTTGGTGCTGGTAAAACTCTTGCCGCTTTCCGGGCTGGCACCGGAGACCATCAAAATGTTGTTTTTGGCCTCCAGCATGGCGAAATGCAGGCTGGTGCGCAGGCTGCGAATGGCCTCCACCGACAGATCCGCCGGCTCGGCCACCGCCAGGATCGGCAGGCGACGACCGCCGGATTTGGGCAACAGCAGGCGTTGTTCGCGATTGCGTTTCGCCTGCCATGGCGACAGCGGCACGGTGGCGTAGACGTTGATGCCTCTCTTCTCCAGCGTATCGATATCATTGATGCCGCGATGGAAGGCCGTGCGCAGCAGCACCACGGCCGCGGTGCCTGCAGCGCCCAATATCAACGCCAACAACACGATGAGCATCTTTTGCGGCTGAATCGGTCGGATAGCGGTTTCCGCCTCGTCAACGATGCGAATATTGCCCACCGTGCCGGCCTTGCTGATGCTCAGCTCCTGCTGTTTGTTCATCAGTTGCATGTAAACCTGCTGATCCACCTGCACGTCGCGGGTGAGACGCAGGATCTCCTGCTGCATTTTCGGCAGCGTCTGTACCTGTTTGCCGAGCCGCGCCTTTTCCGCCTCCAGCGTGGCGCGCTTTTCCAGCAGCGCCCGGTAAGCCGGGTGCACGCGGGTATAAAGCTTGGAAATCTCCGCCTCTTTGAAGGTCAGCTCGTTGAGCTGGGCTTCGAGCTGTACCTGCGTGTCCAGCACCGATTTGGCTTCCAGCGACAGATCCACCGAGTCGTTTTGCTGGCGGAACTGGTTGAGCTGGGTTTCGGCGTTGTTGAGCGAGGTTTGCGTTTGCGGCAACTGCTCCTGCAGGAAGGCCAGCATCCGCTGCGCCTCTTCCGTTTTGCGATCCACGTTCTGCTGCAGGTAGTTATCGGTGATGTTCTTCAGCACCGCCTCTGCACGCTGCGGATCTTCGCTCGGCAGCGTAAACGTCATGATGCCGCTGTCTTTGCCGCTCGGCACTACCCCCAGGTATTTACGCAGATCGTCCACCGCTTCTTGACGCGCGACTTTCACCACGGTGAAACTGGTGCCCGGCGCCGCGTCCAGCGCCGAAACGGTCATGCCCCACTCGCCCTGCGCCACCGGTTGCCCAACCACGCCACTGAACAATTTGGCGCCGTCATGGCTCAGCTCATAATGTTGCCCATCGCGCACCGTCAGCGTCAGCGCTTCGCCCTGCATGTCCGCCGGCGTTGTCAGCGTGGCGATGTCCAATACCGGCGCCTTTTCACCGCTCAGTCGGGCAAAGCCTTTACCGAATACCGGGAAATAGTCCGGTTCGACGCGCACCGTCAGGCCGAGGGCATCCACCGTTTTGCCGAGCACGTAGCGCGACTTGACCAGCGTCACCTCATCCTGCGTCGCCGAATTTTGCCCCAGCGAACTGTCCAGCGTTTCACGCAGCAGCGAATCGCCGGACAGCTGATTCTCCACCTGCACCACCGCCGTGGCCTGGTACACCGGGGTAGCCAACAGGGCGTAGGCGACGCCCAGCGCACCCGCCACGCCGGTCACGACGGCGATCCGCCAGCGGTTATCCCACAGCGGCCCTACCAGACGCTCCCACTCCAGCTTTTCATCTTGTTCGGCCACCATCACGGACAGCGCATTGTTTTTCATCTTCTGTTCCTTATTCACCCTGCGGAGTTACCAGTTGCGCACGCGCAAGGTAGCCTCGCTGAGATCGTTAAAACTGCTGATGGTCGGCACCAGCTGGCTGATCAAACGGTTCCAGCGCGCGATAGGCGCCGCGGTGACGTACACGACGTCGTAAGGGTGCAGCTGAAATTCAGCGCCCATCGCCAGCGCGCTGGCGTCGGAGAGATCGAACTGATACAGCGTCGCCAGCCGCTGCGGGGGATTGCCGCCGCTCGGCCGGATCACGAACACCCCGGTCGCATCCGCCACCGTCTGGCTGATCCCTTCGGAAGATCCGAGGGCTTCGGTCAGGGTCATGCCGCTGCGATCCATCTTCAGCGTCGCTTGCTTGCCCACCTCGCCCATCACGAACACTTTCAAGTTGTCATTGCGCGGAATGTAGAGGATGTCGCCCGGCTGCAGCAGCGCGTTCTGGCTGATGTCGCCACGCTGCATCAGCGCCTGCAGCGAGATGGCCCGCTCTTTGCCCTGATGGGTCAGCACCACGTTGCGCCAGTCGGCATTGTCCGTCAGGCCGCCGGCGGCGTTGATCGCATCCAGAATGGTCAGCGGCACGTTGGTGATCGCCTGCTGACCGGAGGTTTTCACCTCACCGGTCACATAAGCCTTCTGCGAGCGGAACGCGGCGATGCTGACATCCACCTGCGGGCTTTCCACATACTGCGCCAGACGGCCGGCGATCAGGCTGCGTACTTCGGTGACGGTTTTACCCACCACCGCCACGCGCCCGATATAGGGGTAAAAGATCGTGCCATCCGCATGCACCCAGTTACCGGTGTCGCTGGCGCTGCGATATTGCCCGGCCGGCGTGGTCAACTCGGGATGATCCCAGACGGTGACGTTCAACACGTCGCCGACGCCGATACGGTATTGGTAGCTCTGCAACCGCTGATCCAGTGCTGGATTCGGCTGGGCGACCGGTTCAATACGCCGCATTTTCTGCAGCAGCATCGGTGACATGCGGTAGACCTGTACCTGGCTGTTCAAATCGAAATCGTCGTCTTGTTGCACGACGATGGCTTTTCCGCTGGTCGGTAAATGTGAGCCGGGAACCACCGTACAACCGCTCAACAACGCGGAGGTGAAGGCCAACGGCATCAAAAGAGGCAAATGAAAATTCATGGAAGTACCGTGATAAACGGGCTGCTGCCGCAGCCCGTGAGAGGATTAACGCCCGACGGTTGGATTATCGCTGAGCATCGTCGCCTGACGCGGTTCGCGCAACATGGCGAAATAACCGCAAAAACAGAACAGAAACGCCACCAGCATCAGGCTTTCCTGCAGCTGCAACACTTCACTGCAAATGCCGATGCAGGCCAGCGTCACCGCCAGCATGGTGCTCATCGCCAGTGCCTGACGCGCATTGAGCCCGCGACGCATCAGAATATGGTGCAAATGATCGCGGCCCGCTTTGAAGGGGCTTTGGCGGCGCAACAGGCGGCGCACCATCACGGTCACCATGTCCATCAGCGGAATGGCGATCAGCCACAGCGCGGTGACCGGGCGCATTACCGCCTGCTGCCCCTGCGTCGCCAGCAACACCAGCCACAGCACGCTGAAGCCGATCACCATGCTGCCGGCGTCCCCCATAAAGATTTTGTTACGCGCGCCGAACAGGCTCAGGTTGAACAGCAGATAAGCCGCCAGCGCGACGATCATGCCCAGGCACCACAGCGCCAGATCTTCCCGGCCACCCAGTCCGAACACGATAGCCAGCGCAACAAAGGTCACGCAGGACAAGGCGCCCAGTTGCCCGTCGATGCCATCCACCATGTTGTAGGCGTTGATCGCCCCCCATACCGCCAGCGGCGTGAGTAGCAACGCGCCATAACCGAGCATCACTTCCTGATGGCCCCAGGCATGGCCCAATGAGGAAAGCTGCATCCCTGCCGCCAGCATCATCGCCAGCGCGATCCCTCCCTGCACCATGACGCGCGGCGCCACGGGCAGATCAAAGCGGTCATCAAGTACGCCCAACACCACCAGCGCCGTGATGCACAGCAGGTAGACGGTGTTGTCGGGCAGCCAGTCGGGTTGCCACAGCGTCATCAGCATCAGCGTCAGGTATACGGCGATGCCGCCGACCAACGGAATATGTCCCAGATGTTGCTTGCGCGCATTGGGCTTATCCACTAATCCCACCGTCAAGGCGACCCGGCGGGCAATAAGGATCCACGCGACCGCCAGCACAAATATCACGCTCAGTTGATATAACATCGTTCCTCCAGCGAATAAGCACGCTACCGCCCTTGAGTTACAGCTCCCAATGCGCTATTAACAAAAACAAAATTGATCCTGCCAGGATATAAGTCAGCATGAATTTATCCTGAAAAATACAGATTTATCCGCTTGTCGGCGGAATAATCAAATAACGTCAGCGTGCGATTAAGTTATCTATCAGAAAACTCATGTTTAATGGTTCTTTCGATTGCCGAATCAAGTTCAACAGGCGCCACGAAATTATTTTTCACATTACTTTTAAACTGCGTTCTGGCGCAGAATTTCTGTACTCTGACGCGACTGATTGGGAATTTTTTGCGACTTATTTTACTCACAACATCCAATGCGGTTGCGCCGCATATGCCTACGGCATAAGGAATGCGAATCGTCTTATTTTCTCTCCCCAATGAAGAGGAAATTACGTCAACCAATTGATTCATCGTAAAGTCCGGTTTATCGACGTAGTTGCTGACCTGATAACTTGACTGTTGATCCAGCGCATATTCCAGCCGCGCGGCAATATTTTCAACGTAGGCCATCGACTTCATATTATTGCCGCTGCCAATCATCACGAAACGTCCGCTGGCGATCTGACGGAACAGGTTATACACGTTGCCACGGTTGCCTTCGCCGAATACCACCGTTGGGCGGATGATAGTCAACCGATTTTCCTCATCGGCCTTGCGCCAGGCTTCATAAACGTATTCCGCCTCAAGCTTGGACTTGCCGTAATGGTTGAAAGGCTCGAAACGTCCTTCTTCGCCGGTCTCCTGTTTGACGAAGCCGTAAACAGCGACCGAGGAGGTGAAAATGATTTGACGGATATTCAGGGCGGAGGCGGTCATGCAGACATGGCGCGCGCCTTCGACATTAACCTGATAATAGAGCGAAATAGGATCGACATTGTCCTGATGCTCCGCCGCCAGATTAATGATGGCGTCGCAGCCCGCCAGCGGTTCTTGCAAGGTCTGGGGTTGCGTCACATCGCCATACTGATAAAGGGATGGAAAATGTGCACTGGGTTGCTTATCGACGATGACCAATGTCAGATCATCGCGCTTACTGAGACGTTTCGCCAGGCGTGTTCCGATAAAACCGGAACCCCCGATAATAGCTACTTTACGCTTATCCATAATTTGTCACTCAGCAGGTTCTCATTATTCCCGTCACCCGATTGGGACAGGACGCTAATACGCGTTAGGTAATGAGTTCCAGACTGGACAAATCGAACCTGGCTTTCAAATAACAAATAATGAAATAAAAGATTTCATCAAATGTAAAATTATCGCTATAGATAAAACCTCATTCAGCGCTAATTTTTAACATCGTAAGCAACTTGATATTGCAAGGTTTTATTCGGCAATATAAGATTAATCCGACCCTTACCGGTGGACGAAGAGGTCTCATATTTTACCGGCAATTTCAGCTGGCCTTGCTTAGGATCGACACATTCGATGGTCGCCTGCTCCATGCTCTCGCCCTGGTACAGGCAGAACAGAGTTTGCGGGCTGTTGGTATGAGGGTTATTCAGCGTCAGCGTCAACACCACACGCGTGTTGTTCTGAATATCATTGATCACCGGGGGGCGAGTTTGGTTGCCAAGCACGTATGAAAAATGTGAAATAACCAGCAAAGAGGCGAATACCGTCAGGTATTTCACTACACGGCTGGCGGGCATGCTGAAAAAGCGACGCGCCGCCGCCGACTTTTTTTCACGCGCCGGTTCTTTGGATGACTCCACCGTTGCAACAGGCGCAGCAACCAGCGTCGATTTATGCGGCTTATCTATTTTTTCATCGTTTGTTTCAGACGACTCACTTTCACTTTCAGAAAGTTCCGCTTGAATATTAACACCAATATCTTCACCGCCATTTAATATATCATCATCAGCGTAGTCTTCATCCTCGGATATAAAGTGAAAAGCCGCTTGATTTTCCACCTTGTAACCCAAACGAGGAATGGTTCTGATAAGCGTGTGTTCCGTATCGCTAATCTTTTGGCGAATAGATTTAATTGTTTGATTTATCGTTGAATCTGAGCAATAGGTTCCTTTCCAGATATTTTCTATAATTTCCGTTCGGGTAACCAGTTCTGGCGATCTGGCGACAAGCAGCGAAAGAATTTGATACTCCTTCCAACGCAGACGAAATTTCTCCCCGGCAGGAGTCAGAACATCTAGATTCCTAATCTTTATTCTTTTATCAAGATTCACTTTTAATTTCCTTAGCGTGCCTGTCCTGCACACTTTGTATAGAAATATCAAAAAATGTTCAAGAAATTAAATGTAAACTCAACAGGTTGCATTCATCGGATATTGGCCTTTATAAAAATTTTCTGATTTCATTTTTTACATTAGGCCATATTAAGGATGTTCCGTTTATCCAAATGACTCTTTTTCCCTGTTGGCAACATGGATTTCTTTCATGGTTACCGTAAAATTCAAATGAACACCTCATTGATTTAAAAAGAAAAAACTAACTATGTTGTTCGATTGTTAATCGAATGAAATTGTGAAATTTCATTCTTATCCGTGAATTCATGGTGTTTTCCCACCTAATCTGATTGTCAGATAGACTACAAAAAGCCGAAAAAAACAGAATGAGAGTTATCTGATTTAACCCCGTTACACATTCCACTCGGTGTGTGCTGCATCTAAGACAAAATCCTATTACTGATTTTATAACAATCGCACTAATTATGCTTTGCCCTCCCGGAAATTTCATTTAATCTGCGAAAAAACATTAACGCCTTAATGTAAGAATACTCTCAATAAAACGAAAAAAACGTGCAAATAATATAATCCGTTTTGGCGAAAACATTCTCACATTGAGAGATAGTGCTATAAAAAAAGAAAAAAACGGCAAGCGAAGATGAGAATTTTACCTAAAGACAGAAAATTTCACTGAGGAGGCGAGGAGAGATGACTCGGAATGAGAGAAATATCCCTCCCCTGGCGGGAGGGATTGAGAAAGCAGTTTGATACTCAGGCCTTTTTCTTGCGGCCATACACCGCCCAGGTGATGACCACACACAAGATATAGAACACCAGGAATACTTTCATTGCCCCCGCCGGCGAACCGGTCAGCGCCAGCGAGGTACCGAATGCCTGGGGAATAAAGAAGCCGCCTGCAGCGCCGATCGCCGAGATAAAGCCCAATGCGGCGGCGGAGTCCGTCACCGCTTCACGCTGTGCGCTTTCGTCACTGCCGCCGGCCGCTTTCACGCGATCGACAGTGATTTTACGGAAAATGACGGCGATCATTTGGAAAGTCGATCCGCTGCCCAGCCCCGCCGTGAGGAACAGCACCATAAAGATGCCGTAGAAGGCGATGAACGAACCGCCCTCGCCCGCCGTCGGCAAGGTCAGGAACAACAGCGCGGCGAACACGGCCATCACCACAAAGTTGATCAACGTCACCCGCACGCCGCCGAAACGGTCAGACAGCGCGCCGCCGACCGGCCGCGCCAGCGCCCCGAGGAACGGCCCGAAGAAAGCGTAATGCAGGATCACGACCTCCGGAAATTGCGTCTTCGACAGCATGGCGAAGCCGGCGGAGAAACCGATGAAAGAACCGAAGGTCGCGAGGTACAGCAAACTCAGCATCCATAAATGCCCACGTTTGAGCACTGGCAGTTGCTGGCGCAGCGATGCCTTGGCCGCCGCCAGATCGTTCATGCCGAACCAGGCCGCCAAGGTGGCAACCAGCAGGAACGGTACCCAGATCCAGGCGGCGTTTTCCAGCCACAGCTGCCCCCCTTCTGCCTGATCTTGCGCCGTGCCGCCAAACAGACCAAACAGGCTGAAAGAGATCGCCAGCGGCGCGACCAGTTGCATGACGCTGACGCCCAGATTCCCCAACCCGCCGTTGAGACCCAACGCGCCGCCCTGACGCGCTTTCGGGAAGAAGAAGCTGATATTGGCCATGCTGGAGGCAAAGTTGGCGCCCGCAAAACCGCACAGCAGGGAAATGATGACGAACACGCTGTACGGCGTGCTGCTGTCCTGCACCGCGAATCCCAGCCACAAGCACGGCACCAGCAGGAAGCAGGTGCTGATAGCGGTCCAGCGACGGCCGCCAAACAGCGGGATCACGAAGGAATACGGCACGCGTAAAATAGCGCCCGAGACCGACGGCAGCGCTGTCAACAGGAACAGTTGATCGGTGGAAAAGTTGAAGCCAACCTTGTTCAGGTTGACCGCAACGGCGCTGAACAGCATCCAGACGCAGAAGGCCAGCAGCAGACAGGGGATGGAAATCCACAGGTTGCGGGTGGCGATGCGATGGCCACGCTGCTGCCAAAAGGCGCTGTCTTCAGGATGCCAATCCTGAATCAGCGCACCGGTTTTCTTTGATGAAGGCGTTGCAAGTTGCGACATAAAAACCTCAGACACGGGGGATTATTCCGACACCCTAGGGGGCGGCCCCGGCGGCAAAGTTGATGTATATCAACCCGAATGCAAGTAGTTGGCGGCACAAATAGCGCCTTCATCCCCTTAGGGGTACGTTCCGGATAAAAATTAAATCATTTATAATCAATAAATTATAATCAACCACTTCGTCATCCTCACCGCTTCGCCGCCCCGCTGGAAACTAATGGGTACTTCATTCGAGGTATGGGGTTATGCTCAGGGATAATCAAAAATACGGCTGAATCGTTACTTGTTTACCCCATCGCCGCCTTCGCCCCTGAGCTTCTGCGGCGCCAAATGCCAGGAATCCGCGCTTATGAAACGCCTGTTGGCCCCGCTTTCGATCGTGAATCAGGTCGCCCTGCTGATGTTGCTGTCGGGCATTCTGGGCGTGGCCGGCATGGGGATTTCCGCCTGGATGTCGCAAAGCATTCAGGGCAACGCGCATGCCATCAACAAGGCCGGCTCGCTGCGTATGCAAAGCTACCGTCTGCTGGCGCAGGTGCCGCTGGATGAACGGCATGAAGCGTTGATCCGCGAACTGGAGCGCGACGAAAACAGCCCCGACCTGCAGCGTTCAGTGGAACAGGAAGGGTTGACGCAACCTTTCGACACCTTGCGCGACTACTGGCAACAGACCCTGCAACCTCGCCTGCGCAGCGCGCAGCGCCCGGCCGACGCCGCGCCGCAGGTGGCGCACTTCGTGCAGCTGTTGGATAAGCTGGTCTCGGATATCGACAGGCAAACCGAGCGCCGCCTGCTGATGGTGACGCTGGTGCAGGCCGGCTTTATCGCGCTGACCCTGCTGCTGCTGATCGGCACCACCTGCTACCTGCGCCGCCGGTTGCTGCATCCGTGGCGGCAGCTGGTGGAAATGGCGTTGGCGGTGGGCCGCGGCGACTTTAGCCGCCGCTTCGCGCAGCGCGGCCATCAGGATGAAATGGCGTCGCTCGGCGGCGCGTTGAACACCATGTCCGACGAACTGTCGGCCACCTACAGCGGGCTGGAGCAGCGCGTAGCCGAGAAGACCGCGGACCTGCAGCAAAAAAATCAGATGCTGAGCTTCCTCTATCGCGCCAGCCGCCTGCTGCACGCCAGCGAGCCATTGTGCAGCCGCCTGACGCCGCTGCTCAACCAACTGCAAATCCTGACGCCGCTGCGCGCCATTCAAGTGCGGCTGTATGAAAACGACAGCCGGGAGCCGCTGCTGCAGCTGAGCGGTAACCAGCCGTTGCGGCCGGAGCATTGTCATAATCCGGTGTGCAGCGCCTGCCTGCACGACAGCGACCGCCAGCATCCCGACAACCCGTCGCTGAGCTGGAGCCTGAGTGACAAACTTGGCGACTATGGCGTGATCGTGGCGCAACATGCGCCGCAACAGCCGCTGAACGATGAGCACCGCCAGTTGGTCAACACTCTGGTGGAGCAACTGACCAGCGTGCTGGCCATCGAACGTCAGGTAGACCACCAGCAGCAGCTGATGCTGATGGAAGAACGGGCGGCGATCGCCCGCGAGCTGCACGACTCCATCGCCCAATCGCTCTCCTGCCTGAAAATGCAGATCGCCTGCCTGCAGATGCAAGGCGAAACGCTCTCGTCCGCCAGCCAGGCGCTGGTGCAGCAGATGCGCGAAGAGCTGAACGGCGCCTATCGCCAGCTGCGCGAGCTGCTGACCACCTTCCGCCTGCAGCTGACCGAACCGGGCCTGCTGGCGGCGCTGCAATCGACGGTAGCGGAGTTCAATCCCAAACTGGGTCTGAACATCAGCCTCGATTACCAACTGGGGCCGCGCACGGTGCCCGCCTACCAGGCCATTCATCTGCTGCAGATCGCCCGCGAGGCGCTCAGCAACATCCTTAAGCATGCCGCCGCCAGCGAGGTGAGCATTCAGGTCATCAACAAACGGGGCGAAGTGACCCTGAGCGTATGCGATAACGGACGCGGCCTGCCGGCCGAAACATCCCGCCCCGACCATTACGGCTTGATCATCATGCGCGATCGCGCCAAGAGCCTGCACGGCCGTTGCGACATTTTACCGCGCAGCGGCGGCGGCACCGAGGTGCGAGTCAGCTTCACGCCGGATAACCACGCCATCGACTAACGGAGACACCATGACGACAGAAACCGCCGCCACCATCTTACTGATCGACGACCACCCGATGCTGCGCAACGGCGTAAAACAGCTGATTGGCTTGGACGCTCGCCTGCAGGTCATCGCCGAAGCCAGCAACGGAGAACAAGGGGTCACGCTGGCGGAGCAGCACGATCCGGATCTGATCCTGCTCGACCTCAACATGCCCGGCATCAACGGGCTGGAAACGCTGGATCGTCTGCGCCAGACCGACCTGTCGGGGCGCGTTGTGGTGTTCAGCGTGTCCAACCATGAAGACGACGTCGTCAGCGCGCTCAAACGCGGCGCCGACGGTTATTTGTTGAAAGACATGGAGCCGGAGGATCTGCTGAAGGCGCTGCATCAGGCGGCGGCCGGGCAGATGGTGCTCAGCGAAACGTTGACGCCGATCCTCGCCGCCAGCCTGCGGGAAAACCGCCCCAGCGCCGATCGCGATATTCAGCAATTGACGCCGCGCGAACGGGATATTCTGAAGCTGATCGCCCAGGGGCTGCCGAACAAGCTGATCGCCCGCCGCCTGACCATCACCGAAAGCACCGTCAAGGTACACGTCAAACACCTGCTGAAAAAGATGAAGCTAAAATCCCGCGTCGAGGCCGCCGTGTGGGTGCTGCAGGGCAAAAACGGTTAGTCGCCGCCGTACAGCGGCCCGGTTTGCGCCGGGATCGGCGGCGGCGTCAGGGTTTTGATCGGCGGCAGGCCCGCGTCATCACCGGCGGTCGCCGTCAGCGGCGGCGCCAATTTCAGCTCTATCCAGTTGGACGTCACGCGCTGCTGTTTATCGTCCTCCAGCGTGACCGATAGCCGGTAGCTGTTGGCGGCGCCCGGCGCATCGTCCCACGGCGGCACGATCGCCGTCCAGCCCTGCGGATCGTTGGCGTTGTGCGGCGGCGTCAGGCTCAGCGCCTGCGTATCCCCCTGCCAACTGACGTGAGAAATCCCGTTCAATGCCTTGATTTCCAGCACCAGCGGCACGGTTTCCCCCGCCTGCAGGCTCCACGGCGGCGTGGCGAGGAACACCTGCAGCGTTTTGCGCTGGCGGAACTCCAACACCGGCACGTTCTTGCGTTCGATAGGATCGTAGCGGCTGCCGCGCAGCGACTTGGCCTGCGCCACATACTCCGGCGAAATCTGCTTCACCAACGGCACCCCGAGCCGATAGCTCAGCGCCAGCTCGATCTGATCCTGGCTCTGCCCGCCCGCGCCAATCTTATGCAGCGCCTTCATCGTCACCAGCGGCACCGGGGTGTAATTGAGCCCCAGCTGCATCGCGCGCGGATCGTTTTGTTTTTTGCCGCTGCCGAACAGATCGACATTATCGCCGAGATACTGCTCATAGCTGAGCGAACCGCCGATCTGGCGATAAAACGGCAGATAGCCTTGCGTCGTAATGTCGTAACCGCGCGCCGGGCGGCTGAAAAACACGCCATCGCCAGGCTGTTGCGCCAGCGCCGACAGCGGGTAGTAATAGTTGGTGGAGAAACGCAGGTAGTCTCCCCAGGCCTCCGCGCCGACGCTGCCGCGATTGCGCTGCCGGGCGAAATCGCTGTCAAGCGCCGTGTTGTACCCCAGCAGCCAGTCACCGGCGATCCAGCGCTGCCCCAGCGCGAAATTACCGAGCGCCCCGGCGCTTTGCTGTAGCCAGCCGATCTGGCTGTAGGTCAGCAATCCGTCGACGTCGTACAGCGGGCTGAATAACTGCCCGTTGCTGCCGGTAAAGTCCCCCTCACCGGTCATCTTCAGCGATAATCGGGCGGTGCCCAGCGGCGACAACAGTTCCTGCGCCTGCTGTTGCAGCGCGCCGGTCGCCTGGCCCAGCAGATAATCCTCGGCGCGGCTGCGCATCTGCTGACGGGAAACGTTATTCAGATCTTTTTCGCCGAACTGCTTGGCCATCTCGGCCCACTGCTTCTCGCGCGCGGCGTCATCGGGCGCGCCGCCCAGTTCGGGCAAGTTCGCCGCCGGATCTGCGGCGGCCGGTGCGGAAGAGACAACGCTCTCCGGCGCCGGCGGGGATTCGGCACAGGCGGGCGCCGCGCCGGCCAGCCACACCAGCGCCCCGGCCAGCCACGCCGTCTGGCGTCGGCGCCAGAGTCGTTTTTTAGTCTTGATGAGTACTGCCTGAATAACGTCTTTCATGACACCGTTGGCTTCCCTCCTTCCTGGAGCACGCCAACCCACTGCTTTGCTGTCGCCTTTCCCGCGGCAGTTCTGGAAACCCTACGCCCCGTCCAGGCCGGGGCGCCTCTCCCTTAAAGTCTAACGGCTTGACGAACAGAAACAATAGGATAAACCCCAATCACTCCCCAGTGACGCCGTCACTTACGCCATTTGCCGATCCATTCCGGCCGCCAGGTGAATTCACACCATTTCAGCACCGATTTTGCCGATAAAAAGCGCAACACCCCACTGCTGCGCGCCTCCGCGCATGACATTGCCTCACTCTGCAATACGTGAAGTGGCGATGCGTACAACTGCGCATTCCTCACAGCCCACCGCATTTCACCCCGATGAAATACGCATTTTGCCGTTATTTTAAACATCTATTTCACGACTGACGGAGCCCCGATGTTTCTTTCCTTACTGTGGCCCGCGCTGTTTTTCACCGCGCTGCTGTCGGCAGGTGCGGTCGCCTTCACGCTCATCACCCGATTGGAGCGAACGGCGGCCGTGCGCGCCAGCCCACCGAAATTGCGCCGCCGTAGCCTGCTGCTGACGGCCTTCGGTTTGGCGTTGACGGCGCTGCCCTTCGACCTGCCGGCAGCACACCGGCTGTGGTTGCCGCCGGCCGCGGCGATGCTGATCGCCCTGGCCTGGCTAGACTGGCGCCACCGCTGGTTGCCGGACCGGTTAACCCAGCCGCTGCTGTGGGGCGGGATGCTGTGCAATCTTGACGCTCGCTGGGCGACGCTGGGCGACGCGGTTATCGGCGCTGCCGCCGGCTACGGGGGGTTGTGGCTGCTCAACGCGCTTTATCGGCAGGTGCGGCGGCGTAACGGCATCGGCCAGGGTGATTTCAAACTGCTGGCGGCGCTGGGCGCCTGGCTCGGTTGGACGATGCTGCCGCTGCTGGTCTGTCTGGCGGCCATGTTCGGATTAGGCATGGCATTGACGCGCGGCCGCCGCAACCGCCGCGCCTGGCGAACGCGGCAACCTTTCGGCATCGCCTTGGCGGCCGCCGGCTGGCTGTTGCTCTTGATGGACGCCGGCCAGAACGCGCCGGCGTTATTCGGTTAGTTCTTCAGTGTCTCGATCAGCCGATTGAGCAATCCGGCCACTTCCGCAGTGCTGGCCGTTGTCGGATTGGCCAGTGGCTGGATCACCGCGAGCCTGGTGGTGGATAACACCTCATCGCTGCGGATTTCCAACGCATCGGCGGGTGGCGTGCTCAATGAAACGCCGTCCGGCCGCCAGTAGCTGCCGCGCGTAGTCTGCACCTGATAACTGCCAAAGCCGAAATCTTTCTCGACGCGGTAATATATTTCGCAGCTTAACGGCCCGGTGCGCCGCAACATAAAGGCGCCCTTCGCGCTATAGCTGCCTTTATTGACGACAAAGGCGGTCGCCTGCGAAGACAGATCGAACGTGATATATAAATCGCACGCCAGCACCTTGGTGCTTACACCCTGTTGCAGAGTAATGCGCGTTGTTGGTTGCCGATCCGGCGCGGTCAGGGTGCCTAAAAAAGTCCACGATTGCTGTTTCGAGATATTGCGCGGCAAATGGTTGCTGGTGGCGGAAGGGGCAATTCCCCGCTCGCCCAGACTGTACATCGCTTCGACCCCGCTTAAAAACGACGTAACGTCGACGGTGCTTTTGCCGGCCACCGGGACGCCGCCGTTGTATACGTTACTGAAGGTTACCTCGGTATTGTTGCTGCAGGCGGCGATCGCCGCCGGGAACGGCGTCTTAGAACCGCTGTAAAGAGTCAACTGACCGATGTCCCAACGAGATTCGTTGATGAATCGGCACAACACGCTCCCGCTCTCCACATTCTGCGCGTCCTGGATATTGATATTGCCTATCGTGCCCTGGGCAAAGTTGGTGGACAACACGCTGACATTGGCGGCGCGCTGCGTGTTGCGGTTCTCGCAACCCAACGAATTGATCGTGCCGTTAAAATCTTTGAACGAGTAGATATCGCCGATGCAGTCATCCGCAGCCAACGAGCCGATAGTAGAGTAAAACCCTGAAATTCTGAACGCAGTCCCCTTGGCACGAGCGGCGTAGAGGCCGTCTATAAAATTGGTGGTGCCGGACTTGTCCATCCACAGCACCCCATCGCCCGGGCGATTGGCGTTTGCCTCCATCTGCACGTTCACCAGCCAGTTAATGAACATGTCGCCCGAGACAAACAGCGAATAACCGCCGACCTTGGTGTAGATGTCGCGAATATCAAACTTCGTCATATTGCGATCGCTGAACCACACGCCGTGAGTGTCGTCTACGCCGGTATCATCCCGCAACGTCAAGCCGTGCAGCGTCAGATTGGCGAAGCCTTTCACCACGATCACCGCTTTCTTCGTTTCGCCCTGTTCGTTGGTGTAACTGCTGTCCGCCGTCTTGACAATTTTGGTCGCCCGTCCCAATCCGACCACCCGCAACCCGATGCCGCCGTAGATGTCCGTTGTCGTCTGAATGAGTACGTGTCCGGCGACCGTATACACCCGCTTCCCAAGGGACAGCGTACCACCGGCTTGCAGCGCCGCCGCCGCCGCTTTGTTGATCGCCGGCCCCCAGTTGCTTCCGTCGCTGTCCTGATAAAACTGTTCCGGCGTAACAACCTCACCGGTGGCGAACAAGGTTGCTGCGCGCGATCCTGAAGCGTTTTCGTTATTGTCCATAATATCTCCTGACGTGATGTGTCCGCATCATTGCGGACGGCCGCGGTGAAAGGCGTAAACAACGCCGCCTTTCAGTGCCAATCTATCACCGTCATATGAGCGTGTTATGAAATTTCATTTTATTTCACCCTGACACAACATCTCGCGATCCGAGGTGGAAACAGCCAGCGATTTCACTCGCCGTTGGCCTTTTGTGCGACAGAAAGCTCGGACAAACCCGCTACTTGCTGACCCGATCCAGATACAGCATGCTGTTGGCGATATCCAACCGGGCACCTTCGACGTTGTCTCGCAATGCCACCAGCGTTTGCCCCTGCAGCGCCACCACATACGGCGAACTGGCCTGCAGTTCCCGTTGCAACGTGACGTAACGTGCGCTGCGCGCGGCGCTGTTCCCTTCCGCAGCCGCGGCGCGCGTTTCCGCGCTGATGGCGGGAATGTTCCACTGGGTGCGCCAGGCCAGGGTTTTCGGCCCACCGGGCACGTTATAGGCAAAGGCGCTGGCATTGGTGTTCGGATCCAGGTAGTCGGCGCCCCAGTAGGTGAAGATCGCCTGAAAATCGCGGCCGCGCATCTTGCCCCACAGATCGCTTTCTACCACCGGATGGATATCCAACCGCAGCCCGGCCTGCGCAAAACTGGCCTGCAGCGCCTGCGCGATGTCGGTATACGGCGGTTGGTTGATGACGATAAGATCGATGCGCGTGCCTTCAGCGATGCCGGCATCGCGCAGGATCTGTTTGGCTTTGTCCACGTCGAGCTTAAACGGCCGATCGTCGAGTGCCCCGTCCAATCCCTGCGGCAAGAAGGCCTGATGCACGCGATATTGCCCTTTCAGCAGTTGCTCGGCGATGCTCTGATAATCGACCAGCCAGCGCGCCGCCTGCCACAACGCCGGATTGCCCAGCGCCGGATTGTCTTTGCTGCCGGTGTTGAAACCGAGGTAATAGATCCGGGGCGCATCGGCCTGCTCGATGCGCACGCCAGACGCGTTACGCAGCGAGTCGAACTGGTCGGCCCCCAGATCGTAGGCCACGTCGGCATCCCCTTTCAGCAACAGCAAACGGCGGGTACCGGCGTCGCTGACGTTCTTGAACAACACCGTTTTCAACCTTGCCGGCGACGGGGCGTAGTCATTACGGCCAAACAGCAGCGCTTCATGCGGCACATAGTTGTTCACCCGATACGGGCCGCCGCCGGCGGAATGGCTGCGCAGCCAGGCGTTACCGTAGTCCCCCTGCTGCGCGTGCTCGTTCAACAGCTTTTCATCCACGATCGAAGCCACATTCGCCGTCAGCAGCCGCAGCGCCAGCTCGCTGCCGATGTTGGCGGGCCAACTGAGTTGCACCTGGTTATCCCCCACCTTCTTCAGCTGTTGCTCAACGTTATCCGGCGTCCAGCCAAACTCGCCGAGAATAAACGACGGCGCCTTGTTCAGCTTCACCGCGCGAACCAGCGAAAAAATCACATCTTCTGGCCGCAGCGGGTTGCCGGAAGCGAAACGCTGCTGCGGTTTCAGGGTAAAGGTCAGGCTGCGGCCATCGGCGCCCGCTTGCCAACTGCCTGCGGCGTCCGGCGCCAGCTTTTGCGGCGCGGCGCGATCCGGCGCCACCAGGCGCTGATAGAGGTTGACCAGATTGGCCGAACTGACGGTTTCAAAGCTCTCCGCCGGATCGAGGCTGATAATGCCCTCCAACGAACTGACCACCACCAAGGTATCCTGCGGGGTGGCAGCCTGCGCACCGAAAGCGGCCGCCAGCGCGCCATACAATAAGGTTGGAATTAACCGTTTCATCGATACACTCTCCACAATCACGCGGTTGCGCTGTTTTTCGAGTGTAGGGGGTAAGAATTAACAGAAGAACGACGATAAATTGCTTTATTTATTACCAAGATGGATATGCCCGCCGCGTTGGCGGGCACAGGTTTAAATGCTGATGCGGCCGTGAGCCATTGCCACCGAACGATCGCACATATGGTCAATCACGTCCGCATCGTGGCTGACCAGCACCATAGTCAGATCGCCCGCCTGCTTCAGCTCGTTGAGCAGATTGAGGATCTCCGCCTGCACCGACATGTCCAACGCCGAAGTCGGTTCATCCAGCAACAACAACTTAGGCCGCAGCAACAATGCGCGCACGATCGCCACGCGCTGCCGCTGGCCGCCCGACAGCTGATGCGGGTAGCGATCCAGCAGGCGCGGATCCAACCCCACCTGGCGAAAGCCCGCGCTGATCTTGCGTTCGATATCGCTTTCCTGCAGCAGTTTGAGCGGTTCCGACAGCGTGCGCAACAGCCGGTGCTTGGGATGTAGCGAAGCATAGGGATCCTGAAACACCATCTGCACCTCGCGCCGCAGCTCGCCGGTAAATGCCTGCCCCGGCTGCAGCCGCCGCCCCAGCAGCTCAAAACCGCCCTGCCAGCTGCCATTCAGCCCGGCCAGCACCCACAGCAACGAGGACTTGCCGCAGCCGGAAGGCCCCACCAGCCCGAAACACTCACCCGGTTCGATGTGCAGGTTAACCTCATGCACCACGGTGCGCAGCTCGTAGCCCTGGCGGTGACTGACGCTCAGGTTCTCCAGTGCAATTACGCTCATTTCAACGTCTCCAACAGCGCGCGGTCCAGCACCGGCAGCGGTTTGCCGCGCGTCTCGCGGCTCGGCCGGCACGCCCACAGCGTGCGAGTGTAAGGATGCGTGGCCTGCGCCAGCTCTGCCGCCGGCAGTTGATCCAACAGCTCGCCTTTGTACATCACCAGCACCCGCTCGCAGTGGTGCGCCACCTGCTGCAAATCGTGGCTGATCAAGATCAGCCCCATGTTGCGTTGCGCCACCAGATTGTCTATCAGTTGCAGCACCTGATCGCGCATCTGGTGATCCAGCGCCGAAGTCGGTTCGTCGGCAATCAACAGCTGCGGATCGTTGATCAACGCAATGGCCAGCATCACCCGCTGCCCCATGCCGCCGGAGAGCTGATGCGGATAACGGCCGCACAGCGCCGCCGGATCGGGCAATCCCACCGCCGCCAGCATCTCCAATACCTTTTCACGCCGCTCGGCGCGGCTCAGCTTGGCATGCAGCACCAGCGGCTCCTCCACCTGACGGCCGATCGGCTGATTGGGATTCAGCGCATGTTTGGGATCTTGCATCACCATCGCCACCCGGTCGCCGCGCAGGCGGCTCCACTGGCGTTCGCTCAGGCGCGTCAAGTCTTCATCGCCCAGCGTCAGGCGCTGCGCCTGCAGCTGCAACGGCGGCGGCAATAGCCCCATCAGCGCACGCGCGGTCAACGACTTGCCGGAACCGGACTCGCCGACCAGCGCCAGCCGCTCCCGCCCCATGCTGAACGAGATATTCTTCACCAGCGCCGCCGGCTGCGGCCCCGGCACGCCGATCGCCAGCCGTTCGACGGTCAATAAAGTGTTATCAGTGCCCATGACGAGGATCCATTTTGTCGCGCAGGCCATCGCCCAGCAGGTTAAACGCCAGACTGGCGAACAGGATCGCCCCGCCTGGTGCGGCGGCGACCCACCATTGGTCGAAAATCACTTTACTGCCTTCGGCCACCATCGAACCCCATTCGGCGGTCGGCGGCGCGACGCCCATGCCGAGGAACCCCAGACCGGCGGCGGACAGGATGATGCCGCCCAGGCTCAGCGCCGCACGCACCACCGCGCTCGGCAGGCATAAAGGCAAAATGTGGCCGACCATCAGCCGCAACCCGTTGATGCCCTGCATGCGCGCCGCCGCCAGGTAGTCACTGCGGCGCAGCGCCAGGGTTTCGGCCCGCGCCTGGCGGGCAAAGGCCGGCCAGCTGGTCAATGCCAGCGCCAGCGCGCCGTTCATCAGCCCCGGCCCCATCACCGCCACGAACGCCAGCGCGATCACCAGACTCGGCAGCGACAGGAAAATGTCGGTCAGACGCATCAAAATGCGCTCGACCCAGCCGCCGAGGTAACCGGCGCAAATGCCGACCAGCAGGCCGATGGGAATGGTCAACACCAGAATCAGCGACACCAGGATCAGCGTCGGCCGCGCGCCGTAAATCACGCGGGAGAGCAAATCGCGGCCAAAGCCGTCGGTGCCCAGCCAATGTGCAGCCGAAGGCGGCAGTAACCGCAGCTCGATATGCTGCAGATTGGGATCGAAAGGCGCCAGCCACGGAGCCAGCAGCGCGGTGACAATCAGGATCGCCACCAGCGCCGCGCCCAGCGTCAGCGTGGTCAGACGCCGACCGCGGCGGTCACCGACGGCTGGCTCGCTTTGCGGTTCGTGTTCAGAGAGATATTGGCTCATCGAGTTCGCGGATCCACTAAATAGGTCAAGGCGTCGGCCAGCGCATTCAACAGCACGAAACAGGTGCCGATCAGCAGCGTGGCGCCGAGGATCGCCGGCGTGTCGGCAGCAAACAGCGCCGAGGTCAGGTAACGCCCGACGCCGGGCCAGGCGAACACCGTTTCGGTCAATACCGCGCCCTCCAGCAGGCTGGCGTAGGAGAGAGACAGTACGGTGATCAGCGTGCCAAGCACATTGGGAAATACATGGCGCAGCAGAATGCGCAGGCGGCCGGCGCCCTTGGAACGCGCCAGCGTCACGTATTCCTTGTTGCACTCTTCCAGCATCGCCGCCCGCAGCAGCCGGGTAATGCCCGCCATCGACAGCAGCGCCAACGCCACCACCGGCAGCCACAGGTGGCCGATGGCGTTGTAGAACATTTCACGATCGCCGGACAGCCAGCTGTCGATCAACACGAAACCGCTGCGCGGCTCCATGCTGTACAAGTAAATGTCGTCCAGCCGCCCCGGCCCCGCCGACCAATGCAGCGTGGCGTAGAACAGCAACAGCCCGAGCAGGCTCAGCCAGAAAATCGGCACCGAATAACCGATCAGCGACAGCAGACGCGCCGCGTTATCCAGCCAGCTGCCCGGTTTGAGCACCGCCAGAAATGCCAGCGTAATGCCGCCGAGGGCGCCGAGGATAATGGCGCAGGTGGCCAGCTCCACCGTCGCCGGGAAGGTACGCAACAGATCGCTCAACACCGGCTGCGCGGTAATACGCGAAATGCCCAAATCGCCGTGCGCCAGGTGCACCAGGTAACGCCAAAATTGCACCGGCAGCGGCTGATCCAACCCCAGCTCGTGCCGCACCTGCGCATAGGTGGCTTCGCTGGCGTGATCGCCCGCCACCTGCAGCGCCGGATCGATCGGCGCCAGGTGCGACAGCATGAAGGTGAACAGCAGCAGGCCGAGCAGCGTTAACGCCAGAGACAGCGCGCCGCCGAGCAGCCGCCCGCCCCAGCGCCAATACCGCCGGGCCGCCCCGGCGCCGGCGGACAGATCAGCGGCCATTACTTGCTGACCTTGCTGTAGAACACCATGTCAGGGTTGATGCCCTGCACATAGCCCTTGAGGTTATCACGCACCGCAATCAGGCTGCGCGCCTGCAGGCCGATGACAAACGGCGAGCTTTGCTGCACCTGTTTTTGCAGTTGCTGGTAGTCTGCCACCCGTTTGGCGGTGTCGTTTTCCGCAGTGGCGGCCAGCGTCAGCTTGCTCAGCGCCGGGATCTGCCAGTTGGCGCGCCAGGCCAGCGTCTTGCTGCCGTCTTCCGGGTTGTAGGCGAAGGCTGCGGCGTTGGTGTTAGGGTCGAAGTAATCCGGCCCCCAGGAGGTCAGCGTCGCATCGTAGTTAAGCGCTTTCACCTTGGTGGAGACCTGCGAACTGATGCCCGGCACCAGTTCGACCTTCACGCCGCCCTGGGCAAAACTGGCCTGCAGCGCCTGGGCAATATCCAGATACGGCGGCTGGTTGTTGACGTCCAGGCGGAAACTGACGTTGCTCAGCCCCGCTTTGGCCAGTATTTCTTTGGCTTTCTGCGGATTGAAGCTGTACGGCTGATCCTTGAGCGCGCCCAGATAACCGTCCGGCAGGAATGCCTGATGGCTCTGGAACTGCCCTTTCAGCAGATCGTCGGCGATGCCTTGATAATCGAACAGCCAGCGCGCCGCCTCCCAGAACGCCGGATTGCCGAGCGCCGGCGACGCCTTGGCATTGAACTGCAGGAAATAAAGCGAGGCGTAAGGAATGGCCAACGGTTTGACGCCCGGCTTGCCCTTCAGAGCCGCCATCTGGTCTGCCCCCAGGTTGCGTGCGATATCGGCATCGCCCTGCTCAATCAGCAAACGGCGCGCCGCCGGATCGGGCACGTTTTTGATCAGGATGGTTTTCAGCGTCGGCGCCCCTTCCGGCGAGCCGGGATTGGCGTCCAGCACCACCACTTCGTGCGGCACATAGGTGCGGATTTTGTAAGGGCCGCTGCCGGCGGAGTGGCTGTTCAACCATTGATGCCCCAGATCGTCGCCCTGCTGGTGCGCCAACGCCTCTTTGGCATCAACGATCGAGGATACCGGCGCCGACAGCAGGCTGAGCACGAAGGCCGGGCTGACGTTCTCACTCCAGCTGATTTTTACCGTGTGCTCGTCCACCTTGCTCAGGTGTTGCTCCACGTTCTTCGCGTTCCAGCCCAGCTGCGTCAGGATAAATGACGGCTCCAGATTCAGTTTCACCACCCGTGAAAGCGAGAAGATCACGTCTTCCGGCCGCAGCGGATTGCCGCTGGCGAACCTGGCGTCCGGGCGCAGGCTGAAAGTCAGGCTGCGGTCGTCGGCGCCGGCCTGCCAGCTGCTGGCCAGGGTTGGTTTAAGATCGATGGGATTGTGCGGATCTGACTGGATCAGACGTTGATACAGGCTGTTGAACGACTGCACCGTGGTTAACTCAAATCCCTGGGCCGGGTCAAAGCTGACCACGTCATCGATAGATTGCGCGATCACCAGCGTGTTGGCCGGCGTCGCCGCCTGTACGTTAACGCTGGCCGCCACGGCCAAAAACAGCAAAGAAGGAACGAGCGCTTTCATCTGAAACTCTCCAAGCGGATGGAATTTATAATAATTTTGCGAGTGTATGCGAGCACGATCGGCAGCTGAAGGTACTTAAATCACTATAGATATTCTTTTTATGTATATAGATGGGATTTTGATTATTAGGCAGGCGATGCAGAATGCGCGGCAGGAATTGCCTGCCGCTTATCGGTTAAATCTGATAGTCAATCACCGCATCCAGCTGCGACGAGAAGACCTTGTCTTTGATTTCGGTCAGCGACAACGTCGGGTTGCACAGCTGAATAAAGCGCCAGGCATAGTTGCGCTGCAGTTGGCTGCGTTTCAGGCCCAGCCAGACCGTATTGGGTTCAAACAAATGCTCGGCGTTGAGGCTGACCAACCCGCGATCGCGCTCTTTTTCATACGACATGTCCGCCAACACGCCCACGCCCAACCCCAGCTCGACATAGGTTTTAATCACGTCGGAATCTTGCGCGCTGAGCGCGATGTCCGGCGTCAGGCCCGCTGATTTGAACGCCGCATCCAGCTTCGCGCGGCCGGTAATGCCCTGGCGGTAAGTGATCAACGGCAAGGTGCTGAGCATCTCCAGCGTCACCTGCGGCTGCCGCGTCAACTCGTGCCCTTCCGGCACCAGAATGGTGTGATGCCACCGGTAGTAGGGGAATGCCGCCAGCGACTCGTCGCTCATCAGCCGTTCGCTGGCAATGCCGATATCGGCTTCACCGGCGGCCAGCATAGAAACGATCTCCTCCGGGCTGCCCTGATTGAGCACCACCCGCACCCGTGGATAAAGCGCGCGAAACTCTTTGATCACCCCCGGCAGGCTATAGCGCGCCTGGGTGTGCGTCGTCGCGATATGCAGCTGCCCCGAATCGTTGCTGCTGAAGACATCCGCCAGGCGACGGATGTTGTTCGCGTCGTTAAGAATGCGCTCCGCCACCACCAGCAGCTCTTTGCCGGGCTCGGTCATGCCCAACAGCCGTTTGCCGCGGCGAATGAATATTTCAATGCCCAGCTCTTCTTCCAGCTCGCGAATATGCCGACTGACGCCGGACTGCGAAGTAAATAAGGTATTGGCGACCTCGGTCAGGTTGTAGTTGCAGCGCGCCGATTCGCGAATAATTTTTAATTGTTGAAAGTTCATCCCCGTCTCCCTGTTTCTTGCGGTAGCGTTTGCCATATTGATACGGAGTCCTGCGGGGCTGAACAAATAAGAAATAACCTTTACTTATGCAATTTAATACTAAGTGAATTATTTATCGTGGCTCTCGGGGGGTGAGGACGTGGGAAAATGATGAATGTCTTTAAAAATAATGAGATAAATAACCATACGAATAAAGAGCCTTAAATCATCATGCAGAATAAAGTTATTAAATAGAGGTATTAGATATATGAAAAAGGGCTCAGCATGCTGAGCCCTTCAGTGTCTGCTGCCCTGTTAACGCCTCAGGCGGTAGCCTCAGCCCCGAAAGCGCCGGGGCGGTTCTGTTGCAACCATTGCTGTACATAGCGCACCAGATCGCCGATGCAATCATCCTGCATGCCGTGGTGTTTCAGCTCGTTATCCAGCGCAAACAGGTATTGCGCGTTGGTACCCAGCGGGCCGCTGGCGCTGGCGATCAATGGCGCGATCACCTGGTGGCTGGTGTCTGCTTCAAACAGCGGGTGCTGCGCGTTCATCACGAACACCAGCGCCGTGACGGTCTCTCCGCCATCCAACTGCAGTTCACACCAGGTCGGCACGTAGCAATCGGTCACCATTTCGCGCTTCCAAAGCAGCTCCAGCTCTTCACGCAGCTTGCCTTCCGGCAGACGAAACGCCAATCCGGTGGTCTGGCCGCCCTCTTTCAGCGCCAGCATGCGCCCCGGTTGATGCAACGTGCCGCGCCCGGCGGTCAAACGCATGCAGAACGCCCGATGCCAGCCCTGCAGCATGGCGGGCCGCACTTCTTCAGATTCGAAAACCGGATTCCACATCAGCGAACCGTAACCGAATACCCATACCGGGCTGTGATCCGGCCGGCGCGATAACGTGCATTCCAACGAGGCTGCGCGCTGTTCAGGCGTCAGCAACAGCGACTCCTCAATAGCGCCAAAGGCGGTTTTGCAATCCGCTTTTTGCAGAAAATCTCGCGTTAACACTGTTACAACCTCCCGGGAATACGATTTCTCGTCCTCCCTCGCCACTACTGAACCTTTGCAATTTTATTTTTTTGGTGCGGAATTTTATTAATTCAATAACCGCGCCGATTAATAATGACCATATTCTTTTCCCGCCGCGCAATCAAGTTGCAAAGCTGCGTTAATGTGGAAAAGTATTTGTACTGAGCAGCAATAATATTAATTGCCGAGGTCAGCATAACGTCTGCGCGTTTTTTACCGGGGCATAAAGGCGTTACTTTTTATGCCAGCGTTCGTCGTCGCCCTTGCGATAGCTTTGCTTGACCGCCGCCCAGGCCACTTTATGCGCCGTCTCCTCCCGGCTGTCGTCACCGCGCCGATCGTCGGGATCCCGGTATTGTTGCCAGGCGCTGTTGAACGCTTCTTTATAGATCGCCTGCGCATGTTCCGGTAGCACATGCTTCACATTGTCCGGCAAGTCGTTCGTGTCTTGGTATGGCATCACGTCCTCCCGTGCTTATTGCGTGGACCTTAAGCCTAGCTCACACGCGGTTGCGCCTCAATGAGCAAACAATTCTCATTATCAAACGGCATGGTATACTCACCGCCAAACGAACTATAAGGAGATCCTCGTGACTACCGAAGCCCCTCGCTCACGCGCCCCCTACCTGATCGCCGTCAGCGCCGTACAGGACATTACGCCGCACCTGCGCCGCATCACCTTTACCGCGCCCGATCTGCGCTACTACCCGGCCAACGCCGCCGCCGCGCACATCAAGGTCTTTTTGCCGCTCGCCGGCCAAACGCAGCCGGATCTGCCGACGCTGACTGAAAACGGCCCGCGCTGGGCTGCGGATGCCGTGCGCCCGATCGTACGCACCTATTCCATTCGCGCCGTGCGCCCGGAGCAGGCGGAAGTGGACATCGAATTCGCCATTCACGATCACCAGGGCCCGGCGGTCGACTTTGCGCGCCAGGCGAAAATCGGCGATAAAATCGGCATCAGCAATCCAGGCGGCCCCAAACCGATGCTGCCGGCCGCCGACTTCTACTGCCTGGCGGGCGATCCTTCCTCGCTGCCGGCGCTGGCCGCGCTGCTGGAAAACCTGCCGCCGCACGGCGCCGGGCGCGCTTTCGTCCGCGTCGACAGCACTGCCGGCGTGATTGACCTGGAAAAACCTGCCGGCGTTGAGGTGAATTGGATCGTCGGCGGCACGGAGAAAACCGACGAATTGATCGCTCGGTTCCGCGCGCAGTCCCTGCCGCAGGGGGAAGCGCACTTCTGGCTCGCCGGTGAAGATCGCCTGGTGGTGGAGCTGCGCCGTTACCTGCGGCGCGAACGTCAATGCGATCGTAATCGTCTTTATGCCGTGCCTTACTGGCGTGAAGGGCTAAATGAAGAGGGATACCACAATAAACGGCATGAAATCATGGACAATATTGACGACTAGCGTTCATATTTTCCTTGAATAACCACGAACTAAATAAGTAAACACGACTTTTCTCAAATCTAACGTTGTAAATTGACGTTATTGCGTAAAAGTAAGTAAATAAAACCGCACCCCGTGCGGTTTTTTTGTTACTCTGATCACATAAAGCAAGCAATTGCTTTCTCAGATAAAAACAACATCACACCGGCGCCGCGGGTGTATCCTAATATAAAATACCTACTGGAAACGCAGAGTTGCCGCATCACGGCGACCGGCGCTGACGGGCTACGCTGTTTGAGAAGGAGTGACACCCTCATGAAGTCGCAACACGATCCTGGCCGATCCACCAAGTCTCGCCACACCGAATACTCACTGATCTTCCCCATCGCCGCGCTGGTGGTGTTGAATTTATGGGGCAGCACCGCTAACTTTCCGCTGATCGTCGGCATCAATATTCTCGCGCTGGTGGGGATCCTCAGCAGCGCCTTCAGCGTGGTGCGCCACGCCGACGTGCTCGCCCACCGACTGGGCGAGCCCTATGGCTCGCTGATCCTCAGCCTGTCGGTGGTGATCCTCGAAGTCAGCCTGATCTCGGCGTTGATGGCCACCGGCGACGCCGCGCCGGCGCTGATGCGCGACACGCTGTACTCCATCATCATGATCGTTTCCGCCGGCCTGGTCGGCTTCGCGCTGCTGCTCGGCGGGCGCAAGTTCGCCACCCAGTACGTCAACCTCGGCGGCATCAAACAGTACCTGATGGCGATTTTCCCGCTGGCGGTGATCGTGCTGGTGTTCCCGAGTGCGCTGCCAGGCGGCAACTTCAGCACCGGGCAAGCGCTGTTGGTGGCGCTGATTTCCGCCGCCATGTATGGCGTATTCCTGGTGATCCAGACCAAAACCCACCAGAGCCTGTTCGTGTACGAGCATGAAGACGACGATGGCGATCCGCATCACGGCAAGCCCTCTTCGCACAGCAGCGCCTGGCACGCCGCCTGGCTCATCGTGCACCTGATCGCGGTTATCGCCGTCACCAAGTTCAATGCCAATCCGCTCGAAGGCTTGCTGACCAAAATGAACGCGCCGGCGCAGTTCACCGGTTTCCTGGTGGCGCTGCTTATCCTCTCGCCGGAAGGCCTGGGGGCGCTGCGCGCCGTGTTGAACAATCAGGTGCAACGCGCCATGAACCTGTTCTTCGGTTCGGTGCTGGCGACCATCTCCCTGACGGTGCCGGCAGTCACCATCATCGCTACCCTGACCGGGCAGACGCTGATCTTCGGCCTGCAAACGCCGCATATCGTGGTGATGTTGACGGTGTTGCTGCTGTGCCAGCTGTCGTTCTCGACCGGCCGCACCAACGTGCTGAACGGCACCGCCCACCTGGCGCTGTTCGCCGCCTACATGATGACTATCTTCGCCTGATCAAAAAGGGGCGCACTCTGTGCGCCCCTGCCTGCGTTATACCGAGAAGAATATCGCCGCGGCGATCCCCCCGAACAAAATCCACTTGATGATGTAATAGCCGGTGCGGTTCCAGGCCTTTAGCCGTTTCCCCACCCGGCGTATCGCATAGATGTATTTGAACATCTTGTTGACGCCGCCGGTGCGATCGCCCTCTTCGTTCGGCGCGGTGGCGGCGCTCATCAGGTTGCGCCCCAGCCAGTGATTCACCGCCTGCGCCCAGCGGTAGCGCATCGGCCGTTCGATATCGCAGAACAGGATCAGGCGATTCTCCCCGCTCTGGTTTTCCGCGTAGTGCAGATAGGTTTCATCGAACATCACCCCTTCACCGTCGCGCCAGCTGTAGCGCTCACCGTCCACCTCAATGAAGCAGCGGTCATCGTTGGGGGTAATCAACCCCAGGTGATAACGCAGCGAACCGGCGTAAGGGTCGCGGTGGCGCGGCAAACGGCTGCCGTCCGGCAGTTCGGCGAACATCGCCGCCTTGACCGAAGGCAGGCTGCGCAGCAGTTCCGTGGTCTGCGGGCACAGGGTCATGGCGGAGGGATGGCTGTCCTCATACCATTTCAGATAAAAGCGTTTCCAACCGGTCTTGAAGAACGAGTTGAAACCGGCGTCATTGAATTGATCGGACGCTTTGATCTGCTGGATCTCCATCAGCTTCTGTCCTTCGTCGCGGATGGTTTCCCAGTTCTCCCGCAGTACCGCCAGCTCTGGGAACTGCTCCGGCTTCAGGTACGGCGTGGTCGGCACACGGGAAAACAGATACATGAAGACGTTCAACGGTGCGGTAAAGGTGGAATGGTCAGACAGCTGCCGCCACACGTTGTAGCGCACCCGCCCGCGGTAATGCACATAGACGACGCATAAAATAAGCAAAAGCAGAATGATGTATTTCATGTTTGAATCGCAGCAAGGAACCCACACGCTATGCGCCGCGCGGCGCACACCCCAGAAAATGTCCTTTTGGCGCCGCACGCAAACTGCGCGCCAATCTGGAACCCATTAATCATTGACGCTAACTCAACGAAAATCTATACAAATAACCACAATAATTTACACAAAGGTTAAACGAGAGGGGAAATTGCGGAGATAAAAAAGGCCGCCGAAGCGGCCTTTTCAGTAGCGGGTAGGTTAACTGTAAGCGTTGAGCGTGCGCTGGCACAAAGCGGAGCGTACGCAGTCCTGTTTTTCAAAGCGGATAACGCCGATCATCTCGTCCTCTTCGAAGCGCTCCAGGGCATCGCTGAGACCGGATTTCACGCCGCGCGGCAAGTCGCACTGGGTCACGTCGCCGTTAACGATAACCGTCACGTTTTCCCCCAGGCGGGTCAGGAACATTTTCATCTGGCTGGCGGTCACGTTCTGGGCTTCATCCAGGATAACGACCGCATTTTCGAAGGTGCGCCCGCGCATATAAGCGAACGGCGCAATCTCTACCTTGCCGATTTCCGGGCGCAGGCAGTACTGCATAAAGGAAGATCCTAAACGGCGCACCAGAATGTCATACACCGGGCGGAAATAAGGCGCGAATTTCTCGGCGATATCCCCCGGTAAGAAACCGAGGTCCTCATCCGCCTGCAAAACAGGACGGGTAACGATAATCCGATCCACCTCTTTATGAATCAGCGCCTCCGCCGCCTTGGCGGCGCTGATAAATGTTTTGCCACAGCCGGCTTCGCCGGTGGCGAAGATCAGCTGCTTATTCTCTATGGCTGATAAGTAATGACCCTGAGCTTCGGTTCTAGCCTCGATGGGTGAGCTATCGCGCTTGTCTCGCGCCATGCCGATAGACTCGACTCCCCCCATTTGCACCAGCGAGGTCACAGACTCTTCTTCCAGCTGGCGATGACTACGAGCGTCACGACGAATAACGCGTTTCGCTTCACGACGTGCTTTGATCACTGCTTTCTGTCTACCCATAGTGGCACCTTACAGTTTGTTTCACCTACCGCAACGGCCAGGCCGCGCGATTATGTTTCACACACGTATTAGGTTTTGGCCTCCTCCGAGCCAATAAGAGCCAAGGGACAAGGTGAATCGACGGCAACGCTTAAGCGCCGTGTCTTCACGGGACAACGCGGACTGCATCAATAAACGTGGAGTAAAAAGTGATGAGATTCGGTAGCGATAAGAGTGCGGAGTTGCCGGTAAAAGAGAGTCGGAGAGAGAACCCTCGTTACAACGAGAAATCAGGGGAGATGTGTTATTTTTTCTTTCCAGCCCAACCAAGGACTTTACCATTAGCGATCCCCGCAGTGATATTTACAGCTTCAAGCTGTGCACCGTGTGAAAACTACCGCCAGATGATTACAGTATAATGACATTCAATCCCACAGCGTTACTAAAATGTAAAAAAATTTAATGTCTTTTGTTTTCAGTTAACGCAAAAACACTATATCACGCCCAAGACATCATTCCATAGAAAATTATAATCAATAAATATCAATGAATTACAATTAAAATCCGCGAATGACACTTTGGTTTCCCGATTAAATTTTGCACAACCCAAAATCGCGGGCGGTGCGCACTTTTTAATCCATAGGCCAGGTGTCGAATTGACTTTTGACGCTCAATCTTCCGTACGGCAGGCAAAACAAAGTAAAACGAGGCGGAAGATCCCGCCTCGTTATTCCGGTTTCAGGCCTTGAGCAGGCCGCTGGCCAGATAATCGCTGCCCTCTTTCACGCCCGGCAATACGAAGAAATACCCGCCGCCAATCGGCTTGATGTATTCCTCCAGCGCTTCGCCGTTCAGCCTTTTTTGCACCGTCAGGAAGCCTTTCTCCAGATCGGCCTGATAGCAGACGAACAGCAGCCCCATTTCCAGCTGGCCGGCATTGGAGACGCCAAGGGAATAGCTGTAGCCGCGCCGCAGCATCAGGTTGCTTTGGCTTTCCGGCGTGCGAGGATTAGCCAGCCGGATGTGCGCATCCATCGGGATCACCTTGCCGTCGGGATCGTTCGCGTAGTCCGGCTCGTCATGTTCACGCTTCATGCCCAGCGGCGCCCCGCTGTGCTTCTCGCGGCCGAAGATGGTTTCCTGCTCCTGCAGCGGCGTGCGATCCCAAAACTCGACGCGAAAACGAATAATGCGCGCCGCCTGATAGCTGCCGCCCGCCGTCCACGCCGGCTCACCGACGTTGTCGCCGACCCACACCACCTTATCCATCAGCGGTTTGTCGTCGGTTTTCGGGTTCGCAGTGCCGTCTTTGAAACCCAACAGGTTGATCGGCGTCTCTTTGCCTTTGCTGCGCGCCGCGTGCGCGGAGATGAACCCCTCCCGCTTCCAGCGCACGCTGAGCAGATCCGGCGAATGCTTAATGATGTCGCGCAGCGCGTGAATCACCGTTTCGTTGGTGTTGGCGCAGATCTGCAGCAGCAGGTCGCCGTGGCAAAGCGCGGCGTCCAACGCATCGTTGGGGAAGCGGGTCATTTTCTGCAACCGCAGCGGTTTTTGCGCCTGCAGACCAAAGCGTTCATCGAACAGCGATGCGCCGACCGAGACGGTGATGGTCAGGTTGTCCGGGTAAATCTCCGGCCCCATGATGCCGGAATCGAGCGGCGGCAGCTTGGCGTCCACCTCCGGCGCCTTGCCGCCGTGAGTCAGGAAGGCGATGCGCTCGGTCAGCAGCCGGAACAGGCGCTCCAGATCCGCTTTGCTGGTCGCCAGCACATCGAACGCCACCAGCATCATCGCCGCCTGTTGCGGCGTCAGCACGCCGGCCTGATGGCGGCCATAAAACGGCTGTTTTTGCCAGCGCTCATCCTGCGGCGTCGCCAACGGCTCCGCCGCGTTACCCGCCGCCTGCGCCAGGCGGCTGCCGCCCAGCGCCAGCGCGCCCAGCCCCAGCCCTTGCAGCAAACGGCGGCGCGAAGGCGATGCCGCCCCCTGCGATTGCGGATGCGGCCCGTTATTCGGGCCTGCCTTGTTGCTCATAACCGTATGCCTCAGTCCAGACCCAATACGCCGCGCAGCTGGGAAAGATCTTCCGCCAGCGTGGTGATCGGCCCTTTCAACGCATTGCGATCGGCATCGGTCAGCTTCTCATAGGACTCATAACCCTCTTTGGTTTGGTACTTCGCCAAAATGGTGTCCACGGTTTTGAAGTTGGCGTCGATTTTGTCCAGCAGCGGCTTATTGGCCTTAACCAGCAGCGGGCGCAGCAGATTGACTATCTTTTGCGCGCCGTCGACGTTGGCCTGGAAGTCCCACAAATCGGTGCGGCTGTAACGGTCTTCTTCACCGCTGATCTTGCTGGCCGCCACCTCTTCGATCAGTCCGGCTGCGCCGCCCACCACCTTGCTCGGCGGGAAGGTCAGTTCACTCACGCGTTTTTGCAGCTCAACGGTGTCGTGATACAGACGATCGGCATATTGGCCCATGTCTTTGGTGGAGTTGTCGGCAAACAGCGCCTTCTCCAGACGGTGGAAGCCGGTGAAGTTCGGGTCCGCCGCTTTCTTCTCGTAGTCGTCTTCACGGGCGTCGATGCTGCCGTCCAGATCGGAGAACAGCTCGGCGATCGGCTCAATGCGCTCATAGTGCTGGCGGGTCGGCGCATACAGCTTGCGCGCCTGCTCCACGTTGCCGGCCTTCACCGCGTCGGTAAACAGCTTGGTCTGTTTCACCAACCCATCGACTTCTTTGGTGACGTAAACCTTGTATTCGGCGATCGGGCCGACCAGGTCCAGCGCGTTCGGCTTGCCGTCGGTGGCGCCGTTGGCCGCTGCGGTGACAGTCAGTTTGCCTTTCGGATTGCTCAGCAACCCGCAGGTCATGTCATATTCGCCCGCTTCCAGCGTGGCGGTCATTTTCTGGGTAAAGCCCGGGGCGATGTTCTCGCGCTCTTCCACCACCATCACCCCTTTCAGGATTTCCCATTCGACGTTTTTCTGGCTGGTGTTGTGCACCACAAACTGCGTCTTGCCGGCCGGGACCGTCAGTTGCATCGGTTCGCACTGCTTGTCGTTAACCGTAACCTTGACCTGCGGCACGTCCGCCGCCAAGGCGTCGATGCTCAGCGCAAACGCCGGGATAGCCAGTAATGCTGCGTGCAACGCCTTGCGGCGAAATAACGGAGTAGACATACGAGATTCCCTATTAAACATTAATGATTGATTTTACGTTGCGCCGGGGCCGCTGCCGGCTCCGCGCGCTGCGGCAGGAAAAAGAAAATCAGCGCCGGGATCAGATACAGGAAGTAGACCGCCACTTCGCTGACCGTCGGCGCTTCCTGGTAACCGAGAATGCCTTCCAGCAGGGTGCCGAACAGCGAATGGGTCGACAGGGTGTTGCTGAAATCGAAGGCGATGTCCTGGAAGTGGTTCCACAGACCGGCTTCGTGGAAGGCGCGGATCGCCCCGGCGGCCAGGCCGGCGGCGACGAACAGAATGAACAGGCTGGTCCATTTGAAGAATTTGGCCAGGTGCAGCTTCACCCCGCCCCAGTAAATCATCATGCCCAGCACGATGGCGGCCACCAGGCCGAGCACCGCGCCGATCGGCGCCGCGGCGCCCACGTCTTGCTGGAACGCCGCCAGCAGGAAGAACACCGACTCCAGCCCTTCGCGCGCCACGGCGAAGAACACCATCGCCACCAGCGCCCACCCCTGCCCTTTACCGGCGCTGAGCGCCTGATCGATAGCCCCTTCCAGATGCACCTTGACCGATTTGGACACCTTACGCATCCAGAACACCATATAGGTGAGGATCAGCACCGCCACCGCCGCCACGATGCCTTCGAACAGCTCTTGCTGTTTCTGCGGGAACTCGCCGGTGGTCTCATTGATGAAGATGCCGAGCGCCAGACACAGCGCCGCGGCGACAATCACGCCGATCCACACCGCGCCCAGCCATTGGCTGCGCTGCGTGCGCTTCAGGTAGCTGGCGATCAGGCTGACGATCAGCGCGGCCTCCAGCCCCTCACGGAACATGATAAGAAAGGGAACGAACATAACTAATCACCCCTGAAAAGACCGCGGCGGCAGAGAAAACCGGCTCGAAATGAGCCGCGGCGAGTATGTAAAGAAACGTAAAATACAACGAGAGTGATTATCATTCTGGCAAAAAGAAATACAAGAGGCACAAGCGTGATTTTTTCTAATCAAATGTCGCCAGGTGTTACAGCCGAATGACGGGCAAACAGGCAAAAAGAAGGGGCGCTCTGCGCGCCCCTTGCCGACTGACATCAAACGGCGTTATACCGTTTTGTATTCGGCTTCCGCCTGATCGAAACGTTCGGTCATGGTTGAGGATGGCTGGCGGCCCATCAGGCTCACCACCACGATGGCCAGGCAACCCAGGATGAAGCCAGGGATGATTTCGTACAGGCCCAGCCATTCGTACTGTTTCCAGACGATCACCGTCACCGCACCGACCAGCATGCCGGCCAGCGCGCCGTTGCGGGTCATGCGCGACCACATTACCGAAATCAGCACAACCGGGCCGAAGGCGGCACCGAAACCGGCCCAGGCATAACTCACCAGGCCCAGCACGCGGTTCTCCGGGTTGGCCGCCAAGGCGATGGCGATCAACGCCACTACCAGCACCATCACGCGGCCGACCCACACCAGCTCACGCTGGCTGGCGCCCTTGCGCAGGAACGCCTTGTACAGGTCTTCGGTGATCGCGCTGGAGCATACCAGCAGTTGGCAGCTCAGGGTGCTCATGACCGCCGCCAGAATCGCCGACAGCAGCACGCCCGCCACCCATGGGTTGAACAGCAACATCGCCAGTTCGATGAACACGCGTTCGCCGTTCTGCGACACATTACCGGCCTGATCCGGGTTATTAGCGAAGTAAGCGATACCGAAGAAACCGACGGCGATGGTTCCGGCCAGGCACAGGATCATCCAGGTCATGCTGATGCGGCGCGCGCTGCGGATGGTGCGGTGAGAATCCGCCGCCATGAAACGCGCCAGGATGTGCGGCTGGCCAAAATAGCCCAGGCCCCAACCCAGCAGCGACAGGATGGCGACGAAGTTCAGCCCCTTCAGCATGTCGAGGTTGGCCGGATTCTTCGCCTGGATCACCAGCATCGAGGTATCGATGCCGCCGACGGCGAAGATCACGATCACCGGCGTCAGGATCAGCGCGAAAATCATCAGGCTGGCCTGTACGGTGTCGGTCCAGCTCACCGCCAGGAAACCGCCGATAAAGGTATACAGGATGGTCGCCGCAGCGCCGGCCCACAGGGCGGTTTCGTAGCTCATGCCGAAGGTGCTTTCGAACAGGCGCGCGCCGGCCACGATGCCGGAGGCGCAGTAAATGGTGAAGAACACCAGAATGACGATGGCCGAGATCACCCGCAGCAGCTTGCTGTTGTCTTCAAAACGGCTGGTGAAATAGTCCGGCAGCGTCAGGGCGTTATTGTTGGCTTCGGTATGCACGCGCAGCCTTCCTGCCACCAGCTTCCAGTTCAGGTAAGCGCCGATGGTCAGGCCGATGGCGATCCAGCTTTCAGAGATGCCGGAGAGGAAGATGGCGCCCGGCAGGCCCATCAGCAACCAGCCGCTCATGTCGGAAGCGCCGGCGGACAGCGCGGTCACCACGCTGCCCAGACTGCGGCCGCCGAGAATATAGTCATCAAAGTTATTGGTTGCCCGGTAGGCAAGCAGGCCGATCAGCACCATCCCGAAAATGTACACCAGGAAGGTCACCAGCATAGGTGTGCTCATTGTCATTTAATTCTCCACTTTCATTATTATTCGCGTTTCGCTCCGGCCAAGCCGGCGCCGGTAAACCCACGCGCAATGCATTTCACTGGCCGCCGCGCCGGAACGTGGCGCAGCCTGCGAGCGAGTGCAGGTAAAATAGTTTCTGCCCGTAATTGTTGACCGTCGGTTATCCTAGATGAGCCTTTCATCAACCAACAAGATATTTAACAACAAAGTTACACAAAGTTTACCCTACGTCACATTTACCGGGCTCAAAGGTTGCACTCACGACAAGTAAAATGAGTTGCACCTTGCGATTACCCTTATATAGCGCAGGGTAAAGCGCCTGCGGCGTAATAAACCCCGCCGCATTCGCTCAATAACGCAACATTCATGCCAACTGCCCGTGTTAAAAAATCGATGAAACTCACACTTCGCTCATCAGCCTGATTTAACAAGGTTGCACAAAGTTGCAACATGCAGGATATTGTCTGCATTCTTAACCCACACATCTCACGAACCTATCCCAACAGGCTTTCCGGCCTGCTGTTTGTCTAGCCTGATGGGATAGGTTCTAAACACAGGAGTTGGACAGGCATGGGCACTACCACAATGGGCGTGAAACTCGACGAGGCAACACGCGACCGGATCAAGAGCGCCGCGCAGCGCATCGATCGCACGCCGCACTGGCTCATCAAGCAGGCCATCTTTAATTACCTCGAGCGTCTCGAGAGCGGTACCGATATCCCTGAAATTCCAGCGCTGGCCGCAGCGGGCCAGCCTGAAGCGGACGACATTATGCCGCAAGCGCAGGAAGAGTCACACCAGCCATTCCTCGATTTCGCCGAACAAATTCTGCCGCAGTCGGTGACCCGCGCCGCCATCACCGCCGCCTATCGCCGCCCGGAGACCGAAGCGGTGCCGATGTTGCTCGAACAGGCGCGATTACCCGCCGATCTTGCGCAGGCCACTCACAAAATGGCCTACGGCATCGCCGAGAAGCTGCGTAACCAAAAAAGTGCAAACGGCCGCGCCGGCATGGTGCAAGGCCTGCTGCAAGAGTTCTCCCTCTCCTCGCAGGAAGGTGTGGCGCTGATGTGCCTGGCGGAAGCGCTGCTGCGCATTCCGGACAAACCGACCCGCGACGCCCTGATCCGCGACAAGATCAGCAACGGCAACTGGCATTCGCACCTGGGGCGCAGCCCGTCGCTGTTCGTCAACGCCGCGACCTGGGGCCTGCTGTTTACCGGCAAGCTGGTGTCCACGCATAACGAAGCCAATCTGTCCCGATCGCTGAACCGCATTATCAGCAAGAGCGGCGAACCGCTGATCCGCAAAGGCGTGGACATGGCGATGCGCCTGATGGGCGAACAGTTCGTGACCGGCGAAACCATCGCCGAAGCGCTGGCCAACGCGCGCAAGCTGGAAGAAAAAGGCTTCCGCTATTCCTACGATATGCTGGGCGAAGCCGCCCTGACTGAAGCCGACGCCCAGGCCTACCTGGTTTCCTATCAGCAGGCGATCCACGCCATCGGCAAAGCCTCCAACGGCCGCGGCATCTATGAAGGCCCCGGCATCTCTATCAAGCTGTCCGCCCTGCACCCGCGCTACAGCCGCGCGCAGTACGAGCGCGTGATGGAAGAGCTTTATCCACGCCTGCTGTCGCTGACCCTGCAGGCGCGCCAGTATGATATCGGCATCAATATCGACGCCGAAGAGGCCGACCGCCTGGAAATCTCGCTCGATCTGCTGGAGAAGCTGTGCTTCGAGCCGCAGTTGGCCGGCTGGAACGGCATCGGCTTCGTGATCCAGGCCTATCAGAAACGCTGTCCGTTCGCCATCGACGCGGTGATCGACATGGCGCAACGCAGCCGCCGCCGCCTGATGATCCGTCTGGTGAAGGGCGCCTACTGGGACAGCGAAATCAAACGCGCCCAGATGGACGGCCTGGAAGGCTACCCAGTCTACACCCGCAAGGTGTACACCGACGTTTCCTACCTGGCCTGCGCCCGCAAGCTGCTGTCGGTGCCGAACCTGATCTATCCGCAGTTCGCGACCCACAACGCCCATACCTTGAGCGCCATCTATCACCTGGCCGGCAACAACTACTACCCTGGCCAGTATGAATTCCAGTGCCTGCACGGCATGGGTGAGCCGCTGTACGAGCAGGTGGTGGGTAAAGTGGCCGACGGCAAACTGAACCGCCCTTGCCGCATCTACGCGCCGGTCGGCACCCATGAAACCCTGCTGGCTTACCTGGTGCGCCGCCTGCTGGAAAACGGCGCCAACACCTCGTTCGTCAACCGTATCGCCGACGCCACCCTGCCGCTCGACGAGCTGGTGGCCGATCCGGTCAGCGCCGTGGAAGCCCTGGCGGCCAGCGAAGGCCAGATTGGCCTGCCGCATCCGCGCATCCCGCTGCCGCGCGAGCTGTACGGCGAGAAACGCGTTAACTCCAGCGGTCTGGATCTGTCCAACGAACAGCGTCTGGCCTCGCTCTCCAGCGCCCTGCTCACCAGCGCCAGCCATCCGTGGCGCGCGGAACCTATCATCGACGCCGAATTGGATCAGGGCGTGGAGCAGCCGGTGATCAATCCGGCCGAGCCGGGCGATGTGGTCGGCTACGTGCGTGAAGCCACCGAAGGCGAAGTCAGCCGCGCGCTCGACGCCGCCGCGGCCGCCGGCCCAATTTGGTTCGCTACGCCGCCGACGGAACGCGCCGCGATCCTCGAACGCGCCGCCGAACTGATGGAAAGCCAGCTGCAAAGCCTGCTGGGCATTCTGGTGCGTGAAGCGGGTAAAACCTTCAACAACGCCATCGCCGAAGTGCGTGAAGCGGTCGACTTCCTGCACTACTACGCCGGCCAGGTGCGCGACGACTTCGCCAACGACAGCCACCGCCCGCTGGGCCCGGTGGTCTGCATCAGCCCGTGGAACTTCCCGCTGGCGATCTTCACCGGCCAAATCGCCGCCGCGCTGGCGGCGGGCAACAGCGTGCTGGCCAAACCGGCCGAGCAAACGCCGCTGGTAGCCGCGCAGGCGGTGCGTATCCTGCTGGAAGCCGGCATTCCGCAAGGCGTGCTGCAGCTGCTGCCGGGCCAGGGTGAAACCGTCGGTTCGACGCTGGTCAACGACGCCCGCGTCCGCGGCGTGATGTTCACCGGCTCCACTGACGTCGCCGGCATTCTGCAGCGCAGCATCGCCGGTCGTCTCGATCCGCAAGGTCGGCCGACGCCGCTGATCGCCGAAACCGGCGGCCTGAACGCCATGATCGTCGACTCTTCCGCTCTGACCGAGCAGGTGGTGACCGACGTGGTGGCCTCCGCCTTCGACAGCGCCGGCCAGCGCTGCTCCGCGCTGCGTATCCTGTGCATTCAGGAAGACGTGGCCGAGCACACGCTGCAAATGCTGCGCGGCGCGATGGCCGAATGCCGCATGGGCAACCCGGAGCGCCTGTCTACCGACGTGGGCCCGGTGATCGACGCCGAAGCCAAAACCGGCATCGAGCGCCACATCCAGGCGATGCGCGCCAAAGGCCGCAAGGTGTACCAGGCCGCCAAAGGCAGCGCACAGGATGAGAAAGAGTGGGCGCGCGGCACCTTCATCAAGCCGACGTTGATCGAACTCGACAGCTTTGACGAGCTGCAAAAAGAGATCTTCGGCCCGGTGCTGCATGTGGTTCGCTTCCAGCGCAACAATCTGGACGCGCTGGTCGATCAGATCAACGCCGCCGGTTATGGCCTGACGCTGGGCATCCACACCCGCATTGATGAAACCATCGCTCGGGTGACCGAACGCGCCAAGGTCGGCAACCTGTACGTCAACCGCAACATGGTCGGCGCAGTGGTTGGCGTGCAGCCGTTCGGCGGCGAAGGCCTGTCGGGCACCGGCCCGAAAGCCGGCGGCCCGCTGTACCTGTACCGTCTGCTGGCCAACCGTCCGGACGACGCGCTGCAACGTACGCTGCACCGCCAGGACGAAGAGCGCCCGATGGAAGCCACCGCGCGGCCGCAGCTGTTGGGTGCGCTGCAATCGCTGGAGAAATGGGCGGTCACCAGCCAGCACGGCGAACTGGCGGCATTGGCGCAGCGCTATGCGGAACTGGGCCAGGGCGGCACCGTACGTCCGCTGCCGGGCCCGACCGGCGAACGCAATACCTATGCCCTGCTGCCGCGTGAACGCGTGCTGTGCCTGGCGGATAACGAAGCCGACGCGCTGATCCAGCTGGCCGCCGTGCTGGCGGTTGGCAGCTGTGCGCTGTGGCCGGAAGCGGAACTGCAGCGCAATCTGTTCCGCCGCTTGCCGAACGATGTGCAGGCGCGCATCGCCTTCAGCAAAGACTGGCAGCAGGACAAGGTCGAGTTCGACGCCGCCATCTACCACGGCGATGCCGACCAGCTGCGCACCCTGTGCGAGCAGATCGCGCAGCGCGGCGGCGCCATCGTCTCGGTGCAGGGCTTCGCTCACGGTGAAACCAACATCCTGTTGGAACGCCTGCTGATCGAACGTTCGCTGAGCGTCAACACCGCCGCCGCCGGCGGTAACGCCAGCCTGATGACCATCGGTTAACGCATCCTCAAGGCGGCAATACATTGCCGCCTGATTTGCTAACCGCTACGCAAACCCTGCACTTGTGCAGGGTTTTTTATTGTCCGCAGCCCGGTCAGCCGTTAGCGTATTAATCTTCTTGCCTGAGAGTGTGTATGGTGTGTAGATTAAGGACAATAACATCGTGAAGAGTTCAGAACTGATTGCGCTGCTGGAAAGCCACGGTTGGGTATTGCGGCGGGTAAAAGGCAGCCACCATCAATTCAAACATCCCGATTTTGCGCTGATCATCACCGTGCCGCATCCAAAGAAAGCTCTCAAGCTGGGCACGCTGCGGCAGATACTTAAAGACGCGGGGTTAAGTGCGCTTCACATCGCCACGCGTTAACAGGAGAGACCATGTTTTATCCCGCTTATATCCATACAGAATCAAACGGCAGCGCCAGCGGTTTCTTTCCCGACGTCCCTGGCTGCTACTTCGCCGGCACCAGCCTGGACGACGCTTTTGCCGATGCCCAAAGCGCACTGGATGCGCACTTTGAGTTGTTGAGCGAAGACAATCAACCGCTACCGCGCCCGCATGCCGTCGCAGCCCATCTTGCCAAAGATGCGGGATCCTTCGAGGGAGGACAATGGCTATTGGTCGCTATCAATATGGATAAATTTGACGGCCGAGCCGAACGGATTAACATCACGTTGCCCCATCGCCTGTTAAGTCGCATTGACTCTCTGGTTCGGCAACATCCGGGATACGGCAGCCGCAGCGGATTTCTCGCCGCCGCCGCGCGCAATGAATTGTTGAAAGCAGAGTGAATGCAGTCGGGGGAAACACCCCCGACGCCTTATTGATTCCGAAACTTGTCGAGGAATTGCTGGGTGCGCTGATGCTGCGGATTGGCGAACAGCGCTTTGGCCGGGCCCTGTTCGACGATGCGGCCGTGATCCATAAAGATAACCCGATCGGCCACGTCGCGGGCGAAGCTCATTTCATGGGTGACGATCACCATGGTGCGTTTCTCTTCCGCCAGTGAACGCATGGTATTGAGCACTTCTCCCACCAGCTCGGGATCGAGCGCCGACGTCGGCTCATCGAACAAAATCACCTCCGGCTGCATCGCCAGCGCGCGCGCGATCGCCACCCGCTGCTGCTGCCCGCCGGACAGCCGACGCGGATAAGCCGCCTCTTTGCCGCTCAGCCCCACCTTCGCCAGCAACGCGCGAGCGCGCTGTTCGGCGCTGGCTTTCGCCTCGCCTTTAACGATAACCGGCCCTTCAATGATGTTTTCGAGCACCGAACGATGCGGAAACAGGTTGAAGTTCTGGAACACGAAACCGACCTGCTGGCGCAGCGCGCGGACCTGATTTTTCTGTTTACTCAACGGCTTGCTGCCGTCGATCAGGATATCGCCGACGCGAATAGTGCCGGAATCCGGCTCCTCCAGCAGGTTGATGCAGCGCAACAAGGTGGTTTTCCCTGAGCCGCTCGGGCCGATGATCGCCACCACTTCACCGGCGTCCACCGCCAGATCGATCCCATGCAGCACCGTCTGACCTTTGAACTGCTTGGTCAATTGCTTAACTTCAATGGCACTCATGCGTTACTCCTGATCCTGGCGATTAACGTGGGCTTCCAGACGGTTTTGCAGTGCGGAAAGCAGGGTCGCCATCACCCAGTAAATCAGCGATGCCGCCAGGTACATGGTGAACACTTCCAGCGTGCGCGAGGTGATGAGCTGCGCCTGGCGGAACAGTTCCGGCACCTGAATGGTAGCGGCCAGCGAGGTGTCCTTCACCAGGCCGATAAAACTGTTGCCCAGCGGCGGCAAGGCGGTGCGCGCCGCCTGCGGCAGGATCACCCGGCGCAGGGTTTGCCAACGGGTCATGCCGATACTGGCGGCGGCTTCCCACTGCCCTTTGTCGATCGACGAAATCGCCGCGCGCAGCGTTTCTGAGGTGTAGGCGGCGGTATTGAGCGACAGGCCAATCAGCGCCGCCGGGAAAGGATCGAATTCGATGCCGAACTGCGGCAGACCGTAATAGATCATAAACAGCTGGGCGATCAGCGGCGTACCGCGGAACAGCGATACGTAAATGCGCGACAGCCATGACAGCGGCCAAAGCGGCGAAAGGCGCATCAGCGCCAGCAGAAACCCCAGCAACAGGCCGAACGCCATACCGCCCAGGCTAAGCTGCAGCGTTAGTATGGCGCCCTTCAATAAAAATGGCGCTGAATCCAGCGCCAGTTGAATACTTTCGTGCATTATTTAGTTACGTCCGCGCCAAACCATTTTTCGGAGATCTTCGCCAGCGTGCCGTCTTTTTGCATCTCGGCGATCGCCTGGTCAATCGCGGCCAGCAGCTCTGGGTTATTCTTGCGCAGCGCCACGCCGGACTCCTGGCGGGAGAAGGCTGGCCCGGCCACCGCCAGCGTATCGCCGGTTTTCTTCACCAGATCCAGCGCCGCCAGGCGATCCACCAGAATGGCGTTGATGCGGCCGACGCGCAGATCCTGATACTTGGTCGGGTCGTCGTCGTAGGTGCGCACGTCCACGCCCTGCACATTCTCGCGCAGCCATTGCTCATAGTTGGTGCCCAGGCCAACGCCGACCTTTTTGCCCTTCAGGTCATCCGGCTTGGTAATGGTGCCTTCGTTGCCTTTTTTCACCAGCGCCTGAATACCGGAAACGGTGTAAGGGGTGGAGAAATCATATTTCTTCTTGCGCTCATCGGAGAGCGTCACCTGATTGATGACCACGTCGATGCGCTTCGAATCCAGCGAAGCCAGCATACCGTCCCATTTGGTCGGGTTCAGCTTGGCTTTCACGCCCAGATGTTGCGCCAGCGCGTTGGCGAAATCCACTTCGAAACCGGTCAATTTGCCGTCTTCCCCCTGGAAACTGAACGGCGGATAAGTACCTTCCAGCCCGACGATCAGCGTGCCGCGCTGTTTCACCTGCTGCAGCAGGTTATCGGCGGCGTAGGTTTGCGTCGTCACACCGGCGGCCAACGCAATACCCACCACGCCCAACAACCATTGACGACGAACTTTCGCAAACATCATAAACACCCCTGTATGTTATTTATCTTTTTTGATATCAGCACTTTAACAGTGCGACCGCCCGCATAAAGGAATATAACCTTATAAATATAGTTCAAAATGGAATAACAAGCGGTGTTTACACCTGCGGATGGTAGGCGAACAGCGCCGGCGCACCGCCGGTGTGAACGAACAGGATGGGACCTTCGTCGCGGAAGCGCCGCTGGGCGATGCCGTCGATCAAACCGGCCATCGCCTTGCCGGTGTATACCGGATCCAGCAATACCCCCTCTTGCTGCGCCAGCAGCTGCACCGCCGCCATGCCCTCTTCGTTCGGCATGCCGTACTGCGGCGCGAAGTAATCATCCCACAGCGCGATCGGCGCCAGTTCGTCGATATTCAGCGAACAGGCCAGAGCCTTTTGGATCTGCTCAACCTTCGGCAGCTGATCGATCACGGTGCGCGAGACGGTCACGCCGATCAGCTCGGTTTCCGGCAACAGCTGCTGCAGCCCCACCGCCAGCCCGGCATGCGTGCCGGCGCTGCCGGACGCCACCACCACCGAGCTGAACGCCACGTTGCTGCGTTGGCTCTGTTCGGCGATTTCCAATGCGCACTGCACGTATCCCAGCGCGCCCAGTGCGTTGGAGCCGCCCACCGGCACCACGTAAGGCCGGAAGCCCTGCGCCTCGAGGCGCGTCGCCAGTTCCGCCAGTTGCTGCTGCGGATCGTGCAGCGCTTCGCACATTACCACTTCGGCGTTGAACAGGCCGAGCAACAGGCGGTTGCCGTTGGTCAGGTAGTTTTCCGCACGGGTATCGATCGGGTTTTCCAGCAACGCGACGCAGTGCAGGCCCAGTTTCGCCGCCACCGCCGCCGTCTGGCGCACGTGATTGGATTGAATAGCGCCGGCGGTGACCAGCGTATCGGCACCTTGCCGCAGCGCATCGGCGGCCAAAAACTCAAGCTTTCTCAGCTTGTTGCCGCCCATCGCCATAGGCGTGACATCGTCACGTTTGAGGTAAATTTCACGGCCGAGGTAATCGGAGAGACGGGACAGTTTTTCCAGCGGTGTGGCGACGCCAACCAGATCCAGACGCGGAAATTGCGCCAGTTGTTGTTGCAGGTTCACTACTTCCCCCCAGGGAATCGAATATCAACATCTGATAACCGATAGATTTAGCAGATGTGAACTGAATAATCATCCTTTATCACGGGGGAAACAGCAGACCCCGGCCCAGCGGCCGGGGAAAGTCTCAGTAGCTGCGCTGCCAGGCGAGATACTGATCGTACTTGCGTAGCGCAATGCGGTAGTTGTTGTGCGCCGCGGTAGGCAGATCGTCGATGATGCGCTGATGACTGGCGCTGTTGGCGAATTTGTCCGCCGGATAATTCCTCGCCACCAGCATTTCATCCAGCCGGCGCAGCCGCACCACGTACTCGCGAATGGTGCTGTGACTCATCTCGGTCTGTTCGAACAGATACTGCTTGAACGCCATAATGTCGAAATAACTCGGGTGGCTGTTGCAGGAAATCTCGCTGCAAAAGCGGCACAGCGCGGTCAGCTCGTGCTGCACGTTTTGCCAGACCGCATCGTCGATCGGCTGATCCATGCGCGCGATGGCTTCTTTATTGATTATCTTGCCGCGAAACACCAGCGCCATGCGGTCCAACAGTTTGCCGCACTGGGAGCAATGGGTCTGGCTGTGCTTGTAATCTTTCAGGTAACGGCTAAGCGGCCGTTTCTTCAACAGTATTCCTGGCATAAGGGGCAGTCCGATTGTCGCATGAGTCATCGAGTTGGGGGCGGCGCTCCGCCGTCAGGTATCGTTCGCCAGCCGCGCGCGCAGCCGTTTGATCGCCTGACTGTGCAGTTGGCTGACGCGGGATTCCCCCACGTCCAGCACGGCGCCGATCTCTTTGAGATTCAACTCTTCCTGGTAATACAGCGTCAGCACCATTTTTTCGCGCTCCGGCAACGCCTCGATGGCGTCGATCACCCGCTGGCGCAGGCTGCCTTCCAACAGGTGATGCAGCGGGTTGGCCTCTTCATGCCCTTCCAGCATCGGTTCCGCGTTCTCGCCATGCTCCTCGCGCCATTCGTCGTAGGAGAAAAGCTGGCTGTTATTGGTGTCCAACAGAATTTGACGGTACTCATCCAGCGAGATGTTCAGCGTCTGCGCCACTTCCGTCTCGCTCGCCGGGCGGCCATAACGCTGTTCCAGTTGCCGCATCACCTGCGCGACCTCGCGCGCGTGGCGCCGCACGCTGCGCGGCACCCAGTCGCGGCTGCGCAACTCGTCGAGCATCGCGCCGCGAATGCGCTGCACCGCATAGGTGGTAAAGGCGGTTCCCTGTAGGGCGTCATAACGCTCAACGGCGTTTAATAGCCCGATTCCCCCGGCCTGCAACAGGTCGTCAAGCTCCACGCTGGCGGGCAGCCTGACCTGCAGGCGCAACGCCTCGTGGCGCACTAACGGCACGTAGCGCAACCAGAGAGAATTTTTGTCCATCACGCCTTCGGCGGTATACAGATCGCTCACTATGTCTTAAACCTGCGGATAAGAGAGTCAGCGCTATTATGCGTAGGGGGCAGAATGCCAATCGGCTGAACAGTCGCACAAAACGGGCTTTATTTGCGCCATGTAATAACCGCGCGGTGCGCGAGCATAAAAAAACCCCGCCGAAGCGGGGTTTCTTTGCGACAGTTAATCGGGAGAGACGATTAACGCAGCAGGGACAGGACGTTCTGAGTAGACTGGTTAGCCTGTGCCAGAACAGAGGTGCCAGCCTGTTGCAGGATGTTGGCACGGCTCATGTTGGACACTTCGGTCGCGTAGTCAGCATCCTGGATACGAGACTGAGAAGCAGCCAGGTTGTTCACGGTGCTGTTCAGGTTGTTGATAACAGAATCGAAACGGTTCTGTACCGCACCCAGGGAAGAACGCAGACCGTCAACCTGTGCCAGCGCTTTGTCCAGGGTATCCAGTGGGTTTTTGATAGTCACGTCAGCGCCTTCGGTTACAACGCCTGCATCAGTGATTTTTGCTTCTTTGTAGGTTTTTACACCGTCTTTAGTGGTCTGAACGTAGTTAACCGCGTTACCGTCTTTATCTTTACCGGCAACCAGCTCTTTACCAGCAGCCAGAGTGGATTTAGCAGAGTCATAAGTAACGTCCGTGCCGCTGTCAGCTTTAATTACGGTGCCGTTAGCTACTGCTGCGCCAACAGATGGACCTTTGTCGGTCACGTTGAAGGTATCCAGGCCCAGTTGCTTAGCGTCGATTTTTTTCAGGTCGATATCGATGGTTTCACCGTCGTTAGCGCCAACCTGGATGGTCAGTTTCTGATCGCTGCTCAGCACTTTCACGCCGTTGAAGTCAGTCTGCTCGGAGATACGGTTGATTTCAGACAGACGCTGAGTGATTTCGTCCTGGATGGATTTCAGGTCGCTGGTGGAGTTAGAACCGTTCTGCGCCTGTACGGTCAGACGACGGATGTTCTGCAGGTTGTCGTTAACTTCGTTCAGTGCGCCTTCAGTGGTCTGCGCCAGAGAGATACCGTCGTTGGCGTTGCGGGAAGCCTGAGTCAGGCCTTTGATGTTAGCGGTGAAACGGTTGGAGATCGCCTGACCCGCAGCATCGTCTTTCGCGCTGTTGATACGCAGACCGGAAGACAGACGCTCAATCGCAGTGCCCAGAGAAGACTGAGATTTGTTCAGGTTGTTCTGCGCCATCAGAGACAGGCTGTTAGTGTTGATTACTTGTGCCATTGTTTGCTTTCCTTACGAGTCAGTTGCGTTCTTCGCAACACGGTTAAAAGGTTCGGGCTTGTTTGCCCACGGCGTCAACCACCGTCCCCTCAGGTATCGGCCCTCCCCTAACAACCTTTAGAATTTTTTTAATTTTTTTTGCGTCCGCCGCAATGGCGGAAATAACGCGGTTTTTCCCTCCTCTATTGCGCCATCGGTTTTTTGTTTTTTTCGGTAAACTTTTTCACCACTGGGCCGATAACGCGTAAAGCGAATAAAGTCATCATCAAGGAGAATTACTCATGGCAACGATCAGTTCATTAGGTCTCGGCTCAGGACTCGACCTCAATGGCCTGCTGGATAAGCTGACCAAAGCGGAACAACAGCGCCTGACCCCTTACACCACCAAGCAATCCAGCTACAACGCCCAGTTGACCGGTTACGGCACGCTGAAGGGTGCGCTGGAAAAATTCGACAATCTCAGCAAAGAGATGGCGAAAGAAGATTTCTTCAAGGCCACCACCGCCACCGAACACGACGCCTTCAAGATCACCACCAACGCCAAGGCGGTGCCGGGCAACTACGTGGTGGAAGTGAACAAACTGGCGCAGGCGCAAACCCTGACCACCCAGGCGAAAGTCAGCGACCAGGGCGCTAAGTTAGGCGCTGAAGGCGTGACAGACCGCTCCCTGACCATCACCGCCGGCAACCCGCCGAAAGAAACCAAAATCCCGCTGAGCGACGATCAAACCTCGCTGGTTGAGCTGCGCGACGCCATCAACGGCGCCAAAGCCGGCGTCACCGCCAGCATCATGCGCGTCGGCGACAACGACTATCAGTTAGCGGTCAGCTCCTCCACCACCGGCGAAAACAACAAGATTTCTCTGCAGGTCGATAACGACGACCAACTGGGCGATATCCTGAACTACAACGCCACCCGCGGCACCGGCACCGCCATGAAGCAGACGGTCGCGCCGCAGGATGCGGAGCTGACGGTGAACGGCACCGCTATCAAGCGCAGCACCAACTCGATCAGCGATGCCCTGCAAGGCGTCACCATCGATCTGAAAACCAAAACCAAAACCGATGAACCGCAACACCTGGTGATCAGCACCAACACCGCCGGCACCACCGACAAGATCAAAGAGTGGGTCGACAGCTATAACTCGCTGCTGGACACCTTCAACGCGTTGTCCAAGTTCACCCCGGTGAAAACCGGCGAAGCGCCAAACCCAACCAACGGCCCGCTGCTGGGCGACAACACCCTGCGCGGCATTCAGTCGTCGATCAAAAGCGCGCTGAGCGCTGCCCAGGACAACCCGGAGTTAAAAGGCCTGGGCAACCTCGGCATTTCCACCAACACCAAAACCGGCAAGCTGGAAATCGACAGCGCCAAGCTGAAGAAAGCGATGGATGAGAAGCCGGATCAGGTCAGCAACTTCTTCGTCGGTAACGGCAAAGATACCGGCATGGCCACCGAGATCCACAACGAGATCCAGAGCTACATCAAATCCGGCGGCATCATCGAGAACTCGACCAAAAGCATCAACACCAACCTCGATCGCCTGAACAGCCAGATCACGACGGTCACCGCCAGCATTCAGAACACCATCGATCGTTATAAACAACAGTTCGTTCAGCTGGATACCATGATGTCGAAAATGAACGGCACCAGTAACTATTTGGCTCAACAGTTCAAGTAACCCTTTAACAAGGTAAAGAAAACAGCATGTATAACCGTAGCGGCACTCAGGCCTATGCACAGGTCAGTCTGGAAAGCGGCGCCATGAGCGCCAGCCCGCACCAGTTAATCGTGATGTTGTTCGACGGGGCGCTCAGCGCCCTGCTTCGCGCACGCATCCTGATGAACCAGGGCGATATCGCCGGCAAAGGCATGGCGCTGTCCAAAGCCATCAATATCATCGACAACGGCCTGAAAAGCGGCCTCGATCCTCAGCAGGGCGGCGAGATCGCCGAAAACCTGGCGGCATTGTACGACTACATGAAGCGTCGACTGATGCAGGCCAACCTGCACAACGACGAAGCGGCGATCGCCGAAGTGGTTAAACTGCTGGAAAACATCGCCGACGCCTGGCGCCAAATCGGCCCTAACTACCAACCTTCGCAGGACGCCGTGTAATGGAACGTCAACAGCAGCTGTTAGCCGCTTATCAACAAATTTATAGCCTGAGCAGCCAGATGATCGCGCTGGCGCAAACCGGGCGCTGGGAGGAGCTCGTCGAGCTCGAATTCGCTTACGTGACGGCGGTGGAAAAAACCGCCGCCTATACCGGGCAAGCCGGCCCGTCCATGGCGCTGCAGGAGATGTTGCGCAATAAGTTACAACAGATCCTCGACAACGAAACCGAGCTCAAGCGTCTGTTACAGCAGCGAATGGATGAGCTGAAGATGCTGATCGAACAGTCCACGCGCCAGAACGTGGTCAACAATACCTACGGCCAGTTTCATGATCGTGCGCTGTTGCTGGGGGAACCACAGGTCCGATAAGATCGACAATACTGACGAAAATGGATTAAATAGCACTATGCGCTATTACTCTCGGGTTACGTTAGGATATTAATCTATGGCATTTGAATTATTCAGTTTATGGGTAATTGGTAAAATGCGCGCTTCGAGCCTGGCTCTCACTTTAATGGATAAACATCATCCCGACACGGACGTTTTCTGTTCAGCAGGAAATTGATTTTTGATAGATAAAACACGCCGCTGTGTTTCACGGCCCATGGAAAAATGTTGCTCCAACGCTGATCAAAGCGTAAAGATATTCTCAGATAATGGCTGCGAAATGAATATCGATGGAACGTACAATTAATCTCTGTCCTGGAATTGGCGCCTCAGCGCACATCATTCAGCATACTGAATTATTATTCCCTTCAGTCTATTTTGAGCAACCACATCTGTATCTGATACAACAAGGCCATAAGCGCGTACGCTGGCAACAACACGAAGTGGTCGCTCATCCCGGCGAGCTGTTGATTATCGACGGCGGGCAAACGGTGGACATTATTAACGGCCCGTCCGAAGACGGCGTATTCAGCTGTCAGTTGCTGACCTGCGATCCCCTGTTGCTCACCATCCAACCTCCGGCCGAGGAAACGCCGGCGGCGATGCCGTTCGATGCCGTCCTGGCGCTGCGCAACCTGCCCTGCGCCCTCAAGCACAGTTTTGAAACCACCGGCCTGGCGCTGACGCTGCGGCAACGCTTTCCCACCATCATCGTGCGGCATAAAATGCTGGAAATTCTGCTGTGGCTGGCCCAATTCGGCATTCGCTTTATTCACAACGAAGCCAAGGATCTGACGCAGCGCGTGCGCCGCTGCCTGGCGACCGACCCGCACAGCATTTGGACGGCGGCCAAAGTCGCGGAAAGCCTGTCGATGAGTGAAGTGATGTTGCGCCGCAAACTGTCGATGGAAAATACCGCATTGCGCAATCTGATGATCGACGTGCGCATGAGTAGCGCGCTGGCCCTGCTGCAGTCGACCGACTGGCCGATCTCCGCCATCGCGCAACATGTGGGTTATGAAAGCGCATCGCGTTTCGCCGAACGTTTTCGCAAACGCTTCGGTTTCGCGCCTACCGCCATTCGCGGCCATCAAAGGATTATGGAACCCGGCTCTCAGGGCGTTGAGGCGATGGTCGCCGGAGAAACATAAATAGACGCGCAACAAAATGGCTTTATTTAACACAAGTCCCTAACGGTTGTAACACCACTGAGATACGCTAAGCAACGCCCATCCGCCGAACAGCGAATTAAATGATGCGTAATGAAAAGCGATTATTTTCTCTGGCAATAATTTTGTTGGGGCTGTGGCTGTTAGCCTTACTGAATGAAGAAGAGATGATGCGTTTACTGGCCGCACAATAAAACGGCCAGGCTTTTTATCGTCTGGTCAGACTTCAGTCCAGTTTAACCAGAACGCCAATTAATACCGCCAGCAGCGCCAACATTAAAATACTGATCAGACGCCATCTGGATTCGCTTTTCGTGCTCATTGACCGGCCTCGAATAATAACCCTACTAATCACGTCATAATAAACGGTCACCTGCGCATTCAATAAACCTGACAGCACCATTTTCTGCCCTCTATTCGGTACATTAGTCGGTTGTGGCACCGGCCATTAGCGATGCGATACCCACGGTGCCGCAAGCGCCAATTTTCCCGGCAGCTCCGCCACCAGCTTGTCTACCGCCAGCCGCACCTTAAGCGGCTGGTAAGGCATATAGGGCCACACGACGTTCACCGGGAAACTGAGGCTGGACTCACCGCGCATGATCTCTACCAACGTCCCCGCCATCAAGCGTTCGCGCACCAGCCACTCCGGCAGCCAGGCAATACCGGCGCCGGCGGACACCGCATCGACGATCCCCTGCATGTCATCCATCATCATCTTGGCCGGTGGCCTGAACGGCCGCAGCTCGCCATTTTCGCCGCGAAGCTGCCAGGGCAGCACGGCGCCGGCGTGCAGATACCCCACCGCCTGATGTCGGCTTAACGCCTCTACCGTTCTCGGTTCACCGCAGCGCTGCAGATAATCGGGCGAGGCGCACAGCAGCATGCCGTGTTCGCCCAAGCGCCGGGCAACCAGGCTGCCGCTGTCCGCCAGCTCGCCAATGCGCACCGCCAGATCGAACCCCTCGTCGACGAGATCGATCCTGCGGTCGCTGAATGAAATCTCCAGCGTCAGTAAGGGATGCTCATTCGCCAGCGCCGTCAACACGGGCGCAATGCACAAATGGCCGAACAGCACCGGCACCGAGACTCTGAGCCGGCCGCTGACCTGCATCTTGCCGCTGTCGAGCTGGTTTTCCGCCGTTTGAATGTTTGCCAACGCCTGCCGGCAGTGCTCATAGTACAGCGCCCCTTCATCCGTCAGGCTCAGGCTGCGCGTGGTGCGCATAAACAACATCACGCCAAGCCGAGCCTCGAGACGCGACACGATTTTGCTGACCGCAGAGCGCGTCAGATGCAGTTTCTCTGCGGCGGCGGCGAAACTGCCGCCTTCCGCTACGGCAACAAAGGCCGGCAGCGCACTCAGATCGCTTTTCATCTTAACGTTTCCAAATTGGAACCAATTTAGTGAAAACCTATCACCACTGGTGAACATCAAGCAATGATAACCTGCTGTCATTCCGAATCCCCGGTGAAAACCACAGATGACCGTCAGAGGACAACAGCATGAAAAAAATACTGGTACTCAAATCCAGCATTATGGGAAATGACTCGCAGACCAATAACCTGATTGACCGCTATCTGGCGGCGCGTAAGGCGAAAGGACACGAAGATCGGATCGTCGAACACGATCTGACGGCGTTGGATCTGCCGGTATTGGACGGCGAGCTGTTCGGTGCGCTGCGCGGCGCGGAAAACATCAGCCCACGCGCCAAAGCGGCGGTGGCGCTCTCCGACCGGCTGATTGCCGAACTGAAAGAGAGCGATCTTCTGCTGCTCGGCGCGCCGATGTACAACCTCAACGTCCCGACCCAGCTGAAAAACTGGTTCGATCTGGTAGCCCGCGCCCGGATGACCTTCAACTATACCGCCACCTACCCGGTGGGGTTGGTGGAAGGCGTCAATGCGCTGGTATTCAGTTCACGCGGCGGCATGCACGCCGGGCATCCGACCGATGCCGTAACGCCCTACCTGCGTTCGGTGCTGGGGCTGATGGGGATCGGCGACGTACAATTTATCTATGCCGAAGGGCTGGATATGAAACCGCACGGCCGCGATCAGGGGCTGGCGAACGCCCACCGGCAGATCGCAGAATTGGCGGGCTGAAGCAAACGCACGGCAGCATTGATTTGTTATAACATAACAAATATGATAATCGCGTTGACGCCACCTCGAGCGGGTGTCGACGCTCCTACATGACATAAATGTTTTATCGCACCTTCAACCAGCTATTTCGATAGCTGGTTTTTTTTCCTCGGCTGGCGCTGCGGCTTCAACATTGTCGGACTGGCCGTCACTCTAAGGTAACAGCGCCGAACCAAATTTCACTGAAAAATAGTCGGCACGTTCATCACACCGGCATATTCATGATGTCCTGGTAGGCCGCCACCAGCTTGTTGCGCACCTGCACGCCCAGTTGCAAAGAGACCGACGATTTCTGCAGATCGACCATCACATCGTTCAGGCTGATGCCTGGCGCGCCCAGCTCGAAGTCCTGCGCCTGTTTGCGCGCCGTTTGCTGGGTCTCGCTGATCTTGCCGAGCGCCGCGGTCAGTTCGCTGGCGAAGCTGACGCCCTGCGGCGCCGCATTCTGCCCCATCTTGCCGGCCTGAACCGCCATGATCTGCATCTGCTGCAGTACCCCTTCAATGCCCTGAATCGCCATCTGGTCCTCAATCCTCTCGTCTCGCCGGGTGACGTTTTCACCCTGCACTTCTCCAATGATGCACACCCTAGCACAGCGTTTTCGGACCTAAAGCGGTTAATTAACTGCAAAAAACCCGGCTTATCGGGCAATCGGAATTGTCTGATAAGGCGAATAATGGCCTGCCCAGAAATGGGAGCGCCGCTATTTAGAAGATATGTGTATCAGGGAGTCTGTTTTGTCACACAACGCTAACCATACCGTTCATCAGCCTGGCAGGGAGCTGCTCAGCGGCCCGTACGGGATCGTGAGCGCCATTGAAGGACGAGACCTAAAATGAGTGCTTCGATAACCGCCGGCGAAAGCCGCGACAACGGCCTGCAGGCCATCTGGAACCGTCTGCGCGCCAACCCGAAAATTCCGTTGCTGGTCGCCGCTTCCGCCGCGATCGCGATCGTCGTCGCGCTGCTGTTGTGGGTGAAAAGCCCCGACTACCGCGTGCTGTACAGCAATCTGAACGACCGCGACGGCGGCGCCATCGTCACCCAGCTGACGCAGATGAATATCCCTTACCGCTTTGCCGAGAATGGCGCGGCGCTGCTGATCCCGGCGGAAAAGGTGCATGAAACCCGCCTGCGTCTGGCGCAGCAAGGGCTGCCGAAAGGCGGCGCCGTCGGATTCGAACTGCTGGATCAGGAAAAATTCGGCATCAGCCAGTTCAGCGAGCAGATTAACTATCAGCGCGCCCTCGAGGGCGAGCTGTCGCGCACCATCGAATCGCTGGGGCCGGTGCAAAACGCCCGCGTTCACCTGGCGCTGCCTAAACCTTCGCTGTTCGTGCGCGAACAGAAATCCCCTTCCGCCTCGGTAACGCTCACCCTGCAACCCGGCCGTGCGCTGGACGACGGCCAGATCAACGCCATCGTTTATATGGTGTCGAGCAGCGTCGCCGGCCTGCCGCCGGGCAACGTGACCGTGGTCGATCAGGCCGGCCGCCTGCTGACCCAGTCCGACGGCACCGGGCGCGATCTCAACGCCTCGCAGCTGAAATACGCCAACGAAGTGGAAAACGGCTTCCAGCGCCGCATCGAAGCGATCCTCGCCCCGGTGGTCGGCAGCGCCAACGTGCGTGCGCAGGTCACGGCGCAGATCGATTTCGCCACGCGCGAACAAACCGATGAACAGTACCAACCGAACCAGCAGCCGGACAAAGCCGCTATCCGCTCCCAGCAAACCAGCCTGAGCGAGCAGATCGGCGGGCCGCAGGTCGGCGGCGTGCCGGGCGCGCTGTCCAACCAACCGAGCGCTCCGCCTACGGCGCCGATTGAAACCGCCAAGCCGGCGGCAGGCAACAACGCCAACGCCACCGCGCAAAACGCCGCGACCACCCGCAGCGCGGCGGCCAGCGGCGTGCCGCAAAATACCCGTCGCGACGCGACCACCAACTACGAGCTCGATCGCACCATCCGTCATACCCAGCAAAAAGCCGGCACCGTGCAGCGTCTGTCGGTCGCCGTGGTGGTCAACTACCTCGGCGCGGATAAAGACGGCAAACCGCAGCCGATGAGCAAAGAACAGCTGGCGCAGATCGAAGCGCTGGTGCGTGAAGCGATGGGCTACTCCAGCAGCCGCGGCGATACCCTGAACGTGGTCAACACACCGTTTACCGACAGCCAGGTGACCGGCGGTGAACTGCCGTTCTGGCAAAGCCAGTCGTTTATCGATCGCCTGATCGACGCGGGCCGCTATCTGCTGGTGCTGCTGGTGGCCTGGCTGCTGTGGCGCAAACTGGTGCGGCCGCAGCTGCAACAGCGCCAGGCCGCACAACAGGCCGCCCTCGCCGCCGCCAACGCCCCTGCCGCCAAAGCGGCCGACAGCAACAAACCGAGCAACGAGGAGCTGGCGCAGCGTCGCAAATCGCAGCAGCGCGTCAGCGCAGAAGTCCAGAGCCAGCGGATCCGCGATCTGGCTGACAAAGACCCGCGCGTGGTCGCTCTGGTAATCCGCCAATGGATGAGTAACGAGATATGAGCCTGACCGGAACCGACAAAAGCGCCATCTTGCTGATGACGCTGGGTGAAGATCGCGCGGCGGAGGTGTTCAAACACCTCTCCTCGCGCGAAGTACAGCTGCTGAGCGGCACCATGGCAGGCATGAGCCAGGTGTCGCACAAACAGCTCGGCGAAATACTGACCGAGTTTGAAGACGACGCCGAGCAATACGCGGCGCTGAGCGTCAACGCCAGCGACTATCTGCGTTCGGTGCTGGTCAAGGCGCTGGGCGAAGAGCGCGCCGCCAGCCTGCTGGAAGACATTCTCGAATCGCGCGAGACCACCACCGGCATGGAAACGCTCAACTTTATGGAGCCGCAGAGCGCCGCCGATCTGATCCGCGACGAACACCCGCAGATCATCGCCACCATTCTGGTGCACCTCAAACGCGGCCAGGCGGCAGACATCCTGGCCCTGTTCGACGAACGCCTGCGCAACGACGTGATGCTGCGTATCGCCACCTTCGGCGGCGTGCAGCCGGCGGCGTTGGCGGAGCTGACCGAAGTGCTGAACAACCTGCTCGACGGCCAGAACCTCAAGCGCAGCAAAATGGGCGGGGTGCGCACCGCCGCCGAGATCATCAACCTGATGAAAACCCAGCAGGAAGAAGCGGTCATCGACGCGATGCGCGAATACGACGGCGAGCTGGCGCAGAAGATCATCGACGAGATGTTCCTGTTCGAAAACCTGGTGGAAGTCGACGATCGCAGCATCCAACGCCTGCTGCAGGAAGTGGAAGGCGAGTCGCTGCTGATCGCGTTGAAAGGCGCCGAACAGCCGCTGCGCGAGAAGTTCCTCAAGAACATGTCGCAACGCGCCGCCGACATCCTGCGCGACGACCTGGCCAACCGTGGGCCGGTGCGCATGTCGCAGGTGGAGAACGAGCAGAAAGCCATCCTGCTGGTGGTAAGACGCCTGGCGGAAACCGGCGAAATGATCATCGGCGGCGGCGAGGACACCTATGTCTGATCGCATTAACACCCTGCCCTGGCAGCCCTGGTCGCTCAACGATTTGGGCGAACAGAAACCGGTTCTCGACCTGCCGCCATTGCCGGAGCTCGAACTTGACGATCCGTCGCCGGACGCGCAGGCCGAATTGCAGCAGCAGCTGGCGACGCTGCGCCTGCAGGCGGAGCAACAGGGCCAGCAACTGGGCTATGCTGACGGCCAGCAGAAAGGCTATGAGGCCGGTTTTCAGTCCGGTCTGGAAGAAGGCCGTCAGCAAGGGCTGCTGGAAGCGCAGCAGCAGCAACAGCCGCTGACCGCCCACTGGCAGCAGTTGGTTACCGAATTCCAGCACACGCTGGACGCGCTCGACAGCGTGATCGCGTCACGGTTGATGCAGTTGGCGTTGACCGCCGCCAAACAGGTGCTGGGCCAGCCGCCGGTGTGCGACGGCACCGCCCTGCTCGCGCAGATCCAACAGCTGATTCAGCAGGAGCCGATGTTCAACGGCAAGCCGCAGCTGCGGGTCCACCCGGACGACTACCCACGCGTCGAGCAGCAGTTGGGGGTTACCCTCAGCCTGCACGGCTGGCGCCTGCTGGCGGACGGCGAACTGCATCCGGGCGGCTGCAAGGTCAGCGCCGAGGAAGGCGATCTCGACGCCAGCCTGGCGACGCGCTGGCATGAACTGTGCCGCCTGGCGGCACCGGGAGAAGTCTGATGACCGCGCGTCTCGGCCGCTGGCTGAGTTCTCTGGATACGCTGGAAAAACGCATCGCCCGCGCGCCGACGGTGCGCCGCTACGGTCGCCTGACCCGCGCCACCGGGCTGGTGCTGGAGGCCACCGGCCTGCAGCTGCCGCTCGGGGCGACCTGCCTCATCGAACGGCACGACGCCGGTGAAGTGCAGGAAGTGGAAAGCGAAGTGGTGGGCTTCAACGGCCAGCGGCTGTTCCTGATGCCGCTGGAAGAAGTGGAAGGCATCGTGCCGGGCGCGCGGGTTTACGCCCGCATCGCGCCGGAAGGCCAAAGCGCCGGCAAACAGCTGCCGCTCGGCCCGGCCCTGCTGGGGCGTGTGTTGGACGGCAGCGCCAAACCGCTCGACGGCCTGCCTTCGCCGGAAACCGGTTACCGCGCGCCGCTGATCACCGCGCCGTTCAACCCCTTGCAGCGCACGCCGATCGAGCAGGTGCTGGACGTGGGGGTGCGCACCATCAACGGCCTGCTGACCGTCGGGCGCGGCCAGCGCATGGGCCTGTTCGCCGGCTCCGGCGTCGGTAAGAGCGTGTTGCTCGGCATGATGGCCCGTTATACCCAGGCGGACGTGATCGTCGTTGGCCTGATCGGCGAGCGCGGCCGCGAGGTCAAAGACTTTATCGAGAACATTCTCGGTGCCGAAGGCCGCGCGCGCTCGGTAGTGATCGCCGCGCCGGCGGACGTGTCGCCGCTGCTGCGCATGCAGGGAGCGGCCTACGCCACCCGCATCGCCGAAGATTTCCGCGATCGCGGGCAGCACGTGTTGCTGATCATGGACTCCCTTACCCGCTACGCCATGGCGCAGCGTGAGATCGCCCTGGCCATCGGCGAGCCGCCGGCGACCAAAGGCTATCCGCCTTCGGTCTTCGCCAAGCTGCCTGCGCTGGTGGAACGCGCGGGCAACGGCATCAGCGGCGGCGGCTCCATCACCGCTTTCTACACCGTGTTGACCGAGGGGGACGATCAGCAAGACCCGATCGCCGACTCGGCGCGCGCCATCCTTGATGGCCACGTGGTGCTGTCGCGGCGGCTGGCGGAGGCCGGCCACTACCCGGCTATCGACATCGAAGCGTCAATCAGTCGCGCCATGACGTCGCTGATCGACGAAGAGCATTATCGCCGGGTTCGCACCTTCAAACAGATGCTGGCCAGCTATCAGCGCAACCGCGATCTGATCAGCGTCGGCGCCTACGCGGCGGGCAGCGATCCATTGCTGGACAAAGCGATGACGCTGTACCCGCAGATGGAAGCCTACCTGCAGCAGGGCATCTTTGAACGCAGCGGCTATGATGAAGCCTGTCAACAGCTGCAGCAGTTGATTGTTTAACGTCACCAGAGGCGCACAGCGATGAAATCACAATCCCCCCTGATTACCCTGCGCGATCTGGCGCAGGATGCGGTGGAGCAAGCCGCGCAACAGCTGGGCCAGGTCCGGCAGGCGCAGCAGGCGGCGGAGCAACAGCTGTCGATGCTGCTCAACTATCAGGACGAATACCGCCAGAAGCTGAATCATACGCTCTGCGACGGCATGGACAGCTCACGCTGGCAAAACTACCAGCAGTTTATCGGCACGCTGGAGCAGGCCATCGACCAACACCGCCAGCAGCTGCTGCAGTGGGGGCAGAAAGTGGATCACGCGGTGAAGCAATGGCAAGACAAACAACAGCGGCTGAACGCTTTCGACACCCTGCATACCCGCGCAATGAACGCGGAGCAGCAGCAGGAGAACAAACGGGATCAAAAATTGATGGATGAATTCGCTCAACGCAGCGCACAAAGGAATATCAACCCATGAATCTGAACGCCCTGCCCGGCCTGGCCTTACCCGGCGACGCCGGCGGTCTGACCGAACTGACCTCGGCGCTGGACGAAAGCCAGCTGTCGTCCGCTTTTGCCCAGCTGCTCGGCGCGCGTTTCGCGCCCGCCGCCGATGGCAAACCTCAGCCGGCCACGCTGAGCGCGGACGAGGAGCGCGCCCCGGCCCTGAGCCGCAACCAGCTCAATCAGCTGCTGGCCACCTTCGGCGAGCGCGGCGACCTGTTGCCGAACCTGTCAGCCTCAGCCGACGCGCCTTCTTCTGAAGCCGTTGAAGGCGATGCGCCCGCCGCCGGCGATAAACCGGCGCAGCCGCCGATCGTCGCCGCCAAAGAGCTGGATGCCGCGACGCTGCAGGCGCTGTACGCCATGCTGCCGGCCGCTATCGTCGCTCAGGCGCAATCGGCCGAAGGTCAACAGTCGCTGCCGATGGAAAACGCTGACGAGGCCACTGCGCTGCAGCCCGGCAACGGCCTGCTGAACATCGCGGCGGCCGGTGATAACCCCGCCGCGCGCTCGTCGGCGGCCCCCGCTCCGGCGGTGACGGGCGCGAAAACGCCGGCTACCGATGGCGACAACGCAGCCGCAGCGCTCCCGCAGCCGACCGGCGGCGAACGCGCAAGCACCGCACAGCCGCTGCCGGCGAGCGATGCACAGCAGCAACCGACGCTCAATCACGCTGTCGCCCTGGCCGCCGCCAGCCCGACGCAAACGGCCGCCCCGGCCAGCGCGCTGGTAAGTGCACCGCCTACGCCGCAGCTCAACGCGCAGTTGGGCAGCCCGGAATGGCAGCAGGCGTTGAACCAACAGGTGTTGATGTTCCACCGCAACGGCCAGCAGAGCGCCGAACTGCGCCTGCACCCGCAGGAGCTGGGCGCCTTGCAGATCACACTGAAACTGGACGACCAGCAGGCGCAGCTGCACATCGCCTCTGCGCACGGCCAGGTGCGTGCGGCGGTGGAAGCGGCGATGCCGCAGCTGCGGCACGCGCTGGCGGAGAGCGGTATCAACCTGGGGCAGAGCAGCGTGGGCGGCGAGTCCACCCCGCAATGGCAACAGGCGCAGCAGCAGGCCTCCAACGGCCAGGGGCGTTCCAGCTATGCTGAACACTCTGGCGGCGAGGCGGCGGTCGCCGACGGCGTCAGCGCGCCAGTGGCGTTGCAGCGCATGGCCAGCGCGGTCAACGGCGTCGATATTTTCGCCTGAGCCGCCGCAAACGCCCAAGCTGGCACCCATTTGCGCGTCTATTCAGGCTATTGCACGCCGCGATAGACGCGATAATACCTTTACATGTCATGCGTGCGGCTTTGCCGCGCGCTATGCCCGCCGCCTCACAGGCCGCGGGTGGAACAACAGGAATTAGATTTGGCTATGTCTCAGAACTCCCTTCCGGCAGCACCGAAACGCCCCCTTCTGGTCATCCTGCTGGTGTTGATCAGCGTCGTCGCCTGTGGCGCCGCGGGTTACAGCTGGTGGCTGCTGCAACAGCATAAAAACGGCGCCGAACCGGCCGCCGTCAAAGAACAACCGCCGGCGGCGCCGGTGTTCATGCCGCTCGACACCTTTACCGTCAACCTGGTGACGCCGGACAACAACCCGGATCGCGTGCTGTACATCGGCCTCACGCTGCGTCTGCCGGACGAAAGTACCCGCCGCCAGCTGAACGATTTTCTGCCGGAAGTGCGCAGCCGTCTGCTGATGCTGCTCTCCCGTCAGGAAGCGAGCCAGCTGGCCAATGAACAAGGGAAGCAACAGTTGGTGGCGCAGATTAAGGACGTGCTCAGCCCGCCGCTGGTTAAGGGACAACCGAAGCAGGTGGTCAGCGACGTGCTGTTCACCGCCTTCATACTGCGGTAATCACTATGGGCGATAGCATTCTTTCACAGGCAGAGATCGACGCCTTGCTCAACGGCGATAGCGCGGGTGATGAACCCGAGGCGGTGGTCGGCAAAGAGAGCGAGGTCAAGCCTTACGATCCGAACACCCAGCGCCGCGTGGTGCGCGAGCGCCTGCACGCGCTGGAAATTATCAACGAACGTTTTGCCCGGCAGTTCCGGATGGGATTGTTCAACCTGCTGCGCCGCAGCCCGGACATTACCGTCGGCCCGATCAAAATCCAGCCGTATCACGAGTTCGCCCGCAACCTGCCGGTGCCGACCAACCTGAACCTGGTGCATCTGAATCCGCTGCGCGGCACCGCCCTGTTCGTGTTCGCGCCGAGCCTGGTGTTCATCGCCGTCGATAACCTGTTCGGCGGCGACGGCCGCTTCCCGACCAAGGTCGAAGGCCGCGAGTTCACCCCGACCGAACAACGGGTGATCAAGCGCATGCTGCGCCTGGCGCTGGACGCCTACGGCGACGCCTGGAGCGCCATCTACAAGATCGACGTAGAGTACGTGCGCGCCGAAATGCAGGTGAAGTTCACCAACATCACCACCTCGCCGAACGACATCGTGGTCACCACGCCGTTCCAGGTGGAGATCGGCGCGCTGACCGGCGAGTTCAACATCTGCATTCCGTTCGCGATGATTGAGCCGCTGCGCGAGCTGTTGACCAACCCGCCGCTGGAAAATTCGCGGCAGGAAGACACCCACTGGCGCGAAATCCTGGTGAAGCAGGTGCAGCATTCCGAACTGGAGCTGATCGCCAACTTCGTCGATATCCCGATGCGGCTGTCGAAAGTCCTGAAGCTGCAACCGGGCGATGTATTACCGATAGACAAGCCGGAACGCCTGATCGCCCATGTGGACGGCGTACCGGTTCTGACCAGCCAATACGGCACGTTGAACGGGCAATACGCCCTGCGTGTTGAACATTTGATTAACCCTATTTTGAATGCTCTGAGTGAGGAACAGCCCAATGAGTGATCCTAAGCAACCGTCTGGCGAAGGAAAGGAATCCGTGGACGATCTGTGGGCTGATGCGTTTAACGAGCAGCAGTCTTCAGAGAAATCCGGCGCGAGCACCGAAGGGGTGTTCAAGTCGCTGGAAGCTCAGGATGCGCTCGGCAGCCTGCAGGATATCGACCTGATCCTGGATATTCCGGTCAAGCTGACCGTGGAACTGGGGCGCACCAAGATGACCATCAAAGAGCTGCTGCGCCTGTCGCAAGGCTCGGTGGTGGCGCTGGACGGCCTGGCCGGCGAACCGCTGGATATCCTGATCAACGGTTACCTGATCGCACAAGGTGAAGTGGTGGTGGTGGCCGACAAGTTCGGCGTGCGCATCACCGACATCATCACCCCATCCGAACGCATGCGTCGACTGAGCCGCTGATGACCGCCGCGGCGCCCGTTACCGTGCAAAGCACCCAACACCCCGCCGCGCCGGCCCTGCCGGCCGGTTCGGTGTTGATGCAGGTCAGCAGCGCGCTCGGCGGCATTCTGCTGCTGATCCTGCTGGCCGGTTGGCTGTTCCGTCGGCTGGGTTTTGCCCCGCAGGCGCGCAACAACAAACTGCTTAACCTGCGCGCCAGTTGCCAGGTCGGGCAGCGTGAGCGCGTGGTGGTGGTGGAAATCGACGACACCTTGCTGGTATTGGGCGTCACCGCCCAGCAGATCACCCCGCTGCACACCCTGCCCGCCCCGCCGAAAGACGCAGGCGAGGCCGACGCGGCGACACCGGCGGACTTCCGCCAACTGATGCAAAAAGTTCTGAAACGCCCGGAAAAATCGGCATGACCTCGACTCTTCATACCCTCGTCCGCCGTCCGGCGGTTTGGCTCCCTGCCGCCCTGCTGCTGATCAGCCCGGCGGCTTTTGCACAACTGCCGGGGCTGATCAGCCAGCCGCTGGCCAACGGCGGCCAAAGCTGGTCGCTGCCGGTGCAGACGCTGGTGCTGTTGACCTCGCTGACCTTCCTGCCGGCCATGCTGCTGATGATGACCAGCTTCACCCGCATCATCATCGTGCTCGGGCTGCTGCGCAATGCGCTGGGCACGCCGTCGGCGCCGCCGAACCAGGTGATGCTGGGGCTGGCGCTGTTCCTGACCTTCTTCATCATGTCGCCGGTGTTCGACAAGGTCTATCAGGACGCCTACCTGCCGTTCAGCCAGGACAAGATCGGACTGGAGGTCGCGCTGGATAAAGGCGCGCAGCCGCTGCGCGAGTTCATGCTGCGCCAAACGCGCGAAACCGATCTCGCGCTGTACGCCAGACTGGCCAATCAGCCGCCGCTGGCCGGCCCGGAAGCGGTGCCGATGCGCATCCTGCTGCCCGCCTACGTCACCAGCGAACTGAAAACCGCCTTCCAGATCGGCTTTACGGTGTTCATTCCGTTCCTGATCATCGACCTGGTGGTTGCCAGCGTGCTGATGGCGCTGGGGATGATGATGGTGCCGCCGGCCACCATCTCGCTGCCGTTCAAGCTGATGCTGTTCGTGCTGGTCGATGGCTGGCAGCTGCTGCTCGGCTCGCTGGCGCAGAGCTTCTATTCGTAACCCCTGACCGGAGAAAGCGAGATGACACCTGAATCGGTTATGGCGCTCGGCACCGAGGCGATGAAAGTGGCGCTGGCGCTGGCCGCCCCGCTGCTGCTGGCGGCGCTCATCAGCGGCCTGGTGGTCAGCCTGCTGCAGGCCGCCACCCAGATCAACGAAATGACGCTGTCGTTCATCCCCAAAATTCTGGCGGTAGTGGCCACCATCATCATCGCCGGCCCCTGGATGCTGAACCTGTTGCTGGACTACATGCGCACCCTGTTCAGCAACCTGCCTACCCTGATCGGCTGACCGTGCTCACTTTCGACAGCGCCCAACTCACCGTCTGGCTCAGCCACTATTTTTGGCCGCTGCTGCGCATTCTGGCGCTGATCAGCACCGCGCCGATATTCAGCGAAAAGCAAATCAGCAAAAAGGTCAAAATCGGCCTTGGCGGGCTGATCGTCATCCTGATCGCGCCGACGCTGCCCGCCAGCAATATTCCCATCTTCTCCGCCGCCGGCCTGTGGCTGGCGATTCAGCAGATACTGATCGGCGTGGCGCTGGGGTTGACCATGCAGTTCGCCTTCGCGGCGGTGCGCCTGGCGGGCGAAGTGATCGGCATGCAGATGGGCCTGTCGTTCGCCACCTTCTTCGATCCCAGCGGCGGCCCGAACATGCCGGTGCTGGCGCGCCTGCTTAACCTGCTGGCGATGTTGCTGTTCCTCAGCTTCGACGGCCATCTGTGGCTGATTTCGCTGCTGGCTGACAGCTTCCATACCCTGCCTGTCCAAGCGCAGCCGCTGAACGGCAACGGTTTCCTGGTGTTAACCCAGGTCGGCTCGCTGATCTTCATCAACGGCATGATGCTGGCGCTGCCGCTGATCTGCCTGCTGTTGACGCTGAACATGGCGCTCGGCCTGCTCAACCGCATGACGCCGCAGCTGTCGGTGTTCGTGATCGGCTTCCCGGTCACCATGACCTTCGGCATCATGACGCTGGGCATGATGATGCCGATGCTGGCGCCGTTCTGCGAACACCTGTTCGGCGAAGTGTTCGATCGATTGGCGGCGGTGATCGGCGGCATGACCTTCTGAGCCCCTGTGCGGCCCCTTCCCCCTCTTCCGCCTGAGACAAAATGGCAATAAAAACGCTTTCTTGGGACAAAAGCCTGAGAAACGGCTTTTATCCGGATTAAGGTTCAAATGTCTCCGGCGGCTTGAATAAATAAAACCCCGACCTAGAATAGACCCGGTAACAAAAATATCGCCACAGCGCGTGAGTCTCCGCAGCGATAATATACAACCATTGATTAGAGAAAAATAAAATAACGCAGCCACGCAGAGTTAAATGCGCGGCAGGTTCCTTGCATCTTAAATAAATGCGTCCGGCGCCCGCCGGCTGCAGGGAGCAGCATCGATCTTTGCTAACCATAGGAGCGACATCATGATTAAAGCGAAAAGCAACCGCAAAGCACGCCGGTTATTCGGTTTGACCCACTGGAAAAGCAACAAGTTTAGAGTTTCCTTCACCGAGACCAGCGATGGCGGAAAATGGAAAGTGGTGAAGAAAAAGAAATAATCACGCAAGACCTGTAGCAAAATTCCGGGTTGCGCCCCTATCCGGCTTCTGCAACGTCATTCGACGCGGCGCCGGAACGGCAACCCGGCTCCTGCCGTAACCGGCATTGATCACCCGTCGGCAAGCCATGTCGACATCCTGTACATTTCATTGTCAGGAATGAAATAATGCAGCACGTCGCCCTCGCTGCCACGCTAAATTTAAAGGTAATGCATTAATAATTTGCTTTACTCACATCTCTTATTTATTCACTGACAAGAAAAATCGATTTCCCACCTTACCCCCCCAGCGTTATATTGGAAGCAACCTTACAGACAGCACGCTGTAATCCTCACCCAAATATAATCGGTGTAAACATGAAGATAAAATTCCAGCTGAGTGATTTATTCATCAGCAGCATCGCCCTTTTGATCATGAGCACTATTTTAAATACGCTGGGTTTTTCCTGGGGATTATTTGTTCTTCCGCCTGGCGTCGATAGTTTCGTCATCATCCCGTTTACTTTATTTGGCTCATTGAAGTTGGCCGAGTGCCTCTATACGCCAATACGGTGGCTGTTCAATGAGAGCCGCAAGCCTCAAATCGAAAACAACGTCCCTAAAAATAACGCCAAGTCGCGTTAACAGGAGATCGACCTATGCTGAGAGAACTGACCAGAGAAGAAATGCAACGGATGGGCGGCGCCGGCGACGGCAATAACGGCGGCGACCGGGATCGCGACTATGGCCCAAGCTCCTACGGCGCGCAGGCGAACGGCTTCCAGCCTAATTGGGCGGCGAAAGGCTATGGGCTATTTCAGGATCCTTGTACCGGCGCAGTGGTGACCGGCGCCATTGCCATGGCCGGCGCCCTGGCCAGCCGTAACGGCAGTGCAATTGGCACTGCGGCGGCCTCAGCCTTCGTCAACATAGGCAGTCAATGCACTAAGGGGTCCGGCAACGATCGCGGCGTGCCTTTCCGCTAAGGCTTAAGGTGAATGGGGAACATGCAGACAAAAAAAGGCGCGTCACTCAGTCAGTAGTGGGAGAACGAGCGACGCGCCAAACGAGTGCGCCCGGTTTCAAGAAGCCTCCCTCCCCGCGGGGCGGAGAAGGCGTTTTCTAAGCGCACTAAAGGGAAACCCGTCGCGGTCAGGCAACGGGATATTGCTCTTAACGATTCATCTGGAACAACGACATGCCCTGCATATCGCTGAAGGTTTTATACGACGCCTGCAGCGCCGCCTGCTGCATGAAATAAGACGAGATAGACTCGGCCAGGTCGGCATCCGTCAACGCGCTCATCTGGATCTGGTTGGTCATATCGCGCTCTTTGCCGATGCTGTCCAGTTGATCCATCTCCTGCAGCTGGCTGCCCAGCTCGGCGCGCACGCTCAGCACGTTGTTGTAGGAGTTGTCCAGGCCGCGGTTGGCTTTCGCCAGCGCATCGTTCACCTGTTGCTTGGTGGCCTCGTCGGCGCCCTGCAGCGGGATTTTCAGCGCGTTCAGCGCGATATCGATGCTCTCGAATACGTTGCTGACCGGCGCGCTGCCGTCCGGCTCGGGCTTCGGGTTGCTGGTCAACGACATGAACACCGCGTTGCCGGTATGGCCGATGGTCATGGTGCGGTTGGCGTCCACTTTCTGCTGAACCGTCTTGTCGCCGCCCTGATAGCTGACGGTGCCGCCGTTGTCGACGAACGGCGCCTTGTCGTTCACATACCCGCCGAACATATAGCGGCCGTTGCCGTCGGTGCTGTTGGCCTGGTTCAGCAGCTGATCTTTCAGCCCCTGCAGCTGAGTGGCCAGCGACTGGCGATCGTTATCGCTTTCCGTACCGCCGGCATTGACGATCAGCGCCTTCATGTCCGCGATGGTGGAGGTCGCGCCGGCCAAGACCGTTTCTTCCATCGACACGTTCTGACGAGCGAAGGTGCGCGCCAGCGTGTACTGGCTGTTTTCCGCCTGCGATTGCGACAACATCACCGCGCGCGACGCCGCCAGCGGATCGTCGGACGGGTTGATCACCCGCTTGCCCGAGGAAAGCTGCTCGGCCGCCTTCATGAACAGCGACTGGTTGCCCGTGATGCCGTTCATGTTCTGTTGGTACATCATGCTGGTGCTCATGCGCATGCTGTGGGTTCCTTACTCTGAGCGACCGGCGCCGTTATCGGCGCCGATTAACAATGAAATCAACGAATATTCAGCAGCGCGTCGAACAGCGAGCTGGCGGTCTGAATCACCTGCGCGTTGGCCATGTAGTACTGCTGGAAACGCAGCAGCTCGCCATACTCTTCGTCAAGGTTGACGCCGGACATCGACTGCTGTTGCGCGCCCAGCTGCGTGACGATCTTGGCCTGCGAGGTGGCGATAGCCTTGGCGGCAGCGGTCTGGTTGCCGACGCCGCTGACGATGCCGGCGTAAGCGCCGCTCAGGGTCGCCTTGCCGTCCACCAGGTTTTTGGTTTGCAGATCCAGCAGCTTCTTGGCGTTTTCGTTATCGCCGCGGCCGCTGTCGTCTTTACCGGCGGCGGCGATCTTGGACGAATCGGTGATGGCCACTTTCAGATTGCCCGCCACGTCGCTGACCGGCTTCACGGTGAAGCTGTCTTTGGCCTGCGCATTGCCGTCGATGCTCACTTCCAACCCGTCGAAGTTCAGCGTCGGCTTGCCGTCGGCGCTGGTGCCCGGCGTCGCGTTGACTTTCACGTTGTCCGGCAGGCGGCTCACCTGCCAGCTGCTGCCGTCGAACTCGACGCGATAATCGTTGGCCTTCACCTTGCCGGTATCGGTGTAAGAGACCGACAGCGACGCGTCGCCGGTGTTGCGGGTGTTATCCACCACCCGGCCGCCGCTGAAGCTGAAGAAGTCGCCGCCCGCATCGCCGTTCAGATCGAAGCCGGCGCGATGCTGCTGGTTAAAGCTGTCCGCCATCGCCAGCGCCAACTGGCCCAGCTGATTGCGCACGCCGTCCAGCGTTTCGCTGCGGAATTTCAGCACACCGCTCAGCGTGCCGCTGGTGATCTGGCCTTCCGGCACTTCGCTGGCGCCGTTGCCGCGGTTATAGCCGATGGTCAGACGGGAAGGATCGCTGCTGGAAGGCACGGCTTCCACCTGATAGGTGTTGCTGCCCTGCACCAAGGTCAAGCCGTTGGCGAAGGAGACGGTATAGGCGTCGCCGTCCTGTTGCGTGACCTGTACGCCCACCAGCTGATTCAATTCGGTGACCAGCTGATCGCGCTGATCCAGCAACGCATTCGGCTCGCCGGCGGCGCTGCCGCGCAAACGGGTGATCTCGTCGTTCAGTTTGGCGATCTGTTGGCCGTAGCTGTTGATCTGCTGCGCCGTATCGCTGATCTGTTGATTAACGCCGTTATCCATGTCGCGCAGGAATTTATCAGTGTTGTTGAACTGGTTCACCAGGCCGTTGGCCTTGCCCAGCACCGTCTGGCGCGCGGCGTCGTCACCGGCGTTGCTCACCAGGTTCTGCAGGTTGGTGAAGAAGTCCTGCATGTTGGTCGACAGCGGGTTGGTCTTGCTCGCCAACAGGTTGTCGATCTGTGAAATCTTCTCGTAATAGGCATTTTGCGCCCCGAACGCGCTTTGTGCGCCGCGCAGCTGGTTGGTGATGAACTGGTTGTACTCGCGGTTGACGCTGGTGACGGTCACGCCGTTGCCGATAAAGCCGCTCATGGTGGCCATGCCGCCGTTCTGCGCCAGGATCGCGGTCTGGCGGTTGTAGCCCGCCACGTTGTAGTTGGAGATGTTGTTGCTGACGGTACTGAGCGCCACCTGAGCCGCATTCAGCCCGCTCATCGCGGTATTGATTAAGCTATTGGACATCGGAATTCCTTATGCTGCGGCGCCGGCGGCCCACAGGGTTCTTAATTGAGCTGCTGAGCCTGTTCGCTCAGCCTGTTTCGGTTATCGGCAAAAATGAGAAGAACTTGAGGAAAAAAAGCGGCAATGCGGTCAGCATCCAGCCAGCCTCCATTGCCGCCTATCCCCTAAATAATTGGCGCCGCTGCGGCGTCAAGAATGACGGGGATTTAGAACAAGTCTTTCAGATCGTGGGTGTAAGCTTTCACCGCCTGCTCCCCCGCGCTCTTCATCTGCTGAATCACGCTGACCAACTTGCTGGCGTACTGGGGATCGGTGGCATAGCCGGCGCGCTGCAGCGCATGCGCCGCCTGTTCCGGGCTGCGCGCGGCGGCCACGTCGGCGTAGCGCGGGTTGTTGGTCAGCAGTTTGACGTAATCGGCGATCGCTTCGACGTACGAGCCGTAAACGCGGAACTTCGCCTTCACCTTCTTCGCCGCGCCCTGTTCGAACTCGGTGGTGGTGATCTCCGTCACCGGCCCGTTCCAGCTGCCGCCGGCCTTGATGCCGAACAGGTTGTAGCTCGGCGTGCCGTCTGAGGTCGGGATCTCGCGCTGCCCCCAGCCGGACTCCAGCGCCGCCTGCGCGACGATCAGCTGATGCGGAATGCCGCTCTGCTGGCTGGCGACCTTCGCCGGTATCGACAGGCGGGCGACGAAGTTGCCGTTGTTGAGCGACAGCGGCGCGGCGGCCGGCGGCGCTTTCGGCATCGCGCGGCGCACCATCTGCTCCAGCGCCTGGTTCGGCAGCGTTTGCAGCACCTCGTTGTCCAGCGCCATCGGCGACAGGCCCGCGGTTTCACTCGGCACCGCGTTGGCGTTGCTCATCTGCTTGACCATCATGTCGGCCAGCCCCAGCCCTTTTTGCGACATCTGCTGGGCGATTTGCTGATCGTACATCGAGGTATAGAGCCGCGTTTGATCGCTGCTCAACACCCCGTCCTGCGGCAAGGCGGAACGCATGCTTTTCAGCATCATCTGCACGAACATGCCTTCCACCTGCTGGGCCACCTGCTTGAGGTTGCCCTGCGGGTCGGCCGCCGCGTCGCGCTTCAGGCCGTTCAGCGCCTGGGCGTCATAGGCCGCGCCCGACATCGCCATCAGATCGCCGGCCATCAGATGATTTCCAGCTTGGCGCGCAGGCAGCCGGCGCTCTGCATCGCCTGCAGGATCGACATCAGATCGATCGGCGTGGCACCCAGCTCGTTCAGCGCGCGGATCACATTGTTCAGGTTGGCGCTGGCATTCACCTTCTGCAGCGATCCGCCCTGCTGTTGCACCGAGATCTGGGTGTTAGGCGTCACCACCGTCTGGCCGCCGCCGAACGGCGTCGTCGGTTGGCTGACGGTGTTCTGCCGATCGACCACCACCGACAGGTTGCCCTGGGCGACGGCGCAGGAATCGAGGATCACATCGCGGTTCATCACCACCGACCCGGTGCGCGAGTTGATGATCACCTTGGCGTCCATCGCGCCGACGTTGACGGTGATGTTTTGAATCTCCGCCAGGAAGCGCACCTGAGAGCTGTTGCCCTGCGGCACCAGCACCTGAATGGTGCGGGCGTCGAGCGGCGTCGCGGTGCCGCCGCCGCGTTGGCGGTTGATGGCGTCGCTGATCTGCTGCGCCAGCGTGAAATCCTCGTCGTTCAGCTGCAGGTTAAGCACCCCGCCGCTGCCGAAGGTGGTCGGCAGCTCGCGTTCGATGGTGGCGCCGTTGCTGATGCGCCCGCCCGCCAACTGGTTGACCTGCACGCTGCTGCCGCCGGCCGCCGCGCCCGCGCCGCCCACCAGCACGTTGCCCTGCGCCAGCGCATAAACCTGGTTATCCACGCCTTTGAGCGGCGTCATCAGCAGGGTGCCGCCACGCAGGCTCTTGGCGTTGCCCATCGAAGAAACCACCACGTCGATATTCTGCCCGGCGCGCGAGAACGGCGGCAGTTTGGCGGTCACCATCACCGCCGCCACGTTTTTCAGCTGCATGTTGGTGCCCGGCGGCACGGTGATGCCCAGCTGCGACAGCATGTTGCTCAGGCTTTGAGTGGTAAACGGCGTCTGCATGGTCTGGTCGCCGGAGCCGTCCAACCCCACCACCAGGCCGTAGCCGATCAGGGCGTTGTCTCGCACGCCCTGCACCGTCACCAGATCGCGGATGCGCTCCGCCGCCGCCGGCAAGCACACCAGCCCGACGCACAGCGCGATAAACCATTTTTTCAGCATCAGTCAATCCTTAGAACGGTGAAACATTTAAGAAGAAGCGCTGCAGCCAGCCCATGGTCTGCGCTTCGTTGATATAGCCATTGCCGACGTATTCGATACGCGCGTCCGCCACCTGCGTCGAGGTCACCGAGTTGTTGCCGCTGATGGTGCGCGGGTTGACGACGCCGGAGAAGCGGATAAATTCGGTGCCCTGGTTGATGGCGATCTGCTTTTCCCCCACCACGTGCAGGTTGCCGTTGGCCAGTACCTGGTTGACCGTCACCGTAATGGTGCCGTTGAAGGTGTTGTTGGCGTTGGCGCCGCCCTTGCCGCCGAAGGTGCTGTCGCCGGAAATGTCCATATCGGCGCGCGCATTGCCCAACAGGCCGTCGAGGTAACGCGGCGAGGTGGCGACGCCGAACTTGCTGGCGCCGTTGCGGCTGGCGTTGGCGGAGGAGCTTTTGCTGGCGCTGACGTTTTCCTGCAGCACGATGGTCAGGGTGTCGCCGACGTTGCGCGGCCGGCGGTCTTCGAACAGCGGCTGATAGCCGTAGTTCATCGGCTGCACCGTCTGGAAGATTGAGCCGTTCGGCATCGGCGCGCTGGCCGGCGCGGGCTGCGCCGTGGTCGCGCCGTCCACCAGCGGTTTGTGCGGAATATAAGCGCAGCCGCTCAGCGTCAGCATCACCATTCCCGCCAGCCAGCGTTGTCCCTGCCGCGGCAGGATTGCCATCGAATATGTGGTTACCACGGGTATCGCCTTTGTTTCACGAAAGAGAATGACGGGCGCGGCATGCCGGGCCCGTCAAGGACAGATTACAGTTGCGTCAGCTTTTGCAGCATCTGATCGGAGGTCGATACCGCTTTGCTGTTGATCTCGTAAGCGCGCTGAGTCTGGATCATGTTGACCAGCTCTTCCGCCACGTTAACGTTGGAGGTCTCCACGTAGCCCTGATACAGCAGACCGGCGCCGTTCAGCCCCGGCGTGCTCTCGTTCGGCGCGCCCGAGCTTTCGGTTTCCTGATACAGATTCTCGCCCACGCTCTCCAGACCGCTGTCGTTGACAAAGGTCGTCAGCGTCAGTTGGCCCACCTGCTGAGCGGCGGTCTGCCCCTGCTGGGTGACGCTGACGATGCCGTCGCGGCCGACGGTGATGGACAGCGCGTTCGCCGGAATGGTGATCGCCGGCTGCACCTGGAAACCGCTGGAGGTGACCAGCTGGCCGTTCTGATCGATCTGGAACGACCCGTCGCGGGTGTAGGCCTGGGTGCCGTCCGGCAGCATCACCTGGAAGAAACCCTGCCCCTTGATGGCGACGTCTTTGCTGTTGTTGGTCTGCGACAGGTTGCCCTGGCTGTGCAGGCGCTCGGTCGCCACCGGACGCACGCCGGTGCCGATCTGCAGACCGGAAGGCAGCGTAGTCTGCTCGGAAGACTGCGCGCCCGGCTGACGCATGGTCTGGTACAGCAGATCTTCAAATACCGCACGCTGGCGCTTGAAGCCGTTGGTGCTGACGTTCGCCAGGTTGTTGGCGATCACGTCCATGTTGGTCTGCTGCGCGTCCAGACCGGTTTTAGCAATCCATAAGGATGGAATCATCGGTTATTTCCTTGCTGCTTAGCTCACTGAGAGCAGTGAGTTGGCACGCTGTTCGTTTTCATCCACGCTGTGGATGACCTTCATTTGCATTTCAAAACGGCGGGCGTTGGCGATCATGTCGACCATGGTCTCCATCGGCTTGACGTTGCTGCCCTCCAGCACGCCCGGCATCACCCGCACCTGCGGATCGTTTTGCAACTGATTGCCGCGCTGCTGTTGAGTTTCCGGCGTCAGGCGGAACAGCCCGTCGTCACCGCGCATCACTTCGCGCGCATCGGCCTTCACCAGCTTCAGGCGGCCAATCTGCGCGATGGTGTTCGGCGGATCGCCGGCGTTAAGCGCCGAAATGGTGCCGTCGGCCGCGATGGTGATCTCCGCCGACGGCGGCACCTCGATCGGCCCGCCGTCGCCCATCAGCGGCATCCCCTGCACCGTCAACTGCCCGGTGGAGGAAATCTGAATGTTGCCGTTGCGGGTGTAAGCCTCACCGCCGCCCGGCAGGCTCACCGCCAAAAAACCATCCTGCTGCAGCGCCACGTCCAGCGGGCGCGCCGTGTAGTTCAGCGCGCCCTGGCTCATGTCGGCGCCCGGCGTCGAGGCAGTCACCAAGGTGCGTGTCGCCAGGCTCGGACCGTCGACCGGCACCGCGCGCAACGCGGCAAGCTGGGCGCGAAAGCCCGGCGTCGACGCATTGGCCAGGTTGTTGGCGGTAATGGATTGCTGTTCCAGCGTTTGGCGCGCCGCGCCCATCGCGGTATAAATCGCGTGATCCATAACTCGGCCCTATCAGCGCAGGCTAACCAGCGTCTGCAGGATGGAGTCCTGCGTCTTGATGGTCTGGGCGTTGGACTGGTAGTTACGCTGTGCGACGATCATGTTCACCAGCTCCTGGCTCAGATCGACGTTGGATGACTCCAGCGCGCCGCTGGTCAGCTTGCCGAAGCCGCCGCCGCCCGACAGACCAACGCGTGGCTGGCCGGACGCGCCGGTTTCCTGCCAAACGTTATCGCCCTGCGACGCCAGCCCTTCCGGGTTGGAGAAGTTGGCCATGACGATCTGGCCCAGCACCTGAGTCTGCTGGTTGGAGTAGATCCCAACGACGGTGCCGTCGTTGTTAATTTGGAAGTTGGTGTATTCACCGGCGGCATAGCCGTCCTGCGCCACCTTGCTCACCGAGTCGCTGCCTACGTTCTGCTGCATGCTGCCGGCGAAGCTCAGGGTGAAGTTTTGCGCCGGCGCGCCGTCTTTGGCGGCCATCGGGATCACCATGCTGAACTCGCCTGGCGCGCCGTTGGTGCTGGTGGTTTTCACCAGATTGCCGCTGGTGCTGAACTCCATGGTGCCGGCATCAACCGGCGCCGCGCTGCCGTCCTGGGTATAGACCTGCCACTTGTTGTCCGCTGTCTTCACGAAGTAGGCGTTGATGTTGTGCGCGTTGCCCAGCGAGTCGTAGGCGGTGATGGTGTTGACGTAGTTGTAGCTGTCCTGTTTGGTCGGATCGAAGGTCTTGTTCTCCGGCACTTTATGGGTGGACTTCAGGTTGGCCACCATCTCGCCGGAGGTGGACGCCTTGGCGTTCATCATGCCTTCAGGAATGCTCAGCGGCACCGGGTTGGCGCCCTGCTGGATGGTCGGCGGAGAGCCGGCCGCCGGGTAGCCGGTCAGCTGCAGGCCCTGCATGTTGGTCAGGTTGCGGTTCTCGTCCAGCTTGAACTGGCCGTTGCGGGTATAGAAGATGCCGCCGTCTTTATCCTGCATGCGGAAAAAACCGTTGCCGTTGATGGCCACATCCAGCGCGCGGCTGGTGCCGGTGGTGGTGCCGCCCTTGAAGTTTTGGGTGATGCCGGACACTTTGACGCCCAGCCCGACCTGCGAACCGGCGAACATGTCGGCAAAGGAGACGCTGCCGGATTTGAAGCCCGCGGTCGCGGAGTTGGCGATGTTGTTACCGATCACGTCCAGGTTGGTTGCTGCCGCGTTCAAGCCGCTGACTGCCTGAGAAAAGGCCATGTTATTCTCCGAATAGTGGTCAGGCTATCGTCCGATTGAGCCTGATGCTTAGGGTTATAAGATCTGTCGCACGTCTTCCAGGGTGGCGTTGCCCGCCAGGCCGAGATCCAGCTTGGCGCCGTTGCCGTCGCGGATCACGCCGTTCACCAGCCCGAAGTGCAGGCTGCGCGCCACCAGCTGCTCGCCGTTGCCTTTGGCGTTAATCGCCACTTTGTAGGCGCCGTCGGGCGCGGTGGAGCCGTCATCCAGCGAGCCGTCCCAGGTGAAGGCGTGCACGCCGGCGGTCAGGCCGCCAATTTCAATGGTGCGCACCACCTGCCCGCTGGCGTTGGTGATGGTGGCGGTCACCTGATCGGCGGCGCGCTCCAGTTCCACGCCGAACGGCGTGGTGCTGACCTTGCCGTCCTTGCTGCCGACCAGAATGTTGTTGCCCGGCACCATCACGCCGTGACCGATCAGCGCGGTGGCCTGCAGCGACTGGTTGCTGTTGATCTGGCCGGAGATCGACCCCAGCGTGGTGTTAAGCTTTTCGATACCCTGAACGGTGTTGATCTGCGCCAGCTGCGACGTCAGCTCGTTGTTCTGCATCGGATTGGTCGGATCCTGGTTTTTCAACTGCGCGACCAGCAGCGTCAGGAAGCTGTTGTGCAGATCCTGGCTGTTGGTATTTTTGCCATTGGCGCCGAGGACGGTATCGTCCAGCGACGGCTTGGTCGTCGGGGAGACTGACATGGAATATCTCCGGTTATTGACCCAGCGTCAGGGTCTTCATCATCATCGACTTGGTGGTGTTGAGCACCTCGACGTTGGCCTGGTAGCTGCGGGAAGCAGAGATGGTGTTGACCATTTCCCCCACCACGTCGACGTTCGGCATGCGCACATACCCCTTGGCGTCCGCCAGCGGGTTGCCCGGCTGATACACCAGGCGCTCGGGTGCCGGATCGTCCACCACCTGGGCGACGCGCACGCCGCCGGTCGGTTGCCCCGGCGCCGCCGCGACCTGGAACACCACCTGCTTGGCGCGGTAAGGTTCGCCGTCCGGGCCGGTCACGCTGTCGGCGTTGGCCATGTTGCTGGCGCTGACGTTCATGCGCTGGGATTGCGCCGATAACGCCGAGCCGGAGATATCAAAAATATTCAGTAAAGACATGCGCCTTATCCTTGTTGCAGCACGGACATCATCCCTTTGATCTGACCGTTGAGCAGCGTCAGGTCGGTCTGATATTTCAGGCTGTTATCGGCAAAATTGGTGCGTTCGCGATCCATGTCCACCGTGTTACCGTCCATCGACGGCTGGTCCGGCACCCGGTACAACAGATCGAGCTGCGGCGGCTGCAGGGTCTGCGCCGGGATGTGGCGCGCCGCCGTCAGGTTGAGCGCCATGCCGTTGCCGCTGACGCGCCCCTGTTCCAGCACTTTGTTCAATTGGCTGGCGAAATCGATATCCCGCGCCTGATAACCCGGCGTGTCTGCGTTGGCGATGTTGGCGGCCAGAATTTCCTGCCGCTGGGCGCGCAAGTTCAGCGCCTCTTGGCCAAAGCGCAGAGCCGCGTCCAGTTTGTCGAGCATGCTCCCTCCGCGAGGTTAGAATTTGGAGTCGACAGCATAAACGCCCCCTGCGCCACCCTATCGCGGGAATAAACGCAAAATGGGGCGCTATTTATCTGCTTAGCCTGCGCGCGCTGCGGGTACACTTACGCGTATCCCGATGAAGCTTGAGAAGATGACGATGAAAGGTAAAATGCTGCTGCTTATCGGCCTGCTATGCAGTCTGAACGCGCGCGCCGACGATCTGGCGACGCAAATCGAAAGCTTCATCCAAGGCAAGTTCAGTGGCGAACCGGTACAGGTAAAAGTGCGGGTGCGCACGCCGCCGAACCAATGGCCCGCTTGCGAACTGCCGCAGCTGTCGCTGTCGCCCAACGCGCGGATCGGCGGCAACGTCAGCATTTCGGCGCGCTGTGGCCAGGAGAGGCGTTTTATCCAGACGCAGGTGCAGGTGTTCGGCCGCTATCTCGTTTCGGCGCGCGGCATCAGCGCCGGCAGCCGGTTGACGGCGGCGGATCTGGCGTTGAAAGAAGGCCGGCTCGATACCCTGCCGCCGCGCGCGCTGACCGAAGCGGGTAAAGCGCTAGGCGCCGTCAGCCTGCGCAACATCAGCCCCGGTCAGCCGCTGACCCTCGCCATGCTGCGCCGCGCCTGGATTATCAAGGCTGGGCAACCGGTGCAGGTCAACGCCCAGGGCGAAGGATTCAGCATCAGCGGTGCGGGTAAAGCGATGAACAACGCCGCCGCCGAAGACAGCGTGCGGGTACGCATGGCCTCCGGGCAGATCGTCAGCGGCGTGGTCGGGGACGACGGCGCGATCCGCATTACGTTATAAAAAAGTAAAGGTTCCGCCAACCTTGCCGATAAGACAAATCAAGCAGCATTTTATTGGCCACCAGGGCCGCAACACTTTCATTGCAGCGTCGTCGCCCGCGAGCGGTCACGGCGTAAACGGAGATGGACCATGAGTATCGATCGCACCCAGCGGTTACAGCCGGTTTCCACTGTGCAACCGCGTGAAACCCCGGCCGACAACCCGCTCCAACCGCGCAAGGCCGCCGTGGCCGAAACCGCCGTCAGCGGCACGCAGGTCAAACTGAGCGAGGCGCAGGCGCGCCTGATGCAGCCTGGCACCCAGGATATCGATATGGGTCGGGTCGAGGCCATCAAACAGGCGATCCGCAACGGTGAACTGAAGATGGACGCCGGCAAAATCGCCGATGCGCTGCTGCAAGACGCGCAGAGCGATGTTCAATGGATCGCCGGACGCGACTGACAGCGCGCGGCGAGTAGCGGTAAAGGATAAGTCATTACTATGGAAAAGCTGGCACAACTGCTGGATAAACTGTTGGAAACGCTGCAGGCGCTCAATGGCGTGCTGGAGGAAGAGCACGACTTGCTGTGCTCCGGCCAGTTGCCGGGCGTGGCCTTGCAGCGCGTCACCGATGCAAAAAGCCAACTGCTGGCGACGGTCGCTTATCTCGAACAACAGCGCCTGGGGCAGGAAAAAACCTGCGGACAACGCGCCCCCTATGCCAGCCAAGCGCCCCTGGCCGATCGTTGGCAGCGCGTTCAATTGCTGAGCCAAACGCTGCGCGAAAAGAACCAGCACAACGGCCTGTTGCTCAATCAGCAGATCGACCATAACGCTCAGGCGCTGGCCATCCTCAGCAAAAACAACAAATCGCTGTATGGCCCGGACGGCCAGTCGCACGCCGGCAGCCTGCTCGGCAGAAAAATCGGCGTTTGACCTGACTCATTTGCCCGGTGAGCCTATCACCGGGCATGCGTTCACCGGCTTCTGCGCATCCCGTCGCATTTTCTCCCTATCACCTCCTGAATTCCCTTAACGTTATGCGCGAGGCTGCGCAGAACGGATATTTACCTGTTCCCTATCACTGCCTGTTTCGTCATCTTAGCTCGGTCGTTAAACATCTTGATCTGTACCCATTAAGGGTATATTTTCACGCGGAGAGTGAATGACCGACATTTATCTCACAAAAGCCTTCCAGACATTTGCCGGCGATGAACGCATCAGTGATGCCACGATAGTGAAAGCGGCGCGAGAGATGCAAAATCAGCTGTATGACGCCAATCTCGGTGGTTGCGTTTACAAAAAACGCCTCGCCCGGATGGGGAGTGGGAAACGGCGCGGGTATCGGGTATTAATCGCAACGGCAGATGAAGGCAGGATTTTTTTCATGTATGGCTTTGCCAAAAACGAAAGAGACAACATCAATCAGGAGGAGTTAATTTCCTGGCGGCATTTGGCGGCGCTGTATCTGGATTATTCACCATTCAGACTGTATCAGCTGGTCAACTGCGGGGAATTAATAAGGTTACAACTATGAGCAAGATGCTGAAATCGATCCACCAGGAAGTTCAGGGCCTGCACCGCGCCGGTTTCGTCGACGACGTGACCATGCGCACTTTCGACATGCTGTGCCTGCGGCCGGTGAAGCAGTTCGGGCCGGCCGAGATCCGCGCGTTGCGCGAACGGGAAAACGTCAGTCAGCCGGTGTTTGCGCTGTATCTCAACGTCAGCAAAAAGGCGGTGCAGAAATGGGAGCGCGGCGAAGCGCAACCGAACTCCGCCGCGATGAAACTGCTGACGCTGGTGGAACGCAACGGCCTGCAAATTCTGGCCTGATGTTACTGATAATTGACGATCACCTGATTGCCAATCACCCGCAGCGGCGGATTCAGCCCGCCTTGCGACTGCACGTAATAGACAAAGCGCAATTCCGCATTGGCCGGCTCGCCCTGCAGACCGATGCTGCTGCCGCTGCCGCCGCCGAGCGGAATGCAGCGGTTTACCGTGCAAAGCTGGGCCTGCAGCCCCACGGGCTCCGGCCCCAGCAAACGGTAGCGCCAGCTGACGCTGGTGATGCGCGCGCTGGCGTCCGGCAGCGCGTTCGGCGGCCGCAAAGCGGCGGATTCATCGCGCATCCCGCCCTGTTCCAGCGTGACCCCCGCCCCTTCAGCCACCCAGGAGCCGGACACCGCGCCGGCGGCTAGCGGCGCCAGCAAACACAACAAGGACAGACAGCGTTTCATCAGGCGGCTCCAATGGTCGAGGTCATGCGAATCTGGCGATCGTCGTTGATCTCCAGGTTGGACAGCACCACGAGCTGCGGCAGGCTGCGACGCAGGAAGCGCGCCAGTAAAGGACGCAGCGCATGGTTAACCAACAGTACCGGCGGCGCGCTGAGCATCTCTTGCCGTTGCAGCGCCTGACGCGCCTGCTCCAGCAGACGGTCAGCCAGCCCCGGCTCCAGACCGCCGCCGCCCTGCAACGCCTGCAGCAACAGACGCTCCAACTGGGTATCCAGGCCGATAACCTGAATCTCGCCGTTGCCCGGGAACCACTGCTGCGTGATCGCCCTGCCCAGCGCCACTCGCACCACGGTGGTCAATTCATAAGGATCGCTCTGCGCCGGGGCATGTTCCGCCAGCGTTTCGACGATGGTGCGCATATCGCGAATGGACACGCGCTCGGCCAGCAGATTTTGCAGCACTTTGTGCAGCGTCGTCAGCGACACCACGCCCGGCACGAAGTCTTCGGTCAGCTTCGGCATCTCCTGCGACACGCGATCCAACAGCTGTTGGGTCTCCTGGCGGCCGAACAACTCGCTGGCGAACTGGCCAATCAGGTGATTGAGGTGCGTCGCCACCACGGTGCTGGCTTCCACCACGGTAAAGCCCTGGATCTGCGCCTGTTCGCGCAAGGCGCTGTCGATCCACACCGCTTCCAGCCCAAAGGCCGGATCGACGGTTTTATCACCCGCCAGCTCGCCTACGGCATTGCCGGGGTTGATCGCCAGCCAGCGGCCCGGCTGCGCTTCACCGCTGCCGATCTCGACGCCTTTCATCAGGATGCGGTAGCTGGCGGGCGGCAGTTCCAGGTTGTCACGAATGTGCACCACCGGCGGCAGATAGCCCATGTCCTGGGCGAATTTCTTGCGGATACCGCGAATACGCCCAAGCAGTTCGCCGTTCTGCTGAAAATCGACCATCGGAATCAGCCGGTAGCCTACTTCCATCCCCAGCGGGTCTTCCAACTGCACGTCGGCCCAGCTGGCTTCGGCGGCCTGCGGATTCTCTGGCATCACCGGCGCCTCTACCGTCTTCGGCGCCTGTTGTTCACGGCCGCGCAGCCACCAGGCCAGGCCCAGCAGAGCCGCGGTAAACAGCAGGAACACCAGGTTCGGCATGCCCGGCACCAGGCCCAACAGCCCCAGCACCCCGGCGCTCAGCAGCATCACGCGCGGATTGTTGAACAGCTGGCCAACCATCTGCTCGCCGACGTCCTGATCGGTCGCGACGCGGGTGACGATGACGCCGGCGGCAGTGGAGATCACCAACGCCGGGATCTGCGCCACCAGGCCGTCACCGATGGTCAGCAGCGTATAGCTTTCCGCCGCCGCCCCCAGCTCCATGCCATGTTGCACCACGCCGACCAACAGGCCGCCGACTACGTTCAGCACCATGATCATCAGGCCGGCGATGGCGTCGCCGCGCACGAATTTACTGGCGCCGTCCATTGAGCCGTAAAAGTCGGCCTCCTGGGTCACTTCGGCGCGGCGTTTCTTCGCTTCGTCTTCACCGATCAGGCCGGCGTTCAGATCGGCGTCGATCGCCATCTGTTTACCCGGCATGCCGTCCAGCACGAAGCGCGCGCCCACTTCGGCGATACGCCCCGCCCCTTTGGTGATCACCATGAAGTTAATCAGCACCAGGATGATGAACACCACGATGCCGATGGCGAAGTTGCCCCCCACCAGGAAGTGGCCGAAGGCTTCCACCACGCGGCCGGCGGCGGCGGAGCCGGTGTGCCCTTCCAGCAAGATGATGCGCGTCGACGCGACGTTGAGCGACAAACGCAGCAATGTGGAGAACAGCAGGATGGTCGGGAAGGCGGCGAATTCGAGCGTGCGCTGGGTGAACATCGCCACCAGCAGCACCATGATCGACAGCGCGATGTTGAAGGTAAACAGCAGGTCGAGGATAAACGCCGGCAACGGCAACACCATCATCGACAGGATCAGCAGGATCAGCACCGGGCCGGCCAGCACCTGCCACTGCGTATCTTTAAAATTGCCCGGCAAACGAAGCAGGGAGGCCAAATTAGCCATCAGAGTCACTCTCTTTTGCAAAATCCAGTGCTTCCGGCACCGGTAAACGTTCAGGTTTTTTCGGGATCAGGCCGCCCTCACGCCGCCAGCGGCGCAGTTGGTACACCCAGGCCAGCACCTCGGCGACCGCGGCATACAGGGTGGCCGGAATATGCTGGCCGATCTCGCTGTGCCGATACAGCGCGCGCGCCAGCGGCGGCGCCTCCAGCATCGGGATGCGGTGTTCCGCGCCAAGTTCGCGAATGCGCAAGGCGATTTCGCCAGCCCCTTTGGCCAGCACTTTCGGCGCACTCATTTTTTTGTCGTTGTACTGCAACGCGACGGCGTAGTGCGTCGGGTTGGTGACGATCACGTCCGCCTTGGGCACGTCGGCCATCATGCGGCGCCGGGCGATCGCCCGCTGCTGCTGACGAATGCGTCCCTTGACGTGCGGGTCCCCTTCCTGGTCTTTGAACTCGTCGCGAATATCCTGCTTGGTCATCTTCAGCTTCTTGAAGTGACTCCACAGCTGATAAAACACGTCGAATGCCACCATCGGCGTCAGCCCCAGCACCACCAGAAAACCGCAGAACAGGATCATCTGCAGCGCGTTGCCCAGCGCATCGAGCGGCTGCTGGGTCATCAGATGCAGCATCGCCGCCCAGTTGTGCCACAAATAGAGGCCGGTCACCCAACCGACCAGCGTCGCTTTCAGGATCCCTTTCAGCAGCTCGGCCAGCACCTGGGTAGAAAAGATGCGCTTCAACCCGGATAGCGGGTTCAGCCGCTTCAAATCGAACTTGATCGACTTGCCGCTGAACAAAATGCCCCCCAGCAACATCGGCGCGGCGAGCGCCACCAGCACCAGCCCCGCCATGATCGGCAGCAGCGCCAGCACCGCCTGGCGCAGCAACATGCCCAATTGGCGCAGCATCTGTTTATCGTTGCTGACCATGCCGTGATCGAAGTTCAGACCTTGCGTGAGCATCGCCGCCAGCTGTTGCGCCATGTTGCTGCCGGACATCAGGATAATCGCCAGGCCCGAGAGCAGCATCAGTACCGAGGTCAGCTCGCGCGAGCGCGGGATCTGGCCGTCTTCACGCGCCTTCTCCAGCCTGTGGGGCGTGGGGGCCTCGCTTTTTTCCAGATCGCTGTCTTCAGCCACGAAACGCCGTTCCTGTGTCGGGAGGGTAAAGAATGGCGGTCAGCATGCCAAAAAATTGGCGATGTCATTGGCGGAACAACGGGGAAAAAGGCGGGTTATTTAGGGGATGAGGCAATCAAGGGGGAGACGTTACAGCCAATTTTCCAGCCGTAAGCCATCAACGCGCTCAAATTCGCGTCGGTTATTGGTCACCAGAATCAATCCTTCGCTGCGCGCATGCCCGGCGATATGCAGATCGTTTACGCCAATAGGCGTTCCCTGACGTTCCAGCGCAGCCCGAATGTTGCCGTAGTGCGAAGCCGCTTTGGCGCCGTAATCGAGAATGTCCAATCGGGAGACAAAATCCTCAACCACTCTGGCGTTAACCGCCGGACGCGAGCTTTTCTCCACTCCGTGAACCAATTCGCCATAGGTGACCGACGAAATGACCATTTTGCCCGCATAGCGATTGAACGCCTCCAGCACTTCCAGCGGCCGGCGCTTGATGACATAGATAACAATGTTGGTGTCCAGCATATGGCTGAACATCAAAGTTCTTCCCGCTCGCGCTGGTGTTGCCCGGCACGTTCATTGAGGAAGTCATCGCTCACCTCATTTTCCGCGCAGAAGAAACTGTCCCAGGTATTCTCCACCGGCGCAAGAATGCGCTCTTTGCCCACTACGCGGACGGTCACTTTAGAAACGGTATCGGGGAAACGCACCTCTGCAGGCAAACGCACGGCCTGCGTCCGATTATTGGTAAAGACAGAACCTAACGTCATGGCGACCTCCTTTAACTGGAGTACAAATTATAATCGCCACAGTGTATATAGCAACGCTATATACTCAAATCTTTGCGCGACGCTGCGCAACTTTCGGGGCGCGCCGTCGCGCGCCCCGAAAGTCCTCAGAAACCGAGGCTGTCGAGCAGATCGTCGACCTGCGCCTGATTGGCGATCACGCCGACGCCGTTCTGGTCAAGCTGCGGGCCGTTCAGCAGGCTGTCGTTCGGCCGTTTTTCCTTCACCGGCTGCTCCGGCATGTTTTCCATCAGCACCATCAGCAGCTGCTTTTCGATCTCCTGCACCACGTCCATCATGCGCTTGATCACCTGACCGGTCAGATCCTGGAAGTCCTGCGCCATCATGATCTCCAGCAACTGGGCGTTGGTGAAGGCCGTATGGCCCGGCACCTGATCCAGATACTGGCGCGTGTCGTTGACCAGAGAACGCGCGTCGTCCAGTTCGATGGGATTGGCGAACCACTCGTCCCAGCGCCCTTTCAACGCGTTGGCGCCGGATTCCAGCTCCGCCTGGCGCGGTTGCGCCGCCTCCACGCAGTTCAACGCCCGTTCCGCCGCCTGCGCCGTCATGGTTACGACATAGTCAAGACGGTCGCGCGCATCCGGGATCGCCTCTGCCGCCTGGGCGATCGCCTGATCGAGCCCCAGTTCGCGCATGCTGTCGCGCAGCATTCGGGTCAGTTGGCCGATGCGGGAGATGATCTCTCCCGCGGTCGCTGCATCGCTGGCAGGCATTGGAATGTCTCTCATCGCCCTCTCCTTACATGCCCAATTTTTCAAAAATCTTGTTGAGCTTTTCTTCCAGCGTCGCCGCCGTAAATGGTTTCACTACATAACCGCTGGCGCCGGCCTGCGCCGCCGCGATGATATTTTCTTTCTTGGCTTCCGCGGTCACCATCAGTACCGGCATCGCGGCCAGCGCGCTGTCGGCGCGGATGGTTTGCAACAGCTCAAGCCCGTCCATGTTCGGCATGTTCCAGTCGGACACCACGAAGTCGAAACCGCCGGCGCGCAGCTTGTTCAGCGCATCCGCACCGTCTTCAGCTTCTTCGACGTTGTTGAAGCCCAGCTCTTTGAGCAAATTTCTGACGATGCGACGCATGGTGGAGAAGTCGTCCACAACCAGAAATCTGAGGTTCTTGTCTGCCATTGTTACTCCTGAAATAGTTAACCGTTTAATGATGCAACACCGCAGGCCGCCGCACGGCGAACCTGGGTCATATCGCCGCCGGGAAGACCCTGCGGACTGAAATCAAATGCGCAATGCCTGGCCGCCGGCGATCTGCGCCAGCATTCGCTGGCTCATTCTGTCCAGCTCGACCACTTCGCTGACGCCGCCGCTGGCGATCGCCTCGCGCGGCATGCCGAACACCACGCAGCTCGCCTCGTTCTGCGCCAGGGTATAAGCCCCGGCGCGGTGCATCTCCAGCATCCCCGCCGCCCCGTCGTTGCCCATGCCGGTGAGGATCACCCCCACCGCATTGCGGCCGGCGTATTGCGCCACCGAGCGGAACAGCACATCGACCGATGGGCGATGGCGGTTGACCGCCGGGCCGTCATGCAGCTTCACCTGATAGTTGGCGCCGCTGCGCGTCAGCTCCAGATGGCGGTCCCCCGGGGCGATGTAAGCGTGGCCCGGCAGCACGCGCTCGCCGTCCTCCGCTTCTTTCACCGTGATCTGGCAAAGCTTGTTCAGCCGTTCGGCGAACGAACGGGTGAAACCCGGCGGCATGTGCTGGGTGATCAACAGCGCCGGACTGGTGGCCGGCAGCGGCTGCAGCACCTGGCGGATCGCTTCGGTGCCGCCGGTGGAGGCGCCGATGGCGATCAGTTTTTCACTGCTCAGCAGCGGCGCATGGCTGAGGATCGCCGGCGCCGAGCTGCTGGAGCGCTGAGGCAGGCGCGCTCTGGCCGCGGTGCGGATCTTCTCGGCAATCAGCTCGCTGTAGGCCAACATGCCCTCGCGAATGCCGAGTTGCGGTTTGGTGACGAAATCCACCGCGCCCAGTTCCAGCGCGCGCAGCGTGATTTCCGAGCCTTTGCCGGTCAACGAAGAGACCATCACCACCGGCATCGGCCGCAGGCGCATCAGCTTCTCGAGGAAATCCAGCCCGTCCATGCGCGGCATCTCGACGTCCAGCGTCAGCACCTGAGGATTAAATTTTTTGATCAGATCGCGCGCCACCAGCGGATCCGGCGCGGTCGCCACCATTTCCATGTCGGCATGGCCGTTCACGATTTCCGTCATCAGCTGGCGCATCAGTGCCGAATCGTCTACGCATAACACTCTGATTTTACTCATTACCTCTCCTTGGTCAGCCCATACACGGTCTGCCCACGCAAGTAGAAATCCCGGCTGATCTGGCTGAAATTCTCGGAGTGGCCGGCGAACATCAGCCCCCCCGGCTTAAGCAAGGGAACGAAGCGGCGCAGGATGCGCTCCTGCGTCGCCTTATCGAAATAGATCATGACGTTGCGGCAAAAAATGGCGTCGAATTGCCCCGGCAGCGCCCACTCCGGCGCCAGCAGATTCAGCGGCTGAAAGTTCACTCGCGCCGCCAACTCCGGCCGCACGCGCACCAGCCCCTGATGCGGACCGGTGCCGCGCAGAAAATAGCGCTGCATTTGGGTCGGCGTCAGGGTGCGCAGATCTTCCTGGCGGTAAACGCCCGCCTCCGCTTTTTCCAGCACCTGCGTATCGATGTCGCTGGCCCAGACCTGGCAACTGCCGGCCCGCTGCCCCAGGGCATCGCTCAGCGTGATGGCGATCGAATACGGCTCTTCGCCGGTCGAGGCCGCGGTGCTCCAGACGCTGTAGCCGTTCGGCCGCGAGCGCGCATGCTCCGCCAGGATCGGGAAGTGATGCGCCTCGCGGAAAAATGCCGTCAGGTTAGTGGTCAATGCGTTGATGAACGCCTGCCATTCCGCGCTGTTCGGATCGCTTTCCAGCAGCGCCAGGTAATCGCCGAAATCGTGCAATCCCAACAGCCGCAACCGGCGCACCAGGCGGTTGTAAACCATCTCGCGCTTATGCTCCGCCAGCACGATGCCGGCGCGTTGATAAATCAACTGGCTGATACGGCGAAAATGCACGTCCGACAGCGGCAGGCGCTGCACCATTTGCGTCAACATCGACGCAGTATCCCGGTTAGAAGTTGACGGCGCCTGTTTCATGCCGCCTCACCGGAGTAAAACGTGCTGCTTATGCGGTTTGACAATCTTGGGCTTCCTTTACCACGGGTGAAACTGCGTTGTTGCTGTTACCTGGCGCGACGAAGTTATCGTCCGCCAGACGGAATACCGCGACCGCGTCGGCCAGGGTAATGGCCTGCTCTTCCAGCGCGGTGGCGGCAGAAGCGGACTCTTCCACCAGCGCGGCGTTCTGCTGGGTAACCTGATCCATCTGGGTCACCGCCTGCGTCACCTGCTCGATGCCGCGGCTCTGTTCATCCGAAGCCGACGCGATCTCGCCCATGATGTCGGTGACGCGCGTCACCGAACGCACGATGTCCTGCATGGTGGCGCCGGAATTTTCCACCAGCACCGAGCCGTGTTTGACGCGGCTGACCGATTCGTCGATCAGCACCTTGATCTCTTTCGCCGCCTGCGCGCTGCGGCTCGCCAGGTTGCGCACTTCGCCGGCGACCACGGCGAAACCGCGCCCCTGTTCACCGGCGCGCGCCGCTTCCACCGCCGCATTGAGCGCCAGAATGTTGGTCTGGAAGGCGATGCCGTCGATCACGCTGGTGATGGCGCCGATTTTCTGCGAGCTGTTGGCGATATCGTGCATGGTGGTGACCACGTCCCCGGCCAGTTCGCCGCCCTTGGCCGCGGTGGCCGAAGCGTCGCGCGCCAGCTGAGAGGCCTGCCGCGCATTGTCGGCGTTCTGTTTCACCGTCGCGGTCAGCTGTTCCATGCTGGCGGCGGTTTCTTCCAGCGAAGCGGCCTGCTGCTCGGTACGGGAAGAGAGATCGTTATTGCCTTCGGCGATCTCCTGCAGGCCGATCAGAATCGACTCCGCACCGTCGCGCACCGCGCCGACGGTACCGATCAGTGACTGCTGCGTGCGTTGCAGGCTGGCGAACAACATGCTGATTTCATTGCGGCCATACACCTGAATCGGCGTCGCCAAATCGCCGGCGGCGATGCGTTCAAAGTGGCTGCGGATTTGGTTCAGCGGCTGTACCAACATGGTGCGCAACCACCACATGGCGCTGCCGGTCACCACGATCAGCATCAAGACCGCCCCCGCCAGCATCAGGCCCGCCAGCGTGAAGGAGAATTGGTTGGCGTCTCGAGCCTCGCTAATGTCACCGTTGACCAACTGCAGGTACTGCACGAAGTCAGCCTCAAACAGGTCCTGGGTTTTCTGCGTCGGCTGATCCATAAACGCCTGCAGCTCGCCCTTTTCCAGGAAACCGATCAGCTCACGCAGCGCGCCGCGCAGCCGCTCGTAGCTGGCCTTGGTGGTGGCCGTCTGCTGGTTCTGCTGTTCACTGCTGCGTTCAACCGCCATGAACTGATTGAAATAGAGATCGGCCTTCTGCAGCGAACTGCGGGCGCTGCTCATCAATTCGTTCACCTGCTCCTGCGGCAGTTTCAACGCCGCGCGGGTGCCGGCGCGGTTCAGCGTATTGCGGGCCTGCAACAGCGACACCCAGCTCAGGCTGAGCGAATCGCGCTGCTGGCTGCCGAGGGTGATGATGTCGAGGTTGTGGTTATCGGAGCGAAACGCGGAATACGACAGGCCGCTGCTGGCCAACTGCAGAACGCAGAAGGTCATCAACAACAGGAACAAGCTGGTAGAGATACGGATTCGGTTAAACACTGTGAACCTCCTTGCAGCCGGCCGGCGACCGGCCTACGTAGGGAAAAGGGCCTCTGCGAGAGAGGCCCGATACCGGTCAGAACGTTTCCCAGTTATCCTGCAGATCGCTGGCGTTCATTTTCTTATGATTGATTACCGGTGTTACCGTCGCCTTGCTGGTGACAGGCGCTTTAAACTCTTCCTGGCCTTCCGACCTCAGGCGGAATACCGCTACCGACTGGGTCAGCATGCTGGCCTGTTCTTCCAGCGCCGCCGCCGCCGAGGCGGATTCTTCCACCAACGAGGCGTTCTGCTGGGTCACGCGGTCCATTTCCGCTACCGCCTGGCCAACCTGATCGATACCGCGGCTCTGCTCGTCGGAAGCCGAGGCGATTTCGCCCATGATGTCGGTCACGCGGGTGACGGCGTTGACGATGTCGCCCATGGTTTCCCCGGCGCTTTCCACCAGCACGGAGCCCATATCGACGCGGCTGACCGAGTCTTCGATCAGGCCTTTGATCTCTTTCGCCGCCTGCGCGCTGCGCTGCGCCAGGTTGCGCACTTCACCGGCCACCACCGCGAAGCCGCGGCCCTGTTCGCCGGCGCGCGCCGCTTCCACTGCGGCGTTCAACGCCAGGATGTTGGTCTGGAAGGCGATACCGTCGATCACGCCGGTAATATCGGCGATCTTCTGCGAACTGCCGGCGATGTCGTGCATGGTCTGCACCACGTTGGCCACCACCTTGCCGCCTTTCTGCGCGGTTTCGGAGGCGCTCAGCGCCAGCTGTGAAGCCTGACGGGCGTTTTCGGCGTTCTGTTTCACCGTCGCGGTCAATTGCTCCATGCTGGCGGCGGTCTCTTCCAGCGACGCGGCCTGCTGCTCGGTGCGGGAGGAGAGATCGTTGTTGCCCGCGGCGATTTCAGACGCGCCGCTGTAGATGGCGTCCGCACCCTGGCGCACGCCGCTGACGGTCTCGATCAGTTCGCTTTGCATGTGTTTCAGGCTGGCCGCCAGCACGCCCATTTCGTTGCGGCTGTTGACGACGATCTGCTGAGTCAGGTCGCCGGCGGCGATCTGTTTGATGTGGTCGATCATGCGGTTCAGCGGGCGCACCAGGATGTGATGGATACCGGTCCAGACCAGTACGATCACCGCCAGCACCACTACCAGCACCACGATCAGCGTCCAAATGGCCGAGTTGTAGGAGCTGTTGCTGCCGTCGACCGCGATTTGGTACAGCTTGCCGTTTTGCTCCAGATAACCGTTGTAGCTCTGCTCAAAGTTGTCCTGGTAACTCTGCGTAGGCTGATCGAAGAAAGCGTTGATTTTGCCTTCGCCCAGCAGTTGGATCAGCTCGGAGAGCGCACCGTACAGCACATCGTACTGTTGCTTGAGGCGTTCCGCCGACTGAGGATCCTGGCGCGGGTCCTGAGGAATTTTCTCGTACGCGGCGTAGTGTCTTTCCGCTTCACCCAGCTCTTCCTTCGCTTTGGCCAGCAGTTCATCAATGGTGGCGCCGCTGCCGATCTTGTTGGTATCCATCATGTAGCGAATACCGGCGCGGTTCAGGGAGTTACGCGCCTGCAGCAGGTCAACGCGGCTTTCACTCAGCTGCAGCTGCTGCTGGCGGATCGTTTGCAGAACGGTAAAGTTTTCCTTATCGCTTTTCAGCGAGGAGAAAAAGAGTCCGCCCGAAATCAACTGCAAGGCGCCAAACAGCACCAACACCAGCAACAGGCTGGTGACCACCTTCATACGATTTAACATGATTTCCCTTGTTGAAGCCCGCGCAGACAGGCTCTGATGACGTTGAATGTGAGAGTTATCGGCGCCGTGCGGCAAAACTTTATGCGGGAAAGTAACTATTTTTAGTGGGGGTTCCGGGCGCGGCTGAGGCCATCGCGACAGATCAGGGAAAGTGAAGGTTAAAGGGGGCGGCGCCCCGCCCCTTGAGTCTGAAATCAGACGCTTTTCGCCACGCTGTCGACCAGCGACATCTCTTCGCTGCTCAGCAGCTTTTCGATATCCACCAGGATCAGCATGCGCTCGCCCAGCGAACCGAGGCCGGTGAGATATTCGGTCGCCAGAGTCACCGCGAACTCCGGCGCCGGACGGATCTGATCGGCGGTGAGCGACAGCACGTCGGAGACGCCGTCAACCACGATGCCCACCACGCGCTGACCAAAATTCAACACGATCACCACAGTGTTTTCATCGTAGGAAACACTCTGCTGCGAAAATTTCACCCGCAGATCGATGATCGGAACAATCACGCCGCGCAGGTTGGTGACGCCCTTGATGAACGCCGGGGTGTTGGCGATGCGGGTCACCTGATCGTAGCCGCGAATTTCCTGCACCTTGAGGATGTCGATGCCGTACTCCTCGTTGCCCAGGGTAAAAATCAGAAACTCTTGCCCTACCGTTTCGCCAGCCAATTTGCTGACGGCTGCCAATCCTGCCATATCATTCACCTTTTAAATCAATAAACTCATTATTATGCGGCGGCGTCCGTCAGACGCTTTTCACGGTTCAAGGTTTGCAACGCCGAGACATCGACGATCAAGGCCACGCTACCGTCGCCCAGAATGGTCGCGGCGGAGATGCCCGGCACTTTGCGGTAGTTGCTTTCCAGATTCTTCACCACCACCTGATGCTGGCCAATCAGCTGATCTACCAGCAACGCATAGCGGCGGCCGGCGCTTTGCAGGATCACCACGATGCCCTGCGTGGCGTCGGTTTTGGCGCCATCCACTTCGAATACCCGATACAGCTCCACCAGCGGCAGGTATTCGCCGCGCACCTGCAGCACGCGTTCGCCGCCGGCCAGCGGATGCAGATCTTCCGCCTGCGGCTGCAGCGATTCCATCACCGCGTTCAGCGGCAGGATAAAGACTTCGTCGTTTACCTTGACCGACATGCCGTCGAGGATCGCCAGCGTCAGCGGCAATAGGATGCGGATGGTGGTGCCTTTACCAGCCTGCGAACGGATCTCGACGTGGCCCCCCATCTCCTGAATATTCCGTTTCACCACGTCCATGCCGACGCCGCGGCCGGAAACGTCGGTCACCTGCTCGGCGGTGGAGAAGCCCGGCGCAAAGATCAGCATGCCGACCTCTTCGTCGCTCATGCTGTCGCTGACCGCCAGCCCTTGCGAAGCCGCCTTGGCGAGAATTTTTTCGCGGTTCAGCCCGGCGCCGTCGTCGATGACTTCAATACAAATGTTGCCGCCCTGGTGTTCGGCCGACAGCACCAGATTGCCCACCGCCGACTTGCCGGCGGCGATACGGGTGGCCGGCTCTTCGATACCGTGATCGAGGCTGTTGCGCACCAGGTGCGTCAACGGATCGATAATGCGTTCGATCAGGCTCTTGTCCAGTTCGGTCGAGCTGCCCTGCAGCGTCAGCTCCACCTGTTTATTCAGCTTGCCGGCCAGATCGCGCACCAGCCGCGGATAGCGGCTGAAGACGTATTCCATCGGCATCATGCGGATCGACATCACCGATTCCTGCAGATCGCGCGCGTTACGCTCCAGCTGGCTCATGCTGTTCAGCAGATCGCCGTGGTTCACCGGATCCAGCGTGCCGGAGCGTTGCGCCAGCATCGATTGGGTGATCACCAGCTCGCCCACCAGGTTAATCAGCTGATCCACTTTTTCCACCGCCACGCGGATGCTGGTGGATTCGCTCGCCTTGGCGCGCGCTTTTGGCGCTTCGGCCGGTTTCGCGGCAGGCGGCGCGGCGTTCGCGACCGGCGCAGGCTCCGGTAAGGCGGCCACTTCCGGTAAGCTCGCTTCTGCGATGGCCGGTTCGCTCTGGGTCGGCGTCGAGAAGCTGATTTGTTCCGGTTCCAGCACAAAGCACAACACGGCGCTGATGTCGTCTTCACTGGCGGAGGTGAGCAACGTCACGTCCAGACTGTGTTCCGTCTGATGTGGATCTTTAACCTCGCCTAGGTTGCCCAGCTCTTCCAACATCAAGGGGATTTCACTGGCTTTCAGCCCGTTCAGGCTGATGCGCATGCCGCCCTCGATCGCCGCCGGCGCGGCCGATGGCTTAACGACAGGCTGTTGAACGGCCGGTTGAGCCGCAGGCGCCTCTTGCTGCTGTTGCGCTTCCAACGCCAGCTGGCGCAGCGCCTGACAAATGTATTCAAAGCTTTCAGCGTCAGGCTGTTGCGAGGTTTTATAGGCGTCCAGTTGCTCCTGCATAATGTCTTTGGTTTCCAGAAACAGGTTGATAATCTCGGTGCTCAGGCTCATTTCCTGGCGTCTTGCACCGTCCAGCAGGTTCTCCAGCAGGTGGGTGGTTTCCTGCAGCACCGAAAAACCAAAGGTCGCCGCGCCGCCCTTGATCGAATGCGCCGCGCGGAAGATGGCGTTCAACGGCTCGATATCGGGGGCCAGCGGATCCAGCTCCAGCAGGTGTTGCTCCATGTCGGCCAGCAACTCGTCTGCCTCATCAAAGAAGGTCTGATAAAAATCGCTAATGTCCATGCTCACGGGGTCACCTCTGGCTGTGAGTCGCGGTTAGTCGGTGCGGGTGCGGACGCCGGTGGTTCCGGCGCCTGATCGGCCGGTGCTATCGCCGGGGATGCCTGCGGTGGAGCGCCTGGCGTTGGCGCCACCGGTTCCGGGGCCGTCGCCGAGGGTTCCGGCGTTTGGCTGGCCGGTGCGGTCGCCGACGGCGCCAGCTGCTTCAGGCTGTCCGGCTGGGCGATATCCATCGCGTTGCTTTCGGCATTTTCGTGCTCGATGCCCTCTTGCGTTTGCTTGTTCAGCACCAGCACGGTGATGCGACGGTTAATCGCGTCATCGGCGCCATGCTGTTTCAGGCTCATGGTGGCCGCCATGCCCACCACCCGCAGCACCTTGCCTTCCGCCAGGCCGCCGGCGATCAGCTCGCGCCGGGAGGCGTTGGCGCGATCGGCCGACAGTTCCCAGTTGCTGTAGCCGCGCTCGCCGGTGGCGTAAGGGATGTCATCGGTGTGGCCGGACAGGCTGATTTTGTTCGGCAGGTCGTTGAGGATCGGCGCTATCGCCCGCAGAATATCGCGCATGTAGCTCTCGACCTGCGCGCTGCCGGTTTTGAACATCGGCCGGTTCTGGCTATCGATAATCTGAATGCGCAACCCCTCGTCCATCATGTTGATCAGCAGATGCGGGCGCAGCGCCTTCAGGCGCGGATCGGACTCAATCAACTCATCCAGCTTTTCGCGCAGCTTGTTCAGGCGCAGCTCTTCGGCGCGCGAGTCCGGCGAATCGACCTGTTTTTTCACCAGGCCGTGCTGCTGCGTAGGATCGTCGCCGCCGCCAGGAATGGGGCTGCTTTCGGAACTGCTCTTGTCGCCGCTGGTCAGGGCAACCTTGAGCGGCGTACGGAAATATTCGGCGATTTGCGTCAGCTCCTGCGGGCTGGCGATCGCCAGCAGCCACATCACCAGGAAGAACGCCATCATCGCCGTCATAAAGTCGGCATAAGCGATCTTCCAGGAGCCGCCGTGATGGGCGGCATGATGCGACTTGCGCTTTCTGACCAGAACGACCGGATGATTCTGTTTCATGCTTCTTCTTCTTCCGTCGCCTGCTGCGCCGGCGCTTTCACGCGGCGCACGTGTTCTTCCAGCTCAACGAAAGAAGGACGTTCGGTGGTATACAGCGTTTTGCGGCCAAACTCGACTGCGATCTGCGGCGCGTAACCGTTCAGGCTCGACAACAGCGTGACCTTGATGCACTGCATCATCTTGACGTTTTCGGCGCTCTTCTGGCGCAGCAACGTCGCCAGCGGCGAGATGAAGCCGTAGGCCAACAAAATGCCGAGGAAAGTACCGACCATGGCGTTCGCGATCAGCGCGCCCAGTTCAGCGGCCGGACGGTCAGCCGAAGCCAGGGCGTGCACCACCCCCATCACCGCCGCGACGATGCCGAACGCCGGCAAGGAGTCGCCCACCATCGCCAGACTGCCGGCGGGCACTTCGCTTTCCTGCTCGTAGGTTTCGATCTCTTCGTCCATCAGCGCTTCGATCTCGAACGCATTCATATTGCCGCTCACCATCAGCCGTAAATAGTCGGTAATGAACTCCACCAGAGTGTTATCGGCAAGGATGCGCGGATAATTAGAGAAAATTTCACTTTCTTGCGGATTATCGATATCGAACTCGAGCGACAGCATGCCCTGCTGGCGCGATTTGGCCAGCAGACGGAACAGCAACGCCATCAGATCCATATACAGATCTTTGTTGTATTTGGAACGGCGCATCAGCCGCGGCAGCGCGCGCAGCGTGGCTTTGATCGCTTTGCCGTTGTTGCCGACGATGAAGGCGCCGACGCCCGCCCCGCCGATAATCAGAAATTCCGCCGGCTGATACAACGCCCCGAGATGACCGCCCACGATCAGGTAGCCGCCAAACACCGCACCCAATACCACGAGATAACCCAAAATAACTAGCACACGCATTCCTTAAATTAACAATGTGGATGGAAGGTGGGGCAAACGCGCCCTGGCGCGACAGACCAGGCTGCATGTCTGGGGGCGGCATGCCGCCCCTGCGTATCACACGTCGGTATTCATTGCCGAGAGCCGGCAACGTGGCGGCTCAGATGGCGCGTTTGACCTGCTCGTCCAGCAGTTGAGGAATAATATCGGCCAGTTGCGGCGAAAGTTTACGTCTTTTTACGGCGCGGGATGGGGGTTGGCATAAACTGCAGATGAAACCATTCAGCGGCTGGTGCGCGTGGGTGATAAATGCGCCGCCGCAGCAGCTGCAGGCGGAAAGCTGCAACATGCCGCTATCGACGAAGCGCACCAGCGTCCAGGCGCGGGTCAGCGCCAGCAACGGCGCCTCGCCGGCCTGCTGCGGACACTGCTCGAGATAGAGGCGATAGGCTTTGATCACCGCCTCCACGCCGCTGCACTGCCCGCTTTTCATCAAAAACAGGTAAGCGTTGTAAAACATCGACGAGTGAATATTTTGTTCCCAGGTCATAAACCAGTCGGTTGAGAACGGTAACATTCCTTTTGGCGGCGGGCTGCCGCGTAACTCCTTGTAAAGTTTAATCAAGCGCCCGCGGCTGAGCTGGGTTTCACTCTCCAGCATCTGCAATCGGGCTCCCAGCGAAATCAGCTCCATGGCGAGCTGAATGTCCTTGGCTTCTTGAACGATACTTTTCTCAACCATCATCAGGCTCTTTTCTTCGTCGGGCTAGCGTCTTTACTCGATAGCTCTTGCAGTAAATGGCTTGATAGCAAAATGCCGGTATGGATTTGTTGCAGATCGTCGACGCGCGACTCTTTGGTCAGGCGTTCGATGGTCTGGCTTTCGTTAAAGCGGAAGTGGCAAACCAGCTGGTTGGTCTCGGCCAGTTTAACCATTTGCGGCAAAGTCAGCTGCGCCAGCGCATCGGCCATGGTTTCATCAATACCCAGGCGAAACATTGCGGACGCTTTTTCATCGTTGATCAAACGCTGTGCTAAAAGTAAATATGACAGATTGATGTCATAAATATGCTTAAGTAATTCAGACGTACCCATATTCCCCATCCCGACAGACTATGTTTAAAAACATACGCTGGGTGATAAATTTTATCGCCCGTGACTTGGGTTGTTTCCCAAAGTTGGCAAATTAATCTCTCAAAAACGACTGCTATAATTTTCGACAATCGCTAAATTCGACCACTGTTCAGTATTTGCTACGAGCGTAAACCAACGTGTATGGATGTACAGCATTCTGCTTCGATAGTGTTTAGTCACCATGAAACTATTTTTACAAATTTAATAAGATTATTCCTAAAGCAGCGCAACTCTACCCCCGAACCATTAGCACACACAATGTAAGTGAGAGGCAATTTTAAATACAATGTGACATAGATCACAAAAATAAAAAATAATTAAGCCAAATACGCCCAAATACGCTCACTTATTGACCGTCATTTTGCTCACAAAACAGCCATAGGTAAAAAAACGTCTTAAAAACAATGTTTATCCGCCAAAAAAATATCTTTTTTAGATCAATTCGAACAAAAGCATCACCAAACCAAAATAACAGAACAAAAATCTGCATATAGGCAACAAACTCAGTATAAATAACCATTTGAGTTGCTAAAAAATATCCAAGCCGAAAAATAACCAATGTAAACTATGAGGTTATTAGCTATCGGATTTGACTTAAGCCTTCAGCCTGAGGCTGTTCTAATTTTCAACATCAGGTGATTATGGCTTATCAATGATTCGCAGGCGTAGTGAACAAGCCAACAGACGTAACGATATGTTTCCGTATTAGCACGATGCAAGAGTGCTTTTTTTGAGTTAAATTCCCCCAAAACGTTATATCGGCAGCAATTCATAAAACTTTAATGCTTTTTATTTCTTTTTCTGACGCCGAGATAATTCCCCCTCCCCCCAGAGATTATTTACATGGCTTTGGCTTTCATTACTTCATTGTCATAAAATAAAACGCAGTTTTATTTTACTGTTCATATTTTTTCATCGAAAAAAACGGCTTTTCAACGCAAGCAGCGGCGACAAACATCGTCCAATGCCGCGACGGCGCCACGGCCGGGTGAAAAAATCACCCAAAAGAGGCCCGGCATGGCACCGTGCGCTTGCCCACAGCACGAACGACGACGCGTCGGCCGTCAACCGCCCTGAGACTTTCCCTATTTCTCCATTAATCAGCAGGCTGAGATTGCTGACGGCGCACTGGCATATTATGATTTACCAAAGCGCCGCTACGGGCGGCGCGACATCATTACCCAGTGCAATTTATCTAATTGAAATGATTTTTGTCAGGTCGTACATCGCTGCCTCGACGGCGTCGCCGTGAGTCGCTATGTGTTATTCACCCGGCTTTAACTATTAACAGGCTATATTTTAATCATGACCGATACGCTCGAATATCTGCTGACATTTCGTAAATGCTCCTCTTTGGACAGCCTGGAGAAGGTGTACGACAAACTGAACTACTCCATTGAAAACGATACGGAAATGAGCAATATGTACCGTGCCGCCGACCACCGTCGCGCCGAGCTGGTTGCCGGTAAATTGTTCGATCTGGGCAAGGTGCCGAAAACGCTGTGGGCACAGGTGCTTTAATTTAGTGAAATTACGTGCGGCAACGGTTTTATCTTTTATTGCTATATAACCGGGGCACATTCAGCTTTTATTGCCGCGCGTGATATGAAACACATTTATTCCCCCCGCCAGGTTCTACCCTTTATCCGACGCAGTACTTCCACCAAGGCCGCCGATGCAGCAGCCTGAAACACGATGGATACAACAAGGAGTCGGATATGGGGTATCAAAACGTTCTGGTTACCGTCGCCGTTGCCCCTGACAGCCACCGCCTGGTGGAAAAGGCCGTCTCCATCGTTCGCCCCTACGGCGGCAGCATCACCCTGTTGAGCACCCTCGCCAATCCGGAAATGTACAATAATTTCGCCGGGCCGATGCTGGGCGATTTGCGCTCGCTGATGGAAGAGGAAACCCGGCTGTTTATGGAGGAACTGCGCCAACGCGCCGGCTACCCTATCGCCGATACGCTGATCGTGCATGGCGAGCTGGGTGACAGCCTGGCATTCGCCAGCCGCCGTCAGCCGTTTGACCTGCTGCTCTGCGGCAATCACCGAGACAGCATGATGAACAAAGTCTCCTGTTCCGCCGCCCGCTTTATCAATATCAGTCATATCGACGTGTTGATCGTTCCGCTCTGAGCTAAGCACATTCGGTCACGTCGCCTCAGCGCTCCTGCACTAGGCTTAACGGACCTTGTTTGCCGCACCACAAAGGAGCTTTCGATGTCCCCTTCTCAACAGAACCGCCGCTTCCTGCTGGCCTCGCGTCCGAACGGCGAACCGACAGCGGCGAACTTCCGTCTCGATACCGTCCCCGCACCGCAACCCGGCGCCGGCCAACTGCTGCTGCGCACCGTATATCTGTCGTTGGATCCTTATATGCGCGGACGCATGAGCGATGCCCCCTCCTATGCGCCGCCGGTGGAGATCGGTCAGGTGATGGTGGGCGGTACGGTATCGCGCGTGGCGGCCTCACAGCATCCCGATTTCAACGTCGGCGATTGGGTATTGGGGTATGACGGCTGGCAGGAATATGCGCTGTCCGACGGCAGCGGCCTGCGCAACCTCGGCCCGCATTTGCCGCACCCTTCCCGCCTGCTGGGCGTGCTCGGCATGCCCGGTTTTACCGCTTACATGGGGCTGCTCGACATCGGCCAACCACAGGCGGGTGAAACGCTGGTGGTGGCCGCCGCCAGCGGTGCGGTTGGTTCGGTGGTCGGCCAAATCGGCAAACTGAAAGGTTGCCGCGTCGTCGGCGTCGCCGGCGGTGCGGAAAAATGCCGCTATGTGGTGGAAGAGTTGGGTTTCGACGCCTGTATCGATCACCGCGCCCCAGACTTTGCCGAACGGTTGGCCGCCGCCTGCCCACAGGGTATCGACATCTATTACGAGAATGTCGGCGGGGCGGTGTTCGACGCCGTACTGCCGCTGTTGAACACCAAAGCGCGTATTCCGGTATGCGGCATCATCGCCCATTACAATGCCACCGGGTTACCTGCGGGGCCGGACCGCTTGCCGCTGCTGGAGGGGCTGATCCTGCGCAAACGCATCCGTATGCAGGGCTTTATCATCTTCGACGACTACGGCTCACGCTTTGACGAGTTCTTGCAACAAATGAGCAGTTGGGTCGAACAGGGGAAAATCAAGTTCCGCGAAGACATCGTCGACGGGCTGGAGCAGGCGCCGCAGGCGTTTATCGGCCTGCTGCAAGGCAAAAACTTCGGCAAACTGGTGATCCGCGTCGCCGACGAATAACCCGTAGCAGGGCGTGGTACGCCGCGCCCTGCTTTTAATGTACGGCGCCGTCGCCGAATCGCACATCTTCCTCTACCGTCAGCGTCACCTGAACGACAGTGCGCACCGCTTCCACCATCGTCGCCAGTGCCATGCTCGGCTTGCCCGGGTGCGCTGCCGCCAGTTCATGGCTGTACGGAATATGCACGAACCCGCCCCTGGCCCGCGAATGCTGCGTCTCCAGATAGTGACGCAGACCATAAAAAATGTGGTTGCAGTTGTAGGTGCCTGCCGTATAAGAGACCGCCGCGGGGATCCCCTGCCGGCGCAGTTGCTGCACCGCGGCCTTGACGGGCAGCGTACTGAAATAGCCCACCGGCCCGCCGGCAACCACCGGCACGTCAATCGGCTGTTTACCGGCATTGTCGGGAATGCGGGCATCGATCAGATTGATGGCCACCCGTTCCAGGGATATCTCGGCCCGGCCGCCGGCCAGCCCCAGACAAATCACCGCCAGCGGCTGCAATGCCTCAATCGCCGCGATCAACCGCTGATTGGCTACGCCCAATACGCAAGGTAGCTCGAGCACCACAATCTCCGCGCCGGCAATATGTTCACCGGCCAACGCCTGCGCAATTTGCCAGGAGGGATTCACCGCATCCCCCTCGAACGGCTCAATGCCGGTGATCAAAACTTTGTTCATCATTTCCCCTGATTGAAGGCTAAATTCGTGTACTTCCAGCCTAAAGAACGCAGTATGATTCTGGAAATGGATTATCTGTATATAGAGTATTCATAAAATGAATTTATCCAGCGTCGATCTCAACTTGCTGGTGGTGTTTGAGGCGTTGTATCAGACGCGCAACGTCACCGCCGCAGGCCGGCGTCTTAATCGCGCGCAACCTTCCGTCAGCAATGCATTGGCGCGGCTGCGCATTCTTCTGAACGATCCGCTGTTTGTTCGCAGCGGCGGCGGCATGGCCCCCACGCCGCGCGCCCACCAGTTGATGCCGCAAATACAGCGGGTGCTTGAACAGATCCATCTGGCGTTGGCGCCCCCAGCCCGTTTCGACCCGGCCACCGCCGGGCAGCGGCGTTTTACGCTGGCGGCCGGCGACTATGCCGATATCTTGCTGCTGCCCGCCATCATCAGTCGATTGCGTCAGACCGCACCCGGCATCGATATTCGCGTTTCACGCCTGGATCGCCACAATATTTACCGTCAGTTGGATAGCGGGGAGGTGGATATCGCACTGGGAGGGCATCTTTCCGGGGCGGAAAGCCACTATGTGCGCACGTTGTTTGAAGAGCATCTGGTGTGTATCGCCAGCCGTTCACACCCACAGCTGGCGGATGGCCGCTGGGATCTGGCGCGCTACCTCAGCCTGCCGCATGGGCTGTACGCACCGGCAGACGACGGCTCTGCCAGAGGGTTGGTCGACCGGCGTCTGGCGGAAATCGGCGGCCAACGGCGCGTTGCCGTGACCTTTTCACACATTGCCGCTCTGCCGGCGGTGGTCGCCGACAGCGATCTGATCGCCACGCTGGCCGCCAGCGCGGCCCGGCATTTTTCCGATCCGCAACGCGTACGCATTCTCCCGCTGCCTGACGAGCTGGCCATCGCGCCTTTCCCCATTGAGCTGATCGCCGGCCGGCAGGCGCAACGCGACCCGGCTTTAATCTGGCTCTGCGAGCTTATCGGGCAACTCTCCTTCGCCTTCTCTCCACGCTAACGGCGACATTCGCTGCATTTTCAACCGTTCAAACGCATGTTCCCAGGCCCGTCGGTGGGCCCTGGAACGCCCACCAAATAGGAATCATCCGAATTAACATTCGCCAAATTTATATATTTGATCATCTTTAACTGGCAAATGGTAAGGATAAAAAACAGTCAGTGACTTTTTTTACGCAAAAAAAGAGTTGTTTTATAAGCACGTTGGCTTATGTGTTACAAATTTACTTTTTGGTATTACCAATTCCCCAATAATTTGAGATAAAAAATGATCTATGCGCATCTATATGTTTTAAATAATAAAAAACAAGATCGTGAGCGAGTTAACGAATTGAGCATTGATCCACAAGGCTATTTTGCAAATGCAGTGCTCTATTGTAGACTGCACAAATCGTGCCTTTGTGTAAACTTTGTTAAATCTTTCGTCAATTCCTGTCTCCATTCGTGACAGATACGCCATCGGGATCGCGCGTCAATTCTCGTGCGGTAGCTATGCCTAAACCGGGGAATAGTATGGATCGTCTTATCATTGCGCACACGCCTTTGCCCGCCCATCAGCTGTTGTTCAGAAGCCTTTCCGGTGAGGAAAAACTGGCCGGCCTGTTCGAATTCGACGTCGAGCTGCTCAGCCCCGACAATCGGCTCGATCTGAAAGCGCTGCTGGGACAAAAAATTACGCTGGAACTGCGGGGCAATCCGTTGGCGCCGCGTTATCTCAACGGCAATATCACGCGCATGACCCTCTCCGGACGAGAAGCCGGCGGCAACCGTTACTATATCTACCGCGCCGTGCTGCGCCCCACGCTGTGGTATCTGACGCAAAACCGCGATTTTCGCATCTACCAGGAACAGACCGTTCCCGACATCCTGACTCAGGTGCTGGGGCAGTATCAGGTGAAGATCGATAACCGCCTGAGTTACGACTACCGCATCTGGGGGTACTGCGTGCAGTACCAGGAGAGCGATTTCGATTTCATCAGCCGCCTGATGGAACACGAAGGCATCTATTATTATTTCACGCACCAGCAAGACGGCCATACGCTGGTGCTGGCTGACGCGCCGGCGGCCCATCAGGAACTCGCCGGCTACGCCAGCATTCCCTATCAGCTCGCGGAAGGCGGCCTGGTGGAAAACAAAGACAGCATCAACAGCTGGAGCGTTTCTGACGCCATCACGCCCAGCCTGTATAGCCTGGATGACTACGATTTTCGCAAGCCGCGCGCTCGGTTGCTGGAGGCCCGGCAAAATCCCGCCTCATTCGCGCAGGACAAAGCCGAGGTGTTCGACTGGCCCGGCCGTTATACCGATCACGCCCATGGCCAGTTTTACGTCAAGGTTCGCCAACAGGAGTTCGAAGCGCAGCATGAGCAGATGAGCGGCGAAGGCAATTCGCAGGGCATTGCGCCCGGCTATCGTTTTCAACTGACCCAGGCGCCGCGTATGGAAGACAACCGCACCTACCTGGTGGTCAGCGCACATTACTTCATGCAGGAGAACAGCTACACCAGCAACGATAACGACGTCGGCGAACAGCGAACCGAATTTCAGGTCGTTCCGGCGGATATCAATTGGCGCCCGGCGCGCACCACGCCCTGGCCGAAAACCCATGGCCCGCAAACTGCCGAAGTGGTGGGCCCGGAAGGCGAAAGCATCTGGACCGATAAATATGGCCGGGTGAAACTCAAATTCCGTTGGGATCGCCACGGCAGCGGCAACGAAACCAGCTCCTGCTGGGTGCGCGTCTCCAGCGCCTGGGCCGGCTGGAAATACGGCGGGATCCAGATCCCGCGCGTCGGTGAGGAAGTGGTGGTCGACTTTATCAACGGCGATCCGGATCGCCCCATCATCACCGGCCGCGTTTACAACGAAGACAGCATGCCACCGTGGGATCTGCCCGGCGACGCCACCAAAATGGGCTTTATGAGCCGCAGCAAAGGCGGCGGCGTCGACAACGCCAGCTTCCTGTTCCTGGAAGACTCGCCCGGCAACGAATCTTTCGACATGCACGCCGAACGCAACATGAACATGACGGTGGAGAACGACAAGAACGTCAATATTGACGGCAGTCGCACCACCACCATCGGTCGCCAGCAGGACGACACCGTCACCGGCGACGCCACGTTCCTGTACAAAGCGAAACGCACCACAACGGTCAATGGGCTGGAAACCGCCAACCTGAACGCTCACCAGACGGTGAACATCAAAGGCGGCCGCGACCTGACGATTATCGACGGTGGCGATAAAATCGACATCACCGGCAATCAGTCCTTCAAGCTCGACGGCGCGCAGACGCAAAACATTACGCAAACCCAGCATGTCACGGTGAAAGGCAACCAGACCCTCGACATTACCGAGGGGCAACAAACCAGCACCATCAAGCAAGGGCAGACGGTCAACATCACCTCCGGCGGGCAGCACACCACCATCACCGCCGGCGGGCAGGAATTGACGATTAAAGGCGGCGGCCAAACCGCCACCGTAACCGGGGATGTCACCGAGACCTACAAAAACGATCAGAGCACCACGATCACCGGCACGCTGACCATCAAGGCGAAAACGATCAATATCACCAGCGCGGACGGCGTATCGGTGCAGACACCGAGCTGGAAAGATAACTGCCACGGCTTGAAATGGGTGGCGACCGGGGCCAACTTCGCCTTTTACGGTTCAAATCTTGCGTTGACAGGAGCCAGCCTGAAACACACGATGCTGGATATCTCGCACAACCCGCTGTCGATCAGCAAAACCAATTTCAAGCTCAGTAATGATCCCATGACGTTCACGCAGCTTGGCGCGCTGGTGACCAACGGTGCCTTACGATTGAGCACCAAGGCGCTGGCGATCTTCTTGTAAAGGGACTCCCATGTCGAAGGCCAAAAATGTTTTCACCGTTATCGGTTTGATTTTATTGGCTCCCATTCTCAGCCTGGTGGGCTTTTTCAAATTCATCACGGTCGATATCTGGGGTTATTTCAAACATATCGGTTCTTCCCTCAGCGTGATGGAGAACGGTATTTCCGCCTCAGGGCAAATCGTCAGCATTCGCCAGACCAACCTGTGGGACGGGAATCGGCCGGTCTGCGAAGTCGAAGTCAAGTACATCGCCCAAGACGGGAAAAACCATACGGCCGTGGCGAAAGGCCCGATCAGCGTCGTGGATCTGCCGCGTTATCAGCCGGGCCATTTCATCGCGATAAAGTACGATCCGAAGAATCCCAAAAAAGCGGTGATCGAAGAGCTTTCCCGGCTTTGAGCGAAAAGCATCCCTTCAATCACGCGATCCGATTTCAACGTTCCGTAAACGGCTTACCGTTCATCAGTTCGCGAAATCACCTTGCATAAGGAAGTGTCACGATGGGCACGTTCATTGCCTTTTCGACGCAGGACAGCCTCTGGGGACAAGTCCTGTTTACCTTCTTTGGCATCCTGGTTGGCTGCGTATTGCTCGCTGCGATCGGCAAAACCTTTTTGTCGGCCAACCGAGCGGCCACGTTGCCTGTGCGGCTGCTGATCTTTGTCGCGCTGATGCTGGCGCTCCTGAAATACAACCAGCAGGTGATGTCTGCGGTAAATGCCCCCGCAGAACTGATCGGATTGCTGATTTTTCCCGGCTTTTTGATGAGTTACCTGGGTGCGGCGCCCACCGGCAGACTGGCGCTGGCGATAGAGCTGCCCTGTTTTGCGGCGCTCGCCGCGCTGCTGATCCTGGGCACCAATGACATCGGCTTCTTTGCGCCCTATCACCTGGAGAGCGCCGGCCAATTGATCGCCAAGGCGATCGCCGCGGCGTTGTCCGTGGCCGCCGTGCTGCTGGCTCGTGGAATAAGCGGAAAGGACAACGCACTGTCCTCTTGATCATCCATTTCGAAGCGGGGCGCTCCCCGCATTGGCGATCGGCTCTGAACGCCGCATCGTTTTCTTCATCTGTTGTGACATAGCCTGATATCTATTAAACCGAAAAACGGATTGTTTTTGAGCAAGCAGCCTGGCTGCCGGCTGATATCCACAGGAAGCTTTACACACACAATGAAAGTCGTAAAACCTCTGCGCCTCAGCGCGCTTCATCGTCCCTTCTCTTGGCAAGGGCAAAACCATCTGGGCGTTTCCGTTTTGGCCTTGGCCGACATGGGGGCAGCCCCGCGCCTGCGTCCCGAACCGGAGTTGTGGCAGTTGGCCGCCGACGAACTCACGTTGAGCGGCGGCGTGCTCGATTTGGCTATCCCAAAAGCCTGCGCGGAGTTTCTCGCCACCGGCAATGCCTACACCCATCATCAACAAGACAAAACCGCTTGCGCCGTGAAGATCCAGCTTGATTCGCTGGAAAAAACGCTGGTGGTTTTCGGCGATCGCCATTGGATCAACGATCGTCCCTCTACTCCCCTCCCTTTTGCAGAAATGCGTCTGGACTGGCGCCGGGCTTACGGCGGCGCACAGTTCGCCGATAATCCGCACGGCATCGGCGCCACCCCAGAAACATTTCCGCAAGGCCGCATCCATCGCCTACCCAATGTTGAATCCCTACAGGGGCGCCTTGCGTCTTCTCGGCAAAGCGCGCAACCGGCAAGCTTTGACGCGTTGGATATCACCTGGCCGCGCCGCTTCTCCCGCATCGGCAAAAACTACGACGCCGACTGGTTGAAAAACGGCTTTCCCGGCTTCGCCAACGATATCGACTGGCGCCTGTTCAACATGGCGGAAAGCGATCAGCAGTTTCCTCAACGCGACAGCTTGCCGCCCCGGGCCGCCTATCGGATTTGGAACATGCACCCTTCAGACCCGGTGCAGCAAGGGCATTTGCCGCCGTGGCGCGCACGCTGCTTCATCAACCGGCTGCGCGGCGGCGAAACGCATTTCGAAGAGATCGCGATGCGCCACACCACCGTCTGGTTCTTCCCCCATCGGGAACAGATGCTGCTGATTTATCAGGGCAGCACGCGCATCAATGAAGACGATGCGGCCGACGTGATGCAGCTGATGCCGGCCCTGGAAACCGAAGGCGAGCCCCGCTCCACCGCGCATTATCGGCAGGTATTGGCCCAGCGGCTGGATAAAGAACGGGGTGCTCTGCACGCTTTTCGTGAGCAAGAGTTGCTGCCGGAGGCGTGCATCGGCGCCTGGCTGGATACGGAAACGCCGACGCAGCAAAGCCCGATGGCGGAAAATATCGCCGCCTACGAGCACCAGCAACGCGAAGAGCATCGCCAGCGTCTGCTGCGCGAGGGGCAAGACATTGATGAACTTTTCCCGCGCCCGTCGCAAGAGGCGCCGCCGAAGCTGGACCAGCTCGCCGAATTCGTCGAGCGTCTGGAAAGCCAGGCCGAGGCGCAGTATCAGGACATGCTCAAGCTGACGCAAGCCGAGGGTATCGATCCGCTCAACCCCGGTGGGGACCATGTGCCGCCATCCGGTGCGGAAAGCTACCAGCAGCAACGCGATCTGCTGTTCCAGGAGGCACGCCGGCATCCTGACGCATTTAGCGATAAACAGCGTGGGGAAAGCGAACGCGCGCTGCACCAAATGTATTTAATGTCGGCACAGACGCAAAGCCCTGCACTGCGCCTGCGTGGCGATCTGGCGCAAATCATTCGCCAACGCGTCGCCGCCGCCATGCTGCGCGAAAAGGATCTCAGCGGCCTGGATCTCACCGGCGCCGATCTGTCCGGCATGGATCTCTGCCAGGCTAACTTGCGCGGCGCTTTGCTGGAAAACGCCGATCTGCGCCAAACCCAATTGGTGGGTTGCGATCTTCGCGAGGCGATGTTGGCGCGAGCCGATCTCAGCGGCGCCGTCTTACAGCAGGCCGATTTGAGCCACGCCTCCTTGGCCCTGGCGAAATGTGAAGCGACGGATTTCGGCGGCGCGCAGTTGCACGAAACCAACATCCAGCAAACGTTGTTTCAACGCTGCGATTTCACGATGGCGTCGTTACGCGACTTGCTGGGGTACGAAACCCTGCTCGGGCAGTGTGACTTCAACCGCGCCACGCTGGCCAACATTACGCTGATGGAGCTGCAACTGGAGCAGCTGACATTCAGCCACGCCCGGCTCGACAAAGTCAGCTTCGTCAAATGCCGGCTGCTGGCGGTGAACTTCGATCGGGCGCGGCTAGAGAGCTGCGCCTGGGTTGATACCGAGACGCAAAGCCTCAGCTTCCGCGCCGCACGCCTCACCGCCTGCGCCTTCGCGGCAAAGACGCTGTTGCCGCAGGCGGATTTCGGCGACGCGACGCTGAACCAGTGCAATTTGCGCCAGATGCCGTTGCAGCGGGCTAATTTCAGCCGTGCGCGCCTCGACAACTGCGACCTGTCGGAAGCCCGGCTGAACGAGGCCGATTTCCGTCAGGCCAACGGCAGCGGCAGCCTGTTCATTCGCTGCGATCTGTCCCAGGCCAACCTGCGCGACGCCAATTTCATCGCGGCGATCCTGCAAAAATGCGTGCTGTCAGGCGCCGACCTGCAGGGCACCAATCTGTTCCGGGCCGATTTGTCGCAGTCGCAAGTGGATCAGGCGACCCGGCTCGACGGTGCCTATACCGCCAGGGTGAAAACCTTGCCTCGCCACAACGGGAAGGAAGTATGACGTCAAAACCTGAGCAGATACGCCAGCGCGTGAAACGCGGCGAGCTGATTGCCGGTGAGGATTTGCACGGCCTGTCATTCGCCGGTATGGATTTGGCCGGCGGCATGTTCAACGAACTGAACCTGAACGGCGTGAACTTCTCCGATTGCGATCTGCGCGACAGCGTCTTCAGCGATTGTCGGCTCGAACACGCTCAATTTGCGCGGGCGAACCTGAAGCAAACGGCCTTCAATCAGTGCGCCATGGCGGGCGGCCGCTTCAGCGAGAGCCATATCGAACTGACGATGTTCAACGACTGCCGGCTTGAACAGAGCGACTTTAGCCGGCTGTCGCTCAACCAAAGCCACTGGATGTCATGCCAATTGGCCGGCGCGAATTTTTCCGCCACTCAGCACGATCGCACCACCTTTTACGAAAGCCCGCTCGACGGCGCAGATTTAAGCCATACGAGGCTGTCACTTGTCACGTTCTTTCGATTAAATCTCTGTGAAACAAGGTTTGAAGGGGTTGATTTCGACCGCGTCACGTTTTTCGAATGTGATCACCGCGGCAAAAGTTACGCCGGGCAGCGTCTCATCGCCTGCCAGTTTACCGATAACCAACTGGACGACGTCGATTTCAGCCAGGCGACGTTGCGTCAAAGCAACTTCAAGGGCGCTTCGCTGCTGCGCGCCAACCTGACGGGCGTGCAAGCGCAGCAGTCACTGTGGCTGGAGGCCAATCTGACCCACGCGCAGTGCCGCAGCGGGCAGTTCGATCAGGCGATCTTCAGCGAAGCGACGCTGGACGCCGCCAACTTTAGCCAGGCGCGCCTGTATCAATGCGTGTTCCAGCGCAGCCGCGCGGCGCGCTGTGATTTCAGCGACAGCGACCTGACCTACGCCGACTTCTGTTACGCCGACATCGGCGCCGCCGATTTCCGGCGCGCGCGTTTTATGCGCACCCGCATGCACCGCGCCCACCAGCAGCAAACGCGCTGGGGCGATCGCAGCGGGATCCTCGAGCGCGACGAAGAACTGTACGCCGCCGAAACCTGGAGCGCACAGCGCCAGAGCCGAATCTGAATGCATTGACCACTTCACGAGGGGATCACCATGAGCGTTGCCAACACAACTCGCGCCGTCAACATCGCACCGCCCCAGCAGGCCGCCGGCCAGGTCGTCAACCTGTTGCCGGACGGCAGCCTGGTGGTGGAGTGCGAAGGCCGCGGCTGGCATTGCCGCCGGGCGGCGAGCTGCCTGCTGACGCCGGCCCTCGGCGATAACGTGCTGGTCGCCGGCTGCGGCCATCAGCTGTGGGCGATCGCCGTCCTTGAGCGCGCAGAGCCGCAAAGCGCGGCGCGGCTCTGCGTCGCAGGCGATCTGCACATTGAAACGCCGAACGGCTCTCTGTCGCTGCACGGCGCGCAGGCGCTGAACCTGAGCGGCGACGCCATGACGTTGCAAGCGAACAGCGGCGACTGCCACGTCGACAAGATGAAATACAGCGGCGAAGAGCTGTCGGCCTTCGTCAGCCTCAGCCGCCTGGTCGGCAAACGCTGCGAGTCGCTGTGGCATTCGGTCAGCCAGATCAGCCATTCGCTGTTCCGCAAAGTGCGCCAGACCGAGCACGTGCGCGCCGGGCAGCTGGATTACCAGGCGGAAGATTACGCCCGCATTCATGCGCGCAACACGCTGATTACCTCGAAAGACATCACCAAGCTGGATTCGGAACAAATCCACGTCGGATAACCTGCGGAGGCCTTTATGTTTGCCAACAGCCAAATGATCGGCGTGGACCTGGCGTTTCCCGACGTCTGTCTGACGCCAAGCCCGGCGCCGGTGCCCGTGCCTTACCCGGATATCGCCCTGGCGCCGACCGCCATCCCGAATGCGTTCAACATTCTGTTCGTCGGCACCCCGGCACACAACATGGCGACGGTGACGCCCCTGACCAACGGCGACAACCCCGGCGTGGCCACCGGCGTCGCTTCCGGCACGGTGATGGGGCCGTCCCGCCACCTGACCGGCGCCTTTACCGTGCTGCTCAAAGGCACCCCGGCCACCCGGTTGACCAGCCTCAGCCTGCAGAATTCGACCAACGCGCTCGGCATGCGCATCGTGCCGAGCCAATTAAAAGTGTTGCTGCTTGCGCCCTGATGACGGCGCCTTATTACACAGCCATTCAATCAAGAAAAAGAGGACATTGTGAAAACACGGATTACCCTGACGCTGCTGACCGTCCTGACGCTTGCCGGTTGCTCCACCCCGCCGCCACCGCCGCCGGCGCTCAATAACGACGCCATCGTCAGCAGTGAAGTCAATGGCGTCACGCTAAAACACCGCGCCGCGGTGAGCGCGCCGAAACAGTTCAAGCCGATCGGTGAGGAATACCGCAGCCTGTACGCCGCCAGCATCATGAGCAGCCCCGATTATACCGGCACCGCCGTCGGCAGCCTGGACAACGCCGCCGCGTTCTACGCGCTGGGCGAAGTGGAAAACAACTGGCTGGCGATCTCCGCCATTCGCGGCGGCGACCTGGTGGGTTATATCCAGGCCAACGCCGGCGTGCCGGAAGCGCGCTACAAATCAACGCTGCGCAAAGATCTGCCGCGCCGCGCGCGCGCCGCCAAACAGGACTGCGTCAAAGTCGGCGGCGACAGCAAGGCGTGTAAAAACGCCGGCTCAGCCACCTGGATCCTCCAGTAGTCAGTACGCCTGCGGGCGACGAGATTCCCATGATGACGACCCCTATCGCTTCCCGCTGGTGCGGGATGCTGTTTCTGCTGCTGGGCGCGTTGGCGCTCGGCGGTTGCATGTCTTCCGCCAAAAGCGTGCCGTCGCGCTACAGCCTGGTGTTCGATGCCGATCGCCAGGTCAACGCCGCCGCCGGCGCGCAACCGGCGCCGATAAAAATTCGCGTGCTGCTGCTGCGTTCGGATGCGGAATTCATGGATGCCGACTTCTTCAGTCTGCAAAACGACGCCAAAAGCGTGCTCGGCAATAGCCTACTGGACAGCGATCAGTTCTTCCTGACGCCGGGCCAGACCGGCAAGACGCTCGGCGGGCAAAGCGCATTGGACGCACGTTACATCGGCGTGATCGCCGAGTATCAAAACCTGGACGGCAAGGCCTGGCGCATTTCGCTGCCGCTGCCGGAGCCCACCGAAACCAATTTCTACAAGGTATGGCAATTCTCGCCGGATGAGCTGGAAGCGCATATCGTCGCGGGCGTGAATGGCCTGCGCCCCGTAAAAAAGGTCGACTGATCTACCGCTGCGCTGAAGCGAAGTAACTATAGGTGTGATGATGAAAGATGCTCATAAGGTTGTCTGGACTGAGGGGATGTTTTTACGCCCTCACCATTTCCAGCAGGCGGAAAACTATCTCGAAGGCTATATGCGCAACTGGGGCCAGGCCCACAGCGGCTGTTTCTGGGGGTTCCTGACCCTGGATCTGGACCAAACGCTGCTGCGCCAGGGCAAGATTGCGCTCAACGCCGCCAGCGGCATCATGCCGGACGGCACGCCGTTTCGCTTTGCCGGTGCCCAGCAGGCGCCCGCGCCGCTGAGCATCGCCGACAACAAGACCGGTGAAAACGTGGTGCTGGCCCTGCCGACTTACCGCGCAGGGCGTGAAGACGTGATCTTTCAGGAAAGCCCGGAGGCGCTGGCGCGCTATCTGGCTTACGAGAATGAAGTCGACGATCTCAACGCCGTCTCGGTGGGCAGCGCGGCGCTGCAATTCGGTCGCCTGCGCCTGCGGCTGATGCTGGAGAGCGAGCTGAACGCCGAATGGACGGCGCTCGGCGTTACCCGCGTGCTGGAAAAGCGCGGCGACAACAGCCTGCGTCTTGATACGGCGCAAATCCCGCCGATGCTGAACTGCCAGGGCAACCCGGTACTGAAAACCTTCATCAACGACCTGCAGGGCCTGCTGCAGCAGCGCAGCCAGCAGATGAGCCAACGCCTGCTGCAGCCGGGCCGCGGCGGCAGTTCCGAAATGGTCGATTTCATGCTGCTGCAGCTGATCAACCGCCATCTTGGCCAGGTGAGCCATGCCTATCACCTCGACCATCTGCACCCGGAACGCCTGTTCGCCGATTGGCTGCAGTTCGCCACCGAGCTCGCCAGCTTCTCGGCGCAGCGCACCCCGGAAGGCCGCCTGCCGGTGTACGACCACGACAACCTGGCGCTGTGCTTCGGTAAGCTGATGCTGTTGCTGCGTCAAGGATTGTCAGTGGTGCTGGAAGACAACGCCATTCAGCTGACGCTGGTCGAACGATCCCACGGGTTGAACGTCGCCACCGTGCAGGACACCAAAATGATGCGCGACTTCGGTTTCGTCTTGGCAGTGCGCGCCGACGTGGCCGCCGAGGTGTTGCTGACCCACTTCCCGGCGCAGATGAAGATCGCCCCGGTCACGCGCATCCGCGATCTGGTGCAGCTGCAGCTGCCGGGCATCGGCCTGCGCACCATGCCCGCCGCGCCGCGTCAGATCCCCTATCACGCCGGCTATACCTATTTCGAGCTGGAAAAAGGCGGCGACCTGTGGAAACAGATGGAAAAATCCAGCGCCTTCGCCCTGCATCTGGCCGGTGAGTTCCCGGGGCTGGACATGGAATTTTGGGCGATTCGCAGCCATACGGACCGGTAACCTATGACTCAGGAAAATAGCATGGCGCCAGCGGCCAATCCGCTGGTGGACGCCGCCAACCCGCTGCTGAACGCCATTTCGCAGATCCGCCAGTCGGCCACGCACGCCAACCCGGCGCAGCTGCGCCAACAGCTGATCGACGAAATGCGCCGCTTCGAGATCCGCGGCCAACGCGCCAATCTGCCGTACGAAGTGATCATCGGCGCGCGTTATTGCCTGTGCACCGCGCTGGATGAAGCGGCGGCGCTGACCCCGTGGGGCAGCAACAGCGTGTGGTCCGGCAGCGGGCTGCTGGTGACCTTCCATAACGAAACCTGGGGCGGCGAAAAGTTTTTCCAGCTGCTGGCCAAGCTGTCGCAGAGCCCGCGTGAGCACATCAACCTGCTGGAACTGATCAATTATTGCCTGCTGCTGGGCTTTGAAGGCCGCTATCGGGTCATGGAAAACGGCCGTTCTCAGCTGGAAACCATGAAGCAGCGCCTGCTGCAGCTGATCCGGACGGTGCGCGGCGGCTACGCCCCTCCCCTGTCGCCTCATGCGTTGGATCTGCCGGTACAGCAAAAACTGTGGCGCCCGCTGGTGCCGCTGTGGGCCTGCGTGGCGCTGACCGGCTTCCTGGCTTCGCTGCTGTTCATCGCCCTCAACTGGCGGCTGGGCGACAACACCAGCCCGGTGCTGGCGGCGATTTACCAAACCAATCTGCCGCAGGTGGCGATCGGTAACCCGGCGCCGGCCGCGCCGCCGACGCTGAGCCTGAAAAGCTTCCTGCGCAAAGAGATCGCCGAAGGGCTGGTGGTGGTGCGCGACGAAGCGCAGCAAAGCGTGGTGATCCTGAAAGGCGATGGGCTGTTCGACTCCGCCGCCACCACGGTGCGCGCCAACTATATCCCGGTCATCGACCGCATCGCCGCCGCCATGAACGGCGTCAGCGGCAAGATCCTGGTCACCGGCTACAGCGACAACCTGCCGATCCGCAGCGCCCGTTTCGCCTCCAACTGGGAGCTGTCGCTGGCGCGCGCCGAAGCGGTCAGCGCCCGCTTGCAAAAACACCTCGCCAACCCGCAGCGGGTCAAGGCCGAGGGCCGCGGCGAGAGCAACCCCGTCGCGCCGAACGATAACAAAGTGAACCGCGCGTTGAACCGCCGGGTAGAAATTACGCTGTTGGTCGCCCCGGAAAACACCCAGGCGGAAATCAACGGCTTGCCGCAAGGAACCGGAAAGTAATGCTCAGTACGTTATTCTCCATCATCACCAGCCGCCTGCTGTGGGGCTTTGTCGGCATTACCGCGCTGGCGTTCATCATCTGGATGATCGGCCCGCTGGTGGCCATCGGCGACTATCGCCCGCTGGAGCCGGAACTTAACCGCCAGATCGCCATTGGCGTCATCTACCTGATCTGGTTCCTGTGCCGCCTGATCCCGCGCCTCTACAGCGCCTGGTTCAACAGCCGCCTGCTGAGCAACCTGCGCGCCGCCGAAACGGTGCCGGCGGAAGACGGCAAGCCAGAGGTTAAACAAGACGATCAGCTGGCGCAGCGCTTCGACGAAGCGGCGCAGCTGCTGAAAAAGGCGCGCTTCGCACCGGGCCAGGGCGACGGCAAACACCGCTGGATGACCCGCTTTAGCCGCCAATACCTGTACCAACTGCCGTGGTATGTGATCATCGGCGCGCCCGGCGCCGGCAAGACCACCGCGCTGGTCAATTCCGGCCTGCACTTCCCGCTGGCGGATCGCTTCGGCAAATCCGCGCTGCGCGGCGTGGGCGGCACCCGCAACTGCGACTGGTGGTTTACCAACGACGCCGTGTTGCTCGACACCGCCGGCCGCTACACCACCCAGGAAAGCCAGCGCGAAGAAGACGCCGGCGAATGGCAAAGCTTCGTCGCGCTGCTGAAAAAATATCGCACCCGCCAGCCAATCAACGGCGTGATGGTCACCATCAGCGTCGCCGATCTGCTGAGCGACAGCGCCGAAGCGCGCGCCGCCCAGGCCAGCGCGCTGCGCAAACGCCTGATCGAACTGCACGAACAGCTGGGCATTCACTTCCCGGTCTATGTGCTGGTGACCAAAACCGACCTGCTCAACGGCTTTATGGCCTATTTCTGCAGCTTCGACAAAGCGCAGCGCGACCAGATCTGGGGATTCACCTTCCCTTACGAACGCTCGCGGCAGCCGGACTTCAACCTGAACGCCGCCTTCGAACAGCAATACGCCCTGCTGCAACAACGGTTGGATGCGGCGCTGCCGGATACGCTGCTGATGGAGCACGACGCGCGCCAACGCGCCGAAAGCTATCTGTTCCCGCAGGAATTCGCCGCGCTGCGCCCGCTGCTCGGCCACTATCTGGAACAGGTGTTCGCCACCTCCAGTTTTGAAACCCGCTTTACCCCGCGCGGCATCTATTTCACCAGCGGCACCCAAGAGGGGCTGCCGTTCGACCGGGTGATGGGCGAACTGAACCGCTACCTGCAGCTGCCGACGGCCAACTCAGGGGCGCAGGCCAACGCGGCCTGGGACAGCGTGGGCCAGGAAACGCCGATCCCGGCGGCCAAGGGCCAGAGCTTCTTCCTGAAAGAGACGCTGGAATCGGTGATCTTCCAGGAGTCCGGGCTGGCGGGCAGCAACCGCTGGTGGGAATACCGCAACCGCGCCCTGCACTGGGCGGGTTACATCGCGCTGGCGGTGATCCTGGCGGTGCTGGCGATGCTCTGGTTCACCAGCTACGGCAACAACAAGGCCTACCTGGCGGAAGTGGCCGCCAAGGTGCCCGGCGTCGAGCGCCAGGGGCAAAACCTGACGCAGGTGGGCAACGGCGACATGTTCTCGCTGCTGCCGTTCCTCAACAGCCTGCTGCACCTGCCGGACAGCCAGAACTTTTCGCTGGACGATCCGCCGTTCACTTACCGCATGGGGCTGTTCCGCGGCGATCAGGTCGGTGACGCCGGCAATGCCCTGTACCAAAAAGCGCTGAAAGAGCTGCTGCTGCCGCAGGTGGCGCAACAGATCGCCACCACGCTGCGCAACGACAACCACGGCGACGCGGACTTCAGCTATGAAGCTTTGAAGGCCTACCAGATGCTGTACCTGCCGAAGCAGTACGACGGCAAATTCCTGCGCGCCTGGGTGATGCTCAACCTGCAGCGCAACCTGCCGCAGGGCAGCACCCAAAAACAGCTGCAACAGATCGAATGGCACCTGAGCCAACTGCTGGATGCGCAGATCCAGGCCTCGCCCTACGCCAAAGATGAACAGCTGGTGGCGCAGGCGCAGGCCGCCATCAATCGGGCGCCGCTGTCGCAGCGCGTCTATGGCCGCCTCAAGCGCTTGCTGCTGAAACAGACCGACATCAAGCCGGTCAGCCTGGTCGATTTGGCCGGCCCGCAGACCGAGCTGGCGTTCAGCCGCAAAAGCGGCAAACCGGTCACCGACGGCGTGCCGGGCCTGTTCACCTCGCAAGGGTACTGGAAAGCGTTCAACGACAACATCGATCCGGTGACCGATACCCTGCGCAAGGAAGACGTCTGGGTGTTGAACAGCCAGACGCCGGAGCAGAAGAGCGCCGATTTGACCAAGACCATCCGCCAGCTGTACATGCAGGATTTCATCAGCGCCTGGGATGAGCTGCTGGGGGATATCCAACTGGCCAACATCGGCAACCTGACCCAGCGCATCAGCAGCGCGCGCCTGCTGTCAGGCAACCCGTCGCCGATGCGCAACCTGCTGGTCAACGTCAGCAAAAACGTCACCCTGCGCGACGAGAAAAGCGACGCCGATTCCCGCTCGCTGCTGGCCAAAACCGAAGACAGGCTGAATCAAAACGCCAACCGCACGCTGGAGGCGCTGTTCACCAACCGGCCGGCCAACGCCGACGGCGACGTGTCGGCCCAGCCGGAACAGCTGGTGATGGCGCACTTCGCGCCGCTGCTGGAGCTGGCGCAAAGCCAGGGCGAAGGCAATAAGGCGATCCCTTTCGACAGCGTGCTGAAACAGGTCGATGAGCTGTACAGCTACCTGACGGCGGTGCAAGGCGCGGCCAACAGCGGCATGTCGGCGCCGCCGAGCGACATCATCCCGCGCCTGCAGGCCGAGTCCGGCCGCTTGCCGGTGCCGTTCAAACAGATGCTGCTGTCACTGGCGATCGGCGCCAGCAGCGACACCCAGCGCAAAGAGATGGAGAACGTGAAAAAGCGCATCAGCTTCGAGGTCGGCAGCTTCTGCCGCCAGGCGATCGCCGGGCGTTATCCGCTGGTGGCCCGGGCGCGCCAGGAAGTGACGCCGGACGATTTGGCGCGCATGTTCGCGCCGAACAGCGGGCTGATGGACAGCTTCTTCCGCGACAACCTGCAGGGCAAGGTCGACACTACCCGCGCCAACTGGCGCTTTACCCCCGGCGTGGACGGCAAGACGCTGCCCGGCGGCGAAGGCATCCTGCGTTCGTTCCAGCAGGCGCAGCGCATCCGCGACGCCTTCTTCGCCAACGGTACCGCGACGCCCTCGTACCGCGTGACCGTGCGGCCGGTGCGGATGGATAACGACATCCTCAACCTGACGCTGGATATCGACGGGCAGCTGTTCAAATACAGCCACGGCCCGCAGGTGCCGCTGGTGGTCAGCTGGCCGGGCACCCGCAATACCAACCAGGTGCATCTGCAGCTGGCGCTGGCCAACGGCACTACCGCCAGCCTGGTGACCAGCGGGCCGTGGGCGCTGAACCGCCTGGTGGATATGGCGCAGTCTTCGGGCACCGGCGGCCTCGGCCGTCAGGCGACGTTCAATCTCGACGGCCACCGCGTCACGCTGGAGTTCACGCCCAACAGCATTCGCAATCCGTTCCAACTGCCGGCCTTCTCGTGCCCGTAGCCCCGAAAGGACATGACCATGAGCACTGATTCAAGCGCCCCGACGAGCATCGGCTGGTACGGCAAACTTCCTTCCGCTGGTGACTTCCTGCAACGCCGTTTGCCTGACCCGGTGATCAACAACTGGGCCCACTGGTTCCATAACGGGCTGGTGAATTTGCAGCGCGATGCGCAGGGGCCAAACGATCACCCGTTCAGCAACGCGCCGGTGTGGAACTTCGTGATCCCCGCCACGCTCGGCAGCCAGTACGTGCAGATGGGCTGCCTGTTGCCGGCGCGCGACCGCGTCGGGCGGCGTTACCCCATCTGCGCGCTGCGCCTGTTCAGCCAACAGGATTGGCGCCCGCAACAGCTGAACATGGCGGCGAGCTGGTACCAACAGCTCGGCCATACCCTGCTGAACGGTGTGCGCAACGGCTTCTCCGCCGAACAGATCGACCGCACGCTGCAGGCGATCCCGGCGCTGCCCAGCCCGCCGGCGGAAGCGGACTCCGAGATATTGTCGATTATCGGGTTCCAGCATCCGGACGTACCGGGCCTCGGCTGGCAACAGGCCGCCGACTGTTTCGATCCGGCGCAGTACACCAGCTTCTGGTGGACCAACCAGGCCGACGGACACCCGCTCTACACCCACGTGCACAGCGGCAACCTCACCGTGCAGCTGTTTTCACTGCTGTTCGAGCCCAACGGCTGGGCGCGCCCCGGCCGCGGCGGCCAGTACCCGCAAATGTTTGATTAACATCGCTCGTTGAAGGAAATTTTATGGCTATCGACACCGATACCCTGCTGGCCCCGGTTGACGCGGACACGCCCTGCGGCGACAACCTGGAATACGACGCCGACTTTCTGGCCATGGCGCGCGCCGCCACCGGCAAGGCCGAACAACAGTTCGGCAGCACCATCATTCCGGAAGAAGCGCCGGACTGGGTGCAGGTCGAGCGCCTCGCAAGCTCGCTGCTGGCGCGCACCAAAGACCTGCGCATCATGCTGTATCTCACCCGCGCCTGGACCCAGCTGCGCGGATTGCCGGGCTATGCCGATGGGCTGACGCTGATCCACCAGGCGATACTCCGCTACTGGGATGCCCTGCAGCCGTCGCTGGAGTTCGACGGCGAGGCCGACCCGCTGTTTCGCATCAACGCGCTGGCCGACCTTGGCGACAAGGCCGCGCTGGCCGCCAGCGTGCGCGCCGCGCCGCTGCTGAAAAGCGCCGCCGGTGAAATCTCGCTGCGCGATGCCGGCGCCCTGCTCGACGGCAGCAAGCAAGAGTGCCCCAACTTTCCCGGCGGCCGTGCGCGGCTGCAGGATGAGCTGGCGCAGCAGGATCGCCCCGAAGGCGCGCTGGTGATGCACATCGCCAACACCCTGGCCGCCATACGCAGCGAAGTCACCCGCCATCTGGGTGAAAGCGCGCTGCCGGAAATGAGCGCGCTGACCAAGGTCTTTTCGCTGGTGGCGCTTGCCGGCCAGAGCGAGGCCCCGGCCGCCACCGAAGCGGACGCCACACAGGAAACCGCCGCTGAGCAGCCACCGGCCGCCGTGCAGAGCGCCTCTGCCCCACTCAACTGGCGCAGCGCGCAGATCCAGTCGCGCGACGACGCCCAGCTGATGCTGGACAAGGTGAAAAACTATTTTCGTCTTCATGAGCCAAGCCACCCGGCGCCGCTGATGATCGATCGGGTACAGCGACTGATTACGCTGGACTTTATGCAAATCGTCCGCGATTTGGCGCCCGATGGGCTTAACCAACTGGAGACCATTCTCGGTCGCCCCAACCACGAGGAGAACAGCTAGCCGCCGACTTTTGTTCTCTTGACGACACCCGATACCGTCTGCCCCTGCGCAGACCCGAATCAGAACCTGACTCTCCCAGCCGGACGAGGCGCGTTCCCAATCGCCATTAGATGGAGTAAATCATGTCAAACTCGAAATCCCGCAGCGGGCAGAAATTCATCGCCCGCAACCGCGCGCCGCGCGTACAGATTGAATACGATGTCGAAATTTATGGCGCAGAGCGCAAAATCCAGCTGCCGTTCGTGATGGGCGTGATGGCGGATCTGGTGGGGAAAGCAGTCGATCCGCAAGCCAGCGTGGAAGAGCGCAAGTTCATGGAAATCGACGTCGACAACTTCGACGAGCGCATGAAATCGCTGAAGCCGCGCGTCGCTTACCAGGTTGACAATACCCTGACCGGCGAAGGCAAGCTGAACATCGATCTGACCTTCGAAAGCATGGAAGACTTCTCCCCCGCCGCTATCGCCCGCAAGGTCGACGCGCTGGACAATCTGCTGGATGCCCGCACCCAGCTTTCCAACCTGCTGTCCTACATGGACGGCAAGAACGGCGCCGAGGAGCTGATCTCCAAGATCCTGCAAAACCCGGCGCTGCTGAAATCCCTGACCGACGCGCCGAAGCCGGCGGTTAACGATGACAACAACGAGCGTGAGGATTAATCGATGAGCAACTCGCCTCAGCAACAAAATGCGTTGCAAACCACCGAGACTTTTTCCAGCGATGAGTTCAGCGCGCTGTTGAACAAAGAGTTCCGGCCGAAGACCGATCAGGCCAAAGAAGCGGTCGAGAACGCGGTGAAAACGCTGGCGCAGCAGGCGCTGGAAAATACCGTCACCGTTTCTTCCGACGCCTATCGCACCATCCAGGCGCTGATCGCGGAAATCGACGAAAAGCTGTCGCAGCAGATCAACCAGATCATTCACCACGACGATTTCCAGAAGCTGGAAGGCGCGTGGCACGGCCTGCACTACCTGGTCAACAACTCTGAAACCGACGAGATGCTGAAGATCCGCTTCATGAGCATTTCCAAGCAGGAGCTGGGCCGCACGCTGAAGCGTTATAAAGGCGTGGGCTGGGATCAGAGCCCGATCTTCAAGAAAATCTACGAAGAAGAATATGGCCAGTTCGGCGGCGAGCCGTTCGGCTGCCTGGTGGGCGACTACTACTTCGATCACAGCCCGCAGGACGTGGAGCTGCTGGGCGAAATGGCCAAGATCGGCGCCGCCTCGCACTGCCCGTTCATCGCCGGCACCGCACCGAGCGTGATGCAGATGGAGTCCTGGCAGGAGCTCTCCAACCCGCGCGATCTGACCAAGATTTTCCAGAACACCGAGTACGCCGCCTGGCGCAGCCTGCGCGAATCGGAAGATGCGCGCTACCTGGGCCTGGTGATGCCGCGCTTCCTGGCGCGCCTGCCGTATGGCATCCGCACCAACCCGGTGGACGAGTTTGACTTCGAAGAAGATACCGACGGCGCGACCCACGGCAACTACACCTGGACCAACGCCGCCTACGCCATGGCCGCCAACATCAACCGTTCGTTCAAAGAGTTCGGCTGGTGCACCGCCATTCGCGGGGTGGAATCCGGCGGCGCGGTGGAAAACCTGCCGTGCCACACTTTCCCGAGCGACGACGGCGGCGTGGACATGAAGTGCCCGACCGAGATCGCCATCAGCGATCGCCGCGAAGCCGAGCTGGCCAAGAACGGCTTTATGCCGCTAGTGCACCGCAAAAACTCCGACTTCGCCGCCTTTATCGGCGCGCAGTCGCTGCAGAAGCCGGCGGAATATTACGATGCCGACGCCTCTGCCAACGCCCAGCTTTCCGCGCGCCTGCCGTACCTGTTCGCCTGCTGCCGTTTCGCGCATTACCTGAAGTGCATCGTGCGCGACAAAATTGGCTCCTTCCGCGAGCGCGACGATATGGAGCGCTGGCTGAACGACTGGATCATGAACTACGTGGACGGCGATCCGGCCAACTCCTCGCAGGAAACCAAGTCGCGCAAACCGCTGGCCGCGGCGGAAGTGCAGGTGGAAGAGATTGAAGACAACCCGGGCTATTACAGCGCCAAGTTCTTCCTGCGCCCGCACTACCAGCTGGAAGGCCTGACCGTCTCCCTGCGCCTGGTGTCGAAGCTGCCTTCGCTGAAACAAAACGACGCGTCCTGATGGACTGAAGTCAGGCCGCGATCGCGCGGCCTGGCTGATGTATCAACCTCATCGTCAGCCTATCGCAGAAAACCCGGATCGCATGTGGAACCAAGATAACGCGAAATAATTAAGCATTGAGCCATTAGCACTTAATAGTGGCTCGGTAACCCGTACCGATAGTTTTCGGTATTTAAGAAGGTGCATGGCACAAGGATATAAATTGGTAATGCATTACCACACTTGCAATTCCTGCTGCTATTACCTGAGTTTTTCAACGTAACGTTAATACTACTGTTAACCCTTAATAAAGAGTGAAGAAACTATGGCTATTGATATGTTCCTGAAAGTTGAAGGTGCCAGCGGCGAATCCAAAGATTCGAATCACAAAGGCTGGACCGACATTACTTCTTTCTCCTGGGGCGCTTCTCAACCGGGCAATATGGGCGTTGGCGGCGGCGGTGGCGCCGGTAAAGTGTGCTTCAACGATCTGCACGTCAACGCGCTGATCGACAAGTCAACCCCGGCCTTGCTGAAACACTGCTCAAGCGGCAAACACCTGACCAAGATTGAGCTGTCGGTTTGCAAGGCGGGCGGCACCCAGGTTGAATACGCAAAAATCACTCTGGAAGACGTGCTGGTCACCGCCGTGCAGTACACCGGTGCAGGCGGCGAAGACACCGTGGGCGTCACCTACTCCTTCCAGGCGGCGAAAGTGAAACAGCAGTACTGGGAGCAGAGCGACAAAGGCGGCAAAGGCGCCGAAAGCAGCGCAGGTTGGAACATCAAGGAAAACCGCGAAGCTTAATTTGTCTGCCCCCGGCTACGGCCGGGGGTTCATAACATGGATACAATGGAGAGTCAGGATGAAAAAACCTCTATTTGGACCCGCATGGATTCGTTTTTCTGAAGTCAATATCAATGTAAAAAAAGTGGGTGCATTGATTGGTGGAAAAGTAGAAAGCAATATTGAAAACGGTATTTTTGAAAATGCTTGTCCTATACGAATGAGTTATGTACTCAACTATACAGGCATACCAATTCCCTCTAACTCCGGTTATGCGACTGTGTCTGGTAAAGATAAAAAATGGTATCTTTATCGTGTTAACGATATGATTCTCTTTTTAGAAAAGAACTTCGGCAAGCCTGATATCACGGTGAAATCCCCTACCCCAGCTAAATTCTCAGGTAAAAAAGGGATAATGGTTATACAAGGAAATGGCTGGCGAAATGCCAGAGGACATGTCACATTATGGAACGGTGACATTTGCTCTGACTCTTGTCATTTCATGGGGGATCCTGAGAATGGATCTTTTGTTCCTGAAGTAGCATCACTTTGGATATTAAAATGAAGACTACCCACATCGCCCTTGCTCTTCTTCTCGTTTCTCCTATGTTGCTGGCGGAAGATATAAAAATAGAAAACTTACCTCAAAGCGAAATTTATGAAAATTGGCTGATTAGCCGCTGTATTGGGAAATCTACTGACTCAGAAAAAACCAAGCAAGATGCCTTCCGTTCCGCTTCCGCCTATTTAGAATTCAGTAAACTCCCCATGGATGCATTCGAACAAGGCGAAAAACTGGCTGAACAGTACGCAAATAAAAATAGTCAAGGCTCAGTTAAAGGAAGTTATCATACTTTAGATTGCCTTTCGCTGCAGAGTTCCAGTGAGGCTAAAGCCATCTTCGAACGTTACTCTAATTAATAATTAATATTGTAAGTTGCAATTTTATAAAACCATCAACTTAAGAAAATTAGAGTTTTATTAATTATTTTCACTGGGTATTCGCCATCAAGCATTGAGATACTCATGCGCTGGTTATGTATTACTCTGCACAAACCATACGGATTTTGGAGTGTTGAGATGAAAAAAATCCTTATCTCTTTTCTTTGTATATATGCTACTTGTGCTATAGCACAGAAAAACCAAGAAGAACCCATTGAAAAGTGGCCACCGCAAGCGGCGTACCGAAACTATTTGCAAAACTACAAGGATATTGCTCTGACCTATTGCATTTCCGTCGCTTATAAGACATCACCAGAGGCTAGCAAAGATGCAATTGCCTCATCGAATGGAATCGATGCTTGGTCATACTATGCAATTCGTGATGAAGAATCCCCTATCATCAAGCTGACAAAGCAGTATTTGCAAAAGAATTACAATGCTAAGGATGGGAAAAGCCGCTTAGACTTAATGAAGTGCATGGATATGTACCATAGTGAAGAGCTTGATAAACTTGCGAAAGATTATGTACAGCGCCCTAATGATAATTGGGTGAAAGACAATCCGGACAGAGTAAATGAAAATCCTCCTCGGAAATAATCAGTGAAAAAAATCTCACTGACTGTGGCCATCACCGCAACGTTGAACGTCAATGCAGCGACAGAAATTGACTATTCCCCTGCCGAGTACCTCAAAAACTACGCGCTCAGCGTTTGCATTGCCGAGGGGTACTCAGCAAAAGAAGTCAAAAACGATGCCGCCGCCGCCGCTCGGGGTTACATGGAGTTCGGCGATTATTCTCTGGAGGCGCATACCGCCGTCAGGGGGCTGGCAAAAGAATTTCTGGCAAAGTGCATCGATCTTGTACACAGCCAAGAGCTGCAAGCCATCATCAAGAAGTACCAAGGGAAAGACGACAGCTGATATCAGAGTTGCTCAAACGACGGCTCATATCAAAGGTTATCTCGAATGAGAAGATACACGTACTTTTTAATGTCTCTGCTGCTCGGAAGCCATGTAGTCCTTGCTGAAAACTCGCTCAATGCTTTATCGCAAGAGGCACTATATAAAAATTGGTTAGTCAGCCGTTGCATTGGGAAGTCCACTGACTTAGAAAAAACCAAACAAGACGCCTTCCGTTCCGCTTCCGCCTATTTAGAATTGAGTAAACTGCCGATGGATGCATTCGAACAAGGCGACAAGCTGGCTGAACAGTACGCCAATAAAAATAGCCAAGGCTCAGTTCAGGGGACTTACTATACTTTAGATTGTCTTTCACTGCAGAACGCCAGTGAAGCTGAAACCATTTTTGAACGTTACTCAAAGTAATAGCCGCAGTGATAGAATTCATTTTTTTGCAGCCATCATCCTCAAATTAATTACATTTTTATCACTTATAATTTATTACTTGAAAATATACCAGCACCATTAATCATCAGTCATTGGGAAAATATTCCTTGGCTTTCTATTACTCAGTACAAACCATATGGAATTTTAGAGCATTGGGATAAGGAAAAAAACAGTGATCGATGACGTCACACTTTCCACCTACTCTTACTCATTTGTGTTTTTATACTTTTTCCTGTCAGTCTTAGTATTTGTCGGGCTTTATCACCTAAAACAAAAAACCAACAATAAAAAATCCTATTCTCTTTTTGTGATGGCTACCATAGTGAATTTATTTGCAAGCATCATCCAGGGTTTAGTGTTTAACTATGGTTCTGAGATACTAGATCCAATGCTCAATATAAAATTTCAAGACTATGATGAGGTGTGGTACGCCAGTATTATATTCGCCCTTACTTACCTGTCTCAATTACCAACTAACCTCTATTACAAAAGAAAGACTAAGAATAATGCGAATAATAGCAAAGACATCACCTGACATATACAGCCTCACGTTATTACATTGAAGTTTTCGATCATATAATGCGTTAACCCAAAAATTAGTCACTCACATTCAAAGATCTCTCTTAGGAAAGAAATTAAGTCAAACTCATCCAGTTATCGAGTTCCACTGTCTGGCCATAAGATCTAATCAGCAGGAATGCCTTATGCGATTTTCCATTGTAAAAAATAAAAGCGGCCAGGTTCCGCCGCAGAGCAGTTGCGATTTTCTGCCGCCGGGCGGCACCATCGGCCGCAGCGTGGACAACAACCTGGTGCTGCCGGACGAAGAGCGCGCCATTTCCCGCCTGCAGGCTATCGTGCATATTTCCGCTGACGGCGAATGCCGCATCACCAACCGCGGCAACGTCACCCGCGTGCTGCTGAACGACATTCCGCTGGAGCGCGGCCGCCAGGTTGAATTGCAGGATGGCGACGTGCTCGGCATCGACGATTACCAGATTGAAGTCAGCGCGCTGCAGCAACACGCCGCGCCACAGGCTCAACCGGTGGCCAAGGTCGCCGCCGTTGCTGCGGCGGCAGCCCCTGTTACCGCTGCCAAAGAACCATCCGCCGCGCCAATCCCCAACGAAATCTGGGACAGCCTGGTGGAAGAGTTTACGCCGAACGCGCCGGCGGCCGCCGCACCGCCGCCGGTCGCCAGCCCGGATAATCATCCGCTGCTGGATACCTCCACTCGCGAGCTGAACCCGGCCGATCCGCTGGCGCAGCTGGCGGGCGAGGTCGATCTGCGCCAACTGCAGCAACAGCAAACCGATCCGGCGGCGCTGTTCAATACCGACACCACTTTTGAACGCGAACACATTCTGGCCGACACCACCCCCAGCGCGCTGCTGGCGGAGCAGGCTGCGCCGACGCGTCCGGCAACACCGGCCCGAAATGCGCAGCAACCGGAGCAAGAGCTGGATCCGCTGGCGCTGTTCGGCGGCTCATCCGCGCCCGCTTCGCCAGAGACGCTGAACAGCAACGATCCGCTGGGGCTGCTGATGGGCGGCGCCGTGCCGCTGGCTCAGCCGGAGGAAGCGGTACTGCCGCCGTCCCCGCCGCCAGCACCGGCTCCGGCCGCCGCACAGCCGGTAGCGCCGCGCCCTCAGCCAACGCCGCCGCCCGTGCAGATGCCCGAACCGCAATCCCAACCCGCGCCGCAGTTCAGCCCGCAGGAGCCGCCTGCGCAGCCGCCGCGTCCGCGCCAGGGCAACCGCCTGGGCATCGATCCGGTTGCCTACCAGTCCGCTCAGCGGCAGCACGCTGCCGCGCCGAATGGCGACACCTTGGAAGGATCGTTGCTGGCGGCGCTGCTGCAAGGCATCGGTCTCGACGATCTGCAGCCGCAGCCGCATTTCGACGAACAACAGATCCGCCTGGCCGGGCGCCTGCTGAGCCTATTCTCGCAAGGCACCGTCGCCCTGCTCTCATCCCGCTCGATCCTCAAGCGCGGCGTGAAGGCCGAGATGACCATGATCCTCGACGAAGCCAACAACCCGTTCAAGTTGCTGCCTTCGGGCAAAACGGTGCTGATGCAGATGTTCGGCAGCCAGATGCCGGGCTTTATGCCGCCGGAGCAGGCGGTGCGCGACGCGCTGATCGACCTGCAGGCGCACCAGTTGGGGATGATCGCCGGTATTCGCGCCATCATCGCCGCCATGCTGCAGTCGTTTAACCCGGAGCGTCTCGAAGAAGAAGCGCGCAAGGAAGGCGTGGCGCCGCGTCTGTCGCTGCCCGCCAACCGCAAGGCCGCGCTGTGGGACTACTTCGTGAAGAACTATCAGCAAACCTCCGGCGAAATCGAGGACGATTTCCACACCCTGTTCGGCGAAGCCTTCCTGCACGCCTATGACGTTGAAGTGAATCAATACAAAGACTCACAGACCAAACCGGACGCGTAATGAATATCACCATAGCCTCTACCTCCAACCAGGGCGGCCGCGCCTCCAACCAGGATCAGACCGGCGAGGTGCTCGGCAACCGCGCCGCCTGCTTCGTGGTGTGCGACGGCATCGCCGGTTTTCCGGGCGGCGATATCGCCGCCAAACTGGCACGCGACACCATTTTGCAAAACTTCGACGGCGAAAAGCACCTGAACGCCCAGAGCATTCGTCAGCACATCACCAGCGCCAACGCAGCCATCCACCAGCAGCAGCGGCAGTCGGACGAATACAGCAAGATGGGCACCACGCTGGTCAGTCTGTTTATCGATCGCGATTACCAGCTGGCCTACTGGGCGCACGCCGGCGACAGCCGCCTGTACCTGTTCCGCCGCGGCTACCTGCATGCCGTCACCACCGACCACAGCCTGATCCAACAGATGCAGGACGCCGGCTACCAGACCAACGGCATCAACAGCAACCTGCTGTATTTCGCGCTGGGGCTCAACGAAGAGCGCGACGCCACGTACAGTGACGTGCTGCAGCTGGAAGACGGCGACGTTTTCCTGCTGTGCACCGACGGCTTCTGGCACAGCTTCAGCCAGGCCGAACTGGAACAGTCGCTGCACATGGTCAACTCCCCCAGCGAGTGGATCGCCCTGATGCAGCAGGCATGGAAGAAAAACAATAACAGCGATAACTACAGCGCTATCGCCGTCTGGATTGGCTCACCGCAGGAAACCACCCTGCTGCATTCGCTGGCGGATGCGGAGCGGTTTCTGAGCCGCGACTGAGCAGCGCACATTCACAGCAAGGTTCACTATGAAATATTGGATGCCGGGGCTCGTCGCCCTGATGGCGGTGCCGACCGCGCAGGCGATGAACTATCGCCTGGTTTACTCCCCCAGCCAGAAGCTGGAAGTGTTTATCGATGACGTCAAAAACAGCAATCCGGCAAGCTGGTGCGGCAAAAGCATCCCGCTGCGTATCGTCTCGGCGCAAAGCCAGGATCCGGCGGTGCTGAACGACTTTCTGCCGCGCGTCGGCAATCTGTTGGAAAAGCAGTGCCCGAAAACCGGCCACCTGCCCTGGACGCTGACCGACAAGCGCGGAGAGAAACTGGCCAGCGGCGAAGCCGCCAAAACGCGCGGCTGGAAACCGGTGGTCAAACAAGAGGCCTCCGAGCCGCAGGAAACCCCGCCGCAACCGGCGATCCCTGCGGCGGTGGCCGTGACTTCTCCGCAGGCGGACAGCGCGCCGGCTCAACGTTTCAGCCTGCCGCAGGGCTGCCACTTCCGCACCTTCTGGCGTGACGAGGCCAACGGCGGCTCGCTGTTCATTCCCGCCGGCGCCGCGCTGCGCTGCGGCGAGGACGGCTGGCTGCAGGGCAGCGGCGCGGTCACGCTGCAACAGGGCGGCCAAACCCTCTCACCGACGCTGTGGTTCCTGCAAGGTTACCCGCTGGCGCAGGTTAACGGCGGCGATCGCGCGCTGACCGTCGTCAGCGCCAACGCCCAACGGCTCATTTTGGGCGGCAACCCGCAGGCGCCGGGCAGCTTCCTGCTGCTGAACTTCGAACCGAAGCTGCACGCCTGGGCGTTTAACGGTGAAGCGATCGTTGAAATGCCGCGCGTCGACGCCGCCGACGAGAACAAGATCAAACAGCGCGTGCAGCAGGCGCAAACCGCCTGGCAGCCGCTGCTGAGCGCCCCCGCCCCGCTGACTTTCAAACTGGTGGAAAAGCTGGCCGCAGACCGCGTTGATCCTGCCAGCGGCAGCTACCTGTCGGTTAACGGCGCCACTCACTGATTATAAGGAAAGCCTGTGAAATCATTAGCAAGCATGCTGCAAGGCCAGTCGATCGGCGCGGCCATCACCGCCGTCGAAAACGATATCAAGGCGAAACCGGCGGATGCCGACCTGCGCGCCGCGCTGGTGCAACTGCTGTGCCTGAGCGGCAACTGGACGCGCGCCAACGCGCAGCTGAAATCCTGGCAGGCGCTGAAACCGATCGCCCAACCGACCACGCTGCTGCTGATGCAGTCAGTCAACGCCGAGCTGCAACGCCAGGCGGTGTTTGCCGGCACGGCCGCGCCGGCGCTGCTGCGGCAGGATCAGCCTTGGCTGAAACTGATGGTGCAGGCGCTGCATCAGGATGTGCAAGGGGCGGCCGAACAGGCCCAGGCGCTGCGCGATGAAGCGCTGGAGGCCGCCCCGGCCGGCGCCGGGCGGTTAACGCTGGCCGAAGGCGAACAAGAACGGCAGCTGCGTTTCGACTGGCTGACCGACGGTGACGGCCGCCTCGGGCCAGTATGCGAACTGGCGCTGAACGGCGTTTACTACTGGCTGCCGTTTGCCGACATCGCCGCGATCCAGTTTCAGGCGCCGCAGAGCGCCATCGACCTGGTGTGGAGCCATGCGCTGGTGCGCCTGACCGATGGCCGCGAACAGGTGTGCCAACTGCCCGCCCGTTACCCGTTGCCCGAAGGCAGCGACGACGCGCTGCTGCTCGGCAAACGCACCGAATGGCAACCGCTGGGCGACGGCACCCACTATGCGGGGCTGGGCCTGAAAACCTGGCTCAGCGAAAGCGATGAATTCCCACTGCACAGCCTGCGGCAGCTGAGCTTCGACGCGAGCGCCTGACCATGAACGATAAGCGCCCACCCCACTACGACGGCGGCGATCTGCGCCACCAGGGCTATCGCTATCGTCAGGACAGCGAACGCCTGACCTCGCGCGACAAAATGCAGCCGGTGCTGCTCGATATGCTGACCGACGACGAACCGCAGAAAAAGCAGGAGGCGCAGGTGCGCAACCTGGTGTCGCACAGCGAGCTGCGCCGCCGGGTATTGCGCGATCTGCAGTGGCTGTTCAACTGCGTCAACAGCGAATCCAATCTGGATCTCGGCGATTTTCCGCAGGTGCGGCGCTCCACCCTGAATTACGGCATCGCCTCGCTGGCGGGCAAGCGCATGTCGGACATCGAATGGCTCGACATTCAGCGCGCGCTGACCGAATCCATTCTCCATTTCGAGCCGCGCATTTTGCCCGAGGGGCTGCAGGTGCGCTGCATCTCGGATACCGGCTCGCTGGAGCTGCACAACGTGCTGTCGATCGAAATCAAGGGCCGCCTGTGGTGCGTGCCCTATCCGCTGGAGTTTCTGTTCCGTACCGACGTGGATCTGGAAAACGGCCACTTCGATCTGAAAGACATAGGGTAAGGCGATGGACAGTAAACTGTTAGATTATTACAACCGCGAGCTGGCCTATCTGCGTGAGATGGGCGCCGAGTTCGCCGAACAGTACCCGAAGGTCGCGGGCCGTCTCGGCATGCGCGGCATCGACGTGGCGGATCCCTATATCGAGCGCCTGATGGAAGGCTTCGCCTTCCTCACCTCGCGCGTGCAGTTGAAAATGGACGCCGAGTTCCCGCGTTTTTCTCAGCGCTTGCTGGAGATCATCTACCCCAACTACCTGTCGCCGACGCCGTCGATGGCGATCGCCGAACTGCAGCCGGACAGCAGCAAGGGCGATATCAGCAACGGCTTCGTGGTGCCGCGCGGCACCATGATGGACAGCCAGACGCTGAAGAAAAGCGGCATCACCTGCAGTTACACCACGGCGCATGACGTCACGCTGCAGCCGGTGCGCATCGCCGGCGTCGAGCTGGGCGGCATTCCGGCCGATATCCCGCTGGCCTCGCTGGGGCTGCAGCATAGCGGCTGCGTCAGCGCGCTGCGCATTCGTCTTGAGTGCTACGAAAGCGTGACGCTCAACAACCTGCAGCTGGATCAATTGATGTTTTACCTGGCCGGGCCGGACATGCAGGCGCAGCAGTTACTGGAGTTGCTGATGCAGCACAGCGTCGGGCTTGTCTGCCAAACGGTGGAGGCTCAGCCACAGCGGCGGGCGCTGGCGTTGGACGGGCTGCGGCAGGAGGGCTTCGCCGCCGATCAGGCGCTGCTGCCCAACGATCTGCGCAACTTCGAAGGCTACCGGCTGCTGCAGGAGTATTTCGCCTTCCCGGCGCGCTTCCAGTTCTTCAGCGTCAACGGCCTGCGTCCGCTGCTGCAGAGCGTGCGCGAAGGGAAAAAGGGGCTGCGCCAGTTCGAGATCGTGGTGCTGCTGGATCGGCATGATGCCGCGCTGGAACGGGTGGTCGACGCCGCCCACCTGGCGCTGCACTGCACGCCGGTGATCAACCTGTTTCCGAAGATCGCCGAACGCATCGCGATCAACGAAAAAAACCACGAATACCATCTGGTGGTCGACAATATCCGGCCGCTGGATTACGAAGTGTTTTCGGTGCAGCGGCTCGGCGGCAGCGCCAGCGAAAAACGCTACGAGCAAGAGTTTCGGCCGTTTTACAGCACCCTGAGCGCGGACGATGGCAACTATGGCGCCTACTTCTCGCTGCGGCGCGAACAGCGCACCCTGTCGGAACACGCCCGCCGCTACGGCACCCGCACCGGTTATGCCGGTTCGGAAGTGTTCGTGTCGTTGGTGGACGAACGGCAATCGCCGTGGCACAGCGATCTGAAATACCTCACCGCCGACGTGCTGTGCACCAGCCGCGACCTGCCGTTGATGCTGTTGCAACAGGATCAGGGCAACTTCGTGATGCCCGATTCGATCCCGATCAAGCAGGTCTCGCTGCGCAAAGGCCCCACCCCGCCGCGCCCGGCGCTGGCCGAAGGGATGATCACCTGGCGGCTGATCAGCCAGCTGCAGCTGAACTACCTCAGCATGATGGACGGCGATCCGGAACAGGGCGCCGCCAGCCTGCGCCAGCTGCTGGGGCTGTACGGCAACCTGAGCGAGCCGGCGATCGCCAAACAGATCCAGGGCGTGCGCCACTGCAACCTGCGGCCGGTCTATCGGCGTGTGCCGGAGCCCGGCCCCATCGTATTCGCGCGCGGCATCGCCATCGATCTGACGGTCGATGAACAGGCGTTCTCCGGCAACAGCCCTTACCTGCTCGGCAGCGTGTTGGAGCGCCTGTTCTCGCGCCTGGTGGCGATGAACACCTTCACCGAGATGACGCTCTCCAGCCAGCAGCGCGGCGAAATCGCCCACTGGCAGGCGCGCATGGGCAAAAGGACGCTGATATGAGCGCGGAAATGATCGCCACCGAACTGGCGCCGCCGCAGATCAACGCGCTGTATCGCCTGCCGGACGACTTCTGGCCGCGGCTGCGCAGCGCGCCTTACAAACACGATCTGTTTCAGCTGCTGCGGCGCATCGACGCCCAGGGCGGCCAACCCTACCTGCTGGGGCGCGCGCCGCTGCCGCGCCACGAGATGCTGCGCCTGGGCCAGGAGCCGTCGCTGTCGTTCGCGCCCTCCACGCTGGCGCAGGTGACGCCGCGCGCCAACGGCTCGCTGCACGACGTTTCGATCTTCAGTTTCGGCCTGTTCGGCCCCAACGGGCCGCTGCCGCTGCACCTGACCGAATACGTGCGCGAACGGGTGTATCACCATCAGGACACCACCCTGCTGGCGTTCACCAACCTGTTCCATCACCGCCTGACGCTGCTGTTTTACCGCGCCTGGGCCGACGCGCAGCCGACGGTATCGCTGGATCGCCCGGACAACCGGCGCTTCGACGAGTACCTGTCGAGCCTGATCGGCATCGGCCAGCCGGCGCAGCAAGAGCGCGACAGCATCAACGCCCACGCCAAGCATTTTATGGCCGGTCATCTGATTCGCCACAGCCGCGATCCGGAAGGCCTGAGCAAGATTTTGCAGCAGTATTTCAAGGTGCCGGTGCGCATCGTCGAAAACGTGCCGCACTGGCTGCGGGTAGAACCGCGCGAGCAGGCGCGGCTCAAGGCCGGACGCGGCGCGCCGCGGCTCGGCGAGTCGGCCTTTCTCGGCATCGCGGTGCGCGATATCCAGCACAAGTTCCGCATCGAGCTGGGGCCGATGCCGCAGCAGGACTATGACCGTTTCTTGCCGGGCGCCGATCTGTGCCGGCAACTGCGCGACTGGGTGCGCCAATATCTGGGCATCGAGTTCGTCTGGGAAGTGCGCCTGATCCTGGCGAAGGAACAGGCGCACGGCATCCAGCTCGGCGGCGCGCAGCGATTGGGCCTGAGCAGTTGGCTGGCCGACCATCGGCGACAGCGCGATCTCGACGATCTGATCTTCAGCCCTGAACCGCTGGAAAACCCGTTCTGACCCTATTTCGGCTGGCGCCCTGCGGCGCCAGGCCACCCTGAGACCTGAGGAAAACCATGTCTGAAATCAGCCGCTCGGTATTATTTGGCAAACTGGATAGCCTGTTATTCACCTCTCTGGAAAGTGCGACGGCGTTTTGCAAGCTGCGCGGTAACCCCTACGTCGAACTGGCGCACTGGCTGCATCAGCTGATGCAATCGCCGGACGGCGATCTGCAGCAGATCGTCCGCCACTTCGCGTTGGACGAGGCGCAGCTGGCGCGCGACATCGTCGAGGCGCTCGATCGCCTGCCGCGCGGCGCCAGCGCCATCTCCGATCTGTCCGAGCACATCGACAGCGCGGTAGAACGCGCCTGGGTCTATGGCTCATTGAAATTCGGCGCGGCGCGCATCCGCGGCGGCCACCTGCTGCTCGGCATTCTGAAAACCTACAGCCTGCGCCATCTGCTGAAGGCCATTTCCCCGCAGTTCGAGCGCATCAACGCCGATCTGTTGATGGAGCAGTTCGCCGCCATTACCGCTCACTCGGCGGAAAACGCCGAGGATGCGCCGGCGGAAAGCCGCGCCGAGAACGCATCCGGCGCGGCGCGCAGCGGTGAAAGCGTGCTGGCGCAGTATGCCCAGGATCTGACCGCCAGAGCGCGCGACGGCGAGATCGACCCGGTGGCCGGCCGCGATGAAGAGATCCGGCAAATCATCGATATCCTGATGCGCCGCCGCCAGAACAACCCGCTGCTGACCGGCGAGGCCGGCGTCGGCAAAACCGCGGTGGTGGAGGGCCTGGCGCTGCGCATCGTGGCTGGCGACGTGCCGCCGCAGCTGCGCGACGTGAAGCTGTGCCTGTTGGACATCGGCATGCTGCAGGCCGGCGCCGGCGTTAAGGGCGAGTTTGAAAAACGGCTGCAGGCTGTGATCGACGAAGTGCAGTCCAGCCCGACGCCAATCATCCTGTTTATCGACGAAATTCACACACTGATCGGCGCCGGCGGCGCCCAGGGCACCGGCGACGCCGCCAACCTGCTGAAACCGGCGCTGGCGCGCGGCCAACTGCGCACCATTGGCGCCACCACCTGGTCGGAATACAAGAAATACATCGAGAAAGACCCGGCGCTCACCCGCCGTTTCCAGGTGGTGCAGGTGCACGAACCGAGCGAAGACAAAGCGCTGCTGATGCTGCGCAGCACCGTCAGCCCGCTGGAGCAACACCACCGCGTGCTGCTGCTGGATGAAGCGGTGGATGCCGCGGTGCGGCTGTCCCATCGCTATATTCCGGCCCGCCAGTTGCCGGACAAGGCGGTGGCGCTGCTGGATACCGCCTGCGCGCGCGTGGCGGTCAGCCAACACGCCGAGCCCGCCCAGGTTGAAGACTGCCGCCATCGCATCGATGCGCTGCAGATCGAATTGGATATCGCCCGCCGCGAGGCCAAGGTCGGCATCGGCGATCCCCTGCGCCCGCAGGAGATTGAAGCTCAGCTGACCGCGCTGCGCCTGGAGCTCAAACAGCTGACCGAGCGCTGGCAGCAAGAGCTGACGCTGATCCAAGAGATCATCACACTGCGCGCCCAGCTGCACCGGCAGGAAGCGGAGGAGCCTGCCGGCGAAGAAACGGAGGCGGGCCCTGACGCCGACGCGCTGCGCGCCCAACTGGGCGAGCTGCAGCAGCAACTGAGCGCGCTGCAGGGCGAAGCGCCGCTGATCTTCGCCGCCGTCGACGCCAACATCGTGGCGGCGGTGGTGGCCGACTGGACCGGCATCCCGCTGGGCCGCATGGTGAAAAACGAGATTGAAGCGGTGCTGCAACTCTCCGACACCCTGAACCAGCGCGTGATCGGCCAACGCCATGCGCTGGATCTGATCGCCCGCCGGGTGCGCACCTCACGGGCGCGGCTGGACGATCCGAACAAGCCGGTCGGGGTGTTCCTGCTGGCCGGGCCCTCCGGCGTCGGCAAAACCGAAACCGCGCTGGCGCTGGCGGAAACCCTGTACGGCGGCGAGCAGAACGTCATCACCATCAACATGAGCGAATTCCAGGAGTCGCACACCGTTTCGACGCTGAAAGGCGCGCCCCCGGGCTATGTCGGCTACGGCGAAGGCGGCGTGCTGACCGAGGCGGTGCGCCGCCGCCCATACAGCGTGGTGCTGTTGGACGAGATCGAGAAGGCGCATCCGGACGTGCATGAGATCTTCTTCCAGGTGTTCGACAAGGGCTGGATGGAGGACGGCGAAGGCCGCCATATCGATTTCCGCAACACCATCATCATTCTGACCTCCAACGTCGGCACCGATCTGATCGCCGGGCTGTGCAGCGATCCGGAGCTGCTGCCGGAGCCGGAGGCGCTGAGCGGCGCGCTGCGCCAGCCGCTGCTGTCGGTGTTCCCTGCCGCCTTGCTTGGCCGTCTGCTGGTGGTGCCGTATTACCCGCTGACCGACGCCACGCTGGGCAACATCGTGCGCCTGCAGTTGGGCCGCATTCAGCGCCGCCTGGCGGAGAATCACGACATCGTCTGCACCTTCGACGACGCGGTCATCGAGCAGATCGTCAGCCGCTGCACCGAGGTGGAGTCCGGCGGCCGCATGGTTGACGCCATCCTGACCAACACCCTGCTGCCGCAGATCAGCCACACCCTGCTGACCGGCAGCGCCAACGACCAGCGCTATCGCCAGCTGCATATCGCGCTGCAGAACCACGAATTCATTTGTCAATTTCAGGCATAACGCCGCGGCCGCCGAGACGGCGGCCCTTTGAACACAGAGAGTCATCACTATGTCGGGAACCGGGATAACCAAACCGAATTCGAACAGCCTGCCGAGCGGCTATCGATTCAACGAATTCGAGATCCAGGAAGCGATCGGCGAAGGCGGCTTCGGCATCGTCTACCGCGCCTACGATCACCAACTGGAACGCACCATCGCCATCAAGGAGTACATGCCGACCTCGCTGGCGAAACGCAACGACGATCTCAGCATCGGGCTGCGCGGCGAGCGCTTCGGCAAAACTTTCCAGGCCGGGCTGAACAGCTTTATTCAGGAGGCGCGTCTGCTGGCGCGCTTCTCGCATCCCGGCCTGCTGCACGTATTGCGCTTCTGGGAAGAGAACGGCACCGCCTATATGGGCACCCAGTTTTACAGCGGCACCACGCTGAAAAACCTGCAGGCGCAGCAGCCGGAAAAAATCGACGAGGCGTGGATCCGTCGGCTGCTGCCGCCGCTGTTCAGCGCCATCAACACCATCCATCAGGAAGGCTATCTGCACCGCGACATTTCGCTGGATAACATCCAAATCCAGGAGAGCCAGCTGCCGGTGCTGCTGGACTTCGGGTCGGCGCGCAAAGAGATCGGCAACCTGTCGGACGAAACGGAGATCATGCTCAAACCGGGCTTCGCGCCGATCGAGCAGTACACTGAGAACAGCGACGGCGAACAGGGGCCGTGGACCGATATCTACGCGCTCGGCGCCGTGCTGCACACGCTGATCGTCGGTTCGCCGCCGCCGGTCAGCGTGGTGCGCAGCATCGAAGACAGCTACCAGCCGCTGGCCGAGCGCCGCCCCGCCGGCTACTCGCCGGAGCTGTTGCGCACCGTCGATCGCGCGCTGGCGCTGAAGCCGGAAGACCGCCCGCAGACCATCGATGAAATGGCCGAGCTGTTGCATCTGCCGATCGCCGATGAAAACGAAATCATCAGCACCCCGGCCGCCGCGCCGGAGAACTTGCTGGTCGCCGCCAACCCGGCCGCCGCTGCGGCCGCCGCCGGCGCCGTTACCGCGCGCGGCACCCAATTCTCGCGCCCGATGATGGCCGGCGCCGGCGTCGCGGCGCTGCTGGTGATCGGCGCCGTCGCCTGGCTGAGCGGCGGCAAGGACGACGCCCAGGCCGTCGCCCAAAACACCGTAGCGTCACCGGCGCAGAAAACCCTGACGGAGCAGCCGAGCGCGCCGCAAACCGCGCAGCCTGCAGCGACAGAACCTGAAAAAGCGGCGCCGCCACCGCAGCCGGTGGCGCTGGTGTACTTCAAACTGCAACCGGGCGAACAGGTCAGCCTCGACGGCAAGCCGCAGCAGGTCACTGCGGGCGAAAACGGCTTCGCCAGCCTGAACCTGGCGCCGGGCCGTTATCAGTTGGAGATCCGCCACAACGATCGGCTGCGCCGCCAACAGCTCAGCATCGACACCGCCGGCACCTGGCTGGTCAACCCGGCCACCGCCGGTTAATCCCGTTCTGAAACTCCGCCACGGCGGGGTTTTCCCTATTTCATGAGACTGACGAGCAACTGCCCCCTCATTGGCCGCGCGGCAAGGCGGCTGCAACGCCGGAGTATGCAGGGCATGACGTCAATCACAGAGGATGTTCTCATGTTGGATCGCATTATTGCGCACACGCCGCTGGGCCAGGAGCAACTGCTGTTCCGCTCGCTGGACGGTATCGAAGCGCTTTCCACTCCTTTCGACTTCTCTATTGAATTGCTGAGCACCGACGCGCGGCTCGATCGCAAAGCGCTGCTCGGCCAACCGCTGACGCTGGAGATCCCTACCCAGGGCTTTCTCAGCGCCCCGCGCTACCTGAACGGCAAGATCACCGCCATCGCCGTCAGCAGCGAAGAGATCGGCGGCACGCGCTACGCGGTGTATAACCTGCACGTGCAGCCGGATCTGTGGCCGATGACCAAAGACCGAAACTTCCGCATCTTCCAGGAACAGACGGTGCCGCAGATCGTCAAGACCCTGCTGGCGGAGCACAACGTGCAGCTGGAAGATCAGCTGACCGGCGACTATCGCCTGTGGGGCTACTGCGTGCAGTACAACGAAAGCAGCTTCAACTTCATCAGCCGCCTGATGGAGCTGGAGGGCATCTATTACTATTTCAAACACGAGATGGGCAAGCACACGCTGGTGCTCGGGGATGCGCCCCACCACCACCAGCCTTATCCCGGCTACGAGATGATCCCCTACCATCTGACGCCGTCCGGCGGCAGCACCAGCGAGGAAGGCATCAGCCAGTGGACATTGTCCGATCGCGTCACGCCGGGCATCTACAGCCTGGACGACTATGATTTTCGCAAACCGAACGCCTGGCTGTTCCAGGCGCGGCAGAACCCGGTCTCCCCCACGCCGGGGCAGATCGACGTTTACGACTGGCCAGGCCGCTATACCGAACATCAGCAGGGCGAGTTCTACGCCCGCGTGCGCCAGGAAGCCTGGCAGGCCGAGCATCAGCAGATCCGAGGCACCGCCACCGCCATGGGCATCGCCCCCGGCAGCACCTTTACGTTGTATAACGCCCCGCACGCCGACGACAACCGCGAGTACCTGACGCTGCAGGCCAACTATCACCTGAAAGAGAACCGCTACGCCAGCGGCGACGATCAGAGTAGCGAACACCGTATCGACTTCACCGTGCTGCCGGCGGACGTGCCCTGGCACCCGCCGCAGCAGGCCAGCTGGCCGAAAACCCACGGGCCGCAGACCGCCCGGGTGGTCGGCCCGGCCGGCGAATCGATCTGGACCGATAAATACGGCCGCATCAAGGTGAAATTCCACTGGGATCGCTTCGGGCCGAAAGACGACGGCAGCTCCTGCTGGGTGCGCGTCTCCAGCGCCTGGGCCGGCCAGGGCTACGGCGGTGTGCAGATCCCGCGCGTCAACGACGAAGTGGTGGTGGACTTTATCAACGGCGATCCGGATCGGCCGATCGTCACCGGGCGCGTCTATAACGAAGCCAGCATGCCGCCGTGGGCGCTGCCGGCCGCCGCTACCCAGATGGGCTTTATGAGCCGCACCAAGGACGGCACCGCCGACAACGCCAACGCCCTGCGTTTCGAAGACAAGGCCGGCGCCGAACAGGTGTGGATCCAGGCGGAGCGCAACATGGACACCCAGGTGAAAAACGATGAAAGCCACACCATCGCTAACGACCACACGCATCTGGTGGGCGGTAACCAGATCAAACGGGTGGTGCTCAATCAGGCGACCGGCGTCAAAGGCGAATCCTCCGCGCTGACCGGCAAAACGCGCAGCGACGCCGTGGTCAATGCCTTTACCCTCGGCTCCGGCGAATCGCTGCGGCTCGAGTGCGGCGAAAGCGTGATCGAACTGCTGGCGGACGGCCAAATCAACATCACCGGCACCAGTTTCAATATCACGGTGAAAGAGGATGGCGCGATCAACACCGGCGGCCAGCTGGATCTCAACCAGCCTGGCGGCGCCGCACGCACCGCCGCACCGGGTGGCGGCCATCAGGCGGCAATCCAGAGCGCCGTCGATCAGTTGTTCCCTAAAGAGTAGGTAATTGGTACGCCGGGAAAGCCGGTTAACGCCGCCCCCCGGGCGGCAGTACCGGCAAAAACGCCGTCCGCTGTAACCCCTTTTGGCAAGGAGATGAATAGGCTGGCGGCAAAATCACCGACGTTAAGCCAACACAACGGGCTGAATCTGTACCGCCCATCGATTCAGCCTTCTTTATCATTTCCCCTTCACCACTTCTTCACCGTCTGGTAAATCTCGAGGTCGAAATAGCCGTCGGCTTCGCAGTCGTTGAGATAGTGCTCATAGCTCCCCCCCTCAACCGGCTGGTAGCCGCTGGCCGGCAGCAGCTTCTGATAGAACTCGCCCCACACCCGCTCGAAATCGCCATCGCTGATGCGCACGTGGTAGACCGCATACTGCCCGGCGGGCAGCGTCTGCACGGTGACGCCCTCGCTGCCCGCCGGCAGCGCGAAATCGTCCGCCACGCTCATCACCACGTCGGCGCGCAGCTTTTCCGGCGCCACTTCCGCCGGATCGTCCCAATACAGCACCAGCCATTTGCCGAACGGCACGTCGTGGCGCTGCCGCCATGCCAACAGTTGCTGCGAGCCCTGCGGGATGGTCTGCGGATACGGCCCCACGACTCTCACTCCCACCACCTTCTCCGCCGCCTTATCGATAATCCTCACGCTCATCGCCCTTCCCCCTCACAATGTCTCAGGCACCGATTTCGGTACGCACGTCCAGCAACTCGGGGAAAAAGGTCAGATCCAACGCCTTTTTCAGGAAGCTGACGCCGCTGGAGCCGCCGGTGCCCGACTTAAAGCCGATGATCCGCTCCACCGTTTTCATATGGCGGAAACGCCACAGATGGAAACTCTCTTCGATATCCACCAGCTTCTCCGCCATTTCATAGGCTTCCCAGTAGGTTTGCGGGTTGTCGTAGATCACTTTAAACGCCGGCAGCAGATCCGGGTTGCGCTGGTAGGGCTGCGTCCAGTCGCGCTCGAGACACTCCTGCGGGATCGGCAAGCCGTGGCGCGCCAGGTACAGCAAGTATTCGTCGTACAGGCTCGGCGCTTCGAGGATCGCCTTCAGCGCGGCGTGCCTTTCCGCGTCGTTGCTGAACACCGCCAGCATGGCGGCGTTCTTGTTGCCGAGCAGGAATTCGATCGACCGGTACTGGTGCGACTGGAAGCCCGACGAACTGCCCAGCACGTCGCGAAACTCGACGTATTCCGACGGCGTCAGCGTTTCCAGCACCGCCCACTGCTCGAACAGCAGCCGCTGGATCTGTTTGACGCGCGCGAGGATTTTAAAACAGTGGCTGAGTTTGTCCTGCTGCACCAGCCGCAGCGCCGCCTGCAGCTCGTGCAGCATCAGTTTCATCCACAGTTCGGAGGTTTGATGCTGTATCACGAACAGCATTTCGTCATGATGCGGCGGGTTGGAGAGCGGGTGCTGGCAGTCCAGCAGTTGGTCCAGGCACAGGTAGTCGCCATAGCTCATGCGTTTGGAAAAATCGGTGACAATCGCGCTTTCTAATTCCCGTTTGTTCATCTGTGATCTCCGTTGCGCCCAGCGCCCCATCGGCCTGGAACGTGCCGCAAAGAGAAAACAATAGTACAGAACCCGCCGCCCCGAAGGGCGATAAACGAGAGATGCTTCGCAGATCTCACTCATCTGCGTTAACACAGTGCCCCCACCCCCGCTGTTGTTTAGTAAACAACACGGCTGCCGCCTGACGACTCTCACAAATGCGCGATCCCATGCACGCGGCGCCCTGGTTGCAGCTTGCCTGCGGCCGGCTTCCCTTATAGATTGCAGGCTAACGGCAGGCAGCAAGGTATCGGCAAATGGCAAATATTCGTGATGTGGCGCGGTTGGCCGGCGTGTCCATCAGCAGCGTGTCGAACCTGCTGAATAATCGCAGTCACCAGATGAGCGCGCAGACCCGTGAGCGCATCGAACGGGCGATGGCGACCCTGGGCTACCGGCCGGCTCAATCGGCGGCGGCACCCACGCCGCAGGCGAAAATCATCGGCCTGCTGCTGCCGTCGATCGTTAACCCGAGCTTTTCGGCGCTGGCGCATGCCGTCGACGGCGCGGCGCGGGCTCACCGCTACCGGGTCTTGCTCGGCAACGCCTACCGCCAGGAGCAGGAGGAGGCCGCGTTTATCGACGATATGTTTCTGCATGGCGTGCGCGGCATCATCGTGGCGGCGAGCGACATTCGCCAGACCCATTTTGTTCGGGCCGCCGAGCGAGGCATGAAGATTGTCAGCTACGACAGCCCGTTTGCCGAGCAGATGGCCACCGATAGCCGGCTGTTCGACAGCGTGTCGATGGACAATATCGCCGCCGGGCGCCTGGCCGCACAGCATCTGCTCGAACGTGGCTGCCGACACATCGTGTTCGCCACCGAAGCGACGCTGACCGTCGGGCGCAGCCACAAGATCGACGGTTTTCTGAGCGCTCTGGGGCACAGCCTGAGCGAACGCCAACGGGTGATCGAAGGCAAGGCCACCAGCGCCTACGGCGACACGGAAATGTTCGAATTGGGGCTGACGCTGGCGCCGCGCGTTCTCACGCTGGCGCCGCGCCCGGACGGCATCGTGGCGATTAACGATGCGTTGGGCATCGGGCTGATGGTGGGCCTGCGCGCCGCCGGCGTCCAGGTGCCCGCAGACATCTCGGTGATCGGCATCGACAATATCGCGCTGGCCGGCCTGGCCGAACCGGGGCTGACGTCAGTCCGGCCGCCGCTGGCGGAGATGGCGCAGCTGATGGTCGAACGCCTGATCGGCCGCATCAACAATGATTCGCAACCGCCCGGCGAGTTTCTCTTCCCACCGACGGTCATCAGCCGGCGCTCGGTCAAAACCGCCGGTTAATAGAGTAAAAACGGCTTTCCCAGACGATGCGCAGTCGGCATCGTCCGGACCGTTACAGCTAAAGCAGAAAAAATAGAATCGTCGCAATAAATAAACGGCGCGACGCTTTTATGCACGCAACGTCGTTATTCAGCTCTCCGCTCATTGCTTTGGGCCGGGCCGCTATTATTCCGATTAACCACATGGGAAAAACCATGATGAAAAAAATAATGCCAAAGGATATTGAACGCAGCGCCATCAGGAAATTGACGCTGCATATTGTCCCCCTCATGATATTGTTGTATTTCCTGGCCTTTCTCGACCGCAACAATATGGCCTACGCCGCCAAAGCGCTGGAAGATAATTTGGGATTGACCGCCTCGGCCTTCGGCTTCGCCTCCGGGATTTTCTTTATCGGCTATTTCCTGTTTGAAATACCCAGCAACGCCGGCACCATAAAATTCGGCCCGCGCATCTGGTTCGCCAGAATATTAATTTCCTGGGGCATCTTCGCGACCCTGCTCGGTTTTGTGCGCACGCCGCTGGAGCTGTATATTTGCCGTTTTATGCTGGGCGTGTGCGAAGCCGGTTTCTTTCCCTCGGTGGTGTATTACTTCACGGTGTTTTTCCCGGAAAAGTACCGCACTAAAATTCTCGGCATGTTCATCATCGTCCAACCGCTGTCCAACGCGGTCGGCTCGCCGATTTCCGGCTTTATTCTCAATATTCAGCATGACTGGTTCGGGTTCGCCCCCTGGCAGCTGCTGTTCATCCTCGAAGGGCTGCCGCCGATCGTCATCGGCCTGTTGATCCCATTCCTGATCAAGAACTCGCCCAAGGATGTCGGCTATCTGAACGTGGAGGAAAAGGCCTGGCTGATGAGCAACGCCGGCCGCTCCAAATCCGGCTCTAAAATCACGCTGGGCGACTTCCTGAAAGGGATTAAAAACAAGAAATACCTGCTCTACGCGCTGCTCAACTTCGGCATGGTGTGCGGCATTTACGGCTTCAGCACCTGGCTGCCGTCGATCATCAGCGCCATTTCCGGCGGCGATATCTTCCGCGTCAGCCTGCTGGCGCTCATTCCCTACGGCCTGGCCGCGCTGCTGGTCTATCCGTGGAGTCTGTGGGCCAGCAAAACCAAAAAACTCGGCGTGTTCGCCGGCCTCAGCATGGTGATCGCCGCCATCGGCCTGATGGGCGCGGTGACATTTTTTAAATACGACCCGTTCGTCGCGCTGTCATTCCTGTGCATCGCCGCCATCGGCATCTATACCGCCGTGCCGCCGTTCCTATCCATGCCCGCCAACATTTCCACCGGCGCAGCCGCGGCCGCCGGGCTGGCGGTGGTGAGCTGCATCGGCAATATCGGCGGTTTCGTCGCCCCCTATGCGGTGGGCGTGCTGAACGATCTGACCGGCAGCAGCGCGCCGGGGCTGTTTTTCCTGGCTTCGTGCCTGCTGGCCACCGGGTTGATCTGCATTTTCTACTGCGCCAAACAGCGTGAAGGCGTCATCAATTCTTAACGAACCAATAAGGAGTCAATCATGGGCGATCTTGCGGGCAAAAAGGTCTTTATCACCGGGGCGGAACAGGGCATCGGCCGCGCCACCGCGGAGCGGCTGATCAAGGCCGGGTGCGACATCTATTTTCACTATCACAGCGACGAAAGCGGCCCCAAAGCGCTGGTGGCGCTGGCCCATTCATTGGGGCAAAAGGCCGCCTACGGCTACGCCGATCTCATCGACACCGACGAAACGCTGCGCTGCGTCTCGGCCGGCGCCGAGTTGCTCGGCGGCATCGATATCCTGATCAATAACGTCGGCGGCATCGTCGGGCGCAAATGGCTGGGCGAGATCGACCGCGCCTTCTGGCAAACCGTGATCGACGTGAACATGACCACCATGCTGAACGTCACCCAGAGCGCGCTGCCGCACCTGAAAGCGGCGCCGGACGGCGCCAGCATCGTTAACCTGGCCTCACAGGCGGGCCGCGCCGGCGGGCACGCCGGCTCGCTGGTCTATTCCGCCACCAAGGGCGCGGTGCTCACCTGGACGCGCTCGCTGGCGGCGGAGCTGGGCGAGCACGGCATCCGGGTGAATGCGGTGGCGCCCGGCCTGATCCTCGGCACCCGTTTCCACAATCGCCACACCACCCAGGCATCGGCGGAGGAAACCGTTCGCGCCATCCCGCTGGGCCGCGCAGGCACACCGGACGACGTGGCGCGCGCCATCGCCTTCCTTGCGGCGGAATACGACGGTTTCATCTCCGGCGCGACTCTCGACATCAACGGCGGCATCTACCGCATGTAATTCAGCTGCGGGCGGCGCGCTTGCCGCCCGCCCATTCAGGAATCGCTTTATGATCAAATCCGCCATCACTCACCCGCCGCTGCTCGCCGCACTGGCGCAATGCGGGCATAAAACCCAGGTGTTGATCGCCGACGGCAACTACGCCTGCGTGACGCACGCGCCGAAAGACGCCACCGTGGTCTATCTGAACCTGGCGCCCGGCACGCTCGCCGCCCCGCCAATCCTGGAAAAACTGCTGGCCTGCATCAACGTGGAAAGCGCGGCGCTGATGGCCTGCCCGCCGGACTTCACCAACACCATCGAAACCGAATACCGGCAGCTGCTGCCGGCACATTGCCCGGTCGAACACCTGCCGCGCGAGGCGTTTTACGCCGCGGTCAAATCGGATCGAACGCTGCTGGTGATCGCCTCCGGCGAACAGCGCCGTTTCGCCAATCTGCTGCTGACGGTGGCGCCGGTGGTGTAAAAGAGGTAGAGGGTGTGAGGGGTAAAATGAGGGGGCCAGCCCCCTCATGCCGTTACAGGTCAGCGACCCACTTCTCCAGCTCCCCCGCACGTTCCGCATCGATATAGCTGGTGGCCCAGCCAAACAGGTAAGCGAAGGCGAAAATGCCCACCGTCGACGACACCAGCGTCGGCGCGAAAAACGCGGCGATAGCGGAGAGCGTATACCCTGCGCCGATCGACAACCCGAGCGCTTCGAGCTGGTTGCGGAACGCTTTCCAGTTGCCGGTTGAGAAACCTTCAATCGCGGCGTTTACCAGATCCGCGCCTTTGATCGCCCAATCCACCCCGGTGAAGACCTTGCCCAATACCCGCGCATTGCGGGCATACTGTTCCGCATCGATCATTTTCAGCCAGGTGACAATCGCCGCTTTGTCCTGCGCCTTAAGCTTTTTGTTCAGGCCCTTCGTCAATTGCTCGTAGGTTTTCTCCGCATCTTGCACGTTGCGGATATATTTTCCTTGTATTCCCGCCTCCAAATCCTTGGCGAGTTTGGCGTATTTCGCGCCGATCTTTTCCGCAATATCTTTATTGATACCTGCGGCCAGGCTGACGCCATCCTTGATGGCTTTTAATTCCGCATTTTGATATTCGACGAATTCCTTAACGATCGTTTTTACCGAGCCGGGCGATTTTACCGGTTTGCCGTTGGCATATTTCACCTCCATGGCATTCAGGTTATCCCCTCTCACCACGGCGATAAACGCGGGCCGGTTCTTATTGGCCTTATAGTAGAGGTTGTAGGTCGCCACTCCGTCTTGCTTTTCCACCTTCAAATGATGAAAACCGTAGTAACTCCCGGTCGTGCGGGTCGTCGAGAATTCGCCGGTTTTGCCGTTGCCATGCCAGCCGCTGACGGGCCGATCGCGATGCGAGTCTGTCACGAAACTGCCTAACGAAGAGGCGCCGATCTGCCCGGCATTCAGGCCATTGTTGCCGCCTTTGCCAGGGGTTGAGGGCTTGCGCGCATGGCCGGTTTCGATATCCCCGATCGCCACTGTCACCCCCTTGGCGTTGACCCCCATCACCAGCCCCCCCAGGCCAATGTGCTTCGCCTGATCGGCCGTCAAACCGGTGGCGGAAAGGCTCAGCGTGCCGGATGGGCTGACGCTTTCAATATGCAATTTCGCAGCCGGGTTAATTCTGCGCGCCGCCTTAATCACCGCCTCCAGCTTCATGCGCAGCGCCGGATCGTTTTGGATCGCCGTTATCTGTTGCTGTTCCGGGCTGTTGCCAACGCCGGCGCCGCCGCGATCGCCGGAATGGCCTTTATCGCCGCCCCCCGGCTCAGGGCCCGTACCGCGTTCAGAACTCCAGTTAGTCCCATCTCCTTTACCGCCATAATTAAATCCAGGCATATGCTTTCATCCTTATTTCGTTTTATTTTTAAGATGCCGATATTCTCGTTTAACGCGGATTGACACGCGCATTATCCCTATCGGCAAACCGTTTTTAGCTGCCCGTCATTTATAAAAAACTGCAGAAATAAGGACAACGGATGGCGGCTGTCTGGTCGGTGAAACAAATAGGATCGCGTCTGCAGAACCTGAATATATCGCCGCGGGACACACCTGGATGGCTGCGACCTGTTCAGAAGTCATTGGCACACGCCATGAATTGCAATTACAATCATTGCACTTGCAACTTAAAGAGAATGCTCCGCATGTCGCCTCAACGTATAACACTGCCAGCCGCCTCGGCCAGAACCCAAACCCTGGCCGAAGCCTGTATCCGCAAGATGACCTCCGCCAGCCAAAAAGCCGGCGCTTCGCGCCCTTCTGCCAGCGCCTGGACGGCGCAAACCCTGGGCGAACTCAACGCCAGCGGCGACATCTGGCTTATCGACGGCAGAAGGCGCGCCGAGCCGCCGATTTCCCGCTACGCCACCGCCTGGCCGCTCTGGTTTGGCCATCAATCAGAGCGTTATGAGAAGCCGCTGTTTTACTTCGTCAACACCCCCTCGGTGGACATGCTCCGCGGGCTTGAGCCGGAAACCAATCGCAAGGGGATTTTCATCAGCGATGCAGATACCGGCAGTGCCGATTTGCCGAAAGGCGTTCAGGCCTGGTTCCCGCTTCAGCTCACGGCCATGCCGGGCTGGTTGCCTTTCGATCCGGCCAATGCCAGAGAAACCGGCGCGATACTCCATCACGCCCTGCGCGCGCTCTATCTGGAGGGAACGAGAAAGATGGTGTATCTCGCGACCAACGCAGACAATGGCCCCCTCTCTTCAGGGGAGCCGTTTGTCGCAGAACAGGCGTTCAGGGGAATGTATCGCGTCGCCACCGCGGCGGACTCGCCGTTGCAGGTTCGTCTGTGCGGCGCCGGCCGTGCGCTCGCCCGCGTTCAGCAGGCGGCCGAGGTGTTGAAAAACTGGGGGATTGCGTCTGAAATCTGGAGCTGCCCCAGCTACACGCGGTTGGCGCAGGACGCCGAACTCGCCGACATGCAGCGCCAGGACAGCGGCGGCAAATGCCATCTGAAAACGTGCCTGGGTGCCGGGAATGCCCCCGTCGTCGCCGTCACCGACTACTCGCACCTGATTGCCAATCAGCTCAAGCGATTCATTCCCGCACGCTTTGCCGCGGTGGGCTCAGATTCACGGGTGCGCGGCGAAATCCACTACCCGCAGGCGGAATGGATTGCGCTCTGCGCCCTCAAACTGCTGGCCGACGAGCAGAAAATCCCTTCGGCGCTGATCGCCGATGCGCTGCGCGTTCTGCACATCACGCCCGATGCCTGATCATTCTCTGGCCAGCTGCATCGCATTGTTCAACGCGTCGGAGAAGCGTGCGATCTCTTCTTCGCTGAACTGGTTGAGAAAGTGAGTGTTGACCACCGAACGGTAGATCTCCCACATCTTTTTCCGCAGGGCCTTGCCTTCCTCGGTGATAGTCGCGAAGGAGGCCCGGCGATCGTCATCCGATCGAAAACGCGTGACCAGCCGCTCTTTTTCCAGGCGATCCATCAGGCGGGTCAGGTTGTAACGCTCAATCACCAACACGTCCGCCAGCTCATGCATGCGGCGTGTGCCGTTTTCCCCGCTTTCCAATCCCCATAACACGTCATACCAGGCGTAAACCGGCAGCCCCGCTTCCGACAACTTCGCCTCTATCTTTCTGATCATCGCCCGATGCGCGCGCACAAAGGAGAACCACAGGTCGGGTTGTTTATCTGTCATGTCATTTTTCTCGTCAAAAGCGGTGAGTTGCAATTGCAATTGTAAAGGGATAGAGTGGCTTTCGCCATTATTGCATTTGCAACTCTTGCACTTGCAATTCAATAAATCCCTGTATCGCTCAGCGCCTTATCAGGTAAGTACATTTGGAGCTTTTATGAACCAACCCGTGGTTAAAGCAGATCTTGACCCGCAAGAGACGGCTGAATGGCTTGAGGCATTTGAAGGCGTCACCGATATCGACGGCCGTGAGCGCGCGCATTTTTTACTGGAGAAAATGGCCGAAGCCGATCAGCGAAAACACGGTGATTTCTTCAGCCTGGTCACCACGCCCTACGTGAATACGATCCCGGCCTATAAGCAACCGACGTATCCCGGCGATCTGGCCGCTGAAGCGCGCATCAATGCGTTTATTCGCTGGAACGCCATGGCGATGGTGCTGCGCGCCGGCAAACATTCCAACGTCGGCGGGCATATCGCCACCTATCAGTCGGCCGCGGTGCTTTACGATGTGGGATTCACGCACTTTTTCCGCGGGCGCACCGATGAGTTTGCCGGCGACATGGTGTATATCCAGGGCCACTCCGCCCCCGGCATTTATGGCCGCGCCTATCTCGAAGGCCGCATCGACGAGGAACTGCTCGACAACTTTCGCCGCGAATCCACACGCCGTGGCCTCTCCTCCTACCCACACCCGCGGCTGATGCCGGATTTCTGGCAATATCCCACCGTTTCGATGGGGCTGGGGCCGCTGACCGCCGCCTACCAGGCGCGCTACATGCGTTATCTGGAATACCGCGAGCTGAAACCTCACCAGGGAAGAAAGGTGTGGGCGTTCCTCGGCGACGGCGAGATGGATCAACCGGAATCGCTGGCGGCGATTGCGCTGGGCGGGCGAGAAAAACTCGATAACCTGATCTTCGTCGTGAACTGTAACCTGCAGCGGCTGGATGGCCCCGTGCGCGGCAACGGCAAGATCATTCAGGAACTGGAGGGCACCTTCAAAGCCGCCGGCTGGCAGGTAATCAAGGTGATCTGGGGCAGCGGCTGGGACAAACTGCTGCAAAAAGACCGCTCCGGATTGCTGATGCAGCGCATGATGGAGTGCGTCGACGGCGATTACCAAACTTTCAAGTCGCAAAGCGGCGCCTATGTGCGGGAGCATTTCTTCGGCAAGTACCCGGAATTGCTCGAGCTGGTCGCCGACCTGAGCGACGATGAGATCTGGGCGCTGCACCGTGGCGGCCACGATCCGCAAAAGGTGTACGCCGCCTACCATCAGGCGGTGCATACCACGGGCAGACCGACGGTGGTGCTGGCCAAAACCGTCAAAGGGTTTGGCATGGGGGAAGCCGGTGAAGGGCAGAACATCAACCACCAGCTGAAAAAAATGAGCCAGGATGCGGTGAAAGCCTTCCGCGACCGTTTAGGGCTGACAATCTCCGACGCCCAACTGGCAGAGATCCCTTACCTGAAGCCTGAACCCGACAGCGCGGCGGCGAAGTACATCACCGCGACGCGCACCGCGCTGGGCGGCTACATCCCTGCCCGCTTCGGCCAATCCGCTCCGCTGGCGATACCGGAACTATCGCGCTTCGACGGCCTGCTGAAGGGCAGCGGCGAACGCAACATGTCGACCACCATGGCTTTCGTCAATATCCTCGGCACGCTGCTCAAAGACGCCAACATCGGCAAACTGATTGTGCCCATCGTGCCGGACGAATCGCGCACGTTCGGCATGGAAGGCCTGTTCCGCCAGATTGGCATCCATTCCTGGCTCGGCCAGCTGTATACCCCGCAAGACGCCGGGCAGCTCAGCTACTACAAAGAGGCCAAAGACGGCCAGATTTTGCAGGAAGGCATCAACGAATCCGGCGCGATATCGACCTGGATCGCCGCCGGCACCGCCTACAGCAACCACGATGTCGCGACAATCCCGTTCTATATCTTTTACTCCATGTTCGGGCTGCAGCGGGTGGGCGATCTCGCCTGGGCAGCGGCAGACGCGCGCACCAAGGGCTTCCTGCTCGGCGCCACCTCCGGCAGAACCACCCTGATGGGCGAAGGCTTGCAGCATGACGACGGCCACAGCCACGTGCTGTCTTCCGTCATTCCCAGCTGCGTCTCCTACGATCCGACCTATGCCTATGAACTCGCAGTGATCGTTCAGAGCGGCATGCGCAGGATGTTCGTTGAACAAGAGGATATTTACTACTACATCACCTTGCTCAACGAAGGATACCCGCAGCCGCCGATGCCGGCGGGCGTGGAGGACGGGATTATCCAGGGCGCCTATTTGCTCAAACAGAACGAAACGGCAAACCAAGAGAGCCCGCGCGCTCAGCTGGTCGCCAGCGGCGCCATCATGCGCGAGGCGCTGGCGGCGGCGGCGCTGTTGGCCGAGGACTTTGGCGTCGCCAGCGATATCTGGAGTGCCACCAGCCTGAGCGAACTGCGCCGTAACGGCATGGCGGCCGAACGCTGGAACCTGCTGCACCCGGAAGACCCGCCGAAAGTCCCTTATATACAGAGTCTGCTGGCGGCGCATCCTGGCCCGGTGGTGGTGGCGACGGACTATATGAAGATCGTCGGCGATCAGATCAAACCGTTCTTGCCGGACCGCGCCTTTATCACCTTGGGCACCGATGGCTTTGGCCGCTCGGACACCCGCGAGGCGCTACGTGAGTTCTTCGAGGTCAACCGCCATTTCATCGCGCTCGCCGCGTTGAAACTGCTGGCTGACGAAGGCCGTATCGCCCGCAGCGAGGTCAACCGCGCCATGGCGCTGTATGGCATCACCCCCGATAAGCCGGATCCGGCGGCGGTGAAGTAACGCATAGCCTACCCACGCCGCCGGCTGTCACCCGCGGCGTTTTTCCTCCTTCGGCTCGGCGGCGCGCGGCTCCCGCTCCCCCAGCCGCACCAGCGGGATATCCGCCAGCCGGGTGGTGTAGGCCGGCGACAGCATTTCGCGCTTCATTTGCCACGGTTTGACGATCCCCTGCCCGGCGAACCATACGCGCCCGCGCCCTTCCTGATTCAGGCGATCGAGGGTCGCCATCAGCCGCTCGCTGTTGCGGCGCGGCGGGCAGTCGTCGAACAGGTCGATCTGCGCCATGGCGGCGGCGCTGAAATCCCCCAGCACCACGCCGCCCTTCAGGTAACGTCGCCCCTCCTGCCAGATGCTCTCCAGCGCGCGCACCGCCATGGCGATGATGTCGCGGCTGTCGTTGCTCGGGGTTTGCAGCCGGGCGGTGCCCATATTGCTGTAATAGCCTTCGCCCGCCGAATGCGGGCTGGTTTTGATAAACACCGACACGTTACGGCAGTAGCGCTTTTCCTGCCGCAGCTTTTCGGCGGCGCGTTCGGCGTAGCTGCAGATCGCCTCGCGCATATGCGGGTAATGCGTCAAGCGCTGGCCGAACGAGCGGGAACAGATGATCTGCTCTTTCGCCGCCGCCTCATCTTCCCACCGCAGGCACGATTCGCCGCGCAGTTCACGTATCGTGCGCTCCAGCACTACGCTGAAGGTTTTACGCGCCAGCCGGGTATCGCAATCCGCCAGCTGCAGCGCGGTGTGGATCCCCATCGCCTGCAGCTGGCGTGTCAGGCGGCGCCCCACGCCCCACACCTCTTCCACCGGGATCAACGCCAGCAGCTTGCGCTGGCGCACCGGATCGGATAAATCCACCACGCCGCCGGTGCCGCGCCATTTCTTGGCCGCGAAGTTGGCCAGTTTAGCCAGTGTCTTGCTCGGCGCAATGCCGACCCCGACCGTCAAATGCAGCTCGCGCCGGATGCGATCGCGCACCCGCCGGCCGAACGGTTCCAGCGCTTCGCAGTGCGCCACGCCGTCCAGCCGCAGAAAGGCTTCGTCCAGCGAATAAATCTCCACCGCCGGCGCCATCTCCTCCAGCGTGTCCATCACCCGGCGGGACATGTCGGCGTACAGCGCGTAGTTGGAGGAAAACACCGCGACGTTGCGGCGGCGCATCTCCTCTTTGATTTTGAAATAAGGCGCGCCCATCGGCACGCCCAACGCCTTCGCCTCGGCGCTGCGGGCGATCACGCAGCCGTCGTTGTTGGACAGCACGATCACCGGCCGCCCCCGCAGGTCGGGCCGAAAGATGGTTTCGCAGGAGGCGTAGAAGCTGTTGACGTCTACCAGGGCAAACATGGTTACAGCGCCGCGTAGACGATAAAGGTCACCACGCCGAAGATCTCCAGCTGCGCCTCGTCGTTGAACACGATCGGCGCATAGGCGGGGTTCATCGGCAACAGCCGCACGTCGGGATAGCGCTGCAGTTTTTTGACGGTGAATTCACCGTCCACGGCGGCGATCACGATATTGCCGTGTTCCGGCGTCAGGGCGCTGTCGACGATCAGCAGATCGCCGTCCTGAATATTGCCGTCGATCATCGACTCGCCGCTGGCGCGTACAAAGTAGGTGGCGTTGGGATGCCGCACCAGCAGCTTGCCGATATCCAGCCGGCTCTCGACATAGTCCTGCGCCGGGGAAGGAAAGCCGCAGGCCACGCGATCGGCAAACAGCGGTAACGTCAGAGACTCACCTGGTGAAAAAGCATACAACCTTGAATTGCTCAGCATAATCATAACCAAACTGTATATTTATACAGTAAAGCATAAACAAAACGCGAACGCGCGCAACCCCAAATCCCCCTGCGGATCGCGCTTTCCCGCGTAATATAATAATTTTCTGAGTGATTTTTCCTGCAGCTTTTGGCGTTCTTCACGTGTGTTTGCACACATGATACCCACCAAAACTGTGGATAATGCGGCACTCAGACCGTTGGCGTATCGATGGGCAGGATGAGTGAGGGATTGTCATTGCGAACGGCGCCGACGGCGGGCGATACCGGTTGCCAGACGAAATCCTCTGCCTGCAGGCTGTACACGTCAGCCTGCATTTGACCAGAGGGCGGGACTAAGCGGGTGTCGAGCCAGTCGCGCGCGGCCGTCGGTCTCTGCTGCGTACAGCGCCGCAAAGAACAGCGGCAGGCCTTGCCTCAGCAAGAGCCCGCGGGAGGAACGGCGGACGGCCTTACAAAATGACGCCAATAAAATTGCAACTGGCAATGGCATCAATGGGACGGCCAGAGACGAAAGTCAGTACGTTATGCCAGGAGCTTGGGATAACCCGACAAACGCTGTACCGCCACATTTCCCCTGATGGTCCACTGCGAGCTGACGGTATAAAGCTGCTCAACCGGGGATAATTTTAGCGGACGGAAAAATCTGGGGTTCCGGCGTAGAACCCCGAATAAGGAATAATCCTTAATTCATTTCAGGATTATTAATTCCATCTAAAACCTCTCGGCAATATTCTTTTTTATAGGCTTCATCATTACTTAATGACTTAACCAAAAAATCAGCATTTTTCCAACCATTATCCCAATGCGTATCGAATCCTGACTGTTCATACTTTAATGTTCTAGTTAATGAGTCTTTTATTTGTTTTTTATATTTATCAATTTTCTCATTGGTTGCCCCACAAACATCATGTGCAACACGAGCATTTGAGCCAGAAAAACCTATTGCTGAAATTGCCATCGCTTCATTTGATTTGTCGAAATCATTCGCATATGCCACAGCATTAGATAAAGCGAATATGACAAGAGCAGGTATGGTTTTTTTGTATGAAATCATCTTTCACCTCTCACTCATTGATTGTTCATGGGGTCAGCTTGGATATCGAAAATTATTGTACATTAAGGCTGCTTTTTAATCAGTCTCAACTTCTTTATAGAAGGCCTGAATGCGACAAACTTGGGAAGTACTGTAGCCTGTCGCGTCTGCTGTTTCTCGGATGCTCAGTTTCTTAATCTGTCGGTAGTACAGGACTTTCTGATGTCGTTTCTGATCTGCCTGCTTTCCCCGGTATCTACCCAACGTATGCGCCCGTTCAATTCCCTGCTTTTGCCGTTGGCGGCGACTCAACCAGTCCTTATGTGACATCGCGGCCATCAGGTCGATTAGCATGTTATTGATGGCGGTTATTACTGCACGGGTGATCGGGTCCGCCTGTGAAGGATCTTTCTCTGACAGCGCCTGCCATGAGGTAGGGACATCCAGGCTGACAATCCGTAACTCATGCTGCTCAATCTGCTTTTTCAACGTCACCCAGTCACTGTTGCTGAGACGGGTCAGGCGGCCTATCTGCTCAACCAGCAAAATATCAGTTACCGTTTGGGGGCGGCATACTTCCGCATCAGTCTCCAGCAAAGCGCCGATGAGGACAGGCTCCAACCCCAGCGTCTATTCCTTTGCCCGGATACGGCCGTGATTCATCTGGATCTGCACCGGCAGTCCGGCATCATACGCGGCCTGATACCCGCCGGCGACCTGCAGCGCGTCACCTTCCAGCTTTATGATCGTTCCGTCCGCGCGCCACGCACGAAATAAGTGGCATTAGGATGCCGCACCAGCAGCTTGCCGATATCCAGCCGGCTCTCAACATAGTCCTGCGCCGGGGAAGGAAAGCCGCAGGCCACGCGATCGGCAAACAGCGGTAACGTCAGAGACTCACCTGGTGAAAAAGCATACAACCTTGAATTGCTCAGCATAATCACAACCAAACTGTATATTTACACAGTAAGGCATAAACAAAACGCGAACGCGCGCAACCCCAAATCCCCCTGCGGATCGCGCTTTGCCGCGTAATATAATAATTTTCTGAGCGATTTTTTTTTACGCCTGCTAACGGTTTCACTCTGCCTTGCGCACACGTTATCCACTAAAACTGTGGATAACCTGCAGGGCGTGATTCCCTACGCGAGCGGGATCAGAATCCTGTATAATGCCCACACCTGCTCAATAAGCATTCATCCCCGTCGGCGCCTCGTCACCGACGGTCACGAGAACGTTATGAACAAGCACCTACTCCTCGCAGAAACCGACGACATCGAACAGGCCTGCCTGTCTCGCCATGCGGTCTGGCAGCGCAACGATCTGGCTCAGGCGCAACAAGATTGGCTGGCGGAAGAAGTGCCGGTTGCCCTGGTGTACAACGGCATTTCACACGTGGTGATGATGGCGACGCCGAAAGACCTGGCGGCCTTCGCCATCGGTTTTTCGCTGTCCGAAGGCATCATCGCCTCCCCCGACGATATCTACGACATCCGCCAGCAACCGGCCTGCAATGGCATTGAAGTGCATGTGGAACTCTCGAGCCGCCGCTTTATGCAGCTGAAAGAGAAGCGCCGCAGCCTGGCCGGCCGCACCGGCTGCGGCGTCTGCGGGGTCGAGCAACTGCAGGAGGTCGCTCAGCCCATCGCGCCGCTGCCTTTCACGCAGCGTTTCGATTTGGCGCTGCTCGATCGGGCGTTGGCGCAGCTGCAGGAAGTGCAAACGGTGGGGAAACTGACCGGCTGCACCCACGCGGCGGCCTGGATCCAGCCGGACGGCGCGCTCAGCGGCGGATGTGAAGACGTCGGCCGCCATGTGGCGCTCGACAAACTGCTGGGTTATCGCAGCCAACAGGCGTGGTTGCAAGGGGCTGCGCTGGTGTCGAGCCGCGCCAGCTACGAAATGGTGCAAAAATCCGCCATGTGCGGCGTCGAGATCCTGTTCGCCGTTTCCGCCGCCACCCGCCTGGCGGTGGAGGTGGCCGAGCGCAGCAACCTCACGCTGGTGGGCTTCAGCAAGCCGGGGCGCGCCACCGTCTATACGCACCCGCAGCGGCTCTGGCAATCGACAACGGCGGCCTAACCCCGCCGGATAAGAATCGACTATTCTCAATAGCAGGACACCAGGAAGCGCCCACGTTATGATAATCCGCCCGCACCAGAACTGGTTTTTTCGCCTGTTCGCCTGGCACGGTTCCGTGCTGTCAAAGATCACCTTTCGCCTGTCGCTGAACGTGCTGATGTCGATAGTGGCGGTGATCAGCTACCAATGGTACGAACAGCTCGGCGTGCATTTGACCATCGCGCCGTTCAGCCTGCTGGGCATCGCCATCGCGATTTTTCTCGGCTTTCGCAATAATGCCGGCTACAGCCGCTTTGTCGAGGCGCGCAACCTGTGGGGCTCGCTGCTGATTACCGAGCGATCCCTGCTGCGCCAGATCAAAAGCCTGCTGCCGGACGAACCGGCGGTGCAGCAAAAGGTCGCCAAGCTGCTGATCGCCTTCAGCTGGAGCCTGAAGCATCAGCTGCGCGCCACCGATCCCACCGCCGATCTGTACCACAATCTCAGCAGCAAAGAGCTGGCCGAAGTGATCGCCAGCCCGATGCCGACCAACCGCATCCTGCTGATGCTGGGCCAGGAGATCGGCAAGCTGCGCCGACGGGGGCTATTGAGCGACATCACTTTCGAGCTGCTCGACAACAAGCTGAGCGAGCTGTCCCACGCCCTCGGCGGCTGCGAACGGCTCGCCAGCACCCCGGTGCCGTTCGCCTATACCCTGATCCTCCAGCGCACCGTTTACCTGTTCTGCAGCCTGTTGCCTTTTGCCCTGGTGACCGATCTGCATTACATGACACCGTTTGTTTCGGTGTTCATTTCCTATACCTTCTTATCCTGGGACTCACTGGCCGAAGAGCTGGAGGATCCGTTCGGCGTGTCGGCCAACCATCTGCCGTTAAACGCCATTTGCAACACCATTGAGCGCAACCTGCTGGAAATGAATGACCAAAGCCCGCTGCCACCGCCGATGAAACCCGACGAGCACTTTAATTTGATCTGAGCTATTTCACCCGAACACACTGGAGCCGAATGCAATGAATGCAAATACCCCCCTGCCGCAAGCCGTATTCACGCCGGTGACGCGCCATGCCATCTTTATCGTCGCCACCCTGTCGCCCGTTCCCGCCCATCTGGCGGCGGTTCGCGCCTGGTGCGGCGACATCGCCGCCGTGGTGCGTTCGGTCGGCAAACGCGCGCCGGCGGGCAACCTCACCTGCGTCTGCGGCTTCGGCTCCGAGGCCTGGGATACGCTGTTCGGCGCGCCGCGCCCCCGCCAGCTGCATCCGTTCAGCCCGATCGGCAGCGGGGAACGCGTCGCCGTTGCCACGCCCGGCGATATCCTGCTGCATATCCGCGCCGATGAAATGGATCTGTGTTTTGAACTGGCCTCTCAGCTGATCGGCAAGCTAGGCGACGCCGTGACGGTGATCGAGGAGGTGCACGGCTTCCGTTACTTCGATCAGCGCGCCATGATCGGCTTCGTCGACGGCACGGAGAACCCGGAAGGGCATGAAGCCTTCGATTACACGGTGATCGGCGACGAAGACGCGGCGTTCAGCGGCGGCAGCTATGTGCTGGTGCAGAAATACCTGCACGACATGCAGGGCTGGAATTCGCTCAGCGTGGAAACGCAGGAGAAGATCATCGGCCGCCATAAGCAGTCCAACATCGAGCTGGATGAAGCGGTCAAACCGTCGTCATCGCACAGTTCGCTGACCACCATCACCGACGAGCAAGGCAACGAGGTGAAAATTCTGCGCGACAACATGCCGTTCGGCCGCCCCGGCCTGCGCGAGTTCGGCACCTACTTTATCGGCTACGCGCGCTCTCCGCAGCCGATCGAGCAGATGCTGGAAAACATGTTTATCGGCCGCCCGGCCGGCAACTACGATCGGCTGCTCGATTTCAGCCGCGCGGTGACCGGCACTCTGTTCTTCGTGCCTTCCGCCCCGCTGCTGGAAGCGCTGGCCGACCGCAGCGGCGCCGAACTGCATTAATCCGCTCGCCCTACAGCAGCAGCGCCAGCTCCATCGCCGTGCGCTGCAGCTGCGGCAGCACTCGTTCGCGCAGCTCCGCCGCCGAGATCTGCGACGCATTGACGCCAACGTTCATTGCCGCCACAACCCCGCCTTTGCGTGAATGCATCGGCACCGCAATGGAACGCAGGCCGATCTCTAACTGTTGATCGTTGATGGCATACCCCTGTCTGCGAACTCTGGCTAACTGTTCCTGCAGCTGCTCCGCACAGGTGACGGTAAACTCGGTCAGCGGTTCGAAAGTGACCCGCGACAGATAATCCTCCAGCTCTCCCTCGTCCAGCGCGCTGAGCAACACCAGCCCCATCGACGTCGCATAGGCCGGCAGACGGCTGCCGCGCCCCAGATCGATAGTCATGATGCGTTTAACCGAGGCCCGGGCGATATACAAAATGTTATCGCCATCCAGCGTCGCCACCGAGCAGGATTCATTAAGCAATTTGCTGAGATAGTCCAGCGAGTTTTGCGCCGCCTTCGCCAGCTCGGAAGAGGAAAGATAAGCGTGACCGATAGTTAGCACACGCGGCAGCAAGCGATAGTGGCGCCCATCGGGACAATGCACGAATCCCAGCGCTCGTAGGGTATACAAACAACGGCGCACCGCTGCGCGCGGAATGCCGGTTTGTTGACTGATCTCTGACACCGACATCTGCGAATACTGTGGCTTGAAGGCCTGCAACACCTCCAGCCCTCTGGCCAGCGAGGCCATAAAATTAGGATCGCCCTTGTACTGGTCGTTGCTTAAATCACCGATCTCCTGCAGCCGACGCAGTTCTTCGGTGCCAAATTCAGGAACTTCACTCATTCAGGCCTCCCATTAGTATCTGCTCTCAATTTACACGCTCAATACGGCAGCAAAGTCCTGCGTATCGCATCCGATGCCAATTTAGCCGCCTGCATCACAAAATGCAGACCTAAAACCTCAATGCACCGATAATCGCACAATGTTCTGATATTCGCACTTGCTGATGCTTTTTTCATCCTCTAGGTTAATTTCAAACCCGCTGGTTGTTGGCGCAACGTCCTAACCGAGCCTTGAGGAGAACTGATGATCGATAAAAGCATGGCGTCCGCAGACGCCGCCGTCGCAGATATTCCGGATGGCGCCACCCTTATGGTCGGAGGATTCGGTCCGGCCGGGCAGCCCTACGCACTGCTGGATGCGCTGATCCGTCGCCGGCCACGCGCGCTTACGCTGATCAGCAACAATGCCGGTAACGGCGATTTTGGCCTGGCGGCTCTGCTGAAAGCCGGCTGTGTGCGCAAAGTGGTGTGTTCTTTCCCACGGCAGGCAGATTCTTGGGTGTTTGACGACCTCTACCGCCGTGGCGAGTTGGAGCTGGAGCTGGTTCCGCAAGGCAATCTGGCGGCGCGCATCCAGGCCGCCGGCGCCGGGATCGGCGGTTTTTATACCCCGACCGGCTATGGCACCCAATTGGCGGAAGGAAAGGAAACCCGCGAGATCGACGGCCGCCGATACGTTTTCGAACTGCCGCTGAAGGCCGACTTCGCGCTGATCAAGGCTGAACAAGCCGACCGTTGGGGCAACCTCCGCTATGACAAAACCGGGCGCAACTTCGGGCCGATTATGGCGATGGCCGCCAACTGCACCATCGTCGAAGTCAACCATATGGTGCCGTTGGGCGAACTGGATCCGGAAAACATCATCACGCCCGGCATCTTCGTGCAGCGTCTGGTGCCCTCTTCTCCCCGTGCAGCCCAGCTTTCGGCTTAAGGAACGCATCATGAGCAAACTGACCCATCAACAGCTGGCTGAGCGCATCGCGCGCGATATTCCCGAAGGCGCCTACGTCAATCTCGGTATCGGCATTCCAACCCAGATCGCCAACTATCTGCCGGCCGATAAAGAGATCTTCCTGCACAGCGAAAACGGCATTCTCGGCATGGGCCCGGCGCCAACGCCGGGCGAAGAGGACCCGGAATTGATCAATGCCGGCAAACAACCGGTTACGCTGCTGAAAGGCGGCTGCTTTTTCCACCACGGCGACTCTTTCGCCATGATGCGCGGCGGCCACCTGGATATTTGCGTGCTGGGCGCCTATCAGGTCTCCGAACGCGGCGATCTGGCGAACTGGAGCACTGGCGCACCGGGGGCGATTCCGGCGGTCGGCGGCGCGATGGATCTGGCGATCGGCGCACGCCAGGTGTTTGTGATGACCGAACACCTGACCAAAACGGGTGAATGCAAAATCGTTCGCCAATGCAGCTATCCGTTAACCGGCGTCGGCTGCATCGACCGCATCTACAGCGATCTGGCGGTGATGGACGTCACTCCCCAGGGACTGGTGGTGCGTGAAATATTTGCCGGCCTGACCCCGCAACAACTGCAGGACGTCACCCCGGTCGAACTGACTTTCACCCTTCAACACGGGGAACCGCGCCATGAATCCAGCTTATCTGTGTGACGCCGTCCGCACGCCCTTCGGTCGCCTCAATGGGAGCCTGGCCGGCATACGCGCCGACGACTTGGCCGCTCTGCCGTTGAAAGCGCTGCAGGCACGCCATCCGACGCTCGACTGGAGCCAGGTGGACGACGTGTTGTTCGGCTGCGCCAATCAGGCGGGGGAAGACAACCGCAATGTCGCGCGCATGGCGCTGCTGCTCGCCGGCCTGCCGGTGCAGGTGCCCGGCTGCACCATCAATCGCCTGTGCGGATCCAGCCTGGATGCGGTAGCAGCTGCGGCGCGCGCCATCAGAACCGGCGAGAGCGAGCTGATGATCGCCGGCGGCGTGGAAAGCATGTCGCGGGCGCCTTATGTGATGGGCAAGGCGGAAAGCGCCTTCAGCCGCACGATGAAGATTGAAGACACCACCATGGGCTGGCGTTTTATCAACCCACAGATGCAGGCGCTGTACGGCGTGGACACGATGCCGCAGACCGCCGAAAACGTGGCGTCGCAATTCGGTATCAGCCGTCGCGATCAGGACGCCTTCGCCCTGCGCAGCCAGCAACGCACCGCCGCCGCACAGGAAAGCGGCTTTTACAGCGACCAACTGATCGAGGTGCTTATCCCGCAGAAGAAAGGCGAGCCGCTGACCTTCAACCAGGACGAACATCCGCGCGCCACCACCTTAGCCGCACTGGAAAAACTCAGGCCGGTGGTCGCCCCGCAGGGCAGCATTACGGCCGGCAACGCATCCGGCCTGAACGACGGCGCCTGCGCGCTGCTGCTGGCCGGCGAGCGCAGCGTGGCTCGCCATGGCCTGCGGCCAATGGCACGCATCGTTGCCAGCGCCGTCACCGGCATCGAACCGGCGATCATGGGCTTTGCACCGGCGGCGGCGGTGCGCAAAGTGTTGCATATTGCCGGCCTGACCCTCGAACAGATGGACGTGATCGAACTGAACGAAGCCTTCGCCGCGCAAGCGCTGGCGGTGACCCGCGAGCTGGGACTGCGCGACGATGCGCCGCAGGTGAACCCGAACGGCGGCGCGATTGCGCTCGGCCATCCTCTGGGCGCCTCCGGTGGCCGGCTGGTGATGAACGCCGCCTGGCAACTGCGAAAAACGCGCGGGCGCTACGGGCTGTGCACCATGTGCATCGGCGTCGGCCAGGGCATTGCACTGATTATCGAACGGGTATGAGGTCAATCATGGATATTGAATATCGCCTCGACGGCCCGGCCGACGCACCGCTACTGGTGCTGTCCAACTCGCTGGGCACCACCTTCGAGATGTGGCAACCGCAGTTGGCGGCGCTGACCGAACGCTTTCGCCTATTGCGCTACAACCAGCGCGGCCACGGAGCCACCCCGTTGGCGAAAGCGCCGCTGCAACTGCAGCAGTTGGCTGAAGACGTCATCGCCCTGCTCGACCATTTGGATGCGCCGAACGCCCATTTTTGCGGCATTTCGATGGGAGGATTGACCGGGCTCTGGCTCAGTCGTTATCACCCCGAGCGCATCGGACGGCTGGTGGTCGCCAATACCGCCGCCCGCATCGGCGACGCCGAAGGCTGGCGACAACGCGCGCAGCAGGTACGGGAACACGGGTTGGCGCCGATCGCCGCCGCCTCACCCGCGCGCTGGTTCTGCGCGGCATTCGCGCAGCGCCACCCCGAGCAGGTGGCTGCGCTGGTGGCGGCCCTGGCGGCCGGTAATCCGCAGGGATACGCCGCCTGCTGCGAGGCGCTGGCGCAGGCCGACCTGCGCGCCGAGGTTGCCTTGATGACGCGGCCGATGCGGGTGATTGCCGGTGAGCAAGATCCGGTCACGACGGTGGCGGACGCCGAGTTTTTAGTCGTCAATGCGCCACTCGCCGATCTGCGGCGGTTGCCGACATCGCATATTTCCAACATCGCCTGTCCGGATCTCTTCAACCGCTGCGTTGTCGAGTTTCTTACTGAAAAGGAATGAAGCATGGAACTTCGCATTGAACGCATCGACAGCTGGCTGGTGGATATTCCCACTATTCGGCCACACAAATTGTCGATGGCCACGATGGGCTGCCAAACGCTGACACTGGTGCGCATGACCTGCGCCGACGGCCTGATCGGCTGGGGGGAAGCCACCACCATCGGCGGGCTGAGCTACGGCCCGCAAAGCCCGGAGGGGATCAAGTCGGCGATCGACGGCTACCTCGCGCCGCTGCTGAGCGGCAAAAGCTTCAGCGGTCTGGCGCCGTTGGTTGCGTTGATGAATGGCCAGGTCCAGGGCAATACCTTTGCCAAGTCGGCGCTGGAAACCGCCTTTCTCGATGCCCAGGGCAAACGCCTCGGCCTGCCGGTCAGCACCCTGCTCGGCGGCGCGCTCAGCAACACCCTGCCGGTGCTGTGGACGTTGGCCAGCGGCGATACGCAGCAAGATATCATCGAAGGGCAACGCCTGTTGGCGGAAGACCGTCATCGCGCCTTCAAGTTGAAGATCGGCGCCCGGCCGCTGGAGGAAGATCTGCGCCACACCCAGGCTATCAAGCAAGCGCTGGGGCCGGAGATCAGCATTCGCGTCGATGTTAACCAGGCCTGGGATGCCGCCACCGCCGTACGCGGAATGGCGGCGCTGCAGCAGATCGGCATCGATCTGGTCGAACAGCCGGTGCCGCAATGGGATCGCACGGCGTTAATCCGGCTCAGTCAGCGCTTCACTCTGCCGATCCTGGCCGACGAAGCGGTGGCCGACGCTCACGACGGTTATGCATTGGCTGCGGGCGGCTTTACCGGCGCCTACGCGCTGAAGATAGCCAAGGCCGGCGGCCCGGCGCAGGCGCTGAAACTGGCGCAGGTCGCACAGGTCGGCGGAGTCGGCGTCTATGGCGGCACCATGCTGGAAGGCACGCTGGGCACCGTCGCCTCGCTGCACGCCTGGTCGACGCTGAAGCTGGACTGGGGCAGCGAGATGTTCGGCCCGCTGTTGCTGAAAGACGACGTGGTCACCACGCCGCTGCGTTTCGCCAACGGTCACGTCAGTCTGCCGTCAGGCCCGGGCCTGGGGGTCGATATCGATGAAGACAAACTGCGCTTTTATCGACGCAAATAACCACGAGGGACTACGCCATGCTATTCAAAGTTGAAATGGTCGTGAAATTACCGCTCGATATGCCTAAAGCGCTCGCCGACGAAATAAAAACGCGCGAAAAAGCATATTCGCAAACCCTGCAGGCGAGCGGAAAATGGCGACATCTTTGGCGCGTAGCCGGTAGCTACGCCAATGTCAGCATTTTCGATGTGGAAAGCAATGCCGAGCTGCACGAGCTGTTATTCGCCCTGCCGCTTTACCCTTATATGAAAATTCGCGTAACGGCGTTATGCCGACACCCGTCATCGATCCGCGACGATGACAAATAAAATACCGGGATAATAACCCGCAAGGTTAGCTGTTAATTCCTGTTCTCTGTATAACCTACATTATAAGCAATGAGGAATTCGCAATGTCTATATCCTTCAATCAACGTCAAGACATTATCAAATTGCTGGAAATCAGCAGCGGTTTTACTAATGACAACGGTGATCCGCGTTTCAAAAAAATCATGCATCATCTGCTGGGCGATATTTGTCAGCTCATCGATCGCTATGATATTTCCCCTGAAGAATTCTGGCAGGCGATCAACTATCTGCACGTCTTGGGCGAACGTCAAGAGGCGGCGCTCCTGGCCGCCGGCTTGGGGCTGGAACACTACCTCGATCTGCGCGACGACGAGCGCGAGCGCCAACAAGGGCTGAGCGGCGGTACGCCACGCACCATCGAGGGGCCGCTGTATGTGGCCAATGCGCCAGTGAGCGCCGGCTTCGCGCGGATGGATGACGGCGACGACGACGGCGAGGTGATGTGGCTGCACGGCCAGGTCAAAGGCGCCGACGGCAAGCCGCTGGCGGGGGCGGTGGTTGATATTTGGCACGCCAACACGTTGGGCAACTACTCTTTCTTCGATAAATCGCAGAGCGGCTTCAACCTGCGCCGGCGGATAACCACCGACGCAGATGGCCGCTACGCGGCGCGCAGCATCGTGCCGTCGGGCTACGGCTGTCCACCCGACGGGCCCACCCAGGCTTTGCTCAATCGACTGGGGCGCCACGGCAACCGTCCGGCGCATATTCATTTCTTCGTCTCCGCACCGGCGCATAAACACCTGACGACGCAAATCAATCTCAATGGCGACCGTTATCTGTGGGATGACTTCGCTTTCGCTACCCGCGATGAGCTGATCGCCAACCCGGTGAAAATCACCGATCCGGCGCTGGCGGCAAAACGCGATCTGCCCGGCCCGCATACCGAAGTGCAGTTTGATTTTACGCTTTATGCCGCGGCGGATCGCATCGAACAGAACAGAATAAATCGCCCTCGCGCGCTGCAAGATTAATATTTTTCGCACAAAAGAATAGCGACGCTAATAACGGGCAATCGGTTATTGATTGCCCACCGCCCCGTCTATCCATTTTCTATGAGGCCATGAATATGCATTCATTATTGAATCCGACAATATCCAAGCTGAAAGAAAAAATAAATCACGCTTTAATTATTGATAAAGAAAATGGCATATATCAGTGCAATCGCGGTATTTTTACCGATGAGGCGCTGTTTGAACTCGAAATGAAAGCCATTTTCGAAGGCAATTGGATTTATCTGGCGCATGAAAGCCAAATCGCCAACTCAGGCGATTATTACACGCTCACCATTGGGCGTCAGCCGGTGATCATCACGCGCGACAAAGACATGCGGCTGCATGCCATGATCAATAGTTGCTCGCACCGTGGCGCGATGTTGGCCAGCCGCAAGGCCGGCAATAAAAGTACCTTCACCTGCCCCTTCCACGGCTGGACCTTCAATAACGCCGGCCACCTGCTGAAAGCCAAGGACGAGAAAACCGGCGCTTATCCTCCCTGTTTCAAGCAGGACGGCTCACATGATGTGAAGCAGCTGCCGCGTTTTGAGTCTTATCGCGGATTTCTGTTCGGCAGCCTGAGTGATGAGGTGCAACCGCTGGAGGACTATTTGGGCGAAACGCGGCAGATCCTCGATCTCATCATCGATCAGGCTGAGAGCGGGCTGGAAGTTCTGCGCGGCTCATCCTCCTACACCTTCGACGGCAACTGGAAACTGCAGATGGAGAATGGTGCGGACGGTTACCACGTCAGCGTGGTGCACTGGAACTATGTCTCCACCATGGCGCATCGGGATGCCGCCAGCGGCATCCAAACCATGGACGCCAACTGCTGGTCATCAAAAAACGACGGCGGCGCCTATGGCTTCAAGAATGGTCATCTGCTGTTGTGGACCCGGGTGCTGAACCCGGAGTCGCGCCCCATTTATCGGCACTTCACCCGTTTGAACGACGCGTTCGGCGCACACCGTGCCGACCTGATGGTGAACCAAACCCGCAACCTGTGCCTTTACCCCAATCTGTACATCATGGACCAGCTTTCCAGCCAGTTGCGCGTAGTGCGCCCGATTGCCGTCAATAAAACCGAAGTGACCGTATTCTGCTTTGCGCCGAAGGGCGAAAACGCCGACGAGCGAGCCTTGCGCATTCGTCAGTATGAGGATTTCTTCAACGTCAGCGGCATGGGTACGCCGGACGACCTGGAGGAATTCCGCGCCTGCCAGCTGGGGTTCAACGCCGGCAACATGCCCTGGAGCGATCTGAGCCGCGGCGCTACCCGCTGGCTGGAGGGCCAGGCTGACGACAACGCCAAAGCGCTGGGGATCGTGCCTGACATGACCGGCCCCCGCCCGGAAGATGAAGCCCTGTATCTCAGTCAGCATCATCATTGGCAAAACATTCTGCTGCGCCAGCTGGAGCGCCAGCAACGAAACGACGAGGTGGCGCAATGAGTACATGTAACCTGCAACAGCGGGTGGAACAATTTCTGTACCGCGAAGCACGCCTGCTGGATGACCGGCAGTGGGATGACTGGCTGGCCTGCTACCATCCGCAGGTCGAATATTGGATGCCGGCCTGGGCTGACGACGATCGCCAGACGACGGATCCCCACAGCGAGATTTCGCTGATTTATTACGCCAATCGCGAAGGCCTGGAAGATCGCGTTTACCGCATAAAAACCGAACGCTCAGCCGCCAGCAGCATGCCGGAGCCGCGTACGGTGCATCTTATCAGCAATGTGGAGCTGTTATCCTCCGGCGCGGAACAGGCCGAGGTGAACTACCACTGGGCCACCTTCTATCACCGCTACAACCACACGGACACTTATTTCGGCTCAACCCGTTTGTGGATAGATCTTACCGGGGATGCGCTGCAAATTAAGCGCAAAAAAATTCGTCTGGATAATGACTATATCAATCATGTTATTGATATTTATCATCTTTAATACAGGAGGTGAGGTATGTCTTTTACCGTTGCCCTTAATTTTGAAGACGGTGTCAGCCGCTTTATTCAATGCAATCCGAATGAAAGAGTACTCGACGCCGCCTACCGACAAAAGATCAACCTGCCGATGGACTGCTCGGACGGCGTATGCGGCACCTGTAAATGCCACTGTGAGCAAGGAGAGTATCAGTTGGGCGATGACTACCTGGAAGAGGCGCTGTCAGAGCAGGAAGCCGCACAGCGGCGGGTATTGACCTGTCAGATGGTGCCGCTCTCGGACTGCGTCATTGAGGTGCCGATGCCCTCGACGATGTGTAAAACCGCCAGCGAAATGTTTACCGCCACCGTCACCTCCGCCACCGCCCTGTCGGACAGCGCCATCGAGTTCTGCCTGACGCTGGATGATGAGCGGGGCATCGCGTTCCTGCCGGGACAATATGTGAATATCGACGTTCCCGGTAGCGTGGTCAGCCGCGCCTATTCGTTCAGTTCGCCGCCCGGCAGCCGGCAACTCTCTTTTCTGCTGCGTAACGTGCCCGGCGGCATAATGAGCCGTTATCTGACTGAACAGGCGAGACCCGGCGACGCGATCCGTCTGCGCGGCCCGCAGGGCAGTTTCTATTTGCGCACGCCGGTACGGCCAATGTTATTTCTGGCCGGCGGCACCGGGCTGGCGCCGTTCCTTTCCATGCTGGAACATCTGGCACTCGGCGGCAGCAAACAGCCGGTGCATCTGATCTACGGCGTCACCCATGACCACGATCTGGTCAAGCTGGAACAGCTGGAAAGCTATCGCCGGCGTCTGCCGAATTTCAGCTACCTGACCTGCGTGGCCAGCGAAGCGTCGCTGTCGCCGCACAAGGGCTACGTCACGCAGCACCTCGACGAAAATCTGCTCAACGACGGCGATCTGGACGTGTACCTGTGCGGGCCGCCGCCGATGGTGGAAGCGGTGCTTGGCGATTTCCAGCGACGCGCCTTTATCCCGAATAGCTTCCATTATGAGAAGTTCGCCCCCAGCCAGGCCGATCAGAGGAGTTGACCATGGATAAGTCACGTTTCAGCGGCCAGGTAATGGCGATAACCGGTGCCGCTCAAGGCATCGGCAAAGCGGTGGCCGAACGCGCGGCTCGGGAAGGGGCGAGTTTGGCGCTGATCGATCGCTCCCCCTATCTGGAGGAGGTCGTAGCCGTTTTACGCGAGCGCGGCACCGATATCATCGCCCTGCAGGCCGATTTGGAGCACTGGGAAGAAGCACGCGAGGCGCTGGATCAGGTGCAACAGCACTTTGGGCGCGTGGATATTATGGTGAACAATGTGGGCGGCACCATCTGGGCGCGACCATTTGCCGACTATGCGCCGCAACAGATTGAGGCGGAGATTCGGCGCTCGCTGTTCCCGACGCTATGGGGTTGCCGCGCCGCGTTGCCGCATATGCTGGCGCAGGGGAGCGGAGTGATCGTCAACGTTTCTTCGGTCGCCACGCGCGGCGTCAATCGCGTTCCCTACTCCGCAGCCAAAGGCGGCGTCAATGCCCTGACCCAGTCACTGGCCTTTGAATACGCTGGAGCCGGCATTCGCATCAACGCGACGGCGCCGGGCGGCACCGAAGCGCCGCCGCGGCTGACGCCACGCAACCGCGAATCCCCGACGCAGCAGGAGGAACGGTGGTATCGACAGGTGGTTGAGCAAACGCTCGACAGCAGTCTGATGCACCGCTACGGCAGCGTCGATGAACAAGCCGCCGCTATTCTGTTCCTCGCCAGCGCCGAAGCCAGTTACATTAACGGAACGGTGCTGCCGGTCGCCGGCGGCGATTTGGGATGAAACAGGCGCAGGGCCGCAGCGATCAGCCTTTGGTTATCCTGCGGCCCTGCGCGTCGATCACCGGCTCGCCGTCCTCTTTGCTGAAGGCGCCGCGCTGCGGATCCGGCAGAATCTCCAACACCGCCTCCGACGGACGGCACAGGCGCGTGCCAAGCGGCGTCACCACGATGGGGCGATTGATCAGGAGCGGCTGTTGCACCATGAAGTCGATAAGTTGATCGTCGCTCCAGGCGCCGTCGTCCAGCCGCAGCTCGGCGTAAGGCTCGACGTTTTTACGCAACAACGCGCGCGGCGTCATGTTCATGTCGGCCAGCAACGCAATCAACCGTTCGCGGCTGGGGGGCGTTTCCAGATACAGAATCACCTCCGGCTCAGCGCCGCTGTTGCGGATCAGCGCCAACGTATTACGCGACGTGCCGCAGGCCGGGTTGTGATAAATTTTGATGTCGCTCATGTCAGTTGCTCCGGTTATGGCAAAACGGACAGCCGCAGCACCAGCGCGGCCAGGGTGACGAACAGAATTGGCAGCGTCATCACCAGTCCCACGCGGAAATAATAGCCCCAGGTAATGACGATGTTTTTCCTTGCCAACACATGCAGCCACAGCAACGTGGCCAGGCTGCCGATCGGGGTGATTTTGGGGCCGAGATCGCTGCCGATGACGTTAGCGTAAATCATCGCCTGCCTGATGACGCCTTCCGCGCTGCTGCCGTCGATCGACAACGCCCCTACCAGCACCGTCGGCATGTTATTCATGACGGAAGAGAGAAACGCGCTCAGGAAGCCGGTGCCGAGCGTCGCCGCCCACAGCCCCTGCCGCGCCAGCGCATCCAGCACGCCGGACAGCAGATCGGTCAGGCCGGCATTGCGCAGCCCATAGACCACCAGATACATACCCAGCGAGAAAATCACGATCTGCCAGGGCGCCCCGCGCAGCACTTTGCCGGTATCGATCGCCCGCCCGCGTTTCGCTACCGCCAGCAGCACCAGCGCGCCGCAGGCGGCGACCAAACTCACCGGCACGCCGAGCGGTTCCAGGGCGAAAAAGCCGATCAGCAACAGCGCCAATACCGCCCAACCGGCTCGAAACGTCGCGCGATCGCGGATCGCTTCCCGCGGTACCGGTAAACGCGTCAACGCGTAGCCCGGCGGAATATCCTTGCGGAAGAACAAATGCAACATCACCAGCGTCGCCGCCACGGCGACGAGGTTGACCGGCACCATCACCGCCGCATACTCCGTAAAGCCCAAGTGGAAGAAATCCGCCGAAACGATATTCACCAGGTTGGACACCACCAGCGGCAGGCTGGCGGTATCGGCGATAAAGCCCGCCGCCATGACGAAAGCCAGCACCGCCGCAGGACGAAAACCGAGCGCCGACAGCATGGCGATCACGATCGGCGTGAGGATTAACGCGGCGCCGTCATTGGCGAACAGCGCCGCCACCGCCGCGCCCAACAGGAGCATATAGGTAAACAGCCAGCGGCCCTTGCCGTTGCCCCAGCGCGCGACGTGCAAGGCGGCCCAGGCAAAAAAGCCGCTTTCATCCAGCAACAGGCTGATGATGATGACGGCGATAAAGGTCGCAGTCGCATTCCATACTATCTGCCATACCACGGGGATGTCGCCGACGTGCACCACGCCGCTCAATAATGCCAATCCCGCCCCGATCGACGCACTCCAGCCAATACCCAGCCCCTTCGGTTGCCAGATGACCAAGATCAACGTCAGAATAAAGATCGCCCCTGCCACTATCATCGCTGTCCTTCCGCCCCTTTAAGTTTACATATTCGATTTTTCATATGTGTTTGCGTAAATTTTTTACCGTTACGGGCAACCTTTCGCCACGCGTTGCGCTAACTCCGTCATCTGTTCTGGCCGGCACTGATAAGCCTGCTCAATAATCGCCGCCGCCCAGGCCGGCATATGCGGCGACAGGCGATAATGTATCCATTTACCCTCGCGCCGATCGAGCAGCAGCCCGCTTTCACGCAGCATCGCCAGATGCCTTGAAATCTTGGGTTGCGGCAGCGCCAGTGCGCCCGACAGCTCGCACACGCACAGTTCACCGGCGTGGCGCAACAGCAGCACCAAGGTCAGACGCGTCTCGTCAGACAGGTTTTTAAACAGCTTCAGCGGCGTCAATGACGACATGTCACACTCCCGTTAACCTTTCTCTTCACTACAACTCGCTCGTGAAGATACCAGCCTCACATGCGAAAAAACAAATATAAAATGCAAAACGTTGCCCTCCTCACCGAGACATATACTTATCTTTATGCCGTTCTTGCAGGAAGGAGGTACCATGCCGCTCACATTCAAACGTTCGGAAAGGCTCTCCATCGGCACCGAAATAGAGTTACAGCTGGTCGATGCCGAGCACTACGACCTTACGGATCGAGCCGATCGGGTGGTCAGCGCGGTCGGCGACCGCCGGCGCGTCAAGCATGAGCTCACCAAATCGATGGTGGAGCTGAACAGCTCGGTGCACCGCGATCTCGATGAGCTGCACACCGAGCTGCGCGCCCTGACCCATACCGTCCGACGCAGCGCGCAGCGCCTGGGCTGTGACGTCTGCGGCGGTGGCCGCCACCTGAGCAACGACTGGCGCAAGCAGGTCATCAGCGACAACGCGCGCTACAGGCAGCTGGCCAGCCGTTTTGGCTATCTCTCCAAGCTGGCCTGCGTGTTCGGCCAACACATTCACCTCGGCGTCAACGACGGGGACGAAGCGATGTACCTGTGCCATGCGCTGACGCCCTACTTTCCGCAGTTGATCGCGCTCAGCGCCTCGTCGCCGCTGTATCAGGGGGTCGACACGTGCTTTGCCAGTTCCCGCTTCAGCGCCCAGAACTCCTTCCCCAACTACGGATGCCTGGAACACATCTACAGCTGGCATGAATTCAACGCCTACTACGAACGGTTGAATGCCGCAGGCGTGATTGAAAGCGTCAAGGATATTTACTGGGATGCGCGGCCAAAACCGGAGCTGGGCACGGTAGAGATCCGCATCTGCGATACGCCGCTGCGCCTCACCCACGCCGTGCTGCTGGTCGGTTACTGCCGCCTGCTGGCCGATTTTCTGTTGCAGCACCGCTCACCGATCGCGCCGGAATACGATGCCTTCACCAATTACAACAAGATCAACGCCTATCGCAGCGGCTTTGCCGCCGAATACGTCGATCCCGCGACGCTGCGCCGCAGCAGCCTGACCGCCCACATCCTGCACACTCTCGAAGCGCTGAGCGGTTTTGCCGAGCGACGGGAGGATCGTGCCCTGCTGCAGGCCGTCGAGCGCCATGTCCGCCAGGGCATCAGCGATTCGGAGCATATCCGCCAGATGTTGCACAACGGCCTGCCGCAAGCTCAGGTCATCAAACGCCTGTGCGATGAGCTGTTGCAACCGGCAAGTTAAGTTTCGGCTATCGATTCCATACGCCAAAGCGGCTGTTCATTATGTGCTCTTTCGCTACAATCGTGAGCACTGACATTCACCGTATCGAGGACACCATGTACAACTTCTCCCGCTATCAGGCAAAAGAACTGGCGCTGGCTTACATGAGCGGCAAAAAGCACGATCTGTCGCCGCAGGAGTTTTTGCAGCAGCTGAAAAGCAGCGAGCGATCGTTTGAGCATCTGCTGAAACACGGCAGCGAAATGCCGCGTGACGTGCTGGTTAAAAGCTTCTGAACAGCCGGTTGCCGGCCATTTTCCCTCTACGCCGCCGGTGGCGAGCCTGGCAGGCCCGCGCATTCCCGGCCGTTCATCCCACGTTCCTCATCCTGCCTCGTTTCGCCCTCACAGGCGAAAACCCCATAAATTCGCACCTAAAGGCGAATTATTGACATATTCGTATCCAGGTGCGAATTTATAGTCATCCCTCCGCAAATAATGGAACACGCCATGCCGACGCCAATCAGCGTAATCAGCGGCGATCTGGTCGATTCCCGCCGATCAGACACCGTCAACTACCTCAATGGGCTGCATAACCTGCTCGATCGGCTGCGGCGTGACGGGCGGCTGCATCAGGTGGAAATCTTTCGCGGCGATGCCTTCCAGGCGCAGGCCGCCCCGGAGGACGGGCTGTTGCTGGCGGTGTACATACGCCTCGCGCTGCGGGCGATGGGCGCCGCGCACTGGGATGCGCGCATCGCCGTCGGGCTGGGTAGCCAACGGCCCGACGCCGCCGGTTACGGCAGCGCCTTTATCAACTCCGGCAGCGCGCTGGACGCCATGGCAAAAAATTGCCGGCTGGCTCTGAAAACCGACAACGATCGGACAAACGCCATTGTCAGCGATCTGCTGCCGATGTTAGATCATGTGATTGGCCGCCTGTCACAGGCCGAAGCGCGCATCGTTCAGGCGAGAATGTTCGCCGACAGCGGCGCCGCCGTGGCGGACCAGCTGCAAAAAGCCGCCTCCACGGTCTCCGCCGCGCTGAAACGCGCGGCCTACGAGGAAATCATGCGGTTTATTCACGCCATTAACAGGATCGTCTGACCATGGATCTGACCTATGCGCCTTTGCTGGCCTGGCTGTTGCTCGTCCATCTGCTGGCGGATTTTCCGCTGCAGCCGCTGAGTTGGGTGGAAGATAAAATCCAACATCGCGCGCGTTCGCGTTTTCTGCTGTTGCACGCGTTGCTGCACGGGGTGCTGGCCGCCTGGGCGGTGGCCGGTTTCGGCCTGCTGCACGGCGGACTGTCTTCACTGCAGGTGCTGGCCAGCCTGCTGGCCATCGCCGTCAGCCACTACCTGATCGATTTGCTGAAAGTCACCGCGATGAACCGTCTGAGCCCGGCCCGCAGCTTTCTGCTCGATCAGGGATTGCATCTGGCGGTGATCGCCTTGCTGTGGCTGGGGCTGACGCCGAACGCCGGTGAACTGCTCGCCGCGCTGGGGCGGCAGCTGGGGCGTTGGCAAACCGGCCTGGTGCTGGTGGCCTACAGCCTGATTTATCTGCCGATGAGCCTGCTGATTGGGCAACTGCTGGCGCACTGGACGCCGCAAATGCCGCCTTCGGCCAAGGCCGACAACGACTCGTTGCTGCGCGCGGGCAAACAGATTGGCTACCTGGAAAGAACGCTGATCCTGACCTTCGTGCTGCTGGGGCAAATTCCGGCGATCGGTTTTTTACTGGCGGCCAAATCTATCTTCCGTTTCGGCGATCTGCGCCAGAGCGACGATAAGATGCGTACCGAGTATGTGCTGCTCGGCACGCTGTTTTCCTTCACGCTGACCATCATGCTCGGCCTGCTGGTCAACAAACTGCTGTAGCGGTGCGGGGGCGAAAAATTTCGCCCCCGAAGTGAACGCCGAGGCGGCTTAGAGCCACTCGCCAAAGCGGCGGATATAGAAACGCTTCATCAACTGCGCGACCACGCAGTAGCTGACCAGCGTTGCGGCCAACCACGGGAAGTATTCCCACGGCAGCGGCTGCAGGCCAACCAGGGCGCCGAGCGGTGAGAACGGAATGTAGATGCCGAGCGCCATCACCAACCCGGTGGTCAGCAACACCGGCAGCGCCGCGGTGCTCTGAATGAACGGGATCTTCTGGGTGCGCAGCATATGCACCACCAGCGTTTGCGACAGCAGCCCCTCAATGAACCAGCCGGACTGGAACAGCGCCTGGTGTTCTACGCTGTTGGCGGCGAACACGTACCACATCAGCGCATAGGTCGTAATATCGAAGATCGACGAGGTCGGCCCAATCCACAGCATAAAGCGCCCGATGTTTTTGGAATCCCACTTGCGCGGCTTGCGCAGGAACTCTTTGTCCATCTTGTCCCACGGCAGCGACAGCTGGGAAATGTCGTACATCAGATTTTGAATCAACAGGTGGATCGCCAGCATCGGCAGGAACGGGATGAAGGCGCTGGCCACCAGCACCGAAAACACGTTGCCGAAGTTGGAGCTGGCGGTCATGTTCAGGTACTTGATGATATTGCCGAAGGTCTCGCGCCCTTTGATCACCCCCTCTTCCAGCACCATCAGATTCTTTTCCAACAGGATGATGTCCGCCGACTCCTTGGCGATGTCGGTGCCGGTGTCGACCGAAATGCCGACGTCGGCATCGCGCAGCGCCGGCGCATCGTTGATGCCGTCGCCGAGGAAGCCGACGGTATGGCCGTTGCTCTGCAGCATTTTCAGCACCCGCGATTTTTGCAGCGGCGTCAGCTTGGTGAAGACCGTACGCTGTTCCACTTCGCGCGCCAACTCTTCGTCATCCATCTGTTCAATCTGCAGCCCGGAGAGCGGCTCACCCGGCTCCAGCCCGACATCGCGGCAAATCTTGCAGGTGATCACCGGGTTGTCGCCGGTCAGCACCTTCACCGTCACGCCGTTTTCCTGCAGTGCGGCGATCGCCTGCTGCGCGCTCTCCTTCGGCGGATCGAGGAAAGTCAGCAGCCCTTGCACCACCATGTCGCGCTCGTCGGCCACGCTCAGCGGTTCGGCCGGGCGCTGCGCATCCAGCTCGCGCGTCGCCAGCACCAGCACGCGGAAACCGTCTTCGTTATACTCGCGGGCCAGCGCCTGCAGCGCCGCACGGCGCGCGTCGTCCAGTTCCAGCGTTTTGTCGCCTTCGCGCACGTGGGTGGCGATCTCGAGCATCTCCTCTACCGCGCCCTTACAGATCAGCTGCTGCGTGCCATTTTCGTCCGCCACCACGATCGACAAACGGCGGCGCACGAAATCGAACGGCAGCTCATCCACCTTGCTGAAACGGCCCAGGGCTTCGATCCCCGGTTTGCCGCGCCCAAAACGGATCACCGCCTGGTCCATCAGGTTCTTCATGCCGCTCTGATGGAAGCTGTTCAGCCAGGCCAGGTGCAACACCTCGTTATCCCTGGCGCCAGTGACGTCGATGTGGTGCTCGAGAATGATGCGATCCTGGGTCAGGGTGCCGGTCTTGTCGGTGCAGAGCACGTCCATGGCGCCGAAGTTCTGAATGGCGTTCAGGCGCTTCACCACCACCTTGCGGCGTGACATGGCGATCGCCCCTTTCGCCAGGTTGGAGCTGACGATCATCGGCAGCATTTCCGGCGTCAGGCCGACCGCCACCGCCAGTGCGAACAGCGCCGCCTCGCTCCAGTCGCCTTTGGTGAAGCCGTTGATCAGCAACACCACCGGCACCATCACCAGCATGAAGCGAATCAGCAGCCAGCTGACGCTGTTCACCCCGCGATCGAACGCGGTTTGCGCCCGCGAACCGACGATCGACTTGGCCAGCGAGCCGAAGTAAGTGCGCCCACCGGTTGCCACCACCACCGCCGTGGCGGTGCCGCTGGCGACGTTGGTGCCCATCAGGCAGATATTGGACAGCTCAAGCAGCGCGTTCTCGCTGGACACTTCCCCTTCGCTCGACTTCTGCGCCACGTTGCCCATGGCATCGTATTTCTCGATCGGGATCGCTTCGCCGGTCAAAATCGCCTGGCTGATGAACAGATCGCGCGAGGCGATAAGACGCACGTCGGCCGGCACCATGTCACCGGCGGAGAGCTGAATGATATCCCCCGGCACCAGTTCGCGGATCGGCACTTCCAGCGTCAGCGGATGCGCGCTGTAGCTGCTGCGGCGCAGTACAGTAGCGGTGGTGCGCACCATCGACTTCAACGCTTCCGCCGCTTTGTTGGTGCGGTATTCCTGCCAAAACCGCAGCAGCCCGCTCAACGTGACCATGGTCAGGATGATGATGACGCCGGTGAGTTCAGTTTCTTCACCGCTCTGGAGCGGCAGCCAATAATCGGTAAAGAAACTGATCGCAGCCAGCACCATCAGCACGAAGATAAACGGGTTGTTGAAGGCCTTGATCAACTGAATCAAGGCATGCGGCGCCTTGTCGTGGGCGACCTGGTTGGCGCCGAACTGCTCCAGCCGCTCATCGGCATCGTCCTGGGTCAAGCCGTTGCGGTTGCACTTCAGGTTCGCCAGCGTTTGGGCGATGCTGTTGGTCGCCTCTTGCGCAATGGCGTAGGTCACCGCGTCTTTATCACGGCGACGCATTCTTTCATTAATCTGAGTCATAACGCTATTCTCTTATTTTCGTTCTGCGCACAGGGAGATCCCGCCCGATAAACAGGTGACTCTGCGCAGAGTGGAATTTTTTAATTAGCGTGACTGAATAGCGTGATTACCCTGTCAGCCACGCAAGAATCATTTCCCTTCCGGGGTCATCGTCCATAACGCCTCCTTAATGCTCCGCGTTATTCAAGGCACTCATGAATAAAACCGAACATATAATCAAGTTAATCAATATTTATATTATTACTCAGACCGGTAATTCGGACGCGACGCGCCAACGCACGGCACTCACGCTTTTTTCCAGACTGACGCGGCAAACAATACCCTCAATTTCTTTTTGCGCGGCCGGCGTAGCGGTAATTTCCGCGCACACTTCCAATTGCCCAGGGCTGGCAATATCGGCGCTGCGCAAGGATTGCAGCCGCAAGGCGACGCCGTTCAGCGCCTGCAGAATCAGGGTGCGCACCAGAATTTCATCCTGCTCGCCGCAGGTCACCTGAATGCGATAGCACAGTTCCAGATCGGTCGCCTGCTGGTGCGGCTGCAGGTTGATGCGCTGCGCGGCCTCGCGCAGCAGGATATTGGCGCACAGGATCACCAGCGTGGCGACCACCGCATCCCAATGCTGGCCCAGGCCGCACAGGACGCCGATCCCCGCCGAACACCACAGCGTGGCGGCGGTGTTGAGGCCGCGAATGTTCAGCCCTTCACGCATGATTACGCCGGCGCCGAGGAAGCCGATACCCGAGACGATCTGCGCGGCCACCCGGCCGGCGCTGGCCGGATCGGTGGACATAGAGCTGAGAATGAAGACCGCCGCACCGGTCGCCACCAGCGCATTGGTGCGCAGGCCGGCCATGCGTTGGCGCCACTGGCGCTCGGCGCCAATCACCGCGCCCAGGCACATCGCCAGCAATAAATTTAAAACGAAAGGAGTCATAGCCATGACTTTCCCCTTAATTAACCACAGGAGATAAAATCATGTGCTGTTTAGCACACGCGAAAACGCGCTGAAAATAAATCAGCGAATCAGCGTGTCATGCCTGGAGGGAAAAGGCTGTGGCTGCAGAATACCATAATAACGTCCAACTCAATTCGCCTGAAGCCACCTGGCATCAGGAAACGTTTTCTTATTCGGGTATGCACAGCTCAGAAATAACTGGAGAGGGGTGCTGCCCGCCGATAACGGCAAGCAACAAATCAGAAGAGAATTGGTCAGCTTGCCTTATTTATTTTATTACAACTACAACTGTCCAATTGGGTTTCTCCACCGAAATTTTGGCTGAGTATAGTGACGTCGGGTAATGAAGTAAAGGCCAATTTATTAAACGAAAAATAAACTGGAATACCGCAATGATATTCCAATGTCACAAATAGAAGATGGCGACATTGGGCGCCGACGCCGCCTTCCGACCGCTGCATCAGGCCCTGTGGGACAAAGCGCTGACCGCCAACTTCAGCGCGCAGCCATTCGCCGGCGTAGCGGCCCGCAGCCTGCGCGCCAAACTGGCCGATGGCCGCACGTTCGACGTTGCGCCTTAGCAAGGTCGCCGGCGGTGGGCTACGCTAGGCTATATTTCCGACGACCCGCAAGGAGTGGCCGATGACGCCTCTGATCCACACTCTGCTCGACGAAATTTGGCAAAGCCTGGGGCAGCGCCCCGCCCCCGCCGACCGGCTAACCGTAAGCGGCACCGGCGCATTGCCTTCGGCTTTTCCCGTAACCGAATTGGCTACCGCCGCCTGGAGCGCCGCCGGTTTGGCCTGCGCCGAGTTGCTTCGCCGCGAGGCAGCCAACGCGCCGCAGGTCTGGGTCGATCAACGCCTGGCCTCGCTCTGGTTCGGCTGGACGCTGCGTCCGCTGGGGTGGACGCTGCCTGCGGCCTGGGACGCGCTGGCCGGCGACTATGCGACGACGGATGGCTGGATACGCCTGCATACCAATGCGCCGCACCATCGGCGAGCGGTGGAGCAAGTGCTGGGTTCGGCATCGGATAAAGGCACGCTGGCGGAACGCGTGCTGGGCTGGAAAAAAAGCGAGCTGGAGGAAGCGGTGATCGAAGCCGGCGGCTGCGCGGCCCAAATGCGCTCGGCGGCCGCGTGGCGACAACATATTCAGGGCAAAAGCGTAGCGCTCGAACCGCTGATCCACGCCTCGCTGCAGCCGGAAGCGCCACCGCCGGGCTGGGCGCTTCCCGTCGCCCGGCCGCTGCACGGCGTACGGGTGCTGGATCTGACGCGCATTCTCGCCGGGCCGATCGCCACGCGTTTTCTTGCCGGTTTGGGTGCCGACGTGCTGCGCATCGATCCCTACGGTTGGGATGAGCCCGGCGTTGAACACGAAGTCATGCTGGGCAAGCGCAGCGCGCGCCTCAACCTAACCAATGCGCACGATCGCCATACGTTTGAACATCTGCTGAGAAACACCGACGTGATCGTGCACGGCTACCGTGCCGGTGCGCTGGAGAAGTTGGGTTATGGCGCGGAGGAAAGGCGCGCGCTGGCGCCGGGCCTGATAGACGTCTGCCTGAATGCCTACGGTTGGAGCGGGCCGTGGCGCACCCGGCGCGGTTTCGACAGCCTGGTACAGATGAGCTGCGGGTTGGCGGAGGCGGGCATGGTTTGGCGTAGCGCCAGTTTGCCGGTGCCGTTGCCGGTACAGGCTTTGGATCACGCCACCGGCTATTTGATGGCGACGGCGGTGCTGACCGGTATGGCGCAGCGCCTGAGCCGCGGCACCGGCTACCACGCGCGGCTGTCGCTGGCGCGTACGGCGCAGCTGCTGCTGGCGCATCCCTGTTCGGCAGATTATCGGCCGGAACCGCTGGCGCCGGCCGGCCCCGCCGACGAGAACCCGGAAACGGAATTGACTTACTGGGGGGCCGCGCAACGCCTGCGCGCCCCGTTAAGCCTACAGGGTACGACGCTGCAATGGGCGCTGCCGGCGACCACGCTCGGCACCGCGCAGCCGGTGTGGCTGCGCCGTTAAACCGCCGCCAACTGTTGCTGCAACCACTGCAGCAAGCGGGTGACCGCCGGCGTCAGCCCAGCGGTCTGCGGCCACACCAGATAAACGTCGTCATCGCTCAGGCGACAGGGCGCGGCCAACGCCACCAGTCTCCCGGCGTCGAGAGCATCCTGCACCAGCAGCTTTTTCGCCAGCGCGATGCCGAACCCCTGCTCCGCCGCGCGAATCAACAATCCGGCATCGTTGAACAACGCCTGTTGCCGCCCGCACAACGAGCGCCCTTGTGCATTGAACCAATCGCGCCAGGGACTGACGTCGTGTTCCAGCAAGGGAACTTCGCCACCGTTCTCGAACGCCGCCCCCCATTCTCGCGCCATATCCGGCGAAGCGACAGGCAGCACGTCACCCGACGCGATGCGCTGCGCCTGCAGCCCCGCCCATTGACCGCTGCCGATGCGGATCGCCGCATCGAACCCTCGCTGCGACAGATCCTGCAGCGTCAGCGACGCATCGATATCCAGTGCAATATCGGCGCAGGCTTCATGGAATGCCGGCAGACGCGGCAACAGCCAATAGTGGGCAAAAGACGGCAACACGCTGATGCGCAGCGTCTGGCTTGTCGCCGCACGCCGGGCGCGGGCGATACCCTGCTGCAGAGCCTGCAGCGCCGGTTCCACCGCCGCCAGCAACTCTCGACCGGCGGCATTCAGGCGCACGCCGCGCCCGCACCGTTCAAACAGCGGATAGCCGACCGCCTGCTCCAGCAGCTGAATTTGCTGGCTGACCGCACCGTGCGTCAAATGCACCTGCTGCGCCGTGGCGCGCAAATTTTCCAACCTGGCGGCGATCGCAAAGGTCGGCAAGACATGCAGGGGAATGCGTTCATTCATCATTGGTTAACCAGGCTATCCAAAAAGGTTATTTTTCATCGATTTTGACCGGCAGGCAAATGTTCTATGTTTACCCCATCATCCCTGACGCTTTCGGAGCCACCATGCACCCACGTTTACAACAGGATCTCGCGCAGTTTCCGCAGATCCTCGACCACACCCGCCAGTTGGCGGAAGATTTTCTGACCGGGCTGCAGCAACGCTCGGTCTGCCCGCCGCTCGAGCATCAGCAGCTGCAACCGGGCGACGATCGACTAGATGAAAACGGCGAAGGCGCCCTGGCGGCGCTGGAGCGCTTTTGGCAACGTTATCAGGCCGGCATTTCCGCCAGCGCCGGCCCGCGTTATTTCGGCTTCGTCACCGGCGGCGGCACCCCGGCGGCGGTCGCAGCGGACTGGCTGGTTAGCGTGACAGACCAAAATAGCCTACTCAGCCATGATACCATCGCAGCCACGATCGAGCTGGCGGCCGTGACACAGTTGAAATCCCTGTTGGGCCTGCCGGAAACGTTCAGCGGCAGCCTGGTCAGCGGCGCGACCATGGCCAATTTCACCGGGCTGGCCATTGGCCGGCAGTGGCTGGGACAACAGCACGGCGTAGATATCGCCCAACAAGGCCTGGCGGCGCTGGGTTCCATCCGGGTATTGTCGGCCAATCCACATTCCAGCAGCGTGAAGGCGCTCAGCATGCTCGGTATCGGCCGCGAGGCGCTGACGACCATCGCCAGCCTGCCGGACTCGGAAGCCATGGATATGGAAGCACTGGAACGGCAGCTCGCCGCCGGCGCCGGCCAGCCAACGTTGGTGCTGGCCAGCGCGGGTACGGTCAACACCGTCGCGTTCGACGACCTGCCGCGTCTGCTGACGCTGCGGGAACGTTATCCATTTTGGCTGCATGTCGATGCGGCATTTGGCGGCGTGGCGGCCTGCTCGCCGCTATACGCTCCAAGGCTTGAGGGCTGGCAGCATGCCGATTCCATCACTGTCGACGCACACAAATGGCTGAACGTGCCTTATGACAGCGCGATCCAATTTACCCGCCATTTGGATCTGCAAATGCAGGTATTTCAGAACCATTCGGCCTACCTGGAAGCACCGACATTGCGGCCAGACAACTATCTGCATCTGACGCCGGAGAATTCGCGCCGCTTCCGCGCCCTGCCGCTCTGGCTGACGCTGAAAGCCTATGGCCGCAGCGGCATACGGGATATCGTCGAGCGCAACGTCCGATTGGCGCAGGCGCTGGGGGCGGCGCTGGCAGCCGATGACGGTTTCCAGCTGCTGGCGCCGGTGAATTTGAACGTGGTCTGCTTCGCACTCAGCCATCCACAGGGCGACAGCGAGGCGGCGCGCGATCGCTTTCTCGAGCGCCTGAGCCGACACGGCGTGGTGTGCTGCACCCCTACGCGTTATAACGGTCAGCCGGGGATCCGAGCCGCACTGGTCAACTGGATGACGGAGGAACAGGACATCCGGCTGGCGTTGGACTCGCTGCGCCATTGCCTGGCGGAAACGGCCTAACGCGCGCGGCGTATTACCCGAGTTGGAAGGCCTGCAAACGCCGTTCTTGCCGCCCGTCATCGCCGATATTATCCGGCGACAGCCAGGCGGCAAACGCCGCGCGCCGCGCCGGCCATTCCCCGTCGACGATCGACAGCCAGTCGGTGTCGCGCGTGCGTCCTTTGACGACGACGGCCTGGCGGAAGGTGCCTTCATAGCGAAAACCCAAGCGCTCGGCGGCCTGGCGTGAAGGAAGATTGAGGCTATCGCATTTCCATTCGCATCGCCGGTAGCCAAGATCGTCGAACAGATGCCGCAGCATCAGGAAAATCGCCTCGCTGCCCAGCGCGCTGCGCTTCATCAGCGGCGACCAGTTGATGGTGCCCAGTTCGGCCACGCCGTTGGCAGGATCGATGCGCAAAAAAGCGCAGCTTCCCACCGCACGCCCGTTTGACTGATCGATCACTACCATCGTGTTTCTGTCAGCGCTGGACGCCTGAGCCTGAAGATAACGCTGGAAATCTGCGCGCGACTGCGGCCGTTCCCAGAACAGATAAGTCCAGTCGCGATCGTCCTCGGCGGATTGATAAGCCTGATAAAGCGCCTCCCCCCAGCGCTCGAGGTTAAGCGGTTCGAGGCGGCAAAACCGCCCTTGCAGTGGCGAGTGCCCGGGCATGCCTGCCGGCTGCCAATGAGGGAGGGCTACGCCTATCGGCTGCCCATACTGATTCCGTCTCACCGCGACATCCTGTTTTTGAAAGGTGGAGAGGCAAGTTAAAACCAACGCGGGCCAGAGACAACTCCGACCTGCCATTCCTCCCCTGCGGATCGGGCAGCAGGATGATAGTTTAGAGAAATCACTCAATCACCGTTAAACATTCACGAAAATTATTTCATGTAAAATAAATATCCAGATAACTCATTGTAAAACGGTGATTTATAGCAACAAATAAGCTACACATTCCGGCCATAATGTTAACTTTCGTTTGCCGTTATGATAAAAAAAGAAGTGCTAATCATTAGCATGGAAAGCAGAAAACCAACACAACTCAATGATTTTTAAACAAAAAAATAAAATAACCTCAGGAAGGGTATTTTTTAATCACTCAAAAAATGCGCTGAAAGACTTCAAAAAAACGACACATGAATTTTTTTTAAGACTTTTCCTAGCAAACTAAAATTTTGTTTCGTGACATGATGAACAGATTCGCGGCAAGCAATGCAGACAGGCACGGGCGCCAAGCGCAGATCAGGCTCAACATGCCAAAGCTGGACGAGCAGCAGATCGCTCTGACTTAAGCCAAACTTATAGATTCATGCAATTAATAAGTTTAGTATGAAAATATCATTGAGTGACGCCGTGTTTATTGATAGAACACTCGCTACACTGAATTATTGCTCCATTTTGCCTTTCGGCTTTTTAGGCTTTTTTTCATATTACCGCAGTAAAACGGATTTAAGTGGGGGTGCGATATGCCAACGATTATCATGGATTCATGCAGCTATACCAGATTGGGGTTAACCGACTATCTGACTTCGCATGGCGTGAAGAAGCGCCATATTAATGCCATCGAGGACATTGACAGCCTGCATGAAAAATGCAGCAAGTTGAATCCGAGCCTGGTGTTTATTAACGAGGACTGCTTCATCCACGAAGCAAACGCCACCGAGCGAATAAAACGGGTGATTTCACTGCACCCGGATACGTTATTCTTCATCTTCATGGCCATTACCAACGTACATTTCGACGATTATTTATATGTTCGCAAGAACGTCATCATATCGTCAAAATCCATCAAGCCAGAGACTATGAATCAGCTACTTAGCCACTATCTCGAGAGAACGTCCCTCCGTACGGAGAAATCCTCTCTGGATCAAACGCCGGTAACGCTGAGCCAGACTGAATCAAACATGTTACGCATGTGGATGTCCGGTCAAGGCACCATCCAGATATCAGACCAGATGCAAATAAAGGCCAAAACGGTCTCTTCCCACAAGGGAAACATCAAGCGGAAAATAAAAACGCACAACAAGCAGATCATTTATCACGTTGTTCGTCTGACCGATACATTGACCAGTGGAATATTCGTCAATAGCCGCTGAACCACAGAGAACGCCCCCGCTCTGTTTTACCAGCCGTTAAATACCCGGTGATAATGTCATCTGGATAGCAGCCGCTGGAACCACAAAAAAATACCTGTTGCGTTATCCCCCGCTAGCGCAACGGGTATTTTTTTGCCGTCGATAAAAAAAATCTTACCGCAATGAAATAATCTCAAAATGGACAATTTCATTAGCAAATTAATGAGATTAGCCCAAGTTACTGCCCGTGCTCGCGACAGGGCTCCACAAACGTGCCGTCACGGCTGTCGATCTCATTAAAAAACCATACGCCCGCCGGGTAGTCGTCAAGAGAAACCAGGTACATGGTGCCTTCGTTGAACACCTCTACGGCCAGAATGACGCCTTCACGCCGCGGGCCGCCGTCTGTTTTTACCGTCACTCGATCGTTAACTTGCATACCCTTCTCCCTTATTTGCGATTGCCGTCAGTGTATTACAAAACCGGAGGCGATGGACACCGCTCCAGCCCTGCCGGCCTCTGCTATCAGCGTAGCAGCCGCCTGGATTTTCACTTTCTTAACGGTTTGGCCGCAGAATCTTAAGCCGGCCTCGCGTAGTCTGTCTTCAGGCGTTTCCCCCCCAGAGAAGCGCTCGCAAATGAAGAAGTAACAAGGAACTTTTGCCCGCAGACTTGCGGGCTTTTTTTGCGCGCTGCCAAATTGCAGGCATAAAAAAACCCGCCGCAGCGGGTTTTTTTTCAATCAGCGCCAGGCGCCAATTAGATAGCGGTAACGTTAGCCGCAGATGGACCTTTCGCACCGTTCTCGATAGAGAACTGTACGTTCTGGCCTTCAGCCAGGGTCTTGAAGCCTTGATCCTGGATAGCAGAGAAGTGTACGAATACGTCTTTGCTGCCGTCTGCTGGGGTGATGAAACCAAAACCTTTAGCTTCGTTGAACCACTTCACTTGACCTTTGATCATGTTAGACATGTCTAATTTCCTTCAATAATAAATGTAAGCCGCCATGGGCGAGGTAGCCGGTCATCAGTTACTTATGGAGGCACTGGAAAGGAAATTCGTCAGAGAAGGGCTATCCGGGATAACGCTTTAAATTTGAACTACTTTACTCAAAATGTCGTGCATAAATAGGTCTGTACCACAGGCCGACATCATTAACTCATGAGCGAGCGGCAATAGCAACCTTTTTCGCCGCGATGGGACGCTAATCTCGGCTAAACGCACAGGATTTGACCCTGTCTGCCGATAGGGCCGCCGCCTGGCTCGCCCGTAACGCCCAAGGCAAATGATAGTAATTCTCGTTCTGCTGTTTTATAGTTGCCTGACGAAATCATTCAGGGAGATTCACCATGCCGAGATGGCTTACATTATCGGCTGTCAGTGCCGCCGCTCTGCTGGCCTTTGCCGCTTACAGCGCTCCGCAGAGTGCACTGGAGCTCAATTATCAAGCCCCCGACCCCAGCATGGTTCCCGCGCCTAAGCCGCCTGCCCCCTCAGGGCCGGCACCCAAAACGGGAAAACCGCCGATTGCCTGGACAGAGGCGAGAGATAAAAGCGGTTTTCGCGTCGATATTGAGTGCGATCATCCTGGCTGCAGCAAACCGCGCGCCAAACCTTATCCCGCGTATGAAGGCCCGGTGAAGAAAACCGATCGCCGCCGCCAGTCTGATCCCTATTCCACCAATAAGGATCCCGATTACAACATTCAGTTGGGGTATGAGTGGTAGTGGCGCTTTCGGAGTAATACCTATATCAGCCTCCTTTGCCGCTGCATAGAATATGCCTCAGTTCACCACTCCTCCTGGTGTTGAACACAACAAGCTGTGTTGCAAATCTTTATGCGCCTCCCTATAGGCGCTTTTTTTTTGCCTATCCCTCAAAGCGTCTTCCGATTACAGATTGCTCTCATTGCCCCACAAAGTGATGAATGTCACAAATACGCCTCCTTGCCATTCTTATTCGGAGGTAACGTTCATGGCCACAGGATCCCTTGCCCTCCTGGCCGTCTTGGCCGGCATTACGGGCTTCGCCCTCTACAAACATTTAAAATCTCAGAAAAAAAGCACACTCGTCCGCCCGCACGATCGGTAACCGACAGCGCGCTTTCACCGCGAAGGCCCGGCACATCGCGCGCCGCGCCTTCGCGGGCTGTCATGCTTTCATCACAAAATTGTCACATTATGGCCATATGATGATTCGCGTTTATCCGCTCTGGCTTAACACCAAGGATTTCGCCCATGACCATAATTAAAGCTGCAAACCATCAGGAAGCAGAAAAACTCATCCGCGCCGGCACCGCCAAGAAAATCGAACTGGCTTACGATATCGGCAGCGACGACTTCTTCCAGCTTGCCAGCCTGTGGTGCGATAAAGGCGCCAAAATCTCCAAAGGAAAAGAACACTTCATCGTCTCGTTAAAAGGGTTCCGCATCCCGCCTAACGATTAATGCCCTGCCGCCCATCGCGGCGGCTTCGCCTCTTCCTCGCAAAACCGCTCTATTCAACCACGCGCGCCTCATTCGATTTCGCTAAGCTAACAGCAGACTTTATTGCGGACATTTCGCCTGATAACCACGTCCGCCACGATGAGGAGAGTAACCATGTCAACAAATGCAGCGCTGCCCGGCACGATGAAAGCGATTGAAATCAGCCAACCGGGCGCTCCCGACGTTCTGGTCGTTACCGAACGCCCGGTGCCCGCTCCGCAAGCGGGCGAACTGCTGGTGAAAATCGCCGCCGCCGGCGTTAACCGCCCCGACGTACTGCAGCGCCAGGGGAACTATGCGCCACCGCCCGGCGCCTCGGATATCCCCGGCCTGGAAATTGCCGGCGAAGTGGTGGCCATCGGTGAAGGCGTGACCCACTTCGCGCTCGGCGATCGGGTTTGCGCCCTTATCGCCGGCGGTGGCTATGCGGAATACTGCACCGTGCATGAAAGCAATGCGTTGCCGGTGCCGGCGGGGCTGAGCCTGACCGAGGCCGCCGCGCTGCCGGAAACCTTCTTTACCGTCTGGGTCAACGTGTTCCAGCGCGGTCATCTCAAAGCCGGCGAAACCGTGTTGATCCATGGCGGCACCTCCGGTATCGGCACGGTCGCCACCATGCTGGCGAAGGCCTTCTGCGCCCAGGTGATCACCACCGTCGGCTCAGAAGAGAAACGTCAGGCCAGCCTGGCGCTGGGCGCCGACGTGGCGATTAATTACCGCAGCGAAGACTTTGTCGCACGCACCAAAGACGCCACCAACGGTAAAGGCGCCGACGTCATCGTCGACCTGATCGCCGGCGATTATGTCGCCAAAAACTATCAGGCCGCAGCGATGGAAGGCCGCATCGTACAAATCGGCACGCAAAACGGCGTGGTGAAAGAGCTCAATCTGATGCCGCTGCTGTTGAAACGCCTGACCCATACCGGGTCGACGCTACGCTCGCGCAGCGTGGCGGACAAAGCGCAGATTGCCGCCGATCTGCGCGAAAAGGTTTGGCCGCTGCTGGAACGCGGCGTGCTGAAACCGCAAATTTTTAAAACCTTCCCGCTTGAGCAAGCCGCCGCCGCGCATACGCTGATGGAGTCCAGCGAGCACATCGGCAAGATCATGCTGACGTTCTGAGCCCATTCCCCGCGGCCGGTGCTGCGGGGAAACCAATGCCACGTTCAGGGAATGATGCCGCGGCGGCGGAACTCATCGAACAGTGAGAAAAACATGGCTTCGGTTTCGACAAACTGGTGGAAACCGAAGCGCCGCGCCTTGCTGCCATCCGCGAACATGTCATAGTCCCAGGAAAAGACGAAATCGGCGAAACGCCAGCCGGCCACCGCGCGATAGTCCGGTTCGGCCAATTGGTGCCGCTGCGCCAGCTCCCGCCACAGCGACGCTTTGTCCGTCATCATGATCTCCAGCGACATCGGCAGCGGCGGCGCGCATTCCAGCCCAAAGTAAGCGGCGATTTTCGGCCACATCTCGCTCCAGCGAAACAGATCGCCGTTGTTGATATTAAACGCCTGATTGGCCGCCGCAGGTTCGGTCGCCGCCCACAGCGTGGCGCGCGCCAACAGCCCGGCGTCGGTCATTTCCAGCAGGCTGTGGTAAGCGCCCGGTTTACCCGGGAAGCGCAACGGCAGCCCGAGCGCTTTGCTGATCGACGCGTAAACCGCGATGCTTAACGCCAGATTCATCGGGTTGCCGAGGGAGAAGCCCCCCACCACGCTTGGACGGATGGCGCTCCAACGCCAGCGTTTGCCGGCCTGCCGCTGCGCCAGATACTGCTGCTGCGCCACGTTAAACTCCGGCGGCATATGCCCGGCATCGCTTTCGCGCGCCGGCGTTTTAAACGGCCCCAAATGCGCGCCATACACCTTATAACCCTGCATCAAACTGATGTGCTCCAACGCCGGCGCGATCGGCTCCAGCCCTTCGACAACGTGTTGCAACATCTGCAGGTTCGGCGCCACCAGCCCCGCCCAGTCCGGCGCATCCTGATAGGCGGCATAGAAAACGTGGCTAATCGCGCTCAGCGGCCGCAGCGCGTCGCGCGTCGCCGCCGCATCCAGCAGATCAACCTGAAGGTGGCGCACCCCCGACGCCGATTGTCCCCCCCGGCGCGAGACGCCCACCACTTGCCAGCCCTGGCCGGTCAGCTCCTCAATCAATCGGCGCCCAATCACGCCATTGGCGCCGATCACCAATGCCTGTCGCTTTGTATTCATCTTGCCACTCCTCAGGTTGTCGATACCCTGAGTGTCATTGATTAGTAATGCTTGCGGTAGAAGAGTGTTTACACTAACACTTATAAGAAAAATCTAGAGGCAAGATCGACATGGATAAGCTGAACGCAATGAAAACCTTTATGCGGGTGGCGGAGCTGGGCAGCCTGTCGGCCGCCGCTCGCGATCTGCGTTTGACGCAGCCGGCGGTCAGTCAGCAAATCGCCGGCCTGGAGCAGCAACTGAGGGCACAACTGCTGTTTCGCAGCACCCGGGCGGTCACCCTGACCGATGCCGGCAGCAGTTATTATCAGCGCCTCAAACCGATTCTGGCGGCGGTCGACGAAGCGGAAGAATCGCTGCACGGCCAGCACCACCAGTTACAGGGCAATCTGCGCATTCATGCCCCGACCGGGTTCGGGCAGTTGCACGTCACGCCGCTGGCCATCGCTTTCCAGCAACGTCATCCGAACCTCGCCATCGAGCTGCTGCTGGACGATCGTCGCGCCGACGTGATCGGCGAAGGCATCGACGTGGCGCTGCGTTTCGGTGAACTGCATGCGCCCGGCATGGTGGCTAAACGTTTGGGCGAGCTGCAACGCCTGCTGGTGGCGTCACCGGCCTACCTGGCCAAGTATGGCGCTCCACGTTCGCCGGCGGAGCTGGCTAAACATGCGCACATTCGTTACAGCGGTTTGAACGACGGCGATACGCTCACTCTGTTCGGGCCGCACGGCCCCGAGATGGTTGCAGTGCGGCCCACGTTCCGCGCCAACAATACGCTATCGCTGCTGGCCGCCATTGAGGCTGGAGCCGGTATCGGCGGCGCCCAACGGCCGTTAATCGCCGAGCAGCTGGCGACGGGGGCGCTGGTGCCCGTTTTGCCGGAATACCGCTACCCGCCCATGGCGCTGCACGCGGTCTACCCCGCTTTACGTTTTATTCCGGAGAAAGTGCGCGCCTGGGTGGCGCATCTGCAGCAGGCGTTGACGGCGATCGAGGGAATTAACGGAGTGAATGCTCCCGGCCAGACGCCGGGAGCCTAATCATTATTTGAACAGTTTACCGACCATATCGCCCAGCTCGTTGCTGTCTTGCTGCACTTCACCGTTTGGTGAGGCGGCATCCGCGACCGTTGGCAAGAACTGTGCAATGGTGCTGGACGCCTGTGCAGGATCGATGCCCAGCTTTTCAGCCAGTTGGTTGATGGCGTCGCTACCCAACGCCTGCTGCACATGGTCGCCGGTAATCGGCTGATTTTCGCCATTGCCGAGCCAGGAACCGACGATATCGCCGAACTGCCCCTGACGGAACTTGTCCAAAATGGCCTGCAGGCCGCCTTGTTGCTCGACCCACTGCATAATGGCGATGTAGTCGATACCTTTACCACCGTTGGCGCCGCCGCCCAGAATGTTACCCAATACGCTATCGAACAGACCCATGATATTCCCCTTTCAGCGGGTACGGCCCGCGCCGCACCGCCGGATTGATTTCACGAAAAAGGGCCGCCGCGGCGACCCTGTTGAGCAACGGCTGCTTAGCCTTTGATCTTCCTGTAGACAAAAAGCACCACCAGGGCACCGATGACCGCCACCACAAAGCTGCCCAGGTTAAAACCGTCAACGCGGCCCATACCGAAGAAGGTGCTGATATAGCCGCCGACGACGGCGCCCACGATCCCCAATATAACGGTCACAATAAAGCCGCCGCCGTCTTTGCCCGGCATAATCCACTTGGCCAGGATACCGGCGATTAAACCAAAAATGATCCAGGAAATGATGCCCATCTTTACTCTCCCTATTACCTTTTGCCTAACAGAAATCCTATTACCAGGCCCACGACGGCGCCGGCGCCTATCCCCGCCCAAGGGTTATCCTTGAGGCAGGCACATGATTGCTCGAGCGCTGCTTTTACACCGCTGCTCACTTCGCAGGCGGTGGTTTTCACGTAGTCGCTCGGTTGCTCAACACCGTTTAGATCGTCATTTTCATATGACATGTCAAATCCTTACAGACCAACCCTCTGAGAATTTCGTCACATGTTTCGCGCCAGGCGCCATCCGCTCCGCGATCTTGCTCTGGGCAATCTGCCCGCTGCCGCTCAATGCGGAGGCTTCCGGCGGCAAACGCACAACTTCACACTATGACTATAGTAAAAAATCAGCGGTTTACCTATTTCCGTCCGTCTGAATTTCACCATACAAAAAACGATCTGATTTCATCCCGCTGTCATCTTGCAAGGCTAAACTTTAAACATATCCTCCGGGAGGAAACGCCGATGTTCAATGCACCTTTTGTCCTGATCCTCGCGCTACTGTACGCACTGGCCGCCGCTTGGGACGGTTCCGTAGCGTTACTGTTTCATTAAGGTTACATAGCCGTTGTCACTTTTGCGATGCGCTTAATTGTGTCTTTATTTTTCAATTTCGCCAGCCAATTGAAATAGCGGAAAATATCCCCTCATCCCTCGGTAAAAATCCTATTTCGCTTCGTTTTTCGCCTGCGTTTAAATAAAGCGTAAAAAAAAGCATTAATGGAAAATCCTGTTTAGCACAAAATATTCTATCATCTTCCTCATGACAATTTGGGTTAAGGTCCCATTGGCAAAGAAAAGGAATAACAGGAAAAATGCTTTCTAACCAACGCTTTGAGCGCGAATTCTTGCGCCCTCGTTATTGGTTGTTGTGGATAGGACTGGGAATACTCTATCTCTTGGTATTACTGCCCTACCCGCTCATTTATCGGCTCGGACACGGCCTTGGCAGAATAGCCATGCGCCTAATGAAACGCCGGGTAAAAATAGCGCGCCGCAATTTAGAACTCTGCTTCCCCGCAATGCCCGCCGCCGAGCGCGAGGCGCTGATCGTCAAAAATTTTGAGTCCGTCGGCATGGGCCTGTTCGAAGTCGGCATGGCCTGGTTCTGGCCCGACTGGCGCATCGCCCGCTGGTTCAAGGTGAGCGGCATGGAAAACATGCGGCTGGCGCGTCAGGACGGCAAAGGCGTTCTGCTGATCGGTCTGCATTTCCTGACGCTGGAACTGGGCGCGCGCATTTTCGGCATGCAAAACCCCGGCATCGGTGTGCATCGCCCGCACAACAACAAGCTGATGGAATGGGTACAGACCCGCGGCCGGCTGCGCTCGAATAAATTCATGATCGATCGTAAAGATATCAAAGGCATGATCCGCAACCTGAAACAGGGCGAAATCCTGTGGTACGCGCCGGATCACGATTATGGGCCGCAAAGTAGCGTATTCACACCGTTCTTCGCCGTGGAAAATGCCGCCACGACCACCGGCACCTTTATTCTGGCGCGCATGGGGCGGCCGTCGATCGTGCCTTTCGTGCCGCGCCGCCTGCCAAATGCTCAGGGCTATGAGCTGATCGTGCAGCCGCCGTTGACGGACTTCCCGCTGGATGATGAAACGCGCGCGGCGGCCAAGATGAACCGCGTGGTGGAAGAACAAGTGCTGCTGGCCCCCGACCAATACATGTGGCTGCACCGCCGCTTTAAAACCCGCCCACCCGGCGAACCGTCGCTGTATTGACCCCTTCGCGCCTTTGCCCGTCACACCGCCGGCGAAGGCGCGCTCACCTCGCACAAGCATTCTGCGCCAGGGGAACTACACTAGTAAGTCACCGACGGCAATTATTGCCGCCAGCAATCATTTCGTCCGCCCGAGAGCCGGTCGTTGCCTGTCGGGCCATAATCGAGGTCAATGTCATGCTGGTACAACCCTATCTGTTTTTCAGCGGTAACTGTGAGCAAGCGATTAACTTCTACGTACAGCAGTTGAATGCCAAAGTTGAAATGGTCATGCGCTTTAAAGACATGCCCGAAGAAGCCCGGCAAGGCGGACCGCAGGACGTCAATCCGGAAGCGATAATGCATGCGCGCCTGCTGATCGGCGACGGCGTGCTGATGGCCTCCGACGGCTGTCCGCAAGATGACAGCGGCGGTGCTTCTCACAAAGGTTTCTCGCTGTCGCTGAACCCCAGCGATGCGGAACAAGGACGCAAACTGTTCGACAATCTGGCGCAGGGCGGCCAGGTGACGATGCCTTACCAAGCCACCTTCTGGGCCAAAGGTTTTGGCATGCTGACCGACAAATTCGGCGTCAACTGGATGATCAACGTCGAATAACCCCGCATGGCGCCGCTAGCCATAGCGGTGCCAGTCATACGCCGCCTTGGCGAACAGCACGAACAGCAGCGCCAACAGCGCCAATCCCAACCGCCAATAGGGCGATCGGCGGCGGCGCCAGGCGAAGTACATCATCACCGCCAGCGTTCCCAGCGTAAGGGGGTAATACACCGCCAGCGTCAGTAAAGCGATAATGATGTAATCAGACATGGCTCTTTCACTCCGAGGTGTTCACACCGCCGCTGATGCGGGCAGCGATCGACCTTTCGCCTTATCGCCTCGTTAAAGGCTAGAGGTCTGACGCATTTATGCATAAAATATAAGATTGCTCTTAACTCAAACTGAATAGTAATCAAACAACAAGGGTGACATGACTCAGCAGCAACCCATACAGGATGCCGTGCCGGCGCGCAGCGTTAAAAGCTCCCCATTATTATTTCAGGCCGGCGTGTTTGTCATCATCGTTGCCGCCACGCTGATCCTCTTTAACAGCTGGCAAATCTGGAACGCACACCAGCGCGATCTGCGCAGCGCCGAGCATGAATCCGCCAACCTCGCCCGCTCGCTGGCGCAGCATGCCGACGATACTTTCATGCAGGTGGACGGCAATCTGCTCGATCTGACCGAACGTCTCCAGAACGACGGACTGGGGCCATCGCAATTGACCCGGCTGCAGCGGGTGATGCAAACGCAGGTCGGCAACCTGCCGCAGCTGCATGGGCTGTTTCTCTACGATGCGCGCGGCCGCTGGCTGGCGACCTCCTCGGGCAAGTTCATCAAGAACGCCAACAACGCCGATCGCGAGTACTTCATATACCATCAAAACCGCGACGACGGCGGCCTGTACATCGGCAAGGTGATCCGCAGCCGCACCACCGGCGATCTGATCATTCCCGTTTCGCGGCGTTTCAACAACCCGGACGGCAGCTTTGGCGGCGTGGTGCTGGCGACGCTGTACATCGATTATTTCCGCCAGTTTTACGATAGCTTCGCCCTCAACACCGACGCCTCACTGAATCTGCTGCTGGCGGACGGCACCATCCTTTACCGCCGCCCTTACTCGGCGGCGTCGATCGGTAAAAACATCGCCAAGGGTGTGCTGTTCAGCGAAATTTTGCCGCATTCGGAATTCGGTAACGCCACCATCACCTCGCTGTACGACAAAGTAGAGCGCATCTACGGCTATTCGCGGGTCAACCGCTTTCCGCTGGTGATCGCCGCCGGGCTGTCGAAACGCGACGCGTTGGCGGACTGGCGCACCGACGCCGGCCTGTTCGCCGTCGGCGGCCTCTCGCTGCTGATGATCCTGTTGGCGATGGGCATGGTGCTGCTGCGGCAAATCAAGCACAGCATGCAAACCGAAGCCGAGCTGATGCGCACCCGCGATCAGCTGACCAGCATCAACCAGATGCTCGAAGAGCTGGCGCTGCTGGACGGCCTGACCGGGCTGGCCAACCGCCGCCAGTTTGATATCGCGCTGAAGAACGAGCTGGCACGGGCTTCGCGCAACTACCGCAGCGTGGCGCTGCTGATGCTGGATATCGACTATTTCAAACAGTACAACGACAGCTATGGCCACGTCGCCGGTGACCAATGCCTGCAGCAGATTGGCCAAACGCTCAAAGGGTTGGCGTGCCGCAGCAACGACGTTCTGGCGCGTTACGGCGGCGAAGAGATGGGGATCATCCTGCCGGATACCGACGTCCAGGGCGCACTGATTTTCGCCGAACGCGTCATCAACGCGGTGCGCGATCTGAAAATTCCGCATCAGGGTAATCCGCACGGCATCGTCACCATCAGCATCGGTATCTGCGCCAAAGTGCCACATATGTATAACGATACGCCGATCAGCTTTATCAATGAGGCGGACAGTGCGTTGTATCAGGCCAAGAAAAAAGGCAAAAACTGCATTTACGGCGCTTAATCATTAATCGGGCCACCAAATTTTGGCGGCCCGATTTATTACCAACCAAAATGAAATAATTCCTCTCCGCAACATTATTTTCCCGGGTTACCCTGCGCTCTGAATAAAATAACGCCAATAATAAGCGTAATATTTATTTCCATTAAAATTCAACAAGATAAAAAATCACCATTCCGCAGACAATTCGTGCCATTTTTGATTATTCGTGCCTACGCGCAGCCCCGTTTAGCCCTCGTTTACTTTTCATTGGTATTGCCGGTGATATCCTTATCAGGACTATTCTCTATATCAGGAAGCCATCGCACGCTTCGGCGCACTGCGCCCTGCTGATACATCCATAATAGAACCCACAAATTTCACGTTGCAATTGAGCGGCCTGCTGACGCCGCTCCAGCCAGCCACTGCGCAAGCCAGTGCAGCCAATCACGCGGCAACCTGAAAGACGGGAATAAAGCGATATAGATTTGCGAGGAGATCTCATGCCTACTGGCGATATTATGCGTGAACAGGCCGTCCTGACGCTGCCGTTGCGACAATGGGCGGCAGCGGAAGCATCCAGCGCGGTCAGCGAACTGGAACAGGGCAAGGTACTGTTTCTGCCCGAACTGGCCTTCACCCTGTCTGAACAGGAAATGCCGCTGCTGGATCCAACGCTGGTCGATCCGAAGCGCAAAAACATCAGCTATCAACCGCTGTCCGGCAAACTGAGCGGCGTCGCCGTCGCGGAACGCCGTCAACAGGTTCAGCAACTGCTGGAGCGCTATTATCAATCTTGCCGCCAGCTGATCGCCGGGCTGCTGCCCGAGTATCAGGAGGCGCTGCACCACCCGACCGGCAGCCTGCGTTTGCACCCGGTTTCCGCCTGGCGGGCGACCAGTTCCTGGCGCAAAGACGACAGCCGCCTGCACGTTGACGCTTTCCCGTCGCGCCCGAACTACGGCGAACGCATTCTGCGCATTTTCACCAACATCAACCCGCACGGCGAGCATCGCCAATGGCGCGTCGGCGAGCCGTTCCCTGAGCTGGCGGCACGCTTTATGCCGCGCCTCGCACGCTACTCCGCCCTCAGCAGTTGGCTGCAGCATCAGGTGCGCATCACCAAGACCCGCCGCAGCCATTATGACCACCTGATGCTGCAGTTGCATGACGCCATGAAGGCCGACGGCGATTATCAGCAACGGGGTCCGCAGCTGGCGCTGGAATTCCCACCGGGCAGCAGCTGGATTTGCTTCTCGGATCAAACGCCGCACGCCGCAATGGGCGGCCAGTTTATGCTGGAACAGACCTTCCTGTTGCCGGTGAACAAGATGCAGGATCCGCAGCGTTCGCCGCTGAAAGTGCTGGAACAGCTGCGCGGGCAGCCGCTGATCTGAATGGCTCGCCGCCGCCGGGATGCCGGCGGCGGCGAAACGCGCATTATGCCTCGAAGTCCCCTTGCTGGCGCGCCACCAGCGTCAGAATGCTGTACAGCGCCACCGGTTGCTGTTCCTGATTCAACACCTGAACATCCCACACCACCACGCCGTGCGGCCGATCTTCGGCGGTTTTTTGCGGCTTGCGGATTTTCTTTTTGCAAGTCAGCCGCACCTGAATGGTGTCGCCGATCTTCACTGGTTCGATAAAGCGCAGATTCTCCATGCCATAGTTGGCGATCACCGGCCCGACGGCGGCGTCGACAAACAGCCCGGCCGCAGCGGACACCACAAAGTAACCGTGCGCCACCCGCTCGCCGAACAGCGAATCGGCAGCGCCGATCTTGTCCATGTGCGCGTAAAAGTGGTCGCCGCTCAGGCAGGCGAAGTTGACGATATCCGCTTCAGTCACGGTACGGCGCGCGGTCAACAGGCTGTCGCCCAGCTGCAGCTGCTCGAAGTATTTCCGGAACGGGTGCACCGGATGTTCGGCGACCGGCGCGCCGCGCACCCATTCGCCGCCGATGGCCGCCAGCATCGCCGGGCTGCCCTGGATCGCCGTGCGCTGCATATAGTGCTTCACCGCGCGCAGTCCACCCAGCTCTTCACCGCCGCCGGCGCGCCCCGGGCCGCCGTGCACCAGCATCGGCAGCGGCGAACCGTGGCCGGTGGATTCCGCCGCCGCCTGTTCATCCAAAATCAACATGCGGCCATGGGCGCACGCCGCCGCGCGAATGAAGCGCTTGGCCACCGCCGGATCGGCGGTCACCAGCGATCCCGCCAGGCTGCCCTGCCCCAGCAACGCCAACGCGATCGCCTGCTCGGTATCCGCATACGGCATCAGCGTCGCCACCGGGCCGAAGGCCTCAGTGCCGTGTACCGCCTGATGGGTGAACGGATCGGCGCAATACAGCAGGGTCGGCGGATAAAACGCCCCGCCGCGCGCGCTGTCGCCCATCACTTCCAGCTTATCCAACGACGCGCCGCACAGCGGTTCGCAGCCGTTGCGCAGCAGGAACTCCACCTTGCTTTGCACATCATCACGCTGCTCGTGGCTGACCAGCGCCCCCATGCGCACCTGCTCCAACTGCGGGTCGCCCACCGTCACCCCCGCCAGACGCTGCAACAAGGCCTGACGCACCGCCGCCACCTGCGCCGCCGGCACGATGATGCGGCGGATCGCGGTGCACTTCTGCCCCGCCTTGGCGGTCATTTCACGGCACACTTCTTTGATAAACAGCGCAAACTCCGGCATCTCCGGCGTCACGTCTTCCGCCAGCACGCAGCAGTTGAGCGAATCCGCCTCCATGGTGAACGCGATCGATTTCTCCAACAGGCGCGGATGCGCCCGCAGCCGCTGCCCGGTCTGCGCCGAACCGGTGAACGTTACCGCATCCTGATAATCCAGGTGCGCAAACATGTCGCCGACGCCGCCGCATACCAACTGCAGCGCGCCTTCCGGCACCAGCCCGCTGTCGACGATCAGCCTGACCATCGCCTGCGTCAGCTGCGCGGTGGCGGTGGCCGGTTTGATGATGGCCGGCATGCCCGCCAGCCAGGTCGGCGCCAGTTTTTCCAGCATGCCCCAGCAAGGGAAGTTGAAGGCGTTGATATGCAGCGCCACGCCGGGGCGCGAGGTCAATACGTGGCGGGCGGCGAACTGCGCCTGCTTCGACAGCGGGATCAGCTCATCTTCCGGCCACAGCGTATCGTCCGGCAGATCGCGGCCGGCCATGCCGGCATAGGCGAACAGCGTGGCGATGCCGCCTTCGATATCGACCCAGCCGTCGCTGCGCGTCGCCCCGGTTTGATAGGAAATCTGATACAGCGTCTCTTTATGCGCCAGCAGGTGTTTCGCCACCGCTTTCAGCATCTGGGCGCGCTGCTGGAACGTCATGTGCGCCAGCGCCGGGCCGCCGTGGCTGCGGGCATAGCTCAGGCTCGCCGCTAACGGCAGGCCGTCGGAGCAAACCTGGTACAGCGCTTCGCCGGTTACGGCGTGACGGATCTCGCGCGCCTCTCCCTGCCCGTACACCCAGGCGCCAGAAAGATAACTGTGTAACTGCTGCATGTGCCCTCCGGAATTCATAAATTTTCACCATACAGCTTAATTACGTATCACATAAATGCCAGTCAACGCCAAACTCAATTTTAACAAAAAGAGAACAAGAAGCGCTTTCAAGCCGTTCCCTCTGGCATTAATACGGAGTCACCTCTTAAATTTATCAATTAGAATCATAAAATTAACAAAAACACTTGTGAGTGCGCTCGCAAAACCACATAAATCTCGTTTGATCTTTTTGTTATCAGTTTGTAGCCTTATGGTTAGTTAAAGTGATTCACATTTTTATATTTAATGTGAAAAATACGAATCACCAAGAGGCAAGCATGACAACTGACGCACAGTATCAGCAGCATTTCGACGACAAGATCGCGGCGGATATCGCCATTGAGGCTAAAGACTGGATGCCGGACGCCTATCGTCAGAACCTGATTCGGCAGATCGGCCAACACGCCCACTCGGAAGTCATCGGCATGCTGCCGGAAGCCAACTGGCTGACGCGTGCCCCCACGCTGCGCCGCAAGGCGGTGCTGCTGGCCAAAGTGCAGGATGAGGCCGGCCACGGTCTGTACCTCTACAGCGCCGCCGAGACCCTCGGCTGTTCGCGCCAGGACATCTACCAAAAGATGCTCGACGGCAAGATGAAATACTCCTCTATCTTCAATTACCCCACGCTCAACTGGGCGGATATCGGCGTGATCGGCTGGCTGGTCGACGGCGCCGCCATCGTCAACCAGGTGGCGCTGTGCCGCGCGTCCTACGGCCCCTATGCGCGGGCGATGGTGAAGATCTGCAAAGAGGAGAGCTTCCACCAGCGCCAGGGCTACGAGGCGGTAATGGCGATGGCCAACGGCAGCGACACGCAGCGCGCCATGCTGCAGGACGCCATCGATCGCTTCTGGTGGCCGGTGCTGATGATGTTCGGCCCGAGCGACGCCGACTCCCCCCACAGCGCCCAGAGCATGGCGTGGAAAATCAAACGCCACAGCAACGATGAGCTGCGGCAGAAGTTCGTCGACAACACCGTACCGCAGCTGGAAGCGCTGGGCATGACGGCGCCGGATCCGGATCTGCACTGGGATGCCGCTGCCGGCCACTATCGCTTCGGCGAGATCGACTGGAGCGAGCTGCATGAGGTGATCAAAGGGCGTGGCCAATGCAACCACGAACGCCTGCAGGCCAAACGCCGCGCCTGGGAAGACGGCGCCTGGGTGCGTGACGGCGCCATGGCCCACGCCGCGAAAAACGCCGCTTCCGCCGCATAGCCAACATAAGGAACCGAGATCATGAGCCACGTTGAATGGCCGCTGTATGAAGTGTTTATCCGCAGCAAACAAGGGCTGGCGCATCGCCACGTTGGCAGCCTGCACGCCGCCGACGACCAAATGGCGCTGGAAAACGCCCGCGACGCCTACACGCGCCGTAATGAAGGCTGCTCGATTTGGGTGGTGCAATCGCGCCATCTGATCGCCTCGCAGCCGGAAGATCGCGGCGCGTTCTTCGATCCGTCCGAAGACAAGATCTACCGTCATCCGACGTTTTACACCATTCCCGACGGCATCAAGAACATGTAGAGGCGACCATGACGGTTAACGATCCGCGCATCAGCTATTTGCTTCGCCAGGGCGACACGCCTCTGATCCTCGCCCAGCGCCTGTGCGCCTGGTGCGGCCACGCGCCCGAGCTGGAGATCGATCTGGCGTTGGCCAACATCGGGCTCGATCTGCTCGGCCAGGCGCGCCACTTCCTGGGCTACGCCGCCGAACTGGCCGGGCCGCCCTGCAGCGAAGACAGCCTGGCCTTCGGACGCGACGAACGCCAGTTTCATAACCTGCTGCTGGCGGAACAGCCGAACGGCGGTTTCAACGACACGTTGGTGCGCCAGTTCCTGCTCGACGTCTACCACGTGCAGCTGCACCAGGCGTTGAGCCGCAGCGGCGATGCGCAGATCGCCGCCATCGCCGCCAAGTCGTTGAAGGAGGCCGATTACCACCTGCGCTTCAGCCGCGGCTGGATGATCCGCCTCGGTGACGGCAACGACATCAGCCACCGCAAGATCCAGCAGTCGCTGGATAACCTGTGGCGCTTCACCGCCGAGCTGTTCCACGCCGACGCGCTGGAGCTTGAGCTTGCGGAACAGGGCATCGCCGTCGATCCGCGCGAGCTGCAGGCTCCCTGGCAAGCGCAGGTGGAAGAGACGCTGCGCCAGGCGACATTGACGCTGCCCGCCGAGCAGGCGTTCCGGCACGGCGGCAAACAAGGCCGACACAGTGAACACCTCGGCCCGCTGCTGGCGGAGATGCAGTTCCTGCAACGCGCCTATCCAAACGGCCAATGGTAGGAGGCCGCGATGAACGTCACTCGTTTGCAACCCGCTGAAATCCCGCAGATTTGGCACTGTCTGCAACAGATCAGCGATCCCGAGCTGCCGGTGCTGTCGATCACCGATTTGGGCATGGTGCGCGACGTGGCGCGCGACGGCAACGGCTGGCGCGTGACCTTCACCCCCACCTACTCCGGCTGCCCGGCCACCGAATTTCTGCTCAACGCCATCGAGCAGCGGCTGACGGCCGCCGGCTTCAGCCCGGTGCAGGTGGACATTCGCCTCAGCCCGGCCTGGACCACCGACTGGATGAACGCCGACGCCCGCGAACGGCTGCGGCAATACGGCGTAGCGCCGCCGCAGGGCCACACCTGCGATCGGCCGCATGCCCACGGCCCGGTAGCCTGCCCGCGCTGCGGCAGCACCCACAGCGAGAAGATCAGCGAGTTCGGCTCCACCGCCTGTAAAGCGCTGTACCGCTGCTGCGACTGCCGGGAACCGTTCGATTATTTCAAATGCATATAGGAGCGCTGACACCATGACGGTCTTTCATCGCCTGAACGTCGCCGCCATCGAGCGCGAAACGCCGGACGCCGTAGCCATCACCCTGCGGGTGCCCGAAGAGCTGCAAAACCAATACCGCTACACCCCCGGCCAGCACCTGACGCTCAAGGCGCTAGTCAACGGCGAAGAGCTGCGGCGTTGCTATTCCATCTGCAGTTCGCCGCAGGAAGGCCTGCTGCAGATCGGCGTGAAAGCGATTGATCAGGGCCGTTTCTCCGGCTTCGTCAACCGCATGCTGAAAGTCGGCGATGCGCTGGAAGTGATGGTGCCGCAGGGGCGCTTCGGCTATCAGCCGCAGGCGGAGCGCCGCGGCAACTATCTGGCGATCGCCGCCGGCTCCGGCATCACGCCGATGCTGTCGATCATCAAGGCGACGCTGCAGCTTGAGCCGGGCAGCAGCTTCACCCTGATCTACGGCAACCGCAACAGCCGTTCAATGATGTTCAAAGAGGCGCTGTCGGATCTGAAAAACCGCTATCCGCAGCGTTTTCAGCCGCTGTACCTGTTCAGCCAGGAGAGTCTCGACAGCCCGCTGCTCAGCGGCCGCATCGACCGCGAACGCCTGGCGGCGATCGGCGGCGCGCTGCTGGATTTCCGCGACTATGACCACGCCTTCATCTGCGGGCCGGAATCGATGATGGACGACGCGCAGACCGTGCTGGAACAGGCCGGCGTACCGGCCAATCACATCCACAGCGAACGTTTCAACACCAGCGGCCTGGTCGCCCGCCCGCGCCACAGCGGCGATCGCAATGCCACCCGGGTGGCGATCCTGCTCGACGGCCGCCGGTTGGATATCGAGGTCGGCGAACAGGACGACAGCATTCTCGATGCCGCGCTGCGCCAGGGCGCCGACCTGCCCTACGCCTGCAAAGGCGGCGTATGCGCCACCTGCAAATGCCGTCTGAAGGCCGGCCAGGTGGAGATGGGCGTCAACTACAGCCTGGAGCCGGATCAGTTGGCGGCGGGCTATGTATTGAGCTGCCAGTCGTGGCCGAAAGGCGACGGCGTGGTATTGGACTTCGACGTCTAGGAGCCGCGATGGATACCCCCTTTATTTTGCGCCAGCAGCAGCACCGCGTGGTCACGCTGACGCTGTACCGCCCGGAGGCGCGCAATGCCCTGAGCACCCCTTGCCTGGAGCAGCTGGTGTTTCTGCTGGATCAGGCCGATGCCGACAGCGGCGTGGGTGCCGTGGTGATCGCCGGCGCGGCGCGTTTCTTTGCCGCCGGGGCCGATCTGCACGAGCTGCAACGGCAGGATCTGCCGGCCGCGCTGGCGGATCGCCGTCCGCAGCTGTGGCAGCGGCTGTCGCAGTTCAGCAAGCCGCTGCTGGCGGCGGTGAACGGTTATGCCCTGGGCGCCGGCTGCGAGCTGGCGCTGGCCTGCGACATCGTCATCGGCGGTGAAAGCGCCCGCTTCGGCCTGCCGGAGATCACCCTTGGTCTGATGCCGGGCGCCGGAGGCACTCAACGCCTGATCCGCTGCGTCGGCAAATCGCGCGCCAGCCAGATGGTGCTGACCGGCGAAGCCATCGACGCCCGCATCGCGCTGCAGGCCGGCCTTATCAGCGAAGTGTGTGTCGATGCCCTGACGCTGGAACGCACGCAGCAGATTGCCGATCGCATCAGCCGTCAGGCGCCGCTGGCGCTGCGCGCCGCCAAACAGGCGCTGAAACAGGCCGAGGAAATCGGCCTTAGCCAGGGGCTGGCGATGGAGCGTCAGCAGTTCGTCACCCTGGCCGCCACCGACGATCGCCGCGAAGGCATCGCCGCCTTTTTCGAAAAACGTACGCCAAACTATCAGGGGCGCTGATTTATGGATAACGCATTGATTCTCAGCCATCTCGACGCCGGCGTGTTGACGCTGACCCTCAACCGGCCGGATCGGCTCAACAGCTTTAATGACGAGATGCATCGCCAGCTGGGCGAAGCGCTGACGCAGGCCGAGCGCGACGACAGCGTGCGCTGCCTGCTGATCGCCGGCGCCGGGCGCGGTTTCTGCGCCGGGCAGGATCTCAACGATCGCAACGTCAGCGCCGATCAACAGGCGCCGGATCTCGGCCTGTCGGTCGAACGTTTCTACAACCCCCTGATCCGCCGCCTGACCGCCCTGCCGAAACCGGTGGTATCCGCGGTCAACGGCGTGGCGGCCGGCGCCGGCGCCGCGCTGGCCCTGGCGTGCGATATCGTCATCGCCGCCGACAACGCCAGCTTTATTCAGTCGTTCTGCCGTTTGGGGCTAGTCCCTGATTCCGGCGGCAGCTGGTTCCTGCCGCGGCTGGCCGGCCACGCCCGCGCCATGGGCATGGCCTTGCTGGGTGACAAAATCAGCGCCCAGCAGGCGCTGGAGTGGGGCATGATCTGGCAGGTGGTATCGGCGGAGGAGTTGGCCGACCGCACGCAAACGCTGGCGCGCCATCTGGCCACCCAGCCGACTTACGGTCTGGGTCTTATCAAGAAAGCCATCTACAGCTCGGCCACCAACAGCCTCGATCAGCAGCTCGATCTGGAGCGCGATCTGCAGCGATTGGGCGGCCGCAGCGACGACTACCGCGAAGGCGTCAGCGCGTTCTTCGCCAAACGCACGCCAAACTTCAGCGGGAAATAGCCATGAACGCGCCCCTTCTTAACGGCCAGGTGGCGGTGATCGGCGCCGGCACCATGGGCATCGGCATCGCCCAGGTGGCCGCCGCCGCCGGCCACCCGGTACGGCTGTTCGACATCGCGCCCGCCGCTGCCCAGCGCGCGATAGACGAACTCGCTCGCCGCCTGCGGCAGCGGGTCGACGGCGGCAAGGCCGACGCCAACGCCACCGAGGCGCTGCTGGCGCGCCTCGAACGCGCCGACTCGCTCGAGCAACTGGCCGACTGCACGCTGGTGATTGAAGCGGTGGCGGAAAATCTGGCGATTAAGCAGAGCCTGTTCCGCGATCTGGAAGCGGTCTGCTCGCCCACGGCGCTGTTCGCCAGCAATACCTCCTCGCTGTCGATCACCGCCATCGCCGGCGCCTTGCAACACCCGGCGCGCATGGCCGGGCTGCACTTCTTCAACCCGGCGCCACTGATGAAGCTGGTGGAGATCGTCAGCGGTCTGGAGACCGGGGCAGAGACCCTCGCGGCGCTGCAGGCCCTGGCGCAGCGCTGGGGTAAGCAAAGCGTCGTGTGCCGTTCAACGCCGGGATTCATCGTCAACCGCGTGGCGCGGCCGTTCTACGCCGAAACCCTGCGCGCGCTGGAGGAACGGGTGGCCGACGCCGCCACCCTGGATGCAGTCATGCGCGATGCCGGCGGCTTCGCCATGGGCCCGCTGCAGTTGACCGATCTGATCGGCCAGGACGTCAATTACGCCGTGACCGACTCGGTGTATCAGGCCTTCTACCAGGATCCGCGCTTCACCCCCTCTCTGGTGCAGCAGGAGTTGGTGGCCGCCGGACATCTCGGCCGCAAATCCGGCCGCGGCTTCTACCGCTACGACGCGCAACGCCCCGCCGCAGGGATGATCGCCTTTGCGCCGCCGGCGCAGGCCGCGCCGCCGCAACGCGTCACGCTGCACGGCGACTGGTCTTCGCTGGCCGATTTAGCGGAACTGTTGATCGAAAATGCGGGGGCGATCAAACAACCTGGCCAGACCAGCCCGTACCTCACGATCGACGACGTTACACTGATGTTAACCAATGGTAAAACCGCCGGCCAACTGGCCGACGAACGTGGAACGCCTGTGGTGCTGTTCGATCTCTGTGCCGACTATGCGCATGCCTCCGCCATCGCCATCAGCTGCGCGGCGCAAAACGGCGCGCAACACAATGCCAACGCGATTCGCCTGCTGCAGTCCCTCGGCAAGCAGGTCATTCAACTGCCGGATTATCCCGGCCTGCTGACGATGCGCACCCTGGCCATGCTGGCCAACGAAGCGCTCGACGTGGTGAACAAAGGCGTCGCCGGCGCCGAAGATACCGATCTGGCGATGCTGCGCGGCGTCAACTATCCGCGCGGCCCGCTGGCCTGGGGCGCCGCACTCGGCTGGCGTCACATTCTGACGACGCTGGAAAACCTGCAACGCTATTACGGCGAAGCGCGCTATCGCCCGATGCCGCTGCTGCGCCGCTACGCTTCCCCCGCCTCTTTCCCAGGAGCCGAACGATGAACGCCAATACGCCGCGCGCGCTGGCTCAGCGCTGCGCCGAACAGATGTTCCAGCAAGATACCTGCGCTCAGGCGATGGGGATGCACATCGACGCCGTCGACGCCGGGTACGCGCAGGTCAGCATGACCGTCGGCCCGCAGATGCTCAACGGCCACCAAACCTGCCACGGCGGCCAACTGTTCAGCCTGGCGGACACCGCCTTCGCCTACGCCTGCAACAGCCAGGGGTTGGCGGCGGTGGCCTCCGGCTGCAGCATCGACTTCGTCCGCCCGGCGCTGGCCGGCGATCGCCTCACCGCCAGCGCGCAGATGCGCCATCAGGGCAAAGCCACCGGGCTGTATGACGTCGAAATCGTCAATCAACAGGGCAAAACCGTCGCCTGGTTTCGCGGCCGCGCGCACCGCCTTGGCCACAGCATTTTAGGAGATCAGGCATGAATCAGGCATTTATCTGCGACGGCGTGCGCACCCCGATCGGCCGCTACGGCGGCGCGCTGGCGCAGATGCGCGCTGACGACCTCGCCGCCCTGCCGCTGCGCGTGCTGCTGGAGCGCCATCCGCAGGTGGATTGGGCACAGCTGGACGACGTGATCCTCGGCTGCGCCAACCAGGCCGGGGAAGACAACCGCAATCTGGCGCGCATGGCGCTGCTGCTGGCCGGATTGCCGGTCGGCGTTTCCGGCACCACGGTGAACCGCCTGTGCGGTTCGGGCCTGGATGCGTTGGCGATGGCGGCGCGCAGCATCAAAGCCGGCGACGCCGGGCTGCTGCTGGCCGGCGGCGCGGAGTCGATGACCCGCGCGCCGCTGGTGATGGGCAAGGCCGACAGCGCCTTCAGCCGCCAGGCGCAGCTGTACGACACCACCCTCGGCTGGCGCTTCGTCAACCCGCGCATGCAGGCCGAGTTCGGCACCGATTCGATGCCGGAGACCGCCGAAAACGTCGCGGCGCAGTTCAATATCAGCCGCGCCGATCAGGACGCCTTTGCGCTGCGCAGCCAGCAGCGCGCCGCCCGGGCGCAGGCGCTGGGCCACCTGGCGCAGGAGATAGCCCCGGTCAGCCTCACCGGTAAAAAAGGCGCGGTCACCCTGTTCAGCCAGGATGAACACCCGCGCGCCGACACCACCTTCGAGCAGCTGCAGGCGCTGAAAACCCCGTTCCGTCAGCCCGGCAGCGTCACCGCCGGCAACGCCTCGGGCCTGAACGACGGCGCGGCGGCGCTGATCGTCGCCTCCGAAGCGATGGCGGTGCGCCAGGGGCTGACGCCGCGCGCGCGCATCGTTGCCACCGCCACCTGCGGCGTGGAGCCGCGGCTGATGGGCATCGGCCCGCTGCCGGCCACCCGCAAGGTGCTGGAGATCGCCGGGCTGAGCCTGGCGCAGATGGACGTCATCGAACTGAACGAAGCGTTCGCCGCCCAGGCGTTGGCGGTGATGCGCCAGCTTGGCCTGCCGGACGATGCCCCGCAGGTTAACCCCAACGGCGGCGCGATCGCTCTGGGGCACCCACTGGGCATGAGCGGCGCGCGCCTGGCGCTGGCCGCCCTGTTTGAACTGGAACGGCGAGCCGGCCGCTACGCGCTTTGCACCATGTGCATCGGCGTGGGCCAAGGCATCGCCATGATCATTGAGCGTGTCTGACCCCTGAGGCTAACCATGACAATAAATCCACAGCCCCTCGAAACGATCGAATTCGCCTCGCGCGATGAGATTGAAGCGTTGCAGTTGGCGCGTTTGAAGTGGACGCTGCACCACGCCTACAACAATGTGCCGATGTACAAGCGCAAGTTCGATCAGGCGGGCGTACACCCCGACGATCTTAAGCAGCTGAGCGATCTGGCGCGCTTCCCCTACACCACCAAGCAGGATCTGCGCGACAACTACCCGTTCGACACCTTCGCGGTGCCGATGGAGCAGGTGGTGCGCATCCACGCCTCCTCGGGCACCACCGGCCGCCCGACGGTGGTGGGCTACACCCAGCGCGACATCGATAACTGGGCCGATATCGTCGCCCGCTGCCTGCGTGCCGGCGGCGCCACCGCCAAAGACAAGGTGCACGTCGCCTACGGCTACGGCCTGTTCACCGGCGGCCTGGGGGCGCACTACGGCGCGGAGCGGCTCGGCGCGACGGTGATCCCGATGTCCGGCGGGCAGACGGAACGCCAGGCGCAGCTGATCCTCGACTTCAAACCCGACATCATCATGGTGACGCCGTCCTATTGCCTGACGCTGATCGACGAACTGGAGCGCAAGATGGGCGGCGACGCGCGCGGCTGTTCGCTGCGGCTCGGCGTGTTCGGCGCCGAACCCTGGACCGAAGCCCTGCGCCACGAAATCGAATCCCGCATGGGCATCAAGGCGCTGGATATTTATGGCCTGTCGGAAGTGATGGGGCCGGGCGTGGCGATGGAGTGTCTGGAAAGCGGCGGCGGCCCCACCATCTGGGAAGACCACTTCCTGCCGGAGATCATCTGCCCGGAGACCGGCGTCGCCCTGCCGGACGGCGAGCACGGCGAACTGGTGTTTACCACCCTGACCAAAGAGGCGCTGCCGGTGATCCGCTACCGCACTCGCGATCTCACCCGGCTGCTGCCGGGGGACGCGCGCCAGATGCGCCGCATGGGCAAGATCACCGGCCGCTCCGACGACATGCTGATCATCCGCGGCGTCAACGTCTTCCCGTCGCAGGTGGAAGAGCAGATCATGCAGTTCGAGCAGCTGTCGCCGCACTATCAGCTGCAGGTCAGCCGCAGCGGGCACCTGGACACGCTGGCGGTGCGCGTCGAGCTGAAAGAATCGGCGCTCAGCCTCAGCCACCAGCAGCGTTGCGACATCTGCCACCAGCTGCGCCACCACATCAAATCGATCGTGGGCGTCAGCACCGACGTCAGCATCGCCAACTGCGGCGATATCCCGCGCTCGGAAGGCAAGGCGCAGCGCGTGGTCGATCTGCGGCCACGCTGAGGCGCACGGCGTCACGGATGACGCCGCCCCAAATTATGTTAATGTTGTGGCTCATCGAAGGCTAACCCATGGAAAAATATGGAACATAAACTGGATGAGTTCATTCGCCACGCCGTCGACGCGCAGCCGATCAGCGGCACCTCGCTGATCATTTCGCTGTACGGCGACGCGCTCAGCCACCGCGGCGGCGAAGTGTGGCTCGGCAGCCTGAGCGCGCTGCTGGAGGCCTTCGGCTTCGGCGATCGTTTCGTGCGCACCTCGGTGTTCCGCCTGCAAAAAGAAGGTTGGCTGGCGGTGGAGAAAATCGGCCGCCGCAGCTTCTACCGCGTGACCGAGCAGGGGATGCGCCAGTTCCGCCACGCCGAATCGAAGATCTATCTGCGCGAGCAGCCCGCCTGGGACGGCAAGTGGGAGCTGCTGCTGCTGGAATGCGCCGAAAAAAACGCGCGCGCGCGGCTGAAAAAAGAGCTGGGCTGGCTCGGGTTCGGGCAGATCGCCAACAACCTGATGGCCGCCCCCACCCATGCGCAGACCGACGTGACGGCGCTGCTCGGCGAACTCAACGCCAGCGAACAGGTGATCTACTTTCGCGCCGATTACCCCTACAACCGCTCCGAGCAAACCCTGCAGAAACTGGTGGCCGACTGCTGGTCGCTCAGCGACGTGGCGGCCGGCTATCACGAGTTTATCGTCTCCTTCCGGCCACTGATGACGCTGTTGCGCGAAGTCGACCCGGCGGCGCTGACGCCGCTGCGCTGTTTCCAGATTAAGCTATTATTGATTCACTTCTTCCGTCGCGTGGTGTTGAAAGATCCGCTGCTGCCGGATGCGCTGCTGCCCGCGCAGTGGGAGGGCCAAATCGCCCGCAACCTGTGCATCAATCTCTACCAGCAGGTCGATCGCGCCGCGACGGACTACGTCAGCGCGCTGGCGGAGACCACCATCGGCGCCCTGCCCGCGCCGGCCGCCGGTTACTATCGGCGCTTCGGCGGCCTGCCGCGCGACCCTACATATTAAGGAGCTCACGCTATGCCTGTGTATCAGATTGACGGCCTGACGCCGGTCGTTGACCCCAGCAGTTACGTGCACCCGACGGCGGTGCTGATCGGTGACGTGATCGTCGGCAAACACGTGTATATCGGCCCGAACGCCAGCCTGCGCGGCGATTTTGGCCGCCTGGTGATTTGCGACGGCGCCAACATTCAGGACAACTGCGTGATGCACGGCTTCCCGCAGCAGGACACGGTGGTGGAAGAAGACGGCCATATCGGCCACGGCGCCATCCTGCACGGCTGCCGCATTCGCCGCAACGCGATGGTGGGCATGAACGCGGTGGTGATGGACGGCGCGGAGATCGGCGAGAACACCATCGTCGGCGCGATGGCGTTCGTCAAAGCCGCGGCGGTGATCGAAGCCAACAAGCTGGTGGTGGGCAGCCCGGCGCGCGTGCTGCGCGATCTGACCGAACAAGAGCTGGCCTGGAAGATTGCCGGCACCCGCGAGTATCAGGATCTGGTGCAGCGCTGCAAATCCTCGCTGCACGAAGTGGCGCCGCTGACCGAAATCGAACCGGGCCGCCAACGCCTGAGCTTCGGCGATCACCTGATCCCGAAAAGCCAGCTTTAATCCCCAGGGCTGAGGCGCGCCTCAGCCCCTCCCCGCATTACTCCACTTCCGGCGCCTTGAGCGGCGACGGCGCAGCCGCGCGGCGGCTCTGGAAGTGATAAGCTACCACCAGCAGCAGAGTGAACGGAATACCGAACCACAACGTCATGCGGAAAAATTCGGTAAACGCGGTCGAGATCATCAGCGCCGTCATCAGCCCGGCGCCCAGCAAGGTGGTATAGGGGAACCCCCACATGCGGAACTTCAGGTGAGTCTGCCGATGCCGGCGGCGGAAAAACAGGTGGGTGACAAAAATCATCAGCCAGGTAAAGCAGGCGCCATACACCGAAATAGACATCATGGCGGCAAACGACGTTTCCGGCGCCACCAGGCTCAGCACGATAGACACCACGATGCCGATGCATGACATCGCCAGCGCATTGACCGGAATGCCGCGTCGGCTGACGCGCCCCAACGCCGCCGGCGCCTGCCCGGCGCGCGACAGCGAGAACATCATGCGGGTGGTGATATACAGCTGGCTGTTCATCGCCGACAACGCCGCCACCAGCACGATAAAGTTGAAAATACCGGCGGCGGCGGGCAAATGGATCACGTTCATCGCCATCAGGAACGGGCTTTCGCCGGTGCCGGACTGGCGCCAGGGCACGATGGCCAGCATCAGGGCGATCGACAGCATGTAGAAGATGAACAGCCGCACGATGGTGCCCTTGAACGCCGCCTTCACCGCAATCACCGGATTCTTTGCCTCGCCGGCGGCCACCGCGATCATTTCAATGCTCAGGTAGCTGAAGATGGACACGATCACCGCAAACCACATGCCCTTGACGCCAAACGGCATGAAGCCGCCGGCGGTCAGGTTGCGCAGGCCGTAGGCCGGGTTGCCCGAGAATGCCAAAATGCCGATGCCGATCAAAATAAACGCCACGATCGCCGTCACTTTGACGGTGGACAGCGCGTATTCCACCTGGCCGAACGACTTCACGCCGATCACGTTGACGACGATCACCGCCGCCGAGAACAGCAGCACCCACGGCCAGGTCGGCGTCGCCGGGAACCAGAACTGCATGTACATGCCGATGGCGGTGACTTCGGTGCCCACCGCCAACACCACGCAGGACCAGTAAGAATAACGCACCAGAAAACCGAACAGCGGGCCGAGATAGAATTCGGCGTAGTCGCCGAACGAACCAGGCGTCGGGTGTTCGGAGGTCATTTCCGCCAGGCTGCCCATCAGCAGCAGCGCAATGACGCCGCCGATCAGGTAGCTCAGCAATACCGACGGCCCCGCCATCTGAATGGCGTAGGCGCTGCCGAGAAACAGCCCGGTGCCGATGGCGCCGCCGATCGCCAGCATCGACATCTGCCCGGCGGTAAGATGCTTGTTCAACCCGCCCTGGCGGCGGGCGATATGCTCAAAATCATTCATCTGTGGCATGGCTGGGTTCCCGAGCGGAGTTAGGCGGTGCGAGTGACGTCGAGGATCGCGGCGGTCACATAGTCGATGTTGCCGGGGTTAAGCCCCGGCAGACACATGCGGCCGGGCGAGACCAGATAGATGGCGTAGCGCTGCCGCAGGGTCTGCAACTGCGCTTCGTTCAGGCCGGTATAGCTGAACATGCCGCGCTGCTCGCGAATGCGCCGGTGGTCCAGCGAAGAGCCGCCCTGCGCCAGCCCGGCGGCCAGCTGTTCACGCATTTGCTTGATGCGCGAGCGCATTTCCGCCAGCTCATTGCGCCAAAGCCGGCCGAGTTCGGCGTCGCCGAGCAGGGTTTCCACGATCTGGCTGCCGTGCGTCGGCGGGCAGGAGTAGCTGCGGCGGATCAGCGTTTTTAACGCCCCTTTGACGTTGGCGGCATTTTCCGCATCGGCGCAGCGCACCGACAGCGCGCCCAGACGCTGGCCGTACAGCGCGACGTTTTTGGAAAACGAGTTGCAGACCAAAAACGGCAGATCGGTTTTCAGCGCTTCGCGCAATGCAAAGCAGTCCTCCTCCAGCCCATCGCCGAAGCCCTGATAGGCGATGTCGAACAGCGGCAGCAGGTTACGCCGCTGCAGCACGGCGAGCGTGGCGCGCCACTGCTCCGCCGTCAGATCGGTGCCGGTCGGGTTATGGCAGCAAGGATGCAGCAGGACTACGCTGCCGGGCGACAGGCTGTCCAACGCGTCGAGCATGGCGGCGAAACGCAGGCCGCCCGCCGATTCATCAAAGTAGGGATAGGTATTCACCCGCAGCCCGGCGCCTTCGAAAATCGCCCAGTGATTGGCCCAGGTGGGATCGGACACCCAAATTTCACCGCGCGCCAGAAAGTGGCGCAAAAAATCCGCCGCCAGCTTCAACGCGCCGGAGCCGCCGACGGTCTGCACCGTGGCGATCTCGGCCGCCTGTTGTTCACCGAACAGCAGCGTCTGCACCTGGCGAGCGAACTGCGGCGAACCTTCGATCGGCGGATAACCGTGCGGGCGACGCAGCGCCAGCAACCGCTGCTCGGCGGCCTCAACCGCCTGCATCAGCGGAATATTCCCCTGCCGATCGTAATAGAGCCCAATGCCTAAATTCACTTTGTTCGGATTGTGATCCTGCAAATAGGCTTCCATCAGCGACATAATAGGATCGGCGGCGGAAGGTGCAATCTGTTTAAACATGACGCATCCTTAACTCGTTATTGAATTAATATGAAGACTGACTTAAGAAGAAATTAAATCAGGCGATGGCGCTGACGGTAATTTCTATTTTCATTCCCGGCACCACCAATTTTTCGACAATGACCGTGGAGCGATTGGGATAAGGATAATTAAAGTATTTCCGGTAAATATCATCGAGTAATTTAACGTCGTTGACGTCGGTGAGATACACGATCACCTGCATCACCTTATCGCTGTGGCTGCCCGCCGCTTCCAGCGTCTGCGCCAGGTTATCGAAGGTCAGCGTAATCTGTCGCTCCGGCGCGCCGGTCTCGATGCTGCCGTCCGCCCGCACCGGGCCGTGAGCGGTAAACAGCATGCCGCCGCCCCGGGTGGCCCAGGAAAAAGGCTGGCCGATCTCCGGCAGCCCGGTCTCTACGATCTCGCGCATGTCAGTGGTTCCCGTGGTGGTTAAGTTGGTGAAGCAGCGCGCCGTCGGCGGCGAACAACGCATCCAGAATGGTAAAATGATTGGCGCCGGGCACCGCGACCAGATCGGCCGGCAGCCCACGTTGGCGCAGCGCCGCATGATAGTGTTGCGACTGACCTCTCAGTTCCGGCAGCTCCAATGCGCCGTAATACAGCGTAAGCGGTTTGCCGCGCGTCGGCAGGCGGCGCGCCGGGCTAAGCGTTTCAATTTGCCGCGCGCTCAGCTGCAGCGCCCGATTGACATAGCTTTGTTGCAACGGCGCCAGCTCGAACAGGCCGCTGATGGGAAAGACGGCATCCACCAACGCATGCTGCTGCCAGAGCGCCGCCAGATGCCCGCCGGCGGAATGGCCGCACAGATAAACCGGATGGGCGTAGTGCGGCGGCAGGCGGCGCTGAATGGCATCCAGCGCCATCCCGATCTGTCGGCATATTTCGTCGAGATCCACCGCGGGCGCCAGCGCATATTCCACCAGCACCACGTCAAAACCCAACGCCAACGGCCCGGCGGCGATAAAGGCGAAATCCGCCTTATCGCAGAATTGCCAATAGCCGCCGTGAATAAAAATTAACGTCCCCTGATGCTGCTTGGCAGAATAGAGCCAATCCAATGTTTCTCGTTCGCCGTTGCCATAAGCAATATTATTTTCATGGCGCGTCTGTTTATAAACAGACGCGCTGCGAGTTTGAAATGAAGTCAAAATAGCCGCTTCATTATCCACCGTGGCGCCGTTATCATAACTCCCCGCAAGTGGTTTCATATATTAAACTTCGTTTATTATTTAAAATGTAAATTAACTATTAGCACCGGCAAAATTATTGTCAAGACGGGCGCATCAGCAATGCGCGCCCGGTAAAATAAAACCTGATGAATAATGAAAAAGTTTAACCCATGAAACTTTTTGCGCTTATTTCCCCCGCCCGTCCGGCTGAATTTGCGGCAAGGCGCTGAGCCGTTCAAATGCATAATCCCAAAAGGCGCGCACCTTCAGCGGCATGTGCTGCGCCTGCTGCGCCACCAGCTGTACCGGCATCGGCAACGGCTCATGATCCGTCAACAGCCGCACCAGCGTACCGGCGGCCAAATCGTCCGCCACCTGATACGAGAGCAACCGGGCGACGCCCTTGCCGGCGCGCACCGCCAGCAGTTGCGCTTCCACGTCGTTGAGCAACAGCCGGGGAGCCAATCGCACGCGCTCGCCGTTTTCCTGCGGGCCGAAGCGCCATTCGCGCAGCGACGGCCGCTGGGTGCCGACGATGGTGGCATGCTCCGCCAGCTGCGCCGGCGATCGCGGCTCGCCGCAGCGCGCCAGGTAATCCGGGCTGGCGACCGTCACCCGGCTGACCTGCCCCAGCCGCCGCGCCACGCGGGAAGAGTCCTGCAGATGACCGATGCGCACCGCGATATCCAACCCTTCGTCAATCAGATCGAGATTGCGATCGTTCAACACCATTTCGATCTGCATCTGCGGGTAGTCATCGAGAAACGCCATCACCACCGGCGCCACGTAGCGGCGGCCGAACTGCACCGGCGAAGTAACGCGCAGCAAGCCGCTCAGCTGTGCTTCGGCGGTATCCTGCACCACCGCCTGATAATCCTGCAGCAGCTGTTGCGCGCGCTCCAACAGCCGCGCGCCCGCTTCGGTAGGCGCCAGCCGCCGGGTGGTGCGCTCCACCAATCGGGTGCCAAAACGCTGTTCCAGTGCGGCGATCGCCCGGGTGATCGCCGGCGCCGAACGCCGCAGTTTGCGCCCGGCCGCCGCCAGGCTGCCCTGCTGCACCACCGCCACGAAGATGGCCAACTCGTCTAGCCGATCCATAGATTCTTCCGAAAAGTGAAATTATCAATTTCCACATTGCCGGATTTCGTTCGTTCAACGCAAGAGTATGCTGACAAAAAGCACTGAGGAGAAACGCCATGTCCACCATCACACTCTACGGCACCCCGCTTTCCGGCCACGTTCACCGCGTAGCGTTGTTGCTGCGCATGCTGGCGCAGCCCTATGCATGGGTCGAAGCCTCGGCGGAGGTGCGGCAGAGCGCAGCCTTTCGCCGGCTCAACCCGTTAGGCCAGATCCCGGTCTTGCAGGACGGCGATCTGACGCTGGCCGACAGCAACGCCATTCTGGTCTATCTGGTGAAACGCTATGCGCCGGACAGCCACTGGCTGCCGGAACAGCCGGCCGCGGCGGCGCGGGTGCAGGCCTGGCTTTCCAAAGCCGCCGGTGAAGTTCGCTACGGCCCGGCCTCTTGCCGATTGATCGCCCAGTTCGCGGTGCCGGAGGACTATCAGGCGGCGCGGGCGGTCAGCGATCGTTTCCTGCCGCAGATGGAACAGCATCTGAGCGAGCGGGACTACCTGGCCAGCGAACACCCGACCATCGCCGATCTGGCCTGCCACAGCTACGTGGCGGTCGCGGCCGAAGGCGGCATTTCGCTGGCGCCTTACCCTGCGATACGTCGCTGGGCGGCGCGCATCGCTGCACTGCCCGGCTTCTTTGCCATGCCGGCCCTGCCGGAACCGGCGGGGAACTGACGCCATGATCCCGCAACTGTTCCATCCCGATGAGCTGCGCGCGCAGACGCTGGCCGGGTTTGGCGGCGTAGGCGGTGGCATCTACCCTGCGATGCCGGATCAGCACCGCGCGTTTTTCGCCGCGCTGCCCTACCTGTTCGTCGCTACGCTGGATGAACAAGGCTGGCCGATCGCCACCCTGTTCACCGGCCCGCCCGGATTTTTACGCACGCCGGACGACACGCACCTGCGTATCAGCGCACCGCGTCGCAGCGACGATCCCGCCCAGGCGCTGTTGCTGCCCGGCAAACCGGTCGGCGCGCTCGGGCTGGATTTCAGCAACCGGCGGCGCAACCGCGCCAACGGCACCGTCGGCCGCACCGACAAAAACCGGGTGGAGATCGTCGTTCAGCAAAGCTTCGGCAACTGCCCGCAGTACATTCAACGCCGCGAACTCTACCCGGTGGACAGCCGGCCGCAGCCGGTTGAGCATTTAGCCTCGCTCGATGCGGCGGCGCAGGCGCTGATCCGCGCCGCGGACACCTGCTTCGTCGCCAGCTGCGCGCATCTGGCGCTGGCGCAGGGCGGCGTGGATATTTCCCATCGCGGCGGCCGCCCCGGCTTTATCCACCTGGAAGGTGACACGCTGTGGATGCCGGACTTTCGCGGTAACCGCTACATGAACACGTTGGGCAATCTGCTGGCCGAACCGCGGGCGGCGCTGCTGTTCATCGATTTTGAACGCGGTGACGTGCTGCATCTGCAGGGGGAAACGCAGATCCTCTGGCAAGCGCAGGGGCATCCCGGCGTTGAAGGCGCAGAGCGCTATTGGCGGTTTGACGTTCGCCGCGCCTGGCGTTTTACGGCGGCGTTGCCGTGGCGGGGGCGTAATCTGGAGTATTCGCCGGCGACGCTGGCGACCGGGGTGTGGCAGCGCTGAAATGAAAAGCCCCGCTGCGGCGGGGCTGGATCGGAAATTACAGGCTGTGTTCGGCCGCCGATGCGGCCTGATAAAGCTGACGAAAATAATTCAACCGCGCAAAGAACAGGCGGCTTTGCTGCTCCGACATATTGCCGGCCACCTGCCCGGCGTCAATCTGCCGCCCTTGCCATTCCATCAGGGCGATGCTCGACGCCAAAAAATCCATTTCGCTGCCGTAGGCCGCGAGATGTCTGTCCACTGATTTCATCATTCGCACACTCCTTTTAATTACATCGAAAAGGGTCATATGCCTGCTCTTTCAGTATCGGCCCGGTGAAGGATATTTTTTGTACAGAAGGTGCGCATAAAGAAAACCACCATCTTGTTGCCGCGTGGGCAAACGGCGGCGGCAAAATTTGCTAGGGTAAAGGGAGCCGTATGGGATAGACCACTCTGTTGAACTCAGCAAAGGAAGAGACTCATGAGCACCAGTATCTGCGCTACCCTCAAGGATCCCACGCTGTTCCGCGAGGCCAACTACATCGACGGGCAATGGTTGCCGGCCCAGGAAGGCCGTTCGATCGCCATTCATAATCCCGCCAACGGCGAACGGATCGGCCACGTACCGGCCTTCGGCGCCGAAGAAACCGCACGCGCCATCGCCGCCGCCAAAAAAGCGCTGCCCGCCTGGCGCGCATTGACCGCCAAAGAGCGCGCCGGCAAGCTGCGGCGGCTGTTTGAGTTGATGATGGAAAATCAGGAAGATCTGGCGCGCATCATGACGGCGGAACAGGGTAAACCGCTGGCCGAAAGCCGCGGTGAAATCGCCTATGCCGCCTCCTTTATCGAATGGTTCGCCGAGGAAGGCAAGCGGGTGTATGGCGACACAATTCCACAGCCCCAGGCCGGTCGCCGCATCATCGTGCAAAAAGAGCCGATCGGCGTGTTCGCCGCCATCACCCCGTGGAACTTCCCGGCGGCGATGATCACCCGCAAAGCCGGCCCCGGCTGGGCCGCAGGCTGCACCGGGGTGATCCGCCCCGCCAGCCAGACCCCGTTCTCGGCGCTGGCGATCGCCGTGCTGGCGGAGCGCGCCGGGCTGCCCGCCGGGGTATGCAACGTGATAACAGGCCCCAGCAAAGGCATCGGCGGCGAACTCACCGCCAACCCGGACGTGCGCAAACTCTCCTTCACCGGCAGCACCGAAGTCGGTGCGCAGCTGCTGGCCCAGTGTGCGCCCACCATCAAGAAAACCAGCATGGAGCTGGGCGGCAACGCGCCGTTTATCGTGTTTGACGACGCCGATCTGGACGCCGCCGTGGCCGGCGCTGTCGCCTCGAAATACCGCAACGCCGGCCAGACCTGCGTCTGCACCAACCGTTTTCTGGTGCAGGACGGCGTATACGATGCCTTCGCAGCCAAACTGAAAGCCGCCGTCGCCAAGCTGAAAGTCGGCAACGGCCTGGATGACGGCGTCACCATCGGCCCGTTGATTAACCCGGACGCGGTGGAAAAAGTGCGCGAGCATATCGCCGACGCCGTCGAGCACGGCGCCTCGGTGCTGCTGGGCGGCAAGCCTGACGCGCTGGGCGGCAATTTCTTCACCCCGACTATCCTGACCGATGTGCCGCGCACGGCGAAAATCTTCCGCGAGGAGACGTTCGGCCCGGTGGCGCCCCTGATCCGCTTCAGCCAGGAGGCCGACGCCGTCGAACTGGCCAACGACACGCCGTTCGGCCTGGCCGCTTACTTCTACAGCCGCGACATAGGCCGAGTGATGCGCGTGGCCGAAGCGCTGGAGTACGGCATTGTCGGCATCAACGAAGGGTTGATTTCCACCGAGGTGGCGCCGTTCGGCGGCATGAAACACTCCGGTTTGGGCCGCGAAGGATCAAAATACGGCATCGAGGACTATCTCGAAATCAAATACCTGTGCCTTGGCGGCGTGGATGCCTGATGCGTTCGGCCCCCGCACCTGCGGGGGCCATACCTGGCGGAGCCGGCAAGCCTTTGCTACCTTTAGGCATCTCTTTCAAGCGGTTAAAAGGAATTTCCCCTATGCAGCCTACCTCGGTGCACCTGCCCGGCTTTTACGTCGCCGGCCAAACGGTCAGAACCACCAACCAGAACGAAACCCAAGCCGAAACGGCAAAGATTCCCGCGCTGTGGTCGGATTTTTTCGCTACCTCGCCCGCCCTGCCGGTATACGGGGTCTATTCCAATTACGCTTCCGACGCCAGCGGGCCGTTTGACGTCACCGCCGGCAGTGAGGCACAGAGCGGTTTGCACATCCAACCCGGCCGCTATCTGGTCTTCTCCGCCCGTGGCGCGATGCCGGCGGCGGTCATCGCAAGCTGGCAGCGCATCTGGGCCTACTTCGAACAACACCCTGAGATCGAACGCCGCTTCCTGACCGACTTCGAAGCCTATACCGGCCCCGACGCGGTCGATATCCACATCGGCTGCCGCTAACGCGACAATGAGGTCAACGATGATCGCCTTCTCGCCCGCCATTCCGATCCTGCGTATCTTTTCGGTCGACAAGGCCAAAGAGTTTTACCTGGATTTTCTCGGTTTCACGCTGGAATGGGAGCACCGTTTCAGCGAAGACCTGCCGCTGTACATGCAGATTGCCCGCGCCGGGCTGACGCTGCACCTGAGCGAACACTACGGCGACAGCACGCCCGGCGCCGCCATTTTCATTCCGATGCAGGACATCGATGCGCTGCACCGGGAGCTCACGGCCAAAAACTACCGCTATGCACGGCCGGGCCTGGAGATTGTCGATTGGGGCAAGGAACTGAACCTCACCGATCCGTTCGGCAACCGCCTGCGGTTCTGCGAACAGAACCGCAGGTCCTGAGCGCCGTTATTGCCGGTACTCCGCCTCGCTGACCGGCTCCAGCCAGGTCACCGGAGTGCCGTCCAGCGCTTCGGCGATGGCGATATGAGTCATGGCGGAGTCCGGCGTCGCACCGTGCCAGTGTTTGACGCCAGCCGGGATCCAGACGATATCGCCGGGGTGCATTTCCTGCGTGGCCTCGCCCCACATCTGGATCCAACCGCGCCCCTGAGTGACGATCAGCGTCTGGCCGAGCGGATGCGTATGCCAGGCCGTGCGGGCGCCGGGCTCAAAGGTGACGGTTGCGCCGCCCACTCTGGCCGGCGCTTCGCCGGCGAACGGCGCGTCGATGCGCACCTGCCCGGTAAAATAATCCGCCGAACCGCGCTGTGATGGGATCGAACCGCTGCGTTGTATTTTCATCTGTTTTATCCTCCGCGCCGGCTCTCACAACCGGCGCTGATAGTCATAAGTGAGTGATGCCAAGATAGCGCCATGCTTTTCCGCCGACTAGCGGGTAAAATGCGCAAGGAGCTATGAGCTGAATTCATAAATCTACGCGCGGCCGCGCCCTAACCTTGCTCTTCGGTGCCGATATGTTGAAAGAAAACGTTAACGACCTGATCGCTTTCCTGATGGTGGCCAGAGAACGCAGCTTCACCAAAGCGGCGGCGCAGCTTGGCGTTTCCCAATCAGCGCTCAGCCACGCTATACGCGGGCTGGAAGAGCGCCTGGCGCTGCGCTTGCTCACGCGCACCACCCGCAGTGTCGCCCCTACAGAGGCCGGTGAGCGGCTGCTCAACAGTATCGGTCCGCGCTTTGCGGAGATAGAAAACGCGCTGAACGCGCTGGGTGAAATGCGCGATCGCCCGGCCGGCAACATCCGCATTACCGCCGGCGAACACGCGGTGGATGCGGTGCTGTGGCCGGTGCTGCGCACTTTCCTCATCGATTACCCGGACATCAACGTGGAAATCACCGTCGACAATAGTCTGGCCGACATCGTCGCCGGGCGTTTCGACGCCGGCATCCGGCTGGGGGAACAGGTGGCGAAGGACATGATCGCGGTGCGCATCGGGCCGGACATGCGCATGGTGGCCGTCGCCTCCCCGGCCTATTTCGCCCGTCACGGCCTCCCCGCCACGCCGCAGGCATTACAAAACCACCGTTGCATCAACATGCGTTTGCCCACCCTCGGCGGGCTGTACGCCTGGGAATTTGCCCGCGATGGCCGGGAGATCAAAGTACGTGTGGAGGGGCAACTGACCTTCAACAGCCTGCGCCAGCGGATCGACGCTGCGCAGCTCGGCCTCGGTATCGCCTTTGTGCCGGAAGACAGCGTCGCCGAGCCGTTGGCCGACGGGCGGTTGCAGATGGCGCTGGACGACTGGTGCCCGCCGTTTCCCGGTTATTACCTCTATTATCCAAGCCGCAGGCAACACACCACCGCCTTTGCGCTGCTGATTGAGGCGTTGCGGCGCGGGGCTTAACGCCCGACGTTTTTCTGCAGATGCGCCGGGTAACGATCGCCGATCACGTCGATAGCGGAGAGCACGCGCTCAATCTCGCCCAGTTCGTCCGCCGCCAACACCACCGACGCCGCCGCGAGGTTCTCTTGCAGCCGATGACGCTTGGTGGTTCCCGGGATTGGCACGATCCACGGCTGTTGCGCCAACAGCCAGGCCAAGGCGATCTGCGCCGACGTCACGTCCTTGCGCTGCGCTATCTGCCCCAGCACGCTCACCAGCGCCTGATTGGCCCGGCGCGCTTCGGCGCTGAAGCGCGGCACCAGGTTGCGAAAATCGCCGCTGTCAAAGGCGGTGTCTTCGGTGATGGCGCCGGTGAGAAAGCCCTTGCCGAGCGGGCTGAACGGCACCAGACCGATGCCCAGTTCCGCCAGCGTCGGCAAGATTTCACGCTCCGGCTCGCGCCACCATAGCGAATATTCGCTTTGCAGCGCCGTAATCGGCTGCACCGCATGGGCTCGCCGGATGGTTTGCGCTCCGGCTTCCGACAAGCCGAAGTACTTCACTTTCCCTTCGCGAATCAGTTGCTGCACCGTACCGGCCACCTCCTCGATAGGCACTTCGGGATCGACGCGATGTTGATACAGCAAATCGATCGTCTCTACCCGCAGGCGCTTCAACGAACCTTCCACCGCCCGGCGAATATGCTCCGGACGGCTGTTCAACACCTGTTGCCCCGCCGGCTGCGGCAGATCGAAACCGAACTTGGTGGCGATGACGACCCGATCGCGCACCGGCGCCAGCGCTTCGCCCAACAATTCCTCGTTGGTGAACGGACCATAAATCTCGGCGGTATCGAAGAACGTCACGCCCTCGTCAACCGCGGCGCGGATCAGATCGATCGCCTGCCGTTTGTCGGTGGCCGGGCCGTAGCCAAAACTCAGCCCCATACAGCCCAGACCCAACGCCGAGACTTCCAGCCCTTCGCGCCCTAACTTGCGTGTTTGCATCTTCACTCTCCCACTGAATGATACCGGCTCCGCCTGACGCGGCGCCGCTCCGGTGTGGTGACTGTAAAAGGCGGCTGCCGCCATGACTATGGGGCAAAATACGCTTGAGCTTATGAACCAGGCTCATGAATCCGTTAACCGTTGCTGGGACCAGCGTTTTTGCGGGAACGTTCCTGCCCGAGATACTCTATACTGATGTCAGGATGCCTTACCCTTTTCGTTTAGCGTCATGTAGATGGAGCGACAGATGGCTAACTCTGAATCGACCTGCGATTCCCTTTCAATACCAGTGGCAGATTTATTCCATGACCAATAAGAAAAGCGCCGTGCTTACCCCGGCTGCAATGCTATTGCTACAACCCATGTTTGCCAGCCAGGCGCTGGCGGCAGAAAATAATGAAGAAAAAAGCGACACCCTGGTGGTGATGGCACAACCCACCGGATTGACCGAACTGGGATCGCCGGTGTCCGTCAGCGTGATCGACGGGCAAGACCTGCGCAACGCCGCCCCGCAGATTAACCTGTCGGAAAACCTCGGCAGCGTGCCGGGCCTGCAGCTTCAAAACCGGCAAAACTATGCGCAGGATCTGCAGCTGTCGATACGCGGGTTCGGCAGCCGCTCGATGTTCGGCGTGCGCGGGGTGCGCATGTACGTCGACGGCATTCCCGCCACCATGCCCGACGGCCAGGGGCAAACCTCCAATATCGACATCAATTCCGTCGAACGCATCGAGGTGCTGCGCGGCCCCTATTCCGCGCTGTACGGCAACGCCTCGGGCGGGGTGATCAATGTTGATACGATTACCGGCACCCAGCCGCCGACGCTGGAGGCCGGCGGCTATTTCGGCAGCGACAACACCTGGCGCTACGGGGTGAAAGCGACCGGCGCCACCGGCGACGGCACCCAGGCCGGCGACGTCAACTACGCCATCTCGGGCACCCGCTTTACCACCCAAGGCTACCGCGATCACAGCGCCGCGCGCAAAAACCTCGGCAACGGCAAGCTCGGCGTGCGGCTGGACGACGTCAGCACCCTGACGCTGATGTTCAACAGCGTCTCGATTGACGCCGGCGATCCGGGCGGCCTGACCGAAGCGGAATGGAAGGAAAACCCGCGCCAGGCGCCGCGCGCGGATCAATTCAACACCCGCAAGTCGCTCGATCAGACCCAGGCCGGCCTGCGCTATCAGCGCCAGATGAGCGAGCGCGACGAACTGACGCTGATCGCCTACCACGGCGAGCGCCACACCACGCAGTACCAATCCATTCCACGCGGGCCGCAGCTCAACCCCACCCACGCCGGCGGGGTGATCGTGCTGGAAAGAAAATATCAGGGCATTGACACTCGCTGGAAGCATGAGGATACTCTCGCCTCGTTACCGGTAACACTGATCGGTGGTCTGGATTATGAAACCATGACCGAACGCCGGCAGGGGTTCGAAAACTTTATTCTGCGAGACGGCACAGTGGACTACGGCGAGAAAGGCGACCAGCGGCGCAACGAGAAGAACCGCATCTGGAACCTGGATCCTTACCTGCAAACCTCCTGGCAACTGACGCCGCACTGGACGCTGGACGCCGGCCTGCGCTACAGCACGGTCAGCTTCGACTCGACCGACTATTACATCACGCCGCGCAACGGCGACGACAGCGGCAGCAAACGTTACCACCAGTGGCTGCCGATGGGCTCGCTCAACTATAAAATCAACCCGGCGTGGAACGTTTATCTCTCCGCCGGCCGCGGCTTTGAAACCCCGACCATCAACGAACTCTCCTACCGCCCCGACGGCCAGACGGGTCTCAATATTGGCCTGCAGCCATCCACCAGCGACACCGTCGAACTGGGCAGCAAACTGCGCCTCGGCAACGGCCTGGTGAGCGCCGCCCTGTTCCAGACCGATACCGACAACGAGCTGGTGGTGGCGGAAAGCAGCGGCGGACGCACCAGCTACGCCAACGCCGGCAAAACCCGGCGGCGCGGCCTGGAGTTGGCGCTGGATCAAGAGTTTGCGCTGGACTGGCGCCTGCATATGGCCTGGACGCTGCTGGACGCCACCTACCGCAGCGAGATGTGCGGCAAAGCCGTTTGTACCCCCGCCGGCAATCGCCTGCCGGGCATCGCCCGCAACATGGGCTACGCCTCGCTGGCCTATGCCCCGCCGGAAGGCTGGCACGCCGGCGCGGAGCTGCGCTACATGAGCGACATTCAGGCCAATGACGCCAACAGCGCGCAGGCTCCCGCTTACACCGTGGCCGGCGTAAACGCCGGTTATCGCTTTACCTGGAACCGCTGGGCGCTGGACGTGTTCAGCCGGGTGGACAATGTTTTCGATCGCCGATACGTCGGTTCGGTGATCGTCAACGAAGGCAACGGCCGCTACTTCGAGCCGGCGCCGGGGCGCAACTGGGGTGGCGGCGCCACCTTGTCTTATCGCTTTGAATAAGGCAAAGCACCTTAAGGTTAAAAAACGGGATGGGTTTTACGTCACCCTAGCGGCTTCTCGCTGAAATAGTAGGGAGAAACCGCGTGTTTTTTCCGATTTGGCTTAATCTCTAAATCGGGGACTTTCATTTTTGGTAAGGGTATTGCTATGCAAAATAAAGCGTCACTATCGCCGCTTATCGTCATAACGGCGCTGTTTGCCGCGCTGAGCGGGCTTTATCTGCTCGGCGGCGGCATCTGGCTGGCCAAGTTGGGCGGTTCGCTGTATTACATCATCGCCGGGCTGGTGCTGCTGGCGACCTCCTGGCTGCTGTTCCGCCGCCGCGCCACCGCGCTGCTGCTGTACGCGGCATTCCTGTTGGGCACCACCATTTGGGCCCTGTGGGAAGTGGGCCCGGACTTCTGGGCGCTGACGCCGCGCCTGGACGTCACCTTCTTCTTCGGCCTGTGGCTGGTGCTGCCGTTTATCTACCGCAAGCTGGTGGCCAACGGCAAATTCGCCTACGGCGCGCTGAGCGCGGCGCTGGTCATCACCGTCATTGCGCTGGCCTATGCCGTGTTCAACGATCCGCAAGAGATCAACGGCACCCTCGACGCCGCGCAGGTACAGCCGAAAGACGCCACCGGCGCCGACTGGCCGGCCTATGGCCGCACCCAGGAAGGCACCCGTTACTCGCCGCTGAGCCAGATCAACGACAAAAACGTTGGCCAGCTGCAAGAAGCCTGGCGTTTCCAGACCGGCGATCTGAAGACCGCCAACGATCCGGGTGAGATCACCAACGAAGTCACGCCGATCAAAATCCGCGATACCCTTTACATGTGTACGCCGCACCAGAAGCTGTTTGCGCTGGATGCCGCCACCGGTAAAGAAAAATGGAAGTTTGATCCGCAGCTGAAATACAACCCAACCTTCCAGCACATCACCTGTCGCGGCGTGTCTTATCACGAAACCGCCGCAGCCGCAGGCGCCGCCGGCGACGCCGCTCCGGCGATGTGCGCACGCCGCATCATTCTGCCGGTCAACGACGGCCGCCTGTTTGCGCTGGACGCCGAAACCGGCAAACCCTGCCCGGACTTCGCCAACAACGGTGAGCTGAACCTGCAGAGCAATATGCCGTATGCGACGCCGGGCCACTACGAGCCGACCTCACCGCCGGTGATCACCGATAAAGTGATCGTCGTCGCCGGCGCCGTGACCGACAACTACTCCAACCGCGAGCCTTCCGGCGTGATCCGCGGCTTCGACATCAACAGCGGCAAGCTGCTGTGGGCCTTCGATCCGGGCGCGAAGGATCCGAACGCCATCCCGGCGGACGAGCACCACTTCGTGCCGAACTCGCCGAACTCCTGGGCGCCTGCCGCCTATGACGCCAAGCTGGATATCGTTTACCTGCCGATGGGCGTTTCCACTCCGGACATCTGGGGCGGCGATCGCACCCCGGAAATGGAACGCTACGCCAGCGGCCTGCTGGCGCTGAACGCCTCCACCGGCAAACTGGCCTGGTTCTATCAGACGGTCCACCATGACCTGTGGGATATGGACGTGCCGGCGCAGCCAACCCTGGCGGACATTACCGACAAGAGCGGTAAAAAAGTGCCGGTCATCTACGTGCCGACCAAAACCGGCAACATCTTCGTGCTGAACCGCACCAACGGCGAACTGGTGGTGCCGGCGCCGGAGAAACCGGTACCGCAGGGCCCGGCCAAAGGCGATCGCCTGTCGCCGACCCAGCCGTTCTCCGAGTTGACCTTCCGTCCTGAGAAGAAACTGACCGGCGCCGACATGTGGGGCGCGACCATCTATGATCAGCTGGTCTGCCGCGTGATGTTCCACAGCCTGCGTTATGAAGGCACCTTCACCCCACCTTCCGAGCAGGGCACGCTGGTGTTCCCGGGTAACCTGGGCATGTTCGAATGGGGCGGCCTGGCCGTCGATACCGACCGCGAAATCGCCATCGCCAACCCGATCGCGCTGCCGTTCGTCTCCAAACTGATCCCGCGCGGCCCGGGCAACCCGATTGAGCCGCCGGAAGGCGACAAAGGCGGCAGCGGCACCGAGTCCGGCGTACAGCCGCAGTATGGCGTGCCGTTCGGCGTCACCCTGAACCCGTTCCTGTCGCCGTTCGGCCTGCCGTGCAAACAGCCGGCCTGGGGTTACATTTCCGCCGTGGATCTGAAAACCAACGACATCGTGTGGAAAAAACGCATCGGCACCGTGCGCGACAGCTCACCGCTGCCGCTGCCGTTCAAAATGGGCATGCCAATGCTGGGCGGCCCGGTGACCACCGCCGGTAACGTGTTCTTCATCGGCGCCACCGCAGACAACTACCTGCGCGCCTTCAGCGTGACCAACGGTGAAAAACTGTGGGAAGCGCGCTTGCCGGCCGGCGGCCAGGCGACGCCGATGACCTATGAGGTCAACGGCAAGCAGTACGTGCTGATCTACGCCGGCGGCCACGGTTCCTTCGGCACCAAGCTGGGCGACTACGTGGTCGCTTACGCCCTGCCCGATCAGAAGTAACCACCGCCGTTAGTACCCCGCAAAGCACGCCGCAAGGCGTGCTTTTTCTTTTCCCGCCTCGCCGGCTGTCCCCTCGCAATACCCTTAATTTTTTCACTCGCATTATTGATAATGGTTATTATTCTCAATATTATACCTCTGCGGCCCCGGCAGCGGCCGCGATCCTCTCCAGCTTAATGGGCAATACAACGATCGGCCGCCTTCGGGCGGCCCTATTCGGAGGCGCATGGTCGACCATACTCGGAAGCATCGAAAGAAGATCCTGCAAGCGGCGGTGAAGACGCGGCGTGCCGGTCTGCCGTTCACGGCGGACTCCCCAGCCACGCCGCCCTTTATTGGTTTGCCGCATCAGCCGAAGGCGGTGCTGGTGCATCTGGTCGGCCATGATGGCGCACAGGAGGAACATGAATGAATCTGCAGCCCTTTACCGCCATGTTGATGTTCGCCTATGTGCTGCTGATGGTGCCGCTGCTCTACGTCATCGACAGCCGCCTGAGCGCCAGCAAGCTGGTGCGCAAAGCCACGCAAAACGTCATCATCATCGCGTTGACGCTGCTGTTCTTCAGCGCGATGACGCTTTTATACTGAGGCCATCTCGCCGGTGCCCCGCGGCCGGCGTTACCCGGCCTCCCGGCGTTTGGCCCGCGGATATTTCCACAGCCAGCGCCCGCTGACCATGCGCCAGTAGAACAAGGCGCCGCGCACCGCCCAATCGAGGAACATCCCCAACCAGACGCCCACCACGCCCATGCCCAGTTCGATACCCAGCGCGTAGCCCGCCACCACGCGGCAGCCCCACATGCCAAGCATCGTCACCCACATGGCGAAGCGGGCGTCGCGCGCGCCTTTCAGTCCGGCGGGCAACACCCAGGAAGCGGCCCAGATCGGCATAAAAGCGGCGTTGAGCCAAATCAGGGTTTTCACCACCGTTTTCACGTCATCCTGCGAGGTATAAAACGCAGCGAACACCCCGGCCAACGGCGCCGTGCCCCAGGCGATAGCGGTCAGCCCAAGGGTCGACAGCCAGAAAATATGGCGCAGCTGCCGTTCCGCCTGACCGATCTCGCCTTTGCCGAGCCGCCGGCCGACGATGATGGTCGAAGCCGAGCCCAGCGCGTTGCCCGGCAAGTTGATCAACGAAGCGATGGAGAAGGCGATGAAGTTACCGGCGATCACGTTGGTGCCCATGCCGGCGACGAACATCTGCGTCAACAGTTTGCCGCCGTTGAACAGCACCGACTCGACGCTGGCGGGAATGCCGATCCCCAGCACTTCCCACAGGATGCTCATCTTCAGCGGCGTGAAATAGCTTTTCAGCGTGATGTGCAGCGCCGGATTAAAGCCGATCGCCAGCACATAGAGGATGGCGATGGCGCCGATATAGCGGGAAATCGTCAGCCCCAGCCCGGCGCCGACGAACCCCAGCCCGTGCCAGCCCAGCATGCCGTAAATCAGGATGCTGCTGATGATGATATTGAGGATATTCATGCCGCCATTGATAAGCAGCGGGATCTTGGTGTTGCCTGCGCCGCGCAGGGCGCCGCTGCCGATCAGCGCAATCGCCGCCGCCGGGTAGCTCCACACCGTGGTTTGCAGGTAAGAGAGCGCCAGCGCTTTCACCTCAGGCGAGGCCGCGCCGGCGATCACATCAATGATCGGTTCGCCCGCCAGGTGAATGCCCGCCGCCAACAGCAGCGCCACGCCGGTCATCAGCACCAGCGACTGACGCGCCGCCGCCCGCGCCCGCCGGCGATCGCGCTTGCCGAGGCTAAAGGCCACCACCACGGTGGTGCCGAGATCCACCGCGGCGAAAAAGGCGATGATCACCATGTTGAAGCTGTCCGCCAGCCCCACCCCGGCCATCGCCTCTTTGCCGAGCCAACTCACCAGAAAGGTGCTCAGCACCCCCATCAACAGAACGCAGGCGTTCTCCAGAAAAATCGGCACCGCCAGCGGCGTGATTTCGCGCCAGAACAGCACGCGGTAGCTTTTCCGTTTGGCGTACCAGGGCGTATTTTCCACGCGCTGACGCAGTGCGGCATACAGGTTCAAGGTGGGCTCGATGGATAAAAGTGAAACATCATTTCAAATGATGAGCGATAAATCGTTATCCTGCAAAGAATTTTTGGGCGCCCGTGGCGAACGCCCGACAGGCACACCGCAGCGCTACTCCATGTAGTCTTCCTGATCGGCCTGCGCCGCCGCGATAAAGCGCGCGGTGCTGCGGCTGAGCGTGGCGCATTTGTCCGTCAGCAGTTGACTATCCTGTTGCAGAGTCAGGTAACGCGCCTGGGTGAGCGCCGGCAACTGCCGATACCCTGCCGCCTGCGTGTCCCAGCCGCGGTGCTGCGCCGCACGCATTGCGGTGCGCTGCAGCTTCACGTCGTCCGGTATCTCGCTGCGCCCGCAGTCCACGCGCAGGAAATGCCCGCCGGCCAACATCAAAGCGATGTGATCCAATTGCGCCTGCAGCGGCGGCGCCGGTTGATGCGCCGTCTGCTGACAACCCGCAAGCAGCAACAACGCCGCTACGCCGCAAAGAGACGTGCGAAACAGAGTAGACATGGACGCTCCCGGAAACCTGTGGGTGATGCAATGATCTTAGGTGAGCGGATGCCGGGCGGCAAGGCGGGCAGCACGCTTAGCGCCGGCCGCTGCTGACCTTGGTGGCGCGGGCGGGGTTGCCGGCGACGAATTCCAGCGTGGGGGAATAGTAAAACGGCAACCAGGCGTTATAGCCGCTCTCCCACTCCCATTTGACCGGGCAAGGCCACAGCATGTCTTCATGCAGGATGTAATAGATCCACCGCCCGGGCGGGCGGCGCGGTTTGCGCGTTTTCATAGCGGGTTCGACGGCCTGATGGAGTGCGATAGGGTCAACTGCTGCATTTTACCGCGATTTGGGCCGCGGGGACAGCCTGCGTTGCCGGCTTCGCCTCCGGCGCCGGCAAGCGCCCTTTATTCACCGCCGCCTGCCGGCGCGCCGCTCCCGGCCCCCAGCACCACCACCCTGTCGGCCGAGTCGATGGTCGACTTTCTGTGGGCGACGATCACGCGCGTAATATTCAGCGAAGATATCGCCCGGTTGATCGCCGACTCATTCTCAACGTCCAGATGGCTGGTCGCTTCATCCATAAACAGCACGCTCGGGCGGCGATAGAGGGCGCGCGCGATAAACAAACGTTGCTTTTGCCCGCCGGAGATGCCGTTGCCCAACTCGCCGATCAGGGTTTCGTAGCCCATCGGCATCTGCATGATTTCATCGTGGATATTGCTGTGTATCGCGCAGGCCATGATCAGCTCTTTATTGGCATTGACCTCAAACCCGCTGATGTTTTCCGCAATGGACCCGGAGAACAGCCGGTCGTCCTGCAGCACGCAGGCGATCGCGTTACGGTAGTTATTCACCCCGACTTTATGGATATCCATCGCGTCGGCCAAAACCTGGCCGGAAGTGGGGCTGAGCAAACCGCACATCACCTTCAGCAAGGTGGTCTTGCCCGCGCCGGAGGCGCCCACGACGGCCACGCTTTCGCCGGCCGCAATGCGCATGTTCAGGTCTTTGAAGATCGGCCGCGACAGCGCGTCATATTGATACGTAAGATTTTTTACCTCAATGGCAATCCCCGTGCCCGAGGGGAAAACCTGTCGCGGCGCGGACTCCGTCTCCGCATCGGTAAAGACGATGTCGGATATCCTCTCATTGTGCAGCGACAGCATGCGCAAGCCGATCGCCAGATCGATCAGGCTCGAGGCCCGCTGAGAGAATTGGCCGCGATAGGCATTGAACGCCATGAACATGCCGAGCGTCATGGAATTGTCGATGACCATCATGGCGCCAAGCCACAGGATCGCCACCTGATCGAGCGTCGTGATAAAGGTATTGATCCCGCCGAACATCATATTGAATCGGGTGATTTTGATATTGGTATTGGCGGCGTCGACGTTCAGATTGAGCCAATAGCTGGAGCGCGTTTCCTTGATGCCCAGCGCCTTGACGGTAGAGATGCCGTACAGCGTCTCCATGAAATGCGAGTTGGCCTTGGCCGCCTTGACGATCTGCTCCTCCGAGAATTGACGGTAGGTTCTGTAAGTCATCATCCTGATGAGGATGTAGATCAGAGTGAAGCCCGCCACGACCCAGACCAGCCAGCCGCCGTAGACCATCATCATCGCGAACAGCCCGACCGTCATGATGCCGTCGATGATCCCGCTGACGATATTATTGGTAAAGGTGGTTCTGATCGCATCCAGCGAGGAAAAGCGCGATTGAATGTCCCCCAGGTGCCGTTTTTCGAAAAAATCCAGCGGCAGCTTCATCAGGTGTTCAAACAGCGTCGTCTTCCACTGAATATCGGTCAGCGTCCCGAGCACGATGGAGATCCAGGCCCTGGCGATGCTGACCACCGCGCGGAACAAGGTGAAGAAGATCAGCCCCAAACAGATGACCGTCAGCAGGCTGTAGTCATGCGCCTGAATGACATGGTCGGTCACCAGTTGGGTTCCCACCGGCAGCAGCAGGTTGACCGACTCGATGACTATCGATAACGCAAAGATCTTGAGCAGCGTCCCCGGCAGGCCCTCGATGTTTTTCATCAAATCCAGCAGGCGCAAACGGGTCTTGAGGGTCTCTTTTTGAAAGGCTCTGTCGGGCCACAGCTCCAACGCGATGCCGGTAAAATGATTCGACATCTCCTGCAGCCCGATCACTCGGCGCCCGAAGGCCGGATCGTGAATGACAAAACCGGCGCGCTGCACCTTAACCAACACCACGAAGTGATTCATATTCCAGTGCAGTATGCAGGGCGTTTTCAGCTGATTGATTTCGTCGATGTCCAGGGACAAGGCGCGCGTCTTCAGCTGGATTTGCGACGCGATTTGAGAGATCGTCCCCAGGGGCGCGCCCTGGGTGGAAATGCCGAATCGCTGCCGCAGGCTCAGCATATCCACATTAAACCCGTAATAGGAGGCGATCATGGCGAGGCACGCCAGGCCGCATTCCGATGACTCCGACTGCAAGATGCTCGGCACCCGCTTGCGCAGTGAGAAGGTTAACTTCTCGTTGATCCGTTCAAAGAGATTATTGTCCTTCATCGACTCGCCCCACGACGCTGTTTTTTATGTCATACAAAGGCGCGATCGCCCACTGATAAAGCGGTTTCTTATCCAGGAAGACGATGACCCTGGCCTGCAGCCCGCTGCTGATTTCGAGATATTTGCCTTTATCGCTGAATTGCGTGTCGCTGATGGACGCCAGCACTTTGTAGTAGGCGTTCCTTTCCCTTTTATTTCCGCTGCTGTATTCCGACATTTCCTGCGGGGAGGCGGGGACCGACGAGATGGATTCTATTTTTCCCGGAAACTGACCGAATTTATCCGACGGGAAGGCTTCATAGCGAATGTTGATGCCATCGCCGATTTTCACGTAGGGCAAACTGTTATTCGGCAGCCATAAAACCAGATAATATTTGATGTTATCAATCGGTTTGATTTGCGCCAGACTGCTGCCGCTCTCGACCACCTGCCCGGCGGTCACGCTCAACGACTCGATTTTCCCCTTGAGCGGCGCTTTGATAATGACCTGGCCGCCGGCATTGGACTCCGCCAGCTGGCGTTGTAAATCACTGCGTTGCGATTCGCTTTGCGATATCTGATTGTCGTAATCGGCGGCGCGAATCAGCAAATCGCTGCGCAACTGCGACAGCTGAATATTTTGCTGGATCTTTTGGCTGTAGAGCGCCTGATACGAGCTTTGCTGTTGTTGAAAGAGCGAACGCTGATAATTTAACTGATCTTTGGTGATCAGGCCTTTCGTCAAATAGTGCTCGTAATTTTTCAGGCTATCCCGCATTTTATCCATCCCCTCTTTGGCGCTGAGGTTCAGTTTCTCGGTTTCTTTATAGGCGTTTTCATAGCTATTTATCTGTTTGCGCAAATTATCCAGCATGGCGGTTTTATTTTTATTCAGCTTGCTGATTATCGAATCCAGATTGCTAATCTGTTTGCTTATTTCGCTGGCCGCGATATGGCTGACATTGCCGGACGTGGTGCTTCTCGAGACATCAATCACATACAGCGGCTCGTCCTTTTCCACGACGTCACCGGCTTTATGAAATGCCTGGCTCACGTAGCCGTATTGGGAGGAAAACACATTGGTGGAATGCGGGATGCTGATCACCTCGCCTTCAACATCGACCCGGCGCGTGTACTCGCAAAAATAGAGTGCGCCCGCCAGGATCAGAATAAAAGTGAAACAGGTGGCGGCAATCACATGGCTCGACGCGCCGGAAATTAACAGCGCCCTGCCGGTCCATCTTTGACGTTGATAATTGACCGCCTCCTGGCGGAAAATATTCCTGCTCTTATTATCACTCATAGGAAGAACCTGCGCTTGCCTGACCGGGAGACAGCCGCAGCGAGAACGCTGCGGCTTTGGACCGCATATGGATTTAGCTGATGGTGCCGTTAATCAGCCCATCGAGGCCTTTTTTGGAGTATTCCAGCGTGGTGTCCCAGCCAATAACGGCTGCGGCCACGCCGCTGGCTACGCCGCCCAGGATGCCGCCGGCGACCATGCCGACGCCCTGGCCAATCGAGCCGACGCCCAGCAGGCCGCCGCCGTCGCCGCCGTGCTTACCGCCGATGACGGCGCCCGCCATGCTGCCCACGGAGGCGCCCAGAGCGATGGATGAAACGGCTTCCGCGGCATTGGAAACGGCGCTGCCAATCAGCCCCGACAGTCCATTGCTCATATCCCAGGAATAAGCGCCTGACACTTCGTTCATTTCGATAACAGACAGTTCTTTCATTGGTTAATCTCCATATTTAAACGGACAAACACGGCCATACATGCGTGTTGTCATTGCATTGGCATCGGCCTGCAGCGCCTGATGCCACCAATAATGTCGCGCGAACAGACGACATTATATTTTTAATGGGGGTCTCTTTAATTCTGCGTAATGGTGAATGTCATCACCGCGTCAGCCTGTCCGGGGCTAATGGCTCCCGTTTGCTTATAGCGCGCCATCAAGGGGATCCTGATCTCTTTTTCAGCCGCGGTGTGGTAATTGATCGGTCTGGAAAACGTTAATGGATTACGGTTCTCATCCAACACTTCCACGGCGACGCCCTTCGCCGCATCAGCGCCGTCGGCGATATCAATCATTCCCACGCCTGGCGAATTTCCGGCCGCCTCGAACGTGACCTGAACCGGAATATTGTCCTCCTGACATTGCAGAACCACGGAAAAATTGCGTTCGGAAGACGCCGCCGTGCTGCCGACGCCATTAAACTCGCTGCGTTTAGGGCTGCCCAGATTCACCGTTTGATTTTTATAGTTCAAATCAACCAGGCAACTTTTCTGAATGACCTTCATGCCGGAAATACTGAGATCCAAAATGGAGGTCGAATCCAGATAATATCTGGCGATAATTTTCCCGCCCATATCGCCGCCGGTTTTGATCGGGCCGGTTTTAATAAACGTCAGCCGAACATCGTTTCGATTGATCCATGGCGTCAGCAAGTTGGGCGAAATCGCCGTGTTGACGGGCACGTTCTTATTGCTCTGCCATAAGTCTGAAATCGTCACCCCCACGCCCTCGATGCCCGTTTCAAATACGCCGGGCAGCGCGCTCGGCGTCAGCGGCGACATGGAGCGATAGGCGACCGAGCCGGAACAAAGAAAAGAAAACGTCGTGCCGTTCATGCTGTTCTCGGTTCGAACAGCCAGCTGCTCGCCGACTTCGATGCGCGGATCCACGGCCAGCGTCAGCAACCCCATGCGGGCGGTTTTCGCGTTGGTGGTACAGGTGCCGGCATAAACCGCCGTCGTGAGCGTCGCCAGCCACACCAGGGCGCCGTAACCGAATATCCTGAGAAAAACGTTCATTTTCACTCTCACTTAAAAGTCATGATGGAGATAGAGCGAGATCTATTGGCAAACGCCGTTTAGGGTTTGGAGACCCGCTGACGGCGGCTCCGCCGGCAACTGATAACGGATGCGGCATTGGTTCTCGCCATTCCTGCCCCACTGCGCGATGAGCAGGCCCTTTTCCGCCATGCCGCTCAGATAGACCACGCCGTCGCCGCCGACCAGGAACGGCTGAGTCGCCCCCTCGGCAAGACGCAGGCTGGCGCCCAGCGGCAGGGGGGCCCCCTGCGAGTCCGTCACCTTCATCAAAATCCGTCTGCCGACGTTGGCTTTGAAATTCGCCCGGCTCACCGCGCCGCGAGTCGGCGTGACCGACTGGTTCGTCAACTCGAGATCGACATCATCCGGCAAGCTGTCGACATCGAGGCGAATCGAATTGTTGCGATAAGGCGTGGCGTAAGGAACGATCGCGTAGCCGCGCCAGTCGGTTTTCACCCCGACCTGATTGCCGACCGCCACATCGCTCGCGCCGGCCGCCTGCACCAGGGCGACGGTTTCGCCGAACGGTTGACCGAAGGTCACGCCATCTTCATGGGCGATCACCCCGCCCTTCACCCCGTAGTTGACGCGCTGTTGACTGCGATCGTAGGCGTAGCCCGCCGTGAGTTCGCCGTACGTCGCGCGCCAGTCGGCGTTGGCGTTGCCGCTGTTGCCCTGGCCCTGGCTGCCATACCCTTCCTGTACGCTCCAACTGAGGTTGCCGCCGGCCAGCGCCGTGCCGTTGAGGCCCGCCGTATGGCTGGTATTGCCTTTTTTGCTGGTGTTGAGGTTGTAGGTGGCGTAGGTGTTGCTCAGCCATTTCTCTAATGGCACGCTGATGTTGAAAGCGAAGATCTGATCGCGATCGTAAATGCGCCCGCGGTTCGAATCGCCGTAAATAGCCTGTGAATTCCGGCTGTAGCTGTAGTTAAAACCGTAGCTGATGCCATTCCAGCTATTGTTGTAACCCGCGCTCAGCGACTGCATATTGCGCTCGGAGCCCCAATAGTCTTCTGAGACCGCGCTGAGTGAAAGCGACCCCGCCCCTTCCCATAAATTCTGGTTCAGCGTGATTTCGCCGCGATTTTTGCGGCGGTCTATCGGGGCGTAACGGTTGCCGCTGCGATAGGTGTCCAGCACTTCCTGCAGCCCATAGTAGCCGCTGGTCGAATAGCGGTAGCCGGCGATGGCGAAGTTCGTCCCCGTCTCGACGATATTTTTGCTGTAGCGCACGCGCCATGACTGACCATCGCTTTTCGGTTGATGCTCCTGCTTTGCCCACGCCTGGGTGACGTCGGCCGACAGGGCGCCGAACTCGCCCAGGTTCTTGCCCAGGCCCAACGCCAGCGATTGATACGGCCCGGCGAATTGGCCGCCGCCATACAGGGTGAAACCGGCGGGCAAGCCATAAATCAGGCTGGCCTGCGAGAAGATCTTTTTATCCACGCTGTGATCGTAAGTGCGGTATTGCCCCGAGGTCAGCGCATATTTCAGCCGCCCTTCGCGTTGCAGCACCGGCAGGCTGGCGAAGGGAACGGTCAGGTGCTGTTCGCTGCCGTCCGCCTCCTTGATAGTCACCTCCAAATCGCCGCTGCCGCCGGTCGGGTACATGTCCGAAATTTCAAACGCGCCCGGCGCAACGTAACTCTGGTAGATGACATAGCCGTTTTGGCGAATGACCACTTGCGCATTGCTGCGCGCGATGCCGCGCACCACCGGCGCATAACCACGCAGGCTTTCCGGCAACATGTCGTCATCGGAAGCCAGCTGCGCGCCGCGAAACGACACGCTGTCAAACACATCGGACGGGCTGCTGCTTTCGCCGAGCGTCAGCAAGCTTTTCAGGCGGATGATATTGCGCTGGGCGTAGGTATAGACGGAGTCCCAACGATCCTCCGACGCTCGCCCGCCGCCGGCGCTGTTGTAGCTCCAGGTGGTGTAGTTCCGCACTCGCCAGGCGCCCAGGTTGAAGCCCGGCCGCAGGTTGAGGTAATAACTGCTTGCGCTCTGGGTGAATCGATCGCGCCCCTTGCTGTTGCTGCCGGTGAAGCCGTAGTTCAGCAGCATCGCCGGCAGGCCTTCATCCCATTGTTCCGGCGGAACGTATCCGCGCACCTTATTTTCCAACGCCGCCTGGGGGATACTCAGCATCAGGCGTTGGCGGTTAAATTGAAATTGCGCCGAGGCCTGTGGGATCGCGGCCAAATTCGCGCAGCGATCGGCGCCGGCCAAACCGGGAAACAGCTCAACTTTCACCCCAAGCCGTTTCAGATCTTCCCGCGTCAGACAAGGCTGCAGATCGGCCTTCTCGTCGCTGCCGGCTCGCAGAGCGAACGACACCTCGCGCGTTTCCAGCAGCATGTCGTTCACCCAAATATCGACCCGATACGTGCCGGGAACCTGCTGGCCATTTTCAAAAATCGACAGATCGACGTGCTGCTGGCCTGAGCGCCCGGTTTCCAGCAACGCCGGATTAAAATAGTCACGAGAGAAGGCGGGATTAGCCATATTGCCGCATACCGCCGTTGTTACCGTGAATAAGGCTATGCGTTTCAGCCAAGCATCCCGCTTCGCTAATATACGCTTTTGAGTTATCATTCATTAGCTCCATTATTGAAATGTTTTATCCCTTTTTCTGCCTTCCCTTACAGATTAAATACCTGACTGATGTTCTTTACCTGTGCCGCCATAATCATTAATTAATTTCCAGCTTACCGACGTTGCGCCCGCCACGGGCAATGCAAACATTTCGCTGCTCATCGGCGCGATATACGCCACCTCTTTCATTTCCCGCCCCCCGATACGGACATAATGGAAGTTCATATAATAAGGCGTTGGGTTGGTGAGTTTTAATTCTGAACCGACACGCTGCCATTTCAGCTGCTGCGTCACCTCTTCGGGTACCTGGCGGAGCAGCGGCGCCGGCCGATAAATCAATTTAATGCGGGTCTTGACCGCTATTTGCAGCGTATTCGATTTACCCGCCTGGGTTGTTGAAGGAATGGATTTAATATTCATCCAATACAAGCTTTCTTTATCTTTCGGTAAGTCATCGCCCACTTTCACGATGCGCAGCATATTTTCCTGGTTGCCGTCCAGCCGAAATAAAGGCGGCGTAACGATAAACGCGATTTTATCCACCCCGCTTTGTTGATTCTCCAGCCAGGACTGAATCAAATACGGTTCTTTATCCGGATTCTCCACGCTGATTGACGCTTCTTTTTTTTCGCCGTTGAATATCACCCGCGTCCCGCCAATCACCACGCCGGCGTGAACCGTAGACGCAAACAATAAAATAATGAAAGCCGCTAAGGCGCCGTAGCGATTAAAACGCATAATATTATCTCCGAGGCAATACAGCCCGCTGTGAACCAGCGGGCAAGAAAATATTATCAGTTATAATTCAGCGTAAAGGTGGCGACGCTATTGGCTTTACCGGCGGTCACATCTGCCTGCGTGGAAATATAGCGGGCGGTAAAATCGAGGTTATTTTTCACGCCGCTGCCGGAAGCCAACGGATAAGCCGTCGACGCCGTGTAAAGCGGCAGAACACTGTTAGAAATATCAGACAGTTGGATACCGACGCCGGTAGCGACATCCGTTTCCTGAGTCAGCTGTAATACGTTGCTGTCGCCGTTATCGGCCGCGCCGTCAAACTTAACGGTGGCGCTTTTTACCGTATCCGGACAATCGGTGACTTCCAGCGTGAATTTTGTCGCGCTGGACGTTGATCCCTTGCCACCCGCAAATGCCGTTCGGGCCACATCACCCAAAACAACATTTAATGGATTACTCAAGTCATTCGTGACCTTGCACGCAGCATCGACAATATTCCCGGTAAAATTAACCTGACCATCTGCTGCCAGAGCAGGTAAAGCGCTTGAACACGCTGCCGCGACAAATGCCAACATAATCACTTTTTTTTCCATCATGGGTACTTCTCCTTTTGATTAGACAGACTTCAAAATATCCCCGCCACGGAGAACCCGGACAGGGAGAATAGGAGCCCCGCTCCTTTCACAGTTAATTATGCTTAGCTTTCCCCCTTTAGCAATACATAAAATCAATGTAAAGATGAGAAAAGATAATTACCCCAAATAGAATTAGCATCATTCTTAATTTTATTTTGAAAAAACCGCCAAATCGGCGTTTCTTGATTCATTCATCTGGCCGCAAGGGAAGTTATTATCGCGCTATTCGAAGGCGCTTTCGCCAGATCCTCCTCATTTTCCCCTCAGCCGGAAAATCGGGCGACATCGCCGTAAAATGAAAACCTGGCGAAAAAATCGCACTGAAATAAATGACATTTATATTACGAAAGACATCACGACACGGCGGCAGCGAGAGGGGCGGCAGAATAGCAAAAGCATGGCGATAACGGTTTATCGAACAGGAGGGAGAATAAGGCATTCGCCGTTCGTGAAACCGGCGCGGTCATGTGACAACGAGAAAATGGCGTTACGCAGAAATATTCTGTCTGGCGCCGTTCACTATTTCGAAAACAAGGCGGCAATGCGCTCTGTCGCGCAGAATAACGCATTGCCGCCTTATTGTTTTTCAGCGCCGCTAATTAATCGTCATGGCGATAATCTTCACCCAACCCTCTGCCGGGTAGGGTTTCACACGCCAGACCATCGCCCGCGGGAACGGCGGACGGATAGTTATCGTCCGGCGTGATAAAGACCGGCGTGGTCGCGATAAACCCATCGTTGAACACCGCCTCGATAAAGGTGGCCTCCCAGCCTTGCGCCGGGGCGGCCAGACGAAACTCGCCGCGATCGGCCTCCGCTGCGGCCAACGGCTCCGGGGTAAAGCGTACGCCGCACGAATAACGAAAATCTCGGGCCGTGCGGTTGTGCGCGCTCCAGCGCCGCACGGTGGCCGGCGGTTCGGAAAAACGCAGCGTGCGCACCGCAGCATCCGCGGCGCTGCCTTGCACCTCGATCGTCGGCAACGCGATATCGCGCTGGCGGCGCTTGATCATCGCCAGTATGGCGCGTTCGGCGACCGGCCGGCTTGCCGCGCGATCCCCGTCGGCAATCGCGCGCAGCGAAGCCTCTCCCGCTGAGGCGCTGAAATAGAATCGCGTGCTGTCCGGCGGATAACGTTCGTCGCCGCTGGCGATGATGACATATTTCGGTACCGCTGGCCGCGCTCCCGCCGTCGGCGGCGGATAAGCGGTGGGATCCGCTATTTGCATCAGTTTGTCGAACGCCGGCGTCTCTATGCGCCGATCGATGCCGAGTTGGTAATAAGGATGAAACGCCAACGGCCAACGGCCGCCATACGTACGATAGGTATGCTTCAAGACCTGCCGCGCCGCGACCCCATCCGGGAACATGGCGACGACGGCATCGATGCGCTCATCCGACAATGACGCCAGCCACGCCGCGGTTGCGCCGCTCGCCGCGCCCGCCACGATGAATTTATCTATCCCCCACCGGCTCAATTCGCGCTGCGCCAGCGTCATGGTTTGCGACAAGGCCGCCGTCATGGGGATCGCCAGCGGCATCATCAAGTATTCATCCGCATCGTCCAGGAACAATCGCCAGCCTCTGGCCTGGCTATCCTCCCCCGCACGACGCCGCCCCTCATTTTGATATTCCAGGTACGGATAAGGCAGCCGGTTGACGACAATCACGACGGTGTGACTTTCCGCCGCCAAGGCCGCCGGCATGGCGACGGAAAACGCCGCATTTTGCTTGCCTGGCCCGCTCGCCCCTGCGGCGGCGCAAGCGCAGTCATCGCTCATCAGCACCAACGCTTTACGGGCAAGCGCCCCGTTGGGGATATAAATATCCACATCGTGCCACCATTGCGTCGGCCGGATGGCGTCTTGCGGCGACCAGGATTGCGACATCAACCGATAATGACGTATCGACACGTCATGGCCGTTATCCACGCCCTTTAACGAATATGACAGAGGCAATATCGCCAACTGATTGTTATAACAAGGAATAACGGTGTGCAAGGCGGAATGTTCGTCCGCAAAGCAGCGATCTTCCTCTGCCGCCATGGCCTGCCGGCCGCCGATTAAGGCCAGGCAAATCAGCGCGATGTATCCGATGCGTTTTAGCATTTTTTCCTCCCCCCTTTGTCCGTGGCAAATCCCTTTTACGCCGCCTGGCGGCAGGAAACCTTCCGCGCGCCTAGAGCACCTGATGAAAGCGTATCGGATAGCCAAAGCTGTCCTTTTCGAACGCCACGTCCCTGTCGTTCTCGCCCAGCAATAGGCTGTAAACGCCGTTTTCCTCATAACGGCTCATGGCGATATACAGCACGACCTCCCGATGGTCAGCGATCGTAAACTGTTTGCGCCTGGCGTTGATTTCCAACGTAAACGCCACCACAGGATTGTTGTTCAGAAATACCGAGGTCTGCTGCATGGAGACGATCCTGCCCTGCGCTTTCTCGGTCACCTGAAAGGGCGTGGCGTCATTGGGGGCGCGTATATCCACCTTCTTTTGGATATAGATAAAGTTAAACACCGCCAACGCCACCGCCACGAACAGATTGATGGTCATGATCAAGATGATTTTATTCGCCATGAACTCCCCCTTTGCCGTTCTTCCGGCTCCCGACATGTGCGAGGTAAAAGTGCCCTTGCGGGCACTTTTCATTAAGGGCCGGGCTTATGACGATTTACGGCCAAACAGCTGCGAGAAGGCGCTAATCCCGGCATCGATGACGGCGCCAATGCCCTCACCGAGTTTGGCGCCGGCGCCCGCCGCATCCGCGTGGATCCCGAATAGACCGGTACCGGCATCTACGATGGCGCCAATGCCATTGCCCAGGATTTTGCCGGCATCGGAAGCGATGCCTGCGCCGGAAACCGCCATGACTTCTGCTTCAGTCAGTTCTTTCATACTGTCTCCTTTGTATTTATCGACATGTTTAGTAATGAAAAAATGAAACCCTCACTGTTTGTTCACCTCCTTGTTATCTGCTCACGAAAGACCCTGTTGCCAATGCGTTCACCCGCGCGGCGGTGACAATGTCAGAACAGGCCGAACTCACGGCAGAGATAATCGGCAACGCCATTGCGGCTGTTGGGCAACGCAATCGGGTTAAACGGCAGCGCGCGCTTCAATTCGCCCATCGCATTGCCCATCACCACCCCCGTTCCGGCCCAGCGCAGCATGTCCAAATCGTTCATCGCATCGCCGAAAGAGAGGCAATCGCGCATCGCTATCTGTTTGGCGCTCAGATAGTCGGCCACGCTCCTGGCCTTGGAAATATGCTTATCCATGATGTCTATCGTTTCCGCAGAGGACTTACAGATGGACAGCGTTTTTCCGAAAGCCTGACTGACCTCGTCGTAAAACCGCTCGATCAGCGCCGCTTCCCCCTGCAGCAGCACTTTCAGGATCGGTTGCCGTTTCATCGCCTCCGGCTCGACATAGCGGCAAGCGACGCCCGAGGTTTTGATATAGTCGGCAAAATGCGGATTCTCTTCGGCCATCATCCATCCTTCCTGGGTGAACAACGTCACGTGGAGCGGACAGGCGAAGAGGTAATCCATCAACATCATTTGGCTGTCGCGAGGCAGGAAATAGCTTTTATCCGCCACCGGCCTCCCCTCGATATTGACCATCGCGCCATTGCAGGAGACGATCGCCGGCGAGAACCCCAAGCCATCCACAATCCCGCGCGCATCCGCATCGCAACGGCCTGTCGCGATGACGATTTCCAGCCCGCGGGCATGCAGAATATTGAGCGTTTCCACCGTCAGATCAGACAGATTCCCGGCAGGATCCAGTAAGGTTCCGTCAAGATCGCTCACGATCGCCCGGTATTTTATTTTGCCGTCGATAGCAAGCCACATATCACGCCTCCTCCGCCTGGATAATCCCGTCTTCGGCGCGGATTTCGCTGTCGGGCGGAAGGTGGGCGATCGCGAGCGCAATGGCCTGAAAACGGCGCCCTACCGCACCGATGGTCTCCTGAGCTATCTCGTGAGAATCATAAAACAGTGAAATGGCGAGCCGTTCCGCTTCGGGGAACAAGCACAGCACCGTCTGGTGGTTGCTGCCGCTGACGATATCCGTCACCTGGAACGTAAACGGCAAGCGCGGATCCTTCTGCGGTTGCGGCATGTTTTCAAACACAAACAGGCTGCCGAACGGCGAAGTGGGCACCCATTGTTCGTCGTAGCGGTTCAGTTCGGAAAAGGCGTACTTCTGCCTCAGCGTCTGGGAATCCGCGATATCGGCCAGCAACGCATAAATGGGCCGGCGGCGAATCGCCTGCAGGCGCAGCACCGGGCTGGCGACACACAGGCCAAACAGCGTCTGCACCTGCTCAATGTCCGCCGGGCGCTCGCTCATGGTCGTGCCGATCGCGATATCGTCACAGGCCAGCGCTTCGGCCAGCGCCAGCATCCAGGCCAGCTGCGTCAGTTGATTGACCGTGATCCCCTGGCGCCGGCAAAACGCAGTGAGGCTTGCCACCTGTTCCGCGCTGAATTCCGCGCCATATTGCCGCATGCGTCGCCCCTGCGGCGCGGCATCCGGCGAAGCGCTCAACGGCAAACGTTGGTTGACCGGCGCCCCGCGCAAATAGTCCGCCCAGAACGCCTGCGCCTCGGGATCGTCGCCGTGCGCGCGCACATAAGCGGCGAAAGGCTCAAATCGGTTAATTTCCAGCGCCGGCGCGCCCCCTTCCAGCAAGGTGAGGTAGTCGTTGAACCAGTGTTCGAACAGAACGCCGAGGGACCAACCGTCGAACAAGATATGGTTAAAGGTCTGCACCAGATAGTGCTCATCGGCGTTCAACTTGATCAGGCGCCAGCGGATCAACGGCGGCGCATCCAGCTCAAACGAGGTTTCTCGTTCCCGGGCCAACAGCGCTTCCATCCTTTCTTCCAGCAAGGACGGCGGCGCGTCGGTCCAATCCTCGATCGCGATCGGCGCCTGCAGCGTCTCGCAGATGAAGACGTTGGGCCGCCCACGGCGGGTTTGATCGCCAAACCCGGCGCGCAGCATTTCAAATCGCTGCAGCGCCAGCGACCAGGCCTGATTCAACACCTCCGGCTGCAGCGGGCCGGCCACCTCATAAACGGCCTGATCGATCTGATACTCGCGGTTAAGCCGGTTGAAATACATCAGTTCCCGCTGCGTGACCGTAGCCTCGAAAACGGCGGCGATGCGATGACGTTGCTGCCAGCGGTCCAACTCGGCGAGGCTGACGTTGGCATGGGGGAAGTCCCCCGGGCTGGCGAGGCGAACGCCCTGGCTCGCCTCGTGGCAACAGTGTGCGACCAGCGCCGACAGGCTCTCCCGATAGTGCGAACCGATCCGGGCCAGCGTCGCCTGCGGCAATAAGCCCGACATCACGATGCTCAGCCGGTCGCCGTGCACGTAGAGCACCAGATCCAGCACATTGTCGCTCGCCGGCAGCGCGCCGTTTTCCAGATCCGCCGTTTGGTCGATCAAGGCCCACAAGGCGTCGTCAGTCTGTTCGTTAAAGACCCCGAGATAGTTGAATGAAATGGCCGGCAAGCGGTGACGCCGCAGACAGGCTATCGCTTCGTCGTCCGACGCCGAACCGTATTTCAGCGCCGAATAGCCGATGCCGTGATCCGGCATCTTTCTTAATGCGTCCTTGATAGCGCGCAGCGTGTGTTTTGGGCTCTGATGCGCGGTGATGCGCAAAGGCAGTAAGGCGGTGAACCAGCCTACGGTGTCGTCGAGCTGGATCTTATCGTCATTGATATCGCGGCCATGGTGTTCGAGCGTCAGGTAACTGTCCGCACGGCCATGCCAGGCCTGCAGCACCGGCGCCAGCGCCGCCAGCAACACATCGCGGATCGAGGTGCGGTAGGCCTGATGACAGGTGTCCATCAACGGCGTCGTCAACGCCGCGTCGCACTCGAAGCGGCAAAACGCCGGACTCTGCGCCCCCTCGCTGAGCGTGGCGTAATCGGGTTGCCCGGCGATCATCGCCAACCAGTAAGCGCATTGGTCATGCCGGCTCGCCGCGTAGTGCCTTAACGTCTCGCCCCACTGCCGGTAGCTGGTGCCTTTCGCCGACAGCGATTCCCCCTGATGCAACCGTCGCATGTCTCTGACGATGATGCGCCAGGACACCACGTCGATGATCAGATGATGGAATGCGCAGAACATCAGCGCGTAGCCGGGCGCGCTGCTGTCGAAAATGTAGACGAAGCGGCACAGCGGCCCTTCTACCGGATCAAACCCCGATTGCCATTGATGCAGAAGTTCGGCGCGGCTTTGGCGACAAAGCGCCAGGTCATAGTATCCCCATGAAGGGCCGCCGTCGGCCACCGACAGATAGCGCTGCGCGACCAGCGCGCCGGCGTCGTCGGCGCTAAACCGCGCGCGCAGCATGTCATGGCGCGACGCCAGCCCGTTCACCAGATCGGCCACGCGCTCGGCGGACATCGGCGGCACCCGCACCAAAAAAGTCTGGTTGAAGAAGGCGCGATGTTGCGGCGGCTGCTCGTTGTACCAGCGCTGAATCGGCAGCAATTCGAATTCGCCCTGCAGCTCGCCCTGTTCATTGAGCGGCGCAATCGCCTCCCGTTGCTGCAAGATGCGCTTGGCCAGCGCCCGCGCATTCCGGGTTTCAAACACCGCACGCGAGTTGCTGTGATAGCCCGACTTGCTCAATTCGCTGGTGAACACGATGCTTTGGATCGAATCGCCGCCCAGACGAAAGAAGTCGTCATCCACCCCAACCCGTTCAACGCCGAGGATCTCCGCCCACAGGGCGCAAATCAACGCCTCCAGCGCATTCTGCGGCGCGGCATATCGCTCGCTTTGCGCGAATTGCGGCGCGGGCAGCGCCGTGCGATCCAGCTTGCCGTTCACCGTCAGCGGTATCTCGTCGAGCGCGACATAGCTGGACGGCACCATGTAATCCGGCAGGATCCGCTCCAGCCGGGCGCGCAAATCGGCAGGATCCAGCGGCTCGCCCCGCGCCATCAGCACATAAGCGGCAAGGCGCTTGCTATCGCGATGGACGACATCCACCACGACGCATTTCTCGACGCCCTCCAGCGCATTGATCGTATTCTCTATTTCGCTGAGTTCAATTCTGAAACCGCGGATTTTTACCTGGCAATCGTTTCTGCCGAGATACTCCAGGTTGCCGTCGCGCAACTCTCGCACCCGATCGCCGCTTTTATACAAGCGTCGCCCGTTCAGCGTAATGAAACGCTCTTGCGTCTGCTGCGGCTGGTTGAGATAGCCGCGCGCCAGCGCGTCTCCGCCGATATACAGCTCGCCGGCCAGCCCTGGCGGCAACGGCTGCAGCCAGCGATCCAGCACATGAAGTTCGCGCCCCGGTATGGCTCGCCCAATCGGGATGCTGCTGCGGGTTTCGTCCGCCGCGATGGCGTACATCGTGGTGAACGTGGTGCATTCCGTCGGGCCATAGCCATTGATGACCTGCTGCGGGCGGTTGGCTTGCCGCACCAGGCGCTGCATCAGCGTGGCGGTCAGCGCCTCCCCGCCCACCAGCAGACAGCGCAGCCCGGCGAACAGGTCGGGGTGACTGAGGTAAAGATGATCGAACAGGCTGCGCGTCGCCCACAGAATCGATACCTGCTGCCGACGCAGCAAGGCTTCCAGCTGCGGCACATCGCCGGCGATATCCTCCGTGTCGCGCACGACGACCAATTTGGCGCCGTTGAGCAATGCGCCCCACACCTCGAACGTCGCCGCATCGAACGCCGGGCTCGAGAGGAAGAGCAACGCGTCATCGGGCGTGACAGCGATGCCGGACGCGGTCGCCAACCCGCACATCGCGTGTTGCTCGAGCATCACGCCTTTCGGGATCCCCGTCGATCCCGAGGTATAGATCACCGCGCCGAGCCGGTCGGCGCCGGTGACGGCCGGCAGATTCTGCCGCTCGTGTGGCAGGCGGTTCAGATCGCCCAGCGTGAGGACGGACACGGCGTGCGGCATCATCGCCGCCAGCGCCTCGGCGGCCGACTGCAGGCTTTCCCCGGCGATGAGCACCGGCGCGCGCGTTTCTTCGAGAATATGCCGAATGCGCGCCTGAGGATAATTGCAGGAGAGCGGCACATAGGCCGCACCGGTTTTCAGCACCGCCAGCAGCGCCACCACCATTTCCAGGCTTTTCTCGCTGTACAGCGCAATCAGCGTATCCGCCTGGGGGGCGCCCCCGGTCAGCGCTTGGTAGCGGAGCGCAATTTCGCGCGCCAGGCTATTCGCCATGCCGTTCAGCTCACGGTAGCTGACATGCAGCCCCTCAAACTCCAGCGCAATCTTATCCGGATAACGCAGCGCGATCGCCTCAAACCGGGCGCTGAGGGTTTCTCTCGGCAACGCGGGGGCCGCGTCGTCATCTGGCGGCATGTCGGCGGCGGGATAAAAGGCGAGGTGGCGTAAAGGCGCGTCAGGCGCGCGCATCGCCGCTTGCATCAAGCGCATGAAATGTTCCGCGCAGCCGCGCATATCTTCTTCGTCAAACATGTCCTGACGAAAACGCAGCCGGAACTGCAAGGCATCGCTGTCGGCCCGATCTTCATATTCCAGGGAAAGCGACGCGCTGGCCATATCGTGGTTGGCTTCAAACAGCGGCGAAGTGGCGCAATCGGCCAGCGCCAAGGCCGCATCGCGCAGGTTGGTCTGGGCAAAGGAAATCGGCATCGCGCGGATCCCCAGCGCCTGCACCACCTGTTGCGTGGGCAGTTGGTTAAACCGTTGGCGCGAGTGCGGTGCCGCGGCGGTAATAAACGCCAGCGCGCGTTGATAAACGGCGGCGAAGCCTTCGCCATCACGCAGCGAGAGGGGCATCACGCTGGTGTTTACATGCCCGCCAAGCGCAAATCTTTGCCCCTTTTTTATCGACACCGGATAGCTGATATAGACCGTTTCCTGATTGCCGCTGCGCGCCATCAAGATGCCCCACAGCACCAGCAACGCCAGAAAGTCATTCATTCGCCGTATTCCCGCGCCCTGCTTCAGCGCTTTCCATTGCGCTTTGGGCACCTGGAAACGCAGCTCGGCCGCCTCATCGTTTCGCACGGCGCCGCTTTTCTCAAAGGGCACGTCTATCGCGCCCAAATTTGCCGCTTCGGCCCGCCAGTGCGCCAGCGCTCCGTCGGCGGCCAGTTGTTCAACCTCGCGCTGCAGCTGCCGGTTGATGGCGGCAATCTCGGCCGCCTCGAGGCGTGTCGACAGCCGCTGTTGACCATAGTAATGGCTCACCAATGAGAAAAACTCGTCGGAAGACGCGCCGTCGATCACCAGATGATGGCCCACCAGCGCCAGGGTATAGCGCCCCGCCCCCTCGGCGAAAAGCGCCCAACGATAAAGCGGCCCGCGGTAAATGTCGAAGGGCTGGCGAATCACTTGGGTCAGCAGCGTGCGGTCCGTGTAATGCTGCAAAGGATGGATTGCGTCATTGCGACGCCAATACAGCTCGCCATTCTGTTCATGAATATGGCTGTTCAGCAGGACATGATCTTGCACCAGCGCATTCAGCGCAGCTTGTAATCTGATGGGATCCAGCGCGCCCTCAATACGCTGCAGCACCAATACGTTGTAATTACAGCCCTCTGGATGGCGGTCATATTCATCGATAAAAACTTTTGAATAGGGTGATACAGGAATCTCTTCCATGACAAACACTCCATTTAGAATACACGTGCCCTGCTTAACGGCGATCCATGCGGCATACCCAAACCTCTTTCGGCATCAGCTCGCTTATCTTTTCTGAGTAATAACCGATCAGCATGTTGATGCGTTTTTCTGCAATGACCTCCGCCGCCTGAGCGCAAATCGACTTGTAAAAACCAGTAGGGATCATCACTTTGCAACGGCTATGCAGGTGCCGACAAACGCCGATGGCCCAGGAAAAACACTCCCTGGAAGGATTGGAAATATCCAAAAGTTCGGCACACTCACTGGAACAGCCAATCACAGCGTAGAGATTGCCTTTATTGATATAATGAATTTTATGATACAGAGGATGTTTTTCAATATATTCAAATGCGCGATGATCTTTTTCTCGCCCCAGATTATTGATAAAACTGGCCTGCCGCGCTTGGCCGCCCTCGGTAAAACGAAAGGCCATAAACTTATCAGGCTTTAAGGTTAATTCGACGAAGGGATAGATTTGCGTATTGGTGGTTAAATACTTTCTGAAAATCTTTTCATAAACCCTGATCTTCCTGTCATCGGAAAAGCAGATATCCGCCGCCACATCCGAACGCTTAGCCTGCAGGAAAAAATCTTTCAAGACGGTGGAAGATTTGACCTGACGGTGGATCCCAAGATCGCCAAGCATATTGACATTAAAAGACAATTTGTTGATTTTAAAAGGATAAAAACTGGATACAAACATCCCGAGATAACGTTCTTGATCCTTGTAAAATATGCCCGTTTTTTCCATCGGCGCCCCACAATGCGGATCGAGCAAATGCTTCCAGTGCAGGAAACGCTCCCCGCCCAAATCTCTGCCATAAAGCTCCTGCAATAATTTGAAATGATTATGAGAAACCGCTTCCCTCACAAAGACAGCCATGTTTTATCTCCCTATAAAACCGATTCCATGCTAGGCGGAAATCAATAAAAGATGACCACTCAGCGCCGTTGATAATACGGCGCCGGACCGTTCGCTTCCTTTCCCTGATTAACAAGAGTCGCTGTGCATTTTTAGCCAGCGCAAAAATTCAATATTATTATCGATGTTCAGTTTTCTCATGGCCGAACGTTTATGAATACTCACCGTTTTCGGGCTGATGCCGAGCAACATCGCCGTTTGGTTTTGTGAATAGCCCAAATGGATCAAACGGCACACTTTCCCCTCGCTAAAGGTCAGCTGGGTACGACAACGCGGGCAATAGCTTGAAACCAAACTATTTTTCTTGCGATAGCAGAACATGACCTTGTCCACGATCGCCGCCACGCTGTCTTTGCGCGTAATACTTCCGGCCTCCAAATTGCAATGAATTTTAGGGAATGTCTTTTTATGCTCCAATATTGAAAAATAGAGCGGAATAGAAGAAAAGTTGCCCTGCAAAAGCTGGGTATGGCAAAAATTTATGGACACCCGCTTGTCCGGCGCCCTGAATATGATGTTGGCACGTTCTTCTCCCGTGATCTTGGCCTTAATGCCATTCGTGAGAAAACCTTCTTGCAAGGCAAGACTCAACCCCAGCTTGAAGAATTGATTTTTATCCACAATAGCGATATTGACGCGCTCCATTAACAAACCTCCCTTTTGACTACGCTTGCTCACTCTCCTTACTGCAATATCATTGCTGTGATTATTTTTTGTTTTAACGTGCTTTTTAATAAAAAAGCGTTATAGGCGAAGCAAAAAAGACCATGCCTCGCAAAAGTGCATTTTATATAGGGTTATATAAATCATCTGCCCTGGAGAGCATACAAAAGCAAGACGCGGTAAGCTGCCGCGCTTCGCAAGGGAAATTGTTATCGTAAGATATATTTATAAGGCATCATTGCCATCAGCATCACGGTGCTAAGATTTTTCTCTGATACGTTAATTTTACTCCAAGAGCGCAATATATCCAGATAAATATCGAAAAAACACATAATATAGAACATAACATTGCGCGACATTGATTGTTAAGAGAATCCGTTTATGCATTAGGAATTTACTTATGATAAAGGCAGGATAATGCTTTTTTCGCACGAGGCGGTGGGGTCATCGCAGACCCTATTAAACAGAGTATAACCATATTCATTTTATTGTAAAAAAATTGCATAAAAAAAAGCTACACTTTATGGCAGTAAGTGATTCCCGCCCTTTCATGTAGACGGCAACAAAAAAGAAGAAGGCGAACCCATCGGCCGCCCGCGCAAGAAATGCCTGGTAGAAGTAACGATTTTTCAGGAGTGATGCGCAGCGCAGAAAGATAACGCGGCATCGTTGACGAGCGGGATGAATTATATTTTTTTGATCCTCATCAGCTTTTTGGCCTCCAGACAGGAAACCAATCCGAGGTGATCTTTTTTTAGCTGCTTGTCGCTCCCAAGAGGAAGAATGACTTTGAACGTTTGCAACTTACCGTGATTATTATAGATATCAAAGACTATCACCGGCGGGCCATACCCCAGGATCATGCAGTCTAAAAACCGCAGAACGGCGCACCCCAAGCGGCTCCTGGCCTCCCGGATAATTTTATCCGCAAGCTCATCATACCGGAAAGGTCTTTCCGGCGTCGTCAATACCTTCATAAGGTCTCCCTTCTGGTATATATCATTCCGATTTAAAATAATAACCTCATAAAACCGCCGCCGTTCAAGGCGAGTGAGATATAACAATCCAGGCTTCGGCAATATATAATCTAACGATGCAAAATCAATCTAACAAAAAACACAATAGTATAAAAAAACAGCGCGAGTTTTATTGAAAAAATGACCTGATTTGCAATAATGAAATGGCCTGAAGTAAAGGGCTAACTGAAAAAGGAGTTTCAATCATGAAAGAACTATCCGCAGTAGAAATTGAACAAGTTAACGGTGCTGGTTTTTTTGGTGACGTAGGCACACTGATTGGCAGTGCGGTAGGTACAGGTATTGATACCATTTCCGCGATTGCCGGTGTTAACCCGGATGCCAAAACCGTTGTCGGCACCATCGGTAAAGGTATTGGTCTGGCCGTCGATGCGCTGATTTCCAGCGGATTGCAGATCATCTCTAAACTGTAATAACAACTCATAATCATCCCTTCCTATTTTTTAATTCGCTTCATTTTAAGCACCTTCGCGGGTGCTTTTTTTTACTTCAAAGAATCAAAAAATAGATAAGGTCAGAAAAACCAATATCCAAAAAAACAGGCTGGGTATCACTATGATGAAAAAACCCATGCGTTTATTGGCGTTTTTAAGCATCCAGTCATAGATCATCGCACCACTCCTTGTGAATACCGGGAGGCATTTCCACCTCCCGGTATTTTATCCATCGAGTTGTTGATTACAGTTTCGGCACTTTGGAAAAGAAGTCCGCCATTTCGTGCGGGAACCCTTTCGCAATCGCCGGACGAAGATCGTCCATGGAAACATTAAAATCTTTCGGCTGCTCGCCCGTTTGCATTTTTTGATGTGCGTTCACATTCGATTGCAGACCATTAAAAATGCCCTTCATATTGCCGAACATATCATCGCAAGATTTTGTCACGTTACTCATGACCGACTTGGCCGCGTCGGGCCCCGACATTTGAATATTGCTGACGCCTTGCATAAACGGTTGACTCAGCGACGATTGGGAGTTGGTGCCCAAATTGCCGCCGGCCTTCATGGTTTCTAAAATTTTGGCTGGATCTAACATGTTTATCACCTCTTTACGGTTGTGTTTACATCGCTTTCGGGCACGAGAATCCTCGCAACGCCCGTGACCAAAGTGGGAAATCTTTCATCGTCGAGCGCAATTCCAGTTTGAGCACGCCCACCACCGACGACATCGACATCGTCAGCTCTCGCCTGTCGCTGGCGAGCGGCACGGGATTGCTGGCGTCGAACATCCGGAACAAGGCCCAGGGCCCGTCGAAACTGGCGACCTGGATCTGGCCGGTGCCGGTGCGGAAGGTCAGTCGAACATAGCTGCCGCCTTTCGGGCCCGGCCAATCGATACGGGTAGGCTGGCTGAAACCATGGCTGTAGTTAATCACCTGCCCGTCGATATCCAGGGTCGCTTCCGTAATGGTCGGCGTCAGGGACAACGGCCTGATGAACATGGAGAAGGACAGCTTGTCGCCGGCGGTGAAGAAGGTATCGCGGATCAGCCGGGCATTTTCAAACGCGCCCAGCGTGCTGGCATTGACGATCCCCTCTGAACCCGGTTTGGCATTCCATTTCTGCGCGTTGACGTCCACATAAGGGGTCAGGTTCTCATCGAAGAACTGCTGCATCGCGCCGCTTTGGCCAAACATGCGCGAGAAGTCCTCGATGCCGACCTCCGCTCTGGCGTTGCGCGAGAACGGATAACGCCCGCTGATGCTGCTCTTGCACAAGCCGGAGGCCAGCGACGAAGCGCCTTTGCTCAGGTTCTTCTGGCTTTGCTGAATCGTCTGGCTGTCCCCGATCTGCAACAGATCCATCATCACGCTGCGCACCGGTTCCGGCTGGCGCGCCGCATCCAGCTGCAGGCGCTTCAGCGTGCCTCCGGCGGGCACCACCTGGCCGCCGCGCAGCGAGGTGGACAAGGTGGTCAACTGGCTGTACAGCGCTTCGAAACTGCGGCTCAGCGGATCGTTGCTGGCGTTGGTGGTCTGCAACAGCTGATAGCCCAGACGACGCAGCAGCTCGAAGCGATCTTCCACCGCGCGCTCCGGCGTGAGACGAAAACGCGCGCGCTCGCCGGAAATCTCGCCCAGGATGTCGCGCCGCTGCTGCTCGATGCGGTTGCGCTGGCGGTCGAACCAGCTTGCCGCATCGCCCTGGTTGGTGCCGGTCATGCTGGTTTCGCGCGCGGCGAAACGCACCAGATTGGCCAGCGGAGAAGAAGGATCGGACAGTTGACGCGCCAGGATCGCCGCATCCTCAAGCCCGTTGACCGGCCGGGCGCGCACGTCGCGCATGAACGCATCCCATTTGTCGGCATACTCGATGAGGTAAAGCTTCCTCGCCTCGTCGGCCAGCTTCTGCGCCGAGGCCAGCGAGTTCACCGCGTTTTTCCCTTCCCCACTGTCGCGCAGCACCCAGGACTCTTCTTCGATCATGTCCTTGGCGGCGTCATCGAGCTGCGCCAGGAAAACGTCGCGATAGCTGGCGCGGGTATAGAACCCCGGCACGGCGGTATCGGTGACCGTCGCCTGGCTCTTGCGGCGCAGCATCAAGGAGACGTTCGGTCCGGCGGCGTCGGCCAACGAAATATCGTTGATCGCCGCCGGCAGCGGTTTCTCTTCGATGCGGCGCACCACCCGCACCTGCATCGGAATGTTCATCGCTTTCACCCGCGCCAGGCGCAGCAGATCGCCGTTCATCTTCATGACCGGCGCGTCCGGCAAAGAGAACATCTCCCGCAGATGGTAAGCGAAGATGCCTTTGTTCATGTCGGTGTAACCCTGCGGCATAAAGGTTTCCCAGCGCGCCATGAACCAGTCGACCAAGGCTTCGGCGGAGCGATGCGAAGGTTCGCCCATCATCAGGTACACTTTCAGGGTGCCGTAGACGTCCTTGTTGGACGCCGAGACGTCATTCTTGAGTTCGTCCGCGATATAGTTTTCCACCGCCGGCCAGAAGATCTGCAGCAAATGGCGTTGGTAGGTTTTTTGCGCCGCGCTGTTGATCAGCTTGTGCTCGAAATAGGGATTCGGCACCGGCGATACTTCGCCGCCCAATTGCGCGTTCATGTAGCCCAGTTGCTCATAGGCGGAAATGACATCGTCGCTGACGCGGTTAGTCACCGGAATTTCCCGCACGATGCGCTTTGTCTCATCGAAGCGCGCCGCAATGTAGGAGATGTAATCGCTCTCCCACAGGTAACGCATCGCCAGCAGGTTAAACGAGACCGCCAACAGAATGAGTACCAGCACATAGCGGCCCAGGGAGCTCATGCGGCTGCCGAGCGGCCTGGCGTGCGAAGACTGCTGCATCACCCCGCGTTCTTGCCGGGCGTAATCCAGCTCCGGGTGATAAATGCGCCCGGTCGGGCGAGCTTCATAGATATCCGCCGCTTCCGCGTTGTAGATCGCCCCCTGCGGCGGCAAGGCGATGGTGCTGCCCAGCCACACCTGCTGCAGATGGCAGGCGTAGCCCACCGGCGTTTGCGGGAAGATCTGCTCTAACAGGGAATACAGCGGGTTGCCCAGCGACCCCAGCGACTCGGTGAAGAACAGCAGCTGCTGGCGGTTTTGGCCGTCCGGCGCATCGTGCAACAGTTCGAGCACGTGATGGCTGACGCGCGCCACCATCTCCCGGTAGAGGGTTTCATACTGCTCGAAGGGGGTTTCTCCCTGTTCGGCGCGGTTCAGGCTGAACCCCATGCCTTTTTGCAACAGATCGTCGCCCAGCATCGACAGGAAGGTCTCGCCGCCGACCAGTTGATCGAGGTGGCTGATGGTAAGATAGACCGGCAGCTCGCTGCGGAACCACGAGGCCATCTCCAGCAGGCGCACGCGCAGCGCGTCGGCGACCGACTTTCTCTCCGTCAGCGAGGCGTGCAGCAACCAACGCGCATCAAGACACAGCATGATGCCGTCGATGCCCGGATGGCGGCGATGGCGGCGGATCAGTTTGAACAGGGTGTCACGCGCCCTGGCGCCCTCTTCCCCCAGGCCGTTCAACTGCAGCCATTCGCCGGAGGTGTCGACATACACCGAATTCTCCGCCAGCCACCAGTTGCAATCCTGGGTCGGCCCGACGTCCACCGTCTGCTGCAGGCCATAGTGCTCGGCCAGCAAGAAGCGTTCGCCGCTTTCGCCGATCAGCGAGGTTTTGCCGCTGCCCGGCGGCCCGATGACCAGAAACCACGGTTTTTCGCTGACGTAACGGCGCGTCAGGCGGTATTTGAAGCGCTGCCAGGGGGTGCGCTGCTTCGCCGTGCCGACGTACTGCAAGGTGCGCAAGGCGTCGTAAAAGCGCGAGGTCACGCGATCTCGCTGGGCGGTCTTGCGTTTGGCCGGGGCCGGCGCTCGCGCGTGGCGGAACACCCAGGATAAGAACGTCGCCACGAACGGCCACAGCGCCCAGCACAGGATCAGCGCGATGATGATGCCCCTGACCCAGACCGACAGCAGCGGCCGATAGGTGCCGATGGCGATCAACGGCCCAATCCACCACACCACCGCACACAGCAGCAAGGCAATCACCAATATGAATGATCTACGTATCATATAATTTCCTTATTATCTCTACGCCGGCGGATGTCTTAGTTATCCTCGGGGACCTCGGCGGCTACCCCTGCCTGATTTAACGTTGCAGACGGTGAAGCCATCTCCCTCTCGCCGATTTTCCAAAGGATGTCCACCCGGCGGTTGCGGCGGCGCCCTTCTTCCGTCGCGTTGTCGTCCAGCGGCTCCTGATCGCCCTTGCCGACCGATGTCACGGTGCGGTTGTATTTACTGTTGGCCAAGGATTCGCGCAGCTTGTCGGCCACCGTCTGCGCGCGGGCCTCGGACAGTTTCAGGTTGGAGTTGTTGGAGGTGTTGCGATACGGTTTGTTGTCGGTATGCCCGATGACCTCCAGATCGCCCGGCCACGGCGCCAGCGCTTCCCCCAAACGCTCGATGTTGCGTTTCTTTTTAAACTCTTCCGACAGCTTCGACTGCCCGGTGGCGAACGCGCCGTCAGAGGTGAAGATCAACAGCCAGCCGCGCGGATCGGCGCGCACCTCCAGCCACCCTTCGCTGAGGATTTGCGGCAGCGGCTGCGGCAGCGTCTCCATGATGTTGATTTTGCGCGGCTGCGGCGGTGTCCAGGCCAAAATGGCGTTGCGCAGCGCGCGGGACTGATCGTGCAGATACCAGGCGGCCGAGGCATACGCCAGCAGCGCGATGGCCAGACCGTAGCACAGCAGCTTCAGCGGCGTGATGCGGGTCGCCTTGCGCACCACTTTGCTCGGCTCGGCATCGGCCAGCGTCTGCGTCGGGTTCTGGCTGTACAGATAGCCGTCAAGACGGTTGCGCACGTCGGCCAACAGCACCGCGCCGCGTTCCATCACGTGGTATTGCCCTTCGAAGCCCAGCGACAGGATCAGATCGTAAAACGCCAGGATCGCCTTGTTGCGCGGCGAGGCGGCCAGATAGGCCTGCAGATGCTCGAAGCACTTTTCCCCGCCCCAGGCGTCGCGATAAAACTCCACCAGCAGGCTGAGATTCAGTTCGCCGGATTCGAGCGTGCTCATGCAGCACTCATCCACGTAGGAGCACAGCAGATAGGCCAGCTTGTCCACATCGCTCGGCGCGATGTGATCCGCCAGCAGCGTCTGCTGGAATTGTTGGATCTCGCGCACGATCTGCGCGCGCACCGCGCCCGGATTCAGCTGTTTCTGATCGCGCACCCGCTCCACCTGCAGCAGAACCGGGATGGCGGCGGCGATCAGCGGGTTGTCCCAATGGCCCATCATCACGCCGGGCTTGCTCAGCGCGGCGCGGCCGAACAGCCCGCTCGAGGTCGGCGCGGCCTCGGCCGGCGCGGGCTCGCTGCTTTCCGGCGCAACGCTTTCAGCCTCATAAGGCTTGGGTTCGGGGGGCGTCGCCACCCCGGCGCTTCCCGGCCGCAGCTTGGCGGCCAGCGCCCGCGCGCCGAAGGACAGCGCGGCGATCTCCGCCGTCGTTTTGCCCACAGAGCCGGACGCGGGAAGGCGCGGCGTCGCGTTGTTGCGCGTTACCGCCATCGCCTCGCGTATTTTTCTCTCAAATTCGTTCATCCCACCCTCCCTTGCCTTAATCCCCAGACGTCAAAACGCAGGTCGGGGAAATCACCCACAATGCTGAGCGCCATCGCCGAGCCGGCCATCATTTCCTTATAAATCGGGTCGGCATGATCAACCTCGAAATAGATGCTGTTCGGGTAATACGGTATGTGCCGTGGCGGCGAAGCCATCGGGAGCAAGCGAGCGCCCGGTAATTGCAGATCGATCAGCTGAATGATTTTCTCGACCGGCCCCAGTTTGACCTGTGCGGGGAAATACGAGCGCAGATGCTCGATGGACAAACCGCAGCTGACGGCGAACACCAGTTTTTCCAGGCGCAGCTGCGAGTCGTTCGGGCACAGATAAATGCTGTCGCCGCGATCGACAAACGGCAACGCCACCGCCGGCGCTTCGATCACCAGCGACAGCGCGCGGCGAATCGAGGCGAACAGCTGGAAGTAGCAGTTGTGCGGTTCATCGTGCAGATACACCAGATCGGCCCGATCCCAGAGGCGTTCGCCGCCGGGAATGATGCTGAGCCGCCCCAGCAGGCTCAGCAACGTGTCGAACAGGGTTTCAGGATGCACCTGCGGGCTGGCCAGCAGTTGGCTGATGCGCAAATTGAACTCGCTCAAGGTTTGCAGCAACAGCAACTCCAGCAGCTCGGAAAGCCCGCCGATCGTCATATGCACGTCCGGGCGGAAAACCGACTCCAGACGCTGGCTGATCAGCCCAAGCAATTCGGTGGTGAAAGCGGGCAGCCAGCCGATGGCGCGGAAATCCAGCATCGGCGGCAAGGCGCGCTCATCCAGCAGCACCCGACGATCGCTGGTGATCTCCCGCACGAAACCGACCGGCAGCACGCTTTCCGCGCTGCTGACCGCGTCCTCCAGGCTTAGCCGCGTCACCAGGCTGCCCACTTGCATCGTGCACACGCGCGGGGTCCCTTCCAGGCTGACGCCGTGGTTGCGATCCGGCACCTCGGCGTCCATGGTGCGAAAACGGCTGCTTTTTCGCGCATCCTGGATAAGATCGATCTGGGCGTTGCCGGCGATGTCCATCAGCACGGACAGGCACACCACTTTCCCCTGGCAGCCTTCTCCCAGCACCAGCGGCGGCGGCAGCGGTATATCCTCAGGCATGCTGAACGCCGTGCCGTCGGGGAAAACGCCCTTGGCTTTCTTCAGCGCAAACTTGCCCTGTTCCAATAGCCCGTTGTCGATCTCCAGCGTCAGGAACCCCCAGGTGAAGGTTTCGACGCTGCGCAAGCGCGCTTCAATCAAGTGCTCGAAAAAACGTTCCTGCTGCTGGAAATGCTGCGGTTCCATCAACATGCCTTCTACCCAGGCGACGCGTTGTTTAGGTAACATGTCATTCATCCATTTTGTCGTTAGTCACTATGCTGAGTGACGTCATCCCCACCATCACCTTCATTTGCGAATCAGCCTGCGCAGGGGACTTTTGCTCGGCGAGCGGCAACACGCCGCTGATTTGCTGAAACTCCGCCCCGACGACGACCCATCGCTCTTGCCCCGCCGGCACCTCGAAGCGATAACGCAACGTCTCCCTCGGTTGCAAAATGCTCTGGTGCCGGCTCAGCGCCCCTTCCGACGGCGCCGTCTCGCGGCAAGGAGCGCCGTCGCCAATCCCCTCGGGCATCCACCCCGAGCGATTGGTTTCTATCACGCACACCTTGACCGGCTGCGCCTCCCCGGCGGCATTCGGGTTCACGTTGTCGTTGGCGGTCACCTCGACGTCGATAAACCGCAACCGGCGCCCCGCATCCGCAGCCTCATCATGAGAAAACCAGCTGCATCCGCCGAGCATCCCCACCGCCAACAGTCCCCCTGTCGCCATCCCCCGGAGCGTTTTCACCATGCTGAACTCCTATGCATTAACGAAACATTTGGTCTGACTCGGCGCGACCTGAGTGGCGACCATGTTGTTATTGTTCGTTGTGCTGGAATCGCCTAGCCGCGTGACCGGCATGCCGCCGGTGAAATACTTGCCCGACCCCTGCACCGGCTGCATCTGGGCCGAATGCGTCCCGGAGGCGGCGCCGATCACCCCGCCCGAATCGACGGTGGCCGCGCGAATACTGCCGAGATTCTGTTCATTGCCGCCGCATAGGAAATAGTTAGGCACGTTCGGTATGCCGGTGCTGTTGGGCGCGGTGTTCGGGCCCGGCGCCGGTATCATCGGGTCACAGCCGGCAAAGCTGATCCCGGCCATGTTGTTATTGGCTGCAGTCATGGTGGTTTACCCCATATGTATCTGGCCGCCGTCGATCTTCAGCACCGCCGAAGACTTCAGGGAACCAATTTCACTGGTGATGACGAGGGATTGCCGCGCATCCTGAATGATGTGCTTCGCCAGCACCTCGTCGGTTTCCTCCACCCGCCGGCTCGCGTGCTTGCTGCGCACAAACAGGCGTTGAGAGATTTGGTGCAGCGTTTCGGCGACCCAACGGCTGCTGCGCGTCAGCAGCGTGAAGTGCGGGCTGCGCAACGTCAGCCGCTTGCCGCCCTGCAGCTCGATCTCCGGCGCCACGATGCGCAAGTTGGCGCAGCGGCTGTCCAGCGTCATGACGGCGTTCGCCTGTTGCCGCGACAGGATCTCGGTGATGACCAACTTATCGCCGTCGGCGATGACGCAAACGCGATCGCCCGCCAGCGGCTGAACCAGACAGCTGGTGGCGACCGCCAGACAATGGGCGCGCATGCCGTCGACATACAGACCGCCGTTGGCGTCGGCCGCCAGCGTCACCACCTTGCGCCCCCCTTGTTCGGCAAGCGGAGCGCTGCGCACCAACTGCAAAGGCGTCACCCTGGCGTTGGCATAGACCTTCTGATGCTCTCTTCTGGACTTATACATATCTGCTTACTCCTGTTGGCCGTTGATACGACGGTTGCCGCGGCCCCGGTTGTTGATGCGCATACCAGGCGTCGATCGCACTCAAGAACGGATCGGCGGTAAGCGGCACATTTTCGGCGCGATGACGCTGCGCGCCATGCAGGCGAGCGCTCTGTTGCTGAGCGGCGGTCAACGGCTGTTCGATCAGGTTCGCTTCCCGCAGTTCGGCCTGCTCAAGATTGGCTAACGCCAGATCGCACGCCCTGAATTCCGCTTGCGGCAAGATGGCGCGCCCCCAGTTGACGCCGCCCATCGCGCATTCGCTGAACCGGGCCTTCTGCCCCTGCGCCAGGGTCAGCGTCGCGCGTTCGAAATCGCAGCGCTGTACCTGCGCTTCGGCGAAGATCGCCGAGGTCAGATCGCTGTCGGCGAACGAACACGCCTCCAGTTCGCTGCGATGAAAGCTGGCGCCCTGCAGCTGTAGCTGCGCCAAAGTGCAGCCCGACAGGCGGCAGGTGAACCAGATGCGCGCCTGCCCCGCGATCGTCTGCCAGCTGCACGTCTCCAGCTGACAACTGCCCATCACCTGACGATCCAGGGTCGACGCCTGCCACAGGCACTGCCTGAGCTGGCAGGCGTACCAGTTGGCGTCCTGTATCACGTCCTGGTGAAACATCAGGTTAGTCAGGGTGCTGGACTGCACCGCCAGATGCCCCAGGCTGCTGCGTTCAATTTCCGCGCCGTTGACCTCGCACCGGATCAAACCGCAGTCATCCAGCAGACAATCGCCGACGTAACACCCCTGCAGCGCGGTGTCGTTGCACGCCAAATTGCACAGCAGCCCCTGTTGCAGCGTCAGGTTGTCAAACCGGCATTCGTTGAACGACAGGCTCATCAGGCTGCCGCCGACCACGTTGACCTGCTGCAGGGTGCAGCCCTCAAAGCGCACCGCCCGCAAATCACAACCTTCAAACGTGACGCGTTCGAAATGACAGTCGATGAAAAAGCAGTCGCTCAGCGTCAACCCTTTCAGCTCGCGATCGTGAAACCGGCGTTTCTTGAAGATCCGCGGCATGGGCGGCGTCTGCGCCACCGCCTGGGCGACCTCCAGTTCGATCGCCTCTCGGTCAGGCAGCGCCTGTTGAATCACGCGGCTTTCAGTTTTCATGCGCATAGTCCCCATGAATGATTCTGCGCGGCACCCAACACGCGCGCTCCAGCAGACAACCGCTGAACCGCGTGCCGGCGTCCTGCCAGGTCATCGCCAGATGCGCCGCCGCCAGATTGCACTGGTCAAATGCCGCATCGCGCAGATCGGCGTTATAAAACAGGCCTTGCTGAGCGCTGCTGTTTTGCCAACGTGAGTGCGTCAACAGGCTGTCTTTAAACCGCACGCCGGCCAGATCGCAGCCGGCGATCGCGCAGGCCGTCAGATCGGCCTCGTCAAAGTTGCATTCAGTGAAAACGCTGTACTGCAGTTGGCACCTCTCCATACGCGCCGCTTTCAATCCCACTTTGGTGAAACAGCTATCGCTGAACACGGCGTGGGAAAAGTTCGCCTGCATGCCCGCCGTCAGGCTCTCGACGCGGCAGCGTTCGAAGCGTACGCCGCGCCAGTTGCCGCCAAGGAACGAGTTTTTGGTGAGCGTCATCTCCAGCGCAACCGCCTCTTCGGCGAGGCAGCGGTTAAACACGCACGCGTCCAGCTCGCCTTGCAGAAACTGCGCGCGGATCAGCGTCGCGCCATTAAACATGCCGTTGCCGATCGCCGCGTGTTCAAAGCGGCTCGCGGTGAAATCGCCCCGCTCGAAAACGCAGTTATCCAGCTTCACGTGGTCGGCGCGCAGCCCTTGCCCCTGAGGCTCCGCCAGCGTCACCCGTTCGAAGACCGCCTCTTGCCACACGCTTTCCGCCAGCAACGGCTTTTGCAGCGTGCACGAGATCATGCGGATCTGGCGCAGCGCCGCCTGCGTCAAATTGACCGCATCAAAAACGCAGTTTTCGAAGGTGCAGCTATCGAGGGAAGCCTGCGAGAAATCGCAGCGCTCAAAGCGGCACTGCAGAAAATGCCTGCCCGACAGCGCCTCGCAGCGCAATCCGCTGAAGGTCTTTCCTTCCACGGTCGCGCTCTCGGGGAAAAACGCGTCATTGCCGTCTTCGGCGGGAAGATCCGGCAAATCGGGCAACGTCACGGAAGCGGGCTCCGCCGCCGTTTGTTGCTGGTGCAAGGCGATCGCCTCGCGGATGCGTCGATAGAACACGGCGGAATCGCCCAGAGAGGTGGGCGACGGATCGTAACGCAAGTCGCTGGGGTGATCCGACACCGCCTGGATGACGTTCAACCCCATCTCCGCCGGCATCAGATCCGGATCGAACAGAAACTCAAAGGGCGAGGCGTCATCGTCGCTGCGCTTGCGGAATACCTGTTGGAAATAGTCGAACGAGCGCGGCGCATCGCAGCGATCCAACGCCAGCATGACGGACTCGATGGACTCGTCCAGCAGATGCGTCAACGGCGCATTGCCGGTGAAGATAAGCAAAGCGATGTCGCTATCGGGCAGGAACCACAGCGTTTTGCGCTGCAGCTCGATTTCCTCGAGGCTGTCGCTATCGTGACGGCGGATGAACGCCCGTCCGCGCACCGCCGGCAGCTCGCCGCGAATCGCCTCGCTTTGCGCGCCGACGCCCTGCAGCTCGAAGGGCACCCGATCCGGCCACGCCGCTTCCGGCAACCACTGCGCCGGCGGCGCCATCTGGAAATAACGCCGATCGATATTGGCCGGCAGCCCGGGGAATGCCGTCTCGAGATAGGCTTTGCCGGCGATCTGGCCCGCCACCTTATCGATGTGCGCCTTGCGCAGCGCAAACTCGTGCGGCACCGGCGCCGGCGCCGCCAGCGGAGAGCGCTCCTGCGCGGTCCCCTCGGCGGACAGCGTCATCAGCAGCGGCCGCAGCCCGTCATTGCAGCCGCGGCCAAACGGGTTCTCCTTGTTGTCTTTGCCGCCCCAGGCGGAGGTGTGATCCAGCGGCACGCTGAGGAAGGGTTCCACCTCCATCGCGCCGCGCCGTCCCTCGCCCTCGACCCGCCAACGGCGCTTCAGCCCGCCGATGTCGGCGCTGACATTCAGCGTTTTCACCGGCTGACCGATGCCGGCATGGCCGGCGATCAGGTATTCGGCGAACGGCTTCGGCTCGGCAACATCCAATATCGGCAGGCTGAGCGGCACGCGCTTCCACGCCTCCCAGATTTCGGCTTCGTTCACGAAGTGTTCAGGCCGGGACAGGTAGCACCCGGCCACGACGCTGATGCCGAGCCGGCTGTCTGTCCCGATCTGGTAACTTCCTTTAATCGCCACCAATTGCTGTGGCCGTATGATTCTCATTGCCGCGCCTCGTTAGTTTTTGCTTTGCATCCCGACTTTTTTCAAATCGACGCCGGTCTCGGACAGTGACGCGCCGGTATAGCTGATCGACACCCCTGTCGTGCTGGTGCTGCTGCCGGTATTGCTGACGCTGCTGCCGGTGTTGCTGACGCTGCTGCCGGTGCTGCTGACGCTGCTGCCGGTGGTGCCGACGCTGCTGCCGGTGGTGCTGACACTGCTGCCGGTGGTGCTGATGCTGCAGCCGGTGGTGCTGGTCGACGATCCGGTGGTGCTGATGCTGCAGCCGGTGGTGCTGGTCGACGATCCGGTGGTGCTGACGCTGACGCCGGTAAAGCTGGTGCTGCTGCCGGTCTGGCTGGTGCTGACCGTGGTGTAGCTGTTGCTTTCGCCGGTCATGCTGTTGCTGATGCTGGTGAAGGAGTTGCTTTCGCCGGTCATCGAGTTCGACACGCCGGTGCAGCTGGTGCTCTGCCCGGTAAACGACGTGCTCAGCCCGGTGAACGAAGTGCTGACGCCGGTAAATGATGTGCTCACACCGGTGAACGAGGTGCTGACGCCGGTGAACGAGGTGCTCACGCCGGTGGCGGTGAGGCTGACGCCGGTCATCGACGCGCTGACGCCTTTAATCGAGGCGTCAAACCCGGTAATGCTGAAGACGTAATCCTTGTAAGAGACGTGGTTGGTGAACCAGTCCGTAAAGGTGCGGCGGATGATGTCAAACTTGTCCATTCCCACCTCGGTGGCCTGGTTGCGCTCCACCGTGGTTTGCAGATCGCGTTCGGCATGCAGCATGACGCGTTCGTTGTTGCGGTTGTCATCGAAGGTCAACTGGCTGGCATGCTGCGGCTTGCCGAAGCGCAGCGAACGCGACACCATGCCCGAGTAGTTGATGTATTCAGGCAACTGATAAGGCGGCGGGTTGTCGCCGTTATACACAATCCCGGTCACCATCGGACGATCGAGATCGCCGTCGACATAGGTCACCAGCACTTCCTGACCGACGCGCGGCATGGCGATCACGCCCCAGCCTTTCCCCGCCCAGGCCTGCACCACGCGGATCCAGCAAGAGCTGTCTTCCTCGGTGGTTTTGTAGCGATCCCAGTGGAAATGTACGCGGATGCGCGCAAATTTGTCGGTATGCACTTCGGAGTTGGGCGCGCCGACCACGGTGGCGCTCTGGATGCCCGGCATCTGCGGTTTTGGCGTTTCGCGCAGCGGGCGGAACGGCACGTCGTCGTTCAACGCATTGAAACGGCAGGTGACGTTGCGGCCGTCGCTGCTGCTGTCCGGGCCGTCTTGCACGAACACATAGTCGCAGCGAGTCAGCTTGAAACGGCGGTTGCGGTTGGCGTCCGGGTGCAAAATCAAGGAGAAATCCTTGCCGGCCATCAGCCCGACGGCGTTGCTCTCGCCAAACAGCAGATGGCCGTCGCTTTGCATTTCTTCAAGGCGCAGCCGCGCCAGGTTTTCACCGCGTTCGGTATCCACATAACCCGCCGCGTAGTCGTACCACTCCAACGGGGTGTTCTGCAGGCCGAGGCGGCTCTCTTCCACCTTGGTTTGCAGGTTCTTGCGCGGGTTCTGGAAGTCGAAGTCGCGCAGCACGATTTCATTCGGGCGCACTTTGCGGGAGCGCTGGATGCGCTGGATCCCTTCGCGGATGGCGCGGTTTTCTTCGCTGTCCGGCATGAACGGCAACACGGCGTAACCAAAATCCAGATCGTCGAAATTCTGCCGGTCGGTGATCACCAGCGTGTGTTTATCCTCGGCGTGATCGAAGTAATACCAGATGCCTTCGTCTTCCAGCAGGCGGCTGATAAACGCGAAATCCGTTTCGGAAAACTGCACGCAATATTCACGCGTCGGATAAGTGCCTTGAATATCCAGACGGTAGTCGGCAAAACCGTAGCGCGAGAAGATTTGCTCGATGATGTCGAGCACGTTCAAATCCTGGAAAATGCGGCTGTTGCGGTTCTGCATCAAAAACCACAGCCAGGTGCTCAGCTCCAGCTTATAAACGAACTTATCCTGATGCTGCCCCGAATCGGAGGCGCCGATCACGTAAGCGTAAAACGGCCGCGCGCCGAAATCCGGCCTTTCTATTTGAATGCTGATCCCTTGACCCAGCAGAGATTCATAATCAACGTCCGCCTGTTCACATTCGAATTCGAGCGTATATTGCGAGTTGCTCGACAACCCTTCTTTGGTGGTGAAGCTGAGTGGAAACGCATTTAATTCGGCTAACACCGGGTTATCAATTTCGATTAAAGGCATAACAACCTCTCTGATCCGATATCGAACCCCGCCCCGCGTTTACGGGCCGGCGGCAAATTAAAAATCAGTCGAAATAAACACTTAAACTATCGTTCTCGACCATGAGTTGGATATTCTGCAGTTCCTGTCCCGTCCGTTTGCGCTGCAGCACTTCATTGCTGATGGGCGGCAAAATCGCCTGCTGCAGCAGCGACTCGACCGCTCTGCCGCGCGAAGGATGGGCGCTGATGCGTTTGGCTATCCAGCCTGGAATGTCGCCTTCCAGCACCAGCGACACGCCCACTTCTTTGTGCAAACGCTGTTGTAAACGCGAAATCTGTTTGGTGGCGATATGGGTTATCGCTTCGGTAGAAAGCGGCACGTAGGGAATGACGTTCATGCGCGCCAACAGCGCCGCCGGGAAGAAGCGCGCCAGCACGTCGTGCAGCATCGGCCGCAGCGCTTCGGTTTTCAGATCCGGCGTTTCCGCCAGCGTCGCTTCTATTTCGCCGGCGCCGATATTGCTCGTCATTAAAATGAAACACTGGCGGAAGCTGATCATGCGGCCCTCACCGTCTTCCATCACGCCCTTGTCGAAGACTTGATAAAACGCCTCGTGGATATCGGGATGCGCCTTGTCGAATTCGTCGAGCAAGACGATGGAATAAGGTTTGCGGCGCACCGCCTCCGTCAACTTGCCGCCCTTGCCGTAGCCGACATAGCCCGGCGGCGCCCCTTTCAGGGTGGAAACGGTATGCGATTCCTGAAACTCGCTCATATTGAAGACGATCAGGTTATGCGCGCCGCCGTACATCGCCTCCGCCAGCGCAAACGCGGTCTCCGTTTTGCCAACGCCGCTCGGGCCGGACAGCATGAAAACGCCCAATGGCCGATCGTGCGCCTGAATGCCGGCGCGGGAAATGCGCACCGCCTGCGCGATTTCATCGATCGCCGTCTGCTGGCCGAATATCTGGCGGCTCAGCAGTTGATTGAGATTGAGCGCATTGTCCAGATCGCTTTGCAGCATGCGGCCGGTGGGGATGCCGGTCCAATCCGACAACACCTCCGCCACGACGCGGTCATCCACCCACGGATACACCAACGGCAGGCCGCCGTCTTGCAAGGCTCCCAGCTCGGAGGCCAACTGCGGCAAGCGCTCCGGCGACTGCCGCTCCGCGTCGAGCAAGGTGGTGACCGCCTGTTGCTCCTGCGCCTGCCGCTGACGCAGCGCAGCCAGTTCGCCTTCCATATCGCTGAGGGTCTGCTGCAATTCAGTGATGCGGCTGAGCGCCAGATCGTCGAATTTGCTTTCCTCCTGCAGGCCGTTCATTTCGGTGCGCTTCACCGCCAACCCGGCCTCGAGCGACTCGATTTTTTCAGGCAGCGCATGCTGGCTCAGCGCCACCCGCGCGCAGGCGGTGTCCAGCAAGCTGATGGCTTTGTCCGGCAGTTGTCGCGACGGCAGATGGCGCAGCGACAAATGCACCGCCGCCTGCAGCGCCGACTCGCGGATCTTGACGCTGTGGTGCTGCGCAAAATGCGGGGCGATGGCGCGCATCATGTTCACCGCATTCTCTTCGTCGGGTTCAGAAACCAACACGTACTGGAAACGGCGCGTCAGCGCGGCGTCCGGCTCGATGAACTGTTTGTATTCCGACCAGGTCGTCGCCGCCACCATGCGCAGCGCCCCCCTGGCCAACATCGGTTTCAACAGGTTGACGGCGTCGCCGGTGCCGGCCTGCCCGCCGGCGCCCACCAGCGTATGCGCCTCGTCGCAAAACAGGATCACCGGCACCGCCGAATGCGCGATGGCGTCGATCAGCGCTTTCAGGCGCGATTCGAATTCGCCCCTCATGCTCGCCCCGGCCTGCATGCGCCCCAGATCCAAAGACAGCAGCCGGGCGCCCTGCAGCAGCGGCGGCACCTGCCCCTGGGCTATCTTGCAGGCCAGCGCTTCCGCCACTGCCGTTTTGCCGACCCCGGCTTCGCCCACCAAAATCGGGTTGTTCTGCCGGCGACGCAGCAAGATGTCGATCACCTGGCGCAGCTCCGCTTCGCGGCCAATCACCGGGTCGATTTCACCGTCGCGCGCCTGGCGGGTCAGATCGGCGCACCATTTATCGAGAATATCGACCGTCTCGGACGCCTCCGGCGCATCGCCGTGGGCGCTGTAGACCTCTTCTTCCTCTTCCTCATGCTCGACGGACTCCGCCAGAATCGCCGGATAATCGTCGAACAGCTGCGGGATCGGCAGTTTTTTGAACTCGTCGCTCAGCCGGTACAGGCTGCGCTGCAACGTGGGATCCTGCAGAATGCCGACCAGGATATGAATGGTGCGCACCCCGCCGGACGGCGTTTCGGCGAGCTGGCTCATCAGCAGCCCTCTTTCCACCACCGTTTCCAGTTGCGTCGACAGATCCACCACCGCATTCGTGCGGTTCGGCAAGGTATGCAGAATGCGATCCAACGCATCGCTGATGCGCTGACTGTTGATGGCGTAGTGCGCCAGGATCAGCGGCAGGTCGCCGCGCTCCTTGTCCACCAGGACTTTCAGCCAGTGTTCCAGCTCCACGTATTCGTGCCTGAAGGTTCGGCACAGCTTGGTCGCTTCGACGAATGACTGATAAGCAAAGTGGCCCAATCGCGAAAAAAGACGTTCTCGTTGATACACCTTAAATTTCCTTATATTAAGTTGTTGATTGATAAACCAGCTGCCTAAACGTCCCTGTCTTAGGTTTCAGCCAGCTGTCTTTACTCAGCGACTTGCCGCCCAGCTGCGCCGCCATGCCCGGCTCCGTGGCGATCAGCAGGCTGACGTCCAGCATCAGCTGATGGCTCGTGAAGTCATGACAGATGCTCACCAGCGCCTGCAGCCGCCGGCTGCCGCGCTGATACTGCTGATACTGCGGGGCCCCCAGCGGGCCGATCTGAATATGCGCGCCGTACTGGGCATCGAAAAAGCGGCTGCCGATGCGCGTGCTGCCCAACTTGCCCAACTTTTGGCTGCCGCTTTGCTTGCCGTCGTCGATCCACTTGGCGTAGCGCGGCGTAATCGTGATGGGAACGGCGAAGTAGGCCGCCAACATCTTGTTGAGCTGCCGCAGCGAGCGGCGGCCGGGCAGATAAGTGCCGGGATACGCCTCGCGCAGGCGCTGGACATGCGGGTTCACCATCAGCGCCGTATCGACGCCCACCGTCTGGCGCAAATGGCGCAAGAACGGGTTTTTGTCATCGTCATGCTCATGGCCGATCATCGCCTTCAGCTGCGCCCAGGCCCGGTAGTGCAATACGGCGAAGCGCTGGCTGACGATGCCGACGAACTGCTGGAACGCCTGGTTGCGTCTGGCGATGACTTCGGTGCGCGCGTGCTCGGTCACATGGATCGGCAGCGGGCCGTAGGGGGCGAACATGCCGAAATGCCGCGCCTGAATCAGCACTTGCTTAGGGCGCTGCACGATAGAGGCGATTTCACGCGAAGCGAACGCCATATCCGCCGGCTGGGTAATGCAGAGCCTTTCGCGGCTGCGATCGTTGGAGACGCCGAGCCGCGGCGCATCCGGCTGCGCGCGTTCGATACGCCGCAGCAGCTCGAAAAAATCCTGTCGATTGGACAGCCCGCGGATTTCGGCCTGGTCCGCGCTTTCGCTTTGCGCCCCCGGCGTCGGCGCCTGTTCCAACGAGAGCGCCGTTTCACGCATCAACGACATATCAGCCATAGTAGAGCGCCCCCCAGTCGGCGTGGGTTTCCCCATCCAGCAACAGCTTCATGCTTAACGTTTGGTTCAGGTCGCCGTATTGGCTCAACGCGTGGTGCAATATTTTGCCGAACAGATAGGCGCCGTGGTCGGCATGATGGTTGGCGCTTAAGTTGACGGCGATCTCGGCTCCGCGGATCCAGGCCAGCGGCCCCGGCCCCTGATTGCGTTCGAAGTGGTGCTCCACCCAGGCGTTTTTGATGCTGGCGATGCGCTTGCGCTGGCTGGAGTCATCCTGATGGCAGAACAACGACAGCCAGTCGCGCAACAGCGCCGAACAATCCTGAACGTCGGGGCGCGCATGGCGCAAAGGATTGGAGGCCAGCATCTGAATCGCCTGCCACGCCTGGCTGATGTTCGGCACCGCGACCGGGTTGCTCGGGTAGCGGACGATCTCCACCTGGTGGATCGGCATCGCCGTTTCCAGCTGGAAATGCGGCTGCTGAAGGTGCGCCGGCACCAGATGCCGTTCGCAGACCAGCGCCTCGACGCTGAGCGACGTGATGTCGTCGATGTCGATGCCGCTTTTGCCCGGCGAGATGGCGATGAAGGTATCTTCGTTGGGCAGGTGCGGATTGTTGTACTTGGAGGGCGACGGCTCCCGGCGACGGTGCAGCGTATAACCGGCCGGCTCCCGCTCGCAGTCGTACTGCACGTCGGCCTGCAGCGAAGAGAAAATCACCGGGTTGCCGTCGGGCAGCATGCCTTTCACCTGTTTTACGCTGTGTATCTCATACAGCGAGGTGTTCAAACGATCGACCACCAGCTGGTGCTCCGTGCGCTCATCCGTCAGCAGCACCGGCGAGCAATGGCGGCGATACAGGTTGATGACCGGGGTCGCGAAAAGATGAAAATCCCTGGCGTTGACGCGACCGATCAGAGTGAGTGGGCGTTGCTCCAGCGCGAACAAGATCTCGAACTCGTGAACGCGTTCACATTGACGCAGAAAATCCTGCACGCCATGCAACTCCAGGCTGAAGAAGCGGCTTGGCGCGGCGAAGTATTCGCGCATCAGCCGGTTGCCGGGCAATTCCCCCACCACGGTGGGCAACAAGGCTTCTTCATCGCTGACGCCGCCCAGGCGCAAGCTGTCCGGCGGCAGGACTTTGACGATTGGCCGGTCGTCGCTTTTCGCCCATAGCACGATGCGCAAGGTGCGATTAAGCAACGCGGCCAGCAGTTGATTGGCCCGCACCGTATCTTCCGCCAGCGTCAGGTGCAGCGGCTCGAGATCCAGCTCCGAGACGGGAAGCACGCCGTGCGTCGTCAGGCATATCCTGACGTAGGCCGAGCAATCCTGCATGTGTCTGGCGGCGCCGTCAGGCAAATGGTGCGGCGGCAAAATCTCGCATTCCGCCAGTGAAATCTCAACCGGCTGCACTTTAATATGCCGCGCCGTGGTGAACGTGGCGGGTTTGTTGTTCAGCGAGATATCGTTGAGGGTCATGCGGCTCCCGCGCGGCAGGTCAACCTGGCTGTGCCACTGGGGAAAAGAGAGATCGGGCTTAATCGCGACGGTGGCGATCGCGGGAACCGGCGTATACCACAGCGGCGCCAGGCGTGAGAGCATTTGCAGGGCAAATTCCGGCTGCTCATTGTTCAGCTTTTCCTGGATGCGGGTGCAAAGGAACGCGGAGCCCTCCAACAGACGCTCAACGAAAGGATCCAGCACGCCGTCGATATGCATGCCTAAATGCTGGGCGACCTGGGGATGAGAAGAGGCGAACTGACGACCGGCCTCGCGAAAATAACGCAGCTCATCATTATATAATTGGAGAAAGCGCTCACTGAACATAGTCACCCCTATTAATCAAATACGTGTACGGCGCCACAGGAATAATCAAGAGCGATGCGCAAATTAACCAGCATTTCGTCACCCGGTAATGAGCAGGTGCCATAAATATCGAATAAAATCGCCAGCACATACGATTGGCGTTCATTCACTACAGGCACCACACGAATCGTTTTCGGATCCAGACGCGGCTCAAACGAAGTAATGATTCTTTGTATATGTCTCGCCAGCGTTAACGGATCGGTATTAATCGGTATGCGTTGGCTCAGCGACGGCAGGCCATAATTCAATACCGAGCTTTCGCTGTGCGCATAATCATGAAGTTTCAAATCAGCGCTGCGCGATGCGTCATTCAGTAAAAATTCGATATCACGCACCAAAACACGCCGCCAATTATCGGCGCTGGCGCTTTGATGTCTCACGCTGAGCTTATCGAATAGCATGGGCAATGACGCTTTCATTTAACACCTCGCGATAAGGCTTATGTCTGCCCGCAATCGCTGCGGGCAGACAGCCTGCAATTAGTGTTGTGACATCAATGATCAGATACGGGCATTAAGCTTGAGGTCATACCCCGTCTTAATTACCGCACCCATGGAGCCATCATTGTTTTGCTCTTTGTACTCAACTTCGATACGTGCGAAATTCAGCTTGATAACGTCGGTTGGCAGCACGGTATCGATTTCAGTACCGATGGTGGAATTCAGCGGCATATTACCCACGGTCTTGAATGAGGAAACCAGGCAGTTGCTGAAGGTCACGGCAATGAAGTCTTGCTGACCCTGGCCTGATTTACGGCAAACAAGTTTTGCCTGAGGAATATGCTCGCCGGTGGCGCACATCAGGAACAGTTTCGGCGAAGCCTTATTGCTCACCATGCGAAACTCAAAGTCTTTCATCTCGACTTTGCCTGAACCGCCGCCGCTCCCGAACCCCCAACGGCCGGCGTTTTCTTCCGCCCATTGCCAGGCTTGCAGCTGAATCCAGCCAGGGTAGGTTTGGTCGGGTGATTCACCATCAACACCCTCAATTTTCAAAAAATAGTCTACTAAAGCTTTCGTGCTCATTTTTTGTCTCCTTGACTGATAGGTCTACTTCGTTAATTGAAAAGTCTATTCAGATAAGTCGTTATATTGCCTACGCGATCATTGAAATAGCGACAATGAGAACCCATTAGCCATTAATAAATAGCAATAGCGTAAAAAACAGCGCCACTAGATTTCAATGAAACATCAATTCCCACCAACGCCATTTAATAATTAACGTCGGCAATATCCAAACCAATGACCAGCCGTAACTTATCTGCTCCCATCTTTTTTGGCTGACGGAAGTTTTGATACAAGTCGCAAGGACACGGTCATGCCTTCCAACTGGTAATGCGGGCGCAAATAGAAATGCGCGCGGTAATAACCCGGATCGTCTTCCACATCCTCAACGCGCACCTCGGCGGCGGCTAATGGACGACGCGCCTTGGTCGCCTCGGTCGATACGGAAGGATCGCCATCGACGTAGTTCATCAGCCAGTCATTCAGCCACAGCTGCATATCGTCCCTGGACCGGAAAGAACCGATTTTGTCGCGCACGATGCATTTCAAATAGTGCGCGAATCGGCACGTGGCGAAAATATAAGGCAAGCGCGAAGACAGCTTGGCGTTGGCCGTCGCGTCGGGATCCTCGTATTTCGCCGGCGCGTGCATGGTGCAAGAACCGATAAAAGCGGCGAAATCGGAATGCTTGCGATAGACCAGAGGCAAGAACCCGGCGTCGGAAAGCTCTTGCTCGCGCCGATCGGAAATGGCCACTTCCGTCGGGCACGTCAGTTCATATCCGCCCTCATCGGAAGGAAACGCGTAGGCGGGCAGTTCTTCCACCGAGCCGCCGGATTCGATGCCGCGAATCTTCGAACACCAGCCGTACTCATGGAACGCGCGGTTGATGTTGACGCCCATCGCATACGCCGAGTTGGCCCAGGAAAAATCATCATCCACATCCGGCCTGACGGACTCCTCGAAAGCGAACTCTTCGATCGGGTTGGTTTTCGCCCCGTAAGGCAAACGCGACAGGAAACGCGGCATCGTCAACACCAGGTAACGCGAGTCGTTGCTTTCGCGCAGGCGGCGCCAGGATGCATATTCCGGCGTGGTGAAAATCTTGCCGATATCCCGCGGGTTGCCCAGTTCGTTCCACTTGCTCATCTGCAGCAGCGACGGCGACGCGGCGGAAATGAACGGACAGTGCGACGCCGCGGAAATTTTCGCCAACTCGGTCAGCAGCGTGACGCTCATCGGGCTGTGATCGAATTCAAAATCGCCGATGATGCAACCGAACGGCTCGCCGCCGAACTGACCATATTCCTGTTCGTAAATCTGTTTGAACACCGGGCTTTGATCCCAGGCGGAGCCCCGATAGCGGCGCAAATTGCGCGTCAGCTCATCCTGGCTGATGTTCAACACCCGGATCTTGAGCGTTTCGCTGACGTTGGTGTTATCGACCAGATAACTCAGACCTTGCCAGGCGGACTCCAGCTTCTGGAACTCCTTGTGGTGCAAGATATTGTTCATCTGTTGCGAAAGCTGTTCGTCGATCTGGGCAATCAACGATTCAATGGTCAATACGACATCCTGGCTGACCTTGACCTTGCCTTTGTTGGCATATTCGGACAGCGTGCCGATAGCCCGACGAACCGCTTCCGAAGCCTCGTTCGTTCTGGGCCGGAATGAACGCTTGAGCAAACCGTCAAGCTCATTTTCCGTGTCCTGCGTTTCAACTTCAGCGACTGCCGTAGCCTGCTGCTTAGCCGAATAGCGTCGTTGCCTCGCTCTCATTCCTCATCTCCTTTATTGCCGGGATCCTGCACATCCTGTTCCGCATCCGCGACCGTTTTACGCGCATCCGTCACTAAACGATGCAGAAAATCGGGTTTCTCCAGCAGATTCTTCACCACCTCTTCCGCGCTGGATTTACCATCCATATAGGTGATCAGCTCCGTGAGATGCTCCCGGGCTTCAAGCAGGCGTTGCATCTGCGGAACCCGTTTGGCGATGGCGCCAGGCGTGAAGTCATCCATCGATTCAAACTCCAATTCCACGTCCAGCAACGCATCGTCTTCGCTCAGGGTGTTCTCTACGTAAAATTGCAGACGAGGCTTGATGGCGCGCATGCGATCGTTGAAGTTGTCCTGATCGAAGGTCAGGAATTTCCGCTCTTCGATCGGCAGCAAAGGCTTTTTCCGATGCCCAGAGAGATCGGACATGACCCCCGTAACAAAGGGCAACTCCACTTTCTTTTGTGAACCGTAAAGCTCTACGTCATATTCAATTTGCACGCGCGGCGCGTTATTTTTACCGATAAATTTCTGAGAGCTTGAGTCCTTAGCCATTGGAAAACTCCTTTGTGATAAAAATTACTTCCCGGACAATTGATTTAACGAGGCCAGAGATTCCGGCAAAAGCTCCTCAACAATCGTCGCGAAGTCCATACCGATCATTTTTTGTGAACGTCGAATAAGAATGGGGGCCGGATGGCTGGGCTCATAGTTTTGGAAATAGTCCAAAACCTGATCCAACAGCAAGATGACATCCTGCCGGGAACGGATATATTTGCCGGGCATGGCGACAGGCGCGTCAGCATCCGGCGAGTCAATCTCCGCGTCATCCCGTTCAGCCGGCAATTCCTGCTGTTCCAGTGAAGCCAGCTGGCGGCTGAACTGTTTCAAATAGTCGCGCACCTGCCGACAGTCCAAACGATAATCTTCAGCCTGCAGATTGGCGTAATTCTCGACGCGCTCCAGCGCATCGATTTCCAGCGCCAATTGCTCTTTCAGCGAAGGCAGATTTCTGCCGGCAAAATAACTGTCGGCTTGCCCCAGCACCTTTACCACCTCCGAAAAATGCAGGCTTTTGCCTTCCTGCTCGTCAAGCCGCATATTCAGCAGCTCGTCGGTGGTTAACGGCGTGTCGGGAAAAATCTTGCTGTTCTTGATTTCGTGCAGACAGGACGATGTGGCGAGCCACCCTAATGCGGCCGCATGAAAGCTGTCCGATGAGGGTTCCATGTCCGCCTGAGGGAAAATGGTGGCGCCCTCCTCGGCATATTTGGCGTCAATATCCTTAATGCCCTGGTAGAAGGCCGAAAAACCGTCGATATGAAGATTGGCGCGCATAAACCACAGCACGACATGTAAATCGAAGCACTGTTCCAGCAACGCGGCAGACTGCTCGCGAATGGCGTGCCAATTGATATCACGCGCATTGTCTACGGCATTAAGCGGATCGGTTTGGCTGTCATATTCCGAAAGCGTGAATTCAATTTCACTGTATCGTGGATCAAATTCGACGCCATTCACTTCCGTTGAGATGACTTCATTCATGGCCTGATATCCTTTTCAATCAGCACTAGAAACATAAAGCCTAATAAAGCGGGCTTTTACGTTCGCCAGTCTTTCCCAGAGTCCTTTTAGCGTAAGTTAGTCGTCACCAAGCTCGCAAATTGTTTAGATGTATTAATATTAACAACAATAATAGATTGAGCCTATCAATAGAATCACAGTGATCGGTTTAAACTATTTTACATTTACATATTTATTTTTTTCTTTCAAAATCAATAAATTGCAACCGATAATTATGCAAGCTAAGAATAGGAAAAAAATCAAAAACTGCCCTAAAAACAACGTTTCATCCTTGGTAGGATAATTCCAGTAATACCACTGGATACAAATAATTTAATTGGCAAATGATAACCACAGTAAATAGTGAAATTTTTTCATAAGACCATGACAGCCAGTCGTTTCTTGCAAGCGGGTAGCACGCAATGATCAATAGAAAACGATGGCAGTGTGACTTTCATTTCCAGCACTCAGTACTTACACATGCGAAACCTGGTGTGAAAATAAACAATTTGGCGAGAGTTTTGATTATTAATTTTAAAGCTAAAGCACAGATTAACATTCCGCCGTGGTGCACCGAATACCTATTGGTACACAAACAGCCTGGTGGATAAAGCATCATTCTTTTATAGTTAACTCAGGGTAATGATCAGAATCATTTAAGATTCAATTCCCCTTTGTGTGTGTTCTCATACGGCTTACCGCGGCAAAAGCATCACTGCGGTAAAGAGTCTCGCAGACTAAAGTGGCATTAGAGATATCATTTACTATAACGGCAAAATAACCACGTAAGCGCTGCAACGACAGGAACCGTGTTAAGACCAGCGATCTGTTCCATATACAAGAAATGTTTCCCTAACTGATAAGACCACTAATTTGATACTAGCAAAGGCAAACCCAATATCAAGAAAAAATATTATTTTTTTAATAAAAAAATAACAAATCAATATACATAAAATAAACAATTCAATAACTTAAAACAGCGCTGAATCGATTACTTTTACGCCAGGAAAAATAGTTCATGGGAATTTACCCCCCCTCATAACCCCCTCAGTCAATCTCCCTCATTCTCTTCGGCATTGAATTGTCATCAAAAAATAAGAAAATCTATAAAAATAAAACCCGCCACAGGCCGTACGCCCCACAGGATCAACTTTCGCAAGGCAAAATAAGCAAGATAATTCCCAATAAAAAGGCCGAAAAAAAGCGTTAATGATTTAGCGGTTCAAAATAAAAATAAAGGTAACTCTATTGGGTTATTAAAGCGAAAACGCGCACCTTTTCATTGCTGCAAAAAAACCTTATGAATCTTTACGTTGCCTGTCCTTTGACAATCCTTGATGAAAACGCAAATCGGGTAGCCAACACATACAGAAAAGAGATGGGCTACGCGGCGGGCCACCTCTGCCGATGACTTTTCTCATCCCCGGTTCGGCCCGTGCGCACAGGTCATTCCACCTAAAAATCAGGCCGCACCGCCGGCCTCGCCCGGCGATTTAACGCCAAGCCCGCCGTTTTCCTGATCCAGAACAGCTTTCGCATTCATCCGACTGATATATTGATTGAAAATCATTCCTATTCAGGAGAAAAAGCCATGGTTAAGTCACTTAATGCGGCATTCACTCGCTTTTTTGACCACCCGGACGCCGGCAAATTGGCGCTCAGGCTAACCTTCGGCGGGCTGATGCTGTTTCACGGCGTGGCGAAGATTCAGCACGGCGTCGGCTGGATCGCCGGGGCGTTGCAGGAACAGGGGTTACCCGCCTTCATCGCCTATGGCGTGTATGTGGGGGAGATCCTGGCGCCGATACTGATCATTTTGGGGCTGTTCACCCGCCCCGCCGCGCTGGTTTACGCCTTTACGCTGGTGGTGGCGTTTTTGATGGTGGGCACCGGCAAGGTCTTCACCGTCACCGACGTCGGCGCCTGGGGCATTGAAAACGAGCTGGTGTTCTTTATGGGTGGACTCGCCATCCTGCTGCTGGGCAGCGGCAAATACGCGATCGCGCGGAATGAAGCCTATCGGTAAGCGGTAGCATTAATAAGGAGGTTCTTGGTTTGAACCTCCGCTGTGCGGAAGCGGCGTTTAACGATCGGCCAACCGGTATACCGGAACCTGGCGCGTCGTGCCGGTCAGGGTGTCGAAAATCTCCGTTTCCGCCGTCACGATCGTCATGCCGGTTTTTCTTAGCCTGCGCACTTCTGCGGCGATGCGCTGTATGCCGAACCAGAACAGTCCGTCCAGCGCCGTGACGCGCAGCCCCTGCTCCAGCGCCAGCTTAAGCCGCTCACGCGGCGCCTTGAGCGCTTTGGCGATTTCCCGGTAAGGCAGCGCGCCCACGCCCGACGCCGAAGTTCGGTGAATGCGGGTCGACAGGCCATATTGGAAGGCCTCGGGCACGTCGCTTAAATCGCTTTTCAGGCTGTAAACGCAGCCAAAGCGCTTGCCGTTGAACACCACATTTTTTTGACTGATCGACAGCTCATCGCGCAGGCCGGCAATCAGCTGCGGCGCCCGCACCAGCAATAAGCGAAACGGCAATTCGAAACTGGTCACATAGTCCACGTTGAGCAGCGCAATGCGCAGACGCTGTTCCGCCCCGGCCTGCGTCTGGCGACACTCGTTCAACACCTCTCTCCACTGGCGCGCGAGCCGCGGGGCTTCATCCAGCGGCGCGAAGTGGTATTTCTCGATGTGGTAGTCGATCCTTTCATTCATGTCCGTTGGCCCCTGCCTCAGTCATCATGCCCTCAGCAAATTACCTTACCCGCGGGCAACAGTACAACACCGCGATGAGGTCACTCGGGAAATACGGCGCTGGCTTTCGCCGGAACGGACTACGCGTGCTCGATGAACAGCATCATGCGTTGCAGTGCGTCATCCAGGGCACTGAGCCCGGCATCATCCAGACAGGCCATCAGCTGTGCGTCATAATCCGCCACCCATTGCCTCGCCTGGTCAAAAATGGGACGAGACGCCGGCATGACGCGCAGATATACCGCGCGCTTATCTTCCGGATCGGGGAAGCGCGCGACCCACCCCCGATTAACCAGTTGGGTGATCGTACGGCCTAGCGCGGTGCGATCGGTCTGCGAATGCGCTATCACCTCGCTCATGGCCACGTCGCCCGGAAAGCTGTAGAGAATGCGCAACGCGCGCCACTCATGGAGGCTGAGTCCTTGCAAAGCGAGTAACGCAGACAGCCGTTTTTCGCGGTGACGCACCACCTCCGTCATCCTGTAAAGCGCGCCATTGGGCAATCCCATTCCCCGTCTGCCGCTCTGCGCGCCTTTTTTTTCAGAATCCATACTGTTTCCAATTAGCCTCGACTTTTGCCCTGACCTGTTCCGGATAAGAGTGCCTGAAAGAGGCGGTACCCGCACGTGTTACGCCGCTGAACTGCTCGGGGAACAGGCAGTTGATGATGGCTTTGCCGCCGCTACCGCGCGCCTTGTCTTCTTCCGTCAGGTACGGCACCATCGGGAACTCGCGTACGTCCGGGAAGATAAAATGATCGCGCGCCGGATGTGAGCGCGTGGCCAACGCCCAAACCACCTGATCGATATCGACAATATCAATGTCATTGCCGACCAGTATCAGTTTGGGGATCAGGTAGCCCGCATGCGAACCGAAGACCACTTCCGCCACCTTGCCGGCAAAATCCGCCGCGGTGGCATTCATTCCGGCCAGTTTTTCGATATCGACGGAGACCACCGCCCAACAGGTCGCCGCCTCATAGGAACACCAGACAAAGTCAACGGGCAAGGCCGCGCTCTGCAGGGTTTCCAGCAGCTGAGCTGATATCATGGTGCCCCAGATCGTATGATTTTCTTCCGGCGGCGTGCCGGCGACGCAAATCGGCAAAATGGGGTCATCGCGAAACGTCACCGCACGCACATGAAACACCGGCTGTTCATGGCCTTGCTGGTGTTGATAGCCGTGATACTCCCCCATCGGCCCCTCCAGCGCCCTCTCCGTAAGGCTGATTTCACCTTCCAGCACAATTTCCGCATTGGCCGGCACCCAGAGATCGTTGGTTTCCGCTTGGGTGAGCGTGACGCTTTTACCGAGCAGCGCGCCGACATAGTCAGGCTCACTGACGCCGGCCGGCAACGGCATCCCCGCGACCGCCACCGCGGCAGGCGGCGCCCCGAGCACCATCGCCCACGGCGTAGGTTTCCCTTCTCGGCGCCACATTTCACGGATCATGCCGATGTGTTGGGTGGGTATCGCCGGGCCGGTGAGACGATTGCGATCGAGCATCATGAGCCTGCCGACTCCCCAGCTATGCCACTTTCCGTCCGGGGATTGCACGACATGGAACCCGTAGGTGCCGAAATAGCGCCCGCCATCCCGTTCATGCAACAGCGGTACCGGGAAGCGTTCCAGATCAACCTCGTCGCCACGCCAAATATTCTCTTTCACCGGGCCGGTCGAACAATAATCCGGCGCAAACGGCTCCGCCTTCACCGCCCGGCGAATCGCCGCCACGATATCCCGCGGAGCGCTCTCCGGCGGCAGCCCAAAATGGAGGGCGAGGCGAGAATAGGCATGTTCCGCAGAAGCGAGCATGCCGGCCGGTGCGCCGAGGATGCGGGCCCCCGGCATCGCGCCCGCCACATGATGAAATAGCGGAGCCGAAAGCCGTTGCTCATAGACCCGGCGGCAGACAGCCGCTATCTCCAGGTCGGCGGAAACTTCCTGATGCACGTCGACCAAATCGTTTCGGCGACGCAATTCCTCAATGAAGTGACGAAAATCCAGTGCGCAATCGAGCAAACTCATGGCAAGTCCTCCAGTCTCCAGGCGGTCAGCCCCTTCTTTAGCCCTCGTTTCGGGCAGGAGACTGATCATTTATGTGCATGTGCACACATATTAGTGCGCAAAAAATCGCGTGTAAATACACTCTATCCTGGAGGCGTTGGGCATGTTGTCAGTCTGGCAAACTTTTCAAGGGATAGCGGACTCAGGCCGTGCACGCCCCTGCCGGCAGGCATTATCGCCGTGACGGTTTCACACGTTCAGCGTGATTGGCATGCATAGCACTGGGCTTGCCGCAAGCGCCGCACCGGGTTCAAGCGCAACGTGGCTCACAAAATGAAGAACATAATCGCAAAATGCTATTCGTTGATATTGCACGAGTTATAATGCGGGAAAGGATCTCGGCCAACGCAAACCGGTTTCATATCCAACGGTTTACAAGCATTAGCGAAAGAAAAGGATTTTGATTCAATGGGGGAATAACGCGGGGTAAAGTGGCGGAGAGAGGGGGATTTGAACCCCCGGTAGAGTTGCCCCTACTCCAGTTTTCGAGACTGGTCCGTTCAGCCGCTCCGGCATCTCTCCTGACAACGCTTGCTATCATGCCCGCTTTTGCGGCATTTTTACAGCATTAGCATACCGCTGAACGTTCAAGTGATGAGTTTACGAGCAACCTGATGATTAAATGGCCGTGGAAAGCGACTCAACCCTCTCAATCCCAGGCAGACATCGAGGCCCAGTGGCAGGACGCGCTGGCGATCCCGCTGCTCTCGCCGCTGAATGAGCAGGAGCGGCAGCGGCTGGTGGCCGTCGCCGGGCAAATATTGCAGCAAAAGCGCATCGTGCCGCTGCAGGGGCTGCAGCTCACCTCGCAAATGCAGGCGCGCATCGCCCTGCTGTTCGCCTTGCCGGTGCTGGAGCTGGGCGCGGAATGCCTCGACGGCTTCAACGAAATTCTGCTCTACCCCACCCCGTTCGTGGTGGAAGACGAATGGCAGGACGAGATCGGTCTGGTGCACTCGGGGCCGGTGGTGCAGTCGGGCCAAAGCTGGGAACAGGGGCCGATCGTGCTCAACTGGCAAGACGTGCAGGACTCTTTTGACCTCTCCGGTTTCAATCTGGTGATCCACGAAGCGGTGCACAAACTGGATATGCGCAACGGCGGCGTCGCCACCGGCGTGCCGCCGATCCCGCTGCGCGAGGTGGCCGCCTGGGAACATGATCTGCACGCCGCGATGGAAAGCCTGCAGGACGAGATCGACATGGTCGGCGAAGAGGCCGCCAGCATGGATGCCTACGCCGCCACCGATGCGGCCGAGTGCTTCGCCGTGCTGTCGGAGTATTTCTTCAGCGCTCCCGAACTGCTGGCCGAACGCTTCCCGGCGCTGTATCAGCACTTTTGCCGCTTCTACCGCCAGGATCCGCTGGCGCGCCTGCTGCGAGACCAGGCGGAAAACGACGCGCAATGGGCTGATTGACGGGCGTATTGCTCAGATACCGAGCAGTCGCACCGCCTGGGGCAATTTAGCGTTGACACACCCGGAGCCGCTGGATATGATGCGCCCCGTTCACACGATTCCTCTGTAGTTCAGTCGGTAGAACGGCGGACTG